>NZ_JBPAXZ010000001.1:0-2600000 GCF_050897955.1 Pseudooceanicola profundi | reverse complement strand
GGATCGACCAGTTGTTGGAGGTCACGGCGAGCGGGATCAGCAGCACGAAGGCCGCAAAGCCCACGGTGATATACGGACGCTTGGCAATGTCGGCGAGAATCTGGGACACGATCTGAACATCGAGCACCAGCCAGATCAGAAAATGCGCCAGCACATAGAAGAAGGCGAGCAGGCCAATCGCGCGGCGGAACTTCAAAAGACGGATGCCGGCATAGCGCTGCAGCGGGGTGATGCAGAGCCCGGCGATCAGCAGCCAGAGCGCCCATTCCCCCATCTGATGTTCCATGGCCTTGACCGGATCGACGCCAAGTCCGCCGGTCAAGCCAGTATAGAAGAGCCAGACCGGGGGAATGGCCCCCACTACATAAAACGGCCATGCGGGTACCTGCCGCAGGGCGGAATTCACCGAATCTGTCATGCTGGACCAAAGACCTTTCGATCCTGCCCGTTTTGCTTCGGTTGATGCCATGTCACTTGCTCCGCTTCTTGCTGAAGGCCCGGTGGCCGTCATTCACACTATACTGGCCGTGATGGCCTTCCTGCTTGGCCTTGTTCAGATGGCGCTGCGCAAAGGCACGCGGCGGCACAGGATGGCCGGCTATGTCTGGCTGGGCCTGATGGCGGTCGTGGCCCTGACGTCTTTCTGGATACATACGATCCGGACCTTCGGGCCGTTTTCGGCGATCCACCTGTTGTCGACACTGACGTTGATCGTGATCGTTTACGGGATTTGGACCGCCCGCACGCACAGGGTGCAGGCGCACCGGCGATCCATGATCTTTCTCTTTGTGGGCGCTCTGGTCATTGCGGGCGGGTTCACCTTCCTGCCCGACCGCGCGATCCACGACATGTTCTTCGGCGCCTCTCAGTAGTTCTTCTTGAGGTCCATGCCGGCATACAGGCTCGCGACCTCTTCGCCATAGCCGTTGAACATGTCCGTCTTGCGCCGCGACCCGAACAGCCCGGACCCGATCACCCGTTCCGAGGCCTGCGACCAGCGTGGATGGCTGACTTCGGGGTTCACGTTGGAATAGAATCCATACTCCTGCACCGCCGCGTCGGACCAGGAGGTGAAGGGTTCGTCTTCCTGCAGGGTGATGCGCACGATCGATTTGATCCCCTTGAAGCCGTATTTCCACGGCACGACCAGCCGGATCGGCGCGCCGTTCTGATTGGGGATGTCCTTGCCGTAGATGCCGGTGGCGAGGATGGTCAGCGGATGCATCGCCTCGTCCAGGCGCAGGCCCTCGCGATAGGGCCAGCGCAGCACGGGGTAGCGCAGGCCCGGCATCTCCTCCGGGCGTTCCAGCGTCTGGAAGGCCACATATTTCGCGCCGGACTGGACACCCGCGCGGTCGAGCAGCGATTTCAGCTCGAATCCGTTCCAGGGGATGACCATGGACCAGGCCTCGACACAGCGCATGCGGTAGATACGTTCCTCCACCTGCGCCTTCGACAGGATGTCCTCCAGCGTGTAGTCGCCGGGGTTGTCGACCATGCCGTCGATCTTGATCGTCCAGGGGCTGGTGGTCAGGGTGCCGGCATTCGCGGCCGGATCGGTCTTACCCGTGCCGAACTCATAATAGTTGTTGTAGTTCGTGATATCCTCAAACGAGTTGGGCTCCAGGCCCTCGGGCGCCGCCAATGCGGGGCCTGCGATCGAGCCGAGCCCAAGCCCCGCGGCGCCGGCCATGATCTGGCGACGGTTGAGGTAGAGGGATTCATCCGTCACGTCGCGGTCCTTGAACCGGCGTTTAAAGTCTGGGCTCCTGAACAGTCGGGCCATGGTCGTACCTCCGCTTTCCCTGCGTGTTACCTAATCTACGAGGTAAAGCAGGGTGCGGTTTCAACAAAATGACCTGTTCTCAACTCACCGTGCTGTGATTGAAATAATTTAACCGGCGGCGATCAGACCCGCGCCTTATTCACATCACCCGCATCATGGCTGGGGCGCATCCGCGACAGCAGCACCGACTCGCCATTGGCCTGCACGACCCGCACATGATGGCGGCGCATCCGGCGCGGTTCGTTCACGCCGACAGAATGGGCGATCGTCTCCACCTCGTGGATCATCTGCAGGGCAAAGTTCGCGACCTTCTCGAACTTCTGCTCCGGCACCAGGCCGCGCTGGAGATGCGGCTGGTGGGTGGTGATGCCCGTGGGGCAGGTGTTCTTGTTGCATTTGAGCGCCTGGATGCAGCCCAGCGAGAACATGAACCCCCGCGCGGAGGTCACGAAATCCGCGCCCGCGCAGATGGCCCAGGCCACGTCCGACGGGTTCACCAGCTTGCCCGAGGCGATGATGCGGATGCGGTCATGCAGACCAAAGCGGTCGCGCATGTCGGTCATCCTGAGGAGAGCTTCCCGCAGGGGCATGCCGACGAGGTCGATCAGCGGCATGGGCGCGGCGCCGGTGCCGCCCTCCCCACCGTCGATGGTGATGAAGTCGGGCGCATGGATGGCGCCGCGTTCAAGGATCAGCTGGAAGAGGCTTTCATAGGTGTCGGAGGAGCCGATCACCGTCTTGAACCCCACCGGCTTGCCCGTCACCCGGCGGATATGGGCAATCTGGTCCAGCAGATCGCTGAACGAGCGGATCTCCGGATGGCGGTTGGGGGAGATGCTGGCCTCTCCCTTGCGGATACCGCGGATCGCCGCGATCTCGGCGGAGACTTTCTCCGCCGGCAGGATGCCACCCTTGCCGGGCTTGGCACCCTGGGCAATCTTCAGCTCGAACATCTTGACCTCAGGGATGGCCGCGACCTCCCGCAGTTTTTCGTCCGACAGATTGCCGTCCTCGTCCCGCACCCCGTATTTCGCCGTGCCGATCTGGAAGACGATGTCGCAGCCGCCCGACAGGTGATAGGGCGACAACCCCCCTTCCCCGGTGTTCATCCAGACGCCGGCCTTCTTGGCGCCCCGGCTCAGCGCCTCCACCGCCGGGCGGGAGAGCGCGCCGTAAGACATGCCAGAGATGTTGAAGATCGAGGGCGCGTTGAAGGGCTGCTTGGCATAGGGCCCGATCACCAGCGGCTTGGTGATGGCGAACTGGTCGTCCAGCGGCGGGAAAGCGGAGTTCACGAAGATCGGTGTGCCCGGGATCGACAGATTGCGGGTAGAGCCGAAGGCCACGGTGTTACTCTTGCCGCTGGCGGAATGGTAAATCCAGTCGCGCTGCGCCCGGTTGAAGGGCATCTCCTCCCGGTCCATGGCAAAGAAATACTGGCGGAAGAATTCGCCCAACGTGGAGAAGAGATAGCGGAAGCGGCCGATCACCGGGTAATTGCGGCGCACCGCGTCGCCGGTCTGGAAGCGGTCGAGGACGAACAGGACCAGCACAGCGATCAGGGCCAGGCCAATGGCCAGCACAAAGATCAATGCGAGGTATTCGAGGATTGTACCGATAATGCCCATGTCCAACTCCTGACCGCTGCGGGGCGGCCGAAGGGATGCTGCCGCATGGCCGCCCGCCCGGCCACCTTGGCGCGGGAGTGTGAAGGCGACAAGACATCGCGTTCGGGTTTCTTTCGATAATCAGTTGGTTGGCGGGCAGTGCCTGCCGCCTCCCCACTGCAGATGCGTGACATAGTATAGCTCGCGCGCGCGCGCGAGGCGCAAGTTGGCGCGACCGGAGAAATTATCCGCTCTGGCGTCACATGATTGTCAGTGGAAACCTGAGCGGCGGGCAGCTTAGGCCGATCCGGCCCCGGTCAACCTGCCTCCACGTCAACGTGATGATCATCCGCGCGGTCCGCCCCGCCGTAGCCCTTGCGATGCCACAGGAAATTCACCGGCATTTTTTGAAACCGAAAGGACAGACCATGTTTCGCAGAACGCTTTTGACCCTCACCGCAGCCGCCGCCCTGATGTCCGGCCCCGTGCTGGCGGAAAGCCATATGGCCAAGAAGGATATCGTGGAAACCGCGACCGAGGCCGGCGATTTCGCCACCCTGCTGGCCGCTGCCGAGGCCGCAGGCCTTGTCGACACGCTGAAGGGCGATGGCCCCTATACCGTTTTCGCCCCCACGGATGAGGCCTTTGCTGCCCTGCCCGAGGGCACCGTCGACAGCCTGCTGATGCCCGAGAACAAGGACCAACTGACGGAAATCCTGACCTACCACGTTGTGCCGGGCAAGGTGATGTCCACCGATCTGAGCGATGGCATGATGGCCGCAACGGTCGAGGGTGAGGATATCACGGTATCGCTGGGTGACAGCGTGATGGTGAACGAAGCCACCGTCGTAATGCCGGATGTGGAGGCCTCCAACGGCGTCATCCACGTCATCGACGGCGTTCTGATGCCGAAGAGCTGATCTTCGCGGTCAGAGTTGCGAGGGCCCGCCGGAGCAATCCGGCGGGCCCTTTGCGTGACGCTTCAGAGCGTGGCGCAGTTGGTGTATTTCAGCGGGCCGGGCATCGCGTCGTCGCCATAGTCGCGGCGGATGAGGGTATCGCCGCCGCTCTGCACGTCGAGCACCATCTGGCGCGTCCAGCTCATGCCCTCCCCGGTGAAGCTGAAATCACCCTCGATCCGGGTCGACTCTGCCTTGGTCAGGGCGGTCAGTGTGCCGCGGGATTCGTAGAAGGTGAGCGTGGTGCCACCCACGACCATCAGCCCCTTGGCCACATCGGCCATGGCGGGGTTGCAGTCATTGGCTGACAGACCCCAGCGGCCCTGAATGGCCTCTGGTATCCCGGCGGATGTTGTCGGCGGAGGCTGGGTCTCCGGCATGCAGGCAGCCAGCAGGGCAACGCCGGTCAGCGGAAGAAGCGGTTTCATATCGGTCTCCTTTACGGGGCCCGGGTTAACGCGGGCGGCAGGCGGGACGTTCCCTGCGGCGGCGGTCCAAGAAAAAACCCGCCGGGTGGGGCCCGGCGGGTTTCGTTGTTCATATGGGGCAGGTCAGTGGACCGTGGCCTCATCGGGCTTGTTGCGCCCCGAGGTGCCCAGCCGGTCGCCGATCAGCAGGCCATCCGCCCCGGCGGAGACCGGAACCGTATCGCCATCCTTGATGTCCCCGGACAGCAGCGCCTCTGCCAGCGGATCCTGCAAAGCGCGCTGGATCACCCGCTTCAGCGGACGGGCGCCAAAGACCGGGTCATAGCCCTCGTCCGCCAGCCATGTCTTGGCGCCGTCGTCGAGCTGCAGGTTGATCTTGCGCCCGGCCAGACGTTTGACCAACTGGCCGATCTGGATTTCGACGATGCCGCCCATATCGGCCCGGCCCAGACGGTCAAAGACGATGATCTCGTCCAGACGGTTCAGGAATTCCGGCCGGAAGTGGGCCTTGACCGCATCCATCACGTCGCGCTTGGCCTCGCCCGCATCCGCGCCGTCCGGCAGCCGGCTCAGCGCCTGGGCGCCAAGGTTCGACGTCAGGATGATCAGCGTCTGCTTGAAGTCCACGGTGCGGCCCTGACCATCGGTCAGCACGCCGTCATCCAGCACCTGCAGCAGCACGTTGAACACGTCCGGATGGGCCTTTTCGACCTCGTCAAACAGCACGACCTGATAGGGACGCCGCCGCACGGCCTCCGTCAGCACGCCGCCCTCGTCATAGCCGACATAGCCCGGAGGGGCACCGATCAGCCGGGCCACGGAGTGTTTCTCCATGAATTCCGACATGTCGATCCGCACCATGGCGCTGTCATCGTCGAAGAGGAACTCCGCCACGGCCTTGGTCAGCTCCGTCTTGCCGACGCCGGTCGGCCCGAGGAACAGGAAGGAGCCCAGCGGCCGGTTCTCATCGTTCAGACCCGCGCGGGCCCGGCGGACGGCATTGGCCACGGCATGCACGGCGGCATTCTGGCCGATGACACGCTTGTGCAGCCCGTCTTCCATGCGCAAGAGCTTCTCGCGCTCCCCCTCCAGCATTTTGGAGGTCGGGATACCGGTCCAGCGTTCGACAACCTGGGCGATCTGCTCCGGCCGCACGGCCTCTTCGACCATGACGCCCTCGGCTTCCTGCTGTTCGGCCTCGCCCAGCTGTTTCTCCAGCTGCGGGATGACGCCGTAGGAGAGCTCTCCGGCCTTTGCCAAATCCCCCTGACGCTTGGCGATTTCCAGATCGGCGCGGGCGCGGTCGAGCTGTTCCTTCAGCGCACGTGCCTCGCCCAGCTTGTCGCGTTCAGCCTGCCATTTGGCGGTCATCTCGGCCGAGCGTTCCTGCAGGTCGGCCAGTTCCTTTTCGCGGGTGGCGAGACGGTCCTGGGAGGCCTGGTCATCCTCGCGTTTGAGCGCTTCGACCTCGATCTGCATCTGCAGGATCTGGCGGTCGAGCTGGTCAAGCTCCTCAGGTTTCGAATCCACCTCCATCCGCAGACGGGAGGCGGCCTCGTCCACAAGGTCGATGGCCTTGTCGGGCAGGAAGCGGTCGGTGATGTAGCGGTGCGAGAGCGTCGCGGCAGCCACCAGCGCAGAGTCGCTGATCCGCACGCCGTGGTGCAGCTCGTACTTCTCCTTGATGCCGCGCAGGATGGAGATCGTGTCCTCCACCGTCGGCTCATCCACCTGAACCGGCTGGAACCGCCGTGCCAGCGCCGCGTCCTTTTCGACGTATTTGCGATATTCGTCGAGCGTGGTGGCGCCGATGCAGTGCAGCTCCCCGCGGGCAAGCGCCGGTTTGATCAGGTTGGCCGCATCCATCGCGCCGTCGGTTTTGCCGGCACCCACGAGCGTATGCATCTCGTCGATGAAGAGAATGATCTCGCCCGCGGCGGTCTCGATCTCCTTCAGGATGGCTTTCAGGCGCTCTTCGAACTCACCGCGATATTTCGCACCGGCGATCAGCGCGCCCATGTCGAGCGCGAGCAGCTTCTTGTTCTTAAGGCTTTCGGGCACGTCGCCGTTGACGATGCGCAGGGCCATGCCCTCCGCAATCGCCGTTTTACCGACGCCGGGTTCCCCGATCAGGACCGGGTTGTTCTTGGTGCGGCGCGACAGGACCTGCATGGAGCGGCGAATTTCGTCGTCACGCCCGATGATGGGGTCGATCTTGCCTTCCTCGGCGGCCTTGGTCAGGTCGCGGGCATATTTCTCCAGCGCCTCGAAGGTGTCTTCGGCATTGGCACTGTCTGCGGTCCGGCCCTTGCGCACGTCGTTGATCGCCTCGTTCAGTTTCTGGGCCGACACGCCGCCGGCCTCCAGCGCATCCTTGGCCGGGGATTTGACCAGCGCAAGCGCGGTCAGGACCCGTTCGACGGGCACAAAGCTGTCCTTGGCCTTTTCGGCGACCTTTTCGGCCTCCGCGATGACGCGGACGGTGGCATTGTCCATGTAGACCTGCCCCGCATCGCCGGTGACGGCGGGGATCTTTTTCAGCGCGGCCTCGACCGCCTGAACGACGGATTTGGCATTGCCGCCGGCCTTGGCGATCAGGTTGCTGGCCAGACCTTCGGGGTCATCCAGCAGGGCTTTCAGGATATGTTCGGGGGTGAGCCGCTGATGATTTTCGCGGATCGCGATCGTCTGGGCCGCCTGGATGAATCCCCGCGCCCGTTCCGTGAACTTGCTCAAGTCCATGGCTGTTCTCCTTTTCAAAAGCGTTCCTCTTGGACCACCCTCGAGAGGCATGGTGCCGTGGAACCTCACGACCAAGATGGGGAGCGATCTGAGCGGGTTCAAGCCGATGTGAGCGGGATTTCGGGAACTTCAGCACCAGATCGGGTGTTTTTCCCTCGAGGCTCCCCCATATGGGGAAATGAAGCAGAAGGAGGGTCCGATGACCACGATCACGCCCGAAATCCGAACTGTCACCTATAATCCCGCCAGCCGGGCCTTCGAGGCCCGCGTGACCATTACCGACGCCGGCGAGGTCTATACCTACCCCTGCGCCCTGCGCGCATCGCTTGATCTTGAGATGGGGTCGGTCAAGAAATCGCTGGCCGAGATGGCGATGCGCCGTCATTCCCGCGACCATCGCGGGCTGCGGTCGCACCGGCCCGAGAATGTGCTGGCCGCCCATGTGCCGACAGAAGTCATGGCCGCGACAGAGGCGCTCTGGCAGCGGTTGCTGGGCCGCGCGGCCTGAATTCCGGCGACTACCCGGCATAGCAGGGTTGACGCGGGGGACGTCCGGCGCAACAAGCGGGAAATCCTGCCGGAGGTTGCCGATGACTGCCCTTGCCGCTGAGCGTTCCCCCGAAACCCCGCCCGACCCGAGAGACCGGCTGATCGTTGCGCTCGATGTGCCGAATGCCGTTGCAGGGCTCGAACTGGCCGCGACCCTGGGCGATGCGGTCAGCTTCTACAAGATCGGTCTGGGCATGCTGACCGGCGGCGGTCTGGCGCTGGCCAATGAGCTGAAGCAGGAGCATGGCAAGCGCATCTTCCTCGACATGAAGCTTTTTGACATCGGCGCGACGGTAGAGGCGGCGGTGCGCGGGCTGGTGCAGTTCGATCTGGATTTTTTGACCGTCCATGGAGACCCGCATGTGGTGCGGGCGGCGCGTGAAGGCGCCTCCGGGTCGCAGACGAAGATTCTTGCGGTGACAATCCTGACCTCGCTGGACCGGGGCGACCTAGATGCGAGCCTGATCGTGCCGGGCACCCCGCGCGATCTGGTGGTGGAGCGGGCGGCGCGGGCGCTGGAAGCCGGGGCGGACGGCGTGATCTGTTCGCCGCAGGAGGCCGCGGCGATCCGGGCGCTGCCGGAGGCGGAGGGGCGGCTGATCGTGACGCCGGGGGTGCGGCCCCTGGGTGCGGATAAGGGGGATCAGAAGCGTATTGCGACGCCTGCTGTCGCGATCAAGGACGGGGCGGATCACGTCGTGGTCGGGCGGCCGGTCTGGAAGGCCGAGGACCCGCGTGCGGCGGCCGTGGCGATCCAGACCGAGATCCGGAACGCCTGGAGATCGAACGGCAGTTTCGCCTGATGATTTTGCCTGAGTGTCGACCGCCTTGCGGCGGCCGACCGGGTCGGGGGGCGCTGCCCCCCTCTTGAGCCTGCGGCTCAATTCACCCCCCGGAGTATTTCCGGAAAGATGAAACTGGTAGGATTTGTTCTGTTGGCAACGGTCCCCTGCGTCACAGCTGTGTAATCCTGTTCGCCCGGATTCCTTGACAGCAAGGGTTATGGGGCCTAAACGGCCCGTCAATACCCGGAGTCTATCGTGATTCCGGTCCCATGGCCTTTGCCGGGATCGCCATCAGTCAGCGCGACGCGCCCACTGGTGCCGTTGGTCTTTGCTCCGGTTTCAATGCCGGTCACGGGTTGTTCGCATCGCCGTCCCCGCCCACATCGGGGACATTGTCATTCAGAGGCCTAAGGAGGGCCGGGGCATGTTCGAAAATCTATCCGACCGCCTCTCCGGCGTCTTCGACCGGCTGACGAAGCAGGGCGCGCTCTCCGACGAGGATGTGAAAACCGCGCTGCGCGAGGTGCGGGTGGCCTTGCTGGAGGCGGATGTTTCGCTGCCGGTGGCGCGGGATTTCGTGAAGGCGGTGCAGGACAAGGCAACCGGGCAGGCCGTCACCAAATCGGTGACGCCGGGCCAGCAGGTCGTGAAGATCGTGCATGACGAGCTGGTGCATGTGCTGGCCGGCGACCCGGAGGCCGATCCGGGCAAGCTGCGCATCGACAATCCGCCGGCGCCCATTCTGATGGTCGGCCTGCAGGGGTCGGGCAAGACCACGACCACCGCGAAGCTGGCCAAGCGGCTGAAGGAGCGGGAGGGCAAGCGGGTGCTGATGGCCTCGCTCGACGTGAACCGCCCGGCGGCGATGGAACAGCTGGAGATCCTCGGGCGGCAGATCGGCGTGGATACCCTGCCGATCGTGAAGGGTGAGGATCCGGTTGCGATTGCCAAGCGCGCCAAGACCCAGGCGGCGATGGGTGGCTATGACGTTTATATGCTGGATACTGCCGGCCGGCTGCATATCGACCAGGAGCTGATCGCCCAGGCCGCCGCTGTGCGCGACGTGGCGCAACCCCGCGAAACGCTTCTGGTGGTTGACGGGCTGACTGGCCAGGACGCCGTGAACGTCGCGACGGAGTTCGACGACAAGATTGGCGTGACGGGCGTGGTGCTGACCCGGATGGATGGCGACGGGCGCGGCGGTGCGGCGCTTTCCATGCGCGCAGTGACCGGCAAGCCGATCCGCTTTGTCGGCCTGGGCGAGAAAATGGAGGCGCTGGAGACCTTCGAGCCGGACCGGATCGCGGGCCGTATCCTCGGGATGGGGGATATCGTCAGCCTCGTCGAGAAGGCGCAGGCGACGATTGAGGCCGAACAGGCCGAAAAGATGATGAAGCGGTTCCAGAAGGGCCGGTTCAACATGAACGATCTGAAGATGCAGCTGGAGCAGATGCTCAAGATGGGCGGCATGGAAGGCGTCATGGGGATGATGCCCGGCATGGGCAAGATGGCGAGCCAGGTCAAAGAGGCCGGGTTCGACGACTCCATTCTCAAGCGGCAGATCGCGCTGATCCAGTCGATGACCAAGATGGAGCGGGCCAATCCGCAGATCCTGCAGGCCAGCCGCAAGAAGCGGATCGCGGCGGGGTCCGGCATGGATGTGGCCGATCTGAACAAGCTGCTGAAGATGCACCGCCAGATGGCGGATATGATGAAGAAGATGGGCAAGGGCGGCATGCTGAAACAGGCCATGAAAGGCATGTTCGGAAAGGGCGGCGGCATGCCGGAGGGGATGGACCCTGCGGCGATGGACCCCAAAGCACTGGAAAAGGCCGCAAAGCAGATGGGCCAGATGCCGGGCGGCATGGGTGGCATGGGCAAAGGCCTGCCCGGTCTTGGTGGCGCGGCGCTGCCGCCGGGTCTCAGCGGGTTTGGCAAAAAGAAATGATTGCGGCGGCGCCCCTCTTTCCGGTGATCGAAACCGAGCGGCTGAGATTGATCTGTCCTGCCGGGCCGGATTTCGATGCCGCGGGGGCATTTCTGCTGCCGAGCTCGCCCAAGTTTCTGGATAATGATCCGGATGACGAGGCGATCTGGTGGTCCGTTGCCACGATCATCGGCCACTGGCATCTGCGCGGATATGGCATGTTCGCGGTCACATCGCGCGAGTCAGAAGAACTCTACGGGCTCGTCGGGCCATGGTTTCCGCGCGGCTGGCCCGAGCCGGAACTGTCGTGGAACCTGACCGAAGACGCTGTGGGCCGGGGCATCGCACAGGAGGCTGCCCGCGCCGTCCTGGACTGGCTATTTGTCGAACGGCACTGGCCAACGGTGATTTCGCTGGTCGACCCCGACAATGAGCCCTCTGTCCGGCTTGTTGAACGGCTGGGCGCGCGTCGGGAGGGCATGTTCTGTCATCCGCGGGCCGGCGATTTCCGCATCTGGCGTCATATGCCGCGCACCCATGCAGGGCGTAAGCTGATGGAAGGTTTCGCATGATGCCGATCCCTGTCCTCACCACAGAACGGCTGACCCTGCGCGGCCCTCAACTCTCCGATCTGGACACGATCACGGAGTTTTACGCATCCGATCGGTCCCGGTTTGTCGGCGGCCCGATGGATCGCGAGAAGGTCTGGCGTCACCTGGCCTGTGAGATCGGGCACTGGACGCTCTGCGGATACGGCCGTTGGACTGTCACTGTCACCGGCGACGACCGGGCGATCGGCATGGTCGGTCTCTGGAACCCGGAAGGCTGGCCGGAGCCTGAAATCGGCTGGGATCTCTACGCTGGAAACGAGGGCAAGGGCTATGCGACGGAGGCGGCCGCGGCCGCGCGCGCCTATGCCTATGATGTGCTTGGCTGGAACACCGTGATCAGTCTGGTGGCGCCGGAGAATTCCGCCTCTGCCCGTGTGGCGCAACGTCTCGGGGCGGTCCGCGATGCGGATTTCAATCATGTCCGCTTCGGTCTGGTTCATGTCTATCGCCACCTCGGCCCGGATGCGCTGGAGAATGGCGGTATGGGGGCCTACGCATGATCGCCCCGACCCTCAGCGATGGCACCGTGACCCTGCGGGCGCACCGGATGGCTGACATGGATGCCTTCTGGGACTTCTTCCAGTCGCCGCGCGCGCGTTATGTCGATGGGCCCGGGAATCGCTCGCATCTGTGGTATGGGTTCGCCTCCGAGGTCGGAAGCTGGGCGCTTTGCGGTCAGGGCGGGTGGGCCGTCGAGACGCCCGACGGGCGGCTCGCGGGGCAGGTCGCCGTGACCCAGCCGCCGCATTTCGCGGAACGGGAGCTGGGCTGGATCCTCTTCGACGGGTTCGAAGGTCAGGGGCTCGCCTTCCGTGCCGCGACGATGGCACGGGACTGGGCCGTGGCGGATCGCCCGGATGCGCCGCTCGTGAGCTATATCCACCGCGACAATGCCCGTTCCATCGCGCTGGCGGAACGTCTGGGCGCGCATCGCGATGATACGGCAGAGGCCCATGATGCCGACGATCTCGTTTACCGTCACCGGAGCGCCGCATGACCCTGCCCCGCCTCACCCCGGTTCATGAGATCCCCGTCCCCGTGATCGAGACGGAGCGGCTGATCCTGCGCGGCCCCAAAGGCTCGGACTTTGAGAATTTCGCCGCTTTCCGGAAGGATCCGGAGCGGACGAAATTCATCGGTGGGCCGGATGCCTCGGATTTCCATGTCTGGCAGGCCTTTACGCGCGGCATCGGCCATTGGATGTGGCACGGTTACGGGTTCTGGACGCTGGAAGATCGCGCCACGGGACAGAACATCGGCGGCGTCGGCATCGTGCATCATCTTGGATGGTCCGAGCCGGAGATCGGCTGGAACGTCTATCTCGGCTCCGAAGGCAAGGGTTATGTCGCCGAGGCCGCCCGCGCCATCCGGCCATTTGCCTACAAGACCTGGGGGATCGGTCCGCTGATCTCTCATATTCACCCCGAGAACATGCGGTCGCGTGCCGTGGCGGAACGCCTTGGTGCAACCGTGGAACAGGAAATCCAACTGCTGGGCGAACCCTGCCTGATCTACCGGCACCCCGACCCGGCGGGAGCAGAGTGATGAGTACCGATATCAAAATCCCCGAATTCGACACCAAACGCATCCACCTGCGCGGCGGCGTCCTGACAGATATCGATCCGCTGGATGCGTTCTTTTCCAGCGACGATTCCCGCTATGTCGGTGGGCCTAATCCGCGCGCGCATACCTGGCAGGCGCTCTGCGCCGGGATCGGGCACTGGGCGCTGCGGGGCTTTGGCCTGTGGATGCTGACGGACAAGGCGGATGGCACCGTCATGGGCGTGGCCGGTCTGCAGCAGCCCGACGGCTATCCTGAGCCGGAGCTGATCTGGGTTATTTTCAATGAATTTTCCGGCCAGGGGCTGGCCAAGGAGGCCGTGAACGGCATCCGTGGCTTTATCGCTCGGGAATACGGGATCACCCGGCCCATCAGCCTGCTCTATCCGGAATACAAGACTGTCGTGAAGATGGCGGAATCCATCGGTGCGCAGCGGATCGAGGATATCGAGATTCCGGACGGGCTCGTCCCCGCCTGGCGCCATGCGGAGCCCGGTGTCTGAGCCATGGCCGCGCCCGTCATCCCCGTCATCGAAACTGAACGTCTGGTCCTGCGTGGGCCGGAGGCGGCGGATTATCCGAATTTCAAGCATACTTTCAGCTCCTACCGGTCGCGGTTCATCGGCGGGCCGCTCAATGCCTATGAGACATGGATGCTTTACGCGGCAGAGATCGGGCACTGGCAGATCCGCGGCTATGGCATGTGGATGATCCACGACCGCAAGAGCGATGCGACGCTCGGCATGGCCGGCGGCTGGAAACCCGCGCAATGGCCGGAGGCAGAGATCGCCTGGATCATCTGGCCGGACACCGCCGGACGGGGTTATGCGCTGGAGGCAACCGATGCCGCGCGGCGCTATTTCTACACCGAACTCGGGTGGGAGGGTGCCGTCAGCTACGTCGATCCCAAGAATCTCGATTCGATCCGCCTGGCCGAACGGCTTGGCGCCAAGAAGGACCCGGAGGCGCCGACGGTGGACGGCAATGACGTCTGCTATCGCCACCCCTCCCCCGCGCAGCTGAAGAACAGCCAGATCGCCGATGGCATCGCGCTGGAAATCCGCTCCTACCAGGACCCGCTGTTCAAGCCGAAAGGATACGCCCTTGACTGACGACGTGACGCGCGCCGCCGAGGTCCTGAAAGGACATCGCGAAAGCATCGACCGGCTCGATGCGATCCTCGTCTACACGCTGGGCGAGCGGTTCAAACATACCCAGGCCGTGGGCAAGCTGAAGGCGGAGCATGACCTGCCCCCTTCCGACCCCAGCCGGGAGGCCGTGCAGATTGCACGGCTCGAAGAGCTTGCGACCGAAGCGGATCTCGATCCCGACTTCGCCAAGAAATTCCTGAATTTCATCATTCAGGAGGTGATCCGGCATCACCGGCAACACCAATCCTAGGACGGGGCCGCGCCCTGTCCTGCCTAGACCAAATGGTGGCACGGCCACCAAACCAACGCCATTCAAAGGAGAAACTCAAATGGCCATGAAAATTCGTCTCGCCCGTGGTGGTTCCAAGAAGCGCCCGTTCTATCGCATCGTTGCGGCCGACAGCCGTATGCCCCGCGATGGCCGCTTCATCGAGAAACTGGGCACCTATAACCCCCTTCTGCCCAAAGATTCCGAAGATCGCGTGAAGATGGACCTCGACCGGATCAAATACTGGATGGACCAGGGCGCCCAGCCGACCGACCGTATCGCCCGCTTCCTCGAAGCCGCCGGCGTCGTCGAGAAGAAAGAGCGTTCGAACCCCAAGAAGGGCACCCCGGGCAAGGCCGCACAGGACCGCGCGGAAGCCAAGGCCGCCAAGGCTGCTGAAGCTGCCGAAGCCGCTGCGGCCCCCGCTGAAGAAGCGGCTGCCGAAGAATAATCGGTGCCTGCCCTGCCCGGGTGACCGGGCGGGGCGTCCCGTCTCCTGCCATGCTTTTCCGACCCTTCCGCCTCGCGCTTATGCTTGCCATCGCCTTCGGCGCAGGCATGCTTTACGAACGGGAACGGGCGGCCGAAAGCTGTCTGGAGACGGCCGGAATATTGCAGGATATCGTCTGCCGGTGATCCGGCGGATCGCCCTGCCGCTGCGCAAAGAGGTGCCGCATGTCTGACAAGGTCTGTGTCGGGGCCATCGCCGGGGCCTTCGGCGTCCGGGGCGAGGTGCGCCTGAAAAGCTTCTGCGCGGAGGCGGAGGCGATCGTCGATTATGCCCCTCTGACCACCGAAGACGGCAGCCGCAGCTTTACCGTCACCCTCACCCGATCCATCAAGAACGGCCTCGCCGCGCGTCTGGGCGGGGTGGAGACCAAGGAAGATGCCGATGCGCTCAAGGGCGTGCAGCTTTATGCGCCGCGCGACCGGCTGCCGGGTCTGGAAGATGACGAATATTACCATGCCGATCTGATCGGCCTGACGGTGTTTGACACCGGCGGGACGGAGATCGGGACTGTGCGCTCGATTCAGGACAATGGCGCCGGTGATCTGCTGGAGATTATGGGGCCGGGCCTGAAAACCACGATTCTGCTGCCCTTCACCAAGGTTTTTGTACCGACGGTCGATCTGACCCTTGGCCGGATCGTCGCGGATCCGCCGGAGGGGCTTTTCTGATATGGCCGCGCGGCTGCTTGTGCATGCCGGGTTCCACAAGACCGGCACGACGTCGATCCAGAAGACGCTGGGCCATAATCGCGCTGCGCTTGCGCCCTTTGCCAAGGTCATTTTGCGAGAAGACATGGAGGCGCTCTGCGAGGCCGCCCGCGCGTTTTCCATTCGACCGGGCGCGATGGAACGCAGCATGCTGATCTATGAGGCCGCGCAGGTGTTTGAGGCGCTGGACCCCGAGGACGGGCGCACCGTGCTCATGTCTTCGGAGGATCTGTCAGGTCACATGCCGGGCCGGCATGGGCTGACCTCCTATCGGGCGGCCGAAAAGATCATGCCGGTGCTGCGGGAGGTGGCGCTGGAATGTCTGCCGGGTGCGGGGATCGGATTCTGGTTCACGACGCGGTCCCGACGTCCCTGGCTGGCCAGTTGCTATGCGCAGAATGTGCGCGCGTCCCGCATGGTTCAGTCGCTGGAGGAGTTCACGGCGATGATCGGACAGGGCGCCGATCTGAAAAACCAGGTCCGGCGGATCGCCCGTGTGGTCGCCCCCTCTGTCGTCGGGTTCAACACGCTGGAATCGATCGCAGATGTCGCCTTCGGCCCGGCGGAAACGCTGCTTGGCCGGGCCGGTGTCACCATCGCCGCCCGTCAGCGTATGAAAGCCGTCCCGTGGGAAAACCGGTCGCTCCCGCCTGAGATCCTGGCGGAGATGCTGGCGATCAACCGATCTGACCTTGACGACAGAGCCGTCAGGGACGCCAAAAAGACCGTGATAGACCGGTATGACCGGCAGAAAGCAGGCGCATGACCGACAAAGCTCTTCCTCCCGGCAAATCGCATGGTCGCAAATCCATCCGGCCCACTCTGGTACCGCGTGACCTTATGGCGGAGGCGTCGGCAACTGATGTCTGGACGGCGCGGATCATCACGCTCGTTCCGCAGGCGTTTCCGGGGATTCTGGGCGAAAGCCTGACCGGTCGGGCGCTGAAGGACGGGCTCTGGCAGCTGGAGACGATCGACCTGCGCCTGTTTGGCGACGGCCGGCACCGGAATGTCGATGACACGCCGGCGGGTGGAGGGGCCGGCATGGTGCTGCGTCCGGACGTCATGGGCCGCGCAATCGACCGGGCGATGGACGGAACCGAGGGCGGGACAGCGACGGGGAAGCAGGGGGACTGGCCGCTGATCTACCTGTCGCCGCGCGGGAAACGGTTCGATCAGGCGATGGCGCACCGGCTGCGTGCGGCGCGCGGGGTCACGATGATCTGCGGCCGGTTCGAGGGGCTCGACGAGCGGGTGATCGAGCATTACGGGATCGAGGAGGTGAGCCTGGGCGATTTTATCCTGACGGGCGGAGAGCTGGCGGCGCAGATGATGATCGATGCGACCGTCAGATTGCTGCCCGGGGTTCTGGGAAATTCCGAATCGACGGTCAACGAAAGCTTTTCCGACGGGCTGCTGGAACATCCGCAATATACCCGCCCCGCGGAATGGAAGGGCCGTAGCATTCCCGACGTGCTGATGTCGGGACATCATGGAGAGATCGAGAAATGGCGGCGGCAGCAGTCAGAAGAGCTGACCCGTGCGCGCCGGCCCGATCTGTGGTCCCGTCGCGGAACCGGGCCAGAACAGGACTGAAACAACCCGCCAGCTCATGACATTCTGGACATCCGCCAGAGGCCGCTTCTAGTCTGGAAGAGACCTCAGGTTCGCCTGTAGCTACGGAGGCATCCATGCCGCACGATCATGACCACGGCGATGAGGACCACGGCGGAAGCCATCTCGACGAGATGACCGCGCGGGTCATGGCGCTGGAGACGCTTCTGACCCGCAAGGGGCTCATCGAGCGTGACGCGCTGGAGGCGATCATCGACACCTATGAGACCAAGGTCGGGCCCCGTAACGGCGCCCGGGTTGTCGCGCGGGCCTGGACCGACGATGCCTTTGCCAGCTGGCTGTCAGAGGATGCAACCGCAGCCATTGCCTCACTCGGGTATACGGGGCGGCAGGGCGAACATATGCGGGCGGTGTTCAACACACCGTCTCAGCATAACGTCGTCGTCTGCACGCTGTGTTCTTGCTACCCGTGGAGCGTTCTGGGGCTTCCGCCGGCCTGGTACAAATCGCATGCCTACAGGTCCCGTGTGGTGATCGAGCCCCGGCAGGTTCTGTCGGAATTCGGTCTGCATCTGCCCGAGACGACCGCCGTGCGGGTCTGGGATTCGACGTCGGAGCTTCGGTTTCTGGTCGTGCCGGAGCGTCCGGCGGGGACTGAGGACCTCAGCGAGGACGATCTGGCGGCGCTGGTCAGCCGGGATTCGATGATCGGCACGGCTCTGGCCCGGTTTCCCGAGGGTGCAGGGGCGTGAACGGTCCGCATGATATGGGTGGCCTTGACGGGTTCGGCCCTGTTCAGCCGGACGGAGAAACCGGCCTGTTTCATGCCGGCTGGGAACGCCGGATGATGGCGATGATGGTGGCTGCCGGCGCCATGGGCCATTGGAGCATTGATGAAATGCGGTCCGCCCGGGAAGATCGCAGCCCGGCGGAATATTACTCCGTTGGCTATTATCACCTGTGGTTGCTTGGGCTCGAACGGATGCTTGTCGAAAAGGGCCTGCTGGATCCGACGGAAATTACGGGCGGTCCGATTGTAGAGGGGACCGTTGCGCCGCGGCGCGTGCTCCGGGCGGAAGATGTGTCGGGCGTGCTGGCCCGCGGCGCCCCGGCGGAACGCTCTTCGGCAGAGGCCGCCCCGCCCAAATTCGGGCCCGGCGACGCCGTCCGGATGCGCAACCTTCAGCCGCGCGGACATTGCCGGCTTCCGGCCTATGCGCGCGGCAAACCCGGGCGGGTCGAGGCCGTGCAGGGATATCACCTCTATGCCGACGCATCTGCCCAGGGGGAGGGGGATGTCGCGCACTGGCTCTATACAATTTCCTTTGACGCGGTCGACCTGTGGGGCGCGCGGGGCGTGAAAGGCGACAGCGTGACGATAGATGCATGGGAGCCCTATATTGACCCGGCCTGAGACGCCCGATCAGCCAGCCGCCGTAACGGCGGAGGCGGCGCCCGCACCGCTGGCTCAGCGGTTTGAGGCCCCATGGCAGGCGCAGGCCTTTGCCATGACCGTCCTGCTGCACGAAAAAGGTCTGTTCGACTGGAGCGACTGGGCCGACGCCCTGTCTGCACGCCTTGCCGAGAGCCCTCCCGAGGCGCCGATCCATGATGCGCGGCATACGGAGTATTATTACCGCTGCTGGATGCGCGCGCTTGAGGATCTGATCGCGCGGTCCGGCGGGCCGGATGCCGATGCCGTTGATCGGGCAGCGCAGATCTGGCAGCGGGCGGCCGAAGCGACCCCGCACGGCCAGCCGATCCTGTTCGAAACCGGCCTCGTGGATCACTGACGCTCCGGGTGGCCGACCCGGCGGGGTCGGGCGCGTTCGGAGTTGACGTCAGGTCGGTCGATAGGCGACAGCTGACCCCTTGACCCTCCAGTGGCTGGAACCCTTAGATACCCTGTTCGGATACAATTTCCAGGAGCGGACGGTCCCATGCCCGAACATAATCCCAGCCATACCATCCATCGCGATCCGGTCTGCGGCATGACCGTCGACCCGGCGGCGGGCAAGCCCAGTTCGGACTTTCAGGGACACACCTACCACTTCTGCTGTGACGGCTGCCGCAAGAAATTCGAAGCCGATCCCGACGCTTACCTGACGGCAGTGGACCCGGTCTGCGGCATGAGTGTTGCGCGCGCGACCGCGGCGCATGTCCTCAAACACGAGGGAGACCGGTTCTATTTCTGCTCCGCCGGTTGCATGACCAAGTTCGAGGCCGATCCCGCGACTTATCTCGGCGACCGACCGGAACCGGAGCCGATGCCCGAAGGCACCATGTACACCTGCCCGATGGACCCCGAGATTGTGCAGGATCATCCCGGCGACTGCCCGATCTGTGGCATGGCGCTGGAACCCATGACGCCCAGCCTGAACAGCGGCCCGCATCCGGAATATGTCGATTTCAAACGACGGCTGAAGATTACCGCGCCGCTGGCGGCGGGGGTGTTCGTGCTCGAAATGGGATCGCATATTGGCATACCCTTTGCAGACTGGCTGGGTCACACTGCCTTTGTCGGGATCCAGTTCGTGCTGGCGAGCCTCGTGGTCTGGTTCACGCGGATGTTTTTCCGGCGCAGCTGGGCCTCGATCCTCAACCGCAGCCCCAATATGTGGACCCTGATCGGTCTGGGCACGGGGGCGGCGTATCTCTTTTCGATCGTGTCGATGCTGGCGCCGGGACTGCTGCCTGCTCAGATGGCGGACGGCATGGGCATGACCCCGGTCTATTTCGAGGCAACGGCCGTGATCCTTGTGCTGGTGCTGATCGGGCAGGTGATGGAGCTGGCCGCGCGCGAACGCACCGGCGATGCGATCCGGGCGCTGATGGACCTGGCCCCCAAGACGGCGCGCCGGGTGTCGGACGGGACCGAAGAAGATGTGCCGCTGGAGGAGCTGAAAGCCGGCGATATCCTCCGGGTCCGGCCGGGCGAAAGCGTGCCGGTGGACGGGGTGGTGACCGAAGGCCGGTCCTCTGTCGACGAAAGCATGATCACGGGCGAGCCCGTGCCGGTCGAAAAGACCGAAGGCGCGCCCGTGACCGGCGGGACGCTGAACAAATCCGGGACGTTCCTGATGACGGCGGAAAATGTCGGTGACGACACCACGCTCAACCGGATCGTGCAGATGGTCGCCTCGGCGCAGCGGTCGCGGGCGCCGATCCAGGCCGTGGCCGATCGCGTCGCCGGCTATTTCGTGCCGGCCGTGGTCGCCTGCGCTGTGCTGGCCTTCCTGGCCTGGTGGATCTTTGGCCCCTCGCCCGCGCTGTCCTATGCCTTTGTCGCCGCCGTTTCGGTTCTGATCATCGCCTGCCCCTGTGCGCTTGGCCTGGCAACGCCGATGTCGATCATGGTCGCCTCGGGGCGCGGGGCGAATGCCGGCGTGCTGATCCGCGATGCCGAGGCGCTGGAACGGTTCGCCAAGGTCGATGTCCTGATCGTCGACAAGACCGGCACGCTGACCGAAGGCCAGCCGACCCTGACCGATGTGGAACCGCTGGGCATGGAGGAGGTCGACTTGCTGACCCTTGTCGCGGCGCTTGAACGCGGCTCCGAGCATCCGCTGGCCGAGGCGATCGTGAAAGGTGCCGAAGACCGCGGCGCCTCCCGCAGGGACAGCCAGGATTTCGACGCTGTCACCGGCAAGGGCGTCACCGGCACGGTCGAGGGTCGCCGGGTGGCGCTTGGCAATGCGGCCCTGATGGCGGACCTTGACGTCGACTGCGGTGCGCTTGCCGACCGCGCCGCGGCGCTTCAGTCCGAGGGCAAAACCGCCATGTATGTTGCGGTCGACGGAGCGGCGGCCGGTCTGATCGCCGTGGCCGACCGGATCAAGGACACCACGCCCGAAGCGATCCGCGCGCTGCACAATCTTGGCCTGCGGATCGTCATGGCCACGGGCGACGCCCGGGCCACGGCGCAGGCTGTCGCGACACAGCTGGGTATAGACGAGGTCCATGCCGAGGTCAGCCCCGAAGACAAGGCCGCACTGGTCAAGACGCTCAGATCCGAAGGGCTTGCGGTTGCCATGGCCGGGGACGGCATCAACGATGCGCCCGCCCTGGCCGAGGCCGAGGTGGGCATCGCCATGGGCACCGGTGCGGATGTGGCTGTGGAAAGCGCAGGCATCACGCTGGTGAAAGGCGATCTGACCGGCATCGTCCGGGCCCGGCGGCTGGCCGAGGCGACGATGCGCAATATTCGTCAGAACCTCTTCTTTGCCTTCATCTACAATACCGCCGGAGTGCCGATTGCCGCGGGGATACTTTACCCGGTGCTCGGCGTGCTGCTGTCGCCGATCTTTGCGGCGGCTGCGATGAGCCTGTCCTCCGTGTCGGTGATCGGCAACGCGCTGAGACTTCGTGCCACAAAGCTTTGACAGCTTCGGGTGCGCTATTATCTCAGGGGTGCGGTGACATAGGCACGCCGCAACAGATGAAGAGGCCAGGAATGAACATAGGACATGCCGCGAGAGAGACCGGATTGTCGGCCAAGACCATCCGGTATTACGAGGATATCGGGCTGGTCGATCCGGCCCGATCGGGCAATGGCTACCGGGATTTCAATGCAGATCAGGTGCACCGTCTGCACCTTCTGGCGCAGGCCCGGCAGCTTGGCTTCGGGTTGGAAGAATGCCGGCAGCTGCTGACCCTCAATGCCGATCCGGGCCGGGCCAGCCGGGACGTGCGGGCGTTGGCCCTTGCCAATCTGGACACCGTCCGGGCAAAGATTCGCGACCTTCAGGATCTGGAGACGCATCTGACATCCCTGATTGATCGCTGTCACGGAGATGACGATCCGGCCTGCGCCATCCTTGACGAGCTGAACGCCGCACATGGCTGACCGGATTTAACGGCTATACCGGGCACAGTTGCGACGGAAACCGAGGCAGCGAACGTTTAAAGGGCATCATCCCTTTCAGAAAGCACGTGCCATGTCCCCATCTCTGTCTCTGTCTCCGTCCGAAACCGGATATTCCACCCTTCAGAAACGGCTTCACTGGGCCGTCGTCGGCCTGCTGTTTTGCCAATACTTCGTCTTTGACGGCATGGGCCGGCCTTTTCACGGGCTCATGGACAGCGGTGTCGCGACTTACGACGTGACCTCAGTGCTGCATATCGGCATTGGCATTCTGATCCTCGGGGCGGTCATGGTGCGGCTGGCCCTGCGCCTGCGTCTGGGCACGCCCGGCCCCGTCGCCGGCGAACCCGAAATCTTCCAGACAGCGGCCAGATACGCTCATATAGCCATGTATGCCCTGCTGCTCCTCTTGCCTGTGACAGGTCTGGTCGCGTGGTTCCTGCAGGTGGGCGCGGCGGCAGAGTTACATGAAATCCTTAAAACGCTGCTGATGATCCTTGTCATCATGCATGTCGCGGCCGTGGCCCTGCATCAGCTGGTCTGGAAAACGGGCGTGCTGCACAGGATGATCTGACACGCTGCCTGTGACGGAGCACTCGGGCGGGCCGGATGGCAATTGCAGTCGTCCGGGCCCTGCACCCGGCCCCGGCCCGGGTCAGTGCGACCATAAGGGCCCAAGAACGCTGACCGCTCAGGGTCGGGCGATCAGGTGAGGATTTCGATCGAACGCTGTTCCTGCTTTTCGACCCAGGCCGAGAGAACCGAACTGGCAAATTCGCCGTCGCGGCTGTCTATCGCCGCGCGGATCTCGGCTATGGCCTTGGCCAGCTCGATCTCCGACAGGTGAGTCTCCTGCGCGCGCATGATCTTGGGATGCGGCGTCGTCAGCATGTCGGACCCGATCAGCAGCTCTTCATGCAACTTCTCGCCGGGCCGCAGACCTGTAAAGACGATCTCGATATCACCATGGGGATGCATGTCGTCCTTCAGGGTATATCCGGCCCCCTCGATCATCTGCTGGGCCACATCGCGGATGCTTTGCGGCGTTCCCATGTCCAGAACAAAGACATCGCCCCCGCGCGCAAAGGATCCGGCCAGCAGAACCAGCCGCGATGCTTCGGAAATTGTCATGAAATAGCGCGTGACGTCAGGATGGGTGACGGTGATCGGCCCGCCCCGGGCGATCTGTTCCTCAAACAGGGGGATGACGGAGCCGGAGCTCCCCATGACATTGCCAAAGCGCACCATGGAATATCGGGTGGATTTGGCCCGTGTCGCTAGATCCTGGACCACCAGCTCGGCCAGCCGCTTGGTCGCGCCCATCACAGAGGAGGGCCGCACCGCCTTGTCGGTCGAGATCAGGATAAATCGGGACACGCCCGCCCGGCCTGCCTCTTCTGCCACGATCTTGGTTCCGATGACATTGTTGCGGATGCCTTCAATGACGTTCGACTGGACCAGGGGCAGGTGTTTATAGGCGGCGGCATGCAGGACGATCTGCACCTGATGTTCGGCGAAAATCTCCCGCAGGAGGGTGGCCTCGTTTATGGAGCCAAGACGGGGAACAACCTTGAGGTCCGGCGCGATCACGGCCATTTCCCGCGCGATGTCGTAAAGCGCCAGTTCGCTGTGATCGAGCAGCACCAGAACAGCCGGATCACAGAGTGCAAGCTGACGGCAAAGTTCGGATCCGATCGACCCGCCGGCGCCGGTCACCAGAATGGTGCGGCCCTTGTAGCTGTCGGTGACACCCGGCAGTTCCTGTTCCAGACGATTGCGGCCCAGCAGGTTCGCCATATCGACCGGAGGCCGGTCAAGCGCCTGTTCGCCTTTCGCAATGATCTCGGAGAAGGACGGCAGGGAATGCACTTCGCATCCCAGCGATTTGAGGCGGTTTGCAATGCGGGCGCGGACATTTGGCGCGGCCGAGGGCATGGCAAGCACAACCCGGTCGATGCCAAGGCTCTGAACCAGATGTTCGATCTGGACAGAGGAATGCACCCGCAGGCCCGAAATTGTCTGGCTTTGCAGGCGGGGGCTGTCGTCGACAAAGGCCATGGGAAGCACCTTGTCATCCGTGGCCAGGGCATTGGCGAACTGACGCCCGGTCTGGCCGGCACCGTAGATCAGGATCCGCATCCTGCCGGAGCCGGTGCTCCAGGCATAGCGGACGACCTCCAGCAGGATCAGACGGGCGCCGATCATCAGCACGAGGGCAAGCGCCCCGAGCACCGAGATATCGGCCAGGGTCATGACCCGGCCAACCAGCAGGTTCACCGCGCCGCAGGACACGGCAAGCGCGCCGGCGACAAGGATGGTATCGGTCATCCCCTGCGCTTCGTAGATTTTCAGTTTTGTCCGGTGCAGGCCCAGATAGCGGATGCAGATTGCCGAAACCGCCAGTCCGATGCCGATGAAGGGGAGTTTCCGCGCCAGATCCGGCCAGACCCCACCGGCGCCATTCATCAATGTTGTGGACAGGGCAAAGGCTAGCAACACCATGCTCAGGTCAAGGCACATCAGAATGATGGCTTTTTGACCGGGCAGCAGGCGCGTGATGAACTTGTAAATCAAGTCTGGAGCCCCTCTACCCAGCGACTATGCTGCACCCGCAAAGACATTGCTCCTGTCATGGGGGCTGGGCCGGATTTCGTCAAGCCAAACACTGATTTTCCTTCGACCCTACGCAACCGACTGGTCAATAGTCCCTGCTTGGAGCGGCCAAGTCAATTTTGTCGGGTAACACTTTGTTTCATCCTTGTTGGCATTCGCCGTATCACGGTCGAAAACATCAGCCAGATATCAAAGCAGATCGTTCGCTTGCGCTGATAGATCAGGTCGAGCCGCGCTTTTGCTGGGATACAGCGACGGGTGTAGACGGCTTCGGTCTGTTCAGCATCGCGACAGGCGTTCAGCAGCTGCTCCTCGTGGCGATGATATACCAGAGAGGCCAGCCCCGTCACGCCCGGGCGGGACCGGAGCACCTCTGCATAGAGCTCCGGGAACAGCTCGACATAGCGGCGCAGCGGCGGACGGGGCCCGACAAAGCTGATGTCGCCCCGCAACACGTTCCAGATCTGTGGCAGCTCATCCAGACGGTTGCGACGCAGAAAAGCGCCGGTCCGTGTGATGCGATGCGCCTTGTCGCCGCCTGAAACGCCGGCATCCTTCGGGTCGGCGGTCATGGTCCGGAATTTGATCAGGCTGATGGGCTGCGTGGCCGTCTTCATGCGTTCGGACCGGTAAAAGACCGGGCGCCCGTCCCGCAGCAGCACAAGACAGCTGACCCAGATGAACACGGGCCAGAGGGTGGCCACGAACAGCGCCACGCAGATCAGGTCCATGAGCCGTTTGAGAACCGTCATTGCGCCGGGGCGCCCCACCGGCGCCAGTTCTCTGCCAGCGCGCCCGGATCCGAACTGTCGACCAGTTCACCGCACAGCCGCGCGATCCGGCCTGCATCCATCGCGAGGCAGGGAATTGCGGTATCCGGGGCGGGCCGCCAGTCCAGCCGCCTGTCCGCGGCGCGGACAATGGCCTCCATCGCGACGGGGCGCGGGCCGCTCAGGTTGACCAGCGGCGGATAGTAGCGATCCGGGCATGTTGCCAGGTTCACAAGGCTCCGTGCCAGATCACTCGGCGCCAGATAGCTCCGGCGGGGGCCGGTTCCGTCCGGGAACTGATCCAGCGGGACCGGGCCGCCCCGGTCCAGGGTCGCAAACAGGCTGTCCGCACCGGCCACGTTTGCCAGCCGCATGATACAGGGGGCCGGCCCGTCCGGATTGGCTTCGGACCAGTCCTTGATGACGGCCTCCATCGTGATCTTGGCCCGGCCGTAGTCGCTGCTCGGGCCGGTTTCGTCCAGCTCCGACAGGGCGGTCTCCGAAGGGGGATAAACGGCAGAGCTGGAACAGTGCAGCACTCTCCGGGCGCCCAGGTTTGCGGCCAGCTCCATGGCGGATATGGCAAGGCGCGCATTGTCACCCAGATCGCCCTGCCCCGGCGTCACACCCCAGAGCGCGATCACGACATCTGCCGACGGCACGTCCGCCGGGTCCTGTCCGGGGCGCCATTCGATCATGCCCGGGGCGCCGGTTCTTGCGACCCAGGTGACGGAGGCCGCATTCGGCGGCGGGACATGCCAGATGGCGCGCAACATGCGCCCCAGTTTTCCGGAACTGCCCACTACCAGGATCCGTGTCATCCCCAACCCTCAGACCGTCGGTCCGGTCTAACATGCCGAACGCGCGGGAAAAAGGTTGCATGAACGCGGGCACTTTTCTCTCCGGCATTCCTTCGGGTATGTTTTGCGTGAGGGAGGACACATCATGACCGAGACATACGAAGCGACCGGCCATATCATGACCAATCTGTCATGGCTTGGAAAACTGACAGAAGACGTTCTGGAACCGGATTTGCCGATCATCGACCCGCATCATCACCTGTGGGACCGGCTGGGCCCCTATTATGCGGAGGAGCTGCTGGCGGATTTGACCTCGGGCCACAATGTCCGCGCCTCTGTCTTTATCCAATGCCGGTACGGGTATCGTCCGGACGGGCCGGAGGCGCTGCGCCCCGTCGGAGAGACCGAATTCGTGGTCGGCATCGCGGAGGACTGCGCGGCGCGGCGGCCGGACCTGAACGCATGTGCCGGGATCGTCGCGCATGCCAATCTCCTGCTCGGGGACGATGTGGTGCCGGTGCTGGAGGCGCATCGGGAGGCCGCGGCCGGGCGGTTGCGCGGCATCCGGCATATCACTGCGTCGGGCGGCGATGCCTTCTCCGGTGCGGTGCCGAATTCTCCGCTCGGGATCATGTATGACGACAGGTTCCGACAGGGGTTCGCGCATCTGGCAGAGGCCGGGCTGACATATGATGCCTGGCTCTATCATCCGCAGATCCCGGATTTCACCGACCTGGCCCGCGCCTATCCCGGGACGCTCATGATCCTCGACCATGTGGGCGGGCCACTGGGGATCGGGCCCTATCGCGGGCGGGGCGATGCCGTGTTTGCGGAATGGAAAGCCGCGATGACGGATCTGGCCGGCTGTGACAATGTCCGGATCAAGCTGGGCGGGCTGGGTATGGATGTGAACGGCTTTGATATGCACCTTCAGCCGCTGCCACCCGGATCGGGCGAACTGGCGCGGCTCTGGCGACCCTATATCGAAACCGCGATCGAGCTTTTCGGGGTGGAGCGCTGCATGTTCGAGAGCAATTTCCCGGTCGACAAGGGATGCTGTTCCTATCCCGTGGTCTGGAACGCGTTCAAACGTCTTGCCTCCGGTGCCTCCGCGACGGAAAAAGCGCGGCTGTTTCATGACACGGCCCGCGAGGTCTATCGACTTTGAACGGTTTGCCCAAAGTCTGCCGCGAAGATGCCCCGTGCAACGCGCGGCGCGTTTACCGATAGGCAATACATGTAGCCTAATCCTTTCCACGGGTAAAAGGAGATGGGTAGATGAGCACTCAGCAGGGCAATGCTGCACCGATCATTATTAAGCGCAAAAAGGTAGTGGCCGGCGGCGGGCATCATGGTGGCGCCTGGAAAGTTGCCTATGCGGATTTTGTGACCGCCATGATGGCCTTTTTCCTGTTGATGTGGCTGCTGAATGCGACCACGGAAAAGCAGCGGAAGGGGATTGCCGACTTCTTTAATCCCACGATTCCCATCAATCGAATTTCCGGAGGCGGTGATGGCGCCCTGGGTGGCGACAGCATTTTCACGCAGGAAACGATGGCCCGGAACGGCACCGGCGCCACCGCGCGCAATCAGGAGACAACCGGCGGATTTGGCGGGCCGGGACTGCAGGGGGCATCAGAAGAGACCGAAGGTGAGGCGGTTGCCGAGATGAAGCAGGAGGTGGATGCCATGCTGGCCGGGGCGACGGGTGAAAGCGATGTCCATCCCGAGGCATTCAAACACATCATCACGAAGGTTACCGACGAAGGCGTTGTACTGGAGCTTTTCGATCAGCCGGGCGCGCCACTTTTCGAGGACGGCAGTGCAGAGCCAACTCCGATGGCCGAAGCGCTCTCCCGGATTTTGCCCCGCGTCATGCGCATCGTGAGCAACGCGGTTGCGGTGGAAGGGCATGTTGCGGCGCGACCCATCGTCATGAGCCGGAATCCGGTGTGGGAGCTGTCGACGGAACGGGCTGATGTCTTTCGCAAGCTGATGATGAAAAACGGTCTTGCGCCGGAACGCGCCGCCCGGATTACCGGCCATGCCGATCGCGAACCCGTAACCCGGGACCCGATGGAGGCACGCAATAACCGACTGGAGGTGATCCTCCTGCGTGATCCCAAGAAAATCCGCTGATTGCGACGGCCCGGGCGTCCCGCACGGGCCAAAACTTCGGCGGATTTTACCTGTTAGCGGCATGTTAATCGGGGGCTCGTAAGACCCTTGGTCAAGAAATGTCTATGCAACAGAAAGGCGTATTCATGACCATTTCCTCTTCGATGAATGCCGGCGTCGCCGGACTTCAGGTCAATGCCGCAAAACTTGGAACGATCGCGGATAATATCTCCAACTCCTCAACCTACGGCTACAAGCGGGTGGAGGCCGACTTTCATTCCTTGGTCATCGGGGAAAATTCGGGCTCCTATACCGCCGGCGGCGTTCGGGCCACCACCAAACGCCTGATCAACGAACGTGGTCCGCTTGTCACAACGAACAATGCCACGGACCTCGCCGTGCGCGGTCGCGGCATGATCCCGGTTGCCGCGGCTTATGAGGTTGAAAATTCGGGTTCCTTCGATGAACTCATGCTGACGACCACCGGGTCTTTCAGTCCGGATGAAAACGGCTATCTGAGAACGGATTCAGGACTGGTCCTGCTGGGATGGCCGGCGGATGACAGTGGGACGATTCCACTTGTTCCCCGCGACACGCAGGATGGCCTGGTGCCGGTGCAGATCAACCCGAACCTTTTCCAGGGTAAACCGACGACCTCTATCAGCCTGGGCGTCAACCTGCCTGCCACCGAGACAGAAGCGACCGGCACGGGGGAGAGCCAGCAGCTCTCTGTCGAATATTTCGACAATCTCGGCAAATCGGAGAGCATTACCATAGAATTCACGCCGACCATTCCTGCAACTGGCGCTTCGAACGAATGGACGATGACGATTACCGACAGCGCACAGGATGATGCGCTGATCGGAGAATATACAGTGACCTTTACCGATGCGAGGGTCGGTGGCGGTACGCTGGCCAGCGTCACCGAAACCACGGGCGGCGCCTATGATGCGACAACCGGCACGATTATCGTCGATGTGCTCGGCGGCCCGATGGAAATTGACCTAGGGGTCCTCGGGGGAAGCGGCGGGCTAAGCCAGCTGTCGGATGTCTTTGCCCCGCTGTCGATCAGCAAAGATGGCTCTGCGGTCGGCAATATGACCTCTATCGAGGTTGACGCAAATGGATTTGTTCACGCGTTCTTCGACACCGGCGTCAAGCGAACAATGTATCAGATTCCGCTTGCCGATATGCCCAATACCAACGGGTTGCTTGCCATGGACTATCAAACCTACAAGCCATCGCCAGATAGCGGTGCATTCTTTCTTTGGGATGCCGGCGACGGCCCCACCGGTGACATCGTGGCCTTCGCCCGGGAAGAATCCGCGACCGATGTCGCTGGTGAGCTGACCGATATGATCCGAACACAACGCGCCTATTCCACCAATGCGAAAGTGTTTCAGACCGTCGATGAGATGCTCCAGGAAACCACAAATATCAAACGTTAAGGCTCGCCAATCGATCCATTTGATATTTTTAAAGAATAGGATGTGCGATGAGCCTGTCCGGCGCCCTCTCCAATGCTCTCTCGGGATTGACGGCATCATCACGTGCCGCATCAGTCATCTCATCAAACGTCGCAAATGCGCTGACAGATGGCTACGGACCACGAGACATAAATCTCAGTACCAGATTGACCGGGTCACATGGCGGTGTTCAGGTGGACAGCGTCTCCCGGCGCGCCGACCCGCGGATCATTCACGATTTGCGGTTGGCCAGTGCGGACCGGGAATCATCGGATGTTATCGCGACGTTCCACCAGCGCCTGGAAACACTTCTGGGCACGCCGGAAGACGAATTTTCTTTACCCGCACAGATCGCAAAGTTCGAAAATAGCCTTATCGCGGCGTCCAGCCGTCCTGACCTGCCCGAGCGGTTGGAGACAGCGGTTTCGGCCGCAAAGAGCCTGGCTCAGACCTTCACTGTGGCGTCAGACTCAGTACAGGCATACCGGGAACAGGCAGATACCGACATTGCCAACGCCGTTGACCGTATTAACCTGCTCACCAAACAGGTCGAAGACATCAACGTTTCACTTCTCACGGCCAGGAACACCGGCGGCGATGTCAACGGCCTCCTGGACCACCGGCAAAAAATTATCGACGAAATTGCCGAATATCTGCCGGTGCGCGAAGTCCCACGCCAATCGGGTGCCGTTGCCCTTATGTTGCCCGGCGGCGCGTTCTTAATCGACGGCAAGGCTCGGGAACTGGGGTTTGCGGCTTCGCCTGTCATTACACCCTATCAGAGCATCGAGGAGGGCACTCTTTCGGGTCTGACCCTGGATGACCAGCCTCTTGATCCTGCGTCGCAGCAGGATATGGGTGAAGGGCGGCTGTCTGCATTATTCAAAATCCGGGATTCTCTGGCACCGGAAATTCAGACACGGCTGGACACGGCCGCGCGCGACCTGATCGAACGGTTCCAGCAAAGCGGTCTCGATACGACCCGGGGCGCTGGCAGTGCCGGGTTGTTTACAGACAACAACCTCGCATTTGTATCAACAGATGAACGCGGGATCGCATCACGTATCGCCGTTTCCGCATCTGTGCTGCCTGAAGAAGGTGGCGCTGTCTGGCGGCTTCGCGACGGACTTGGAGCATCCGCTCCGGGTGTCTCCGGCGATGCCACACTGCTCAACGATCTGCGGGCGGCCTTACAGGAAACCCGCGTACCTTCGTCGACCAGCTTGGGCGTTTCCATGACGACAGCCAGTGGATTGGCTTCGAACCTGTTGTCGCTGACCGGTTCGGAACGTCAGCGGGCGGACGAAATCCTGGCATTCGATGTCACGCGGCAATCCGAACTGCATGAACGCCTCCTCGAAAACGGTGTCGACACAGATCAGGAAATGCAGCGGCTCCTTCTCGTTGAACAATCCTACGCTGCGAATGCCCGGATGATCCAGACGGCCAGCGAGCTGTTAGACATTCTTATCAGGATTTAACTATGAGCCTCACTTCGATCGGCGACCTGGCCCAATCATACCTTCTGCGTCGCCACAATACGGATCTGAAATCCCAACTTACGACGCTCGCCGAAGAGCTTGCGAGCGGTAGGGCAGCGGATACCGGAAAACACCTGTCCGGCAGCTATTCCTACCTGGCCGATGTAGAACGGAAGCTTTCGCTGCTTGATGGGTACACCTCCACCAGCAACGAGGCCCGGATTCTCTCTTCTTCGATGCAAGACACGCTTGAAGGGTTTCAGAATGTCGCGCTGGAGCTTGGCAATTCGCTCCTTTCAAGCAGTCAGGCAAAAATGGCGAATGTGACAGTATCCGCGTCCCGCCGTGCGGCCGAAGACTTTGCCAGCCTCATTTCCAAGATAAATGTCTCTGTCGGCGGACGGCATATTTTCTCTGGAATTCAGACAGATGCACCTGCCCTTGCAGAACCGGATGTTATTCTTGACGCGTTGAAATCTGAGATCGCTTCCGAAACCACCCTGGACGGTATCAGTACAAAACTGAACGACTGGTTTGCTGTAAGCGGCGCCTATGACACGATTGCCTACCAAGGCGATGCCACCCCGCTGGCGAATATTTCGCTGAGAGAAGGTGAAGACGTCAGTCTGACGATCAAAGGCGACGATCCGGCTATTCGCGATGTGCTCAAGTACGTGGCCATGGGGGCGTTGGCGTCGGACCCGGATTTAGGCTTTGCGACGGATCTGCAAAATGAACTTATTGAGTTCGCGGGAAAAAATCTCAGTTTCCAGCATGATGGCGTCACACAGATTCGGGCCGAACTTGGCTACGACCAAGAGAAGATCGACGAAAGCTCGACTCGCCTCTCTGCTGAACGCACAGCGCTGGAACTGGCAAAGTCAGAGCTGCTTTCCGTCGATCCGTTCGAGACAGTGTCGCGCCTTGAAGCCGTCCAGACCCAGCTTGAAAGCCTTTATGGCGTGACGGCGCGTCTGTCGCGCCTGTCCCTGTCGAATTATCTGACATGATTGTCCGGGTCCTTTTCTTTCTGTGCCTTCTGGTCCCGCCGGCTTTCGGCAACTCAGTCCGGATCAAAGACCTTGTTGAGTTTGACGGGGTCAGGGGGAACGATCTCGTTGGATATGGCCTGGTCGTCGGGCTGAACGGGACTGGTGACGGGTTGCGGAATGCCCCCTTTACCGAAGAGATCATGACAAACATTCTTGAGCGGCTTGGCGTCAATGTGACCGGTGAGCAATTCCGTCCGAAGAATGTGGCCGCCGTTTTTGTGACAGCCGAGCTGCCGGCATTTTCGAGATCGGGAAGCCAGATAGACGTGACGGTTTCCGCAATAGGTGACGCCAACAGTCTGCTTGGCGGGACATTGATCATGACACCCCTGAATGCTGCGGACGGACAGATTTACGCTGTCGCTCAGGGGACAATCATCGCAGGCGGTGTCACGGCGCAGGGGGATGCGGCGACGGTTACCCAGGGGGTTCCAACAGCTGGCGTCATCCCGGCTGGCGCCCGCGTCGAAAGAGAGATCGACTTCGAGCTCGGCACATTACAAACCATAAGGCTGGCCCTCAGGACCCCTGATTTTACAACCGCTGGCCGGATCGAGAAAACGATCAACAAATCCTTCGGGCGCAAAGTCGCCAATATGCTGGATGCGGGAACGGTCAAATTGAATATCAAAGCAACCCGGGAAGATTCTCCGGCCCATGCCATTGAGCGGATCGAGAACCTTTCCATTTCACCGGAAAGGAAGGCGCGCGTGGTCGTGGACCAGCGCTCTGGCACAATTGTCATGGGCGAAGACGTGCGGATAAGCCGTGTGGCGGTCTCACAGGGAAATCTCACGTTACGGATCGAAGAAGCGCCGATTGTCGTTCAACCCAATCCTTTTGCGGAGGGCGAAACGATTGTGGTTCCTCGAAGCGTGGCCGGTATCGAAGAGGAGCCCGGAACCGGTCTGGCAGAAGTGCCTGAAGGCGCCTCGCTTTCCGAAGTTATCGCGGGTTTGAATGCGCTTGGTGTCTCTCCACGCGACATGATCGATATTCTGAAAAGCATCAAGGCAGCCGGCGCTCTGCACGCAGAGTTTGTCGTCCGCTGATCTGGGGGCGCAGGTCAGGCATGGCCATCGCCCCGCGCCTGAGCGGATTGTGAGCCCCGCAATACGAGTTTGGTCTGACGCAATCCGCCGGGTTCAGTTCTGAAACATTGTTCAGTCGCTCGTTGCCGCCGTGTACCAGGCAATAATCCGGTCACGTTCCTGCGGTTCCATGAAGCTCAGATTAGATGGTGGCATGGCGTGACCGAGGCCCGCCTGTAGATAAATCGCGCGCGCCTGCCGGGCAATCTGTGCCTCCGTCTCAAGCCGGACCCCCTTGGGTGGCCAGTAGAGCCCTTCCCATGCCGGCTCCGCCGCGTGGCACATGGAGCACCGGCCCAGAACGATGGAGTGAACGTCCTCGAACCCTTCAGCCTGGGCAAAACGCAGCGCTGCGCCGGAGGCTTCTTCCGGCTCTTCGGCCCGGAACATCGGCGCGGTGGAAAGCCACATGACCAGAATGAAGAGCAGCACAGTGGCCAGCCAGGTCCAGGTGGGATTGCCTTTGCGCGCATGGATCGAATTGAAATAGTGGCGGATCGTGACGCCCATCAGAAAGACGAGGGCGGCAATCAACCAGTTCAACTCGCTCGCGAAAGCGAGGGGATAATGGTTCGACAGCATCATGAAGATGACCGGCAACGTCAGGTAGTTGTTGTGGGTCGACCGCTGCTTGGCAATTTTCCCATATTTGGCGTCCGGGGTCCGGCCCGCCTTGAGGTCGGCCACCACGATCCGCTGGTTCGGCATGATGATGAAGAAAACATTGGCCGACATGATCGTGGCCGTGAAGGCGCCAAGATGCAGCATGGCCGCGCGGCCCGAGAAGACATGCGTGTAGAAATAGGCCACGCCCACCAGGATCACGTAGAGGGCGATCATCAGCCGGGTGTTGTCATCGCCGAATTTCGATTTGCAGATCGTGTCATAGGCCAGCCAGCCGATGGCCAGCGAGGCCAGAGAGATCAGGATCGCGACGGGGCCGGAAATATCGGCCACGGCCGGGTCCACAAGGTAAAATTCAGAGCCCAGGTAATAGACCAGCGTCAGCAGGGCAAAACCGGAAAGCCAGGTCGCATAGCTCTCCCATTTGAACCAGACGAGGTGGTCGGGCATGTTGGCCGGTGCCACGAGGTATTTCTGAATATGGTAGAACCCGCCGCCGTGGACCTGCCATTCCTCGCCATCCGCGCCGCTCTCGAGGTTGCGATCACGATGCAGCCCGAGGTCCAGAGCAATGAAGTAAAAGGACGAACCGATCCAGGCGATGGCGGTAATCACATGCAACCAGCGCACGGCAAATTCGAGCCAAGCCCCCATGGCCGCAAAATCATACATCCCCGGAACTCCTGTCTTTTTTGCCAGTATATCCGGGGCAGGCCTGCCGTCCATCGGCATGACGCCCGGATGACGCGCAGGCGGGGGCCAAAGCACAAGGAGTGGTCAGCCCCGGGTGGGGCTGCCCGTCTTTATGGCGTCAGATTGCCAGTTTTCGGCTTTCGTCGATGTAGATTTCGCGCAGACGCAGCGCCAGCTTACCCGGCGCGCCCGTCCCGATCATGGCGCCATCGATCTGAACCACCGGTTGGACAAAGGTCGTGGCCGAGGTGATGAAGGCCTCGTCCGCCTCCTGCGCCTCGTCGATGGTAAAGCCGCGCTCTTCGACCTCCATCTGGGCCTCGCGCGCCAGGCGCAGAACGGCGGCGCGGGTGATGCCATGCAGGATGTCGTTGGACAATTCCCGGGTTATGATCTTGTTGCCCTTGACGATGTAGGCGTTGTTGGAGGTGCCTTCGGTCACCAAACCGTCCTCGACCATCCAGGCATCGTCGACGCCGGCCTTCTTGGCCATCATCTTGCCCATTGAGGGGTAGAGCAGCTGCACCGTCTTGATATCGCGCCGCGACCAGCGCTGGTCCGGAATGGAGATCACCTTGATCCCGGTCGTCGCCGCATGGGAGTTCACGAGGTTCTTCACCTGGGTAAAGAGCACGATGGACGATGGCGTCTCATCCGGGTCAGGGAAGGCAAAATCGCGATCGGCGGGGGCACCGCGGGTGATCTGCAGGTAGACGCCGCCTTCTTCGACATTGTTCAGCCGCACCAGCTCGCGGTGGATGTCCAGCAGCTCGTCCATGGTGACGGGGCTTGCCATATCGAGCTCGTCCAGCGAGCGCTGCAGTCGTTTGGCATGGCCGTCGAAATCGACCAGCTTGCCGTCCAGAACGGAGGTCACCTCATAGACGCCGTCGGCCATCAGGAAACCGCGGTCAAAGACAGAGACCTTCGCCTCGTTCTCGGGCAGGTAGTCGCCATTTACATAGACGGTGCGGGTCATGTCACTCTCCAGTATATCGCAGCATTGATGCTCAGCCCCAGAGGGCCGCGTCGGGCGGATGCACGCCCCGTTCATCGAAGGTCAGGGCATGGTCGCGGTCTTGAGCCAGCAGCAGCGGGCCGTCAAGGTCCGTCACCATCGCGCCCTGGGCGACCAGCACAGCCGGCGCCATGGCCAGAGAGGAACCAACCATGCAGCCCACCATGATCTTGTAGCCCGCCTCCCGCGCGGCATCGCGCAGCGCCAGCGCCTCCGTCAGCCCGCCGGTCTTGTCGAGCTTGATGTTCACCACGTCGTATTTGCCGGTCAGATGCGGAAGGCTCTCCCGGTCATGGCAGCTTTCGTCGGCACAGACGGGCACGGGACGCTCCATACCGATCAGCGCCGCGTCCTGGCCCGCCGGCAGGGGCTGTTCGACCAGCGCCACGCCCAGACGCACCAGATGCGGCGCCAGCTCGGCATAGACCTCCGCAGACCAGCCCTCATTGGCATCAACAATGATCTTCGCCGCGGGCGCGCCACGCCGCACGGCCTCAAGGCGCGCCATGTCATCCGGCGTGCCAAGCTTGATTTTCAGCAGCGGCCGGTGCGCATGTTTGCGCGCCGCCGTCTCCATCACCTCAGGCTCGGCCAGCGACAGGGTATAGGCCGTAATCTCCGGCCCCGGTGCGACCAGACCGGCCAGGTCCCAGGCCCGTTTGCCGGCGCGCTTGGCCTCCAGATCCCACATCGCGCAGTCGACGGCATTGCGCGCGGCCCCGGCGGGAAGCGCCTCCTGCAGGGCGATCCGATCGGTGACCCCCGAAAGCGCCTCGATCTCCGCCGTCACGCTCTCCAGCGTTTCGCCGTAGCGGGCATAGGGCACGCATTCGCCCCAGCCGGTCAGCCCGCCGTCGCTCACCCGGACGGTCAGCACCTTGGCCTCCGTCCGCGACCCGCGGCTGATCGTAAAGACCTCTGCCAGCGGAAATGTCTCTGCGGTTACAGAAATCTGCACGACCCGCTCCTTCATCTTTCCGGAAATTCTCCCGCCGGAGGTGTCCTGACCCCTCCGGCAGAAACAAGGTCAGCCCAGAGCGACCAGCGCATCTACCAGCTTGTCGGCACCGTAGCGATAGGGGTCGACGGCGGGCAGGCCCATGCGGTCCTCCACCTCGGCCAGATAGGCCTTGGCCTCGTCTTCGGACATGTGCTGGGTGTTCACCGACACGCCCACGACCTGGCAGTCAGGGTTACCGACACGGGCCAGTTGCAACGCCGTATCGCGCACCGCCTCCAGCGAGGGCAGCTTGTAGCCCGGCAGGCCGCGCATATGGGGCCGCGTCGGCTCGTGGCAGATCACCAGCGCATCGGGCTGGCCGCCATGGACCAGCGCCAGTGTCACGCCGGAATAGGAGACGTGGAAGAGAGAGCCCTGCCCCTCGATCATGTCCCAGTGGTCCGCGTCATTGTCGGGCGTCAGATATTCGATCGAACCGGCCATGAAATCCGCGATCACGGCATCGAGCGGCACGCCCTCGCCAGTGATCAGGATGCCGGTCTGGCCGGTGGCACGGAACGAGGATTTCAGCCCGCGCTCCTTCATCTCGCGATCCATGCAGAGCGCGGTGTACATCTTGCCGACAGAACAGTCGGTGCCGACAGCCAGGCAGCGCTTGCCGGTCCGCTTCTCGCCATTGGCGATGGGGTATTTGACCGACGGGATACGGACGTCATGCAACGTGCGGCCGGTGGCCTCGGCGACGGCTTTCAGATCTGGCTCGTCGCGCAGCAGATTGTGCAGGCCGGATGCCAGGTCAAAGCCCTCTTCCAGCGCTTCAATCAGGACCTTCTTCCAGGCCTGGGAGATCACGCCACCGCGGTTTGCAACCCCGATGACGAGGGTCTTGGCGCCGGCCGCCTTGGCCTCTGCCAGCGTCATGTCGGGGAGCTTCATGTCGGCCTTGCACCCTTCCATGCGGAACTGGCCCACGGCATTGTCGGGGCGCCAGTCACGGATGCCCTGCGCCACTTTGGCGGCGAGCATGTCGGGGGCGTCACCAAGAAACAGAAGGTATGGGGTCTCGATCATCAGGCAGCTCCTTTGCTTGGCGCGGAGTCTGCGCGATTCTGCATGGAATGACTTTGCAATTTTGCGCCTGCAAACGGATTTTGGGGGAGAATGTTCGACATATGTCGGAATATGCAACGATTTCTTGCGCCTGATAGGCAAGCCGTCGGCGAATCTTCTGCATCCAGCCATTTTCGCCGCACTGCAATATGTGCCTTGCCCGGCTTGATGCAATTTAATAACTCTGAAGCCGACCGTCACGCAATTTCATTACTCAAGGAGGTCCGATGTCCTTCCGTATTCAGCCCACCCCGCCTGCACGCCCCAACCGGTGCCAGCTGTTCGGCCCCGGCTCCAACACCAAACTGCCTCCAAAAATGGCAGCCTCCGAGGCCGATGTCATCAATCTCGACCTCGAAGATGCCGTGGCACCCGATGACAAACCGCAGGCGCGGAAGCTGGTGATCGAGGCCATCGGCGATATCGACTGGGGCAAGAAGACGCTTTCGGTGCGGATTAACGGTCTGGATACGCCTTACTGGTATCGTGACGTGGTGGATATCGTGGAACAGGCCGGGGAACGGCTGGACATGATCATGATCCCCAAGGTCGGCTGTGCAGAGGATATCTATGCAGTGGATGCGCTGATCACGGCCATCGAACGCGCCAAAGGCCGGCAGAAGAAGATCGCGCTGGAGGTTATTATCGAATCGGCCGCCGGCATCGCCCATGTGGAGGAGATCGCAGCCGCCTCCCCCCGTCTGCAGGCGATGAGCCTGGGTGCCGCGGATTTTGCGGCCTCCATGGGCATGCAGACCACCGGGATCGGTGGCACGCAGGAAGATTACTACATGCTGCGTGAGGGTCAGAAATACTGGTCCGATCCGTGGCACTGGGCACAGACCGCGATTGTGGCCGCCTGCCGGACTCATGGCCTGCTGCCGGTCGACGGGCCGTTTGGCGATTTCTCGGATGATGAGGGGTACCGGGCGCAGGCGCTGCGGTCGGCCACGCTGGGCATGGTCGGCAAATGGGCGATCCACCCCAAGCAGATCGCGCTGGCTAACGAGGTCTTCACTCCGCCAGAGCATAAGGTGACAGAGGCAAAGGAGATCCTCGCCGCCATGGAAGAGGCGCAGCGCACCGGTGCGGGTGCAGTGGTCTACAAGGGTCGTCTGGTCGATATTGCGTCGATCAAACAGGCCGAGGTGATCGTCAAACAGGCGGAGCTGATTTCCGGCGCGTAACTGGCGCCACGGGACAGTTTTCCCCCACATCCTGACATCCTGGCGGCCACCCGGTGGTCCGGCCGCCGGGCGCAGGATCACGGCGATATGACCGGCGGACGGACCGCCGGGCTTGGCATTGCGGGCACTTGGACTAAAACAGGGACAGCCCCGTGTCAGGACCGATCGAGACCACCATGATTTTCAGAAATGCCGCCCTCCCCCTGTTCCTGCTTGCCGCGCTGCCGGCGCAGGCCGAGGTGATCGAGACCGATCTGATCAAGGTGTTCGAGGGCAAATGGGTCCAGTCCAAAGATCCGTCACAGAACGGCATCCTGATGTATCTGACGGAACAACGCTCCGCCGTGGGGGAATATTTCTCGATCCGGTGTGACGGTTCGGACCGGTCCGTGCGGATAGCCTTTCCGCGCAGACGTCCGACAGATGCGATCGGCATGACGCTGGACGGAACTCAGTACCGGGTGCCCGCCAAATTTGTCGGGAAGACGCCTGACCCGCAATTCGTTAAGGGCAATCTGTTCGGCTATGCCCTGAACTTTCCCGATGCAGAAACGCAGGCACGGTTTCTGGACCGGGTCGGCAGCGGCACCATGCTGACCGTGGAGGGTCAGACGCTGCCCATTGACCTGGCGGGCGCGGGTGACGCCGTCGCCGAACAGGCGGATTACTGCGAGTAAGTCAGGCGCGTTCATCCTTGGGAGAGGCCATCACCACATAAGATGTGATGGAGCTGACCTGAGGCACCGTACCCAGAACCTCTGTGTGGAAGGCCTTGTAGGAGGTCAGATCGGCCGCTTCGATCCGCAGGATATATTCCCAGGCGCCGGTGATATTATGACATTCCCGAACCTCCGGCGCGCGGGCCATGGCGCGCTCAAACGCCTCCTGCGCGTCTTTTGTGTGCAGGTTCAGCCCGACCATCACATAGGCGGTGAAGCCGACCCCCGCCTTCAGCGGGTCGAGCACGGCCCGATAACCCGCGATGACACCAGAGCGTTCCAGATGCTGGACCCGGCGCAGGCAGGCAGAGGGCGACAGCCCGACCTTCTCCGACAGGTCGAGATTCGAAATGCGGCCGTTCCGGGAGAGTTCACGCAATATCGCGCGGTCAATGCCATCCATATCCGAATTTTATTGCTGAAATACTAAAATGACAACGCATATTGCAATCTCGTGGCACATATTACGAGGCAGAATTGCGCTGAACTGAATGAGTAACGATTATGACCACAGACCTTCTGCTTGCTCTCGCCGCTTTCTGCATCGTCTCCACGCTGACGCCGGGGCCCAATAACCTGATGGTCATGGCCTCGGGCGCGAATTTTGGCTATCGCCGCACCCTGCCGCATATGCTGGGCATCGCAATTGGCTTTGGCCTGATGGCGGCGCTTGTGGGTATCGGGCTGATGGGCATCTTCGAGGCCGTGCCGGTGTTGCATGACGTGCTGACCGTTCTGAGCGTGGCCTATCTGCTTTATCTCGCATGGAAAATCGCAAATGCCGCGCCGCCGGATGCCAAGGCCGCGCAAAATAGCCGCCCGATGACATTCCTTCAGGCGGCGATGTTCCAGTGGGTCAACCCCAAGGCCTGGACCATGGCCCTGACGGCGATCACGGTCTATGCGTCGGACCGCAGCCTGGTTGCGGTTCTCATGGTGGCCGGAATGTTCATGCTGGTCTGTCTGCCCTGCGTCTCGGTCTGGACGGTGCTGGGGCAGCAGCTGCGGCGACTGCTGACCAATCCGGCGCGGCTGCGGCTATTCAACTGGGGCATGGCCGGGTTGCTGGTCGCCTCCCTCGTTCCGGTGTTCTATCACTAGGGCATGACGCTGACCCTGCTGCATACGGCCGAGCTGCATCGGTCCACCTTCGACACCCTGCGCGACCGGATCGCGCCGGGTGTTTCGCTTTTGCATGTGGTGCGCCCGGACTGGCTGGCAGAAGCCCGCGCCAATGGGCCGGAGGCGGTGCGCGCCCCGGTGGCAGAGGCGATCCGCAAGGCCGGCGGGCGCGTGCTGTGCAGCTGCACCACGCTGGGGGCGCTGGCCGAAGACTATGGGGCATTGCGGATCGACCGGCCGATGATGCGGGCGGCGGCGACGATCGGGGGCGAGGCGGTGCTGGTCTACACGCTGGCGAGCACGGCAGAGGCCAGCCTTTCCCTGCTGGAGAATGAGGGCGGCACGGCGCGGATGCTGGACCTGACCGCTCTCTGGCCGCTTTTCGAAGCCGGAGAGACCGCCGCATTCCACGCGGCAATTGCGCAGGCGCTGCGGGCCGATCTGGCGCAGAACGGCGGATCGGTCGTTGTTCTGGCACAGGCCAGCATGGCGGGCGCCACCGATCTGCTGGGCGATCTGGGCCTGCCGGTGCTGAGTTCGCCCGAAACCGCATTGCGCGCCGCGCTGGCATAGGGCCGGAACGGCGCGCCGGGCGTCATGCCAGCGGCAGGTGGATTTCCGTCAGCAGATCCGCCGGATCGGTGTACATCGGCGTGTTGAGGTAAAGCTCATAGGCGGGCTGGGTGCCCGGTTCGCGCCCCGACGTCGCTAGCCAACTGCCGAAAAGGTAGTCATAGGCGGCGGGCAGGTTGGCATAGGGGCCGCGATAGGTCAGCACCGCCGCCTCTCCGCCCGTCATCTCGCGCAGCTCCAGGCCCTCGGGAACGGGTCGGCCCGCCTTCAGTTCGAACCCGGCAAAGCTCTGCAACTCGGCCTCCGGTACTTCAGAGATGTCGTCGTAATAGACGCCAATCATCGGGCCGAGGTCATCGTAAAGGGACCGCGCGGCGACGATCACGTCAACGCGCGAAAATGCCTCCGATATGCGGAAATAGGCGCCGGTATGGGCGAGGCCCACAAGGCGGCGGTCGGGGTTCGTTTTGATTTCAACGGGATACATGGTCACAGGTCCTTTCCTGGGCCGGACAAAGGGATGCGGCGTCCCCCGCGCGCGGAAGGCGCGCGGGGTCATGCCGTATTGCGCGCGAAAGGCGCGGTCGAAACTGTCCCGGTCGGCATAGCCCACGCTCTGCCGGATCTCCTCGATCTCCTGCGATCCGCGGGAGATCTCGTTGGCGGCGAGGTGCAGGCGAATGCGGCGGACGGCCTGGGCGCAGGTTTCCCCCGCCATGGCGTGGAAGACGCGGTGCCAGTGAAACCGGCTCATCGCCGCGACATCCGCCAGCGCGTCGAGCGAGAGGTCGCCCGCCGGGTTGGCGTGGATGTGGTCGTAGACCCGCAGCAATCTGTCTTCGTAGCTCTGTGTCATATGCTCCTCCGGAACTGTCCCGGATATGCCATTACAGGGTCCGGCAAATCTTGCTGAGTTGCAAAGACCCGTCACCATGGGCATATAGCGCCCGAACCCGGAGGGAATGCCATGGCCGAGACGACCACCGAAAGCCGCGCACAGGACGCCCATAACTACCTCGATTTCGAGAAGCCTTTGGCAGAGATCGAAGGCAAGGCGCGGGAACTGCGCGCGATGGCCCGCCAGAACGAAGGCATGGACGTCGAGGACGAGGCCAGCGCGCTGGACACCAAGGCGGCCGCCATGCTGACCGATCTTTATAAATCGCTGACGCCCTGGCGGAAATGCCAGGTGGCGCGGCACCCCGACCGGCCGCATTGCCGCGACTATATTGAAGAGCTGTTCACCGAATACACGCCGCTGGCGGGCGACCGGAACTTTGCCGATGACCATGCGGTGATGGGCGGGCTCGCCCGGTTCGCGGATCAACCGGTGATCGTGATCGGCCATGAAAAGGGCAATGACACGAAAAGCCGGATCGAACGGAATTTCGGCATGGCCCGGCCCGAAGGCTACCGCAAGGCGATCCGCCTGATGGAGATGGCCGACAAGTTCAAACTGCCGGTTATCACGCTGGTCGACACGCCCGGTGCCTATCCCGGCAAGGGCGCGGAAGAGCGTGGCCAGTCCGAGGCGATTGCCCGTTCGACAGAGAAATGCCTGCAGATTGGCGTGCCGCTGGTGTCTGTCGTCATCGGTGAGGGCGGTTCGGGCGGCGCGGTAGCCTTTGCCACGGCCAACAAGGTCGCGATGCTGGAACATTCGGTCTATTCGGTGATCTCGCCGGAGGGCTGCGCCTCCATCCTGTGGAAGGATGCGGAGAAGATGCGGGAGGCCGCAGAAGCGCTGCGTCTGACCGCGCAAGATCTGCAGAAGCTGGGCGTGATCGACACGATCATCAACGAGCCGCTGGGCGGGGCGCATCGCGACGGGGCCGCCACGATTGCGGCCGTCGGCAAGGCGATCCAGAAGATGCTGGGCGAGATGAAGGGCCAGTCGGCGAGCAAGCTGGTGCAGGACCGGCGGCGCAAATTCCTCGACATGGGGTCGAAGGGTCTGGCTGCGTGACGGCTTGACCTTCGCAGTTGCAGCACCATCATCGCAGGCTTGTGACGACGGAGTGCATCTGAATGAAGCACAACAGGCGCAATTTCGCGGTGATCGGGCTGGGCAATTTCGGCGGCACGGTCGCGCTTGAGCTGACCCGCTACGGCAAATATGTGATCGGGATCGACCGCGACGAAAAGATCGTGGCCAATTTCGCCGAGGAAATCTCGCAGGCGCTGATCCTCGACAGCCGGGACGAATCGGCGCTGCGGGAGGCGGGTGTCGGCGAATGCGATGCCGCGCTGATCTCCATGGGGGAGGATCTGGAAAGCTCCGTCCTGACTGCCATCAATCTCAAGATGATCGGGGTGGAAGTCGTCTGGGCCAAGGCCGTCAGCCGGGCGCATCACCGGATCCTGTCGAAACTGGGCGTGGACCGCGTGTTTCACCCCGAGGAGGAGATGGGCCGCCATGTCGCGCAGGTGTTTAACAATCCGCTGGTGCGGGACTACGTGAGCCTCGGCAACGGGAGCCATGTCTTCTATTTCCAGGCGCCTGCGGAGATGGAGGGGCGGGAGCTCGCCGATATCCACATGCTCGACAAGCATGAGCTGCGGTGTCTGGGCGTGATGCGGGGGACGGAGTTTATCTGCGATGGTCGCAGCAGCTGCACGCTGGCAGAAGCGGACCGGCTGATCCTGCTGGGCACACGCAAGAATTTCGGCAGTTTCGCCGATACGCTCTAGCCCGATGATCGCCCGTCTCCTGCGCGCCCTGCCGCGCCTGACCAAGATGCCGGCGCCGGAAATGCTGGCGCTGTCCTATGCCGGGTTCATCTTTCTGGGCACGCTGCTGCTGAAACTGCCCGTATCGACGCGCGACTCGCTCAGCTGGATGGAGGCGTTCTTTACCTCCACCTCCGCCGTTACCGTGACCGGGCTGGCCGTTGTGGATACGGCGGGTGAATTTACCATCTTCGGTCAATTCGTGATCCTCCTGCTGATCCAGTTCGGCGGGCTGGGGCTGATGACCTTTGCCATGCTGCTGCTGACCGCGCTTGGCGTGTCGGTCGGGCTGCCGCAGCAGGTGGTATTGCGGGAGGAGCTGGGCCAGTCTTCCCTGCATGACCTGATGCAGCTGGCGGCGCTGGTGCTGCGGGTCGCGATGGTGGTGGAAGGCGGCGGTGCCCTGCTGCTCTGCATCCCGTTCATCCGGGATTACGGGTTCTGGCAAGGGGCCTGGGCCGCGATCTTTCATTCGGTGTCGGCCTTCAACAACGCGGGATTCGCGCTATGGCCCGACAGCCTGACGCGTTACGTGGCCGATCCGCTTGTGATCCTACCTATCTCGGCCTCCTTCATCATCGGCGGAATCGGGTTCATCGTGATCGGGGACATCTGGCAGCGGCGGCGCTGGCGGACGCTCTCGCTGCATTCCAAGCTGATGCTGGTGGGCACTTTGGGCCTGATTCTTTGGGGTTGGTTTACCTTTGCGGTGCTAGAATGGACCAATCCGGCGACGCTGGGCCCGCTCGGCCTCGGGGGCAAGTTGCTGGGCGCCTTCTTTCAGGGGGTCAGCCCCAGGACGGCCGGGTTCAACTCCGTCGATCTGGCGCATGTGCACGATTCCACCTCTCTGGTCGTGATCCTGCTGATGCTGGTCGGGGGCGGGTCGACCTCTACGGCGGGCGGCATCAAGGTGACGAGCTTTTTCGTGCTGATCCTGACCGTCATCGCGTTTTTCAAGCGGCGGACCTCGCTGCATATCTTCAACCGCTCGATCGGGTTCGAGTCGGTGTTCCGGGTGATGGCCCTGACGGCGCTGTCGATGCTGATCGTGCTGACGGCACTGTTCGTCGTGTCGATCTCCCATGACGGGGCGATGTTCAACCTGGTGTTCGAGGTCGCCTCGGCCTTCGGGACCGTGGGGCTGACGCGTGGGTCAACGGCGGAGCTTGATACCGTGGGGCGGCTCGTCATCATCTTCGTGATGTTCATCGGCCGGGTCGGACCGCTGACGCTGGGTTTCCTGCTGGCGACGCGGGTGGTGCCAAGGGTGCGCTATTCCGAGGGGCAGGTGTTTCTGGGCTAACCTGTCGGCAGTCCCGGAGCGGTGGCTGTGAAGCTGGGGCGCTGCTGGAGCTCCGCAAAGCGGGTGGCAAGCGCGGGATGCTCGGCCAGCATCGCGGCCGCCTCTGGCAGGGCCGTGAAGTAGTCTACCATCGGCGCCAGATGCAGGTCTGCGCGGGTCAGCGGACCGGAGAGCACTGTGCCGGAGGCAGCAAGAGTTTCGAGTTCGGCGAGCAGGGGACGGGATGCGGCGAGACCCGCGCTCACCTCTTGCGTCTCGACCGGTTCTCCGACGGCGAGCGGATAGGCGCCCTTGGCGAAGACCTGTCGGACCATCGGCCAGTAGCCATAGCTGTTGATCATGTCGATGACCTGCTGCACCCGCGCCTCTTTCACCGGATCGTCGGGCTGCCATGTGGGGCCGGGAAAGGCACGGTCGATGTAGAGGGTGATCGCGGACGTTTCGTAAAGCCGCATGCCGTCATGATCGAACACCGGCACGCGGCCGAAAGGATGCGGGTTCGGCTCGGAGGGCTCGAAAGGGTTCACCTCCGTCCAGTCGTACTCCAGCCCGCGCTCTGCCAAGGCCATCCGGACGATCCGGACATAAACGCTCAACCGGAAGCCCCAGAGGTGGATCATGTCGTCAGCAACCTCAGGCCCTGTGTCACGTCCGACCGGACCGCCAGACGCAGGCCGGGCTCATCCCCTGCCTTCAGCGCAGCGATGATAAGCCTATGGAAATGCGGCGATTCCTTGCGGAGAAGCCGGCCGTAGAGTTTGCGCATCGTCGGGCCGAGCTGCAGCCATACCGTTTCGGCCATGGCCAGCATGGCAGGGGCCTGCGCCCGCAGGTAGAGCGTGCGATGGAATTCGAGGTTGGTGCGGATATAGCCCACGGCATCATGCCGTTCGACCATTTCCGAAATCGTCGAATTGATCGCCTGCAGCCGGTCAATCAGCGCCATATGGGCGCGCGGCAGGGCGCGGGAGGCCAATTCAACTTCCAACAGCGCGCGCAGGGCGGCCAGCTCCTCGATCCGCTCATTGCTGATCTCGGGGGTGGAGACGCGGCCGGAGGCGGACAGGGTCAGCGCGCCTTCTGCTACCAGACGGCGGACGGATTCGCGGGCGGGTGTCATGGAGACGCCGAAGTCTCGCCCGATGCCACGCAGGGTCAGCGCCTCTCCGGGTGGGATCTGGCCGTGCATGATACGGGTGCGCAGACCGCGATAGACGCGTTCATGGGCGGCGGGGCTTGGATCAGGGCGGGATTGCATCAACATGGGCCGCTTGTGATCACAAAACTCCCTGCCGTCAAGATGGGGTGTCGTCACACCGCTTCAAACCGGTAGCCATGCAGGTTTGCGCCCTCGCTGCGCAGCCAGCCGCGCTGTTGCCGGTAGGGGCCGTGGATCCGTTCAACCTGCGCCCAGAAGGCCGGCGAATGGTTCATTTCGGCCAGATGGGCGACCTCGTGAGCGGCGACATAGCGCAGCACTTCCGGCGGAGCGAGGATCAGCCGCCATGAATAAGACAGCGCCCCCTGCGCCGAACAGGACCCCCAGCGGGAGCGCGTATCACGCAGGGTCAGTCGGGAATAGGGGCGGCCGAGAGCAGCGGCATAATGATCTGACGCCCCGGCGAGCCGGTCGCGCGCCATGGCCTTCAGGTGGCCCAGCAGGCGGGCGGTGATCCGGTCCGGATCGCCGGGCACCAGAATTTGGTCGCCGTCGATCCGAACGGAGCGGCCTGTCCCGGGTGCCACAGTCAACATCTGCCCTTCCACGGGCAGAACGGAACCGGGGCCGATGACTTCCATCCCGGCGTGCTTTGCCAGATGCCCGCGCAGCCAGTCTGCTTTTTCCCGCGCGAAGGCCAGGCCAGAGCGTTCCGACACGCCCATGGGCAGGGTGAGCGTCACTTTCCCGTCCAGCGCGGAGACACGCAGAGATATCCGACGCGCCCGGCCCGACCGTTTCAGATTGATTTCCACCGGGGGGTTGCCCGGCAGGATATGCTGACCCATATGAACCCCGCCCGTTACGGTCCGGTTTATTCCGTCTTTATTCCGGCCCGAAAGCCTTTGACACCCGTTTCCGCATATGGCAGGGGACGCGGATCGTCGACAAGAGATGTCACCTGAGAGGAATCCCATGCCCAAGGAAGAATGGGGCACGAAACGTGTCTGCCCTACGACCGGCAAGCGGTTTTACGACCTAAACCAGAGCCCGATCGTCAGCCCCTATACCGGCGAGATCGTGGAATTCGACGAATCCAAGAATCGTATGATCGCGGCCGATGCCGAAGATGCCTCTGCCAAGAAGCGGAAGGTCGAGGATGACGAGGATGTCATCCTGGATGATGACGAAGATGATGTGGATGTGGATCTGGACGATGATCTGCTGGAAGAGGACGAGGATGACGACAACGTCTCCCTCGACGATCTGGCCGACGTTGCCGGGGACGACGACGAGTCCTGATTTGGGGGGATCCGGAGGGCGGGATTTTTCGCTTGATCCGCTCCGGGCCTTCCCATACATAGCGCCGCACGGGTGATTTGAGCCCGTGCAAATGGGGCCTTAGCTCAGCTGGGAGAGCGCTTGCATGGCATGCAAGAGGTCAGGGGTTCGATCCCCCTAGGCTCCACCATCCCTCACTTGGGGGATGAAAAACCGCCATCAGCCCGAACAGAACAGTTTGCATCGGATGGGCGCCTTCGGTTCCCGCTCCTGCGCTGTGGATTCGCAAAGGCCGGCTGAATGATGCGCCGTTGACGGCATCTTGGGTTTTTCAACGATAACAGCATCTTGCCAAGGTTTCTGAGGCCGCTCCGATAAAATGACCGGGCAAGCTTGAACCGGGGCGGGTAGCTCCGCCTGTTCAGACAGCCCTATCGTCTGATGGTGCAACTCTACGATGCGGTTCTCACCCGCTTTGACCAGGCGCGAATTGCAGGCATCCATGATCCGGTCGCGCGGCGTATCCATCTGTTCCACGGGTCCGTCGCTCGTCACTGTGACGAAGTCGGGTTCGGAGCGGTGGAACAAGAAGGTCGCGGCTGTCTTCGGGCCGTCATTGGCCGATGCACCAGATAAGATATCTCACCTCATCATCGCTTAGCCTTCCGGCACTTGAGCCGGGGGAAGGGAACAGCCCGGCCAAACCCCGCAGGCCCTGCCCCAGTTCTGCGCCGCGTCGCGCAGACGTCTGTTCTTGGAAAAAGCGCTGCGCAGACCGAAGCCTTTCCCGCTGATCCTGTCGCGGCGCAAAACAACTGTTCTGCCCGTTGTATCCACATACCGGGTTGTCAGCGTCATGGCGCCCCGATCCAGCGGGATGATGAGGGCGGCGCTGGACAGGACATTCACGACCGGATCAACAAGCCGCACATTTTCAATCGTCACGTCCAGCCGCAATGGCAAAGCACCCGTCGTGCCTCCCGTATCCCGGGCTGCCTGTCGCAAGCCCGCCTGAAGCGCCGCGCGAATTGAATTCAGCGCGGCTGTCTCTGTCGCCTTAACCTCCGACTGCGTATCAAGGCGCACGTCACCAAGGGTCAGACCGGTTACGGCGGCCCGGTCAAACGATTTGTCGTGAAACAGTTGCGCCTGCCGATCTCGGTAAACTTCGGTCAGGCCCCGAGCCGGAGAAAGCTGCGCCTCAGGCAACGTCGCGCAGGCACCCAGTATCGTGCAGGCCATCAGGGCCGGGAACAGAAATCGCATGGATCAGGCCTCCTGATCGTTTGGTGGGAAAGTGGGGTCGGCAGAGGGCGAAAACGCCGGCCTGCCTGCTACGGCGGCAGGCAACGCTTCCATCTGACCGACATATCTACGGGCCAAGGTCTTATCGACCGGTGCCTCGGCTGCGCGCGACCTGAAAATCACCTCGGCAAAGCCCTGCCGGATCAGAGCTATATCAACCGCGGCCATGTTCGGTTCTGCTACGCCCTGACGGCCGTGTCTTTGCACTCTACCCTGCCGCATAACACCTCCTGCGCAAAGTTTGCGACTCATGTCACTCATGGGTGACATGAGTCCATTTTCAGGCGGGCGTGTCAAGCGATGCTTCGTCGAACAGCCGCGCCCGGATGGCCCGGGCGCCGCGACCGATCTCTGGCTATTTCCGCGCGACAATATTCAGGATGGACGCCAATCCCTGTGGATCAGCGAAGAATGGCGAATGACTGGTATTCATCGAGAACACGTTCGTCGGCGTTCCCATCGCCTCGTCCATCAGCCGGACCATTTCGCGCTGCGCCGCAATGGTCACGGCCTGATCCCCGGTGCATTCGATGTAATGTCTGGGCACACGGCCAAACCGGCCCGGCGTCGCGGGTGACGGGCTTGTGACAATCTGGGCCGGTTCATCGGGATGCAGATGGCCGATGGCCTGATCGAAAGAGGCATCAGCGACGTCAGCATAGAAAGTCGCCTTGATGCCGGCCCGATAAGCCGGGTCTTCGCTTCTGACGTCCATCCGCAATGCCCCAACATCCGCCGGATCAGCCATGAAGAGCGTGGGCACCAGAGCCTCAGCCATCAACGGATGGCCGATCATCTGCCCCGCCACCATTCCGGGGGGCAGCAGGAAAGCCGCGAGATAGACGGCATGAGAGATCTCGTCCGGGATCGCCTCGGCCAATGGTGTCAGTGTTAACCCGCCCTTCGAATGGCCCACAACAACAGCCTTGCCGCCGGTCTTTTCATTCATCTCCCGCACGGCAGCAATGGCGGCTTCGGTCCGCTGCACCTGCGACACGCCGGCATTGGGCGAGGGTTCGGTTGCGAAGGCGGCCGGATCGAGGGGGCGGTTCAGGAATGACTCCGGCAGCGCGGCTGAGCGGCCTGCACCGGGCAGTTCAATGGCCGTCACGGGGATGCCCCCCGCCTCTAGCAGCGGCACGACTTCGTCCCAGCAATGGTGATCGTGCCAGGCTCCGTGGATCAGGACCACGCCGTTAGTTTCGCTCATATTCCAGTTCCTTCCCGTTGGATGCCCCAATTGCGGGGCGTTGATTTTCATCTGCGCCCGGCTCTCCGGTACCTTCGAAGGCGCGCCGGAGTGCGGGGTTCAGTGACTGATGCAAGACGGTCAGCACAGTGCGGGGTCGGCGGGGAGGTTGCCGTTTCTGGCCGGGCAGAGGCGCAGCGCCGGAATCAAGAGCCGGAGAGCGCCACCGCCTCCATCTCGACAAGAGCGCCCAGCGGCAGCCCCCCTGGCTGATAGGTCGTGCGGGCCGGCGGCGCCTTGGGGAAATAGTCCTGATAGGCCGCGTTCATTGCCTCGAAATCCGCCAGATCGGCCAGATAGACCGTCATCTTCACCACGGCCTCCAGCCCGGTTCCGGCCTCTTCCAGCACCAGCTGCATCGTATCGAGGACCCGCCGCGTCTGCGCCTGAACATCGCCTTCGATCAGCGCGCCGGTCATCGGATCGGTCGGGATCAGACCCGCCGTAAACACCAGCCCCGCCCCTCGAACCGCATGGGAATAGGGGCCCACCGGCGCAGGTGCGCCCGGGCTGAGGATGGCCTCTCTGTCGATTGGCAAGGCGGTCTCCGATCTGGGAAAATGTCAGGTTCGATGCGGGTCGAGGGCGCGCAGGAATAGTTCGATCGCGGCCTGGGCATGGGTACGGAACTGGGTTTCTGATACTGTTTCTTCCGGCAGAAGGAAGGCACGCAGCTTTATCGGTTCCAGCACCAGAGCCTCGAACTGCTCCGCGGCGATCTGAGTATCGCCGAGCCCGGCCAGCAGACCCCGGTCCAGCAGCGATTGCAGGATTTCCGCCAGCTGCCAGCGCGATGCCTGCGGGCCGGATTTGTAAAAGATCGCTCCCAGTTCGGGGAAGCGCTTCGCCTCCGCGATGACCAGGCGGTAGAGCTCGATGAAATCGGGGTTTAGAACGGTCCGGCGATAGGCCAGCACCAGTGACTCAAGCACCTCCCGCGCCGACATATCCCGCGGCACGGCCACATCCGGCAGGGAGATCCGGTCGCAGACCGAGGTGATGATCGCCTCAAACAGCCGTTCCTTGCTGCCGAAATGGGAATAGAGCGTGGGTTTGGAAAATCCGCTGGCCTTGACGATCTCGCGCATGGAGGCGGCTTCGTAACCCTGCTCCAGAAACACCTTCTGCGCCCGGGCGAGAATTTCTGCCCGTACATCGGCGGTTCCGGGTTTGCGGGCCCTGTCTGCGGTGGCTGTGTTTTCAGGGTCTAGGTCTGTCATAGGGTCGTCTTTCGGTCAGCTTGTGCCGGAGCACGCGGGCGGCAGCCGCCAGGTATGCTGTCAGAATATACTTGACTGACCGGTAAAGCAAGCACTATCGAATCCTCATGACACGCGTAACCGACACCCCCGCCCCGTCGCCTCCCCCAGGTGCCCCCGCGCTCTCGTCCGAGGCATTACACGCCATGGTGCAGCCCGACCGCGTGCATCGCCGCGTCTATACAGACCCGGAGGTTTTCGATCTTGAGATGAAACGGATCTGGGGCCGCGCCTGGATCTTCATCGGGCATGAGTCGATGGTACCGGAGCCGGGCGATTTCATTACCACCACGCTGGGCCGCGACCCCGTGATCATGGTGCGCGACCGCCGCAGCCGGGAAATCCGGGTGCTGCTGAACCGCTGCGGCCATCGGGGCGTCAAGCTGGAGGTGCGCAGCCATGGCAATGCCCGCGGCTTCCGTTGCCTCTATCACGGCTGGTCCTACCGGACGAACGGCCAGCTTGCGGGCGTGCCCCATGCGGTGGGTTATGACGGCACCAGCTTTGATATCAAGAAGCCCTGTTATCAGCTGACCCATATCCCCCGAACCGACAGCTACCGCGGTTTCGTTTTCGCCAGCCTCGCCGCGGAGGGGCCGGGGCTGGAAGAATTTCTGGGCGATACAAAACACACGATCGACAATATGGCCGACCGCTCGCCCGAGGGGCGGGTCGAGGTGGTGGGCAAGGTCTCAAACCGCTTTGTCCAGCCTGCCAACTGGAAGAACTTCATCGAGAACCTGAACGACGCGATGCATCCGATGGTGGCCCATTCCGCCACGGGCCAGGCGACGCAAACCTTTGTCTCCACCTGCTGCAAGGAGGGCGATCCGCGCCCGCCCGAGGCCGAGGTGATCCAGCCCTTCGGCGGCTCTTACCAGTTTTTCGACGATATGGGGCAGACCGCCCTGCCCCACGGGCATAATTACATGGGCGGCCATACCAGCATCTTCAGCCATTACGACTGGCCCGAGAGCTATATCGCGGACATGACCCGCGCCTATGGCGCGGCGCGCACGAAGGAGATCCTGCAGTTCAACCGCCACAATACCACTGTCTATCCGTCGCTGGCGGTGCGCGATGCGGTGCAGTCCATCCGGGTGGTGCGTCCCGTCGCCCATAACGAGACGATCATCGAGACCTGGGTTTTCCGGCTGGCGGGTGTGCCGGACGACATGCTGGCCAAGACCCTGCTCTATTCCCGGCTGATCAATGCGCCGGGGTCGATGGTCGGGCCGGACGATCTCGATTGTTACCTGCGGATGCAGCAGGGTCTGGGGTCCGAGCGCAACGACTGGGTCGATTTCAAGCGCTTCTCCACCGCCGACCGGGTGACAGAGGGGGGAAAGGAATCCCTCGGCACTTCGGATCTGGCCTTCCGCAACCAGTATCAGGCCTGGCTGGCCTATATGACCGATGCGGAAACCCCCTCAGCAGAAGGGACGGACGCCTGACATGACCGCCCAGCTTTTTGAGGAAGAGGCGCTTAACCGCTTCATCCGCCAGGAAATCCGCTATCTCAACAAGAACCTCTTCGATCCCTGGATCGACCTCTTTACCGAAGACGGGATCTATCTGATGCCGCTCGACGAGGATCAGGCCGATCCGGCGATCTACGACATGATCATGTTCGACAATGTCTCGCTGATGAAGATCCGTCGGGAGAATTTCGGCCATCCCGACTCGCCCTCCATGGCTTATCCAATGCGGTCGATGCGGATGGTTTCGGATAGCGCAATCACAGCGGCTGATGCCGAGAGCTGCCAGACCGAAACCCCCTTCGTCGCCAGCATCTACTACCAGAAAATGACCTGGTACGCCGGCACCTACATCCATCATTTCCGCGCCGAAGGCGAGGCGCTGAAACTGACGCGCAAGCAGGTGAACCTGCTGGATATGGGGGCCCCGCAGGGCGCCATCATGACCTATCTCTGACCGGAAGAACCGATGCCCGATCTTTATGTCACCACCGCTGACGGTGCGGAACTTACCCTTTCGCCGCAGCCCGGCACCTCCCTGATGGAGGCGCTTGTCGCCCATGATGTTCCGGGGATCGAGGCGATCTGCGGCGGCACCATGGCCTGCGCCACCTGCCACATCATCCTCGACGCGGCGTCCTATGCACGGGTCGGCCCCGCGCCCGAGGCCGAGCTGGCGATGCTGGAGCTCACCGATAGTTTCGCGCCAACCTCGCGCCTCTCCTGCCAGATCACGCTGAGCGAGGATCTCGACGGGCTGCGCTTTGAGGTCGCGGCGGAGGATTGAAACCAGAAACAGGGAAACGGGGAGACATATCATGAGAAGACGCGATTTTCTGAGGACGGGCCTTGCCGCGCCGGCGATTTTCACCCTGTCCCGCCAGGCGGCCATTGCAAAGGGCACCACCCTGAGGCTGCATCACTTCCAGCCGCCAATGGCCGTGGTGACGCGCACCGTGCTGTCGCCATGGATCGAGACTGTTGCGGCGGCCACCGATGGCGATCTGACGATCCAGAAATTCGATGCCATGGCACTTGGCGGCCGCCCGCCCGAACTGATGGGGCAGGCGCAGGATGGGGTCGTCGATATCGCCATGACACTGCTCGGCTATACGCCCGGCCGTTTTCCCCGCAGCGAAGTGTTCGAACTGCCGTTCCTGATGACGGGGGTCGAGGCCACATGCCGCGCCTTCCACCAGATGGCAGAGCAGGATCTGGCCGCCAGTGAATTTGCCAATGTAAAGGTTCTGGCCGCCTTTGTGCATGGTCCCGGCGCGATCCACAGCAACCGTCCTGTGACGCGGCTGGAGGATATGGCGGGCCTCAAGCTGCGCGCGCCGACCCGTCTGGTCAACGAACTTGTAGGAGAGCTGGGCGCGACCCCGGTCGGTATGCCCCTGCCCGCCGTCCCCGAAGCGCTGTCCAAAGGCGTGGCGGACGGCACGGTTCTGTCCTGGGAAACGACTACCGCGATCCGGCTCTCGGAACTCGTCAGCCATCATACGGAATTCAGCGGCGCGGCGGCGCTCTATACCGCGGCGATTGTCATCGTAATGAACAAGGCGAAATTCGAGGCCCTGCCCGAGGCGCTCCGGCAGGCGCTCGATGCACAGTCCGGCGCGGCCCTTTCGGCGCTGGCCGGACGCGAACTGGCCGCCGCCGATGCCCCTGCCCGGCAGATCGCGCTGGATCTGGGCAACCGGATCACGACGCTCGACAGCGCCGAGGTCGCCCGCTGGCAGGCGGCGGCACAGCCCGTCACCTCTGGCTGGATCGACGAGATGGCCACCCGCGACATTGACGGGCAGGCATTGATCGACCGCGCCCGGACACTGATCGCCGAACATGCAACGTGACGCAATCAAGCCGGGCCCGGCCAAGCGCCATGCGGCGACCTTTGCCTCTGCCGCGCCTGCTCGCGGTCTCTACCGGCTGGCCGAGAGCGGCGCGAGGCGGCTGGCCATCGGCCTGGCCCTCACCGGAACCGTCATGCTGGTCCTGCTGACCCTGCTGACTGCGGCCAGCGTGTCCGGCCGTGCCCTGACCGGCCTCGGGTTTGATCAGATCGCGGGCGATTTCGAACTGGTCGAACTGGGCACCGGCTTTGCCGTCTTCTGCTTTCTGCCCTGGGCGCAGATCAGCGGCGCCCATGCCCGTGTCGATCTGTTTCGTCACCGGTTCAGCCAAACGGCCAACCGGTCGCTGGACCTTGCCGCAGAGATCGGCGCCGCGGCTTTCGCTGTCCTGATCCTCTGGCGGCTCTGGCTCGGGATGCTCGACAAGCGCAGCTATGGAGAGACCACGCTGATCCTGCAACTCCCGCTCTGGCAGGGGTATCTGGCGGCTCTCGCGGGTGCCGTGGCCATTGTTCTGGTCAGCCTCTTCTGCGTCTGGCGCAGCCTCCGCGCCCTGACCGCAGCATGAGCGATACCGCCCTCGCGATCGGCTCGTTCCCGGTGCTGCTGGCGCTGATCTTTCTGCGGCTGCCGATCGGTCTGGCCATGTTTCTGGTCGGGTTCGGAGGGGCCTGGGCAGTCACCGGCAGCCCGCTGATGCTGCTGGCCCAGTTCAAGACACTGACCTTCGGGACCTTTTCCAACTATTCCCTCTCCGTCATTCCGCTGTTCCTGCTGATGGGCCAGTTCGCAACGATCAGCGGCATGTCCGCGGCCCTCTTCTCGGCCGCGGCGGCCTGGCTGGGGCATCGGCGCGGCGGTGTTGTCATGGCGGCGATCGGTGCCTGCGCCGGGTTCGGGGCGATCTGCGGCTCCTCCCTCGCCACCGCCTCGACCATGGGTCAGGTCGCCCTGCCCCATCTCAGGCGGCAGGGCTATTCCGGTGCGCTTTCGACCGGCGCGCTGGCTGCCGGCGGCACATTGGGGATCCTGATCCCACCATCGGTAGTGCTGGTTCTCTATGCGATCCTCGCGGAACAGAATATTGCCAAGCTCTTTCTGGCAGCGGTGATCCCCGGCCTTCTGGCAACATTGGGATATATGGTCACCGTTGCGATCCTGATGCGGACGGGCCGGGAAACCGGCGCTGTCCTGCCCAGACAGACCCTGTCGCAGAGATTGCGCGCCCTGCGTCCCGTTCTACCTGTTGCGGTCATCTTCGCCCTGGTGGTCGGCGGCATCTATCTTGGCCTTTTCACCCCAACCGAAGGCGCAGCCATCGGTGCCGCGGGAACCGGCCTTGCCGCCCTGGCGCGCGGTGGCCTGGGCCGAGCCGACCTCAGACAGGCTGCCCTGAATACGGCAGGAGCCACTGGCATGATCTTTGTCATCATCCTGGGAGCCGGCGTTTTCAATACGTTTCTCGCCCTGACCCTGCTGCCGCAGAATACGGCCGCCTGGATCGCTGCCCAGGGTTTCGGTCCCTGGACGGTGCTATGCGCGATCCTCCTTCTTTACCTCGTGTTCGGCTGCGTGATGGACAGCATTTCGATGATCCTGCTGACCGTCCCGATCTTCTATCCGGTGATCATGTCGCTGGATTTCGGACTGCCCGAGGACGCGCTTGGCATATGGTTCGGCGTGCTGGTCCTGATCGTGGTCGAAGTGGGCCTGATCACGCCACCGGTGGGCATGAACCTGTATGTTATCAATGCAATGGCGGGAGATATCCCGATCCGGCAGACCTTTCGCGGCGCCCTTCATTTCGTGATTGCCGATCTGCTGCGCGTGGTCCTTCTGGTCTGCTTCCCGGCCCTGACGCTGGGCTTGATGTACTGATCCGCCGATTACACACCCAACCGCCTGGCTCGATACACGACCCAATATCTCAAATGCCGGGAGAAACGCCCGTCGCAAGGCCCACTTGGCAAGGGCATCGGACACCAGCTAACGAATGGCGCGACGCAGACGCTCCCGCTCTTCGGAAACGAGGCCCTGGCTCGCCTGATCCCGCGCGAAAGAATTGCGGACCTGATCCAGAAGGCCCTCTTTTTGCGCCAAGATCCGGAACAATGCCATCTCCGTGTCCTTTTTTCTAGCCAACAGCCAACGTCGCCATAATCGCCGTGCTTCCGCATCAGACGCAAAATTTTCTGAACCGGAAGCCGTTTTCAGGCTTTGTAGCAACTGTCCGTCAAGGTCCCGAAGGCGAGACCGTAGCTGACGCTCATCTTCCGCGAGAGCCCGAAGTTTAGACAAGTCACGCTCCAGCACAGCCGCGGTAATGAGCTGGATTTCGGTCAGTCGGTTCAAAGTCATGCCCAACCCGATCTGGCGCGCCGCCTCATGTCATCCGCGAAACGGATAGCCACCGCAACCGCGCCATAAAGCTCTGGGTCTATTTCCGCGCCAATCTCAACGGCCGCATACAGGCTTCGCGCCGTCGGCGGATCCTGATGTATGGGCACCGAGTGCTCCTCTGCAACACGGCGAATTGCCAAGGCGACCTCGTCTTTACCCTTGGCGACGCAAACGGGTGCTGCCCCTGCTTGCCGCGTCCACTTCAGTGCCACAGAAAAATGAGTTGGGTTCGTGACAACAACATCGGCGGAGCGGACATCTGACATCATCTGATTATTCGCAACAGCCAGCGCCCGCGCACGACGTTCCCCTTTCAGATGAGGATCACCTTCCGCTTCCTTTTGTTCATCGCGCAGCTCCTTGTCCGACATCCGGTTCTTCCGAAGATGGTGACTGCGCTGCCAAAGGTAATCCAAAACGCCTATGGCCAAAGATATAACCACAACGATCATGAGCATTTCCACAATGCTCCGCAGCAACATGACAGCCGCAGTGACCGCTTGTGCCTGAACGAGACCTACAAATTCAGCCAGGTTCATCCATATGTACACGAAAAGTAAAACGGAGAATATCAATAGCTTGGTGAAGCTTTTTCCAAATTCAACAAATCCCGCGACACCGAATTTATTTTTTGCGTTAGATAGCACCGAAATTCGCAACACCTTCGGAGACACCTTCGATGGCGTTACAATAAATGCACGTTGGAGTATGATAGAAATGAGGACAAATCCGGCCGGCAGGGCAAAGAATGGAATCAAAGGCATTAAAACTGCGGCAAACATTCCCGACATGCCGATCGAAGTACGGAGCTGCGGCACAGAATTATTTCCAGTCACAGCCCACGTCAGAGGATGCATCAACACCGTGCCAAAATTCTGAATACTACCTGCACCAAACGCCACGCAAGCAACAGTAAAACCAAGGAATGCCATTGCCACGGAAATGTCCTGAGATCGCGCCACTTCTCCCTTTTTACGTGCATCGTTAAGTTTTTTAGCAGTGGGTTCGTGCGGCTTGTCCTGGTTCGCTTCGTCACTCATGGTGCAAGGCCGAAAGGCGCGTACAAAGATTGCTCCATGTATACCCACCACGTTTTAAGAACGGAGGACGACGAAACCAATAACAAAGCCTGCGCCCCAAACACGATTACTGGAGCACCAACGAATGCTACCATCAACTGAGGCATTGCACGATTAATAACACCAAGGGTCAAATTGTAAATTGCTGCCAAAATCAGGAATGGAGCCGACAGAACGAAACCGAGTGAAAAACACGTACTGACACCGCCAATAAACCAGGCCACCAGATCGGATCTTCCCGGCAGATGCCCGACGGGCATTACCGAATAAGATGCCATCATGTATTCGATTGCCTTAATGTGAAATCCGTAACTGGCCGCAAACGCCAGTGCGGCAACCACCCATACCATACCCAAAGCCGGCATGGGTTCGGGCATAGAAGCACCGCCCACCTGAAAAAGGGACGTGGATTGAGCTGCAATCGAACCTGCAATCTGCAAAGCCATTAGAAATAAACGCACTCCCATACCGAGACATATACCGATAAACGTCTCAATCAATACAATCGACCACAACGTGTCCGATCCTAAAACTACAGTCCCAACCGAAGGATACAAGATTGCCGATACAGAAATCAGGACGCCGATCTTAACCCAAGCCGGTATTCTAAACTCCGGCACGCCGGGAAGCAGAAAAAGGACAGGGCCAAATCGAAGACCCGCAATAAACATATCGAATATTTCGCCGCCACCTTCCAACATTGAGAGGAGAAGAGCGGTCACGCTCCGACAATCCCGACCAACGCCGGCCGCGCGTCCAATCCGATTTCTTCGTATGCAAGCACGGGATTCGAAATCGATTTAGAACTCATAACGCCGCGAACAAATCGTCTACGTTTGCTAGAAGTCACAATCGCAGGAAAGCATCCATTTCTCTCAGCTTCGTTTACTTCTGCACCAATACGTTCGGCCAACCGATTGAACGTATCGGGAGGCAAGGCAACATCGACGCCTCCCCGTATACTATCAATCTGATAACCCGAAAAAATATCTTCCCATTCAGGAGAAAGTTGAAGCAATGGAACAGTCCCATCCTCCCGACGAAGCTCACCAACAAGTTGAAAACCAAGTCGTTGCCGCACATATTCGCAGATTACTTCGACCTGCAAAGATAGGCTGCGGGCCTCGGATATCGCTTCCAATATTAGCGGAAGGTTTCGGATCGACACTTGCTCATCGAGTAAAAGGCGCAAAACCTGATGCAAACAATCCTTCGGAACGCGGTCAGGAATCATTTCATCCAATAGGCGCCTATTCGCTTCAGCGCGTATAGGGTCGCTTAAGTTCACCATTTCGTCCAGTAGACGCCGAAGAGATTTCGCACTAAGTAGCCGAGAAAGATTTTGCTTGATCAATTCTAGAAGATGGGTTGCCAAAATTTCATTCGGAGAAACTAAAGTCACACCTGACAGAGCCGCCGCATCCTTATCCTCTTCATGTATCCACCGCGCAGCGGCACCATAAACCGGCTCCGCCACATCTTCGCCAGCAGGTACATCGTCATCTTTGCCGGAAAGAAGCACCATCACGTGGTCATGGAGCAAAACGTCACGTGCCAATACTACACCCAACATCTTTACCACATAATTACCTGACGGTAATGAGGGATCATCTGTCAGGCGAATATCTGGCAAGACCAAACCGAATTTTGTTGCAACATAAGAACGGATATTTGAAATTCGCGCATCTAAGCCCGTTCCGGGGTCCAACACCATATCAACCAGGTCCGGCGAGAATTCCAAGTGTATATCATCCAAATCCAGAACGTCCCCTAACGGCCGCACTACTTGAACTTCCTCAATCGTTTCGACCGATGACGCATTCTTTTGTATAACCTTCAATCTCAGGCAATAGAAGGCAACAATTGCTAAAACCAAACTAGCGGCCAAGAATGGCGCAACTGGCAATCCTGGGACAACGCTCATCAATGCCATGACAAAAGCAACAGTGAATAATGCCTCCGGATAATTCCTAACTTGCGCAGATATGGCGGCATCGGCGGCACCGGTATTCCCTCCGCGCGCAAGCAATAAAGCTGACGCAATCGAAATGATAACCGCGGGAACCTGCGTCACCAAACCGTCACCGACTGTCAAAATGGTGTACGTTTCGAAAGCTCTGGAAACAGGCATACCGTGAACAAAAACACCCATAAACAAGCCAACGAGAAAATTGAGACTCGTAATTAACAAACCAGCGATTGCGTCACCTTTGACAAATTTGGAAACCCCATCAAGGGACCCAAAAAACGTCGTTTCCTTTTGCTCGAGCTCCCGTCGACTTTTTGCTTCAGCGTGATCAATGGCTCCCGCGGACATGTCACTGTCGATCGCCAATTGTTTTCCAGGCATCCCGTCGAGTGCAAAACGAGCTCCTACTTCCGCCATGCGGCTCGCGCCCTTAGTTATCACCATAAAGTTCACAATTAGAAGAACAAGAAATATAACTAACCCAAGAAATACGTTTCCACCCATTACAAAATTTGCAAAACCATCGATGACATGACCGGCCGCCAAAGTTCCGGTATGACCGTCTTGAATGATGAGCTTCGTAGATGAAACATTCAGCGACAACCGAAGCATAACCGCCGCCAACAGCACTGTCGGAAAAGTTGAAAAATCTAAAGGCCTATTGACAAATAATGTTATTGTAAGCAAGAGGGTAGCCACGCCGAAACTAAAAGCCAAACCTAAGTCCAAGACCACAGGTGGCACGGGCAGTACCATCATTAAAACGACGGCCATGAGGCCCAAACTCAAAATCGAAGTCTGATGCAGAAACTTCACAACTTGCCCTAATACCCAATTCGCGACAATGTTTCAAAATTGAAATATTCAATCCACAACATCAGGAACCAATTTCGCAATTGCATCTTTTACTGCCACTATCTTCTGCAGCTCCTCATTTCCTTCAACAATCGGCTGACTTTTGCCTGCGTCATCTTCATCTCCGTCCCGTAATACCGCCAGCAAGGCCAACAAGTCGGGGTCAGCCAGCTTTTCAATGTTCAAGTCCGAAGCCATTTGGCGAAAAAATGCTAAAAAATCTTCTTTATTGATAACCTTTTCAAATTCTATTTTTGCAGCATCCACCATATCCAAACCTAAATATGAAATGACACGAACTTTCGTAGCGCTACCCGTATCCACACCCTCAAGCGCTAACAGAACATCTGAGTACTTCCGATCGCGAAGCAATTCTACTGAATGAGAAATACGCTCCGAATTGCTAGAGTAGTTTAACCCCGTTTTTGATCTAAAATCATTTGCGAGATCTTCGAATCCAAGACCGCTCAAGCGATCAAAGATGGCCATCTGATTTTCCTCGGTCAATTGAATTGCGTCATAATCACTCATAGCGTTAAACGCCATCAGGAAGCTGACACCCGAAGATAACAACATGTAATTTCCGACGAGATTCGTTATTGGCGAAAAATCAACGTCAATTCTCTTACGAGCAATTTCAAGACGTCGCCAGGCTTTATCCACATCCCCAACTCCAGCCGCGGACAGCACCCCTGCGGTGGTCAATCCATCCATATCAGAAAGATCACCGCCTTGATATATAAAGCTCTCCACCGAATTTCCGAGCTCTGGAGATATGGCTTCCGTACGGTCTGCTCTCAGCCTAATAAGCTGCGTTAAAGATTGAATCGACTTAGAAGATTGACCTAGGTACACGCTTTCAAATCGCTCCATCGCATTATCAACCCGCCCTTCAGCAAGTTCAATCTGGCCTTTCGAAAACTCCAACTCTGCGTTAACTTCATCGTCTTCGAACATTCGATAAACAATTTCGGCTGATTCAGTTGCGCCCGCGCCCAATAAATAGCTAATGAATCTTGCTGAAATTGTTCTCCTCAAATCATTGGGCAGCGAGCGGAAATGACCTAGCAATTCTCTCTCTTTTTCAATATCAATGGCACCCTGATCTAGTTTGCCCAATGCACGCCACAAGCTCGCGCCGTTTCTACAATTTCTTTGCTCGTCCAATGCCACACTATCTGAAATAACATCCCCGTTGACTATTTCGGCTATTGCCAGCAATAATCGACCTTCGCGAGAAGAATCCTGACTGTGAAGTATTATGTGTTTTGCTTCAGATCCGAGTCCAAAATACAAGTAACGCCTCGCGTATTTCAGCGCGCTTACGCTGTTTTTCGTTTCTGTCACTTCCAGAATGTTGAATTCGAAATTTCTCAATCCATCCTGGAAGCTTTGTCGTCTACTCCAGTGACTGACATCAAAAAATATCTTCCCGGCACACTTGTTCTCTGAATGCGTCTTTCCCAACTTATTAAGGTCATCTGCAGATCTTTGTATTTCAATTGGCACATTTTGCATCGTAGGCGGGTATTTCCGTGACAAATTGTCTTTTGCACTTGGATTCTCTCCGCGAGGCATTATATCTAGAAGCCCTAGATCTATGCCATTGGTTAGTTTTCGAATCAGATTATTTAGAGACTGGATGCCTAGCCGAGGTTCGAGCCCTCCATGCAGCGGATCAGTTTTCAATTTTTTGGCCTCAACAATATAATGTCGGTCCCGAGAAATCGTATCTATTGCTTCACTATTCGATCTATCTTCCAGGCCAGTTGCGGTCGGAAAATTGATCAATTTTCGCGCGACTTGCCCCTCATTTTTCGTCGAGGAATATTTATCACCAATGTCAACCACGAACACACCTGGCTCTTGAAGGCTGAACACAGGAAGACAATCACAAATATATTCGATCTTCAGAGATCTTCCTGCCTTGAAATGCTCTATTTTGTGCAGTCTATCTCTACTGATACGTTGAAATATGCTCGAAGTGTCGAAGCTATTTACATTAGGAAATTTTACCCGAACAGCTCCCTCTTCAATTGAAATTTTGTAATCATCCGCGACGGCAAGCCGAAAGGCGATTCTAGTGAATCCATCGTGGTCACCTGTCCAAATTTTCGGCTCTTGGCACACCGCTGCGCTAATGAGAATCATGAAGAATTTGAGGCTAAAGAAAATTTTGCGCGCAAATCCCTTATGCATTCTTCAAGCTTTTCAACGCTGTTTCTAAATCTGAATAGCTGGGTCGGCATAGACCAGGCGTATTTTGACGACCGACCTCAATGCAAACATTGGTCGCATGACTATGCAAGTTGGCTATTAGAACCTCACGGATGACATTGTAGAACTTGCTATCTTGTTCGACCACATTTTGTACTTTGGTAGCAAAAGGCCCTACGAGCCCATATGCTAGGAATACTCCCAAAAATGTGCCAACCAATGCTCCTCCTATCATTTTCCCCAATACCTCCGGGGGTTGATCAATAGACGCCATGGTTTTTATTACACCTAGGACGGCCGCTACAATGCCAAGAGCTGGGAGGCCGTCGGCAACCGACTGAAGCGCATGGCTCGAGTGAAGAGAGTGGTGCAATGATTGCTCCATTCGCTTGTCCATGATCTCTTCGACCTGGTGCGGATCGTCATAATTCAATGACGCGGAACGCATTGTATCGCAAATTAATCCAATGGCCTCTTTGTCGGTCAAAATCTTGGAATACTTGGTGAATATTTGGGATGATTCAGGGTTCTCGATATGCTCTTCGACTGCGACAGGATTTTGCCGGGATAACCTTATGATTTCATACAGTAGGCACAAAAGGTCTTTAAAATCTTCGCTTTTCCATTTTGGCCCCTTGAACACCTTGGACAAATCACCCAATGCATGTTTGGCTTCGCTTCCCTCGTTGGCAACTAGAAATGCACCTATTGCCGCTCCTCCAATCATCATTATCTCAAATGGCATTGCTTTTAAGATAATGCCCATTTTTCCGCCCGCTAAGACATACCCACCGAAAACCATTGCGAAAATGACAAGTATTCCAACGATGCTAATCATTTCGAGGGCCTACCCGATCTTCAGTCGCGTACTCGTTTCCGATATCACTCGCATCTTGTTTGCCTGCTCTTGCATTCCTGCCGGATACAATTGTGCTTATCGCTATCGCGATTCCGGGGGGCAATAGGTCCATAATTTCTGCCATTTTGGCCGCTTCCATGCGCCCTACAAATCCCGCAGCGAGCCTTAAATCCATCTTTTCAAAAATTGCCGCTGCTTTATCCGGCTGCATTGACCCGTATACTTTTGTCATTTTGTTCAAGTCTGTCTCTGAAGCTGAACTCGATATAGCAATGGTTTTGCGTAATCTTTCTTCTGTGGCCAGTAGTGCGTCCTGGCCTTTTTTTAAAATTTCTTGCGCCAGTTTCAGCTTTGTTTCTCTGGCGTGGACTTCGCTCTCTAATTGATTTAGTTCCGCTTGCTTTTTGGTTAACGCTTCATAGAGGGTTTCAAGTTCTTGAGGTACAATGCATTCAGCCTCACCATCTGCCGCACTTGGCTGATCACTTTGATCCTGTAGTTCCACGTTTCTCCTAATGTCATCTTCCGCAATAGCAAACATCTCGGAGCCCGTGAGTCTAATTATTGCTGAAGCGCAAAGCATCGGAATTGCGATCTTTATGATGTGTTTTGTCACCTTCAAGTCCACTCACCTTCCCGTGGAATATTCGATGCCCTTTGTCTGTGTCGAAAGGTCGTCTCATGTGATATAGGCTCGTGGTCCGCGCCCTGAAGTTCCCGATCAATATCGTGTATCGATGCAAGTATGAGTTCCATTCTTTTTGTCGTTAACTCTGCCCTATTCACGAGTGTTTCTAAATCGACCTTGCTGCTGTCCGCGACTTCCCTGGTCGATTTTAGCGTTTTTTCCAGGTCATCGACTTGCGCTGACATAAGTGCGATCGCCGGCCCGATGCCGGTCTTAAGTTCTGTTAACGACCGCATTCTCCTCATCAATATTGTGCAAAATATGGCAGTTGCCAGTGCGCCTAGCGCAAGTAGAATATCCGCCACTGTTTCCATGGCCCTACACCAATACAAATTCTGTAATTAAAATGTTAAGTATTTTGTCCGGACCTGCTACTAACGCTAATCGGTGCTTCAAGTGGCCTCTCAGTTCTATTAGTACCGTTGGTCGCTCAATTTGGTCGACTCCGACCGACCTTAGGAATACGTTTAACACGTCCGTGAATTGTGGTATTAGGCTTTCGATTTCTTTTTCGGTGCCGGCCTTTACCTCTATTTGCGCGCCAAATTTGAGTTGACTTCTACGAGGTCCGGCTCCAATCGATACGATTAATTGCGGCAGGGCTACATATGATGTCCTGATCTCGCCGACTGTGGTTGGCTGGTTGGTCCCATCCGCTTGTATGTCGACTTCCGGATCTTCCTTTCCGCCTAATATTAGATTGAAATTCGTAGCGTAAAATGCCGAATTTCCTGTGATCGTTGCGGCGATGAAAGCGATCAACATGCTTTTGCCGCCTGCTGATTTGGCTGCCGATCTCTCCTGGTCCTCGCTCGACATCTTCGGTACCGTTTTTTGCTCCGTTTATTCGATTTGGTGTGGTTTTACCGCAATCAGCCTAACCAAATGTTAAGCCTGTCCAGTTATTTCCTTTCTTGTCGCCTCGTTTGGTTGATGCGTTTCAACGATGCCTGTTACTTCGGAGATATATTTGCAAAAGGTCATTGATTCCGTGCGTGATCTTGGTCTTGGCCGGAACCTGTTCGTGGGAGCAGCCGGATTTCTCGTCATGCTCATGTCGATCATTGGTATCGGCCAGATGGCGTTTCAACCGGAACAATCGTTGCTGTATTCCGGGCTTGGGGACGATGTTGCAGGCGAGGTGATCGGAAGCTTGGAACAACTCGGTGTCGCTTATGATGTCAGCGGTGGAAAGATCTACGTTAATGCTGCTGATCGGGATGAGCTGCGGATGACCCTTGCTGGTCAGGGTATCCCGCGCAGCAATACGACAGGGTACGAACTACTTGATTCGCTGAACGGTTTTGGCACCACGTCACAGATGTTCGACGTCGCGTATTGGCGGGCTAAAGAAGGCGAGCTTGCCCGTACAATTTCCTCTATAAAACAGATCCATTCTGCACGAGTGCACATCGCCAGGACTGGTGGCTCCGTGATGTCTCGAAAAGCTGAGCCTAAGGCTTCAGTTTATATTTCGGAAACTTCCTCCCTGAATCGCTCACAAGTTCAAGCCATCAGTTTCCTTGTGGCTTCGGCAGTTTCAGGACTATCTCCTTCCGATGTCGCGGTTGTTGCTTCTAACGGTGAGCTTGTAAGTGGTTTTACAAAACCGGGCTATTTGAATATCGAAACCGACCGCGCTGATAAAATGCGCGATCAAATCACGCGCTTGCTTGAAGCGAGAGTAGGTCTGGGTAACGCTGTGGTTGAGGTGAGTGTCGATACAAATTCGGATACGGAAACCATCGTTGAAAAGAGTTTTGATCCAGACGGTCGCGTCGCGATTTCCACCGATACAGAGGAGGCGTCCGGGAACTCTTCGGACGGAGGAGAGGGCGTTGGTGTTTCTTCCAACCTGCCGAACGGCGACACCGGCACCAACGGCCGCTCGTCGAATCAAACGAATCGCACCCGTGAAAGGGTCAACTATGAGGTCGCTGAAACCGCGCGAGAATTGATCAGGGGACCAGGAGATATTCGGAGGATTTCCGTCGCCGTGTTGGTGAATGGGGAAGAATCACTTGAAAACGATGAACTTGTAATCAAACCCCGTGCGGAGGAAGAGCTGGCAACGCTGCGTGAATTGGTGGCGTCCGCTGTCGGCTTCAATGCTGAACGTGGCGATGAGCTCACTGTAAAGTCGTTGGTTTTCAGTGAGTTTGAGCCGAGAGGCACAATTTCTGATCAGTCTTGGTTTGAATTGTCCTCGTTTGAGCTATTTCACTTGATGAAGATAATTGCGCTTGGCGCTATCGTTCTTCTGGTTGGAATTTTCGTAGTCCGACCTGCGGTGACTCCAAAAATTCAGGAGATCAGCCAACTTTCCCCGCCGTCTCCCGCTGAAACCGACGTGTCGGAGCAGCCATCGGCACAGGATACATCTGACGACGATTTCTCGCTGCCCGGGCTCACTGTTGTTTCCGATTTCGATATTGATGGTGTGCCTGGGTTTGAGGATGGCTCCAACATAGATCCGTTGGATCGGCTTCAAAATCTGATGGTCGAACGAAGTGACGAGACGACAGAAATCCTTAGAGAATGGCTCGAAAGCAGGGAAGGGACGGCTTGATGTCAATTCTCGATATGTTGGAAGATTTTGCCGCTCCTCCTATTTCTGGGGACGGCTCTCACGTTGGTTCGATGGACCTTGAAGAGCTAAAAGCGGAAAATTTTGAGGCTGGATACAAGGCGGGCTGGGCCGATTCTGTCAGCAATATCACTGAAGATAGAAATGTAATTTCCGCCGAACTTTCCAGAAACCTTAACGATCTCAATTTTACCTACCGCGAAGCATACAATGCGATTTTGACGTCCGTCTCGGCGGTTCTGCAGGAATTTTCTGTTCAAATTTTGCCGGAAATCCTGAACAGAAGTATCGGCTATCACGTTCTTGATGAATTATTAAAACTTGCTCAAAAGCACTCAGAACAGTGCGTATTAATTTGTGTGTCTCCTGCTGATTCCTTTGTCGTTCGGCAATTGATCGATGATTTCTCATCAATGAGAGTAGAAGTCGATGAAGATGACACTTTGTCTGAAGGCCAGGTGACGATTTCGTTACGGCAGGAGGAGAGACAGATAGATTTGTCGGGCATCTTGCAGGGCTTCCAAGACGCACTTGCCGCCATTGACGATAGTTGTATGAAAGCATCAGTAAATGGATAATGAATTGGCTTCTTCAAGCCCTTTTTCCTCCGTGCCGATTGAAATAACGATTTCTGTTGGAAAGGCCCGACCTCTTATTCGGGACCTCCTCTCATTGGAAAATGATGCCATACTCCCGCTTGACCGTAAAATTGAAGATCCAGTTGAATTGTATATTGGCGACAGATTAATTGCCCGTGGAGAGCTACATGAATTGCAGGAAGGCAGCGGCGGTCAACTTGCCGTCCGCTTGACGGAAGTTGTCGAACTCAAAGAAGGGTTCTGAATTGCGTTTTGTTCGGACTGCAAGTTTTTCGGCATGTCTTCTTTTTTTCTGGTCAGCTGAACTGCACGCGCAAAGCCTTGCTATTGACCTTGGTGATGGCGCCGGAGCGCTGTCCGAGACTAGCCTTCGTCTTATATTGGGCATAACTGTACTGAGTGTCGCACCCGGCATTCTGATCACCATCACCTGTTTTCCGTTCATCGTGACTGTTCTATCGATTCTACGCCAGGCAATAGGACTTCAGCAGGCACCGCCTAATATGCTGATCGTTTCATTAGCTCTGTTTCTAACCTATTTCGTGATGGAACCTGTCTTCCTGGATGCCTGGGCGGAGGGGGTTGATCCGTATCTGTCGTCAGAACTCGAATTCGATGATGCGGTCATCCGTTCCCTCGCTCCATTCCGTACGTTTTTTCTAACGCGCATGGAAGGTGACACTTTTGTCGCGCTTGCGGACCTCCGCCCGGAAACGCAAGGTGCGACGCTGGATGAAAATGCGCCTTTGTCCCTCCTGATTCCGGGGTTCATGCTGTCTGAGTTATCTCGCGCGTTTCAGGTCGGTTTTCTTATATTTCTCCCTTTTCTTATTATAGATTTAGTTGTGGCGGCGGTGCTTATGTCCATGGGGATGATGATGGTTCCTCCCGCGATTGTATCGCTGCCTTTCAAATTGGCTTTTTTCGTTATCTCTGACGGCTGGGCACTGGTTTCGGGGAGTCTTGTGCAAAGTTATTTTTGATTTTTTCGATGTTTTAGACGTTCCCGGATATGGCAGCAGTTCCAATTGGTCGAAGTTGTCCGAGAAACACTGGTCAATCGCGGCTTCCAGCTTTGCACCGTTCTTACACTAAGCACGTTCGTCCCGACGCGAATGGTGACGCTCTATGGATCGGCGTCTGGAAAACCGGCGTGGCGTTTGATGGACGCTGTACGTGCCGAAGCTGCTTTCGTTTAGACGAGGTTCGGACTAGGTCTGCTCGCGGACTCATACTATGGCCAATCGAGTAAGGCTTTCGATGTGGCCTGTTGTTTGGTCCGGGAAAGGACGACGGGTTTGACCGAGCCACTCACACTATTTCTGGTTTGCGCGCCGGGATTTGAAACAGTGCTTTGCGAAGAAGCCTTATATGCCGGATTCGCCGATGCGAGCGCCGTTCCGGGCGGCGTGGAGGTACGGGGCACCTGGACAGACGTCTGGCGGGCAAATCTGCAGTTGCGCGGAGCGACACGGGTTCTTGCGCGAATTGGTGGCTTTCCGGCCGTCCATCTGGCCCAGCTGGATAAGCGGTCACGCAAATTTCCATGGGGCGATGTACTAAGACCGGACGTGCCTGTGTGGGTGGAGGCCACCTGCAAACGCTCCAAGATCTATCATGATCGGGCCGCAGCGCAGCGCGTTGCCACCGCGATCAACGAAGAGTTTGGCATCCCGATCAGCAAGGATGCCTCTATACGGGTTCTCGTTCGGATTGATGAGAACATCGTTACCTTTTCGCTCGATACGACGGGTGAGTCGCTCCACAAGAGGGGTCACAAGGCTGCCGTGGGAAAGGCCCCGATGCGGGAAACCCTTGCATCGCTGTTTTTGCGGCGCTGCGGCTACACCGGGACGGAGCCTGTTCTTGATCCTATGTGCGGATCCGGCACATTCGTCATCGAAGCTGCGGAAATCGCCTTGGGGCTCGCCCCCGGCCGCAGCCGCAAATTTGCTTTTGAACAGTTCGCAAGTTTTGATGCCGCCGCCTGGGACGACATGAAACGCGCGTCTGCCGGCGCTGGTACGGATTTGCGCTTTGTCGGGTCCGATCGGGACGCTGGTGCCGTGAAGAACTCCCTCGCGAATGCTGAACGTGCCGGTGTGGACGGGGTCACAGAATTCTTGCAACGGCCGGTCAGCGACATAGAGCCGCCAGAAGGATCGCCGGGCCTCGTCATGATCAACCCGCCCTATGGTGCGCGGATCGGCAATCGCAAAATGCTTTTCGCGCTTTATGGATCGATGGGCGACGTGCTGATGCGGCGTTTTCGGGGATGGCGCGTCGGGATTGTCACCGATGACGGCGGGCTTGCCAAAGCCACCGGCCTGCCGTTTCTGAAAACCGAACCGCCCATCGATCACGGGGGTCTGAAGGTCAAACTTTACCGGACGGACGCGCTCTGACTTTCGAGGGCAGTATCCGCCCAGGGCGACATGACTTCGGTGCAGCCGGAATTCACCCCGTTGCGCCGCATCACGCCTGACGGACAGGCCCAGGCAAAGGGGTAGGCTTCGAACGGCCTCGTCTGGACCGAATGGTCCATAGACAGGCGTTCCAGCGTCTCTTCGGACAATGCGGCATTGGCGACCAGAGTATCGCCCGACAGATCGAGGCGCGGGGCGTGAAACGCCTCTTCTATCGTCATGCCGTGGTCGGTCAGATAAGTGGCAAGCTGCGCGACGGCCCCCATGATCTTGCGCCCGCCGGATGCCCCAAGGGCAAAACCTCCTTCGGGCGTAATGGCGATCGCGGGGCAGATATTCATCAGGCAGGGCTTTCCTGCCGCGAGAGAATTCGGCTTACCGGGCTCCGGATCGAACCACATGATCCCGTTGTTCATCGGAATGCCGGTCGATTGCGACAGGGTGCGTGCGCCGAAGATCGACAGCAGCGTCTGGGTCACCGCGACCATATTGCCTTGCCTGTCGACGACAGAGAAATGCGAGGTACAGGACGGGCTGTCATGGGTTTCGCCATCATGGCCCATCGTCGCGATACGGTGGTCATAGGCCGCCTTGAGCGCTGCGGCGATCTGCGGCGTGTCCGGGCGGCCCTGTGGCAACCCATTCATGTAGTGGGCAAAGGTCGGCCCGGCGGTGAGACCGGGCAGCAGATGGTATTGGACGGCCCCCCGCCCTATTGTCAGAGGTTCAAAGAACCTGGCCTTGTAACCAGCCATGTCCTCCAGTGAGAGGCAGCCGCCTTTGCCCCGGATATCGTCCACGACAGACCGGGCCAGCGCGCCCTCGTAAAAATCCCGGGCGCCGGCCTGGGCCAGCCGGCGTAGGCTGTCCGCCATGCCGGACATGTTGAGGCGCTGTTGCCCCGTCGCCGTCCAGGCCGCCATACGGGGCCAAGTCCCGTCTTCAAGGAATATCGCCGCCAGATCCGGGTCCCGGGCGATCAGCCGGGCGGAGGAGGCGGTCAGAAGCGCAGAAAACCAGTCGATCAAGGGCCCTTCGGTCGCCATGTCGATGGCGGGTTGCAGCAGGTCACCCCAGCCCATCGTGGCGAACCGGTCATGCGCTGCGCCCATGCCAGCGACCATGCCCGGAATGGCGACAGCGGTTGCGCCAACCACGTTCCGGTCGTCCTTTACGGCGGGCCATGGAAAGAGGTCAGATACCCGCCCCTGCCCCGTCAGCGGATAATCCGCCGGGTCGAGCGCCGCCGGAGACTCCATCCCGAAGTTCAGCGCATAGGCGCGCTGTTCCTTGGAGCGCCAGATCACCATGGCACCGCCACCGCCGGGCCCGCTCATCCAGGGTTCCACCACTCCAAGCGCAAAGGCCGTTGCGATGGCCGCGTCGATCGCGTCACCGCCCGCCGCCAGAACATCAGCCCCGGTCCGCGAGGCCCGGGCATGCTGAGAGGAGACAACGCCGCCCGCGGTTTCGACAACCGATTTGCGGATGACCTGCGTGTTCGCGAAATTTGTCTGCATCAGACCCTCTTTTCCGGTGGCAGCAGCTTGCCCGGGTTCATAATGCCCAGCGGGTCGAGCGCCTGTTTGATTGCCCGCATCGCGGCCAGCGCACCGGGATCCTTGCGTCGCGACATCGAGGAGAGCTTGACGGTGCCTATCCCGTGTTCTGCGCTGAACGACCCGCGCATGTCAGACACGATATCCTCGACGCGCTCCATGATCCTGTCCTTGCGTGCGGCATCTCCGGAGGTCGGGAAGACGGTGTAATGGATATTCCCGTCGCCCAGATGCGCCACGACCGATGTCGTCGCGCCCGGATCGACGTCCTGCACGGTCTTGTCCGCGCGGGTCAGGAAAGCCTCCACCTGGTCGACGGGCACAGCCACGTCGTTGGTCACGCGATGCGGCCAGAGCCCGGCAATTTCCGAAGCCGCTTCGCGCCGGGCCCACATCTCCTGCCTCTGCGCTTCGTTGCGGGCGACAACCGCGTCGTCGATGCGCCCCTCTTCCAGATATCTGCCCAGCAGGTCCTCCAGATAGGTGACGATGGGAATTTCTCCGGTTTCCTCCGGTGCGCAGTCGCGTGGAGCGAGAGCCCCGATTTCCAACAGGATGTTCACGGGATAGCGGTCGTCAAAGGGCAGACGGTGCGGCGTCCCCTGCCGGTCGCCCAATGTCAGGTAGTCGCCGACATATTTGTCGGGCATATATTCAAAAGCATCGAGCATCCCGCCCGTTGCCTTCTGAACCTCGTTCAGGAGCGGAAGCGCATCGGACAGGCGCTGCATCCCGATCATGGCAGTGGCATAGGCCCCGGGTTTTGGTTTCAACTTGAGCACCGCGGCGGTGATAATACCGAGCGTCCCTTCGGAGCCGATCAGCAGGTGGCGCAGATCATAGCCGGAGTTATTCTTGTGCAGCCCGCTCATCAGGTCGACAATCTCGCCATTGGGCAGGACGGCCTCGATCCCCAGAACCAGATCGCGGGCATTGCCGTAGCGCAGCACATTGGACCCGCCGGCATTTGTCCCCAGAAAACCACCGACACGGGCAGAACCGCGGGCGCCGAACATCAGCGGAAAGATCAGGTCATGGCGGTCGGCGGCCGTATGGATATCCGCGAGGATGACGCCCGCTTCGACCACGGCGACTTGGGCCTCGGGCCGGATCTCGCGGATGGCAGCCATCCGTTCCAGACTGACGACCAGAGCGTTGTCCCCTATGCCGCCGCCGGTCAGGCCGGTGCGCCCGCCCAGCGGGATGACGGGCAGGCGCAGCGCGGCGGCCAGCCGGACAATCTGCGCCACTTCGTCAACCGACCCGGGCCGGACCACGGCGACGGCCGACCCGCTAAGCATCCCGGAAATATCACTGATCCATGGGTCGGTTTCCGCTCCGGTCAGTACGTTCGTTTTTCCGACAATCGCGGCAAGTTGCTCCAACATCACGGGTCCTCCGTCCGGCGGCAGCCGGGCGCGGCGATCATGCGTCTGCACCGGGCGCGAGGCAAGGGCGGGCCCTTCATACTGCCGATATATTTCCCGCTTGACCCGCGCGATCCTCTAGCCTAAACGGCCCCGGTCTGGCGGAGTAGCTCAGTTGGTTAGAGCAGCGGAATCATAATCCGCGTGTCGGGGGTTCAAGTCCCTCCTCCGCTACCACAGGCTCCCCCCATCCGGGGACAAAATCCCCAAGAATTGCTGAGAGCTTGCCCTCGACCACCACCTCAACAGTGCCCGGTTCTGCCGGTGTAATGGTGACCGTCGAGATCAGCTCGCGTAGAATCGAGATGGCCTCTTCGTCCATGTCCGCACGCAGAGCGGAGCCGAGTCGGTCGATGGCTTCGATGTAGCGATCGCTGGCCTTCGGATGGAGAGTGAGCGTCGGCGCTTCCACGTCCAGCTGCGCAAGTGCGGCCTCGGCCTCCTTCGCCGCGACGTTCATACGACGCAGCTGCTCGACAGCCTCCGGGCCATCCGTGACGCCCTGGACATACAGCTCATGTGCCCGGTTCAGGGCCGCACGGGCTTTCACGGCCGTCCGTTCCAGCTGCGCGCGGTCCTTCACGGCCGCCGACCGCACCCGGGCCCGCTCCTCGTGATAGGCCCGAAGATATTCGCGCACATAGACCGGATCGGCCAATTCCGCGCGGAGCCGTTCGAAGATCGCGGCTTCAACGCGATCAAGGCGAACCTGCCGGCTGTTGTCGCAGTCGCCGCTTTCTTTCCGCCGGCTGCACTTGATCCAGACTGAATCGCCGCGCGTCTTCAGGATCGACATTCCCGCACCGCAGCACCCGCACCGCAGCAGGCCTGAGAATGGCCGCTTGGGCTTGTGACCGGCCCTACCCCCGGCCGCAGCGCGGGCATTGCCAGACTTGCGGTTCTGCACGATGGCCCAGAGCGCGGGTGGTACGATCCGCAGGTGTTCGGCTGCTACCTGCCGGCGCTGGTCGTCGTCGGTCACGCGGGACACGCGTCGCCCGGTTTCAGGGTCGCGCACCATCGTCACCCGGTTCCAGACGATCCGGCCGTCATAGAGCGGGTTCAGAAGCATGCCGTGACCCCGCTTGGCATTGCCGTTGATCGTGGATGCGTTCCAGCGGGCGCCTCGGGGCGCGGGAACGCTGTCCTCATTCAGGGCCGCCGCGATCGCGCGGGGAGACTGGCCGGCGGCGTAGGTCTCAAAAATCCGCCGAACAACCTCGGCCTCGTGTGGGACGATCTCCAGCTCTCCGGGCGCCCCCTGTATCGGCTGGTACCCATAGGCCTTGCCGCCGGCATTGCGACCGTCGCTGATCACACCGGCGAGGCCGCGCCGCACCTTCTTCTTGTGCTCGCCCATCCAGATTTGACCTAACAGACCATGCACACCGATCTGGATCGCATCCGCCTCACCGCCGCCGCAGGCTTCCAGCCGTACACCGGAGAACTCCAGCCGCTTGTGGATGCCCGCGAGGTCTTCCTGGTCGCGGCTTAGCCGATCGAGTGCCTCGACGACCACCACGTCAAACATGCCCGCCCGTGCCTCGGCCAGCAGGTCCTGGATGCCGTCCCGGCCGATCAGGCTGGCCGATGTCTTGGCGCGATCGGAGAAGGTTGTGACGACCGTCAGGCCCGCTGCGGCGGCATGTTCACGGCAAAGCGCAATCTGATCGTCGATAGATCGGTCGCGCTGGAGGTCTGTCGAGTATCGCGCGTAGATCGCGGCCCTGCGTCGCTGCATGTCGAATCCCCTGTGTCTGCCGCATTATCCGCCCTCGCCTGCGCCCGTGCCAAGGCCCGGACGAACCGGAGCATGTCCGGGTCCGGTTCTCGTGTCGTGTGGCGATTATGGCGGGGCTGGTGGGTCACTTTGCGGTCGGTTTCGCAACGTTGATGTCGTCTGCTTCGGTTGCAGAAACTTTCCAGGTCACGCCGTGCTTGTCATAAGCCGCATAGCCGGTGTCGGTCTTGTAGACGCCGATGGGGGTTCGGTTCTGCATCGGGTTTCTCTCCGTTGATGTCCATCGCTGCCGCCCGGGTCTCGCCGGGCGGCAGAAAGAGACCTCAGGCGGCAGTCAGTGCGTCGCCATTCCACCAACGCTCGACCTTTTGACCGTCGCCGGAGACGTAGCGAACGAAATACTGCGGGTCGCTGTTCGTGTATTCCACGCGTCCGACAACCTCACCGGATTCCTTTGGAGAGACCTGGACTTTGTCGCCAAGCTGAAACTGGAAGTCTTTCATTCTATCTGTTCCTTTTGCGCCGCTGGTTTTGGCCCTTACGTAGCGGCGGCCGGCGCTACGCAGGGCAAGGGTGCCGCGCCGGGTTGCGGCGCGGTGCTTCATGCCAATTCCCTCAGTAGGTAGAATCCCAACACCCTCACTGCGCCCTCAACCTGAACCGGTATGGATCCACCCAGAAAAAAGCCGCAAATTGGGCACGTGCACTGCACGCCGTTCTCGATTTCATCTGTGGCGCATCTCTGGACCAAAAGAAGGGGTTGTTCGGGACAGGCTGGGCAGTTCAATTCGTCTCTGTTGATTTGGCTTGTTGGGTCGTTCATCAGTTCGCCCTCCCGGCCGCTTCCATCGCGGCCAGCGTGCGCTGGTGGAAGCGCTCAATCTCCTCGGCAATCTGCCCGTAAATCAGGTAGTCGTCGTCGGTGATGTCGCTGCCCTCGTCGACGGCCGTCATCTGCAGCACATGCAGTTCCTGCGCCCCTGCGAAAAAGGCGATGCGCAAGGCCGCGCGTTGATCCTCTGGGCAGCCGGGATAGACTGCGTCGCAGAACACCTTGAAGGCGGTGTCCACCAGCTTGCCGCGGCGGGCCAGCTTTCTGATCTGGGGCCGTGCGAGGGAACGGAACTCTTCAGGGGTCATGCCGCCTTCTCCTCAATCGTGTAATCCTTAAGCCCGAGTGTCCGGGCTGCACGATCGCCCGCTGCCTCGCTCTGCAAAGGCCAAAAACGGCCGGTTTTCAGACAGGTCAGGATCATGCGACCTTCTCCCGCAGCCCCTTATTCACGTGCTTCAGTAAAAGCTCAGCGCCTCTGGGAGCGGTCTGCCCGCCGGTCAGCTTGACCAGCTGGGCCGCTTCCGCTTTGAGGGTCTCGAAATCCGTGTCAGCAAGGATCGGATCGAGCCGTTCAAGGTCGCGTTCGGCATCGATCATCTTGTGCACGACGATCGCCGTCGCCTCGATCGCGAAAGCGGTGAGCAGGTTTGAGACGTCGGGCTGAGCCTCGATCAATGTCTCCAGAGTCGTGAAGACCACGCCGCGCCCAAACCGCTTCTGCATCTTCTCCAGCGTGGCGACCGCCCGGGTTTCCCGCGGGCGCAAGCTCATGCCTGCCGGAACGTCTGTCGAGATGGTCAGCTCATCGAGCGTTTCCGCCACCTGGACGGCATCGGCATCGCCAGCCGCGACGCGGGCCCGGAACTTGTCGATCGACGCGACGGTGGTGCGCACCGTGTTGATGCCGACGAAGTCCATGGCTTGGCGCGCGACTTCGGTCTGCCGGACCACAACTGCCGGCACCGCCTCAACGCCCAGCAAGGCGGCCGCGATAGCGCGATGCTGGCCGTCCACGATGGCCAGTCGGTCACCGGCGGTTTCCGACACGATGAGCGCGCCGAAACGAGCCCATGAGAAGCCCTTCACGATTTTAACGATCCGGGATCGACCGTTGTCCGACACGCGGCGCTGATAGTCCCGGTCGATGGCCAATTGGGAGACCGGAACCATCAGGAGGTCGACGGTGCCGCTGGCCGGTGCAGTCAGCCCCGACCATTGGGAACGGTCGACGACACCGTCGAAGAGGGAAAGATCCAGAGGTTCCAGCATCACCACAAGCTCCCATAGGCAAGGCCCGCCCCGGCGGCGATGAGCGCCACGAGGCTAAAGCCGATCCACCATCCGGGCGGAAACGCGGGATCGCGACCCTCCGTCGAGAACTCGTAATCCTCGACGGGGATGCGGCGGGGGTCGTCTTTGTCAGACATGGAAAAATCTCCCGTCGGGTGAGTAGCATTGGTGCAGCTGATCAAGCGTCAGGTGCTCGTGGCCTTTGTTGATCTCGACCGGCGCCCGGCGGATTTCCGGGCCGTATCCGTCTGCCGTGACGATCCGGAGTTTCCCGGCCACTTTGCGGACCGCAGGTGCGGCGTCGTGGTAGCGGGCGGGCCACCAACGATCATGCTTCCTGTGCTCGACGAAAAAGCAGGGCATCAGCACATCCCGAGAGCCTCTTTGTAGAGGTCGATAACCGCATCCTCCTCGGCGACATCATCGGCATTGCGCTTGCGGATCGCGATGATGCGGCGAAGGCCCACGGTCGAGTAGCCCCGCGCCTTGGCTTCTGCCATGACGGCCTTCTGTTGATCGGCAATCTCTGACTTCTCTTCAGCAAGCTTTTCGAAGCGCTCGATGAACTGCCGCAGCTCACCGGCGGTGACACGGTAGACGTTGTCCCGCACGTCCCGATCGGCATCCGTTTCCTTGAACGCCGGGGTGGGATTGGAGGCCTGCGCATCGGCAAAGGCTTGCGCGGCGGGGCTCAGGTCCTGGGGCATTTTCGTATCCTTTTTCGGCATAGGTCAGGCTCGTTGTCAGGAATGGCCCGGCCAGCCCAGCTTGCGCAGGGTGGCGAGGCCGATGGTTTCGGAGGGCACGCGCAGCTCGATCAGCGGACCGTGGTATTCCGCGCCGCCGTCACCGGCGTCGAAACCGCAGACCCACAACAGGTCGAAGCGCACCGGCTGATTGTTGATCAGCAGCGTGCCCGTCGCGCCGTCGAATTCGGGGGATGCCCCGCACTGGGCGCAAACTTCGGGGGCGTCAGACATCGAGACCTCCTTTGAACAATGAGCTCTGCGTCAGGCGGTCGCCGGGCGTGACAATGTCCACATGCGCCAGCACGCTGAAATTCATCCCCGTCTCGCGCGCCAGTTTCGCGGCATCGTCCCAGGCGGCTTCGAATGTCGAATAACGCGCCCGGGGCTCGGTCTTTGAATGGCGACCGGTCGGCGTGCGACAGATCATCCAGAAGAGATCGCGAGTGTCAGGTTTCATCTGTCTTGGCCTCCGCCGCGACAACCGGTGCCGTCCAGGCATCCACGTCGATGGTGATGCGCAGCCGCCCGCCCGGGTCGCTTCCGACAGACGGCGCGAAGCCGATCTGTTCCAGCCCGCGCTTGAACTGGTTCACCCGGTCCGCCAGCCGGCGCCGGGCCTCGCCCCGCAGCATCAGCAGCCGGGCGTCATCCAGCACATCGTCGATGACCTGCGTCGCGATGGTATCGAGTATGAGGCGTTGCAGGTCAGGCATCACCAGCCCCCGATCAGGCTGCCGGGGGCGATGAAGCTGGCAAGGCGGATCATGTCGATCGCGATCAGGAGGCCGCAGACCGCCAGCAGAGCCAGCGCGCCGCCCACGACTGCGCCGATGGCCATTTCAGCGCCATGCCGGACCCGGCGCCAGAGGGCGGCGCGCTGACGACGACGTTCGAGGATCGTGATCATGCGGCATCGCCCCCGGTCGGGGTGAGACCCCGGGCCCGGATCGCGGCGCGGGTGGTGCCGAGGGCGCGGCCAAGCGCGATGTCGATGACCTCTGCAGGGGTGTAGACGGCGCCTGCCGGAACGGCGGGGCGGTCCAGCCGGTCCAGCCGGTTGCGGGTCACCGGATGGCCCTGCTGGTCCTTCAGACGCAGCCAGGCATCGCAGAGATACCAGGGGAGATGCGCATAGGTGCCGGGGTTGGTGACCGCGGCAATGGCGTCGGGGTGGTAGTGCGGCATGGTGGGTCTCCCATCTGGCCCGCGATCTTCACTGGCGGACGGTAGTCGGACGTCTGGATAGGCAGAATGTGCGCATAATGCGAACATTCGTCAAGCGCAAAATGCGTACGTTTGGGTGGTTTTTGCGCACAAAGTAGAATCACTGTGCTATAGCGAGTTCGTCAGGCTCGGCGTCCGGGCATGAAAAAGCCCGGCGCGAGGCCGGGCGGAGGGGGTATCTGTAAAGTGAAATATTGTCTTCTTATTTTCCTCGCAGGGTGTTGCCGCGGAGGGTAAAAGGCATCATGCGGTCCTACTTCAAACGTTTGCTTAAGGTTTTTCTGGAGCTCATCGCTTTCGCGGTCGGCGTAGCCATCGTGCTGACGATCATCCAGTCTCTCGGGCCAGAGGTTGGTGTGCCAGTCTTCGTTGCCGTTTTGGCGGTCGTCGTGGTTTTAATCCCGTTCTTCCGGAATTAAGCTCGGCTGATTTTCTGGGGGGCGCCAAGAATGAACCCTTTTCACTGAGTAAGCGATGTTCTCCCAGACTCCGTCGACGTACCTCTGAGTTACTTCAACGTTCGCGTCCAGTGTTACACCTTCTGCGAGGGGGACGTTGAGCTCTTGCTTCAAGACTTTCCGTCTAAATTCCGCATCCTCAACTTTCGCGCTAATGTGCTGTTGTCCGGAGACAAATCCCCAGCTGCTTTTGCTGTCCAATTTTAAGACCGGCCTCAGGAGCGTCAGAGGCATTCTGCTTAACACTTTCCTTTCTTTGGCTTGCTCGTCTTCCTTGGAGATGGGCGGGGCGACAGACGAGAACATTGATCGCGGTATTATCAGGTCTGGTGGGCCAGGTGGATCAGAGGGGAGGGCGCTGAAACCTTTGATAGCGTCATCGTCTTCAAGTGTCTGATAAAAGCTACGCTTGGCTCGCTTTAAGTCGTCCTCTTCCTGTAATCTTTTGACTTCAGCCCCGATCGCGCGGACGTCTTCATCGGAGAGTGTGCGAGGGTCGTAACCTATCTGCTCAAGGACCCTTCGCCAGAAGTCTTCTGTGACAATGCCAGTCAGCGGTTGCACCAGCAGGGATACAACAATCACGCTGGCGAGGAATTCTAGATGCGATTTCTTGATGGAACCGATTGCCTTCGTGACGATCCGCAGGCTCCCTGATTCACTGCGGTCGAAGACAATTTCGACATTGCTTAGGGCGTCCGAGCGTGCCAACACTCCTCCTGCGAAGCGGTCGAACTCCATGAAGGCGGATCCGAGCGCCGTCAGGGAGGGGCGGCGGCCAGGAGCGGTTTGGAAGTAAAGCGTCAGGAATGCATCATCATCGAGGTCTTCGGATTTCTCAGAGACGTCAACCAGTCCAGGCAATAGTTTTGACATTTGATAACCGTTTCTGAGTAAGTCCTGTACTTGTCGCGTTCGCGCACATCACCTTGTTCAGAGCCTATTCTCCATCAACATCTTGCGTCACTTCCGGCAGCGGGTATTTCCGAACGCATCCGTCCGACATCTGGACCCGTCAGAGCACCTGGTCGTTCCAAAACCATTAGTGCGACATCTAGCACTTTGGGCTGACACCGATGTCGCGCCCACCCAGAAGACCCCGCCGACAACGCGCACATCGTAGCTCTCGAAGTATTCCTCGTCCGAGAACTGCATCGTGCTGGGATTATCTGATTGAACCAGAGCAAATTCCCCACGTCCTCGATTTTGCTATTTAATCCAATATGGCGGTTCCAATAGTTCCATCTTCAAGGGCGAACTGTACATCAAATGCGCCAAAGCGACCCTTGGGTCTGGTGGCCGATCCTTTACCGCTACGGCCGTCGGAGCAGATGACGGTCAATGGCAGCGACTGGGCGAAGTTGTCGTATCGCCACTTCGTTTCGCAGTTGGTCTGTTGTCCGAGAACATTGAGTGTCATGAATTTCGGCCCACGGGTGTTACTGTTAATGATGCCTTTAGCGGGCGCCCCTCCTAGAGTGGCAGGAATTTCGACAGGCTCTAGCCCAGTGCATGCCGCGAGCAACATTACGGCCGCAAAACTAAGTTTCATTGTGGTGCACTCCCTATGGCTGTTTGGCGCCTACCCAGACTACCCTACCGATCACAGCCACGTCGTCGCTCTCAAAATACTCTTCGTCGGGGAATTGTATCTTGTTAGCGTTGTCGGACCGTATCACGATGCTTTGCCGGCGGGGCCCCCAACTGACGCGCTTAACTTTAAGCGCCTCGCCGATCCGTATTACAAACATGCCGTCGAAATCGATGTCGGTCTTTGTCATATCGACCATCACGATGTCGCCGTGGTTCAGCGTCGGTTGCATGCTGGCGCCGACAACCCCGATGATTGCCAGCTTCCCCGTGGGCGTGCTGGTGATGGAACGGAGGTAGCCGGGTGGAAAAGCGAGCTGGTCGACCACGGCCTCGTAGGCCGATGGGACCATGCCGATGCCGCCCTGCGCCTCGATATCGTAGATGGACACGAGCGCATCACCAATAGGCGCCATTTCCTCCTTGTTTGCTAAGCGATATGGCTGTCCGCTCTCTTTTTCGTCGATGATAACAAGATTGTAGACGTCCTCTCGCGGCACGCCCCGTGATGCTACGACTTCGGCAATTTGGCCGGCAACTTGAGGCGGCAGCGACTTGCTTTTGATGCGCTGTTCATAATGGCTGTATCCGGAGGGGCTCATGTTCAGCAAATCAGCCATGCTGCGGACCGTCAGGCCAGCCCTTTCACGGATACTTTTAACCGCCGCTCGTAACTCTTCCGCGTCCTTCATGTTCGCAAAGTGAGCACAGCTGCCTGAGAGTGTCTGTACGCTTTTTGCGGTTGATTTCTGTGCGCTTTGTGCGCATGATGCGGACATGAGCTATGTTGACCGCATCATCAAGGCGTTCGGTGGCGTTCGGCCTATGGCCGGCAAAATCGGCAAGCCTCCGTCGACCGTCCAGAGTTGGAAGGATCGGCGTAGCATTCCTGACGAGCATAAGGAGCTAGTCTGGGAGAAAGCAAAAATCCACAAAATCCAGTTGTCGCCGACTGATTTTGTACCGTTCTCGGCCGGAACATCGCCGCCTGAAGCGGCGGCATGACCGCGTTCGCCGCCTACTCGGTCCCCATTTGAAACTCTCTCTACCATACTCCGCATGCTGCACGGCAGAGGACAACAAAACCATGAAAAAGATGCCCATAGTTCAGCAGGATGCTGCGGCGCGGCGCATGATGGATGCGCTCCAGCTGCGGGTCGGTCGTGGCCGGCGCCACACCTTCGCGGGTCTGGAGGAGGCGACCGGCATCCCCGAGCGGACCCTGCGGAGCTATGTCGACGGCACCGCCCCTCCGTTGCACGCGTTCCTCTCGCTCTGCTCCGTCCTTGGCCCGGCTTTCACCAGCGATGTGCTGGCAGAATGCGGGCAGTCGGCCAAGGTCGCCGGGTCTGAGGAGCCGGAGCACATGCGCATTCTGGCGATGCTGGGCGGGATGGTGTCGCTGGTGTCAGAGGCGCTGGAGGACGGTCACGTCGATCATCGGGAGGCGGCCATGCTGCGGCCCGTCGCGGCGCAGCTTCTGGAGATGCTGGAGCCGCTGGCCCGCGATCCGAAGGACATTCCCATGGTCCTGCGGAGGCAGACATGATGGGCATCCGATCGAATGGGATGCGCGCGGGCGCGTCGATGGGCGGTAACGGCGGTCCTCCGCGGCAGTCGCGTCCGCGCTGCCCCGCCGTTACCTCGTCAGATCAGCAATGTGCCGCTCTGGCGGAGGGCTTCGACGGCCTCGGCTTCGGCCTCCGGGTGAAGATCACCACGGAAGACTTCGCCGATGCGGCGCGCGTTGGTGCCCAGCATGTGAACGATTTCGGTGAAGGTGACACCTTGAAGCCTCAGAATATGGGCGGTAACCGCGTCCATATAGCTGAGCGTCTTCCGTCGAATCCCGAGATCGTTCAGAATTACACCCGTGAGTGGGTGTTTCGTTGTCGCCATAGGAATGTCCTTTCCTTGGTGATGGCTCGGAGGAGGTTTGGACTCCAAAGAGCTGTGAGCCGCGATTTTGTTGTATGCGTCGCGGGTTCGCATTCCGGGTCGATGTTGGTGCATCGGCCCGGATATCCCAAAATACCCCGTCCAAGTTGGTCGGCACAAGTTTTCGACATATCGATAATGTCAGACCACCACATCTTGGGGTGGCCAATTCTTGACTATCCATGTGCTGTTCATGGGGCGGCGCTTTTCACCTCTCCGAAGATTCCCGTTTCATCGGCCAAATTGGCAAACACGACGCCGAATCGCGTCACGGATTCGGGCGCTCGTGCCGCGTCAAACTCTCGCCTGCGATCCCAGATCGATCCCTGCCGCACTGAAGGTGCATACATGATCGGATGCACGAAACACTCACGGAATGCGGGCCTGGTCCGCACTGCCGGGCCGGAGGAGGGAAGACCTTCCGGCCCCACCTGGGCGCGGGCGGCGGGACACCGTCCGCGCTATTTTTCCGAGTTTCCAGAGGCTCTGGCGGAGGTCGCGTCGTGAACCGCATCATGCCCGAAGCCCTGCGCCCCTACCGGCACATTCTGACCTATCAGGAACTGCAGGCCGCGCGTCAGATGATCAGCCATATGGGTTATTCTCTGGCCCGCGCGCTGAATGCGGTCGGGCGGCTGGATGTCCTGTCCGAAGAGATAGCCGGGTCACCGGCAGAGCCGCGTGTCATGGCAGGTGACGGCGTGGCCAATGGAGTGCGCGGCGTCTCCTCCTCCCTCGCTGCGCACTCCGGCGATATCCCGACCCCGGCGGGGACGCCCGGGGACCTCCCTGTTGAACTTGGGGCGCAGGCACCGCTTGCGCCCCCTTTTTGGCTGGCCAAACTGCGGCGGGCACAGGTGACGCATGCCGGTTAACTATGCCCGTATCGTGCGGGAGGAGCACCTTCCGCTGGCGCATTATCAGGTCCGCATCGGGCAGGCCGAGAACGGGTTGCCGTTCTGGTCCGTCTGGCCGGAGGGACCAATCGGGGATCACGCCCCGCTGATGCTGCTGAATGGCTTTCTCGATGATCCGGAGATGCTGGCGATGCAGCTGGAGGCCGTGGCCGCGAAGGTGCGGGTGTTCGGGCGCGAGGTGGCTGAAGAATGAACGTCGCCAAACTTGAACTGGTCGGCGAAAACGACCTGCCGGAATACCCCGTGCCGTCCAGCGTCCGGTTGGACACGCATGACTTCATCGCCTGGGAATTCAAGCGCTACATGAACAGCGACATGCGCTGGAACGCCAGCCATGACGTCAAGGGCATCTGGTTCGAACTTATCCAGTATGCGCACGAACAGACCCCGGTCGGGACATTGCCGGTCAATATCGACCGATTGTCGCGGGTGATCCAGCCGCAGGTCGATCCCGTCACGTTCAAATCTCTGGTCGAGAGGCCGTTCGGTGTTCTGCACGGCTGGCGCAAATGTCTGTGCGACGACGGTCAGGTCCGTTTGATGCACGACACCGTCACCCGGATTGTGATCGAGGCGCTGAGCCGGAAGGAGATCAACGCCGCCCGCACGGATGCCTCTTCGACAGAAAAGAGGATCAACCGGTTGGCGGAGACGCTGGCGGGCCTCGCGCCCTCTATCGCGATCGAACCGGCGCAGGTTCGGTTTGTCGATGCGCACATCCGCGAGTCGATGGAGCGGGCCGGGAACAAGCGCCGGACACAGGAACAGCTTCACGCCGCGATCATGGCCTGCGTCGACAAGGTCCGCGCCGGGTATTTCAGGAAACCTCAGAACGAATAGCGAGTGTCCGTTTTGTGTCCTCGGACACATAGGGACATAGCCCGGACATAAACCGGACATTGTCCCAGACATTTGCGCCTTATGTGTCCGCCTGCACAGGACAAGACACGACAAGAAAAGACAGAAAGGCGCTCGCCGGACGGATGCGCCTGTGGATGGTTCAGAAGGGCAGAGAAAGGGGAAGGCGATGACGGACGGTGAAAAGCACGAAGCGAACCGCCAGCGGGTGAGACGGTTCCTGATCGGACCGCTGCAGGCGCTCGGGTTCCGGTTCAAGAAAGGCACCCCGATCGAGGAGGAGCGCAAGCGATTGGCCCAGATCGCCGATGATGTCGGATATCTGACGGATCAGAACCTCGACCGCCTGTATCTTGCGTTGCGGGACAAGGGCGAAGGGTCGGCGCGCTGTTTCTGGCCGGCGCGCGCCACGATCATTGCCTTCGCCCAGGCCGCCCAGCCGCGCCCGATTGAGGATATGCCCGGGTTGGCAAGCTGGTTCGCCAGCGAGGCCGGGCGCCGCGCGGAGGAGGATGGTCGCCTTGTGGCTGAATACCGCTTCTGGACCGTCAAACATCGCCCGCCTCTGAATGACCGAGAGCGCGACCTGATTGCGAAAAGGGCGCGGCAGTGGGCCTCCGAAGTCGATGTGGCGCGCGACCGTCTTCGTCGCGACGTGCCGCTGCGCCCGGGTGAAGAGGGCATGCTCCACGCTTATGAGATCGACGAAGCCGCCGCCCGCGAACTGGTGCGGGGCTCTGCTGGGCGGGAGGATGCGGCATGATCCATAGTGATCCGGAAACGATCTACGTGAACCGGTTGGGGTCAGCCCGGATAGGCTCGATCTGCGATGCAGACCTGCGCCTTGCCGAGGAGACCGCGCGCCTGGCAGCGATCCGGGATGCGGCGATGATACCCGACGAATGCGGGCCTAGGATCATCGCGGCGCCCGCGCGTGGCGCATACCGAACCTTTGTCCCGCGCCGCAGCGAAATGACTGCTGCCGGTCCGCGAAGCCGTCACGATGGCTATATGGGCCTGCGCGCACTGCGTCAGGCCGATGCTTTCGATGTGATGACGGAGCAGGCCCAGCGGCGACACGCGGCGGAAGCCAAGCGCCGGGAGAAGCGCGGCGAGAAGGCGGTGGCCTTTGTCCCGCCCTACTCCATCGGTCAGGTGGAGATCGGTCGCGAATATGCGGCCCTGGTGGAAAGATGCGCCGGGTCTGGAGTCAAATGCGCCTCCCTCGAAACGCTGCGGGCCCAGAGCGCTGGTGGTGGCGATCGCGAGGCGGCGATCTTTCGGGACTTCCAGCGCCTGAGGTATTTCGAACGGCGAATCGGCGATGGTCTGGCCAAGGCCGTCCGCAGGATACGGCCCGGCAAGACGCGGACCAAAGCCGAGGCCGAGGCTAAAGCCCAGCTGATCGAACGGCAGCGGCGCGCGATCCGGGATCAGGTGCTGGTCGACAGCGTGTGCGTTGGTGGCATGACGCTCACGCAGGTGCTGGAGGCGCATGGATGGGGTGATAACAAGAATGTCAGGGCCGCGCTGCGAGCTGCACTCTGCGCCGCTCTGGACCGCATGCGGGGCTTTGATCTGGCTCGACCTCAAAATGTGGATTGACACTTAGGCCGACCGGATCCTACAGATATGTCATCATCACAGATTGCGCCCGGAGCGGAGACCCCGCTGCCGGGCGTTTCTATGTCCGGGTGGAGCTGCTCGGTCAGCTCAAGTGGATCATACCCACCGCGAAACCATCCAGATCAGCGGTCGCAAGCAGACATCCTCCCAGGTGGCGGCGGTTGATGCGCGTCCGGGGCCGCTGGGCAGCGGTGGTCCCGGGCCTTCACGGGTCCTTCCGGGGCCGCAACCGTATACGGTGCGGCGAAGCCCATGGGTTTCGCGTCGCTAAACGAAACGAAAAGCCTAAACGAGAAGGTGCAGCATGAACCTCGACGCCAAGTGGTATGGGATCGGTCGAGGCGGCTGGATGATCCTGAGCTCTCGGGTCTCGGTTAAGCTGAGGCCTTGCGAGTGGTTTGTTGGCGTTTCCATCGATCGGGTTGATGTGATCATCCACATTGGTCCGTTGATCGTCATCTATCGCATCGTGCCTTTGACGTGACATGGGTCGTCTGAAAGGTCGCGGCCTGCCCAATCGTCTTGGCAAGCCGACATCCCGGCTGCGCGCTGCGGCCGATACTTCTGGCCACGTGCGCCGCCCGGCGCAGGGCAACTGGTACAAGACTGCGCGATGGTCACGGTTGCGAACAGCGATCCTTAAACGGGACGGCTGGACCTGTCAGCAGACCGGCGTCTTGCTGGTCGGCAAGTATCCCGCGCCGAACAGCCCGGTGATCGACCACCGCAAACCGCACCGCTGGGACCCAGACTTGTTCTGGGATGAGGCGAACCTGCAGGCGGTCTCGAAGGAATGGCACGACGGGCAGAAACAGAGCCTGGAGAAGCGCGGCCTCGCCTGATCAGGGGGGGTGGTGAAAGTTCAGAAGGTTGTTGGTCATAGACCGGCGCTCCCTACATTCGGAGATTTTATTCTTGGCGGACGCGGAAAATCCGGACGACATCATCGGCCACACCCTCTTCGGTGAGCCGGTCTATCGCGTCCGGCGGAAGCGTGGCCGCCCGCCCTTTGAGTGGACCGAGGAAAACTCTCATAAAGTCAGCATGTTGCTGGCGATGGGTTGGGGTAATGAGCGGATCGCGGGATGCATCGTGGATCCTCGTACCGGGAAGACCATCAGCACGCCGACGCTGAAGAGGTATTTTAGATCCGAGCTGGCGATCCGGGATCAGGCCCGTGACCAGTTGTTTACCCGGCAAATGATGGCGCTGGCAGAACTTGGGTTTGGCGGAAACGTCGGTGCTCTTCGAGAGCTGCAGCGGATGGTCGAGAAGAACGACCTTGCGCTCATTACGGGGAAGATCAACGCAGCACAGGAACGCCGCAGGCCAGAAGAGAAGCTGGGCAAGAAAGAGCAAGCGCGGCGGGATGCAGGCAAGGTGGCGGCGGGCGGCGGTGATGCCTGGGGCGATGACCTGAAGCCGGGCGGGTTTCACTAATGTTGGACGTGCTGGACCTCGACGGCTTCGGGACCGATCCTGCCTGGAACACCGCCGTTCCGGATTGGCAGGAGAGGATTCTTGAGGGGCGGCCGCTCATCCCCGACCTGCCGCTCTTCGATGCGGTGGCAGAGAAAGCACTTCGGATATTCAAGCGGCTGAAGGTCCCCGATCTTCAGGGGACGCCGACCTTCGGTGAAATCTGCGAAGATTGGGTCTTCGACTTTGTCCGGGTGATCTTCGGCAGCTATGATCCGGAACTCAAGCGCCGGATGATCCGGGAATTCTTCCTCCTGGTCCCGAAAAAGAACGGGAAATCGGCAATCTCAGCGGGGATCATCGTGACGGCCGCGATCATGAACGAGCGGCCTCAGGCAGAGCTCTACCTGATCGCGCCCACGCAGAAAATCGCCGGCATCGCGTTCAAGACGGCGGCGGGTATCGTCCGCCTCGACAGCGAGCTGGCGCGGCTGTTCAAGGTACAGACACACCAGAAGACGATCACGCACCTGGTCACCGAGGCCGTGATCATGATTTTGTCCGCAGACGGCGACGTCGTGACCGGCTCGAAGGGCTGTTACATCCTTGTGGATGAGACCCATGTCCTCGGCTCTAAACACAAGGCGCCCGAGATTTTCATCGAGCTGCGCGGCGGGCTGAAGTCCAGGCCGGAAGGGTTCTTCCTGCAGATCACGACGCAGTCGAAGGAGCGACCGACCGGCCAGTTCGAAAAGGAGCTGGAAACGGCCCGCGCTGTTCGGGACGGTGAGCTGGTTCTGCCGATGCTGGCCGTCATGTACGAACTGCCGCGGGAGATGGTCGAAGCGGAGGAATGGCGCGATCCGGCCACGTGGGACCTGGTAAATCCGAACCTCGGGCGCTCGGTCTTTCTAGAGGACTTGGTCAACGATCTGAAAAAGGCAGAGCGCGAGGGGCCTGAGGCTCTGGCGCTTTTCGCATCCCAGCATCTGAACGTCGAAATCGGCGTCGGCATGCATTCTGGCCGCTGGGTTGGCGTCGATTATTGGAAGGTCTCGGCCCGGTCGGACCTCACCATCGATGACATTATCGCTCAGAGCGAGGTCTGCGTGGTCGGCGTCGATGGTGGCGGGCTCGACGATCTTCTCGGCTTCGGCGTGCTCGGCCGGCATCGCGAGACGAAAGTCTGGATGCATTGGGGCAAGGCCTGGGCTGATCTTGATGTGCTGAAGCTGCGCAAGAACATCGCGCCAGAACTGGAAGCGCTGGAGGAGGCTGGTGATCTGACGCTGGTAGAGAATCTGGAGCTGGAAGCGATCCCGGAGATCGTCGACATCTGCCTCCAGCTGCAGGCCGCCGGGTTGTTGCCCGAGGAGGACGGGATCGGAATGGACCCGGAGGGCGTCGCGAAGATCGTCGACGCGCTGATCGAAGCTGGTTTCTCGATCGAAGATATCCGGGCTGTCAGCCAGGGCTACAAGCTGAACGCCGCCATCAAGTCGGCGCCGGTAAAACTGAAAAATGGAAGCATGGTCCATTGCGGCCAGCGGATCATGGACTGGTGCGTCGGCAATGCCCGCACCGAGGCAAGGGGTAACGCGGTGATCGTGACCAAGGCTCAGAGCGGTTCGGCGAAGATCGACCCGTTGATGGCGATGTTCAACTGCGTCCAGCTGATGAGCTGGAACCCTGTTGCGAAAACCGCGTCGAACATCGGCGATTACCTGAATTCGTTCAAACGGGCCTCGTGATGGGATTAAGAGACAGGATAAAATCGCTCATTGTCGCGCGGTTTGGCCTTCAAAGCATCCCAAGCCGCGTGACCGGCGGAAGCAGCGACGCCGGAGAAATCGTGTCCGGCGCTTCGGTCCTGGGAATCTCAACGGTCTGGGCTTGCACGAACCTGCTGGCCGGGACGATAGGATCACTGCCGCTGATGGTCTACAAACGCCGCGGCGATGCTCGTGTCGAGGCTCGGGAACATGGACTCTACAGACTGCTGCACGACAGCCCGAATTACGACCAGACGGCGCTTGATTTCTGGGAGTTCATGGCGGCGTCGCTGGAGCTCTGGGGGAATGCCTATGCCCGCATTTCGCGGGAGAACGGTCGCGTTGTCGGGCTGACACCGATCTCGCCTGATATCGTCATGGTTCGCCGAAAAGCCAATGGCGATCTGGAATACACCTGGTCGGACAACGGGCGGGCGTATGTCGAAACCGATCGTACGGTTCTGCATGTCCGCGGTTTCGGCGGTTCGCCCCTGGGCGGAATGTCGACGCTGCAATTTGCCCGGAACGCATTTGGTCTGGCCCAGGCCGTCGATCGATCGGCTTCCGCCATGTTCAAGAATGGGCTTCGGCCTTCAGGTGCTCTGAAGTTTCAAGAGTTCCTGACGGAAGAGCAACGCGCCACGGCCAAGGCTGAAATGACAGATGCCTATGCGGGTGCCATGAATGCTGGACGGCCTTTTATCCTTGAGGGTGGAGCGGAATGGGTGCCGTTCACGATCAACCCAGACGATGCGCAGATGCTAGAGAGCCGCCGGTTTTCAGTCGAGGAGGTTTGCCGGTTCTTCGGGGTCCCTCCGCATATGGTCGGACATACCGAGAAGTCTTCGAGTTGGGGCACTGGCCTGGAGCAGCAAACCTTGGCGTTCCAGAAATTTACCCTGCGGCGGCGCCTGAAGCGGATCGAACAGGCTTTGGTGAAACAACTTCTGACGCCTGCGGAGCGCGGTGCCGGCATGACCATCGAGTTCAATCTCGAAGGATTGCTCCGAGGCGATAGCGCCGGACGCGCAGCTTACTACACAGCGATGACGACAATTGGTGCAATGACCATCAATGATGTGTGCCGTCTTGAGAATTTGCCGCTGAAACCGGGCGGCGACGTACCTCGGATGCAGATGCAATACGTTCCAATCACCGAGACACCGGCCAAACTGGAGGGCGACCAATGATCGCGATGCACAAGGACGCGGCAGCGGTGCTGTCGATTAAAGAAATGGACGACGTCACCGGCGAATTCGAGGGTTATGGGTCTACGTTTGGCGGCGAGCCGGACAGCGATGGCGATGTCATCGTGGCCGGCGCCTATGCTGAAAGCCTTGCAGAACATAAGTCCAAGGGCACGATGCCCAAAATGTTCTGGCAGCACGACAGAGACAAGCCGATCGGAAAGTGGCTGGATGCGAAAGAGGATGATACCGGGCTGCTGATGCGAGGGAAGCTGAACCTCGACGTAGAGCGCGGTCGCGAGGCCTACGAGCATCTTAAACACGGGGATATCGACGGCCTCTCGATCGGTTATCGGATTCGCAAATACGAAGTCGATACCGAGACCGGAACTTGGTTCCTCAAGGCCTTGGATCTCTACGAAGTTTCCGTCGTTTCGATCGGCGCCAACGAAAACGCGACCATCACCTCCGTCAAGGCAGCGAAGGAAGCGCATGAGATCATGGAAAAGCTCCGGGCCGGGGACCGGCTGACGGAGCGCGAATTCGAGACACTGCTCAAGGGGTCCTTGGGCTTTTCGAATTCACAGGCGGAGCGTGCCGCACGCGTCCACCTGAAGGGGTCGGGGGAACCGGCCGATGCGGCACACGAGACCCGCAGCTTCCTGGAAGCGCTGCGCGGGTAATCCCCCATCATGTAATCATAGGAGGGCGCTATGCCCCTGAACGAAACGAAATCGGTGAAAGAGCTCGCCGACGAAATCAAGGCGGAATACGCCAAGGCAAACGATGCAGTCAAAGAACTTGCTGAGAAGGCGATTGCCGAAGCCGCAAAGGGCGTCAAAACGTCAGATGCGGTCAAAGAGACTGCCGATGAACTGCTGACAAAAATGAATGGTCTGGCCGATCAGGTCACGACCATGGAGCAGAAGCTTGCACGGGCGGCGGATTTCGAGCGCGACGCGGCTCAGGCCAAGTCACTCGGCCAGCAGTTTATCGAGGCGGAGAACGTCAAAGCGCTGATCGATAGCGAAGAGAAGCGTGGTAAGGCACAGATGCTGCTCAAGGCAACGATCACTTCGGCCACGACCGACACGGCCGGCGCAGCCGGTGCGGTGGTCAACGAAACGCGCCTTCCGGGCGTCGTTGCGCCTAATGATCGTCGTATGACCATTCGTGATCTCCTGACGCCGGGTCAGATGGACGGCTCGACGCTGGAATATGTCCGTGAAACCGGGTTCAACAACAATGCCGCCCCGGTGGCCGAAGGCGCGGCCAAACCGCAGTCGGACATCAAGCTGGCGCTGGTGTCGACGACCGCCAAAGTAATCGCGCATACCGCCAAGGCGTCCCGTCAGATCCTCGACGATGCGGCCCAGCTCCGCACCTATATCGACGGCCGTCTCCGCTACGGCCTGGCGTTCCAGGAAGAGCAGCAGCTGCTGAATGGCGATGGCACCGGCCAGAACCTGCTGGGTATCGTTCCGCAGGCCACGGCCTATTCGGCGGAGTTCACCCCGGGGTCGGCAACCGCGATCGACACGATGCGGCTCGCGATGCTGCAGGCGGCTCTGGCGGAATACCCCGCAACTGGCCACGTGATGCACCCCACGGACTGGGCCCGGATCGAGCTCACCAAGGACAGCGAGGGCCGCTATATCATCGGCAATCCGTCCGGTACCGCACAGCCGATGCTCTGGGGCCTGCCGGTCGTCGCGACGCAGGCGATGTCGGTCGACAAATTCCTCACCGGTGCGTTCAAGCTGGGTGCGCAGGTGTTTGATCGCTGGCAGGCACGCGTCGAGATCGCCACCGAAAACGAGGACGATTTCGTGAAGAACCTCGTGACCATGCTCTGCGAGGAGCGGCTGGCGCTGGCGGTCTACCGTCCGGAGGCCTTCATCTACGGCGACCTTGGCTTCGTCGCCTAATATCCCGCTGTCGGTTTACGAAGGAGGGCGACCAAGCGGTCGCCCTCTCTGTGAGCCGAAAGGAGAGTGTCATGGCAAAGTTTGATGTGAAACGGGATCACCTGGGAGACCGGCCCTATAAGGTCGGCGACACGCGTGATGCCACGAAAGCGGAGGTCGCGCACTTGGTCGCCAAAGGTGTCCTGTCGCCGGTCAAGGCTGCGCCGAAACCCAAGAATAAAGCCGCCCCTGCCACCACGGATAAGAAGGCCTGAACGTGACGCTCGTGCCGATCCTTGTCACCGGGCCTGCTGGTATGCCGGTCACGCTCGATGAGGCAAAACTGCACGCACGAATTGATCATGATGCCGAGGATAATCTCGTCTCGGGTCTGATCTCGGCGGCAGTGGGCTATCTCGACGGATACCGAGGTATCCTCGGTCGGGCGATCATGCCGCAGACATGGAAGGTCTATGTTCCGGAAGCGGGTTGCATCGTGCTGCCCATGCCAGATTGCGGTGACACGGTCGATGTATCCTATGACGACAACTCCGCCACCACCGTTTCGACGTTGATCGCCGCGCGAGGGTGGCAGGTCGAGCTTGCCCAGCCTGGCTGGGTCGAGTTTTCCTGCGCCATGCCTGCAGAACAGCTACCGGCCTGTGAGTTCGCCATCTCCGCCCTGGTGGCTCACTGGTATCGAAATCGCGAGGCGGTTGGGGATACCAGCGCGCCCCTTCCGATGGCAGCAAATGCGATGATTTCCGCACTTCGGTGGAGGTTGCTGTGAAGGCGGGTGACCTCGACCGCCGGTTGCAATTCCGCCGCGCGACGCCGCTTGATGACGGATTCACGAAGAGTGAGAACTGGGAAGACCATGGCGCACCCGTCTGGGCGTCGCGCCGAGATGTCAGCGATGGGGAGAAGGCAAAGGCAGGGGCCGTTTCAGCTGAGCTCTCGACTCGGTTCCGCGTCAGGTCCTCGGCGTTCACAAGAGGGATCACGCCAAAGGATCGTTTCCTGAGCGACGGCCTTCAATGGGAAATAGTCGGTCTGAAAGAGATCGGCCGGCTGGACGGGATCGAGATCACCGCAGTGGCGAAGCTGGACCGCGACAATGCGTAAGACGGTTAGAATCGACGGGCTGAAAGAACTTGATCGCGTCCTTAAGAATGATCTGCCGAAGGCGACCGCGCGGCGTGTCATGCAAAAGGCGTTGATCGAAGCGGCAGAGCCGATGGCGGCCAAGGCCCGCGCGTTGGCACCGGATGATCCAAATACGATCGACCTAGACTATGACTTGCGGGAAAGCATTGGCGTCGGGACCAAGGCGGAAGGTGCTGACGCTGGCAAGGCGGCATTTGCCAAGACCATGCGCGCAGGCGGCAGTCGATCGGATGCCGCTTCGGCGCTTGTCGCAGCGCGCCGGGCTGACAAGGCAACCCGCTCAGCGGTGGTCGCATATGTAGGCCCGAGCAAGATTGCCTTCCACGGGACGTTTCAGGAATTCGGGACCCGTCACCACGCACCGCAGCCGTTCATGCGCCCGGCATTCGCCATGGAGGCGAAGCCGACGATCGAGCGCCTGAAGGTGACGCTGTCCGATCAAATCAACCAGGCAGTGGCTCGCGCGGCGGCCCGCGCCGCCCGAGGAAAGTGAACGATGGAAGAAGAGCTCCGTGAGCTCCTGCGTGGAGAGACCGGAATCTCTGGTCTCGTTGGGGAGCGTGTCGACTGGGGCGTTACTCCGCAAGGCACCGCGTATCCGAACATTGTGCTGAACACTGTCGGGGGTGCCGAGGGCATGACCATGCAGGGGCCCGATGGTCTGTTCATGGGGATGGTCCAGGTGGATTGCTACGGTGAAACCTACGCAAGCGCCAAGACCGTATCCCGCGCCGTGATCGCCGTTCTGAACGGATATCGCGCCGACGGGTTCAAAGGTGTGTTCCTGGCGAGCACACGCGACAGCCGCGACGGCGGCACCAATGAGGCGGAGCGCCCGTTCCGCGTGAGCCTCGATTTCAACATCAACTGGAGACAGACCAATGGTTGAGGCCGTAAGCCAGGCAGACATTGCCTATCAGTACGAAATGTGGATCGGGCGCGGCGAGACGCCGGTCTGGACCCAGATCCTCGGTCTCGAGGACCTGCCGTTCCCGGATCAGGTGCCCGAGGATATCGACGTGACGCACATGCAGTCGCCCGGTCGGACCCGCGAAACGATGCCCGGCCTTCTTCCGGTGGCCGATTCTTCGCTCGACAAGCAGTATTGGCCGACTGATGACGGTGACGTTCTGCTGGAAGAGCTGTCCGGCCTGACGGCCGCTGGCACGAGCGAGGTTGTCCTCATCGAGTTCAACACCGGCGGCGCCACCCCGGCGGCGCGGCGAACCTATCAGGGCTATGTGAACAGCTTCAACCCGACTGGCACGGTCGGCGACAAGCGCATGGTGTCGGTTGCGCTGAAGATCATGGCGCGTCAGGCCACCAACGATCGGGTCATCTCATGAGCAAATTCTATGGCACCACGTCGCGCAAGATCGACGGCAAGGACCTGCGTTTCGTCCTGGACTTCAACGCAATCTGTCACTTCGAGCAGACCGCGAAGGTCAACTTCTTCGACAGCGCCGAGGCGTGGGAGGCCGGGAAGTCGCCCTCCGGCTTCGAGCTTCGGGCTATCGTCCACGCTGCGCTTCAGCAGAACCATCCCGAACTGACGGCCGAGGATGCCGGTCGCATCCTCTCTCAGGATATGAGCATCTTCTCGGACCTGCAGTCGACGGCCACCGAAGGCATGGATCCTGCCGCGGGAAACGCGGCGGCGGCGGACGCGTAACCGTCGCTTATCTCCTCGAACTATGGGTGGCGGCTGGGATGCCGCCGTCCGACTTCTGGACGCTCACGCCGGGACTTTACGCGGTTCATCTGCGCGGCGTCGCCCAAGCCCAGGACCGGCGCGCTCAGGAGGCGCGCCTGTCGTCCTACCTGACCGCCATGCTTCTCCGCGTGGACCGGTTGCCCGACTTGCAGGAGTTCGTCACTGGCGAGAAGGACCGCGCGGTGGAAATCCGTCGCTGGTCCGAGGCCTGGGACAAGGTCGACGCGGCGCTGAATAGGAACCACTCATGAAGAGCATCATCGGCAATCTCAGGGTCAACCTGGGGCTGGACAGTGCCGCGTTCGACAAGGGGCTCGGCCGGGCCGGTTCGTCGATGGCCCAGACCGCGGCCCGGATCGGAAAGCTCGCAGCTGGCATGGCGGCGTCGGCCGGCACGGCCTTCACGGCCTTGGCGATCGGCGCCGCGAACAGCGCGGATGAGATCACCCGCTTTTCTCGCCTGTCGAGCACTAATGCGCAGCAGTTCCAGGAATGGGCGGCCGGAGCGGCGACGGTCGGGATCGAGCAGGGCAAACTGGCCGATATCCTAAAGGACGTGAACGACCGTGTCGGCGACTTCCTTTCGACCGGCGGCGGGCCGATGGCAGACTTCTTTGAGGAGATCGCGCCCAAAGTCGGAGTGACCGCTGACCAGTTTCGCGGCCTCTCCGGCCCAGACGCCTTACAGCTCTACGTTGACACGCTGCAGAAGGCAGGTGTGAACCAGCAACAGTTCACCTTCTACATGGAAGCGATGGCATCGGAAGCGACCGTCCTGTTGCCGCTGCTGAAAGATGGCGGTAAGGGCATGGCGGAGTACGCAGCCCGGGCCCAGAAGGTCGGCGCGATAATGAGCGGCGAGACGTTGCAGGGGCTGAACGCAGCGAAAGACGCGATGCGCGAGATGAGCCTGGCCGCGACCGGTATGCGGAATTCTCTGGGCGCGATTGCCGCACCAGCGATCGTTGCCCTTGGCGCTGCGGTGACGGCCGTAGCCACCGTGATCAACGAGAATGCGGGCATGATCTCTGACGTCCTGAACACGATGATCGGCACCGCTGTCGTCGCGGCGACGGTTTTCGCCGGTCGATATGCTGTGTCTGTCGGCGTCACCGCCGTGCAGGCCATGGCGAAGGCAGTTGCACAATCGGTTGCTCTGGAGATGGCGCTTGGAGCGCAATCTCGCGTATCGGCTTTGGCGAGCGCCGGGATCAAAGGTCTGGCTGGGGCCTTTGCTGTGCTTCGCCGCGCAATCATTTCCACCGGTTTCGGGGCGCTGATCGTGGGCGCCGGATGGCTTCTCGGCAAATTCGTGGAGCTGGTACGCGCAACAGGCGGATTTGGGAACGCGCTGGCCCTCCTTAGGGATGTCGCCGTTGGGGTCTGGGACGGGATCAAGACGTCAGCTAAGTCAATTCCGGCCGCCCTCGCATCCATTTGGAAGTTAGTTCGATCGTCTTTCTTCAGCCTGATGAGCGGACTTGCCGAGGCCTGGTCGCGTTTCCTCGGTGGGCTGGGGGCCGATCTCGAGGCTTCGGTAGTGCCAGGCGTCGCAGCAATCGGCAGGTCTGTCAGCGCTGTGAGCGGCTTGGCCGCAGCCGAGATGGCCGAATACGATGCCAAGGCTCAGGCAGCAGCGTCGGCATCAGCGCGGCTCAGGAAAGAGGCGGGTGCCTTGGCGTCTTCAGGGTTCGGTAAGGCCAAGGAAGCACTTAAGGCGCTGAACCTCGAGGTTATCGAGGTTGAAAAGAACACCGAAGAAGCTGAGACATCCGTAACCGACTTCGGTACATCGGCCGGTGGCAAGGGTGGCGCAGCCGAGAAGCTGACCAAATTGCAGGAGGTCATGAAGCGTCTGAAGGAAGAGGCCGCAGAACTTGCTGCGACCCTGAACATGTCCGACCTCGACGCTGATATCTGGCGCAATCAGCGCGAAGCAGGTGTCTCCGTCGACAGCGGTGCTGGTCGGGCCATCGCGGAGCAGACACGGATCAACGACGGGCTGAAACGTCTGAAACAATCGACGGAAGATTGGCGAAAGAGCATTACGGGAGCTTTCAAAGATTTTGTGACCGGCGCTGCGTCGTTCAAAGACATGCTGGGGCAGATACTCGGAAAGCTTGCTGACATCGTGCTCGACAACGCGTTCCAGTCGATTTTCAAGGGATCATCCGGCTGGCTTGGTGGAATTCTGTCAGGGCTCGGGATCGGAGCTAATGCGACAGGAACCGACTATTGGCGCGGCGGCCTGACATCCATCAACGAGCGCGGAGGCGAAATTGTCGACCTGCCTCGCGGCACACGGATCATTCCCCATGGGCTCAGCAAGCGGATGATGGAGGGTGCGGGGCAAAACGTCCATGTGACCGTGGGCGTCTCTGCCGATAATAACGGCAACCTCATGCCGTTTGTCGCGGGCGTTTCGACACGCGTCATGTCCGCAGGGTCGAAAGCCCAGCAGCGGCAGCTTGGCGGCAATCTGTCCGCCTATCAGGAGCGGGGCACGACAGGCTGATGGAACGCCCGATCATCACAGTGCCGCGTGATCTTCTGCGGCAAACAGAATTCAATTGGCAGATCGACTGGCGGGGTCAGGAAAGCGGGGTTTCAATCGGGGGCAATCCGCTGGGGGTCGTGAATGCTTTTCCGCGATGGATCGGCGAACCTCAGATGACTTTGCACAATGACCTGGTGCGGCGATGGCGGGCGATCATCGGTCAGGCGCAGGGCCGTCTTGGCGTGTTTCGACTGCCGCTCATTGATCCGATCGGATTCGACTGGCAGGCCGCTGCGGGCGCCCTGTCACCAAACGGCGCCCAGATTGGGAATGGTGAGTACCTGACGACGGGCAACGGCATCGCCTATGTACCGATGGCGCTTGCGGTTGGCGCTGTAGCTGCTGGTGCCACCGAATTTCGCATTGATGTCTCCCCCTGCGGGATCGCGCCAGTAGATGGCCAGATTATGAGCGCCGAAGACTGGCCGTTTCAGGTGACCTGGACGCAGCCGGTATCCGGCACGCTTTACGACATCGGTGTCGTCCGCCTTGCGACGGCAATCGAGGATGGCGGCGTGATCAACATGCAGGGCCATGGCCGCTTTGAAATGCGTGATGAATCTCAGGGCATGGCGTCTTACGGACCGGATCGCCACAGCACACCAAGCCTTGCCGTTCAAGAGGTTCTGCGCCGATGACCCTGACGATTGAGCAATGGAATCCGCGCGACAGGCTGGTCGGTTTTCTGGACCTGGTGAACATAAATACGACCGATGGCGACTTCGGGTTCATCGCGGGAACGGATGGGGTGTTTACGGACATCAATGGTAAAACCTGGTACGGCTCCACGCTCATCAGCGTGCCACGCCTGCAAAGCGCGATCGACGGGGTGGCGCCTTCCGGGTCCATCGAAATGTCGTTCATTCAAGACCCATCGGACGTTGATGTTGTCGGCCAGATTCGCGAACTCGGGCTGGCCTACATCAAGGATCGCCCGATTTCTTTCTATCTGCAGCCGATCCGCAGCATGTCCGAATTCCACGCGCCGACCCTGCCGCCGGAACTGCACATGACGCGGACCATGCGGACGCTGACCTTTGCCGGGGCCGGGGCTGCGGAGCGCAGCATCACAGTCGGGTTTGAGCCTTGGACAGAGGATCGGCGCAGCGCCAAGCGCATCGCCTACAATACGGACGGCCATGCCAAGCTGATCGGCTCTGCCAATCCGTCCCTGTCTTTCATGCCGACTGAAAATTTCGAAGAAGAAAAGCTCTTCGGATGACGCCACTTTATGCTGAATTGAACCGCTGGATGAGCCTTCCGTTCATCTGGGGGGAGACCGATTGCATCATGGTCCTGTGCGACTGGATCAATGCCGTGCGGGGCGTGGACCCGGCAGCTGCGGATCGGTTCACATATACGGACGCGGGAACGTGCCAGCGCGCCACGCGTTTCTTCTCCGATCCAGTTGGCACTTTGGACAGCCGCTTTCAACGGGCGGGCATCATGCGCGGAAATGAGCTGCGCCCCGGCGACGTGGCATTGATCAAATTGCCTGATCATCCGCGCCCGGTGGGCGGTATCTGGACGGGTAAATTTTGGGGCTGCAAGGGGCCGGACGGCACGGTTACGCGGCACCCGTCCATGGCTGAGGTTTTGGCATTCTGGAGTGTCGGCTATGAGGCGTAGCCTGCTGATCGGTGCATTGCTGGCAACCACCGCCATGACCGCACCAACACAGGCAAAGGCTTGGCCGGTGCTGGGGTTTGTGCAGGGTTTCGCGGCGGGCGTATACGGTTCGTCTGTTCTGGGTGGCACTCTTGGCGGGGCTTTCACCGCCGGCCTGACAGCATCTGCTTATGTCACGTCGGGGTTCTTCGGGACCATCGGCGGGCGATTTCTGCTGTCGATCGGGCTGTCGTATCTGTCATCGGCGCTCATGCAGCCGACACAGGAGCCGTCGGCCACGCTGACGAATTTCGCCCAGCCGGTCACATATGCCGTGACCGCCTACGGGCGGGGGCGCCATGGCGGGCCGCTGGGCTTCACCGGGTTCAAAAACAGCACGGATGTCGTGACCGGCACGACGGGCGCGAAGCGGCACTATTCGCCCTTGCTGGCGGCACATCCCTGCCACCAGATCGTCACGCATTACCTGGACGAACGGGAGGTCGAGATAGACGGCGATGGCGTCGTGACGACGCCGCCCATGGATGGATATTACCGCATTCGTCCATTTCTCGGCCAGCCCGGACAGACCGCTGATCCGGAGCTTGTCAGCAGCTTCGCGGAAGTGACGAGCGCCTTTGATTTTGCAGGTCTGACCGGCGCCCATATCTGGGCCAAGCGTCCGTCTCAGAGCAAATTCAGTGAAATCTATCCGACCGGGCGCCAGGGTGCCTATACGCCGGTATTCGATGGCAAAGACACGATCTACGATCCGCGCACCGATAGCACAGGGTTTACGCGGAACGCGGGGCTTATTCTTGCCGACTGGATTGTCGGCATGGGGCAAGGCGTCGATTGGGATGAGGTGGCCGGCGAAGCCGACGCATCGGATGTGACCGTGTCGAATGGCGACGGCGGCACGCAGCCGAAATGGCGGATCGACGGCAAGATCAGCGATGATCAGGAATTCGAAGACCAGCGGGCGCAGATCGCAGCCGCCTGCGATGCGTGGATGTATGAGCGGGCTGACGGCAAGGTCGGGTTCAGGGTCGGTCGGTATGAGGAGCCGACGATTACGCTGACGGCTGACGATTTTCTCAGCGTGGAATTCACAGAGGGCGGATGGGGACGCAATGCGCCGACGGAGGTTGCCTGCAAATACGTCGAACCGGCCAATGCCTGGCGGGAGGCACCGTCCGGCCCCTTTGTGATCGACGCGACATCCCGGCAGGTGCGCGAAGAGCCGAACCTTTACCTGGTATCGAGCCACAATCAGGCGTGGCGCCTGAACGTCAGGATCGCGAAGGTCAAACGTCCGAAATACCAGTTTCGGGGCACACTCGGGATGATGGGCTATTTCTTGAGAGGTCATCGGTTCGTGCGGGTGCAGGCACTTGGGATCGATGAAGTCTTTGAGGTCGGCGAGCTTTGGCGGAATGAAGGTGGCGCAAGCTTCGATATCGTCGCCAATTCGGTGACCGCAGAAGATTTTGAGCCGGACGGGGCAGCTGATGAACCTGCTCGACCCGTTTTTGAGAAGGTCGCAAATGACGACACGATTCCCGCGCCGACCGGCCTTTCCGGATCGGCGCTTCATGGAGAGGCGATCCTCTGGTCATTTGATGATCAGGACGAAAGCCTGACCCAGCAAATTCACATCCGCGTCAGCGGGGAGTCCGATTGGCAGATTGTCACCGTTCCGACAGGCCAATCGTATCAGGCGACAACGGGGCTTGTGGACGGCAATCTTTATGAAGCGCAGGTTCGCAACCGCACATCCGCGCTGCGGTCATCCGACTGGAAGCCCGACGTTCCGATCGTCGTGCGGGCTGTGGCCAATTCAACCCCGCCCGTCGCGCATACGGCATTCGCGGCCACCTTGAACGGCGCGGATGTGGATCTGACCTTCACGGCTCCGAATGATCCGAATTACTACGCCACGCGCATTTATCGCGCGCTGGACAGTACAGATTTTGCAGACGCGTCCCTGATCCATACCGAATTCGGCATCCCGTCCAATGCGGACGGCTACACCGACCCGGCCCCTGCATCCGGCGATCAGAGTTACTGGATCGTACCGATCAACCAATCCGGCAAGCCGGATGACACGGGCACCTTGCCCGCAACCGGGCTCGGCCCGGAAACCGTCACCGTTCCATAAATCGAGGCTAACCAATGGTCGCTTTACCCGTCCGCACGGTGGTGCAGGGCAATCCTGTTTCGTCCACGCATCAGATTGACCCGGTTCTGCTGACGCAGCTGCTGGAAGAAATGCAGTCACAGGCGGCGCTGACTGGCGCGATGTTCTTTGAGGACACCCGCGCGCAGCTCTATGCCACCGCCCCGGCAGACGGCGATACCGGGTTTGTGCTGGAGGATGGAACCGCCAGCTACAATGGCGTTTACAGGTACAACGGCAGCGCCTGGTCCAAGACCGCAGAGCTTCCCGCCGGATGGCTGGTCGAGGTCACAAAGGAAAGCCTCGGCCTCGGAAACGTCAACAACACGTCGGATGCGGGCAAGCCGGTCAGCACCGCCCAGCAGGCCGCGCTGAACCTGAAAGCGGACGCGGCTGCGCTGACCGCTGAAACTGACGCCCGCATCGCCGCTGATGCACTCAAGGCCGATGCGGACAAGGTGCCGGGACTCATTGACACCGACGCGTACGGATCGGTCTGGGTTGACGCCAATGGCTATGCGACCCGCGTCGATTTTCTGGACGGCACTACCCGCTCCGCCGGATCATGGTCCGAGACGGATGCTTATGACCATGTGATCGTGGATGCGGCTGGCTATGCCATATCGGGCATGTCGACGGACGGTGCTGAGATCGGCGCTACCGCCGACAGCGACCTCGACCGGGCGCGTCTGACTGGCGGCACGGCGTTCCTGATCCTCTACGGGCAATCGGTGCTCCGAGGGTTTTCGACCACACCGATCAGTACGACGCCAGTTCCAAATCTGAAAATGTTTGAATGCGGCACGGTTCCATCGTCTACCGCCTGGGCCGATCCGGAAACCTACATGGATGAGCTGGTCGATCACGTCACCATCGGAACCGCCGAAGAGGCGAGCCGGGGCGTAGCTGAGAGCTTTTTGTCGGCATTTGCAGACGAGGCCGGGTTTGTGTTCAGCGCGGCATATGATCAGGTCGTGTCGATCAACTGCTGTGAAAGCGGGCGACGGGCCGACGAGCTGGGGCAGAACGGCGCATACTGGTATCGCATCACCACTGCTATCGACGCGATCGCGGCCTATGCCGACGCGCAGGGGATCACGGTGGGCGTCCTGCCGATGGCGTACACCCAGGGCGAGGCCGACAATACCGAAAATCCTGAAATCTGGCTGCGGCGGATTGAGGACGATATCCGCCGACCCGCCGAGGCATATGCGCAAGCCGCTCTGGGCTATCCCGTGACGCTGGTCATGGTGATGACACAGGTGGCGTCGCATCAGTACTACGGAAACAGCTATCCGACACTCGCCGAGGCCGTGCTGGAACGGTGCATTTCTGACCCGAACTACGTATTCGGCGGCACGATGTATCAGTACGAATACGGCGATGGCGGCGGTGTCGGGTCGCATTTGGCCACTGCGCAAGAGGTCAAATGGTGCGGCGCGATGATCGGGCGCGCAGTGGCGCGTGTGTCGCTGGGAATGGACGGCGAGTATATTCGTCCGATCCGGGCGTGGGTGCAGGGCGCCCGGACAATCCAGATTGAATATGACGTGCCGGTCGAGCCGCTGGTGATCGACACCACGAATGTCGCGGCTCTGGCGGCGCGCGGGTATCAGGTCTATCGGCGCGACAGCAATCTGGCGCTGACCATCGCATCGGTTGCGGTGGTGGCGCGGCGGTTCGTGCAGATCACCATGACTGCCGATCTTCCTGCCGCTGACATACAGGTCCGGTATGCATGGCAGGGCGGGGCCACTGGCGTAAACGCTGGGCGCACCACAGGATCACGCGGCAACATGCGCGACAGTGATGCCGCGACATTCGGGATATCGGGTGACGATTACGCGCTCTGGCATTGGGCGCCCATCCATCATTTTGACATCGACGCCTGAGGAGGCAGCACCATGGCAATACAGACAATCATTCCCGGCGCTGACTTCAGCGAAAGCGGTATCGGATATTACGGCGAAAGCTGGCCACCGATTGGTGCTCTAAAGTGGGCGGGCATGTTTGGGCATGCGTACCCGGAAGACCCAAGCTATGATTATTCGCTGCGGGGAAAGCGCGCCACCATGCACGGGCTGGTAACGCCGCTGACGGGCAGCTATGCGGAGCCGGATCAGGTTGCGTGGTGGACATTGCCCTACACCGACGAGGAAGTGCTGGAGTCCGGTGTGAGCGGATCACTGACCATTGCGGCGGTGGTTAAATGGCTGGATAACGGCGAGGATGGCGTGCCCGCGTCGTCGTACAACACATCGACCACGCCCGGCCTGAAGATGGAGGTCGATAAGGCCGCTGGCACCATGCAAATGCACACCTACGCCGGGGGCGTGTCTGCTGATACAGTGTCGCGGGCGCCCGGACTGTCTGCTGGCGGATGGGAGTTCATGGCTTCGGTCTGGTCTCCCTCGGGCATGGCGCTCTATCGCAAGGGAGCAGCGGACAGCGCCATGTTGGTATCGACTGGATCTTACGTCAACGGGTCTGCGCCGGGCACACAGAACCCGCGTGCTTTCCGGGTTGGTCGCGACTGGAATGGCAACGTCGCAGGTGGTTGTGCCGTGGCCGGGCTGGCGGTTTACGACATCGCCGCAAATGCCGCCCAAATCGACAAAATCTATTCCGGCATCAAGTCGTGGATGACGGCACACGGCGGACCGGTGATCTAATGCCTTGGCGAATCCGCTACAAAGACCGGGCGCTCGAATGGCATGTCGCCTTCGCGACCCTGGCCTTCGGCATCGGTGTCGCCTCGCCTGAGTTCATCCTATCCAAGTCTCTCGACTGGATGCATCGCGTGATGGGTGAGGTGGCCTGGGGCTATGTTTTTGCTGCGATCGGAGCGGTGCACCTTCTGGCGCTGGCGATCAATGGGGCCCGGTGGTGGACGCCGCTTGCCCGGACCGTCATGGCCGCATTGAACCTCGCTGCCTATTCGTTCCTCACCATCGGGTTCTGGGTCGATGCGCCGACGTCTACCGGTGTACTGACCTACGGGTTTTTCATGGTGCCATGCCTCGGAACCACCCTATTCCGCGCCGCCCGAGACGCCTTCTGGCAGAACCAGCAGCCCAATATCAATGAGTACCTGCCGATGGTGGAAAATGGCCTTTCAGATCAGCCCTGAGAACTTCACGCCCGAACAAATTGCAGCAACCTGCGCCGGTATCGCTGGCATCATCGGCGTGATCCTGACCGCGGCGAAGCGCAGCGCGAAGAAGGTCGAAGAACCAAAGGACAAGGCCGATCTTCTCATGCAGCAGCAGGCCAGTTTTGATCGGCGGTTAGCGGCGCTTGAGGTCGGGCAGAAGCAGCTGGCTCAGGACCATGTCAGGCTTCTGGAAGAGGAAGAAGAGACGCGGGCGGAGGTACGCAAGGCATCCGACCGTCTTGTCCGGATCGAGGATCGGACTGTCCGCCGCTGATCCAGAAAGAGATGCATTTCCACCGCCCGGCCATCGCGCCGGGCTTTTTCATGGAGAAAGACATGACCTATCCTTGGAGAGGCGCCGCCCGGCCTATGCCGGCAGGCGCCTTTGATCGCGCTGCGCGCGAGCTTGGCTGCGAGAAAGCGACCATCCAGGCAATATGGATGACGGAGAGCGCGGGACGTGGTTTTCGCTCGGATGGGACGCTGGAGCGTCGGTTCGAGCCGCACAAGATGCCCGGTTCAGCAATGACCTGGAGGGAAAGCCTGAAGATCAACGCAGCCGACCGCGAGGAAATGCTGCGGGACAGTTTTGCGGAGCACCCAGAGGCCACGTTGCGGGCCACCAGCTGGGGCGGCCCCCAGATCATGGGCTTCAACGCCGCAGATGCAGGTTATTCTTCGGCGCTCGACATGGTGAGAGACATGGCCGCATCGGAGGAAACACACCTCGAAGCCTTCGTCTCTCTGGTGACGTCGTGGGGGCTCGACAGTGCGATCCGGGCGCATGATTGGCAACGGATCGAAACCCGCTACAACGGCGGCGGTCAGGGCGGCGCCTATGCCCGGAAGATGGAAGCACATTACCGCAACCTCACCGGTCGCGCTTCACCTGTGGTCCTTCGTCTGGGAAGCGCCGGCGGTGACGTTCGCCGACTTCAAGGTCTGGTCGGCGTCCAAGTCGACGGGGAGTTCGGGCGGGAGACGGATTCTGCGGTGCGCGAGTTTCAGGCCGCTGCAGGTCTTCCGGTGGATGGTGTCGTCGGGCGCCGCACCTGGGAAGCGCTCGGCGCGGCCGGGGTCAAACCGAAAGCACAGGAAACGCCCAAGGAGGCGGCGACGGACAAGCTTGGCAAGGTGATCGGTGCGGCGGGCGGGGTCGGCGGTGTGGTGGCTGCAGCGGGTCAGATAAAAGAGTTGTTGCCGCCGCTGGCATACGATGGACTGGCATATGGTGCGGTGGCCATGCTGCTGGTGGCCGCGGTGATCTTGCTCTTTCGAACCCTCATGCCCCGGAAGGGCGACGCGTGATCATGCTGGCCTGGCTGTCGCGACTTCTGACAGGGAGTATCCTTGATCGCGTCCTGCGAACCGTAGATGAGAGCATCGCAGCATCCACCGATCGGGAACGCATCAAGGCGGATATCGTGCGGGAGCACTACCGGGCCCGCGCCGACTGGATGAAGGCCGGAGGTTTCTGGCTTACCTTGATCTTCGCCCTGCCCCTCGGCATGTGGTTCGCCGCCGTGATCGTCTACTCGATCCTCTGGTGCGCCGGATGCGCCTATCCTCAGTCCTGGACCATTGCCGCCTTGCCGCCGCCGCTGGATGAGTGGTCGGGCCTCATCATCATTTCGATTTTCGGTGTGGTCGGGGTCTCCCGGCTGACCAAGTGACCCATCCAGAAATAAACCGGCCGCTTGCCGCGTTCTGACAGCAACCCTGCCCCGCCTCGCGCGGGGTTTTTCATTTCAGGAGGCCTGAATGCCCAGAAACACAAACGTCTCCGTCCCGACGGACGAATGGACGCAACTGACCGCCAACGACGTTACGGAGATCAGCTTCCAGAACGCCGGGGGGTACGCGATGCTCGTGAACGCGACTGTCGGAGCGACCCAGCCCAACGATGAAGTCACGGGCTATGTATATGCTCCTGGCTCTGGTGAGGTGCGAATAAGCTTGGCGGATTCGTTTCTGGGCGTGTCCGGCGCCAACCGCGTCTGGGCCCGGGGTATCAGCGGCACGACATCGGCGATGGTGTCCCATGCGTAAGGGTCTTTCTGGTCTGGGGCGTCCCAGCGGCGGCAGCATCCGCCTGCAATCTTTGGTCAACGGTTCGATCGGGTCGGTCTTCAATTCGTCCGATACGATCACGGCCGACGTTGATGCATTGCCATATGCGCCGGCGGATGCAGTGGTCATCACCTCTGACAATGGAGGTAGTGGCGACGATAGCCTGATCGCTGCATCCGGCGACGATGTCATCACCCTTGCTTTGGGAGACCTGTCGGCGCAGGTGCGGCGCTATGTCGTGCCCCTCACCCTCACCGGCACGCCGACTGACGCCACTGAAAGCGTCGCCTATTCTTGGACACCTACGGCTGCGGGCGGTCAACCGCCCTACACCTATGCGCTCATCTCCGGCGCGGCATGGATGTCGGTCGACGAGGACACTGGCGAAGTGACAGGCACGCCGGATGATGCGGGCACTGATCCGATCTCAATCCGCGTGACAGATGCAGGTGGCCGGACGGCGACGCTGGCCGATGATGTGGTGGTTCAGGAAGCCTCGGCGGGCGGGGAAAGCATCGCCATGCTCTGGCGTTGGGGCCAGTCGAATGAAGGCACGCTTGGCAACAATCCGGGCCAGACGGATGCCCAGTATCGCGGCGCCTTTCCCACCATCCGGCAGGCCGACAATGACGGCAACACGCTTGGCCCGACTGAGACCTATTCGCTAGTGCCCTATGCCATCATGGACGACGGCGATGCTGACGTGGTGATCGGTGACGACACAATCAGCGCGCCGCAGGGCGAATACACCATCATCGGTGACGGGGTTCCCGTGGGTCCGTCATTTGGCGTCGCGGTCGATATTCGGGACAATGGCCTTTGGGCCACCGCCGAAGAGACCTGGTTCTGGAAGGCGTCGAGCGCCGGTAAGCCGATCCGCTACTTCATGCCGCCGGGAGAAATCGCGGCCTATCATTCGGGTGAAAGCGACACCATCCGGGGCTGGCAATACAAATGCTACGCTAACCGGCAGCTCCGGGCCGAACTGGCCGCAGAAACGCGCCCGGTCTATATCCAGTGCACCGGGCAATGGCAGGGTGAGGCGGACACCAATCCCGCGCGTGCGGCGGAGGATACGGGCAGCGACTACATCGTCAACTACGCTTCTGAGCACGAAAAGGTGTATCAGTCGGATGTTGATGTGCTTGGCGTCGAGCCGCCCTATTTCGTGGTGCAGCTTGCCCCGGTCTGGAACGACACCCTCTCGGCCCGCGACCCTTATACGGACGCGCTGAACGCCGCTCGCAAAGGCATGTGCCGCTACACCGTGGACCTGTCAGGTAACATCACTGACAACGGGTCCGGCAATGCCAAGAGATATTTCATCGAGCATGATCTGGGTGGAAAGATCGCGGCGCAAAGCCCGGACCCGCATATCACGTCTGATGAACAGCGGCAGATCGGTCGGGCCATGGCGCTGGCCCTGCGGACGATCCACGGCGGCGATGGGTTTACCACGACCTACCCGCTGACCGAGGTCAAACCGCAGCTTGTCGGGGTATCGGGGAGCCTGAACGGCACGACGTTGACCGTCACCGGCTATTATTCGGACCCGGGCGTCATCACACTTTCGGCCTATGATGCGTCGGATGACAGCCCGATCGGATCGCAGACCGTAACGATCACAGACACGTTTGCTGGGACCACTCTGTTCAGTGTCAGCCTTGCGCTGCCCGGCGACACTGAGGTCGATTGGTCTGTTTCACTTGAGCTTGCCACGGGTGAGGTATCCGTCGCCAAGACCGACACGGTGACAACGCCCGCTTTGGTGCGGTCTTTCGACACGACATTCAATCCCAGCGACTTCACCTACTCCACGACAAATACGGCCAATGACACGGCCACGCGCCTCAATACCTCCGGGTCGCGCTACCCGCGCGGGACACCCGCGTCCAATGGTGGAAAGCGGTATTTCGAGGTCGAATTGATCAATGCCGCATCGTTTATTGGCATCGGCGTGCCGACGACTGCGCAAGCGGGCGGCTCCAACGGGGTCGAGCGCTCTGGTATCCTCGGCACGAACATCCAGTATACCGGCGGGTCCGTCTCTGTCGGTTCCAATATCATCGACAATGCCACCGCTCAGATCGCGTGGGACGGTGATGCGGGGCTGCTATGGGTCAAGGCCAGCTACATGACGGACTGGAACGTCAACGCCTCAGCGGACCCGGCAACAGGCGTGGGTGGGCTGGATATTTCCGGCATGGACCTGACGCAGATCGTGCCGCTCCTTGGAACTGTCGGCGGTTCTGACGGCAATGGCGCGACCCTTCTGCTTGACCCGGCAGAGTGGGCGAATACGCCGCCGTCAGGGTTCTCTGCAATCGGATGACCGACAACGAAAAAATAGCTCGGATCCAGCGTGAGCTGGGCCTGACGCACGGCCAGTGCCAGACTTTTCTGCTGCTGGCGGAGCGGCCCGGATGGATCGTCACCTACGACCGTTTTGCGGACCGCCTTTGGCCCGAACCAGATGAGCTGCCGGAAGACTTTCACGATGCGGTGTGGTGCCGGATCAGCCGCCTGCGCCGCCGTCTTCCAGAAGGTCTGGCTATCGTTCGGCACTATGGGATCGGATATTCTCTGACGGTGCCAAAAGGCTGGGTGAGGCCTTGGGAGTAGGGGCGGCCTCCGGGATCAGTTGGATTCGGGTTGTCGGTTGGATTTTTGGCGTCGGATAAGGCGATCAATCTCGACATCCGTGATGGCGTCTATCGCAGCGCAAATCCGGTAGCGGTCTATCCTGAGCCGTTTCTTTGCTGCTGCCAGCTCCTCGTCGGACCGCTCTGCCACGTTCGAAGTGTGGTCCAGATCAACGGCGGGCGGCAGCCCTGGGCAATCGTCGATAGGCCCAGGACCGCTACGGCCACAGTTGAGGCAAATGCTGCTGACGAAGCTGGTTCCATACCATTCGTGTTTCATGGCGCCGCCTCCGGCGTTTTTAGGATTACTCGGGAAGCGGGGAGAACGAAGGCTTTCCAGCCCGCTTCGCCCGCGTCTTTTCGATGTTGGCCCAGCACCGTTCCAGACCGATATCGGCGGCGTCTTGAATGTCGATGCCGTGGGCTGTGCCGAATATCGCGAGGGTGTTCATCACGTCTCCGATCTCCACGCTCAAATCCCCCTCTGGGCGTCCAAAGACATAGTCCACCAGCTGGTGGGCCTCGGACGCGGTGCATCCGCCTGCCTGGGCCAACTCAAGGGCTTCTTCCAAGAAGCGGTGCGCGCGCTCCGACTTGTCTGCGGCGATCTCCTCACCGAAGCAGGCGACTGCCCATGCGTGAGCTTGTTTCTGAAAGGTCATGGTGCCTCCGGAGTCTACTGGACTGGTTTCGGCTGGCCGGGCGCGGGACGATCTGGCCAGACCTCGTGGAATGTCTCGGGGTCGGCGGCGTAGATCATTTCTCGATCCTCGTGGTCCATGTCGCAGACGTTGAGCAGGCAGTCCTCTTCGCCGCTGATGTCGCGGTCCCAGAGGATTTCACCAGCCTTCTGGCAGGCTAGGTGGGTCTTCCATGTCCAAGCGTCACCACCATCGACGCACCGCGCCCGCCGATATCTCGCCCCCGGCTCGATCCTCCGAAGGCAACTATCGCACAGGTGCGACTTTCGGGCGGTCAGTTCTTCTGAGCCTATGATAGTGACCATTGGGGGCCTCCGGCGGTTTTAGGACTGGCGATCTGCCAGCGGCACAAGCCAACTGATCAGGACGCCGTTGAAGGGCAGGCCGTGGGTCTGCTCGAAGAATGCGCGCATATCGGCCCACGTCGCAAAGCCGTCACGCTTTGCCCATGCCTCAAGGTCGGTGTGCAGTTCCTGCGGCCCGAAGGTCCATATCTTGTCCTCTTCGATCAGGATCGGGCACGCGTCATGGCACACAGCGTCCCTCAGCTTCCGACATGCTTTGGTGCGCATCCCGGTGTAGAGCTGGAGCTTGTCTCCGCGCTTTGCGTGCCGGCCGTCTTTGCGCCGCGCCCGGATGGTCTGGCGCTTGCTGCCGGTCTCGACCGCGTGCGCAAACTGCTTCTGGAAATTGTAGGCAACCATGGGGCCTCCGAAGCCTCTTTCATATCAAATACAGAAAGCATAATCCGTTGACGCAAGCAACCGCTTTCTGTACGCAGACAGAAAGTAAACAGAAAGCGGCAGGGCATGATCGATGGTAAGGAAGCGGACACCTTCAACGGGAAATGGGCGCTCGTCACGGTCAATGAGCGCCTGCCGTCACGCGGTGAGCAGATCGCCCGCGCCCGCGCCTGGGGCGTCACGGAGTCGATGTTGGGCCGGTACGATATCAGCGCTTTGGTCCTGGACGATGTGACGGGCAAGCGTACCACGAACTGGCCCGGGCTGCTGAAAAACCGCGCGTCGTTTCTCGACACCATGGGGAAGTTTCTGCCCGCCGGTGATCAAGTTTTCTTCGCCACGCCGCTCTGCATCGGGTTTTCGCCCGCGCACGCGCAGCAGACCATAATGCGACTGTGGTCCTGTGGTATGCTGGCCTATGTCCACACAGTGCGGGGTAATGGATCGGCGCTCTATGCCGAGGGCGACGACATCACCGACCTGCTGGAAATGGTGGCGCAGGAACAGAACGCCGCCAACGTCCGCAAGTCGAGGAACAAGGTCTAAACAGGAGCAAGGCCATGTCTGTTGTGCTTGAGACCGGCGGTGTCGTGAAAGTCGACGGGGTGCCTATTCCGGGCCGGTGGCACCATGTGCAGCTTGGGGCGGCATATTTTGAAGATCCCGGCGTCCTGTCGACCGACACTATGTCGAAGGATGCTCTGCGGATGAAACTGGCCGAGATGTATTCGGCGGAATCCAGATAGGAGTGTGTGCATGTCGAGGTGGTTCATTGCGATCCTAGTTCTGGTGGCCAGCTCCGCGGCCGCGGCAGATAGTAACCGCGTTTTCACCCTCTATCGCAATTCCATCACCGACCCGACGATGAGGATACACGTCGCGACTTTTGATGCAGACGAAGCCGCTGAATACAATCATGAGAATTGCTGGCTCGCTGCCAGCTTTTTTTCAGGACAGCAAGGTGTGATGGTTCGCTTCTGGTGCGAGCCTGGGCGCTTTGCTCGGTCTAGATAGGAGCGAGGCTTGGAGAAATTCACGGATAGAGAGGCTGCGCGTCGCCTTCTCGACCGCCATGCACGAGAGGTTGCCGCGCACTTCGATGCAGAAAATCTGCACTCGGCAGAAGACCTGATGCGGATGCCGGTCAAGCGGTATCTTGAGTTGATCGTGAAGCATGACACCGACGAGCCGGTTGTCTGACGAAGGAGCGGAGCATGGCCGACATCGAGGAGAAAGCGGTGCGCCTTTACCTGCAGGAGGCAGTGAATCGCGGCGGCGGCTGGGAAATGGCTATGCGGATGATGGCCGGACGAATCCTGGTCCTTGAGGATCGCCTGCTGCGCGCTGGCGTCGATTTTCCCGATGCGCCAGGCATCGAAACCGTATCCAGCTAAGGAGTGAAGGCATGGATGATCTGGCAATTCGATTGCAGAAGGCCGCGGCAGATCACTGCGCGCATCTCGATCTTCCGCACGACCTTGGGCTTCGCCTTGTGTCGGTCGTGTTCCAGAGCGACGGCCGCGAAGAAGAGCGGTGGTGCGAGGATATGGAGAAATCCTGCCCGCACTGCGGCGGTTCCGGCCACAGGGACGATATCCAGTAAAGGAGGAACGATGTCTCATTCTGACACCGGTACTGTGCTTCATGCCGATGAGGCGGCTGTGGTGCTCGATCGTGCTGGGCACTATCAGCTCTACATCCCGGATCAACCGGACAGTCGGGAAGTTTCTGATCGGCTACTGGCTTTAACGGCCGTCTTCATCCGTCTCGATCAGGATCCAGAGTTTTTTCAGGAACAGATTGAGTGGATGGAAAGCCATAAAGGCTGACCTCAATAGGAGCCGTGGATGATCCAACTTTTACGCGAGTGCTTTCGATGGCGGACCGTGCGCAACACGGGGGTTTGGCGGTATCAGGAGAACGCTGCCAGTGGCAGGCGCCGGGTGCTATGGACTGGCATGGGTGGGCATCAGCCAATCGACGGCGCATGGCTGGAGCATCGCGTTTGATCGTCGCCACCTACACCTCGGGCCTCTACCGCTGCGAAGTCTTTGACGGCGCCGTTGCGGGTATCCTGGTCGGCCGTATTTTCCTAAGGTTGGATCAGGTCGGAACGGTGACAGGTGCGACATCGGAGGAAGTGCGGCGCAAATTCGTAACGGAAGTCGAGGCGCTTGGTTGAGATCGAGTCGGAGGCTACTGTGCAGGCCATTCCGGCGGTCGAAACCCATCTAGAAGCCATCGCATCACCTGAGCGGCCACAGGATTGACGGATCGCGCTGTGCTGCGGCTTTCGTCCATCTCCCATTTACGGATGGTCTGCGGCGCGGTGTCGATGATCCGCCCCAGCTCCGACTGGGTGAGGCCCAGCTTTTGCCGGGCCTCCTTGAATTCCTCGGGGCTCATGTGAAGAACAGTTTGACCAGCGCGGCGGTGGCGCCCATCAGGCCAGCGGCAGCAAGGGCCGGGGCAAGGAACGTGTTCACGTTGATCTGCTTGGTCTCGGCGAGAAGTTTCGCGATTTCGGCGCGCATCTTATCGTCGGCGAGGTTCTGTTCTGCTGTGGTCATATCGCTGTCTCCTGTCATGGCGGGCTTCGTTGCCCTGCGATGATTTGAATTTAGCGCCATTGGCGCTATTCGTCAAGGGCGACCTGACATTTTCTGCGGAACGGATCGGAAACGCTTTGTACGGGATTTGTACGGACGGGACCTGAAAGTTCCGGTTTGTTCCTGCAATTTTCTGCAAGCCTGGAACATGCGCCGAGAAGGGATCGCGCCTAAACTGCTTGATTTAAATGACTTTTATGGTGACCCCGGCAGGATTCGAACCTGCAACCTGCCCCTTAGGAGGGGGCTGCTCTGATTCAGGCCTGCAGTGCGAGGGTCGCCAATGGAATTGGGGGTAGCTGCGCGAAACGGTCCTCCGCTACCAGACTTTCCCGAAAATCGGTGGCCAGCGTTCCGGGGCCCAGGTGGTGTCCCGCTATGACCGCCGCCATGTCACTTCGCGCGTTCCAACATGCCGAACAGGTCCCGCGGATCATCCGGGTCGGCCAGCATATCGAGCGGTTCGTAGAAATCCGTGCCCTTGATCTGCTCGTGCACGAACCGCAGAGCGGAGAAGTCCTCGATCGCGAAGCCAACCGAGTCGAACAGCGTGATCTGGTCTGCGTGGCGACGCCCCGGAACATCTCCGCGCATCACCTGCCATAGCTCGGTGACCGGATGGTCGGGATCGAGCTGCTGAATCTCGCCCTCGATACGGGTCTGTGGCGGGTATTCGACAAAAATCTCGGCGCGTTTCAGGATGTCGGAATGCAGTTCCGTCTTGCCCGGGCAGTCGCCACCGATAGCGTTAATGTGCACCCCGGCTCCGACCATATTGTCGTTCAGGATTGTCGCATATTGTTTGTCGGCCGTGCAGGTCGTGATGATCTGCGCGCCCTCGACCGCGGATTGTGCCGAACGACATTCGACGATCTCGAACCCCCGCGCCCGAAGGTTGCGTGCGGCTTTCGCCGTCGCATCGGGGTCGATGTCATACAGCCGCAGCCGGTTGATGCCGCACAGCGCCCGAAAGGCCAGCGCCTGGAATTCGCATTGCGCGCCGTTGCCGATCATCGCCATCAAATCCGCGTCTTTCGGGGCCAGATACTGTGCGACCAGCGCTGAGGTCGCCGCCGTGCGCAGTGCCGTGAGCACCGTCATTTCGGTCAGCAACACTGGGTAGCCATTGCCAACCGATGACAGCACACCAAAAGCGGTGACGGTCTGAAAGCCTTCGCGCATATTCTTCGGGTGGCCGTTCACATACTTGAAACCGTAATTCTCCGTATCGGCCGTTGGCATCAGCTCGATCACGCCGTCCTGCGAATGACTGGCCACGCGCGGGGTCTTGTCGAACTCCTGCCACCGTCGGAAATCCGCTTCGATGGTGCGGGCAAGATCCGCGAGGAAGGGCTCGACGCCGATCGAATTGACCAGCCGCATCATATTTTCGACCGAAACGAAGGGCACGAAGGCCAGCGCAGAAGGCAGAGGGTGCAGTGTCATGAGAAACTCCAGGTTTGACGGTCGAGCACACGGCGGCCGAACAGGCTTGCCGCCAAGTCGCAGATCAACGACGCCGTGCGCCCGCGTTCGTCGAGGAACGGGTTGAGTTCGACGAGATCCAGAGAGGATACCACGTTGGAATCGAACAGATATTCCATGATCAGATGCGCCTCTCGGAAGGTCGCGCCGCCCGGAACGGTTGTGCCCACAGCGGGTGCGATCCCGGGGTCGAGGAAATCGACATCAAAGCTTACATGCAGCAATCCGTTGGCCGCCTGGACGCGTTCGATAAACGCCCGCAACGGGGCGACGACGCCTGTTTCGTCGATGGCGCGCATATCGTGGACTTCGATCCCGTGGTCCAGGATGCGGCGATGTTCTGCTGTATCGACAGAGCGGATGCCCATCATGCAGACGCGCGTCGGGTCGATCTTATGGGCAAGCGGCGGATAAGCCTCAAAATTTCCGAGGCCGCAGGCATAGGCGACCGGCGTCCCGTGCAGGTTTCCGCTTTCGGTCGTGTCCAGCGAATGCAGGTCCGGGTGGGCATCCAGCCAGAGCACAAAAAGCGGGCGACCCAGTCGCGCCGCATGAGCGGCCACGCCCGCCATGGTGCCGGCCGAGATCGAATGATCGCCGCCCAGGAACACCGGCAGATCGCTGTTTGTGGCGGCGGCCTCGGCCCGTGCAGCGATCAATTCGATCCATGCCCGGGTTTCGGCCAGATGATGGACCGCCGGGTTGGCATGCGGCAGCGCGTCCTGCTCCGGGATCGACAGGTCGCCCTGGTCTTCGACCGCCCAGCCAAGCGCCTGCAGATTTGTGATCAGACCCGCCGTGCGCAGGCTGGCCGGGCCCATGAGGCAGCCCGGCTGATGGGTCCCGCTCTGGATGGGTGCACCGAGGATAATACTGCGTTTCGACATGACATGCTCCTGTTATGGACGGAGGATCTCATACGGGGCTGCAACTTTCGCTTGGAAATTTGGTCAAAATGGCCTTCAATATTTGCAATATGATAAGCCCTATGGACATAATGCACAGATGAGCGATCTCAGCGCCACTGACCGCCGGATCATTGCCGCCCTGCGGCAGAATGCGCGGATGAGCCTGACCGAACTGGCCCATGCCGCTGAGGTCTCGCGGACCACGGCCAAGGCGCGTCTGGACCGTTTGCTGGCAGAGGGCCGGATCCGGCGGTTCACGATTGAGACGGATGTGGATGTTGAGGGGGAGGTCCGCGCGATCACGCTTGTCGAACTGCAGGGCAAGATGTCGCGCCAGGTCATCCGGACTCTGACGGCGCTGCCGGAGGTGAGCACGGTTTATGCCACAAATGGCGCCTGGGACCTTGTGGTGGAGATCCGCACCGGCTCTCTCGTGGATTTCGACCGCGCCCTGCGCGCGATCCGCGAGATCCCGGGCGTGATCAACAGCCAGAGCTCTCTTCTGATCGCACATGTTGCGGCCTGACCGGGGGGCAATCGCGCCTCAGCCGCATCGCAGGCGCTAGACCGGATGGTCCATCTTCGGATCAAAGCTCATGCCAGCTGTGCCGGGCTTTCTTCCGCTCTCCGGCTCTTGACCAGTGCCATCGCCAAGGAAAACGTCATGCATCCCGGTCCATGATCCATTGCACTGCGGGGTCGGCGATGAAGCGCCATTTGCGCAGGGGTCCGGCCATGACGTTCAGATAATACATTTCGAACCCATAGGGCGCGCCACAGGGGTGGTGGCCCCGCGGAACACAGACGACATCGCCATTGCTGACGGCCATGGTTTCGTCCAGCGTCCCGTCCTCGGTATAAACCCTTTGAATTCCAAAGCCGTTGCCGGGGTTCAGGCGATGGTAATAGGTCTCTTCCAGATAGGTGATGTTGGGATAATCATCCTCATCGTGACGATGGCTGGGATAGCTCGACCAGTTGCCATCGGGGGTAAACACCTCCGTCACCAGCAGGCTGTCGCAGTAGTCCTCGTTCTCCATCGCGATATTGTTGATGTAGCGCGTGTTGTTGCCCTTGCCCCGCTGCGTCAGCGTGATGCCGTCCGGGCCGATCCGGCGCGCCTCATGCCCGCCCATACCGGGCGCGGTACAGACGGCGATGGTGCAATCGGTCGTGGCGGTCGCAACCCATGACTGCCCGTTCGGCACATACAGGCAATGCGGTGGCGTCTTTTCAAAGACATCCATCCGCTCGCCCAGCTCACCCCAGTCCTGGCCGGCGGCCTCAAACCGCGCCTTACCCTCGACCATGACAAGGATCACCTCGCGGTCGCCCGTTGCCTCGGCCGCGCTTTCACCGGCCCGCAGACGGTAGAGAGAGAACCCGACATAGCGCCAGCCCGCCGATTGCGGCGTGATCTCATGCACCTTGCCATGTGTGCCGAAGGGCTTTTTCAGAAGGTCTGCCATGGCCTGTCCTTTCCTCAGTTGACCAGACGCGCCCGGGCGATCTGATCGAGATATCTGGCGTAATAGTCGCGCTGCTTCTGCCGGTCCGACACTTCCGGAACGGCGACATCCCAGAAGAACCCATGCTCCCCTGCCGATGTCTCAAGCCCGGTACCGGGGAAATCATTGGCGATCGTGTCGATCACGATGACGGTCGGAATATTGCGGCCCCGCGCGGCCGCGATTTCCGCCTCCAAAGCATCAATGCCTGCGGCCTTCACGGCATGCGCCCCCATGGCGGCCGCATGGGCGACATAGTCGATCTCCGGCTGCACCTCGACAGTGCAGTCGACATACATGTTGTTGAAGGGCTCCCCGCCACAGCCCAACGTCTGCAACCGGTTGATACAGCCATAGCCCCGGTTGTCGGTCAGCACGACGGTGAAGGGGATGCGCCGCATGACGGCGGTCGCCAGCTCCGAATTGGCCATCATGTAGCTGCCGTCGCCAACGAAACAGATCACCTCCCGCTCCGGGCAGGCCAGCTTCAGCCCCATGGCGCCCGCAACCTCGTAGCCCATGCAGGAATAGCCATATTCCATGTGATACCCGCCCTGGCTCGGCTGCCAGAGCAGCTTGAGCGCGCCGGGCATCGTGCCCGCGGCACACATGGCTACAGCAGAGTCTCCCGTGGCGCGCTGCACGGCGCCGATCACCTGGCCATCGGTCGGCAGCGCTGCCTGATCCTCGGGCCGGGCGCAGAAGGCATCGACCGCGCGCAGCCAGTCCTCGCGTGCTGCCGGGTCGAAGGCAGTGGCGCGGTAGTCGCCCAGTTCCGCGCTCAGCGCCTGAAGCGTGACCTTGGCATCACCGACGAGGCTCTCTGCCCCGTGTTTTGCGGCGTCATAGCCATGGATATTGATCGAGACGAGCCGTGCCCGCGCCCCGAACATGGTCCGCGACCCGGTGGTGAAATCCTGCAGCCGCGTGCCAACGCCGATCACCAGATCCGCCGCCTCTGAGACGGCATTTGCTGCGGCAGACCCGTCCACGCCAGAGGCGCCGAAATTCATCGGATGCGCCTGCGGCAGGGCCGATTTGCCCGCCTGCGTTTCCGCCACCGGAATACCATGGCGCTCCGCAAATTCCGCCAGAACGTCTTCCGCCCCGGAATAGATCACCCCGCCCCCGGCAATGATCACCGGGTTCTTTGCGGCGCGGATCAGCCCTGCCACCCGCTCCAGCTCTCCTGCATCGGGCGCCGGGCGGCGGATGAACCAGATACGCGGCTCAAAGAACTCCTCAGGGTAGTCATAGGCTTCCGCCTGAACATCCTGACAGAAGGCCAGCACGGCGGGCCCGCAATTGGCCGGGTCCGTCATCACCCTGAGCGCGCGCGGCAGGGCCGAAAGGATATGCTCGGGCCGTGAAATCCGGTCGTAATAGCGCGACACGGGCCGGAAACAGTCATTGGCCGAGACGGTGCCGTCGTCAAAATCCTCGACCTGCTGCAGCACCGGATCGGGCCTGCGGCTGGCAAAGACATCCCCTGCCACCACCAGCAGCGGCAGCCGGTTCACATGCGCCAGCGCCGCCGCCGTCACCACATTGGTCGACCCCGGCCCGATAGACGAGGTCACCGCCATCGCCCGCTGCCGTTTCTGCCCCTTGGCAAAGGCAATCGCCGCATGCGCCATGGTCTGCTCGTTCTGGCCGCGCCAGGTCGGGAAGACATCGCGATAGCGATGCAGCGCCTCACCGATCCCGGCCACATTGCCATGGCCAAAGATCGCCCACATGCCGTCGATATAGCGCTCGCCATCCTCGGTCATCTGCACCGAGAGCCACTTGATCATCGCCTGCGCGGCGGTCAGCCGGATCGTGCCCATCTGCTCGTCCTCTTCACCGAAAGGCGCCCTGCCCTTCATCTTTCCAAAAATACTCCGGGGTGCGGGGCAGCGCCCCGCGCGCGGCCGTCAGGCCGCGTTCAGCCGCGCATCCCGACGCGCGCCGTCCCAAACCTTGCAGAGCCGCGCGAACCGCCTGGCCATCTGCGCCACCGCCTCGTCATCCGACACATCCCCCTTCATCCAGGCCCGCGCCGCATCGCCAAAGATCGTCCGCCCGACGGCAAAGCCCTTGACCAGCGGCTGTTTCGCGGCAAGCGCAAAGCTGTCGGCCAGCTCCGTCTCTGGCGCGTCCAGCCCCAGCACCACGATGCCCCGCGTATTGGGATCGTTCTCCTCGATCGCCTGCACGGCATTGGTCCAGGCGGCCTCCGTCCGGAAGGGCTCCAGCTTCCACCAGTCGGGGTAGACCCCTGCCGCGTAAAATTGCCGGATCAGCGTCGCCGTGGTCATGTCATCGACCGGGGCGACCTTCGACGGGATCACTTCCAGCAGGAATTCCAGACCGTTGCGCCGCGCCGCCGTGAACAGCCCCAGCACCCGCTTTTCCTGCAGCGACCGCGTCGCCGCATCGTCGTCGGGGTGGCAGAAGACCAGCAGCTTGACCACATTCTCCCGTGCCCATTCGCGGAACTGACCCATATCCGGGCCCAGCTCTGGCTCGAACTGAATAGGCCGCGACCCCGGCAGCTCCGTCGGCCGCCCGATCCAGAGGCCGGTGCCAGAGGCCGCGTGCAAAGCCGCCCGCCCGATCCTATTGTCGGTCAGAATGCCATAGCCGCCCTGCCCCGCCTGCACCTGCAACGCCGCCTTCAGGCAGAGCTCCTTGAAGGCACTGCCCTTTTCCAGCGTATAACCGGGCATCTCTTCCAGCTGCATCCGGTGGTCGAAGGCAAAGGTGCGCAGGCTCGACCAGTCGCCCTTGCGATTGGTCGCCCAATGCACCTGCTCCAGTTCCGCATCGTTGCGCAGATCGGGGCGTTTGACGCCACGGTCGAGGAAAAACTGCAGCTCCGCCCAGGAGGGATAGGCGGGCGTGCAGCCATGCCGGCTGACCGCAAAGGCGCCGCAGGCATTGGCGTATTTCAGCGCGGTCGGCCAGTCCTCACCATCGAGCCAGCCCTTGAGCAGCCCGGACATGAACCCGTCGCCAGCTCCCAGCACATTGAATACTTCAATGGGGAAGCCTTGCCCGGTCTGGCCGTCATCCAGGCTGTCGGGAATGGCACCTTCAAAGGCCACGGCGCCCAGTGCGCCGCGTTTGCAGACCAGCGTCGCCTCCGACACCTCCCGCACCCGGCGCAATGCCGCGACGGTATCGGTCGAACCGCCCGCAATGTGGAATTCCTCTTCGGTCCCCACGATCAGGTCAAAAAAGTGCAGCGTCGACAACAGCTTCTCCGTCACCTTGTCAGACGCCACGAACCGGCTTTCGCCGTCCCCATGCCCGGCAACCCCCCAAAGGTTCGGGCGATAATCAATGTCGAGCGCGGTCTGGATCCCCGCCTCCTGCGCGATGGTCAGTGCCTTGAGCACCGCGGCTTCGGTGCGCGGATGCGACAGATGCGTGCCGGTCGCCACAACCGACCGCGCGGACCGGACAAAGCCCGGATCGATGTCATCTTCGCACAGCGCCATATCCGCACAGTTTTCGCGGTAGAAGATCAGCGGAAACTGTTCCTCGTCCCGGATACCCAGGATCACCAGCGCCGTCAGACGCTCCGGATCGGTCACGACGCCGGTGGTATCGACCCCTTCGCGTTCCAGCTCCTCGCGGATGAAGCGGCCCATATGTTCATCCCCCACGCGGGAGATCAGAGCAGATTTCAGCCCCAGCCGGGCCGTCCCCGCCGCGATATTCGTCGGCGAACCGCCGATGTACTTGGAGAAGGAGCCCATATCCTCCAGCCGGCCACCGATCTGGTCGCCGTAGAGGTCCACACCGGCGCGGCCGATGGTGATGACGTCGAGTTGCCTGGCCATGAAGCTCTCCTCAGATTCCGAAGCTGCGCAGTACCTTGCGCAGGAGCACCGGGGCCGGTGCTGGGTGTTCGCAGGGGCGCGGGGCGCGCGCCTCGGGGGCGATGGGAAGGATGTTGCCTTCCCGGCTGACCATGATGATGGAAACCGATGCAGACATCTCAGGCCTCGCGGATCGTCTCAAAGACCAGCCGTTTGTGGAACTGCTCGTGAAAGGCGATGAAATCCTTGGTATGCGGCTGCTCCATATGGAATTCATGCGCGGCCTTGTCGGCCCAGCCCTCGACAAAGACCAGCCGGTCGGTATCGTCGGTGCAGGTGTAGAAATCGTAAAAGACACAGCCCTCTTCGGCCCGTGTCGCGGCCTGAACCGCCGGTGCGCGCGCCAGGATCTGATCCCGTGTGCCCGGCTTGAGGTCGATCGTGATGATGAACTTGTACACCTGCCCGCCCCTTACCGGATGATCGTCGCCTGAAGCGCGTCGATGGAGGACTGAATTCCAGCCTCGGTGGACATGGTGAAATCCTCCATCTCCAGCGAAACCCAACCGTCATAGCCCATCATGCCGACGACGGAGAAGAACTCCTTCCACCACTGCAGGTCATGACCGGCGCCGACGGCGACGTAGTTCCAGCTGCGGTTGGCGACATCCGTTACTTCCTTCAGCTCCAGCAGGCCGTTCACATCCGCCAGCCCGCGTTCGATGCGGGTATCCTTGCCGTGCACGTGGTGGATCGCGGGGCCAAGCGCGCGGGCGACCGCAATCGGGCAGGCCCCTTTCCAGAACAGGTGCGACGGGTCGAGGTTCATACCGACCATCTCGCCCACCTCATTGCGCAGGCGGAACAGCGTCTCCGGGTTCCAGACCAGCATGGCGGAGAAGTTCTCAAGCGCGATCTTTTCCACGCCAACCTTGGTCGCATGCTCGACCAGCCCGTGCCAGAACGGAAACGCCCGGTCTTCCCACTGGTAGCGGTCGCGCTCCGGCATCTCATTGGGCCAGCTTTTCGTATAGACCAGCCAGTTCGGGACCGTATCGCCCGGCGCCGCTTCGGGCAGGCCGGACATGGTGACGATCTTCCTGACGCCGATCTCGCCGGCAAGGGTGAAGGTATCCTCCATCTCCTTGCGATGCCGCGCGCCCATCTCACCGGGGTCGAGCGGATTGGCCGAACAGTTGAGCGCGGCGATCTGAAGGCCGCGCGCCTCGATCTCCTTCAGCTTCGACTTCAGCAGGGCCTTGTCGGCCAGCAACGTCTCGGCCCGGAAATGGGGGCCGGGCGACCAGCCACCGCCGGTCATCTCGATGCCCTCAACCCCCAGCGCGACACATTTGTCGAGCATGTCGGTGAAGGACAGATCCCCCATCACGTCGGTGCAGATGGACAGTTTCATTGCGCGCGCTCCGGGTTATTCCGCCGCAATCGCGGTCGGCTGGCTGTAAAGCTCGGGTTTCTTGATCATGTGCACGGGCTCGTGTCGCCCGCTGTCGACGGCGCGCAGGGCGGCATCGGCCACCAGCGTCGCGGCATAGCCATCCCAGGCCGAAGGCCCGGTCGCGGTGCCCTGCCCGGCCGCCACGATCCATTCGCGGAACTCCTGGTCATAGGCTTCGATGAACCGCTCGCGCCAGTCCTCGGGGATTGCCTGACGGATGCCGAACTGGTCGGTGATCACCGTCGCCGGGCGGTTCGGCAGGGCCGCGATCCCGGTCTCGCAAGAGACCTCGCCGCGAATGTCATAGCCATAGGCGATGTTCACGCTGATCTCGACATCCACGATGGCGCCTTCGGCCATGTGCAGCAGGACCATCGTCGGGTCCCGCAGATCGGTGCCCCGGGTCGACCGGCGCGGCAGCCGCACCTCAACGCCCGTGACCTCGTCCGACAGCAGCCAGCGGGAGATATCCGCATCATGCACCAGCGTGTCATTCAACGGCATGTCCGAGGTATAAAGCCCGACCGGAACGGAGGCATTGCGATGGGTGGATTTGTACATCAAGGGCGTGCCCAGCGTGCCCCCGTCGATCACCTTCTTCAGGCGGCGATAATCGGCATCGAAGCGGCGCATGAAGCCGACCTGCACCAGACGACGGCCGAACTTGGTCTCCGCCTCGATCACCTTCAGAGCGGCCTCTTCAGAGGTCACCATGGGCTTCTCGCAGAAGACCGGCTTGCCGGCGGCGATGCAGTCCAGCAGCTGCTCCTCGTGGGCGGGGCCCCAGGAACAGATGACCACGGCCTCCACCCGGTTGGACACGATCAGCGCCTTGGGGGTGTCGAACACCTCCGCACCTTCCGGCGCGGCCGCTTTGGCCCGCTCCAGATCAATATCGGTGACGCCCGTCACCTCAACGCCGGACAAGACCTTGGTGAGGCGACGGATATGATCCTGACCGATCATCCCCGTGCCGATAACGCCAACTTTCAAAGCCATATCAACGCCCTCACGCGAAGTATTTGTCGATGTAGCGCTGCATTTCTGCGCGCATGAACGTACCGGACTGGTCCGCCTTCTCTTCCCAGGCAAAGACGCAGGCGGTCATGATCCCGTCGAACCCGATCTCGGCCAGGGTGCGGTAGAAATCGTCCCACGGCACCTCGCCCTGACCGATGTTCAGGTGCTGGTGCACACGGGCCTGCGTGCCCGGCGGGTTGATGATGTAGCGCAGGCCCGACGACGCCTTGTGGTTGAACGTGTCCGCGATATGGACATGGGCCAGAACGTCAGCGCATTCGCGCAGCATCGCCACCACATCATCGCCGAAATAGAAGGTATGCGGGCAGCAGTAGAGGAACTTCACGTTCTTCGAATTGACCGTGCGGATCAGGTCGACCGACGGCTGGAGCGTTTCGACCCAATCCTCCGGATGCGGCTCGATATGCAGGTTGATGCCTTCGCGTTCGAAGATCGGAACCAGTTCTTCCATCGAGCGCCACCAGGCATCCTCGCAGGCCTCGATCATCGACCCGGTGTGGCAGCAGTAGCAGCTGCCCTTGTCCGGATGCGGCCCGCGCCCGAATTCCGAATTCATCGTGTCGACTTCCATCTCGACCGCGATCTCGATGGCGCGTTTCCAGTGGCGTACGGCCGCCTGACGCTCGTCCTCATCATTGGAGGCCCAGCGGTACATCGGCAGCAGGGTGGCGATGCCCACATCGGCATCCTTCAGCGCCTTCTTGAAGCTCTTCACCCGGTCGGGGAAGACGCGCGGCGCCTTGAACCATTCAAGGAAATCGCCGCGCGGCGACAGCTCGATCCAGTCGTAGCCAAGCTCCTTGACCTTGGACGGCAGCGCTTCGAGCGACAGGTGACGGTGCATAAACGGGTCGAGAGCGATCTTCATGGCGCTTACCTCAATGATGTCAAAGGTGCGCGCGCCAGCCGAGGGAGGACGCCGGCGCGCGCTGGAGGAACTGTTATTCTGCGGGCTGGGCCTGCGGGTAATGGCCGTCGTGGCTTTCCGCATAGGCGTCGATGCTGGCTTCCAGATCGGCCATGCTTTCGCCGCCTGCCATGAGGTCCGCAATCTCTTCGCGGGTGCGTTCGCCCTTGCGGAAATCGGCGGCAATGGCGCCCCGGATCAGAACCGCGAAGTGGTCGCCCACGGCCATGGCATGCATGACCTGGTGGGTGATGAAGATCACCGCCAGACCACGCCGCTTGGCCTCGTTCACGATGCGCAGAACGTGGGCCGCCTGTTTCACGCCAAGCGCCGCGGTCGGCTCGTCGAGGATCAGCACGCGGGCGCCGAAGTGGACCGCACGGGCGATGGCCAGCGACTGACGCTCCCCTCCGGACAGGCCGCCGACCAGACGGTCGCCATCGTCGATCCGGGTGATGCCGAAGTTCTGCACCGCCTCGACCGCGATCTTGTTCGCCGTCTTGCGGTCATAGACCTTGAACGGGCCCCAGCCCTTGGTCGGTTCCACCCCGACAAAGAAGGACCGGCCGATGGACATCAGCGGAAAGGTCCCGCCGAACTGGTGCACGGTCGCGATGCCGGCATCCTGCGCATCCTTGGGGCGGTCGAAATGCACGGGCTCACCGTCCATCAGCATCTCGCCCCGCGTGGGCTTGTGCACGCCCGCCAGCGTCCGGATCAGCGTCGACTTGCCGGCGCCATTGTCGCCCAGCAGGCACAGGACCTCTCCGGCGCGGACCTTGAGCGAGATTTCATGCAGCACGTCGATCGGGCCAAAGCTCTTGTCGACATTGCGAAGTTCGAGAACAGGTGCGTGATCAGACATCGGTTCAGCCCTTTTTCTTCGTTGCGGCGCTCATGGCCATGTTGCGGAAGGCGTTGTTCATCACGACAGCCGCCAGAAGCATCACGCCGATGATGAGCGACGACCAGTTGCGGTCGATATCGGTGAAGTAGATCCCCTGGTTCACCACCGCGAAGGTCAGCGTGCCGATGAAGATCCCCAGGACGGAGCCGAAGCCGCCGGTCAGCAGGACACCGCCCACCACGACCGACACAACGGCGTTGAAGATGTAGTTCATGCCACCGGAAACCTGGGCGGAGTTGAACAGGATCGCCCCGCACATCCCCACGAAGCTGGCCGAGGTGGCCGACAGGACGAACATGCCGATCAGCAGGCGGTCCGTCGGGATCCCGGCGTTCCGCGCGCTCTCCTTGTCGCCACCGAGAGCGAAGACCCAGTTGCCGAAGCGGGAGCGGTGCATGAAGAACCAGTAGACCGCGACAAAGGCCAGCCACCACACGATGATGATCTGGTAAGACCCGGCGAAGAAATGCCCGAAAAGACCTTTCGCCCAGTCCGGCGCCGTCAGCGGCACCGATGCATTGCCGGTCAGCAGGACCGAAGCCGACAGAACCACCCCCTGCATCGCCACCAGCGTGCCCAGCGTGATGATCAGCGACGGCACGGAGGTCCGCGTGGCCAGCAGCCCGTTGATCAGACCGACGATCACGCCAAGGCCCAGCGAGACGACGATCCCGACGATGATCGGCAGTTCATAATAGCCCGACACGATGGCGATCGACATCGACCCCGCCGGGATCATCGCGCCAATGGAGATATCAAGCTCTCCAGCGATCATCAGCATGCCCAGGGGGATCGCGACGATGCCGAGGTTGGCGGCGAAGTTCACCCAGCTCGCGGCGCCCGCGAATTTGCCGAGGTCTGCACTGCCGAAGATCACGAAGAAGGCGGCGACGGCGATGAGGCTGACGATTGCGCCCGCTTCGGGCCGACGTACGAGTTGTCCGAATGTGCTGTTCATCTGATCCTCCTCAGCTCTTCATGGCCATCTTGCGGAAGGTGTCGTTCATCAGCACCGCGAGCAGCAGCAGCGCGCCGATGATGACGGACCCGTAATTGGGGTCGAACCCGGTGAAATAGATGCCCTGATTGACCATCGCGAAGGTGATCGTGCCCAGGACGATGCCCACGACAGAGCCGAAGCCGCCGGTCAGCAGCACGCCGCCAATGACCACGCACATGATGGAGTTGAAGATAAAGGCCTGCCCGCCCGCGACCTGCGCCGACTGGTAAACCATGGCCTGGCTGACGCCCACGAAGGCCGCCGCGAACCCCGACATCATGAAAAGCCCGATGGTCAGCTTCTCTGTCGGGATCCCGGCGTTGCGGGCCGACTCGCGATCCCCGCCAAGCGCGTAGACCCAGTTCCCGACGGGCGAGATATGCAGCATGTAGCCGATCACCGCGACGAAACCGGCCCACCAGAAGATCGTGACCTGGAACATGCCGCCCACAAAGGACCCAAGCGCGCCTTTCCAGAACGGGGCCGGCGACAGGTTGGTGGAGGTGGAGCCGGTCAGCAGGACCGACAGGCCCAGCGTCAGCCCCATCACCGCAAACATCATGCCGATGGTGACAATCAACGACGGCACCGCAGTTCTGAGCACCAGCCAGCCGTTCACAAATCCGACCAGCAGCCCGAACCCGAGCGCCAGCGCGATGCCCAGCGGCTCTGGCAGATCGTAATGCCCGGAGGCAATGGCGAGGGTCAGCGAAGAGGCCGGGATGACCGCCCCGATAGAGAGGTCAAGCTCTCCGGCGATCATCAGCAGGCCGATGGGCAGCGCGACGATGCCGATCTCTGCCGCCACGTTCAGCCAGCTTGCAAAGCCTGCGGGCGAGACGAAAATCGCGCCGGAGACGGCGAAGAAAAAGGTGAAGACGGCGAGAAGGCCCAGCAGGGACCCTGCCTCGGGGCGCCGCATCAGCTGACCGAGAGCGGAGCCGGAGCCCCTCTGGCCCTGCCCTGCGCCGGTTGCCGAAGTATCCGTGACGGTATTCATGGAACGTCCCTGTTGCCCTGTCGTGAGTGGTGGCGCCCGGGTGCCTGCAGCCCGGACAGGGGTCCGGCGGACAGGCCGCCGGACCAGTCTGGCACCTGAGAGAGGTTAGCGGGTGCCTTCAGCGACGCCGGCCATTGTGGCTTCTACGTTCTCGCTGCTGATGATGCCCGGACCGGTGAGGATCTCACGGGTCGGGACAGTCAGGCCGTAATTGACGTATCCGTTCAGGATCGACACGGCCAGAAAGCCTTGGTGATAGCCCTGCTGGTCGATGGCGCAGGCCATCTTGCCGTCCTTGATGTTCTGAAGGATCGTCTCGTCAAAATTGATGCCGCAGATCGCAACCTGGCCCATCTTGCCGGACTGCTGCACACCCGACACGGCCGAGTTACTGTCGACATTGCCAACGGTGAAGACGGCGTTGATCTGCGGGTTCTGCAGCAGATGCGCCCGTACCGCCTGCGCCACGGCCGTGGCCGAGCCGAAGGAGGTCGCCGGCAGCGGCAGGACGGAGCCTTCGCCCCCCGCCGCGGCGATGCCGTCGGTGAAGCCCTTGCAGAAGTTCTCCACATTGGCCGCGCCCGGCAGGGTGTTGATGCAGACACCGTTGGTATTGCCCTGCTCCGCCAGGTATTTGCCCCCGGCTTCGCCAGCCTTGTAATCGTCGGAGCCCACGTAGTTCATCGCGTCCAGCTTGTCGGCCGCAGCCAAACCACCGGCATTGTAGATGACCAGCGGGATACCGGCCTCACGCACGGCCATAAAGGCGGGGTCCATGGCCTCAGGCACCCAGTCGGGCCCGACGATGGCATCGGCGCCCTGGTCGATCGCCTGACGGATCAGTTCCGCCGCATCGACGCCGAGGTTGTCGTAGTTCTGGGGCCCGAGCCAGGTGACAGACCCGCCCTGCGCTTCTGCCACGATGCCGGCGTCTTCGGCGCCGCGCTTTACGATGGACCAGAACGGATCGTCGGGTTTGCCGCCGATGACGAAGATGTCGGCGGCAAAGGCCGTGCCGGCTGCAAAGGTGAATGCGGCGCTCGCGAGCAGGGCCCGACCGAGGTGAGACTTAACGTTCATAGAGATACCCTCCCAATTCCTGAAACTCTGGCCAACCGCTCCTCCGGCGACCGAGTTGAAGAGGTTTTACAGGAGGTTTATTCAAAAATGAATTGGATATGACATGTATTGACACAATCATATCATTTTGTTTCATATCATTTTGACACGATCAGAGGCAAGCGCATGACAAAACGGGCAACAATCGCAGATCTGGCGGAACAGTCCGGCGTCAGCGTTTCGACCGTGAACCGCATCCTTGCAGGCGCAACCAACGTCCGCGCCGCCACGATCGAACGCGTGCAGGAGACGGCGGAACGGATCGGCTTTTATGGCGCCGGTACGATTCTCGCCCGGCGTGAAGGTGCCCTGCCGCAATATCGCTTCGGCTTCCTCCTGCAGCAGTCCACGCGCGAGATCTATCGCATCTTCGCCGACAGGATCCGCGACGCCGCGGCAGAGCGGCGGGACGAGAAGATTACCTGCCTGATCGATTTCGTTGACCTGCTGGAGCCCGCGAATATCGCCATGCGTCTGCGCGCCCTTGGCGAGGCCTGCGATGCCGTGGCAATCATCGCCGCCGACCACCCCCTCATCAATCAGGCCATCCGGGAGCTGCACTCCAAGGGAAAGCCGGTCGTCACTTATATTACGGACCAGTCCGCCCCGGAACGCGCCGCCTATGTCGGGACCGACAACTGGAAGCTGGGCCGGACAGCAGCCTGGTTCATTTCACAGATGCGGCCCGCGCCCGGACGTGTGGCCGTGTTCATCGGGAATCACCGCTATCAGTGTCAGGACGTCGCCGATGCCAGCCTGAGGTCGTACATCCGCGAACATGCACCGCATCTAGTTGTCGAAGACAGCCGTCCGACGAGGGAGGAAGCCAGCGAAGCCTACAGGATGGTAAAAGATATGCTCGCCACTCATGACGATCTTGCCGGGATCCTGATTGTCGGCGGCGGTATTTCCGGGATCCTCCGTGCTCTGCGCGAAGTCCCGGCAGAGCGGCGAAAAGACATCAAGGTCATCTGTCGCGATATCGGCCCGGAAACCCGCAAGGGTCTGTCCGAAGGCATCGTGACCGCCGCCCTGTGTCATCCTCTGGAGCCAACCTCGTCCGCCTTGATCGAAACGATGGTCGAAGTCGCGACCAGCAGTTCGCTGGACAAGACAATTCAGAAGGCCATCCCGTTCGAGATTGTGACGCCTGAAAACATCTGACGTTCTGCTGACCGTCTGCTCCGGCACGATACCGGCTGCTCCAAACCCGCAAGGACCGCTTTTCCCGTGAGCACCCAGTCCGCCACCTACTGTCGCCGCAAAGGCATCGCTCAGGACGGGTACGGTACAATCGCATCGGCAGACAGCGCGTAGCCGATCTCGGCCAGCTGGGTCGAGGTCGATGCCGTCCCGAACATTCCCGTCACCGTCACAGGTTCAAACATGCCGGCGCTTTTGTATGGTTTGGCGGTGGTGACAAAAACCAGCTGATTGGCCGGCGGCGGGGGAACATGGACGCAGGCCCCCACATATGGAACCAGGATGAACGCCGTGACGCCGGTGCCTGCGTGGTCAATCGGTACGATGAAGCCCGACATGCGGACGGTCGCTCCGTTCCAATCCGTGCGGATACCGGTGGAGATCGGTTGACGCGCGGCTAGGTCCGCTTCGTCATGCGGGATGAGACCCTGCAAGTTGGCCGGCAGGCTATGATCGTCCACTGGCAGCAGATCGCGCCAGTCAAGATCGACCACCGTTTCCGCAAAACTTCGGCCCGCGCAGCCCGCGGCAGCGAGGCCCAGCAGGACAGCGCGGCGAGATGGGGCAGCTATTGCCACTTATAGACCTCGATTTTTTCGGCCGCGATCCGATAGCCGACCTCGGCGATCTGCGTCGACATTGCCTTGGCGGACAACCGACCCGAAACCCAGACCGGATCCCACATGGACTCGCTCGGCCAGGGCGTGTCCGTGGTGACAAAGACCAGCTGGTTCGGCGGCGGCGGCGGCGTGTGGATACAAGCCCCAACATAGGGCACCAGCATGAAGCTGGTCACCCCTCCGGAGCCGGTGTCGAACGGGATGATATACCCCGGCAGTTTCACCGGTTTGCCGTCGAGCGTCGTGTTCACCATACTCGCGTTCTTGTCGAACTGTGGCACCCAGGTATCGTTGATCGCGTCGATCTGACCGGGGCCGATGATCTCGCCATATGGCACGCCCTCCGGGATCAGATCTTCCCAAGCGATTTCGCGAAATGGACTGGCCAGCGCACGCCGCGGAAGCAGGGCCGCTGCGGCGACAACCATAAAGTCGCGTCGGGTTGGGTTGCGTGTCATATCCTCACCATCATGCCATCGGCGAGCGACAGGCGATAGGCCCTTAACGCCGGCAATAGGCTGGCAACCGCCGCTGCCACGATCACACCTGCGAGAACGGACAGTTCCCTGGCCGACGGCGGATCGATCGACAGCCAGAGGCCGAAGGCGCTGTCGACCACGGGCTGCGCGACGAACAAACCAGCGTAAAGCAGCGCCAGCCCGAGAACCGCCCCGATGGCCGCCATAAGCGCGGCTTCCAGAACCAGCAGACCGAGGATCGTTGCAGGTCGCGCGCCCATGGCCCGCCAGATCGCCATTTCCCGCCGCCGTTCGTTGAGGGAGGAGAAGATCATCGCCATCATGCCCAACAGCGCCGTGACCACGACCATGGCGGAGACCCCGATCAGGGCGGTTTCAGCGACCCCGACGATCTGCCATAGCTCCTGAAGGGCGACGCCGGGCAGGATCGCCAGCAGCGGCTCCTCCGGATATTCGTTGATGGCCCGCTGCAGACCGAAGATCTGGAGCCGGGACTTCACTCCGACCAACGCCGCGGTCACGGCCGAGGGGGTCAGGTCCATCTGCCGGATGCGCTCAACGGGCGTCGTCTGGCCCGGGATCTGCGCGCCGGATTGCCAGTCGACATGAATCGCCTCGATCGCCTCAAGGCTGACGATCACGGTGCGGTCCACCGGGGTGCCGGTGCGGTCGATGATCCCGGCAACGCGGAAGGGCTGATCGTCATGTTCGGTGAAACTGGCCAGCCCATGGGACACGACAATCGGGTCGCCGACCTGATAGCCGAGGGTTGCAGCGACCTCTGCGCCAATTACGGCATCATAGAGATCTTCGAGCCCGCGCCCCTGACCAACGACAAGCGACCGGCCACCGCGATACCTGTAATGTTCGAAAAAGGCCCGCGTCGTGCCCATCACGCGAAACTGCCGGTGGCTGTCGCCAAGCGAGATCGGGACAATCCAGTCGACCTCCGGTCGCGCGGCGATGTCCTGATAGCTCTCCCATGTCACGTTGTTCGTGGCATTGCCGATCCGGAAGACGGAATAAAGCAGCAACGGGACCGATCCGGACCGCGCGCCAACGATCAGATCAGTGCCCGAAATCGTATCGGCAAAGCTGGCCCGCGCCCCGGTGCGGACCTTTTCGACGCCAAGGAACAGGGCGACCGACAGGGCGATGGCCAGGATCGTCATCCCGACGGTCAGCGCCCGCGCCATCAGCGAGCCAAAGGCAAGACGCAGGATCATGCGGCCCGCCTTTCCGTCTGAACAATCTCGGTCAGGCGTACCACCCGGTCGAACCGCGCGCCGAGGCGTTCATCATGGCTGACCATCAGCAAGGATGACCCCGTCGCGGCGATCCGGTCAAACAGCAGGGCGAGGAAGGTGTCTTGTGTCGCGGCATCCAGGGCCGAGGTCGGCTCGTCCGCGACGATCAGCGGCGGTTGCCCGATCAGGGCGCGGGCCACGGCGACCCGCTGCTGCTGACCGACCGAGAGCCGCCCGGCGATTGTGCCGGTGATCCCGTCAGGCAGGCCGAGAGCGCTGCACAGGGATGCGGCCTCGTCCGGCTTGGCGCGCTTGCGTCGGTCCGGGGCAAAGCGCAGCGGCAGCAGAATATTGTCCGACACGCTGGCATAGGGCAGCAGGTTGAACTGCTGGAAGATCACCCCTATCCGTTCGGCCCGGAACCGGTCGCGCGCTCCGGCCCGCAGGGTCGATAGGTCGGTCCCCCCGACCTCTACCCGTCCCCCATCGGCCGTGACAATGCCGCAGATCAGCGACAGCAGGGTCGACTTGCCCGACCCGCTTTCGCCCAGAAGCAGGACGCTCTCGCCCTGTTGCATTTGGAAATCCGGCACCGACATTCCGAACGACGTCCGCCCCGGCCAGCGGAAGCGGACATCGTTCAGAACCAAGGCCGCCTGCGTCGTCATTCCAGCGTCAGCTCGGGCGCGGCGCGTGTGATTTCGGCCTGACCGGCCCCGGTTTCGGTAACATATTGTGCCTCGATCTCCTGCGCGTTTTCAAACTGGTCAAAGAACGGGAAGGCGATCGTGGTCAGGGCGTCCTCGTCTTCGCAGGCGAAGGCATAGCTCACGTGGAATTCGCTGTGCTGGGCGTCGTCGGCGTGCCCCTCATGATCGTGGTCGTCTTCGGCATGGTCTTCGTCATGATCGTGGTCGTGATCATGGCCTTCCCCGGCATGCTCCTCGTGATCATGATCCCCGTCCATATGCGCATCCGCATCATCATGGTCATGATCGCCGCCATGCAGATGGGCGAGCACTTCCGCCAGCCGGCAGCCGGCCGCGGCAGGCAGGGTCACGACATTCTCAGGGATCAGCAATGCGCGGATTGCGGTCTCAACCGCGTCCTTGTCCGCCTCGGACGTCGCTTCGTATTCAAAGCCGACGATGTCCATACCGGGTGAGAGGATGTTGATCTCGACCTTGCCATGTTCGACAGCGATTTCGGCCTTTGATACGCCATGCACATGGGCCTCCATCTCGCGGGTTTCCTGTGCCAGCGCAGGCGCGGCAAGCGAGGTGGCGGCAAGAGCCAGAAGGATCGGTTTCATGTTGGGTCCTTTCGATGGTGATTGATGGAAAATTTGCGCGATCATTGCAACGCCCCGACGACCTGCGGCGTGGTCACATCCCTGTTGGTCGTTTTGGGGCCAATTGGCAGAACCTGCTCTGCCGTCCGTGCGACCAGCGCCGGGTCATGGCTGACCAGCATGATCGCGCAGCCTTCGGTCGTTGCGGTTTCACAGAGCAGGTCGATCACCTGTTTTTGCGTGATCGGATCGAGGCGCGAGGTTGGCTCATCCGCGAAGATGAACTTGGGACGAACGAGCAGCAGGCGCAGCAGGGCCAGCCGCTGAAGTTCTCCGCCGGACACGGCATCGGGCCTGCGGGTTAACAGCACCGGAGCGAGCCCGAGGCGCGGCATCAGCGCGTCGATCCGGGCCTGTGACTGACCATGGCGGCGGGCGACGTCTGCAAGCGTTCGCCCAAGGGTCCGGTGACGCGGAAAGGCTGCGACCGGGTCCTGATAGAGTTTCTGGAAGGCGGTGGCGGCCAGCCCCTCGGCCCGCTCCACCTGGCCGGCGGCGGGGCGGAGCAGCCCAAGCGCCACATCGCCAAGCGTGGACTTGCCACAGCCGGACGGGCCGGTAACGCCAAGCATGCGCCCTTCGGTCAGCTCGAAGGAGAGGTCTGAGAAGAGCTCCGCCCCGCCACGGTCTGCGGCCAGTCCGGTCACAGTCAGCACGGGTGCGCCCGCCGCCGCTGGTTTCCGTCTGTCCCAGTTTTCCGGGTCCGCAGCGATCAGGTCGCGGGTATAGGGCTGCGCCGGCGCCGCCATTACGTTCCCGGTTGGACCGGACTCGACCACACGGCCGTCGCGCAGGACGATCATCCGCCCGCCGATCCGCCGCGCCAGCGCAAGATCGTGGGTGATGACCAGCAGACCACCGCCCCGCGCAAGTTCAGCCAGCAGCAGATCCGCAACCTCGTCCCGTCGCGCGGCGTCCAGCCCTTTGGTCGGTTCATCCGCGATGACAATCCGCGCGCCCCCGGCCCGCGCGGCGGCGATGGCCACGCGCTGCGCCATGCCGCCCGACAACTCGTGCGGGTAGCGGGGACCGGCACCGGTCAGGCCAAGACGATCAAGGTCGCCCGCCGCCTGTGCCCGCGCCTCCGCTGTCCCCAGACCTCGCACCAGCCGATGTGCCTCTGCCACTTGGCCGCAGGCCCGCATCAGCGGATCGAGCGACAGCCAAGGCTCCTGCGGCAGCACGGCGATCTGACGACCCCAGAGCGGGCGGAACCCCTCAGGCCGCGCGGCATCGAGAAGGTGATCTCCCAGGGCCACCCGGCCGCGCGCGGTCAGGTCCCGCGGCAGGGTGCCCATGATCGCCTGAGCCAGAAGCGATTTGCCCGACCCGGTTTCGCCCAGGATCACCAGCGGCTCTCCGGCCTCAAGGCGCAGCGAGACCGGATGCAGGATCGGCGTGCCGCCCTGCGACACAGTGATGTCTTCGGCTTTCAGAAGGGTCATGTCTCGCGGCTCCCGGCTAACAGGGTAAGGCCCAGAAGCAGGGCGAAGGTGGCGATGACGGGCGAGAGCAGCGCCAGCGGTGCCTCGCGCCAGTAAGGCAGCAGTTCCACCATCATCAGCCCCAGTTCCGGTGTCGGGGCCCGCATGCCGACATGCACGAAGCCAAGCGCGGCGATGGCCATGATCGCCGTCGCGGTGCCGAAGGCGGCGGCGGTCAGCATCATGGGCGCGATTTCCGGCCAGATGTGGGTGCGGAAGACATAAGTCGGACCGAAGCCCAGAAGGCGCGTGGCCTGCACGGCGGGAGAGGCCAGAACCGCGCGCGTGGCGGCGCGGGTCAGGCGGAAGAATTCGACCCAGAGCACCAGCGACAGCCCGGCCCAGAAGCCAAGCGCCGTGCCCGGCACGATGGCCAGCACGATCAGCACCAGCAGCAACCCCGGCAGCGCCAGCAGTGCATCGGCCAGGGTCGTCAGGATGCGGTCGGTCCAGCCTCCACGCGCCGCCGCCAGCGTGCCAAGGGCCAGCCCCGCAAGCCCGGCGGTCAGAACGGCCGCGATGGCAATGGCGGGCGACAGGCGTAGAGCATGGGCCAGCCGGTGAAAGATCGACCGGCCGAGGTGGTCATAGCCAAGGGGTGCCCCCGGCTCCGGCCCCGACAGCGCCTTGATCAGCGACTGGGCGAAGGGATCGCCGGGCACGGTCAGCGGGCCGATCAGCGCAAAGACCAGCACGGCAGCCACCAGCGCGGCCCCGGTCCAGCGGACAGCAAATCCAGCGGGCCGTGGGATCATCACAGCGTCGGTCATGCCGCCCTCCTTGGATCGATACGCCCCGTCACAAGGTCGATGACGGCGTTGATCAGCACAAAGCTCAGCCCGAGGCACAGCGCCGTGCCCTGCACCATCGGCACGTCGCGGGAAAAGATCGCATGCACCAGCGCATGGCCGATGCCGGGCCAGCCAAAGACCGCCTCCACCACCACAACGCCTTCGACAAGCGTCACGAATTGCAGGCCGAGATAGGTCAGCAGCGGGACCGAGACATTGCGCAGCCCGTGGCGGAGCAGGGTCTGGCGCGGGGTCAGCCCCTTCCACTGGGCAAAGCTGTAGAATGGCATTGCCCCGATCCGCGCCATGGCATCCCGTGCAATCCGTGCATTGACCGCAGCCAGCCCGAGGGCCAGCGCCAGCGCGGGCAGGATAAAGTGTCGCGCCTCACCATGCCCGGCGGCGGGCAGCAGGCGGAATTGCACCGACAGGATCAGGATGAGGATCAGCGCCATCAGGAACTGCGGAACCGCTTTCAGCCCGGTCGACACGACCAGAAGCACCCGGTCGAACACGCCACCGGGCCGGAGCCCCGCAAGGATGCCCAGAGGCGGCCCGAGGATCAGCGACACCAGCACCGCGGCCCCGGCCAGTGCCATCGACGCGCCCAGCTGATGCCAGATCTCGGCGATCACAGGCCGGCCGGTGACCAGCGAGGTGCCGAAGTCCAGTCGCAGCAGATCGCCCAGCCAGCCGACAAAGGCGGGCAGCGCAGGACCGCTCAACCCCAGTTCGTCGCGCACCGCAGCGGCGGCGGCACTATCGACATTGTCGTACCCATACCGCCCGGCGGCGATGCGATAGGCGGCATCGCCCGGCAGGCTGCGCATCATGGCGAAGGTGGCGGCCCCGATCAGGACCGCCACCATAAGAGCCTGTATGCCCCGCGTGACCAGCGTCTTCATTGCGCCAGCTTCAGGTCCTGAAGGCCAAAGGTCCGTTCCCACGGGTCGATCACCGTGCCCTCGACTCCCTTGGCCACGGCCAGCGTCTGGCGATACCAGGCAATCGGAATGATCGGCAGCTCGGTCTGCAGGATCTCGGCGATCCGGGCGCGCTCTGTATCTCCGCCGTCGCCCCGTGCAACGCTGCGCGCCATTTCGACGATCTCATCGTTCTGCCAGCCCATGGCGCCCCAGTCGCCGGTCGGGGCGTAATCCGACAGGACCGTGCCGACGGGGTTCGGGATCAGGCCGAAGTTGCGTGCGATCAGGCCAAGGTCCAGCGAGCCGTCCGCATGGCGGGAGGTAATTTCCGACGAATTTGTCGTGTCGATTGTCAGCTCTACCCCGATCTCGCGGAACTGCTGTTCCAGCACGGCGGCAACCAGCGGCAGCTCCGGCCGGTCGGGATAGGTCGTCAGGGTCAGGGCAAAGCGCGCGCCGTCACGGGTCAGGACACCGTCACTGCCTTCGGTCCAGCCCAGATCAGCCAGAAGGGATTTGGCTGCCTCAGGGTCATAGGCCAGCGGTGCGAGGCTGTCGTCATGCCAGCCCCCGACCGACGGCGGGAAGAGCTGCGTCGCGCCTTCGGGATAGCGCAGAACGGCCTTGGCGATGCCCTCGCGATCGATGGCCAGCGACAGCGCCTTGCGGGCCTCCGGTGCGGACAGGGCGGGATGGCTGGCGTTCACCTTGATCATCAGGGTGCGCGGAATGGCGACGGAATGGACCGTGGCCGCATCCGACATGTCCAGTCGCGCGACCGAAGCCGGGTCGAGGCCAAAGACAAAATCCGCCTCGCCGGATTCGGCCATGAGTGCGCGCGTCTCCACCCGGCTGACGGCGGCATAGCTGACATTTGGCACATGCGGGGCGGTGCCCCAATAGTCGGCAAACGCCTCGGCCTTCAGGCTCAGCGGCGGGGCCATATCGGTTACTTTGTAGGGGCCGGTGCCGATGATCTCGACCCCCGCGCCATCCGCACCGTACGCGGCGGGCGCGAGGATCTGCGCGCTGTAATGGGCGAGGTAAGCCGGGAGCGCGGCAAATGGGTCCGACAGGGTGATGACGAGCATGCCATCACCGGCCTCGATCCCGGTCACAGGCGTTTTGGCAAGCGGGCCGGGCTTGCCCATGGCAATGGTCAGGGCATTTGCCACCGCGTCAGCCGTCATCTCGTTCCCGTCGTGAAACTTGACGCCGTCGCGCAGGGTAACGGACCAGGTCAGACCGTCCTCAGAGGCCATCCACTCCGTGGCGAGGCCGGGCGTCAGCGCGCCCTCGGGGTCAGCATTGACCAGCGTCTCGGCCACACCCATGCGGGTAAAGATGTAGCCGGAGGTCGAGGGCTCTGCCGACTGGATTTCGAACTGCGCGACCACGTCGAGCGTGTCATCGGCCAGAACGGGCGGCGCGACCGCGATCAGGGCTGCGGCAAGAATTGCCAGGGGGTGTTTCATGGTCTGTGATCCTGTTGATCGTTCAAAGGGGCGCGGCTCATGGCGGGTGGCGAGAGCCGGTCGCGGGAAAGGGTCAGCTGTTCGGCCCGATCGAGCCGGTCGAGGATGTTGTCGGGGCTTTCACCTTTCGCCCGGGCTTTGGCCCAGATCCGGTGACAAGAGACGGGCGACCAGGGCAGCACGGCCTGTGCCATCCAGGCGCGCAGCGGGCGCGGCAGGGCATCATAGGCCTGCATCGGATCCGGCCTGCGGCGGCGGCGCAGCGAGGAGGAGATGTTGCGTTTCACGCCTCCTCCTCCGGGTCGTGGACGGGATCGAGCGCCAGCATCAGGCGGGTTTCGCCCGTGCCTTCGATCGGTGGTGACCGGTGCAGCAGGCCCGGATCGGGTCGCGCCGGCCAGATCGTACCGCGCATGACAAAGGGCGCGCCGGTGGGGACAGTGTGGATGACCTCAGGCTCCCCCCTGTCTGAAAACCCGTATTGCGTGCCGGTGCCCCGGTAGGTGCAGACCAGACGCGCGGTCACCCGGTCGATGTGGAAGCGGCGGCAGGCATTGCCTGTCACCACATCCAGCCGTAGCCGCAGCCAGGGCGCGCCCGTGACCCCTGCAAAGATGTCCGCAAGCGCGGCGATATCGTCGATCAGCCGGTCCCGTTCCGGCCCTTGGGGCGTGCCTGCACTGTCACAGGCTTGCGTCACAAAGGACCGCGCCGCGTCGGGCCGCAGAATCGCCCGCACCCGCGGCAGGTCAGCCGGGTCCAGCGCGTCGATCCAGTGCTGGAAGGAGGCCAGAGGCCGGCGCTGCCAGATCAGGGCCGCGACACCACGGCCCCGGATCAGCGAGACATCGGATGGCGCACCGACGGTCAGCACGCCGGCCTGCGCCTCGGCAGAGATCGCGCGGAGCGCCGTCACGCCGCCGTTCTCCGCCAGGCCGGGAAGGGATCGGGCAGGTCCGGCAGTGCCTCGGGTCCGGGCGCGATGTGTTCGGGCACCAGCGCCCCGTCCAGCCGCGCTTTCAGCGCCGGCCAGTCGATACCCGCGCCGATAAAGACGATCTCCTGCCGCCGGTCGCCCCAGGGTTCCTGCCAGTGCTGCGCCAGATAGGCGCGGGCGCCGTCGTGATCGGGGTGCCGGTCGCGGGGGATCGTTGCCCACCATTGGCCCAGAGGCGTCACCGATGACAGGGCACCGGCCAGCGAGAACTCCGCCACCCATTCGGGGCGTGTCGCGATCCAGAAATGTCCCTTGGCACGGATGACCCCGGGAAGATCGCCGTTCAGGACGGCCATGACCTTGGACGGGTCGAAGGGCTGGCGGGCGCGGTAGACGTAGGAGGTCACGCCATATTCCTCGGTCTCGGGCACATGGTCGGCAAAGCCATAGAGCTCCTTGGCCCACATCGGATGTTCATGCGCCTTTTCGAAATCGAAAAGTCCGGTGTTCAGGATCGTCCCGGCTGAGACCTCCGACCGGTCCGTTTCGATGATCCGGGCGTCGGCATTCAGGCTGCGGATGATCTTGCGCGCGGCATCCACCTTGTCGGGTCCGGCATCCGTGACCTTGTTCAGGATCACCACGTCGGCAAATTCGATCTGATCGGTCAGCAGATGGACCAGCGTGCGCTCGTCCTCATCGCCCAGGGTCTCTCCCCGGTCGCTCAGGAAATCGTGGCTGGCATAGTCGTTCAGCAGGTTCACCGCGTCGACCACCGTCACCATCGTGTCGAGCCGCGCGACATCCGACAGGCTCTGCCCGGCTTCGTCGCGGAAATCGAATGTGGCTGCAACGGGCAGCGGTTCCGAAATCCCCGTGGATTCGATCAGCAGGTAGTCGAACCGCCCTTCCCCGGCCAGCTTGCGCACCTCCTGCAGCAGGTCGTCGCGCAGCGTGCAGCAGATACAGCCGTTGGACATCTCGACCAGGGTCTCGTCGGTGCGCGACAGTTCGGTGTCGGCCCGGACCAGGTCGGCGTCGATGTTCACCTCGGACATGTCATTGACGATGACGGCAACGCGGCGCCCGTCGCGGTTGTTCAGGACGCGGTTCAGCAGGGTTGTCTTGCCCGCGCCAAGGAAACCAGACAGGACGGTCACGGGAAGGCGGGGGTCAGCGGCGGTCGTCATGCGGCCTCCTTTTCAAGTGCTGGAATGAAATCGGGAAAGAGCAGCGACTGGTGGCAGCCCGCACCGGCGCGGGCTCCGTCGCCAACAGCGAAGTTGACGTTCCACATCGGCGTGGCCAGATCACCCGCGGCAAAGACACCGGGGATGTCGGTCTGCTGCATCGGGCCGGTGCGGACAAACGCGCCCATGGGACCGTCGGACAAGCCGACGCCAAGACGGTCGGCCGGGGATGCAGTCAGGTTGATCCCCGGAGCGGTGAAGATGGCTGCGAAATCGGCCTCTGGCCCGTCCGCAAAGCAAACCTTTATACTGTCGCCGGGCATGAGCTTGAGAGGCATCCGCGATTCGACCCTGATGCCTGATGCCGCCAACGCCCGTTGATCAAGGCCGTCGACGCCATTTACCAACATAGTGATATCCTCGCTCCAGTCGGCACGGAGCATGTGCGCCTGATGCGCCGCCATCGGGCCCGTCGCGAGAACTGCGAGAGGCCGGCCCTTCACCTCGTACCCATGACAATAGGGGCAATGCAGTACGGTGCGTCCCCAGGCCTCGGCGAGGCCCGGCAGATCAGGGAGGATATCCTGAACGCCATGCGCCAGAACAATCCGGCGCGTCCGGACGGACCCTGTGGCCTTTGCCGTCACCAGGAAAGCATCGATTTCGCCCGATATCTTGTCCACAAGGTCGTTTGTGAAACGCACGGTCGGATAGCCGGTCAGGTCATCGCGAAACCGCGCCAGAATCTCAGCCGGCGATACGCCGTCCCATCCCGGTACGCCGTGGGCGGCAGGAGACATCCGGTTGCGCGGACGACCATCGTCAAAGATCAGCACAGATCGGCTCGCCCGGGCAAGCTGCAGTGCGGCGCTCAGACCTGCGAAGCTTCCTCCGATGATGACAGCATCAAACATGGCGCAATTTCTCCCTGTCCGGTCGCGTGGACGCCGGGGTGGTTCATTTTGGGGATCGGGTGAAAGACGAGGTTTTGGACGACCACGACGCACAGCTCGATCAATGCAACGTATGTTATAACGTATCAATACTGTTATCTTGTAACATTGACCGAGTTCAAGTCCGTTCTTTTACGGAAATCGTTCGGGCCGGAGCTTTTCTGGAGGAGCACGGGTCGGCTTGCCGCGCAGCTTGCGGCGACGCCGCATGCCGTTATAGTTTCACAAATCTTTCTGGAGGCTTCCGTGTCGAAACACGCAAAACTGGCGCGCAACCTGTGCCTTACACTCTCTCTCGCAATGGTCGCGACGCAGGCTTCCGCTCATACAGGAGAGGGGATTAACACTGGCTTCGCCTCCGGCTTCTGGCATCCGATTCTGGGGTGGGACCATGTCGTCGCCATGGTCGCGGTTGGTATGTGGGGGGCGTTTCTCGGGGCACCCGCGATCTGGATCCTGCCCGTCGTGTTCCCGCTGGTCATGGCTTTCGGTGGCGCGCTTGGCGTTCTTGGCGTCCCGCTGCCCATGATCGAAACTGGAATCGCGCTGTCCGGGGTCGTCCTAGGCCTGCTTGTCGCCTTCGCCGTTCGTGCGCCGATATGGGTCGCCGCCGTTATTGTCGGGATATTTGCGATTTTCCACGGCCATGCGCATGGCACCGAGCTGCCCGAGGCGTTCAGTGCCTACGGCTATGCGGTCGGATTTGTTATTGGAACAGGCCTGTTGCACCTTGCCGGTATTGCTATTGGCTTCCTCACCGCGACACCGACCGGCACGATGGCGGTTCGTGCCGCCGGTGGCCTTGTCGCTTTGGTCGGCGCGGCGTTTCTGGTTGGTGTCGCCTGACGGTAATGGCCGCCGCCCGACCAATCGCGACAGCGGCGGTGACAGCCGCCCTGACATTCTTGTCGACCGCCGCAAACGCCCATAGTTTCGGTGCCGGGACAGACACGTTTCAGGCATTCATAGACGGGTCGAACGCGGTGCTCTTCTCACCGGTCTCGCTTCTGCCATGCTTGTCCCTTGGCCTGCTTCTGTCGCTCTGGACTGCCGAAGGCATGGTCAAGGTCTGGCCGATCCTGATTGCTGGTCATCTCGCCGGGTTCGTCCTGGCCCCGAAGGTCGGCGCTTGGGTGATCCCGACGTTGGTCCTTGCTGGCGCAGTCACTGCGACATTTGCTGCTCTGCTCCCGCGGCATACCCGGATGGAGACGATGGTCCTTGCAGCGGGGCTCGCTCTGTTGACGATGCTTGTCAGCCTTGAAGGTCACGGCTGGCTGGAACTTGCCGCACCGATCTACATTGGCATCTTCTGCGCGGCCAGTTTTGGCGTGGCAGCTGGTGCCGGGCTGGCACGCCTGGCCCTTGAGAGGCTTCCTTTGGCCTGGGTTCGGATCGGCCTCCGGGTCGTTGCCTCCTGGCTGGCCGCGATCCAAATGCTCATGGCCGCGTTTCTATTGGCATCAGTCGGGTAGATGAGCCGGTTTACGGCGGATCGCATTCTGTCATGAGATCCTGATGATCTTTCAGCCAGGAAGTCCAGTTGCTGCAGATCCCGATCCTGATCGAAGACGCACCCCGCGCCCCACGCAGGTGCCCCGAACGGAAATGACAAGTACCGCCTGACGCCAAGCGTCGCAGGCCCTGAGCGCCGTAGATCGGCATGTGATTGGTCTGCAGTGATCGTTTCCAGATTACCTCCGGATTGTTTCGCCGCTATTTGCGAAAAATGCAGATAACATGGCAAACAGGTTAGATTCCTAACTTCCGCGCGTTGAGGCTGGGGGGCCGTGATGCTTCTGCTGTTATTGGTGTTCCCGGCCTTGCTGGGTTTGATCGCCGTCAGCCTGTTCGACGACTCGCCATCGGACGTCTCCGACGATCCCGATCAGACCGGTGTCTCCGGCGACGATGTTCTGGTTGATCCGGACAATTATGGCGCGACCCCCGGCGACGATGTGATCAGCGGCACCAGCGGCGCGGACGAAATCAGTGGCCTCTCCGGTGACGATACCATTGCAGGCCTCGCCGGGGCCGATGGCATTGACGGCAATGCAGGGCGCGATGCGATCTCATCGGGGTCGGGCGACGACATTCTGATCGGAGGTCCGGATGCTGACCGACTGTTCGGCGGTGACGGCAATGACACAATGGATGGCGGGTCGGGGGACGACCTCTTCGATGATCTCTCCGGTTCCGACAGTTTTATTGGCGGCGCTGGCGACGATGTGATCCTGGCCATCGATTCTGCTGTTGGTGCCCCCGATGCGATTGACGGCGGATCAGGCGATGACCGGTTCTGGGGCGACGACGGCGACACGATGATCGGCGGTGATGGGGTCGACCGCTACATGGTCGCGATGGGTCGCGAGGGTGCAGAGCCGGTTGTGATCAAGGACCTCGACTTCTCCCGCCCCGAACTTGGCGGAAAGCCTGATCAGGTATTTTTCACCGATGCCGAAGGCGCGATCTACCCCCGCAGCGCCTTCTTCGACGGCACGCTTAATGTCGGGATTGGCGATATGCCGGACGGCTCGGGCGCCGTCGTGGTCTTCGGCAGCCAGCAGGTGGCCATCATCGAAGGCTACACGGCCGACGAGCTGTTCTATCAAACTATCTGGATCGGGAATTTCCAGCTGCACGAACCGAACCTGATCCAGCCCGGCGAAGCGCTGGACGGCACGGCAGAAGATGATCACCTGACCGGCGGCAGCGGCGACGACACGCTGACCGGAAACGGCGGCGAAGACTGGCTGAACGGCCAGGACGACGACGATCTTATCGACGGGCGCGATCCGGAGGGCACGAGCGGATCGGATACGCTGTTGGGCGGCGAAGGCTGGGACACGATCATCGCTGATGACGGGGATTTCGTGGCAGGCTTCGAAGGTCGCGACAGCTATGAGATCGTGTCTGACGGGGAAGGCACCGCACCGGTCGCCATATTCGGTTATGAAGTGCTCTCCGAAGACGGAACGCCGGAACCTGTGACGCTGATCGACGAAGCCGGCGCGGCGCTGACCGCCGCGGAAGTAACCGCCGGGCTGAGTTTAGAGCCAAACGCAGATGGCGACGGAACTTTCCTGCTCTACGAGGGACAGCAGGTCGCCTATTTCCTTGGCGTGACAGCAGACGAATTGGCCGATACCTCGGCGTGGCTGACGAACATGGCCGATGCGGCCGCGGCGCCTGCTCCTGCGCCGCCCGGCGAAGGCGCGTCCGGCGAGGCAGAGCCGGCCAATGCTATCGGCCTGCGCAACACCGGCGTCCTGACATCCGGCGTCGACATTTCGGCGTCGCTGGTGTCTGCAACCGGGACGGGGGCCGTTGCCACGACCGAGCATTTTGGCGGCAACGCGGTCTATACGGTTAACACCGACACCGGCCAGCCGACAGCCAACTACACTACAGCCACCGACGCGCTCGGGATCGAGCATGTGCGCTTCCCCGCGGGACAGGGCGATCCGCAGGCGGGATTGGAGGACGGCGAGGACTGGCTGGATGTAACCTTGATGGTGCCCGACGGCGCGGGGGGGACCGATCTCCGCCCGGAGCTGACAGACATGTTGGACTGGGCGAAGGAGAACGATGTCCAGGTCACACTTGTCGTGCCCACCCGGCTGATGAGCGTCGATGAATACGAAGACTTCGTAAATGACCGCATCACGCCATTTGCGGAGAAGGTGATGCGCGACTACGGCAGCGTCATCGAGGCCTTTGAGATTGGCAATGAATACTGGGGCACGATGAATGAAACGACCTACGGCCAGAAAGCGGATCTGGCGGCAGTTGGTCTGCGCGAAGGGATGCTGAACGCCGGTCTCGGGGACCTGCGGCAGGCGGACATTATCATTCAGATGGCGACCCCGACCGGCGAGTCAGACTATACGGCCGCGCGGGATTCCCGGGGCTTCAATGTTCGTCTGGAGGCTGCCAATCAGGACATAATTGACGAACTGAGCTTTCAGGCGCGCGTGGCGATCGATGGCCTTGTGGAGCACTATTATTACAACAATACAGAGCTGGTCTTTACCGACGCCGACAGCGAACAGAATTACATCGACCGGGATTATGCGGTCTGGGATGCGAATTTCGGCAAGGAGCTCGACCTTCATATCACTGAATGGAACGTCCGGACGACGGATTACGACGAGGTTGGCATCCGCGCGGTCTCGACCATTCAGGAGCAGTTTGAAAACATGCTCGAAGACGGGGTGGACAGTGCGCATGTCTGGCCGGTGCAGCACAATACTGACAGCGACCTGGTCGGCAGTCCAAGGGAAATCGCTGTTCTGGACGAAGAGGGCCGCGTAACAAACTCTGTCCGGGGCGCCGTCTTTGATCTGATGAGCGAAAGCCTGCCCGGCATGGAACTGATCGCAACCGAATTCGCAGGCGATGACGGCAGTTTCGAAATCAACGCCTACCAGTCGGGCGACAAGACCGTTGTCTACATATCCTCCCGGTCCTTCGACGTTCTGAACCTCGACGTTGACCTGACCGGGCTGGTGGGAGAGGACGCGACCGGCACCGGCATCCAGATCGGCATCGACCAGTCGTCTGAAAGCTCAGACGGATTCCACTGGCGGCAGGATCGCGGCCATACGCCGTCAAGTTCGGTCCGGATTGACGGGCGTGCCTACTATTACGACGAACATGATGTGCGCGCGACGTTCACGGATCATGACTTCGACGGCCCGGAGGTCGACCTGCGCCTGAAACCCTTTGAAGTCATTGAGATCACGTTTAATTCTGCCGCAACGCCCGCTGTCGGAGAGGACGTCGTCTCCGATCCCGTCCGGCCGGACAGACCGGGGGAGGTCATAAACGGCACCGGGCGCGCTGACGATTTGACCGGTACGCCGCGTGACGACACGATCAACGGTTTCGGACGAAACGACACTCTGATGGGCGGAGATGGCGACGACCTGATCAACGGTCATGGCGGGGATGACAGTCTCATCGGGGGCCGCGGGGATGACGAATTGCGTGGTTCGCCGGGCAATGACACTTTGCGCGGCTGGGGTGGCGCCGACACGCTGCGCGGCTATAACGATGACGATGTCCTCTCAGGGCATCAGGGCGACGATGTGCTGGTCGGAAACACGGGCAACGATGTCCTGTTTGGCAATGTGGGCAATGACTCGCTGAACGGCGGCATCGGGCATGACACGCTGGTCGGCGGAGAAGGCGCAGACACCGTCACCGGCTGGGCCTGGGGCGACACCTTCCGATACGAACAGGATCATGTCGCGCCGGGCGACACGATCACCGATTTCTCTCCGGGGCAGGACGTCATCCAGCTGGCGCTACCCGGAGTTTCCCGCCTGGCAGACCTGACTTTCACGCAGCGCGTCGGCGGGCTCGAGGTTGGAATTGGCCGTCATGGCGCTCTCTTCCTTCAGGGCGATCTGACCGTGGCGCAAGTTGCGCAGAACCGGAATTTCGAATTTGTCGCGCCATGATGGCGGATACCTAGAACGTCCTTAAACGTGCAGACAGAAAACAGGTCTGTCTCTATGATCTCCCCAAGGTCTGTCGCCTGAGCACGCCAAGATGTTGAATTACCAATCAAGACACTGGGAGGAAAACGCGCGAAGCCGCGCCGATTTCGGCTCTTTCCTGTTCAGCGCACCCGATCATTTCAACATGTCGAAAGGCCGCGACAGGAAATTGACCGTCAATTCGGCGGAATTCCCCAAGATCGGAACAAGCTTGCTCAGCGTCACGTCAACCGGTCATGAGATTGACCTCGCCGACAACAAGTATCTGACTGTCATGATCCCGACTCATGGGCAGACCCGCGTCCGCCTTGACCGGCGGACAACCGTGATCGAGGAAGGGGCCGCACTGGCCCTTGGCCCTTCAGAACGTTGGACGCAGGTTGAAGGAGGTCGGCACGAGGATTATCGCGCCAATCTCGCGAAGATTTCTCTCGATTCCGCGCCGCTCCGCCATGTCCTGCCGGTTATGAAGGACACTCCGGTACTACCCACCTCTCCTTTGGCCGTCGCCGGGTTCAAGGCATTGATACACTACCTGTTCAGCGATCTCGCGACGTCAATGCCGACCCTGATCCACCGCCCGGCATCGGACCTGTTTGCGGCGCTGGTTCTTGAACACATTCGTATGATTTTCATGATGGTTGAAGATCAGGCCGCGTGCGAACGGCCGCAGCAAGCTCTCGTAAGACGGGCCGAGGATTTTATGGTGGCCCATCTTGAAGACCCCCTCACCGTTCCGATTATCGCTGAGGCGCTCGGCGTGTCCGTGCGGCAGCTACAGAATGCATTCCGGCAATCCGTAGGACAGTCTCCCTGGGAACGACTGACAGCACATCGTCTGGACAAGGCGCGGCGAAACCTTCTCTCCGGCGCCGGACAAACGGTCACCGCCATTGCCTTCGACTGCGGCTTTTCTCATTTGGGCCGGTTTGCACAGACTTATCGCTCGACATTCGGAGAAACGCCCTCTGCCACATTGCGACGGGGACGAGCAGAGCGCTGTCCGGCATCCGCGCTCCCGGGACAACCGGGCTGAATGTAGGGCGGAAAAATGATTCGGGACCATCCATGCCGACGCCTCGGGCGATGGCAAAGGGCCCCGTCAATGCGGAGGTGCCGCAACGTGCTCCGATCGCGGCTGGTTCGGAAAGTTCCTCAGGGCCGGCCACAAGTGGCCCGCCGGCGAAGCGGCGGCCTTACAACCGCCCCTGAGGTCAAAACCCTGCTTCAGACGGCGTCACTGACCCGCGAGTGCTGCGTAGACTGCGCTCTCGAAGTCCATGTACCCCGGGAAAGAGATGCCATCGGCGAACGGCAGAATCTGCGTCGCCCAGTAGCCGCCGATCCCGTTCTTGCGGTCGATCCAGTAATAGCTGTTCGCCAGCCCGGCCCAGCCAATGGACCCGGCCGGCCGACCGGTCGGCGCCTCTTCATTGTTCACCATGAAGGTGTAGGACCAGTCTTTGGCCATGCCCGGGAAGAACTCTGCATCGTTCGACAGCGACGGGATGACACCGGGCAGCATGGTGACCTTTTGCGGCGGGACAAGCGCGCCCTGCACGGCCCATTCCACGGTTTCGGGTTTCAGCACCCGTCCGTTCGGGCCGGCGCCGTCATTCAGCCACATGCGGATGAACTTCATGTATTCCGGCACAGTCGCATAAAGCCCGTGGCCGCCCATATGGACCTCGGGGTCATCGGGCAGGGCAAAGTCGTCCATCGGGACCAGCCCGCCATCCTCGCCCCGGGCGTGGATGGTCGCGGTCCGCTCCTTCATGGCGGGGGTCCGGGTGAAGGCGATCTCCTTCATACCGAGCTGGTCGAAGATCCGCTCCTGCATGACCTCGCCCAGTCGTTTGCCGCGGATACCTTCGACGACCTGTCCGACCCAGTCGATATTGGTGCCGTATTCCCACTTCGTACCCGGATCGAACAGCAGCGGCGTCTCGATACAGGCGCGGCTTCCGGTCACGACCGAGGGCTGGCCCTGCTCTTCGGCGAGGCGCTTGTAGGTCTCGTTGAAGAAGTCATAGCCGAAACCGGCGGTGTGCAGCATCAGCTGGCGGGTCGTCACATCGCTTTTCGGCGCGCGCAGACGGGGGGTGCCGTCCGCATCGAACCCGTCGATCACCTGAAGCTTGCCAATCGCCGGGGCGTAATCCTTCGCGGGGGCGTCGAGATCCAGCAGCCCCTCTTCGACGCATTGCAGAGCCGTCGTGCCCGCGATGGCCTTGGTGGTCGAGAAGATGGCAAAGACCGTGTCCTCCGTCATCGGATCGCCGTCCAGACGCCTCTCGCCCGCCGCGCCGGAATAGATGTCGCCAGTGCGGTCCGTCGCCATTGCGACGACACCGGGCACACGCGATGGACCAGTAACCAGCCCGTTCAGAACGGCGTCACACCGGGCTTTCAGATCGTTTGTGTTGAAGTCCTTCATTGGTTCCTCCCTTGAAGAATGCAGGGAAGACTGCGGGACACTGACCGGGCGTGCTGTCCGCAACCGGCATTATTTGTCCGATTTCGGAAGCCGAGTCAGTGAGGCCGGGCGCGCCCCGCCTTTCGGGCACGTGTCTGCGAGGGCGTTTCTCCGAACCTGTCGCGATACCGGCCGGCCAGGGCGCCGAAGTTCGAAAATCCCCAGTCGGTTGCGATTGTGGTGACGGTCACATCGCCGGGCAGCTTTTCGAGGTCGCTGCGAAACCCCTCCAACCGCCGCGCTGAGAGAAAGGCCCGGGGGGAAATGCCCCGGAACTTCTGGAAACCGCCAGACAAGGTCCGCGCAGAAACGCCGACCCTTTGGGCCACATCGCCGATGGAGGGCGCCTCGCGCGCTTCGGCTTCCATGATCTCCTCTGCCGCGCGCACATAGCCCGGGGCGGCGCAGCGCGCGCCTGTTTCAAGGTTCAGCCCGGCGGCGGCCGACCACTGCCGCAGCAGTTCGACGCAGAGTATTTCTTCGATATGACGCGCAAGGGCCGCATCGGAGGAGATGCCGCCCTCCTGCGTCAGGGCGCGCGTGGCATAGTCGAGCAGTGCGGGCCAGGCCGACCTGTGTCCGCCAATCTTAACGCGGCTGGCCCATAGCCGGTCATCCGGAACAAACCCGAACCACCGCTCTGCGATATCCGCGATCGCCTGATGCGGGATCGTCAGATTCAGCTGCATATGGTCCGGATCGCCTTCGAGCCAGTATTCGGCACGGGAACAGTCGACAACGAAGCTTTCTCCGGCACCGGTAGCGACAGAGCCTCCGTCCGTCTGATGATCCAATGCCCCGCGCAGAGTGTTCAGAACGAGGATGTTTCCGGCATCCGGATCGAACCTGTCAAGGTGAATGCCCGTCCCATAGGCGAACCGGGTCATCGTCACACACCCGGCCTTTGCGGAAATCATAGTGGCATCGGGACGGGACATGCGATCGAGCGGCCGCACACGATAACGCATATAGACCGACCGGCAGAAGTCTTCGACTTCATCCCAGTCCGCCGAATGGGTCTTGCTCTGATGCCGTATCGGCTCTCCCAGAGCATTCAGAACAAGCGCATGTTCCAGCACAACCCCGCTCCTCCTCGTGGTCCGAAACATAGTGTAGCACGTTTTGCTCGGCGCAGGAGTGGGGCATAGCTTTTATCGAAGAGGGCCAGATACCCCAAACACAGCCTCACCCTCACGGTCGCGATACAATCGGAAACACGTCTTGCGTTCACCCCCAATTTATTCATACTGCATGCATGAATAAATCTCTTCTCGCAAATCACCTTGGGGCTCTGGCTGTCCGTTTGACCGACGCGTTGTCGGATACAACGCAGATGTCTGACACGTCCCGCGCGCTCGTCGAAACGCTTTATTTCTGGGGGCCGATGCCCGCGACGGACCTCGCGGCCATCGCAAAGCTTTCTCAACCCTCGGTTCAGCGCGCGCTCGACAAGTTGCGGGAACAACAGCTTGTAACATGGGAAACGCGGGGCCGAACGCGTCCGGTTTCCCTGACCTCCGAAGGTCAGGCATGTGCCGCCGATCTTGTCGCCATACGGGATCGCGTTTTGCAACAGGCCACGGCCTGCCTGAATGCTGAAGAACAGGCCGCTCTGGCACCCTTGCTGGACAAGATGTTGACGGCCCTGACGCACTCGGCAGAAACGGCGCGCCACATGTGCCGGTTTTGCGATCATGATGTGTGCGACGGCCCGGCCTGCCCTGTCGGGGAAACGGCACGCGCCCTGACCAAAGACAGGGGAGGGCATCACCGTGACACTGCCTGACGGCATCACATGTCCGAGCATCCATTCCCCGGACCGCGCAGCGCCTTGCACGCGCATCAGCGGGCATGCGGAGAACGGACCGGATCATCGATCGGTGAAGACGCGGGCCGTCCCGAGGAGGATCAAGCCGAAATGTCCGAGGTGATCCCACGCCGTGTGCCCATGCCGGCCCGACCCTACGCGGGGCGCAGGGCATGAGGTTGCTTGGCCATCCATCTACGATCAATTCCCGCAAGGTCCTTTGGACCTGCGTCGAGCTCGGTCTCACGCCGGTCTGCGAAGACTGGGGCGGCGACAGCGCCTCGCCTCTGGACCCGGTCTTTCTGGCGATCAACCCGAAGGGCCTTGTGCCGGTCTGGATGGAGGGCGATCTGATCTTGACCGAATCCAACACGATCTGCCGCTACCTTGCGGCGCGCGAGGGCCGTGCGGACCTGCTTCCCGCTGACCCTGCCGAACGCGCACGGGTAGAGGGCTGGATGGACTGGCAGGCGACGGAGCTCAACGGGGCCTGGCGCCATGTCTTTATGGGGCGGGTCCGCAATCACCGGGCTTTTGCCGACGCCCGGGCGCAGGAGGCTAGCGCCGCGGAGTGGAACCGGCTTATGGCCCTGCTTGACGCCCACCTTGCGACGACCGGCGCCTTTGTGACCGGCGCACAGTTTACTCTCGCCGATATCGTGCTCGCCCTCTCGACCAACAGATGGGAGATGACACCGATGCAGCGCCCCGACCTGCCCGCAGTTGCGGCCTGGATGGATCGCATGGCGGATCGTCCCGGTTTCCGGCTGCATTGCCGCAACGCCATTCCATGAGGACCTGATGATCGTTCATCGTATCTCTGCATTTACTCACGAGAGCAGGGGTGGCAATCCTGCTGGGGTCGCTTTGCTGGAGGGCCCTGCGGACGCGGCCGAAATGCTGCGTGTGGCGGCAGAAGTCGGCTATTCAGAGACGGCGTTCCTGTACCCGGACGGCCCGGCATGGCGCATCCGCTATTTCGCGCCGGAGACGGAAATCCCGTTCTGCGGCCACGCCACCATCGCTACGGGCGCACATCTGGGCGAAACCTTCGGCGCCGGCACCTACGTGCTGACCCTGGCCAGTGGAGAGACCGTAGAGGTCGAGGCGACCGAGACAGATCGCGGATGGTCCGCGGCTTTCCGGTCACCACCCACATGGTCAAAGCCGATGCCGCCTGCGCTGCTGGAAGACCTGCTGGTCCTCTTCGGCTTGGGAAAAGACGAGCTTGATCCCCGGCTTCCGCCGGCTTTGATCCATGCCGGGGCGACCCACCCGCTTATTGCCCTGCAAAGGCGCGAAAGGCTGTCGCAGCTTGGATATGCATTCGATCAGGGGCGCGCGATCCAGCAACGCGAAGGTTTTGCCACGATCCACGCTGTGCATTGCGAGAATGACAGGTTGTTCCACGCGCGAGGCCCCTTCGCGGTTGGCGGTGTCTACGAGGACCCGGCCACGGGCGCAGCAGCCGCAGCGCTTGGCGGATACCTGCGGGACATCGATTGGCCCTGCGACGGAGCGTTCACAACGATCCAGGGCGCGGATATGGGGCAACCGTCCCGGATCGTCGCCAGTTTCGACGCGGATCGTGGGTCGGCCGTTCGTATCTCGGGCAGTGCAACACCGCTGGCAGCTCCGCTGGACACCGGGTCGCGGAACGACGGCTGGCTGCCTGTGTTCTTCTATGGCCTGCACATGGACACCGCTGCCCTTACGGCGCGTGGCCTGCATTGCGTCGCCTCGGGCCCGGCGTTTGTTGGCGATTACACTGTCGAGCTGCGCGAGAAAGCACGGCTTTTGAAAAAGCCCGGCGCGCAGGCTCCGGGCATCCTGGCGTTCATGACATCCGGCGATCTGGACAAACTCTACTCAGATCGGCCGGCCTATGTGAAAAGGAAGGTCATGGTGACCCTTGCCGGACGATCCGAACCGGTTGACTGCGTGACGATGGCTCTTCCTGAGACTGCACCGGACCCTGCCGGATCTGACGACTATGCCAAGCAATACCATGCACTTGTCCGAAGACTTGGTCTGCCCGAAAGCTAATTCGAAAGGCCCGGGCACCTTCCGCGAAGGGGCCAACGGTGCCACCTCTTCGCGATAGGCCGGCAGCCGTGGATCGTCGGCGCGTGCGGCGGTCGCTTTGATACCAAGTGCAACGCATCCGCAGATCGCCGCGCAGACGATCCGGCCGGATCAGTGGGTCACACCGCGGCTATCGGCTGTTTGTGGTCGACGCTGGGCGTATTGCCCCGAACGGAGCGCGGTCGCGGCGCCAATCGGCCTGTCACACTCAGCTGGCAAACAATCGCAATCCGGACAAAAGAGGCGCAGAACGGATTGCTCTGTCCGAAAGCTCCGGCTTAGCGTCAAGACATCGTCATGGATCTCTGGAAAACGTCGAGTCGGTACAGGCGTGCAGGAGGGATGGTTTGATGGATCAGCCAGCGCCAGACATCGCTGCCGCCAGCGAAGAAATGTTTCGGTTCGAGCAAGCGGACAGCGACCTGCCGTTTTATCGTGGCGCACCTGTCGCCATCGGCGCGACCGGTTGGTGGATCGTGCTTGCCTCTGTCGCGATTGCCTTTGCCGCATTGATCATCACGCAACCGGTGTTTCCCACGGGTATCGGCACGTTCATTCCGGCTCTGCTTTTCGTGACGATCCCGCTTTTCACTCTTGCCTCAGTCGCCGGCACGTCGGCCCCGGGCGCCTTGTTCCGGCGCCTCTGGCGGAAAGACATTGCGATAATCCTCGGCTTCTTTGTCCTGAACGGGGTCGTAACGGTACTTGTCGGATTGTTGGTGACACTGCTGTTCGAAACGGCGTCCAACCCAGCAGGTGACAGGGTGACCGGCGCTATTGGGCTGGATCAAATATACTTCTTCGGATGGACGGCCATCCAACTCCTCGGGGAAGAGATTTTCACCATCCTGCCCTTTCTCGCATTCCTGGCGTTTCTCGACCGCAGGATGAAACGGAAACCGGCTGTGGTCATCGCCGCGCTCGGGACTGCCGTGATCTTCGCGCTTGTCCATCTGCCGACCTATCAGTGGCACGTTCCGCAGGCCGTGATCGGACTGGTCCCGATCCGGCTGGTCCTGCTAATGCCCTATCTGATCACGCGCAATATCTGGACCTCCACCGCGACGCATATCCTGAACGACTGGACGATCTTCGGCCTCGCAATGATCGGAGGCTCGTCCGAATGACCCAACCCTTTTCGCACCCCCTGAAAGGTCCTGAGATGAAACGCATCAACGTGATCGCCCTGATTGCCTGTCAGATGATACCGGTGACGGCCTATGCCCAGGCCGGCCCTGCCTTCGATTGTGCCAAGGCCGGGAGCTCGGCCGAAAAGCTTGTCTGCGACGACCCCGCGCTTGCCGCACTTGATCGTCGGCTGGCCGAGAGGTTTGGCGAGGCGCTGACCGTTGCCAAGGGGCTCGATGCCGGCGCCAAGGAGGCCGAGGACCTGCTGCGCGCTACACAGAGAGGCTGGATCAAGGGGCGCGACGAATGCTGGAAAGAGCCGGACCTGCGCAGCTGCGTCCATACCGAATATTTGCGGCGTGAGGCGGAACTGGTGGCGGGGTCCATGCTTGAGGAGCCCTCCGAGGTCCGCGAATGGAAGTGCGGCGACGGGATGCGCCGCCTCACAATCTATACCTTCGACACCGAGCTTCCGGCCATACGGGTGGAGGAAGGCGACAGCATCTACACCGGCGCATTGCTGTCCGCCGATACGCCCGGCGCCTTCTACGTCAGCCAATGGGGCGACGTGTCCCTGGGCGACGGAACCGCACAGGTCTCCGACGTCTACGGCAAGACCTCGGACTGCCGCCCCGCAGGCTGACGCGGGACGCGGCGTGGACTGCAAACACGCAACAGGAGGAGACGACATGACAGGATTTCGCAAAAGCTTCAGGACAGGCATGGCCGCGGTCGGTCTGGCCCTTGCTGCCTGGATAACGGTGCCGGGTCAGGTGCAGGCACAGATGGGACCGGACTACTGGCAGGTTCATGGCGTGGCCTCCAATGACACGCTCAACCTCCGGTCCGGCCCCGGCACATCCAACCGTGTGGTTGCGCGGGCGCCGAACGGGGCCGTCTTCCGCAACCTCGGGTGCCGTGGCGAAGGCAATGCCCGCTGGTGCCACATCGAAACGCCGAACGGCCAGATCACCGGCTGGGCGTCGGGACGCTATCTGCGCGAGAGCGGCGCGCCGACCGGGGGCACCATCGGCGGCAGACCCGATGTGCCAGAACTTCATGCCCGCGCCTCCGGCGAGATAGAAGTGCGGTTCGCCAGCGGCTGCACCGCGCTTTACAATCCGGTCGGGCGAGAGATCGCCGTGGGCAGTTCCTGTTCACGCGCGCAGCGATCCTCGGCGCATGATGCCGTGGCAAGCTACCTGCGGGAAAATCACCCGACGGCGAGCCACGAGCCCTCTGCCGCATCGGCCAAAGTCAGCATTCGCGGATCGGGCACGATCTACGGGGGCGCGTCGCTGACGGGTCAGATCTTCGGGCACAAGGAAGGCGCCTATGCGCTCACGGTTTCGGGCGACGGGCTGTTGTGCACCGGGTTGTTCCGCCACGCGCCGGGCACAGTCGGCAGTGAAAGCACCACGGTGCATTGCACCAACGGGGGGCATGGAGCGGCCGTCCTCGTCCGGAACCGCAGTGGCAACGGCAATACCCTGACGATGACCCTGACCAACGGAACGGGCGGCTATGTGCTATTCTGAACGTGACGGGTGTCACGACCTCGTCCCGGCTCCTCCGGGGTGACACCTGAACGTCCCGCCCGGCGCCGCGCGATTTGGGGCGCCGGGCAACCGATCCTCACCCTCCGTTCCCTGTATCCGAAAGGCTCCAGATGTCCCCTGATCAGATCATGCTGACCCTCATCGCGCTGATGACCTCGGCCACGGAACCCGCCTTTGATCCGCTGAAAAAGGGCGGGCACGACCCCCGCTATCCCGTGACTGTCGAGGCATGTCCGCGCCCGATCGGCGCGCTGGAGATCGAGGGAAAGACGGTCCTCTGTGGCCGGGTCTCCGTTCCCGAACTTCACGGTTCGGATACAGGCGAGACAATCCCGCTGGCCTTTGCCGTGCTCAAGTCCCGGTCAGCCGCACCGGCCCCGGATCCGGTGATCTATCTGCATGGCGGCCCCGGCGGGTATACCGTTCAGGACATTCCCTTCAATGCCAAGATCTTTGACTTCCTGCGCGACCGGCGGGACATCGTGCTGTTCGACCAGCGGGGGTCGGGGATCTCTGACCAGACAATCGCCTGCTATAACGAGCTGGCGGCGGACTTCCTGCAATTTGCCAAGGTTGACGACGAAAAGCTCTTCGACGCCGAAGGGCCTTTGGCGCGGTGCCTGACAGAGACGGTCGATGCGGGCACGGATCTGGAGCCCTACAACACAACGCAGAGCGCCAAGGACGTGCGTGCCATCATGCATGCGCTCGGTTATCCGGAGTATAACGCCTTTGGCATTTCCTATGGCACCAAGCTGGGGCAGGAGCTGTTGCGCAGCGCGCCGGAAGGGTTGCGGGCGCTCGTCATCGACAGCATCAGCCGTGTCGACAACCCGGCCTATGACACCAACGGTGTTCCCCCGGATCAGGCGCTCGGCTGGATGGTCGATTACTGCATGGCGGACAAGGCCTGCGCCGCCGCCTATCCCGATCTGGAAGAGACGGTCCACGCGTCGGGCAAACGTCTGACCGAGGACCCGAAAGTGATGCTTTCTGGCGAGGAGCTGGGCCCGGGTTTCATTTCCGACCTCATGGACCTCAGCAACAGCCGGGCCATGCCGTTCACCGCCTATCTGCCGCAGGTCTTCACCGAACTCGCGGACGGCAAGACTGCGACGCTGGAGAAACTGATAAAGGGCGGCTTCAACCCACCCCAGTCCTCTGATGCGATCCTAGCGGCCTATGGCAAGGATCTGGACGCTCTGGACAGGACCCTCGCCGAGGTCGCCCTGAAACAGGCCGAGGCCATGCGCACCGACGAGGCGAACGTGGCCAAACTGCTGACGACGTTGTCGCGCGATCTCTCTGCCTCGGGTCCGGCCAGAACCGAAGCGCTGCTGGACCAGGCCCTGTCGGATGTGGCGACCACCATGGAGGCCGACGCGCTGCTCGCCTTCCTGCACGACTATGTGCTCTTCATCGGGCAGTCGCCGGACCGTGACCGGATTGCAGCCTTCCTCGACGCGCATATCCCCGAGACCGAGAAGCCCCGGATCATGGGCCTGCTTGCCGCGATGACCGAAGAGGATATCGCAGCCTTCTACCAGCGGGCGCGGGTGGATTCCGCCAACCTGACCGCGCAGTCGCGGGTGATGTTCACCCTTGGCATCATCGCCTGTCAGGAAGATTATCCGTTCAATTCTCGGGACGGCTACGACGCTGTGGCCGCTACCTATCGCTTTCCCGAACTCGATGCAGGCGTGCGCGACGGGACCATGATCCTCTATGATTTCTGCGATCTGTTCGAGAAACACCCGCGCGACGGCTTCCACGAGCCCGTGGTCAGCGACATTCCGGTGCTGGCCATGGCGGGAACCAAGGACACCAAGACCAATCCGGACGCGGCCGAAAAGGTCGTGCGCACCCTGTCCAACGGTCAGGCGGTATTGTTCCCCGAGGCGGGTCACGCCGTGATCCAGTTTTCCAAATGCGCGCAGGATGTCGCCCTTGGGTTCATCGAGGACCCGGATGCCCCGGTCAACGTGGCCTGTGTCGAGAGCCTGAAGCCGAAATTCTACGTTCCGCCGAAGCCCGACTGAGCCGTGTGCGTGTGTTTCGACATCGTTTCCGGCCCGGCCCGGTTAGCCGGGCATCCGGTCACCGGGGGGCTCTTCGCGATGAATGTTCCGCAGCAGCCAGAGGGCATAGAGGAGGTTCGGCATGATCATCACGACCGGAATGATCAGCGACGACATCCCCCCGGTTTCAGGCGTTTCGACCGGTTCGATCCCTGTGCTCTGAGCCTTGGCGCCGAACGATACGAGGAACGTCACGGCATCCCAGAGCGCATGGTAGATGATCGCCACCCAAAGCGACCCGGTCCGCAGGAAGATGGCCATCAGAAGGAGCCCCGAGCACGCCGCCATCGTCGCCTGCAAGGCGGCGCCCGCGAACTCACCCGTGATGAAACCATTGAGCACATGGACCGACCCGAAAGCGACGGAGACCAGAAGGATCGCGGGCCAAATGTGCATGGTCTGTCGCAGCGCGCGGTACAGCACACCGCGGAACATCGTCTCTTCGGAGAAGCCGACGAAGAACGTGTTGATCAGGACCAGAAGAATGACGCCGGTGGCGGGCAGTCCGAACAGCAGTGCCACACCAAGCTGAAGCAGCACCATCAGCATTGGCAGCCAAAGCAGTCTAAGCGTTCCCGGTTCCGGCGCACGCAACCCGATATCCCGCCACCTGCGCCACCCGATCACGCCGATCAGCATCGCGCCCGCCAGAACGATCTGCCAGGCGATGCCTTCGGTCACGATCTCGTCGAGGGTCCGTTCCCCCGGCAGCAGGATCTTAGCCCCGAAGAAGGTGATCGCCACCCAGGTGACGAGCGTGAAAAGCGCGATTGTCAGCCGTGTGCCGGACTGTGCTGTCTGGGTCGCCATTCGCCAAATCCTTTCTCGGAACAGACCATAGCGGTTTTCGTCGGGCCATCACCATTCCGGAAGCGCGACGCCCCTTGGCGTCAGAACCTGCTATCGTCTTACATGAAATGGCGATTCTCCCGAACGCCTATCAGTCTTTTTCGCCCATTCTGCCAATTGGCCGGGCAAAATGCCCTGAGCAGAAAGGCCCGGATATGACCCCAGATCAGATATTTGCGGCAGTCGCAGCGCTCCTGCTTCAGGAAGGCAATCCGGATTTCGACCGGCTCCGGTCCGGGGGATATGACGACCGTTATCCGGTGACGGTCAGCGCCTGCGAATATCCGCCCGGGCCGCTGGAGGTCGAGGGGAAGACCGTCATCTGTGGGTCTGTTGACGTGCCTGAGAATTACGAAGCCCCGGAAGGCCGCCGCATTGGCCTGCAATTCATCATCTTCGATGCGCAGACGCTGTCTCCGGCGGCTGACCCATTGGTCTATCTCCATGGCGGGCCGGCGGGCGGAACGCTCCAGATATCCGAGGCGGTCGCGAACCGGATGTTCCCGAAACACCGGCTGACGCGGGACATCATCACCTTCGATCAACGCGCGTCGAAACTGTCCTACGGATCGGTGGAATGCACCGGAAGCATCGCGGACAACGCGCTCGACCTTGCCAAATCGGAAAAGGCCAACCCCGAGGATACGACGGTCGTTTACAGCCTCCTCGCCGATTGCGTGGAAGAGATCCGCGCGACCGGCGCCGACCTGCCAGCCTACAACACCGAAAACAATGCGCGCGATGTTCGGGCCCTGATGTCCGCGCTCGGCTACCCCGAATACAATATCTACGGCATTTCCTACGGCACCCGGCTGTCGCTGGAAGTCATGCGGACCATCCCGGAGGGGGTCCGGTCTGTGACTATCGACGGCGTGGCTGGACCGGACAAGCCGATCTTCGACGAATTCCTCACGCCCTATGTCGACGTGGCCGACAAGCTGGTCGAACAGTGTGCGGCAGACCCCGCCTGCGCCGGGGCTTACCCGGACCTTCACGCCACGATCAACGCCGCCTTCGACAGGGTCGGCAATGACCCCATCCCAGCCGGACGGGGGGCGGGGCCTGTCGGCGCTCTGGAGCTTTACACGCTTGCCTTTGGCGAGCGGAACAAGTGGCGCACACCGCATGACATCACGCGGTTCCTGCCCCGCATCTTCAGCGAGCTTGCTGAGGGGCGGAGCAAAACCTTCGATGCGGTCACAGCCCATCTGGACGATAACCCGAGCCTCGCAACCGCCCTCGTCCAGTCCTCTGATTTGACGGAAGACGACCGTGCCCTGGCCATCGCGACGTTGAAGATGGCCGCGGCGATGGAGGACCTCAGCGACGGGGCCCGCGACACGCTGCTGCAATTGCAGGGCGATCTTTTGGCCCCGCTCTCCACGCTGAGCATCGCGGAAGCCTTTGACCGGCGGATGAGCGAGGCGGTGATCCACCTGCCGGATCCCGCCGCGTCCGCGCCCGCATTGCTTCGGGACTATGCCCTGATGCGGGCCGGACCGGTGTCGCGCGACGCCTTGGCCAAACTTGTGTCCGACAATTTCAGCGGCGCGGATGAGGCCGACCTTCTGAGCCTTGTCGCAGCCATGTCGGACGCGGACATCTCCCGCACATGGGACATCGCGGCGGAGTCCCTTCGGCCCTATCGGGCGATGGTGGCCGAGACACTGGGCATGGCCATCTATCAATGTCAGGAGGCCGTCCCCTTCAACTCCATGGAGGGTTTCGACCGGCTATCGGCCCCTTATGCAGAGCGCTATCCAGTCTTTGGCATCCCAGCGTTTCGCGAGCTCATCCAAGGCGCGCTGTCCCCCTGCGCCCTCTTCGATCCGCATCCACGCGAAGGGTTTCATGACCGCGTGCGGTCTGACATCCCAACGCTGGTACTGAACGGGACGCTCGATGTGCAGACCTCCATGCACTGGGGCGCCGATGCTGCCGAGGGGCTGACGAATTCCCGCAACTACATCGTCCCGGAGGCCGGACACGGCACCGTCGCCTACCAGCCCTGTGCGCGGGATATCGCGGCGGCCTTTGTCAACGATCCGACCGCTGAACTGGACGTCAGCTGCATCGCCGACATCCTGCCGCCCTTCGTCCTGCCCGATGATCCGTTGCCCGGTGAATAGACCCCGCCAGAGAGAACACAGATGACCCCTGCCGAACTGATTGCCACGCTCTCCGCCCTGATCGCGCACGAGCCTGACACCAGCGCCTTCTCCGGGCTGATGACGGGCGGCCATGACCCGGTCGCAAAGGTAGAAATCCAGACCTGTCCCCGCCCGCTCGATCCGGCGGAAATCGAGGGCGAGACGCTGATTTGCGGTGTCGTTACCGTGCCCGAGGATCACGAAACGCCCGACGGCCCCAACACGGTCGATCTTGAGTTTGTCCTGCTGAAGGCCGAGAGCCTTTATCCCAATCCCGACCCGTTGCTCTACCTCCATGGCGGGCCCGGCGGCGGCAACCTGCCGGGCGGGGCGCTCTGGCTGTCGGAGAATTTCGCCCCATTCCGCGACACGCGCGATGTGATCGCCTTCGATCAGCGGGGGGCCGGTATTTCCTCCGACAGTGTCGAATGCGCGGGGGTTCTGACAGACAGCCTCGATCTGGTGCTGAAGGACGGCGCCGGGATCGTGGAAGTGGACGGCGAGGGTGGCTACCGACCGACGCAACTTCTTCTCGACTGCGTGGCCGAGCTTGAGGCGTCGGGCCGGGATCTTTCGAAATACAACACCCGCCAGAATGCGCTCGACGCGCAGATGGTGATGCGGGCGCTCGGCTACGACGAATGGAATATCTTCGGCGCCTCCTACGGCACCAAGCTGACGCTGGAAATCATGCGCACCGCGCCCGAGGGCCTGCGTGCCGCCGTGCTGGACGGGGTCGCGCCGCCGATTGTGCATCTCTATGACACGCTGGCACTGCCTCGCTCGGAAAGCCTTGAGCGGCTGGTCAGCTATTGCGCGGCGGAGGAGGCCTGCAACGCCGCCTATCCGGATCTGGGGCAGGTCATCCTCGATGTCCACGCCCGCGCCGGACGCGGTGAGGTCCTCTGGCAGGATAAGCCCTTCCCGCAGGATCAGGTCGAGGTCCTGGTCGACCAGCTCAGCGCACCGGGGCTGCACGCCCCCCTGACCCCCTATCTGCCCGCGATCTTCTACGAACTATACAGGGGCAAAGAGACCCCGACCGTCGACCTCGTCTACGGCGAATGGGACATGTGGCCCCCGTCGACGGCAGAGCGTGACATGAGGGCCGCGGCAGAGGCCGCACTGGACGATGCGGGGATCGCACTGGTTGACGAGGCTCTGACCAGCGCCCGGATCGCCGGGGATGCAGAGGGGATCATGCAAGATGCCGTCACGCAACTGCGCGAGACCATCCGCCGGGACCGTGACCTTGGCCCACTGGCGGCCCTGCTCGATGCAGAGATGACCGATGCCCTTCCGGAGATGGCCAAGGCCGGCGCCGATCTGCGGGCCCTGCTGCGCGACTACGCGGCGCTCAGGCAGGGAACGCCGGATGCGGGGCGGCTGGCCACGTTTGTCACGGATCATTTCGACGGCTCGCGACAGGCCCGTCTGCTGGCGATCGTCGGCGCAATGACCGAGGCCGAGATCACAGCCTTTTTCGAGGGCGTCTACCTTTCCGTGGAACCGCATAGCTACAAGGCGTTCCAGAAAGGCTTCGACAACGCCCTCTACTACTGTCAGGAAGACATGCCCTATAACACGCCCGAACAATACGCGGCGACCACGGCTGCGCTGCCCTATTCCTTCCACAGCGACTGGGATGATCTGGCCGCCCGGATGTTTGCCCAATGCAGGGCCTTCAAACAGAGCCCCCGCGACGGGTTCCACGAGGTCGTGGTCAGCGACATCCCCACGCTCTCGATTGGATCGGCCTGGGATCAGAACACCGCCGGAAGCTGGGCCGCGCTTGCAACCGAAGGGCTGAGCAATGCGCAGTCGGTCATGATCCAGGAGGCTGGCCATATCGCCCTGCGCTTCCAGCCCTGCGTCGCAGACATGGCGCATGCCTTTTTTGACAACCCCGGCCGGAAACTCGGCGACGCCTGCGAACGCGAAGCGGCCGTGCCGCCGTTTCACATCGCCGACTGGGCGCGGCCGTGATGGTGGCCGGCCGACAGATTAGATCCGGGCGACCCAAAGGTCTGAGGCCGTCACCTGGGCGTCAGATCAGGTCGGGCCGGCACAAAACCCGTGAGCGTTTTCACGGTCGTCAGGCTCGTGGGGTTGTCTAGCGAGATCGTCATCCCGAGAATGACACCAGAGGCTGCGTCGATGGCCATGGTTACCCAAGGCCGCGCGAGCGTGCCGTCGTCGTCAATGATGACGAAAATGTCAGCCAATGTGCTGTCGACTTCGACCCGGTCGAGCGGATGCTGGATGGACTGAAACCGACCGGCTTGCAGCAGCTTTTTGCGCGCCAGTTCGGAGCCAAGGCGCATCTTAACGACATCCGCATGCGGCAATGAGTCGACCTTCGTCTCAACGACTTTGCGCCCGTGGTCGCGAGGCTCGATGCCATTCTCGCGGCACACTTCCAGATAGCGATATCCTGCTGAACGGGTCAGTTGGGTGATCGTCATCCGGTGGGACGTCAGAAATGTTTCGTCGAGCATGTTGAGCACGAAATCTTCGAAGATCGCGCTGTGGCGCGTCGTTCGATTGCCTGAGGCATCGCGTGAATCCCGCAGGCTTCCGGACGCCTTTCGAAGATAGTTGGTCCGCCACGTCTGTAGCGTCCGAACGGACGGAAACTGTTCCGTGAAAGCGTCGAAACGAGGATCACCCATGAGCTCTTTCCGGCACAGCAAACGCGCGAATTTCCAAGGGTGTCCGTCTTGGCGTAACAGTGCCATTTTCTTGACTACCGCCTTGCGGAACTCGTGGTCGATCTTGTGATCGGCCTGGATGAATGTCGTCCCAAATTCCGCATCGAGGCCGGGTGACACTCGCCCATGCGCTTTCGCCATTCGGAACTCTTCGAACGGCATTTCGATCTGGCGGCCATCCGGATGCTCAATCACCATGCATGGCAGTTCCGGGTGCTGGCGAATGACACGGCACACGTCGTCACCGATGAGAACATGCCGTCCGTCGAATTTTATATCCTTCATAGGTCAATGATCTCGAGGCACGACTTGTCGTGGGCCGGCTCAATACGGTCTTGGGGCCGAGGACGCTCGAGCGCATGTCGAATTTGACAAGGCCATGCGCGATCCCGACCATGAGATCGGCTTGGGCAATGTCGGCCTTGGACATGACGTCGGCGACCTTGATTGGCCATTGCACAGCAGATCTCAACGAGCGCACTTGCGGATCTGTCGGCAGACGATCGACGTAAGGCTTCACCATGCGAATAGTGCGGACCAGTGGCGTGCTGAATGTTTGCTCGGTTACAAGTAGGATCCTATGCCCATCTCGCCAAAGACTTGCAGATCGTCGACATACTCGGGACGACGCTCAAGCCACTTGGTATGCTTGGCTTCGATGTAAACTTCTGCCCCGGACACCAACCTGAACAAGACATCCGGCGTATAGAGCCTGGGCTTGTATCCCCCATTCTTGGCTTTCTGCTACGCTTCAGCACGGGTGCCAAAACGGCGCGCAGTGTTCAGATCGAAAGTGCAGGGTTTAGCTTTCACGATAGCGACCCGGGGATCGATCGCGCCGGCCATGACGACGTTCGACTCGTTCATGCTCTCGGTCTGCTGAACTCCCGCCATCTTCGCACCTGCGATCTGGTTGACCTTTTTCTGATCACTTCGCTTGTGGACTTTTCGCGCAGGGAGGTCGGTCTTGCCGTCGTCGCACATTGTATCTGCCTCATACATTCTCGCTTTGCGCGAGTTCACATTCGTTCTGGGCAAGATTGGTGTCAGGAATGGGGCAAAATCGAAGAAAATCTAACCCAGCGAGAATTTTTCACAATACGCTGAATTTTATAAATAAATTTTGGAGACTCGAGCCGCGCACCTGAATTACAACCACACGTTTCCTGAAGTTTGCCAGTAAATGTGTGGTTGATTGAGTTAGGCTGAATTAACTACTGTCGAATTGCGCCACATTCTCTCGGAAACCGCCGCTCAAAGAGATTCTGTCTGCGCTCTCAACGGGTAGCAGGCGCTCGAAATACGACATGGCGCCTGACGGCCGGTGCATGTTAAAAAATTTGCTATGACGCCATCCTCTGCACCATCCGTGACCGAACGCATTGCTGCGCATTGGCGGCGCGCACGCGAGGAGGACATCAGTCCCCTGGACGACGTATGGCAGCGTGAGCTCCGCGCCCTTCACAGTGAACGCATGTCAGAACTGCGCAATCGGGCAGATGAAGAATGGCACGACGCGGATACAATTCCGATTGAGGAAGCCGACCGCAGGATGGCGGCCGCCCTCGCCGAGGATCGCGCTCTGCGACAGCAAGATCGTGAACGCCAGATGTCGCAAATTCTGGCAAAACGACCACCGAAGAACAGATCCTGACATCACCCTCCCACAGCTCGCCGGGTGCCATTGTCCGTTCCCGGGGACGTAGTGGCACGAGACAGTGGCAAGGTAAGCTGAAGGGCGCCAATATAATTGGCCGCAGCAAAGGGATAGGCGGCATACATAGTGGCACGCCGGGACCGCTGAAACCAAGCGACTTAGTCAGTCGTCGGCGGGCTTTTTTGCCAAGCGCTGCATCCGGTCGGAAGGGCACTTGTAGGTTACCTTGGCCCGTATGAGCATGCCGTTTTCATGAGAGAGTTCTGCGGGAGTGACGCTGCCGTCTGCAAGGCGCGCCTCGACCCTGGCGCGCGCGGCGGCTTTTTCAACCGCGCGCCTACGAAATGAAAATTGTTTGGGCGTGTCACACATAGGTTGATCTTACCACATTGAGGCACAACCCTGTAGCCGTTGCATGTCCAAGTCGAGGATATAGCCGAGGCGTGTCGGTCCTGGCGTCAGATGGACTGCACCTCTGCTTCAGCCAGCAGCCGTTTTCTGCCTATAGCGGCCAGGGTGCGCCTTGACCAATCAGGACACCACCAATCATCGCGAGCCCAACCCAGACGGTCAGGTAGCGCTCGAAAATACTCATGCAGTCACCTCGTTCGTCTGATCGGTCAGGCGCGCCGAGGTCAGGGCAGCGAGGACAACCATGACCGCCGCTGTGCCCATGACGAGGGTCAACCCGCCGATCTGGTAAGTCAGGCCGGATAGGAGTGTGCCCATCAGACGACCGCCCGCATTGGCCATGTAGTAAAAGCCCACGTCCATCGTGACCCGCTCGGATTTCGAGAAGGCGAGGATCAGGTAGGAGTGGAGCGAAGAATTTACGGCAAACAGCGCGCCGAAGGCCAGCAGGCCCACCACGAGCGTTACCGTCAGCCAGGACTGCGGCGCAGGCGAAAGCGCCACGGCCACCGTCAGTGCGGCCGGCACGGTGAAGAGCGCGAAGGCCCAGCTGCGGGCGGCGCGGATCAGCTCGCCCTCCGGTCGGTTCGCTGCACGCAGGATCTTCGGCGCGCTGGCCTGCACCATACCGTAGAGGATGATCCAGACCGCCATGAACGTCCCGATCAGGAAGAACGCGGCACGGTTGCCCGCCTCCGTCCCGTCCGAGAGCACCGCATAGAAATAGATCGGGATGCCCACGACGAACCAGACGTCACGCGCCCCGAATAGGAAGACCCGCGCCGCCGACAGCCAGTTGACGTTGGCCGATTTCGAGAAGACTTCGGAGAACTTGGCGCCCTTCTTCCCCTTCGGAAGGCCCGACGGCATGAAAAGCACCACCGCCAGAAGGATCACCCCCAGCACGATCGCCATCGCCAGCACGGCCCAGTCAAAGCCCAGGCCCGCCAGCAGCGCTGCGCCAAGCAAGAAGCCGACGCCTTTCACAGCGTTTTTCGATCCGGTCAGCACGGCGACCCAACGGAAGAGCCCTCCGCCTGTGGACGGAGCCAGCAGCTTGACCGCCGATTTCGACGACATCTTTGCAAGGTCCTTTGCCACCCCGGAGAGGCCCTGCACGCACATCACGAAGGCCACCGAGACTGCGATGCTCCAGCCTGGATCAAGCTGCGCCAGAGCCAGGAGGGCCACTACCTGTAGTCCGAGCCCAGCGTAGAGCGTGCAGGTCAGGCCGAACCGGAGCGCGATCCAGCCAGCGGCGAGGTTGGTGATCATCCCCGCCACTTCGTAAAGGACGAAGAGGTAGGCCAGCTGCACCGGGCTGAAACCGAGTGTGTGGAAGTGGAGAAGCACCAGCATCCGCAGTGCCCCGTCCGTCAGCATGAAGGCCCAATAGGCCGCCGTCACGGCGATGTAGGCCGACAGGCCTTCGGGCCGGCCAGTCACAATGAAGCCCCGACCATCAACGCCACTTCCACCAAACGGCAAGCATATCCCCATTCGTTGTCATACCAGGCGTAGACCTTCAGCTGAGTGCCATTGACCACCATGGTCGACGGCGCGTCGATGATCGAGGACCGCGGGTCGTTGGTGTAATCGGTCGAGACAAGGGGACGCGTCTCGTAGCCGAGGACGCCTTTCAGCGGGCCATTGGCCGCAGCCTCGAAGGCGGCGTTGACCTCTTCCACGGTAGTTGTGCGGTCCAGCTCGAACACGCAGTCGGTTAGGGACGCGTTCAACAGCGGCACCCGCACGGCATGCCCATTCAGGCGGCCTTTGAGTTCGGGATAGATCAGCGTGATCGCGGTCGCGGACCCGGTGGTCGTCGGGATCAGCGAGTTCAGGGCTGACCGCGCGCGACGCAGGTCCTTGGCCGGGCGGTCGACGATCGTCTGCGTGTTGGTCACGTCGTGGATTGTCGTCATGGACCCATGCTTGATCCCGAAGGTTTCGTGCACGACCTTCACTACTGGCGCGAGGCAGTTCGTGGTGCAAGAGGCGGCGGTGACGATGCGGTGCTGCGCGGGGTCGTAGGTGTCGTGGTTCACACCCATCACGATATTGGCCGTCGGGCCGTCCTTGACGGGGGCCGAGACGACGACCTTCTTCACGCCGGCCTCGAAATACGGAGCCAGCTTGGCTTTGGTCTTGAAGACGCCGGTGCAGTCGATCACCACGTCGACCCCCTCCAGCGGCAGATCGGTCAGCGATTTGGTTCCGATAAAGGGGATCCGCGTGCCGTCGATGGTGACGCTGTCGGCGTCATGGGAAAACTCTGCCGGCCAACGCCCGTGGACGGTGTCGAACTCCAGCAGGTGCGCGTGCATCTCGGGATCGCCAACCGCATCGTTGATCCATGCGATCTTTGCGCCGCTTTCCAGCAGGGGACGGAGGGCGAGCTTGCCCATGCGGCCAAGGCCGTTCAGTGCGTAGGTGGTCATGCGAGTGCCTCGGGTTTGGTGCGGCCAATGTCATCGACGGCCTGCTGAATAGCTGCACGGCTCAGTGAGTCCGGATGGAGTGCCGTGAACAGGTCGATCCGGTGCTTCAGGGCGCCGTAGGCATGCTGGAAAGCCAGCGCCTTCTGCGCGTCCGTGCCCTCGGCCTTGACCGGATCGGGCATGCCCCAGTGGCCGGTCACGGGCTGACCTTCCCACGCGGGGCACTCTTCGTTCGCAGCCTGATCACAGACCGTGAAAACGAAGTCAAAATGCGGCGCGTTCGACCCGGAGAACTCCGTTACATCCTTGGACCGCAACACTGAAATATCGTGGCCTTTATCTTTCAGGACCTGAACCGCGAACGGATTCAGCTGTGTGCCGGGACGCGTGCCGGCAGAGAACGCGTTGAACCGATCACCTGCGGATTTTCGCAGGATCGACTCCGCAAAGATGGATCGTGCAGAGTTCCCGACGCAGATGAAGAGAACGTTGTATTTGCGGTCAGTCATGGGAGGAGTTCCTGTGCTGAGGGGCAGGCAGACGTCTGGGCGCCCGCGACAGCATTCGCTGAATAGGTATCCGAACAGCCGTTGCACCGCGGTTATATTGATGGAGTAGAGAAGAGATGTGCCCGATCGCTGCTGTTCCACGAGATGCTCCCGCGTCAGTGCGGACAGGTAGGTGGACATCGTGCTGGGCTTGATGCCGAGCGTCGTCGCCAATTCACCCGCTGGCACGCGGTCCGGATAGCGACGCATGAGCAACCGGAACACGGCCAGCCGCTGCGGGTGACCCAGAGTGGAGAGCTGATCGGGAACTTCTTTTTCCATATTTCATGCAATAATGAAATAGCTACTTGGGCCCAAGTGAAGATTTTGTAACGGCGGAGATAGCATCGCCGCACCAGGAGAAACCTAAACCCAGAACCGGCAATTCGACGCTTTTCCAGCAAGCGCCATTTCCTCGGATATGACCGTCCGGCGGCAGAAACGAGAGGGCTCTCGAGGCAAGGTCAGGCAATTCGCAGACCCGTTGCAAGTCGCACTGGCCTCGCAGAAGGCGATTTGATCGCAATGGCTTCCCCCCTGCCAGACTGTCCAAGAAACGTCCGAGATGGTCACGCTTCGAAGACTGCGAAGTCGTCGGGGCTCCGATCAACGAAGTCTGGGAGGCGCTCATGGCGCACACCCGTTTCGGATCGAATACTGGTGCTTTTGCGAAGAGTGGATGCAAAGCCGGGCAGAGTGGCGTCAAAGAACACTTTGTCGCCTACTTCCCAAGAACGGTTGCTTGCCAGCTCGCGCAAGAAGTCAACTCAGGAGGTAAGTTCCGAAGCGAACAGACGCACTCTTCCGACGCCATATCAGGAGGAGATCAATTGGCAGGTGCCAAGACGCTTCCGATCTCGGTTACAAGGTCGCTGCACAGCAATCGCATCCGTTCTGGATCGGTTTCCCGCTGTGCCTGCACTTTCAACCCGAAGATGTAGGTCTGAATCCGCCGCGCCAGCCTCTCCGGTTCAACACTTGGGTCAATTTCACCAACATCTCGCGCTCTGCGCAGGGCATCGGTGATGATACTTTCGATCCGATCCAGGTGCCCAATGATGAAACTACGCATGTCCGTGTCTTGTGGAAGCTCGAGCAGGGACTTGACCAACATACAGGCCGTGGACGGTCGGTCAGAGGGCGAAAGCTCAGCAAGGTTGATCAAGTGTTGGCGCATTGCTTCCACCGGGGTGGGACTACTTGCAATCAGGGTGCGCAGGTCTGCCGTCATCCTATTCGAGTAGCGGTCTATTGTCTGGCGAAACAAGGCTTCTTTGCTATGGAAAGCCGCATAGATGGACCCCGGACGCATTGCGAGAGCGGCCTCGAGATCTTTCATCGAAGTCGCATGATACCCCTTCGTCCAGAAGAGCTGCATCGCTGCTTCGAGCGCTTGATCACGGTCGTATGTCGCGGTTCTCGCCATGGGCCGAGCTTAAAGGGAACGCAACGGCAAGGGTAGCCCGTTCACGAAATTGTTGAGTGATTACTCAAGAACATTGTTGAGCGATCGCTCAATTTCATGCAGGTTCCGCCCGATGACCTTCGCAATGGAAAGGATTGAAGGATGACCAAGTTCGAGCGTCTGGACGAGACGACGGCACCCGCGGCCTCGCTGCCTCTGATCGAGAAGTCGAAAGCCGCCTTCGGGCGCCTGCCCGGTCTTCATGCTGTGATGGCCGGTGCGCCTGCGCTCCTCGATGGCTATCAAGTGCTGCACCGTCTTTTCGCGGAAGAGACCTCTTTCGATGCGGACGAAAAGACGGTGGTCTGGCAAACGATCAACGTCGCGCACGAATGCCACTATTGCGTGCCCGCCCACACTGGCATCGCAAAGGCGATGCAGGTGGATGATGCCATCAGCAACGCGTTGCGCGACGAGACCCCGTTGCCATCCGATAAGCTTGAGGCGCTGCGGAGCTTCACTCTGGCCATGCTGAACAGCCGCGGCCGTCCGACGGATGAAGAGCTGGAGGCCTTTCTGGCCGCCGGCTACGAGCAACGTCATGTGCTCGAGATCATTCTCGGCCTCGCGCAAAAGGTGATGAGCAACTACACAAACCACATTGCCGACACGCCGGTCGACCCGGTAATGCAGAAATTCGCCTGGACCCCGAAGGCTCAGCGCTAACCGTATGCCGGCGGTCTCCGCGCCGCCGGCACCTTTACGCGGAAGGCTCCGCAATGGGCGCCACATCAATGACACGCAGTCTTGCCTTACTATTGTTGGCCGAATTCTGCGCAATGTCTCTGTGGTTCGTGTCCTCTGCGGTCCTGCCGACCCTGGTGCGTGACGGAGATCTCGGGCCCTTGCAGACAGGTCTGCTTTCAATGGCCGTGCAGGTGGGCTTCGTTTGCGGCGCGCTGGCGCTTTCTATCCATGGAACGGCAGACCGGTTCGACCCTCGGCGGGTGTTTTCCATCAGCGCGCTTGTCGCGTCTGCCGCCAACCTGATGCTCACGGTGACCGAGCCGGGTAGCGTGGCCCAGGTCCTGTCGCGCTTTGGCACCGGCCTATGTCTGGCGGGCGTCTATCCCGTCGGGATGAAAATCGCGATCGGATGGACGGTGCAAAGGCGCGGCATGGTTATCGGAGCGTTGATCTCGGCCTTGGCTTTCGGCTCGGCCGCACCGCATGGGCTGGCGCTTTTCGGGGACGCAGATCTGCATCTGACGGTCGGTCTTGCCAGCGCGATGGGGGCTCTCGGCGGCGTCCTGATCCTCGGCGCCGGCTTGGGTCCGCACCATACCCGGTCGCCTGCCTTTCACCCCAAGGCTCTGTTTCTGATGTGGCGGCTGCGCGCTGTGCGATTGGCAACACTGGGATATCTTGCGCACATGTGGGAGCTTTACGCCTTCTGGGCATGGATCGGCAGTGCGCTGATCGTTTCATTTCAGGAGCGGGGACTGGCAGATCCCGAGCCCGCGGCCCGGTTGATCACCTTTTTGGCAATCGCGGCGGGGGCCGCGCTGTGTATCCCCGTCGGCGCTCTTGCGGATCGTGTTGGCAAGACCAAGGTGGCGGGCGGTGTCCTGGCGCTCAGCGGCACCTTGGCGCTTGCTTCGTCGCTGAGCTTCGCCGGGCCGATCTGGCTGACAACCGTTTTGGTGATTGCTTGGGGGATGGCGGTGCTACCCGACAGCGCATTGTTCTCGGCACTTGTTGCCGACGCAGCGCCTTCGCAACACACAGGCAGCCTGATCACCTTGCAAACCGCACTTGGCTTTCTGTTGACGGCCTTCACAATTCAGGTAGCGCCAATGCTTGCAGGGGCCCATGGTTGGCCGCTGACCCTTGCGCTATTCGGCTTAGGCCCTCTTCTGGGGGTGGAGGTGATGCGCCGATTGGCTCGGGGATAGTCCCCGAACCAAGGGGCTTCCATAACCATACTCCAGCGGCAACTGGACACCGGACATCACCGGCCATTGCCTTACTGGCTTGGGGCCTGCCGAAGTTCGACTGGCCTTGCTGCACCCGGTTTCGGCTCGTTCCAACCCCATGCCTGCAAGGGACCGGCACGACGGATCATTTGTAGGCCCCGGCCGAATAGGTCAGATCGTAACTGTGGCTGTAGAGCTCAAACACGATGCCGAACGGGTCCTCTACATAGACCATCCGGTAGGGCTTGATGCCGGGGAAATACTCACGCACTGGCATCCGTTGCCGCCCCCCGGCTTTCACGATGCGTTGGGCCAGACCTTCAACGTCCGGGTCCTGCACCGCGAAGTGGAAAGTGCCATGGCGCTTGTGCTCGAGCTTGTCCTCGGGCGCGTAATTGCCGGGAAACTCAAAGAGCTCGATTCCGATGCCGTCGGCGGTCGACAGGTGCGCGATCCTGAGCGAGCCCCACCCCGGGCCGAACACATCCGTGCACATGACGCCGATGGCGCTGTCGTCCTCCACGGCCTCGGAGGCCTCCATCACGACGTAGAAGCCGAGCACTTCGGAATAAAATTTCACGGCAGCGTCGAGGTCCGGAACGGACACGCCGATGTGGGAAAAGGTGCGTGGTGTCGGGGTCATCTCGTATCTCCATTCTCGGTGAGGTCACGCCGATATGGACGACCGAACCCGTTCTGTGAAATTATGAATAGAGATAAAAATCCAAACATAGTGTTATCATCCGATGCTGAACGCCACCTGGCTCGACACCTTCACCACTCTTTGCAAAACCGGGCATTTCACCCAGACCGCAGAGCGTCTGAACATGACCCAACCGGGCGTAAGCCAGCATCTCAGAAAACTCGAGCAGCAGGTCGGACAGGGACTGATCAGTCGGCAGGGCAAGAGCTTTACGCTCACCCCGGCGGGGGAAGCCGTCTTTGAGCTCGGTCTGTCGCGCCGCGCCGAGGAGAAGCGCCTGCGCGACGCCATCGAGGCAGACGACCGGAACGCCGGGCCGGTTCACATCGCGTGCTCGGGCAGCTTTGCGATGCTGCTCTACCCGAATTTGTTTCCGTGGATGCATGCCGCGCCCGACCTGAGCATCCATCTCAAGGCGATGCCACAGGCAGAGATCCTGACAGGGCTGCTGGAAGGATGCTTCGACCTCGGCGTGCTGGGGGCGGACCCGGACCACGCGCGGCTGGAGGCCACACACATCGGACGCGAGGAGCTGTGCCTCGTCCTGCCGGCTGACGCAGGCGATATGCCCGTGTCATTCTCTGATCTCGAAGCTCGTGGCCTCATCGCACATCCCGACGGATACAGCTATGCCGACGACTTGTTGCGGCTGAATTTCCCGGACGACTATCCTGGTGCCGACCGGCTGAGCGTGCGGGGTTCGGTCAACCAGATTGGTCAGATCCCAGCCCCTGTCGCCAAGGGGGTGGGCTACACGCTCCTCCCGCGAAGTGGCGTTGAAGCGTTCACCGACAAGGCCAGCCTGTCCGTCGTTCAGCTTCCGAAACGCCGTTGGCACGAATTATGGCTCGTCAAACGCCGCGGTCGCCAGCTGTCGGCGCGGGTGCGTTTCGCGCGGGATGTGATCATAGAAGCGGCTGGTCAACTTCGGTGAGCACACTGTCACCCGGTTGACTTCAAAGGCCAACGCGAAAGGCGGGCACCCCGCGTCCGGCGGTGTAGACCCCGCAGAATATTCGCTTCGTTAATCAGCATGGGGTTCCAGCGGAGTCGCGGAAAACTTTTTCAACTCAGCCCCACCTGACCGGCTCTCGGCGCAGAGCTGGTATCGAAGTGATGCCAAGCAGCAGAGCGCTTCGGGCTGGGCAGAGTCACGGCAGCATATCTGCCGGATCGATTCCGCGCTTGTCGGAACTGGCACGAACGGCCGCGCGAAGGGTCTCGCTCCGCTTCAGCAGACGTCTGAAGCGGTCCTCTTCAAGAACAAGCAGCGTTGTCGGTGCAATGAAAAAAACACTTTTGGCAGGGGTCGCCTTGCGAAGAAGCATCTCGCCACCAGCGGCGTAGCGTGTTGCAAGCGCCCGCCCCAGGCTCTTCATGTCACCATCATCGAGATCGGCGAAGAGCGGGAACTGTCGGACGAAAGCTTCCCGCTGGACCGCGACGTCCAGACGAGGACGTTCCTCGGCCGTCACCCGGCGCGTCGCCAGATTCTGCATGAGCGCCGTATGGACCTCGCTGCCGATCAGGCCGTCTTCACGCATGGCCACATACTCTCGCTCCTCTATAGCCGACCTTCAGACCGGTTCCGCCGAAATTCTTGTGGCGCGTTTGCTCAAATGTCTCGTTGTCGCCCCCGTAGGATCAGCAGCGCCAGCGCGGCGAGCGCAAGTGCCGACAATCCAAGCGCCACGACCAAAGCGAGGTCGTAGCCGGAGAGGCGCCAAAGCAAGGCGGCCGCCTGAGGGGCGATGGCTCCGGCGATCAGGAACGGCACCGCCATGGACCCTGCGATCATGCCAAAACTGCGACGGCCGAGAACCTCTGCCATCACAACCGGCTTCAGGATGCTGATGACGCCAAAGCTTGCCCCGAAAAGTAGCGCAAAGGCAAAGCCAGCTTGCGGCATGGCAGGCACTATGAACAACAAAACGGCGATTGCGCATGTCACACCGACAAAAGACATCGCTGCCACCGTCACGCCTGTCACCCGGTGCCCCGCAGCCATCATCGCAAGACGGCCTGCGACCTGCATCGGTCCAAATAGCGAGGCCGCCAGCACCGCCTGTCCAAGGGTGAGCCCGCGATCGGTCAGGATCGGCATGACATGGGTTATGATCATCCCATAGGCGAGGCCGATCAGCGAAAATGCCAGCAGGATCAGCCAGAATTCCGGCCGGGCACGTGCGGCAACAAAGGCGGCGCGGTCACCTGCTTTGCGCTCAGTCGACTGCTCGTCCTCAGGGCAGCATTCCAGCATCGTGGCCCCGGCGAACATGGCCGGCACCCCGACCAAGGCCACCGCCCCGGCAAAGCACAGCACCGCTCCGCGCCAGCCCAGGGCCTCTGCCAAGAAGGCCCCCGCCGGATAGGCAAGGGTCGAGGCAAAGCCCGCCACAAGGGTGATCCGCGTGATGCCTCTGCGCGCACGATCATGGGCGGTGCGGGTCACGAAAGCAAAGCAGGGTTCATAAAGGCACAGCCCCTCGGCCACGCCAAGACCCAGCCACGCGAGGAAAAAGACCGGGTAGCTTTGTGACCCGGCCAACAGCAGCAGCGACAGTGTGCCGACAGCCAGCCCGCCAGTCAGCAACCAGCGGCCCCGGCCCGCGTCGATCATGCGACCGGCAAAGGGCGACACCACTGCCGCCGTCAGCGTGGCACACATGAGCGCGAACGCCAGCCAGCTCTTCCCGTAAGGCAAGGCCTGCTCCCAAGCCAGAAGCAGCGCCGCAAAGATATAGAAGAACGCGCCGTATCCGACGGTCTGAGCCATGCCCAGCAGCCAGAACGCCAACCTTTCCGCCCGTTCAGGTTGGGCCTGGGAAAAACGATGCGGGTCCAACCCCAATACCGCCAGAGCCCGGTCGATCCCTGCCGCCAATCCGGTCATCACACGGCCTTGGCCTGATTGACCCGGGCCGAGAGCGTTGCGTGGTCCTCAACCCGTTCGGAATAGCGATCCACCAGATGGTCGCGGATGTCGCGGGTCATCAGGGTGAATTTCACCAGTTCCTCCATTACGTCGACAATGCGGTTGTAATAAGGGGAAGGCTTCATGCGACCGTGGTCATCGAACTCATCCCAGGCCTTGGCGATTGAGGACTGGTTGGGAATGGTCAAAAGCCGCATCCAGCGGCCGAGGATGCGCAGTTGGTTGACCGTGTTGAACGACTGCGAGCCGCCGCACACCTGCATGACCGCCAGCGTCTTGCCTTGCGTCGGCCGCACACCGCCAAGCGACAGCGGGATCCAGTCGATCTGGCTTTTCATTATGCCCGTCATCGCGCCATGTCGTTCGGGCGACGACCAGACCATGCCTTCGCACCACGTCACCAGGTCACGCAGTTCGGCCACCTTGGGGTGATCGGCGGGGGCGCCGTCGGGCATGGGCAGGTCGCGAGGATCGAAGATCTTCACGTCGGCGCCGAACCGGGTGAGGATACGCGCCGCTTCCTCAGCCGCGAAGCGTGAGAAGCTGCGGTCGCGGAGGGAGCCATAAAGGATCAGGATGCGTGGGGCGTGGGTGCTGCGCTTCATGTTTAAGAGTGCGTCCGCGTCGATCGGCACGAAAGCGGCATCGGTGATCTGGGGTGTATCGCTCATGGGCGGGCACCGGTTTCGTCAATCACCAACTGGCCATCTTCCTTGTATAGCGGGCCGGGTGGCAGTCGGTCGAGCAGGTCGAAAACGGCCTCAGAGGGGCGGCACAAGCGCACGCCTTTGGGCGTGCAGACGATGGGCCGGTTCACCAGAATCGGATGTTCCAGCATCTCGTTCAGGATCCTCTCGTCAGAAACGTCGTCTGCCAGAAGCCCCATATTTTGCGCCGGGGATTTCGTTTCGCGCAACGCCCTGCGTGGGGTCAGATCGGCGGCGGCAAACAGCGACAGAAGCTGCGGACGGGTCCAGCCTTCGGCCAGGTAGTCGATGACGACCGGTTCCACCCCGGCGGCGCGAATAAAGGCCAGTACATTGCGCGAGGTGCCGCAGTCGGGATTGTGATGAATGACGATCATGGCTTAGGCTCCATCTGCAACTTCCGGAAACCGCGCCCGGGTGCGATTAGCGAAAGCGACCAGCGACAACATCACCGGCACTTCGACCAGCACCCCCACCACCGTGGCCAGTGCCGCACCGGAATTCAGGCCGAAAAGGCTGATCGCTACGGCCACCGCCAGCTCGAAGAAGTTCGAGGTGCCGATCATGGCGCAGGGTGCGGCGATCCGGTGCGGCACCTTCAGCAGGTAGGCCGCGCCGTAGGCCAGGGCGAAAATCCCGTAACTCTGAATCAGGATCGGCACCGCGATCAGCGCGATGATGCCCGGGCGCGACAGGATTGTGTCGCCTTGCAAGCCGAAGAGGATGGCGACCGTGGCGATCAGCCCGATCATCGACAACGGCTTGATCCGCGCGGTAAAGGCACCGATGGCGGCCTCGGATCCCAACGCGCGACGGGTGATCAGGCCCGCAACGAGCGGCAGAACCACGTAAAGCACCGTCGCGAGGACCAGCGTGCCCCACGGCACCACGATCTCGGTCACGCCAAGCAGCAGCGCAACGATGGGCGCGAAGGCCACCACCATGATCAGGTCGTTCACCGACACCTGCACCAGTGTGTAAGTCGCATCGCCCCGGGTCAGCTGGCTCCAGACAAACACCATCGCGGTGCAGGGCGCGGCCCCCAGCAGGATCAACCCGGCGATATACTGAGCCGCATCCTCGGGCGCGATCCAGGGCGCGAAGATATATTCAAAGAACAGCACCGCCAAAAAGGCCATGGTGAAAGGCTTGATCAGCCAGTTTACGACAAGCGTCACCAGCAACCCCTTCGGCTGCCGTGCCACCCCGGCAACTGCGCCGAAATCGACGCTGACCATCATCGGGTAGACCATCGCCCAGATCAGCACGGCTACGACAAGATTGATCGACGCCACCTCGGCCGCGGCAATGGCATCGACCAACTCCGGCGTCACGGTGCCGATGGCGATACCGGCCACCATGGCGATGGCCACCCAAAGGGTCAGAAGGCGTTCAAAGCGGCCCATCGGGGCGGCAGTGTCGGACATGGTCTAACTCCAGTCTGTCATCAATCTGTCATTTCGCGTATTTACGAAGTGAGTGATGGGTAGGTCAGCACAGGCTGGCTTGTCAATACGCTTCATTTCGCGTAATGACGAAATATGGACCAGCCTTCCGCCATTGACGCTTTCAGCGCCCTCGCCCATGACACTCGGCTCGAGATCTTTCGGCTGCTGGTGCAGCGCGGGCCCGAAGGAACACCGGCGATGGAAGTGGGGCGGCTGCTGAACATCAAGCCATCAACCCTGTCGGGGCACCTGGCCACGCTGAAACGCGCCGGTTTGGTCAGCACCGAACGCCACCACCGCGAGATCCAGTATGCCCCGCGGCTTGATGCGGTGAACGGGCTTGTGCGCTTTCTGCTGAAGGATTGCTGCGGCGGCAATGAAAGTGCCTGCGCGGGCATCGGCCTGCTGCGCTAAAGTCGATGCCGAGGGTGCGCGGCACACCGACCTGCCCCCTGAAACGTCTGCGGTTTGAGGTTATCATGTTCTCCATTCGAGGAGAAAAATGATGCGGAAAAACCGTGTCAGTGAAGCGCAGATCATTGGCAACCTAAAGGAGCACCAACCCGTGCCAGAGCCATGTTCTGGGCGATCCACTCGCAGACGATGGTCACGGCTGATGGATGTAAGTTCTCCACGGCCAAAACGGTTCAAGGCTCAGAAGCTCGTGATCACGGTCGCGCCAACGGACTGGAACTTATCCATGTTCATCAGCGCTTCCGGCGCGGCGTCGATGCCGATCTTGTCGCCGACCAGCCGGGCCGGGTTAAGCTTGCCGCTCTCGACCATATCGAGCATCGCGCCATAGCGGTGCGCCTGCATCCCGTGGGAGCCAAGCAACTCGATTTCCTGCCCCACGATCTTCGGCATCGGCACCGCAGGGGCGGCGTGGTCGCCCAGCATGAGGCCGACCTGAATATGTTTGCCCCGAGGGCGGAGGCACAGGATCGAATTGGTCATTGTGGCGGGGTGCCCAAGCGCATCAAGCGAGACATGCGCGCCACCCTTGGTGATTTCCTTGATCGCTTCGACCACGTCACCCTTGCCATCAATGGCCGCAACTGCGCCAAGTTCCTTGGCCAGCGCCAGTTTCGCCGGGTCGAGGTCGACGCCGATCACGTTTGCCCCCGCCGCACTGGCAATCATCACCGCAGACAGACCGACGCCGCCGCAGCCATGCACGGCAACCCACTGTCCCGCGCTCACCTTGCCCTGGTCGATCACGGCCCGGAACGACGTGGCAAACCGACACCCCAGACTTGCGGCCGTGGCAAAATCCATGGTCTCGGGCAAGGCGACCACGTTCAGGTCGGCCTGATGGATCGGCACGTATTCCGCGAAGCTGCCCCAATGGGTGAAACCGGGTTGTTCCTGGTGCAGGCACACCTGCTGATGACCTGCATGACATTCGCTGCACGACCCGCAGCCACAGATAAACGGCACGGTGACCCGATCGCCGACCTTCCAGTTCTTCACATCCTTGCCGACGGCCTCGACCACACCGGCCAGTTCATGGCCGGGGATGTGCGGCAGGTCGATGTCGCTGTCGTGCCCCATCCAGCCGTGCCAATCGCTGCGGCAGACGCCGGTGGCTTCGACCTTGAGCACCACACCATGCGGCTCGGGTGTTGGGTCCGCGACAGTCACGACTTTCGGGACTTCTTGGAATTTCTCGAACAGGACAGCTTTCATGGCAGGATCTTTCGATTGTGAGGTCTGTTTGAGACCAAGCTACCGACCGGAGAGGAAATTACCTTGCTATTCTGCCCCTTCAGGCGATTATTTGGGGCAGAACCCCCTACGCTTGAAAAGATGATGAGAGGACTCTTCCCATGTCAGGCATCGACACAGTCAACGCTCAGATTCTCGAACTGCTTCAAAGCGACGGGCGAATGACCAACGCCAAACTGGCCGAGCACTTGAACATGAGCGAAACACCGTGCTGGCGGCGGCTCAAGAAACTGGAAGAAATGGGCATCATCGAGGGCTACCAAGCTCAGCTCAATCGGCGAAAGCTGGGGCTCGGGGTCATGGCCTTCGTTCAATTGAGCTGCTCGGAACACGATCAGACGGCCACAGCCGAATTCCAACGTATTATCGAGGTGACCCCCAACATCCTCGCCTGCCACAACACCACCGGCGCGGACGATTTCCTGTTGATCGTGGTCGCCCGCGATCTGGACGACTACAGCGCCTTTGTCGACAGCACATTACGACGCTTGCCTGGCGTGACCAGTATTCGGTCCAACCTGTCGCTGAAAGAGATGAAGGCATCGAGCAAACTGCCTGTGCGTGAGGTGTGACGCCGAGCAACTCCCCGCGGCCGAAGCTGTCGCTTGCCCAAGGACGCAGCGAATGGTTGCTGTCCGGCGTAACGACCAAGTTCGCTCCCGGCCCTTTCCCGACATTCAAATACAGCCTGGATGCCGCATCGCAGCACCTTCAAGCGGACATTGATCCGAGCCGATACTATTTCAGAACATGTAACGCGCTGGCCGGACCAACCCCGGAGACAGCGCGTCAGGTGTTTAGCGGAACCTGGCTGCGTTCTCCGCGGCCGCTGCATCCGTGTCGCCCTGACCGAAAGCAGACGGTCGCGGCTCTGGCAGTTGCAGGGCCTCCTGAACCCGCGGCATGGCGTCGATGCGGTCGAACCACGCTTGAAGGTTCAGCAATCCGTCGACGCTCACAGTCGCCCAGAAGTAGCTGCGCGCCCAAGGGTAAGTCGCAATATCCGCAATGGACATCGCATCTCCTACCAGCCACTTGCGCCCTGCGAGCCGCGTATCCAGCACCTCCAACAGGCGGCGGCTTTCGGTCACGTAGCGATGAATGGCGTAGGGCACCTCATCGCCATTCGGCTTGGCGATCCGCTGGAAGAACATCGCCTGGCCCATCATCGGGCCGATCCCACCCATCTGGAACATCAGCCATTGCAGCGTTTCCGAGCGCTCCTTGGGGTTGTGGCTGAGGAACCGGTCGTATTTCTCGGCGAGATACCACAGGATCGCGCCGCTCTCGAATACTGCGAAATCATCCGCGCCGCGATCCACGATGGTCGGAATACGCCCGTTTGGATTCAGGAGCATGTAATCGGGCGCTTTCTGCTCCTTCTTCCCGAAATCGATCGGCACCAGCTCGTAGTCGATCTGTGCCTCGTGCAGGAAGATCAAGGGCTTCCAGCCGTTCATGGTGTTCGCGGTGTAGAGGACGATATCAGGCCGCGTCATTGGCAACCTCCCCGAAGGTCATGGCAAGATGGGCGTCGAACCGGGCGAGGTCGGAGGCCACGTCGGGGTTCTTCATCACGTCGAAGGCCCCGAAGGTCGGCAGCGGCGTCATGCCAAAGAACCTGGCGTTCAGATGGACCGGGCGGAGGAGATCATCCAGAGACATGCCCTCGAAGAACGGCTCAGCCGGGTCGCCGAAGGCTTCAGCCGGGGCGTTCAGGGTGGCCGAGATCATGTAACGCGTGCCTGCCAGCTTGCCGCCCATGCCGTAATTCGCTTTCGGTGCGGCGGCGCTTCGGCCGTCGCCATTGCTGAGCTGCCCGCCCATACCTACTGTGTAGACCTCATCCATGTATTTCTTGAATGACCACGGCACGCCCATCCAGTTTACCGGGAATTGCAGAAGGACCACATCCGCCCAGAGATGGGTCTCAACCTCGTCCTGAACTTTGTAACCGGTCGCGACCGTGCTCAGGCGGACCTCGTGCCCCTGTGCCTCAAATGTAGTCTTGGCGCGCTCCGCCAGCGTTTCGTTGAGTTTACCGGGGGCAAATTCGTAAGGCTGCGCGCCGTTCAGGATGTGGATCTTGCTCATATCGTCTCTTCCGTTGCTGTGCCCGCTTGACTTCGGCGGGGTCCGGGATGAGATGACCTTGGCGGGAAGCAAAAGCAACCAGTATACTTTTAGTAACCTAAACCTAAATGGATCAGCGGAGTGCAAAACGATGGATGCAAAGATCGAAGTAGACGGTGCAGGTCGACGGAGCGCGGCCAATGCCTGCACCGAGCCCTGCGCTATCGAGCGCGGGATGCGGATCATCGGAGGGAAATGGACCGGCTCCATCCTCTGGCACGTCAAGGATGGGCCGGTGCGGTTCAACGACCTCGCCCGGATGATCGGCGGCGCATCGAAGAAGATGATCACGGAACGCTTACGGCAACTCGAAGACCAAGGGCTGGTCAGGCGTGAGGTATGTGAAACCGCCCCGATCACCGTGGTTTACGAAATAACTGATTTCGGGCGCACAGCCTTGGGTTTCCTGGATGAACTGCGCAAGTGGAGTGAGGGCCTGCCGAAGGCTTTGACTGCTGAAAAGAGATAGCCTGTCGAGAACGCGACCGGCTCACAGCTGACGTTCCGCAGGGCAGGAACCAGGACCTCACATCCGTCAAAGCAGCCATTCCGATATTTCAGTCTTGCAAGCCAATCGAAGTGATGCACCCGCCTCTACCGAGCCGTCGAGGGTAATCTCCAAGAATAGACCCGCTCGGCCCGGCAGGCACTCGCGCCCTATCCTCTTTCGGGAGAATTCCCGAGCAATGTTCCGCTCGTGCTGCCATCGAGCCGTCGCCTGATGAGCAGGGGCGAAAAATCTTGACCATGTCGAATGCAGGATTTGCAGGGTGTCAGGCTCTCCTACGGGTCAACCGTCAGAAAGTTTCAGCGCCATTCCGCCTCCTGCTCAAAATTATCGTGACCGGCAAATGCTGGAACTTGTTGGCTTTTTCGCCTCTTCTCCTTGCAACGTCGATCATGATGACCGGCGCTGCCCCGGCTCGGACCGAGATCGGCCGACCGGGGCGAAACCAGAAACTCGATATGAAAGGACACCGCAATGTCCATCCTCAGCGAACTTCTTGGCGACTCTTCCTCCACCTCCTTCGAGAGCTCCTCGGACAGCTCGATGACCGAAATCGGCGCGAACCCGGGCGCAAGCTTCGGGGCGACCGACATATTGTCGTTTTCCTCGATGGATGACGGCGGCGACGAGGCCACCTCGTTCACTGGCATCGGCGGCATCGGCTTCGGCGTCGGCGCTCCGGTGATGATCGGCACGAGCTCCATGAGTGAGTCCGCCAGCGCGTCGGACAGCGACAGCGACGGCCTCCTCGGCGGTCTGTTCTAAGCTGCCGGATGGCGGGGGCCTTCGGGTCCCCGCCGTTTCTTTTCCTCCAAGGTATTTTCGATAACCCGCCCGATGCCGAGCTTCGGCCCGAGAGCCGCAACGAGATCAAGGACGCGCTGCGCCATGAGCGCGTGGGCTTCGCCTTTGCGGGTCTGTTCAGCGGGGCGATCAACCTGCTTTATCTCAGTTCGCCGCTCTACCTCATGCAGATCTACAACCGCGTGCTGGTCAGCGAGAGCGTCACCACCCTACTCCTGCTTACCCTGATCCTGCTGGTCGCGCTCGCGACTATGGGGTTCCTCGACGCCATGCGGGCGCAGGTGCTGGTCCGCTGCGGCCTGCGGCCGGACGCGGCGCTGTCGACGCGGGTGTTCAGCGCGCTGATCCAACGGTCGGCGCAGCAGGGCTTCTCCAAAGGCGCAAGGCAGCTTCAGCGGCTTGACCAGTTCCGGACCTTCATCACCGGGCCGGGGGTGCATTTCGCCTTCGACCTGCCGTGGATCCCGGTCTACCTGATCCTCCTTTTCCTAATAGCACCGCTGCTTGGCGTCATCGCCACCTTCGGCGCTTTGGCCTTGCTGGGGCTGGCGCTTCTGAACGAGCGACTGACCCGGCCATCGCTCTCGGCAAGCGAGCACGCTGCCAACCGCGCCTTCGGCTTTTCCGAAAACATCTTGCGCCATTCCGACGTGGTCGTCGCCATGGGGATGCGCCCCGCCATCGAGACGCACTGGCGTGGCGATCGCGACCGGATGCTGGTCACACAGGCCATCGCCTCGGATCGGAACGCGGTCGTTTCGGCCACCATCCGCTTTGCCCGGCTGCTGTTGCAGGCCATGATGCTGGGGACGGGCGCCTGGCTGGTGATTGACGGGCAGATCATGCCCGCGACGATCTTTGCCTCGTCCATCATTCTTGGCCGCGCTCTGGTGCCGGTAGAACAGGGCGTCGGCACCTGGCGCCAGTTCAGCGAGGCACGCAGCGGCTATCGCGAGGTAAGCGCGCTGCTTGACGAGGTCCCGGCCGAGACCGACCGCACCATCGTCCCGGCTGCCGCCAACACCCTGACGGCCGAGGCGGTCAGCTTTACCTTGCCGGGCCAGACCAAGCCCATCCTGCGCGAGGTGACCTTCGAGATCACGCCCGGAGAGGCCATCGGCATCGTCGGCCCCTCTGGTTCCGGCAAGAGCACACTGGCCCGGCTGTTGATCGGGGCGATCGACCCCGGTGACGGTCGGTTGCGCTATGGTGGAATGGATTACGGCAAATGGGACCGGACCGAACTGGGCCGTCAGATCGGCTACCTGCCGCAGGACGTGGGCCTGTTCGCCGGAACCGTCCGCGCCAACATCGCGCGCTTTGGTGACGCAGAGGTCGATGACGTGATTGCCGCCGCAAAAGCCGCCGGGATACACGACTTGATCATGGACCTGCCCAAGCATTACGACACGGTTCTCGGCCCCGGCGGCGTTGGCCTCTCGGGCGGGCAACGCCAGCGGCTGGGCCTTGCGCGGGCGCTTCTGGGCCATCCGCAACTGCTGGTGCTGGACGAGCCGAATGCCAATCTCGACGACCGTGGCGAGGCGGGGCTGCGCGATGCTCTGGCTGCGCTCAAGGCCAGGGGCACGACCATCCTGCTGATCACGCACCGGATGAACGTGCTGGAAGTCGCGGACCGGCTATTCTTTGTCCGCGACGGGCGTCTTGAGGCTCAGGGCAAGCCGGATGCCGTGCTTGAGCATATCAAGCAGACTGTTGTGCCGCAGATGCAGGGGGCCGCATGATGACCGACGCCACCACGGCCCGCATCGCCTATTCCGAGCCGCGCGGCCCGATCCGGATCGGGGTCGCTGTCCTTGCCCTGTTCGTAGCCGGGCTGGTCGGGTGGAGCGTTTTCGTGCCGCTGTCCGATGCCGCCGTCGCACGCGGCAGCCTCGCCGTGGAGGGCCGCTCGCAGGCCGTGCAGCATCCCTTTGGCGGCGTGATCGCCGATCTTGCCGTCGAAGATGGAGATACGGTCGAGAGGGGCGACGTTCTGATGACCTTGTCGGACACGCAGGCCCGCGCACAGCGGGACGTGTTGCTGACGAAACGCGAGGCACTGAGGGCACAGATGGCCCGACTGGTCGCTGAACGGGACGGGCTGGACGCGCCGGACTACCCGGAAGCCGCGGCCGCGGCCTCCACTGCTGCAACCGAGGCCCGCGCCACCCAGACTGCCCTCCTGGCCTCGCGCCGGGAACAGCAGCGATCGGCCGTCACGGTGATCGAGCGGCGCATCGACCAGTTGCGCCAGCAGATCGCAGGGGCAGAAGCGGAAGTCGAAGGCCTGACCTCTCAGGTCGAATTGACAGAGGACCAGCTGGCCGATGCGACGACTCTGCTCGACAAGGGGCTGGCGCGGCGGCCGCAGGTGCTGGACCTTGAACGGCAGGTCTCGACGTTGAAGGCGAGCCTCGCCGCAAAGCGATCCGAGGCGGCCGCTGCCGCGCAGTCCGTGGCTGAAGCCCGTGCAGAGATCGCGCGGCTCGACCGGGATCGGCAGGCTGCGATCTCGCAGGAGATCGAGACCGCGCAGGCCGAACTGGCCGCCGTCGCCCCACAGATCGATGCCGCTGCGGACCAGCTCGCAAGAATGCAGGTCCGTGCGCCCGCGACGGGCCGCGTCGTCGGGCTGTCGGTATTCACAGAAGGCGGCGTGATCGAACCCGGAGCGACGCTGATGCAGATTGTGCCATCCCACACCCCCTTCGTAGTGCAGGGCCAGTTGGCACTCACCGACCTGCATGACATCCGCGAGGGCCAGCCCGCCCGGCTGGAATTGCTGGCCTTCCCGCGCAGCGACCGGCCCGAGCTGCACGGCACGGTCGACACGATCTCGGCCGACGCCTTCACCGACGAGCGGACGGGCCGCAGTTACTATGCCGTGACCATCCGCCCGGACCCGGAGGAGGTCACCACGCTCGGTGTCGATCTTCAGTCGGGAATGCCGGTGGAGATCATCATTGACACCCGCGCCCGCACGCTGATCGCCTACCTGACCTCGCCACTGCTCGACCAGATAGACACGGCGTTCCGGGAAGATTGAAAGGAGCCGACGATGACCCAGATACCGCGCAAAGCCCGAAGCGAGGCCCGCCAGGATCGCCCCGCCGCGTCCGGTTCAGAGGCCATGGTGGCGGGTGCCGCGACCGGCGCGATGCTGCTTGGGGTGCTTGATCCGGGTCGGCTGGTAGCAGCGGAGGATGCAAAGGGCCAGGGAAGTCGGGTTCAGGAGACCGACTTTGCCGCGTCCGAGGGGGCATCTGATCAGCGCAGCAGTGTTCACGATGGTGAGGTTCCTCCGAGAGAGGACGCCCATTCCGGGCAAACCGATACTTCAGATACCTCAGATGCGCCGCAGGCGCCTGATGCACCGAAGAGTGTTCAGGACGAGGCTGTCCGGCAAAACGGCAACATGGGCGAACAACAGGCCGCCAGCGATCCGTCGGTGCCGGTCGATCCCGATGAAATCAGCATCGGACAGACGGCCGTCGCCGGGTCAACCGGTGATCCCTCGACTGCGCCGCGTTCAGTGCAGGAAGCTTCGTCACAACCTACGAGTGACTTCAGCGCGATGGCCTCCGAAATATCGCAATCGGTCACGGCAGCGACCCAGACGGCCCTGTCTACCGCCATGCTTGACTTGGGCACGGCCGTTTCTCAATCGACATCCGGCCTTTTCGACGAGATTTCTTCGCTCTCCGAACTCGGAGATGACATCGTCGGGACACTTTCGGACCCCTTGGAAGAGCCCATCCCGTCCGACGTCGCAAACCTATACAACCCTGTTTCCGACCTGACGGCTGTCACCGAGGCCACCGAGACCCTCAGTGAAATAACAGGCAGCATCCAAACTGACCTCAGCGAGGCGATAGGAGGCCTCACAACCACGATTGAGGTCAGTTCATCCCTGATTTTGTCACAGGACATCGCGTCGATGACAGATATCGGAGATGCGACCGAGGCCATCACCACCGCGCTCGGCGTTCCGGACAATAACCTCGGCACTGCATCCGAGGCGCTGGCTTCGATCACTTCGGATGTAGACGCCGCGCTTGGTCAGGATTCATCTGGCGCAACCGACGGGTTTGCATCCGCGCTGTCGAACGATCCAGTGGCGACCCCCGCAGTTCCTGAGACGATCCTTGGGGCGGTCGCTTCCGCCGGAGAAGCCAGCCTACTGAGCAAAATCTTTTATGATGACGGGCAGTCTGAGGCAGGCGCATTAGCAAAAGCGGCGGCTTTTCCAGACATTGCAGACATGACTCCGGAGGGCACCAGTCTACTTGAGAGCGTCCCGTTTGTTGGCACATCATACGCAGACCATGCTGGAGCGGAGTATGACGGCTCGGGTCCGCAACTTGGCGGAGTATTTGGATGAGGTAATCCTTTTGCGGCAAAGCTGAGGTCATGGCCGGGTCGGCTCCCGGCCCTAAGCCGACTTTCGAGATGATCGCGAGGAATGACCGCTTTCAGCCAGATTGCGGATACCTGCGCAGAACAACTTCCGCACTCCTACGGGCTTCGTGACTTTTTTCGGGAACATCCAGCCACTGGAGGGTTGTTAATCTCCTGACACCCACAGGAGAACCCCGATGGCCTACACCCGTTTTTTCCTCATGATCGCGACCTCGACCCTGCTGATGCTCGGTCTGATGTATCTGAACACCTACCTCGTCGGCCATGTGTTCTGGTCGGAAACGCGGGCCTACATGGCACTGGTCATGGGGGCCGTCATGGCCTTCGTGATGCTGGCCTTCATGCTCGGCATGTATAAGAACCGCACCGCCAATATCGCGATCTTTGCCGGGTCAGTCGTGGTTTTCGCTGGGGCGCTCTGGCTGGTCCGCAGCCAGGTCACTGTGCAGGACCGGTCCTACATGAGCGCGATGATCCCGCACCATTCCATCGCGATCATGACCTCCTCCCGCGCTAATCTGACCGATCCCCGGGTGCGCGAACTGGCGGACAGCATCGTCTACGCGCAGGACAAGGAGGTCGCGGAGATGCGCTACCTGATCGCCGACATCGCCGCTAATGGTGAGGCGCAGCCGGGACCTGCCGCCGCGGCGCCGGAGCTTACGGACGCTGCCGAGGCGCTGTCGTCCGAGGTCGTCAAGACCGTCGACCCTGAGTTCCTGACCGAAGCTGATATCGCAAAGGTCTTCCCCGACGGTGTCGCCTGCCGCTTCACCTATACAGAGACCAGTCCGCCGGTGCTGGTGACGGGCGACGAGGGCGCGTTGATCCGGATCAGCGGCGACCTTGTCCGGCTTGAGGCCGACGGCGACGGCTTTGAGGCCGACCCGCTGACTGCAAAGGTCAACCAGACGGAAAACGGCGACCTGAAAGACCTGATCGTTACAGCCGGGCCCGACTACACCGCAGGGTTCCGCGGCCAGTTCACCTGCGCGAACTGAGGAGATCGACATGTCCAAGGACACCAAAAAGACGGCCGCCCTCTACCGCATGGTCATGCCAGAGCACACTTGCCCCTATGGCCTGAAGTCGAAGCACCTGCTCGAAACACACGGTTACGAGGTGGAGGACCACCATCTCAAGACCCGCGAAGAGACGGACGCTTTCATGCGGCAGCACGATGTGAAGACAACCCCGCAGACCTTCGTCGATGGCGAGCGGATCGGCGGCCACGACGAGCTGCGCATCTTTCTCGGGATCGACCCGCCGAAGGAGGAGCAGAGCGACACAAGCTACCGGCCCGTGATCGCGATCTTTTCGGTCTGCGCGCTGTTGGCGCTCGGTCTGGCCTGGCATAAGTATGGCACCGTTCTGACATGGCAGAGCTTTGTCTGGTTCATCTCGCTGTCGATGTCGGTTCTGGCGATCCAGAAGTTGCAGGATGTCGAACAGTTCTCGACCATGTTCCTCAACTACGACTTTCTGGCGAAAAGATGGGTGCCTTACGGCAAGGTCTATCCCTATGGCGAGGCGCTGGCCGGCGTCCTGATGACGGCTGGGGTCCTGCCTTGGATCTCGGCCCCTGTGGCGCTCTTCATCGGGACGATCGGCGCGGTGAGCGTGTTCAAGGCGGTCTACATCGACAAGCGCGAACTGAAGTGCGCCTGCGTCGGCGGGGACTCGAATGTGCCGCTCGGGTTCATCTCGCTGACCGAGAACCTGATGATGATGCTCATGGGCATCTGGATGGGCGTGCGGGCATTTGCCGGATGAACGGAAGTGTGATGGCCCGCCGCAGTTGACCTTGCAACGCGCATCGCGTCATAGTCCGGTCATTCATCCGGGGGTCCTGTGCGGCATATCCTTGTTATCATCGCGCTGATAATCACGGCCTGGGCGTCTCTGCCCGGAGCGGCACAGGCGCATGAAATGCCGCATGCCGAGATGGGTGCCGTGACCATGGATAGCGACTGCGCGAACTGCCCGGACATGGACGACACTGTAGGGCACACCTCGGGCATCGACTGTCATCACGCGGCGGGCTGTGGTCCGGCAGTTCATGCACTGCCGGTCGCTCTGTCGTTTACGATTGATCCGGTGGTGACCCGCACCATCCGCCCGAACGACACGATCGACGCGCGATCCATTACCCTCTCCCGCGACCTGCCACCTCCACGATCCTGACGGTTTTGAAGCCGCGACTGTGACACTGCTCGCAGTTCATTGAGTTGTCTGGTCTGCCTGGCCGGACCCTTCGGGATCATCACCCATGAACAAGATCTTTCCCGCCGCCCTGGCCATCGTTGCCATTGGAGGCGGAGCCTACTTCCTCACCCGGCCCACTGCCCCTGAGCCAAGCGTGCCGCCAGCCGAAGGCGAACCGCTCGTCTCGATCAAGGTGCCCGACACGCTGTCCGCCGATGCCATGATGGGGCAGCGGGCCTTCGACGCGACCTGCGCCGCCTGCCACGGGGCCAACGCAACCGGCAAGATGGGTTTCGGCCCGCCGCTGGTCCACAAGATTTACGAGCCGAACCATCACGCCGACATGGCTTTCGTGATGGCGGTGCAGAACGGAGTTCCGGCCCATCACTGGCCCTTCGGCGACATGCCCGCCCAGTCTGGGCTGACCAAGGCCGATGTTGGCAATATCGTTGCCTATGTCCGCGAACTTCAGCGCGCCAACGGGATCGAGTGACATGACCCTTCGCATGACACGACGCGCCTTCTGCGGCGCGATGGCGGGAACGGCCGGCTTGGCCACTCTGCCGGTGCGTGCAGCCGGTCCGCAGACGCTGACCGCCCGCGTCACCACCGCACAAATTGCCCCACCGAAATACGCCCCGACCGAAGTCTGGAGCTACGACGGCACCATGCCCGGCCCAATCTTGCGCGTGCCGCAGGGTGGACGCGTGACCCGCCGCTTGGTGAACGAGTTGCCGGTTCCGACCTCGATCCACTGGCACGGCATCCGTATTGACAACGCGATGGACGGCGTGGCCGGGCTGACGCAGGAGGCAGTTCCGCCTGACGGAACATTCGACTACGACTTCGCCGTGCCGGACGCCGGAACCTACTGGTATCACGCGCACACCAACTCGTTCGAGCAGGTGGCGCGCGGGCTTTCAGGCGCATTGATAGTCGAGGAACCCGACGCGCCGGAGGTCGACCGGGACGAGGTGCTGGTCCTCGATGACTGGCTGCTCAACCCCGAGGACGCGCAGTTCATGGAGCCGTTCCGCCATCCGATGAGCCTCAGCCATGGCGGTCGTCTCGGCAACCTGCTGGGCACCAACGGGACCCATGACTACGCCCGCGATGTAAAGGCCAACGAGCGCCTGCGTCTTCGCCTGATCAACGCGTCCAATGCGCGGGTCTTCGTGCTTCGACTGGCGGGCCTCGTCGGCTGGGCCGTCGCGCTGGACGGCATGCCGCTGCCCACGCCGGAGCCGGTGGCCGCCGAGCTGATCCTCGCCCCCGCTCAGCGCATCGACCTGATCGTAGATGTGACGGCGGAGGAGGGGGACACAGCGGCTCTGGTCAGGTTCGACGACGACGACCAATGGCGGTCACAGGCGCGGTTCCCGGTTAAAGGCACGGCATCCGCCACTCGGCGCGACACGCCCGCCGCCCTGCCACCGAACCCGCGTATGGAGGTGCCGGGGATCGACAGCGCCCAGCGGTTCGAAATGGCCATGGAGGGCGGAGCCATGGGGCGCATGTCCGGCGCCATGATGAACGGCCGCTCTATGGGGTTTCGCGAGATGGCGGGGCAAGGCCTGTTCTGGGCGCTGGCGGGTCAGGTCGGCATGACCGACACGCCATTCGCCAGCCTCGACCGGGGTGAGACGGTGCGCGTCAAGCTGACCAATGACACCGCCTTTGCGCACGCAATGCATCTGCACGGACAACACTTCCGGCAGGTGGCCGAGGACGGAACCCTCGGCCCGATGCGCGACACGATCCTCAGCTATCCGGACGAACCGCTGGAGATCGCCTTTGTTGCCGACAACCCCGGTAAATGGCTGTTCCACTGCCACATGCTCGGCCATGCGGCCTCGGGCATGACCACTTGGATCAATGTAAGCTAATCCCCTCAACAGGAAGGAAATATCATGAAAAAATACATCACGATCGCCCTGATCGCTACCGGCACCGCGGCCTTCGCCCACAGCGGCGTGAAGGATGCGGATGTCATGAACCGCATGATGGGCATGTCGGAACTGGCCAAGCAGATGAAGGTCATCGGCAGCATGGCCAAGGGTGAGACCGCATTCGACGCGGAAGCCATCGACGCGGCTTTGGCCAAGATCTCGGAGGAGGCGGGCTATATCCCGTCGCTCTTCGAAAAGAAGGCGCTTGATCCGAAGTCCGAGGCCCTTCCGGTCATCTGGGACGACTTCGACAGATTCACGGCACATGCAACGGAACTTGCAGATGTCTCGGGCGGGTTGGTCGGAACCATCCAGACCTCGGCGGACCTTGGAACGGCGATGCAGCAGATCGGGAAGACCTGTGGTGCCTGCCACGGGGACTTCCGCGTAAAATGAGGCTGGCCACGGTTCTGTTTACCTGCGTTGCCACGGTGGCGCAGGCCGATCACAGCCTATCGGATCGCGACATCGAAGCCGGTGCCGCTCTCTATGCTGAGAGCTGCGCCTCCTGTCATGGCACCAAGCTGGAAGGCCAGCCCGATTGGCGCACGCCCGGAGAGGACGGCATCCTGCCCGCGCCTCCGCACGATGTGACCGGCCATACATGGCACCACGATACGCCGCTCCTCCTCGAATACACGCTCAAGGGGGGGCGGGCCGCGCTGGAAGCCCGGGGCGTCACCGGGTTCAAAAGCGGGATGCCGGCCTTTGAGGGCACCCTAACTGAAGACGAGGTGCTGGATATCCTTGCCTTCATCCGGTCCACCTGGCCCGAGCGGGCGCAGGAGGTGCAGAGCCAGCGGACGCACGCCGCCAACTGACAGCCTGACTGTAGGCGCCGGTCAGCTGGCGAGCAGCTCCTTCCGGGCGGCGTAGTCATCGGCGTCGATCTCGCCACGGGCGAACCTCATGTCGAGTTCTGCCAGCGCGCCGCGGGACTTGCCGCCCGGGGCGTGATCATCCATGCGGCGGACGAACCAGATGACCGCGGCCACGATCAGGCCAAGGACGATCAGCCAGAGGACCGGTCCGAACATCATGCCGGGACCGTAGCCATAGCCCCAGTTCATCATGTGATCATAGCCCTCCGGGTCTGCAAAAGCTGGTTGCGCGAGCAGCGCGAGGGGAATCGCGAGACGTTTCATGGTATCCTCCTGGGGTGAGATATCGCGCCTTCATCGTCTGGCAGATTGAAGCGATTTTCCTTGATCCATCGCAACCACACGAGGTCGTGACACAGGAAGGGGCGCCCCGGTGTCCCGGAACGCCCCACCACGAAACTAACCGGATGGATTACTCGGTCTCGATCTCAGTGACCGTCAGCTTGCCCTTTACACGGTCGGCGACGAACTCGATCTCCTGGCCCTCGCTTAGGCCTTCCATCATCGCCGGGTCGGCGACTTCGAAGGTCATCGTCATGCCCTCCATGCCGAGGTTGGCCAGAGGGCCGTGGTCGATGGTCAGGCGGTTCCACTGGGTGTCGATCTTGGTGATCTTGCCCATGCTCATCTCCATGGTGCCATGGGCGGCATCATGCGATCCGGCGTGGTCGCCCGACGCGATGGCCGCTGTCGCGGTAAAGAGTGTCACGGCAAGCGCGATCAGAGTTTTCATTTCTTTTGTCCTTTCAAGACGAGAGGGGATGCGCCCGGACAGGCCGGCCGCCGGGGGAAATCAGCCGCGACGCACATGGTCGGGGGGAGAGATGATGGTGTCGGGGCTGGTGTTGCGCGCCTCCTCCGGAAGCTCGCCGGTCCATTCCCAGGCTTCGGTGCCGGGCGGATTCTCATACCAGCCGGGGTCCGAATAATCGCCGGGCGCAATACCGTCACGCACCTTCACGACGCTAAACATGCCGCCCATCTCCAGCGGGCCATAGGGGCCCCAGCCGGTCATCATCGGCACGGTGTTCTCTGGAATCTCCATCGACATCTCGGCCATGTCCGCCATACCGGCGGTGCCCATGGGCATGTAGCCGCGCGTTTCGCGCCGGATCATGCCGGTGAGCTTGCGTTTGTCGGCCCCGATGAAGGTCGGAAGGTCGTGGCCCATGGCGTTCATCGTGTGATGGCTTTTGTGGCAATGGATCGCCCAGTCGCCTTCGTGGATGGCGTCGAATTCGTAGGCGCGCATGGCGCCCACGGGGATGTCGATGCTGACCTCGGGCCATCGGGCGCTTTCGGGCACCCAGCCGCCGTCGGTGCAGGTGACCTCGAAATCGTAGCCGTGCATGTGGATCGGGTGGTTCGTCATCGTCAGGTTGCCGCAACGCACGCGGACCCGGTCGCCCTTGCTCACCACCAACGGGTCGATGTCCGGAAAAATCCGGCTGTTCCAGGTCCACATGTTGAAGTCGGTCATCTCGGCCACCCGCGGGATGTAGGTGCCCGGATCGATGTCGTAGGCGGCCAGCAGGAAGGCAAAGTCCCGGTCCACCGGCATGAAGGCCGGATCGCGCGGATGCACGATGAAGAGGCCCATCATCCCCATGGCCATCTGCACCATCTCGTCCGCATGGGGGTGATACATAAAGGTGCCGGACTTGGTCAGGTCGAACTCGTAGACGAAGGTCTTGCCGGGCGGGATCGCGGGGTGCGACAGGCCGCCGACACCGTCCATGCCCGAGGGCAGGATCAGCCCGTGCCAATGCACGCTCGTATGCTCGGGCAGGCGGTTGGTGACATAGATGCGCACGCGCTCGCCTTCGACCGCCTCGATGGTGGGGCCGGTGGACTGGCCGTTGTAGCCCCAGAGGCGCGCCATCATGCCGTTGGCCATGATCCGTTCGACCGGCTCGGCGACAAGGTGGAACTCCTTCACATTGCCATTCATGCGCCAGGGCAGCGACCAGCCGTTCAGCGTGACGACCGGGTTGTAGTCCGGGCCGTTGGACGGGCGCGGCGGGACCTGCGTGTTCGGGCTGTCATAGCTCGCCGCTTCGGGAAGGTCCCGGAACCGGGTCTGCGCCTGTGCGGCCGAGGCCATGGCAAGGCCGGCCCCTGCGGTCAGAAGTTGTCTGCGGTTCATTCTGCACCTCCTGTCGACCCGCCCCATATGGCGGCGGTCATGGCTGCCTCGGCGTGCCAGTAATCGGCCTTCGCCTCGGCATAGCTGAGTTCGGCTTCGAGGCCCTCGCGGGCGTCGGTGATCAGTTCGAAAGTCGAGGTGAGCATGCCGTTGTAGGACTTCAGCGCCTCCTCATCTATCGTGCGGCGCAGCGGCAGGACCTCATCACGCCAGTGCCGGGCAATGTTGTATTTGCCGGTGACGGCGGCATGGGCCGACCGGGCCTCGGACCTTGCATTCACCGCCGCCTGCGCCAACTCGTTCGCCGCGCGCATGTAGGCCAGTTCGCCCCGGCGGCTGGTCAGCTTGCCAGTGTCGTAGAGCGGGATCTCGAAGCTTGCTTCCAGAACGCGCGCGGTCTCGGTTTCCCGTCCCGTGGGCGTGTCGGAGCGCTCGACCTCTGCGCCTGCGGTGATCTCGATATCCGAGAGCATCCGCGTCCGGCCTTCCAGCCGGTATTCCTGGGCGATGGCCTCCAGCTCCAACCGTCCAATGGCGAGGTCGGTGCGGTGTTTCAGCGCCAGCTTCTCGACATCCGACCTGCCGGGCCTGCGACCGGGGAGGCCCGGCAGCCGATCCGGCACATAGAAGTCGATATCCGCACCCCAGAGCCCCATGAGCCGGGTCAGCTTCTCCTTCGCCAGCTGCGCCTCCAGCCGGGCATCGGCCCGTTCGGCGGCAAGTTCCGCGGTAAACACATGCTCCCGCGCCTGATCGGCCCGGTTCATGGCCCCGGTGCGCCCCAGTTCGGCGGCGAGCTCCGATGCCGCATCCGCCGTTCCCTGCGCCCGCCCGATCAGCGCCGCGGCCTCGAAGGCTGAAACCGCGTCGATCCATGCCTGACGCGTCTCTGTCGCCAGCTCGATCGTCGCGCCGAGGGCGGCGAACTGTGCCTGCTGGAACTTCGTCTGCGCAATCGCCCGGCGTGGTTTCACGGTCGCCGCGTCGAGGATCGCGCCCGTCACCACAGCTTCCAGCGACCGGGCCAGCCCGACCTCACCGATGCCCGAGATGGTTACGCCGAACGAGGGCACCGGACCCATGGCAACCTCCCAGAGGTCCGCCGCCGAGAGCCCCAGATCGGCATAGGCCGCCTGAAGACTCCGGTTGTTCATCAGCGCCACCTGCACGGCGGTGTCGGGTCCGATGGTCTTGCGATGAACCAGAGCTCGGGCCCGCGCCTCGTTCGCGGCCACCTCAGCAGCCGACTGCGCCCAGACGCCCGACGCGCCGGTGGCCTGTTTTGTCCCGCTGGACACCAGCGAAAACCCCGCACCTGGGGCCGAGGCCTGGCCAACCAGCCCCGCATCCGCACAAGCCGCGAGGGCCAGCGGCAGCATGGCGACACCCATCCTGAAGGTCCTTCTCATGACGACCCTCCGGGCGCCTGCGCGTCGTTCAACTGGCGCCAATCACCCGGCGCCTCGATCGCGCGTGAGGAATGTGCGACGGCGGGCCCGGCTGGGGCGGCGCGAGCGGTCATTGGGTCGGCGGCCCGGGTGAGGGGCGCGGCGAGAGGGGGCTCGAACGGCTGTGAACAGCCCGCGAGCGCAAGCGGCACGGCGGCCGCCAAGAGGATCTTCATGATTGGTCTCCGGAAGGGATCAGCAGAGCAGGCGCCGGTTGGCGCCCTACGACAGCTCGATCACGCTTTCGGAGGTCGTCGCAGCCCGTTCGGGTGCGTCAGTTCGGTCAGGTCGGACGATGACAGGTCATGCGGCGCGCCTGACGCAGGCTGGCCGCTGCCGAACGTCACTGGCATCACCGTCAACTCCGCCACGCAGGCATGATCGCAGCAGATCGGTGCTGAATCCGTCGAAGCTACGTCCGAAGTCTCGACCACCTGAAGCATATCGTGGTCCATCCCATGGTGGGAATGAGCCATCGCGGCGGTCGCAGGCTGGTGTGCCGCCTGTTCCATGGTCAGGCTGGCCTGTTGCTCGCACAGCATGGAGCCGGACATGGCCATGACGGCGACCGGGGCGGCCACCATCATCAACCCGGTCAGCGCCAGGAAGAGTGCGAGCAGGTATTTCATCATCTTGAGCGCATCATCTTGCAGCACGGGCGTCGTGGCAAGTCACAAGACCTTCAGCTTGGCACGTTCTGGCACTATGGCCCCAAACACCACTTTGAACACCTGTTCGACTGATCGGAAAAGCAGCCATTCTTGCTCAAAGCAGCGAACGTCCGCTCTGCGCCCCCCGTGAACGTCGGCGCAGTTACGTGGCTGTGGTTTCTGCTACTGCGGCGAAGTGCCATTATATAATGTCTGAGGTGGGCCCCCAGCCGCCGTATCTCTGGAGCGCCGCGCGGCCGCAATGACGAATCCGACGCCATCGAATACTCCGTGACAACTCCGGAAGGTTCACCGTATGTTCCTGACATGTCCGGAATGCCCTTCAATATCCTCGCCGCCCAACAGGCTATGCAAGCTTCCAGCGCGAACAAGGTCGCCAGATTCGCCCAGGGGTTCAACGGATTTGACCCTCGGGTCGCGGCTGGCGCTCTCGGGGGGATGCTTCTGCTTCCAGATTTTCAGGCGTCGACATACCGCCTCGAAATGCTGGCGCATGTGGTTGTCTCTACGTGCAAAGGTGCCAAGGCTCCTCGCCAACGCGACTTGGCACATTGGTTAACGGATGCCGGTAAGATCGTTGGTCATCACGAAGATCCAGCCGAGGACGTCTTCGCAGGACGCGTAAGCTTTGAGGGCGTGAACTACCGCGTCCTGGAGGGTTTGAGCGAGGGCGGATGCTTCCATCTTCAACTCATTCTGAAGATCGTGGAGGATATGCCGGAGTCCTTCGCTGACCTGAAGGATGCATGCCGAGCGTGCCTTATCCTCTCGGAAACGCTCTGCGAGCGTGCGGGGATTGCTCCGTTCGAATTGGGTGCCGAGCACCCAGCGCGGGGACGTATCACTCAGGCAATGACGCCCCCAATTCGAACATTGTCCAAATGGGTCACGTTCTCCGCAAAGGACCTCGACGATCTCGATGTTCCGATCGTCGTGCTGAACCGTTTCCTGCTGCCTCCTGCGAAATGGGACGTGCTTCCGGAATATGCTGGCGACAGCACATTCTTCCGCAGGCCGTTTCTTCAATTTGGTGAGGAGCTCGTGGTCGGCCTTCCAACAGCAATCGGCCCTGCAATCCGCACGGCTGTGATCGATGCCTGTCGCCTGCTTGGACCTGGGGCCGAAACGACTCTACGTATGCAACATCTCAGCTCTGTCGGGAATCTATTGCTCGACACGCCGATGGTTCGAGAAATCGGAATGAAACCCGCGCCGCTGAACCTCGGCCCGGTCGTTCCAAGTGAGCCAGTCGAGATTGAACCTGGATACTGGGTGCAAGTCGTTCTTGCGAACGACGACCTGGCAGGCTTCGAAATAGATGGCCTCATGGGTTCAGCGCGGAATAGCCATGAGGCAGCTATCGGGCTGAATGCGGCGGTCCAGGCAGCCAGAGAACGGTGCGAAGCAACCCCAGGCTTCAGGGCGGGACTCACTCTCGCGATCATGTGTGGGTTTGGGCGGGGCCAAATGGTCGGGCTAAGCGATCAAGGCGACCGGTGGTTCGTCGAAGGGGCGAGTGCCTATGACGTGGAGGTCCTCGGCTGGCGATCGGATTTCTCGCTGTCAGACCTTTTCCGCCTTGCGATCACCGAGCGCAATTTGGCCTCGAAGGGATTTCAGGTGAGCCACGTTAATGGACTTCTTGCACAAGTCGGCGACGCCCTGGGCAACCGTGGACACCTGATTCATCATGAAGCACTTCCGGATGGTATGCCAGGTGGGATGATCATGGCCCCCACAAATGGCCAGCTTCGACCACGGATCGAGCATCATCAGCGCTTTGACCGGCGCTTGGTGACGACACCAGACGGCGTCCCTCTGGAAGTGATGAAGGATGGAAGCGGAGCGCGATCCCCTGGAGGGGTCTCACATATCTACGCTTCAATTGATGACTTGAACCATGGGCGCCTTAGGGCAGTCTGGGCGAAAGGCAGCAGGAAATGGTGGATAGAATCTCGGCCGCGTTCCGATGATGTGACGGGGCCGAGCTTTGGAGCCTTCGAGGCACTCCGGACTTGGATGGAGCGGATTGGACCGGTGGTCACGGAGGCCCTGCCCGAACTCCCCGACGTGCTTCTTTGGGATCTTCGGATCGATCCCCAGCCGCCGACCCCAGCCGAAGAACTCATACCTGCCGGAGTTGACGAGGTCCGAGCCTCCATTGACGTCAAGTGCAATCGCGCTTCGGCGATCGTCACGACGACAGTCTTGCCGAATTTCTGGCGCGGGTTGTCGAACCCGGACAATGTGGCCGAGGCCACGCTTGTCGAGGCATTCGTGCGTGGTGCGTTACGCTTGCTCGGCCAGGACGAGACACGGGCCGTAGCGCTGACAGAAAAAATCATTCCATCGCCACTTGCCCGCCAGCTTCACGCGTTCGCGCCGCAGGACTTCCGCGACCACATGAGAGATGCCTATCAAGGGCGTGTCGTTCAAGTCAGCGCCATTCAGGACGGCGCGATCCGCATTGGGCTCGGGTGGAGTGGTGTCGATCGACCGGGAGGGACGGTCCGAGGAATTGCGGAGTGCACCGAGGCACTGAACGCGATCACGGCAGCAGCTGAGAAGGCACTCTGCGATGATCTTGCTCTGTTCGACAGGCGAAGTCTGTTAGAGGCTGCGGTCCGGAACCACGAGGCCTCGGCGATTGACGCTCGTCGATGGAAGAGAACTGCGCCCGCCATCATTGCCTTGTCTGATGACAAATTGGCTGTTCGCGAGGAGATCGCCGAGAACCTGTTCAGGCAGAATGGTGTCTCGTTGGCGTGCCGCCTCCTGATGGAGATTGGCCTCCATCACTGTCCTGAAACGAACGGCTTCGAGGTTGCCGACATCGACCTGTCCCGGCTCATGGCGCGCGCCCTGATGATCGTGCATCTCGGCGGCTACTCGGACGCCATAAGATACGGAGCAATGAAGCCGGAAATACGGATATCTCCTGCCGGAGAAGTGCAGATTGACGTTACCTTCTTCGAGTCTGTGATGGACCCTGTCGGAAGGGATTTCTCCGACCAGCAGGTCAATCGCGAGCAGTCTGCATACGTCGAGTATCTTCGGACACCCGAATTGCCTGAGGGGCCAGATCAGGACGGTCGGAGCACGGATTTCGAGAAGGCTTGGGAGGACGAACTGGGTGCAAGCCTCCTGTCCTATCGTTGCACCATCGACGCATTGGAGGATCTCTGCATCAAGCAGGGACTGGCTTGGCTGTCACTTCCTCGCAAGAACCTGATCGACCAACTCAAGAAGGAAATCCCGGACGCCGATACCGTAATCGAGCAGCTCGAGAGCGTCCCACGCGACGAATGGAAGAACCTTCCCCCGGGGTTCGACGATTCAGACCGACAGCCTTGGCGCTTCCGGCGCCGACTTTCAATTGCGCGCCGGCCCTTGGTCAGGCTGGGCAGCGGAGAGGATGCAGATATTCTCGTGGCTCCAGGATTGGTCCGAGAAGGCCTCACGGCAACCGTCGGGAACATGTATGACGGCAGTTATGATGCACCGCGGCTGTCTTCGCCCGGGATGCGTCGTTGGGCAGGCAAGATGGCGAACGAACGGGGTCATGCGTTCCAAGAGCAGGTGGCCACCGAATTGAGTCGGTTGGGGTGGTCCGTTGGCACAGAGGTCAAATTCGGCGAGATTCTTGGCCGTGACCCTGAGGATGACCCGGGGGACATCGACGTGCTTGGGTGGCGTAGCGATGGCCGAGTTCTCTTGCTTGAGTGCAAGCAACTACAGCTTGCGAAGACGCCCAGCGAAGTGGCGAAGCAGCTTGCCAACTTTCGAGGCACGACGAACGATCGCGGAAAGCCGGATCGCCTCGCGAAGCATCTCAACCGGTGGACACTTGCGAGGACGAACTCCGCTGCGTTTTCCGCGTTCCTCGGGATCACCGATCCGAGCATCGAAGCCGGGCTGGTTTTCTCCAACACAGTTCCAATGCAGTTCGCCATCGACCGGATGAGCGAAAAGCTCTGGGTAGGGACGACTGCCGATCTTGTCGCTTTGTAGCCAGGGCTTCGATGACCCAGCAAGCGCAGCGGATTCGGTCGTTGGTAGGAACCGGGGGAAAGATCGCTTCCGACCCACATGAGCAGGAGGAAAGTTGACTACCTCATGATCTGGCAAAACGCAGAAACACGAGAAATTTCCAGTGTTTTTTCGCTCCGCTCAGGATCCCGTTTTTTCCGACCGCGCAAGATTATGGGCAATTCGCGCAAACTTATGGGGACCGCGCACGATTATGCGCGATCCTACAACCCGTCAGATATCCAGATTTTCCACGTTCAGCGCATTGGCTTGAATAAATTCACGGCGCGGTTCGACCACGTCACCCATGAGCTTGGTAAAGAGATCATCCGCTTCTGCCATGTCATCGACCTGAACCTGCAGCAGAGTGCGGGCGTCCGGGTCCAGCGTGGTTTCCCACAGCTGGTCCGGGTTCATCTCGCCCAGGCCCTTGTAGCGCTGCAGCTGAAGTCCGCGTTCGCCCTCTTCGAGGATCGCCGCCAGCAGGCCAAGCGGGCCCTGGATCATTTGCGTGCGGTCGCGGCGCACCAGATGTGCCGGATCGCCGTAGACATTCTGCAGATTGCCGGTCATCTGACCCAGACGCCGCGCCTCGCCAGAGCGCAGGACCGCCCCGTCCAGCGTCCGCAGTTCCTCGACCCCGCGCAATACGCGCGACAGGCGGATGCCGTGATCCTGGGTGATCCGACCCTGCCAGCCGCGTTCGTATTCCGCCGCGATCTGATCCAGACGCTGTGCAACCTGATCGGCCACGCCCTGCAGGTCAGCATCGGCCTTGCCGCTTTCGAAAGCGCCGGCAATAGCCGCCTGTTCCAGGATATGGCGGGGGTACTGCGTCGGAAAGACGTCAAGGATGCGTTTCACCTGACGGGCGCCTTCGACGACGCGGACGAGATCCATGCCCGAAATCTCTTCGCCAGTGGTCAGGCGCAGCACGGCGCCCTCGGTGCCCTGGTTGATGAGATAGTCTTCCAGCGCGGCCTGATCTTTCAGGTAAACCTCTGACTTACCTCGGGAAACCTTGTAGAGCGGCGGCTGGGCGATATAGAGGTACCCGCCCTCGATCAGCTCCGGCATCTGACGGTAGAAGAAGGTCAGCAACAGGGTGCGGATATGGGCGCCGTCGACGTCGGCGTCGGTCATGATGACGATCTTGTGGTAGCGCAGCTTCTTGATGTCGAACTCGTCCCGGCCAATGCCAGTGCCAAGCGCCATCACAAGGTTGCCGATCTCTTGGCTCGACAGCATGCGGTCAAAGCGCGCGCGTTCCACATTAAGGATCTTGCCGCGCAGGGGCAGGACCGCCTGGGTGCCGCGGTCCCGGCCGGTCTGGGCGGAGCCACCGGCAGAGTCACCCTCGACGAGGAAGACTTCGGTCTTGGACGGGTCCTTTTCAGAGCAGTCCTTGAGTTTCCCGGCGAGATAGTTGACGTCCAGCGCCGTCTTGCGCCGGGTCAGTTCGCGCGCCTTGCGGGCGGCTTCGCGGGCCAGCGCCGCCTCGATGATCTTGCCGACGATCATCTTGGCCTCGTTCGGGTTTTCTTCGAACCATTCGGAGAGCTTTTCGTTCATCAGGTTCTCGACCGCCGGGCGCACCTCCGACGAGACCAGCTTGTCCTTGGTCTGGGAGGAGAACTTGGGGTCCGGCACCTTCACAGACAGAACACAGGTCAGACCTTCGCGGGCATCGTCACCGGTGAAGGAGATTTTCTCCTTCTTGGCGATGCCCGACTCGGCTGCGTATTTGGTCAGGGTCCGGGTCAGCGCGCCGCGGAAGCCTGCCATATGGGTGCCGCCGTCCCGCTGGGGGATGTTGTTGGTGAAGGGCAGGACGTTCTCATGGTAGCTGTCGTTCCACCACATCGCGACCTCGACGCCGATGCCGTCTTTCTCGCCCTCGACATAGATCGGCTCGGGCATCATCGGTTGCTTGGACCGGTCGAGGTATTTGACGAATTCCTTGACGCCGCCGTCGTAGTATAGCTCCGTCTTCAGCGGCTCGGCGGGGCGTTCGTCTTCCAGCACGATGCGCACACCGGAGTTCAGGAAAGCCAGTTCGCGCAGGCGCTTCTCCAGCGTCGCATAGTCGTAATCGAGGTTTGAGAAGGTCTGGGTGGAGGAGAGGAAGCGCACCTCTGTGCCCTTCTCGCCCACGGCGTCGCCGACGACCTTCAGCGGCGCCACGGTCACGGAATTCTCAAAGCGGACGTAATGCTCCTTGTCGTCACGCCAGATGCGCAGCTCCAGCCAGTCCGACAGGGCGTTCACCACCGAAATCCCGACGCCGTGCAGACCACCTGAGACCTTGTAGGAATTCTGGTCGAATTTCCCGCCGGCGTGCAGCTGGGTCATGATGACCTCCGCAGCAGAGACGCCTTCCTCCGGGTGCATGCTGACCGGGATCCCGCGCCCGTTGTCACGAACGGAAACCGAATTATCGGCGTGAATTTTGACCTTCACAAAGTCGGCATGACCCGCCAGCGCCTCGTCGATACCGTTGTCCACGGCCTCGTAGATCATGTGGTGCAGACCAGAGCCGTCGTCGGTGTCGCCGATATACATGCCCGGGCGTTTGCGAACAGCATCCAAGCCCTTGAGAACCTTAATGGAATCCGCGTCATACGACGGCGCTGCGGCTTGTGGTTCGGCCATGCGAAATTCATCCCCTGTAACTTGACGATTTTATAACGGGATGCTGGGGCATTGTCACGCTCAACACACAAGATTTGGTGGCTGTCCGTTGCCGATTTCGGGAATTGGCCTTAGGGTCCGGTCACAGCCGGATATCCATGCCTATAGCACCAGGACCCAAAGATGATCACCCTGTACTGGAACCCCCAGAGCCGCGCCGAGCGCATGTTCTGGATTCTCGAAGAAATCGGTCAGCCCTACCAGCTAGAGAGGATGGATTTCCGCGCTGATCCGCCGGCTTTTACCGAAGATTTTCAGCGCGCTAGCCCGCTTCGCAAGGTCCCTGCCCTGCGCGATGGCGAGGTGTTTTTGTCCGATAGCGCCGCAATCGCGCTCTATCTGGCCGACCGGTACAGCATGGGCGATCTGGCGCCGGCACCGGATGCGCCGGATCGGGGGCCATACCTTTACTGGATGTTCTTTACCCCGTCTGCGCTGGAACCGGCCATGACCGAACGCTTCGCCGATATTCCCAGCATGTCCGAAGCTTACCCCTGGGGCACGTTCGAACGCATGGTCGGCGCCTTTGAAAGCCAGCTGAAAGGGCGGGAGTGGATGGCCAGCGATCGCTTCACGATGGCAGATGCGATGATGGCCAGTTCGATCGCCTATCTGGCGCGTTTCGGGCTTTATCGGCCCGTTCCGCATGTGGCGGATTATCTGGAGCGATGCGCACAGCGCCCCGCCTTTGCATCTGGCCAGGACCGGCTGGATGCGGAGAACGCCGCTCTAAAGTAGAGCAATCAGAATACCGACCAGTATCATCAGGCATCCGGCCGTGATGTTGACCCGCCGGATCGCGCGACCGGAGGACAGCACCAGGCGCACGCGGTCGACCATCAGGGCAAAGATAAGATTGCCGATAAAAGGCACGACCATTGATACGGCCATGATCGCGGCGATATCGGCCCATCCGATAGCCGTGAGGTCAAAAAATCCCGGCAGGACGCCCATGTAAAACAGGATGGCCTTCGGGTTGCCAAGGATCACGACCAGTCCCGCCAGAAATCCGGCCCACATGCCGGGCCGTGTCAGGCGGCTGTCCGATGCGATGGTCTTGCCGGCATTGCGGATCAGCAGAAATCCCATGATCAGGAACATGGCGGCGCCGACGTAGCGCAGAATGGTCATGAAGGCCTCGACCTGGCTGACAATCCAGCTGACGCCGAGAATCGCAAGAAGAGGCCAGAGCGCGTCTCCGATCACCACACCCAGGGCCAGCGGCCATGCGGATCGGAAACCGCCCGAAAGGGCGCGGGCCGTCAGCGCCAGCCAGACCGGTCCGGGCGTCAGGAACAGGATGAAAAGGGCCCCGGCGTAAAAGCCGAGCTCGGTCAGGGTCAGGGTCATTCGGGATCCGGTATTGTCAGGCTGCCATCATCGTTCACGGTCCAGAACGGGTTATGCGCCAGTTCCCAGACATGCCCGTCGGGATCGGCGTAATATCCGGAATATCCACCCCAGAATACCGGCTCAGGCCGTTTGAGCTCTGTGCCGCCCGCAGCCAGCGCCCGGCTGAAGGCCGCATCCACTGCCGCGCGATCGGGAAAATTCTGGGCAAGCGTCATGGCGCCGGTCCCGAGTGTTTCCCCCCTGCGCCCCTGATCCTCGGCCAGGGCGTCAATGCCGAACAGGCCAAGAGCCATGCCCTGCATCCGGTAAAAGACGACCCCGTCGGGCCCGGGCAGAGGCTGCCATCCATTGGCAGCGTAAAAAGCTTTCGACCGGTCCAGGTCCGCCACCCCAAGGGTGATCAGGCTCACGCGCTGCGCCGTCATCGTCATACTCTTCACTCCATTCTGATCTGGCTCTCGCCAGCTTCCTCCGTCACATGCACATGCTGCGCCCGGTCGCCCAGCTCCGCAAAAAGCTCCGCGCCCGTGCCCGTCATCCAGGCCTGGGCGCCAAGCGCACAGACCTCATGATACAGCGCGGCACGCCGCCCGGCGTCCAGATGCGCCGCCACCTCATCCAGCAACACTATGGGCGGTGCACCAAAATCCGCAGCCAGCGCCCGCGCATTGGCCAGGATCAGCGAGATCAGCAGCGCCTTCTGCTCTCCGGTAGAGGCATCCCGCGCCGCAATCCCCTTGGCCGCCCAATGCGCCTCCATATCCACGCGATGCGGGCCGATCAGCGTCCGCCCGGCCGCAAGGTCACGCCGCCGCCCCTCCGCCAGCGCCTCTTTCAGCGCGTCCACACCGTCCGGCAGATCACCCTCCGAATGGCTCAGCGACAGATCGGGCGCCGGAAAGGCCGTCTGCGCATCCCGCGTCGCCGCGCTGATCATCTCAAGCGCCATTCGCCGGTTGGCAATGATCTGCGCCCCAGCCTCCGCCATCTGCCCCTCCAGCGCCACGTACCAATGGGCATCCCGTACCATGTCCTTCAGCAGCCGGTTCCGTTCCCGCATGGCCTTTTCATAGGCAACCGACACCTCCGCATGACCGGGCAGGAAACTCAGAACCATGCGGTCAAGAAACCGCCGCCGCCCCTCCGCCCCTTCGATCCAGAGCCGGTCCATCGACGGCACAAGCCACAGGATCCGCGCCACGCGTCCCAATGCTGCCTGCGCGGCCGCTTTCTCATCGATCCGCACGGCGCGCGACTGTCCGGGCTCCGCCCCCGTCTCCAGCTCATGCACCTGATGCAGGGAGGTCAGCACGCCCTTCAGCTTCCAGCCCAGAGCCTCCGGCCGCCGGATCAGGTCCTCCGCGCCCGCACGGCGCAGACCGCGCCCCGGCGAAAACAGCGACACCGCCTCCAGCAGCGATGTCTTGCCGGCCCCGTTCGGCCCGTGAATCGCCACGGGCCGCCCGTCCACGGCAAGCTCCGCCCGCCGGTAGGACCGGAAATGCGACAGGGTCAGCCGGGTCAGACAGAGCCGTCCCACGCGCCCCCCATCTTCATCTTTCCAGAAATACTCTCGCCGAAGGCTACGCCGCGCCAGCGGCGTCCCATCACACGCGCATCGGCATCACGACGTAGACCGCCGAGGTATCCGATCCTTCCCGCATCAGCGTCGGGTCGCCTGCCGAATTGAACAGGAAGACCGCATTCTCACGATCCACCTGGCTGGCGATCTCCAGCAGGTATTTCGCGTTGAACCCGATCTCCAGCCGCTCGTCGCCATAGGCCACGGCCAGCTCTTCTTCCGCCGCACCGCTGTCGGGCGCATTGACCGACAGGACCAGCCGGTCCTCGTCCAGCGCCAGCTTCACCGCGCGCGAGCGTTCGGAAGACACCGTGGCGACCCGGTCCACCGCGCGGGCGAAATCGGAGGCATCGACTTCCATCGTTTTCGTGTTCCCGGTCGGGATCACGCGGGTATAGTCGGGGAAGGTGCCGTCGATGACCTTTGAGGTCAGCGTGATGTCGGGCGTCGCAAAGCGCACCTTGGTCTCACTGACCGACACAGCCACCTTCAGCTCGTCGTCATCCAGCAGCTTGCGCAGCTCGCCCACGGTTTTGCGCGGTACGATCACCCCGGGCATATCCTCTGCACCCTCGGGCAACTCCGCATCGATCCGGGCCAGGCGGTGGCCATCCGTGGCCACACAGCGCAGCACCCGGCCGTTCTCGGATTCGGCCACATGCATGTAGACGCCGTTCAGATAGTACCGCGTCTCTTCGGTCGAAATGGCAAATTTCGACTTGTCGAAAAGTCTGCGCAGGACCGGCGCCGGGGCCGAGAAATTCGACGCATATTCAGACGACGCCATGACCGGGAAATCTTCCTTGGGCAGCGTCGCCAGATCGAAATGCGACCGGCCGGCGGTCACGACCAGGCGACCGGCCCCGCCGTCTTCGAGTGTGACCATGGCACCGTCAGGCAGTTTGCGAACGATCTCGTGCAGGGTGACAGCGCTGACCGTCGTGGCCCCGGCGCGTTCGACCATGGCTGGCGCCTTGTCCACCACCTCGATATCCAGGTCGGTCGCACGAAACTGGACATCGTTGCCCTCTGCTTCGATCAGGACGTTGGCCAGGATCGGGATCGTATTGCGCCGTTCGACGACGGACTGGGCCTGCGACACGGCTTTCAGCAGTGCTGCGCGTTCGATGCTGAGCTTCATGACCCTACTCCTGTGCGATCCTGTTCAAGGCCGGGACCGGGAAACTACCTGTTTTCACCGGCCTGACAAGGGGTATGTCCGGTTTTCCGATTGTTTGAGCGGGGCGTCAAGACGCTGCACCGGCGTCAGGCTCCGGGCGCTTCAAAAAAGATACCCCGCCGGGCGCGGGGTATTGGTGTTCTCTGATTGTCCCTGCGCCGCGGCGCTACGCCTCCAGGGCCCGCCGCAAAAGCTCGACATCCTCGGCGATCTGGGCGTCCTGAAGCTTCAACTCTTCGATCCGCTTTACCCCATGGATCACCGTCGTATGATCCCGACCGCCGAAGCGTCGCCCGATCTCGGGCAGCGAGCGGGAGGTCAGTACCTTGGCAAGATACATCGCGACCTGGCGCGGACGCGCATAGGTCCGGACGCGTTTGGGACCAATAATATCCGACAGGCGGATGTTGTAATGCTCTGCCACCTTGCGCTGGATTTCCTCAACCGTGATCTTGCGATCGGAGGCCCGGAGGATGTCAGCCAGGCATTCCTGGGTCAGATCAAGCGTAATCTCGCGCCCCACCAGGGACGAAAAGGCGAAAAGCCGGGTCAGCGCACCTTCCAGAACCCTCACATTGGTCGAAATGCGGTGCGCGAGGAATTCCAGAACGCCGTCCGCCATCTTAAGATCGGGATATTGCGCGCGATGCGCTTCGACCTTGCTCTGCAGGATGCCGAGGCGGAGCTCGTAGTCGGTCGGATGGAGATCGACGATCAGACCGCATTGCAGACGGGACCGGATCCGCTCCTCCATCATCGTCATCTCGCCGGGCGCCCGGTCGCCGGAGATGATGATCTGTTTGTTCTGATCCACCAGTGCGTTGAACGTGTGGAAGAATTCTTCCTGAGTCGATTCCTTGCCGGCGATGAACTGGACATCGTCGACCATCAGAACGTCGACAGTCCGGAACAGGGATTTGAAATCCATGGTCCGGCGTTCCCGGATGGCCTGAACAAACCGGTACATGAACTGCTCTGCTGACAGGTAGACAACCGTCAGCTCCGGCTTGTTCTGTGCCAGCTCATTGGCGATCGCATGCATCAGGTGGGTCTTGCCGAGCCCAACGCCGCCGTACAGAAACAACGGGTTGAAGGTGACTGGCCCGCCTTCGGCAACACGGCGCGCGGCGGCATGGGCCAGCTCGTTCGGCTTGCCGACAACGAACCGATCAAAGGTAAACCGCGGATCAAGCGGCGCGGGCTGCAGCATCGCATCAAGAGCACTGGGTTTTGCAGTCGACGCCGGCGCAGGCGCGGGCGCCGCATTGGTCGCTGGTGCCGCCGGCTCGGTAACCGCCGGTGCGGCTACGGTCGCAGGCGCGTCGCCGGTATTCGCTGCTCTGTCCGCCGTGAATTCCAGCCGGCGAACCACGTGATTGACGGCGGAAACCTCGTTCAGAATAAGCTCGCCGAAATTGCGGGCAACATAGGTCCCTGCCCAGGCATTCGGCGCAATGATGACGGCGATGTCATCTTCGGTGCGGTCAAACTGCAGCGGTTCGATCCAGCTTTTGTAGTTATGCTCGCCCACGTTCCGCAGAATGTTCTGCTTCAGTGTGCCCCATTGGTCTTTGGTCATAATTTATCGTTAGCCCCCAGCTCGTATTCTTGTCCAAAGCGTATGACGACCGGGACCTTACCCCCGACCGGCAACCCAGATCGCTTGGACAGACTTACCCGTTACCGGACCCGTGGGTACGGTTGAGCCGCAGCAGCACGACAGGCTGAAGCATACACTTCGAGTGAGCGCATGTGTGCAGAACCGCTCGCCTCATAGTTGTTTGCTTCGTCTTTTCTTTTGGACAGCGTCCGGTTCCCTTAACGTCAACAGAGCCAATCAAAAAAGGCTCTCCCCGCGACGTTGATCCGGGCCGGATCGACTGTGCCCCCCAAGACGATGTGAATCGCAAGATTGAAACTAGCAACTCTCACGCGAAGTGCGCAACGCCAAGAAGCGCTTGACTCAGGACTTGCTGAAACCGAATCCGATTCCGGTGGCGGAACGGCCACAGGCCCTATTGAAAAATCGGCAAAAAAGAAAAGGGCGCCGATTTCGCGGCGCCCTTCCTGAATTTCTGCCGGGTTCCGACGGTCAGGCGATTGCCTTCACGCGGGCGGACAGACGCGACATCTTACGAGCCGCAGTATTTTTGTGCATCACACCTTTGGTGACGCCGCGCATCAGCTCGGGCTGAGCTGCCTGCAGGGCGGCGGTGGCCGCAGATTTGTCACCCGTCGCAATCGCCTCTTCCACCTTGCGAAGGAAGGTGCGGATGCGCGAGCGGCGCCCTTTGTTCACCGCAGTGCGGGTGACCATCTGGCGGGCGCGCTTCTTCGATTGAGGCGAATTTGCCATAACTCTAATGTCCCATTGCTCGGGTTCACGTATTCTGAAGCCGCGCTAATAGGCCCGAGTCGTCATCAAGTCAACCGGGTTGGCGCCGGAATCGTCCGTTCGAGGGAAATGAACCGCGGTTCCTGGCGTCCGTCGCTGTCAGTTCTGGGAACAGACCACGAGGATCCGGGCATTCTGATCGCCCTGCGACGCATAGAGATGCCCCCGACCGCTGTCGAAATACATCATCTCGCCCTGATTCAGGATCACGTCCTCGCGGCCTTCGAGCTGCACAATCACCTGTCCTTCCAGGACCATCAGAAATTCTTCGCCGGGATGGGTCACCATTCTTTCGAAGGCCATCTTCTGAAGCGGTTTCAATGTCCCCATCATCGGGATCATCTTCTTTCCACGGACGTCGGGAAACAGCATCTCATAGGTGTAATTCTCGGTCTCGAGAAAGCCGAATTCACCGGCCCTTGCGATTGCGCAGGTTCCCGGCTCAAACGCGCCGCCCCGTTCGGAAAACAGTTCGGAAAGATCGACACCCAGCCCCCGCGCCAGGCCCGAAAATCTGTCGTATGTGGGCGCCATCAGCCCGCGTTCGATCTTGGAAATGGTCGAAATTGCCAGGCCGCTGCGGTCCGCCACTGTCTGGATTGTCAGGCCTCTCGCCTCCCTGAGGTCTTTCAATCTCTGACCCAGAGCGGTCCGGCTGGGAACTGTCTCTTGTGTGACGCTTGTGTTCGGTCCTGACGTCATTTCTGCATCTTCCGTCGCTGAAGAATTTTCCGATTGGAAAATTTTGGCTTTCGACCCGTCTGCGTTTCTGATACATTTATATATATGACAGTTGCTGCTTAAGGAAAGCCTGTGCACAGGTCGGACGATTTCCAGATCGCAATAATTGGCGGCGGCATTGCCGGTTTTTCCGCAGCGGCCGAACTTTCCGAATTTGAGCGGGTGATCGTGCTCGAACGCGAGTCGCAGCCGGCCTATCATTCGACGGGCCGTTCGGCGGCAATCCTTGCGCAGACCTACGGAAATGACGTTGTGCGCGCCTTGACGCGCGCCTCTGACGATTTCCTGAATTCGCCGCCTGACGGATTTGCCGAGCGACCGCTGCTGACCTGTCGCGGCCTTGTCAGGATCGCGCGGGCGGACCAGGCGGACGCGCTGAGAGAGATGTTCGAAACTCTGGAAAATACGGGGTATCTGCGCTGGATTGACGGCGATGAGATCGAGAGGCGGGTGCCGCTCATCCGGCCGGGCTATGCTGCGGCCGGTTTCCTGAACTCGGACGCCCGGGATATCGATGTCCACGCGATGATGCAGGGGTATGCCCGGCGAATCCGCGCCAATGGCGGCGAAATCCTGACCAAAACGGATGTCACGGCCATGCAGTTTTATGCGGGCGAATGGCGGATCGAAGCCGGCGCGCAGGTCATCCACGCCCGGCAGGTCGTCAATGCGGCCGGATCCTGGGCGGATGATCTGGCCAGGCTTGCCGGGATCACTCCAATCGGCCTGACGCCTTTGAGGCGGAGCGCGGTCACCTTCGACCCGCCTCCCGATGTCGATATTACCAATATGCCGATGGTCGTGGACGCCGATGAAGCGTTCTACCTGAAGCCCGAGGCCGGAAAACTTCTGGCCTCTCCCGCCAATGAAACGCCCTCGCTTCCGACCGATTCTCAACCTGACGAGATGGAAGTCGCCCATGCGGTCGACCGGGTGACCACCGCGTTCCAGCTGGATGTTCGGCGCATCGTCGCCAAATGGGCCGGTCTGCGAACGTTCCTGCCGGATCGCACGCCGATATGCGGGTATGATGCTGACGCGCCTGGGTTTTTCTGGCTGGCGGGGCAAGGTGGGTTCGGAATCCAGACAGCGCCGGCACTGGCCCGACTTACCGCGCATCTGATGGCCGATGCGCCGATGCATCCGCTGCTTCAGTCGAGCGGCCTCGATATTTCAGCCCTGTCTCCGCAGCGTTTTTTGACGCGGGATGCCGGGCAATCCGACAAAATACCAACAAGGAGAGACTCATGAAAGTTAAGACTTTATTTGCCGCAGCGGCCGCGACGATCCTGTATGCCGGTGTTGCTGTCGCGGACTGGGCGCCGTCCGGACCGATCAAGCTCTGGATCGGGTTTGGTGCCGGCGGAGAGACGGATACGCTGGGACGCCTGATCGCCAAGGAAATGGGCGAGAGCACCGGCTGGGATTTTGTGGTCGAAAACAAGCCGGGTGGCGGCGGTATCGCGATGTTTACCCAGCTCGCAACGGTGCCGGCGGATGGACAGACGCTCGGCATGGGTGTGACGATGCCGGTTCTGGTCAATCTGACGATCCGGCCGGACGAGATTCCCTTTACGCTCGACAGTTTTGACTACCTGCATACTGTCGCGCTTGCGGAACTTGCAATTATCGCCAAAGCGGATGCGCCTTTTGACGATCTGGAAGGGCTGATCGCCTATTCCAAGGACTCGGGCGGTGCCCTCATGGCGTATGACGCCAAGCCTCAGGAATTGATGATGAATTTCGTCAACGGCCAGTCTGATGCCGGGGTCAAGATGGTGTCGGCAAAATCCGCGGCAGAAAGCCTCCAGCAGCTGCTGGGCGGGCATGTGGTCGCGGCGTTCAGCGCCGGTGCACATATCCCCTACCTCGACAGCGGGGACGTCAAGATGATCGCTGCGGCCAATGCCAGCCGCGCCAGCTATGACGCTGACACGCCCACCGTGCAGGAGCAGGGTTTCGATATCTTCGTCGATCCCTGGTTCTACATCGCCGCGCCCGCCGGCCTGCCGGAAGAGGCCAAAGAGGCGCTGAGTTCGGCCATTGGCGCCGCGCTGTCGTCCGAGACGACCAAAGAGGCGATCATGAATTCCATGCATACAGAGCCGTCAATGGCGGGTCCGGATGAAACCAGGGCCATGATGGATGCGGGCCTGGCCAACGTCGGAACGCTTTTTGGCAAGTGAGCTGAATGGGGCGGGACGGGAGGCCGCGGCATGGCCGCCGCGACCAACCGTTCCGGGCCGCCCCGCCCTGCGCGATCGGGAATGACCTGATGTCCAATGGTTCTGACAGGAGCGCCGGACATCCGGCCAATCGGATCGCCGGGCTTGCGGTTGCCGCTTTGGGGGGCGCCCTGTTGCTCTGGATTATTCCGGCGAATACTGACTCGACCGGTTCGGGCTGGCTGCGCCCCGATACGATCCCGACCATCTGCGCCTGGGCCTTTGTCCTTCTGGGACTGGTGCAGTGCGCGCGGCCACGCGGTGATCTGCAGCCGGTCGGAGACGATATCGTCATCGTCGTCGCTGCTGCCACCGCTTCTGTCATCGCGCTATGGGCGATGGGGCGGGTCGGCTTTCTTCCGGTGGCTCCTGTCTTTGCCGGTGTTCTGGTTGCCCTGTTTCGGGAAAGGCGGCCCGCCTGCATCGCAGGCGCGGTTCTGGGCGCGCCTGCTGTCACTTATCTTGTCGTCCGGGTCCTGCTGGACCGGCCGCTTCCCTGAGCTCACGTTGCCCCGATGCCAGACTTTTCCATCATCCTGAACGGGTTTGCAGATGCCTTCACGCTGGTGAACCTGGTGTTCGTCGCCCTGGGCGTGGCGGCAGGACAGATGGTCGGGGCCATTCCGGGCATTGGCCCGATCATGGCGATGGCGATCGCTATCCCCTTTACCTACGCGCTCGACCCGCTCGTCGCGATCTCTTTCCTCGTCGGAATCAATAAGGGCGGGCTCTTTGGCGGCGCGATCCCGGCTGTGCTGATCAATACGCCCGGCACGCCGGATGCCGCGGCTACGGCGCTGGACGGCTACCCGCTGGCACGCTCCGGCAAGCCTGTGAAAGCGACGAGGATGGCGCTTTATGCCTCGGTCACCGGGGATACGGCATCCGATCTGGTTCTGATCACCCTCGCCGCGCCGCTGGCCGGGCTGGCGCTGAAGATGGGACCGGTCGAAATCCTTGCGCTGATGGTCTTTGCCTTTTCCATCATCTCGGGCCTGATCGGGGACAGCCTCGTGAAAGGGTTGATCGCGGCTTTTGCGGGTCTGCTGCTTTCGACCGTGGGTCTGGACCCAGAACAGGGGACACCCCGGTTCTATTTCGGTTTTTTTGAACTTTATGACGGGGCCTCGCTGGTCGCCGTCACCGTCGGCATGCTGGCCGTCGCCGAGATTTTCCGACGCATCGCCGCCGCCCGCCGAACCGGACCGCAACCAACCATCACATTGGATGGCGATCCCAAAGATCAGCGCGTCAGCCTGGCCGAATACTGGTCCTGCCGGGCGGCCATGGCGCGGGGGGCCTTTGTCGGCACTGTTCTTGGAGCGATCCCGGGCATCGGGTCTACCGCAGCGGCCTATATGTCCTATGCCGCCGCGAAACGCGGACCAAAGGGGGACGGGCCGGAGTTCGGGCAGGGCAACCTGCGCGGCATCGCCGCCACGGAAAGCGCCAATTCCGCCGTGATGGGGGCCAATCTGATCCCGCTGCTTGGCATCGGCATTCCCGGGTCGATCGGGGCTGCGCTGCTGATATCGGCCTTCAAGATCCACGGCATCCAGCCGGGGCCTTTGCTGTTTCAGACGCAGGGACGGCTGATATATGGGTTGTTCGGCGCGATGCTGATGGCCAACCTGATGAACCTGATCATCGGGCAGGTGTCGCTCAGGCTCTGGACCCGGGTGATCCGGGCGCCGGAATCGGTGATCTTCCCCTCCGCGCTGATCTTCTGTTTCGTGGGTGTCTATCTGTCGACCGGCGGGCTGTTCGGTGTCGGGCTGATGCTGCTGTCGGCGGTGGTCGGCTATGGGATGACGGCGCTCGGCTACCCGGTGATCGTCTTCATCATCGCCTTTTTCCTGGGCGAAGGGTTTGAACGGTCGCTTGGCCAGTCCTTGGTCATCCTGGACGGCAACCCGCTGGCGCTGGCCCAGCACCCGATCGCGCTGGTCCTGCTGGGTGTCGCTGTCGTGACAACGATCTGGCTGGGTCGGAAAGCCTAGGCTTTGAAGCTGCGCTGGAACTTGGCCATGCCACCGATCCAGCGGCCATAGTTGCTGGCCTTGGCCTCCATATAGCCCTGGACCTGCGGATGCGGCAGGATCAGGAACTGCTCGGCCCTGATGCCCGCGATGGCGGCGTCGGCCACCTCCTCAGGCGTCAGCACCCCATCCCCGGCCTGCGGCCCTTCCGCACCGATCCCCGAGAGCATCGGCGTCGCCACCCCCTGCGGACAGAGGATGGAGACACGAATCCCCTGATCCCGGTGCGAAATCGCCAGATTTTCGGCAAAGCCCACTGCGGCATGTTTGGTCGTCGAATAGGTCGCGCTGCCGATCTGGCTGAGCAGACCCGCCGCGCTGACCGTATGCAGGAAATAGCCCGATCCGCGGGTGATCATGCGCGGCACCAGCACGCGGGCGGCATGGATATGGGCCATGACGTTGACCTCCCACGCGGCCTGCCAGGCTTCGTCGGGCGCGCCCGCCGCATTAACGATCTGAGGGTCGAAGCCATTGGCGATGCCGGCGTTGGAGCACATGAGGTCGACCGGACCATACGCCGCCTCGATCCGGTCGATCATCGCGGTGATCTGGGCGCCGTCACGGACATCGACGCGCAGGCCGGTGCCGCCGATCTCCTCCGCGACGGCCCGGGCCTTGTCCTCGCTCAGGTCGCAGACACAGACATGTTTCGCGCCCTCGCGATGCAGGGCCCGCGCCAGTGCGGCGCCAATGCCCTGGGCGCCACCTGTGACAATGGCGACCTTTCCCTCCATATCCATCCGATCTCCTCCCCTGTCGGACGGGCGGTTCCGGTTATTTGTCCCGGAACTGTGGTGCCCGTTTCTCAAGGAAGGCGTTCATGCCTTCCTTCTGGTCATCCGTGGCAAAGAGCCCGTTGAAAAGCCGCCGTTCAAACAGAAGCCCCTCGTTCAGCGGCGTTTCATAGGCGCGGTTGACCGATTCCTTGACCGCCACGGCAGAGACCATGGATTTCTCCGCAATCTTGGCAGCGGCGCCCATGACCTCTTCCATCAGCTTCTTGACGGGCACGACGCGCGACACGAGGCCCGCGCGCTCCGCCTCCTCGGCATCCATGAAGCGGCCGGTCAGGTTCATGTCCATCGCCTTGGACTTGCCGACAAAGCGGGTCAGGCGCTGCGTGCCGCCGATACCGGCGATGACGCCCAGGTTGATCTCCGGCTGGCCGAACTTGGCATTGTCGCCTGCAATGATGAAATCGCACATCATCGCCAGTTCGCAACCGCCGCCAAGCGCATAGCCTGCAACAGCTGCGATGATCGGCTTGCGGACCCGGAGGATCGCGCCGGTCTCTGCGGTGAAGAGGTCACCCATGAAGACATCGGTGAAGCTGAGTTCGGACATCATCTTGATGTCGGCACCGGCGGCAAAGAACTTTTCCGTGCCGGTGATGACGATGCAGCGGACCTGGTTGTTGTCCTGTGCGGCGCCAAGCGCATCGGCCAGTTCAGAGAAAACCTGCGTGTTAAGGGCATTCATCGCGTCGGGCCGGTTCAGCTTGATCAGCGCGATGTGGTCTTCGATCTCGACGATAATCGTCTCGTAGGCCATGAAATGGGGTATCCCGGTTGTGAGTGTTAGGGGCGATTCCGTAGCACTTTGCCCCCCGGGATCAAGTTATCTTTGACATTGCGGACAGTAGAATGTGGACCGGCCAGACTGCACGATGCGCCGAATCGTGGTGCCGCAGCCCTCTGTCCGGCAGGTCTCTCCCTCCCGGCCATAGACGCGGAAGGAATGCTGGAAATAGCCCAGCTCGCCATCCGCGCGGCGGTAATCCTTGAGCGATGAGCCCCCCGCTGTGATCGCCTCTGCCAGCACGTCGCGGACGATCGGGACCAGCGCGCCGATGCGGTCGCCCGCGATCCGGTCGCAGCGCCGGGTCGGGTTGATGCGAGCCCGGTAGAGCGCCTCGCAGACGTAGATATTGCCAAGCCCCGCAACCACATGCTGGTCGAGCAGGGCGGATTTGATTGGCGTCCGGCGGGGTTTCAGCGCGGCGATCAGGTAGGGTTCGGCAAAGGCATTGCCCAGCGGCTCCGGGCCCAGCGACGCCAGCAGCGGATGCGCCTCTCCGGCGGAGGTCGGGAAGAGGTCCATCGCGCCGAACCGGCGGGGGTCGTTGAAGGTGATCCGGGCGCCATTTTCCATGTCAAAGACAACGTGATCATGTTTTTCGGGCATCGGATGGTCGTGGTGAAAAACGCCCAGCGGATCGCCGGAAACGGTCATGCGGCCTGACATGCCAAGGTGGATCAGCAGGGTCTCACCGCTATCCAGATCGGCGAGGATATATTTCGACCGCCTGCGCAGCCGGTCCACCCGTGCGCCGGTCAGCCGTTCCGCCATCCGTTCGGGGAAGGGCCAGCGCAGGTCGGGGCGGTTGACCGTGGCGCGGGCGATGACGGCCCCCTCCATCGACGGCGCGAGGCCGGTGCGGACGGTTTCAACCTCGGGCAGTTCGGGCATGGGCGATCACCGGGTGGCGAGCGCCTCGTCCAGAGCGCGGCGCATCAGGGAATGACCGTGCACGTATTTCAGAACCAATGCGGTTTTGCCACCCTCGAAGCGCAGCCGGTAGGCCGGGATCCCGTCATCGTGAAGCTGGACCAGACGGTCGAGCCGGTATTCCTGCGTCCGGAACCCGAGCGTCATGACGGAAATCGTGCGCCCCTCGATCCGGACGGTGAACTGCCAGAGATAGGCCGCAACATAGGCCAGTGCCGGGACCAGCATCAGGCCCCAGGTCCAGGTGCCCGGCTGTTCGACGGCAACCTGCGCGGCACGCAGCAGGATCACGCCGCAAATCGCGATGGTCAGGAGCCGGACCGCCAGCGGCACGCGATGTTCGGTCGCGGGCGTGCCGGGGGCAAACAGCGCCGGATCCAGCCGGTCGATCTGCTGGCGATGCACCAGACCGCGATCTTCCAGGTCTTTGGTAAACCGCGAAATTCTTTTGGAAACATTGGTATAGCGGATCGCCAAAACGGCGATCTGCACTGCGAGCGCAAGCCCGAGTATCAGCCTGAGGTCCATCTGCTCTGCCTCTATCTGTGCCTTTGCGGCATCATTGACGTTTGTGTCTTGGCATTAACTATGGCACTGGAAATGGGCACAAAAATGGCAGGCTTTTGGCCGCCCCTGAAGCCGCGGACGGACCCGATGACCGACGACAGAACCACGCATTTCGGCTTTGAGACCGTGCCCGAGGGCGAGAAAGCCGGCCGGGTGCAGGGCGTCTTCTCCTCTGTTGCGTCGCGCTATGACGTGATGAACGATGTGATGAGCCTTGGCATTCACCGGCTCTGGAAGGATGCGATGATGGACTGGCTGGCGCCGCGTGCGGGCCAGCATCTGCTGGATGTCGCGGGCGGCACCGGCGATATCTCTTTCCGGTTTCTGAACCGCGCCGGATCGGGCCATGCGACTGTGCTGGACCTGACTGAACCGATGCTTGTGGAGGGTCGCAAGCGGGCGGAGGCCGGGAAGATGTCGGACAGCCTCGACTGGGTGGTGGGCGATGCGATGGCCCTGCCCTTTCCGGACAGCACCTTCGATGTCTACACGATCAGCTTCGGCATCCGGAACGTGACCCGCCCCGAACAGGCACTGGCAGAGGCCTTCCGCGTGCTGAAACCCGGCGGCCGCCTGATGGTGCTGGAGTTTTCGCAGATCCCCACGCCGGCACTACAGTGGGCCTATGACCGCTACAGTTTCAATATGATCCCGGCGATGGGTCAGATGATCGCGAATGACCGTGACAGCTACCAGTACCTTGTCGAGTCGATCCGGAAGTTCCCCGATCAGGACACCTTTCTGCAGATGGTCCGCGATGCGGGCTTTGGTCAGGCCAAATATCGCAACCTGACGCTGGGCATTGCCGCCCTGCATTCCGGCTGGAAAATCTGACATGCGTGGCCCGCATAATATCTGGCGACTGATCCGCACCGGCGCGACGCTGGAGCGGACGGGTGCGATGAATGTGGTTCTGGATGCCTATGATGCGCCGCCGCTGCTTCGGATGGCCGCGCGGGTGCTTGGCTGGCCCTTCCAGTGGCTGGGGGCCAAGGGCGACCCGGCGATGCCACCTGCAACACGGGCGCTCACCGCTCTGGGCCCTGCCTATATCAAGTTCGGTCAGGTCCTTTCGACCCGGCCCGATCTGGTGGGCGAAGAGCTGGCCGTGCAGCTGCGCGTCCTTCAGGACCAGTTGCCCGCATTCGACACCGAAACCGCCAAACGTATGGTCGAGGCGGAACTGGAACGTCCGGTGGATGAGATATACAGCGCGTTTTCGGCGCCTGTGGCGGCTGCATCCATCGCGCAGGTTCACCGCGCCCGGCTGACCGATACCGGAGAGGAGGTCGCGGTCAAAGTGCTCCGCCCCGGCATCGAGCGGGCCTTTCGTCGCGATATCGACGCCTTCTATTTTGCCGCCTCGATGATCGAGCTCCTGTCGCCGGCCTCCCGCAGGCTGAAGCCCACTGACGTGATCAAGCATTTCGATGGCGTGGTACGCGGGGAGCTCGACCTGAGGCTGGAGGCGGCCTCTGCTTCTACCTTCGCGGCCAATACCGAGGGCGACGCGGGGTTCCGCCTGCCCAAGGTGCTTTGGCATCAGAGTGGCCGCCGGGTTATGACCATGACCTGGGCAGAGGGCGTATCGCTGGGCGATAACGTTGCGATTGATGCGATGGGCCTCAACCGGCACGAACTTGGTGCCCGTGTGCTGACGCTTTTCCTAAATCACGCTTTGCGCGACGGGTATTTTCACGCCGACATGCATCAGGGCAACCTCAAGGTCGCCGCGGACGGGACCATTCTTGCCTATGATTTCGGGATCATGGGTCATATCGACGAATATACCCGCCGCGTCTACGCCGAGATCCTCTATGGTTTTATCAAGCGCGATTACGACCGCGTCGCCAAGGTGCACTTTGAGGCCGGCTACGTGCCCGCAGACCGCGATGTGGACGAGTTCGCCCGGGCGCTGAGGGCCGTGGGCGAACCCATCTTCGGCATGGATGCCACCAAGATTTCCATGGGCCGGCTGCTGTCTTACCTGTTCGATGTCACCGAACGATTTGGCATGGAGACGCGGACGGAACTTATCCTGCTGCAGCGCACCATGGTTGTGGTGGAAGGGGTGGCGCGGTCACTTTCGCCGCAGCTGAACATATGGGAAGTCGCCCGCCCCGTGGTGGAGGATTACATCCGAAGAAGCCTCGGCCCGCGTGCGCTGGCCCGCGATCTGGGCAAAACGGCCGAGGTCCTGACCCGTTTCGGCCCGCGTCTGCCGGTGCTGGTGGAACGCGCGCTGGCCGAACAGGTGTCTGGGCGAACCGGCGTCCGAACCGGGCGCGATGTGCCGGGATGGCTGTATCTGCTTGTCGGCGCCACGCTGGGGATCGCCATTTCCGCACTTGTTCTAGCGCTCAGGATCGCCTCAGGCTAGCCAAGCCTGCGGCCTGGGTGAGACACCGGGCCATAATCTGCAGGCTGATGGCGGCAGCCTTTGACATGCCCGGCCAGTTACCTAATGTGAGGCCAAAGCCCGCCCAAAACGGGAGCGACGGAGACCTACTTGAAACGCCGCATACTGACATCGCTGGCCGCCCTCGGCATCGCCATGGCGCCAGCCGCGAATTCCGACACGCTCGTCACGCGCAAGACCAATGCCTATGGCCGCCCCGGCGGTCTGATCGACATGCCCACGGCGGAGATGGCGCCGGATGCACAATTGTCGACAACCATTTCCAGTTTTGCTGGTCAGACGCGGGGCACCCTGTCGTTTCAGATCACGCCGCGCCTGTCCGGTGCCTTCCGGTATTCGGAGCTGCGCAATATCTATGTGCCGGGCTTTGACGTCTATTACGACCGGTCCTTCGACTTGTCCTACCTTCTGGTGAAAGAGGGGCAGTACTGGCCTGCGGTCAAGATCGGGCTTCAGGATCTGGTCGGTACCGGCATTTATGGCGGCGAATTCATTGCCGCGACCAAGGGCTTTGCCGGCGGACGGCTCAGGGTGACGGGCGGCCTGGGCTGGGGGCGGCTCGGATCGCGGAACCCTATCGGATCAACCGGAGACCGGCCGACCGGCTTTCTGGGGCGTGGCGGGATCCCGAGCTACGACAAATGGTTTCGTGGTGACGTTGCAGCCTTCGGCGGTCTCAGTTTCGACGTGACACCCGACTTTGCGGTCATGGCCGAATATTCGTCAGACATTTATGCGCGGGAAACCACCGGACGCGGCCGCGCCTTCACACCGGAATCGCCCTGGAATATCGGCGCAACCTATCATGTTGCCCAGGGTTTCGACATCTCGGCCTACTATATGTACGGGTCCGAATTCGGACTGTCGCTGAAGTTTGCCACCAATCCCAAGACCGTCGGCAATCCGGGGACGGATAACGCGCCGCTTCCTGTCGCGGTGCGGAACCGCGCCGATATTGCCGACCTTGGCTGGTCCGTGGACGACAGCCGCCGCCGCTCCGCCGGCAAGTCGCTGACCGATCTTCTTGAACTGGAAAAACTCAAGGTACAGGCGCTGCGGATCGACAGCCAAAGCGCGCAGGTCGTTTTGCTGAACGACACTTACGACATCGAATCCATGGCTGTCGGGCGCACGGCACGGGCGATGACCCGGGTCCTGCCCGCCTCGGTCGAGACTTTCGTGATTACCCAGACCTACAAGGGTATTCCAATCGGGTCCGTCACGCTGAAACGCCGTGATATCGAGGCTCTGGAACATGCGCCGGCCTCCGCTATCCTGGATCGTGCCGTTTTCAGCGGCGGGATGGAGCAGGCAGGCGTTCTCAGCCCGGTCGAAGGCAGTTTCCCCCGCCTGAAGTGGAGCTTTGGCCCCTATGCCGGGCTGGGTTTCTTTGATCCCGGCTCCCCATTGCGGGCCGATGTCGGGCTCAGGCTGAAGGCGAGCTATAATTTTGCGCCGGGCTGGGTCGCGGAAGGTGCCGTTTCTGCCAGGGTGGCGGGAAATCTGGACGGTCTGGGGCGCGGCGGTGCCGGCGCCACGACAGGCGACGTGCCGGTCGTCAGAACGGATGGCGCCCGCTACCGTGAGGGCCACGACCCCGGTATCGATTATCTCACGCTGACCAAATACGGCCGCCATGGTGAAGACCTCTACAGTCGCCTGACGGTCGGGTATCTTGAGACCTCCTATGCCGGCATCTCCGGTGAGGTGCTGTGGAAACCGGCGACCAGCCGGCTGGCGCTCGGGATCGAGGCGAACTACGTCGCCAAGCGGGACTATGACCGGCTCTTCGGATTGCAGGATTACGACACCTTCACCGGCCATGCCTCTGCCTATTATGATATCGGGCACGGTTTTACCGGGCAGCTGGACGTCGGTCGCTACCTTGCGGGCGATTATGGTGCGACCCTGTCCATCGACCGCGAATTTGCCAATGGCTGGATCGTCGGTGCCTTTGCCTCCAAGACCAACATCTCCTCCGAAGCCTTCGGCGAGGGGTCCTTTGACAAGGGCTTCCGGATCAGCATCCCGCTGTCCTGGGCGCTTGGAACGGCAAATCGCAATACAGCGGATCTCGACGTGTCGTCGCTCACGCGTGACGGGGCTGCCAAAGTCGAAGTCCGCGGCCGGCTATATGACGAGATCCGCGATGCTCATCAGCCAGAAATGGCCAAAAGCTGGGGAAAATTCTGGCGATGAAACGAACCCTTGGTGCCGGACGCAGCTGCATCTGCCTCGGCCTGATATCGATGCTTTCGGCCTGCGGTAACGGCGCCAAAGACCTGCCGATCGTGATGATGGGCCAGCTGCTGGCGGATAAGGCCGAAGGGCTGGCGGCCGAGCCTGCCGCGATCATTCCGCCGGAAGAGGTCGCCCGGCGCGCCCTGGCGGCCACAGACCGGCCGGTCTTGATGGTGAAATTCGAAGACGATCCACAAGCGCGCGTCCTGTTCGAGATTCAGTCGAATGGCAACTATGTCGTCTGGGGCGCGCCGGACCGCAGGACGCTGACCACCTATCGCGGTGTTCTGGCAGAAACCCGTGGTCTGAAGCAGGATATGATGGCGTCGGATGTCGCTGCACTGGCAACGACGCTGACAAGCGGGGCATCCGGGCCCGTGTCGCACAAGCAAACTTATCTGACGCCGGAATATGTCACCCAGACCGTCACGGCCAGCTGCACCGTCACAGCGGGACCGGGCGGCGCCCTGTCCGAGTCCTGTCGCGATGGCGAGACGTCTTTTGAGAATAGCTACAGCCTGGGATCGCGTGGCGAGATCCGATCTGCCCGGCAGTGGGTGTCCCCGCTGGTCGGCTACATCACCATAACGCGGCTGCGCTGATCCCGCTTACGGCAGCCAAATGATCGGTCAAAAGAAAAACGGCGGCGCAATAAGCACCGCCGTTTTTCATGAAATTTACAGACGATCAGGTGTCCGGAGTGGACGTGGTGCTGTCGTCGGATGCTGCAACGCCAAGAACCACGGCAAAGCCAACGATACCGGCAGTTGCTGCGGTCGCGCCGGTCATGCCGAACATGCCGTTTTGCTGCTGGGTCGAAACGTAGGGGTTGGCAACCGAGTTGTCGGCGGCGGCCGGCAGAGCGGCGGCTGCTGCAACGGCGGCGGCAGCGAAGATTGCAGTCGTTTTCATAAGTAACTCCGTAGATTTAGGGCAGTTAGCCCGACATTCCGATTAAGTTATCGCACAGATTTTCCGCTGCCCAAAGGCCTATTGTTAAACATGTCGACTAATGCGCCATTTTTGCCCAATCCGCGGCAATTGCCTGCAGTTCTCTCTATTTTATAGCGGATTTCCGCTGCCAACTGCGCCGCCAAGCAAAATATCAAACTCTTGTCAAAGTCCGATGGACGACTCAAAGGCACGCATCTCGGCCTGCATGCCAGCCGGGCTGTGGCCGTGATCCTGTGACAGGGACCACCAGGCATAGACGGCATGGCGCAGATGATAGAACGGCCTGAGCTGGATGAACCGGCCGATGAGATCTGGCTGGGCATACCTTGAGAGGAAACATCTTATCTCGCCATCAGTCGGGACTTGGCCGCGCCCTCGAAGCTGCATGGCGGGCGACAGGAACAGCGCGATGTCCTCGCAGGGATCGCCTGCGGCCGGACATTGCCAGTCAATCAGCCGAAGCCCGTGCCGGGTCGACAGAATGTTCGTCACAACCGGATCGCCATGTATGAGCCTGGGATCATCCGTTGCGGGCACAGGCGGCAGCGCAAGAGCGAGGTCGGTAAGGTGGCGGACAGGATCAGGGATCGGCAGGCCCACGGCCTCGGCAATGGCAGCCGTCTGCGCGAGGATCCTTTGCGACCCGCCTGAGGACAGGCTAAGGCCTTGGGGGGCGGATATATCATGCAGGGTTCGCAAAAGGTCCGCCGCTGCCGAGGTCCCGGTATGCCAGTGCTGGCCCGGCAGGTAGTGATAGACCACAATCGCCCCCGCATCCGATTGCGTCATCGCAATCGGGTCAGGGGCAACCCCGTGGCCTTTGAGCATGTTGAGAACCCGGAATTCCGCCTCCGCGTTATTGTCAAACATCGGGTTTGCTGGCCGAGAATATAGTTTCACGACAAACGGGCCCGACTCGGTCTCGCAAAGCCAAAGTCGGTTGGTCAGGCCGCCCGGCAAAGCTGACCAGGTTGTGGGTCGGATTGCCATGTCCGCAACCGCTTCAACCAGCAGATGCGGAACGCCTGAACATGACTTACTGAATTTGGAAATTTTGACGGAGCCCATACAATTTGAATACGAAGCTGTCGCCGATATCTCAAGCTTCAGGCGGAGCCCGGCTGGCGAAGCCCCAAAACCATATCGGCCATGACACCGTCTCCACTTTCCAGGATCAGGATCGTTCCTTCGACGCTCCGTCGCGCTTCCGCAATTTCGGCGTAGGATGCCACGGGCTCGACCGACAGAACCTCGCCGTTGCTACTTGTTTCCAGCTCAAATTCGTAGGTGCCATCAGGGGCGATTTCATCGGTAAGTGTCCGACCGTCCCATTCGATGCTGTCAGCTGTCAGCGGTACATCCTCGCGCAAGACAACCTCACCGTTTGAATCGCGTACGATCAGCACGGCGCTGTCTGCAGCCGTTGGAATGCCCGGCCTCAGGGTGACGGGCGTTCCGTCAAAATCCACCGGCGTGTAAACGAGAGCCTCCATCCCGACCCACCCGGCAAGGTCAGACATGCCTGACAGCTGGATCTGGTTGATCAGTGCCTCAAGATGGTTGTTGGTCAGGACTTGCTGTTCGACGGAACTGAACGTCGCCAGTTGCACGGCGTAATCCGCTGAATCTACAGGATTGAGGGGGTCCTGGTTCTGAAGCTGCGTCGACAGCATCGTCAGAAAGGTTTCGAAATCCGAACTGAGAACTGCTTGGTTCTGTATTGCGCCGGAGGTGGCTGCGGTCCGGGCACTACTTACCTGTGCGACGTCCATCTAAATGTCCTTTCAATCAAAGTCTGATGTCAATTCTGTCGATATCTCCCGCTTCGCGGCCAGGCTGGGACCGCTGGCCGGACGGCTGATCGGACGCAAAGGGCACGCTTTCCGGCTCACCCGCGTCTCGATTCGACGCAGCTTCTTGGTCTTGTCCCGGATTTTTGGAATACCTGTTGTCTTCAAAGGAAAAATCGACACTCTCGAATCCCATCCCGAGATACTGACGCTCCAAGTGACCAATGTGGCGGCGCAGCATGTCCATCGTTTCGGACCGTTCCGCCGCGACGACGATATTCAACGTGGCATCGCCTGTTGTCATACTGAAGCGCACACGACCGAGCTCCTCTGGATTAAGCGAAATTTCGACCGGGAGCTTTCCCGGCGGAGGAAGTTGTTGCGACACCTGTTCGAGAACACGGTGAGACAAAGCCTGGTTCTGCGCGGTCAACTGGGCCCGGACCGTCCCGGGATCGCGCGTCGCCGCAGGTTCAGAAAAATGGGGAATTATTTCGGAATCCGACCCGGGCGCATTTGCTTTGACTTGGTCCGATATTTTTGCAGCCGGAACATCGGAAACCTGAGCCTGTGCGTCGTTCTGAGGCAGAGCCGGTCCCGCTGAAACTGTCGCCACCGGTTTTCGGGTCATGGATACGGATGCCTGCGTTTCGACAGGTTCGTCACGGGAAATGAATTTTTCGGGTGTCTTGGTTTCGGGCGCCGGAGTAGGTGACGATGCTTTCATTCCGGCGACAACGGGATGTGCCCCACGCGCGGCGATCTGCACATCATTTCGCTGCTCGATTGCGGTTGTAGGCGCGGTGACAGGCAGATCTCGCGGGCGCGGTTCTATGTCGTAGCCATTGGTCGACTTGTGCCCAGCGATTTGGCCTGGCTTTTCTGCATTGGTCCGATGCGACAGATTGGAGGGCGCACCTGGCTCATTCGGCGGCCGCTTGTCACCTACGTACTTTGTCGTTGCCAGGCTCTCCGGTGTACCTGACCCCGAGGCGGCCGCGTCGCCAAAAACGCGCTCGACAGTTGCTTTACTTACCATAGTTGGTGCGTCGGCCTGATCGGTCACGCGTTCGGGCACGCGCGCCCTTACCGAGATATCAAACGCAATTTCGACCACGGTTTTGTAATGGGTGGGTACCTTTTTTGGGGTGTCGATCACTGCGCCGGCCGGCACCGGATCCTGTCCACGGGGATTTGACGGCTCAGCCTGCGGAAGCGGATCGGGTTGGATCGGGCGTGCTGTTCCCGCGGGTTGTGCAATTGCATTTCCATGGGGAAGCGGTTCCGACGGTACCGTCGGAGCGTCACTCGCCAGTTTTGGGCCAGCATTCGCGACCGACGTCGGCACTTCCGCGGCGCTGGCGGATTGCAACAGATCCCGTCGCGGCGGTTGGGTTACACTGGCCGGGCGCAGCTCTTCATGGTGACTTTCTTTCTTTTCGATATGTTCTGACGCATCTGAATTTCGTTGGGAAAATTCGGGCACCGGAATTTCTGTCTGCGTACCCTTCAAGACAGCGGCGCCAGGCTGAACGGTTTTGCGTTCCTCAATCGGCGCCGAAGCCTCGATAGGTCTGGAGAGACGTTGCGTCCGGTCCTGAAGGTGCGGCTCCCTTACTTTCGGCGGCGGCGCTTCGTCGGGGCGGTCGGTCACGAGATCCGACACCTGTCGAGGTCTGGCGGTTTTTGCACTCTCCCTTTCTTTCAACGGCCTCTTGTCGAAACCCTTGTCGACGTCCGGGAAAGGCATTTTTTGCTTTGACACGCCCTCTTCGCCTGGCCGACCCATTTTCGAGCCGACCGAATCTTGTTGTCCCGATACCTCTGATTGCCGCGGGACGGGAAGAGCCGACATCTCAGAAGCCCGTTCAAGTCGGGCGCTTTCGGGCGCTGCCGACGAGGGCGCAGCAGAAATCGTGTCAGGTAGTGTTTTCATATTCCTGGCTGACTTCAGCGATACGGACTGGGTTTCTGAATTTGACCCGGGAGTTTCTGCGTCAGTTTTCCTTGCTGTTTCGATTTCCTTCTTACCATCGGTAGCCATTCCGACATCCTGCCCGGCATGACTATTGGACGGGAACGGGACCGGCATAAGCGATCTACCGTCTGGTACGCCGACGGGCCGTTTCTCACTGAGCGTGGAGGCCTTTGGTCCCGGAACCGCCGTTGGCAAAACCGGGTCCCGCTCCGGGAGGACACTTTGTCGCAAAGGTGCAGCGTTCGGCGGCTGGCGGGTCGCCGTTGGCACGAGCATGTGCATGTCGGACTGTCGGGCCCCCCGATCCCGATGGCCCTTAGTTCCGTCGGCGGCGCCATTTTCGAAGGGTTCGAAAGCGCCAATCTGTCTTAGCGTTGGCGAGGAAGACACAAACCGCACGTCGCGTTCTACAGTATCACGAGCGGGAGCAGCGATATCGCCTTCGCTGGGCTGATAGGTCTGTGGGTTCGGGACAACAAAGGGTTCAGGGACCACTACCGGCCCGGCTGGTTGAGGTGCGGCTTTCCGGCTCTGCTCCGGCAATAAAGGCAAGGCTACACGCGACCGGTGGTCCGGGCCCCCCGTCGTCCGCGGGTGCACGTCAAACTGCGGATCGTCGGGGTCCGGTTGCACTTCCCTTTTCAGGTTCGATTTTTTGTCTGGATCTGGCTCGGCGACCCGCCCTGTGGCCAGAGATGACGCGCTACTGACCTCCCCCTCTTGCCCGCCTTCTCTGTCGAAATCGGCACCGGACGGGTCTTCAGCGACAACAGGTGAGTCTATGGTCCCTCTATCTTCAACAAGGCTGCCCTGATCCAAAAATATCGAATAGAAACTTCTGGTTCCCGGAACTCGGCTTTCTTGAGCGAGCGAAGTATCGTTCCTTCGCAACGCGAAGTCCGTAGGATTAATTAATTTTGACGGCTCTGGCAGCATCGCGTTTCCTGGGAATTCTTCCGAGGCTGACCTTATCTTGGGGATAGTTACTTATCCTTTACCGCTCGGGCGCGAATATACCTCGAAATCTTTTGATTTTTTCAGCATCCGAATCGGAGGTCTGTATGGATCCGTCACTCCCGCCTATTTCTTTAAATGCCATCAAAGGAAGGCACCCTGCGCCTTCGGACATGCGACAGGCTGCAATTGACCTTGAAGCCTCATTCCTGTCCGAAATGTTGAAACATGCCGGTCTTGGTCGGTCACGCGGTGCTTTCGGCGGTGGCCCCGGCGAAGATCAGTTTGCAGCGATGCTGTGTGACTATCAGGCTCAGGCCATGGCAGAGGCTGGCGGAATCGGCCTCGCAGAACAATTTTACCGTTCAATTTCCAATACTTAATCTATCTATTGAAGAGATTTTTATGACACTTTCGAATGAACGAAATATTATGAAAGAGCTCGACGCGCTGTTGGATCGGGAACGGCTGGCGCTGCTTGAGGGGGATTTTTCCGGGATATCCGATCTTGTGTCCGACAAGGAGCACCTGCTTGAAGAGCTGGGACGTCTCCAGCGGCCGGACCGTAAAATCCTTAATATTCTTCAAGAAAAAGCGAAGAGAAATCACCTGCTGCTGGAAAACGCCATGCAGGGAATACGGTCTGTAGCGGATCGTTTTGAGGCCATGCGCAACATCCGCGAAGCGCTTGAAACATATGACGGTTCTGGGCGGAAGACCTTGCTGCCGGCTCCTGCCGAAAGTCGCGTCGAAAAGCGTGCCTGAACAAATGAAAACGAATGCGTGAGATTTGGCGCCGAGAATTAGGAAAGCATTAGCATCTTTGCTGCAGTTTGGCCTCGCATCCTGCTTGGATGGCGCAGTCCGGTCGGTTCCGGACTTGTAGACGTCAGAACGACAGACTGAACCGCCTCCTTTTGGGGGGCGCGATATGCAACGGGCGCAAAGCGCCCAACAACTCAGGAATTATGCATGTCCAGCATTCTGACGAACAACAGCGCGATGGTTGCGCTGCAGACGCTCAAATCGGTCAACAAATCCATGACCGAAACACAAAGCCAAATCTCAACCGGCAAAAGGGTTGCAAACGCCAAAGACAATTCTGCTGTCTGGGCTATCTCAAAGGTCATGGAGTCGGACGTCAAAGGCTTCAAAGCGATCAGTGAAAGCCTTTCCCTCGGTGAGTCGACCGTGGCTGTTGCGGCCAATGCCTCTGAAACAGTGACCGAACTCCTTCAGGACATGAAGGGCAAGATTATTTCGGCGAATGAAAGCAACGTCGACCGAAACAAGCTTCAAACTGACATCGATGCTCTTACCGACCAGATCAAATCAGTCGTTGGCGCAGCTCAGTTCAACGGTTTGAACCTTCTGTCCGGCTCCGAAGATGTGAACGTTCTTTCCTCACTGGACCGGGCTGGTGACGGGGCGGTGTCCTCCTCCGATATCAGCGTCACGCGTCAGGATATGACCTATGATGCAGGTGTCATGGGCACGGGGTCTACCCTGGCCGGTAACCTTGCCGCGACGCTCGGGTCTAACAGCCTCGCCGGAGTCGCAGGTACGGAATTTTCCAGTGCGGGCAACACGATGACCATTCAGTTGGCCGCTGTAACCTCGACCTCCTCCAGCACCTACAATCTTCAGGTCGCTGGTGAAACGGTGACCTACACGTCTGTCGCCAGTGGCGCGACAGCAGACACAGTTGCCGCCGGGATTACCGCTGCCCTGAACGCGGCGGGGATTGAAGATATCGCTGCCGAAGTTCTCACCGACACGATCACGATCACCTCGACGTCCAAATTCGACGATGTTGAGGTTAATCTGACGACGTCGGATACGACGGCAACTGCCGCCGTCAACGGTGGTGCCGCATCCGCAGCCGGGGCGGGGTTCACTGGCGAAAGCATTGCCGCCAGGGCATCTGAGGTCGCATTCTCGGCGACGGCTGGCGTTTCCGAAGGCGATGGGTATCGCGTCACGATCGACGGCGCCAACTACGATTACATCGCGGGCAAAAACGAAACTTTTGAAGATGTTGCCAAGGGCCTTAAGACCGTAATCGACGGTGCCGCCGTCGAAGGTATTTCCACCAATGTGACTTATGATGAGACAACTGATCAGTATACTTTGCAACTTGACAACGACGGCGCAGATGTCGGCCTCACCGTCGATGGCAATGCTGATGGTGTGGCCACGGGCGGCCTGGCAGGTCTCGACAAACTCGACGTGACAACCGACGAAGGCGCAGTTGCCGCCCTCCAGAATATCGAAACCTATATTGATAGCTCTATCGATGCTGCTGCTTCGTTTGGTTCGGTGCAGGGTCGGATCGAAACACAGGCTGAGTTCATCGGCAAATTGACTGATAGTCTCAAGTCCGGGATCGGGTCTCTTGTTGATGCCAATATGGAAGAAGTATCGGCCCGCCTACAGGCACTTCAGGTCCAACAACAGTTGGCCGTTCAGGCGATGTCCATCGCGAACCAGGCTCCGCAATCGCTTCTGTCGCTCTTCCGTTAATAGTGTTTTGAGTCGGGCCGCATAACGCGGCCCGTCATCAAAAGCACGGATTCACCCATTTGGAAGGACAGAATGTGACTGCTCAGACATTGGCGCAACGCGCCTATCGCCAGACCGCTGCACCGACGAGAACCGCCCGCAGTACGGAGTACGAAGTTATGGCGCGCGTGACGCACCGCTTGATTTCGGCGGCCAAACAGGGTCGTAGAGGTTTTCCGGATTTATGCCATGCCCTTCACGACAACCGAAAACTGTGGACACTGCTGGCCGCAGACGTGATGGACAAAAAAAATAAGCTACCCAGTGACTTGCGGACGCAGATTGTTAGTCTTGCGGACTTCACCAGAGTTCACAGCGGCAAGGTTTTGCGAAAGCAGGCGAATGTAGCTCCGCTCGTTGAAATCAACACTGCGATCATGCGGGGTTTGACGAGCGAAAAGACGATCCAGTCGCTGCCAAGTGCAGTAAGGGAGGAGTAATGGGTGGGCTCATTCTGAAACTCGGACCCAAAGAACGTGTATTGATCAATGGAGCAGTGATTGAGAATGGCGATCGCAGATCGCGCCTCGCCATAATGACGCCGAATGTGAATATTCTTCGGCTTCGAGATGCCATCCATCCGAATGATGCAAATACCCCCGTGCGCCGCGTCTGTTATTTGGCACAATTGGTCTTGACAGGTGATTCCGAAGCGAAAGATGCAGAATTCCAACTCCTTCGAAGAATAGAGGAGTTGAGCCAGATATTGACGGATCAGGATAGCCGTCGTTTGCTTGCTGATGCGTCACATGCAGTATTACAAGAGCAGCATTATCAGTGCCTTAAATCTTTGAAAATGCTGCTCCCACGCGAGGAGCGCCTTCTTGCGGCTCGCGCGTCATGAGTTTTTTGCCCGTCAGCGTCGGTACCGGGATTCAGGCCTGGGTTGTTTTGAACAAGACAATGGAGGATCAAAGCAAGACATTCAATAAATCACCACAAATTCAACGTGATACTGAATATTTTGAAGAACGTATTAATGGAATCCAGACGGCCGAGGAACTGGTGTCTGACCGTCGGCTGCTACGGGTTGCCCTTGGCGCATTCGGGCTACAAGATGACATTAACAACCGGGCTTTTATTCAGAAAATTCTCGAAGGAGGATCGATTGAAGATGATGCCCTTGCGAACCGCCTGACAGATGACCGTTATAGAGCTTTGTCAGCCGCCTTTGGATTTGGTGATTTTGACATACCCAGAACCAAAATTTCTGACTTTGGGCCCAAAATAACTGAGAAATTTCGTCGGCAACAATTCGAAGTCGCGGTCGGGAATTCAGACCAGAACTTGAGGCTGGCGCTAAACGCTGAGCGTGGCTTGGCAGACATGGCGGAAAGCAATGTAAGTGAGAATGTACGGTGGCTTCGTATTATGGGAAATCCACCACTTAGAGAAGTCATGGAAGTTGCGCTCGGCCTTCCATCGAGTTTTTCTCAACTTGACATAGAACAACAACTCGATGTTTTTCGGGAACGAGCGGAACGGGAAATGGGAAGTCGCGATGTTTTACAATTTAGTGATTCCGATGTCCGTGAAAAACTAATCCAAAAATTTCTGATACGAGCTCAACTTGAAGAATTTCAGGTCGCATCTGGCGGGCAGATCTCAATATCATTGTTGCAATCTGCGGCCGACTTTGCCTATTCTTTGAAGAATACGTAAAATATTTTCTATTTTTTGACTACCGTGGACACTGAACGCCGCTCTTCGGGGTCCTCCGCACCCGTTTTGGCGCCAGCTCTCCTCAAAATCAGGTTCAGACGTTGAAACGAATTGGAAATTGTTTGGTTGGACGTATCAGATATAAAGACCTCTAGGTCGCCCGAAACTGAAACGGCTGCATCCAGATCGCTGTCGGTGCCGGGCGTGTAAAGACCCGCACGGATCATCATTTCATTCCGGGAATATAGACCCAGAAGACGGCGCGCTTCGGAGATAGATTTATTTTCGGGTATGCTTGCGGCAGACGGCAGGCTTCGCGACACGGATCTGAGGACATCAATTGCCGGATATCGACCACGTTCGGCAATACTCCGGTCCATCACGACGTGTCCGTCCAGAACGCCGCGCAGGATATCTGCGACCGGCTCATCCATATCCGACCCAGCGACAAGAACAGAAAACACGGCGGAAATGGCTCCAGCTCCCTCTGGTCCGGGCCCGGCTCTTTCGCACAGTTGCATGATCAGATGCGACGTGGAGGCGGGATATCCTCTGAGCGACGGAAGTTCCCCACCGGCGACGGCGACTTCGCGGTGGGCGTCAGCGAACCTGGTTATGCTATCTGCAAGAAATAGAACGTCCCGCCCGGTGTCGCGAAAATATTCGGCGATGCTCATGGCGGACCAGGCGCATCGCCTCCTCATCAGCGGAGATTGATCGGAAGTTGCAGCCACTACGATCGACCGCCTCATACCCTCCGGGCCTAACGTGTCTGACACAAAATCTCTTAGTTCGCGACCACGTTCACCAATCAAGGCTATGACAACGACGTCGGCTTCGATATTGCGCGCGAACTGCGACAAGAGGCTGGATTTCCCGACGCCAGAGCCGGCAAAAAGCCCGATACGCTGCCCTTCTACAAACGGAAGGATTGTGTTGAAGACGGCAACACCGGTTTCCAGCCGCCGACCAAGCCTGTTGCGGCGTCCTGGCGCAGGCGGTTGATTTCGGAGCGGAATTTCTTTCTGTCCACGCATCAATGGCCTGCCGTCAAGCGGAGCGCCATAGGGATCAACGACGCGTCCGATCCAGCCTTCATCGGGCGCAATCTGGGCCGGCCCAAGCAGCGTCACCCTGTCCCCAAGCGCAAGGCCTTCGGTGTGTTCGTCCGGCAGCACTGTCACGCCTTCCGCATCGATTTTGATGACTTCGCCTCCCAAAGGCGGCTTAGACCCGCGCGTTATCCGCAGCTGATCACCCATCCGCGCATGATGACCCAGACCCGATACGCGCAGGAGTGCGCCTTCGATACTGTGAATCCTCCCGATCTGGCGCACTGAGGAGAGCGCCGCGATTTCAGCTCGTAACCCTTCAAACCCATTCTCGCGCATGATCCGACTCCCTGACAGCTCAGGAACGGTTTCTAAAGGAATCGCGGTTAAACCTTGGTTGAAACAACATGAGGGAGAAGCCCCATTGTTCCAGGATTTGCAAATTTTTCAAACGGCCGGCCGGTTGGCGCAGCACTCCGCCGCACGACAGGCAATTATCGCAGAGAATATCGCAAATGCCGATACTCCAGGATACAAAGCTCGCGATATTTCACCCTTTTCTGACGATGACGCAAATTATTCGGCCGATCATTCAATGCGTCAAACCCGATCCGGGCATCTCGATTCCATAGGTTCACTCCGATTATTTACCGATAAGCTCTACGAAAGCGCGGATGTTAATCCTAATGGAAACTCCGTTTCTCTCGAAGAGCAAATGGTCATGGCGATTGATGTAAAACGTCGACACGACCGCGCTTTGGCTATCTACCGCAGCGGGTTGAACATTTTGCACAGTTCTTTGGGTCGTCGGTAGAAATTCAATGTCTGATTTTACAAACTCTCTGGCACTGTCGGCGAACGGGCTGAAAGCCCAGGCGCAAAGGTTGCGCCTCGTGTCCGAAAATATCGCGAATGCCGACACTCCGGGATACCGGCGGAAAGTTGTCACGTTTGAAAACGTGGCTGCCGCTGGCGGCGTAGGGGCAAAGGTGCAGGCAGGTCCTGTCATTTTGGACCAGTCTCCCCTGGATCGGATTTTCGATCCAAGCAGCCCTATCGCCGACGAAGACGGTCACTATGACGGCTCAAATGTCGATCTCGTGATCGAAGTGGCTGACGCTCGCGAAGCGCAGCGCAGTTATGAAGCAAACCTGAAGATGTTCGATCAGGCGCAGCAAATGTCTGCTTCCCTGCTCGATCTGCTCCGTCGTTAAGGAGATCCAGAATGGATTTGAATGCCCAAAACGTAATCCGGAAGTACCAATCCTCCCGCAATGCGACCGACCCTATTCCCGGAAGCGGTGCGGGAGGTGCGGCCGGACAAGCAATATCAGATTTCGCCGAGACGCTGCGAGCGACTGAAGAGCAGTCCAAAGCATCCATGACTGGCAATGTAGACCCGCATGCGCTGGTCCTTGCATTATCGCAAACTGAGCTTGCAGTTGAAACCGCTGTGACTATTCGAAACAAGGTGGTCGAGGCATATCAGGAAATCCTTCGAATGCCGGTTTGATCCGTGAACAAATTACTATTCTTCGATATTCTCCAGCAAGGGCTCTGGGTGGCCACAATCACTTCGGCCCCTATCCTTGCCGTCGCTTTAGTAGTTGGATTGGCTATTGGTCTATTCCAGGCGCTGACGTCAATTCAAGAAATGACACTGACATTTGTGCCGAAAATCCTTGCTATTGTTGTCGTGTTCTGGTCGACGATGAACTTTATGGCCGAAACTCTGGTGTCATATTTCCAAGGCACACTTGTTCCCTACATAATAGGTTCTTGAAATGGATAATGCGGGTTATGTTGTACTGACGCGACAGTCTGGCCTCATGAATGAAATGAGGATAGTCGCAAACAATATTTCAAACAGTTCGACTTCAGGCTTTCGTCAAGAAGGTGCAATATTTTCCGAATATGTCAAAAAATCAGACAATGCTCCGTTTCTATCGATGGCGCTCGCGAATGTTGGCCATACCTCTTTTCTGCAAGGGAGCCTTACCAAGACAGAAAATCCGCTCGACTTTGCGATAGACGGAGACGGCTTTTTTCAAGTCGAAACGCCTGACGGGCCCCGGCTGACGCGGGCGGGTGGGTTCTCCCTTTCGGCGGAAGGAGACCTGGTCACACATGACGGAAACAGAGTCCTTGATTCCGGGGGCGCACCGATTGCTGTTCCGGTCGGTTACGCGAGCCTACATGTGGCGGGCGATGGCACGATGTCGGCAGACGGACAGCCGTTTGCGCAAATCGGTGTGGTCAACCCTGTCGACAATGACGTCGTCCGGCAAGGCGGTGTCCTCCTTGAGGCAACCAACGGAACAGAACCGGTTGAGATACCAAGGGTCCTGCAGGGTTTCTCTGAAAACTCCAACGTGGACACGATCGGTCAGATCGCTCGGATGATCGAAGTTCAGAGGGCCTATGAAATGGGTCAGAGCTTTCTGGAAAATGAACATCAGCGTATCCGAAATATGCTGTCCACTATTGTGAAATGAGGCGTCAAAATGAGGGCACTAAAAATAGCGGCAACAGGAATGGCTGCGCAGCAGATGCGGGTAGAAACGATTTCGAACAACCTGTCTAATATGTCCACAACCGGCTACAATCCCAGGCGCGCTGAGTTTGCCGACCTTCATTATCAACAGGTTGCGCGGGCCGGGACAATAAATGCGGCCAATGGTGCCGTCCTTCCGACCGGAATTCAACTTGGGCTTGGCGTGCGCCCTGCTGCTGTCTCTATTCAATTGAGTCAAGGCGCCCTTTCTCAATCCGGTGGTGATCTGGATATCGCGATTGAGGGGCGGGGCTACCTAGAGATTGTGTTGCCTTCCGGAGACCCGGCATACACCCGTGACGGCGCTTTAAAACGCAATGGAGAAGGGTTGATCGTGAACTCAGATGGTTTTCCTGTTGCGCCAGAAATTGTCATACCGGCGGATGCCAGGTCGATTTCTATCAATCCCGACGGCGAGGTTTTTGCTTATTTCGAGAACGACGCAGCAGGTCAAATTCTTGGTCAATTCAACCTGGTAGGATTTACCAACCCGAAAGGGCTGGAAGCGATTGGATCAAATCTTTTCCGAGAAACTGAAGCTTCGGGCCCCTCCAATATTGGTACGCCCGGCCTCAATGGATTGGGAACGGTGCGCCAAGGTTATCTGGAAGACAGTTCTGTAGATGCGGTGCGCGAAATCACGGAGCTGATCGAAGCGCAGCGTGGCTATGAATTGAATGCAAAAGTCATTTCTGCTGCGGATCAAATGCTCGGAGCCACCACTCAGATCAGGTAAGCCATGGTTCGCGTCATTTTGATCTTGTGCATTCTTTTATCTGGCCCCGTCCGTGCGGAAATAATCGTTGCCGCCAGGACAATTCGGCCAAATACACCGCTGGCGGCCTCTGATCTGACCGCAGTCGAAGGGCATGCTCCTGGCGCATTTACAGCATTGTCGGAAATTGTGGGAAATGAATCTCGGACGGTTCTCTATGCCGGCCATCCGATCCTGCCCGCAGATGTCGGCCCCCTCGCCGTTATCGACAGAAATGAGCTCGTTCGCCTGGCCTATACCTCCAATGGGATAACGATTGTGACTGAGGGCCGGGCACTCAGCCGGGCGGGGATCGACGAGTTTGTCCGGGTCATGAACCTTTCATCCAGGACGACGGTCAGTGGGCGTGTTCTGCCTGACGGATCAGTTGCCGTAGGCCCTTAAGTCGCACTGCGAGGAGGCAAAAATGAAATGGATGATTCCTGTTTTTCTGTTCCTGCTCGGGTGCACGACCTCTGATCGGCTGGGTGAACCGCCTGGCTTCACACCCGTTGCGGACAATCAGGAGCGACTGGCGATGTTATCTCCGACAGAAGAGTTTCAGACATCGGGCGTCGATGCCATCCCGGGGGCATCTTTGTGGAATTTTAACCGGCAGTCCCTTTTGGGCGACAGACGTGCCATGCGCAGGGGCGATATTTTAACGGTCCTTGTCGAAATCGACGACAAAGCCGAAATCAGCAATACCTCTGCAAGATCTCGCAGCGCCGATCAGAGCCTTTCTCTTCCACAATTTTTTGGAATTCCGCAGCGGATAGACGCCCGTCTGCCTGATGGGGCAAGTCTGGATAATGCTGTGTCGATCGGATCCTCCAGCGACGCCAACGGCGCCGGCTCAGTCCGGAGGAATGAAAAACTTACCCTGCGTGTCGCGGCAACAATCACCAATATTCTCCCGAATGGCGTTCTGGAAATTCAGGGTTCGCAGGAGGTACGGGTGAACTACGAGTTGAGGGAGCTGATTGTATCCGGGTTTGTCAGACCCGAAGATATTTCCCGGCAGAACAGCATCACCTACGACAAAATCGCCTCCGCCCGCGTGTCCTATGGCGGTCGTGGTCAGATCACCGACATGCAACAGCCGAGACTGGGGCAGCAGGTCGTCGATGCCATTCTGCCTTTCTGAAGGTTCCCTATCTTATGAAAAAAATTCTTCCTTTTCTTATGATACCGATTGCTATCGCCCTTGGCGGCGGACTTGGAATATTTTTTCGGCCGGAACCGCCGGTTGAGACTGCCTCCGCTCCCTGTGGCGATATGAACGGCGCGGCCGCGTCCGATAGAGCGCCAGCGGAAGCTCCAGAGCCGGATCTGGAGGACAGGGAATACGTAAAACTTAATAATCAGTTTGTCGTCCCTGTGGTGAAAGGTGACGATATCGCCTCTCTCGTCGTTCTTTCACTTAGCCTTGAGGTTAAAAAGGATACTCAGGACACGGCCCTGATACACGAACCAAAGCTTCGGGATGTGTTCCTGCAGGAGCTGTTCGACTTTGCGCATGAGGGTGGGTTCGATGGCGCCTATACGCGTTCGACGTCCCTGGATGTGTTACGCGACTCTCTGATGAGAGTCGGGTCGAGAGTACTTGGCGATGATCTTCTGGATGTCCTGATCACGGATATTGCACGGCAGGATTATTGAGGTCTTTCAAGGCATTCCAGATGCCGCGCCGAGCCACCAAAATCAGGATCCGCGACGCAGGTCTTGGGCGGAGACCTTTGCCAAGCCAACCAACCGAAGGGTGCAAAAAGACAGATTCCAGCCGCCCGGACCGGAAGACCGAACGCTCAGATATCGAGCGTGTTATCTTTTTCCCATTGCGAAAAATGGGACACGTAGCTGGTCCATTCCTGATGTTTCATCCGGATATAGGCGGCGGAAAATTCATCTCCCAGCGCCTGTTTCAGATCGGTGTCCGCATCAAAGGTGCGCAGCGCATCAAGCAGGTTCAACGGCAATTTGGGCGCGTCTTTGACCGTATGGCCTTCGGCATACATATCAATGTCGTACCGCGGCCCGGGATCGGCCTTGGCCCGGATGCCCGAAAGGCCCGCTGCAATAATGGCGGCCTGCAGAAGATATGGGTTCGCGGCGCCGTCCGGCAGCCTCAGCTCGAACCGCCCGGGTCCGGGGACACGCACCATGTGCGTGCGGTTGTTCCCGGTCCAGGTCACGGTGTTCGGCGCCCAGGTCGCCCCGGACAGGGTGCGGGGCGCATTGATGCGCTTGTAGCTGTTCACGGTCGGATTGGTGATCGCCGCAAGCGCACTGGCATGTGTCATGATCCCGCCCAGAAAGGTACGGCCCCGGTCGGACAGGCCCAGTTCCCGGCTCTCATCCGCAAAGACATTTGTCTTGCCCTTCATATCCCAGACCGAGACATGGGCATGGCAGCCATTGCCGGTCAGCCCTTCGATGGGTTTGGGCATGAAGGTGGCGCGCAGACCGTGTTTTTCAGCGACGGATTTGACCATGAATTTGAAAAACGAATGGCGGTCGGCGGTGACGAGGGCATCTGCAAACTCCCAGTTCATTTCGAACTGCCCGTTGGCGTCTTCGTGGTCGTTCTGATACGGCCCCCACCCAAGATCCATCATGTAGTCGCAGATTTCGGCGATGACGTCATAACGACGCATGACGGCCTGCTGATCGTAGCAGGGTTTGTCAGCCGTATCCGCGGGGTCCGAAATCCGGGATCCGTCCGGCGTCAGAAGAAAGAACTCCGCCTCGATACCGGTTTTGACGCGCAGCCCTTCTGCGGTTGCCTCGGCCACCTGGCGGCGCAGCACATTGCGCGGCGCCTGCTGGACGTCCTCGCCCTCCATGACGCAGTCGGCCGCGACCCAGGCGACCTCCGGTTTCCAGGGCAGCTGGATCACCGTCTCCGGGTCCGGCATGGCCAGCATATCGGGGTGGGCCGGCGTCATATCCAGATATGTGGCAAAACCGGCAAAACCTGCGCCGTCCTCGACCATATCCGCGATCGCCGCAGCCGGCACCAGTTTGGCCCGCTGACCGCCAAAAAGGTCGGTGAAGGAGATCATGAAATATTTGACGCCATTCTTTTTTGCGAAAGCCGTGAGGTCGGTCATATGTCAGTCCCTGTTCTTTGGTTTTGCTCGGCCTGAATGCGGCCTTTCCAGTTCGGCGCTGTCAGACAAACGCCCGTATTAGAACCCACCCTTGCCGGGCCACCAGTCCGTGCCAGCCAGCGGCACCTGGGTCATTGCGGCGGCCTCCATCGTCAAGGCGCAAAGATCCTCCGGTTCCAGATTGTGCACGTGACTTTTGCCGCAGGCACGGGCAATCGTCTGGCATTCCAGTGTCATCACGTTGAGATAGTTGCGCAGGCGACGCCCGCCCTCGACCGGATCGAGGCGGCTCATCAGCTCCGGATCCTGCGTTGTGATGCCGGCGGGGTCGCGCCCTTCGTGCCAGTCGTCATAGGCACCGGCGGTGGTTCCCAGTTTCTGGTACTCGGCTTCCCACCTGGGGTCGTTGTCACCCAGCGCGATCAGCGCGGCCGTGCCGATGGCGACCGCATCGGCGCCAAGCGCCAGCGCCTTGGCGACGTCTGCGCCATTTCGGATCCCGCCGGACACGACCAGCTGGACCTCTCGATGCAGGCCAAGGTCCTGCAAGGCGCGGACGGCGGGGCGGATACAGGCAAGGGTTGGCTGTCCGACATGTTCGATGAACACGTCCTGCGTCGCGGCCGTACCACCCTGCATCCCGTCCAGCACCACCACATCGGCGCCGGCCTTTACGGCCAGGGCGGTGTCGTAATAGGGCCGCGCGCCACCGACCTTGATGTAGATTGGCTTTTCCCAGCCCGTGATCTCGCGCAGTTCGAGGATCTTGATCTCCAGATCGTCCGGGCCGGTCCAGTCGGGATGACGGCAGGCGGATCGCTGGTCGATGCCCACGGGCAGGTCCCGCATTCCGGCCACACGCTCGGTGATTTTCTGACCCAGAAGCATCCCGCCGCCGCCCGGCTTGGCGCCCTGACCGACGACAACCTCAATCGCGTCGGCACGGCGCAGGTCGTCGGGGTTCATGCCATAGCGCGACGGCAGGTATTGATAGACAAGCTTTTCGGAATGACCACGCTCTTCTTCCGTCATGCCCCCATCGCCGGTTGTGGTCGAGGTCCCGGCCATCGTGGCGCCCCGCCCCAGCGCTTCTTTGGCATTGCCGGACAGCGCGCCAAACGACATGCCGGCGATCGTGATCGGTATCTTCAGTTCGATCGGTTTCTTGGCGAACCGCGTGCCGAGGGTGACCGAGGTATCGCATTTTTCACGATAACCCTCCAGCGGGTAGCGCGACATGGAGGCGCCCAGAAACAGCAGGTCATCGAAATGCGGCAGTCGCCGTTTCGACCCGCCGCCGCGGATATCGTAGATGCCGGTATCTGCGGCGCGCCGGATTTCTGACGTCACTTCGCGAGAGAAGGTCCAGCTTTGACGGGGCTCTGTTCTCGACGTGCTCATCAGTAGGCATCCGCATGATCAATGTTGAAATTATACAGGGTCCGGGCCGACCCATAGCGCCGGAATTCCTCGGGCTTTGCCTCCGCCCCCGCGCGGTCCAGCAGATCGCGCAGCGTTTCGAGGTGTTCCGGCCGCATCTCTTTTTCGATGCAGTCCGCGCCAAGAGATTTCACCGTTCCGCGGACAAACAGCCGCGCCTCGTACAGGGAATCGCCCAGTGCGTCGCCCGCATCCCCCAGAACAACCAGATTGCCCTTCTGCGCCATAAACGCCGACATGTGCCCGATACTGCCATGAACAACGATGTCGATGCCTTTCATGGAAATCCCGCAGCGGGACGAGGCATTGCCCTTGATGACAAGCAGCCCGCCGTGTCCTGTGGCGCCGGCATACTGGCTGGCGTCTCCGTCGATGATCACGGTGCCGGACATCATGTTTTCGGCAACACCGGGCCCGGCGGATCCTTCGATATGCACTGTGGCTTGTTTGTTCATCCCGGCACTATAATATCCCGTCGATCCTTTGACAGTGACCTCGATCGGGGCGTCCAGACCCACGGCGACCGCATGGGCGCCGCGCGGATTTTCGATCACCCAGCTGGTCTGGTTGGTTTCGGCGGTCTGCGCCTGAAGCGTGGTGTTGACCTCCCGGAGGGGGATCGTCGCCATATCCATCGTCTGCATGTTCAGCGTTCCCAGAAATAGACGGTCGCGGGCTCCGGTTCCCAGATACGCGCGGTGTCGATGCCGGGCAGGCCGGCAAAGGCGCGGTATTCGGATCCAAATGCGACGTAGTCATCGGTTTCGGCCAGGACGGCTGGTTTGCAGGCAATCGGGTCGCGGACAACGCCAAAGCCGTTTCTTGTGCCGGTGACGAAGGTAAAAAAACCGTCCAGATCGCGCAGGGTCCCTTCCAGCGCTTCGCCCAGGCTGTCGCCCTTGGCAATGCGCGACGAGATATAGGTCGCACCCACTTCGGTGTCGTTTTCCGTCCGGGTCAAAAAGCCTTCTCGTGCCAGTTTGCGGCGCATCTGATTGTGGTTGGACAAAGACCCGTTATGCACAAGGCACTGGTCCTCGGCCGTGGAAAACGGATGCGCGCCAAGCGTTGTCACAGCGCTTTCGGTGGCCATACGGGTGTGACCAATCCCATGCGATCCTGCCATGCCGCGAATGCCGAACCTGTCGGCTACGTCGCGCGGCAGGCCGACCTCCTTAAAGATCTCCATTCGCGTGCCACTCCCCATCAGTCGAAGACCCCGGCGGTCAATCGCGGCACGCAGCGCGGGTTCGGCGGCGCGGGGCGCTGTAATCACGGCATGGGTGTCGACCACCTGGATCGTCACCGACGCAGCGACGTCAGAGGATAAAGCCGCATCCAGCCCGTCGAAATCCACATCCGGCGTGTCGGACTGCACTGTCATTTTGATGCCGTCCACCGGATCGCCGTAAATCGCTATACCCGCGCTGTCGGGTCCCCGGTCGGTCATCGTGATCAGCATATCCGCAAGCATATCGCCGAGCTTTGGCGAAAGTTCTTGATTTTTCAGGAATAACCCGACGACGCCGCACATGGCATGGCTCCAGTTATGTTTGGTTCTACCTTGTCGAAACTTACTCTATCAGGAAAAAATTTTTCCTTGAAGGAATGTGTCTTGTGCTTGGTCGAATTTTCCATGGCTGGCCAGCCCTGCGATGATTTTCGCGGCAGCCGGGCCGCTACTGGGCGTAGCAGATGATCGACAAATATCGGATGGGTCGCGTTATGTGGCGTTCCGGACCATGCGGCGCATCGGCATCGAACAGAAGAGAATCTCCCGGCTCGAGGGTATAAAGCCGGTCGCCGTGACGATATTCCAGTTCGCCCTCCAGCATGTAGATCAGCTCCATTCCATCGTGCTGAAACACCGGGAACGTGTCGGATTCGTCGGTCAGCGTCAGCAGATAGGGCTCCATCACCACGCCGCTGTCGGTCGACCCGATGTGACCCAGAAGATTATATTGATGGCCGGCGCGGGTGCCCTGCCGGGTGATCTCTGCCCCCTGGCCGGCCTTGACATGCATGGCCCCGCGCGGCTGATCGAAACCGGCAAAGAGATGTACAACCGGAACCCTCAACGCGTCTGCAAGTGCCTGAAGCGTCGACAATGACGGAGAGATCAACCCGTTCTCGATCTTGGACAATGTCCCAACGGCGAGCCCGGCCTGCGCGGCGAGATCTGTGCCAGTCAGGCGCTGACGTTTCCGTAGGTCCCGGATCTGGCGTCCGATGGCCAGTTCCAGGTTCTTTTCCCGCGTTTCGCGCACCGCATGCGGGTCCTGTGCCAGCGGTCGTTGGGTCAATTTGTCTGCCATGGCCTTCTTTCTTTTGCGGTGCGCGCGCCTGTGCGTCATCACAACACAGCCTTGATCGGTTACCCGGCCGGCGCCGCAACCGCCCGCGCGTCCGGCGCAGTGTCGCCTGTCGATTTCGCCATGGCAACGGGGGCTTGCGGGGCAACTGCTGACGTAGGGCCCGGCTTGTCTGACGTGGCCAATCGCGTAAACTCGGTCCCCAGCCAGTCTGACTCGCGACATTATGCGCGGCCGACAGCCATGTTCCAAACATTCAGATTCGGGGGCCCGGAAACATGGGCTACAATCATGATTTTACTGGCAAAACGGCAAAGATACGCAGTGTCGCGCCGGTGGTCTGGCGCCAGTTTGAAAATACCCTCGTCGCCTATTGGGAGGCCGCCGCAGACCGCGGCGCAAAGGGCCAGTATGTCTCGGCCAATCCGCGGCTGAGCATCTTTTTCGACGATATGAGCTCTATTCTTGTCACGGCGGGGCAGGAAACCCGCAGCCTCGCCCGCGCGATTTTTGTCCCGGCTGGGATGCCTCTCAGGACCTGTTTTTCCAAACCCCTGACGTTTGCACATGTCGATATTCACATGAACCATGGCTGGGCCGTCCAGTTTCTGTCGGATGTCCTGCCCCGACAGAGCGCGATCGAGGTGCTCGCGACCCCGGCAGAGCGCTTCGATATTTCCGACATTGAACCGCTGGCGCGACTTTTGGTGCGAGAGATCCGGGACCCCTCGCGCCACGGTCTCTTTGCTGAAAACCTGGCCAACAGCCTGATTGCCGGTGTTCTGGATCTGCCCGACGCCATCCCGGAGGATGGCAATGCCAGGCTGACGGCGGCCCAGATGCGCAAGGTCACGCTCAGGGTCGAAGCCGCCGGCGGGCTGCGGATGAGCACGGCGCAGATGGCCGAGGCGGTAAACCTGTCGGCCAGCTGGTTTTCACTGGTGTTCAAGAACACGACAGGAATGACACCGCATCAATGGCAGCTGGACAGACGGATCGGTCAGGCCCGGGATCTGCTGTCGACGACGCAGCTCAGCGTCGCCGATATCTCTGACCGGCTTGGATTTTCTGATCAGGCCCATCTGACGCGGGCGTTCCGGCAGGTTGTCGGCGAAACGCCCGCCAGCTGGCGCCGGCGTCACGGGTAATATGACGCCCGACTGGTGCCCTTCGGCCCGTCTGGTTTTCAGGGCCGAAGGGCTGATCCGTTACCAGCTGTGGCGCAGCGCCGCTGTGATGGTCCGTCCGTTGTTGTAATAGTCGGCCGTCCCCCGACCGACGACATATTGCCTGTCGAAGACATTGCTGACGTTGACGGTTAGCGCGGTGGTATCGGTGAAGGCGTAAGAGACCGAGGCATCGACAAAGGTCTGGCCCGGGCTTTTGCCATTGTCGTTGTAAACATTGTAATAATACGGGCCGACATATCGCACGCCAAGGCCAAGGGACATATCGGCAAGGGGTCCGGTTTCCGGCAGATCATAGGTCAGCCAGAGAGAGGCGATATGATTGGGCACGGTCGAAAACTCGTTGCCATCGACCGTGGTGCCCCGAACGCTGCCGCGAATATATTTCGACTTCTGGTAACTGTATCCGCCAGACAGCGTCAGACCCTCTGCAAGTTCTGCCCGGGCCTCCAGTTCAAAACCGCGGACGCGGGATTCGCCGATGGTCTGGCGTTCGATTGCACCGCTGGGCAGGACAACAGGCACCACCACGTTCTTCTTGGTCAGGTCGTAGACAGAGGCCGTGAACAGGGCATTGATATTCTCGGGCTGATATTTGACGCCGATTTCATATTGCTCCCCGCGTTCCGGCTCCGTGCCGATGGAGGGCGGTGCGACGGACTGCACATAGCTGGCATAGGCCGAGACCTCGCTGGTGATCTTGTAGGTCAGCGCACCCCGGAACGAGGTTTCCGAGAAATCCGCATCGGTGCTGGTCGCCGTCAGCTGGTCGGTGTTGGTGATGTCGATCCAGTCATGCCGCACCCCTGCCGTCGCGATCAGCCGATCCGCAAAAGACAGGTTTTGCTGCAGGAACACCGATTTGGTCGTGAAACTATTGGTCTGCACACTGTAAGGCGAATATCCGGTCGGGGCGCCGGTATAGACCGGGCTGGTTATGTCGATCGGCGTATGAACACCGTAGATCGACGCGCCGGTTGTCGTCGCATCCCGGAACTCGATCCCGGCCAGCGTGCTGCTGTCGACCGCGCCAAAGCCGGTATCATATTGCAGGATGACATTGCCGATCAGCTCTTCGGCGGTGCTGTCGGTGCCGAAATAATAACGGTCGACCATTGTCCCCACCCGGGCCGCATTATCCGACAGGTAGACATAGGCAAAATCGTCGGTCAGGTCGCTGTAGCGCAGATTGGCGCTGAGCCTGAGCCCGTTGGAAAAGTCATGGCGCAATCCGGCCGAAACGGTCCATCTTTCGACATCATGCTCATTAAACCCGGGCTCGCCAAAAAACAGGCTGCGGTCATACAGACGATCCAGAGGGTAGCCGCCGCTGTTGGGCGTGCCATCGCGTTTCAGATAGTCGACGGTAAAGGTCAGTTCTGTCTGGTCGGTGGGCCTCCAGGCGAGGGAGGCCAGGAAAAACTGTTCGTCGTCTCTGGAACTGTCGTATTCCAGCCCGGCGTCCTGCACCTTGCCGACCACGCGATAGGCAAGCGTTTGCTCTTCGTTCAGGACATCGCCGAAATCAAAACCCAGCTCTTTGTGGTTGTGCGACCCGTAGCTTCCATAGACCTCTCCGGACCGGGTGAATGTCGGCGTCTTTGTCACGAAGTTCACCGTACCACCCGGATCGGAGGTGCCGAAAAGCGTGGAATTGCCGCCCTTCATGATCTCCAGACGTTCGTAGCCATAGGGTTCTTCGCGAACGCCGCGCATCGAGCCAAGCGTCAGCCCGTCCCGGTAGGTCGAGGCCTGGAAACCGCGCACCAGGTAATAGTCGTTGCGATCATCCGTTCCGTAGTAGTCGGTGACGACACCAGGGGTGTATTCCAGGACATCCTCGACCTTGTCCGCGTTGCGCAGCGTGATCTCTTTCTGCGTTATCACGGAAACGGAGGCCGGCGTGTCCAGAACGCTGGTTGCAACCTTGCCGCCGGTCCAGAGCTCTTTCGCCACGGTCGAGGTTGCATCGTCATCGGCGGCAAAGCTCAGATCCACGGTGATCGGCGACAGCCGGTAGGCCGATGCGTCCTGTGCTGCGACGCTCAGAGGGCAGGCAACGATCGAGGTGCAGCCAAGCAGGACAGAGAGTGTGCGGCCCGTGGTCAGGCGGGACGGCCGCTGCGTTTTGGAGGGTGATCCCATGTACATCAATTCCAGTATCTGAGGTGAGTGTGGTGCTGGCGGGCCGACGATCTGGCGGCTGGCTGGCGCTGTCCGGTCCGGGGCTTGCGCCCGGTCGCCATGTGCAATGTCAAGTAAAACGTCTGGCTCTTGCCCGGATCGGCTTGTTCTGCGTCACGGGCACCTAACCCACGAAGCCGACGATGTGTATTGTAGAATTTGACTGTTTTTGTCGGATTCTCTGGTAAATCCGCCTAAAATAGTCAGATTACCGATTTCCAGGCCCGGGACTCGCTTGACCCACCTGGGTCAAGATGAAAGGCCGGGCAGAAGAGCCCGGTCCGGAGGTCCTGTTCCATTATGTTCAAAGCATTGAGATGCCTTCTTATCTGCCTGGGCGCGAGCCTGACGGTCGCGGCGTCGGCCATGGCTTCAGACTTCCCGGTGACTGTCACCCATGCCTTTGGGACAACGACGATTCCGGCCCGGCCCGTCCGGGTTGCAACGGTGGCCTGGGCCAATCACGAAGTGCCGCTCGCGCTGGGTGTGGTGCCGGTCGGCTTCGCGCGGGCCAATTTCGGGGACGACGACGGCGATGGTCTGCTGCCCTGGGTGTCGGACAGGCTCAGAGAGCTTGGCGCAGATGTTCCCACCCTGTTCGACGAAGGCGACGGGCTGGATTTCGAGGCTGTGGCGGCGGTTCGGCCCGACATCATCCTTGCGGCCTATTCCGGCCTGTCACAGGCGGATTACGATACGCTCAGCAAGATCGCTCCGGTCATTGCCTATCGCGACGGCCCCTGGTCCACCGGATGGCGCGACATGATCCGCCTGAATGCCGCCGGGCTTGGTATGGCAGAAGAGGGGCAGGCGCTCATTGCGGATCTGGAGAGCCAGATCGCCACTGTTGCCGCGCATCATCCGGCGATCGCCGGCAAACATGCCATGTTCGTCACGCATCTCGATATACGGGACCTGAGCGTGATCCGCTTCTATTCCGGCAACGACCCAAGGGTACAGTTTCTGGAGGACCTCGGACTGACCTCGCCGCAGGCCGTGCTGGAGGCGACGATGCCGGGCCGTTATTCCGGTGAGATCAGCGCAGAGTCCATCGACGCATTTGCCGATGTCGACATTATCGTGACCTATGGCGGAGACGCTCTGCTTACCCGGATCCGTGAAAACCTGCTGACGTCGCGGATGAAAACGGTTCAGCAGCAAGCGGTCGTTTTGCTGGGCAATGACGCGGTCGGCACGGCCGCCAATCCGACGCCGCTGTCCATTCCCTGGGTGCTGGAAGACTATGTCGCACGCCTTGACGATGCAGCGCGCAGGGCCGAATGACCGTGACCCCCGCCAAACCGACCGCGCTGGTCGGGCTGCAGCAATCCAGACGCGGCCGCCTTTTCTGGCTGGCAGGCGTGCTGGGCGCGCTGCTCTGCGCCTGTCTGGTGTCGGTCAGCCTCGGGACACGCTCTGTTGTCTGGGCTGATATCCTCGCAGGGCTGGGTGGCCGGACCGACACGATGGCGCAGGCGGTTGTTGCGGTCCGGGTGCCGCGCACCTGTCTTGCGGTGCTGGCAGGCGGCGCGCTTGGCCTGGCCGGCGCTGTGATGCAGGGCGTGACGCGCAATCCGCTGGCCGATCCCGGCATTCTGGGCGTGAATGCGGGCGCGGCGCTGGCGGTCATCGTCGGCATGGCGTGGTTCGGTATGCAGACGCTGGCGGCCTATATCTGGGTGGCGATCCTCGGGGCCGGGATCGCTGCGATCTTTGTCTATGCGATCGGGTCGCTCGGACGGGGCGGGGCGACACCGCTGAAACTGGCGCTGGCGGGGGCCGCAACAACCATTGCCGCGGCGTCCTTCACCACGGCGATTATCCTGCCCCGCAACGATATCGCCGGGGCGGCGCGGTCCTGGCAGGTTGGCGGGGTCGGCGGGGCGAGCTTTGATGTGATCCTGCCGTGTCTGCCCTTTATCTTCGCCGGGCTGATCCTGAGCCTGCTGTCCGCCCGCAGCCTGAACCTCCTCGCGCTGGGCGAAGAAACTGCCGCCGGGCTGGGCGCGCAGGTGGCCATGGCGCGCGCGGCGGCTGCACTTGGCGCGGTGCTGCTATGCGGGGCGACGACGGCGATCTGCGGGCCCATCGCCTTCCTTGGCCTGGTTGTTCCCCATGTCTGCCGGCTGATGGTCGGCGTTGACCACAGATGGCTGATGCCGTTTTCCGCCCTGATCGGAGGGCTTCTGCTGACGCTTGCCGATGTCATCGGACGGCTTGTCGCCCGGCCGTCTGAAATGGAGGTGGGGATCGTCACAGCGTTTCTGGGCGCGCCGGTTTTTATCTGGATCGTGCGGCAGCGCCGGGTGCGTGAGCTGTGACCGGGCGGGGCAATATGGCCACGGCCGCGCGACTCGCCGGGCTGCGGGTCAGGCATCGCACGGCGCGGGTGCGCAGCGCCTTGCTTCTGATCTGCCTGATGATCCTTGGCATAGTCCTGACGCTGATGTCCGGGCCGTCCATGACCAGCCCGGCCGATCTGCTGCGGGTCCTGGCCGGAGAGGACCTGCCCGGCATCAGTTTCGCCGTGCTGGAGCTGCGCCTGCCGCGCGCCATGCTCTCTGTTCTGGCGGGCATGAGCTTTGGGCTGGGCGGCGCGGTATTTCAGACGCTCCTGCGCAATCCTCTTGCCAGCCCGGATATCATCGGGATCAGCGCCGGTGCCAGCGCCGCAGCCGTCTTTGCCATCGTGATCCTTGGCTGGAGCGGCGCATCCGTGTCGGTGCTGGCCGTTCTGTGCGGCCTTCTGGTCGCGCTGGCGATCTACCTTCTGGCCTGGCGCGACGGCGTGTCCGGCGCGCGGCTGATCCTGATCGGAATCGGCATTTCGGCCATGCTGGACAGCCTCATTGCCTATGTGATTCTACAGGCCCCGGCCTGGACCCTGCAGGATGCGCTGCGCTGGCTGACCGGCAGTGTCAACGGTGCGACATTGGGCGGTTCGCTTCCTGTGGCGGTTTCGTTGGCCGGATTTGGCGGTCTGATCTTTGTGCGGCAGCGCGCGTTGGAGGCTCTGCGGCTGGGTGACGAAACGGCGACCGCGCTCGGCGTGCCGCTGGCGCGGGACAAGGCGCTGATGGTGCTGGCCGGCGTCGGGCTGATCGCCGTGGCGACTGCGGTGTCGGGGCCTATCGCCTTTGTCGCCTTTCTGTCCGGCCCGATTGCCCGGCGGATCGCGGGGCCGGGCAGATCGCCGCTGATCCCTGCTGCCCTTGTCGGGGCAATACTGGTGCTTACCGGGGATTACGCCGGGCAACATCTCTTCGCCGGGCGATACCCTGCCGGCGTTGTCACCGGCGCTCTCGGGGCGCCTGTCCTGCTTCTGCTGATTACCCGGTCGAACCGAAACGGAACCGAGACATGACCCTGCTGACGGCCCAGACACTCAGTGCCGGCTATGGCGCACGTATGATCCTTGAAGATCTCGATCTGGCGTTTCCGTCGGGCGAGATTACCGCGATCGTCGGCGCCAATGCTTGCGGCAAGTCCACGTTACTGCGATGTCTGGCCAGGCTGATCCGGCCCCTGTCCGGGCAGGTCGTGCTGGATGGCCAGCCGGTGCGGCAGATGCCGACGCGGGCCCTGGCCCGTAAGCTTGGCCTTCTGCCTCAGTCACCAATCGCGCCGGACGGGATCTCTGTCGCAGAGCTGGTCAGCCATGGGCGGCATCCCCACCATGGGGTGCTGTCGCGGTGGACGCCGGATGACGACCGCGCCGTGGCGGAGGCGCTGGATATGACGCGCACGGCCGATCTTGCCGGGCGGGACGTCGATCAGCTTTCCGGCGGGCAGAAGCAGCGGGTCTGGATCGCGATGGCACTGGCGCAGAACACGGATGTGCTGCTGCTGGACGAACCGACGACCTTTCTGGATATCGCGCATCAGATCGACGTGCTGGAGCTGCTGGTCGATCTCAACCGCAGCAGGGGCACCACGATCGTCATGGTTCTGCATGATCTCAACCTTGCCGCACGCTATGCCGATCATCTGGTGGCGATGCGTCAGGGGCAGATCTATGCGACCGGATCGCCGGACAGCGTGCTGACGGAAACCATGGTCACGCAGGTGTTTGGTCTTGCCTCTCTGGTGATGACCGATCCGGTGTCGAACCGCCCGATGATGATCCCGCTTGGCCGCCAGCCCGGCGGCCCGGATCGCCCGTCCAAGGCGGTTTCGGAATGAGCCGGGCCATCGCCACCGCCGTCTTCACAGGCCCGCTTCCCGGGGATCTGATCCCACATATCGCGGTGCAGTCCCGCGCGGCGGAGCTGTGCACGGCGGAGACCGGCACGACGCTGGTCATCGACAGCCCGCTGGCCAGGGTAGTGCTGGAACGCGGCACAGCAGCGATGACCGCACGTATAGAGGCGGAGGATCGCGTCGCCCTGCAGACCATCCGGGATTACCTGTGTCACATCCTCGACCAGGCCGCGCCCGGTCTGGGCGCCAGAGGTCAGTGGCAGGGCGATTTTGCCCGCAACGCCGTGCCCCTGAATTTCTGTACGGCATCGGTGCACCGCATCTGGCGCATTGCGCCCAACTTTCTGCGGGTGGAAATGAACTGCGCCGATACGGAGCGTCTAAGTACGTCGCGCGGCATGCATTTCTCTCTGCTCCTGCCGCCAGCCGGACGCCAGCCGGTCTGGCCCAGACTGGACGGTCAGGGGCGGACCGTCATGCCCGGGGGGCCCGACCAGCTGCACCGGGCCGTCTACACCTTTGTCGCGCTGGATCCCCGGCGCGGGCGTTTCACCTTCGACGTGTTCGAACACGACGGGGGGCGGACCACCAACTGGGCCCGCGCCGCGCAGCCCGGCGACACGGTTGGCATCAGCGGACCCGGCAGCGGAGAGGCGCCCCCCGGAAAGGATTTGCTGATTGCCGGGGATGAAACGGCCCTGCCCGCCATCCGCCGGATTCTGGAAATGTCGCCGTCAGACCGGCGCGGGCGCGCCTTGATTGAGGTCGGATCGCAGGATGATATCTGTGATCTGTCGCATCCGGTGGGAATGACCGTCACGTGGTATCTGCGCAGCCGGAACCAGTCGCTCTGGGACGGGCTGTCGACGGCGCCCATGCCCGGCATGCCCGGCGGTTTTGTCTGGATCGCCGCCGAAAAGGACCTTGTGCGAAAGGCCAAGGCACGGTTTAGAGACGATCTCGGTCTGGAGGCCAAAGATGGATACCTTGCCTATTACTGGACGGCGCCACCCGCGCATGCGGTATCGCTGGCCACAGGTCCGTCAGAGCACCGCAAGGCTCACAGCGCGCAACGATCCTAAGCTCCGGGGGCAAGATGCTACGTCAGTTCTTTGACTATTACCGGCCCTGGCGCGGGTTGTTCTGGCTCGATTTCGGATGCGCCGTCCTTTCGGGGTTGCTGGAACTGGCGTTTCCGCTGGCCGTGCAGGCCTTTATCGACCGGCTGCTGCCATCGGGCGATCTGCCGATGACGATCCTGGCGGCGATTGGCCTGCTGCTGATCTACCTGATCAATGCCGGCCTTATGGCGGTGGTGATCTACTGGGGGCACATGCTGGGCATCAATATCGAGACAGAGATGCGGCGGCGCGCCTTCGAACACCTTCAGCGCCTGTCCTTCAGCTATTTCGACCGGGTCCGGACGGGTAAGCTGATCGCCCGTGTCACCCGCGACCTGGAAGAGATCGGCGAGGTGGCGCATCACGGTCCCGAAGATCTGTTCATCGCGGTGATGACATTTGTCGGCGCTTTCCTTCTGATGCTGGCGATCGATCTTGAGCTGGCCCTGGTCACCGCGACAATCGTGCCAGCCTGCATTGTGATCGTGACGGTCTATGGCGGGCGGATGACGCGGACCTGGCGCGACATCTATTCCCGCGTTGCCGCGTTCAATGTCCGGCTTGAAGAGAATGTCGGCGGGATACGGGTGGTGCAGGCCTTTGCCAATGAGGATCACGAAAAGCGCCTGTTCGAAAAGGACAACACCGCCTATCGCAACACCAAACTGGCGGCTTACCGGGTCATGGCGGCATCGTCATCGCTCAACTACATGGGCATGCGGCTGATCCAGGTCATCGTCATGGTCACGGGGGCGATCTTTGTTCTGAACGGATCGCTCAGCACCGGCGGTTTTGTCGCCTTTCTTCTGCTGGTCGGCGTCTTCTTCCGGCCGCTGGACAAGATTGCGGCGGTGCTGGAGGTCTATCCCCGCGGCATCGCCGGATTTCGCAGGTATCTGGAGCTGATGCAGACAGTGCCGGATGTGGCGGACCGGCCCGATGCGGAACCGGCACCGCGCCTGCGAGGCGAGGTGCGCTTCGAGGGCGTGCGGTTTGACTATGGGGACGACCGCCCGGTGATCCGCGATATCACCCTGTCCATCGCGGCGGGCGAAACCGTCGCCTTTGTCGGGCCGTCCGGCGCTGGAAAGACCACCCTGCTGTCATTGCTGCCGCGGTTCTACGACCCCTCCGCCGGACGGATCACCGTCGACGGCCTCGATATTCAGAGCCTGAGCCTGCAATCGCTGCGCAAGCAGATCGGCCTTGTCAGCCAGGATGTCTTTCTTTTTGGCGGCACGCTGCGGGAAAACATCGCCTATGGCCGGCTCGATGCCTCGGAGGAGGAGATCCGCTCCGCGGCGGAGCATGCGCAGCTGACCGGCATGATCGACCGCCTGCCCGAGGGGCTGGATACTGTCGTCGGCGAACGGGGTGTGACGCTGTCGGGCGGTCAGAAGCAGCGGGTTGCCATTGCGCGGGCCTTTCTGAAAAACCCGCCGATCCTGATCCTGGACGAAGCGACCTCCGCGCTGGATTCGGAAACCGAACGCCAGATCCAGCTGGCGCTCACCGAACTGTCCCGCCACAGAACCACGCTTGTCATTGCACATCGGCTTGGCACGATCCGGGATGCCGACCGGATCGCCGTGATGGACGAGGGCCGGATCGTGGAGATCGGCACCGATGCCGAGCTCAGGTCCAAAGCGGGCCGGTATGCGCGGCTGAGCGCGGCCTGAATCCGGCTGCCGGATCAGCCGGTCTGTGCCACGGGCCGGGCCAGCGATTTCGGGTAGCGCAGCATCAAAAGCGCCGGGTTCCTGATGTCATGCGTCCGGACCGCATCGGCCAGATGGCCCAGCGTGGTCGATACATGCCGTTCACTATCGGTGCTGACAGAGGCGACAATATCCACCGGGCAACTGACCGGCATCCCGGCCGCGACCATATCGGCCTGCACCTGCGCCGCGTTGTTAACCGCCATGTAGACGGCAACCGACATGCCCGGGCGCGCCAGCATGCTCCGGTCCGGCGCATGATCGCCGGGGCGGCAGGTGCCGGTGGTCAGAACAAAACTGTCCGTCTCGCCCCGTTCGGTCAGCGGGCGGCCCAGCGATGCGGCGGCGGCAGAGGCCGCGGTGATGCCGGGGACGATTTCAATGTTGATGCCATGCGCCCGGGCGGCGGCAAGTTCTTCGCTGGCCCGGCCGAAAACCGACGGGTCACCCGACTTCAGCCGTACGACCCGCCTGCCCTTCTGCGCCTCTGCAACGATCAGCCGGTCGATCCGGTCCTGTGGCCATACGCTGGCGCCAACCTCTTTGCCGACATAGATGCGATCAGCATCGCGGCGGGCCAGTTCCAGAACATCGGGATCGACAAGACGGTCGTAGAAGATCACGTCGGCTTCCTGCATCCGCTGGACCGCGCGCAGCGTCAGCAGGTCCCGGGCGCCCGGTCCGGCCCCGACCAGCGCGATGCTGCCCTTGGCGTCCGGTATGGCGCGCTGCTCGATCGCGGTCTTGAGAAGCTGCGCCGCCTGACGTTCGCGTCCCGCAAGATGCGCGCGCCAGGCCTCTCCGCTGAAGGACCATTCCCAGAACCGGCGGCGGGCGGCGGGCGGAAAGGCCTCTGCCACGGCATCGCGCAGCCGACCGGCAAGGGCGGCAAAGCTCCCCAAACGCGGCGCCAGCATCGTCTCGATCTCGGTCTTGATGGCGCGGCCCAGAACGGGGGCGGTGCCTTCGGTGCCAATGGCCACGACCACAGGATCGCGGTCCACGATCGACGGCGTAAAAGCGTCGCACATATCCGGGCGGTCGATGACATTCACAACAGCGCCCGCAGCGCGTGCGGCTGTCGCCATTCTAAGGTCGTCGTCATCCGATCCGGTCGCGATAAAGACAAGCGCTGTGTTCAGAAATGTATCGTCCTGCAACGCTGTATGATGATCGGCGCGTCCGGAATCGATGAGCGCCGAAAGCTCTGCATCCTGCACCGGACCGACAATGGTCAGCCGGGCTTCCGTTTTCAGGACCAATCGCGCCTTCCGCGCGATTTCCTCGCCACCGCCGCACAGAACAACGCGGCGCCCGTCCATACGCAGGAACATCGGAAAGTTTTTCATGGCACCACTCCATCAAGTGCGACGTCAAATGCAAAAAGGCCACCGACAGCCACGTGACCTGTGTCACGCATTGTCGAGCAGCCCTGCTCTCTAGCCCATGTGCGGGAAGCGACGACGCCGTTGCCGTCAGTGGGATTGATAATCCGAATTTGGCTGAAAATCAATTCATACCTGGCTGGTGGGCCACCGTTTGCCACGACCCTTTTCTTTCTTGCCCCAAGGACCGGAGTCGGCTAAACGACACGCCGATGCCCCAATAGCTCAGTTGGTAGAGCACCTGTTTCGTAAATAGGTGGTCGGCGGTTCGAGTCCGTCTTGGGGCACCACAGCACTTTCCGAAGAAAAGTGGCCTTCATCTGACAAGCAGATCAAAGCGACAGCGGTTTTGAAAAAACCGCGAGAGCTGTACCGGTTCGAGTTTTGTCCGGTACGGTGCACCAACTTACTTTCGCGCAGCGAAAGTAAGGCTCCGGTTTCCAGGCAGATCAAAGCGGCAGCGGTTTTGGAAAAACCGCGAGAGCTGTACCGATCAGAGGTTTGTGTGCCAGGGGCAACACAGCACTTTCCGAATATCGGATCCGGGCGACACCGGAGCGCCGCCCCGCAAGGTAGCAAAGCCTTCAGGCCAATGCGGGCCGGCCGGACCTACACCCGATCAGCTCGGGGTAGGTTTTGAGGGCTCAGGCGCGTCTTTGTCCGAATCCTCGGCGGGCACGATGACCGCATCCTCGGGTTCCTCTGCCTCCGGCGCGGCCTCCGCGGTGCTGGCCGTTGGCGGCACGTCCTTAAGGTCGGGCTTCGGCTCGGGCTCCGCCACCGAAGGTGCGGGGGCCGGCGGTTCGATCTGGCCCACGATCAGGGGCAACATCTCGGTGCCGACGCCCGGCTGGAATTCACCGGCCGGCGCAGATTTCCAGGCCAGAGTATCGAAGGCCCCGCAATTGACGCAGACCGGTGTCCAGCTGGCATGAATTTGGTGACAGTTTTCGCAGGTCCAGCGCGGCCCGCGCGGAGCCGCGACTGCCCGGGCCAGCCAGCCCTTCACAATCGCATCGGGGGCCCCTTCGCCACGTTCGACAGCCGCCATGATCGTCAGCACCCGCGCATCGGGGTCCTCGGTCACAAGATCGCCAAGGGCGCGGCGGGCTGCGGGGAAATCCTCTGCGGCGATTTCCAGCTCGGCGAGCAACAGGCGGGATTCCCGGTGCGACGGGTTAACCTTGGTCAGCGCCTGGAAGCGTTTCAGACGTTCTTTGGGCGTTTCCTCGGGTTCGATTTCGGCAAATGCGGCTGCGAGGTCCGGGTGCGGCGCGGCCTCCCAGGCTTTTTTCAGGACGCGGGTCGCGTAGCGTTTCTTGCCCTGCGCCATGTATCCCTGCGCCGCCATGACCGCGGCGGGGATCAGATCGGGCGACAGTTTATTGGCTTCGATCGCGGCCTCCCGGCTTTCGATCGACGCATCTTCGGAAAACACACCCTTCGCTTCGGACAGGGCCAGCACCGCATCGCGGCGACGGTGGACATCGCGGGGCAGCGATCCATGGCGCAGCTTGGCCTTGAGCGTCGCACGGGCGCCGCGCCAATCTTCTTTCTGCGCCTGAAGCCGCAGCAGCGTATCCTGGACCTCTTCGTGACCGGGCTTGAGCGCAAAGGCCTTTTCGGCCAGGGCGAGGGCGGTTTCGGTATCGCCGGCGGCCAGTTTCTGACGCATCACGCCCCGGATCCCCACAAAACGCGTTTTTTCGTTTGTAATGAGCTTTTTATACGCCTGCTCCGCGCGGGCCTTATCGCCGATTTCCTCGGCGGCCTGCGCGGTCAGCAGGGTCGTCAGCTCTGGGCTGACATCATAGCGTTCCGCTTTGGCCGCCTTGGAGATCGCCTTGCGCCCCTCACCCGCGGCCAGCGCCAGCAACCCCTCGCGCAGCGCGTCGTAGCCTTTGCGTTCCCGGCTGCGGTCGAAATAGCGCGACAGCGCAGTTTCGTCGCCGTTGATGAACCGCAGCAGCGCGATGATGAACCCGAACAGAAGCAGAAACAGCCAGACGGCCAGGATCAGAAGGCAGACAGCGATCACCGCCTTGATCGGGGTCAGGTTGACCTCGATCCCACCCATGGCGATGCGCACGCCGCCGTCCATTTCCAGCAGATAACTGGCACCCAGCGTTGCCGCTGCTACCAATGCGACAAAGACAACAATCTTGACGAGAGACCAGAGCATCGGCGTTCCTCAGTTCGAATTCAGTTCGGCCATAAGACCGTTTGCGGCGTCGACCGTCTCCAGCCTCGTGCGGGCCGCCGCGATCCAGCTGGAAAACTCCGACCGGGCCGCTTCGGGTAGCGTATCCACCTCGGACAGAGAGGTCGCGATATCGCCGCCGGACAGGGCCGCCTCGGCACGGGACAGGATCGCGTCAGGGTCGCTGCCCTCTCTGGGTTCCAGAGACCGGACGCCCAGTTGCGTCCGGAAGAAATCGCCAACCGAGGAATTGCCGGTGCCCCGGCTGACCGCCAGCGCCTGACGGGCCGCCCCGGGGAACATGTCCCGAAGGGCGGCCAGAGTTGGTACGCCGTCCACATTCTCGGCAAGTGCCGGCGGGATTTGGGATCCGGCATTACGCAGATCGGCCAGCGGTTCTGCAAAGCTTTCACCGTTTTCCAGCGCGGCAGAAATCTGAACAAGCGCGGCGCGCGCCTCCGTTTTGGCGGTCTCGGCGGCGGCGGCGGCCTTGATCTGGCCGGCCTCTTCCACCATCGCCTCAATATCGGACCGCTGGGCCTGCATGGCCTGGCGCAGCGTCTCGATCTCTGCGCGGTAGTTTTCAGCCAGTGCGCCGCCGTCACCGGCGCCCGTGTCCGCGGGCAGGGCGGCAACCGTCGCATCCAGATCCGAAATCCGGGTTTCAAGTGCGGCCATTCGGGTGGTCAGGTCGTCCAGCGTGGCCGTGTTATCCGCGAGGGATTGTTCCAGCGGCGCCAGATCCGGGCCGGCGTCGGTCTCAATCCGGCCTGCCAGATCGTCGATCAGGCTTTGATGGCGGTCCAGTCGGCTGATGACGGCCATGTCAGGGCCGCTGACGGTGACCATGCCCGAGAGGAAAGCCGCGACAAACCCGACCACGGCCGCCAGCACGCCACCCAGGATCAGCATGACCGGCGATCCGCCGGCGGGCTTTTCGTCGTAAATCGCTTCGGACGGATAGGTCCATTCGGTTTCTTTGGCCGGGGTGCCCATGCGATCCTCGGCATCCGTATGCGGGTTCTCCACCGGCTCCTCATCCTCCGCTTCGGCGAAGGTGTCGGTCTGTTCCGCGCTCTCCGGTTCGTCGGTAACCGTGTCTTCGGCAGTGACCGTGTCGGGGTCTTCGGTCAGATCGGGCGCTGGTTCGGTCGTGGCCTCGATGGTGTCGTCACCCTCGGCGACCGGCTCGTCCGTTTCGACGTCGTCGCGCCGGTCCGGCGCGGACGGGTCTTCGACCGGCGGCGTATCGCTGGTTTCCGTTACGTCCGCATTTTCCGGAACGTCGGAGGAATCGTCTTTATCCGCCACCAATTTGTCCTTTCGAATCCCTGCTTTGCACATGCAGCAGCTCTAGCTTAGTGTGCCGCCCCCCGGCTCTCAACCCATCGTGCAACCTCTGCGACGCCACGCAGCATGCCCGCCCTGTCCGGTGTCGAACTTATGACCGACCTTTGAGCGTGAAGCGGGGCCGTGGCCGCCTCGACCGTCGCGCTCATGCACACCAGATAGAGCGGCGCAGCGCCAGGGGCAGGCAGCCCCCAAGCTTTTGCAAACAATTCTGCACTGCGCGACGAATAAAGCGGCACAATGACGGGTGCCGCGCCCTGCGTCACGCTCCGCGCCTCCGCGCTGAATGCCTGCGCCTGCATCCGGTAGAGCACCTGTTCTTCGGCGTCCATGCCGTGGCGGGACAGCGTCTGCGCAACGGCGCCCTGCGCGATTTCGCCCCGGATATGCAGCAGACGGCCGGTTGGCGGATCGGCCAGGATTGCCTGGACAAGCCTGTCCGCCGTGCCGCCCCGCGCTTCTGCCTCCAGCCCGGACGCCCGGGCAAAAGCCGCGGTCGTTGCGCCAACACAGATGGCAGACCGGCGCGGACCGTTCAGCTGCGTCCAGGCCCGCACACCATTGGCGGAGGTGAATATCAGCCTGTCATCGGCGGATGTCGCAGGCAGCGGGCCCAGAACCTCAAGCCCCAGAAGAGGGCTGACGATGACCGGCACATCCAGCTGTGCCTCAAGGATCGCTGCCGTTTCGCCGGCATCGGGCTGCGGTCGGGTGATCAGGATCACGGGCTTTGGCATGCTGGCCGGTCCGCCTGGCGATTGTTTCGGCTCTGCGCCGGTGTTACCTGCTGTGCCACGACAGCACAATCGCGGGCCCGCGCCGACCATGCCAACCGAGACACGCCTGATCCTTGGGATCGAAAGCTCCTGCGACGATACCGGCGCGGCGCTTGTGCGTGGCAGGCCGGGCCGGGCCGAGGTGCTGTCCTCCGTGGTGGCCGGTCAGGCGCAGCTTCATGCGGATTACGGCGGAGTCGTGCCTGAAATCGCGGCCCGTGCCCATGCAGAATCCGTGGACGGGGTTGTGTCGCGGGCGCTGCGCGAGGCTGGCGTGACGCTGCGCGATCTCGACGCGATCGCCGTCACGGCTGGGCCGGGTCTGATTGGCGGGGTGATGGCCGGGGTCATGTGCGCCAAGGGTCTGTCTGCCGGAACAGGCCGGCCCCTGATCGGCGTGAACCATCTGGCCGGTCATGCGCTGACGCCCAGGCTGACCGACGGGCTGAGCTTTCCTTATCTGATGCTTCTGGTGTCCGGCGGGCATTGCCAGTTCCTGCTGGTGGATGGTCCCGACGCGTTCCGACGCCTGGGCGGCACGATCGACGACGCCCCGGGAGAGGCCTTTGACAAGACCGCGCGCCTTCTGTCGCTGCCCCAGCCCGGCGGTCCCGCGGTCGAGGCAGAGGCGCGCAAGGGCGATCCCCGCCGGTTCCGGTTCCCGCGCCCGCTGCTGGACCGCGAAGGCTGCGACATGTCCTGGTCCGGTCTCAAGACCGCCGTGCTGCGCGCCCGGGACGAGGTCATGGACGGGACCCGGCTGAAGGCGGTGGATCGGGCCGATCTCTGCGCCGGATTTCAGGCCGCGGTGGTCGACGTTCTGGTGGAAAAGACCCGGCGCGCCATCAGGATCTATCGCGCGCTCTCACCGCGCGATCCTGTCCTGGCCGTGGCCGGGGGTGTCGCCGCCAATGGCGCCATCCGTGCCGGGTTAGAGACTGTTGCGGCTGAAAACGGGTTGCGGTTCGTCGCCCCTCCGCTGGCGCTATGTACCGATAACGGGGCGATGATCGCCTATGTCGGGCTGGAACGCTTTGCCGCCGGGCAGGTTGACGACATGACACTTGCGGCGCGACCCCGCTGGCCCCTCGATATGGCGCGTGCCGGGATGCTGGGGCATGGGAAAAAGGGGCCAAAGGCATGACAACAGTCGTCGGGGCAGGCGCCTTTGGAACCGCACTTGCAATATCCATCGCGCGCGCCGGAACGCCGGTCACGATCTGGGCCCGCAGCCCTGCGCTGGTCGCCGCCATGCAATCGGCGAGAGAGAACACCGCCCGCCTGCCCGGCCTGCCCTTTCCCGACAATCTGACCGTGACCAATGCTGCGGAGGATCTGCCTCCCGGTCCGGTGCTGCTGGCCGTCCCGATGCAGAAATTGCGCGACGCCCTCACCTCTGACCTTCCTGAGTTTGGCGATCGTCCTCTGGTCGCCTGCTGCAAAGGCATCGAGATTGCCTCGGGTCAGGGGCCGTCGCAGGTGATCACCGCAACGCGCCCCGGACCGCCGGTCGCCGTGCTGACCGGCCCGTCTTTTGCCCTGGATATCGCGCGTGGATTGCCCACGGCGCTGACGCTGGCCTGCCGGGATGACGATATCGGCCGGGATCTGCAGACCCGCCTGACCACCCCGGATTTGCGGCTTTACCGGACCACCGATGTGGCTGGCGCGGAAATCGGCGGGGCGTTGAAAAACGTCATCGCCATTGCCTGCGGGGCCGCCATCGGCGCCGGCCTCGGCGACAGTGCCCGCGCGGCGCTCATGACGCGCGGCTATGCCGAAATGCAGCGGCTGGCACTGGCGCGTGGCGCGCGGGCCGAAACCCTGGCCGGTCTGTCCGGGTTTGGCGATCTGGCCCTGACCTGCACCTCAGAGCTGTCGCGCAATTTCCGGTACGGGCTCGCGATCGGCAAAAGCGCCGATTTTGATCCCGATATCACCGTGGAAGGGGCCGGAACCGCCCGCGCGGTTCATAACCTGGCCCGGCAGCTCGACATCGACATGCCAATCACGGAAGTGGTGGTAGGTCTGATCGACGGCAGGCTACATGTACCACAAGCGATGGATCTTCTGCTGTCGCGCCCGCTGAAAGAGGAATAGCTCATGTTTTTTGCCCTGATCGCCCATGACAAACCCGGCGCGCTTGAGGTCCGCAAGGCCAACCGCGACGCCCATCTCGCCTATATTGCCGACACTGGCGTGGTCGCCCAGGCGGGTCCGCTGCTTGATGCCGATGGCGCCATGTGCGGCTCTCTGGTGATCCTGTCGGTCGAGACAGCAGAGCAGGCCCAGACCTGGGCGGATGGAGACCCCTATGCCAAGGCCGGCCTGTTCGACACGGTCACTCTGATGCCCTGGAACAGGGTGATCGGCTGATGCGCTTCTGGCTTTTCAAATCCGAGCCCGACACCTGGTCCTGGGAGGATCAGATGGCGCGCGGCGATCAGGGCGAGGAATGGAACGGCGTGCGCAACTATCAGGCCCGCAATTTCATGCGAGAGATGCAGCTGGGCGACCGCGGCTTTTTCTATCACTCGCAGAAAACCCGCGAGATCGTCGGCATTGTCGAGGTCTGCGCCCCCTCGCATCCCGACAGCACCACAGACGATCCCCGATGGGACTGTGTCGATATCCGCGCGATCGGGCCGGTCAAGACGCCCGTCACGCTCGATCAGATCAAAGCGACGCCAGAGCTGGCGCAGATGGTTCTCGTCCGGAACTCCCGCCTGTCCGTCCAGCCGGTCACGGCAGAGGAATGGGCCCTCATCTGCAAGATGGCGGGCCTCTGACCAGAAAATCGTGGCGCCGGACCCGGCGAAGGCTCTATTCTGCGCCAAACGGGACCAAGGGAGGGTCAGATGGGTATCGTCGCAGTTCTGGTCGCGGCTCTTGCGGGTTTCGGGATGGGGGCGGTCTGGTACATGAGCCTGTCCAAACCCTGGATCCGGGCCGCGGGCATTCCGGTGGATGACGCCGGCAAACCACAAGGCAGCGGCTCCCCCCTGCCCTTCGTCATTTCAGGCGTGGCGATGATCCTGGTGGCCGGCATGATGCGGCATATCTTCTCCATGTCCGGTATCGACAGCCCCATCGCGGGACTTGTGGCGGGTCTCGGCGTCGGCCTCTTCTTCATCACACCCTGGGTCGCGATGAACTATGCCTATGCCAACCGTCCTCGGGCGCTCACCCTGCTCGACGGCGGATATTCCACCCTGGGCCCCGGCGTGATCGGCCTGGTGCTCGGCCTTTTCTAAGGCCCCCGCCCCCGCTTCATCTTTCCAGAAATACTCCGGGGGGAGGCGCGCAGCGCCGCGGGGGGCAGCGCCCCCTCTGCCGCGCCCCGCAGGGGCGCAACCTGAGGCCGGACAGCAAAAGGGCCCCGCAGGGCCCTTCTCAAACCGATCTGTCTACAATCAGCCGTAGATGGCTTCCTTGCCGAAATGCTTGACCAGCATGTAATAGACTACCGCGCGGTATTTGTTGCGGTTGGACTTGCCATAGGTCTCGATCACGCTGTCCAGTGCCTGCATCAGCTCGGGACCATCCGCGAGCCCAAGCTTCTTGATCATGAAATTCTTCTTGATAGTCTCCAGCTCGCTCTCCTGGCTAGAGGCGACGGTAGAGGCGTCATCATTATAGATGGACGGGCCGCAGCCGATCGTCACCTTTGTCAGAAGATCCATATCCGGCGTCATGCCGCATTTGTCCTTCAGATCTTCCGCGTATTTCGCGATCAGTTCGTCTCTCTTGCCCATGAGCTCCCTCACTCTTCCTGTCCCGTGGCGCCGGAGGGTCCGGCATCCCATCGCTAAAACCCTACCGCCGCCCAACTTTCTGCGTAAAGGAAAAATTGTCGCGCAGCGGTTTGCCCGTTGCGTCACCAGATGGGTCAGCGTGCGCTGCCGGAAGGATTGGTTAATGATTGTTTAGCACAAAGGCCGCGACCCGCATTGCGAAGGAATTCCCATGTCCGACCTGTCTGCCCGCCTCGGCCTGCCGCTCATTCAGCCGTCACAGGCCCAGAAACATGTCACCCATAATGAGGCATTGCTGCTGATCGATCTGTTGCTGCAAACCGGAGTGCAGGCTTTCGATCAGACGGATCCGCCCGCGACTCCGGCCACGGGCGCGGTCTACGGGCTCGGGCTTGCCCCCAACGGGGCCTGGGCCGGACAGGGTGGCGCGCTGGCCATGTGGCTGGGCGAAGGCTGGCTTTTTGCGCAACCGCAACCGGGCTGGCGCGCCTGGGACATGCAGAACAGCCGGCTCATGGTGTTCTCCGCCACGGAATGGAGCGCATTTGCCCCCGATCTGTCCGGTCTGACCGGGATCGGTGTGAACGCGACCTGGGACAGTTCGAACCGGTTTGCACTCGCCTCGGATGCGTCTCTGTTCAACCATGACGGGGCCGGGCATCAGCTCAAGATCAACAAGGCGGCGGTCGGCGATACGGCCTCTCTCCTGTTTCAGTCGGGCTTTACCGGGCATGCAGAAATGGGACTGGCCGGGGACAGGGCATTTTCCCTGAAGGTCAGCGACGATGGGTCGACATGGGTGGAGGCGCTGCGCGCGGATGCCGGCGCCGGAACGGTCACCCTCAACCTGCCTCTGACCGGCCCGGCCGTACAACAAAGCGCCGATGATGCGACCCCCGGCCGCCTGATGCGCAGCGATTATGGTTACGGGCCCGGCACGGTCCTGGGCACCGTGTCGGAAAGCGGCGGCACGCCGACCGGCGCCTTGATCGAAACCGGACAGGGCGCCAATGGTCGCTACGCCCGCTGGGCCGACGGGACACAAATCTGCTGGCTGGACACGATTGATGTCAGCGGCACCACAAGCTCGGTTCTGACCGGAAGCTGGAGCTTTCCGGCGACCTTTGCAGCCGCTCCCGTGGTCAGCATGACGCTGAATACCAGCAGCGCGGACTGGTCCGGTGTGGCACAGGGCGATCTGTCCTGCTGGGGGGCGGAAAACGCGGTGACCACGGGCGTGACCCTGGCGGCACATCTGGCAACCGGGGCAACGCCTGTGACCGCGACCATCGCCGGCAATGCGGCGATGGCTATGGGCCGGTGGTTCTGACCCGGCCTGACGGTCAGGTCAGTAGCGGTAATGTTCCGGCTTGTACGGACCTTCGGGCGTCACGCCGATATAGGAGGCCTGATCCTTGTTCAGCGTCGACAGCTTCACGCCGATCCGGTCCAGATGCAGCCGCGCGACCTTTTCATCCAGATGCTTGGGCAGGATGTAGACCTTGTTGTCGTACTCATCCCCCTTGGTCCAGAGCTCGATCTGAGCCAGCACCTGGTTGGTGAAGGAGGCGGACATCACGAAGGAGGGGTGGCCGGTCGCATTGCCGAGGTTCAGCAGACGACCTTCGGACAGCAGGATGATGCGATGCCCGTTGGGCATCTCGATCATATCCACCTGTTCCTTGATGTTCGTCCATTTGTGGTTCCGCAGGGAGGCCACCTGAATCTCATTGTCGAAATGGCCGATGTTGCCGACAATCGCCATATCCTTCATCTCGCGCATATGCTCGATCCGGATGACATCCTTGTTGCCGGTGGTGGTGACAAAGATATCGGCGGTGGAGATCACATCCTCCAGCGTCGTCACCTGATAGCCATCCATGGCGGCCTGCAGGGCGCAGATCGGGTCGATCTCCGTCACGATGACACGGGCACCGGCGCCGGAGAGAGAGGCGGCAGAGCCTTTGCCCACATCGCCGTAGCCGCAGACAACCGCGACCTTGCCGGCCATCATCGTGTCGGTGGCGCGGCGGATACCGTCGACGAGGCTCTCTTTACAGCCGTACTTATTGTCGAATTTCGACTTGGTGACGGAATCGTTCACGTTGATCGCCGGGAAGGGCAGCAGCCCGTCGCGCACCAGCTGATACAGGCGGTTCACGCCGGTGGTCGTCTCCTCCGACACGCCCTTGATCTGGTCGCGCACCTTGGTGAACCAGCCCGGAGACGCTTCCATCCGCTTGGCGATCTGCTTCTTGATCACCTCTTCTTCCTCGGAAGAGGGCACGGGGATAATATCTTCGCCTGCCTCGGCGCGGGCGCCCAGCAGGACGTAGAGCGTCGCATCGCCACCGTCGTCGAGGATCATGTTCGGGCCGTCGTCGAACATGAAGGATTTGTCGAGGTAGTCCCAGTGTTCCTCCAGCGTCTGGCCCTTGATCGCAAAGACCGGCACGCCCGCCTCGGCAATCGCCGCCGCCGCATGGTCCTGGGTGGAGAAGATGTTGCAGGACGCCCAGCGCACGTCTGCGCCCAGCGCGACCAGCGTTTCGATCAGGACGCCCGTCTGGATCGTCATGTGGAGGGAGCCGACGATGCGCGCGCCCTTCAGCGGTTTCGCATCCCCGAATTCGGCGCGGCAGGCCATCAGGCCCGGCATCTCGGTTTCGGCGATATCCAGTTCCTTGCGGCCGTAGCCGGCGAGGGAAATGTCTTTGACGATGTAGTCCTTGGCCATCTGGTGTCCTGTCCTTTTCTGTCACCCCGGGGATACCAGTCGCTCCGGTAAGCAGCAACCGGTTACCCGGAACGGACCCTGCCAGCCACTGGTTTCAGTCTGGTAACGGTCAGGCATGGGGCGGTGACATGGCGCGGGAACCGTCTTATTGCTGGCCGGACAGACGGAGACGGCAATGGCGAAACAACCCCGCGCATGGCAGCGCATGCTCTCGGGCCGCAGGCTGGACCTGCTCGACCCGACACCGATGGATATCGAGATCGAGGATATCGCGCATGGCCTGGCCTTTGTGGCCCGCTGGAACGGGCAGACGCAGGGCGACTATGCCTATTCCGTGGCCGAGCATTCGCTGCTGGTTGAGACGCTTTTTGCAAGGTTAGAGCCGAAATCCACCCCGGCGGAACGGCTGACTGCGCTGCTGCACGATGCGCCGGAATATGTGATCGGGGATATGATCTCTCCGGTGAAGGCTGCCGTGGGGCCGGGCTATGGCGCGCTGGATGACCGGCTCACAGCGGCGATCCATCTGCGGTTCGGCCTGCCCTCGGTTACGCCTGTGGCGCTGAAGAAGAAGATCAAGAAAGCGGACAAAGTGTCGGCCTGGATGGAGGCGGTGCAGATCGCCGGTTTTTCAATCGGAGAGGCCGACAAGTTTTTTGGCCGGCCCAATGCCGCGCTGATCGAGGGGCTGGAGATTCAGCTGCGCCCGCCGGTTGACGTCCGCAATGAGTTCACCGACCGGCATGACGCGCTGCTGGGAGACATGAAATGATCCATATCCGCCGCGCCGGAGAGATGGACCTTGGCGGTATGGCCGATCTTTTGAACGAGATCATCGCCATCGGCGGAACAACCGCGCTGACGGGCGTGATGACCCGCGATGCGATGCGCGACTGGATGATGACGTCGCCCCGGTCGGTCTGGCATGTGGCAGAGGACGACACCGGCCTGTTGATGGGGTTCCAGCAGGTTGAGCCGCATGCGGAGCTGGGCGAGACGGTGGCGGAGATCGCCTCTTTCGTGCGGCCGGGCAGCACAGGGCTGGGGATCGGGTCGCGGTTGTTCGAGGCGACCGCCGCGGCGGCGCGTGCAACGGGATATGCTTGGATCAACGCCAATATCCGGGCCGATAATTCCGGCGGGCTGGCGTATTACCAGTCTCGCGGGTTCGAGGATTACGGCCGGATCGCGGGCTATGTCATGGGCGACGGTCAGGTCGTGGACAAGGTGCTCAAACGGTACGATCTGTAAGGCCGCGCGCCGACGTCGGGCGACGCTGGACCAACAGAAGCTGACGCAGACGCTGAAGCCGCGCCTGGCGTTTGATCCGGCGCCGTTCTGTCAGATACAGCACGTGCGACAATGGCGGCTGCGCAGTGTGACACATAATCTCAACTGGAAGAAAAAGCATTTTCGGTTCTCGCGTGTCGTCCGTTTTCTGGGTTGTAAATAATGTCGTTCTGAAGAAAATCGAAGTCATCTATTCTGGCTTACCTTTTAGCTCAGCTATCTTATGACCGATATCGACTGGAAACGTATGCCCTCTCTTTCCGCGCTGCGCGCCTTTGAGGCGACGGCGCGGATGGACGGGTTTTCGCGGGCCGCGCGCGCCCTGAATGTGACCCCTGCCGCCGTGGCGCAGCAGGTGCGTGGGCTGGAGGCGGATCTGGGCGTGAAACTGGTCCAGAAGGCCGGGCGCGGTCTGGCGCTGACGGAGGAAGGGCGACGGTTGACGCAAGCGCTGAGCCAAGGGTTCGGCGTGATTTCGGAGGGTGTGATCCGCACGCGGGCGCGGCAGGCGGACCGGCCGGTGCGGGTGTCCACAACCGCGGGCTTCGGGCAATGGGTGCTGATGCCGGTCTTGCAGGATTTCTGGGCCCGACATCCCGACATCCGGGTTTCGCTGGATGTGGGGCCGTCGCGGGCCGATGTGGCCAGCGGGGCCTTTGATCTGGCGATCCGGGCAGGGCGGCCCAAAGAGCGATGGCCGGGGACCCGGACAGAGCCCCTGATCAACAGCCGGTATGTGATGATCGCCGGGCCGGAGATCGCGGCGCAGGCGGAGTCGGGCACGCCACTGTCCGACCTGCCCTGGGTGCTGGACCCGCCCAACAGCGATGACGAGGCCTGGCTTTTCGGGCTTGATCTGTCGCGCGACGGGCTGCGGGTAACAGAGGTGGCCTCTGCCGCGCTGGCGATCGGGTCAGTCCTGAAGGGCTATGGGATTACCTTCTCGGTCGAGCGGATCGTCCGAGATTTCCTGACGGCCGGGCAGCTGAAACGCCTGCCGGCCGAGGGGCTGCCCGAAGTCAGCTATCATCTGGTCTATGGAGAGGGGCCGGTGCGTGCGCCGGTTGCCACCTTCATGGACTGGCTGAGGGCCAATATGCAGGAGGATTAGCGGGGCGAACGCTTGGCCAGGATGCGCTGAAGGGTACGGCGGTGCATGTTCAGGCGCCGCGCGGTTTCCGAGACGTTCCGGTCGCAGAGCTCGTAGACCCGCTGGATATGTTCCCAGCGCACGCGGTCCGCGCTCATCGGGTTTTCCGGCGGCGGCGGAAGCTCGTCGCCACGGGCCAGCAGCGCATTGGTGATGTCGGTCGCGTCCGCCGGTTTGGCGAGGTAATCCGTGGCACCGATCTTGACCGCGGCCACCGCCGTCGCAATCGCACCATATCCGGTCAGGACCACAATCCGGCAATCGGGGCGTTTTTCCCGCAGGATCTCCACCACGTCGAGCCCGTTCCCATCGCCCAGCCGCAGGTCGCAGACCGCATAGGCAGGGGGCCGCGCGGTGGCGATAGAACGCCCGGCGGCGACGCTTTCCGCGGTTTCGACGGCAAATCCACGTTTCTCCATGGCCTTGGCCAGCCGTTTGAGAAACGCATCGTCATCGTCGAGCAGAAGCAAGGAACGGTCCGGACCGAGATCCAGTTCATCTGCCATAGGGTGCGGCCTCCGTTAGCTGCGCGGCTCTGCGCTTCTAGACCGGGTCGTCCGGCCCGTCAAATATTCAGATTACGCGATTTCATCCGGATCGGATCACTGTACCTGCAGGAAACAGGCGACACGATCGGCCATCTCTTCCGGTGTGGTATCGCGGCGGAAATAGTCGGCAAATCCGGTTTCCGGCAGGGAAAGATAGGTAAAGGTCGAATGGTCGACCAGATAGTAGTCCTCGTCCCCGTCCTCTGGCGGCTGGGCCTTGTAATAGGTCCGATAGGCCCGGCTGGCGGCTGCGATCTGTTCGTCCGATCCGGTCAGCCCCACCATGTCGGGATGCATGTAATCGGTGAATTCGGCCAGCCGTTCGGGCGTGTCCCGTTTGGGGTCGATCGTGATGAAGACCGGCTTCACGCTCATGCCACGCTCCTCCAGCAGGGTGACGGCCTGTGCGTTGCGCTGGGCATCAAGCGGACAGACATCCGGGCAGAAGGTGTAGCCGAAATAGATCAGCGCCGGTTCGTCGATGACCTGTGTGTCCGTGACAGTCGCGCCGGTCTCGTCGACAAGGGTAAAGGGCCCGCCAATGGCATCCGTGCCGCCGGCAATGGCAGAGCTGCGGCACTGGGCAAAGCGGTCGTCGCCGCCCCGGCCAAGCGTAAAGAGCCACAGGCCCGCCAGCAGGCAGAGCAGCACGGCCCCGGCGAGAATGGCATAGATACGGGTCATGTCAGGATCCTTTCCGGCGGCGGGCCCGCATTGCACGGCACCTGCGGGACACATAACAATGCCGGCAGGGGTTTCCAATTGCGACAGAGTGCCTGAACCAGATGGCTGATACCGATTTCGACGTGCTGAAGGGACAGGAGCGGGGCAACTGGATCCGGCTCCGCACGATCATCCTGCTGCGCTGGGGGGCGATCGGCGGACAGCTGGCCGCGCTGCTGGTTGCGCGGGAGGTCTACGGGCTGTCGTTGGAATACGGGCTGTGTTTCATGGTCGTCGGCATCTCTGTGATCGGGAACCTGGTGTCGAGCTTTGTCTTTCCCGAAAGCAAGCGGCTTTCAGAGGCCGAGAACCTTCTGATGGTGCTGTTCGATCTGCTGCAGCTGGGGTTCCTGCTGTATCTGACCGGCGGGTTGCATAATCCGTTTTCCATTCTGGTGGTTGGTCCGGTGACCGTATCGGCCATGGCGCTGACCGGCCGGTCGACGCTGTTCATCGGCTCTGTCGCGATTGCGATTGTGACCGTGCTGGCCGCCTTTCATCTGCCGCTGCGGACGTCACAGGGGTTCCTTCTGCAGATCGCGGATGTCTTTGTGTTCGGCCAGTGGCTGGCCATTGTCATCGCGGTGATCTTTCTGGGCATCTATTCGCGCTGGATCGCGACAGAGCTGCATTCGATGTCGGACGCGCTACAGGCGACGCAGATGGCGCTGGCGCGGGAACAGAAGCTGACCGATCTGGGTGGGGTGGTGGCCGCGGCAGCGCATGAGCTGGGCACACCGCTTGCCACGATCAAGCTGACCTCATCCGAACTGGTCGAAGAGCTGGATGACCGCCCCGATCTTGCCGAAGACGCCCGTCTGATCCGGGAACAGGCTGACCGGTGCCGGGACATCCTGCGGTCGATGGGCCGCGCCGGCAAGGATGACCTGCATATGCGGCAGGCCCCTCTGACGACCGTCATCGAAGAGGCGGCAGAGCCGCATCGGGACCGCGGCAAAGCCATTCATTTCGAATCCGGACCGGAAGACGGGGCCGAGGCGCTGCCGCCCGCGATCCTGCGCCAGCCCGAGGTCATTCACGGCCTGCGCAACCTGGTCCAGAATGCGGTGGATTTTGCGTCATCCCATGTCTGGGTCGAAACGCGGTGGTCCCCGGACCGCATAACGGTCAGGATCATGGACGACGGGCAGGGTTATGCGCCGCAGGTCATCGGGCGGATCGGAGATCCCTTCATGAGGCGGCGGCGCGGTTGGCCGGACCACGCGCACCGCCCGGCCTATGAAGGGATGGGGCTGGGGTTGTTCATCGCCAAAACCCTGCTGGAGCGGACAGGTGCCGAGCTGAGCTTTGCCAATGGTCGGGATCTGCACGGGCTGCTGGGTGAACGGTCGGAACGCACCGGCGCAATTGTGGAAGTCGCCTGGCCACGCAGCCGTGTGGAGGCGCGTCATTCCGGCCTGATCCCCATAGGTGAAAACCGGCCGATTGGCAAATGACGCGCTTCGGCGTCTAGCCTGACTTTCGCGCTTAAAATCTTAACGATTGGTTTACTATTCGCCTCTACGCTCCGATCGGGGAGATGGCAGATGAGTTCTTTTGTTACGATCGTAGAGGTCGGGTTGGCCGCCGGCGCGGCGATACTAACTGCCGGAATTGCATGGCTGCTTTACCGCAGGGACCGGGGCCCGGTGCAGTCCGAAAACGTCGCCAGGATCGATCTGATCCGGAGCAGCCAGTGCGGGCAGCGTTTCAACATCGACGCCCGGCTGGAACGATTTGGCTGGGACGGTTCGGTCCGCGAACTGTTCAACATGGTCGCATTCCGGTTTTCCGGCCTGACCCTGGCGGATTTGTCGGATACATCGCGACGCGTCAGGATGTTTCCCGCAATACGGGATGACGACGGGGCACAGCTGGAACTCTGCGGAACGGACCGGTCGCTCCGCGTGACTCTGACCGATGCGAACACCGATGACATCGTCGCCAGGCACTGGGACCTTTTGCGCGACTATCAGTCTCGTATTGCACGGGAATCTCTACATTTATTTCCCTGCCCCGTCTGGCTGGAGGACAAGACCGGCCAGGTTGCCTGGACAAATGCGGCCTATGATGCGCTTGCCAAGATCGGACCGGAAGGCCACGACACGTCCCGCCCGCTGCTGCGGATCGCGGACGAGACGCTGAACAGGCCGGAAAAAGATCAGGGTCGTTGCCGTTTCGTGCCGCGAAAGCCACTGAAGGACCAGTGGTTTGACATAACCCAGATACAGATCGACGATCTGACTTTGATGCATGCGACCAATGTCACCAATGTCGTCAAGGCAGAGGCCGCGCAGCGCTCTTTCGTGCAGACCCTGACAAAAACCTTTGCTCAGCTTTCGACCGGGCTGGCCATCTTTGACCGGAACCGGCAGCTTGCGCTGTTCAATCCTGCGCTTTTGGATCTGACCGGCCTGGGGCCGGAATTCCTGTCGTCACGACCACCGATCCTGACCTTTTTCGACCAGTTGCGTGAGTATATGATCCTGCCGGAGCCGCGCGACTATCAGGGATGGCGCGACAGATTTCTGAAGCTGATCGCAGAGGCGGAAGACGGGTCATATCAGGAAACCTGGTCACTGCCCGATGGATGCACCTACCGCGTGACGGGACGGCCGCACCCCAATGGCGCAGTCGCCTTTCTGTTCGAAGATATCAGCGCGGAGGTGACGCTGACCCGCCGGTTCCGCGAACAGATCGACATCACCCAATCCGTGATGGAAGCACTGGACGAGGCAATCGCGGTCTTTTCCTCGGACGGAACGCTCAGCTACTGCAATCCCGCGTATCTGCGGCTGTGGCACCATAATCTGCCTCCGGCGGAGCTGAACTCCGGAGTCAACGAAACGACGTTGCACTGGCAGAAACACTGCGAGCCGTCGCCGATTTGGGGCGATTTCCGGGATTTTGTCGCCGGTATGGAAGGGCGCACGGACTGGAGCGGGACGGCACGGCTGTTGAGCGGGGCAGAGCTTGGCTGTCAGTTCCGACCGCTGCAGGGCGGTGCCACGATGGCCGTTTTCCGGGACGTGCAAACCGACCTGCGCGGCGAGCCGGCCTTATCCCTTTTTTAGTTCTGCTTGCAGGCACCCTGCCACCGGGTAATGTCTGCGCATGGGTACCTATGAGCGCCAGTTTGAAACCAATTCGCCGGAGCAGACCGCGGGGTTGGCGCAGCGTATTGGCGCAATGCTGCAGCCGGGCGACACGCTTATGCTCGACGGGCCGGTGGGGGCCGGCAAGACCCATTTTGCGCGGTCTCTCATTCAGTCGGTTCTTGACGAGCCGGAGGATATTCCCTCTCCCACCTATACGCTTGTGCAGATTTACGAGACCCGGATCGGAGAGATCTGGCATTGCGATCTCTACCGGCTGACCTCTGCGGAGGAGGTGGTGGAGCTGGGGCTGGACGCTGCGTTTGACACGGCCGTCTGTCTGATAGAATGGCCGGACCGGCTGGGCGATCAGGCGCCTGCGGATGCAGTGCAGCTGGGTTTTACGGTTACTGACGACAGGTCGCGGCGGATCCATGTGACCGGGCCCGAGATGGTGTGTGGACGTCTATTCGGAAAGGTCGACTGTGAGTAAAGACAGATGGGAGATGGTCCAGCAGTTTGTCGAGGACGCGGGCTGGAAAGATGCCCACATCTTGCCCCTGGCCGGGGATGCGTCCAACCGGCGGTATTTCCGGATGGCCGGCCCCCCCGGACTTGCCGTGATCATGGATGCACCGCCGGAAACCGGCGAGGACGTCCGCCCCTTTGTCCGGATCGCGGAATATCTGAGCGGCATCGGTCTGTCCGCGCCGCGCATCTATGCGTCGGATGAAGCCAAGGGTTTTCTGATCCTCGAACATCTGGGCGATGATCTTTACGCGCGCAAACTCGCCGTCGATCTGTCGCCTGAGCAATTGCTCTACGATGTGGCCACGGATGCGCTGATGCATCTGCATGCCTCCGCCCCGCCCGAGGGGCTGGAGAGCTATGACGCCACACGGATGGCGCAGCTCAGCGCACTGGCCTATGACTGGTACCTTGCGGAAAGCAGCGGCGCCGATCCGGATGCGCGCGGCGCCTTTGTCGATGTTTTCGAGCCTGTTCTGGCGGAAAACCTGCAGTGCTCCGTCGTGATCCTGCGCGACTATCACGCTGAGAACCTGCTGTGGCTGCCCGATCGGACGGGCGCGGCGCGGGCCGGTCTGCTGGATTTTCAGGACGCGATGATGGGTGATCCGGCCTATGACCTCGTCTCCATGCTGATGGATGCGCGGCGGGATGTCTCGGCCGAGGTCGAGGCGGCGGAGATTGACCGTTTCGTGGTGAAACAGGGTCTGGATCGGGAGCAGTTGCTGCGTCGCTATCACCTTTGCGGGGCGCAGCGGAATCTGCGGATCATCGGTGTCTTTGCCCGGCTGTCACGGCGGGACGGCAAGAAGCATTACGTCGACCTGATCCCTCGGGTCTGGGGCCATCTGATGCGTAACCTGTCGCATCCGGCGCTTGCTCCGGTGGCAGAGCAGGTGCTGCGCGACCTGCCGGAGCCCGCGCCGGAGGTGCTGGAGCGGTTGCGCCGATGATGCCGCAGGCTCTGATGATGTTCGCTGCCGGGTTTGGCACGAGGATGGGCGCGCTGACGGCGGACCGGCCGAAACCTCTGGTAGAGGTCGCGGGCCGGCCGCTGATCGACCATGCGCTGGATCTGGCAGAGGCTGTCGTGCCCGGGCCCATCGTCGTGAATCTGCACTACCGGGCGGAGATGCTGGAGGCGCATCTTGCCGGTCACCGGGTGGTGACAGTCCGGGAGGAGCCGGAGATTCTGGAGACCGGCGGCGGGTTGCGCCATGCCCTGCCGCTGCTTGGGCCGGGGCCGGTCTGGACGATGAACAGCGATGCGATCTGGGCGGGGCCCAATCCGGTGGAATTTGTGCGCAACCACTGGGACGGGTCGGCCGATGCACTGCTGCTGGGTGTGCCGCCGGAGCGGGCGGTGGGTCATGCGGGAAAAGGTGATTTTCAGGTGAAACAGGGTCTGGTTTCGCGTGGGCCGGGGCTGATCTATTCCGGCGTCCAGATCCTGCGGACAGAGGGGCTGGCGGAGATCGGGGAAACAGCGTTTTCGCTTAACATTCTGTGGGACCGGATGCTGGCGGCGGGACGGTTGCGGATCGTCGAATACCCCGGCTACTGGTGCGACGTGGGTCGGCCCGAGGGGATCACGCTGGCCGAAGAGATGCTGGCGCGCCATGTTTGAGCCGTCGGACAGACCCCGCGTTTTTGGGCTGCCGCCCGGCGTCGATTTCCCGCAATTGCTGGTCGACGGGATCCTGGCGCGGATGGCCGGCCAGCCGCCGGAGGCTCTGGGCCGGGTGCAGCTGATCGTGAACACGCGGCGGATGCAGCGGCGGGTCCGGGCGATTTTCGATGCCGGGCCGGCGCTGCTGATGCCGCGCATCCATCTGCTGGCTGAATTTGGGGAAACCTTTGCGCCGGGGCGCATCCCCGCGTCGGTTTCGGCCCTGCGGCGGCGGCTGTCGCTGATCCAGCTGGTGCAGGCGCTGCTGGACCGGGAGCCGGGGCTGGCACCGCGCGCCGCGCTCTACGATCTGGCCGACAGTCTGGCCGGGATTTTTGACGAAATGCGCGGGGAGGGTGTGTCGCCGGAGGGGTTGAACGGGCTCGATGTCTCCAGCCATTCGGACCACTGGGCGCGGGCGCTGAAATTCCTGTCCATCGTGCAGCAGGTCGATGCGCAGGACGAGGGGCCTGACCCTTCGGCCCGGCTGCGGATGGTGGCGGAGTTTCTGCAGGAGGCCTGGCGCGAGGCGCCGCTGCAGGATCCGGTGATCGTTGCGGGCTCCACCGGGTCGCGCGGGGCAACGAACCTGCTGATGCAGGCGGTGGCGCGGCTGCCACAGGGGGCGCTTATTCTGCCCGGGTTCGATTTCGACCTGCCGGAGACGGTCTGGGAAGATCATCTGGAGGATACGCTGACGGCGGAGGATCATCCGCAATACCGGTTCCGGTCCCTGACGCGCGACCTGGGTCTGCGGAAATCCGATGTCACGGCCTGGCAGGTGTCGGCGGAAAATCAGTCTCGAAACCGCCTTGTTTCGCTTGCCTTGCGTCCTGCGCCGGTGACCGATCAATGGCTGTCCGAAGGGCCGTTGCTGGATGATCTGGACCGTGCGATGGCGGATGTGACCCTGCTTGAGGCGCCCTCCCCTCGCGAAGAGGCACAGGCGATTGCGCTGCGGCTGCGGCTGGCGGCGGAGACGGGGCAGAAGGCGGCGTTGATTACCCCCGACAGCACGCTGGCGCGGCAGGTGAAATCGGCGCTCGACCGCTGGGCGATCATCCCCGATGACTCGCTGGGAGAGCCGTTGCACCTGACCGCGCCGGGGCGGTTCCTGCGGCAGATTATGTCTCTATTCCACCGGAAAATGGGGGCGGAGGTGCTGCTGGCGCTGCTCAAGCATCCGCTGTGTCATGCCGGGGGGGACCGGAACCAGCACCTGATGCTGACGCGGTCGCTGGAGCTGAAGCTGCGGCGCCATGGCCCACCCTTCCCCGATGCGCAGGTGATCCGAGATTTCGCCGCGACCCAGCGGCAGGAGATCGCGGGCGACTGGGCGGAGTGGATCGTGGACCACATCCTGACCCTGCCGATGCCGGAGCCTGTTCTGCTGGCCGAGGGGCTGGAGCGGCTGTTGACCCATGCCGACCGGCTTTGTGCCGGGTGCCGGGCGGAGGCAGGTCCGCTTTATGAAGAGGCCGCCGGGCAGGAGCTGGCGCGGGCCATCGAAGAGCTGACCGGCGCCGCCGATGCCGGCGGGATCATGGCCGCGCCCGATCTGGACAACCTGCTGACCGCCGTTTTGCGCGGGCGGGAGGCGCGGGACAGTGCCGCGCCGCATCCCGACATCTTGATCTGGGGCACGCTGGAGGCACGGGTGCAGGGTGCCGATCTGGTCATCCTCGCCGGGCTGAACGAAGGCGTCTGGCCAGAGGCGCCGACGCCCGATCCCTGGCTGAACCGGCAGATGCGGTCGGATCTGGGTCTGTTGCTGCCGGAACGCAAGATCGGCCTGTCGGCGCATGATTTCCAGCAGGCGGTCGGCGCGCGGGAGGTCTGGCTGAGCCGGGCCATGCGCGGATCGGAGGCGGAAACCGTCGCCTCCCGCTGGCTGAACCGGCTGACCAACCTGCTGAACGGGCTGGGCGATGCCGGGCGCAGCGAGCTGGCGGCGGCGCGGGCGCGGGGCGCGTATTGGCTGGGGCTCGTGCAGGCGCTGGAGGCGGTGGAGCCCGTCACCCCGGCCCCGCGCCCGGCCCCGGTTCCGCCGGTAGAGGCGCGGCCAAGGAAACTGTCGGTCACCCGGATCAAGACCCTGATCCGCGACCCCTATGCGATCTATGCGCGGGAGGTGCTGCGGCTGAAACCGCTCGACCCGCTGATGAAGGCGCCGGATGCGCTGATGCGGGGGATCGCGGTGCATGAGGTGATGGAGAGTTTCGTCCGGGAAGTGACGGCGGACCGGACCCGGCTGAGCGTGGACCGGCTGATGGCGCTGACGCAGGCGGTGCTGGAGGATAACGTGCCCTGGGCGGAGGCGCGGCTGCTCTGGCTGGCGCGGATGGCGCGGGCCGCCGATGCGGTGGTCGAGGGCGAGGTGGCGCGTCAACTGGCCGGGCAACCCGCCAAGTACGAGGTGGAGGGCGGGACCTCCCTCACCGGGATCGACTTCCGGCTGACGGCGCAGGCCGACCGGATCGATATCGACGCGCGTGGCAACGCGCTGATCTATGATTACAAGACCGGCACGATGTCCTCAGCCAAGCAGCAGAAGGCGTTTGATCTGCAACTGCTGCTGGAGGCCGCGATGGTGGAGCGCGGGGCGTTCGAGGGGATTGATCCCCGGCATACGGTGCGCGCCGCCTTCATCGGGCTGGGCGGCAATACGAAAGAGGTCGACGCGCCGCTGGAGGAGATGCCGACGGAAGAGGTCTGGGCGCGGTTTTCGACCCTGATCCAGCAGTATTTCGACCCCGATCAGGCCTATGTTGCCCGGCGGGCGCTGTTCCGGGTGGAGGATATCAGCGACTACGATCACCTCGCCCGGCATGGCGAATGGGACATTACGCAGGCGGCGCGCCGGGTGGTGCTGCGATGATGCGGGACGATGCCACGCAACGGCAGGTGGATGCGGCGCGGCCGGATCTGTCGACCTGGCTGGGGGCCAATGCAGGGTCCGGCAAGACGCGAGTGCTGACGGACCGGGTGGCGCGGCTGCTGCTGGACGGTGTGTCGCCGCAGCATATCCTCTGCCTGACCTATACCAAGGCCGCCGCGACGGAGATGCAGAACCGGCTGTTCCGGCGGCTGGGCGAATGGGCGATGCTGCCGGATGGCGATCTGCGTCAGGCTCTGGTCGATCTGGGGGTCGAGACGGTGGTCGATGGCGAGAGGCTGCGCCATGCCCGCACGCTGTTCGCCCGCGCGATCGAGACGCCGGGCGGGCTGAAGATCCAGACGATCCATTCCTTCTGTGCGTCGCTACTCAGACGGTTTCCGCTGGAGGCCGGGGTCAGCCCGCAGTTCCGGGAGATGGAAGATCGCGACGCCGCGCATCTGCGGGCGGAGGTGATGGACGGGCTGGCCAACGGGCCGGAGCGCGGGGTGCTGTCGCGCATCGCCATGATCTATTCCGGCCAGACGATGGAGGGGCTGACGCAGACCGTCGTCTCTCATGCCGATCTGCTGGGGCGCGGGGCAAGCCGGGCGGATCTGGCTGCCGATCTGGATCTGCCGGAGGGGTATGACCGGGAGCGGCTGCTGGCGGATGTCTTTCTGGGCGGAGAGATGGAGCTGCTGGCGCGGCTGCGCGCCGTGGCGGCGGAGGGGTCGGCCAATGACGTGAAGCTGGCGGCGGCGCTGGCGGGTGTGGACGGGCCGACGCTGAAGACGCTGGAGATTCTTGAGGGCTGCCTGCTGACGGGTGCCGGGGCGAAGGAGCCGTTTTCGGCCAAGGTAGGCTCTGTCCCGACGAAGAAGAGCCAAGGGGCGATTGCCGATCAGCTGCCACAGATCGACGCGCTCGCCCTGCGGGTTGAGGCCGCACGGGACCGTCGCTGTGCGCTGATGGCGCTGGACCGGACCGCGGCGCTATACGATTTCGCGGCGCTTTTCCTGCCGGCCTATGAGCGGGCGAAGATGCTGCGGGGCGCGCTGGATTTCGACGATCTGATCCGCCGGGCGCGAGACCTACTGACGGATCGGGAGGTGTCAAACTGGGTGCTCTACCGGCTGGACGGGGGGATCGACCATATCCTTGTCGACGAGGCGCAGGATACGAGCCCCGCGCAATGGCAGGTGATCCAGGCGCTGGCGCGGGAATTCACCGCAGGCGAAGGCGCGCGGGACGACAGGGCGCGGACGATCTTTGTCGTGGGTGACAAGAAACAGTCGATCTATTCTTTCCAGGGGGCGGACCCTTCGGGGTTTGACCGGATGCGAGAGGAGTTCGGCGAAGCGCTGACTGCCCTCGGCACGCCCCTGCAAAAGCTGTCGCTGGCGCATTCCTTCCGGTCCTCCCCGGCGATCCTGTCGCTGGTCGATCAGGTCTTTGAAGGCCGTGACCAGAGCGGTTTTTCGCCGGAAGAGAGACACATTGCCTTTCATTCCGTCCTGCCCGGCCGGGTCGATCTCTGGCCGCATATCGACAAGGCGGAGCAGGAGGTGCCGGAGAACTGGGAGGACCCGGTCGACCTGCCCGGCGCGCAGGATCATGACGTGGTACTGGCGGAACGGATCGCGCGGTCCCTGCGGGAGATGGTCGAGTCCAAGGCGCCCCTGCCAATGGGTGGCGGCAAGGCGCGCCCCGTTCAGCCGGGCGATATCCTGATCCTCGTGCGCCGACGGCGGCGGCTCTTTCACGAGATCATCCGGGCCTGCAAGGCGGAGGGGCTGCCGATTGCCGGGGCGGACCGGCTGCGGATCGGCGGAGAGCTGGCGGTGAAGGATCTGACCGCCGTTCTGTCCTTCCTCGCCACGCCCGAAGACGATCTGAGCCTCGCCGCCGCACTGAAATCGCCGCTGTTCGGCTGGGATGAGCAGATGCTGTTCGATCTGGCGCATCGGCGGGAGACGCGGCACCTCTGGCCCGCGCTGGAGATGCATCCGGATCATCGCGAGACCCGCGCGGTGCTGATGGACCTGCGCAACCGGTCGGATTTCGTGCGGCCCTATGACCTGCTCGAACGGCTGCTGACCCGACATGACGGGCGGCGGCGGCTGATGGCCCGGCTGGGGGCGGAGGCGCAGGACGGGATCGACGCGCTGCTGGATCAGGCGCTGGCCTATGAGATGAGCGAGGTGCCTTCGCTGACCGGGTTCCTCGTCTGGCTGCAGGGCGACGACCCGGAGGTGAAGCGGCAGATGGAAAGCGCCGGGTCGCGGATCCGGGTCATGACGGTGCATGGCTCCAAGGGGCTGGAGGCGCCGGTGGTGGTGATGCCGGAAACACAGGCGCGGCGGAACGAGCTGCGCGGGGAGGTTCTGGCCGGATCGCGGGCCTGGTGGAAGCTGGGCAAGGACGAGATGCCAGGCGTTTTGAAGCAGGTCAGAGACGAAAACCTTGCCAAGCAGGAGGAGGAGGCGGACCGGCTGCTCTATGTCGCGATGACGCGGGCGGAGAAGTGGCTGATCGTTGCGGCGGCTGGCGATCTGGGGAAGTCGGGCGACACCTGGTACGACCGGATCCGCGACGGGATGCAGGCTCTGGGGGCGGCGCCATTGGTGCGGCCGGAGGGGCATGGGCTGCGTCTGGAAACCGGGGACTGGGCGGGGCTGACGAGTGTGCCGGTGCCGCCGGTCGACACGGTGGTGCCGGAGCTGCCGGACTGGGCCCGCCAGCGCGCGCCCGGATTCGCGGAGCCGGTGAAGACGATCAGCCCGTCGCAGCTGGGCGGGGCTAAGGCGCTGCCCGGGGAGGAGGGGCTGGACGAGGCGGCGGCGAAACGGCGGGGCCGTCAGGTGCACCGGCTGCTGGAACATCTGGCGGGCGTGGGCGACGACCTGTTCGATCTGCGCGCTGGAGAGCTGCTGGCAGGCGGGTCAGACGGGGCGGAGGGCGCAGAACTGGCGCTGCTGACGGATGAGGCGCGGCGGATCCTGCGGGCCGGGCATCTGGCCGCGCTCTTCGGGCCGGAGGCGCTGGCGGAGGTTTCCGTTACCGCCGATCTGCCCGGGCAGGGGCGGATGCATGGCACGATTGACCGGCTGATCGTCACGCCGGAGCGCGTGCTGGCGGTGGATTTCAAGACCAATGCCGTGGTGCCGGAGCAGGTCGCGCAGGTGCCGGGCGGGATCCTGGCGCAGATGGGGGCCTATGCCGTGGCGCTGGGGCAGATTTACCCCGACCGCAGCGTGGAAACGGCTATTCTATGGACGCGGGATGCAAGTCTTATGCCCCTGCCCCATGATATTGTCATGGCGGCCTTGCAAAACACTACCACTGCTTGACCCGGTCGGGACCCGTGCCTAGGTTGAGTGCCGACGCCAGACACCCATACCCAGGAGAACCCCATGACCACCGTTGCCGTCACCGACGATACCTTTGATTCCGAAGTCAAAAACTCCGATGTCCCCGTTGTCGTGGACTTCTGGGCAGAGTGGTGTGGCCCCTGTAAGCAGATCGGCCCGGCCCTGGAAGAACTGGCGGAAGAGTTTGGCGACAAAGTGAAAATTGCCAAAGTGGACGTCGATTCGAATCCGAATTCGCCGATGCAGCTGGGCGTGCGCGGCATTCCGGCGCTGTTCATCTTCAAAAACGGCGAAGTGGTGTCGAACCGTGCGGGCGCCGCGCCGAAAGCGTCGCTGAAATCCTGGATCGAAGAGTCGATCTGACGGCGGATCACCGCGATCAACCTTCAGGGCGCCTTCGGGCGCCCTTTTGTGTCAGATATCCCAGCCGCAACGGCGGAGAGCTGCGGCAATTGCCGTCAGCGCCTCCGGCCGGCCGGCATTGATCGACATCTGCTGCCAGAACCACCAGACATATTTGGCAAATGGCGGATGATGCGATGCGATCCGGTCGAAGGCGGCTGTGTCGTCTGGCGTCGCCTGCAGGGCGATATGATGAAAGTCGATCTTGGCAAAGAGAATGCAGGGTTTCGCAAAGAAATAGCCGGAAAAGGCCGCGGCGGAATTCATCGAGACGACGTAATCGCAGGTCTGAAGAAGTTGCTCCATATTGCCGGTGATCACGGAAAGGCGTGGGGTCTGGCGCGCCAGCTCCTCCAGATACTGCACGTCGTCCGGCGCGTAGACCTCGTTCGGATGCAGGGTCGCCACAACGTTACGGCCCGGGTCTGCCGACAGGACAGTGCGAAGCATGTCGAGCGGCGTGCAGGACTGGAAAGACCGGTGTTCGCTGAGACGTCCCTGCAGCGGAACATAAACGAACCCGTCGCGGCGCGTATTGTACGGACCCTCACCGAAGAGGCGCTTTTGCCAGAAGGCATAGAAGCGCGTGGCCTCCATATCAGGCACTGTTTCGGCTGAAAACGTTGCTTTTGTCGTGTGCCAGTACCACCGTTCGGCGGTCGTTTCGATCTGCCAGAAGGGGTAGTGATAGACCCGGCGGAAGGTGACACCGCCAATCGGGGGCGGCCGCATATGGGTGATGGCAAGGCTCTGGGGGTGGGTGCCGACCTCCTCTTCGGGGCGGTAGATCACGTCATGCCCGGCACTGGCCAGTGTCTCCGAGAGCTTGCTGATGAAATTGTGTTCGCCGGCGCGGGCGCTCTTGAGGAGGGGCGGTTCAAGATAGATGGAAACGGGTCGCGACATGGTTCGCTTCTACGTCCGGCACGGGGTCCCGGCAAGGTGGCGGGGTTGTCGGCAGGGCCGGGCAGACGCATATAGACCGTCAACCAAAGGAGCGATGCATGGCAGAGAGCGATTTTCCCGGCTGGCACGGCACCACGATCATCGGTGTGCGCAAGGGCGGACAGGTTGTGGTGGCAGGTGATGGCCAGGTCTCCCTGGGCCAGACGGTCATCAAGGGCACGGCCCGCAAGGTGCGGCGGCTGTCGCCCGGCGGCTATGACGTGGTCTGTGGATTTGCCGGATCGACGGCGGATGCCTTTACCCTGCTGGAACGGCTTGAGGCCAAGCTGGAGGCGACGCCCGGCCAGTTGCAGCGCGCCAGCGTGGAGCTGGCGAAGGACTGGCGGACCGACAAGTACCTGCAAAAGCTGGAGGCGATGCTGATCGTGACCGACGGCACCGATCTGCTGATCATCACCGGCGCGGGTGACGTGCTGGAACCGGAGCATGGCATTGCCGCAATCGGGTCGGGCGGGAATTACGCCCTGGCCGCGGCGCGCGCCATGATGGACAGCGACAAGTCGGCGGAGGAGGTCGCGCGGCAGGCCATGGGCATCGCCGCCGACATCTGCGTCTACACCAACGGAAATCTGACCGTCGAAACCATTGGCGGCTGAGGAACACATATGACCGACCTGACCCCCCGCGAAATCGTTTCGGAACTGGACCGGTTCATCATCGGCCAGAAGGATGCCAAGCGCGCCGTGGCTGTGGCGCTGCGGTCGCGCTGGCGGCGGCGGCAGCTGGATGCCGATCTGCGCGACGAGGTGTTTCCGAAGAACATCCTGATGATCGGGCCGACCGGCGTCGGCAAGACAGAGATCTCGCGCCGTCTGGCCAAGCTGGCCCGCGCACCCTTCATCAAGGTGGAGGCGACGAAATTCACCGAGGTCGGCTATGTCGGGCGGGATGTGGAGCAGATCATCCGCGATCTGATGGACAGCGCCATTGCCATGGTACGGGAGCATATGCGCGAGGATGTGCGCGCCGCTGCACTGAAGCTGGCGGAAGACCGGGTGATCGAGGCGGTTGCCGGCAAGGATGCACGCGATGGCACGCGGGAGATGTTCCGCAAGAAGCTGCGCAACGGGGAACTGGATGATACGGAGATCGAGCTGGATGTTGCCGATACCTCCAACCCTCTGGGGATGATGGATATTCCGGGACAACCCGGCAGCCAGATGGGGATGATGAACCTTGGCGATATCTTCGGAAAGGCTTTTGGCGGGCGGACCGTGCGCAAACGGATGACGGTGGCGGAGAGCTATGAGCTGCTGCTGTCGGAAGAGGCGGACAAGCTGCTGGACGACGAGACCGTGAACAAGGCCGCGCTGGAGGCGGTGGAGGAGAACGGGATCGTCTTCCTCGACGAGATCGACAAGGTCTGTGCGCGGTCCGATGCGCGGGGCGGCGATGTCTCCCGCGAGGGGGTGCAGCGCGATCTGCTGCCGCTGATCGAAGGCACGACGGTGTCGACGAAATACGGGCCGGTGAAGACCGATCATATCCTCTTCATCGCCTCGGGCGCGTTCCACGTGGCGAAACCCTCCGATCTGCTGCCCGAACTTCAGGGGCGTCTGCCGATCCGGGTGGAACTGCGGTCGCTGACGGAGGCGGATTTTGTCGCTATCCTGACGGAGACGGACAATGCGCTGACCCGGCAGTACACCGCGCTGATGAAGACCGAAGGGGTGGAGGTCAGCTTTACCGAGGACGGGATCGCGGCGCTGGCCAAGCTGGCCGCAGAGGTGAATCAGTCGGTGGAAAATATCGGCGCGCGGCGGCTTTATACGATCATGGAGCGGGTGTTCGAAGAACTGTCCTTCCATGCGCCGGATCGTGCCGGAGAGGTCGTGTCGGTGGACCGGGCGTTTGTCGACGAGAATGTCGGCAAGCTGGCAGCCTCTGCCGATCTGAGCCGTTACGTGCTCTGACTGGTAACGCAGGCGGGAATCGGGGATGGTCGCGACAACCTGTTACGATCCGGTCCGATGCCCCGCCTGTTTCTGTTCCTTCTGATCATTTTCACTGCCGGATGCGGCAATCCGGCGGTTGTTCATTACCGGCCGGAGGTCGCCGGCATCGGCTCCGAACGGGATATTCTTGTCGTGACGGACCGGGCGCGGTCCGCCGACGGGTTCCTGGACGGGCATAGATCGGAAAAGCTGCGTTATCTGAATGTTTCCGTCTCTGTTCCGCCTGAAAGAGAGCCGGGATCGCTGAATTTCGGACCGCGTGCGGCCAACCCCAAGACCGATTTCATGCTGACTGCGGAAACCGCACTGGGTGAGCGCGCCCAGTTCCGGCAGGCGCTACGTCAGCGGCTGTCCGCCCTGCCCCGGTCACAGCGGGAGGTGGTGATCTTTGTTCACGGCTACAACACCAGCTTTGGGTGGAGCGTCGTGCGGCTGGCGCAGCTGAGCGAGGATTTTCAGCTGCCCGGCGTGTCCATCGCCTATTCCTGGCCCAGCGCTGCGCATCCGCTGGGATATACGCATGACAGGGATTCCGCGCTGTTTTCCCGCGACGGGCTGGAGAGCCTGCTGCGCGATGTGTTTGCCAGCAATGCAGAGAATGTGCTGCTGGTCGGACATTCCATGGGCGGGCTTCTGGTGATGGAGACGGTCCGGCAGATGGACCTTGTCGATCCCGGGCTGCTGCAACGGGAACTGGACGGGCTGGTGCTGATCTCGCCTGATATCGACATCAACCTGTTCCGGGCGCAGGCGCGGCGGATCACAGCGCTGCCCCAGCCTTTCGCGATCCTTGTGTCGCAGCGGGACCCGGCTTTGCGACTGTCCTCGCGGGTGAACGGTCGGTCCGAACGTCTGGGAATCGTGTCTAACCTTGAGGAACTCGGCGATATTCCGGTGACGGTTGTGGATATGACCGCCTTTTCCGGTACCGCCCGGGACAATCATTTTGCGATCGGGACATCCTCTGCGCTGATCTCTTTGTTGTCCAAAGGGGCGGCGCTGAACCGGAGCTTTGCGCAGGGACAGTCCGATCCGCTTGCGGGGACGGTGATCACTGTGCGTAAAGCGACGCGGATGATCCTGTCGCCGGGGCTTGTGACCTACTGATCACAACCGGCGCAGATAGACGTAATAGGCGCCGCCGCCGCCGTGCCGGTTGTGCGCCGGGGTCACCTGAAGCACCAGCTGCGCCAGCGGCGGAACAGTCAGCCAGTGGGGCACCTGATGGCGCAGCACGCCCTGACGAACAGGAATGGGGCCGCCTTCGTCCCGGTCCTTGCCTTTGCCGGTAATCACAAGGACCAGCCGCCGCCCCTCGCGCGCCGACCGGAGGATAAATCCGGTCAGTTCGGGATGGGCCCGGTCCATGGTCATACCGTGCAAATCCAGACGTGCCTCGGGTTTCAGCTTGCCGCGCGTCATGCGGGTATGGGTCTTGCGATCCATGTGGACCGGCGCATTGTGCAGCTGGTCGGCGACGGATGACATAAATGCATGTCCAGGCCCGTCCCCCCTGCCCGTCTGGCCGATACGAAACTGCGGCAACGGTTTTGCCGGTTTCGGTTTCGGCTCCGGTTTGACGGGGCGTTTGCGGTCGGCTGGCGGTGGCGGTTTCGCGAGGCTCAGCCGCTCCGCCGAGCCTGCCACCTTTTTCCAGAGCTCGATTTCCTCCGGTTTCAGCCGGCGGGTCACAGATTTTCCTCCGGCAACATGGCATAGGCGCGCTGGATGGGCATCAGCACCACCATGCGGCCGGGGTCGCGCATACGGCCGGCTTCGCGCCCGGCGCTGTCTCCTGTTCCGACAAAGACATCCGCCCGTTGCGCGCCTTTGATGGCAGAGCCGGTATCCTGTGCAATCATCAGCCGGTTCATCGGGGTCGCGCCGGCCTTTTCAATCCAGACGGGCGAGCCGAGCGGCGTGACGGCGGGATCAACCGCGATGCTCCGCCCGGCGGTGATAGACCGGTTCATCGCCCCGAGCGGGCCAAGTTCTGCCGGAACAGAGCCTATTTCACGAAAGAAAACGAAGGACGGGTTGTGACGCAGCAGCTCTGCCCCATCGACAGGATTTCGCCGCACCCAGTTCTTGATCACCTGGGCGGAAACCTGATGCGGTTGATAGGTGCCGCGGCGGACCAGCTCCTGCCCGATGGATCGGTATTCGTGGCCGTTCTTGCCGCCGTAGCCCACCCGCACGACAGAGCCATCCTGCATCCTGATGCGGCCTGAGCCCTGAATTTGCAGAAAAAACAGTTCCACCGGGTCGTCGACCCAGGCGATTTCGAGCCCACGGTTCTGGAGGATACCCGACTGCTCGATCTCCCTCCGGGACAGCCAGGTGCCGCTGGCTTCGGGCGGCATGCGGTACACCGGGTATCTGAAGCGGGCGGTCGGAAAGGCAGAGCCTGAGAGTTCAGGTTCGAAATACCCTGTGAAAAGAGCCGGGCTGCCGTCTTCGATCAAGACCGGGGTGAAAAACAGTTCAAAAAACGTCCGGGCGTTTTTCTGTGTTCGGGCAAGCGCACAGATCGATCCCCAATCCGGAGAGTCGAGATCGCCGCAGGTGTTGAGGAAGGTCTGCAGCGCCGCGCCGTGATCGTCGGACTCCCATCCGTCGAGATCCGAGAAATCGAGGATTTTGAACGTCAGATCCGCAGCAAGCCCTGCACCCGGCAGAGTCAACGCGGCTAGCAATGTGGCCAGCCGCGCCAGTCTCATTCGCCTGTCGCGACCAGTTGCCAGTTCGGATCGTCGCTGCCCATGATCCGGGCAAAGGTCCAAACGTCCCGCTGGGTCTTGATCGCGTTCGGATCACCTTCGGCCAGGTTGCCGTCACGATCGTAAACCGCGTTCTTAAGCTGACCGACGAAGCGAACAGTCAGCTCTGCCTCAGAGCTTTCGTCAATTTCGGCATCGACCAGCTGCAGCTCTTTGACACCAACAAATTCAGCGTCGATTTTCAGGCCCTTCGCCTCTCTCTCATTCACGACCAGAGCGAAACTTTCGTAAACCTCTGCGCTGAGGAACGGCTTGATCTCTTCCAGATCGCCCCGCTCAAAGCTCATGAGGATCATCTCATAAGCCCCGCGGGCGCCGGAGAGGAACTCACCAACCGAGAAGGACGGTTCCAGCCGTTTCATCTGGGCGAGGGCATTCGCCGCCGGGCTGTCCGCCGGGACGTGGTCGATGATATCGGGATCCGGACCGCCTTCAATCACCTCAAAATCAGTCTGGCGACGTTGCGCGGGTTCCGGAGTTTTGACCTGTGGTTTCTCATACCCGTCCCGCGTGCCAAGCACGGATCGCAATCTGAGGATGAGGAAAACGGCGATTCCTGCGAGTACAAGAAGCTGAAGCAATGGCGAATTCATTTCGGTCCTTCGGCCCTGAGCCATGGAAGACGATACAGTTGCTTCCTATGTAGGTGACGGGTGCGGACAAGTCTACCGCACCGCCCAATTGAGAAAGGAGAGCTGTCATGTGGCTGCTTCTGGCTTTCGTGGCCATCCCGATGATCGAAATTGCGCTTTTCATTCAGGTGGGGGGCGTCATGGGGCTGGGCTGGACGCTGGCTGTTGTGCTGGGAACGGCGCTGCTGGGCACCTGGCTGGTGCGGACGCAGGGCGCAATGGCGATGAACAATATCCGGCGGAGTTTTTCCGAATTGTCTGATCCGGCAGAACCACTGGCCGAGGCTGCCATGATTTTGGTGGCCGGCGTGCTGCTTGTGACGCCCGGGTTCTTTACCGATGCGGTTGGCTTTGCGCTTCTCACGCCGCCGCTGCGCCGCGCCGCATTCAGATGGCTGAAGCGGAATGTGAATGTTCAGAGCGTGTCCTTTGGCGCCTCCTCCGGCCCAACCCGTCCGCGTGGCCCCGGGACGGAACGCGGGACAGAGGATGTGATCGACGGGACCTATCATGAGGTCGATCCGCCCAAACGTCCGACGCATCACCCCTCTGGCTGGACCCGGCACTGAGACGGCAGGACCGCAGCGCCATTGAGGCGCGCGGTCAATCCTGCTAGATGCCAGTGCGATTGACGATCCTTTGGAGAGAATTATGGCCGAAACCGAAAATGGTGCCGCAGCCCAGCAGGCGCCGGAAGTGAAGCTGAACATCCTGTCGCAATTCGTCCGCGACATGTCTTTCGAAAATATCCTTGCGCGCAAGCCTGCTGCGGCGAATGTCCAGCCTGACGTGAAGGTGCAGGTCGCGCTGGATGCGAAAAAGCGGGACACGGAACATCAGTACGACGTGACGATGAAGCTGACGGTCAAATCGGTTGCCAAGGGCACCGATGACGCGCTGTTCCTGCTGGAGCTGGAATATTCCGGCATCTTCAACATCGAAGGCGTTGCCGAAGACCAGCTGCATCCCTTCCTTCTGATCGAATGCCCGCGGCTTCTGTTCCCGTTTGTCCGCCGGATCGTGTCCGATGTGACCCGTGACGGTGGCTTCCCGCCGCTCAACCTCGAAAACATCGATTTCGTGGCTCTGTACCGGCAAGAGCTGCAGCGGCGCATGCAGACGCAGAACGCGCCTCAGGCCTGATACTTTCTCCAGACCGCGTCGTCGCCCAGTTTTGCCACAAATTCGGCATGGGCGGCGGCCTCTTCTTCCGTAACGCGCGGGGGAAGCGCCGTCTGACGCGGTTGGGGGCGCCATGCGTCACCCGCGTCGGATGCGGAGCTGTCGTTCTCGGTGGCGAGGGTAAAATCCGGTTGCCGGCCGCCCACCAGTTCCAGATAGACCTCGGCCAGAATTTCACTGTCGAGCAGCGCGCCGTGCAGCGTACGCGATGAATTGTCGATCCCGAACCGCCGGCAGAGCGCATCCAGCGACGCCGGGGAGCCCGGAAACCGCTGTCGTGCGATCAGCAGCGTGTCGATGGCCTGATCCATGGGAAGCTGACGCAGGTTCAACCAGCCCAGTTCTGCGTTCAGGAATTTCATGTCAAAGCTGGCGTTATGGATCACAAGCTTTGCATCGCCGACGAAATCGAGAAAACCCTGTGCGATCTGGGCGAATTTCGGTTTGTCGCGCAGGAAGTCGTCGCCAAGGCCATGCACCTCGAAGGCTTCCTGAGGCATCGACCGTTCCGGGTTGATATAGACGTGATAGGTCTTTCCGGTGGGAACGTGGTTGTGCAGCTCGACCGCACCGATCTCTACGATGCGGTCGCCCTGGAAGGGGTCGAAGCCGGTTGTTTCCGTATCGAGGACAATCTCACGCATTTTCGATCTTCTCCCTGATTTCGGCAACAATCGCCCGCACCTGGGCGCGGGCATGGTCGAGAGTATCGGTGATGATCACCCGATCTGCCAGAGCGCGTTTCTGGTCATCGGGCATCTGTTTGGCTTTGATCATTTCGAATTGCTCTTCCGTCATCGTGCCGCGTGCCAGGACCCGTTCGCGCTGCAATTCGGGCGGAACAGAGACGCAAACGGTCAGATCGACCATCTTGTGACCGCTTCCTTCAAAAAGGAGCGGGATGTCGAGGACGATGATGGCCGCCTCCGTCTGGTCGATGAACGCCTGACGGTCCTGGGCGACCAGCGGGTGAACGATCGTCTCGATCTGGCGCAGGGCACCGGGATCCTGCGCAATCGCGGTTTTCAGCGCGTCGCGGGAGACGGCATCGTCGATCACGGCGGCGGGGAAGGCGGTGCGAAAGGGCTCCACCGCCGCGCCACCCTTGGAATAAAGCCGGTGCACGGCCGCGTCCGCATCCCAGACAGCGCAACCTTCCTCAGCAAACATCTTGGCCGTGGTGGATTTGCCCATGCCGATGGAGCCGGTGAGGCCGATGAGATAGGTCATGAAAGAATGGTCCTGCGCAGGGCCTCGGTGACTTCGGGTCTTTGGCCGAACCAGCGTTCGAAACCGGGCACGGCCTGGTGCAGCAGCATGCCCAGGCCATCGACAGTTTTGCACCCGCGAGCGCTGGCTTCCCTCAATAGGCGGGTTTCGAGCGGGGTGTAGACAATATCGGTGACCAACTGACCGGAGTGAAGGCCATCGAGGTCGAGCGTCAGTTCGGTTTTGCCAGCCATGCCGAGGGAGGTCGTGTTGATCACGGTATGGGCGGCGTGTAGATGTGTCGCTATTCCAGCCCAATCGACGGGAATAACACGGGCGCCGAAGTGATCCGCCAGCGCCTCTGCCTTGTCGCGGCTGCGGTTGGCGAGCCAGATTTCCGGGGCGCCGGCCTCCAGCATGGCGTGAATCACGGCGCGGGCCGCACCGCCTGCGCCAAGGATGAGCGCGGGACCAGCGGCAGCGGACCATTCGGGGGCGGATTGGAGGAGGTTTTCGATAAAGCCGTAGCCGTCGGTATTGTCAGCATGGATACGGCCATCCCGGAATGTCACCGTGTTCGCGGCGCCGATCTGGCGGGCGCGGTCTGTGACGTCATCCGCAATCCCGATCAGGGCAGTCTTGTGTGGGATCGTGACGTTGGCGCCGACAAAACCAAGTTTAGGGAGCGACCTCAGAACCTCTTCGAAATCACCCGGATCAACATGCAGCGGGACGTAGTGGCCGGGCAGGCGGTAGGTGTCGAGCCAGTGACGGAACAGCAGCGGCGATTTGGAATGCGCAACCGGAGCGCCGATCACGCCAGCCAGGGGAATGCGGGGGAGTTCTGTCACGTTGCGATCACTCCGCGCGTTTCGAGATAGGCAAGAAGTGGCAGCAGCGGCAGGCCAAGGATGGAGAAGTGATCCCCGTCGACACGGGAGAAAAGGCGCGGCCCTTCCTTTTCGATCATGTAGCCGCCGACGCTGTGGCTGACCTCGGGCCAGTTCCGGTCAAGATATGTCTCTATATAGGCTGAACTCAGCGTTTTCATCGTCAGCCGCGCCTCACCGACAAAGCGCCAGATGGGCCGGGTTTCATGAAAGATCACGGCAGCGGAGAAGAGCTTGTGGGTCTTACCGGACATGGCGGAAAGCTGCGCGGCCAGCTCTTCGCGCGTTTCGGGCTTGGACAGAAGCTGACCGTCGAGGTCGAGCACCTGATCGCAGCCCAAAACGAAATGCTCCGGCTCCTTCATCCCGACACGCTGCGCCTTGGCCTCTGCCAGGGCATCGGCAATATCGCGGGGGCGGTGACCTTCGGCGAGTAGCGATTGCTTGATCGCCGCCTCATCTACCGGGGCCGTCCGCACCCGGAAGGGCACGGCAGAACCGGTCAGAAGTTCAGCCCGGATGGCGGAACCAGAGGCAAGGATCAGGTCAGGCATGTGGACAAAGCCGGGGAAAATCTCTGGTGAACATTCAGGATGGTTACTGAAGAATTAACAGGTCTGAGGCAAGGGGGCCGAAGTTATCCCGGTTCTCCCGAGTCCTTCAGGTCGTCATACCCCTGCGAGTAAGGATAACTGTCCTATCTGGAATTCTTGCATGATCCCAGAAGTGACCCAAGTTTTCATCCCAAGCCTGTCAACTTGCGATGTAACGGTCCAACTATCTGCGATTATTGTGAAATCTGACATGTATGCAGTACAGCCCTCAGCCCCTGCACAGGTTCATCCACAGATCAGATCGTTTGTGGGGAAGTGTGTTGAGACCCGGATAATCCACAGAAATCCGCAAGCCTACAAATAACTACAATCTTTTCTTCTTATTTATTTCTTATTAGGGAAGCCTGTCAGAACGAGGCGCCCATGTTCGATCTCTTCTCAGATACGCTGAGTGGTCTGTATCCCTGGACCAAATCACTGCACATCATGGCGGTGATTTCCTGGATGGCGGGTCTGTTTTACCTTCCCAGGCTTTTCGTACATCACGTCGAACAGGCTGATAACGCGCAGACCGAAGAAATGTTCCGGATGATGGAGCGAAAACTTTTCAAGCTGATCATGAACCCCGCGAGCATTGCGACCTGGGTCTTTGGTATCCTGCTTGTGTTAACGCCCGGTATCGTCGACTGGAGCGCCGTCTGGCCCTGGACGAAGACCCTGGGCGTGATTGCCATGACCTGGTTCCATCACTGGCTGGGATGGCGCCTGAAGGACCTGGCGGCGGGTACGAACAAGGTCACTGGGCGCCAGTACCGGATGATGAACGAGCTACCGACGTTGCTGATGATCCTCATTGTGCTGTCGGTTGTGGTGAAATTCTGAAGCCGGATTGACTTGGCGGGCTGTGGTCCCTAGATACCCGGCCCAAGCCACCCGTCCGGGTGTGACGATTCCCGAAGAAATATAGACCGCGTGCCCGAGGGCCGGTCGTCGGAGTATTCCATGAGCAATGAACGTCTCAACCTGTCCGACCTGAAGGCGAAGAGCCCGAAGGATCTGCTTGCGATGGCAGAGGAGCTGGAGATCGAGAACGCCTCGACCATGCGGAAGGGCGAGATGATGTTCCAGATCCTGCGCGAACGCGCGGATGAAGACTGGGAGATCGGCGGCGACGGCGTGCTGGAAGTGCTGCAGGACGGCTTTGGCTTCCTGCGCTCGCCGGAGGCCAACTACCTGCCGGGTCCGGATGACATCTATGTTTCGCCCGACATGATCCGCCAGTATTCGCTGCGGACCGGCGATACGGTCGAGGGGCTGATGGTGCAGCCCGACGAGAACGAGCGCTATTTCGCGCTGACCACGGTGAGCTCCATCAACTTCGAGGACCCGGAGAAGGCGCGCCACAAGGTGTCCTTTGACAACCTCACGCCGCTCTATCCGGACCAGCGTCTGAAGATGGAGATCGAGGACCCGACGATCAAGGATCGTTCCGCCCGGATCATCGATCTGGTGGCGCCGATCGGGAAGGGGCAGCGGTCGCTGATCACGGCGCCGCCGCGGACCGGTAAGACGGTGCTGCTGCAGAACATCGCCAAGTCGATCGAGACCAACCATCCCGAGTGCTACCTGATCGTTCTTCTGATTGACGAACGTCCGGAAGAAGTGACGGATATGCAGCGGACGGTGAAGGGGGAGGTGATTTCCTCCACCTTTGACGAGCCGGCGACGCGCCACGTGGCCGTGTCCGAGATGGTGATCGAGAAGGCCAAGCGCCTTGTGGAACATAAACGAGATGTTGTGATCCTTCTCGACTCGATCACAAGACTTGGTCGTGCCTTCAACACTGTGGTGCCGAGCTCTGGTAAAGTGCTTACGGGTGGTGTTGATGCGAATGCTCTGCAGCGACCGAAGCGGTTCTTCGGGGCGGCGCGGAACATCGAAGAGGGTGGATCGCTGACCATTATCGCTACCGCGCTGATCGATACCGGATCGCGGATGGACGAGGTCATCTTCGAAGAATTTAAAGGTACGGGTAACTCCGAGATCGTGCTGGATCGGAAAGTGGCGGACAAGCGCGTCTATCCGGCGATGGATATCCTGAAGTCCGGCACCCGGAAGGAAGACCTTCTGACCGACAAGATCGACCTGCAGAAGACCTTTGTGCTGCGGCGTATTCTGAACCCGATGGGGACGACGGATGCGATCGAATTCCTGATCTCGAAGCTGAAGCAGACGAAGACAAATTCCGAGTTTTTCGAATCTATGAACGGCTGACCTCCGGGTTGGCTGTGGGGCCTCGGGAGGGGCGCTGATGGATACGATCTTTGCGCAGGCCACGGCGCCCGGGAAAGCGGGCGTCGCTATTGTGCGTTTGTCGGGCCCTTTGGCCTGGCAGGCGGTGGCGCAGCTGTGCGGTTCGGTCCCGGAACCTCGGCAGGCTGGGTTGCGGGTGCTGCGGTGGGATGGGGTGGTGCTGGACGAAGCGCTCGTTCTGACCTTTGCGGAGAAGGCGAGTTTCACCGGGGAGAAGGTGGCGGAGTTTCAGACGCATGGGTCGACGGCGGTTGTCGCCTCTCTGCTGCGGGCGCTGTCCGAGATGGAGGGGCTGCGCGCGGCGGAGGCCGGGGAGTTTACCCGACGGGCGCTGGAGAATGGGCAGCTCGACCTGGCGCAGGTCGAAGGCTTGGCCGATCTGATCGAGGCGGAGACGGAGGTGCAGCGGCGTCAGGCGCAGCGCGTCCTGTCCGGCGATCTGGGGAGGCGGGCGGAAGACTGGCGGCGCGATCTGATCCGGGCGGCGGCCCTGATCGAGGCGACGATCGATTTTGCGGATGAAGACGTGCCGGTGGATGTGTCGCCCGAGGTGACGGAACTGCTGGAACGTGTTCGCGACAGCCTGTCTCATGAGGTTATGGGTGTGGGCTTCGCGGAGCGTATTCGTGACGGCTTCGAGGTTGCGATTATCGGGGCGCCAAATGTCGGCAAGTCGACTTTGCTGAATGCTCTGGTGGGGCGCGATGCGGCGATTACCTCGGATGTGGCCGGAACCACGCGCGACGTTATCGAGGTTCGGATGGATCTGGGTGGCTTGGCCGTGACGGTGCTGGATACGGCGGGACTACGGGAGACATCGGACGTTGTCGAAGCGATCGGTGTGCAACGCGCTCGGGACCGGGCGACAGCCGCGGATATGCGCGTGTTTCTGATTGCCCCGGGGGATGTGCCTGAGATGGCGCCTCTGAAAGGCGATATCGTTTTGCAGGCCAAGGCGGATATTCTTGGGGACGTGCCTGGCAGTATTTCCGGGAAGACCGGTTTTGGGGTGGATCAGCTTTTACGAGATATCCAGACGCGTCTATCGGATTTGGCCGGACAGTCCGGGCTGGCTACGCGAGAACGCCACCGCATTGCCATGCAGCGCGCGGGGGAGGGGTTGGAGGCGGCGCTTCGACTTGTATCCCTGGGATCGGAGCATGCAGAGCTGGCGGCCGAGGAGCTTCGGACGGCTGTTCGCGCGCTCGATTCTCTGGTAGGACGCGTGGATGTAGAAATGTTGCTGGATGATATTTTCTCAAGCTTTTGCATTGGGAAGTAGGAGTGTTTCACGTGAAACAATTCGATTTCGATGTAGTCGTGGTGGGCGGTGGCCATGCAGGATGTGACGCTGCTGCGGCGGCTGCGAGGATGGGCGCTCGGACAGTACTTTTAACGTTGCGGCGCGACGGCATTGGCGTGATGTCCTGCAACCCCGCGATTGGCGGTTTGGGGAAGGGTCACCTTGTGCGAGAGGTTGACGCCCTGGATGGCGTGATGGGCCGCATTGCGGATAAGGCCGGTATCCAGTTCCGGCTTTTGAACCGACGTAAGGGGCCAGCGGTGCAGGGGCCGCGCGCACAGGCAGATCGGAAAATTTATCGAACCGAAATGCTGGCCGAGATGGCCGGGACGGAGAACCTGACGATTGTGGAAGGCGAAGCGGTCGACCTGCGTATGCAGGGCGACCGCGTCGCGGGTGTGGTGCTTGAAGATGGAACCGTGATCGCCGCGCGTTCCGTTGTTTTGACCACCGGGACGTTCCTGCGCGGGGTCATTCACATCGGGGATCAATCCCGGCCCGGTGGCCGCATCGGGGATCGTCCCTCCGTCAAACTGGTTGAACGAATGGATAGTTTCGATCTTCCGCTTGGGCGGCTGAAGACTGGCACGCCGCCGCGGCTGGATGGCCGGACAATCAACTGGGAAATACTTGAGGCGCAGCCCGGCGATAGTGAGCCGGTGCTGTTTTCCTTCATGTCCCGGGGTGTCAGCGCGAAACAGATATCCTGCGGGATCACACATACGAACCAGAAAACGCATGATATCATCCAGTCCAACCTGCAGAAATCCGCCATGTATGGAGGACATATTGAGGGGATTGGCCCGAGATACTGTCCCTCTATAGAGGATAAGGTTGTCCGGTTTGCGGATAAGACCTCGCATCAGATTTTTCTGGAGCCTGAGGGGCTGGATGATCATACGATTTATCCGAATGGGATTTCGACATCTCTGCCGGAATCTGTTCAGCACGACTACGTCCGCACAATCCGCGGGCTGGAGGAGGCAAAAATTCTCCAGCCCGGTTATGCGATTGAATATGATTACGTAGACCCCCGGGCGCTTGATCTTCGACTGTCAGTCAAATCTGTTCCCGGGCTGTTTCTCGCGGGCCAGATTAACGGCACAACCGGATATGAGGAAGCAGCGGCGCAGGGACTTGTTGCAGGTGCAAATGCGGCCAGCGAGGCCTTGGGCCGTGAGCCGGCGATATTCAGTCGTCGTAGTTCGTACATTGGAGTGATGATCGACGATCTGACGACGCGGGGGGTCACGGAGCCCTATCGAATGTTCACGTCCCGCGCTGAATTTCGCCTCTCGCTACGTGCCGACAATGCGGATCAAAGGCTAACGCCGTTTGGATTGGCTGTCGGTCTGGTCAAAGCGGAGCGAGGAAAAGCGTTTCAGCACAAAATGGAAAAGATCGAGCGCGGTCGGGAGGTTCTCGAAGCCAAGACCTTTACCCCGAAGGAGCTGGTCGGAAAAATTCACCTCAGCCAGGACGGGGCGCGCCGGAATGGGTATGAGCTTCTGGCCATTCCCGGTGTCGACTTTGAGGTGATTGAGTCTCTGGATCCGACCTTTGCCAATTTTGATGCTGATGTACGCGCTCAATTAGAGCGGGATGCGACCTATGCCAGCTATATCGTTCGGCAGGAACGTGATGCCGAGGTGGTAAAGCGTGATGAGGCGCATGTCATTCCTCCGAATTTCGATTATGCGTCCATGGATGGCCTGTCCAATGAGCTGAGAAAAAAGCTGTCGGTGCTCCGCCCGTCAAATATAGCACAGGCGTCTACTGTGGAGGGGATGACTCCCGCCGCGCTGACTTTGCTTCTGGCGCGTGTGCGTCGGGTCATGAAGGACAAGTCGGCATGATCCTGAGTGCTGACGAATTTTCGGATGTTTCACGTGAAACATTGGAAAGGCTCACGCTATATCAGGACCTGCTTTTAAAGTGGAATACGAAGATCAACCTGGTGGCAAAGTCTACCTTGGCGAATGCGGTCCAGCGCCACTTTCAGGATTCCGCTCAGATTTTTGACCTGTGCCCAGACCGCGCGGTGTCCTGGGTTGATCTGGGAAGCGGCGGCGGCTTTCCCGGGCTGGTCGTTGCGATCCTTGCGGCGGAGCAAAGGCCGGATGTCATGGTAAGCCTTGTTGAGTCCGACCAGAGGAAAAGCGCCTTCCTGCGTAGTGTGATACGCGAAACCGGCGTGTCGGCAACGGTGATAACCAGCAGGATCGAGGAGCTGGAGCCTCAGGCGGCCGACGTTATCTCGGCCCGTGCGCTGGCTGATCTGGATACGTTGCTTGGTTATGTCGCGCTGCATGGGGCGCCGGCCGTAACGGGGGTCTTTCTGAAGGGAAGGCAATGGTCGAGCGAGGTCGCCAAAGCAAAAGAACGCTGGCGCTTCCAGGTCGATATACGTCAGAGTAAAACAGAACAAGAGGCAGTGGTTTTGGCTTTCAGGAATATAGAGCATGTCTGATCTCATCAGGGTACATGAGCCCAAGATCGTCGCTGTGGCGAACCAGAAGGGCGGCGTAGGTAAGACAACGACGACAATCAATCTTGCCGCTGCGTTGTCCGAGCTTGGGTGGAAGATCCTCATTATCGATCTGGATCCGCAGGGCAATGCGTCCACCGGATTGGGGATCGATATTGAGGCGCGGGAAAACACGACCTATGAGCTGATCCTGGATGACGCGATGCTGCAGGACGTGATCCTTCCGACGGAGTTCGAAAACATCTCGATTGTGCCGTCGACGGTCGACCTGAGCTCTGCCGATATCGAGCTGATCGCAAATGAAAAGCGCAGCTTTCTGCTTCACGACGCGCTGAGGCAGCCTGCGATGGAACAATATGCGTTCGACTTTGTCCTGATCGATTGCCCTCCGTCGCTTAACCTTTTGACGGTCAACGCCATGGTCGCCGCGCATTCCGTTCTGGTCCCGTTGCAAACCGAGTTTTTCGCCCTGGAAGGTCTGTCGCAGCTGATGCTGACAATTCGCGAGGTGCGTCAGTCCGCGAATTCCAAGCTGCGGATCGAGGGAGTTGTGCTGACCATGTTCGACGCGCGGAACAACCTGTCGCAACAGGTTGAGGCAGATGCGCGAGAGAATCTTGGCGATATCGTGTTTCGAACCCGCATTCCCCGGAATGTCCGGGTCAGCGAAGCACCGTCCTATGCGATGCCTGTGCTGGAATTCGACAGCCAGTCAAAAGGCGCGCTGGCATATCGGGAGCTGGCAAAAGAGTTTCTGATGAACAACGAAATGACGAAAGGGTAGGGGCATGTCAAAAGGTCCAAAAGGCAGGGGATTGGGGCGCGGGCTTTCTGCGCTTATGGCGGATGTTGATGATAGCGGGCGAAACGATGGGTTTGAGGCCGGCGGGGCCCCTCGACGCGCCGACACTCTGGTGCCGATCGAGCAGATTTTCCCCAATCCAGATCAGCCGCGGCGGAGCTTTACTCAGGATCAGCTTGAAGAGCTGGCGCGCTCCATTAAGGAAAAGGGCATTATTCAGCCGCTGATTGTCCGCGAACGCAATGAAGGGTACGAGATCGTTGCCGGCGAACGGCGGTGGCGGGCAGCGCAGATTGCTCAGCTGCATGAAATTCCTGTTCTTGTGCGCGAATTTGATGACACCGAAGTGCTGGAAGTCGCGATCATTGAGAATATTCAGCGCGCGGATCTAAATGCGATCGAAGAGGCCGCGGGCTACCGTCAGCTGATGGACCGGTTTGGTCATACGCAGGAAAAGTTGGCTGAAGCCTTGGGAAAGAGCCGGAGCCACATCGCGAACCTGCTTCGATTGCTGAACCTGCCCGAAGATGTCCAGGATATGCTGAAGGATGGCCGGCTTTCTGCCGGTCATGCGCGTACATTGGTTACAGCGGAGAATGCGTCTGATCTGGCGGCGCGGATTGTGCGGGATGGGCTTTCGGTTCGTGAAACTGAAAAGCTGCTGAAGAAGCCGGATGCGGAGCCAAAGGCGAAGTCGCCTAGCCCGAATTCGGACAAAGACGCGGATACCAAGGCATTGGAGGGTGATCTCTCTGCGAGTCTTCGGATGAAAGTTTCCGTTAATCATATAGCGGGAACGGAAGGCGGTACGTTGACGATCCGGTACGAAACGCTTGAGGATCTGGATGATCTCTGCCGTCTGCTCAGCGCGGGGCGGTAGGTCGGGTCCAGATAAAGATCATCACGCAGGACAGCGTGATGATCTGAACGGCGATGAGCTTTATCGCCAGGCCAAGAATAACTGTGATAAGCAGAACGGCCACGCATCCCAGCGTGGCCATTTTCTTTCCGCGCGTCGAAATTGCGCCGTGCGTGCGCCAGTCCTGAATGGGGGGTCCAAAGGTCGGATGGGCGAGCATCCAGTCGTGCATGCGTTCAGACGACCGGGCAAAGCAGAAGGCGGCAAGGATCATGAAGGGTACGGTCGGGACGAGTGGCAGGACAATACCAGCCAATCCGCAGATCAGGCTCAGCCCGCCCAAGATCAGCCAGAGAAGTCGCATCCGTCACTCCAACAATGCGCCGATAACCGAGTTGAGCACCATCCGGCCGTCCCGCGTTGCGCGCAGGCGTGTGCCGGAGAGCTCTGTCATACCTATCTCATTTAGGTTGGAAATGGATGAAGGGGAGAGGGGGCGGCCGGAAAGCGCTTCGTATCTGGTGAGGTCGATGCCTTCCGCCAGGCGCATTCCCATGAGGAGGAATTCGGTGATCTCTTCGTCCTGCGAAAGGGATTCACGTGACGCGTCGCCATTGCCGGCGAGGGCGGCGGAAAGCCAGGCATTGGGCATACGGATCGCTTCGGTTGCGGTTCGCCGATGGTTCAGCGTGATCCGGCCATGAGCGCCGGGACCAATACCGATATAGTCTCCGTACCGCCAATAGAGACTATTGTGACGGGACTCTGCGCCCGGTTTGGCGTGGTTTGAGACCTCGTAGGTCAGGTAACCGGCTTTCTCTGTGACCTCCTGCGTGATGTCGTACATCTCTGCGGCGTCGTCGTCATTGGGAAGGCCGCGCAGCTTGCCGATATTGTAGCGGTCACCAAAGGCTGTGCCCTGTTCGATGGTCAGCTGGTAGAGGGAGATGTGGTCGATCGCGTAGCTCAGGGCGCGGGTCAGTTCCTGTCGCCAGTCCTGGGGGGTCTGATCCTGGCGCGCATAAATCATATCGAAACTGACCCGGTCGAACGTATCCCGGGCGATATCGAAGGCGCGCAGGGCTTCGTCGACCGTGTGAATACGGCCAAGGCGCTGCAGATCACGGTCATTGAGTGCTTGAAGACCCATGGAGACGCGGGTGACGCCTGCGCTCCGATAGTCTCTAAACCGGCTGGATTCGATAGATCCGGGGTTGGCTTCAAGCGTGATTTCAGGGTCGTTGGCGCGGGGCCAGAGCGTGTTGATCCGGTCTATGATGTCCGCGACGACCTCCGGCTCCATCAGGCTGGGGGTGCCACCGCCGAAAAAGACAGACGACACGACCCGGCCGGGGGTTTCAGCTGCGTTGCGGTCCAGTTCGGAGAGATAGGCGGCGAGCCACTGTTTCTGGTCGATCTGCCGGGAAACATGCGAGTTGAAGTCGCAATAGGGGCATTTGGCCTGGCAGAAGGGCCAGTGGATATAGACCCCGAATCCGCCGTTTTCCCAGTCGTCAGGCAAAACAGCCCTGCACGAGTTTGCGGAAAGCGTCGGCGCGATGGGTGAGGGGCGCTTTTTCTTCCGGGGTCATCTCGCCGAAGGTCTGGCTGTGGCCGTCCGGCAGGAACACCGGGTCGAAGCCAAAGCCATTCTCGCCGCGCATCGGCCAGACCACCTGACCGTCGACGCGCCCGGCAAAGACCTCATCATGGCCGTCGGGCCAGGCGAGGACGAGCGTGCAGTGAAAGGCGGCGGTGCGGGGGGTGGGTGCGGCCTTCTCCTCCAGCAGGGTCCACACCTTGGTCATGGCCATAGGGAAGTCGCGGCCATTGGGCGTTTCGGCCCAGTCGGCAGTGTAGACGCCCGGCGCGCCGTCAAGCGCATCCACCGTGATACCGCTATCATCTGACAGGGCAGGCAGGCCGGTGGCCTTGGCGGCGTAATGCGCCTTGATCCGGGCATTGCCGACAAAGGTGCTTTCCGTCTCTTCCGGCTCGTCCAGCCCGTGATCGGCGGCATTGGTCACCGTGATCCCGAAGGGGCGGAGCAGCTCCGCGATTTCGCGCAGCTTGCCCTTGTTGTGGCTGGCGATGACCAGCTCCGTGCCGTCGAACTTGCGGACAGGATCAGGCACAGGATCAGGCACAGGCGGCCTTCTGGATTTCGACCAGCTCCTTCACGCCCTTGTCGGCGAGGTCCATCAGCTGGTTCATCTGGTCGCGGGAGAAGGTGGAGCCTTCAGCGGACATCTGAACCTCGATCAGTTTGCCGGAGCCGGTCATGATGAAATTGCCGTCGACGCCGGCCTCGGAGTCCTCGGGATAGTCGAGGTCGAGAACGGGCTGGCCGGCGTAGATGCCGCAGGAGACGGCAGCGACCGGATCCACCAGCGGATCAGTCACTATTACGCCTGCTTTCATCAATTTGTTCACCGCAAGACGCAGCGCAACCCAGCCCCCGGTGATGGAGGCGCAGCGGGTGCCGCCATCGGCCTGGATCACGTCACAGTCGATGCTGATCTGGCGTTCGCCCATGGCAACCCGGTCGACGCCCGCCCGGAGGGAGCGACCGATCAGGCGCTGGATTTCCACGGTCCGGCCGCCCTGCTTGCCCGAAGCCGCCTCGCGCCGCATGCGGGAGGAGGTGGAGCGCGGCAGCATGCCATATTCCGCCGTCACCCAGCCGAGGCCAGAGCCCTTGATGAAGGGCGGCACGCGCTCTTCGATCGTGGCGGTGCAGATGACATGGGTGTCGCCTACCTTGATCAGGCAGGAACCCTCTGCATGTTTCGTGATCCCGGTTTCGATTGAAACCGCGCGCATTTCGCTTAAATTTCGTCCTGATGGTCGCATGTGGCCCTCTTTTCGTTGCCGTGGGGATAGTCCCGTGTCGGTGCGGAAGGCAAGAGGCGTCTAGATTGGGTCCGGCGTGCCTTCCGACCGGGCCGATGTTGAGAATGAACGAGACGACAAAGATCCTCAATGAGTTGAACGACCGGTCGCGGGAAGTGTTCCGGCGGGTGGTCGAAGGCTATCTGTCAACCGGGGAGCCGGTGGGCTCGCGGACGCTGACGCGGACGATGAGCGAGAAGGTGTCGGCCGCAACGATTCGCAATGTGATGCAGGACTTGGAATACTTCGGGCTGCTGGGGTCGCCGCATGTGTCGGCCGGGCGGGTGCCGACGCAGCAGGGGCTGCGGATGTTTGTCGACGGCTTGCTCGAGGTGGGCGATCTGGGGTCGGCCGACCGGGCGATGCTGGATGCGACCGTAGGCGACAGTAGTTCGGATGTGTCGGGCCTGCTGGACCGGATCGGGTCGGCATTGTCGGGGGCGACGCAGGGCGCCTCACTGGTGCTGGCGCCGAAACACGAGGCGCCGATCAAGCATATCGAATTTGTCGGGCTGGGGCATGACCGGGCGCTGGTGGTGCTGGTCTTTGCCGATGGCCATGTGGAGAACCGGATTTTCACCCCGCCCGCCGGGCAGACGCCATCGTCGATGCGGGAGGCGGCGAATTTCCTCAACGCGCTGGCGGAGGGGCGGACGCTGAGCGAACTGACCCGCGTGATGAAGGCCGAGGTTGCGACGCGGCGGCAGGAGATCGACAGCCTGGCCCGCGATCTGATCGATTCGGGCTGGGCTGAATGGAACAATGAGGGGTCGCGCTACGAGCGGCTGATCGTCCGGGGACGGGCCAATCTGCTGGGCGAAGACGCGGCGGAAGAGGATTTGGAACGCATACGGTCGCTCTTTGACGATCTGGAGCGGAAGCGGGATATTGCCGAATTTCTGGAACTGACCGAAGAGGGTGAAGGGGTCCGCATTTTTATTGGCTCTGAAAACAAACTTTTTTCACTTTCGGGTTCCTCTCTGGTGGTCTCTCCATATATGAACGCGGATCGAAAGATCATCGGTGCCGTGGGGGTCATCGGACCCACGCGGCTCAACTACGGGCGCATCGTGCCGATCGTGGATTACACGGCGCAGCTTGTGGGGCGGATGATCTCGGACCGGAGTTAGAGGTGGAACATGGCGAACCCTGAGAACGACGATTTCCTCGATGATGTGGAAGCGGCCGAAGCCGAAGCCTATGCCGAGGAGATGGACGAGCTGGACGACGAGGCGGTCGAGATCGACGCGTTGCGGGCGGAGCGGGATTCTCTGAAAGACAAATGGATGCGCGCGATGGCGGATGCCGAGAATGCGCGCAAACGGGCCGACAAGCAGCGGCGCGAGGCGGAGCTTTATGGTGGCGCGAAACTGGCGCGCGACCTGCTGCCGGTCTACGATAATATGAAGCGCGCGTTGGAAGCGGCGGGCGAGCGGACCGAAGAGACCGCGGCGCTGCTGGAAGGTGTGGAGCTGACCATGCGGGAGCTGGTGAACACGCTCAAGAAGCACGGAATCGAGCCTGTCACGCCGGAAGTGGGCGATAAATTCGACCCGAACCTGCATGAGGCGATGTTCGAGGCGCCGGTGCCGGGGACCAAGGCTGGCGAGATCATTCAGGTTTCGGCCGAAGGGTTCATGCTGGGCGAGCGGCTGCTGCGACCGGCGCAGGTTGGCGTGTCGTCGATGCCGGCCAACTGACGGCGATGGGTGCAAGCACCCATCCTACGGGTGTTGCGCCAATTTGCCTTCGGCGAGAGTATTTCGGGAAAGATGAAGAGGGGGCGTGGCGCTATTGGCGCTGCGCCTCTTTCAATTTGTAGAGGGTTTCGAGCGCTTCGCGCGGGGAGAGGTCGTCGGGGTTGATCGTTTCCAGCAGGTCGAGGGCTGGGGATTTTTCCGGTTTGGGGGGCGGCGCGGGCGCGGCGGCAGCGGCGAAGAGGGGCAGGTCGTCGATCACGGCCTTGGGTTTGTGCGCGCCTTCGCGGTCGCCTTTTTCGAGGGCGTTGAGGACTTCGCGGGCGCGGGCGACCACGGCGTCGGGCAGGCCGGCGAGGCGGGCGACCTGCACGCCATAGCTGCGGTCGGCAGCGCCACGGATGACCTCATGCAGGAAGATCACGTCGCCATCGTGTTCGCGCACGGCGACGGTGGCGTTTTCGACGCCTTTGAGCTTTCCGGCAAGGGCCGTCATCTCGTGGTAATGGGTGGCGAAGAGGGCGCGGCTCCGGTTGACCTCATGCAGATGTTCGAGCGTGGCCCAGGCGATGGAGAGGCCGTCATAGGTGGCAGTGCCGCGGCCGATCTCGTCCAGGATAACAAGGGCGCGGTCGTCGGCCTGGTTCAGGATCGCAGCGGTTTCGACCATTTCGACCATGAAGGTGGAGCGGCCCCGGGCGAGGTCGTCGGAGGCGCCGACGCGGGAGAAGAGCTGGGAGACGAGGCCGATCTCGGCGGCATCGGCGGGGACATGGCTGCCGATCTGGGCAAGCAGGACGATCAGCGCGGTCTGGCGCAGGAAGGTCGATTTACCGGCCATGTTCGGGCCGGTCAGCAGCCAGATCGAGGAAGGCTCGCCCGAGAGGTCGGTGTCATTGGCGATGAAGGGGGCGCCGTCACGTCTGAGCGACTGTTCGACAACCGGGTGGCGGCCATTGGTGATGTTGAGGCAGCGGCTGTCGTCGACTTTCGGGCGGCACCAGTTTTCGGCGGTCGAGAGATCGGCGAGCGCGGTGGCGAGGTCGAGCTCCGACAGGGCGCGGGCGGTGTCGGTCAGGTCGGTGACATGGTCGAGAATGGCAGCTTTCAGGCTGTCATAGAGCCGCTTTTCGATGTCGAGCGCGCGGCCACCGGCATTGAGGATGCGCGTCTCCATCTCGCTAAGGTCGGGGGTGGTGAAGCGGAGCTGGTTGGCCGTGGTCTGGCGGTGTTTGAACCGGTCGGAGTGGGGTTCCGACAGCATCTTGTCGGCATGGGTTGCCGTGACTTCGATGAAATAGCCCAGCACGTTGTTATGCTTGATCTTCAGCGCGGAGATCCCGGTTTCCTCGGCATATTGGGTCTGCATTGACGCGATGACACCTCGGCCTTCGTCGCGCAGCTTGCGGGCCTCGTCGAGGTCGCTGTCATAGCCGGGGGCGATGAAACCGCCATCACGGGCGAGGAGCGGCGGTTCGGCGACGAGGGCCTGCTCGAGCAGGGCGAGCAGATCGTCATGGCCGGTCAGGTGGGTGGCGCTTTCGGCGAGGAGTGCGGGCAGGTCGGTCTGCGCGAGGGTTTGGGCGATCTCCTCTGCCTGGGTCAAGCCGTTGCGGATGGCGGCGAGGTCGCGGGGACCGGCGCGGTCGATAGCGAGGCGCGACAGGGCACGGTCGAGGTCCGGCACGCGGCGCAGGGCATCGCGCAGATCGCGGGACATCAGTCTCTGTTCCACCGCGAAATCAACGGCGGCGAGGCGGTCGTGGATCGTGGCGAGGTCGCGGGAGGGGCTGGAGAGGCGGCGTTCCAGCGCACGCGCGCCGCCGGGGGTGACGGTGCGGTCGATGGCCTGGAGCAGGGATCCGGCACGGCCGCCGGAGAGGGCATGGGTCAGTTCCAGATTGCGCCGGGTGGCGGCGTCGATCTGCATGGTCCGCTCGGCCGCCTCCCGCCGGGGTTTGCGCAGGAGCGGCAGTTTGCCCTTCTGGGTGATGTCGAGGTAGTCGACAATGGCGCCCATGACGGAGATCTCCGCCCGGGTGAAGGTGCCGAAGGCGTCCAGCGAGGAGACCTTGAAGAGACGGCAGAGCCGGTCCGCTGCACCGGTGCTGTCGAAGGAGCCGCGCGACAAAGGCGTCAGCGCCGTGCCGAAATCAGAGACTGTTTCGGCGTAATCACGATGCTGATCTTCGGCCATCAGGATTTCGGACGGGGAGAGCCGGGCGAGTTCGGGGCCCAGACGCACCGGCGGCAGGGGTTCCACGTGAAACGCACCGGTGGAGATATCGACCCACGCCAGCGCGCCTTCGTCCCGGACCACGGTAAAGGCGGCGAGGAAATTGTGACGGCGGGCGTCGAGCAGAGATTCCTCGGTAAGAGTGCCGGGCGTGACCAGACGAACGACATCACGTTTGACCACCGATTTATAGCCGCGCTTTTTCGCCTCTTCCGGGCTTTCCATCTGTTCGCCAACGGCGACGCGAAAGCCCTTGCGGATCAGGGTCAGCAGGTAACCTTCGGCGGCATGGACCGGGACGCCGCACATGGCGATATCCTCGCCCAGATGCTTGCCGCGCTTGGTCAGAGCGATATCCAGCGCCTCTGAGGCGGCGACGGCATCGTCGAAGAATAGCTCGTAGAAATCGCCCATCCGGTAGAAGAGCAGGGCGTCCGGATAGCCCGCCTTGATCTCCAGATACTGCGCCATCATGGGCGTGACGGTTTCGGTGCTCAACTCTGCCCCCCGGGTTGATTGGCCCGGACCTTACCGAGCCATGGACTCGGGCGAAAGGCGAAATGGTTGAGCGATGCGCGGCGCTTGTGTAAGACGCCTGAGCCGTCAGGAGGAGAGGCCCCATGTCGAAGTCGAAATCGCGGATCACGCCGGAGGATGCGCTCGCGTTCCATCTGGAGCCGACCCCGGGCAAGTGGGAGGTCACGGCGACCGTGCCGATGACCACACAGCGTGACCTGTCGCTGGCCTATTCCCCCGGTGTGGCCGTGCCCTGTGAGGCGATCCATGAGAACCCGGAAACCGCCTATGACTATACGAACAAGGGCAATCTTGTCGCTGTGATCTCCAACGGGACGGCGGTTCTGGGGCTGGGCAACCTCGGGGCGCTGGCGTCCAAGCCGGTGATGGAGGGCAAGTCCGTGCTCTTCAAACGCTTCGCCGATGTGAATTCGATCGATCTGGAACTGGATACCGAGGATTCGGAGGCCTTCATCAACGCGGTGAAGCTGATGGGCCCGTCCTTTGGTGGCATCAACCTTGAGGATATCAAGGCGCCGGAATGTTTCATCATCGAACAGCGGCTGAAGGAAGAGATGGATATCCCGGTCTTCCATGACGACCAGCACGGCACGGCGGTGATCTGCGCCGCGGGGCTGCTGAACGCGCTGAAGCTGTCGGGTAAGAAGATCGAGGAGTGTAAAATCGTGCTGAACGGCGCCGGCGCGGCCGGGATCGCCTGTATCGAGCTGCTGAAGCGCATGGGTGCGCGGCACGAAAATTGCGTTGTCTGCGATACCAAGGGGGTCATCTACCAGGGTCGGACCGAGGGGATGAACCAGTGGAAGTCGGCCCATGCGATCGCGACTGAGCTGCGGACGCTGGAAGAGGCGATGGAGGGGGCGGATGTCTTCCTCGGCGTGTCGGTCAAGGGGGCGGTGACGCCCGCGATGGTAGCTGCGATGGCCAAGGACCCGGTGATCTTTGCCATGGCGAACCCGGATCCGGAGATCACGCCGGAAGAGGCGCATGAGGTGCGCGAGGATGCAATTGTTGCCACCGGGCGATCAGACTATCCCAATCAGGTCAACAATGTGCTGGGCTTCCCCTATCTTTTCCGCGGGGCGCTCGACATCCATGCGCGTGCGATCAATGACGAAATGAAGATCGCCTGTGCGGAGGCATTGGCCGAACTGGCCCGCGAGGATGTGCCGGATGAGGTGGCCATGGCCTATGGCCGGGCGCTGAGTTTCGGGCGGGATTACATCATTCCGACACCCTTTGATCCGAGACTGATCCACCGGATTCCGCCTGCTGTGGCGCGTGCGGGCATGGAGACGGGTGCGGCGCGGCGTCCGATCATCGACATGGAGGCCTATGAGCTGAGCCTCAAGGCGCGGATGGATCCGACGGCGAATATCCTGCGGTCGATCAACACCCGGGCGCGGAATGCACAGGCGCGGATGATCTTTGCCGAGGGCGACGATGTGCGCGTGCTGCGCGCGGCGGTGCAGTATCAACGCGCCGGGCTGGGCGAGGCGATTGTCGTTGGCCGGGATGCCGATGTCGCCGCCAAGCTGGAAGCGGCGGGCCTGGGGGATGCCGTGGGCGAGCTGACCGTGACCAATGCCGCCAAGACGGAGCATCTGGAAGAGTACAAGACCTTCCTCTACGAACGGCTGCAGCGCAAAGGCTATGACCAGCACGATGTGCACCGTCTGGCCGCGCGGGACCGGCATGTGTTTTCGGCTCTGATGCTGGCGCATGGGCATGGCGATGGGCTGGTCACCGGGGCGACGCGCAAGTCGGCGCATGTGCTGGAGCTGATCAACCATGTCTTTGACGCCGATGCCGCGCATGGCGCGGCGGGCGTGACGGCGGTGATCCACAAGGGGCGGATCGTGCTGATCTCTGACACGCTGGTGCATGAATGGCCGGACGAAGAGGACCTCGCCGATATCGCCGAACGCTGTGCGGAGGTAGCCCGCGATCTGGGGCTGGAGCCGCGCGTGGCCTTCGTCAGCTTCTCTACCTTCGGCTATCCGGTGTCGGAACGGGCAGAGAAGATGCATATCGCACCTAAAGTTCTGGCCGCTCGCGGTGTGGATTTCGAATATGAGGGTGAAATGACGGTGGATGTGGCTCTGAACAGCCGCGCACGGTCGCATTTCCCCTTCGCCAAGCTCACCGATAATGCCAACATCCTCGTGGTGCCGGCACGCCATTCCGCTAGTATTAGTGTCAAACTGATGCAGGAAATGGCGGGGGCGACGGTCATCGGGCCGATCCTGTCGGGCGTCGACAAGCCGATCCAGATCTGTTCGACCGGGTCGACCGTGAACGACATCATGAACATGGCACTGCTGGCCGCGTCGAAGGTGAACTGAGGTGACCATCTGGAACCTTGGATCCGTCAATGCGGACCGGGTCTATCGGTTGCCCCATCTTCCGCAGCCAGGCGAAACCCTCAGCTCGACGGAGTATTCGGAGGGGCTGGGCGGTAAGGGCGCCAATATGTCTGTCGCAATTGCGCGGGCCGGTGGCCGGGTGGAACATATCGGCGCGGTTGGATCTGACGGTGTCTGGATGCGGGAACGGCTGGCATCTGCCGGGGTCGGGGTGGATCACCTTTCGGTGGCGCAGCAGCCGTCCGGCCATGCAATTATCGCTGTGGACGCGCAGGGCGAGAACCAGATCATTGTCTATTCCGGCGCAAACAGGGTAATTTCCGTCGCCCACGCCCTGACGGCGCTGGATGGCGCGGAGCCCGGAGATATTGCGATCTGTCAGAATGAAACCAACGGGCAGGAGGCCTTTCTGTCTGCCGCCAGGTCGCGGGACCTGACGGTTGCCTATGCCGCCGCACCCTTTGAGCTGGCCGCGGTGCAAGCCGTCATCAACGATCTCGACCTGCTGATCCTGAATGCGGTAGAGGCCGCGCAGCTTGAGGCGGCGCTGCAGACACCGATCGATCGCCTCCCGGTGGGCCATATCGTGATCACACTGGGCGAGAAAGGCTGTCGGTGGATCGACACAGTCAAAGGCGAAATCCAGGAGTTTCCCGCGCCGAAAGTTGAACCTGTCGATACGACCGGCGCCGGGGATACCTTTACCGGGTATCTGCTGGCCGCGCTCGATGCCGGGGATAGCATGGAAGATGCCATCGCGCTTGCGCTGAAAGCCGGCGCGCTGATGGTCACGCGGCCGGGCACGGCGGAGGTCATTCCAGCCCGGGTCGAGGTCGACTCGGTTTTTCCGTAAATTTTTTCCCAAAGCTGAAACTCCCTATCCCCGTCAAACGTGACTCGGGGTGAACGGCACAAGATGAGCCGTCAGAAATCAGTTTGGGAGAATATTCATGAAGCGCTTTATCGTTACCCTTGCGGCCCTTGCCACGTCCGCCGGGACTGCGTTTGCAGCAAGCCATGCCATGGCGCCCGCAGTTGAGGGTATGGATCAGGATGTTTCGGGTGGAACCGTGACTGCATCGAAAATCGACGCGCCGGAGAACGGCTGGATGGTGGTGCACCGCACCGATGCGGAGATGAAGCCGGGCCCGGTTGTCGGTTACGCCCCGATCAAGATGGGTGAGAACATGGATGTCGCCGCGATCCTGACGGAGGAGGTCGCATCGGGCGATATGCTGATGCTGATGGTCCATTCGGAGGCCGGCGGCATGAAAACAGGCGTTTTCGAATACACGCTGGGTGCCAAGGAAGACGGGCCGATCAAGCCCGATGGCAAGCTGGTGATGTCCGTCATCACTGCGGAGTGAGCAGTGGCCGCAGGGCCCCTTTCCTGCGGTTTCCGATCCGGGGGCATGTCCCCTGTCCAGACTGAAGGCCTCCGGATGGGGGGAAAGGCCGGAGACCTTGGGCTCCGGCCTTTTCCTGTCGGCTTGGCAAGGTGCTTTGGCCGGCCTAACGTCGGGGCCGAAAGGGGCCCCCATGACCGAACAGACCACCCATGACGCGCAGGACGACCCGCGCAATGCTTCGCTGAAATTCTACCTCAATGGCCGGATCGTTGGCGCGGAAGAGGCCGTCGTGTCGATCTATGACAGCGGCTTCATGATGGGCGACGGGGTCTGGGAGGGGCTGCGGCTGTATGACGGGCGCTGGGCCTTTCTGGACGAGCATCTCGACCGGCTTTTCGAGGCGGCCAAGGCGATTGACCTCGATATTGGCATGGATAGAGGCGAATTAGTCTCTGCTTTGGAAGAACTGCGGGTCGCGAACGGGATGGAAACGGATGCCCATGCCCGGCTGATGGTGACACGCGGCCGGAAGGTCAGGCCATTCCAGCACCCGTCGCTGTCGCGTTTTGGCCCAACCGTGGCGATCATCATGGAGTATTCGGTGCCCAAGCAGGGCCGCCCGCTGCGTCTGGCGACCGTGCCACATCTGCGTGGCCTGCCGATGACGCAGGATCCGAAGCTGAATTCCCATTCCAAGCTGAACTGCATCCTGGCCTGTATCGCGGCGGAAAAGGCCGGGGCGGATGAGGCGCTGATGCTGGATGTGCATGGCTTTGTGAACACGACCAACGCCTGCAATTTTTTCATCGTCCGGAAGGGGGAAGTTTGGACCTCTACCGGGGATTATTGCATGAACGGGATCACGCGCCGGAAGGTGATCGAGCTGTGCCGGGAGGCCGAAATCCCCGTGTTCGAGAAGAATTTCTCTCTGGTGGAGTGCTATTCGGCGGAAGAGGCCTTTGTCACCGGTACCTTTGGCGCACAGGCGGCGGTGGGGGAGATTGACGGGCGGGTGATTGGGGGCGGAGACATGGGGCCGGTCACACAGCGGATCCGGGGTCTCTACAAGGAGCTGGTTGCACTATGAAAATTGCCTGCTGGTCCGGCCCGCGGAATATCTCCACCGCGCTGATGTATTCGTTTTCGAACCGGGCCGATTGCGGCGCGGTGGATGAGCCGTTTTATGCGGCTTATCTGGCGGCGACGGGAAAGAATCACCCGATGCGGGCGGAGATTATGGCTTCTCAGCCAGAGGATCCGGAGGAGGTGATTTCGACCCTGTTACAGCCGGATTCGACCCCACATATGTATCACAAGCATATGGCCCAGCACATGCTGCCGGGTATCCGGCGGGATTGGTGGGGGGATATGGCGCATATCCTGCTGATCCGTCATCCGGCGCGGGTCGTGGCGTCGTTTACAAAGGGTTGGGCAGAGGCCGGGTTGGAAGATATCGGTGCGGTGCAACTGGCCGGGATTTACGATGATCTGCTGGCGCAGGGCATCACGCCTGTTGTCATCGAAGGGTCTGACGTGCGGGCCGATCCGGAAAGGATGCTGCGGGCCATCTGCGGGCGGATTGGTCTCGACTGGGATCCGGCGATGCTGGGCTGGGAGGCGGGGCCAAAAGCGGTGGACGGGCTCTGGGCCCCGGTCTGGTACGGGGCGGTGCATCAGTCGACCGGGTTCGCCGGACCGGAAGGGGAGATGCCGGTGCTGGAGGGGGACGCGGCCGAGATGGCGGCGGCGGCGATGCCGTTTTACGAGCGGCTGGCGGCGGTGAAGCTGGTGGTCTGATCCAGCGGAGCGTGCTGTCGCACGCAAGACATTCCAGTCAGGGGGCGCTGCCCCCGACCGACATATGCAGAGCATATGCCGGTCACCCCCGGGATATTTTCGGACCAGAGAAGGTGTTTTTTGATCCGGATCAGAGGGTGAGGGCGCGTTCCAGATCCTCGCCGTCGTAGCGGGTGCGGCCGGTGGGCAGGAAGCCCAGCCGTTCGTAGAAGGCGGCGGCGGGATTTTCATGCATATGGCTGAGGACGAAGCGCTTCGCCCCCCGGGCGCGGGCCCAGTCGATCAGCCACGTCAGCGCGGCGGTGCCATGGCCTTGACCGGCGAATTGCTCGCCAATCATCAGGCGCCAGAGGAAGACGGCGTCGGGATCATCGGCGGGGTCGCGGTAGGTGGCTTCGCGCCAGTCGAGCATGAGGGCGAGGCCTACGCGGGTCTCGCCATGCCAGATCACAAAGGGATAGGCGCCGGGTTCATAGGCGGCCTGAGCGAGGCTTTTGGCATTGTCAGAGACGAAATGCGCCTTGTCTGCGGCCACCTTCAGGTCGATCAGCGGGAGGACATCCTCCCGCTGGGCGAGTTTCAGCGTGACCTGGGTCACTTGTCCGCGACGCGGCGTGCGCGGGTTGCCAGCAGTTTCAGGCGGAGCGCATTGAGACGGATGAAACCGGCCGCGTCCTTCTGGTCATAGGCGCCAGCGTCCTCTTCGAAGGTCACATGCGCCTCCGAATAAAGGGAGTGATCGGACCAGCGGGCGACGGTGCGGACGGAACCCTTGTAGAGCTTCAGCCGGACGGTGCCGGTGACATGCTCCTGTGATTTGTCGATCAGGGCCTGCAGCATTTCGCGTTCGGGCGAGAACCAGAAGCCATTATAGATGAGCTCCGCATAGCGGGGCATGATCGAATCCTTGAGGTGACCTGCGCCGGAATCGAGCGTGATCTGTTCGATGCCGCGATGTGCCTCGAGCAGCACGGTGCCGCCGGGGGTCTCGTAGACGCCACGGGACTTCATGCCGACAAAGCGATTCTCGACGAGGTCGAGGATACCGACACCATGCTTACCGCCCAGTTCGTTCAGCTTGGTCAGGATGGTTGCGGGGCTCATCGCCTCGCCGTTGATCGCCACGGCGTCACCCTTTTCGAAGGTGATTTCCACCATTTCGGGCGTATCGGGCGCATCCTCGGGGCGCGTAATCCGCTGCAGGACGTAATCGGGCGCCTCTTCGGCGGGGTTCTCCAGCACCTTGCCTTCGGAGGAGGTGTGCAGGAGGTTCGCATCGACCGAAAACGGCGCCTCGCCGCGCTTGTCCTTGGCGATCGGGATCTGGTTTTCTTCGGCGAAGGCCAGCAGCTTGGTCCGTGAAGACAGGTCCCATTCGCGCCAGGGGGCGATGACCTTGATATCGGGGTTCAGCGCATAGGCGCTGAGTTCGAACCGCACCTGATCGTTGCCCTTGCCGGTGGCGCCATGGGCCACGGCATCGGCGCCGGTTTCGGCGGCAATTTCCACCAGCCGCTTGGAGATCAGCGGGCGGGCGATGGAGGTGCCCAGCAGGTAGAGCCCCTCGTAGAGCGCATTGGCGCGGAACATCGGGAAGACGAAGTCGCGGACGAATTCCTCTCGGACGTCCTCGATATAGATGTTCTCGGGCTTGATGCCGAGCAGTTCCGCCTTCTTGCGTGCGGGGTCGAGTTCCTCGCCCTGGCCGAGATCGGCGGTGAAGGTGACGACCTCGCAGCCATATTCGGTCTGCAGCCACTTGAGGATGATCGAGGTGTCGAGGCCCCCGGAATAGGCCAGGACGACTTTCTTCGGCGCGCTCATATACATGTCCTTCGTCGTAGTCCGCACGGGCGATAGCGCTTTTTCCCGTGGCACACAAGGTCGCGGCCCCTTGCCGGGCGCTGCGGGAGGGGGCAAGGAAGAGAGATGAGCGATATCGAAGATTTCAGGGACCGCGCCCGGGCGGCCATGGTTGCAATGCGGTCGGTCTTTCCGGCCACACCGCTTTTGCGCAACGATCATCTGTCGGCGAAGTTTGGCGCCGATATCTGGCTGAAGCGGGAGGACCTCTCGCCGGTGCGGAGCTACAAGCTGCGCGGGGCGTTCAATGCGATGCGGCGGGCGGACCGGGCGGAGCTGTTTGTCTGCGCCTCTGCCGGCAATCACGCGCAGGGCATGGCCTATATGTGCCGGCATTTTGGCAAGCGGGGTGTGATCTTCATGCCGGTGACGACGCCGCAGCAGAAGATCGACAAGACGCGGATCTTTGGTGGAGAATTTGTCGAGATCCGGCTGGTCGGGGACTATTTCGACGACACGCTGGCAGAGGCCAAAGCCTTCTGTGCGGAGGCGGGCGGGCATTTTCTGGCGCCGTTCGACGATGAGGACGTGATCCTTGGGCAGGCGTCTATCGGGGCGGAGATCGAGGCGGACATGCCGGGCGGGGCCGAGGTGATCGTCCTGCCGGTGGGCGGCGGCGGGCTCTCTGCCGGGATACGCAGCTATTTTGGGCCTGAACAGAGCCTGAAATTTGTCGAACCTTCGGGTGGGATGTCATTGGCGGCGGCGGTGGAGGCCGGGGGTCCGGTGACGCTCAACAAGGTGGACAGTTTTGTCGACGGGGCGGCGGTGGCGCGGATCGGGGAACGGCCCTGGGCGCGGCTTTCGGGTATTTCGCGGACGGATGTGCTGGACGCGCCCGAAGATCGCATCTGCACGACCATGCTGGAGATGCTGAATATTGAGGGGATCGTGCTGGAGCCCGCCGGCGCGCTGGCAGTAGACGCGCTGGGCCAGATCAGGGACGAAATTGCCGGAAAACGGGTGATCTGCATCACGTCGGGCGGCAATTTTGACTTTGAGCGTCTGCCGGAGGTCAAGGAACGGGCGCAGCGCTATTCCGGGGTGAAGAAATATTTCATCCTGCGGCTGCCGCAGCGGCCCGGTGCGTTGAAGGAATTCCTGAATATGCTGGGGCCGAATGACGATATCGCGCGGTTCGAATATCTGAAGAAATCAGCGCGCAACTTCGGGTCGGTCCTGATCGGGATCGAGGCGAAGGAGGCGGCGGATTTCGACGCGCTCTTCCAGCGGCTGGAGGCCGGCGGGTTCACCTATCGCGATATTACACAAGACACTATTCTTGCGGAATTCCTGATCTGATTACGCGGCAAGCCGCTGCCTGTATTCGGCCAGGAACAGGTCCCGGCTCGACTGGTATATTCGGTCAAGCGCGGTGATATCCACCTTGTCCGGCGCGCCGGTTGCTGCCAGACGCTCCGCCGTTGCGCAGGCGAGGGCAAGCTGCTCGAACCCCAGATTGAGCGCGCAGCCCTTTACGAAATGGACCGCCGCTTCGATATCGTCGGAAACCGGCAGACAGCGGAGCGCGGTTTCAACCTCGCTCAGAAATAATTCCAGCACCTCTCCGAATGCGTCCTGCCCGACATCTTCGGCAAGTTCCTGTACCTTGTCCCAGTTGATCACGTCTGCTCCTTCATGGGTTGGCCGGTCAGATTCTGCGGAAAAGAGGTGAATTTTAGGTTTAACCCCCGATTATGTGTGATGCCGTAGGTCAGCCGGACATGGTCCGGTGTGGTCCCGGTCCGGCAACGGAAGATGAATGCAGAATCCAGTGGGGCAGAAAGAACCTGGTCCGGTGTCGCGGGCAGCACGTCGGGTCCTTGTTGTCGATGACAGCCGGATGCAGCGGCTGATCGTCAGCATGGCGTTGCGCGGGTGGGGGTTCCAGGTCGAAGAGGCGGACTCCGGCGAGGCGGCCCTGGAGTTCTGCCGCAGTTCCATCCCGGATATCGTCATTTCGGACTGGATGATGCCGGGCCTGTCAGGGCCGGAATTCTGCCGCGCGTTCCGGTCGCTGACCAAAGAGACGTACGGATATTTTGTGCTGCTGACCTCCAAGTCAGACAAGATCGATGTGGCCGAGGGGCTCGACAGCGGCGCGGATGATTTTCTGACCAAACCCGTCAATACGGCGGAGCTGCGCGCGCGCCTGACGGCGGGCGAGCGCATCCTGGACATGCAGGAAGAGCTGCGGCGGCAGAAATCCCTGATCGAAGAAACGCTTGGAGAGTTGCAGCAGCTCTACGATTCGCTCGACAGCGACCTGCTGGAAGCCAAGAAGTTGCAGCAATCGCTTGTGCGGGAGCGGGAGATATCGTTCGAAACCGCGGATCTGTCGCAGATCCTGCGGTCCGCCGGCCGTGTTGGCGGCGATCTTGTCGGATTCTACCCGATCGGGCCGGATCGGCTGGCGATCTATTCCATAGATGTGTCCGGTCACGGCGTATCTTCGGCCCTTGCCACGGCCCGGCTGGCCGGGTTTCTGTCTTCAGCCGTGCCGCATCAGAACATCGGGTTGATCGGCTATGGTGGCGAGCTTCAGAAATCTGTTCCGCCGCCGGATATCGCGCGCACCCTGAACGACATCGCCCTGGCAGAGATGGATACGGGGCAATATTTCACCATGGCGCTGGCCGAGATCGACCTGACAACCGGCGCCGTCTGTCTGGTGCAGGCCGGGCACCCCTATCCCGTGATCCAGCGGGCCAACGGCCGGGTCGAATTTCTGGGTGACGGCGGGTTTCCCGTCGGGCTGATCGATGGCGCCGAATTCGAGCCTGTTCAGGCCCAACTTGAACCGGGAGACAGGCTGATCCTTCTGTCGGACGGCGTGACGGAATGTGCTGATGCATCCGGCGACATGCTGGGTGACGAGGGTCTTGCAGAGATGCTGACAGAGCTTTGCCAGACGCGGGGGGCCGGGTTTCTTGAGGCTCTGGTCTGGATGCTGGCGCAGCGCCGGAACGATATGGCATTTGAAGACGATGTCTCTGTCATCGTGCTGGACTATTCGGGCACCCGCGCGGCTAGGTAATCCGGATCAGCTGGCGCAGCGTGTCGGCGCTGCCGGGGTCGGGCAGGATGTCGGGGGCGAGCGCGATGGGCGCCCAGATGGCAGTATGGCCCGGCTCAGTCGGGTCGCCGATCTGGCGGACCGGCTGCGCAACATAGATGGTGCAGAGCTTTTCCGCCCAGATTTCATAATCCGGCATCCAGGTGAACCGGCGATAGACACGGACCCGACGCGGGTTCGCGATTGACCATCCGGTTTCCTCGAACACTTCCCGGTGCAGGGCATGCATGGGCTGTTCGCCCGGATCGATGCCGCCGCCGGGCAGCTGAAACTCCGGGGTCGGGCTGGCCTGATGGGTCAGCAGGATGTCTCCGCCGCGGGGCAGGATGACGTAGGCGCCGGGCCGGAACGTGTATCTGCGGCCGGCTTCGGGGGCTTCTCCGTATCGTCTCATCCGGGCTCCTGGTATGCGGTGGCTGGCACAGCCTTGTAACGGGCGGCGCTTGCCCATAGGTGGTGGCCAAGATATGCCAAGGGCAGGCGCGGAAGGAAACCCCATGAACATTGGCTCTAAACTGGCGTGGGACGATACGGTTCTGCCGTTCCAGCTTGATATGTCGGATGTACGCGGCCGTGTCGCGCGGCTGGACGGTGTGCTGCAGGGTATTCTCGCGCAGCATGATTACCCCGCCCCGGTGGAGGCGCTGGTGGCCGAGATGTCGCTGCTGACGGCGCTGATCGGGCAGACGATCAAGCTGCGGTGGAAGCTGTCGCTTCAGGTGCAGACCAATGGTCCTGTGCGTATGATCGCGACGGATTATTATGGACCTTCCAAAGAGGGTGAGCCGGCCCAGATCCGGGCCTATGCCAGTTTCGACCGGGACCGCATCACCGATGCCGCGCCGTTCGATCAGCTGGGCGACGGGTATTTTGCCGTCATGCTGGATCAGGGGCAGGGCACGCAGCCCTACAAGGGGATTGCGCCGCTGGCGGGCGGATCACTCAGGACCAGTGCCGAAGGCTATTTCGCCCAGTCGGAACAGCTGCCGACCCGGTTTGCGCTGTCTTATGGCAAATCGCGCGAAGCGGGCGGAGCGGAGCACTGGCGCGGTGGCGGTGTGATGCTGCAGGTCATGCCCAAAGCCTCGCCGCATGCCGCATCGAGCGGCGGGTCCGGCGAAGGCGGTCTGCTGGTCGCCTCCGATCTGGTGCAGGGCGATGAGGAAGAGAACTGGAACCGCGTCAATTTCCACCTCGACACGGTCGAGGATCTGGAGCTGATCGGCCCCTCTGTCGCGCCGACCGACCTGCTGGTCCGGTTGTTTCACGAGGAACAGCCGCGGGTCTTTGATGCGCAGCCGGTGCGCTTTGGCTGTACCTGTTCCGAAGATCGCGTGCGCCAGAGCCTGTCGATCTATTCGGCCAAGGACATCGCCAAGATGACCACCGACGCAGGGATCGTTACCGCCGATTGCCAGTTCTGCGGTGCGCATTACGAGCTCGACCCGAAAACGGTGGGGTTTGATGCGGAGGATCCGGGTGAAGGCTGAGGCCGCATCCTTTGATCTGATCCGGGAGGCCCTCGCCCGGCCGGGGGAGGGCTCTTCCGATTTTGACCTGAATCCTTCGTTTCGGGCTGGAACAGAGACGAAATTGCGCCCCGCAGGAGTGCTGATCCCGCTGATCGAAAAAGGGGGGGAGCTGCATGTGATCCTGACGCAGCGGGCCTCTCATCTTAAGCATCATCCAGGTCAGATCGCCTTTCCCGGCGGCAAACAGGACGAGGGTGATGTGGATGCAACGGCCGCCGCCCTGCGGGAGGCGCAGGAAGAGATCGGCCTGCCGCCCGGGCTGGTGGAGGTGCTGGGCCATCTGCCACCACATGAGACGGTCAGCATCTTTTCGGTGACGCCTGTCGTGGGGCGGATTACCGGGGATTTCACGCGCCGGGCCGAGCCCGGAGAGGTGGCAGAGATTTTTGACGTGCCGCTGCGGCACGTGTTGGATCCGGCCAATTACGCCGTTCAGGGGCGGCGCTGGCGGGGCCAGACCAGACACTATTTCACCGTTCCCTGGGGTCCCTATTATATCTGGGGTGCCACGGCGCGCATGCTGCGTGTGCTTGCGGACAGGCTGGGGTGATGCGGATCGCCGGCGCCTGGCTGTCACATCCGGGGACGCAGGACGTGTGTCGGATGCTGACGGCCGCCGGGTTCCGGGCGCTGTTTGTCGGCGGATGTGTGCGGGATGCGCTGATCGGGCGACCCGTCGGGGATATCGATATTGCCACGGATGCACGGCCGGAGGATGTCGTGCGGCTGGCCGGGGCCGCCGGGCTGCGGGCTGTGCCGACCGGGATCGACCATGGTACGGTCACCGTGATTGCCGAAGGTCGTCCGCATGAGATCACGACGTTTCGCCGCGATATAGAGACAGATGGACGCCACGCAACCGTCGCCTTTTCCACCGATGTCGCGGAGGATGCCGCGCGGCGCGATTTCACGATGAACGCGCTTTATGCGACGCCGGACGGAGAGATTGTCGATCCGTTGGGCGGTTTGGCGGATCTGGAGGCCCGGCGCCTGAGGTTTGTCGGCGCGGCAGAGGCCCGGATCGAGGAGGATTACCTGCGGATCCTGCGCTTCTTTCGGTTTCACGCCTGGTATGGCGACCCGGCCGAGGGGCCAGACCCTGACGCGCTCGCCGCAATCGCTGTGGCGACGGAGGGGCTCGACGGATTGTCCCGTGAACGTGTCGGGCAAGAGATTCGGAAGCTCCTGTCGGCCCCTGATCCGTCTCAGGCGGTTGCCCTGATGCGCCAGACGGGGGTTCTGTCGCAGATTTTGCCGGGGGCCGAGGATCGCGCTCTGGCGCCTCTGATCCACCTGGAGCAGGCGCCCGAAATCATGTGCCCGCCAGATCCGATGCGACGGCTTGCGGTGCTGGGGCCAGAGGCGCCGGGGCCTGCCCTCAGGCTCTCCAAAGACGATCTGCGCGGCTATGATCTGATGCGCGACGGCATGGCGAGCAGCATGTCAGCGGCAGAGCTGGGCTATAGATTTGGCCGGGATAGAGCCGAAAGTATCCTTCTCCTGCGATGGGCGATCTTTGAGATGTTGCCGCAGCCCGAGGATATCATGCAGGCTGGTCTGGGCGCCCGGGCCAAATTCCCGGTCACGGCGCGGGACCTGATGCCGGGGTATTCGGGCCCGGCGCTTGGCGCGCGTCTGGCTGAACTTGAACACCGTTGGATCGCATCGGGTTTTGCACTGACGCGAGAGCAATTGTGCGCCGATGGGGATGGTTGACCGGTCTGCCTTCGCGCTAAGTTCTGACCGACACGACCCCGACCCGATCCTTCCCGGTCTTTTTCCCGTCTGGTTTGCCTATGCCTTTTGACACCCGTCGCATCATTGACCCGTTTCAGCGCGCCGACGGTCCGCCGCCCGTCACGCTGATACCCTATATCGGCTGGCTCTTGCGCGGCGGCTGGCCGATCATCTCTGTCTCGGCCGTGCTTTCGGCGCTGGCCGGCATGGTCGAGGTCGGCTCTGCCTGGGTGCTGGGCGCGGTGATCGACACGGCCACGGCCGCTGGCCCGCAGCAGGTGTTTCAGGGGGAAAGCCTGACCATCGTTGTGCTGGCCTTTGCGTTCTTCCTGCTGGCCCGGCCGCTGCTCATGGGTGTGTCCTCGGCGGTGAACACGCTGTTTATCATGCCCAATGTGTTTACCCTGACGCTCAGCCGCCTGCATCGCTGGACGCTTGGTCAGAGCGTGACCTATTTCGACAATGATTTTGCCGGACGCATTGCGCAGAAGCAGATGCAGAGCGCCTCCGCCATGACCGAGGTGTCCATGGAGACGATCAATTCCGTCGTCTTCGCGCTGGCCTCCATCATGGCTGCGGGTGCGCTGATCTTTACGATCGATCCCTGGCTGGTTCTGGTGTTTCTGGTCTGGCTCAGTGCCTATATCGTGCTGATCCGCTATTTTCTGCCACGTATCCGGGTGCGGTCAAAGGCGCGGGCCGCGGCGCGGGCCACCGTATCCGGGCAGGTAGTCGACACGATCACGAACATCAAAACGGTCAAGCTCTTTGCCCATGCCGATCATGAGGATCGTGTCGCGCTGTCCGCGATTGGCGTGTTCCGGCAGAAGGCGCTGGATTTCGCAAAGGTTGCGGTGACGTTCCGGGTGATCCTCTTCACCCTTGCGGGGCTTCTGCCGGTCCTGCTTGTGGGCGGGGCGCTGTGGCTCTGGTCGGCCGGGCTGACCTCGGTCGGGTCGATCGTGGCTGCGGGGACGGTGTCGATCCGTCTGGCCCAGATGACCGGCTGGGTCAGTTTCACCATTATGGGGATTTCCGCCAATATCGGTGAGCTTGAGGACGGTATGCGCACCCTGGCCTATCCCGTCCGGCTGGACGATGCAGAAGGTGCCGGGGATCTGTCGGTCCCGGAAGGACGCGTCACGCTGGACCATCTGACCTTTGCCTATGGGCGGGAACTGGGCGGCGTTCAGGACATCAGCCTGGAGATCAGGCCGGGCGAAAAACTGGGCATCGTGGGGGCATCGGGGGCCGGGAAGTCGACCTTGGTGTCGCTCCTTATGCGGCTCTATGCACCGGAACAGGGTCGAATCTTGATCGATGGCCAGGATATAGCCGATGTCACCCAGGACAGTCTGAGGCGCCAGATCGGCATGGTCACGCAGGAAACGGCGATGTTCAATCGCTCCGCGATGGACAATATCCGCTATGGCCGACCAGATGCCGGAGAGGAGGAGGTCTTTGCCGCTGCGACAAAGGCCGAGGCGCATGAGTTCATCCAGACTCTGGCGGATCACATGGGCAATGAGGGCTATCAGGCGCGGCTGGGCGAGCGGGGCGTGAAACTGTCCGGCGGGCAGCGACAGAGGATCGCTCTGGCGCGGGCCATTCTCAAGGATGCGCCGATCCTCATCCTGGATGAGGCGACATCGGCACTGGATTCCGAGGTCGAGGCATCGATCCAGACGGCGCTGGAGCGGGTGATGGAGGGCAAAACCGTGCTGGCCGTCGCGCACAGGCTTTCGACGATTGCGCATATGGACAGGATTGCCGTTCTGGACGCCGGGCGGATTGTGGAGCTTGGCACCCATGACGAGCTGCTGGCGAAACAGGGTCTTTATGCGCGGTACTGGAGCCGGCAGTCCGGTGGGTTCATCGGGTCGCAGGATGCCGCCGAATAGGGCTTGGCGTGGCCGGGCGCGGCGCGGTATCGGATCGATATGAACGCATATCTGATACAACGTCTGGGGCATCAGGGCGACGGCGTCGCTGCTGGCCCGATCTTTGCGCCTATGACCCTTCCTGGCGAAGAGGTGACGGGGCTTCCTGATGGTGACCGGCTGAATGATGTTCGGGTGGTCACCCCCTCGCCTGAACGGGTCGCGGCCCCCTGTCGTCATTTTAAGTCCTGCGGCGGCTGTGCGCTTCAGCATGCCAGCAACTCCTTTGTAGAAGGCTGGAAGGCCGATGTTGTCCGGCAGGCGCTGCTGACCCGCGGCATCGCGATGGATCTTGCGGGGGTTGTGACCTCTCCGGCGCGGTCACGCCGTCGGGCGACGCTGTCGGCACGGCGGACCAAGAAGGGGGCGCTGGCCGGGTTCCACGGTCGCGCGTCGGAGACAATCATCGCCATTCCGGACTGTCAGCTGCTGCATCCTGATCTGCTTCCTGCGGTTGCGATTGCCGAGGATCTGGCCGTTACCGGCGGGTCGCGCAAAGGCGAGCTGAGCGTGCTGGCCACGCTGTCGGAGTCCGGTCTCGACATTGCGGTTCAAGGCGGAAAGGCTCTGGACCGCACGTTAGAGACTATTCTCGCGCAGAAGGCGGATGTGATGAACCTGGCCCGGCTTGCCTGGAGCGGGGAGGTGATCGCGACCCGCAAGCCGCCCTTTCAAAGCTTCGGCGACGCGTTGGTCGTGCCTCCGCCCGGCGCCTTTCTGCAGGCCACCAAAGCCGGAGAGCTGGCGCTGCTGGCGGCCGTGCGGCAGATCGTTGGCGATAAGAACCGGATCGCGGATCTGTTTGCCGGTGCGGGGACCTTCGCCCTGCCTCTCGCGGATCAGGCCGAGGTCTTGGCGGTGGAAGGCGATGCCGGCATGATCGCCGCGCTGGATCGCGGCTGGAGGGAGGCGCGCGGACTCCGCCGGGTGCGCGCGGTGACACGCGATCTGTTCCGCAATCCTCTGATGGCTGATGAGCTGGCGGGCTTCGGCGCCGTGGTCATCGACCCGCCGCGCGCCGGGGCAGAGACGCAGATGGCAGAGCTGGCCCGGGCGCAGGTTCCGGTCATCGCCCATGTCTCCTGCAATCCGGTTACATTTGCGCGGGATGCGTCAACGCTGCTTGCGGCGGGGTACCGGATGGGTCCGGTGACCGTGGTCGATCAGTTCCGATGGTCCGCCCATGTCGAACTTGTGGCCGGCTTCACACGCACGTGAAGGTAAAGCCTTTGTGACCACTAGAAAATAATCCAAAATTCAGGCATGACAGGCAAAAAAGCTTAGGTGACAGGCGGCAGTGATGCGGTTTCTTTCTTTTCTCCTGGTTCTCGTTCTGGGACTCGGTCTATCGGCATGTTCAAATTCGCGGGTCTATAACGGCCCCGAGGTGACGCGGATCCTTGTCTATAAGGAAGAGCGTAAGATGTATCTTCTGCACAAGACCAAGGTGCTGAAGAAATATGACATCGGGCTTGGCTTTGCGCCCGTTGGGCACAAGCAGTACGAAGGCGACGGCCGGACGCCGGAAGGCACCTATCGCGTCGATCGCCGCAATCCCGACAGCAAATTCTACCTGTCGGTCGGCATTTCCTATCCCAATGTAAACGATCGTGCCTTTGCCAGTTCCCAGGGCAAAAGCCCCGGTGGCGATATCTTCATCCATGGCGAGCCCAATGTGAAACAGAAGCAGCTTTCACGGGACTGGACTGCGGGCTGCATTGCGGTGCGCAACAAGGATATCGAAGAGATTTACGCCATGGTCAACGATGGCACTTTGATCACGATCTACCCCTGATTTCTGGCCTTATTCTCTGACATAGGCCGAGATGAAACAGGCCCCGACCGGGGCCTGTAACTGTCTGGATCAGCTGCTGGGCAGGCCGGTTTCGGCGCCGCCCATGATCAGGGTCCACCAGATTTTGCCGCCGCTCTCCTGGTACCAGGCAAAGCCCATGCCCACGGCGCGCCTGTCGAGGATCACCCGGCGGGTGTCGTCCTGATCCATCCATGCGGACAGCGTTTCAATCTCTGTCTCATAGGTTTCCGAGATGTTTTCGCCCAGCATCAGGCCGGTAAAGCCGACGCGGCGCACCCGGTCGATAGGGGACGATCCGTCAGACCCGAAATGCCAGGGCCGGTTCTGGCGCGACATATCCTGTGCGTGGGTGGCCGCGGCCGCCGTGAGGCGGCTGTCCAGCTCTACAGGCGCAGCCCCCGAGGCGGCGCGCAGCGCATTCACCGCATCCAGCATTTCATAAGGGATCTTGTTGCTGGCATTGCCACCGATCCGATACAGCTTGGGCAGAGGTTTGCCATCGGACCCCAGTCGCTGCGGCTGGTCGCCGGGTACAGGCGTACATGCCTGAAGCGCCACAAGCGCCGTTGCAATGATCAGGGGAAATCGCATAGCTGTCTGTCCTGCCGTGTCGGTTTGAAAATCATCTGTATCGAATGCAAGAGGGCAGTTCAAACCCCCCGGGGGCGCGTCTTGTCGCTGGTGACGATCCTTTGAATTGAACTCTCCTGCTGGCGCAATACAATAGAGCATCGAGAGATGTGATCCACAGGTGCACCATGAGAAAATTCGCCCCGTCCCGGCGGGCCTTCCTGGCGGGATCCGCCGCCGCGCTCGCAAGCCCCGCCCTTGCCCAGTCTGAATATGCCACGCCGTTCGAGAATTCGACGGAGGTTGAGCGCGATCCCACGGAATCCGTTCGCCGGAATATCTCCAGCTTCCGGTCGCTGGACTGGCAGCCCTATTTTTCCAATACCAAGAACGGGGCTATTCTTGTCGATATCGACAGCCGCGCCCTGCATTACTGGTCTGAAGATCAGTCGATTTACCGGCTTTATCCGTCGTCGGTTCCCCTGACAGAAGAGCTGACACGGCGCGGTCGCACGACGGTCATCCAGAAAGTCGTTGCGCCGACATGGCGGCCGACTCCGTCGATGCGGGAACGCAATCCGGAATGGCCGGCCGTGGTCGAAGGCGGTGCACCGGACAACCCGCTGGGCCCGCTGGCACTGTACCTGGGCTGGACCTATTACCGTATTCACGGCACCCACGATACGCGGAAGATCGGGCGCAGATCGTCGAACGGATGTATCGGCCTGTACAACGAGCATATCACCCAGCTGTTCGAGCTTGCCAAAGTGGGCACACAGGTGTTGCTAATTTGACGACACCGGGGCCAACCCGCGTGCGGTAACCTTAACAACCAATTGCAATCACCAAAGATTGCTGGTTAGAGAGGGGTACGAGGTAAGTCTTGGGTGCCGGAGAGGTATGTTCTTCTTCCGGCGTATATCTGGAGGATACTATGAAGAAACTCGTTCTCGCAGCCGCCCTGGCCGCAGCCGCTTCGTCCGCAACCGCCGGCTCCCTGGCCGAGCCGATCGTCGAAGCTCCCGTCATCGTCGAAGAGACCACCTCTTCGTCCGCTGGCATCATCATCCCCCTGCTGCTTCTGGCAGTGGTTGCTGTTGCTGCTTCCCAGTAAGCTGCAGCTACGGATTACGGAAAAGGCGGTGCTTCGGCACCGCCTTTTTTGTTTTCGGCGTCGGGCCGGCGGCGCCTTGCCGGGTCAGTCCAGCCAGCCTGCGAGGTTTGCCTCGATCCGCCCGGCCAGCGCCGCGATATGGGCGTCGTCATCGTTCAGGCAGGGGATATAGGTGAAGCTTTCGCCGCCTGCATGCTCAAAACTTTCGCGGATCTCTTCGTTGATCTCTTCCAGCGTTTCGATGCAGTCGGCCGAAAAGGCGGGGGCGATCACGGCGATCTTCTTGTTCCCGGCTTCCGCCTGACGCGCGACTTCCTCGACCGTATAGGGCTGGAGCCATTCTTCCGGTCCGAATTTTGACTGGAAGGTGGTCATGATCCGGTCATCCGCCCAGCCCAACCGTTCCTTCAGCAGGCGCGTCGTTTTCTGGCACTGGCAATGATAGGGGTCGCCTTCCGTCAGGTAGCGGAAGGGCAGGCCGTGGTAGGAACAGATCAGGATATCCGGCTGGTCTGCCGCCGCCGCGTAGCCCCGTTCAACCGATTGCGCGAGCGCGTCGATATAGTCGGGATGGTCGAAATAGGGCGGCAGCGTGCGTGTGGCGGGCTGCCATTTCTCTTCCATCAGCGCGCGGAAGAATTCGTCATTGGCGGTGGCTGTCGTGGCCCCCGCATATTGCGGGTAGAGCGGGCAGAAGAGGATCTTCGTGCAGCCCGCCGCAACCATCGCCGCCACCTTCGATTTGGTCGAGGGATTGCCGTAGCGCATGCAGTAATCGACCATGATCTGATCGCCGTAGCGCCCGTGCAGGGTCTGGGCCAGCTTGGCATGCTGCTGCTTGGTGATCGTCATGAGGGGGGATTCATCCGCCTCCTTGTTCCAGATGGTCTTGTAGGCGGCACCGGATTTGAAGGGCCGGATCGTCAGCACGATGCCCTGCAGGATCGGCTGCCATTTCCATTTGGGGTAATCGATGACGCGCTGGTCGGACAGAAACTCGCTCAGATAGCGCCGCATGGACCAGTAATCCGTCGCATCCGGCGTGCCCAGATTGGCAAGCAGGATGCCCACCTTCTGCTGCGGAAGTTTCGGGTGATCAGCGGGCATATGGGCGTGCGTCATGGTCGGTCCTTAGGCGGGTCTGACCCGGACCTAGCGACTAAATCGCGCCGGTCAATCCTTCAGCGGCACTTCGCGCGCATTCAGCGCATCTGCAAGACGGCTGGTGGCGGACCCGGGGCGCAGCGGTTTCGGCTGGCTTGCGTCCGGGGCCCAGCCGGTCAGGGTGATCAGCTCAAAGGTGGCGGGGATGCGGCCGTCATCGGTGCCGAAGCTCTCCATGTAGATTTCCATGGCCCGCATCAGTACCGCGCGGCGGGTCGGTCGGCGCAGGCGGGCGTCAAGCGCATTGCCCTCCCCCATATACCGCAGCTCCCGCATCAGGTGCAGTGGCGTGGCATAGCTGGCGGTGAAGGGCGCACCATCGGCCACCGGCAAGGCCAGTTCGGCACGTTGCAGCAGCGCGCCGAGGTCGCGCAGCTCTGCCATGGGGGCGACACGGGGCGACAGGCCACCGGTGACCTGCGCCTCTGCCTCTGCCATGGCGGCGCGCAACTCGTGCAGGGTACGGCCGGCGGGCATGACGGCCAGGAACAGCCCGTCGGGTTTCAGCGCATGGCGGCACTGGATGATCTGGCCGATCGGATCATCGGCCCAGTGCAGCGACATGGCATGGATGACAAGGTCATGCGCACCGGGTTCCAGCGCCAGAACCTCCGTATCCGCGACGATCTTTGGCGCGGGCAGGCCGGGCAGGGCGGACCATTTCTGCGGTTGGCCGGTGACGACAGCGGGCGTGGTAAAGGACCTGTTAACCATATCCAGGCGATCCTGAATGTCGTCCATGGCCATATCATGCAGGAACAGGGCCTCTTCTCGGCTCCTGCGGCGGTTGCGGGTCAGGGCCGTACGGTCGGTCAGACGGGGAGGGGTCGATGCGCTCATGGCGCCTAGATATGCGCGCGGCGGCGCTCTGGCAAACCACGATCCGCGTGATCTATCCGCCGACCTGCCTTTGCTGCGATGCACGGGTGCAGGAGGATGGCGCGCTCTGCGGGGCCTGCTGGCGGGACACGCCGTTCATTTCCGGCCCGGTCTGCGATGGATGCGGGGCGCCGCTGATGGGTGAGGTGGTGGGGGGCGATCTTTGCGACGATTGCCTGACCCTGCACCGGCCCTGGGCACAGGGGCGCGCGGCGCTGGTCTATGATGGCAATGGACGCCGGCTGGTGCTGGCGCTGAAACACGGCGATCAGATGCATCTGGCGCGTCCCGCCGGGCGCTGGATGGCGCGCGCCGCACGTGCGATGGAGCTCGACAATGCCGTGGTCGCAGCCGTGCCGCTGCACTGGCGGCGCATGGTCAAGCGTCGGTACAACCAGTCCGTTCTTCTCGCCCGGCAGGTGGCGCGGGATGCTGGGCTGGAGCTCTGTCCCGACCTGCTGATCCGGCGGATCGCGACGCCGAGTTTGGGCGGGTTAGGCTCTGATGCGCGGTACCGGCTGATGGCCCGGACGCTGGCGGTCCGCTCGTCACGCCTGCCATTGATCCGCGACCGTCCGATCCTGCTCATCGACGATGTCATGACCTCGGGCGCGACGCTTTCCGTGGCGACGGAGGCGCTGATCGCGGCCGGGTCCGGCCCTGTCCGGGTGCTGACACTGGCGCGGGCGGTGAAAGAGGCATAGGTTAATGCGGACCTCATTCGGAGACCCGTCATGAAACCTGTCGAAATCTATACCTCACCGATCTGCGGCTTCTGCCATGCCGCCAAGCGTCTGCTGGACCAGAAGGGTGTGACCTATACCGAGATCGACGTGCTCCGCGATGCCCCCCGCAAGGAAGAGATGATCGCCCGTGCCAACGGCGGCCGCACCGTGCCGCAGATTTTCATCGGGGAAACCCATGTCGGTGGCTGCGACGACCTCTATGCGCTGGAGCGTGAGGGCAAGCTGGACCCGCTGCTGGCGGCCTGAGGGATGAAGGCGGCGCTGCTCCAGATCACCTCCTCCGACGATCCGGAGGCGAACCTCGCCATGGTGCGGGACTTGGTGCGCGACGCCGCCGCGCAGGGTGCGGGCTTTGTCCTGACGCCGGAGGTGACGAACTGCGTCTCCACCGACCGCAAGCATCAGCAGCAGGTTCTGTCGTTGCAGGACGACGATAAGTTCCTGACGGCCATGAAGGCGGAGGCGAAAGAGCTCGGCATCTGGCTGTTGCTCGGCTCCCTCGCCGTGAAGACCGGGGATGCGGACGGGCGCTTCGCCAACCGCTCCTTCCTGATTGGGCCGGACGGGGCGATTGCCGGCTGGTACGATAAAATCCACATGTTCGACGTGCAGGTGTCAGAAACGGAGAGCTATCGCGAAAGCGCCGGTTACCGTCCCGGGGATCGGGCCGTCGTCGTGGATGCCGGGTTCGCCAAAATCGGCATGACCGTGTGTTATGACCTGCGCTTCCCCCGGCTCTACCGCGTGCTGGCCCATGCCGGGGCGCAGATCCTGACGATTCCGTCGGCCTTTTCGCCCGTGACCGGCGCCGCACATTGGGAGGCGCTGCTGCGCGCCCGCGCGATCGAGAGCGGCTGTTTCGTTCTGGCCCCCGCGCAGGTGGGCGAGCATGTGATGCAGTCGCCCAAGCCGCGGGCCACCTATGGCCATTCGCTGGTCGTGGCGCCATGGGGCGAGGTGCTGCTGGATGCCGGGACAGAGACGGGGGTGTTCCTCGTCGATCTGGACCTGGCTGAGGTCGATAAGGCACGCGGCCGCGTGGCCTCGCTCACCCATGACCGGGAGTTCACGCTGGTCTCATGAGTGATGCGACCAGTGCCCTTGCCATTGCGCTTTTCAGCGAGATTCTGACAGCCGATCAGCTGGTGCGGAACCGGCTGTCCAAGGTCATGCCCAAGGGGATGGAGATCTCGCATTTCTCCGTGCTGAACCATCTGGCCCATGTCGGTCAGGAACGCACACCCGCGCAGCTGGCGCAGACCTTTCACGTCACGCGCGGGGCGATGACCAATACGCTGTCGCGGTTGGAATGGTCGGGCTATGTGCATATCCGCCCCGATTGGGAGGATGCGCGGCGCAAGCTCGTGGTGATCTCTCCGGCCGGGCGGCTGGCGCGGGATGCGACGCTGCAGGCGGTGTCGCCGATGGTGGAAGAGGTGATCGGCGATATGGGCGCAGACCGGATCCGCGCGGTGCTCCCGATCCTCAGGGAATTGCGCGGCAAGCTGGAATAGGGTCTGTTTCAGCCGGTTTCGAGAGGACGCCTGCGCGGAATCAAGGCCGCAGGCCGCCGCGCATCGACGGGCCGCCCCCCGGCACGTCGATTTGGCCGGTGCAGGCGATACATCCTGATTTGACGGCAAACTGACAGCCATAAAGCGCAAGCACCACCGGTCAGGATCGACGCACCGCGGCCCGCCGATGCACGGCTCCGTTCCCGGTTCGAAAACAGACCCTATTCCGCCCGAACAGATGCCGTCACATAGTTCACGGACAGATCCCTGTCGGAGATGCGCCATTGCCAGGAGACGGGGTTGAAGACGAACCCCTTGCGATCCACCGGGTCCAGCCCCGCCTCCCGGATCAGAGCATAAAGCTCGTCCGGGGTGATGAATTTCGACCAGTCATGTGTGCCGCGCGGCAGCCAGCGCATGACGACCTCCGCCCCGACAATCGCCACGGCAAAGCTCTTGGGATTGCGGTTGATCGTGGAACAGATGTGCAGCCCGCCGGGTTTCAGCAGATCATGACAGGCTTTCAGATAGCCTGCGGGATCGGCCACATGTTCGACGACCTCCATGTTCAGCACGATATCGAACCGCTCGCCCGCGGCGGCCATGGCCTCTGCCGTGGTGTGGCGATAGTCGATCTCCAGCCCCGATTGTTCGGCATGGACGCGCGCCACCGGGATGTTCCGCTCCGCCGCGTCGGCGCCGATCACCGTGGCCCCCAGCCGCGCCATCGGTTCACACAGCAAGCCGCCGCCACAGCCGATATCCAGCAGACGCAGACCCTGAAACGGGCGGTCCGTGCCAAGGTCGCGGTCAAACTCCGCCGCGATCTGACGGGTGATGTAGTCCAGCCGGACCGGGTTCATCATATGCAGCGGCTTGAACTTGCCATGCGGATTCCACCAGTCGGCGGCCATGGCCTCGAACTTGGCGACTTCCGCGGGGTCGATCGTGTCGGTCGATTGCATTTCCTGATCCTTGGGGCCATGCTGACTGCCATCGTATATAGGGCAGATCATGGATAAGTCCTCGGGCCAAAAGAGCGCAGCGTCGTATCTCTTTCCGCCGATCGACCCGTTCGATCAGCGGATGATCGATGTGGGCGATGGCCATACCGTCTATATGGAACAGTCGGGAAACCCGGACGGCCGACCCGTCGTCGTTCTGCATGGCGGGCCGGGGGGCGGCTGTTCGCCCGCGATGCGGCGCTATTTCGATCCGAAGATCTACCGGGTGATCCTGTTTGACCAGCGCGGATGCGGCCGGTCGCGCCCGCATGCCAGTGTAGAGAATAATACAACCTGGCATCTGGTGGCCGATATCGACCATATCCGCGATCTGCTGGGCATCGACAGCTGGGTCGTGTTCGGGGGCAGCTGGGGTGCCACGCTGGCATTGCTGTATGCGCAGACCCATCCCGACCGGGTCAGCCATCTTGTGCTGCGCGGCGTCTTTCTGATGACGCGCAAGGAACTGGACTGGTTCTATCAGGGCGGTGCCGGTCAGTTCTGGCCCGAAGCCTGGGCCCGGTTCAGCGATATGATCCCACAGGACGAGCGGGGCGATATGATCGCGGCCTATGCCCGGCGGCTGTTTTCCGGCAACCGGATGGAGGAGACGACATTCGCCCGGGCCTGGTCCGGCTGGGAGAATTCGCTGGCCTCGATGCGGTCCGGCGGGATGAGCGGCGATGCCCCCGGCGATTATGCCCGGGCCTTTGCCCGGCTGGAGAACCACTATTTTTCCAATTTCGGCTGGCTGGAGGAGGACGGGCATATCCTGAACCGGATGGACCGGATTGCGCATATTCCCGGTGTGATCGTTCAGGGCCGCTACGATATGATCTGTCCGCCGGCGACCGCATATCAGCTGGCCTCTGTCTGGCCGAACAGTGAATTGCAGATTGTCGGCGATGCCGGGCATGCATTGTCGGAACCGGGAATATCAGCTGAGCTGGTCCGGGCCACCAACCGGATCGCCAGTGGCGCCTTGGGTGAGCGGTAGCTTTACGCCGGGCGATCCGCGGCGCCTCGGCGCGCGGGCTGGCCAGTGATCCGTTTCGTGGCAGCCTGAATCGCATTGATTTGGGCGGCAAGGTCCGGCGCCGCCGCTTCGAATGTTCCGTCCAGCGCGGCTGTACCAATGGTGAACCCGGCCGCGCCGGCCGCATGAGCCTGAGCAATCCGCGCTTCGCTCTCGATAGAGCCGGCGACAATCACCGGCTTGGCGGCGGCTTTCACGACCTGCTCTATCAGGGCGGGAACGTCGCCATCGAATCGCCAGGCCAAGAGGTCGAGCCCGGCCACGCCCGGTTGACCGGCAAGCCGCCTGGCCGAGTCGATGATATCGGAGGCGGGGCCCTGCAACACAGAGGGATGACCGCTGACCCGGCCGGGAAAGGGGTAGTACCGTATGTTCGTGCCTGAAATTACCGGCAGAACAAGCTCCGTTCTGGTGCCGCCCAGCAAGACGTCGACGCCGATATCGACGGCCGCCCGGGCCGAGGCCAGCTCGCTCTCCTCATCAAGCGACACAACCTCAAGGTAGGACACCGCGCCACCTTGTCGGATCGCTTTGTTCAGCGCGGTCAGATCGGCGACCGGCAGGCCGATATCCTTGAACCCGATGTGACGCAGGCCGAGGTCCAGCGCGGTCTTCAGATGGTCCATCGCCTCCGGCACCGTCCTGTCGTTCCGCGTCAGCATGAAGATGAACTCCATCAGCCGGGCACCGTCTGGCGGTGTCGGGCCAGGGTCGCGGCCATGGACAGCGCCGTCATCATGGAGGCGGGGTCGGCACTGCCCCTGCCGGCGATGTCGAAGGCCGTGCCGTGATCCGGAGAGGTGCGCACGAAGGGAAGGCCCAGCGTGATGTTCACGCCCTTTTCCAGCCCCATATATTTGACCGGGATCAGCCCCTGATCGTGATATTGCGCGACGACAACGTCGAAGCGGCCAGCGCGGGCCTGCATAAAGACCGTGTCGCCCGGCCAGGGGCCAGTTGCGTCAATCCCCTCCTGGCGGGCGGCCTCGATCGCGGGGCGGATGATCTCTATTTCCTCGCGGCCGAACAGACCGTCCTCTCCGGCATGGGGGTTCAGCCCGGCGACGGCAACGCGCGGGTGCCTGATCCCGAAGGCGCGGCAGCCGTCATGGGCCAGCCGGATCGCCGTCATCTGCGCGGCATGATCGGCCTGCGCAATCGCATCGCGCAAGCTGACGTGAATGGTGACCAGAACGGTGCGGATCTCGTCATTGGCCAGCATCATTGCGACCCGGGTAGCGCCCCCCAGATCGGCCAGCATTTCGGTATGTCCGGGATAGGGGACCCCGGCGGCGGCCAGCGCGGCCTTGTGTATCGGCGCGGTCACAATACCGGCGACGGCGCCTGTGCGCGCCAGTTGGATCGCCCTGGCAATCGCGTCATAGGCCGCACGGCCTGATGCGGCGGAAACCTTGCCCATTTCCGGAGGCGGCTTTGCCTCCTCCGTGGCCAGCAGCCTGATCTCGCCGGGCGCGCGAGGTGTCTGCGGGGTCGCCAGTCTGATGACAACGTCCGGCGCCACCAGATCCAGCGCGCGTCTCAATACCTGCGGCTGACCAATGGCGATGGCATCCGGTGCATCCGGGGCGAGAATGCAGCGCGCGGCAATCTCCGGCCCGATCCCGGCCGGATCACCCAAAGTGACGGCTAAAGGGGCGGTCATGGTCAGGTCTTCCTTCCCGGGCCGGGTCCGTCCACAGACGGTATGTCGTGGCCCTGTCTTCATTTATGCCACCGAATTCAGCCTACTGGCACCCCTTTCGCGCCGCGGCGCAGAAAACGGAGATCCGGTCAGCGTGCCGGTCTGCGGTCGTCAGGCCACCTGGGTCAACCCAGCCAGGCGGAGCGAGGCGCGCATCGCGGCCCTAAGGAGTGAGGACACCCGCGACCATCCTGGCGACATGACATTTCGCGGATTTGGTGTGGTGTAAAGTGCCGGAGAAAATTCAAACCGGGACATCTCTCGCGGTTTTTCCAAAACCGCTGCCGCTCTGGTCTGTTTGTCAGATGAAGGCCACTTTTCTTCGAAAAGTGTAGTGGTGCCCAGAAGAGGACTCGAACCTCCACGGCCTTGCGGCCACTGGCACCTGAAGCCAGCGCGTCTACCATTCCGCCATCTGGGCACGGGTGGTGAGGCCGCGATTTACCGGGCGACCGGCGGGGAGTCAACGGCGATTTGCGGGTTTTTCACCGCAAAAGTCGTATCGCCTTGCCCGACAGGCGGCTCCCCGCTAGGAAAAGGAAAAGGCCATATCCAAGAGGGGTTGCCCCATGTCCAAGCTTGTCACCATCTTCGGCGGATCGGGTTTTCTGGGGAAATATATCGCGCGCCGCATGGCCCAGCAGGGCTGGCGGGTGCGGGTTGCCACGCGGCACCCCAATGATTCCATGTTCGTGCGCACCTACGGCGTTGTCGGTCAGGTGGAGCCGGTGTTCTGCAATATCCGCGACGATGCCTCCGTCCGGGCGGTCACGCATGGGGCGGATGCGGTGGTGAACTGCGTCGGCATCCTGTCGGAGAAGGGCAGGAACGGGTTTGATTCTGTTCAGGCCGAAGGCGCTGGCCGTGTCGCCCGGATCGCCGCCGAACAGGGTGTGGCGCAGATGGTGCAGATCTCTGCCATCGGTGCGGATACAGAGAGCGACAGCGATTACGCCCGCACCAAGGCGCTGGGCGAGGCCGCCGTGCTGGAGCATATGCCGGGCGCGATGATCCTGCGCCCCTCGATCCTCTTCGGGCCGGAGGATGAGTTTTTCAACCGCTTCGCCAATATGACCAAGCTCGGCCCGGTGCTGCCGATGGTCGGCGGCAATACGAAATTCCAGCCGGTCTTTGTCGATGACGTCGCCGCCGCGGCAGAGGTCTACCTGCTGGGCAAGGCTCAGGGCGGTGTCTACGAGCTTGGCGGGCCGGAAGTCCGGACCTTCCGTGAGCTGATGCAGGAGATGCTGGGTGTGATCCAGCGTCGCCGCGGGCTGATCAACCTGCCTGTCTGGGTCGCGAACCTCATGGCCTTTGGTCTGAGCGCGGCGCAGGTGGTGTCGCTGGGGCTGTTCCACAATGACACGCTGACGCAGGACCAGATCGTCAATCTGCAGAAGGACAATGTCGTGTCGGGCGATGCAAAGGGGTTTGATGCCCTCGGGATCGTGCCGATGACGATGGAGGCGGTCCTGCCGTCCTACCTCTGGCGGTTCCGGCCGTCGGGTCAGTATGCGGCGATCAAGGATTCTGCGAAGAACCTGAAGATCTGACGGATCGGTGGGGCCGGGTTACGGCCAGGCCCACCAGATCAGCCCGATGCCCAGAATGACGCGGTAGATCACATAGGGCGTGAAGCTGACGGTCTTCAGCAGCCGCATCATCAGCACCAGTGCCAGCAGGGCAGAGCCAAAGGCCATGGCCGTCGCGATGCCCAGATCGCCAAAGGCGGTCAGGTCGCCATCCGCGATGACCTCTGCCCCCAGCAACGTCGCGCTGGACAGGATCACCGGCACGGACATCAGCATGGAAATCCGCGCCGCATCGGTCCGCTTGTAGCCAAGGAACCGCGCCCCGGTGATGGTAATGCCCGAGCGCGAGGTGCCCGGGATCAGCGCCACCGCCTGCCAGAGGCCGAGGATCCAGGCCTCCCGCAGGGTCCAGTCCTGCGCCTCCTTCTCCTCTGCGCCCTTCTGGTCGGCCCACCAGAGCACGATGCCGAAGATCAGCATGGTCCAGCCGATCACGAAGGCCGACCGCATCATATCCTCGATCCCGGTGACCTTCAGCACCAGCCCGATGACGATGGCGGGGATGGTGGCGATGATCAGCAGGAAGGCCAGACGGGCGCCGGGCGTGTCCAGCTTGCCGCGTGCAAGGCGCGGAAGGCCCAGAACCGCCTCTGAAATGTCCTTCCAGAAGTAGAGAATCACCGCACCCAGCGTTCCAAGGTGCACGGCGACGTCTACGACCTGACCCTGATCCTGCATTGAGGTAAGCTCGGGAAGCAGAATCAGATGTCCGGAGGAGGAGATCGGGAGGAACTCCGTAATCCCCTGAATGACGGCCAGCAGGATCAGCTGAAACAGCGGCATGACGCCCCCCTTTTGGTTTCTTATCTGGTTTATGCCCTTGATCGGAAAATGAAAGCGAGAAAGAAGGTAACAAATCGGACCTTTATTTTCGGTTTTGATCAAGATTGCGACCAGACGCATCCGAATATCTGTGAATAAAGGTCAGCACTAATGACTTTTCTTTTCCACAGGCATGTTTTATGAGACTGCAAACCCAGAATTGCCGAGAGGATTCCAGGCATGGCCAAGCAACCTATGCTGAAATTCGTCCAGACCCCGCGCGACATGCCGGAAAAGCGCGACGCCGATGCGCGCAACAAGGATTTTGACGAGATCTATGCAGAGTTTGCCGCGGCCAAGGCGGAAGAGCAGGCCTCGCGCTGTTCCCAGTGTGGCGTGCCCTACTGCCAGTCGCATTGCCCGCTGCACAACAATATCCCCGACTGGCTGCGCCTGACCGCGACGCACCGGCTGGAAGAGGCCTATGCGATCTCTCAGGCGACCAACTCCTTTCCGGAGATCTGCGGCCGCATCTGCCCGCAGGACCGCCTGTGCGAAGGCAACTGCGTGATCGAACAGTCCGGCCATGGCACCGTGACCATCGGCGCGGTCGAGAAATACATCACCGACACCGCCTGGGAAAAAGGCTGGGTGAAGCCGGTGACACCGGAAGTGGAGCGCACGGAGTCGGTTGGCGTGATCGGCGCGGGCCCCGGGGGCCTGGCTGCCGCCGACATGCTGCGCCGCGCCGGGCTGCAGGTCACGGTCTACGACCGCTACGACCGTGGCGGCGGGCTGCTGACCTACGGCATCCCCGGCTTCAAGCTGGAAAAGGACGTGGTCATGCGCCGCATGAAGCAGCTGGAAGACAGCGGCGTGAGTTTCGTGATGAACTGCGCGGTGGGAGAGGACATGTCCTTTGCCGATATCCGCGCCAAGCATGACAAGGTCATCATCGCCACCGGCGTTTATAAAACGCGCGAGCTGACCCAGCCCGGGGCAGAGGCCAAGGGCATCGTTCGCGCGATTGACTACCTGACCGCCTCCAACAAGGCGTCGAATTTCGGCGACACGGTTCCCGAATTCGAGTCGGGTGAGCTGAACGCGAACGGCAAGAAGGTTGTCGTCGTCGGCGGTGGCGATACCGCGATGGACTGCGTGCGCACCGCGATCCGGCAGGGCGCGACCTCTGTCAAATGTCTCTACCGTCGTGACCGGGCGAATATGCCCGGCTCCCAGCGGGAGGTGCAGAATGCAGAAGAGGAAGGCGTCGAATTCGTCTGGCTCTCTAACCCGCTCGATTTCACCGGCGATGCAGTGTCTTCCCTGACGATCCAGAAGATGCGCCTTGGTGCGCCGGATGCCTCCGGTCGCCAGTCGCCGGAGCTGATCGAAGGCTCGGATTACGCCGAAGATGCCGATCTGGTCATCAAGGCGCTCGGGTTTGAGCCGGAGGATCTGCCGACCCTCTGGGATCAGCCGGAACTGGCCGTGACCCGCTGGGGCACCATCCGGGCAGAATTCGGCACCGGCAAGACCAGCCTCGATGGCGTCTATGCGGTGGGGGACATCGTGCGCGGTGCCTCTCTCGTGGTCTGGGCGATCCGGGACGGGCGCGACTGTGCCGCCGCGATTCTGGACGAGCTGACCGCCGCCGCTGCGGTTGCCGCGGAATAACAAAGGTTTGGCCGGGACACCGCGCGGTGCCCGGCGCCTGACGCAACACCCTGCCGGCCTGTGGTAAGGTCGCATTAAAGATTGATTAACGCTTCTGGCGGAACCCCGAGATGGCACTGACGAAAAAGACAGGGCAATGCATGTGCGGCGCGGTGAGCTTCACCGTCGCCAATCCGCCCTTTTCTTTTGGCGCCTGCCATTGCGAGATGTGCCGCCGCTGGTCGGGCTCTGCCTTCCTCGGGATCTCCGTTCTTCAGTCCTCCGTCACCTTCGACGGAGAGGCGCATATCCGCACCATCCAGTCCTCCACCTGGGCCGAACGGGCCTGGTGCCAGCGCTGCGGGTCCTCGCTCTATTACCGGCTGGTCGACGGCGATACGTTGCAGCTGTCTTTGGGCCTGCTGGACGATCCGAACGGCATGACCTTTTCGGACGAGCTGTTCATCGACTGCAAACCCGACAGCTATGCCTTCGAAGGCAAGGGCCGGTCCCTCGTGACCCGGCAGGAGATCATGGATCGCTATTTCTCCGGGGGGGACGCATGAGCTTCCCGGAAAAATCCGGCGGCTGCCTCTGCGGCCGGGTCCGCTTCACCGCACGCAATGTGCCGGAGGAGGCGAGTCTGTGCCATTGCGAGCTCTGCCGCCGCTGGACGGGCTCCGCGCTGGTTGGCGTGGCGCTGCCGATCGACAATGTGACCTGGTCGACAAAGCAGCCGATCGCCACCGGCGGGATCAAGGACTGGGCCGAACGTGCCTGGTGCGATCATTGCGGTTCGCATCTGTGGTTCCGCGTGACCGAGCCCGGCCCCTGGTCGGAGGAGATAGAGCTGCCGCTGGGCCTCTTCGACGATCCCTCCGGCTTCACCATCGCCGCCGAAATCTACATCGACCACAAACCCGACAGCTACGCCTACAGGGGCGCGGAGGACCGCAAGGTCCTGACCCGCGCCGATTGCGTCGCCGCCTTCCCGACGCTGGCGGAGGCCTGAGATGGTGACCGGACATTGCCTCTGCGGTGCGGTGACAGTGCGGCTCGACGGCGCGTTGCCCGGCATTTCGGCCTGCCATTGCGATTATTGCACCCGTTGGGGCGGCGGTCTGCAGATGGGGTTCGACGTTCCGGCCGCGCAGGTGACGGTGACCGGCCCGGTGAAATCGCACCGGTCCTCCCCGCTGGCGGAACGGGCCTGGTGCGATACCTGCGGCTCGTCGCTCTGGCTCAGGGATTACACTTCGGGCGCGGCGGGCAGCTATGAGATCTGTCCCGGGCTTTTTGAAAATGCCGCCGGGCTGGCGCTGGACCGGGTGGTCTATGCCGACCGGCACCCGACTGGATTTTGGCTGGAGGGGTCCGACGTGACCCGGATCAGCAAAGAGGACTACGAAGCGGTCAATCCGCATCTGCACAAGGAGACCACACCATGACCAAGTACGATACTGCATGGGCCCAGGCCGAAGAGGCCAAGCGCAAGTGGATGGCCGAGAACGGCATGTATTCCGAGGAGGAAGAGCATTCCTCCTGCGGTGTCGGCCTCGTCGTCTCCATCGACGGCAAGAAAAGCCGCCGGGTGGTCGAGGCGGGCATCAAGGCGCTCAAGGCGATCTGGCACCGTGGTGCTGTCGATGCGGATGGCAAGACCGGCGATGGCGCCGGCATCCATGTGCAGATCCCAGCGCCCTTCTTCTACGACCAGATCAAACGCACGGGCCATGAGCCCCGTCATGGAGAGCTGATGGCCGTGGGTCAGGTCTTCCTGCCGCGCACGGATTTTGGCGCCCAGGAAACCTGCCGGACCATCGTCGAGGCCGAAGTGCTGCGGATGGGCTATTATATCTACGGCTGGCGCCATGTGCCGGTGGATATCGAATGCCTCGGTGAAAAGGCCAACGCCACCCGGCCGGAGATCGAGCAGATCCTGATCTCCAACTCCAAGGGTGTGGATGAGGAGACGTTCGAACGTGAGCTCTACGTGATCCGCCGCCGGATCGAAAAGGCCGCGCTGGCCGAACAGATCAACGGGCTCTACATCGCGTCGCTAAGCTGCCGGTCGATCATCTACAAGGGCATGATGCTGGCCGAGCAGGTCGCGGTCTTCTACCCCGACCTTCAGGACGAACGGTTCGAATCTGCCTTCGCCGTCTATCACCAGCGCTATTCGACCAACACCTTCCCGCAGTGGTGGCTGGCGCAGCCCTTCCGCATGCTGGCCCATAACGGCGAGATCAACACGATCAAGGGCAACGTCAACTGGATGAAGAGCCACGAGATCCGGATGGCCTCCTCCACCTTTGGCGACCTCGCGGATGAGATCAAACCGATCATTCCGGGCGGGTCGTCGGATTCCGCCGCGCTCGATGCCGTGTTCGAGGTGCTGGTGCGGTCCGGCCGCTCCGCCCCGATGGCCAAGACGCTGCTGGTGCCTGAAGCCTGGTCCAAACAGGCGCTGGAAATGCCCCAGGCCTGGCGCGACATGTATTCCTACTGCAACGGCGTGATGGAGCCCTGGGACGGCCCCGCCGCGCTGGCCATGACCGATGGCCGCTGGGTCTGCGGCGGTCTTGACCGCAACGGCCTGCGCCCGATGCGCTATGTCGTGACCGGCGACGGCCTGCTGATCGCGGGCTCGGAGGCCGGCATGGTTCCGACGCAGGAGGGCACGGTGCGCGAGAAGGGCGCGCTTGGCCCGGGCCAGATGATTGCCGTCGATATGAAAGAGGGCAAGCTCTACCACGACGTCGACATCAAGGACCGGCTCGCGGCCTCCCAGCCGTTCGGCGAATGGGTCGGCAAGATCACCGACCTTGAAGAAACACTGAACGGGATAGAGGAAAAGCCGCTCTACGAAGGCGCGGAGCTGCGCAAGCGTCAGATCGCTGCCGGTTTCACCATCGAAGAGCTGGAGCAGATCCTTGCCCCCATGGCCGAGGATGCGAAGGAACCGCTGGCGTCGATGGGCGATGACACGCCCTCTGCGGTGCTGTCCAACAAGTACCGGCCGCTGTCGCATTTCTTCCGGCAGAACTTCTCTCAGGTGACGAACCCGCCGATTGACTCGCTGCGCGAATTCCGCGTCATGTCGCTCAAGACCCGGTTCGGAAACCTGAAGAACGTGCTCGATGAAAGCTCTGCCCAGACCGAGATCTTCGTGCTGGAAAGCCCCTTTGTCGCCAACACCCAGTTCGAGGAGCTGACGAGCCATTTCAACGCGGCCCTGTCGGAGATTGACTGTACCTTCGACCCGAAGGACGGCCCCGATGCGCTGCGCAAGGGTCTGAACCGCGTCCGGGCAGAGGCCGAAGAGGCCGTGCGCTCCGGCGGGGGTCACGTCATCCTGACCGACCAGCATCAGAGCCCGGACCGCGTGCCGATGCCGATGATCCTGGCGACCTCTGCCGTGCATTCCTGGCTGACGGCCAAGGGCCTGCGCACGTTCTGTTCGCTGGGCGTGCGGTCGGCGGAATGTCTGGACCCGCATTACTTCGCGGTGCTGATCGGCTGTGGCGCGACCATCGTGAACCCCTATCTGGCCGAGGATTCGCTGGCCGACCGTATCAAGCGCGGTCTGCTGGAGGGCAGCCTGACGGAAAACATGGCGCGCTACCGCGAGGCCATCGATCAGGGTCTGCTCAAGATCATGTCGAAGATGGGGATCTCTGTCGTGTCCTCCTATCGTGGCGGGCTGAACTTCGAAGCCGTGGGCCTGTCCCGTGCGATGTGTGCCGAATATTTCCCCGGCATGACCTCCCGCATCTCCGGGATCGGGGTCTCCGGCATCCAGCACAAGATCGAGACGGTGCATGCAAAAGGCTGGAAATCCGGCCTCGACGTGCTGCCCATCGGCGGTTTCTACAAGGCGCGGAAATCTGGTGAGACGCATGCCTGGGAAGCGCAGACGATGCATATGCTGCAGACCGCCTGCAACCGCGCGTCGTTTGAAATCTGGAAGCAGTATTCCGCCCGGATGCAGGCGAACCCGCCGATCCATTTGCGTGATCTGCTGGCGATCAAACCGATCGGTCCAGCCATCCCGCTGGAACAGGTGGAGTCGATCACCTCCATCCGCAAACGCTTTGTGACGCCGGGCATGTCGCTGGGGGCGCTGTCGCCCGAGGCGCATAAACTGCTGAACGTGGCGATGAACCGGATCGGGGCGAAGTCCGACTCGGGCGAGGGCGGTGAAGATCCGGCGCATTTCGTGCCGGAGCCGAATGGCGACAACCCGTCGGCCAAGATCAAGCAGGTGGCGTCGGGCCGGTTCGGCGTGACCGCCGAATACCTCAACCAGTGTGAAGAACTGGAGATCAAGGTGGCGCAGGGTGCCAAGCCCGGCGAGGGCGGCCAGCTACCCGGCATGAAGGTCACCGACCTGATCGCCCGGCTGCGGCATTCGACCAAGGGGGTCACGCTGATCTCCCCACCGCCGCACCATGATATCTACTCGATCGAGGATCTGGCGCAGCTGATCTACGACCTGAAGCAGATCAACCCGACCGTGAAGGTGACCGTCAAACTGGTGGCCTCTTCTGGCGTCGGCACGATTGCGGCGGGCGTGGCCAAGGCCAAGGCGGATATCATCCTGATCTCCGGCCATAACGGCGGCACTGGGGCCTCTCCGGGCACCTCGATCAAGTTCGCCGGTCTGCCGTGGGAAATGGGCCTGACGGAGGCGCATCAGGTGCTGGCCATGAACAACCTCCGCTCGCGGGTCACGCTGCGGACCGACGGGGGTCTGCGGACCGGGCGGGATATCGTCATGGCCGCGATGATGGGCGCAGAGGAGTACGGCATCGGCACCGCCGCGCTGATCGCGATGGGCTGTATCATGGTGCGTCAGTGCCAGTCCAACACCTGCCCGGTGGGGGTCTGTACGCAGGATGACTCGCTGCGGGCGAAGTTCACCGGCACGGCGGACAAGGTGGTGAACCTGATCACCTTCTACGCGCAGGAAGTGCGGGAGATCCTCGCGTCGATCGGCGCGCGGTCGCTGGATGAGGTGATCGGCCGGGCCGACCTGCTGAGCCAGGTTTCGCGCGGGGCCGACCATCTGGACGATCTGGACCTCAACCCGCTGCTGATCACGGTCGATGGGTCGAAGAACATCGTCTACAACCGCGACAAGCCGCGCAACGTGGTGCCCGATACGCTTGACGTGGAGATCGTGCGCGATGCCGCCCGCTTCCTGAAAGATGGGGAGAAGATGCAGCTGTCCTATGCGGTGGAGAACACCCATCGGTCGGTCGGCACGCGGACCTCCTCGCATATCGTGCAGAACTTCGGGATGCGGAACGCGCTGCAACCGGATCACCTGACGGTGAAGCTGTCGGGCTCGGCTGGTCAGTCGCTGGGTGCCTTTGCCGCGCCCGGTCTGAAGATCGAGGTTCAGGGCGAGGCCAACGACTATGTCGGCAAGGGTCTGTCGGGGGGCACCGTCGTGGTGCGCCCGCCGATGTCCAGCCCGCTGGTCGCGTCGGACAACACGATCATCGGCAACACGGTGCTTTACGGTGCAACCGACGGCTTCCTCTTTGCCGCCGGACGGGCCGGGGAACGCTTTGCTGTCCGGAACTCCGGCGCGAAGGTTGTGATCGAGGGCTGTGGCTCCAACGGCTGTGAATACATGACCGGTGGCGTTGCGGTGATCCTGGGGTCGATCGGGCCGAACTTCGGCGCGGGGATGACCGGGGGGATGGCGTATCTCTACGATCCGGAGGGCACCGTCCAGGAGATGATCAACATGGAGACGCTTGTGACCTGCCCGGTCACGGTGCCCTACTGGAATGACCAGCTTCATGGGCTCATCACCCGCCATGCGGCGGAGACGGGGAGCCGGAAGGCGCTGGATATCCTGCAGAACTGGGACCTTGAGAAGGACAAGTTCCTGCAGGCCTGTCCGAAGGAAATGCTGGTGCATATCCCGCATCCGCTGACGGTTGAGGAAAAGGCGATGCCGGCGGAGTGATCTGGCTGGTGTCGTGACGGAAAGCCCCGCTCTGGCGGGGCTTTTTCGTTTGGCGTGGGAGCAGCGGAGGGCGGGGCCCGACCGCGGGCTGGCGCCCCATCGACCGTGGTCGCCATTTTATCCTGTCGTGGCAGCCTGATGGCCTGAACCGGCGAAGGCGGTGACGCAGCGCCCGCCCGGGGGGCGGTCGGGCGCTGCCCGGCGGCACTGCGTGCCTTGATTCCGGGCCGGGTGCCTTGATTGTCTGTGGATTTGCGATTCCCTAAACCCGGCGGCTCAAGTAGGTTCGGACCATGGCAAAGCAGGCGACAAAGCGGTCCAAATCCGCGGGCCGGGGCAGACAGAAGACAGACCGCAGGTTCAGACCCGTCCGGTGGCTCCGGAAATGGGTCCTTCGGCTTGGGCTGGTTGTGGTCGGTCTGATCGTGGGTCTGGTCCTGCTCTATTCCGTGCTGAACCCGCGGACGGGGATTTACATGACCGGCGAACGGCTGCGGCTGGGGGAGATCGACCATAGCTGGATCGATCTGGAGGAGATCGCGCCGGTGATGGCGCGCTCCGTCGTGGCGGCGGAAGATGCAAATTTCTGTGAACACTGGGGGTTCGACATCGGCGCGATCCGGGCCGCCTGGGATGCCGGGGGCAATCGCGGGGCGTCGACCCTGACGCAGCAGGTGGTGAAGAATGTCTTCCTCTGGCACGGGCGGAGCTGGCTGCGAAAGGCGCTGGAAGCACTGATGACGCCGCTGGTCGAAACCCTGTGGTCGAAGCGCCGGATTGTGGAGGTTTACCTTAATATGGCCGAGTTTGATGAGGGTGTGTTTGGCATCGATGCCGCGGCGCACCACTATTTTGGCAAAACACCCTCGGAGCTGAATCCGACAGAGGCTGCACGGCTGGCAGCGGTGCTGCCCTCGCCCAAAGTCCGGTCGGCCAGCCAGCCGGGGCCGATTGTCCGGAAACGGTCAGCTGCAATCCTCGACGGGGCCGCGACAATCCGCAACGATGGGCGGGCTGCCTGTTTCGAGGATTGAATTCCTTGGGTTTCACAGGCAATGAACAAGGACCGATTTCCACGTAAAAGATCATGGCCACACTTTACCACGTTCCTCTGTCCCCGTTCTGCCGCAAGGTGCGCCTGTCGCTGGCCGAGAAGCGCATCGAATGCCAGCTGGTCGAGGAACGCTATTGGGAACGCAGCCCGGAATTCCTGCGGCGCAACCCTGCGGCCAAGGTTCCTGTTCTGAAGATGGACGGGCGGATCCTGTCGGAAAGCGCGGCGATCTGTGAATATATCGAAGAAAAACATCCCGAACCGTCCCTGATGCCCGCGAACCCCGAAGAGCGGTTCGAGGTGCGACGGCTGGTCAGCTGGTTCGACGACAAGTTCCAGCATGAGGTTACGGCAAATCTGCTCTATGAACGGGTGAACAAGAAGCTGATGAAATCGGGCTATCCGGAGAGCAAGAACGTCAAGGCCGGCGCCCAGAAGATCAAGTTTCACCTCGATTACATGAGCTGGCTGCTGGATCACCGTCGCTGGCTGGCCGGGAACAGCCTGAGCCTGGCGGATTTTGCGGCGGCGGCGCATCTGAGCTGTCTGGATTATATCTCGGATGTGGACTGGGACCGGTCGGTGAATGTGCGGGACTGGTATTCGAAGATCAAGTCGCGGCCGGCCTTCCGGTCGATCCTGGCGGATGTGGTTCCGGGGTTTCCGCCGCCGTTGCATTACGCCGATCTGGATTTCTGACGTTGACCGGGGCGGGGGGCTTTGCCCCCCACGGCCTGCGGCTTCCCCCCAGGATATTTTTGGCAAGAAAAATGGACGAGGTGAAGGACAGGCTGGTCGCGCGGGCCCTGGAAGAGGGGTTCGTGGCCTGTCGTATCTGTCGGCCCTGGGATGTGCCGGAGGTGGCGGGGCGGCTTTCGGCGTTTCTGGAGGCCGGGTATCACGGGCAAATGGGCTGGCTGGAGGAGCGGGCGCACTGGCGCGGAGATCCATCCGTTTTATGGCCGGAGGCGCGGTCGGTGATCATGTTGGCGGAGAGTTATACGCCTGACCACGACCCGCTGGCGGTTCTGGACATGGCTGAGCGGGGGGCGGTTTCCGTTTATGCTCAGGGCCGGGACTATCATGATATTGTCAAAAAGCGGCTGAAACGGCTGGCGCGCTGGCTGATTGCGGAGGCCGGCGGCGAGGTGAAGGTGTTTGTCGATACCGCGCCGGTGCCGGAGAAGGCGCTGGCGCAGGCGGCGGGGCTTGGCTGGCAGGGCAAGCATACCAATCTGGTTGGGCGCGAGCTGGGAAACTGGGTCTTTCTTGGGTGTATCTTCACGACGCTTGAGCTTTCGGCGGATCGGGCCGAAGTGGATCATTGCGGTTCGTGCCGGAAGTGTCTGGACATCTGCCCGACCGATGCGTTTGTCGCGCCCTATCAGATGGATGCGCGGCGATGCATCTCTTACCTGACGATCGAATATAGCGGAGCTGTGCCGGTGGACCTGCGGGCGCGTATGGGAAACCGGATTTACGGGTGCGATGATTGTCTGGCGGTCTGTCCGTGGAACAAGTTCGCGCAGGCGGCGCGGGAGCTGCGGTACCGGTCGGGGGAGGATGTCCAGGCGCCGGAACTGGCCGAGCTGGCCGGACTGGACGATGCGGCATTCCGGGCGCGGTTCAGCGGATCGCCGATCAAGCGGATTGGCCGCAACCGGTTTGTCCGCAATGTGTTATACGCCATCGGCAACAGCGGGAGGGGGTCGCTGGCGCCGGTGGCGGCGGCTCTGGTCGATGACAGGGATGCGGCGGTGGCGGATGCGGCGCGCTGGGCGGTGCATCACCTGTCCGGCACCGGGTCGCCGGAATAGGGCACTGCGGTTGCAAAGATGCGTCCGGGGTCCATATTGAAAGCAGAGATCCGGAGGTTTCCTATGCCGACATATTCAAAAGATGCCGAGGCGATTTCGCGCCTGACGCCTGAGCAATACTGGGTGACGCAGGAGAGCGGGACAGAACGGCCCGGGACCGGCGCATTGCTTGATGAAAAACGGGCCGGGATATTTGTCGATATCGTGTCGGGCGAACCGCTGTTTGCCTCCTCCGACAAATATGAGAGCGGGTGTGGCTGGCCGAGTTTCACCAAGCCGATTGAGCCTGCGCATGTTGCGGAACTGCGCGATACGTCACATGGCATGTTGCGGACCGAAGTCCGGTCCACCCATGGGGACAGTCATCTGGGGCATGTGTTTCCGGATGGGCCGGTCGACCGGGGCGGTTTGAGATATTGCATCAATTCGGCGTCGCTTCGGTTTGTGCCGCTGGAAGAGATGGAGGCCGAGGGCTACGGCGCATATATCGATCAGGTTGAGGAGGTCTGAGATGGCTATGGAAGTTGCAGTGCTTGCGGGCGGATGTTTCTGGGGAATGCAGGATTTGATCCGGAAGATGCCGGGCGTCAGCAAAACCCGCGTGGGATATTCCGGAGGCGATGTGCCGAATGCGACCTATCGGAACCACGGCACACATGCCGAGGCGATTGAGGTCGTCTTTGATCCGTCGATCCTGTCCTACCGGCAATTGCTTGAGTTCTTCTTTCAGATCCACGATCCGACGACGCTGAACCGGCAGGGAAATGACATTGGGTTGTCCTACAGATCGGCCATTTATTATGCCGATGAGGCGCAGAAGGCCGTCGCAGAAGAGACGATTGCCGATGCGAATGCCTCTGGGATCTGGCCCGGACCCATTGTGACGGAGCTGGAGCCTGTGGGAGATTTCTGGGAAGCGGAGCCGGAGCATCAGGATTATCTGGAACGCATTCCAAATGGCTATACCTGTCATTTCCCGCGGCCCGGGTGGGTTCTGCCGCGCCGGAAAACGGCCTGACGGCGCCGGTTGTCTATGACGGGTTTGTCAGAACTCTGACCAGCCGTCCCCGGTTGGGGGCGGGCCATTGACCACACGTTTCTGAGGTTGGTCGGTCTGGGGGCGGGGAGGCGGCGCGGACCCGATCATGAAGCCAGATACCGACGCGTTCAGCGTCTGCGCCTCCTGCGACAGGGCGACGCTGGCGGCAGAGGTTTCTTCGAACATGGCGGCGTTCTGCTGCGTCACCTGATCGAGGTCCTGCATCGTCGATTCAATGCCGGTTATGGATCCTGCCTGCTGCTCTGCCGAGGTTGTGATTTCTGAAACATGGCTGGCCATGTTCGATACGGTATCGGAAATGCGCCCGAGCGCCGTGCCCGTTTCCTTGACGAGATCGACGCCCAGTCCGACCTGATCCCGGCTGGTCTGGATAAGATCCTTGATCTCTTTCGCGGATTTTGAGGAGCGGGCCGCAAGTGCGCGGACTTCGGTTGCGACAACGGAAAAGCCGCGGCCGTTTTCGCCGGCGCGTGCGGCCTCCACCCCCGCGTTCAGGGCGAGCAGATTGGTCTGGAACGCAATTTCGTCGATCACTTCTGTAATGCTGGAGATGGCAGCGGAGGACGCCTCTATCGAAGACATGGCTTGCGTGGCCCGATGTACCACATCGGCGGATTTGAGGGCCTCGGCGCGGGCCTCGTCGACAACGGCGCTGGCACGGCGGGCGTTTTCGGCCGAGGAGCGCACGGCGGAGGAGATTTCGTGAATGCCCGACACGACCTCTGCCAGAGACGCGGCCTGTTTTTCCGTCCGGTGGGCGAGATCGCTTGCGGCGGCGGAGATGGCACCGGAATCATGTGTCACCAGATCGGCGTTGGTCATGACGATTTCGACGGTACGGCGCAATTCCTCCACCGCGGCGTTGAAATTGGCGCGGAGCTGTTCATTTTCGGCGCCGAACTCCTCCTCGATCCGGGTAGTGAGATCGCGTGCTGCCAATCGTTCCATCGCGGCGCTGAGGCGCTGAACCACCCGCTGCTGTTGTTCCGTCATCAGCCGCTGCCTTTCAAGATCGCGTGCCTCCGCGGCGCGGGCGGCAAGATGCGCCTCTGTCATCTGGCGGTCCATCGCGACGCGCTGACCGATGGCGAGGTATAGCACCGCCGCCTCAAGCACGACGATGATGCCGTGCAGCGCGGTGCGTTCGAGGTTCTGCAGCAGATCGGAGGAGGGATAGATTAGGCCGGGCAGGAGCAGAGAGAGGAAGGCGTGATGCAGGGCGATGACTGTTGCTGAGACAAGAATGACCCGCGCGTCGGACAATGCCATGGTGATGGCCAGCAGGGCAAAAAATGCCATGTGGCTGTCTATCTGCCAGGGGTGCCCGGAGAGGGCGGCGGTAAAGGCCATGGCCTGACCAATCAGGCCCAGTGCCGCCAGTATCCGGCCGGATCCGCCGCCGGATACCGAGCCGATATGACCAATCGCCGCGATGAGGGCGCCGAATGCGGCGACGGCCCATGGCGAATTTCCGGCGAGCCAGGCTGCAATCGGGGATATCGGCACCAGGACCCAGGTCGCGGCCACAATCCGGCGCATTGCCGTGACCTGAGATTTTGTGAAGTCGTCGTTTTGCGTCAAAAGATCCTCCCCCTTTCAGACGGCCTTTCCCCAGTCAGACGGTCCAGCCGCAAAGAGCGGCCAGCCGGCTGCCACTGAACACGGCCCAGGCGCCGGCCGTTTTCAACCGGTCGGCGAGGTCTGCATCCGGTCCGGTGGCGAAGGTGCCGAAAGGCGCGGTTTCTGCCCCGACCGGATAGGCGCCTGCCGCCGCGATCAGCTGTTCCGCATCTTTCCACGGCGGCACGATCACAAGCAGCAGCCCATCTGTCGCCGCCGGCATCGTGGCAAGGCCGAGCATGGGCCCGGTCAGAAGCGTGAGAAACGCGAATAGGTATAGGGTCATACTCAGGCGGTCCATATCCGGGCCTTCTTCGCGCGGAAGGATTACGGTGCCCTTAATTCTCATGCAGATGCGTCGGATTTTCGGGATTACGCTCTGACCGCAACATGGTAGGTGCGGGTCATGTGAACTGTGACACCGGGAGACCGTCATGCCCTTTACCCTTGCCACCTGGAACATCAACTCTGTCCGGCTGCGGGAGCCGCTGGTGGCGCGGGTGCTGGAAGAAGAGGGGCCGGATGTGCTGTGTCTTCAGGAATGCAAGTCGCCGGTCGACAAGATCCCGTTGGAGCGGTTCCGAGAGCTGGGCTACACCCATATGATCGCGCGCGGTCAGAAGGGCTATAACGGCGTTGCGATCCTGTCGAAGCTGCCGATCGAGGATATGGGCGACCGCGATTTCGCATCGCTGGGTCATGCGCGGCATGTCGCTGGGCGGCTGGAAAATGGCGTCACGATCCATAATTTCTACGTGCCTGCGGGTGGCGACAAGCCGGACCGGGAGATCAACGTCAAGTTCGGGCAGAAGCTGGATTACCTGACGGAGATGCGGGATTTCTTCCATGAGGAGAAGCCGGAGAAGGCGATCCTGGTGGGCGATCTGAACATCGCCCCGCGTGAGGATGACGTCTGGAACCACAAGCAGCTGCTGAAGATCGTCTCGCATACGCCGATTGAGGTGGAGCATCTGGGCGCGGCGCAGGAGGCGGGCGCCTGGGTCGATGTCACGCGGCAGGATATTCCGGAGGGGCTGCTCTATTCCTGGTGGTCCTACCGGTCGCCCGACTGGGATGCGGCGGACAAGGGGCGGCGGCTGGATCACGTCTGGGCGACGCCGGATATCTCCAATGCGGCGCATGGGTCGCGGGTGTTGCGGCATGTGCGGGGCTATGAGCAGCCGTCGGATCATGCGCCGGTTCTGGCGACGTTTGATCTGTGATCAGGGCTGTTGCGATCTGAGGTCGGCGCTGCCTCTGGATCGACGTCAGACCGGCTTTTTCTTCAGTTTCTTCCAGACCCCTGTGGCCCGGCCGATCAGGGTTTCACCCGCATAGACCCGGCCTTCCATGAAGACGAGAGAGCCGGTTTCGCGGGTGATTTCCGGATGCAGCTCGATGAAGTCGCCGATCCGGGCGGCGCCGAGGAAATCGTAGGAGAAGCTGACCGTCGCGACCGGGTTGTTGCCATGGCTCTGGCGCGCGATCCGGCCCATGCCTCGGTCGGCCAGGGTCATCAGCATACCGCCCTGCACGACCCCGTTGAGGTTGCGGTGCTGGTCGGCGGCGCGGAAACCGAGATGCTGCGGGGCATCGGCCATATCGCGGGTAAACATCGGGCCGACATGGGCAATGAAGCCGCCGTCTTCGACCGGAGTCCAGCTGGCGTCGGGGGCGGGGAGGGGATGGGCGTCCATGGGTGGCTCCGGTCTGGTCTGGCAGCTTGTGGCTTAGCATGCGGCTAAGGCGAAGGGGAGGCGCGGAAAGCGCTTGCGATTCGCTCCGCACGGGCCTATATGCCCTGCAACAGCGGCGTGTCGAAGCTCTGGCCGAGACGCTCCACCGGATGCATCGACGGGCCGCGCGCCCGTTTTTTTGTGCCCGGAGTTCCCCTCATGGACCTCATCGCGAAAACCGCCATCGACCGCCGCCTTGCGGAGATCGTCAGCCCCGTCATTGCCGACATGGGGTTCGAGCTTGTGCGTCTACGGATGCTGGGCGGTCAGACCAAGACGCTGCAGATCATGGCCGAACGCCCCGACGGGGGCATCGAGGTCGATGAATGCGCGCAGATTTCCAATGCCGTGTCGGCGACGCTGGATGTCGAGGACCCGGTGCAGGATCCCTACACGCTGGAAGTGTCCTCGCCGGGGATCGACCGGCCGCTGACGCGCCTCAAGGATTTCGACACCTATGAGGGCTATGAAGCCAAGCTTGAAACGACGGAGCTGATCGACGGCCGCAAGCGCTTTAAGGGCGTTCTGGCGGGGGTCGAGGGTGACGAGGTGCTGATCAATATCGAGGAAGGCACCGTAGGGCTGCATTTCGACTGGCTGGCGGATGCCAAGCTGGTCCTGACCGATGAGCTTATCAAAGAGATGCTGCGGGCGCGGAAGGCGTCCGGGCAGATCGACGAAAGCCAGTTTGATGAAATCGAGACCGAAGACGAAGGTTCCCAGGAGGACTGACCATGGCGATTACCTCTGCCAACCAGCTTGAACTGCTTCAGACCGCCGAGGCGGTTGCCCGCGAGAAGATGATCGACCCCGGTCTGGTGGTCGAGGCGATGGAAGAATCGCTCGCCCGGGCCGCGAAGTCCCGTTACGGGGCGGAGATGGACATCCGTGTTTCCATCGACCGCAAGACCGGCCGCGCGACCTTTACCCGCGTCCGCACCGTGGTCGAGGATGAAGAGCTGGAGAATTACCAGGCCGAGATGACCGTGGAGCAGGCCAAGCAATATATGGCCGATCCGCAGGTGGGCGACACCTATGTCGAAGAGGTTCCGCCGGTCGACATGGGCCGGATCGCGGCGCAATCCGCCAAGCAGGTGATCCTGCAGAAGGTCCGCGAAGCCGAGCGGGATCGCCAGTACGAAGAGTTCAAGGACCGCGCCGGCACGATCATCAACGGTGTCGTCAAGCGCGAGGAATACGGCAACGTCATCGTCGATGTGGGCCAGGGCGAAGGCATCCTGCGCCGCAACGAGAAGATCGGCCGCGAGAGCTATCGCCCGAACGACCGCATCCGCTGCTACGTCAAGGATGTGCGCCGCGAACAGCGCGGGCCGCAGATCTTCCTGTCCCGGACCGATCCGCAGTTCATGGCCGAGCTCTTCAAGATGGAAGTGCCGGAGATCTACGAAGGCATTATCGAGATCAAGGCCGTGGCCCGGGACCCCGGATCGCGCGCGAAGATCGCCGTTGTGTCCTATGACAATTCGATCGATCCGGTGGGCGCCTGCGTCGGTATGCGTGGTTCCCGTGTGCAGGCCGTTGTGAACGAGCTGCAGGGCGAAAAGATCGACATCATCCCGTGGAACGAGGATGTGCCGACCTTCCTGGTGAACGCGCTGCAGCCGGCCGAAGTGTCCAAGGTCGTCTTTGACGAGGATGCGGAGCGGATCGAGGTCGTGGTGCCGGAAGAGCAGCTGTCGCTGGCCATCGGCCGTCGCGGTCAGAACGTGCGTCTGGCCTCGCAGCTGACCGCGCTCGACATCGACATCATGACGGAGGAGGAGGAATCCGCCCGCCGTCAGAAGGAGTTCGAGGAACGTACCAAGCTGTTCATGGACAACCTCGATCTGGACGAATTCTTTGCCCAGCTGCTGGTTTCCGAAGGGTTCACCAACCTGGAAGAGGTCGCTTATGTCGAGGTCGACGAGCTGCTGGTGATCGACGGCGTCGACGAAGACACCGCGACCGAGCTGCAGGCCCGCGCCCGCGACGTGCTGGAGGCCCAGGCCAAGGCCGCGCTTGAGAAGGCGCGGGAGCTGGGTGCCGAAGACAGCCTTATTGAATTCGAAGGTCTGACACCCCAGATGGTACAGGCACTGGCCGAAGACGGCGTGAAGACGCTGGAAGATTTCGCCACCTGCGCCGACTGGGAACTGGCCGGCGGCTGGACCACCGACAATGGCGAGCGCGTCAAGGACGACGGCATTCTCGAACCTTTCGAGATCTCTCTGGAAGAGGCGCAGCATATGGTCATGACCGCGCGGGTCCTGCTGGGCTGGGTCGATCCGGCCGAGCTGGAGACCGAAGAAGCCTCGGAAGAGGTTGAGGTTCAGGCGGACGCCTGAGCCGGACCGGAACGGGAGCGCCCGAGATGACAAGAGGCGGCCAGGACAAGGACCGCTCCGGGGAGCCGGAGCGGAAATGTATTGCGACCGGAGAGGTTCAGCCCAAATCCGGGCTGATCCGCTTTGTCGTGGGTCCGGAGGGCCAGCTGGTCCCCGATGTGATGGAAAAGCTGCCGGGGCGTGGCATCTGGGTGAGCTCCACCCGGGACGCGCTGGAGACGGCGGTGAAGAAGAAGCTCTTCGCGCGGGCGGCGCGGACCCAGGTCACCGTGCCTGAGGATCTGGCTGCGCTGATCGAGGGGATGCTGGTGCAGCGGGTCACAAGCCTGCTGGCGCTGGCGCGCAAGTCCGGCGATGCGGTGGCGGGCTATGAGAAAGTTAAGGATTGGCTGTCCAAGGATGAGGCGGAGACGCTGATTCAGGCCAGCGACGGGTCGGAGCGCGGCAAGAGCAAACTCTCGACCCCTTACATGGGCAGTTTTATCGGCTGGCTCACCGCAAACGAGCTGGGCTTGGCCTTTGGTCGGGAAACTGTCATACACGCCGCCTTAGGAACTGGCGGTCTGAGCAAAAGAGTTGTAGAGGAAGCCGCAAGACTGAAAGGTCTGCGCGTCTGACGACAGCGGAAAGACGGCGGGAGGGTCCCGCCTGGAAGGATACATGGATCACATGAGTGAGAACGACGGCAAGAAAACTCTCGGTGTACGTGGAGGTTCCCGTCCGGGGAACGTGAAGCAGAGCTTCAGCCACGGGCGCACGAAGAATGTCGTGGTCGAAACCAAACGCAAGCGCGTTGTGGTGCCGAAGCCCGGTGCCGGCAAGCCGGGTGGCGGGACGCCTCTGGGTGATCCGTCGAAACGCCCCGCCGGGATCACCGATGCGGAGATGGAACGCCGCCTGAAGGCCGTTCAGGCCGCCAATGCCCGTGCGGCAGAGGAAGAGGCCGCCCGCGAAGCCGAAGAGAAGGCCCGCGAGGAAGAGCGTGAGCGTCGCCGCGAGGAGGCCGAAGCCAAGGCCCGCGAAGAGAAAGAGCGCGAAGAGGCGCTGAAGGCCAAGGCCGAAGCCGAAGAGCGCGAGAAGCGGGAGGCCGAAGAGGCCGCCAAGCGTGCCGCTGCAGCCGCTGCCCAGCCCGCGCCCGATGAGGATAGCGGCCCGCGCCGCACCGCGCCTGCGGCCCGTGCCGCACAGGAACGCCCCGCCCGGACTGCTGAACGCGAAGACCGTGCCGGCAAGGGCAAGGGTCGCGACGATGGCAACCGCCGCTCTGGCAAGCTGACGCTGAACCAGGCGCTGTCCGGTGGGGAAGGTGGCCGTCAGAAATCCATGGCCGCGATGAAGCGCAAGCAGGAGCGGGCGCGTCAGAAAGCGATGGGTGGCCCCGTCTCCCGTGAGAAGGTCGTGCGCGACGTGCAGCTGCCGGAAGCGATCATGGTCGGCGAGCTGGCCAACCGGATGGCGGAACGTGTTGGCGATGTCGTCAAGGCGCTGATGCAGAACGGCATGATGGTCACGCAGAACCAGACGATCGACGCGGATACCGCGGAGCTGATCATCGAAGAGTTCGGCCATAACGTGGTCCGCGTGTCGGATTCGGACGTCGAGGACGTGATCAAGGAAGTCGAGGACAAGGCCGAGGATCTGAAACCCCGCGCCCCCGTCATTACGATCATGGGCCATGTCGACCACGGCAAGACCTCGCTTCTGGACGCGATTCGGAATGCCAAGGTTGTCGCGGGTGAGGCCGGTGGCATCACCCAGCATATCGGCGCCTATCAGGTGACGACGGATGGCGGGCAGCTTCTGACCTTTCTCGATACGCCCGGCCACGCGGCCTTTACCTCCATGCGGGCCCGTGGCGCGCAGGTGACGGATATCGTGGTTCTGGTGGTTGCGGCGGATGATGCCGTGATGCCCCAGACGGTGGAGGCGATCAGCCATGCGAAAGCGGCCGGTGTGCCGATGATCGTGGCGATCAACAAGGTCGACAAGCCGGAAGCCGACCCGCAGAAGGTGCGTACCGCCCTGCTGCAACACGAGGTGATCGTGGAGCAGATGTCCGGTGATGTGCAGGATGTCGAGGTCTCGGCCCATACGGGTCAGGGTCTGGACGAGCTGCTGGAAGCCATCGCGCTGCAGGCCGAAATTCTGGAACTGAAGGCCAACCCCGACCGCGCCGCCATGGGTGCCGTGATCGAGGCGCAGCTGGACGTGGGCCGTGGCCCCGTCGCGACCGTTCTGGTCCAGAACGGCACCCTGCGTCAGGGCGACATCTTTGTTGTGGGCGAGCAGTACGGTAAGGTCCGTGCGCTGGTGAACGACAAGGGCGAGCGCGTCAAAGAGGCCGGTCCGTCCGTGCCCGTCGAGGTGCTGGGCCTGAACGGTACGCCCGAGGCTGGTGACGTGCTGAACGTGACCTCGACGGAGGCGCAGGCGCGCGAGATTGCGGAATACCGCGAGAAGGCCGCCAAGGACAAACGCGCCGCTCTGGGTGCTGCGACGACGCTGGAACAGCTGATGCAGCGCGCCAAGGACGACGAGAATGTCACGGAGATGCCGATCCTCGTGAAAGCGGACGTGCAGGGCTCGGCCGAAGCCATCGTTCAGGCGATGGAGAAGATCGGCAATGACGAGGTCCGCGTGCGGGTGCTGCATTCCGGCGTGGGCGCGATCACCGAATCGGATATCGGTCTGGCGGAAGCCTCCGGTGCGCCTGTGTTCGGCTTCAACGTGCGGGCCAACGCGCCGGCGCGGAACTCGGCCAACCAGAAGGGTGTGGAGATCCGGTATTATTCGGTGATCTACGATCTGGTGGATGATGTGAAAGCCGCGGCCTCCGGCCTGCTGTCTGCTGAAATCCGCGAGACCTTCATCGGCTATGCCCAGATCAAGGAGGTCTTCAAGGTCTCCAATGTCGGCAAGGTTGCGGGTTGTCTGGTCACCGAAGGTGTGGCGCGCCGCTCTGCCGGTGTGCGCCTGCTGCGCGACGATGTCGTGATCCATGAGGGCACGCTGAAGACGCTGAAGCGGTTCAAGGACGAAGTGGCCGAGGTCATTTCCGGTCAGGAATGCGGTATGGCCTTTGAGAATTACGACGATATCCGCCCCGGCGATGTCATCGAGATCTTTGAACGGGAAGAGGTCGAGCGGACGCTCTGATCTATCCCGGCGTATGTCACAAAACCCCCGCCCGGTGCGGGGGTTTTTGTTTTCCGGCAGGCAATAAAAAACGGGCGCTGATCAGGCGCCCGTTTTTAAATCTGTTCGCCGGGTCCGGATCGGACCCCGGGCTTATGCGGCGGCGGCAGAAGAAACCGGCACGCCACTGAAGACCTGATTTCCAACACGGACCTCGACACGCCCATCATTCAGGGTGCGTACGAAGGTGCCCTGCACGGAAACACAGGAACCGACTGTGATCGTTCTGAGCATTTGACCTCTCCCCATTAAATTCATTCGACTGTTACAAATTACCGGATCGTGGGTTTCCAAACTAGAAATAGTTTCCAGAAATGCGAAAAAATCTGTCATATTTTGGATATTATGTGTCGAGAGCATGAGTATTTCACAATTTCTGTTGCGCTGCAGCGAGAATTGTTGCAGCGCGGCGTGAAAAAATTAGGCAGAAATCGCCTAGAGCCAATCCCTTAGTATAGGTATGAGCGGAATATCTGCTGGCGGCATGGGATAGTCGCGCAGTTGATTCGGTTTCGCCCAGGCCAGGGTCTGGCCCTCTCTGGCCTGAGGGATGCCCTCCCACTTGCGGCAGGCAAACAGCGGCATCAGCAGGTGGAAGTCGTCATAGGCATGGCTGGCGAAGGTCAGCGGCGCAAGGCAGGAGGCCCAGGTGTCGATCCCCAGCTCTTCCTGCAGTTCGCGGATCAGCGCGGCTTCGGGGCTTTCGCCGGGTTCCACCTTGCCGCCGGGGAATTCCCAGAGGCCTGCCATGGATTTGCCTTCGGGCCTCTGCGCCAGCAGAACACGCCCGTCGGCATCGATCAGCGCGACGGCGGAGACAAGGACGATACGGGTCATGAGCGGGTCCCGGCCGTTTGGGTAGGATGGGTGATTTCACCCATCCTACGAGCGGTAGTCGGCGTTGATCGAGATGTAGCCGTGGGTCAGGTCGCAGGTCCAGACGGTGGCGGTGCCGCCGCCAAGGCCGAGGTCGACCTTGATGTCGATGGCCTCGCCCTTCATATGCGCGGCGCCCTGCTCCTCCTTGTAGTCGGGAGAACGCCAGCCCTTGTCGGCCACCAGCACATCGCCGAACCAGATCGACAGCAGGTCGCGGTCGGCGGCGGCGCCGCTTTTGCCGATGGCCATGACGACGCGGCCCCAGTTGGGATCTTCGCCTGCGATGGCGGTCTTGATCAGCGGCGAATTGGCGATGGACATGCCGTGGGTCTTGGCATCGGCATCAGAGGCGGCGCCAGTGATGTGGATCGTGACGAATTTCGTCGCGCCTTCGCCATCCTTCACCACCTGATGTGCGAGGTCGAGCATCACGCTCTGCAGGGCATCGATGAAGGCAGTGTCATTTTCCGTGACGCGGATGCCGGAGGCGCCGGTGGCGGCGCAGAGCAGCGTGTCGGAGGTGGAGGTGTCACTATCGACGGTGATGCAGTTGAAGGTCAGGTCGGCCGCGGCAGAGACCATGGACTGCAGCACGGGCCGGTCCACGGCGGCATCGGTAAAGAGATAGACCAGCATCGTCGCCATATCGGGCGCGATCATGCCGGAGCCCTTGGCAAAGCCGGCGATCTTCACGGTCTGGCCGCCGATCTTAACCTCAGTCGCGGCACCCTTGGGGTAGGTGTCGGTGGTCATGATGGCCTTGGCGGCCTCTGCGATGCCATCGGGGCTGAGGTTCGCCGCCAGCTCGTCGAGCTTGGCGGTGATGCGGTCATGCGGGAGCGGCTCCCCGATCACCCCGGTGGAGGAGGTGAAGATGCGCGCGGCGTCGATGCCAAGCGCGGCAGAGGCGGCCGCCGTCACCGCCTCTGTCGAGGCGATGCCGTTCTTGCCGGTGAAGGCATTGGAATTGCCGGAGTTCACCACGATGGCCGCCGGGCCGGTGCTGTCGAGGCCGATCTTGGCCTGGCAATCCAGCACCGGGGCGGAGCGGGTGGCAGAGCGGGTGAAGACCCCCGCCATGGTCGTGCCGGGCGCGAGCCGCGCCAGCATGACATCGGTCCGCCCCTTGTATTTCACCCCTGCCTGGGCTGTTGCGAATTCGACGCCGCCAATGACCGGAAGGTCAGGAAAAGCGGCGGGGGCGAGGGGAGAAAGCGGGGGGGTGCCACCCATATGGATTACTCCAGCAGGTTGATATTGTTCACCAGCGTGCGGTCGATCTTGTCGGCGCCGCTTCTGTCTACATTCGCGTTTTCGACCACCTCGTCAATGTATGCTTTGACGATTTTCTGCTCCACCTCGGCGTGGATTTCGTCGCGGACTTCATCAAGGGCCGGCGCGTCCTTGAGGCGCGTTTCGTCGAGCTTGATCACATGCCAGCCGAACTGCGTTTCGACGGGTTCCGAAATCGAGCCCGGGGACATGGCCACGACGGCCTCCTCAAAGGGCGCGACCATCATGCCGGGGCCGAACCAGCCCAGTTCACCGCCATTCGGGCCCGAGGGGCCGGTGGATTTTTCCTGCGCCAGTTTGGCGAAATCCGCGCCGCCCTTGAGCTCTTCCACGATGGCTTTCGCCTCTTCCTCTGTTTTGACGAGGATATGGGCGGCCTTGTATTCGGTACTTGGGGCCGATGCGCCGTATTTTTCCTGATAGGCCGTATTGATCTGATCTTCGGTCACATCGTTCAGCATGACGCGCCCGACCTCCTCTGCCGCGAGGAGCGACCGTTTCTGATTGTCGATCGCGATATCGACGCGTGCCGGGGTTTCACCTTCCCAGGCCTGCATCAGCGCGGTCTGCTGAATGAGCTGCTGGAGGATCCCGTCGAACAGAAGTTCCGGTTCGACCTGATTGTACTGCTGGGGCAGGCCCGTGCGTACGAGGATCATGTGCCCCAGGGTGATGTCGGTGCCGTTGACCGTCGCCACAACCGTATTGAGATCGGCAGTGCCGGTATCCGCGGCAGAGGCGTCGTTCGTATCGGTCGACTGCTGGGCCAGGGCGGGCGTGGCCAGCGCGGTGGTCAGGATGAGGGCCAGAGCATGGCTGAGACGTAGGGTCATGGTCGAACCTTTGATTGACTGCGTCAGGGCGCAGCGTTGACAGGGTTGGGGCGGTTCCTTACATCGGCATGTGCCTTTGCGATCCCGCCGGCTTGACCCTGCTTCTAAGGGGCTCATCTGGGGGGTACAAGCAAACTGCCAACACATCGGCGTCAACAAGCGATCGGATCAAACTATGCTGGGAATGGGAACACTTGCCAAAAAGGTGTTCGGCACGCCGAACGACCGGAAAGTCAAGGCAACCCGGCCGCTTGTCCAGAAGATCAATGCGCTTGAGCCTGAATTCGAAAAGCTGTCGGACGAGGGGCTGAAAGAGAAGACGGCAGAGTTCCAGAAACGTATCGCCGACGGCGAGAGCCTGGATCATCTGCTGCCCGAAGCCTTTGCCAATTGCCGTGAGGCCGCGAAGCGTGCGCTGGGGCTCCGGGCCTTTGACGTTCAGCTGATGGGCGGGATTTTCCTGCATCAGGGCAATATCTCTGAAATGAAGACGGGTGAAGGCAAGACGCTGGTCGCAACCTTCCCGGCCTATCTGAATGCTTTGGGCGGAAAAGGTGTACATGTCGTTACCGTGAACGACTATCTGGCCCGGCGCGACGCCGACTGGATGTCGAATGTCTTTGCCGCGCTTGGGCTGACGACCGGGGTCGTCTACCCGCAGCAGCCGGCGGATGAGAAGATGGCCGCCTATCGGTGCGACATTACCTATGCCACGAATAACGAGCTGGGTTTTGACTATCTGCGCGACAATATGAAGGGCGACATCAATGAGATGTTCCAGCGCGGGCATAATTTCGCGATCGTCGACGAGGTGGACAGCATCCTGATCGACGAGGCGCGGACACCGCTGATCATCTCGGGCCCGGCGCAGGACCGGTCGGATCTCTACCTGAGTATCGACAAGCTGATCCCGGTGCTGAATGACGGTGATTTCACCATCGACGAAAAGCAGCGGCAGGTGACCTTTACGGACGACGGCAACGAAAAGCTGGAAGCGCTGCTGCATGAGAACGGCATCCTGCCGGAGGATCAGACGCTCTACGACCCTGAGTCGACCACGATCGTGCATCATGTGAACCAGGGTCTCAGGGCGCATAAGCTGTTCAACAAGGACAAGGATTACATCGTCCGCAATGGCGAGGTGGTGCTGATCGACGAATTCACCGGCCGGATGATGGCCGGGCGGCGCCTGTCCGAGGGTCTGCATCAGGCCATCGAAGCGAAGGAGGGCGTGCAGATCCAGCCGGAGAACGTGACGCTGGCGCAGGTGACCTTCCAGAACTACTTCCGGCTTTACGACAAGCTGTCGGGCATGACCGGCACGGCCGCCACCGAGGCGGAGGAATTCATGGAGATTTACGGTCTGGGTGTGGTCGAAGTGCCGACCAACCGGCCGATTGCGCGGGTGGACGATGACGATGCCGTTTATCGCACCACGCAGGAAAAATACGCCGCCATCGTCGAAAAGATCAAAGAGGCGCATGAGAAGGGTCAGCCGACGCTGGTCGGTACGACCTCTATCGAGAAGTCGGAGATCCTGTCGCAGCTGCTGACGGCCGCGGGCCTCAAGCACAATGTTCTGAACGCGCGCCAGCATGAGCAGGAGGCGCAGATCGTCGCCGATGCCGGCAAGCTGGGCGCGATCACCATCGCCACCAACATGGCGGGCCGCGGGACGGACATCAAACTGGGCGGCAATGTCGAGTTCAAGATCATGGAGGCCATCGCGGCCGATCCCGAGGGCGATCCGGAAGCGATCCGCGCCCGGATCGAGGCAGAGCATGACAAGGCCGAGGAAGAGGTGAAAGCCGCCGGCGGTCTGTTTGTTCTGGCCACCGAACGGCATGAGAGCCGCCGGATCGACAACCAGCTGCGCGGTCGTTCGGGCCGTCAGGGGGATCCGGGCCGGTCGTCCTTCTTCCTGTCGCTGGAAGACGACCTGATGCGGATCTTCGGGTCGGAACGTCTGGATAAGGTGCTGTCCTCGCTGGGCATGAAGGATGGCGAGGCGATCATCCACCCCTGGGTGAACAAGTCGCTGGAACGGGCCCAGGCCAAGGTCGAGGGCCGCAACTTCGACATGCGGAAGAACGTGCTGAAGTTCGACGATGTGATGAACGACCAGCGGAAGCTCGTCTTCAGCCAGCGTATGGAGATCATGGAAAGCGCCGATCTGTCCGAGATTGTCGAGGACATGCGGCATCAGGTGATCGACGATATTGTGACGCAGTACATCCCGCCCAAGACCTATGCCGACCAGTGGGACGGCGAGGGTCTGACAGAGGCGGTGCGTGACCGGCTGAACATCGAGGCGCCGATCCGGGACTGGATCGCCGAGGAAGGCGTGGATGACGAGGTCATTGCCGAGCGGCTGGAGGAGGCCTCGGACAAGTATATGGCCAAGAAGGCCTATGAATTCGGGGCGGAGAATATGCGCTCGATCGAAAAGCAGGTGCTGCTGCAGTCGATCGATGCGAAATGGCGTGAGCACCTGCTGACGCTGGAACATCTGCGCTCGGTCGTTGGCTTCCGCGGGTATGCGCAGCGCGACCCGCTGAACGAATACAAGACAGAGGCGTTTGCCCTGTTCCAGTCGATGCTGGACGGTCTGCGCGAGGATGTGACCCGTACTCTGGGTCGTGTGCGTCCGCTGACGGAAGCCGAGCAGCAACAGCAGCTGGCGATGATGCAGGCCCAGATGGAGGCGCAGCGGAAAGCGGCGGAAGCGGCCGCCGAGGCGCGCAAGCCGAAACCGGTGGAGCCGATTTCGCCGCTGAATTCGGAACAGGAAAAGGCGCTTGCCCCCATGATGGAAGGCGCCGACGAGGATTTCGACGATTCCGATCCGGCGAACTGGGGCGATGTGGGGCGGAATTCACCCTGCCCCTGCGGCTCTGGCAAGAAGTACAAACATTGCCATGGGGCGCTGGAGTAACCGGTGCCTCTGGCGGCGCTAAACTTCCATACCGCCGCCACAAACATGCCCATTTTTGAGTTCATTCCTGCCTTGAGAATGAACGGAGAGGGTCATGGTCAAGCGCAGCACGCTCGCGATCGGAGGCGGAACGCTGGTGATCGCAGTTGCGATCGGTGCCTTTGTACAGACGGAAAAGCCGCAGGCGCCAGTCGCCGTCGCACTGGCCGAGGCGCGTCAGTCGTCGGATATGGCCGATCATACCGCCAGCGGTGAGCGCGCCGCTGATCCGCTTGCATCGGACATGTCGGTTCAGCTGGACGATATCACGCTCACCTCTGCGGCCGCCGGCGCGCAGGACGTCCTGCCGGATATGGATGCAGAGGTCCCGGAAATTGCCGATCCGGCAGAGGTCGCGTTCGCGGATGATGCGGACCAGCCCGCCGTGGTCCCCGTGCTCGCCACGGCTGAGGATACTCTGGACGGGGACCGACTGGATGACGGTCCGGCGGGTCAGGTCACAGCTGCGCAGGACCGCACCGCCATCGATCAACCCGAGGCGACAGAGAGCTGCCTTGTGAACCTGAGCGGAGAAGTTACCGCCGCCGCCATGGTGTCGCTGGAGCTTGATGCGCCGTGTCAGCCCGATGCGCGGGCGACTTTCAGCCATGAAGGCATGACCTTTACCGTCATGACCGATGCAGCAGGACATGCCGGCGTGATCGTGCCGGCGCTGACCGAGTCGGCGCTTTTTGTTGCGCGGATGCAGGACGGCAATGCCGCCGCGGTGGAGGTCGAAGTCAATTCGCTGGCCTTTTACGACCGCTCGGTCGTTCAGTGGCACGGCAAGGCAGGCATGACGCTGCATGCGCTGGAATTCGGGGCAGATTACGGCGAAGAGGGTCATGTCTGGCCGGGCGCGCCGCGCGACATGTCGGTCGCGGCCACTGGCAAGGGCGGCTTTGTCGTCCGCCTGGGCGATGAAGAGGTCGACGGTGCCCTGATGGCCGATGTCTATACCTTTCCCACCATGACGGCGGAGAGAGGCGGCAGCGTGGAGCTGAACCTGGAACTGGCGGTCACGGATCTGAATTGCGGCCGGAAGGTCACGGCCGATATCCTGCATGTGGCCGATGCCCTGTCGCTTGCACCCTCGGCAATCGAGGTGACGATGCCGGATTGCGATGCCGTGGGTGACTTTCTGCTGTTGAAAAACATTGTCGATGACCTGAAGATCGCCTCCAACTGAGAGGCGGTCCAAGAGGTCGGGAATGTCGGCATGCCGTGCGGCGATCTGCGCCGCACTTTTTGTGTTATGTTCATGGGCGGCGGGTCTGGCGCAGGATGTCACGCTGACGTCGCGCGATGGCAGCGTCGAGATTGCCGGAAACCTGCTGAGTTTCGACGGTGAATTTTACCGCGTGGATACGGAGTTCGGCGAGCTGACCGTCGATGGGTCGGGCGTTGTCTGTTCCGGCCCGGCCTGCCCCAATCTGGAGGCCTTTGTCGCAGAGCTGCGGATTTCCGGCGCGGCGACAACCGGGCAGGTCCTGCTGCCTGCTCTGGTCGAAGGCTTTGCCCTGCGGCACGGATATACCGTCACGCGGGAGGAGGCAGAGCCGGGGCTGGTGACCTATGTGCTGGCCGATAAGGACAGCGGCGCGGTGTCGGGCCGCTTTACCATCCGGTCCAGCAATACCGATGAAGGCTTTGCCGATCTGCTGGCCAATCAGGCCGATCTTGTCATGGCCCTGCGGGAGATCCGGCCCGACGAGCTGCGCCGCGCGATCGAGGCAGGGCTGGGCAATCTGCGGGCCCGGGGGCGCAACCGGGTTCTGGCGCTGGATGCGCTGGTGCCGATTGTGGCGCCGGGCCTGCCGGTTCAGGCGCTGACCATGCCGCAGCTGGCCGCGATCTATTCGGGTCGGGTCGACAACTGGCAGGATCTGGGTGGCCCGGATGCCCCCATCGTGCCGCATCTGCGCGACGCGCGGTCGGGGCTGGGTCAATTGGTGGAGGATCGTCTGCTGGTGCCGGAGCGGGCGGCGCTGGCCGAGACAGCAGTCCGGCATGGCAGCGATGCGGCGCTGGTCCGTGCCGTTCTGGCAGACCCGTTTGCCATCGGGCTGACCACGTCCTCTGAGGTGGGCGCGGCCGTGCCGCTGGCGCTGAGCGGGGCCTGCGGTTTCACCATCCGGTCCGCCCGGGTCAATGCCAAGACCGAGGATTATCCGCTGACCGCGCCGGTGTTTCTGTATATGCCGATGCGCCGGGTGCCGCAGCTGGCGCGCGAGTTTCTGGCTTATACCCGCCAGCCCGCCGCGCAGCTGGTGATCCGCCGGGCCGGATTTGTCGACCAGATGCCGGAAGAAATTCCCATCGACATGCAGGGACAGCGCTTTGCCAATGCGATTGCGCAGGCCGGGCAGGAGATCGGTCTGGCTGAACTGCAGCGGATGGTGACGGTGCTGGCGCCGATGAAACGTCTGACGACATCGTTCCGGTTCGAGGCGGGCTCGGCCTTGCTGGATGCGCAATCGCGGTCGAACGTGGAACAATTCGCCACGGCGCTGGAAAGTGGCGTTTATGACGGGCGCGAGATTCTGTTTGTCGGTTTTTCCGACGGGCGGGGCGATGCCACGGCGAACCGGAATATCGCCGCTAAGCGGGCGGAGGCGGTGCGAAAATCGGTGATCGCGGCGGCACGGCTGGCCGATCTGGACCGGATTGACATGGAGGTCGATGCCTTTGGCGAGGCGATGCCGATGGCCTGCGACGAAAGCCCCTGGGGGCGGCAGGTGAACCGGCGGGTGGAGGTCTGGATCCGCTAGGCCTCCATGCTGACGCCCGAGAGGGTATCGGCGATCTGCATGACCTTTTCGGCAGAGGCCGCGACTTTGGCCGGGGTCATCCGCGCGGCGAGGCCGGAGACGGAGACGGCGCCAACAGGCTCGCCCCCCGGGCCACGGATCACGGCGGCGACGCAGCGCAGGCCGATCACGAATTCCTCGTCATCTATCGCATAACCCCGGGCGCGGATCGCGCTGATATCGGCCTGGACGGCGCTGCGGCTGGTCAGGCTGTGTGCGGTGGCGGGCGTCAGCCCGTCGCGGTCGATCAGCGCCGCGATCTGGCTGTCGTCCCAAGTGGCGACGATGGCCTTGCCCATGCCCGAACAGAGGATCGGGACGCGGCCGCCGGGGGGCGAGATGGCGCGCATGATCTCCCGGCTTTCGGCCTGGGAAACGGTGACGACATGGGCGCCTTCGAGGATGCCGAGATTGGCGGTCTCCCGCGTGGCATCGCGCAGGCGGCGCAGATGCGGCAGGGCGGGGGCCAGAAGGGTGCGCGCCGTGCTCCAGGCAGCGCCAACGGTATGGGCGCGGCGGCCCACATGCCAGCGGGCCGTGGTTGCATCGGTCTGGACAAAGCCGCGCTGTTCCAGCGTCGTCAGCAGGCGGTGGGTGGTCGAGACGGCCAGCCCCGCCGCGCGGGCAAGGTCCGACAGCCGCCGCCCTTCGGGATCGGCGGCGACAAGCTCAAGCAGGGTGAGCGCCCGGTCGAGGGATTGCACGGAGGCGGCCATGTTTCCACGATACGGAAAACTCTCAGATGCGTCATCCTTTTTGATGCGGGCTGCGCTAGCTTGGGCGTAACAAAGGAGTCGCCCCATCATGACCAACTATGTCGACCGCGCCGGCCTGCAGGTGGCCGAGGTTCTTGCCCAGCTCGTCGAAGAGCAGGTGCTGCCCGGTACGGATGTTCCGGCAGAGGCCTTCTGGGCCGGATATGCCAATATGCTGCGCGATCTGGTGCCGGAGAACCTGCGCCTGCTGGAGGTGCGCGACACGCTGCAGGCCAAGATCGACGCCTGGGTCGAGGGGCGCAAGGGGCAGGACTGGGATGCCGCCGCCTATCGCGCCTTCCTGGAGGAGATCGGCTATCTGGTTCCCGAGGGGCCGGATTTCACCATCGGGACGGAGAATGTTGATCCGGAGATCGCCTCCATCGCCGGGCCGCAACTGGTGGTGCCGGTGATGAATGCGCGGTTTGCGCTGAACGCGGCGAATGCGCGGTGGGGGTCCTTGTACGACGCGCTCTATGGCACCGACGCCCTGCCGGGCGCGCCGGAGGGCAAGGGCTATGACCCGAAGCGCGGCGCGCAGGCGGTGGCCTGGGCGGCGGAGTTTCTAGACGGGGCGGTGCCTTTGGAGGGGGCTTCCCATGCTGGCGTGACAGCCTATCGGCGGGAGGGTGAGACGCTGGCGGCAGAGGTGGACGGATCGGTCCATTCCTTCGCCGATCCGTCCTGTTTTGTGGGGTATTCGGAGGCGGGGGAGACGGCCTCCTACATGCTGGTGCACAATGGGCTGCATATCGAGCTGGTGATCGACCCGTCGCATCCGGTTGGGGCGGCCTCGGCCTCCGGTCTGCGCGACGTGGTGCTGGAATCGGCGATGACGGCGATTCAGGATTGTGAAGACAGCGTTGCCGCCGTGGATGCCGCCGACAAGACGGAGGTCTATGCCAACTGGCTGGGCCTGATGAAAGGTGACCTGACGGAGAGTTTCGAGAAGGGCGGCAAGACGGTGACCCGTGCGCTGAACCCCGACTACCTGTTCACCGCGCCCGACGGGTCGCCACTGGTGCTGCCGGGCCGCGCGCTGCTGCTGGTGCGGAATGTGGGCCATCTGATGACCACGGATGCGGTGCTGTTCGAAGGGGAGGAGACGCCGGAGGGGATGCTGGATGCGCTGGTGACCGTTGCCTGTGCCATGCATGACCTGAAAAAAACCGCGGGGCCACGCAATTCCCGCGCCGGATCGGTCTATGTGGTGAAACCCAAGATGCACGGGCCGGAAGAAGTGGCCTTTGCCAACCGTATGTATGCGGAGGTGGAGGCGATCCTTGGCCTGCCGCTCAATACCGTGAAGCTGGGGGTGATGGATGAGGAACGCCGAACCTCTGCCAACCTGCGGGAATGCATGCGGGCGGTGAAGGACCGGCTGGTGTTTATCAACACCGGGTTCCTGGACCGGACGGGGGATGAGATCCACACCTCCATGCAGCTGGGGCCGTTCATTCCCAAGGGGGAGATGGCGGGCTCTGTCTGGCTGAAGGCCTATGAGGATGGCAACGTAGATGCCGGGCTCGCTTTGGGCCTGCGGGGCAAAGGGCAGATCGGCAAGGGCATGTGGGCCAAGCCCGACATGATGGCCGAAATGCTGAAGGTGAAGCAGGGGCATCCGATGGCGGGGGCGAATACGGCCTGGGTGCCGTCCCCTACCGCCGCGACCCTGCATGCAACGCATTATCATCAGGTGAGCGTTTCGGACCGGCAGGATGAGCTGGCGTCCCGCCCTCGTGCCTCGCTCGACGATCTGCTGGTGCCGCCGGTGCTGGCCGGACGGAACCTGACCGAAGAGGAAGTGCAGCGCGATCTGGACAACAACTGCCAGGGGATCCTCGGCTATGTCGTGCGCTGGGTCGATCAGGGGGTCGGCTGTTCCAAGGTGCCCGATATCCATGACGTGGGGCTGATGGAGGACCGGGCGACTTTGCGCATCTCCTCCCAATACCTTGCCAACTGGCTGGTGCACGGGCTGGTGACAGAGGCGGAGGTCGAGGCGGCACTGCTGCGCATGGCGGCCAAGGTCGACGCGCAGAATGCAGGTGATGCGGGTTATAAGTCGCTGGTCGAGAACCCCGAGGCCCCGGCCTTTCAGGCGGCGCGCGATCTGATCTTTACCGGGGTGTCGCAACCCTCGGGCTATACGGAGCCGGTGCTGCATGCGGCACGGCGCAAGGCAAAGGAGTATTGGGCATGATCACGGTTCAGCGGCTGGATCTGAAGGACGCACGGGTGATGCTGGAGGCCGCCAAGGCCAAGGCCACGGAAATCGGCGTGCCCATGTGCATCGCAATCACCGACGATGCGGGCAATCTGATCGCGTTTGAGCGGATGGAGGGGGGCAAGGTGACCTCTACCACCATCGCGATCGACAAGAGCTACACCGCCTCTGGCGCCAAGAAGGCGACGCATGAATATGGCGAGGCGAGCCAGCCGGGCAAGCCGGCCTATGGGATCGCCTCTGCCATTGGCGGGCGGCTGATGGTGGTGGGCGGTGGTCTGCCGGTCATGGTGGATGGCGCCTGTGTCGGCGGGATCGGCGTATCCTCGGGCACGCCCGCGCAGGATATGGAGGTGGCGCAGGCCGGGCTCGACGCCGTGCTGGCGTCGTGAGCCTGCTGGAGCTTGATCATATCGTCGTCGTGGCGAACCCGCTGGACCGGGGCGTGGCGCATGTGAAAGAGATGACCGGGCTCGACATGCCGTTTGGCGGGGAACATCCGCTGATGGGCACGCATAATCACCTGATGCGGCTGGGGGAGGCCGAGTTTCTGGAGGTGATCGCGGTCAATCCCGAGGCGCCCGATCCGGGACGTATCCGGTGGTTCGGGCTGGACCGGACATTCCTGACGCCCTGGCTGGCCCACTGGGTGGTGCGCTGCCGGGACATGGAGGCGATCCGGCCCTATCTGACGCCGGAGCAGGGTCAGCCCATTCCGGTGACGCGGGGCGATCTGTCCTGGCTGCTGACCGTCCCCGATGATGGTGGCATGGGGATGGAGGGTGTTCTGCCCTCGGTCATCCAGTGGAACGCCGATCCGCTGCCGCCGACCCGGATGCAGGGCGCGGGGGCGGAGCTGCGCAAGCTCACGCTGTCCCATCCCCGGATCGCAGAGGCGCGCGACTGGCTTGCGCCGCTTTTCGACGATCCGCGTGTGGTGTTTGAGGAGGGGCTCAAGGGGCTGACGGCGGAGATTGCGATTGGCGACCGGGTGGTGACGCTCAAATAGTCGGATACTTAACTAGACAGTGACGCCAAGGCGCTACATCCTCCGGCGCAGGGAGGACATGTGATGAAAGATCCGAAGGAATTCGCCGGTCATCTGAGGTTTCAGACCCGCCTGATCTCAAGCGAGGAGGCGCGGGGCACCATGCCGGTGCAGGAGGGGATCTTGAACCCCTTTGGCACGGTGCATGCGGGCGCGCTGATCTGGTTTGCCGATGTGACGGCGACGACGCTGGCGTTGCAGGGGGCGCAGGCCTCTGGCGGGATGTCGGGCTTTCCGCTGGCGATCAACGTCACCGCGCAGGTGCTGTCGAATACCGACAAGGGGGTGCTCACCGCGCATGCGAGGTTCGTCAAGAAGGGCCGGACGCTGATCGTTGTGCGTACAGAAGTCACATCCGACGAGGGCCGGGTGCTGCTTGACCTGACGACCAGCCATATCGGGTCGAAATAAGCGCCGGCCGGGGGTGCAGGCGGGCGCGGGGCGTGGCAGTCTGTGGGCGACTCATTTCCGTGAAAGGCCCGACCCATGCTGACCAAACCGCTTGCCGCCGTGACCGCTGATACGATGGAGGCCTGCGGCGTCTCTGCTGCGCTGGATGTGTCCGGCGGGATGGAGGTTGTGTCCCCCGTGACCGGGGAGGTCGTGGCGACCCTGGCCGAACATTCGGTGGCAGAGACGGAAGCGGCGATCGACCTTGCTGCCACCGCCTTCCGCACATGGCGCATGGTGCCCGCGCCGCGGCGGGGCGAGCTCGTGCGGCTTTTTGCCGAGGAGCTGCGCAAGTCCAAGGAGGATCTCGGGCGCATGGTCTCTATCGAGGCGGGCAAATCGCCGTCCGAAGGTCTGGGCGAGGTGCAGGAGATGATCGACATCTGCGATTTTGCCGTCGGCCTGTCGCGGCAGCTTTACGGTCTGACCATCGCGACGGAGCGGCCCGGTCACCGGATGATGGAAACCTGGCATCCGCTGGGCGTGGTGGGCATCATCACCGCCTTCAACTTCCCCTGTGCGCCCTGGTGCTGGAATTCCGCGCTGGCGCTGGTCTGCGGCGATCCGGTTGTGTGGAAACCGTCGGAGAAGACGCCGCTGACGGCGCTCGCCTGCCAGGCGGTGCTGGAGCGGGCGATTGCACGGTTCGGCGATGACGCGCCGGAGGGGCTGAGCCAGGTTCTGGTCGGCGGGCCCGCCGTGGGGGAGGCGCTGGTCGAGAGCGAAAAGGTCGCGCTGATCTCTGCCACCGGGTCCACGCGCATGGGGCGGATCGTCGGGCCGAAAGTGGCGGCGCGGTTCGGCAAATGCATTCTGGAGCTGGGCGGGAACAATGCCGGGATCGTCTGCCCATCCGCCGATATGGACATGGCGCTGCGGGCGATTGCCTTTGGCGCCATGGGCACGGCGGGGCAGCGCTGCACGACGATGCGGCGGCTTTTTGTGCATGCCTCCGTCTATGACCAGATCGTGCCGGCGCTGATCAAGGCTTACGGGTCGGTCAGTGTGGGCAACCCGCTGGAGACGCAGGCGCTGGTTGGTCCGCTGATCGACAAGGCGGCGTTTGACGGGATGGGTCAGGCGCTGGAGGAAGCGGCGGCGCTTGGCGGTGTCGTGCATGGCGGCGGGCGGGAGCCGGTCGGGCCGGAGACCTCCTATTACGTGAAGCCCGCGCTGGTGGAGATGCCGGTGCATGACGGCCCGGTGCTGCGGGAGACCTTCGCGCCGATCCTCTACGTCATGAAATACGATGATTTCGACACGGTGATCGAGGATCACAATGCGGTTGGCGGCGGGCTCTCCTCCTCCATCTTCACGACCGATCTGCGGGAGATGGAGGTGTTCCTGTCGGCGCGCGGCTCCGACTGCGGGATTGCCAATGTGAACATCGGGACGTCGGGGGCGGAGATCGGTGGCGCCTTTGGCGGGGAAAAGGAGACCGGCGGCGGGCGCGAGAGCGGATCGGACGCCTGGCGGGCCTATATGCGGCGGGCGACGAACACGATCAACTATTCCAGTGAGCTGCCGCTGGCGCAGGGTGTGGTGTTCGATATCTGAGGAGGTTTGCGGCCCGACAGGAGCCGTGCGGGCGCCCCGGGTAGAACGGTCCCCCGCACGGAATCAAGGCGAAGCCGCCGTGCGAGCGCCGACCCGCCCCCCGGGGCGGCGCTTGGCTGACGCCGCTGCGGCCTCTGGGGGCATAGCTATCACGATGAGATAAAGCGACCGATCAGAGGTTGGACGCCACCCCGCGGGTCGGCGCTCGCAAGGCTGGTGGGGTAACAAGCGGAAACGGCGCCCTGACAGGCGCTGCTTTTTCTCAGGTTCAGCCTTACGCTGCCGCGCGACGGCGGCGGGGTCGGCGGGGTTTGCCGTTGGCCGATTTGGGTTTGTCGCCCTGCGATGCGGATTGTGCCTTGGGTTTGTCCTGACGCTGGCCTTGACCTTGACCCTGGCCACCACCGCCGCCGCGTCCACCCCGGCCACGACCCCGGCCGCCGCCTTTCTTGGCAGGGGCCTGCTGGCCCGGACGCATGGCGGGGCGGGTGCCGCTGGCGGTCTCGATCTCGATCCCGATGGTCTTTTCGATCTGGCGCAGCAGGTCGAGCTCTTCGCTGTCGCAGAAGGCAATCGCGGTGCCCTCACGCCCGGCGCGGGCGGTCCGGCCGATGCGGTGGACGTAGTTGTCCGGCACTTCGGGCAGGTCGTAGTTCACCACATAGGCCACGCCGGGAATGTCGATGCCGCGCGCGGCCACATCGGTCGCCACGAGGATCGAGATCTCGCCGGATTTGAAATTGGCGATGGCGCGGTCGCGCTGGCCCTGGCTTTTGTTGCCGTGGATCGAGGCGGCGTTGAAGCCGTCCTTGACGAGGCCCTTCATCAGCCGCTCCGCCCCGTGCTTGGTACGGGCGAAGACCAGCGTCAGCGCATCGGGATCGGCCGACAGGATCTCCCGCAGCTTGGCGGGCTTGTCATTCTTGGACAGGAAGTGGATCGACTGTTCGATCTTGTCGGCGGTCTTGCCCGGAGGGGAGACCTGCACGCGGATCGGATCGTTCAGATAGGCGCGGCTCAGCTCCTCCATCTGTTTCGGCATGGTGGCCGAGAACAGCATGGTCTGGCGCGGCGTGCCCAGATGCGGCGCGATGCGGCGCAGGGCATGGATAAAGCCCATGTCGAGCATCTGGTCGGCCTCGTCCAGAACGAGGTTCTTCACGGTCGAGAGGTCCACCGCCTTGCGGTCCATCAGGTCGATCAGGCGGCCGGGCGTGGCGACGAGGATGTCGGTCCCGCGCGAGAGCGTGTTGATCTGACGGTTGATCGACTGGCCGCCGACGACAACGGTCACCCGGATGCGGGCGTTTTCGGTCAGCTGGCGGATGTTGTCCACGATCTGGTTGGCCAGTTCACGGGTCGGCGCGAGGATCAGCGCCTTGGCGGTCTTGGGCAGCGGTTTGCCGGGGTTTTCCAGCAGCCGGTTCACGATGGGCAGGGAAAACGCCAGCGTCTTGCCGGTGCCGGTCTGGGCCAGGCCCAGCACGTCGCGGCCTTCCAGCGCGGGCGGGATGGCCTGCGCCTGAATCGGGGTGGGTTCGGAGAATCCGGCGCCTTTCAGCGCGTCATGAAGGCTCGGCGTCAGGCCGAGCGTGTCGAAATCGAACAAAGAGTATCCTTTCGGGCCGGCGCGGGATGCGGCGGCGTGACTTTCCATCCGCGCGGTAAGGCGCGGGTCGCGGGTTGCCGGGGCGCGGGCGCAGACGGGCTCTTCCCGGCGGCGCGGCCACGGTCGAACGATCCTGCGTGAAAGGGAAAGTTGCATTCGGTGTCGCCGATGCGGGCCCGGGGGCGCGCGGCTTGCTCACGCGGCAGCGCAGCGACAGGGGTGAGATGGGGCTTTCCGCGGGATAAGTCAAGAAGTTGCAGGCAGTGCGATGCGCCTTGTTGCCTGTGCGATTGTGTCAGGAGGCTGTTTGCGGCGCTGTGCTGCGGCGTTTACCCTGCCGATCTGTAAGGAGTGTTTCATGCCGACCGATGCCAGTCCCACGTTGAGAGCCGACCGTATGAGCCTTGCGGTCACGGCCATCGTCGTGACGGTGGCGGCCCTGTCGCTGGGGGATGCGCTGGTCAAGCTGACCAGCAATGCCTTCGGTCTGTGGCAGATCTTCCTCTGCCGGTCGGCGATCGTTTTGCCGGTGCTGGTGGGCTATCTGGCGACACGGCCCGGCGGGCTGAGCCTGCGGCGGGACGGGCTGGGATGGATCGCGCTGCGTTGCCTGATGCTGGTGGCGATGTGGGTGCTTTACTACCTGTCACTACCGCATCTGACGCTGTCGGTCGCGGCGGCGGGGTATTACACGCTGCCGATCTTCATCACGCTCTTCTCAGCGCTCTTTCTGGGGGAGCGCATCAGCGGTCGGGGCTGGCTGGCCGTTGTTGCGGGGTTTGCGGGCGTGCTGCTGGTGCTGCGGCCGGAGGCGGGGCAGATCAACCCGTTTGCTTTGCTGCCGCTGGGGTCTGCCATGCTCTATGCCGGGGCGATGATCGTCACTCGCAGCAAGTGCCGGGAGGTGGAGCCGGTGGTTCTGGCCGCGTCCCTGAATGTCGGCTTTGTTCTGACGGGCGCAATCGGACTGCTTGCCGTGTCCGCATTCGCGGCTTCGGACGGGACATTCCTGACCATGGGCTGGATCTGGCCGGAGGGGACGGGCTGGATCACGCTTCTGGTCATGGCCCTGTCGATCCTGATCGGCAATGTCGGGAATGCGATTGCCTATCAGAACGGGCGCCCCTCGGTCATCGGGTCGTTCGACTTTGCCTATGTGGGCTTTGCCGTGCTCTGGGGGATGCTGTTTTTCGGCGATATTCCGGATGCGCTGACGACGCTGGGGATCGGGACGATCGTGGCGGCCGGGGTACTGGCGCTGCGGTCCTGACGCGGGTCATTCTGGGCCACCCAAAGGAAAGGGGCGCGACCTGCGCCGCGCCCCAGTGAAATCGAGGGTAAGTCTAAGGTTCACTCCGCCTCTGGAGTTCAGGCGGTTTCCTGCGCCTCGAGGGCCTTGCCCTGGACCGTCTGACCTTTGGAGATCTCGATCCGGCGGGGTTTCAGCGCCTCGGGTACTTCGCGCACAAGATCAATGTGGAGCATGCCATCCGCATGAGAAGCACCCGTCACCTTCACGTGATCGGCGAGAGCGAAACGCCGCTCAAACGCTCGGGTGGCGATGCCGCGATGCAGGTAGGCACGCTTGTCTTCTTCAGCCTTCTTGGCAGAGACGATCAGGGCGTGGTCCTTAAGTTCGATCGAGAGTTCCTCATCGGTGAAGCCGGCGACGGCGATCGTGATGCGGTAGCTGTCCTGATCGATCTTTTCGATATTGTAGGGCGGGTAGGTCGGCTGGGCGACATCGTTGGACAGAACGCGGTCCATCATGTCTGCAAGCTGGTCGAAGCCGACGGTTGCACGGTAGAGCGGTGCGAGATCAAAATTACGCATGGTCATCCTCTTTGAGCGATAACAGTATGTTAGTGCCTTCCCGATGGGGACAGGCGGTTCGTCATCGGGCCCTCGTGAGGCATCCCGATAGCAGTTAGGTGGGAAAGGCTGTGCGGGGTTTCAAGGGGTCGGGGTCGCGCCATGTGCCGGCGCGCCGGGGCCGAGTTTTATGTCCCTCGAAGGTCTACTGTCCCGGGCGCACCGATTTGGCGCCGCTGGGGAAGCGGGAGCCGGACGTGACCCTGGTCATTTTCGGAGGCTCGGACACAAGGGTCGTCGCGGTTTCATTGCCCAGCACCGGGGGCAGTTCGCGCCCGCGGCCCTGCGCCAGTTCCGCCCGCATGAAGTTCAGCTGTCCCAGATCGGTGCCGAGGGACACGTTCCGCCCGCTGACCTCTGCCTTGGCGGAGACGACGGAGACGATGCGCGGCGTGCCGTCCGGCCCGAACCCGAAAACCGGCGCGCCGGAGGAGCCGAAATCGACCTGGCAGGACATGACCAGCGCGCCCTCCTGTTTTGCCAGCACATTGCAGGTTTCCTGCAGGGCGGGCGCTTCGGACCGGTTATGAGCGTAGGAGACGATGGCGATATGGGCGCCTGTCCGCGGGCTGAGATCGGTGTCGAAGGGGATGACGGTGGTGTTGCGGATCGGCTGGTAAAGCTGAAGCAGAGCGAAATCGCTGCGCACCCGATTTGGGGTGATTTTCGACGTGGTGTCGTAGTCGGGCGGCACGACCGCGTTGCGGATCTTGCGATAGGCGGAGGCGCGGCCATTGCGCCAGCCGGCGAGGAATTCCATCCGGTCGAGGTCAAAGGTTTTGCCGGTGCGCAGGTCAAACAGGCAATGCGCGGCGGTCAGCACGAGGTCCTCGGCAATCAGTGCGCCGGTGCAGAAGCCCTTGCCGTCGATATCCAGCCGCCCGACCGCTTCCCAGCCGCGTCCGTCGTCGCCGGTGTCCAGCCGTCTGAGGGCCGTGTCCTGGGCAGCAAGCGGTGCGGTGAGCGCAAGAAGAAGGGCGAGGGTCGTTCTGACCACTCGGAAAGACGATCGAAACATGGGTTACCTGGCGATGGCGACGTTACGTCAAACCTACCTTCGGCCTGGGGCGAAAATGCGGCGCGATGCGGCGGATCAGAGGTCTTTTAGCGCCGAAGGTTTGGGCCCGCCTGTGACCCAATCGAGCAGTTCGACCGTGTGCACAACCGGGACGTGTGTGCCCTGACCGATCTGCATCATACATCCGATATTTCCGGCGGCGATGACCTGCGGATTGATCGCCTCCAGCGTGCGCGTTTTGCGGTCGCGCAGTTTCGCGGAAATTTCCGGCTGAAGCAGATTGTAGGTGCCGGCGGAGCCACAGCAGAGATGCGGGTCGGCGGGGGTGGCGATCTCGAACCCGGCCTTGGTCAGCAGATCCTTGGGCGTATCCTTGATCTTCTGCCCGTGCTGGAGGGAGCAGGCGGCGTGATAGCCGACGCGCAGCGGCTGCGGGTCGGTCACGGGGATATCGAGATCGGCCAGAACCTCTGTCACGTCTTTCGCGATGGCGGAAACGCGGGCGGCATCTGCGGCCAAAGGCCCGGTGCGGAACATATGGCCGTAATCCTTGACCGTGGTGCCACAGCCGGAGGTATTGATGACGATGGCGTCGAGGCCCGCGCCGTCCATCTCGGCCACCCAGGCGCGGATATTGGCGGCGGCGGAGCGGTGCGCCGGGTCTTCCTGCCCCATGTGATGGGTCAGCGCGCCGCAGCATCCCTGACCTTCGGGGATAACCACCTCACAGCCCAGCCGGGTCAGCAGGCGGATCGTGGCATCGTTGATATCGGTGTTCAGCGCCTTCTGGGCGCAGCCGGTCATCAGGGCGACGCGTTTGACCGGTTTCTGCGCGGGCAGGAAGGTCTGCGGATCGTCGTTGCGGGATGGCGTGGGCAGGCGCGCCGGGGCCATGCCGATCATGGCACGCAGCCGGGCGTCTGGGATCAGGCGGCGGAGCGGCCGGGCGATGCGGGCGGCCAGCAGGGCCAGACGAAAGCGGGTCGGATGCGGGATGATCCGGGCCAGGGTCCAGCGCAGCAGCCGGTCGTCCCAGCGGCGTTTGTAGGTCTTCTCGATATAGGCGCGGGCATGGTCGACGAGGTGCATGTAATGCACGCCCGAGGGGCAGGTCGTCATGCAGGCGAGGCAGGACAGGCAACGGTCGATATGTTTGACGGTCTTGTGGTCCGGAACACGCTCGTTCTCAAGCATGTCCTTGATCAGGTAGATGCGGCCACGCGGGCTGTCGAGCTCATCCCCCAGAACCTGATAGGTGGGGCAGGTGGCGGTGCAGAAGCCGCAGTGTACGCAGGCGCGCAGGATCTGGTTGGCGCGGGCGGTGCCCGGATCCTTCAGCTGATCCTCGGTGAATTCGGTGCGCATCAGATGAGGGTCCTTGCCGCGATATAGCCAAGCGCCGGGGCCAGCGTCATGACCGCGCCGCCGATTGTCGGGGCTGGGTAGGAGGCCGGGATGCGGCGCAGGATGGCCTGCGACAGGAAGGCCAGCAGCGCGACCCAGCCAAGCCAGAGCAGGGCAATGGCCAGCAGGACCCGCGTCGGGTTCACACCAGCGTCCAGTGGCAGCAGGCGCAGCATGGCAAAGCCCGCAATGCCCAGCACGACGACCGCCGGGCCCAGCAGCGGGAAGAAGCCGGAATCCGGGTCACGCCGTACCAGCGCGAGGTAGATGATCAGCCCCAGAACGGTGCCGATGACAAGGAACAGGAGAGGGAGCATCAGGCGGTTTCCATGAGGCCGGGGTTAAAGAGCCCGCGCGGGTCGAACCTGTCGCGCAGCCCTTTTGCGAGCGTTTCAAGGGCTGCGGGCTGTGGCGGGAAGGCGGGGACGCGGGCGCGGATGGCGTCCGGTGCGCGGATCAGGGTGGCATGGCCGGTGGCCTCTGCCGTGCGGGCGCGGATTTCGGCGGCCCCTGCATCGGCATCGGGGCCGGTCAGCAGCCAGATCAGCCCGCCGCTCCAGTCCGCGATGGCGGCTTGGGCCAGGCCCTTGGCCTTGAGCGCCTCGATCAGGGCGGCGGCCCGGGTCGGGCGGGTGGAGATTTTCCAGACCGCGCCCCCGGTCCCGGCGAAGGGGGTCACATCGCGGACCTGCTGCCAGAGGGTCGCACTGTCGGGGCCCTCGATAATCTCGGCATCCTCACCCAGCCGGGCTTTCAGCTGTGCCGCGCGATAGGTGACAGAACCGCCGAGGCCCTCGATCCGGATCCGCGCCTCTGCCGTGCCGTGATTGGCCGACGGGGAAAGCCAGCAGGCGCCGGAGACGTCGAAAGGCGTGGACATGGCCTGCGTCAGCGCGGCGATGGAGGTGGCCATGTCGCGGCCGCGCAGGATCAGGGTCGCCTCGGCCTCCGGAATGGCCTGCAGCTTGAGGGAGACCTCCGTCAGCACGCCCAGTGTGCCATGGCTGCCCGCCATCAGTTTGACGAGGTCATAGCCGGTGACATTCTTCATCACCCGGCCACCGTTCTTCACGATCCGCCCGGCGCCATCGACAAAGCGGACGCCCAGCATGTGGTCGCGGGCAGCGCCCACCTGCAGGCGGCGGGGGCCAGAGATATTGGCGGCGGCGACACCGCCCAGCGTCGGGTCGCCGGTCGTGCCCATGAGGGCGCGGTGGTCCATCGGTTCAAAGGCGAGGCGCTGCTTCTTTTCGGCCAGCGCAGCCTCGATCTCGGCCATCGGTGTGCCCGCCCCGGCGACCAGCGTCAGCGCGCCGGGTTCGTAAAGAGAGATTCCGGAGAGGCCGCCGGTTTCCAGCAGCTCCCCCTGACCGGGCAGGCCGCGCGTTCCGCCGCCCTGCACCCGCAGGGGGCCGTTGGCACCGCGGATGATCTCCGCCAGTTCCGCCTCGCTGCCCGGACGCATCAGCGGCGCCCTTCGCTGGCGGCCAACGGAAAGACCTTGGCCGGGTTCAGCAGCCATTTCGGGTCGAAGACATCCTTTACGGCCATCTGCGCCTCCAGATCGTCGGGGGCGTATTGGTGGCTCATCAGGTCACGCTTTTCGACGCCGACACCATGTTCGCCGGTCAGGCAGCCGCCAACCTCGACGCAGAGCTTCAGGATCTCCGCTCCCATCGCCTCGCAGGTCTCCAGATCGCCCTCCTTGTTGGCGTTGAAGAGGATCAGCGGATGCAGGTTGCCGTCGCCCGCGTGGAAGACATTGGCGACCTTGAGGCCGAACTGTTCCGACAGCTCCTCCATCCGGTGCAGCACGCGGGGCAGTTCGCTGACCGGAATGGTGCCGTCGAGGCAGATGTAATCGTTGATCTGGCCCATGGCGCCAAAGGCGGATTTGCGGCCCAGCCAGATGCGGGCGCTTTCATCGGCGGATTTGCTTTCGCGCAGCTCCACCGGATTGTGGCGGCGGGCGATGGCGGTAATCAGGGCAAGCTGTTCGTCGATTTCCGCCGGCGATCCCTCCACCTCCACGATCAGGAGCGCATTGCAGTCCGGGTAGCCCGCGCCCGCAAAGGCCTCCGTCGCCTCGATACAGGGGCGGTCCATGAATTCGATCGCCACGGGCAGAACGCCCGCCTCGATAATGTCAGACACGCAGGCGCCCGCCACCTCGTTGCTGTCGAACCCGATCAGGACGGGGCGCGCGCCCTCAGGCTTGTGGAGGATGCGCAGGGTCGCCTCCGTCACCACACCAAGCTGCCCTTCGGAGCCGCAGATGAGACCCAGCAGGTCGAGCCCGCCGGCATCCAGATGCGCGCCGCCCAGTTCGATCACCTCCCCGTCCATCAGGACAACGGTGGCGCCCAGCAGGTTGTTGGTGGTGACGCCGTATTTCAGGCAATGCGCGCCGCCGGAATTCATCGCGATATTGCCCGCGATGGCACAGGCCAGCTGCGACGAGGGGTCGGGGGCGTAGAAAAAGCCGTCCTGTTCCACCGCGCCGGTGACCGACAGGTTGGTCATCCCCGTCTCAACCCGGATGAAGCGGTCGGCATAATCGACCTCCAGCACCCGGTTCATCCGCGCCACACCGAGGATCACGCAATCGGCCGTGGGCAGGGCGCCCCCGGCGAGCGAGGTGCCGGAGCCGCGCGGCACCACCGGCACGTCATACTGATGGCAGAGCTTCAGCACCGCCGAGACCTCGGCAGTAGAGGCGGGCAGGACGGCGATCATCGGCGGGCAGCGATAGGCGGTCAGCGCGTCGCATTCATAGGCGCGCGTCTCCATCGGGTCAGAGATCACGGCATCGGCAGGCAGCACCGCCTTCAGCGCCGCGACAAGCGCGTCCTTCCGGGACAGGATCCGCGGGTCTGGAACGGGCATCTGCATGGCACACCTCGACGCTGGGAAGTGGGGCGTTTCTAGTCGCTCCGCATGTGGATTGGCAAGGCGCGCGGGTTCGGGCTAACTGGCGCCATGACTTGGTCCGAACGCATCTCGCTTTTCTCCCCGCTCGATCTGATTGCGGTGGCGCTGTTGTATCTCACCTGGGTTATGATCGGATATCTGGTCGAGAATCCGCCGCGGCGATACCCGTCGGTGTCAAATCTGATGGCAGATTACCGGCGCGAATGGATGCGCCAGATGGTGACCCGCAGCCCGCGGATCTTCGACAGCCAGATCCTCGCGACCCTGCGGCAGGGGACGTCTTTCTTTGCCTCCGCCTCCATGATCGTGATCGGCGCCGGGCTTGCCGCCATCGGCAATGCCGAACAGCTGGTCGGGCGGGTGAACCAGATCACGCTGGAAAGCGATCCGGTCTTTGTGCTGGAGATCAAGCTGCTGGTGGCGCTGAGCTTTGTCGTGAACGCCTTTCTGAAATTCGTCTGGTCGCACCGGCTGTTCGGCTATTGCGCGATCCTGATGGCGGCGGTGCCCAATCACGCCTCCGACCCGGCGGCGGATCCGCGCGCGGCCAAGGCGGCGACGATCAATGTCACCGCGGCGCGCGCCTATAACCGGGGGCTCCGGTCGGTCTATTTTGCCATCGGGGCGATTGCCTGGCTGCTGGGCGACTGGGCGCTTCTGCCTGCGGTGCTGGTCACGTCCATCGTGCTGCTCAGGCGCGAATTCGCTTCACAATCGCGCGCGGCGCTGATGGACCCCTCAGATCGCACGATGAGTTGAACGCCGCCCGCTTCCCTGTCCTGCCCGCGCCTGTATAGACCATTCCCATGATCCGATCCGCTCTCCTTGCCCTGATGCTCGCCTCGCCCGTTCTGGCGGATGCGCCGAAAATCGTCGATGCCACAGCCAAGAAATCCGGCATGGGCTGGCGGATCAGTGTCACGATCCTGCATCCCGGCGAAAGCTGGGATCACTATGCCGATGGCTGGTCGGTGGTGGATATGGCCGGGAATGAGCTGGGATACCGGACGCTTGTGCATCCACATCCGAATGAACAGCCTTTTACCCGGTCGCTCTCCTCCGTCATGATCCCAGACGGCACGCGCAAGGTCCGGATCCGCGCCCATTGCAGCCGTGATGGCTGGGCGGAGGACGAATTCAAACTCTACCTTGAACGCAAATGACCGCCCGGGCCGGCGTCGCTCCGCCGCCCCCCTTCTCTGGTCTTTAAAATATCCTGGGGGTGTGGCGCGCAGCGCCGAGGGGGCAAAGCCCCCTCAGCCCGGCCTCAGTTCAAAAGCCCGGCATGACGCATGCCGGCGCGGACCTTGTCCTTGGTCTCGTCGGTCAGGGTCATCAGCGGCAGGCGGACCTCGTCCGAACACAGGCCCAGTTCGGACATGGCGAATTTCGCGCCACAGAGGCCCGGCTCGGTAAAGATCGCCTCGGTCAGCGGGGCGAGCCGGTCCTGATAGGTCAGCGCGGTGGCATAATCCCCGGCCAGGCAGGCCGCCTGCATTTCCGCGCAGAGCTTCGGCGCCACATTGGCCACAACAGAGATACAGCCGCGCCCGCCCATGGCATTGAAGCCGACGGCCGTGCCATCCTCGCCCGAGAGCTGGACGAAATCGGGACCGCAGGCCATCCGCTGTGCCGAGACACGGTCGAGCTTCGCGGTGGCGTCCTTCACCCCGATGATGCGCGGCAGGTTGGCCAGCTCGCCCATGGTTTCGGGCAGCATGTCGATGACCGACCGCGGCGGGATGTTGTAGATGATGATCGGGATGTTCACCGCATCATGCATCGCGGTGAAATGCGCGATCAGGCCCCGCTGGGTGGGCTTGTTGTAATAGGGCGTGACGACGAGGGCGGCATCGGCGCCGACATCCTCGGCATGTTTGATCAGGCGCACGCCCTCGGCGGTGTTATTGGCGCCGGCTCCAGCGATCACGGGGATGCGGCCGGCGGCAAAATTCACCACCTCTTCGACAACCATCTCATGTTCGCGCAGGGACAGGGTCGGCGATTCGCCCGTGGTGCCGACGGGAACAAGGGCGGTCGAGCCCTGCTCCACGTGCCAGTCCACGAGTTTCTTCAGCGTCTCAAGATCCAACTCGCCGTTCTTGAACGGCGTGACGAGGGCGGGAATGGATCCCTGAAACATGGCACGCTCCTTTCGCATGGCGGGTGGCTTGAAGGCCGTCCCGGGGGTGAAGACCCGGCCACTTCCCCGTGATCACAAGTTGCGGGGGGTTGAGTGGCGACCGGGCCGGTCTACAATTCGTCCGGTGTCTATCTCGGTTCGGCAGGAGAAATGCAAGAGTTACCGCGCCGCCTGGATCCCGCCCGAACCGTGCCGATGCGGCTGGTTCCGGGCCTGATCCTCGGCCTTTTCCTTGGTATGACGGGCAGCATGGGTGCTGTTGCCGCCGAACCCCGGGATCTACGGGAGGTTGCGCCGCGTCCTCTGCGCTCGGCCATCGCCGCGATGCGCGATGCCGACTGGGACAAGGCCCATGCCATCGCGCTGCGCGACGGTCCGGCGGCGGCAGATTATGTCGAATGGACTCGGCTGCGCGCCGGTTTGGGCACGGCGCAGGACGTTCTGGATTTCCTTGGGGACCACGCGCATTGGCCCGGGCTCGACTACCTCCGCAAGCAGAGCGAGCCTGATTTCGAACTGGCCTCCGATGCGCAGGTGCTGGCCTTTTTCGATGGCTATCTGCCGCAGACGGGCGAGGGCGCTCTGCGCTACGCCGCCGCGCTGGAGGCCGCCGGGCAGCAGGGGGAGGCAGAAGCGACCGTGGTGCTGGCCTGGCGCACGCTCGATCTGGACGAGGCGACGCATGACAGGTTCCGCGCGAAATATGTGGAGCTGCTGGCACCGCATCACGCCGCGCGGCTGTCGCTGTCGATCTGGGAGGGACGGTCGGGCGATACGACCCGGATGCTGGGGCTGGTCGGTGCGGATCAGGCGGCGCTGGCCAAGGCGCGGCTCGCCCTGCGGGCCGGGGCGGGCAATGTGAACGCGCTGATCGACGCGGTCCCGACTGCCCTGCGCAACGATCCGGGGCTGGCCTATGACCGGTTCACCTGGCGGATCAAGAAGCGCCTGCACGACGATGCCAAGCAACTTATGCTGGAACAGAGCCTGATTCCGGGCGGTCTGGGCTTCCCCGCGGACTGGTCCAATCGCCGCCGTTCCTATGCGCGGGAGGAGATGCGGGCGGGCAATGCGGAAGTGGCTTATCAGCTGGCCTCGACCCACCAGCTGACAGAGGGGTCGGATTATTCGGACCTCGAATGGCTCTCCGGCTATCTGGCGCTGCGGTATCTGGACAAGCCGGAGCTGGCGCTGACGCATTTCGACAATCTCAAGAACGAGGTGGTCACGCCGATTTCGCTTGGCCGCGCCGGGTATTGGCGCGGGCGGGCCTATGAGGCCATGGGCAAGACTGAAGAGGCGCAGGCGGCCTATCGCGAGGGTGGCGCGCATCAGACCAGTTTCTACGGGCTGCTGGCGGCGGAAAAGGCCGCGATAGAGACGGATCCGGCGCTGTCCGGCCAGGTCTCCGGCAACGACTGGCGGGAGACGATGCTGCGCAACAGTGACCTGCGGGAGCTGGTGGTACTGCTGCGGTCTGCCGGGCTCGACTACGACGCGGAACGGTTCCTCAAGCATATGGCGGAGACGGCCAGTACGGAGGAGATCGAGAGCCTTGGCCGCATGGTGGAGGAGCTGGGCGATCCGCATCTGGAGGTCATGCTGGGCAAGGCCGCCGTCTATCATGACGTGGTCATCCCCCGGCATTACTACGCCCTGCATCCGATGACAGAGATGAAGCTGCCGGTGTCGATGGAGATGGCACTGGCCATTGCCCGGCGGGAGAGCGAATTCGATCCGTCGGTCACCAGCCAGGTCGGCGCGCGCGGGCTGATGCAGCTGATGCCGCGCACCGCGCAGGAGATGGCGCGCAAGCTGGGCGCCGCCGGGTCGGTCTCGGATCAGCTGGGATACTGGGCCTATAATGCCAAGTTAGGCTCTGCCTACCTCGCCCAGTTGGCAGAGGAATTCGGCGGCAATGTCATGCTGATGTCGGTCGGCTATAACGCCGGGCCGTCGCGGGCGCGCAGCTGGTCGGAGCTGTTCGGCGATCCTCGCGCCGAAGGGGTCGATCCGGTGGACTGGGTCGAACACCTGCCGTTTCGGGAAACGCGGAATTACGTCCAGCGTGTTGCCGAAAGTCTGCCGGTCTACCGGGCGCGGCTGGGTTTGAACCCGCTTCCGGTGCCGTTCAGTGTCGAACTGAAGGGGTCAACGGTTGCGTCTTTCCCGCCAGAGGGTGAATAGACCCGCCGCGATGACGATCAGAGCGCCGATGGCGACATTGGTGCGGATGGTCTCTCCGAACAGCGAAACGCCAAGGATAGAGACGAAAACCAGCTGGAAATAGGCGAAGGGCTGGACCGCGCTGGCCTCTGCCACCTCGTAGCTGCGGATCAGCAGGTAGTGGCCAAGCGCGCCGGTGAGGCAGAGGGCAAACATCCAGACATAGTCGACGGGCGTCATCGGCACCCAGTACCAGATGCCGTATAGCGTCATCATCACGGCGCCGGAAACGCCGGTCCAGAAGAAGGACGTGGCGGCCGTGTCCTTGCGGGCGACATAGCGGGTGAGAAGCCCGTAGAGCGCAAACATGGTCGCGGCGAGGAAGGGGATCAGAGCCTCGATCCTGAAGACGCCAAAGCCCGGCTCCAGCACGATCAGCACGCCGATAAAGCCGACGCCGATGGCCGACCAGCGGCGCCAGCCCACGGATTCGCCAAGGATCGGGCCTGATAGGGCCGCGACGAGCAGGGGGTAGCAGACAAAGACGGCATGGGATTCGACCAGCCCCAGCGTGTCGAAGGCGATGACCATGACGCAGATCTCGGCCGCAAGCAGCAGGCCCCGGAAGATCTGGATCAGCGGCTGTTCAGTTCGGGCGGCGTTGCGCAGGCCCCCGGCCTGACGGGCGGCCAGCGCCATAACGAAGAGGCCGAAGAACCAGTAGCGCATCATCACGATCAGCGGCACCGGGTAGGAGGCCGCGAGGTGGCGGGAAATGCCGTCCTGTAGGGAGAAGACGAAGGTCGTCAGGATCATCAGCAGGATGCCGAGGCGGGTGTTCTGTTCAGCCATTCTGGGTCTCGGGTTGGTGCGGCTTGCGGGCCTGTGTCATGTGGCGTTTGCGGCCGAAGCCGGGAAGGCGGGTCACGTCAAAGCCCGCGTCCTCCAGCGCGCGGCGGACATGGCCGGCGGCGGTATAGGTCGCGGCGGTTCCGCCGGGTCTGGTATGGGCATGGACCTGTGCCATCAGGTCGGCACCCCAGAGCTCCGGGTTCTTGGCGGGCGAGAAGCCGTCGAGGAACCAGGCATCGGCCTGCCCCTGCCAGCCGGGCAGGGTGTCGCGCGCATCGCCGGTAATGATGGTCAGGTCGAGGTCGGGCAGGGTGATACGTTCCGGGCCCCAGTGTGGCGCCAGCTCTTCGGCCAGCTCTGCCACCTCGGGGAAGGCGTGCTGGGCGCGGATCATATCCTCCGGCATCATCGGATAGGCCTCGAACGTGGTGAAATAGAGCCTTTGGCCGGGCCGGTAACGCCGCCAGAGGCGCAGGGCTGCGAGGAGGTTCAGCCCGGTGCCAAAGCCCAGCTCCGCGATATGGAACGTGTCGTGGAAGCGGTCCGGCAGGTCATTGCCGGAGAGGAAGACATAGGCGGTCTCGGCCAGCCCGTTGTCGAGGCTGAAATAGGGGTCGTCGAACCGTCGCGAAACGGGCGTGCGCCCGTCGCGCCAGTCAAGCTGGGGCGCCTCTGGGCCGGTGGTCTGGCCGGACATGTCGGGATCCTTTAGAAACCGCCGCAATGCGGCTCAGGGTAGAAACCGCCGCAACGCGGCAGGGGGACCATGCCGCGCGGGACGGGGGAAGACAAGATGAGCCATGTTGATGTGACGGTGCGCGGCGCGGGGATTTTCGGCCTCGCCTGCGCCTGGGCCTGTCTGCGTCGGGGCGCGCGGGTGCGGGTGGTCGATCCCTTTGGCGTGGCGGCGGGGTCGTCTGGCGGCGTGGTCGGCGCGCTGGCGCCGCATGTGCCGGAGAACTGGAATGCGAAGAAGGCCTTCCAGCTGGACAGCCTTCTGATGGCCGGTGCCTATTGGGCTGAAATAGAGACTGTTTCAGGGTTTTCCGCCGGTTATGCGCGACTGGGCCGGGTGCAGCCGCTGGCCGATGACCGGGCGGTGGAGATGGCGCGGGCGCGGGAGGTCTCGGCGGCTGAACTCTGGGGGGACCATGCCGAGTGGCGCGTGGTGTCGGACGGCGGGCGCTTTGCGCCGGTCAGCCCGACGGGGCTTTTCGTGATGGATACGTTGACCGCCCGGATACATCCGCGCAAAGCCTGTCTTGCACTGGCAGAGGCGATCCGGCGGCAGGGCGGAGAGATCGTGACGGAGGCCTCGGATCAGGGCGCGGTGGTGCATGCAACAGGCGTCGCGGGGCTGGAGGTGTTGTCGGAGGTGTCCGGGCGCGCCATCGGCACGGGGGTGAAGGGGCAGGCGGCGGTGCTGGGCTTTGACGCCGGCGAAGTGCCGCAGGTCTTTGCCGGGGGGGTGCATGTGGTGCCGCATGCCGACGGGACCGTGGCGATCGGGTCGACCTCTGAGCGGGATTATGCGGATGCGACGGGCACGGATGAGGCTCTAAACCAGGTGATTTCGGCAGCGCGGGCAGCGGTCCCGGCCTTGGCTGATGCACCCGTGCTGGCACGCTGGGCCGGGGTACGGCCCCGGGCACGGTCAAGGGCGCCGCTGCTGGGCGCATGGCCGGGGCGCGAGGGGCATTTCATCGCAAATGGCGGCTTCAAGATCGGGTTCGGCATGGCGCCGAAGGTGGGGGAGGTCATGGCCGATCTGATCCTCGATCAGACAGACACTATTCCGGCGGATTTCGCGGTTGAGGCGGTCTGGCCATGAGCGTCACGCGGTGTCCGGGTTGTGGTGCGTCTCTGCCGGGCAGGGACGGTCCGGTGCACGAATATATGATATCGTCGCCCGCCTGCTGGGCGCTTTTTGGAGAGGTGCTGGCAGCTGAATATGCCGATCCTGCCCTGCGCGATACGCATCGGCTGTCTGTCGATACCTATGCAGTGCAACATCCCGGAGCCCCCAGCGATCGCCGGGCGGTTCAGTCTGTCGGACTGCATCTTGCGCGGCTGTACCGCAGACTGGGATCAGACATGACGCCGGAAGAGACGAACGCCGTCATGACGGGTTTTGTCGGACGAAAGGAGAGTCTGATCCAACTGAATCCGCCGACGGCCTTCACGATGACTGTCGCTGACATTGCGCCCTTGATCGGTGGCCCGGGTCATTCGGCGGCGGTCCGGGCTTGGGCCGAACGGACGTGGGACGATTGGGCGCAACATCATGACTATATCCGCGATTGGGCGGATGGCTGAGGATTGGGACCGCTCCCTCCCTCACCGTGTCGTAACAGATACTCGTGCAACCTGCGTCGATACAAAACGCGCGCCCACAGGGACGCGCGTTTCGCCTGTTCAGAGACGGATTTCCGGCTCAGTTCGGCGATTTGGCAAAGCGCAGATAGGGCAGTTTCTTGTCCAGCGCGCCGTATTTCGCCTCTGCCGCCGCGTCGTCCAGCGAGAGGGCCACGATCACGTCCTGGCCGACCTCCCAGTTGGCGGGCACGGCAAGCGGCTGTTCGTAGGTGCGCTGCAGCCCGTCGAGGGCGCGCAGCACCTCGGCAAAGTTGCGGCCGACGGACATCGGGTAGGTCATCATCAGCTGCACCTTCTTGTTGGGCGCGATGATGAAGACCGAGCGCACGGTGGCGGAATGCGCGGGGGTGCGGCCATCGGGCAGGTAGGCATCGGCGGGCAGCATGTCGAGCGCCTTGGCCACCGTCAGGTCATTATCCGCGATGATCGGAAAGCCCGCGGGGGTGCCGGCGACCGCTTCGATGTCGCCCTTCCATTTCTTGTGCTCTTCCACACCGTCGACGGAGATGCCCATCACCTTGGTGCCCCGTTTTTCCCATTCCGCCGTCAACTGCGCCACGGCGCCGAATTCGGTGGTGCAGACCGGAGTGAAATCCTTGGGATGCGAGAACAGGATCGCCCAGCTGTCGCCGATCCAGTCATGCAGGGACAGCGTGCCCTGGTCGGTTTCGACGGTGAGATCGGGAATTGTGTCGTTGATGCGCAGTGCCATGGTGCTCTCCTTGGTAAAACCACTTTGCGACTTATCTAAATACCGCACATCCGATTTGCACCCCCTCACCTTGCAAGGGACAGGGCGGGGTGACAGAGTGGCGCGGATTCCGCGGGACCGCCGTTTGCATGTCGGAAAATGGCCCGCGTTGCACGGGAGACTACCATGATTGAGAAACGCCAGTTTTACATCAACGGGGAATGGGTCGACCCGGCCATTCCGAACGATCACAATGTCATTGATCCGTCGACGGAGGAGCCCTGCGCGGTGATCTCGCTCGGATCGGAGGCCGATGTCGACAAGGCCGTGGCGGCAGCCAAGGCGGCGTTCCCCGCCTGGATGAAGACCTCTCCCGAAGCGCGTATCGCGCTGTGCGAAAAGATTCTCGAGGTCTACAAGACAAAGCAGGACGAGATGGGTGCCGCGATCTCGATGGAGATGGGCGCGCCGATCGACATGTCGAAGTCGCAGCAATGGGGCGCGGGCTTTGGCCATACCAAGGATTTCATCAAGGCCGCGAAAGAGTTCGCCTTTGTGCGTCCGCTTGGCGATCACGCACCCAACACCCGCATCGTCTACGAGGCGTTCGGCGTCTGCGCTATGATCACGCCGTGGAACTGGCCAATGAACCAGGTCACGCTCAAGGTCATCGCGGCCCTTATCGCCGGCTGCACCATGGTGCTGAAACCGTCCGAGGAAAGCCCGCTGAACGCGCTGCTCTTCGCCGAGATACTGGACGAGGCCGGGGTGCCCAAGGGTGTCTTCAACCTGGTGAACGGCGATGGCGTCGGTGTCGGGACGGCGCTCACCGGACATGAGGATGTCGACATGGTCAGCTTCACCGGCTCGACCCGCGCCGGCATCGCGATTTCGCAGAATGCGGCGAAGACGCTGAAGAAGGTGCATCTGGAGCTTGGCGGCAAAGGTGCCAATGTGATTTTCGCCGATGCAGACGACAAGGCGGTCAAGCGTGGCGTGATGCACATGATGAACAACTCCGGCCAGTCGTGCAATGCGCCCTCGCGCATGCTGGTCCAGCGCGCCCGCTACGATGCGGCGGTCGAGGAAGCGGCGGCGGTCGCCAATTCGATCACCGTTGGCTCGGCGCATGAATCGGGCCGTCATATCGGGCCGGTGGTGAACGAGACGCAGTTCAACAAGATCCAGGACCTGATCCAGAAGGGGATCGACGAAGGCGCCCGCCTCGTTGCCGGTGGTACGGGTCGTCCGGACGGGCTGAACCGCGGCTTTTTTGTCAGACCCACGGTGTTTGCCGATGCCAACAACCAGATGACCATCGCGCGCGAGGAAATCTTCGGTCCGGTTCTGACCATCATGCCCTTCGACACGGAAGAGGAGGCGATCGAGATCGCCAATGACACGCCCTATGGTCTGACGAATTATGTCCAGACCCAGGATGGCGATACGGCCAACCGGATGGCTTTGTCCCTGCGGTCCGGCATGGTCGAGATGAACGGCCAGCCGCGCGGCGCCGGCGCGCCCTTCGGCGGCATGAAAATGTCGGGCCGTGGCCGGGAAGGTGGCGTCTGGGGGCTGGAAGACTTCATGGAAATCAAAGCCGTCTCCGGCTGGGATGCCAAAATGGCGTGATCCTCGGATCTGAATGAAAGAGGGGCGCGGCCGCGAAACCGCGCCCCTTTTCTCTGGTCTTCAAATATCCTGGGGGTGAGGCGCGCAGCGCCGAGGGGGCAATGCCCCCTCCCCCTTCGTTAATTGCACTTTCCTGGCGAAAGGGATCGACGTCTCAACAGGCCGCTCCGTTTCGCATAGGAGGCATTGCTATCAACTTTTAGACTGGGCCCCCTGTCCTTTGTCAAAAGGGAACCGGCGCCCTGAAGCTCATGCCCATGCCTCCGTCCGGATGTAACAGGCGCAGCTCTTCGGAATGCAGCATCAGGCGGGGATGCGCGCGTGCGGGCCCTGTCGCATAGAAGGGATCGCCAAGGATCGGGTGGCCAAGCGCCAGCATATGCACGCGCAATTGATGCGACCGGCCCGTTTTCGGCATCAGGCGCACACGGGTCTCGCCGTCTCCATATCGCTGGACGCGCCAGTCGGTTTGGGCCGGACGGCCATTTTCATGGTCGACCATCTGGCGGGGCCGGTTGGGCCAGTCGACGGTCAGTGGCAGATCGACCGTGCCGGAGCGTGGCTCAAGACGCCCGGACACCCGCGCAACGTAAGTTTTCTTTGTGCGGCGATGTTCGAACTGCAGGCCCAGGTGACGCTGGGCATGGGGGGTCAGGGCAAAGACCATGATCCCGGATGTATCGCGGTCGAGACGATGCACCAGCAATGCCGTGGGAAAGACCGACTGGATCCGGGACAACAGACAATCGGCAAGGTGTTCGCCCTTGCCCGGGACGGACAGCAGGCCCGAGGGCTTGTCGACCAGCAGGATCTCGTGATCTTCGTGGATCACCGATAGGGGCGTGTCGGGCGGGGCATAGTCTGTCATCGGAACGCTTTAGCGCGACGGCCTGCATCAGGCCAGAGGCCAGATGCCAGGGCGCCCGGGATGCAGGCGGGCGTTCAGGCAAATGTCGCGGCGAGGATCGCTTGGAGCGCCGCTGCATCCGTCTCGTCAAAGGCATCCGGCTGGTCGCTGTCTATGTCGAGCACGGCGATAATGTCGCCCGCGCCATTGCGGACAGGGATCACCAGTTCGGACCGGGTGGAGGATGCGCAGGCAATATGGCCCGGGAAAGCGTCGACATCGGGGACGATCTGGGTTTCGCCCGTACGCGCCGCCGCACCGCAGACGCCGCGGTCGAACGGGATTTTCAGGCAACCATGTCCACCCTGATACGGTCCGATCTTCAACAGGCCCGGTTCCGTCACACGGTAAAACCCGGTCCAGTCGAACCGGTCGTCGGAATGATGGATTTCGCAGGCGAGCGTGGCCATCAAGGCCACCTCGTCAGTTTCGTTTTCGGTGAGGGCCGCAATCGTCGCGGCGAGACTGCGGTAGTCGACTGTCATGGTCTGTGGCCCTGTCCGGGTTCGGATTGTTAATCTTATCCTCAGTTTTTTACCCCGCCACCTGCAGACATCACAAGATGGTAATCCTTTGCCCGTATAGTTGTCGGGTATCCGAAGGAAATGCGTATATCATTGAGATGAGGCCAAAAAATGAAGTTGGCGGTTGAAGAAATCGGAAACGTTCAGGCGTCGATGATGGTCGTCCGGATTGACGCGTCGCGGATCGATGCCGCAGCAGCCATCCAGTTCAAGGATGCAATGCGCGATATTGCGGAGGATGGCACGGGTCTGGTCCTGCTCGACCTGTCCGAAGTTGAATTCATCGATTCGAGCGGACTTGGCGCGATCGTTGCCGTCATGAAATTTCTGGCACCACTGCGACGTCTCGAACTGGCCGGGCTCCAGCCCAATGTGGCACGGGTGTTCCGGTTGACCCGGATGGATTCCGTATTCGCCATCCATCCTGAGGTCGAGACCGCGATGGCCAGCCATGCCGGTTGAAAGACATCATATTCAGCAATCGGCGTTCCGCCTGCCGCAACCTGCGGCCGCGGTTTCAGGCTCGATCGCACTGGATGCGCGTGCCCTTGCCGTACGACATGCGCTTGCTGAATTCATCGACCGCCTGCGCGACGCGACGCTTGAACAGGAACAGTTAGGTACAATTGAACTTGTCCTTGCCGAAGTGCTGAACAACGTGGTTGAGCATGCTTATACCGATACTGGCGGTCATATCGGGTTGCACTGGTCGCTTGGGGAGACGGGCCTTTTGATCCGGGTCGAAGATTCCGGCCGGGCCATGCCGGGCGACATTCTGAAAATGACACGCAGGTCAGCGCAGGACCTTCGGGCACCAGTTATATCAGAGGGTGGATACGGTTGGTTTCTGATCGACCGACTGGCCCGAAACATTGTCTATCGCCGTGAAGGCGACCGCAATATCCTGACGTTTCGCATCTGCCTCGGGTAGGGTGCGCCTGCCTCCGGACGGGGTCCGGCTGGCGGCGATCCCGGGAGCGGCATCCGGGGGGCGGCGAAATGTGGCAGTGTCGCGTCCGATGCCCGCCAGATAACCCCGAAAATGCCCTTATCACGTCCAAGGCCCGCCCCAGTCCAACAGGATAAGGGACGGGTAGCTGCATGGCTTCACTCGGCGTCGCGCACATCAGCCCCCACCCAGAGCGCGACGCCGAGACTTACCTTCCCGCAAATATTGATCTGTGCATCCCTGAACAGGGGAGATGAATTTTGCGGGATTTTCATTTTCCCGGACGGTTGCCTGGTTGGTAGACAACGGGGCGTGGGCGACGTGTCACCCGCTGGCCGCTCAGACCGCACCGCGACCGCTGCGGGACGGGGGCAGTGCCGGGGATGCCGCGATTGGGGTGCGGCGGTGCCGGGCCTTTGTGACCCGGAGATGACCGGGCCGGGCGGCGTTCCTTATGCTTTGGTGTCGCCTGTCGGGACCGAAAACATCTTTGGCGTCAACGGATCGGGCCACACGGCTCTAGGCGCAGATCCGCGGCTTTTGCGGGATTGCAGGTCGCGTGCGGCGGACCCGTGTGAGGACGGGTGCACCATCGGCGATCGAACCGGCGGTCAGTTCAGCTGAAAATGAAGGGGGTAGGTGCCTTCGGTCACTTCGAACGGACCAAAGAGTTCCGGGATATCGGGATGATCGACAGGCTGCCCCGAATAATCCGCGATCAGGTTCTGTTCCGACACGTAAGCGACGTAGTAGCTTTGATCGTTTTCGGCCAGCAGGTGGTAGAAGGGCTGCTCGCGGGATGGCCGCGCGTCTTCGGGGATTGCGGCATACCATTCTTCGGTGTTGTTGAATTCGGGATCGACGTCAAAAACGACCCCGCGGAAGGGGTGCTTCTTGTGGCGGACAATCTGCCCCAGATGGTATTTGGCGCGTGTGCGTAACATCGGCTTGCGGCCCCCTTAGCTCACTACTACCCTTAAAAACCGCTTAATGTCCAATTTTGAAACAAGAAATTAAGGAAACACTCTGTGAACCTCGCTCTGACAGTGCTCGAAATTGTGGCACCGGTTTTCCTTTTGGCGGCGATTGGCTTTGCCTGGGTGAAGGCGGGGTTCGACTATTCGGTGGAATTTGTCACGCGGCTGGCGATGACATTGTCGATTCCCTGTCTGGTGTTCGTGGCGCTGATGACGGCGGAGATCGACCCGGCCTCTCTGACGGGTCTGTCCCTGGCGACGGTTGTGGCCTATGCGATTCTTGTGGCTGCGGTGGCTCTGGGCCTTTACCTGACCGGGTTCGATCAGCGGACCTATCTTGGCCCGATCGCATTTGGAAATACCGGAAACATTGGCTTGCCGCTTGCGCTGTTTGCCTTTGGCGACACGGGGCTCAGCTATGCCGTCGTGATCTTCGCGATCATGGCGATCTGGTCGTTTACCTTTGGGATCTGGGTGGTGTCCGGCGGCGGATCTGCGACGAAGGCGCTGAAGGAGCCGCTGGTCTGGGGCACGATATTGGGTGGCGTGTTTCTATGGCAGGGCTGGGAGACGCCCCGATTTCTGACAAATACGCTGGAGCTGATCGGGCAGATGGCGATCCCCGTGATGCTGATCACACTGGGCGTTGCGGTGGCGCGTCTGACGCCGGGGCGCATGGCGTCGGCGGTGGTGATGTCGGCGGTGAAACTGGTGATCTGCACCGCCGTCGGATGGGGTGTCGGGCGATTCTTTGGCCTGGATGACACGGCCTTTGCCGTTCTGGTTTTGCAGATGATGACGCCCGTTGCCGTCACCTCCTACCTGCTGGCGGCAAAATACGGGGCGGATGCGCAGGCGGTTGCCGGGCTTGTCGTTGTGTCGACCCTTCTGTCCGTGTTGGCGATGCCACTGGCGCTGGCGGTTCTTTTGTAATCCCACCAATTTGTCATTTCCTGCCCCGGCGCCGATTTGCTAAAAAGGGGCAAAGTGCGTCAGACACAGTAATACAGAGGCAAGTGGCAGATGAAAAAAGCGGTATTTGCCGTGCTGATCCTGATGATGGTCGGGTCCTGCAGCAGCGGCTACAAGGGGTCTCCCCGTAATCTCGACAATGCCTGTCTGCTTTTGCAGGAACGCAAGCAATATGCAAAAGCGTTCCGCCGGGCGGAGCGGCGGCATCATGTCCCGACACATGTTCTGATGGCGATGATCCATCAGGAGAGCAAGTTCAACGGTGATGCGCGAACGCCGCACCGCTATGCGCTTGGCATTATTCCGATGGGGCGGCAGAGCTCGGCCTACGGGTACAGTCAGGCATTGGACGGAACCTGGGATGAATACAAGACCGAGACGGGCAACCGGCGCGCCAAGCGCAACGATATGAATGACGCCACGGATTTCATGGGCTGGTATATGAACAAGACCAAGCAGCGGCTGGGCATTCCGCTGTCCGATACATATAACCAGTACCTCGCCTATCATGACGGCCATACGGGATATGCCCGCGGCACCTACCGCAAGAAGGCCTGGCTGATGAATGTCGCCACGAAGGTGTCGCAGCGGTCGGTTCTGTATCAGGGGCAGCTTGCCCGATGCCGGTACCGCTGAGGCGGATCAGCGGTCGCCGCCCTGGGGTTTGTTGAAGTCGAACAGATCGCGGCCCAGCCGGATGCCGGTTTGCATATCGCCCAGAACGATGGTGGTGGCCGAGCCCGAGTCGTCATGCACCACCCATTGGCGCAGTTCCACCGGACTGCCGGTAAAGATCAGGTCGATGGAGCCATATTCGGGATGCGCGGGGTCCTGCGCTGACACGATGGTCTTTGCACCGTCTTCCCGATGACCCGTGACCATGCGGGCCCGGGTCAGGTCCACTTTTTCGTCCAGAATGATACTGAGCGGTGTCCGGCTGAGCGGATAGGTTTCCGCCGCCGGGTCGCCTTTGACGTCAAAGATGCCAACCGCACCGTTATTTGCCAGAACAAAGCTTTCGTTCGGGGGGTCGTATTCAAACCGCATCCTGCCGGGACGGTTGAGGTACAGTGTGCCAGTGGACACGCTGCCATCGCCGGCAATCTGCGTGAACTTCGCCTGAGCGGTCTTTATCCCGTTCAAGTAGGAGGAGATGTCGGTCAGGGCCAGCTTGTCGGCCCAGGCCGGTGCGGCAAGGGTCAGAGTCATGGCCAGGGCGGCGAGGGGGCGAAGCATGTTCATAGCGTCAGAGATAAGCCTTTGTCCGTCAGCGATCCAGTGACGAACGCTCACGTCTACATCACTGTTCCAGGTGGTTCTGAAATATTCCCGGTCGGGAAGAATTCAGCTCAGGACTTCGGAAACCGGACGGCGAGGCGAATAGGGCAGACGCGGTGCCTGACCCAGTCGGATGATCAGGTCCGGGCGTAGGCCCGGCTCACCAGCGAGATCGGCCAAGTCTGCGCGATAATTGGCAACCTCTACGGGTTGATTCACAAATGCCGTGGCCAGCCCGACCCGCGTCGCGTGAAGCAACATTCGTTCCGCTGCCATGCCGGTTCGGACCCAGTTGCGGGGATCGGACCGATCGGAGAGGAAAATCGCGACGGCCGGTGTCGATTGCATCTGTAATGCATATTTCCGCCGTTCAGATTTCTTCGAGAAGAAAGCATCAAACAGGAGAGGCGCGACGAAGCCGGGCAGGCTGGGATTCCCTCCCGCAATCGTCAGGAGCCCGTCACCGGAAGCCATTGCCTGTTCCGGGTTAAATCGAATCCAGTCCTTCAGTTCCGCTTTGAAGGCCGCATTCTCCATCTGACTGTCATTTGCCGTCAGGATCAGCTCTGTCAGCTGGGCGATCCGGCCGGGTTCGGACAGGATCACCAGGCGGACGCCCGGTTCACTCGCTGCACGTTCCAGCTGAGCCAGGATCTTTGGTTCGATGGCCCTGGCGTCGAATTCAGCTCGGGTGCTCTGACGTTGCAGGATAGCTTCTGTCATGGGTCCCGATACCGGGTTTGCCGCTGTCCATTGATACAGGGCCGAACCGTCCGTTGCGATCTCGGTTCGTCCCGGTCTGCCTATGGCGTGACCAGCGATTTCCAGATTGGTCAGCGCGGCTCCCAGAGAGATGAACAAGTGGTGGTCATCTGGGTCGACGACCGGCGTGCGGCGCGACATATCGGGTGAAATTGCTATACCCTGTGTCGTTTCCGAAAATTTCCAGGCCTGGGTGTTGTGACCATTGGGTGCCAGCGTTGCCAGGCGGACCATTTCAGCGACGCCTCCGTCCGGGTTGAGCGGCGCCCGAAGCCCGGCCGCGTATTTATTATATCCATTGTTGGTGGCGGCAGTTGCGCCTGTGCCGGGTACCAGCGTTGCCAAGGTGCCCATCGCACCTGCGGATAAAAAGCGTCGGCGGTTCATCGCGTTTTCCTCAGTGTCTGACAGTTGAGGATGAATCATGTCACCCATGAGTGACATCATTGTCCAGCAGGATGCGCGCGTCAAGCGGACAGTGTCGCAGACGAGAAAACCCGCCCCATGTTTCCAAGGGGCGGGTCAGAACCGTTTAGGTGCAGTCTGTTCGACCGAACTCAGATCACGCCTGTTCCGGCACCAGAATTTCGCGTTTGCCGACATGGTTGGCGGGGGTAACGAGGCCGTTATCCTCCATCTGCTCCACCAAGCGCGCGGCCTTGTTATAGCCGATGCCCAGTTTACGCTGGATGTAGGAGGTGGAGCATTTGCGGTCCTTGATGACCACGGCCACCGCCTGATCGTAGAGCGCATCCTCGCCATCGGTATTGCCGCCGGTATTGAGGCCGAGAACGGCATCGATATCGTCGGCCTTTTCCTCATCCGGGCCATCGACCACGCCGCCGACATAGTCGGGCGGGCCAAATGTCTTGAGGTGGTTCACGATCTCCTCGACTTCTTCGTCAGAGACGAAGGGGCCATGGGCGCGGATGATCTTGGACCCGCCCGCCATGTAGAGCATGTCACCCATGCCGAGCAGTTGTTCGGCGCCCATTTCGCCGAGGATGGTGCGGCTGTCGATCTTGGACGTCACCTGGAAGGAAATCCGGGTGGGGAAGTTCGCCTTGATCGTACCGGTGATCACGTCGACGGAGGGGCGCTGCGTCGCCATGATCAGGTGGATGCCGGAGGCCCGGGCCATCTGGGCCAGACGCTGGATGCAGGCTTCGATCTCCTTGCCCGCGACCATCATCAGGTCGGCCATCTCGTCGACGATGACGACGATATAGGGCATCTTCTTGGGCGCGAATTCCTCGGTCTCAAAGACCGGATCGCCGGTGTCGTCGTCAAAACCCGTCTGCACGGTGCGGGAGAACATCTCGCCCTTGGATACGGCATCGGCAACGCGGCCGTTGTAGCCGTCGATATTGCGGACGCCCATCTTGGACATCTTGCGATAGCGCTCTTCCATCTCGCCCACGACCCATTTCAGGGCGACAACCGCCTTTTTGGGGTCGGTGACGACGGGGGAGAGCAGATGCGGGATGCCGTCATAGACGCTGAGTTCCAGCATCTTGGGGTCGATCATCACGAGGCGCAGGTCATCGGGGCTGAGCTTATACAGCAGCGACAGGATCATCGTGTTGATCGCCACCGACTTACCGGAGCCGGTGGTACCCGCGATCAGCAGGTGGGGCATCTTGGCGAGGTTGGCGACAACCGGGTCGCCGCCGATGTCCTTGCCGAGCGCCAGCGGCAGTTTCTGGTTGCCGTCGCCATAGTCGCGGGTCGACAGGATTTCGCGGAACGACACCATCTCCCGCTTGTCATTGGGCAGTTCGATGCCGATGACCGACCGGCCCGGCACCGTGGAGACACGGGCGGAAAGGGCGGACATGGAGCGTGCGATATCGTCGGCCAGACCGATCACGCGGGAGGCCTTGAGGCCCGGCGCGGGTTCCAGCTCGTACATGGTGACGACGGGGCCGGGGCGGACCGAAACGATCTCTCCCTTCACGCCGTAATCGTCCAGCACGTTTTCCAGCATACGGGCGTTTTCCTCCAGCGCCTCGTCGCTCAGGACATGGCGTTCGACGTTGGACGGGTCGGCCAGCAGGGCCAGCGGCGGCAGTTCGTAATCGGCATGCCGGTCCTCGAACTGGAGGCTCGGCTGAGCTTCCAGACGCGCGCGGGTCGAGGTTGTCACCGGCTTGCGGATATTGTGCTGAACGCGCGGGCCGCGCGGTTCTGCGACAGGCAGGCGCTGTTCGGGTTGCGGCGCCTCATAGGGGAGGTCGTCGTAGCCGTCGTCATAGGCCTCTTCCGCGTAGGTGTCCTCCGGATAGGCTGCGTCTTCGGCCACCGGCATTTCGTCGTAGTCGTAGTTGCCGTAACCGGCGTCCTCTTCCGACTGGTACCGATCGTCGACGTCCTCTTCCGGGTAGCTGTCTTCGGGCACTTCAACAAAACGGGCTTCGCCGAGGGTCGATTTGGGGGCTGTGTGCCGCTCCAGCACCGGGGCGGCTGCGCGGGGGGGCACAGATGCCGGGGCGATGCGATGATCGGGCTGGCTGTGGCGCGGCGCAGGCTGGGACGGGGCGGCGACCTGAGCCGGGGTCGCGACCTGTGCTGCCGTCAGCGGCGGTTCGGCCGGCAGGGTGCGGGCCGGGGCGGAGACGGGCGGTTCGGCACGGTGCTGCGGGTTAAACACCAGTGGCCGGGGGCCGCGTCCACGGCCACGGGTCAGCGGTTTGTCCTCGGGCGCGGGCTGCGTCGGGACGGGTTCATTGCGGGTACGGCTGCGGACGATTTCCGCGATGCGGGCCTTGATGCGGTCGTCTTCGGGGTGAAGATTGTGGGCGTCGTAGACCGGCTCTTCCTCCGGTTCGACGGGCAGTTCCGTCGCCGGCTCCTGCGCGACGTAGGTTTCGTGCTCGGCCCGGCGGACGAGGCCAGGGATGCGGCTGGCAAGTGTCCGGCGGGCAGAAATCGTGGGTTCCGGCGCGGACCAGTCGTCCTCTTCGACAAAGGCGTCTTCTTCGTCTTCCGGGTGTTCCGCGTCCCAGCGAGCCTGTTCTTCGGCCGCGATGCGACGGGTTTCGCGACGGGTGCGGTTGCGATCCTGCAGTGTGGCGGCGGTTTTGAGCGCACCAACCGCGCCGCGCCCCAGAATATTGGCGATGCCGGCATAGATCATGATCAGGCCGATCAGGCAGGCGCGGGCAATGCGTCGGATCTCTACCCCATCGAAGCCGGTGACAAAGAGGCCAAGCGCCAGCATTGGCAGGCCGATGCCCAACGAAATCATCTTGAGCCCCAGGCTGGGCCCGAAGGGTACAACGCCCAGCACGGTGCCCAGAACGGTATCGCCAAAGAGCCCGCCCATGCCAAAGCGATGGGTCCAGTCCTGATCGGGGACGAGGGTGGAGGCAAAGACCGCCAGCATGGCAATCCAGATCGGCGCAAAGATCAGGCGGCCGATAGCCCGGTCTTCACCCCAGTGCAGCGCAAAGCGGGCGCCCCAGACCAGCAGAATGACCGAAAGACCCCAGCTGCCGGACCCGATGACCATGAACAGCGGCGCTGCGACGGCGGCACCCAGACGGCCCAGCCAGTTCTGCACCGGCGCGTCATGGACCGAGAGCCAGGACGGATCATCCGGCGAATAGGACAGGAACATCAAGGATGTCAGAAGGCCAAGCACGATCAGTGCCAGCCCTGCCAGTTCCTTGCCGCGCCGTTCTATCGTGGCCTGCATATCGCTATCGAACAATGGGTCTCCACCGCGCCGTGTCTGAAAAGCCATTCTGCTTCGTCCTCACTTAGTACAGATGGTTGCGCAGGGTGATCAGCGCCTGCGCCATCTCTTCTTTTGGGGCCACCATGGCGACCCTTATGTATGGTTTGCCCGGGTTGTCGTTCTCGACCTCCCGGCTCAGATAGGCTCCGGGCAGGACCCGGATGCCGGTTTTGGTCCAGAGATCCAGCGCTGCCTGTTCGCTGTCCTGAACCGGGAGCCAGAGGAAAAATCCTCCCTCCGGCCCCTGGTAGCCGGGGACGCCGTCAAAGATGCGGTCGGCCTCGGCGAATTTCTCCTGATAGAGGTGGCGGTTCGCGATCACGTGGTCTTCGTCGGACCATGCGCGTTCGGAGACGCGTTGAAGGGGCAGCGGCACGGCGGCGCCGGAATAGGCGCGCAGCTGCCGCAGACGCTTGATGCTTTCGGGCCCGGCGGCCAGGAAGCCGGAGCGCAGGCCCGGCAGGTTCGACCGTTTGGAAAGCGACTGGAAGACCACGATGCGTTCCGGGTCCGCGCCCATCTCCTCGGCCACCTCAAGGATGCCGGTGGGCGTGTCGCCGCGATAGATCTCGGAATAGCATTCGTCGCTGAAGATGCGGAAATCGTGCTTTTCGGCCAGTGCGATGAGGTCACGCCAATAGGCACGGTCGGCGATGGCGCCCTGCGGGTTGGCGGGCGAACAGATATAGGCGGCGGTGGCGCGGTTGAGCGTCTCCTGCGGCAGCGCGCCATAGTCAGGCAGGAAGCCGTTCTGGCGGATGGCGGGGACAAACACCGGCTTCGCCCCGACGGACAGCGCGCCGATCATGTAGACCTGATAGAAGGGGTTCGGCATCAGCACGGTGGGCGTCTTGCCGGCCTTCAGCTCCGGCAGGAGCGCCATGGCGGCGTTATAGAGCCCCTCCTTGCTGCCATTCAGCATCATGAGGCGTTCGGGGCCGAGGGTGACATTGTACCGCCGTGCGACCCAGCCCGAAATCGCGTCGAGCAGTTCGGGCGTGCCGTCGCTGGGGGGATAGTTGTTCAGCTCTCCGACAGAGGCGGCGAGGACCTCGGGAACCCAGTCGGGAAAGGGGTGTTTCGGCTCTCCGATGGTCATATTGACCACTGCTCCGCCGGGCGCATGCGTATCCAATAGCGCACGAAGGCGCGGGAACGCGTAAGCCGGAAGGTTCGAAAACCGCTCGGGGAACATCCAGAATTGCCTCAAAGATCGGGGTCGTTTGCCGCCCCGTTTGGACAGAACTTAGCGCGCGCGAGGGCTTTCGTCCAGCATTGCGACGCGTCTGCGCGTCGCTTGTGGCATTTAGGACAGCGCTTGTTCCGCCGCTGCCCCGATCCTGAGCAATGCTTCCTCGCCAAAGGGTTTTCCCATCAGCATCAGGCCACTGGCGGGCACGCCTGTCGGCAGCGTCAGGGCGGAAAGGCCCATCATATTGCCGACACGGGTGTTGCGCAGGGCCAGCAGGTTTTCGGCCACGTAATAGTCGTGGTCCGACAACATGCGTTCGGCATCGGGCGGCAGGATCGGCGCGGTGGGGGCGGCGACGGCGTCAAAGCCTGCCGTGCGTTCGGTCCAGAGCTTGCGGGCGGCGTCGACCTTGGCCCAGGCGGCGACATAATCGGGGGCGGAGAAATTCGCGCCGCCCCGGAAGCGGGCGAGGATTTCGGAATACATCTTGTCCGGCGCGGTCTCGATCACGTCGCGCCAGAGGCCATAGGCCTCCCCCGCGAATAGGATGGCGGAGGTGTTGAGCGCCTCGACGATCTCCGGGATCTCGAAGGGGACGATCTCTGCCCCGGCGGCTTTCAGTTTCTCCAGCGCGGCGTCATAGGCGGCACGGGGCTGGTCACGGATATCGTCCAGCACCACGGTCTGAAGCGCGGCGATGCGGGTGCCCTTCAGGCTGGCGCCGGTCAGATCGGGGGCCGTTGCGGCCTCCATCACGGCGGTCAGCAGGGCGGCATCTTCGACCGACCGGCAGAGCGGGCCGATCGTGTCGAACTTGAGGCAGAGCGGCACGACCCCGTCGAGCGGCAGGCGCCCGACGGTCGTTTTCAGCCCGACGAGGTCCTGCCAGGCCGAGGGGATGCGGACCGACCCGCCGGTATCGCTGCCGATGCCCGCGGCGGCGAGGCCAAAGGCGACGGAGGCCGCCGCGCCGGAGGAGGACCCGCCCGGCACCCAGGCCGGGTCATGGCGGTTGGGCGGCGTGGCCGTCACCGGGTTGATGCCGATGCCGGAGAAGGCGAGCTCCGACATATGGGTTTTGCCCAGGCAGACGAGGCCCGCGGCGGTGGCCTTCTGCAGGACCAGCGCGTCGGCTTCCGGGGTGCGGCCCTCCAGCAGGGCGGAGCCGGATTCGGTGGCCACGCCCGCCGTGTCGAAAAGGTCCTTCCAGGAGATCGGCACACCGTCGAGCGGACCCTTACGGGTGCCCGCCTTGGCGCGGATGGAGGCCGCTTTCGCCTCTGCCCGGGCGCGGTCATGGGTGACGCGGGCATAGATGCGGTCGCGGTGTTCATGGGCGTTGATGGCGGTGAGGTAGGTTTCGGTCAGGTCGACCGGATCAATCTCACCCGTGCCGATCTTGCGGCCAAGCTCCGCCGCCGTCATCCACCGCCAGTCTTCCATGATCATCTCCGTGCTGTTCGGCGCGACGGTAGCGGCACGGCGGCGCATGGACAATCCCGTCCGGAACGCCATAGTTCGCGGCATGGAACAGAAGAGCGATATCCTGATCGTCGGTGGCGGGCTGAACGGGCCCGCGACGGCACTGGCGCTGGCCCGGGCGGGGCTGAGCGTGACCGTCATTGACGCGATGCCGGACGGCGTGCAGGCGGAGGAGGGGTTCGACGGGCGCGCCTATGCGCTGGCGCTGGCCTCGGTGCGTCTGCTGCGGCGGATCGGGGTCTGGGACAGGGTCGCCGATGACAGCCAGCCGATGCTGGAGATCAAGGTGACGGATGGCCGGGCAGGGGAACGCCCCTCCCCTTTCCTGATGCATTTCGATCATGCGGAGATCGAGGAAGGCCCGATGGGGCATATGATCGAGGATCGGTTCCTGCGCCGTGCCCTGAACGACGCGATGGCAGAAGCCGATGGCGTGACGGTCCTGCGCGGGCGCAAGGTGGTGGACCAGATGGTCCAGCCAGATGCTGCTGTGGTGACGCTGGACGATGGCCGGCAGGTCCCCGGCGCATTACTGATCGGCTGTGACGGGCGGCAATCCGGAACGGCCCAGCGGGCAGGTATCCGACGGGTCGGCTGGGGGTATGACCAGACCGCTCTGGTCTGTGCGATCCGGCATGAGCAGCCGCATCATGGCGTGGCGCATCAGTTCTTTCTGCCGCAGGGACCGCTGGCGATCCTGCCTTTGCCGGGGCGGCGGTCCTCTATCGTCTGGAGCGAGACTTCGGCGCGCGCTGCCGCAATCAACGCACTGCCTGAGGCTGAATATCTGGACGTTCTGCGCCCGCGATTTGGCCGGTTTCTGGGCGATATCTCGCTGGCGGGACAGCGTTTCGCCTATCCTCTGGGGCTGAGCCTCGCCCAGTTCTTCGTTGCGGACCGGCTGGCGCTGGTCGGCGATGCGGCGCATGGGATGCATCCGATCGCGGGGCAGGGGCTGAACGCCGGGCTGCGTGATATCGGTGCGCTGGCGCAGGTGCTGGGCGAGGCGCGCGTGCGGGGGGAGGATATCGGCGCGATTAATGTGCTGGAGCGGTATCAGGAGTGGCGACGGTTCGATACGGCCACTCTGGCCATGGCGACGGATGTGTCCAACCGGCTGTTTTCCAACGACAACCCGCTGGTGCGGGTCGCGCGGGACCTCGGGATGGGGGCGATCAACGCCCTGCCCGGATTGCGCCGCCGCTTCATCCGGGAGGCCGCCGGACTGACCGGGGATCTGCCGGAGCTGATGCGCTAGCGTTTAGCCTTCGAGGGTCAGCGGCTCGGGACCCAAGCCGCTGATCGATGTCTTTTGCACGCCTTCCCCTTCCAGCTTATTCCGCCGGGGGCGGCAGGAAGTCGACCTCATGTTCGGCAGAGATGCGGACGAGCTCTTCCGGGTCTGTGACGCCGTCAAGCTTGCCGAACAGGTCAAAAATCTTGCGGGAGGGGGCGACGCCGAAGACGCAGGTCGCCTCTGCCCCGGAACGATTGAAGATGCCATGCGCCACGCCCATCGGCATTTTCACCGTGTCGCCGGGGCCTGCTGTCTGCACATCGGCGCCGAATTCGACCTCCAAGTTGCCGGTCAGCATGACGATCCATTCATCCTGGGTCGGGTGGATATGCGGCGGTACAAAGGTGCCGTCGGGGATGACCGCATGCCAGATCATGGCGTTTTCGCTATGGAGTTTGGGGGTATAGGTATGGCCGACGACATTCCACTGTTGGCCGTCTACAGAGCCATCCGCTGCGGTGACACCTGGTTCCATTATGCTGGTCTCCTGTTGGATTATTCCTGACGGATCTTTTGCCCGCCGCAGTCAGTCTGCCAGAAATCAGTTTGGGGTCTTACCAAAAATTCAGCCCGTGCCGGTGCCAAGGTATTTTAAGTTTAAATATCTTTCTGGTTGCGTAGAGTTTTGGCACAGGATTGCGAGGCATGACGGAATAGCCTCAACGCGGGGGGCCACGGCTCACTCAGGACTTCTGGCGTTACGCGGAGGCACAGATGTTCGTCGGGACACCGCGCCGAATTCGGGCCGGGTCAGAAGTAGACGCGGGCCAGCGCCGGAAAGACCGCCTTTGACTTGAGTGGCGAAGCTGCGCGGGGTAGGGCCGGGAAGCCTGCCGGAGACTCGCCTTGTCCAAGACCCTGAAACTCGCCACCGGAAGCCTTCTGATTGGCTGTCTCGTCCTGGGGCTGAAGGCGCTGGCCTGGTGGCTGACCGGATCGGTCGCGCTTTTGTCGGACGCGCTGGAAAGCACGGTCAACCTTGCAACAGCCTTTGCGGCGCTGGTGGCGATCCGGGTGGCGGCGCGCCCTGCGGACAGCGATCACCCCTATGGGCATCACAAGGCGGAATATTTCAGTGCCGTACTGGAGGGGGTAATGATTATCCTCGCCGCGCTGTTCATCCTGCGGGAGGCCTATGCCGGGCTGTCGGAGGTCCGGGAACTGGAGACCCCGTTTGTCGGTCTGGCGATCAACGCGGTGGCCACCTGTCTGAACGGCATCTGGGCCTTTGTGCTGGTCCGACAGGGGCGGGCGCTGAAATCGCCGGCACTGGTGGCGGATGGCAAGCATCTGTGGACGGATGTCGTGACGTCGGGCGGGGTGGCGCTGGGGCTGGTGCTGGCCGTTGTGACGGGGTGGTGGGTGCTGGACCCGGCGCTGGCCGGGCTGGTGGCTGTGAATATCCTGTGGTCGGGCTGGAAGGTCGTGAGGGAGTCGCTGTCGGGGCTCATGGATGAAGCGGTGCCGGAAGCGCAGCTGACCCGGATCAAAGAGATCATCGCCGTTGAGGCCGTGGGCGCGGTGGAGGCGCATGACCTGCGCACCCGGGTTGCGGGAAGCGCGACCTTTGTCGATTTTCATCTGGTCGTGCCAGCGGACATGTCGGTGTTCGACGCGCATGAAATCTGCGACCGGCTGGAAGCGGCGATCGAGGATATCCTGCCGGACAGTCACGTGGCCATCCATGTGGAGCCGGAGCACAAGTCCAAGCATTCCGGGATTGTCGTGCTGGACTGAGCGCGGCGCCGGTGGCGGGGTCAGGACGCCTCCGGCGGGAGTATTTTTGCCAAGATGAAGGGGGGCGTCAGGCTTATTGCTTGAGGCGGAAGCGCTGGATCTTGCCGGATTCGGTCTTGGGCAGGGCATCGGTAAAGACGACGGAGCGGGGGTATTTATAGGGGGCGATGGTCGCCTTCACATGTTCCTGCAGGGCCTTCACGAGTTTTTCGCCGGGTTCATGGCCGGGGGCTGTGACCACATGCGCCTCTACGATGGTGCCGCGCTCCTCGTCGGGTTTACCGATGACCGCGCATTCGGCGACGGCGGGGTGGGAGAGCAGGGCGGCCTCCACCTCGGGCCCGGCGATATTGTAGCCGGAGGAGACGATCATGTCGTCGTTGCGGGCGGCGAAGTGGAGGTAGCCGTCTTCGTCCATCATGAAGGCGTCGCCGGTGATGTTCCAGCCGTCGAGCACATATTTGGTCTGACGGTCGTCGGCCATGTAGCGGCAGCCGATGGGGCCGCGCACGGCGAGGCGGCCGGTGGTGCCGCGCGGGACCTCGTTGCCATCGTCGTCGATCACCTTGGCCTCGTAGCCCGTGACGGGTTTGCCGGTGCAGGCCGGGCGGTGGTCGTCGAATCGGTTGGTGACAAAGATATGCAGCATTTCCGTCGCGCCGATGCCGTCGAGCATGGGTTTGCCGGTTTTGGCGATCCATTCCTCGTAGACGGGGGCGGGCAGGGTTTCGCCGGCGGAGACGGCGGCGCGCAGGGTGGAGAGATCGGCGCCCTCGTCCATGGCGCGCAGCATGGCGCGGTAGGCGGTGGGGGCGGTAAAGCTGACGGTGGCCTTATATTTCTGGATGATCTCGATCATGTTCGGGGGGGAGGCGTTTTCCAGCAGGGTGGCGGCGGCGCCGAAGCGGAGCGGGAAGACAGCGAGGCCGCCGAGGCCGAAGGTGAAGGCGAGCGGCGGGGAGCCGACGAAGACATCCTCCGGCTGGACGTTCAGGACCTCTTTCGCGTAGCCGTCGGCGATGATCAGGATGTCGCGGTGGAAATGCATCGTGGCCTTGGGCGAGCCGGTGGTGCCGGAGGTGAAGCCCAGCAGGGCCACGTCATCGCGGCCGGTTTTCACCGCCTCGAACATCACCGATTTCTCCAGAGCGAGGCGGTCGAGTTCGGCGTCGTGGTTGGAGGTGCCGTCAAAGCCCACCACCTTTTCGAGATATTCGGAGGTTTTGGCGCAGGTCGCCATCTCGTCCATCAGGCGGGTGTCGCAGAAGGCGAACTGGATTTTCGCCTTGTCGACGATGGCGGTCAGCTCGCCGGCCCGCAGCAGCGGCATGGTGTTGACCACAACCGCGCCGGCCTTGGTGGCGGCCAGCCAGACGGCGACCATGGCGGGGTTATTGGCGGAGCGGATCAGGACGCGGTTGCCGGGTTTGACGCCCAGATCCTCCACCATCGCGTGGGCGAGGCGGTTGGTCCAATCCGACAGTTCCTTGTAGGTGCGGCGGCGGCCATTGCCGATGAGGGCGGTGTGATCGCCGAAGCCCTTGGCGACCATGGCATCGGTGAGTTCGACCCCGACATTGAGGTATTCGGGATAGTCGAACCCATCCAGCAGCAGGTCGGGCCAGAGGTCCGCCGGGGGCAGGTTGTCCCGGGTGTAGGTGTCGGTATGGGCCGTGGGGCCGAGGGTGAGGGTCTTTTGTGCCGTCATTTTGTTTGTTCTCCCCGATAGCGGAATTTAGGGCTGGTGACGCGGCGGCGGCCGTTCGATGCCCGCCTTTTGGGCGCGCGCCGCGGGTCGCCGGTTTTAGATTGCATCTGAAAGGGTGTCATGCCGGTCGCGGTCATCGGGATTTTTCCCGGTATTCCTTTGCGACGACGTCGAATTGTTCGGCAAAGGCCAGTGCTTCGGCCGGTGTGAAGTCCGCGAGCAGTTCGTCAATCCAGGTTTCGTGCGCCGGCGCCTGGGCGGCAAAAGCTGTCCGGCCATTGCCGGTCAGCCTGACACGCATCGACCGCCGGTCGCGCTGATCCTGAACGCGGATCACCAGACCTTCCTGAACAAGCCGGTCGACAATGCCGGTCACGTTCCCGTTGGAGACGCGCAGCATGTCGGACAGGGTGCTCATGTTCAGGCCATCCTCGTAGCGGGCAAGCGCAGCCATGACATCAAAACGGGGCAGGGTCGTCGCAAATTCTTTCCGCAGCCTTTCGCGAAGCTGGGATTCGACTCGGCGGGTGCTTTTCAGCATTCTGAGCCACATGCGCAGCCGTGCCTTGGATCCCGCGTCAATAAGATCACGGTCGGATCTGTCGTCGTAGGAGCTGGGATTCGCCACGGATATGTCCGATCATTTCGGGGCCAATGACGAAAGGCTAGGCAGCGCAAAAAATTATTTCAAGCAAAAAAGGTTTGAGCTTGAAATATATTGCGACCTCGGTAACCTTGGCTCAAATGGTCGGCGGAATTGGGCTTAGAAACCAGTCCGGACGGCAAAAACAAAAGGGTCAACAGGGAGACCGACATGTATCCGCATGTGGTGACCGACTGGGACGACGCCTATGAGAACGGGCGTAACATTCCGGGCGGATCCAACTATCCGGCCGCGTGGGTAGAGCCATCCACGGGTTTTCGTGAGGCCACACCCTCGCGGCTGGACATTGCTTATGGGGAGGGTGCGCGGCACCGCTATGACCTGTTCCTGCCGGAGGGCACGCCAAAGGGGCTGTTTGTCTTTATCCATGGCGGCTACTGGGTCGCTTTGGACAAGTCGTTCTGGTCGCATCTGGCGGCGGGACCGGTGGCGCGGGGCTGGGCGGTGGCGATGCCGTCCTATGACCTCTGCCCCGATGTTTCCATCGCGCGGATCACGGAGCTGGTGGGCGCGGCGGTGACTCATGCCGCCGGAGAGATTGCCGGGCCGATCGTGCTGAGCGGGCATTCGGCGGGCGGTCATCTGGTCACCGCTTTGATGTGCGAGGATACGCCGCTGCCTGCGGATGTGGCAGGGCGGCTGGCACATGTGCTGTCGATTTCCGGCCTGCATGACCTGCGGCCGATGCTGAAGACCACGCGTAATGAGCTGCTGAAGCTGGACATGGCCAGTGCGGAGGCCGGGAGCCCGGCATTGAAGCGCCCGCTGCCGGGCGTGCAGCTGACGACATGGGTCGGTGGCGGGGAGCGGCAGGAGTTCCTGCGGCAGTCCGCGCTTTTGTCCAACATCTGGCACGGGCTGGGCTGCGTCACGCAGGACGTGGTCGACCCGGACCGGCACCATTTCAACGTGATCGACGGGCTGATGGACCCAGAAGGGCCCATGCTGCGCACCGTGCTGGAGGCCGTGGAAAAAGGCTGACCCAGAAAAAGACTTGCATATGCAAGGCGCTAGGCCGCTCAATACGCGGGCAGGGCGCCGGGCGGACAGGCCAAGTGCCCAATCAGACGGCTAAAGCCGCATACCTCAACCAGGGAGTTCAAAAATGAACCACAAGACCAAACTGCTTGCCTCCACCATGCTTGCGCTCGGGCTGACCGGCCCGGTTCTGGCGCAGGATGTTCCCGCCGGTGCCAGCGACGATGTGCTGAAGATCGGCCTCGTTTACACGCTGTCGGGCCCGCCCGCAGCCCTGGGCGTTCAGGCCCGTGACGGCTTCCTACTCGCGGCCGAGAAGATGGGCGAGATCGGCGGTATGAAGACCGAGATCGTCATCGTCGACGACGAGGGCAAGCCCGACCTTGCCGCCGAAAAAGCACGCGAACTGGTCCAGCGCGACGAGGTCGATTTCGTTGTCGGCCCGATCTTCTCCAACATCCTGATGGCGATCGTGCAGCCGGTGACCTCCACCGGGACGATCCTGATCTCCACCAATGCCGGCACGTCGACGCTGGCGGGCGAAAGCTGCAACCCGAACTTCTACACGACATCTTATCAGAACGACCAGATGCACGAGGTCATGGGCGCCTATGCGGAGAAGATGGGCTATCCCAATGTCTTCCTGATGACGCCGAACTATCAGGCGGGCAAGGATGCGCAGGCCGGGTTCAAGCATTCCTATACCGGCGGCACCGCGGGTGAGGTGTTTACCGAACTGGGGCAGCTCGATTTCTCGTCGGAGCTGGCGCAGATCGCGGCCTTCCAGCCGGATGCGGTCTTTACCTTCATGCCGGGCGGCATGGGGGTGAACCTCGTCAAGCAGTATAGCCAGGCCGGGCTGACCACCATTCCGTTCCTGTCGACCTTCACCGTCGATGAGACCACGCTGCCGGCGACGCAGGATGCGGGCGTGGGCCTGATGGCGGGATCCAACTGGGCGCCGGATCTGGACAATGCGGCGAACAAGGAATTCGTGGACGGCTATGTGGCCAAATACGGATCCCTGCCCGGCACCTATGCGATGCAGGCCTATGACGCGGCCCAGCTGATCAACAGCGCCGTTGCCAAGGTGGGCGGAGACCTGACCGACCGCGAGGCCCTGCATGCGGCGATTCACGAAGCGGACTTTGACAGCCCGCGCGGTGACTTCTCCTTTGGCCACAACAACTTCCCGATCCAGGACTTCTACCTGACCGAAGCGGTGAAACGCGATGACGGCATGTACGGCACCTCGATCCGCGAGAAGATCTTCGACGATTACGTCGATAACTACGCGTCCCAGTGCAAGATGTGATCTGAGACCAAAGCCCGGAGGATCACGGCCATGATGAACCTGTTTGTTCTGCAACTTTTGAACGGCGTGCAGCTTGGCGTGCTGCTGTTCCTGATCGCTGCGGGGCTGACACTCGTGTTCGGGATCATGGACGTGATCAACCTGGCGCATGGCGTCCTCTATATGGTGGGCGCCTATCTGATCGCCACTTTCGCGGCGGCGACCGGCAGCTTCTGGTGGGGCCTCCTGCTGACGCTGCCGGCCGCCGTTGTCGTGGGGCTGGTGGTCGAGTTTGTCGTGATGCGACGATTATATGCCCGGTCCCACCTCGATCAGGTGCTGGCGACCTTCGGGCTGGTGATGATCGCGAATGAGGCGGTCAAGATGATCTGGGGCACCTCGCCCCTGTCGGTCCCCATGCCGGAGATCCTGTCTGGATCGGTGCCGCTGATGGGGCCGCTGAAATACCCGGTCTACCGGATCGCGATCATTCTCGCAGGTCTTGCGGTGGGGGCCGGACTGTTCATCATGGTGAATTACACGCGGGTTGGCATGCTGCTGCGGGCGGGGGCGACAAACCGGGTGACGGTCTCGGCGCTTGGCGTGGATATCAACCGGCTGTTCGCCATCGTCTTTACGCTGGGCGCGGTGCTGGCATGTCTGGCCGGAGCGCTCGTCGCGCCGATCCTGTCGGTGGATACCGGCATGGGCGAGTCGGTGCTGATCCTGACATTCGTCGTCGTGGTGATCGGCGGGATCGGGTCGATCAAGGGGGCGTTTCTGGGCGCCCTGCTGGTTGCCGTTGTCGATACCCTGGGCGGGGTCTTTGGCCCGATCGTGCTGCGGTCGGTGCTGGATCCGGCGGCGGCGGGCCAGATGGGCCGCGTTCTGGCGCCGATGCTGATCTATATCCTGATGGCGCTGATCCTCTTTGCCAAGCCTGCCGGGCTTTTCGGGAGGGCGTCATGACCGATCTGACCGCAACCGCGATGGCAGAGCGTCGCCCGCTGGCCGGGCGGGTGAAAGCGGCGCTGGTGCTTTTTGTGCTTTTCGCGCTGCTGCCGCCGCTGGCCTCTGCCCTGAACGACCCGTTCTACGTGCTGATCGGCACGCGGATGCTGGCCTATGCGATTGCCGCGATGGCGCTGGACCTGATCCTGGGCTACGGCGCGATGGTCAGCTTTGGCCATGCCGCCTATCTGGGGTTTGGCACCTATGCGGTGGCAATCCTGTCGCGTTATGGCGTGAATGACCTGATCCTGCAGATCTTCTTTGCGATGGGGCTCTCGGCCGTTTTCGCGCTGGTGACCGGGGCGATTTCGCTCCGGACACGGGGCGTCTATTTCATCATGATCACGCTGGCCTTCGGGCAGATGGCGTTCTTCTTCTTCATTTCGCTGTCGGCCTATGGCGGCGATGACGGCGTCGGGCTGGCCGAGAGGTCGACCCTGCTGGGCATGGACCTGCTGCGGTCGGATTACGGGCTGTACTACGTGTCGCTGGCGCTGCTGGTCGGGCTCTTCTGGGTCTGTCACCGGATCGTCGGGTCGCGGTTCGGGCGGGTTCTGACCGGCATCCGCGAAAACCCGGTGCGGATGGAGGCGATCGGCTTTTCGCCCTTCCGCTACCAGCTGACGGCCTTTGTGATTTCCGGCTGCCTGACCTCCATCGCCGGGGTGGTGCTGGCCAATCAGGCGCAGTTCGTCTCCCCCGCCTTCATGTCCTGGCACAAGTCCGGCGAGCTGATCGTGATGGTCGTTCTGGGTGGCGTCGGTACGCTGGCCGGGCCCATTGCCGGGGCCGCCGCGGCGCTGCTGCTGGAGGAATGGCTGGGCGCGCTGTCGGAAAACTGGAAGCTCTTCTTCGGCATCTTCCTCGTTCTTATGGTCCTCTTCTCTCCGCGCGGCATCACCGGCGTGCTGGAGAAGCTGGGCCTTGCCCGGAGGCCGGAATGACGTCCCTGACCGTTCGCAACCTGACCAAGTCCTTCGGCGCGCTGAAGGTGACTGACGATGTTTCGCTCGAAGTCGCGGCGGGAGAGATCCATGCGATCATCGGGCCGAATGGCGCGGGCAAGACGACGCTGATCTCGCAATTGTCCGGCCAGCTTGGGTCGGACGGGGGCAGCGTGGCGATTGGTGACCGGGAGGTGACCCGGCTGACCATGGCGGAAAGGGTGAAGCTGGGGCTGGCGCGGTCCTTCCAGATCACCTCTGTCCTGCCGGGGTTCACGGCGCTGGAGAATGTCGCGCTGGCCGTGCAGGCGCGCGACGGGTCGAGTTTCCGCTTCTTCGGGGCCGCCGCCGGTGAGGCACAGCTGAACGAGGCCGCCATGGTGGCGCTGCGCGAGGCGGGGCTGGATCACCGGGCGGGCGCGATGGCGCGGTCGCTGAGCCATGGCGAACACCGGCGGCTGGAGCTGGCGATCGCACTGGCCACGCAGCCCAAGGTGCTGCTGCTGGACGAACCGCTGGCGGGGGTCGGCGGCGAGGATGCCGAGGGCTTCGTGCAGAACCTCAAGAAGCTGAAGGGCCGGTTCACCATGGTCCTGATCGAACATGACATGGAGGCGGTTTTTGCCCTGGCCGACCGCGTTTCGGTACTGGTCTACGGCCGTCTGATCGCAACCGGCACGCCGGAGGCGATCCGGTCGGACCCGGAGGTGCGCGCCGCCTACCTTGGCGAAGAGGAGGAGGCCTGATGCTGGATGTGAACGGGCTTGAGGCCGGCTATGGCGAGAGCCAGATCCTCTTCGGGATCGATTTCCGCGTGAAGGAGGGGGAGGTCGTCACCCTTCTGGGCCGGAATGGCATGGGCAAGACCACGACGATCAAGTCGATCTTCGGCATCGTCAAGCCGCGAGCGGGCAGCGTCAAGATCGGTGGCAAGAACCTGACCGGGGCAGAGCCGCATCGCGTGGCGCTGGCCGGTCTGGGCTATGTCCCCGAGGGGCGGCAGATTTTCCCGACGCTGAACGTGGAGGAAAACCTGCGGTCGACCGCGCGGCCCGGCAAGTGGACGCTGGAGCGGATCTATGACCTCTTCCCCCGGCTGAAGGAACGTCGCCGCAACATGGGCAACCAGCTGTCGGGCGGGGAACAGCAGATGCTGGCCATCGGCCGGGCGCTGATGACCAATCCGCAGCTTGTGGTGCTGGACGAGGCGACAGAGGGGCTCGCCCCCCTGATCCGTGCCGATATCTGGGCCTGCCTGAAACGTCTGAAGGACGAGGGCGAGGCCATTCTGGTGATCGACAAGAATGTCGATGCGCTGACCAAATTCGCCGACCGCCACGTGGTGATCGAGAAAGGCCGCGTCGTCTGGACCGGCACAACCGAACAGATCCTTGCGACCCCCGAGGTCAAGGATCGCTTCCTGCACGTTTAAGATACGGAGTTTCCCATGATACCCGGCGTCACCAAATCCAATTCCGGCATCGAGGAGATCAGCTGGAACATCCTTGGACAGACCTATGTGCCCAAGCTGAAGTCCGAAAATTCGATGGCCTGGCATGCGACCCTGCCCAAGGGCACCTTTGTTCCGCCGCATATCCATCCGACGCAGGATGAGTTCATTTACGTGCTGGAAGGCCGGTTCGATCTGCTGCTGAACGGGGTGGAAACCTATGCGGAGCCGGGCGATACGATCCGCCTGCCGATGGGAATTCCGCATGGCATCTTCAACAAGAGCGACACGACGATCAAATGCCTGTTCTGGGTCGCGCCGACTCGCAAGCTCTATGACCTGTTCTGGGCGCTGCACAATCTGGGGCCGACGCCGAACCCGGCGGATGTGGTCGCGATCTCGGCCAAGCACGAGGTCGATTTCCTGCCGCCCGAGGAGGAGTGATCCATGACTGTCCTGATTGCAGGCGCGGGAATCGGCGGGCTGACCACAGCGCTGATGCTGCATGCGCGGGGGATCCCGGTGCGAATCTACGAGGCTGCGCGCGAGGTGCGGGAGGTCGGCGTGGGCATCAACGTGCTGCCCCATGCGATCAAGGAGCTGTCGGAGCTTGGCCTGCTTGAGGCGCTGGATGCCGTGGGCGTGCGGACGCGGAAGCTTTCCTACCTCACCAAATCCGGGCAGGAGGTCTGGACGGAACTGCGGGGGATGCATGCGGGTCATGACGTGCCGCAGTTCTCCATCCACCGGGGACGGTTGCAGAAGGTGATCTATGACGCCGTGGTCGAAAGGCTGGGGCCGGATGCGATCCGGACCGGGCGGCGTCTGGCCGGGTTCATCCAGGATGAGGCCGGGGTGACTGCGCATTTCACCGACAGTGTCGAAGGCGGTCCGGCCATGTCCGACCGGGGCGAGGTGCTGATCTGCGCCGACGGCATCCATTCCGCCGGGCGGCGGCATTTCTATCCCGATGAGGGCGCGCCCTCCTGGCAGGGGGTTGTGATGTGGCGCGGCGCCACCAACTGGCCGGTCTGGGAGGACGGGGAGAGCATGGCGATCGGCGGGGGGCTGGGCGGCAAGTTCGTCCTCTATCCCATTGCGCCCGCTGTGAAGGGCAGGCAGCTGATGAACTGGGTCGTGAATGTGCGGATCAAGGATCCGGCGATCTCCACCCCGCCGCCGGACAACTGGTCGCGGCAGGCACCTTTGTCCGAGGTGCTGCCGCATGCGCTGCGCTTTCATGTGCCGGGGATGGATATCGGGGCGCTCGTCAAGGCGACTCCGGCGATCTACGAATATCCGATGGCAGATCGCGATCCGCTGCCGCGCTGGACCTTCGGGCGGGTGACGCTGCTGGGCGATGCGGCGCATCCGATGTATCCGGTGGGGTCCAACGGGGCCTCGCAGGCGATCCTCGATGCGCGCTGTCTGGCGGACTGGATGGCAAAGGCCGAACATCCGCGCGCGGCGCTCTGGCAGTATGAAAAGGACCGGCTGCCCAAAACGGCGGAGGTGGTGCGGACCAACCGCGTCGGCGGGCCGGAACGGGTCATCGATGAGGTGGAAAAACTCGCCCCCGCCGGGTTCAAGAAGATCGAGCAGGTGCTGAGCTTTGACGACCGCAAGGCCATTGTCGGCGGCTATGCCAATATGGCGGGCTTTTCCCGCGTGAAAACAGTGCGCCGCGCGTCGTGACTGCATCCGCATTGTCTGTTTGTGAGGCGTCGTGTGCGCAGCCTCTCGCGCGAGGTCTGCTTGCGGTTGCAGTGCCGATGGTGGATGACAAGACTATGGAAACCAAGGCGGCAGCGGTCCGGCAAGGCTGACTGCACCGGCCCGGAGGGAAATGCCATGCAATGTGTTTTTGTACAGGTTCAGTGCAAGCCGGGACAGGCGTACAAGGTGGCGGATGCCATTGCGCTGAAAGAGGTTCATTCGGAACTCTATTCGACCAGCGGCCAGTACGATCTGCTCATGAAAATCTATATCCCGAAGGACAAGGATATCGGCCATTACCTGAGCGATATGATCTTCGGAATTGAGGGGATCGAGCGGACGCTCACCACCATGACGTTTGCCGCCTTCTGAGCTGAGCCAGAAGCGCGGCCCCACCATCAGGAGGCGCGGCGCATGAGCGACGCATACGACCCCGAGGGCGACGGCGCCAAGATGTCCTTTGCCCGGGATATGAGCTATGGCGATTACCTTGCGCTGGACGCGATCCTGGGGGCGCAGAAGCCGCGGTCCGACACGCATGACGAGATGCTTTTCATCGTGCAGCACCAGACGTCGGAGCTCTGGATGCGGCTGGCGATCTATGAGCTGACGGCGGCGCGGGTGCGGATCGGCGCGGGCGATCTGGAGCCTGCGTTCAAAATGCTGACGCGGGTGGCGCGGATTTTCGAACAGCTCAACAGCGCCTGGGACGTGCTGCGGACCATGACGCCCAGCGAATATGGCGCCTTTCGCGACACGCTGGGGCAATCCTCGGGGTTCCAGTCGCATCAGTACCGGCAGATCGAATACCTTCTGGGCAATCGTAACACCGCGATGATGCGCCCGCATGCGCACCGGCCGGAGTTGCATGCCGTGCTGGCGGCGGAGCTGGAGCAGAAGTCGCTTTACCACGTATCGCTGGACCGGCTGGCTGATGGGCTGGGCGTGACATTCGACCCGTCGGTCTACCGGCTGGATGCGCCGCATCAGGCGGATGCGGCGGTGACGGTGGCATGGACGGCGATCTATCGCGATCCGGCCCGCTACTGGTCGCTCTATGAGCTGGCGGAGAAGCTGGTGGACCTTGAGGACTACTTCCGGCGCTGGCGGTTCAACCATGTGACCACCGTCGAACGGATCATCGGCTTCAAGCGTGGCACCGGCGGGACGTCTGGCGTCACCTACCTGCGGCGGATGTTGGAGGTGGAGCTTTTCCCCGAACTCTGGAACCTGAGAGGCACGCTATGACCCTGCCCGTGAAAGAGCGTTTCGTCCTGCCCGAGGGGATGATCTACCTCGACGGCAATTCGCTGGGGCCGCTGCCCAGGGCCGTCGTGCCGCATCTGGCGGAGGTTGTCGGCGAACAATGGGGCCAGCATCTGATCAAGGGCTGGAATGTGGACGACTGGATGGGTCAGCCTCTGCGCGTCGGCAATCTGGTGGCCCGGCTGATCGGCGCGGCGGAGGGGACGGTGGTGATGGGCGATACGCTGTCGCTCAAGGTCTATCAGGCGCTGTCGGCGGCGCTGGAGATGCGGCCGGAGCGGAAGGTGATCCTGTCGGACAATGGGAACTTCCCCTCGGACCTTTATATTGCGCAGGGGCTGATCCGGCATCTGGGGCAGGGGCACGAGCTGCGGGTGGTGGAGCCGGAGGCGGTTGAGGCGGCGATCACCGAGGAGGTCGCGGCGGTGATGATCACGCAGGTCGATTACCGGACCGGCCGGATGCATGACATGGCGGCGATCACGCGGCAGGCACAGGCGGCGGGCGCGGTGATGATCTGGGATCTGGCGCATTCGGCAGGGGCGGTGCCGGTGGACCTGGCCGGGTCGGGCTGCGAATTTGCTGTGGGCTGTACGTATAAATATCTGAATGGCGGGCCGGGCGCGCCGGCCTTCATCTACACCCGGCCGGACCTGATCGGGACAATCGAACCGGCGCTGTCAGGTTGGATGGGCCATGATGCGCCCTTCGCCTTTGAGCTGGGCTACCGGCCTGCGACGGATATCGAACGGATGCGCGTGGGCACGCCGCCGGTGTTGCAGATGTCGGCGCTGGAAGTGGCGATGTCCGTCTGGGACGGGATTACCATGGAGGAGGTGCGGGAGGCGTCCGTCGCGCTCTGCGAGCTTTTCATCGCGGAGGTGGAGGCGAGATGCCCGGCGTTGAAACTCGTCTCCCCCCGCGATGCCGCTGTCAGGGGCAGTCAGGTGTCCTTTGCCTATGAGCATGGCTATGCGGCGATGCAGGCGCTGATCGCGCGCGGGGTGATCGGGGATTTCCGGGCGCCCGACGTTATGCGCTTTGGCTTCACGCCACTTTACATCGATGGCGATGACGTGCGGCGGGCCGTGGCAATTCTGGCAGAGGTGATTGACCAGCGGCTCTGGGACCGGCCGGAATATCTGGCGCGCAGCCGCGTGACCTGAGCGGTCAGAGCGCGCGCGCCTCGTCGACCAGCATGATCGGGATGCCGTTGCGGATCGGGAAGGCGAGGCCGGCGGCCTTGCTGATCAGCTCCTGCTTTTCCGCGTCGTAGGAGAGCGTGGTCTGGGTCTGGGGGCAGATCAGCGCCTCCAGCATGCGGCGGTCAAAAAGCGGTGTGTCGGTCATTGCAGCAATCCATGGTCGTCGCCCCCGCGTAGAGCATATTCGATGAGCGTGACAAGGGTTTCGCGCCGGGTGGAGAGGGAGGGCGCCTCCAGCAGGGCCTGTTTCTCCTCCGGATCGAAGGAGAGGAGCATGGAGAGCGAGTTGATCAGCATCTCGTCATCCGCCTCTTTCAGCGTCTCCCAGTCGGTATCGAGCGATTTGGCCTGAAAGTAGCGGGAAAGCAGGTCGAGGAAGCTTTCGCGTTTGAACCCGGTGTCCTTTTCGGAGCGGGCGAGGTCACGGTCGAAGCCTTCCCAGCTGGGTTTGACGCGGCGATAGGGGCAGAAACCGCCGACCTCCTCCGTCACGCGGAAGCGGGAGATGCCGGCGAGGGTGATCATGTAGCGCCCGTCCTCCGTCTCCGAGAACTGGGTGACGCGGCCTGCGCAGCCGATGCTGTGCAGAGGTGGCGGCGCGTCTTCCTGCGCGGCCCGCGGATTGGGGTCGGGCTGGACCATGCCAATCAGCCGGTGCGGCGTTTTCAGAACATCGTCAAGCATCGCGAGGTAGCGCGGCTCAAACAGATGAAGGGGCAGTCTGGCGCGGGGCAGCAGCAGCGCGCCGGGCAGCGGAAAGACGGGGATGACACCCGGAAGATCGGCGGCTCGCATCATGCGCATGACTTAGCGCGCCGCCGGGGTCAGGCAAATATCATCGACGAGAGTTTTCTGCGGCCCGTGAGCGCGATTGGATCCTTGGCATCCAGCGCTTCGAAAATGGTGATGAGCTGGGCCTTGGCGGCCCCGTCATTCCATTCCCGATCCCGCCGGAAAAGCTCCAGCAGCTGGTCCACCGCGCCCTGCACGTCGCGATGCGCATGCAGCGCCTGAGCGAGGTCGAAGCGGGACTGGTGATCGTCGGGATTGGCGGTGACCTTGGCGGTCAGCTCCTCCACCGGGCCGGCATTGGCGGCCTGACGGGCCAGTGCGATCTGTGCATGGCAGGCTTCCAGTTCCGGCGATGTGCTGATCTCGGCGGGGGCGCCGTTCAGCGTGGCCTCCGCCTGGTCGAGCTGGTCCATGGCGATGTAGCTGCGCACGAGGCCGGCATAGGCGCCGGCATGGGCCGGATCCTCCTGCAGGATGGCGGCGAAGGTTTCGGCGGCGTCAGCAGCGGCGCCTTCGGTCAGCATTTCCTCGGCCGCGGCGACGGCGTCATCCAGCCCACCCGACGCATCGCCGCCCGCAGCATCGATGGCACGCTTGATAAAGGCGTCGATTTCAGAGCCGGGGACCGCGCCCTGGAACATGTCGATGGGCTGACCTTTCACAAAGGCGACGACAGTCGGGATCGACTGCAGGGGCAGGCCCTGCTGGGCCAGCGCCTGGGCCAGCCGCTGGTTCTGGTCGACGTCGATCTTGGCCATCTTCACGGCGCCCTTGGCCTTGACCACGGCGGCCTCCAGCATCGGGCCCAGCGTCTTGCACGGGCCGCACCAGGTGGCCCAGAAATCGACGATAACCGGCACTTCCATGGAGGCTTCGATAACATCCTGCATGAAGTTCTGTTCGGTTACGTCCTTGATCAGATCTCCGGTCGCGGCGGCGGCGGCTTCGGTCTGTGTTCCACCCAGTTCGATCATGGTCATCCCTCGGTTCGGGCGCGGCGGCCCTTGCGGTCTATCTGCGGCATGGTGCCGGTTCCGCCTCTATATGGACTTCTTCGGCCCGTAATCCAAGGTTCAGACGACGTCGTTTCGCCAAAGGGGGCTGCCCGGCGGGATGCCGGTTGCACGGCGGATTGCATCGCATAGTGTGAGCGCAAGGCAAAGAGGAGGGCAGCCCATGCAACAGATCAGAGTTTCAAGACGTATATTCACCGCCTCGCTTGGCGCGCTGACGCTGGCGGGATGCGGCGGGTCGGGTGCCATGCAGGTGGCGGCGCCTGCGGGCGGGCTGCCGGCGGACCTGCGTCCGGTGCCCAATGCTGGATATGACGCCTGGGTGGCATCGTTTCAGGGCCGGGCGGCGGCGCAGGGGATTTCGCGGGGCACGCTCGCCTCGGCCTTTCGCGGGGCGGGGTTCCTGCCCGGTGTCGTGACCCGCGACCGCAACCAGCCGGAAAGTTCGCGCACGCTGGAGGATTACCTGTCGATTGCCGCCTCGGACGAGCGGGTGTCCAAGGGGCGGGCGGCCTTTGCCCGGCAGCAGGGGCTGCTGCGGGCGTTGGAGGCACGCTATGGCGTGGATGCGGAGATCATCGCGGCGGTCTGGGGGTTGGAGAGCTATTTTGGCGAACGGCGCGGCGATGTGCCGGTGATTTCGGCCACCTCGACGCTGGCCTTTGACGGGCGACGCGGGGCGTTTTTCGAGAGCCAGTTGATCGCGGCTTTGAAGATTCTCCAGAACGGGGACATCACACCGGGCCGCATGACCGGCAGCTGGGCAGGCGCAATGGGGCATACTCAGTTCATCCCGACCTCCTACCTGCTGTTTGCCGTGGATTACACAGGCGACGGGCGTCGCGATATCTGGTCGGAGGACCCGTCGGATGCGCTGGCCTCTACCGCCGCCTACCTGTCGAAAAGCGGCTGGCAGCGCGGGGTCCGCTGGGGCGGAGAGGTCGGTCAGGGTGCGCCCGCCGGGACGGTGATCCAGCCGCAGGCGGGGGGGCCGCAGTTTTCCGTGACCGGCAATTTCCGGGCGATCAAGCGGTACAACAATTCCGATCTCTACGCGATTGGTGTCGGGCATCTGGCGGACCGTATCGCCGGGGGCGGGCCGATCCGCGGCTCTTTCCCGCCGGACAAGAACGGGTTGACCAAAGACGACCGGGTTGCCCTGCAGCGGCGGCTGACGGCGCGCGGGTTTGACACCGGCGGGGCGGATGGGGTCATCGGCGCGAAGTCGGAGGCGGCGATCCGCGCCTATCAGGCCAGCATCGGGCAGCCTGTGACCGGCGTGCCGTCGCAGGCGCTGCTTCGGTCGCTGGGATAGAGCGAAACTCCGGCGCGTGGTGGTGCGTATCTTGAGGAGAGCGACCCAAATGGTCGCGAAGGAGGATCTCATGAACCGCCGTCATCTCATGCTTGGAGGTACCGCGCTGATGTTCACCGGATGGATGCGACGGGCGGGCGCTGCCGGGGGGGCGTTCCCCGTCACCCGGACAGAGGCCGAGTGGAAAGCCATGCTTAGCCGCGACGAATATAGGGTGCTGCGCAAACAGGGCACAGAAGCCGCAGGCTCCAGCCCGCTCGACAGGGAGAAGCGCAGCGGGACCTTTGCCTGCAAGGGCTGCGGGCAACCGGTCTATTCCTCGGCCACGAAGTTCGACAGCGGTACCGGCTGGCCCAGCTTCTATGCCGCGATCGCAGGCGCGGTGGGGACGCAACCCGACCGCAGCCTGTTCATGGTGCGGACCGAAGTGCATTGCAGCCGCTGCGGTAGCCATCTGGGACATGTGTTCGACGACGGACCGAAACCCACCGGCAAACGTCACTGCATCAACGGGATCGCGCTGACCTTCACGCCGGGAACGGTCTGATCCGGCCCTGAATGACTGCCGGTTGCCCGTCGACTCGGCGGCTGGGATCTTTACGCTTGCCGCAATTGCGCCTAGGTAGGCGGGGATTTCAGATGCACGAGGCCAGCCGTGGCAAACCACTTGTACCGTAACGATCTGCCCGACGGGCTCGACCTGGGCCCGGTTGTGGCCATCGATTGTGAAACCATGGGGCTGAACCCGCATCGCGACCGGCTCTGCGTGATCCAGATGTCGGGCGGCGACGGCGATGCGCATATCGTGCAGGTCGAGAAGGGGCAGACGGAGGCGCCGAACCTCTGTGCCATGCTGACCGACCCTGACGTGCTGAAGCTTTTCCATTTCGGGCGGTTCGATATCGCCGCAATGTACAATGCCTTTGGTGCGCTGGCCGCGCCGGTCTACTGCACCAAGATCGCGAGCAAGCTGGTGCGGACCTATACCGACCGGCACGGGCTGAAGAACCTGACGCAGGAGCTGATCGGTGTGGACCTGTCCAAGGTCCAGCAGAGCTCTGACTGGGGTGCGGATGAGCTGACCGAGGCGCAGCTGGATTATGCCGCGTCGGATGTCCTTTACCTGCACCGTCTGCGGGAGGTTCTGGATATGCGGCTGGCGCGCGAGGGCCGCACCGATATCGCGCAGGCCTGTTTCGATTTCCTGCCGATGCGGGCGCGGCTGGATCTGGCCGGCTGGCCCGAAACCGACATTTTCGCGCATACATGAGCAGCACGCTGGATACCGCCCGCCGGGTGATCGGGATTGAGGCGCGGGCGCTGGATGCGCTGGCGGCCTCCGTCGACGGGGCGTTTGAGAAGGCGGTGGAGGTGATGCTGTCGGCCAAGGGCCGGATCATCGTCTGCGGCATGGGCAAATCCGGTCATATCGCGCGCAAGATCGCGGCGACGCTGGCCTCTACCGGGACGCCCGCGCAGTTCGTGCATCCGGCAGAGGCGAGCCATGGCGACCTGGGCATGATGACCAAGGATGACGTGGTGCTGATCCTGTCCAACAGCGGCGAGACGCCGGAGCTGGCCGATGTGATCGGCTACACCCGGCGCTGGCATATCCCGATGATCGGTGTCGCGTCGCGGCCCGGGTCGACGCTGATCCAACAGGCCGATATCGGGCTGATCCTGCCTGCCGCCGACGAAGCCTGTGGCACGGGTGTCGTGCCCACGACATCGACGACTATGACCCTTGCTCTGGGCGATGCGCTGGCCGTGGCGCTGATGGAGCACCGGCAGTTCACGGCGGAACATTTCCGCGAATTCCATCCCGGCGGCAAGCTGGGCGCGGTGCTGAGCCGGGTGCGCGACCTGATGCATGTGGGTGAGGCGCTGCCGCTGGTGACGGCGGAGACGCCGATGTCGGAGGTGCTGCTGGAGATCAGCCGCAAGGGGTTCGGCGTGGTCGGGGTGACGGATGATGCGGGCCGTCTGGCCGGGATCATCACCGACGGTGACCTTCGGCGCCACATGCAGGGGCTGCTGGATCACGTCGCCGGAGAGGTGATGACCGCCAGCCCGCGCACCATCGGTCCGGAGGCGCTGGCCGAAGAGGCCGTGGGCGTGATGAACGACCGCAAGATCACCTGTCTGTTCGTGATCCCGCCGGAGGGCGACGGAAAGGCGCAGGGGCTGCTGCATATCCACGACTGCCTGCGGGTCGGGCTGGGCTGACATGGCCTTTGCGAATGACGGGTATTCCCGTCTGATCCAGTGGCTGAAAATCCTCCTGCCGATCGCGGCGCTGGCGCTTTTGTCCACGGTCTTCCTGCTGTCGCGAACCAATGATGCGACGGAAACGCTGCCCTATGCCGATATAGAAACCGGACCGAACGGGCTGGTCGAACGTATCCTTGAGCCGTCTTTCGCCGGGTCGACCGAGGATGGCGATCTGATCTCGTTCCGGGCCGATGTGGCGCGTCCGACCGGAGAGGGGATCGGGAACCTGGAAGCAGAGAACGTTGTGGCGGACATAGAATTGCGCGCGGGAAACTCCATCAGTTTCACGGCCGATCTGGCGATGGTGGACCAGCCGTCGGCCGAGGCCCGGCTGAGGGGGGATGTCCGGATCACTAGCTCCGTCGGCTACCAGGTCGAAACCGAAGAATTGAGGACCGGCCTGGATTCCATACGCGCCAGTACAGAGGGTGAAATTCGCGGGACCGGTCCTGTCGGGACGTTCCGGGCCGGTCAGATGTTATTGACGGCCGGCGATGACGGGGGCGACGTGCAAATGGTGTTCACGAATGGCGTTAAGCTGGTATATACGCCGCAATCCGACTGAGGACGTTTCAATGTCTGCTTTTCGTGCCGCGTTTTTTGCGCTTTTTCTTGGGGTTGCGGGGCCGCTTCTGGCCCAAGGGCAGGCTTTTGGCGCCGGCTCGATCGATCCGGATGACCCTGTTGAGGTCGAAAGCGACAGTCTGAACGTCAACCAGTCCGACGGGACGGCGGAATTCATCGGCAATGTTGTAATCATCCAGGGTGAGATGCGGCTGGCCGCGCCCCGGGTGCTGGTGGTCTATGACGACGCCGGGGAACGGATCACCTCGATGGAGGCGACCGGTGGCGTGACGCTTGTCTCCGGTCCCGACGCGGCAGAGGCGCAGACCGCGAGCTACAGTATCGACAGCGGCAAGGTGGTCATGACCGGCGATGTGCTGGTGACACAGGGGCAGTCGACGCTTGCCTCGCAGACCCTCACGGTTGATCTGGGGGCGGGGACGGCCCAGATGGATGGGCGTGTGCGCACAATCCTGAATCCGAAAGACTGATCCTTGGCAAAACCTGAGCTCACAGTGCATGACGGTACAGCCGAGGCGACCAACGGTCTGCGGATCACCAATTTGCGCAAGTCCTACAAAAAGCGCGTGGTCATCCGTGACGTCACGATGAGCGTCAGCCAGGGCGAGGTTGCCGCGCTGCTTGGTCCCAACGGGTCGGGCAAGACGACGACATTCTACGCCATTGCCGGGCTTGTTGTGCCGGAAGGCGGCACGGTGACGATCGACGGGCGGGATGTGACCGCGCTTCCCATGTACCGCCGCGCCAGGATGGGCATCGGGTATCTGCCGCAGGAAATGTCGATCTTTCGGGGGATGTCGGTCGAGGACAATATCGCGGCCATTCTGGACATCACCCATGCAGAGCGTCGCAAACGGCAGGAACGGCTGGAGGAGCTGTTGTCGGAGTTTTCGATCGAACACCTCCGTCGGGCGCCGGCGCTGGCGCTGTCGGGCGGGGAGCGGCGGCGGGTGGAGATTGCGCGCTGTCTGGCGGCCGATCCGAAATACCTTCTTCTGGACGAACCCTTTGCCGGGGTCGATCCGATCTCTGTCGCCGATATCCGGCATCTTGTTGCCGATCTGAAGAAGCGGGGAATCGGGGTGCTGATCACCGATCACAATGTCCGCGAAACGCTGGAGATCGTGGACCGGGCCTATATCCTGCATGACGGCAAGGTGCTGATGTCCGGCACCCCTTCGGAGGTTGTGGAAAACGAGAATGTGCGCCGCGTTTACCTCGGCGACTCTTTTCGCATTTCCTGACGGGCTCGCGGAATCTCGCAAGTCCTTGAGAACCAAACCAACCGGTTTCCATTGACAGGTCGGCCTGCTCTCCCTTCATATGAGAGTATGACAGGTCTGCAATATCTTATGATCCGCACGGCCAGCATCTTGCGAAAGTTGCGCGAGATCAAGGGGATGCGCCTGTCTTTCCACTACATCTGCGACTGATTGTGCCGGGCGATCCACGCCCGGATCAGGTCCGATGTGCCAAGAAAGGAAAAACAAAATGCGGTATCAGATCAGCGGCAAGCAAATCGACGTAGGCGACGCCTTGCAGGCCCATGTGCGCACGGAACTCGGCTCCGTCATGGAGAAGTATTCGCAGCGGCCCACGGATGCGACCGTCATTTTTTCCAAGTCGGCGCATGAGTTCGTCTGTGAGGCCGTGGTGCACCTCAGCTCCGGGCTCAATGCGGCAGCCAAGGCGCATGCCACTGAAATTTATGGTGCTTTTGATGCCGCCTGCGAGAAGATGGACAAGCAGCTGCGCCGTTACAAGCGGCGGCTGAAAGACCATCACAGCAAGCGCGCGGAACCAGTTGAAATATTGGGAGCGTCCTCGTATATCCTCGCCGCTGAGCAGGAAGACGACGAGCAGGAAACCGACACGCTGCAGCCGATCATCGTTGCCGAGATGGAGACGCAAATCCCGTCCCTGTCCGTTGGCGAAGCCGTGATGCAGATGGAACTGGCCGGTGCCCCGATTCTCGTCTTCCGGAATGAGGGTAAGGACGGGTTGAACGTGGTGTACCGGCGCGAAGACGGGAACATCGGCTGGATCGATCCGCGGAACTGAATGCGAAGGGCCACCGCCGCGGCGGGGCTCGGTTAGGACACGATGAATCTGTCGGACATTCTCAAGCCCGAGGCGGTCAAGGTGATCGCCTCGGCGTCTTCGAAGAAGCGTTTGCTACATGACGTTGCCGAGCTGGCCCATGGCGCCTACGGGCTGCCCGTGGACGGTGTGATCGAAGCTCTGATGGAGCGTGAGGCTCTGGGTCCGACCGGCGTCGGCAACGGGGTCGCGCTGCCGCATGCCCGGCTGGTCGAGGCGGATCGGATGAGCGCGGCCTTCATTCTGCTGGAAAAGCCGGTGAATTTCGACGCGGTGGATCGCCAGCCCGTCGACCTGATCATGGCGCTTTTCGCGCCGGAATCAGCCGGGGTCGAACATCTCAAGGCGTTGGCCCTGGTGTCCCGCACATTGCGCAACGCCGATCTTTGCACAAAGCTCAGGGCAAATTCGGATCCGGCCTCGCTGCATGCGCTGCTGACCCAGGATCAGGACAGCCAGGCCGCCTGACCCGTCGTCGCGGTCAGGGTGCCCAGCTTTCAAACCCGAACATCATGTAATCACGTGAATAGACGTCGGAGACGCGGTCTTCGATCGTTTTGTCGTAGATGGCGCTCAGCGGGTAGGGCGTGTCCTGCGGCGCCGTTGCGGGCGCGGGGACTGACGCGTGGCCAAGGCGGGCGGCCAGCTGAGGCAGGAGCACTGGAAGCTCGTCTTCGCGAATTATCATATCGGGCAGGGCAAAGCTTGCCATGCCTTCGAGCGTCGCGCTCTGTGTGGCCCAGGCATTGTCGACGCGGATGCTGGTCTGGCCGGCGAGGTTCGCCTGAAGAAAATCGAGGAAGGCCAGGAATGCCTCCCGATGCTGGTCGAGCGAATAGTCACCGCCCCCCTGCCGGCCGGGGATGGGCAGTTTGTATTTCTGACGCAGCGCCATGCGGATCTCGCCAAAGCTGCCGGGGCCGCTGTCGACGATGCGGCGGCAGAACACCGCATGAGCGCGGGCCACGGGGTGGCGGATGACGGCAAAGGTGCGGTGTCCGGTATTCTGCCGTTTCCATTTGCGCAGCGACTTCTGGGTGAACTTGCCGATCAGATCGGTGGTCGACACGCCGTCCAGCGCCGCCAGCCAGTCCTCGACCAGTGTATCGAGCTCGCCCCGGACGGGCATATAGAGAAGCGGTGTCTTTGCCGCGGCCTGATAGGCCGGGACATTGGCCCCGCGCCGGGGTTCGAAGTTCGGCGTGCGATTGAGATTGAACCGGTCGAGCCGCGACAGCGCCTGTTCCATCCCGTCGAAATCCGCAACCTTTTCGGAGATCGGGGCCGGGTTCTGGCGCTTGAGCTTATCGTCCAGCTTGTCCAGCTGATCCGTCTGCCCCAGCCAGCGGGCGAGGCCGTTCATCACGGCGACATCCTGCAGGTCCTCGTAGGCCACGTAAAAAGCCGTCTGGCCAGAGGTTTGCAGGGTGTTCAGCAGCAGGATCTGAAATTCCTGAAGCTTCTGCATGTGGCGATTGAATTCGTCAGCGTCGAATTCGGCCGTGCCGTCTTTCCGGCGGCGGACATCGGTCAGTTTCCACTGGCCGGTTTCCTGGGCGATCTTCCAGCTGACATAGCTTTCGACCGGATTGCGGGTGAGGATGATCTTTGCACAGCGCGGATCGGTGAGGGCGATATCCAGCACGCGCTGGTCGTGGTCGTGAAAGAAACGGAAGCCGGTCAGCCCGTCATTGGCCTTGACCGCATCGATCAGGCGGGCCGGGTTGTCCTCCCGCTGGGCGAGGGTCACGCCGAGGCAGTCGTCGCGTTTGGGGTATCCGGGGAAATGCGGGTTGAACGCCTCTCCGACGCAGGACAGGCCGGGGAAGGCATTCAGATTCGCCTCCAGGAAATTCGACCCTGTGCGCATTTCTGCGAAGACGATGAAATAGTCGAAGTCGGGCATTATTTCTTTACCAGATAGGGTTTGCGCTGGCGGTTTCGACCGGCGGGCATCGTGGGCTGATCGACCGGAAAATCGCCCATCAGATAGGGGTGCATGCCCTGGTTTTTGAGGTTCTGGAGAAACTGGCCAAAGCCGGTGAGGTCAACCATCTTGGGCGCTTCGGACAGGCGGCGGGGGCCCCGTTGCCCCATGTCATTGGTGATGCCCTGAAGGATTTCCATCGGCGTTTCGACAAATTCCGCCATGGTCCAGATCGTGGCCTTGGCCTTCGCCTTGGGTTTGCGCAGCAGGTCGAGGAAATCGCTTTCGATCCGCTGGAGCTTGGCCGCCTCTGCCCGGATTTCGGCAAAGTTGCGGTTGGAGGTGAACAGCGGCACGGCCCAGGCCCCGGTCACGATGGCGATCCGGGCATTGGAATCGAGCGCGAGGGTGTCCGCAATCTCCTGCGCATCCATCGGCCCGAACTGGAAACATTGCTGATCGCCGCGGGAATTCCACATGAGGTTGGTCAGGAAGCTGCGGGGGCGATAGTCGCGGATCAGGGCGGCATCGCTCATGGCGCCGCTTGTGACATGCAGGTCGCCCGCGAAATGCGCACGGTCGGGTGCAAAAAGATGGCCGTGCACCTTGGCATCGGTCATGCGGTTCAGCCAGGGCTCGAAATCCTCGAAAAGCTCTGCAAAGCCCTGAAAGACAGTGTAGCGCGCGCCGGTCAGCCCGTTTTCCCAGTTCCTGTTGGGAAAGCGGCTGTGCATATAGAGCCCGGGGCGGCCGCGCACCCGACGCTCCACCGCCTTGGAGAAGATGCGGTCGATCTTGCCCGGGTTCGGCTCCGTCCGCTTCATGGCATGGGCCTCGTCGGTCAGGAAGGCCTCATAGAGGCGGTCGGCGCGGGGCCAGATCTTGCGGGCGACAAAGCAGTCCGACCGGCGCAGCAGCTGCAGGTGATCGTCGTAGAAGATATGCGGCTTGCCCTGGAAATCGAATTTCGACAGAGTCAGCGACCGGCTTTGGACATCGCGGGCATAAAGCCGCGTCAGGGTCTGGAAATAGCTTTCGTCCGGGATCCAGACGCGGCGGAAGAAGCGGTCGTAGATCGGCCTGTCCGGGTCCTGAAGGATTGCCGACAGGGTCTGCCGCGTCAGGCACCACCATTGCGACCCCATATGTGGGACAATGTCATTGGGCATGCGCCGCTTGCGCTTCAGCCGCCGTTGCAGGCGCACGTAGCCGTCAAAAAGCCGGCGCTGCTTCTTCCAGGCGAAGGGGAAGCGCAGAGTGAAGCGTTCGCTGTCCAGCCCGCCGACGGTCCAGGGCACATCGGAGGTCGTGGCGCTTTCGATGAAGTCGGTCTGGGGGCGGGCGGCGAGGTAGTCGATCAGTTCCTGCACCGGGCGCAGCGGCAGGCAGGAGCCGGAGGCGAGATAGACGTGCCGGACCTCGGGGAAATCGGCCAGCATCTGCTCTGCGGCCGACTGCGTGGCAGCCACGATGCCCCATGTGCCCCATTCGCAGCGGTGTCTGCGGGAGAAGCGGATTGTACCGACATCGGCGAGCGATTTGCGGAATTTCTCGAACTGCTTGCGAGGGACGTTGGTGTCGGCATGGATCACAACCGGACAGCCGGAGGCCGCCCAGTGGCGCGCCACCTGTTCCGCCCGGTGCAGGGCGGTATGGACCAGCATGATCACACCGACGCCGCTCACGCCCAGTTTCCTTTCGACATCAGGCCCAGAATTTCAAGCTGGCGCCAGTTGATGTATTTTTCCGACCATTTGCACCAGAGCTCCGGGTCGTCTTTCAGCATCTCCGCATAGGCGCGGTATTCGACGGAGGCAGAGTAATGCTGGCGGCGGTCCAGCTCCTCTTCTGCCTTATGCGGGAAGGTGTCGAGGAATTTGGTATGCAGCAGCAGGCCGGAGGCCTTTTCCCCGCCCCATTCGTCGTAGGTCAGGTTCAGCCCGCGCGGCAGCAGCATGTGGGTGGAGCTGACATAGGCATATTTCCGGTCCCATTTGACCAGCGGGATTTTGTTGAGTGCCGGTGCCAACTCCGGCTGGTTCGGGAAGAAGACGCGCATCCGTGGCCCGCCCTGGATCCAGAGGTTGCCGTAGCGGGCGTTGCGCTGGATCATGTAGTTGCCGCTGTCGAACCAGGAGGCGATCTCAAGCGGGTTCTGCCCTTCTGCATAGGGTTGCCCGGTGATCGGCCCCTTGGGATACATATCCAGGATCATCGTCGAGAAAGACTTGATCGAGGAGGCATCGAGCCAGTCGGTCAGCGCCTGAATGGGCCGGGTGTCGCAGAAGGGGTAGACGAAGAATTCATCCGGATCGACGGTCAGCGTCCAGTGGCCATGGCCGTATTTCAGCAGCAGCCAGTTCATCCAGTCCATGCCGAACCGGGCGCGCTTGTAGCCGCGCAGCGTGTGCCAGACCGAACAATCCTCCTGCTGTTTGAGGTATTCGCGCGTGCCATCGGTGCTGTCGTTGTCGACAAAGAGGAAGTGGTTCACGCCAAGCGCGCGGTAGTACTCCAGAAAGTAGGGCAGGCGGATGCGTTCGTTGCGCAGGGTGCAGAAGAGCAGCACGTCACGGGCGTGGATCTGGCGGGTCCGATTGACAATGGAATTCAGGTCACGCCGCTTGCGCACGGCACGGATCAGCCATCGACGGCGTTGAAGCCGCAGGCGATATGAGGCTGCAATTCCCAAGTGCCCCGCCCTCTTGGCCAGTTGTTGGGTGTCGGGTCCGTGTATCAGGTTGTCTTTAAGACGACCTTGAAATGCGTATCCCAATCTGGCGGAGTGAATACCGCCTGTCCCGTGTAACCGGCCTGTCTATCCTCTTTCAGGCTCTTTATGGCCTTTTTCCAAGAATAACTCTCATCCTCAGTTACGTAAACTGGATAATCCTTCAGAACCTCGCGAATTGCGGGCAGATCTGCACTAAGGACAGGGGTTTGCAAGGCGGCGGCTTCGACTGCGGGCAGGCCAAATCCTTCGGCTTTGCTGGGAAAGAGCAGGGCCTGAGACCGGGTCATCAGCGTCGCGATTGTCCGGTCGTTCAGGTCAGGCCATTCAAAAATATCCCGTCCGACGAGCACAGAGCTGTCCAGCCGGCGAAAAACAGACTCGTTCAGCCAGCCACGGGCGCCGGCAATGCCAAGCACGGGGCGGGGGCCGTCTTCCTCCTCGTCCCATTCCTCCCAGATATCCAGGATCAGCTTGTGGTTCTTGCGCGGCTCGATGGTGCCGACCATGAGAAACAGCGGCCGATCCTTCGGCAGCTCGACCGGCAGCGACGCGGGGTCAGGCATGGCGGTTTCAACGCCCAGCCAGGCGACCTGGATGTTGGGCAGCCGTGGCGCCGGTGTCATATCCTCGATCAGCCGGTCGATATGGCGCTGCACGTCATCCGCCGTCTTCTGACTGTTGCACAGGATCAGATCCGCGCGGGTTGCGACCAGTTCAAACATGGTGCGGAACCGCTCGACCGAGTCGGCGCGCTGCGTTTCGGGTTCGTCCAGCGGGATCGTATCATGGATCATCACCGTGATCCGGCTTCGCGGACGGGCCGCAATCGGCGCGATGGTCCGTTCGGTCAGATTGGAATGGCCAACGTTGAGGTAGACAAACCCCTCAGGCAGAAGATCGAGCAGAGGGTCGAGCTTGTTGCCGTAGCGGTGTGCCAGGGCCAGTCGCCACAGGTCGCTCTGAACCTGTTTCTGTCCCGGTGTCGCACGGGCAAACAGCCGGAAAAACAGGCTGGCCTCGCCCCAGGGCGTGCGGCCGCGCAAACGATGGTAGAAGGAGGTCAGCCCGTCCCGGTCCAGCAGCACATACCCAAATGCGACCCGTGCCAGGCCGTACACGGGGTCGTCGCGGTCCAGAAGTTCGCGAAGGTAGGCCAGCTCTACCCGGTCGATGCCGGTGGGCTGACGTCCGGGGCGGCTGGCCAGACGGGTTACGTCGAACAGCCGGGCCGGCGGGGCGCTATTTTTCGTAGTGTCCAGACTGGTGCCATCTCCATGCATCCGCGATCATCTGCTTCATCGTCGAGCGATCGGGCTTCCATCCAAGTTCCTTCATAGCACGGGACGAGCCTGAAACCAGCTTGGTACAGTCACCGGGGCGCCGCGGTCCTTCGGTATAGGGCACGGCCTTGTTGGTGACGTTGGACGATTGGTCGATGACTTCACGCACCGAAAAGCCGGATCCGGTGCCCAGGTTGAAGACCCGGCTCTGTTTCCCGTCGAGCAGCCATTTCAGGCCCAGCACATGGGCATCGACCAGGTCGCAGACATGGACATAGTCGCGGATGCAGGTGCCGTCGGGCGTGTCGTAATCCGTGCCGAAAATGGTCAGGGCGTCGCGCTTGCCATCAATGGCGTCCAGCATGATCGGGATCAGATGCGTCTCGGGGCGGTGGAATTCCCCGACTTCGCCCTCCGGATCGCCGCCCGCCACGTTGAAATAGCGGAAGATCACGTTGCGCAGCCCGTAGGCATTGCCGAAATCGTGCAGGATATCCTCGATCGCGCGTTTGGAGGCGCCATAGGCGTTGATCGGGTACTGCGCGCTGTCCTCGTCCAGCACGACGTTATCCTGTTCGCCATAGGTCGCGCAGGTGGAGCTGAAGACGAAGTTCATCACGCCAGCGTCGCAGGCGGCCTGAATAAGGTTCAGCGACCCTTCGACATTGTTCTTCCAGTAGAGCCCGGGGTCTTTCATGCTTTCGCCGACCTGGCTGAGAGCCGCGAAATGCATGATCGCGATGGGCTCATGCTCCGACAGGGCGCGGTCGATATCGGCCCGGTTCAGCAGATCGCCCTTGAAGAAAGGGCCGAATTTCACGGCATCTTCCCAGCCCGTCACAAGGTTGTCGAAGGTGACGGGTTCGTAGCCGGCAGCGCGCAGCGCCTTGCAAGCGTGCGAGCCGATATAGCCGGCGCCGCCGGTGACAAGTACCTTATCCATCAGGTTCCGTCCTGCTTATTCTGCGGCTTTTTCGACGTTGACGACTTCGCGCAGGAAGCCCATCAGATCATCCCGCAATTCCGGGCGGGAAAGTGCAAAGGACACCGTTGCCTGAAGGTAGCCGGATTTGGAGCCACAGTCGAAGCGCTGACCGCGGAAGCGGTAGCCAAAGACGTCGCGGCCCTCTTCGATTTCCTGGGCAATCGCATCGGTCAGCTGGATTTCTCCGCCGGCGCCGGTCTGCTTTTTGTTCAGGTTCTTCATGATCTGCGGGGTCAGCAGATAGCGGCCGATGACGGCCAGGTTGGACGGCTGTTCGCCCGGGGCCGGCTTTTCGACCATGCCGTTGACGGAAACCACGGAGCCCATGTCTTCTTTGACGTCGAGGATGCCGTAGGCGCTGGCGCGCTCGGCCGGCACTTCCATCGCGGCAACCATGTTGCCGGGGTTTTCCTCAAAGGCTTCGACCATCTGCTGCAGGCAGGGCTTTTCGGCGGCGATGATGTCGTCGGGCAGGATCACGGCAAAGGGTTCATTGCCGACCAGACGGCGGGCGCACCACACGGCATGGCCCAGCCCCAGCGGCTTGTGCTGACGGATGTAGGCGATCTGGCCGCTGTCCATATTGGTGTTCTTGACCTCTTCCAGGAGGTCGGTCTTGCCCTTGCGCTTCAGCTCGCTTTCCAGCTGCGGCGCGTGGTCGAAGTAATCCTCCAGCGCGGCCTTGCCGCGCGAGGTGACAAAGATGAATTCCTTGATGCCGGCGGCGCGGGCCTCGTCAATGGCGTACTGGATGAGCGGCCGGTCAACGAGAGACATGATTTCTTTGGGAATGGATTTCGTCGCTGGCAGGAAACGGGTCCCCATGCCGGCAACGGGAAAAATGGCTTTGGAAATTTTGTTTTTCATCTGTCGATCTCGATACGTTGAGGTCCGAATGGGTTATTCGCAGGACACTATGTCAGAATTTTGTAAACCATGAACCCGTTCCAGCCAAATTTATGGCGAAATCGCCGGGAGGCGAGAAAAACTGGCAGATACGTGCCGGTCATTGGTTCAGGCCGCGCAACAATGCGACACGCCCGATTTCACGGCGGAGCCGTCTGCGGAACCCGGTGAGGCGTATCAGGGGGTCTGTCCGGTCCGACCGGCCCAGCGTGCCGCCGCGCTGTTCCCAGTATCCGCCACGAAATTTTACATCGTGAAAGAGGGTCGTGGGTGACATCAGGAAGAGAGAGACGGTCTGGCCCGCTTTGGCCGCTGCTGCGGCCTGGTCGCGCAGCCTCTCGGCATGCCATGGCCGTCCGGCCAGGGTCGTCGACGGCCCTGTCGCCTCGGAGCGGAATGGCAAATAGGGATCCCGGCTGTGCGGCAGAGAGGGCAGAGGCCCAAGCGGCCGGGACCGCCCTGCGGCAATTCCCTGCGCCAGCCTGTTGCGCAACATGGTGACCTCGCGCGGCTCCAGCCGGCCGGCAACCATATGCGTCAGCAGGCTGCGGTCCTGATCTTCGGTAAAGGTCTCCAGCGCCGCGGCGTGATCCTCCGTCGGGCAGTGGCGGCGTAAGAATACGGCAAGGCTTGCCCCGATCTCGAAAAGATCGCGGGGCGCGCGGTTGGCCAGGCGGCGGCTGGATGGCGCAAAGGCGTGATGAACCTGTGCCAGCGGGGCAATCGCTGTCCGCAGGCCCGCCCGGGCCAGCCGCATGTTCAGATCGGCTTCGTCCAGATAGAACCTGTATGCCGAGTCGAACCCGCCGAGACGTTCCAGATCGGCCCGGCGGAAGGCCATGTTCGTGCCTTCGGTCTTGATCGCACGATGCGGCGGGGGAGACAGGATGACGGCGGAGGTGTCGCCCAGATCCAGCGGCCAGGAGCGTCCGGCGCGGTCGATACTATGCGCCTTCCATTGAAACGAGATCCCGTTGCGCCCGCGGACAAACCCGCCCACAGCGCTGACATCGTCTTCGGCAAACGGCGCGGTGAGATATCGCAGCCAGGTGGGTTCCGGGACCGCGTCGTCGTCGATAAAGGCGACGATCTCGCCTGCGGCGACGGCGATGCCCAGGTTCCTGGCCTCGGAAATGTTCGGATCGGCAAAGGCGACGGTCTTGATCCGGTCCGTCAACCCGAGACGGCGCACCGCATCGAGCGCCGCGGCATCGCCAACCACAATGATTTCATACGTGTCGTGAAACAGGCGGGACAGGCCGCGCAGTGTCAGGGACAGGCTGTCGGGGCGGTCGCGGCTGACGACGACAACGCTGATCGTCGGGCCTGCGGCGTCTGTCATGCCATGTCCATGTCGCGCATCATCTGTTCGATGCGGGGGACGTCGGCTGGGTTGTTCAGTTCCCAGAACTGGCGACCCCGGGCCTCGACCTCGACGCAGAGGATCGGCTGGCCGTTCTCCAGGAAGCGGAGCTGTTCCAGCCCTTCGAGCTGTTCCAGGCTACCCTCGGTCCATGACCCATAGGCCGCCAGCGCATCGGGCCGGTAGGCATAGACACCGACATGGTGAAAGACCGGCGTCTCGTCCGTGTCCTCATAGGTCTTTCCGGTGTAGGGGATGACTTCCTTGGAGAAGTAGATCGCCCGGTTGCCGGTGCCGAATACCGCTGTCGTCCCGCCGACGCGGCCTGCGCGACGGTCGGCCAGGAAACCGTTCAGGGCGGCCCCGTCGCAGCGCAGCACGGGCGTGGCCATGCCGGCCCAGTCTGCGGCCGACAGACCGGACACCAGATCTTCGACGAACCAGTGCGGCGTCAGCGGTGCGTCCCCCTGCAGGTTCACGATCATATCGTAGGTGCCGCCAAGGTTGGCCAGCGCCTCTGCGCAGCGTTCCGTGCCGTTGCGACAGGTTTCGCTGGTCATGACCACTTCTGCGCCAAAAGCTTCGGCGGCGTCGCGGATACGGGCGTCATCGGTCGCGACGACCACGCGGTCGGCCCCCTGCACCTGGCAGGCGGCCTCCCAGGATCGCTGGATCAGGCTCTTGCTCTCGCCCGAGGCGCCGGTCAGCGCGACCAGCGGCTTGCCGGGATAGCGCGACGAGGCATATCGCGCCGGGATCACAATCAGGGTCGACATCAGGGTTTTTTCAGGTCCACGCCCGGGGATGTGGCGATGAAGAACGGGTTGGCATAGCCGTCCTTGCCGTAGGTCAGCGGCTCATGGGTGTCGAAATTCAGCACCTTGCCCCCGGCGCCGGTCAATACGGCGTGGCCGGCGGCCGTGTCCCATTCCATGGTGCGCCCCAGACGGGGGTAGAGGTCGGCCTCGCCCGTCGCGACAAGACAGAATTTTAGCGAGGACCCCGCGCTTTTCATGTCGGAGGTCGCATATTTGCCAATATATTCATCGGTGGCCTGGTCCCTGTGCGACTTGGACGCGACGACCAGAAGGGCTGTGTTATCCGGCTCTGAAACCCGGATCGGCTGGATGGTCCCGGGCTTGTCCTTGTCGAACGGGCCCATCTCCTCGACGGAGGAGCCGTCGGCCAGCGTGTAGAACATCCGGTTCTTGGCAGGGGCATAGACCACGCCGCGGATCGGCGTTCCGGCCTCAACCCAGGCGATATTGACGGTAAAGTCGCCGCGGCGCTGGACAAATTCCTTTGTGCCATCGAGCGGGTCTACAATAAGGAAATCACTGGCTTTTTCGCTATGAGACGCCGATTGCTCCTCGGTGATGAGGGTGGCGTCGGGAAAGGCTTCGCGCAGCCCGGCAGAGATCAGAGCATCGGCCGCCTCGTCCGCTTCGGTAACAGGGCTGTCGTCTGATTTGGATTTTACCTCGAAGTCGTCGGAATTGTAGATCTCCATGATCTTGTCACCTGCCGCCAGGGCAAGCTGCCGCATAACCGTTTCAAGTTTTTCAAAATCCAAAAGCCCAATCTCCTTGTTGTGACGACGGGGAACGTCGTCTGAATTGCCATATGTCTTCGCGCCCGTTATGATAAACGCAAGAGGGATCGGCAAGAATTCCCTTCAGGTATCGGGCAATCTTCACAAGGCGCGCTCATGTTTCAGCAGAGGGTCCCACGGACACGCCTGACGTCGGCGATTTCGATACTCGAACTGATCTATCACGCTTCGGTGCATTCGATCCGGAAAACACACCGGAACGCGGTGATGTCGATCGCGATGAACATGTTGCAGGCAGCCATCTTTGTCCTGTCCTTCTACGTCATGTTCGAAATTCTCGGGCTGAGAGGCAACACGATCCGCGGCGATTTCCTGCTGTATATCATGTCCGGCATCTTCCTCTACATGACGCATGTCAAGACACTGGGCGCCGTCGCCGGGGCCGAGGGATCTACCGCGGCGATGATGAACCACGCGCCGATGAACACGGCGGTCACGATCGGGGCGGCGGCGCTGTCGTCTCTCTATATCCAGACCCTGTCACTGTTCCTGATCCTGTTCATTTATGACGTGGTGTTCCATCCGGTTGAGATCGAGCATCCCATCCTCGCTTACGGCATGTTGCTGATCTCCTGGTTCACGGGGGTGGCGATCGGCGTGGTTCTGCTGGCGATCAAGCCCTGGGCGCCGACGTTCGTGTCGATCTTCACGCAGATTTATCAGCGTGCGAATATGATCGCTTCGGGCAAGATGTTCGTCGCCAATTCCCTGCCCGCCTACATGGTCGCCATGTTCGACTGGAACCCGTTGTTTCATACGATCGACCAGTGCCGGGGCTTTGTCTTTCTCAACTACTCGCCGCGGAATTCCAGCATCGAATACCCCATGTACGTCGGCATCGCCCTGATCATGATCGGGCTGATGGGAGAGTTTTATACGCGCCGCCATGCGTCGCTGAGCTGGGGGGCGAAACGGTGAGGCTATTCACGGTCTTGGTCATGCTGGTTTTGACGGCAGGGGGTCTGTCTGCGCAGCAGGGGCCCATGCCGGCGCTGTACGACGTGTCCGGGGTCGACGCGGCGGATACATTGAATGTTCGGTCCGCAGCAAATGCGGAGGCTGAAATTATTGCGACCCTGCCGTACGACGCCAAGGACATCGAGGTTGTCGCGGTGAACGATACCGGGACCTGGGGCCGCGTCAATGTGGGCGAGAAATCGGGCTGGACCTCCCTGGCGTTTCTGTCGCGACAGGCCGGGCAGGAAGGCGGGACCTTTCCGAATATCGGGTCCTGTTTCGGGGCGGAGCCGTTCTGGTCCTTCGCCCGCGATGCGGAGGGCGAGGACAGCTGGGCCTTGAGCCGCCCGGATGAGGCTGGGCTGCTGTTTGTCGAGCAATGGCGTGGCGCGGCTGCCGGACGGTCGGACCGGTTCGGGGTGGCAGTGAAGGCGCCAAAGGTCCGGGCGCAGGGCATCATAACCTACGGCGCTTGCAGCGACAGCATGTCGGACCTTGTCTACGGGCTGGGGTTCGATCTGTTCCTGACCGACGACTCCGGTGCGACGCAGCTGGTCACAGGCTGCTGTTCACTCAGTCAGTAAGGGCTAGTCGACGACCCGGCAGGTCAGGTTGATCCGGCCGCCTTTTGGCAAAAGGGTCGAGGAGCCGGGCCGAATCCGGTCTATCCCGTGATGCAACAGGCGGGCCGGGCCGCCCATCACCAGAACGTCGCCGGACTCCAGCCAGATCGACTCGGTCTTGCCGCCGCGATCCTCGTTGCCGATCCGGAAAAGACCCGCATCGCCGAGGGAGATCGACAGGACCGGCCAGGTGAAATCGGCCTCATCCCGATCCTGGTGCATGCCCATTTTTGCAGTGTCGCGGTAAAGGTTGATCAGGCAGCAGTCCGGTGTGCGGTCGAGGCCGGTCGCGCCGTGCCAGATGTTCAGCACCTCCTCGGGGATCGGGGGCCAAGGCTGGCCGCACGGGTGTTTTTCCTCGTACCGATAGCCGCGGGCATCCGAATACCAGCCGTATTTCCCGGCGCTCGTCATCTTCACCGACATCTGTTTGCCGAAGCGCGTGGTGGGAGAGAAGAAGGGCGCGGATGTGATGACCCTGCGCAGCGCCTCAAGCATCCGGACCTGCTCCTCGCGGGACAGCGCCTTCTGGTAGATCCTGCAGCCGCGCAGGGTCAGCGTCGGTCTTTCGGGGAAAGCCATGGGGCGCCTCTTGGCTGGGGTGGTCTGCCGGTCAGTCCCGGAAGGGAAAATCGGGCAGGATGTCGTCGATGCCTAGATGCCGCATCCCGTCCTTGTCGAAAACCCCCTGCAGCGAGAGCTGGGCAAAGCCATGCACAAGGCACCAGTTCATCATCTGGGCGCGCAGATCGGCATCGGGCTCACCGTCCTTGTCCCAGACCATGCCGGTGGAGATATCGCGGAGCACGGCCGCACAGGCCGACATCGGCGCGGCCAGCGCCGGGTCCGCGAAATCGACGCGGCGCCGCGACCACATCAGTTCGAACAGCGCGGGATGGGCGCGGGCGAAGTCGACATAGCCGCGGGCGGCGGCCAGGCGGCGGTCGCTCTTCGGTGCATCCGGGGCGGTCTGCATGGCGATCAGAAGCTGTTTTTGCCCTTCTGCCGCGATGGCGGTCAGCAGGCCGGTGACATTGCCAAAATGGTTCTTTGGCGCGGTGTGGCTGACACCCACGCGATCGGCGCAGGCCCGGAGCGACAGGCCGTCGAGCCCGCGTTCCTCCAGGATCTCAAGCCCGGCCGCGATCAGCGCGGGTTTCAGATTGCCGTGGTGATAGGTCTTTGCGTCATCCATGGGCCGGGTATGGCCTGAAATATTTCCGCTGTAAATATTTTCCTTGACGGATCGCCGCAGCGCCAATATTTCCACCGTAAACATATGGCGAGAGGAGGCCCGAATGGCCAAGCGCACCGCACCTGACGTTCTGTATTACGACAACCTGGCCGCCGGCCTTCCGGATCAGTCCGGCAAGGTGGTGGCGATCACCGGCTGCACCTCCGGCATGGGTCTGGTTCTGGCAAAGACGGCGGCGCAAAAGGGGGCGCGGGTCATCATGCTGAACCGCCCCTCGGATCGGGCCGACCGGGCGCTGGCGGAGATTCGGGCCATCGGTGCGGCGGAGCTTGTGCCCTGCGACCTGACCGATTTCGCCTCTGTCCGTGCGGCCGGTGCGGCGCTCAGGGCGCTGCTGGACGGGATCGGGCTGGATGTTCTGGTCAATAATGCCGGGCTGATGGGGCTGCCCGACCGGGCGACCAAGGACGGCTATGACATTCAGATGCAGGCCAATCACCTTGGTCATTTCCTGCTGGTCCATGAGGTCTGGCCGCTGCTCGACCTTGCGGCGGAACGGCATGGCGAGGCGCGGGTGGTCAACCATTCCTCCGGGGCGCGGAACAGTCCAAAACGGGCGCTGATCCCGGCCTATCTGGAAGCGAAGGGCGGTCACCTGGGCGGGGACCGCTGGCCGGGCATGGGCAAATGGGTGCGGTATCAGCAGTCCAAGCTGGCGAACCTGCTGTTTACCTATGCGCTGCAGGATCAGGCGGCGGCGCGGGCTGGCAACCGGGTCAAGGTGCTCTGCGCCCATCCGGGGCCCTGCGACAGCGGGTTGCAGGCCAAGACGTCGGCGGCGGGCGGCACGACGATCCTCGACCGCTACATCCTGAACCGGACGCTGAAAGAGGCGCAGAGCCAGCAGGACGGCACCTGCGGTCTGGCCCGTGCCGCGTTTGAACCCGAGGTGAAGGGCGGCGATTTCTTTGGCCCGGACGCCGTCGAGCGGATCGGCCCGGCGCTGCTGCTTCCGGCGGAACGGGACGCGGCGGGAGAGGCGCTTATCTGGCGCGCCAGCCTCGCCGCGACCGGCGTTAACGCCTTTTTTCACTGAGCCGGGAGAATCCCGCCCGGCGGGCGCCTATTGCTGCAACACTGCGTCAAATTTGCCCATTTCAGCGGCAGTGGCGCCTTGCAGCCCCTTCTACCCCTCCTTATATACCCTCCGAAGCGCGGCGGACCGGTTTCCGGGCGCCGTCTCTCGGGCGGTGGCGGATGCCGTAACGGGTCCGTCTCCGGAACTTTCGCCTTAAGTAGAAGGGATTGAAAAACATGTCCAAAGTGATCGGTATCGACCTTGGCACCACCAACTCCTGCGTGGCTATCATGGATGGTTCGCAGCCGAAGGTGATCGAAAACTCCGAAGGTGCGCGCACGACCCCGTCGATCGTCGCCTTCACCGACGAGGAGCGACTTGTCGGCCAGTCTGCCAAGCGGCAGGCCGTAACCAACTCCACCAACACGATCTTTGGCGTCAAACGTCTGATTGGCCGTCGGTCTGACGATGCCGATCTGGCCAAGGACAAGAAGAACCTGCCGTTCAACGTGATTGATGGCGGCAATGGCGACGCCTGGGTGGAATCCAAGGGTGAGAAATACTCCCCCTCCCAAATCTCCGCCTTCATCCTCGGCAAGATGAAGGAAACCGCTGAGAGCTATCTTGGCGAAGAGGTCACGCAGGCGGTCATCACCGTTCCGGCCTATTTCAACGACGCCCAGCGTCAGGCCACCAAGGATGCCGGCAAGATCGCCGGTCTCGAAGTGCTGCGGATCATCAACGAGCCGACCGCTGCCGCGCTGGCCTATGGCCTGGACAAGAAGGACAGCCAGACGATCGCGGTCTATGACCTTGGCGGCGGTACCTTCGACGTCACGATCCTGGAAATCGACGATGGCCTGTTTGAAGTGAAATCCACCAACGGGGACACGTTCCTCGGCGGTGAAGACTTCGACATGCGCATCGTCAACTACCTGGCCGACGAGTTCAAAAAAGAGCACAACGTCGACCTGACCCAGGACAAGATGGCGCTGCAGCGTCTGAAGGAAGCAGCCGAGAAAGCTAAGATCGAGCTGTCCTCCTCGTCGCAGACGGAAATCAATCAGCCGTTCATCTCCATGGGCTCCAACGGCCAGCCGCTGCACATGGTCATGAAGCTGACCCGTGCCAAGCTGGAATCGCTGGTGGGCGACCTGATCAAATCCTCCATGAAGCCCTGCCAGGCCGCGCTGAAAGATGCCGGGCTGTCCACGTCGGACATCGACGAGGTCGTTCTGGTCGGCGGTATGACCCGTATGCCGAAAGTCATCGAAGAGGTGACCAAGTTCTTCGGGAAAGAGCCGCATAAGGGTGTGAACCCGGACGAAGTGGTTGCACTGGGTGCCGCCATTCAGGCCGGTGTTCTTCAGGGTGACGTGAAGGACGTTGTTCTGCTGGACGTGACCCCGCTGTCGCTGGGGATCGAAACGCTGGGTGGTGTCTTCACCCGCCTGATCGACCGCAACACGACGATCCCGACCAAGAAGTCTCAGGTCTTCTCCACCGCCGAAGATAACCAGAACGCCGTGACGATCCGCGTGTTCCAGGGTGAACGCGAGATGGCTGCCGACAATAAGATGCTCGGCCAGTTCAATCTCGAGGACATCCCGCCGGCACCGCGCGGCATGCCGCAGATCGAAGTGACCTTCGACATCGATGCCAACGGCATCGTCTCCGTCGGTGCCAAGGACAAGGGCACCAACAAGGAGCAGAAGATCACGATCCAGGCTTCCGGTGGTCTCTCGGACGAGGACATCGAAAAGATGGTCAAGGACGCGGAGGAGAACGCAGAGGCCGACAAAGGCCGCCGCGAGCTCGTCGAAGCCAAGAACCAGGCCGAAAGCCTCGTGCATTCCACCGAGAAATCGCTGGAAGAGCATGGCGACAAGGTCGACCCCTCGACCGTGGAAGCGATCGAGCTGGCCATTGCCGCGCTCAAGGACGAGCTGGAAACCGACAATGCCGACAAGATCAAGGCTGGCATCCAGAACGTGACCGAAGCGGCCATGAAGCTGGGCGAGGCGATCTACAAGGCACAGCAGGACAGCGGCGATGATGAGCCGATGGCCGCTGACGGGAACCCGTCGGACGACGATGATATCGTCGATGCCGACTTCGAGGACCTGGATGACAACAAGCGTGCCTAAGCCGCGCTGATAGGAACCTCTGGGGCCGGTCCGATCAGGGCCGGCCCGCATCGTTCCTGAGGGGAGACCACCCGCATGGCAAAACGTGACTTTTACGATGTACTGGGCATCCAGAAGGGCGCCAGTGCTGACGAGATCAAGAAGGCCTATCGCACCAAGGCCAAGGAACTGCATCCGGACCGGAACAAGGACAATCCGAAGGCCGAGGATCAGTTCAAGGAAGCCAATGAGGCCTATGACGTCCTCAAGGACCCGGAGCGCAAGGCGGCCTATGACCGCTTTGGCCATGCTGCCTTTGAAGGTGGCATGGGCGGCGGCGCACGTCCCGGCGGTCCGGGTCAGCAGGGCGATTTCGCCTCTGCCTTCTCGGATGTATTCGACGATCTGTTCGGTGATTTCATGGGGCAGCGCGGCGGCGGCCGTGGTGGGCGTCAGCGTGCGACGCGCGGGTCGGACCTGCGCTATAATCTGCGTGTGACGCTGGAAGAGGCGTTTGGTGGCCTGCAAAAGACCATTCAGGTCCCGACCTCCGTCGCCTGTACCGTCTGTGACGGGACCGGCGCCGAAGGCGGGTCGGAACCGTCCACCTGTCCGACCTGTTCGGGCATGGGCAAGGTTCGGGCGCAGCAGGGCTTTTTTACGGTGGAACGGACCTGTCCGACCTGTTCGGGCGCGGGCCAGATCATCAAAAATCCCTGTAAGACCTGCGCCGGCCAGGGACGCGTGGAGCGTGACAAATCGCTGTCGGTGAATATCCCCGCGGGTGTTGAAACGGGCACACGTATCCGGCTGGGCGGCGAAGGCGAAGCAGGGATGCGTGGCGGGCCTGCCGGTGATCTTTACATCTTTATCGATGTTGCGCCGCATGAGCTGTTCGAACGCGACGGGCCCAACCTCTTCTGTCGGGTGCCAGTGTCGATGACCGCGGCCGCTTTGGGCGGCGACATCGAAGTGCCGACGATCGACGGTGGACGGTCCCGGGTCAAAATCCCCGAAGGATCGCAATCCGGCCGGCAGATGCGTCTGCGTGGCAAGGGCATGCCGGCGCTGCGTGGCGGGCCCTCCGGCGACATGATGATCGAGCTTGCGGTGGAAACGCCGGTCAATCTGACCTCGCGGCAGAAGGAAATTCTGAAGGAATTTGAAGCGTTGTCCGAGGAGAATAACCCGGAGAACAAGAAATTCTTCAAATCTGTCAAGGGTTTCTGGGATTCCATGAAGGGCTGACAGGCCTGATCATGGTTTTCGGCCATAGGGCCCGGCACGCCGTTGCCGGGCCTTATTTTTGCGCCAGATGTCGTCGCGCGGGGCGTTGCCGTTAACACTGATTTAACCGTTTCGGCACCACAGTCGGCTCATGTCCCAGCCGCCCGACATCGACGACGCATTGCTGCCCCTGTTCGACCCTGAAGAAGCGGCGGAGGTGCCGCTGCCGAAGGGGCGTTTGCCCTCCTATATCTCCGGCCATCGGGCCCGCCTGCGCGACCGGCTTCTGCAGGGCGGGGCAGAGGCGATGCCGGATTACGAACTGCTGGAAATGGTTTTGTTCCGGGCCAATGCCCGACGTGACATGAAACCCCTGGCGCGGACCTTACTGGACCGGTTCGGCAATTTCAGCGCGGTGCTGACCGCATCGCCGGACAGGCTGATGCAGGTGCCGGATGTCGGCGCGGCCGTGGTCAGTGACCTGAAGTTGATCGAGGCTGCGGCGCAGCGTCTTGCCCGGTCCAAATTCATGAACAGGCCGGTGATTTCGTCCTGGGATGCGCTGGTCGACTATTGCCACATGGCGATGGCCCATCGGGAGACGGAGCAGTTCCGCATCCTCTTTCTGGACCGCAAAAACATACTGATTGCCGATGAGGAACAGGCCAAAGGTACGGTGGATCACGTTCCGGTCTATCCCCGGGAGGTGGTGAAACGCGCGCTGGAGGTGAATGCCTCTGCCCTCATCCTTGTGCATAACCATCCGTCCGGCGATCCGACGCCGTCGGACAGCGATATCGACATGACCCGTCAGATCGCTGCCGCAGCCGAGGTCATGGGAATCACGATCCACGATCATCTGATCATCGGCAAATCGCGGGAATTCAGTTTCCGGTCCAACGGCTTGCTCTGACAGCCTTTGCGGCTGCGGGGGGCGGGGGCGCAGGGGATGCCACGCAAGGGTCAGCGCTCCCGAAAGGCCATCTGGTCAGGCAAAAAGCCCTGCATATTCATCGCGAAGGGCTTTTTTCTGGACCTTGCCCATGGTGTTGCGGGGCAGTTCGGGGACGATGTAGACCGCCTTGGGCTGCTTGAACCTGGCCAGTTTTTCGGTCAGCGCGGCGGTCAGGGCCTCGGGCGTGGTCTCGCCCACGACGACGGCGACGACAGCTTCGCCAAAATCGGGATGGGGCACGCCGATCACAGCGCTTTCGGTGACGCCGGGAAGGTCATCGATGATTGCCTCGATCTCTTTCGGGTAGACGTTGAAGCCGCCGGAAATGATCAGATCTTTGCCGCGGCCAACAATCGTCACATAGCCCTCCGCATCGCGGGTGGCCAGGTCGCCGGTGATGAACCAGCCGTCCTCTTTCAGCTCTTCCGCGGTCTTTTCGGGCATCTGCCAGTAGCCCTGGAAGACGTTGGGCCCGCGCACCTCGATCACGCCGATCTCACCGTCGGTCAGCTCTTTGCCATCGCCCATGATGCGCAGCTCCACCCCGGGCAGGGGGAAGCCCACGGTGCCCATGCGGCGTTCGCCCTCATAGGGGTTGGAGGTGGACATGTTGGTTTCGGTCATGCCGTAGCGTTCCAGCACCCGGTGGCCGGTGCGGGCGAGCCATTTTTCATGCGTGTCCACCAGCATCGGTGCAGAACCGGAGGTGAAAAGCCGCATGTTCGCCGCCAGTTCCGGTGTGACGCGCGGGTCGGAGAGCAGCCGGGTGTAGAAGGTCGGAACGCCCATCAGCGCGGTGGCCCCGGGCATGGCGGCGATGATCGCCTCCGGGTCGAATTTGGGCAGGAAGACGGTGGAGGAGCCCGCGATCAGCGCCGTGTTGGTGGCGACGAAAAGACCGTGGGTATGGAAGATCGGCAGGGCATGGATCAGCACGTCATCGCGGGTGAAGCGCCAGTATTCGCGCAGCACCTCTGCGTTCGAGGCGAGGTTGCCATGGCTCAGCATCGCGCCTTTGGACCGGCCCGTCGTGCCGGAGGTGTAGAGGATCGCGGCGAGGTCCCACTCCGCCCGTTCGATGGCCTCGAACCCGGGGGTCTCGGGCAGGGCGTCGGTCAGCGTGCCCGTGCCATCGCCGGCGAGCGTCAGGACATGGCCCTGGCCGATCGCCGTGATGCCGGCCAGGCGCCCAGGATCGCAGACGACGATGCGGGGCGTGGCATCGGTCAGGAAATAGCCAAGTTCGGCATCGGTATAGGCGGTATTGAGCGGCAGGAAGATGCCCCCCGCCAATACGGTGCCAAGGTAGAGTTGGATCGCCTCTACGCTTTTGTCGACCTGGACGGCGACGCGGTCACCGGGTTCAAGGCCAAGCGCGGTCAGCGCCTTTGCCATACGTTCCGCGCCATCAAAGAGCGCGCCGTAGCTGACGGTGCTCAGACCGGGACGTTGCGCAAAAGGGTGATCCGGGGTCAGGACGGCATGGCGCGCCAGTTGAGCGCAGAGATGATTGGCTTCGTACATCAGGTCCTCCCGGGCAGTCGCTGGGGCATAAAGAGTGGGGCAGGCGGAAAATGCAAGTGCGGCTTGGCGATTGACCTGACCCCGGGGCAGGATATGGCTGGGTCTTCAAGCCGGGACGAAACTGATGCAGCCACTGCGTGGAATTATGTTCAAACTGGTGGCGGTGCTGTGCTTCATCGTCATGAGCTCGCTGGTCAAGGCGGCAGATGTGCCACCGGGACAGTCTGTCTTTTTCCGTTCGGTCTTTGCCCTGCCGGTGATCCTGGGCTGGCTGGCGATGCGGGGCGATTTGCGCACCGGACTGAAGGTACAGAACCCGATGTCGCATTTCTGGCGCGGCTTTGTCGGGACCTGCGCCATGGGGTCTATGTTTGCCGGTCTCACCTTTCTGCCGCTGCCAGAGGTGACGGCGCTTGGCTATGCCATGCCGCTGCTTGTTGTCGTCTTCGCCGCGATGTTCCTGAACGAGAAGGTGGGGATTTTCCGGATCGGGGCCGTCGCGCTTGGTTTGGTCGGGGTGTTGATCATCCTTGCGCCGCGCGTGACCTCGCTGGGGGGCGACACGATCAAGACGATGGAGGCGGTCGGTGCCATCATTGTCCTGCTGGGGGCGGTCTGCGGCGCGCTGGCGCAGATCTATATCCGCAAGATGGTGGCCAGCGAACAGGTCTCGGCCATTGTCTTCTGGTTCACCTGCACCTCTGCCGTGATGTCGCTGCTGACCTTGCCGTTTGGCTGGGTCATGCCGGATGCGGGCGCCTTTGTGATGCTGGTGGTGCTTGGCGTGGTTGGCGGGATCGGCCAGATCTGCCTGACCACGGCCTACCGTTACGCCGATGCGAGCCTGGTGGCGCCGTTCGACTATACCTCTATGCTGTTTGCCATCCTGATCGGCTATGTGTTCTTCTCCGAAGTGCCGACGATCCAGATGCTGCTTGGTGCGACGCTGATCATCGCGGCGGGGATTATCATTATCCTGCGTGAACGTCATCTGGGCCTGATGCGCGGCAAGGCGCGGCAGGTGAAAACGCCGCACGGCTAAGCGTCCGGGCTTTGGCGCGCCGCGAAAAATCGACCCGGATCGCCGTACGAACAAAATTGTGAGACGGAAATTTCTGTCCGTAACGTACAAGCTGTATGGCGCATCCGGCGCAGATCCGAACGGAACACCAAAATGAACAGATTTCTGAACGCGGCATTTGCCCTTCTTATTTTCGCAATTTGCCCGACAGGTGCCGTTGTGGCACAGCAGGCCACGGGGTCGGCAGGTCCCAAGGCGGTTGGCGTGCTGGCCCTCGGGTCCGAAGACGTGCCCTTTGCCGTGACCGTTCCGGGGCGGGCCGTTGCCTTTGAACAGGTGGATATCCGCCCGCGGGTCGCAGGGGTCATTGCCGAAATTCTGTATCAGCCCGGCCGACCGCTGGAGGTTGGCGATCCGTTGTTCCGGATTGACGGCGATACCTATGAGGCCGATCTGAAATCGGCGAATGCCGCGGTCGACGGGGCAGAGGCGGCCTATGATGCCGCGCGCAATGTCTTTGACAGGTACGAAAAGCTTCGCGGTACGACGATTACCGCCGAAACGCTGGAATCGGCGCGGGTTTCCGTGGCCCAGGCCGAGGCGGATCTGAGCGCGGCAGAGGCGTCGCGGGACATGGCGCGGCTCAATCTGGATCGCACGCTGATCACCAGCCCGATTCAGGGTCTGGCGGATTTTTCCACTGTCTCGGTCGGGGCGATCGTGACGGCCAACCAGACCGATGCCCTGACCACGGTGACCCGGATCGATCCGATCTATGTCGATATCGAACAATCCGCCCGCCGCATCCAGGAAACCCGCGACATGATCGCCGAAGGTACGGTGAAACAGGGAGAGTCGGTCGGGCTTTCGCTTCAGCTTGAGACCGGGCGGACCTACGAGAGAGAGGGCGAGTTCGTGTCGCCCGGCACAACCGTGTCCACAACGACCGGCACGACGTCCCTGCGGCTGAAGTTCTCAAACCCCGAGCGGCGGATTCTGCCCGGTCAGTTCCTGCGGGTCGAGGTCACCATCGGGTCGGTCAATGCGGTGCTGGTGCCGCAGCGCGCGACCTCCCGCACGGCCGACGGTGTGCTGACGGCTTTTGTGGCCGAAGGCGGCAAGGCGGTGAAACGGACGCTGACAGAGCAGGGCAACTATCAGAATGCCTGGATCGTGCGGGACGGTGTCTCGCCCGGAGATCTGCTGATTGTGGACGGGCTGACCAATCTGCGGGCAGGGGCCGATGTGACGCCGGTGCCGGTCACCATTTCCGAGGATGGTGTGGTGCGGGAGGTCGATGCCTCCGACACGGTGGACGACCAGAAGAAAGACGGCTGAGGCATGGGACAGTTCTTTATCGGACGCCCGGTTTTTGCCTGGGTGCTGTCCATCATGACCATGCTCGCCGGTGGCTGGGCACTGATCTCCATGCCGGTGTCGCAATATCCCGATATTGCGCCGACGACGATCCGGGTCTCGGCCACCTATACCGGGGCGACGGCGACGGCCGTGCAGAACTCCGTCACGCGGGTGATCGAGGAGGGGATGACCGGGATCGAGGGGCTGCTTTATATGGAAAGCTCCTCGTCCAAGGGCAGTGCACGTCTGACGCTGACCTTCGACGGGTCGGTCGATCCGATCGATGCGCAGAACGAGGTGCAGTCCAAGGTCAGCCGGGTCGAGGGGCAGCTGCCCTCCTCGGTCCAGCAACGGGGGGTGACCGTGTCGCGGTCGAACTCCTCTTTCCTGATGATCGGGGCGCTGGTGGACCCCTCGGGCAGCTATACGACGCTGCAGCTGGGCGATATCATGGACTCTCTGGTCGAGGGGCAGGTGGAGCGGACCGAGGGCGTCGGCGGGATCAATACCTTCGGGACCAGCTACGCGATGCGTATCTGGCTCGACCCGCTGTCGCTGGCGCGGTACCAATTGACGCCTTCGGATGTCGTCTCGGCGGTGGAGCGTCAGAACACGACGGTGTCGGTCGGGTCGCTTGGGGATCAGCCGACGATAACGGGTCAGCAGTTTACGGCGACCATCACGGCGCAGAGCCAGCTGACCTCTACCGAGGAATTCGAGCAGATTCTCTTAAAGACCGATGCGGACGGCGCGACCGTCCGGCTGGGCGATGTTGCCCGGGTTGAAATCGGGCAGGAGAGCTACGGGCGCGAGACGTTTTTCAGCGGCCAGCCCGCCGCCGGGTTCGGCGTGAACCTCGAAACCGGGGCCAATGCGGTGGATACGTCCAGACTGGTGCAGGAAACCCTGGAGCGGATCGAGCCGGCCTTGCCGGACGGGCTGGAATTCCGCATTCCCTACGACACCTCCCCCTTTGTCGAGCTGTCGATCGAGCAGGTGGAGCATACTCTGGTCGAAGCGGTGATCCTCGTTCTGATCGTGCTGATCGTTTTCCTGCAATCCTGGCGCGCGACGCTGATCCCGCTGATCACTGTGCCGGTGGTCCTGCTGGGCACGCTGGCGATGCTTTACGTGGCGGATTATTCGATCAACACGCTGACCATGTTTGCCATGGTGCTGGCGATCGGCCTGCTGGTGGATGACGCCATTGTGGTGGTCGAAAACGTCGAGCGACTGATGCATGACGAGGGTCTGCCCGCGCGGGAGGCGACGGCGAAAAGCATGGGGCAGATCACCTCTGCCCTCGTCGGCATCAACGTGGTTCTGGCGGCGGTTTTCCTGCCGATGGCGTTCTTTCCGGGCTCAACCGGCGTGATTTACCGGCAGTTTTCGCTGACCATGGTCACCGCCATGGCGCTGTCGCTGCTGATCGCGCTGATCCTGTCGCCGCCGATGTCGGCGCGGTTGTTGAAGCAATCATCCGGGCCCACGCGGTTTGCTCCGGCGCGCTGGTTCAACGCTGCGCTGGACGGGTTTACCGGCTTTTACGCTGCGGTGGTCGGACGGTCGGTGAAATGGCCCGCGATTATGGTGGTGGTTCTGGCGATGATCGGGTTTGGCGCCTACACGACGCTTGGCCGGATCACATCGTCATTCATCCCCACCGAAGATCAGGGCACGCTGATGACGATCATCACGCTGGATGACGGGGCGACATCCCAGCAGACGCGCGAGGTCATGGAACAGGTGAACCGCTACCTGCTGGAGGACGAATCCGAAGCGGTTGCGGCAACCTTCGGCAACCTCGGTTTCTCTTTCGGGGGCAGCGGGCAGAACCGGGCGATCCTCTTCGTCAAGCTGCAGGATTTCGAGGCGCGGGCGGGCAATCCGGAGCTTGCCGCCTCTGCCATTGCTGCGCGGGCCAATCGCAAGTTCTCCTCCATCCGGGCGGGACGGGTGTTTGTGATGCAGCCGCCGGCGATCCGGGGGCTGGGAAATACCGGCGGCTTCTCCTTCTACCTTGTCGATCAGGGGGCGCGCGGGGTGGAGGCGTTGCAGGAGGCCGCGAAACAGCTGGAAGAGCGCGCGGCGCAGGTGCCGGAGCTGACCAATGTCCGCGTCGATGGCACCGATACCCAGAGCGCGCTGCGCATGGATATCGACCAGCAGAAGATGGAGAGCCTGGGCCTGTCGCTGTCAGAGGTGAACGCCATGCTCTCCGTTGTCTTTGCGGGCAGCGAAGTGAACGATTTTGTGCTGGGCGACAGCCTGCGTCCGGTGATCGTGCAGGCGGCGGCAGAGTACCGGATGCAGCCCGACGATATCTTTGACTGGTTTGCGCGCAACAGTGCCGGAGAGATGGTGCCGTTTTCGTCCTTCATCACCACCCGGTGGGAGCCGGTGGCGCCAACGCTGCAGCGGTATGAGGCGACGGCGGCGATTGAGGTTTCGGGATCGGCTGCGGCGAATGTTAGCACCGGCACGGCGATGAATCTGATGCAGGATCTGGTGGCGGAGCTGGACGGCGGCTACGGGCTGGCCTGGACGGGGCTGTCCTATCAGGAACAGCAATCCGGGTCGCAGGCGCCGTTCCTTTATGCCATCTCGGTGCTGGTGGTCTTCCTCGCCCTCGCGGCGCTTTACGAAAGCTGGACAATTCCCTTTGCGGTGATGCTGTCGGTGCCGGTGGGCGTTCTGGGGGCGCTGGTGGCGGCCTGGTGGTTCGGGCAGGCGAATGACGTCTATTTCAAGGTGGGCATGCTGACGACCATCGGTCTCGCGGCGCGGAACGCCATCCTGATCGTGGAATTTGCCGAAAGCCTGCGGGCAGAGGGGAAATCCATCGCGGAGGCGGCGGTCATGGCGGCACGGCTGCGTCTCCGTCCGATCCTGATGACGGCGCTCGCCTTCATTCTGGGGGTGCTGCCTCTGGCGACGGCCTCGGGTGCCGGGGCGGGGGCGCAGAATGCCATCGGGATCGGGGTGATCGGCGGGATGATCTTCTCGACCTTCCTCGGGATCTTCATGGTGCCGGGGCTTTACGTGCTGATCATGCGGATCTTCCGCCGGCGCGGCACGGCGTGACCTAGGCGGCGCGGTCGGTCAGCTGGGCCCAGCCATATTCGGCAGCGAGCCATGCCCGGCGCAGCGGTCCCAGCGGGAAGCGTTTCGGCAGTGCGCTGAAGGCGGCGGGCAGGGGCGCGCGCGGGCTGCGGTCGGCGGCGAGGTCGGCAAGGATCATGCCAAGGTAGCTGCCCATGGCGACCCCGTTGCCATGATAGCCAAAGGCGGCAAAGGCGCCGGGCATGCCGGGGATCGGGCCGCAATAGGGGGTCAGGTTCGCCGTCAGGCAGACCATGCCGGACCAGGTCGAGGGCGTCTCGATCCCGCGCCAGGCCGGGAAGGCGCGGTCGAAATCGCGGCGGACATGCAGGGCGACGCGGGCGTCATTGGCGGCAGAGGTGATCAGCCCGCCGCGCTGGCCGAAGACCATGCAATTGTCGGGCGTCAGGTGGAAGTAATGCAGCAGGCGGCGGTCTTCGTACGCCATCTGCCTTGTGGTCCAGCCCTGCGCCTGCAGTTCTTCGTCGGTCATTGGCCGGGTGGCGATGACAGAGCTTTGTGCGGGCAGGGTGCGGGCGCGGACCCAGCTGGGGATATCCTCTGACGTGTAGCCATTGGTGGCGAGGATCAGGCGGTCTGCCTCTACGGTCGCATTGGGCGTGGTCAGGGTGAAGGTGCCGCCGCTCTGTTCGATCCGTGTAACGGGGCTTTCGGCATGGACGGTGACACCGGCGCCCTGCGCGGCACGCAGCAGGCCCGAGGCGTATTTGCGGGGATGCAGGGAAAAGCCCAGCGGCACCGACAGGGCGCCATGCCAGTGCCCGGCCATGCCATTGGCGGCCATTTCGTCGCCTGCGATGACCCTGGGTGTCGTGTCGTAATCCTTCGCGAATTCCTCTGCCAGCGCGGGCAGGGACGCGGCCATGGCGGGGGAATGGGCAACGATTGCCTCCCCGTGGTCCTGCCGGTCGGCGTCTATGCCAAGGCGGTCGAGCAGGGTGGAGACATGGTCGATCGCGGCTTTCTCAGCTCGTCTCACATCCTTCGGATCGCCGTATCGGGCCAGCTGCCGGTCGGTGGCGCGCGACCCGCCAAGGCAGCAGAAGCCGCCGTTGCGGCCAGAGGCGCCGAAGCCCGGGAAGGCGGCGTCCAATAGCGTGACGACCTCCCCGTCCTCCGCCAGATGCAGCGCTGCGTTGAGGCCGGTGTAGCCGCCGCCGATCACCGCGACACGGGTGCGGATCCGGCCCTCCGCCGGCGGGGCCGTCAGGATCGCGTCCGGGACGGCGCGGGCCCAGTGGCAGGCGTCGATGGGCCCGCGGGAATAGGCAAAGGCCCCGTAGATGCGCTTCATGTCCGGTCTGCGGCCCGTTCTTCCTTCGCCCGCTGCACGGCGGCGCGTTTGGAGATGAGGGAGGCCGCGATCACGCCCACCGTCACGATTCCGATCATGATGGTCGAGAGCGCGTTGATCTCCGGCGAGACGCCGAGGCGGACGGCGGAGAAGATCTTCATCGGCAGGGTGGTCGAGGACGGACCCGCGGTGAACGATGCGATCACCAGATCGTCCAGCGACAGGGTAAAGGCCAAGAGCCAGCCGGAGATAACGGCGGGCGCGATGATCGGCAGGGTGACAAGGCGGAACGTTTCCCACGGGGTGGCGCCGAGGTCGAGCGCGGCCTCCTCCAGCGAGGCATCGAAGGCCACGAGGCGGGAGGTGACGACGACATTGACATAACACATGGCAAAGGTCGTATGCGCCAGAACTATGGTCAGCACGCCCCGGTCGAGGTTGATGCCGATGAAAAGCAGAAGCAGCGACAGGCCAAGGATCACGTCGGGCATCACCAGCGGCGCATAGACCATGCCGGAAAAGAGCGTCCGGCCCGGGAAGCGGTGGATGCGGACCAGCACATAGGCCGCGCAGGTACCAAGGATGGTGGCGAGGGTGGAGGTCATCACTGCCACCTTCAGCGTGACCACTGCGGCGTCGAGGAAGGCCTCGTTCCGCATCAGCTCGCCATACCATTTGGGGGAAAACCCGGCCCAGACCGTCACGAGCTTTGACTCGTTGAAGGAATAGATCACGAGGATGATCATCGGCAGGTAGAGAAAGGCAAAGCCCAGCGTCAGGGAGACGACATTGAAGCGGGAGAGCTTGGTCATGCGGCGTCTCCGGTCGCGGCCCAGCGAGGGTGGGTGCAGGGGGCCAGCGGGTAATCGGGATGGGTGAGATCACCCATGCTACGGGTTACCATACTCCGGCTCGACGCTGGTGTAGGATGGGTGATTTCACCCATCCGGAAATCGCCCCGGTTCATCCTTCGGCCTCCCGCTGTTTCTGTTCGTTGCGCTGGAAGAGCACGATGGGGATGATCAGGATCAGCAGCAGGATCACCGCCACGGCGGAGGCCACGGGCCAGTCGCGGTTGGAGAAGAACTCCTCGTACAGCACCTTGCCGATCATCAGCGTCTGCGATCCGCCCAGCAGCGAGGGGATGACGAACTCCCCGATGGCCGGGATGAAAACGAGGAAACAGCCCGCGATCACGCCCTGTTTCGACAGTGGCACGGTGACCAGCCAGAAGGCGGAGGTGCGCGAACAGCCCAGATCCTCCGCCGCTTCCAGAAGGGAGCCGTCGAGCTTTTCGAGGGCCGCATAGATCGGCAGGATCATGAAGGGCAGGTAGGTATAAACGATGCCGATATAGACGGCGATGTCGGTGTTGAGGATGATCAGCGGCTGGTCGATCACGCCGAGCCAGAGCAGGAAGGTGTTTAGCAGGCCGCTCTGGCTGAGGATCCCCATCCAGGCATAGACCCGGATCAGGAAGCTGGTCCAGAAGGGCAGGATCACCAGCATCATCAGCGTCGCGCGCCATTCCTCCGGCGCCCGGGCCATGCCGTAGGCGACCGGGAATCCGACGAGCAGGGTCAGGAAAGTGGAGATCACCGCGATCTTAAGCGAGGAGAGATAGGCCTTCCAGTAGAGGCTGTCGGAGGCGAGGAAAGTGAAATTCTCGAAGTCCAGTTCCTGGAAGAACTCTTTTATCCCGGTCCAGCCTGCGGAGAGGTCGAGCTGCGGGAAATAGGGCGGGCGGGCCAGCGCCACGTCCGAGAGCGAGATCTTCACCACGATCAGGAAGGGGATCAGGAAGAGCAGCAGCAGCCAGACATAGGGAATGGCGATCAAGATCAGACGGCGCATGAGGGGACCTCCTGATCTGACAGGCGAGTGGGGAGCAGCTTCGATGCAAGATGTGCAAGAATAGAGAAAGCAGCTTCGATTTTGACATTGGCACGGGCGACCAGCCCGGGCCGCGCCCGACCCTCCCCCCGGGAGGGCGCATTGGTGATGTCATTCTCCAAAAAAACGTCGTCCAATGCTTTTGAGATAAATCGCAGACCACAAGCGTCGCGGTGCGCCCTCCCAGGGTCGGGCGCGGCCCTCCGTTCTGACGAACCACGCGAAGGGCGGCGGACAAAGATAGCGTTTGCTCGCGCGCTCATTGATCCAGCACCACGGCGGCGCTGTCGGACCAGCTGATCCAGACCTTGTCTTCCCAGGTGAAGGGACGGCGGGAGATGCGGCGGGTGTTGGCCTGCTGGGCCTTGATCACATGGCCGGTCGGCAGCTTGACGTGATAGGTGGAGATATTGCCGAGATAGGCGATATCCAGGATCTCGCCCTCCAGCACATTGGCGCCCTGCGGCCGTTCGGCCGAGATCGCGACCTTTTCCGGCCGGATCGCCAGGTGGCAGGTCTGGCCCATGCCGAAATTCTTGTCGGTGGTGGCAAAAAGCGCGGGCTGACCTTCGGCCCAGTCGATCTGGAGCTTGTCGCCGGTCTGGTGCGCCTTGCCTTCGATGATGTTCACATCGCCGATGAAGTCGGCGACATAGACGGAATTGGGCGCCTCGTAGATACGGTCGGGCGTGGCGACCTGCATCAGCTTGCCCTCGTCCATCACCGCCACGCGGGAGGCGACGGTCATCGCCTCTTCCTGGTCATGGGTGACGATGACGAAGGTGGTGCCGGTCTTTTCCTGAATATCCATCAGTTCGAACTGCGTCTCTTCGCGCAGTTTGCGGTCCAGCGCGCCAAGCGGTTCGTCGAGCAGCAGAAGTTTCGGTGCCTTGGCGAGCGACCGGGCAAGCGCCACGCGCTGACGCTGACCGCCGGAGATCTGGTGCGGTTTGCGGCGGGCGAATTTCTCCAGCCGCACGAGTTTCAGCATTTCGGAGACGCGGGTCTCGATCGTGCCTTTGTCCTTGCCCTCGCGCTTCAGCCCGAAGGCGATGTTTTCCCAGACAGAAAGATGCGGGAAAAGTGCGTAGCTCTGGAACATCATGTTGACTGCGCGCTGGTTGGGCGGCACGGGCGCGATGTCCTGACCGGCCAGTTCGATGACGCCGGAGCTCGGCGTCTCAAACCCCGCCAGCATCCGCATCAGCGTGGTCTTGCCACAGCCCGAGGGGCCCAGCAGGGCAAAAAATTCGCGGGTGTAGATGTCGAGGTCTATGCCGTCGATGGCCGTAAAATCACCGAATTGCTTGGTGACGTTCTTGAACCGGATCAGAGGTTTCTCGTCCGGATCGTCCCAGGGGGCAAAGATTTTTTGGGGCATGGGGCCTCGGGAAATGAATTGGCCCGCACCGGGGATGGTGCGGGCCGGTCTTTGGATCAGGTGCCGGACTTGATCTTGGTCCAGGTCCGGGTCAGGGCCCGTTGTTCCTTCGCGTCGAAGGGGGTCACCGTGTAGAGGTTCTCCAGCGTGGCCTCATCGGGGTAGATGGCGGTATCGCCGATCACGTCCTCGTTAAGGAATTCCTGCGACGCCTTGTTGCCGTTGGCGTAGTACACATAGTTCGACGCGGCGGCCATGTTCTGGGCGTCCATGATGAAGTTCAGGAACTTGTGTGCGCCTTCGGGGTTCGGGGCATCGACAGGGATTGCCATCTGGTCGAACCACATCAGCGCGCCTTCGGACGGAATATTGTAGGCGATCTCGATCCCGTTGTCCGCCTCGGCTGCCCGGTCCCGCGCGATCAGCACGTCGCCGGACCAGCCCAGAACGGCGCAGATATCGCCATTGGGCAGCGCGTTGACATATTCGGAAGAGTGGAACTTCTGAACGTAGGGACGGATTGCAGCGATGACTTCTTCCGCTTTTGCCAGCGCCTCTTCGCTGTGATCATCCGGACCACCTTCCCAGCCGGCATAGGTCAGCGCGGCGGGAATGATTTCGGTCGGGGCGTCAAGCAGATGAATGCCGCAAGCCGAGAGTTTTTCGGCGTTGGCGGGATCAAAGAGCAGCGCGAGTGAGTTGATCGGAGCATCTTCGCCAAGGATTTCGGTCACCTTGCCGACGTTCACGCCGATGCCGGTCGATCCCCACATGTAGTTGATCGAATACTCCCCGCCCGGATCGTAGACATCGGTCCGTTCCTGGATCACGTCCCACATGTTTTCCAGGTTGGTCAGCTTGGATTTGTCCAGCGGCTGGAAGGATCCGGCCATGATCTGGCGCTGCAGGAAGGTGCCGGTGGGCACGACGACATCGTAGCCGGAGCCGCCAGCGAGCATCTTGGTCTCCAGCAGTTCGTTGCTGTCGAACACATCGTAGATCAGGTCGATGCCCGTCTCTTCCTCGAACTTCGTCAGAAGTTCTTCGTCGATGTAATCCGACCAGTTATAGACGTGCACCTCCTCGGCCATGGCGGCGGATGCGCCAAGGGCCAGGACGGCGGTAAGCGTTGTGAGTGACTTGGTCATTATGGTCTCCCGTTGGACGTCTGTAGGTAGCGTCCTCGGGGAGTGATCCAAGCAACAAATTGCATGCGTTGCAATATGGTCATTTGGCTTTCACGGGCGTAGCGTCGCGCCAGATCCGACTTTGGGAGAATTTCATGCAGCCGATCACCAACCACATGCCCACGGCCGAGCTTCAGGCGCTGGATGCCGCGCATCACATGCATCCGTTTTCGACCCAGACAGATATCGCCTCCAAGGGCGCGCGGATCATCACCGGGGCGGATGGCGTCTGGCTGCGCGACAGCGAGGGGGAGCGGATCCTCGATGCGATGGCGGGGCTCTGGTGCGTCAATGTCGGCTACGGGCGGGACGAGCTGGCCGAAGCCGCGGCGCGGCAGATGCGGGAGCTGCCCTATTACAACACCTTCTTCATGACCTCGCATGTGCCGGTTATCGCCTTGTCCGCAAAGCTGGCAGAGCTGGCGCCGGGTGATCTGAACCACGTCTTCTTTGCCGGATCGGGGTCAGAGGCAAACGATACCAATCTGCGGATGGTGCGCACCTATTGGGCGGAGAAGGGCAAGCCGTCGAAGCAGATCGTGATCTCCCGCTGGAATGCCTATCACGGGTCATCGGTCGGGTCCGGCTCGCTGGGGGGTATGAAAGGGATACACGGGCAGGGCGGCATGCCGATCCCGGGCATCGAACATATCGACCAGCCGCATTGGTGGGCGGAGGGTGGCGACATGTCCCCCGAGGAGTTCGGGCTGGAGCGCGCGCGCCAGCTGGAGGCCAAGATCGACGAGCTGGGCGAAGATAACGTTGCGGCATTTATCGCCGAGCCGGTGCAGGGCGCGGGCGGGGTGATCGTGGCGCCGGAGACCTACTGGCCGGAGGTCATGCGCATCTGCCGGGAGCGGAACATCCTTTTCATCGCGGATGAGGTGATCTGCGGGTTCGGCCGGACGGGTCAGTGGTTCGGGTCGCAGACCCTGGATCTGAAGCCGGACATCATGACGATCGCCAAGGGGCTGTCTTCGGGCTATCAGCCGATCGGCGGGTCGATCGTGTCGGACGAGGTTGCGGCGGTGATCGGGGCCTGCGAGTTCAACCACGGCTATACCTATTCTGGCCACCCGGTGGCCTGCGCCGTCGCATTGGAGAACCTGCGGATCCTCGAAGAGGAAAAGATCGTCGACCGCGTGCGGGAGGAAACGGCGCCCTACCTCAAGGAGAAGTTCGAGAGCCTGACCGACCATCCGATGGTGGGTGAGGCCAAGATCGTGGGCATGATGGGCTCCATCGCGCTGACGCCGGACAAATCCGCGCGCGCGCCCTTTGCGGCGGATGCCGGGACGGTCGGCTACATGGTGCGGGAGCGGTGTTTCAAGAACAACCTGATCATGCGGCATGTCTATGACCGGATGATCATCTCTCCGCCGCTGGTGATCTCCAAATCCGAGATCGACACGCTGATCGCGCGCGCCTGGCAGTCGCTGGACGAAGGCATGGCGGCCGTGAAGGATGCGGGGCTGTGGCAGGCTGGGTGATATTGCTCCGCCGTGGCGTCCGTGGATGGTCATCGCTGCCCGGCCTTGCCGCCGGGCGGGACATATGACCGGCGTCAATCCAATGTGATGACTTGGCTGGGCTGGCGTTGGGCTGATACCCGCGTCAGGGACAGATAGAATACCGGAGAGAACATTGCCCGATACCACCCTGCTGATCGAACTGCTTGTTTTCGTCGCCATCATCGGTGCCTTTGCCGGGGTGCTGGCGGGGTTGTTGGGGGTCGGTGGCGGCATTGTCCTCGTGCCGGCCTTCTTCTTTACCTTCCAGATGATGGGCTATGACGGGCCGCAGCTGATGCAGGTCTGTCTTGCGACCTCGCTGTCGACGATCATCGTGACCTCTGTCCGATCCGTGCTGAGCCATAACCGCAAGGGGGCGGTCGACTGGGACATTCTGAAAGGCTGGGCGCCGGGGATCGTCATCGGATCGGCCATCGGGGTGGTGGCTGCCGCCTCGCTCCGGTCGCTGGCGCTGCAGGTCATCTTTGGCGTGCTGGCGCTGGTCATCGGGCTTTATATGGCCTTCGGCAAAAGCGACTGGCGGCTGGCGGAGGAGATGCCGCAGGGGCCCAAGAAATACCTCTATTCCCCGGCGGTCGGCTTCCTGTCGGTGCTGATGGGGATTGGCGGCGGCAGTTTCGGTGTGCCGATGATGAGCCTGCATAACGTGCCGATCCACCGGGCCGTCGCGACCGCCGCCGGGTTCGGCGTGCTGATCGCCGTGCCGTCTGCCATCGGGTTCCTGCTGCTGGATATCGGGGAGGCCTCGCGCCCGCCCTTCAGCGTGGGCGCGGTGAATATCCCGGCGTTTTTCGTCGTGATCGCGATGACCCTGCTGACCGCGCCGCTGGGGGTCAGGCTGGCCCATGCGCTGGATCCGAAGCCGCTGAAGCGGGTGTTCGGGGGGTTCCTGATCCTTGTTGCGCTGAATATGCTGCGGAAGGCGTATCTCGGATAAGGCGGGGTCAGGCCGCGACCTGATCCGCCAGCCCGTGCAGCATGGTCAGGCACTGGTCCAACTGGTCCAGTGCGATGAATTCGTCGGGTTTGTGCGCCTGCGCGATGGAGCCGGGGCCGCAGATCACCGCCGACATGCCCAGCTGCTGGAAAAGCCCGGCCTCTGTCCCGAAGGACACCAGATCGGTGCCATTTGCGCCGGTCAGCCGGGCGACGAGGTCACGGGCGGCATTGTCGTCCATCGGCTCCAGCCCGGCGACCTCTCCGATGATATCGGTCACGATATCGGCCTGCGGATGGGTGCGGCGCATCTCCGGCAGGAGGGTGTTGGCCACGTAATCCTCGATATCGGTGCGGACGAAGGTCCGGTCGCTCTCCTGCACCGGACGCATTTCCCAGTCGACCTCGGCCCGGCCGGGGATGACGTTGTGGACGTGACCGCCGTGCAGACGGCCGAGGTTGATCGTGGTCCAGGGCGGCTCGAACGCCGATCCGGGCGGGGCGCGGTGTTTCAGGCTCTCGCGCAGCTCCAGCAGGCGGGACATGTAGCGTACGGCATATTCGACCGCGTTGACGCCCAGTTCGGGGCGGGATCCGTGCCCCTCCAGCCCGGTGAATCGGGTGGTATATTCGCAGCAGCCCTTATGCCCCTCGATGATGCGCATCATCGTCGGTTCGCCGATGATGGCGAGGGTCGGGCGCGCCTCCCGATCTGCCAGCAGGGTCTGGAGGTTGCGGGCGCCGAGGCAGCCGGTTTCCTCGTCATAGGTGAAAGCCATATGGACGGGGCGACGCAGATCGCCGGTCAGGCGGGGGGCGATGGCGACACAGGCAGCGATGAAGCCCTTCATGTCGCAGGTGCCGCGGCCGAATAGATTGCCGTCGCGTTCGATCATCTCGAACGGGTCGGAGTTCCAGGCCTGATCCTCTACCGGCACTACGTCGGAATGGCCCGACAGCAGGATGCCGCCCGGCGCGTCGGGGCCGAACCGGGCCAGCAGGTTGGCTTTGGTGCCGCTGTCTTCCCACTGGATTTCCACCGCCGCGCCCAGATCGCCGAGGCGGTTGGCGAGATGGCCGATCATCTCCACATTGCCGTCGGCAGAGATGGTGGGAAAGGCGATGAGGTCCTTCAGAATGTCCTTTGTCGTGCTGAGGTCGGTCATTTCTTGACGAACATCTCGCGCGGGCGGTCACAGAAGCATTCGGCGGGGCCGTCTTCGGTGATGCGGATCGACTCGGTGATTTCCAGCCCCCAGTTGGCCATCCAGAGGCCGGGCATGAAGTGGAAGGTCATATTGGGCTCAAGGATCGTCTCGTCTTCGGACCGCAGAGAAATGGTGCGTTCGCCCCAGTCCGGCGGGTAGCTGAGCCCGATCGGATAGCCGCAACGGGCGCCACGGGTGATCCCCGCGGCCTCCAGCGGTGCGGCGAGGGCATTGGCGACGTCGCAGGCGCGGTTGCCGGCGCGGGCGATCTCCAGCCCGGCCTCCAGCCCTTCGACCAGCGCGGCCTCGGCATGTTTGAAGAGGTCGGGCGGTTCGCCGAGGAAGACGGTGCGGCAGAAAGGAATGTGGTAGCGGCGGTAGCAGCCTGCGATCTCGAAAAAGGTCGCCTCCCCTTCGGCAAAGGGGCGGCCGTCCCATGTCAGGTGCGGGGCAGCGGCGTCAGACCCGGAAGGCAGCAGCGGCACGATGGCGGCGTAATCGCCCCAGGCATCGTCCACGCCCAGAACGGCGTCGCGCATGATCTCGGCCACGACATGGTTTTTTGGCACGCCGGGCTCGACCCGCTCCAGCCAGCCATCGACGATCTTTTCGGAGATCCGGGCGGCCTTGCGCATGAACCCCAGCTCCTCGTCGGATTTCACGGTGCGGCACCAGTTCACCACCGCCGTGCCGTCAAGGAAGGTCGCGTCGGGCAGTTCATGGGTCAGGACCGCATGGGCCTTGGCGGAGTAATAGTAATTCTCCATCTCCACCCCGATCCGGGCGGTCGCCACGCCCATGGCGCGCAGCTGGGCGGCCAGTTCCTCCATCGGGTGGCGTTCCGTCGACTGGACGAAATGGTCGGCGTAGCCATAGGCGCGGCTGTCCTCCATCCAGACCGTGCGGATGGCGCCGTTGCGGTCCTGGCTGCGGCCCCACCACCAGGGATCGCGGTCGAGAAAAACGACAACCCCCTGATGCACATAGAAAGACCAGCCGTCATAGCCGGTCAGCCAGGACATGTTCGACGGGTCGGTCACGCAGAGCACCTCGATCCCCTTGGCCTCCATCGCGGCGCGCGTCTTGGCCAGGCGGCGCTGATATTCCTCGGGCGAAAAGGGGATGTTCTTGGAGATCATTCAAGGACCTGTGGGCTGGGTGATTTGCATTCCGGACCCAGGATGTGTTTTACCGTGGTCCTGAAACAAGCGAACCACGTCCCGCGCCCGATAGCAAATCCGGGTGCGACACGACTCAGCCCGGAGGCGCCATTTGCATCCGGCGTGCCTGTCATATGGTCTGGAAAGAATGTGACTTTTGGCAAGTGCGGACTAATTGGTCAGTCAATCGCCGTTTTTGGTCGCGAATTGAGCAAAAATGGCCGCCTTCCGGTTGCAAGGCCAGCGTTGCGGAGTCTTTATTGGGGGCAGAACAGCGGCAAAAGCCGCGACAAGACAACGGGGAGCCTCTTTTGGCTGATGTGACAAACGATGCGTTCGTCGAGTTCGAGCGCGTGCAGAAAAGCTATGACGGTGAGACACTTGTCGTCAAAGACCTGAACCTGTCCCTGCCGAAGGGTGAATTTCTGACCATGCTGGGACCCTCGGGGTCCGGGAAGACCACCTGCCTGATGATGCTCGCGGGGTTCGAGACCGCAACACATGGCGAGATCAAGCTGGATGGCAGGCCCATCAACAACATCCCGCCGCATAAACGCGGGATCGGCATGGTGTTCCAGAACTATGCCCTGTTCCCGCATATGACCGTGGCCGAAAACCTTGCCTTTCCGCTGGAAGTGCGGCGGATGGGCAAGTCGGACCGCGAGGCGAAGGTGAAACGCGCGCTCGACATGGTGCAGATGGGGGCCTTTGGTGGCCGTCGCCCTGCGCAGTTGTCGGGCGGTCAGCAGCAGCGGATCGCGCTGGCCCGCGCGCTCGTGTTCGAGCCGGAGCTGGTGCTGATGGACGAACCGCTGGGCGCGCTCGACAAGCAGCTGCGTGAGCATATGCAGTTCGAGATCACGAGCCTTGCCCATAACCTAGGCATCACGACGGTTTACGTGACCCATGACCAGACCGAGGCGCTGACCATGTCGGACCGCGTGGCCGTGTTCGACGATGGCCGCATCCAGCAGTTGGCGCCGCCGGATGAGCTTTATGAAAGCCCGCAGAACAGTTTCGTGGCGCAGTTCATCGGCGAGAACAACACAATGGAAGGCACGGTCAAATCGATCGAGGGCGGTCTGTGCACGGTCCAACTGGACGGTGGCGAGATGATCGACGCCAAGGCGGTGAACGTGTCCAAACCCGGTGACCGGACCAAGGTATCGATCCGGCCGGAACGTGTGGAATACAACAAGGACCGTCTGGCCGAGGGCGCGCATACGCTCAAGGCCACGGTGCGCGAGTTCATCTATATGGGCGACATCTTCCGCACGCGGCTACAGGTCGCGGGCAAGGACGATTTCGTCATCAAGACGCGGAACGCGCCCGACCAGGTGCGGCTGAAGCCCGGGCAGGAGATCGAGATCGGCTGGCTGCCGACCGACTGCCACGCGCTGGACGCGTAAATCGAGTTTCGGCGTGTCACAACGCCGATCACAGTAGCCTGCCCGTCCGACCCGTGGCGCAAGGCTAACCAAACCCGAAAACGGGGTAATCAGGGAGACCAGTACCTATGAAACTGACCAAAACCCTTCTGGCTACGACGGCTCTGACCGTTGCAGCTGGCGCGGCTTTTGCTGAAAGCCACATGGCAAGCGACATGACGCTTGTGTCCTGGGGCGGCGCCTATCAGGCCTCGCAGCAGAAAGCCTATGTCGAGCCCTATCAGGAGATGAATAGCGGCGTGAATATCGTTTGGGATGAATCCTCGTCCGAAGCGGTGGCCAAGTTGCGTGCTCAGAACGAAGCCGACAACATCACCTGGGATCTTGTCGATGTGGAGGCCGCTGACGCGATTCGCCTGTGCGATGAAGGTCTGGCGATGGAAATCGACGCGGACGAGGCTCTTGCCGCGGCACCCGATGGGACATCGGCTTCGGATGACTTTGGCGACATGCTTGTCAGCGATTGCTTCATCCCGCAGATCGTCTTTTCCACGACCTTCGGGTATCGCACCGATATGGTTCCCGAAGGCACCGAGCCGCCGACCGGCGCCTGCGATGTCTTCGATCTGGAGAAATATCCGGGCAAGCGCGCGCTGAACAAACAGCCGATCGCCAACATGGAATGGGCGCTGCTGTGTGACGGCGTGGCCTATGAAGACGTCTATGACGTTCTGGAAACCGAAGAAGGTCAGGCACAGGCATTTGCCAAGCTCGACACGATCAAGGACCAGACCATCTGGTGGTCCGCATCGGCCGAGCCGCCGCAGCTGCTGGCTGATGGCGAGATCTTCATGGGGTCCGCCTATAACGGTCGTCTGTTCTCTGCCATCGTTGAGCAGAACCAGCCGATCGGAATGGCCTGGGACTGGCAGATGTTCGATCTGGACGGCTGGGTTATCCCGACCGGTCTGAGCGACGAGCGTCTGGCACGTGTCATGGACTTTGTGAGTTTTGCAACGGACACGCAGCGTCTGGCCGATCAGGCGAAATATATTTCCTACGGCCCGGCGCGTGCGTCCTCCGCACCGCTGGTCAGCACGCATGCTGAGCTGGGGATTGAAATGGCGCCGCATATGCCCACCGATCCCAACAATGCGGAAAACACCTTTGTGAATAACTACAATTGGTGGGCGGACTATCGCGACGATCTGGACGCAAAATTCCAGGCGTGGCTTGGTCAGTAATCTGGCCGAGATGGATGGGTGGGAACCACCCATCCTACGCATATGACACAGGGGTGGACGGGGTCCGTCCACCCTTCTCCGGGCAGCCGGGGCAAACGTAGGATGGGTGGTTCCCACCCATCACTACATAACAATCGGGGACGACCACATGCCGAAAGGCTACATCATCGGCCATATCACGGTAAAAGACCCTGAGGCCTACAAAGAGTATGTGGAGCGGGACACGCCCATCCTCGAAGGCTATGGCGGGCGGTTTGTCGTTCGCGGCGGAGCGTCGGAGGCGCCCGAAGGTCCTGTCAAAGATCGGCACGTGGTCATCGAGTTCCCCAGTTTCGAGGACGCCAAAAGCGCCTATCATTCCCCCGAATATCAAGAGGTGGTGCAGATCCGTCTCGCCACCGCCGAAAGTGACATAATCCTCGTGGAGGGTGTCTGAAATGACCGATCAAATCGCCGGATCCGGGCAAACTCCTGACGCGGCCAGACGGTCCGATGCTGCCCATACCGGACCTATGCTGTCCGCGGATGGTACGCCACTGAAGAAATCGCTGGGACGGGCGCTGCGGCGGCAAAAACTTCGGGCGCTGATGCTGATCGCGCCGCTGCTGATTTTCGTGATGGTGACCTTTGTGATCCCGATCGGCGACATGCTGTTGCGCTCGGTCAAAAACGATATCGTAGCCGATACCCTTTCGGAGACGGTGCTCGCGCTGGCCGACTGGAATGAAGAGGGGAGCGAGCTGCCGGGCGATGATGTCTGGATCGCCTTCTACACAGACATGTGGTTCGCCAGCGAGAAAAAGGAACACACCCGTCTCGGCACCCGGCTGAATTACGAGCTGACAGGAATGTCGTCGCTATTCCGCAAGACCGGGCGAAGTGTCGACCGGTTCGATACGGACATCTATACCGATCAGTTTGTCGCGCTCGATCCAGTCTGGGAGGCCCCCAAGACCTGGGCTGCAGTGGTCAGCGGCGATGCTGGTGACGCGCTCCCTCTGACGCAGCGATCCTGGGCGCGATATGTCGATCTTATCGAGGAAGAGGGCGACGACCTGAACAAGGAGGGTGTCCCGGACCTAATGTTCGCCGTGCTCTGGCACGAGCTGGCCAACGGGGCTGATGTTTCGGGTGGGGATGCCCTTCTGAAAGCCGCGGCCTCAGCGGCGCCCGGTTTTGAATCCGTGGAGCTACAGGCACAGTTTGCGGATGCCGACGAGGACTGGGAAAACCTCGATGTATGGAAGACGATTCAGCTTTATTCGCCGCGCGTGACTTCGGGCTATTTTGTCAATTCAGTCGACCGCCAGCTGACGCCGGATGGCATCGAGCTCCGGCCGGAAAACCAGCAGATTTACGGCACGCTTTTCAAACGTACCCTGTTCATGTCGCTGGTCATAACCGGGTCCTGTATCCTGCTGGCCTATCCGGTCGCCTGGCTGCTGTCTAACCTGCCGATGCGGCAGGCGAACCTGCTAATGATCCTTGTGCTGTTGCCTTTCTGGACGTCGCTGCTTGTACGGACCTCAGCCTGGAAGGTCATGCTGCAGCAGCAGGGCGTGGTCAATGACGTGCTGGTCTGGCTGGGGCTCGTGTCCGACAGCGGCCGCCTTGTCATGATCAACAACCAGTTCGGCACGATCGTGGCGATGACGCATATCCTGCTGCCCTTCATGATCCTGCCGATGTATTCGGTGATGCAGACGATCCCGCCCAGCTACCTGCGGGCGGCCAAGTCGCTGGGGGCGACCAATTGGACCGCCTTCTGGCGGGTCTATTTCCCGCAATCGGTTCCGGGCATCGGGGCGGGGTCGATCCTCGTCTTCATCCTGGCCATCGGTTACTACATCACGCCGGAGATCGTGGGCGGCAACACCGGCACGTTCATCTCCAACCGGATTGCCTATCACATCTCGTCCTCGCTCAACTGGGGGCTGGCGGCGGCGCTGGGAACAATCCTGCTGGCGGTCGTGCTGATCCTCTACTGGGCCTATGACAAGATCGTGGGCATCGACAACGTGAAGCTGGGGTGACCGAGATGAGCGATATGACCGTTGAAAAGGGCGCGCCCGAGCTTATGAAATTCACCGTGCCGATGGTGGCCGGGCTGGGCCTGATCCTCGGGTTCCTGACCGGGAATGTCGTCGGGCAGCCGCTGATCGGGCTGGTGCTGGGGGTGATTTTTGGCGCCGCGCTCGGCTGGGCGCTGAACACCATGGTGCCGAACCGGATCGTGGGCCGCTGGGGCGTGATTGCCGCATTTGCCATCGCCGGGCTGCTGTTCGGCGGGCTGGGCGGCGCTGTCGGCGGGGCGATCATCGGGGCGATCCTGGGGTGGTTTGCCTATTGGATCGGGCGTGGCACCTATCGCGACTCCGTGCCGATCTATTATACGCCGGGTCAGACGCTGTGGTGGAACTTCTTCCTGTTCCTCTGCGGTGCGATCTTCATTTTCCTGATTACACCGGTTCTGGTGGTGCTGCCGCTGTCGTTTAACGCAGAGGATTTCTTTACCTTCACGCCGGAGATGCTGCGGCTCGACCCTGAAGGCTATTCCCTCAAGCACTATCGCGACTTTTTCAATACGTCGGACTGGCAGCTGGCGCTGAAGAATTCGCTGATCATCGCGCCAATCGCGACGATCATCTCCGTCTCACTGGGCACGCTGGCAGCCATCGGCCTGTCGCAGTCCCATGTGCCGTTCAAGCGGCCGATCATGGCGATCCTGATCTCGCCGATGATTGTGCCGCTGATCATTTCGGCCACGGGGATGTTCTTCTTCTACTCCACGCTGGGGAACTTTCTGGAAGATACGATCGGCATGTCGAAGTCGATCGTCGGCTATATCAAGGTGATCCTCGCCCATGCCGTGCTGGGTATCCCCTTTGTCATCATCACGGTGACGGCGACGCTGGTGGGTTTTGACCGGTCGCTGACGCGGGCGGCGGCGAATATGGGGGCGGATCCGGTGACGACCTTCTTCCGGGTGCAGATGCCGCTCATTCTGCCCGGGGTGATTTCCGGGGGGCTATTTGCCTTCATCACCTCGTTTGACGAGGTGGTGGTGGTGCTATTTGTCGGCTCGGCCGCACAGAAGACCTTGCCGTGGCAGATGTTCATCGGGCTCAGGGAGCAGATTTCGCCAACGATCCTGGCGGTGGCGACGATCCTCGTTTGTATTTCCATTGCATTGCTGATGACGCTGGAGATCCTGCGGCGGCGGTCGGAGCGGCTCAGAGGCATGTCGCCGGGCTGACGCCCGCCGACCCGGGTGGGGGCGCTGCCCCCTGCCGACACATGCAGGCATGTGTCGGCCACCCCCGGAGTATTTCGGGAAAGATGAAGCAGGGGGGCGGTATGAAGCTGGGGATTGTCGGGGGCAGTGGTCAGCTGGGGCGGGCCATTGCCTTTGCGCATCTGAGGAATGGTGGCGTGGCCGCGGGCGATCTGTGGATTGCCAACAGGGACGGGCGGCGCGACGGGTTCGAGGATTTTCCGGATGTCACGGTGACCAGCTCTGCTCAGGCGCTGGCCGAGACCTGCGACGTCGTGTTGCTGTCGGTGCCGCCGGCGCAATTCGGAGCGCTTGAGCTGCGGGCGGAGGGGAAGCTGGTCATCTCCGTCATGGCGGGCGTGACGATCGCCGCAATATCGGAGAAGACGGGGACAGGCCGCATTGCACGCGGCATGTCGAGCCCCGTGGCCGAGCTGGGGCTGGCGCATTCGTCATTTTGCGCCACCACAGCTGTGACGGAGGCGGACCGGGCGATGATCCGGGCGGTCTTTGCCCCCTGCGGTATGGTCGACGAGGTAACGGAGGAGCCATTGATGGATGTCTTCTGCGCGCTGACCGGGCCGGTGCCCGGGTTTGTCGCTTATTACGCCGCCTGCATGGTGGAGGCGGCGGTGGCGCAGGGCATGCCGGAGGATGTGGCGGACCGGGCGGTCCGGCAGCTGTTCCAGGCCTCAGGGGCCGCGCTGAAGGAATGGCCGGAGACGCCCGCCGCGCAGGTGCAGGCCATGGTGGATTACGCGGGGACCACGGCGGCGGGATTGCTGGCGATGATGGAGAGACCGGTGGCGGAGGGGATTGCGGCCGGGCTGGAGGCGGCGAAGGAAAAGGCCCGGGTCATGGGGAGTCATACGGATTTAAGTTGACGGTTGCGGACATGAGTGCACTCTGAACCTGCAGATACGATTGCCACAGAGGTTTCAGGACATGTCGATTCTCAGAAAAGCTATTTTAACTTCAGTCGTGCTGGGGGCTGTTGCCGGCGCCGCTCAGGCCGAGAACAAAATCAAGTATCAGAAGAAAGTCAGCCTGAAGGTGGGGCAGGCGATGGTGGTACATGGGATGCGCGGCGAATGCGGCGCCATGCCAACAAAGGCGCAGATCAAGAAAATGGAACAGCGTTATGGCAAGCTGGGTGTCGGGCGCATTGTCGCCGGTAAACCCGGTACACGCAATTCAAAGAGCTGCGGTGGCAAGACCCCGGCCATCGAAGCCATTTTCGTCGCCGAGACGCCCGGTCAGGTCATGGTCGATATCTTCGGCGACCCGATCGCCATTACTGTTAAATAATCAGGGGTGTTAGGCGGCCCCCGGGAGGGCCGCCTTTCCGATCAGGCGCGCACGAGCTTCTCGTAGCTTTCCGCCGTGTCACGGCAGAGGGCGCCGACCTCGAAGTTGTAGTCGCCGATCTGGCCCACCGGGGTCACCTCGGCCGCGGTGCCTGTCAGCCAGCATTGTTCGAAGCCTTCCAGCTCTTCCGGCATGATGTGACGTTCGTGGACCTTGATCTGCTTGTCCTCCAGCATGCCGATGACCGTCTGACGGGTCAGGCCGTTGAGGAAGCAGTCGGCCTTGGGCGTGTGCACCTCGCCGTCCTTAACGAAGAAGATATTGGCGCCGGTCGCCTCGGCCACGTAACCGCGGTAATCCATGAAGAGCGCGTCGGAGCAGCCCTTGGCTTCGGCCGCGTGCTTGGACATGGTGCAGATCATGTAGAGGCCGGCGGCCTTGGCATGCACGGGGATCGTCTCGGGCGAGGGGCGCTTCCACTTGGCGATGTCGAGCTTGGCGCCCTTGAATTTGGCGTCACCATAGTAATTGCCCCATTCCCAGCCGGCGATGGCCAGACGGACCGGGTTACGCTTGGCGGAGACACCCATGTCCTCGCCCGAGCCGCGCCATGCGACGGCGCGGACATAGGCGTCCTTCCAGCCATTGGCGGCCAGCATGTCATACTTGGCCTTCTCGATTTCCTCGACGGTATAGGGGATCTCGAAATCGAGCCACTGGGCGGAGCGGCGCAGGCGCTCAGAATGCTGCACGCCTTTGAAAATCTTGCCGTTGTAGCAGCGCTCGCCTTCGAAGACGGAGGAGGCGTAATGCAGGCCGTGGGTCAGCAGGTGTACATTGGCATCACGCCATTCCACCAGTTTGCCGTCCATCCAGATCTTGCCGTCGCGATCGTCGTATGCGCCTTCCATCTCTTCACCTTTTCCATTTATTGCGCTTTATTGGTCCGCACTGGACATAAAGTTGCGCCGAAAACAGCGACTCGCTAACAGTTGGATATTGGAATGTCAACAAGACTGACATAACATGACAAAAAACACGGCAGTTTGTGAACGACGACAGATGAGTGACGCCCATAGCGGAGAGAGCCTGCTGTTCCTGACGGATGAACAGTTGAGGCAGGGGATTGAGGGAATGTTCTTTGCGTACCGGGGATTTACCTCGGCGCCGGACCAGATCCTCGAAGGCAGTGACTATGGCCGGGCGCATCACCGGGCCCTGCATTTTATCGGCCGGTCGCCGGGGATGAATGTGAACCGGCTGCTGGCGATCCTTGGCGTGACCAAGCAGTCGCTGAACCGGGTTCTACGGACATTGATCGAGGATGAGATGGTGGAGAGTCGCGTGGGCCATGCCGACAAGCGCGAGCGCCATCTGCATCTGACAGAGAAGGGCGCGGCGCTGGAGACCCGGCTGTCGGAGGCGCAGCGGGCACAGATGCGGGCGGCCTATCGCAAGGCCGGGCCGGAGGCTGTGGCCGGGTTCCGGCAGGTGCTGGAGGCGATGATGGATCCGGAGATGCGGCGGCTCTATGCCGGGCTGAGAGAGGGGGGCGCATGAGCGATCCCTCGCCGCATCTGCTGATCGTCGATGACGACGAACGTATCCGGGAGCTGCTGTCGCGCTATCTGAAGAAGAGCGGGTTCCTGATTTCAACCGCGCGGGACGGGGCGCATGCCCGGCGGTTGCTGGCAGGGCTGGAGTTCGACCTGATCGTTATGGATGTGATGATGCCGGGAGAGGACGGGGTCAGCCTGACGCGGTCCCTGCGCGATGATCTGGCGACGCCGATCCTGTTGCTGACCGCGCGGGATGAGACGAGCGACCGGATCGCGGGGCTGGAGGCCGGAGCGGATGACTATCTGGCCAAGCCGTTCGAGCCGAAGGAGCTGCTGCTGCGGATCAATGCCATTCTGCGGCGGATGCCGGAGCCTGCCGTGACCAAGGTCGCGCCCAAGGTGCTGACCATGGGCGAGGTGCGGTATGACATCGACCGGGGCGAGATGTGGCAGGGCGAGGATCTGGTGCGTCTGACCGGGACGGAAGTGCAGCTGATGCGGATCTTCTCCGCCCATCCGGGGGAGCCGATGAGCCGTATCCGGCTGGTGGAGGAGCTGGGGCGCGGCGGCGGGACCGGTCGCGACGGGCAGTCGCAGGAGCGGGCGGTGGATGTGCAGATCACCCGGCTGCGGCGCAAGATCGAATCCGATCCGAAACAGCCGCGATACCTGCAGACGGTGCGCGGAGAGGGCTATATGCTGGTGCATGACTGAGCCGGAGGAGGCCCCATGACCACAGCGCTGATCACCCATCCCGACTTTCATGACCATGTGAACCCGGAGGGGCACCCCGAACAGGTGGCCCGGCTGAAAGAGGTGCTGAAGGCGCTGGCGGGCTGGGACCTGCTGGAGGTCGAGGCGCCGGTGGCGGAGGAGGCTTCGCTGCTTCTGGCCCATCCGCGCGCGCATCTGGATGCGGTGCGGGCGGCGTCGCCCAAGTCGGGGATCGTGCCGCTGGATGCCGATACCTATATGTCGCCGGGGTCTTTGACGGCGGCCTATCGTGCGGCAGGTGGGGCGGTAAAGGCCGTCGACATGGTACTGGGGGGCGAGGTGCAGAATGCCTTTGTCGCCTGTCGTCCGCCGGGGCACCATGCGGAGACAGCACGGCCGATGGGCTTTTGTCTGTTCGGCAATGTGGTGGTGGCCGCGAAACATGCGCTGGAGACCCATGGGCTCAGCAAGGTCGCGATTGTTGATTTCGACGTGCATCACGGCAATGGGACAGAGGATCTGGTGCGGTCCGATCCGCGGATCCGGTTCATCTCCACCCATCAGATGCCGCTTTATCCCGGGACGGGCCTGCCGCAGGACCATGGCCCGCATGGCACGATTACCAATATTGCCCTGTCGGCGGGGACGGATGGCGGGCTCTACCGCAAGATCGTGACCAGTCGCATCCTGCCGATCCTGCGGGACTTCGCGCCGGAGCTGCTGATCCTCTCTGCCGGGTTCGATGCGCATAAGGACGATCCGCTGGCCGCGATCGAGCTTTCGACGGAAGATTTCGGCTGGATCACTGAACAGCTGGCGGGCCTCGCGGCGGAGGTCTGTCAGGGCCGGATCGTGTCCTGTCTGGAGGGCGGGTACAACCTGTCCGCGCTGACGGAGTCGGTGACCATTCACGTCGATGCGTTGATCACGGCCGGGGCGCGTTGATCCTTCCGGCGCGCGCGCCTATGGTGCGCCGCGACAGCATCCGAGGAGTGCCGGCATGAGTGACGAAAAACCCGTCGACCAGATGAGCTTTGAAGAGGCCATGCGGGAGCTTGAGGCGGTCGTGGGCAAGCTGGAGCGGGGCGATGTGCCGCTGGAGCAGTCCATCGCGCTGTACGAACGCGGCGCGGCGCTGAAGAAGCGCTGCGAGGACCGGCTGCGCGCGGCAGAGGAAAAGGTCGAGGCGATCACCGCCGATGCCGATGGCACTGCCACCGGAACGAAACCTGCCGACGGGTTCTGATGTTCACGCTGAAGATCGCGCAGGTTGCCGCGGCAGTGACCGCGCGGCTCGACGCTGCCCTGGCAGAGATGCCGGGGGAGGTCGGGGCGGCAATGCGGCATGCGTCCTCGGGGGGGAAGCGGCTCAGGGCCTTTCTGGTGCATGAGAGCGCGGCGCTCTATGGCGTGGCGCCCGGCCCCGCGCTGGATGCGGCGGCGGCGATCGAGGCGATGCATGCCTATTCGCTGGTGCATGACGACCTGCCCGCTATGGATGACGATGACCTGCGGCGCGGCCAGCCGACTGTGCATGTGAAGTGGGACGAGGCGACGGCGATTCTGACCGGCGATGCGTTGCAGAGCCTTGCGTTTGACCTGCTGGCGCATGCCGATCTGCCTGCGGGTCGCGTCGTGACGCTGGTTCAGGGCATGTCCCGTGCCGCCGGCGGGCAGGGGATGGTTCTGGGGCAGGCCATGGATATCGCGGCGGAGACGGCGGCAGCGCCGCTGACGTTGCCGGAGATCACCGATTTGCAGGCCAAGAAGACCGGTGCGCTGATCGAATGGTCGGGCTGCGCCGGGCCGATCATGGCCGGGGCCGATCCTGCGGCGATGGCTGGCTATTCCCGGGCGCTCGGGCTCGCGTTCCAGATCGCGGATGACATTCTGGATGTCGAGGGCGATGAGGCGCAGACCGGCAAGCGGCTGCGCAAGGATGGCGAGGCCGGGAAGGCGACGTTTGTCTCCCTGCTGGGGCTGGAGGGCGCCAAGGCGGAGGCAGATCGGCTCGTGACCACCGCCTGCGACGCGCTAACTGGTTTTGGAGCAGAGGCGGATGCCTTGCGGGATGCCGCCCGCTTCGTTATCTCGCGGGACAGCTGAGCTAGGCCCGAAACGCCCGGGGAGGGCGATATGAGCGACAGACCCGTCACACCGCTGCTCGACAAGGTTCGCGATCCGAGCGACCTGAAGCAGTTCACCGACCCCCAGCTTCGGCAGGTGGCGCAGGAATTGCGGGCCGAGACGATCTCGGCCGTGTCGGAAACCGGCGGGCATCTGGGCGCGGGTCTGGGCGTGGTCGAGCTGACCGTGGCGCTGCATGCGGTCTGGGATGCGCCAAAGGACCGGATCATCTGGGACGTCTCGCATCAGAGCTACCCGCACAAGATCCTGACCGGGCGGCGCGACCGCATCCGCACCCTGCGGCAGAAGGACGGGCTGTCGGGTTTCACCAAGCGGTCGGAGAGCCCCTATGACCCGTTTGGCGCGGCGCATAGTTCGACGTCTATCTCCGCCGCTTTGGGCTTTGCCGTGGCGCGGGATCTGGGTGGCGCGCCGGAACATGGGCTGGGCGATGCGATTGCCGTGATCGGGGACGGGGCGATGAGCGCGGGCATGGCCTATGAGGCGATGAACAATGCCGGGCATCTGAAAAAGCGCCTGATCGTCATCCTGAACGATAATGAGATGTCGATTGCACCGCCGGTGGGGGCGATGTCGTCCTATCTCTCGCGGCTTTATGCCGGCGATCCGTTCCAGGAATTCAAGGCGGCGGCCAAGGGCGCCGTGTCGCTGCTGCCGCCACCGTTCCGCGAAGGGGCGAAGCGGGCCAAGGAAATCCTCAAGGGGATGGCCGTGGGCGGGACGCTTTTCGAGGAGCTGGGGTTTTCCTACATCGGGCCGCTGGACGGGCATGACATGACGCAGCTCCTGCCGGTGCTGCGGACCGTCAAGGCGCGGGCGACCGGGCCGGTGCTGATCCATGTGGTGACGAAAAAAGGCAAGGGTTATGCCCCTGCGGAGGCCGCCAGTGACAAGGGCCATGCGACGGGCAAATTCGATGTGGTTTCAGGCAAGCAGAAGAAATCACCTTCGAATGCGCCTTCCTATACGTCGGTCTTTGGCAAGGAGCTGGTGCGGCTGGCCGAGCTTGATCCGCGTATCTGTGCCGTGACCGCCGCCATGCCGGACGGGACCGGGCTGAACCTGATGGCGGAGCGCTTTCCGTCGCGGACCTTTGACGTCGGCATCGCCGAACAGCATGGGGTGACCTTTGCTGCGGGCCTCGCGGCGGCGGGGATGCGGCCGTTCTGCGCGCTCTATTCGACCTTCCTCCAGCGCGGCTATGATCAGGTTGTGCATGACGTGGCGATCCAGCGCCTGCCGGTGCGTTTTGCCATCGACCGGGCCGGGCTGGTCGGGGCCGATGGGGCCACCCATGCGGGCAGCTACGACATCGCCTTCATGGCGAACCTGCCGGGCATGGTCGTGATGGCCGCCGCCGATGAGGCGGAGCTGAAGCATATGGTGGCGACCGCTGCCGCCTATGACGCGGGTCCCATCGCCTTTCGGTATCCGCGCGGCGAGGGGGTGGGCTGCGAGATGCCTGAGGCGGGTGAGGTGCTGGAGATTGGTCGCGGCCGGATGATCCAGAAGGGCGCGCGCGTGGCGATCCTGTCCTTTGGCACGCGGTTGCAGGAGGTCATGGCGGCCTGCGATGCGCTGGCGGCAAAGAGGATCACCCCGACGGTCGCCGATGCGCGGTTTGCCAAGCCGCTGGACCGGGACCTGATCCTGACGCTAGCCGCCGAACATGAGGCGATGATTACCATCGAAGAGGGGGCCATCGGCGGATTTGGCAGTCATGTCGCGCAGCTTCTGGCAGAGGCGGAGGTGTTCGATGCCGGGTTCCGCTTCCGCTCCATGGTGCTGCCGGACACGTTTATCGACCAGTCGACGCCTGAGGACATGTATGCGACCGCGCAGCTGAGCGCGCCGGATATCGAGGCGAAGGTGCTGGAGGTTCTGGGCGTGGCGCAGGTCGGGCGCCGTCCGGCCTGAGCCTCAGGCGCCGGTCCCTGCGGAGATCAGCCACCATACCAGTGAGGCGCTGAGCCCGGTCTGGATGTAGCCCAGCAGCGTAAAGAGCCCGTCGCGGGCCAGCAGCCCTATGGCGAAGAAGGATATTGCCCCCGCAAAGACCGAGGTGACCATCGGCAGCACTTCCAGAAACGGGATGACAATGGTGATAGCCATGATCGTCAGCAGGGTCACGATATTCGCGGGACGGGAAGTGAAAAGGGTCAGCCGCCTGTGCGTCCGGGCATCGACCCAGGCGCAGGGCTTTCGCAGCCAGCTGACGGCCTTGTCGACCTTACTTTCCTTCACCTGACGCCGTTTGAGGAAATCGGGCAGCCAGACATGGCTGCGGCCGGCCAGTTTCTGCACCGTGACGAGGAAGATGAAGATCGCCCCGATGGTTGGCAGGCCGAAGATACCGGAAAGCGGTGAGACGAGGATCAGAGCGGGGACGAGGATAACCGGGGCGAAGCTCCGCATCCCGATCTCTTCAAGGATGGACCTGATCGAAACGACGCCATCATCGGCCGAGGCCTGGATGGCATCCAGGATATCGGTCAGTCGGCGCAGTTCCGGGCCTTCGGACCGGGGCTCTGTATCCATGGTTGCCATCGTCATGCGAGGTCAACGCCGCAAAGAGGTCTGCGGTTCAACCGGTTGCGTCAGATTCTTCGGCCAGCAGCGCGGCGAGCCCCTCGCGATAGGTGGGGTAGATGAGCTGAACGTCCAGATCCCGCTTGATCCGGTCGTTCTTCACCCGCTTGCTTTCGGCATAAAAGCTCCGGGCCATGGGGGTCATTTCGGCGGTTTCGAAGTCTTCCTCCGGCGGCAGCGGCAGGCGGAGGAGTTCTGCGGCATGGGCGATGACCTCCTGCGGGGGGGCCGGGTCGTCGTCGCAGAGGTTGTAGATCGCGCCGGGATCAGGCCGGGCGATGGAGGCGGCGAGCACCTGCGCGATATCCTCCACATGGATGCGGGAGAAGACCTGACCGGGTTTGATGATCCGCCGGGCCGTGCCGTTGCGCACCTTGGAGAAGGGGCCGCGCCCGGGGCCGTAAATCCCGGCGAGGCGGAAGATATGCAGGGGCAGACCGGGGATCGCCTGCCATTCCGCCTCTGCCGCGACGCGCCATTTGCCGCGCCGGGTGAACGGGGTCAGGGGCGTCTCCTCGTCCACCCAGCCGCCCTGATGGTCGCCATAGACGCCGGTGGTGGAAAGGTAGCCGACCCATTCCAGACGCGGGGCGGCCTCTGCGATTTCGTCGCGGAGGTGGCGCAGCATTGGGTCGCCCTCGGCATCCGGCCCGGCGGAGACGAGGATATGCGTGGCCTCCGACAGGGGGGCGGAGAGGTCACCTGGAAAGACATGCGGGTGAATACCCGTGCTTTGCAGACCTTCAGCCTTGTCAGGGTCGCGGGTTGTTCCGTGGATCACCCATCCGTTGGGCAGAAGCTTGCGGGTGAGGGCGCGGGCCGAATAGCCATGGCCAAGAGACAGGAGCGTGTGTGTCATTCAGGGGGTTTCGTCGGTGTTATCAGCCTGTCCAGCGCGGCTGTCAGGCTGCTGGGGTTTTCTATACGCAACCGTACGGGAAGGGTCAGCACGTTCGGACGGAACTCGGCAGGAAGGCGCACAGCGTCTTTTTCCGTGGTGACGAGCTGCGCTCCGAAGCGCTGCGCATCCCGCCGGAGCCGCGCAAGAAGCGCCGGGGTGAAGGGCTGATGGTCTGACAACGCCTCGGCATGCACGATGGTCGCGCCCAGGTGCCGGAGCGTGGCGAAGAACTTCTCGGGATGGCCGATGCCGGCGAAGGCAAGGAACGGGGTCGAGGTCCAGTCCATCCCGGTCTCCAACGGCTCAAGTGCGCCGCGAAGATGGGGCAGGGGCAGAACGGGATTGTGCTGCGCAAAGCTGGTCTGGGCCGGTTCAGGCCCGATGGACAAAAGCAGATCAGCGCGTTTCAGGCCGGATTCCGGCGGTTCGCGCAGCGGCCCGGCGGGAATGCACCGGCGGTTGCCGAAGCCGCGTGCGGCATCGACAACGACGATGCTCAGATCCGGGGTCAGGTCCGGGGATTGGAAACCATCGTCCATCAGTATGATCTGCGCCCCGGCGGCAATGGCTGCGCGGGCGCCGGCGGTGCGGTCGCGAGCAACCCAGACCGGGCCGAAGGCTGCCAGAAGAAGCGGCTCGTCACCAACATCCGCTGCCGTATGTTTATTGGGGTCGATCCGGACCGGCCCGGCGAGGGCGCCACCGTGACCGCGTGACAGGACATGCGCCTGCATCCCACGCTGTGAGAGCATCTCGATCAGGGCGATGACGGTTGGCGTCTTGCCGGTTCCGCCAGCGTTGATATTCCCGATGCAGACCACCGGGACCGGCAGCGGCGCATGCTGGCGCCGGGCCAGACGCCGGGCTGTTCCAAGCGCATACAGCCGGCCCAGGGGCGACAGAAGCCGGGCCAGAATGCCGGGATGTTCCGGCGATCGGAACCAGAATTCAGGCGTTTGCACGGGGTGGCACCCTGTCGAGAATATCCTCGACTGTTTCGACGACCTGATCGGTGACATGCGCGCCTTCGGTCGCAACGTCCCAGGCGGCCTGCGCCATGACGGCGGCCTGATCCACGGCGGTCAGCCGGATCACGGTGGCGCTGAGGGCCGCGGCGTCCCTGACAAGGCGGGCCGCGCCGGCCCGGGCAAACTTTTCGTATTTGGTCGCATGATTTTCAACATGCGGGCCGTATAGGATGGCCGATCCGAGAGAGGCTGCCTCGTAAGGGTCGGTCCCGCCGTGTCCGGGGGCCAGCGAGGAGCCCATGAATGCCACAGGCGCCAGGCGATACCAGAGCCCCATGTCGCAACGGTTTTCAGCCAGCAGAACCTGCGTCAGCTCGTCGGGCTGCTGGCCCTGCGACCACCGCACATGTCGCAGCCCGGTCCGGGTCAGGATCCTGTCCATTTCGGGCGCGTCGGCGGGATCTGCCGGGACGAGGATCAGGAAAATCCGGTGGGAGGCACGAATGGCCTGCCGATGCGCTTCGACGATCTGGTCCAGCTCGTCGAGCCGAATTCTGGTGGCAAGCCAGACCGGCCGCGTCGCCAGAATCTCTGACAGTTCGGCGCGTGTTTCTTCGTCGCAGGGCAGGGCCGTTCCGCCCTGTTGCAGGGGGCCGGTCACCTCGATGTGGTCCGGATTGGCGCCCAGCCGCGCCAGTTTGCGCGCCGCATTGCCTGAATTGGCGAAGATTTTCTCGGGGGAGGCCAGCAGTCCGCGGTCATTACGGGAACGCCATCTCAGGCGTGTCTCCGGCAGCGCATCTTCCTTCATATCCACCAGAACCAGCGGGATGCCGCTGCGAATGGCCTGCCCGAGCAGCACGGGACGCAGATGACCTGTGTGCCAGATGCAAAGGTTCGGCCGCCAGTGAGCCAGGAAGGCCTTGGATGCGGATGTGCTGTCTTCGGGTAGCTGCACCGGCGAAACCCGTGTCGTCAGATCCGACAGAGGTTGGAGCGGCCCGGGCGTGGTCAGCACCATCGAGACCTCGGGCCGGTTGATGCCGATGCGGCTGGCGAGCTGCAGCAGCGCGGGGATCTGGTCGGGGTCGGGGGTATGCCCCCAGACAACCGGCCCGTCGGGCCGGGGCGGCCAGTTTCGTGCTCCCTCGCCGGTGGCCTGGCTGGACCAGCGGGTCAGCGCCTGCATGATCTGTGCGGGCCTCTAGGGTCAGTCATATCAGGAGCCGAGTTCTTCGGTGGAGGAGGCCGCCGCCTCTTCGTCACGGAGGCGGTGCAGGTGGGCGATGAAATAGCGCATATGGGCATTGTCCACGGTCTTCTGCGCTTCGGCCTTCCAGGCGTCGAAGGCAGAGGCATAGTCGGGGAAGATGCCGACGATATGGATATCGTCCACATCCTTGAACACGTTCTTCGTCGGATCGACGAGTTCACCGCCGAAAACGAGGTGCAATCTCTGTGCCATATGGTCCGCTCCGTTCCGGTGAGTTTGGATGCAGGCAACCTGCGGTGTCCGGGCTAGCAGGTCAAGGTTTCGCAGGGGTTTCCGTCACCGCAACGCGTCGAGAATGCGGCCATGCAGGGCGGGGCCTGCGGCAATGACGCCATCGACCAGCGGTTCGGGATTGTTGAAGCGCAGCGCGGCACCGGTGCGGGTGGAGGTGATGGCGCCGGCTTCGCGCAGGATCAGCTCTCCGGCGGCGATGTCCCATTCCCAGCTGTCGCGAAAGGTCAGCATGGCGTCGTAACGCCCTTCGGCCACCAGCGACAGGCGGTAGGCCAGCGAGGGGCGATAATGGCGCGACACATTGGGCACGCCGCGCGGCCAGTGGCGGGCGTCGTAATTGGGTTTGGCGGCGAGGACCCGGGCACCGTCGAGATCCTCGCGCCCCGAGACGCGCAGCGGGCGGTCGTTCAGATGCGCGCCGCGGCCCAGAGCTGCGGCATAGAGCTTGCCCTTGACCGGCAGGTAGACGGCGGCGGCGACGATCTCCCCTTCTTCGGCGATGGCCAGCGAATGGGCCCAGGTTTCCGAGCCTTCGATGAAGCTGCGGGTGCCGTCGATCGGGTCGATGATAAAGCAGCGCTTCTTGCCCAGGCGGTTGTCTGTGTCCGGCGTTTCCTCTGACAGCCAGCCGTAATCGGGCCGGGCGTTCAGCAGCCGGTCGCGCAGCATGGCATCGACGGCCAGGTCGGCCTCTGTCACCGGGCCCTGATCGTCGGGTTTGTCCCAGCGTTCGGCACGCGGGCCGGAGAAGGTCAGCGCCAGCTTTCCGGCGTCCTTCGCGGCGTCGGTCAGCAGGGCGAAATCGGCGGCCAGGTCGATGTCGGGGTCATTGTCCGGCAATCGACATATCCTCGATCAGGATGGAGGGGACGATGGTGCTGAGGTGTTTGCGGGCGTCGTTGGCCGGGATGATCCGCATCAGCATGTCGATCAGGTTGCCCGCGATCGTCCCCTCCGCCACGGGGTGGGAGAGCTTGCCGTTTTCCACCCAGTAGCCGGAGGCGCCGCGGGAATAGTCGCCCGTATTGCCATTGATGGTGGAGCCTATCAGCGAGGTCACGAGGAACCCGGTCCCCATCTGCGCCAGCAGGTCGTCGCGGCTGGCCGTGCCTTCGGTCAGTTCGATATTCCAGTTGGCGGGCGAGGGCGGCGAGGCGGTGCCGCGCGCGGCATTGGCGGTGGAGGCCATGCCGAGCTTGCGGGCGGAGGCGAGGTCGAGCGTCCAGCCGGTCAGAATGCCGTTCTCGACAATGGCGCGGCGTCTGGTCGGCAGGCCTTCGGTGTCGAAGGGGCGGGAGCCGGAGGTGCGTCTGCGCAGCGGGTCCTCGATCACCGACAGCGCCTCCGGCAGGACTTGCTTGCCCAGATGGTTGCGCAGGAAGGAGCTGCCACGCGCGATGGCGGCACCGTTGATCGCGCCCAGCAGATGGCCGATCAGGCTGCTGCTGATGCGTTCGTCGAACAGCACGTTGTAGCGGCCGGTGGGCGGCTGGACCGCGCCCAGCCGGGCGACGGCGCGTTCCCCGGCCCGGGTGCCGATCTCTGCCGGGCTGCGCAGGTCGGACTGGTGCAGGCGCATGTCGCCGTCGCTGTCGCGCTCCATCTTGGTGCCGGTCCCGGCAATGGCGGTGCAATAGGTCTGGCGGGAGGTGCGGGCGAAACGACCCTGAAAGCCGTTGGTGGCGGCGATGACGGTGGAGGAAAAGCCGTAGGTCGCCCCGGCGGACTGTACCTGAGTCACGCCGCCGACGGCCATGGCGGCCTCTTCCGCCGCGATGGCGTCTTTCATCAGTGCCTCTGGGCTGGGCGCCTCGGTCGCGTCCCACATGTCAAGCGCGCTGCCGTCGCGCAGGTCGCTCAGCTGGTCGGGGTCGGCGAGGCCGATATAGGGGTCCTCCGGCGCCTCCCGGGCCATTGCGACGGCGCGGGCGGCCATCTGTTCCATCGCCGTATCGCGCAGGTCTGAAGATGACACGCAGGCCTGCCGCTGGCCCAGCAGCACGCGTAGCCCGATCTCCGCCCCTTCGGAGCGTTCGGCCTCTTCCAGCTTGCCGCCGCGCACGGTGATGGAGGTAGAGCTGCCGTCGCGCGCCACGGCATCGGCCTGATCCGCCCCGGCCTTCCGCGCGAAATTGAGCAGGCGAGCGGTCAGGTCGGCGAAGTCTTGCGTCATGTCTTTCCCTTTCGGCGGCCTATCCGAGGTAGCCGCGAAAGGGCGGGGTGACAAGGTGCGGCGGGGGGTGGTGCGGTCCCGAAGCGGTCAGGACCGGCACATGGCCTTGATGCCTGCCGCGATCTCGGGCTTTGCGGCAAGGGTATCGGCGCAGATCTCGCGCGCGTGGTCCAGCAGGGTGTCGGGATCGACGATGCGGTCGATCAGGCCAAAGCTCAGCGCTTCTTCGGCGGTGATCTTCTGGCCGCCCATCAGGATCAGCTTGGTCCGGGCCGGGCCGATCAGCGCGGCCATGCGGCCTGGGTCCGAGGGTTGCGGCAGGAAGCCCAGCTTCATTACCGGATAGAAGAACTTGGCGGAGGCGACCGAAAGCCGGATGTCGCAGGCAAGGACCATGCCCATGGAGCCACCCGCCAGCGTGCCGTTCAGCGCGGCGATGCTGAGCCCCGGAAGGGAGGCCACGGCCGAAGACAACCGTTCCCAGACCGGGGAGGTGGCGAGGCCCGCGCGGGCCTCCTCCAGATCCGCGCCGGCGGAGAAGACCTTGCCCCTGGCGGTCAGGATGACGGCGCGGGCATCGGTGGCGGATTCGAAGATCTCCGCCAGTTCGGTCAGATGAGCGCCGGTCAGGGAATTGGCCTTGTCCTGCCGGTCGATCGTGACGGTCCAGAGGGTGCCGTCCTTCTCGACCCCGATCATGCGATGAGGCCGACGCGGCGGCGGATCGCCTCATCGCGGAGAGAGATCTCCTGCCCCAGCCAGTCGTCAGCATCGGCGGTGCACATCCAGGCGAGGGTTTTCGCGGGCCATTCGGGGGGAATGTGATCCTCCCAGTTCAGCTGGCTGACGGGGTTGATTCCGCTGGCCTTGATATCGCGCTGCATCTGCGTGGCGACCGTTCCGGGGGACAATCCCATGATGCGGATGCCATTGTTGCCATTTTCGAGATGGGCGGCGCGGGTCAGCATGGCCGCCCCGGCCTTGGAGGTGCAATAGGCGCTCCAACCCTCCAGCGGGTTATGCGCGGCGCCTGACGAAACAGTGATGATCGTGCCGCCACCAGCGGCCGTCATGACCGGCAGGGCAGCCCGCATGCCATTGAAGACGCCCTTGATATTGACGTCGATCACCTGACCCCATTCGTCCGGATCGGCCTCTGCCAAGGGCGTGATCGGCTTGAGCACGCCAGCATTGCCGATCAATATGTCCAGACGCCCGAACGCTTGTATCGTGGCGTTCACGGCGGCCTCGAGCTCCCAAAAACGGGAGATGTCGCAGGGGACGGCAACCGCCGAGGGACCAATTTCTCCGGCAAGTTCGGCGATGAGCTCTCGGTCGCGTGCAAGCAGCGCAACCTGTGCGCCCGCCTCGGCAAAGGTCCGTGCTGCAGCGGCGCCGATTCCGCGGCTGGCGCCTGTGATCATGGCCACTTTGCCGGTCAAGTCGAACATTTCGCACCTCTTTCCTGAGCAGTCCCGACATAGGTAGTCCGCGTTCCTGCGCCACGTAAAGCGCTCAATCGCTTGACGAAGGGGGCAATCCTTTGTTCTTCCTGATTAACGAATTTGAAGTGGAACTGTGCCGATGTCTTTTCGCACCAGCGTATTCTCCGGGGTTCTGGCCCTGTGTGCCGCACCCGCCTTTGCGGATGTGAAGGCCGCGGATGTCTGGGACCAATGGTCTGCGCTGGCCACGGCGTTTGGCTATGAGCTCAGCGCCCTGCCGGTGCGCGAAGGGCTGGCGCTGACGGTGCCCGACGCGACGCTGACCCGGCAGATGCCAAATGACCCCGAGACCGGCGCGCCGGGTGGCAGCATCACCATGACCCTCGGCCGGATGCGACTGGTCGAGCGCGGCGACGGGACGGTCGAGGTCGAATTCCCCGGCAGTCTTCCTGTGTCGGTCACAATGGACGGCCCTCAGCGGGAAAAGGCGACGGCATCTGGCGCGGTTACGGCCCAAGGCTACGGGATGATCGTATCGGGTACCCCGGCCGATACCGTCTATGACCTCAAGGCCGACGAAATTGGCCTGAACTTCGACAAGATCGAAACATTCGGGGCTGATCCGGTGACGGCCGCTGTCAATGTTACGCTGGACGGGACTGCAGGCACGACAACCATCCGGATGGGAGATATCGCGACCGTTGCACGGGATCTGACAGTGGCGGCTGCGCGGTACTCTGTGGATATCCCGCCGCCGGCAGGCAAATCCGTCCGGACCCGGCTGGAGGGCATGTCGGAGGGGCTGAAAATGTCCTTTGCGGCCGAACTGCCGACGACGGTTGCCGCGGATGATGTCCCGGCCTACCTCGCCGGGGGTTACAGCCTGAGCGGGACGCTGGATTTGGGAAGCGGGACCAGCCAGCTGGTCGTGGAAGATGCCGATGAGACGCTGCAGGTCGCTCTGGCCAGGCAGAGCGGCGGCGTGGATGTCTCCGTTTCGCAAGATGGCATCGTTTATGATGGGCGGGCCGAAGGGCTGAATATCTCGGCCTCGGGTGGCAAGCTTCCGCTTCCGGTGAGTACGACGATGAGTTCGGTCGCGCTCGGGCTGACCGCGCCCGCCGCGGCGGGGCCGGATCAGGATTTCGGGCTGCGGCTCAACCTCGCCGAACTGGTCCTGCCGGAGCTGCTGTGGGCGATGCTGGATCCCGAAGGTGCGCTGGACCACGAGCCTGTTTCGGCGGAACTGGACCTGAGCGGCAAAGCCGAGATGTTCGTCAGCCTGATGGACCCGCAGGCGCAGCAGTCGCTGGACCCCACCGGAAAGGCGCCGGGCGCGATCGGGTCGCTTACCCTGAACAAGCTGGCGCTTCAGGCGGCTGGTGCACATATCGGGGCGGATGCCGATGTGGCGGTCGATCATTCGGCGCGCAGCGTGTTCGACCCCAAGCTTCCGGCCTTTGGGGCGACGGCGAACCTCAGGCTGACGGGTGTGACCGATCTGGTGGAGCGGCTGGCACGGATGGGGCTGATCCCCGGCGGTCCGGCGCTGGTGGGTGTCGCGATGATACGCCAGCTTGGCAAGGTTGAAACCGGCCCCGACGATCTGTCGGCCGAGATCATTGTATCACCCTCAGGGGCTGTCACCGTGAACGGCACGCCGCTGCCCCTGAAATAAGGTTATCTGCGCCGTCTTCGCCCGGGTGTCGGGGAATGAAATTCGGGCGGGCGGCGGGCGACCCATGCGATGAACCGGGCCAGCGCGGGGTGGTTTTTCAGCGCCGCCGGTGTCGCGTAATCGCGGGCGATTTCGGTCTCTGTCAGATGGGCATGGATCTGATCGTGACAGATCTGATGCAGCCGCACGACAGGCCCGTGTTTGCCCCCCTTCAGTTTCGGAACCAGATGGTGCAGCGAGGAGCGGGCCGTCGCGGGGATAGGGCGATCGCACAACGGGCAGACGGGCACTTGTTGCCCGTCGTCGGGGCGGGCTTCGGACTGGGCCTCTGTCGAAAAGGCGGCAGAAGTCCGCACGGGGGGCTTGTCATTTGCCGGCATGCGCCGCAGTTAAGCGGCGACGGAGGCAAAGATCAAACGGGCATTGATCATAGGTGCAGGTCCGGCCGGTCTCATGGCCGCTGAAGTGCTGGCCGAGGCCGGTCTGAGCGTGACGCTGGCCGACAAACGGCCAACGCCGGCGCGCAAGTTCCTGATGGCCGGAAAATCCGGTCTGAACCTGACCAAAGCGGAAGATTTATCAGCGTTTCGCGCCGCATTCGGACCAGATGCAGAGGCGCTGAGCCCCATGCTCGACGCGTTTGGACCGGCAGAGGTGCAGGCCTGGGCCGAAGGTCTGGGTCAGCCCCTGTTCACCGGGTCGACGGGCCGGGTTTTTCCCAAGGTCATGAAGGCGTCGCCGTTGTTGCGGGCGTGGATGGCGCGGCTGTCCGGGATGGGTGCAGAGGTGCGGACGCGGTATTGCTGGACCGGCTGGAACGGGCCAGACGCGATCTTTGATACGCCCGACGGACCAGTGCAGCTATCGGCGGATGTCATGGTCCTTGCCATGGGTGGGGCAAGCTGGCCGCGGCTTGGGTCTGACGGGATCTGGTCGAATGAATTTCCGGGACAGGTGGCGCCGTTCAAGCCCGCCAATGCCGGTATCACTGTCGCGTGGTCCGACAAAATGGCCGAACAATTCGGTGCGCCGCTCAAGTCGATTGCCCTGCAGGTGCCTGGGCAGCAGACCCGGTCCGAAGCGGTCATTTCGGCGCGGGGGCTGGAGGGGGCGGGCATCTATGCGCTGTCCCGCTGGCTGCGCGAGGGGGCCGCGCTGACCATCGACCTGATGCCCGATCTGAGCGAGGCCGCCCTGCGCGAAAAACTCTCCAAACGGCGGCGCGGTGACAGCCTGTCGTCGCATCTGCGGCGCAGGCTGGGACTGGATCCGGCCAAACGCGCCTTGCTGATGGAATTCGGGCGGCCCCTGCCAGATGACCTGGCGCCTCTGCTCAAGGCGCTGCCGGTGCGGCATGAGGGGGCTATGCCGATGGAACAGGCGATCTCCACCGCCGGGGGACTGCGGTTTGACGCTTTGGACGACAGGCTGATGCTGCGTGACCGCCCCGGCACCTTTGCCGCCGGGGAGATGTTGGACTGGGAGGCGCCGACGGGCGGTTACCTCCTGACGGCCTGTCTGGCCACGGGCCGCTGGGCGGGCCTTGCCGCCGCGGATTATGCCTTTTCCGATTCGACGGTGCGCAGGTAGGCGTCCCGCGCACGCATCCGCTGGCCATAGTCGAGCAGCAGATCACTCTCGATCGGGAATTTCGCGCCGAAGCCCCAGTTGAGCGTATGGGTCAGGAGGATGTCGGTGATCGTCATCTCTTCGCCCATCACGAAGGGGCCCTTGAAGCGCTGTTCCAGCGCCGTGATCGCGCGGGCCCATTCCCATTTCGCCGTATCCTTGACGCCCGCGACGCGCTTGTCTTCTGGCAGGAGGAAGCTGTGGCGGGTGGCGGTCCAGATCACCGCCTCCAGATCGTCGAGGATCTGGAAGGTGACGGCATCCTGCTTGGCGCGGGCGAGGGTTCCGGCGGGGGCGGTCAGGGCCCCATGCTTATCGGCGAGGTAGGTCAGGATCGCGGCGCTGTCGGAAATGCCTTCGCCATCCACGACCAGCACCGGCAGCTTGCCCAGCGGGGAATATTTCAGGACCTCGGGCGTGTGCTGCTTGGCCTTGATACGTTCGTAAGGCTGGCCGATCTCCTCCAGCATCCAGACAACACGAAACGTGCGGTTCTGAGCCGCGCCTATGACGGTGTACATGGGTTCTCCTCCCCTATTTGTTGGTAATGCGTGCCCCCTGCCGGGGCTGCGGCCGACGATGCGGCTCCTCCCGCAGCCCGGCGAGGAAATCGGTGGCGATGGCGCGGCTGAGGGCGGCCTGATCGGAGGGGCCGGTGCCGCTGACCTGCCCGTGGTTGGCATTGTCGATCACGGCAAGCGTGGCATTGCCGGCGGGCATATTGTCGAACCCGGGCAGGCGGGTGTCCCATGTGCCGGTGATGGCCTGATCGGTGGTGCCGGTCATCATGAGTGTCGGTTTGGTCAGATGCGCCCAGGCCCCGGCGGGGAAGTTCGGGCCCGGCCCGTGGAAGCTGAGCGCGATATAGGCGTCGAAACGGTCGGCGCCCTCGACGCCCAGATTGTTGGGCGCCCCGGCCTCCGCAATGACCGACTGCGCGCCCATGGAATGTCCGCCATAGACCTGTAGGGGCGCGGCGTCGAACTGCGGGCCGATGGCCTTGAGCAGCGCATCCAGATCGGCACGGCGGGCGCGGTTCAGCAGGGGGTCGGTGACCGTCTGGATCAGCATGGCGCGGCGGTTCTCGGCCTCAAGCACGCGGCGCATGGCGGGGCGGCCGGATTCGGCGTGGCGCAGGGCCCAGGTGTCCCAGCCGAGCGCATTGGCGGCCGTTGCAAGCCCGGTCAGCCCCTTTTCAGAGCCGCCCAGCCCGTGGGACAGGATCAGGATTGGCGCGCCGGGCGGGGCGGGCCAGTGCAGGACCGGCACCTCTGCCCCGTCGGCGCGGGGGATGATCAGCGCCTCCTGTGCCTTCAGCGGCAAGGCCAGAAGGATCAGGAGAGCGGCGAGCCATTTCATCGGCGGGCCATCATCGCAAGGCGGATCAGGGCCCGTTCGACCTGCGCCATGGTCGGGGCAGTCTGCCCGGCAGAGCGCAGTGACAGGTCCGTCTCCGTCACCAGTGTCAGCGCCTGTTGCAGCCGTTCCGCGCCCCAGCTCTGCGCCTGACGCAGCACCTTGTCGCGGCGGGGGCCAAAGATCGGCGGGCGGACCCGGCCAATGCCTTCGCCCGCGCCGCCGGGATGGGCGGCCACGGCATAGAGCGTGCGGAAATGGCGCATCATCCCGATACAGAGCGAAACGGGTTGCACGCCCTGTGCCTTGAGCCGCAGCATAAGCGGGCCGATATCGCCGGTCTTGGCGTCGGCGACGATATCGAGCATCTCGTCGATATCGGCCTCTGTCGTGGCGGGGGCGCAGGCAGCGACATCTTCGGGCGTCACGGCGGAAGGATCGCCATGTTTGTATAGCGCGAGCTTTTCCAGCGTCTGACGGAAATCGCCCGGGTCGATGGCGAGGGCCAGGGTCGAGAGGTCACGCAGCGCCTCCTGCCCGAGGTTCGTCAGACCAGCGCGGGCCAGCTCCGCTTCGATCTCCGCGCGGGTGGGCGGGTTGTCGTAGATCGCGGCGGCATAGGCGTTCTTGTGATCCTCGAAGAACTTGCGCAGCTTCGATGTGGGTTTCAGCTGGCCCGCCGTAATGACAACCTGCGCATCGCCGTCGCGCCAGTCTTCCAGCGCGGGCAGGATCGCCTTGATATGCGTCTCATTGGTGTCTTCGACTAAAACGACGCGGGGTCCCGGGAAGAACCCCACGGCCTTGATCGCATCCGACAGCAGCGCGGGATCTTTGCGCACATCACCGGCGGAGAGCCGCGTAAGGCGCATCTCCTCTTCCCCCTGCGGGCCGACAAGGGCCGCGACAACCTCCTGCCGTTTCAGCGCGATGCGCATGGCATCGGCGCCGTAGATCAGCAGGCCGGTGCGGTCCTTGTCGGGCCGGGCGAAGTAGCCGGCGGCATCGCGGGGAGAGAGCTTCATGCCGGCAGGGTCGCCGCCACGGCGATGAGCCGCGTCACGATATCGTCCGACAGGATCGTGGCCAGCCGTTCCTCCGCATCCCAGCGGGCGGCGCGGGTGGCGACGGTGGTGCCGGTGGCGGAATAGCCGGTGAAGCTTTCCACTTGCCCCTTGGCGAGTTCATTGCCTGTCAGGTCGGTCAGCCTGTAGCTGGCCTTGCCGATCAGGTTGAAGCGCCGGGTGATGTTGTCGGAGGTGATGGCGATCCGCTCCTCCTCCAGTTCCAGCGTGTAGCTCAGCTGGTAGGCGGGGGCGGAGGTGCGACCCAGCCGTTCCTCCAGCTGCCGCGTCATCAGGTAGGTTTCGCGGGTCGTCGGGGCAGAGACGGCGACGCGGCCGGTCAGTTTCGATGCGCCGCCGCCGGGGCCATAGGCAGGCGTGAATCCGCAGGCGGAGACACCGGCCGCCATGGGGGCGGTGGCCAGAAGTCGCAGCAGGCTGCGCCGGTCGAATGACCTGTCACATGACGACATTCACGATCCGTCCGGGGACAACGATGACCTTCTTGGGCTGGGCCCCATCCAGCGTCCTGGCGACATTCTCATGGGCGAGGGCGAGTTTTTCAACCTCGGCCTTGTCCATATCCTTGGGCACCTCGATTTCGCCGCGCCGCTTGCCGTTCACCTGAATCGGCAGGGTCACCGTATCCTCGACCATCATGGCCGGATCGGCCTTGGGCCAGGCGGCCTGGGCGATCAGCCCCTCTCCGCCGAGGGTGGCCCAGATTTCTTCGGCCAGATGCGGGGTCATGGGCGACATGAGTTGTGCGAGGGTCATCAGCGCCTCGCGTTTGGCAGCCGCACCGGCCTTGGATTTCGCGATGGTGTTGGTGAAGCCGTAGAGCTTGGCGATGGAGGCGTTGAAGCCGAAGCTTTCGACGCCGCCGGTCACATCGTGGATTGCTTTGTGCATTTCGCGCAGGAGGGCGGTGTCCTCTGCCGGGTTCGCGGGGGCATCGCCCAGTTCGGCGGCCAGACGGTAGACCCGGGCAAGGTGTTTCGACGCGGCCTCTGCCCCGGCGGCGGTCCATTCCACGTCCCGCTCCGGCGGGCTGTCGGAGAGCACGAACCAGCGGGCGGTATCGGCGCCGTACTGGCCGATGATGGCAACCGGGTCGACCACGTTGTTCTTGGATTTCGACATCTTGGCGGAGGGGATGATCTCCACCTCCGTGCCGTCCTTGAGGAAGCCTTTGCCGTCCTTCAGCTCCACATCTTCGGGGTAGTGATAGACGGGACGGCCCTCCGCCGATTTGGTCTGGAAGATGGCGTGTGTGACCATGCCCTGTGTGAAGAGCGCATCGAAGGGTTCCTTCGATTTCTCGGGCAGGTGGCCGCAGATATGCATCGCCCGGGCGAAGAAGCGGGAATAGAGCAGGTGCAGGATCGCGTGTTCGATGCCGCCGATATACTGGTCGACGTTCATCCAGTACTCCGCATCCTCCGCCACGGTGGGCGTGGTGGCGCGGGGCGCGGTGAAGCGGGCGAAATACCAGGACGAATCGACGAAAGTGTCCATCGTGTCCGTCTCGCGCTTGGCCGGCTGGCCGCAGGCGGGGCAGGCGCAGTCGCGCCAGGTCGGATGCCGGTCAAGCGGGTTGCCGGGGATGTCGAAGCTGACATCGTCGGGCAGTTCGATCGGCAGGTTCTCCTTCTTCTCCGGCACCACGCCGCAGTCAGGGCAATGGACCACCGGGATCGGGCAGCCCCAGTAACGCTGACGGGAGAGGCCCCAGTCGCGCAGGCGGAACTTGGTCACGCCATGGCCGACGCCGTTCTGTTCGCAGAAATCGACAGTGGCGTTGATCGCCTCTTCGCCGGTCTGGACCTCTTCGCCCGCGACAAGCCGGGTGTAGCGGACCTTTTCCGTCTTGGTTGGCACGAAGGGGGCCTTCTGGATGTCGATTTCGCCCTCGACCGGCACGAAGGTCTCGACAATCGGCAGGCCGTATTTGGCCGCGAATTCGTGGTCGCGCTCATCATGGCCGGGGCAGCCGAAGATCGCGCCGGTGCCGTAGTCCATCAGGATGAAATTGGCGATGTAGACGGGCAGTTCCCATGCGGTGTCAAAGGGATGCCGGACCTTGAGACCGGTGTCGTAACCGAGCTTCTCGGCCTTTTCGATGGCCTCTTCCGTGGTGCCGCCCTGACGGGCGCGGGCGCAGAATTCGGCGACCTTGGGATCGGATTTCTCCAGCTCCTTGGCCAGCGGATGGTCGGGAGAGATCCCGACGAAGGAGGCGCCCATCAGCGTGTCGGGGCGTGTGGTATAGACCTCGATCCGGTCGAACCCGGCGGGGGCGTCAACCGTCGAAAAGGCGAACTGCAGCCCGCGCGACCGGCCGATCCAGTTGGCCTGCATGGTCTTGACCTTGGCGGGCCAGTTGTCGAGCGTATCCAGCGCCTCCAGCAGCTCTTCGGAGAAGTCGGAAATCTTGAAGAACCACTGCGTCAGTTCCCGCCGTTCGACCAGCGCGCCGGAGCGCCAGCCGCGGCCGTCCTCGACCTGTTCGTTGGCCAGCACGGTCATGTCGACCGGATCCCAGTTCACCACCGCGTTCTTGCGATAGACGAGGCCTTTTTCGAGGAAATCGAGGAAGAGCGCCTGCTGCTGGCCGTAATATTCCGGGTCGCAGGTGGCAAACTTGCGCGTCCAGTCGAGCGAGAAGCCCAGCGGCTTCATCTGGTCGACCATCGCGTCGATATTGGAATAGGTCCAGTCCTTGGGGTGGCCGCCATTGGCCATGGCCGCGTTCTCGGCTGGCATGCCGAAGGCGTCAAACCCCATGGGATGCAGGACGTTGTGGCCGGTCGCGATCTTGTAGCGCGCGATCACGTCGCCCATGGTGTAGTTCCGGACATGGCCGATGTGGATACGGCCCGAGGGGTAGGGGAACATCTCAAGCACATAATATTTCGGCTTGGAGGGGTCGCGCCTGGCGGAGAAAACGCCGGCCTCGTCCCAGGCCTCCTGCCATTTCGGTTCGATTTTGGCGGCTTCGTAGCGCGACATGCTTGCCCTCTGATGTCTGGGTTGTTGCGGATGGGGTGATATGCGGGCAGAGGGCGAGGGTCCAGTGCTTTGCGCCGCAACGGCCATTGCCCAGCACGATCCGACGTGTAGACTGCCCCGAAAACGGTAGGGCGCGTGCAGTGAATATCCTGTTCATCCATCAGAATTTTCCGGGGCAATTCAAGCATCTTTCAGTTGCTCTGGGTCAGGCCGGGCACAAGGTCACGGCGTTGACGCTGCGGGTCAAAGCGCGGACGAACTGGAATGGTGTCGATGTGATCCCCTATGCGATCCGTGGCCGCAACGATCAGCGTACCCATCCCTGGGTGACGGATTTCGATACCAAGGTCACGCGGGGGGAATCATGCTACCGGGCGGCGCGATCCCTGCGGGACCAGGGGTATCAGCCGGACGTTATTATTGCCCATCCCGGCTGGGGGGAGGCCATGTTTCTGAGAGATGTCTGGCCGCAGGCGCGCATGGGTCTGTTCTGCGAGCTTTTCCATCTTACCGGGTATCCGCACAGCGGGTTCGATCCGGAGTTCCCGACCAAGGATCCGGAATCCGATGCGCTGCGGATCCGGATGAAGAACCTGAATAACTTTGTGCATTTCGACGTGGCGCAGGCTGGGATAAGCCCGACATACTTTCAGGCGGATACCTTTCCGAAGCCGTTCCGGGACCGGATCACGGTCATTCATGACGGCATCGACACCGCGGCGCTGGTGCCCAAGTCGGATGTGCAGTTCGAACTTGATGATGGCAGCATTCTGACCCGACAGGATGAGGTGATCACCTTTGTGAACCGCAATCTGGAGCCCTATCGCGGCTATCACGTGTTTATGCGTGCTCTGCCCCGGCTGCTGAAAGAACGGCCCAATGCCCGGGTGCTTATCGTCGGTGGCGATCAGGTCAGCTATGGTGCCGCCGCGCCAAAGGGGCAGACCTGGAAGCAGATTTACATCGATGAGGTCCGGGGCCGGATCCCGACGCCGGACTGGCAGCGGGTGCATTTTCTGGGGCGCATTCCCTACGACCGGTTTATCCGGCTGCTCCAGGTCGCGCGGGTCCATCTGTACCTGACCTACCCGTTTGTTCTGTCGTGGTCGCTGTTTGAGGCCATGTCCTGTGAGGGGGCCATCGTTGCCTCAGCCACGGCGCCGGTGCTTGAGGCGCTGGAACATGGCACAACCGCACGCCTTGTCGACTTCTTTGACGGGGATGCGCTGGTGGATCAGACCGTCAGCCTTCTTGAGGATGACGCGGCGCGGGCAGAGCTTGGTGCGGCAGCCCGGCGCAAAATCGTGGAGACCTATGATCTCCGGCGTTATTGCCTGCCGGCCCAGATGGACTGGGTCCGGCAACTCGCGGATATGCAGGTCTGAGCTGTGGCCTCACCGGGTCATGCAGCGCGAGGCGGCGGGAGAGCCTCAGAACCGGCGATCAGCCGAGCGCAGCTGACGCGCCCGGGTCAGGATCGCATCTTCGATGGCGCGCTGCGTGCCGTCGGCAACGGCCCGGCCGCCGGAAGACTGCACCGACACGTTGAGAGAGCGGGCATCCAGAGCGGGATCCTTGATCAGAACCGTGGCACGGTAAGCCCGGCCGCCGCCCGGAGGCGTGCCATACCCGGTGACGATCACGCCGGTGAACGGGTCGACCGATTGCACGGGCAGGAAATCAAGCACCTCCAACGAGGCATTCCAGAGGTAACGGTTCACGGCAACCTTGTCGCCGGAGTCGCGCTGGCGGAAGGCTTCCCAGATTGTCGTGCCACGCTCGGCGGCCTCGCGACCGGTCAGGCGTTCATTCGACGCGGGGGAGACATCCAGAAGGTCACTGCGCCGGCCCAGGCGGCCGCAAGACGCCACGGCCAGAATGGTCGCGAGCAGAATCGCGGACTTTGTGACAGTGGACAGGCGCATCTTGAATTCCTTCATTGGCAGGTTGCGACAGTGGTAAATAATTGCCCTGACAGGGGCAAGAAAGAAACCTGATCTGGCATGGTCTGCTGCGCATACGCCTTTCGTATAAGGACAGGCCGTCATCTGCGGCAAGCCTGTGGCAGCACTGTGACATTGCTGCACCATTTGGGGGCGTTGTCCGGTGTCGCCAGCGGCCGGGCTTGCATAAGAGGGGGTAAAAGAGCGAAAGAACTGCCATCCCCAGACGGTAACTCGGGCTGGGCGAATGTTAGAAATCGAGGGAAAACTCATGAAAAAGATTCTCTTCGCGACGACGGCCCTGGTTGCCACGGCAGGCGTTGCCGCTGCTGAAGTGACCTTCAGCGGCTATGGCCGTTTCGGTCTCGCGTATCAGGAAAACCGTGTCCACAACGGCTTCTCCGAAGAAACCTACATCACCAGCCGTCTCCGTCTGCAGATCGACGCGACAGCTGAGTCCGACAACGGTGTCTCCTTCGGCGCACGTGCTCGCATCCAGCAGAACGGCACCGATGGCGCAACTGCCACCACCATGGCAAGCCCCGCCGGCACCGGCATCAACGCAGTTCGCTTCTGGGCATCCGCTGGTGGTCTGGAACTGGGTGTTGGTAACATCTACGGTGCACTCGAATCCATGCCCGGTCAGTACGACATCGACCTGGGTCTGACCGGTGGCTCCTACGCCTACACTGTGTACGACGGCAACGGTGACTTTTACTCCTCCGGCGGCAACGGCGCAGCAAACCGTAACGGTATCGAACTGCTGTACTCCGCTGGCCCGTTCAGCGCGCACATCTCCTACTCGAACGCTGTTGGCCCGATGGGTGAGCGTCTGGCTGCCTACCTGGCCTACGAATACAGCGGCTTCACCTTCGCTGTTGCTGGTCAGGACTCCGACAACGCCGGTGACACCGAATGGTCCGCAACCATCGGTGGCGATCTCGGCCCCGTTGCAGCCACCCTGGCCTATGCCGACAACGGCACCAATGGCGAGCGTTGGGCTCTGATGGGCACCTACACCGTCATGGACGGCCTGAACCTGCAAGCCTACTATGCTGACGACAGCATCCAGGGCGACGCATACGGTGTTGACTTCAACTACTCCCTGGGCGGCGGCGTGTCCCTGCGCGGCGGTATCGAAGAAGTCTTCGGCACCACTCAGGGCGACCTTGGTGTTCGCTTCGACTTCTAATTCTCTCACCTGAGGGAATTAACGTGAGCCGGCCTTCGGGCCGGCTCATTTCGTTTCTGGACCTCTGTCGCGGTTCGTGGGATCACTTCGCCCATGTCACTGACCGATATCCAGACACGCATTGCCAAGGCCGCCCGGGATGCCGGGCGGGAGCCTGAGGGCATTACCCTGATCGCCGTTTCCAAGATGCAGCCGGAGGACCGGGTGCGTGCCGTGCTCGAAGAAGGCCAGAGGGTCTTTGGCGAGAATCGGGTGCAGGAGGCGGCAGGGAAATGGCCCGCCTTCCGCGAGGAGTTCGGGCCGGTTGAGTTGCATATCATCGGCCCGTTGCAGACCAACAAGGCACGGCAGGCGATGGAGCTGGCGCAGGCGATCCATTCCGTTGACCGGCCCAAGCTTGCCACGACGCTGGCCCGGCTGGCGGATGAGATCGGGTCCTGTCCCGATCTGTTCATTCAGGTGAATACCGGGGAAGAGCCGCAAAAGGCCGGGGTCCTGCCCGGTGATACCGATGGTTTTGTCAAAGAGGTGCGTGACCTCGGCCTACCGCTCAAGGGGCTGATGTGCATCCCGCCGGTGGAAGAGACGCCCTCGCTGCACTTTTCATTGCTGGCCAAGATCGCCGCCCGCAATGGGCTGGAAGGGCTGTCGATGGGCATGTCCGGCGATTTTGAAGAGGCCGTCAGCTTTGGCGCGACCCATGTCCGGGTCGGGTCCGCCATCTTCGGGTCGCGCGACAGTTAAGCCAGATCAGCCGATTTGCAGGACCGTCCCGGGGACCGCCTGTTCCGCGATCCAGCGGATATCCGGGCGGGCAAAGGCCAGGCACCCTTCCGTCGGATAGCCGGGCCGCCGCCATTGATGCAGGAAGATCGCCGACCCGGCGCCCGGCACCGCCTCCGGCCAATTCCAGTCGGTCAGCAGGATGATGTCATAGAGCGGATCGGCCCGGCGCAGCTTTTCGTGGCTGGGGCCATAGGGCGCATGGACCAGCTGATTATAGGCCGGGTCCCGGGCATCGTCGGACCAGAGCATGCCCGGCAGGATCGGCAGGGCCCAGGGGGCGGGGCGGGTCACACGGTCCGGCCGGAAGAGACAACCAACGATCCTATGTCGGCCGATGGGGGTGGCGCCGTCCCCCTCCCGCTTGGTGGCGGACAGCCCGCCGCGCCCGATGGTGCAGGGCAGGGTTCGCCCGGCAAAAGCCAGGCCCCGGGCGGTCAGGCGCATCACAGCAGATGCCCCGATTTCTTCGCCTTGGTGGCGAGGTAATGGGCATTATGCGGGTTCTCGCCCACCTTCAGCGGCACACGTTCCGTCACGGCAATGCCTGCGCGTTCCATCATGGCGATCTTGGCGGGGTTGTTCGTCAGCAGCCGGGCGGAGGAGAAGCCCATTTCCTTCAGCAGGGCCGCGCCCAGCCGGAAATCGCGCTCGTCATCCTCAAATCCCAGCCGGTGATTGGCCTCGACCGTGTCAAATCCCTGATCCTGCAGAGAATAGGCGCGCATCTTGTTGGCGAGGCCAATCCCGCGCCCCTCCTGATTGAGGTACAGCAGCACGCCCGCACCTTCCGCCCCCATCTGTGCCAGCGCGCCGCGCAGCTGGGGTCCGCAGTCGCATTTCAGCGAGCCCAGCAGGTCGCCGGTGAAACAGGCGGAATGCAGCCGGGCGAGCACGGGCTTGTCGCGCGGCGGACGGCCGATTTCGATGGCATAATGTTCTTCCCCGCCGTCTTCGGGGCGGAAGACATGGACACGGGAATTCTCGGCCGCCGAAAGCGGCACGCGGGCGGAGATGACATCCGCCAGCGGGCTGGCGGAATCGAGCGCCAGCCGCACCGGCATGGCCTCCAGCACGGTCAGCCCCTCCGGCGGTGTCGCCACGGACAAGACCAGTGCGGCGGGCAGAAGCCGGGCGGATTTCAGGATGCGCAGCGCCAGTCGGTCCAGATCGGCGGGTCCATCGCGCCGGGCTGTCAGCGGGCCCTTCATCGGGGAACGCAGGTCATCCGCCGGGTCGGCCACGGCATTCAGCCAGCCAAGGTCAGCATCCCCGGGCAGTACGATCCGGGCCAGGTCGCCGTCATAGGGCCGGGCTTTCAGCGTCTCTGCCCGGCGTGCCGTGATGGTCAGGTGAGGCCGCGCGTCCAGCAGGGCCAATGCCGCAAGACGCTCCGCCGACAAAGTTTCCACGGCCAGAAACAGCGCCAGCCGGTCGCCTTCGGCCAGCACGACAGGCAGGCCCATGCGAAGGTCGGCACGGGCACGCGCCAGCAGGTCAGCGGCGGACGGGGTCAGGGACATGGGCAGGCTCCTGCAATCTCCGTCCCTACATAAGCACTCTGTTCCAAAGTTGAAATATTTCCGATCAGGGGGACACGAGCGCGTGAGTCCCCTGTCGCAAATCTTGTCGGGTCCGTGAACCGCAACAATGTGAGCGTCAACACCGGCAGACCGCCGGACAAAGGAGGGCCGGACAATGGCACAGATGAAACGCATACTGCTGGTCGATGACGATGACGACCTGCGCGAGGCGCTGAGCGAGCAGCTCGTCATGACCGAGGATTTCGATGTCCTGGAGGCAAACAATGGCGGCTGCGCCATGCAGAAGGTCAAGGAATCGCTCTTTGATCTGGTGATCCTCGACGTGGGTCTGCCCGATACCGACGGGCGGGAGCTCTGCCGGCTGATGCGGAAACAGGGTGTAAAAGCGCCGATTCTCATGCTGACCGGGCATGACAGCGACGCGGATACGATCCTGGGCCTCGACGCGGGCGCAAATGACTACGTGGCGAAACCGTTCAAATTCCCGGTGCTGCTGGCCCGGATCCGCGCCCAGCTGCGGCAGCACGAGCAGAGCGAGGACGCCGTGTTCCAGCTGGGACCTTACACGTTCCGGCCCAGCATGAAGATGCTGATCACCGAGGATGAGAAGAAGATCCGCCTGACGGAGAAAGAGACCAACATCCTGAAATTCCTCTATCGTTCGACGGATGGCGTGGTTGCGCGCGACGTGCTGCTGCATGAGGTCTGGGGCTATAATGCTGGCGTCACGACCCATACGCTGGAAACCCACATCTACCGTCTGCGCCAGAAGATCGAGCCCGATCCGTCCAATGCCCGCCTGCTGGTCACCGAAAGCGGCGGCTACCGGCTGGTGGCATAAAAGCCACAACCTGAGGGTGAATTAGGGTAAGGAAAACCGGAATAAGTCGGGGTTGCGCAAAAATGCTATGATGCAGCATGGCCCTTAGGGAACCATCCCGCGCATATCCGGGTTCGATATGCACCTCCCTGTTGGACTTGCCCGGGCCTTCGCGCCCGGGTCTCTTTTTTCCGATGGCCTGCGGGGCTATGCGCGCCCGTACCCCCTTGACCGCGACGTCCCGCCATGGTCACTCCGCCCCATGCCAGATTACTACGCTTTCACCGACGGAGCCTGCTCCGGCAATCCCGGCCCCGGCGGCTGGGGCGTCCTGCTACAGGCCAAAGACGGGGAAACCCTTCTGAAGGAACGGGACCTCAAGGGAGGGGAGGCGGAGACCACCAATAATCGGATGGAGCTTCTGGCGGCGATCAACGCTTTGGAAGCCCTGGGCCGCGCCACCCCGATCACGGTGATCACCGACAGCGCCTATGTGAAGAACGGCGTGACCAGCTGGATCCACGGCTGGAAGCGTAACGGCTGGAAGACGGCAGATCGCAAGCCGGTGAAGAATGCCGATCTCTGGCAGAGGCTCGATCAGGCCGCCGCGCGGCATCAGGTGACCTGGAAATGGGTCAAGGGCCATGCCGGTCATCCGGAAAACGAACGCGCGGACGAGCTGGCCCGCGAAGGCATGAAACCCTTCAAATAGGGCCCTCAATCCGCGGCGCGCCGCACTAAGCCGCGAAAGGTGCCGGATTACCGGGGCCCGTACCGCTGCCACAGCCAGATCAGCAGCAGCGCACCAAGCACGGCCCCGATCAGCCCGGCAAACAGCCCCATGACCGACAGCAGCGCCCGCAGCACCAGCCCGCCGATCAGCGCGCCCGCCATGCCGATGCCGATGGTCACCGGGATGGAGGCCTCGATCCGCATCATCCGCGTTGCCAGGAATCCTGCCGCCGCGCCTACGATCAACAACCAGATTGCCGCCATTTTCCCCTCACTTCCGCCGGTAATGGGTCGGTACGATCACCAGAGCACCAATAGATGACAGGATCGCATCAATGCCCGGCGAAAACAGTCGGACCCCGAACATGATCCGCACAAAGTAAAACAGGAAGGCGCCGCCGATACAGATGATGATCGACGGCAGATAGCCGTTGCGGGTAAAACCCGACCGTTCGGAGACATATCCGACGATTCCCGCAATCACCACCGTGCCGATCAGCGTCGGGAACATGTGCTATCCTTCCAGTCTTGTGCCCGCGGGCAGGGGCCTGCCACGCAGATAGTCCTCCCGATCCTGCGCGCCCTTGCCCGCCCTCTGCAAGCGCAGAACCTCCACTGCGCCGGTGCCACAGGCAATCCGCAGCTGGTTGTCCAGTGTTTCACCGGGCGTCCCATCCCCCTCGGCCAGCCGCGACCGCAGCAGCTTCACCCGCTCGCCCCCGATTTCGCACCAGGCGCCCGGAAAGGGCGAGAGGCCCCGGATCTGCCGGTCCACCTCACCGGCAGGCCGGGTCCAGTCCACGCGCGCCTCCGCCTTGTCGATCTTGTGGGCATAGGTGACGCCCGCCTCGGGCTGCGGCTCTGCCGCCAGATCATCCAGCCGCGCCAGCGCCTCCACAATCAATTTAGCCCCAAGTGCTGACAGCCGGCCATGCAGCTCCGCCGTCACTTCCTCCACGCCGATCTCCAGACGGTCGCTCAACAGCACCGGCCCGGTATCCAGCCCGGCCTCCATCTGCATGATGCAGACCCCGGTCTCGGCATCTCCGGCCAAGATCGCCCGGTGGATCGGCGCCGCTCCGCGCCAGCGCGGCAACAGGCTGGCATGGATGTTCAGGCATCCCCGATCAGGCGCATCCAGCACCGCCTGCGGCAGGATCAGACCATAGGCCACCACAACCGCCACATCGGCCTCCAGCGCGGCAAACTCCGCCTGTGCCTCCGCCCCCTTCAGCGAGACCGGATGCCGGACCGCCAGACCCAGCTCCTCCGCCCGCTGATGCACCGGGGTCGGACGGTCCTTCTTGCCGCGTCCGGCCGGCCGGGGCGGCTGGCAGTAGACACAGGCAATCTCATGGCCCGCTGCGACCAGCGCCTCCAGCACCGGCACGGAAAACTCCGGCGTCCCCATGAACACGATCCGCATCTGGCGCTCCCTTCCCCTTCATCTTGGCAAAAATACTCCGGGGAGCGCGAGGGGCAGCGCCCCTCGCCCCCGCCGCTGGCTCAGCCGGCGGCTTTCCGGGCTTTCCGCAGCAGCATGTCCCGTTTCATCCGGCTCAGCCGGTCGAAATACATCCGCCCGGCAAGATGGTCGATCTGGTGCTGGACCGATGTCGCCCAGAGCCCGACAAAATCCCGCTCCTCGACAACACCGTCCGCATTCAGGAAGCGTACCGTCACTGCCCGGGGCCGGGTGATCGTCGCGGAGACACCCGGCAGGCAGGGCGAGGCCTCCTCGTGGTCGCGCGGCTCCACGCTGGCGTGCAGCACCTCGGGGTTGGCCATGAGCACGGCCTGACCCCGCTCGGAGGAGGCATCAACCACCGCCAGCCGTTGCATCACGCCGATCTGGACGGCGGCGAGGCCGACGCCGGGCATGGCCTCCATCGTATCGACCATGTCCTGCCAGATCGCCTGTTCGACCGGGGTAATTTCCGTGACATCCGCCGCCACGCTCTTCAGGCGCGGGTCGGGCCAGCGCAGGATCGGACGGGGGCTCATCCGAGCGCCCCGTAGTCCACCACAAGCTGCGCCCGCGTGGCCGTGTCGATCCGGTCGAAGATGACGCGCCCGTCGAGGTGGTCATATTCATGCTGGGCGCAGACGGCATGAAACCCCGTCAGCTCCGCCTCGTGCTGGGTCCATCCGGTATCGAACCAGCGCAGGACGATCCGGCCCGGCCGCGACACCCGTGCCGCGACACCGGGGATGGAGAGGCAGGCCTCCTCATGTGCCGCGACCTCCTCCGATTGCGACAGGATTTCCGGATTTACGCAGACCATCGGGGTTGGCGTGCCCTCCTTCCAGGTCACATCCATCACGAAGATACGTTTCATGACGCCCACCTGCGGCCCTGCCAGGCCGCGCCCGGGGGCGGCATACATCGTCTCCAGCATATCGGCGGCGAGCGCTTGCAGGTCCTCGCCCGGCGCAACCGGCGCGCAGATCTCGCTCAGCCGCGGGTCCGGCCATTTCAGGATCGGCAGCACCGCCATGTCAGGCCCGCGCCCGGTCGCGCTTGAGTTTCTGCATCTTGCGCGTGATCATCTGCCGCTTGATGGGCGAGAGGTAGTCGATAAAGAGTTTGCCATCGAGATGGTCGATCTCGTGCTGGACGCAGGTGGCCCAGAGCTTGTCAAAGGTCTCTTCCCGGGCATTGCCGTCGCGGTCCATCCAGCGGACCGTAACCTCGGCGGGGCGCTCCACCTCGGCATATTGTTCGGGGATCGACAGGCAGCCTTCCTCGTACACGCTGCGTTCATCCGATGCGGCTATGACTTCGGGGTTGAACATGATCAGCGGTCGCGGGGTCGATCCATCGTCCTTTTCGCAATCCATCACGATCAGGCGGGTCATCAGCCCGATCTGCGGCCCGGCCAGCCCGATACCGGGGGCGTCGTACATCGTCTCCAGCATGTCATCGGCGGTCGTGCGCAGCTCGTCCGTCAGCTCGGTGACGGCGGGCACGGCCTTTTTCAGCCGGGGATCGGGATGGATCAGGATCGGGCGTTTCATGGCGCTTCATGTAAGCGAAGGCGCGGGGGCGCGCAATCTCCGGGCCGCAGCTATCGCATAGATGCACAGGTGCCTTGTCACTATGTGACCTTGAAGCCGCCGGGCAGAGGGATAACGTCTCACAAAATGCTCAGGACGACCAAATGACCCTCCCCAATTTCGACGAGCGCATCGAACGGCGCGGCACCCATTCGGCAAAATGGGACAAGATGGAAGATTTCTGTGGCGTTTCCGCCGAGGACGGGCTGCCCATGTGGGTGGCCGATATGGATTTCCGGCCGCCGGCAGGGGTGCGTCAGGCGGTGGTCGATTATGCCGGACATGGCGTCTTTGGCTATTTCGGCAAGGATGACGACTATCTGAACGCGATCTGCTGGTGGATGCAGAACCGTCATGGATGGGAGGTCGATCCGGGCCATATCTTTTCGACCCATGGTCTGGTGAACGGCACCGGCCTCTGCGTGGAGGCCTATACCCAGCCCGGCGATGGCGTGGTCATGTTCACCCCGATCTACCATGCGTTTTTCCGGGTCATCCATGCGGCAGGCCGCAAGGTGGTGGAATGCCCGCTGGCGCTGGACGACGGGCGCTACGGTTTCGATTTCGATGCCTATGACCGGCAGATGACGGGCAATGAAAAGCTGCTGGTCTTCTGTTCGCCGCATAATCCCGGCGGTCGCGTCTGGACCCGGGAAGAGCTGGAGGGCGTGCTGGAGTTTGCCCGCCGTCACGACCTGATCATTGTCTCGGACGAGATCCATCATGACCTCGTTCTGCCCGGCAACCGCCACATCCCCTTTGCCACCATGCCCGGCGCGGCGGAACGGCTGGTTATGATGTCGGCCTCCACCAAGACGTTCAATCTGGCGGGGATGCATACCGGCAATGTCATCATCTCCGACCCCGATCTGCGTTCTGCGTTCGAGGCGAAGATGGGTGCGCTCGGGATTTCGCCCAATGCGTTTGGCAAGCATATGGTGACGGCGGCCTATACGCCGGAAGGGGCGGAATGGGTCGATGCGCTGATGGCCTATATCGATGGCAACCGGAAGGTGTTCGATGCCGGGCTGGCAAAGATCCCCGGGGTGAAGCCGATGCGGCTGGAGGGCACCTACCTCTCTTGGGTGGATTTTGCGGATACCGGCATGACGGAGACGGAAGTGGCCCGGCGCATCATGAAGGATGCAAAGATCGCGGTGAACCAGGGCGGGACGTTTGGTGCCGGGGGCGCGACCTTCGAACGGTTCAACCTCGCCACGCCGCGGGCGCTGGTCGAAGAGGCGGTGGAACGGATGCAGGCGGCCTTTTCGGACCTGCAATGATCATCCCAGCAAAACGGCAATGACGCCCGCGACTGACAGGAGCGATCCGGTCAGCCCGCGTGCGCCCATGCTCCGGTCGCCATGGATCAGCCGGTTCAGCCCGATGGTGATCAGCGGATAGATTGCCACAACCGGAGAGACCTGAACCACATCCCCCATGCCAAGCGCGGCGTAGAGCATCAGCAGCGCCGTGCCGTTGCAGACCCCGATGGCCATAAACCACCGAATGCCCGCGCCTGCCCGGGCTGGCATTTTCTGGCGCAGGCTGAGGCGGACCAGCCAGATCACGCCAGAGGACATCAGGTAACCGATCAGCGCCGCCGCAAAGGCGGAAGGCCAGTATTCGTAGCCGAGCTTTACTACGGGCTGCACGGCGCCTCTGAAGAAGGCGCCTGCCAGCGGGATTGCCAGCACGGCGAGCCGGGCCGCCGGATTGCTGCGCGCGCGGTCCAGCGCCAGCAGAACAAGCCCGGCGCAGACCGCGAATATCCCGGCCCATTGCTGCGGGCTGGGCACTTCGCCCAAGAGCAGGATCGCCAGAGATATCGCAAAAATCGGGGAGAGATTGCCGAGCCCGCCCGTCAGGTTGGGTCCGAGAGCGCGGTTCGACAAGAAGTTCATCAGGGAGACGACGGCCGGGTAGACGACACCTGCCGCCGCAAAAATGGCCGCGCCCCGGGCATCGAAAGTGGTCCAGTCAACTGTGAATGGGGACAGGCAGGCGAAAAGCAGGAGCGAGGTTGGTACTGAATATGAGGCCCCGAGGATCGGCGGCAATGTCCGCAATCCATAGGTCGTCAGCACGAGGCCCATCGCCATAAAGACGGCCGCCCCGATCGACAGGAGGAATATCCAAATGTCCAAAATGCCGCGCCCCGTTCACCTGTCCGCGCAGATTAGCCGTCTGCCCGGGCGGTGCGAGGGCAAAAGCGGTATTGCGGCGACTGGCAGACGTTCGGGCCGGCGTCAGGCGGGGACGCGCAGCACGCGGGGCACTTTGAATTCGACGTTTTCCTGCGCCGTCTCGACCTGTTCGACGGTGACATCGAAGCGGGTGCGCAGCGCGTCGATCACCTCGTTCACCAGCACCTCGGGGGCGGAGGCGCCGGCGGTGATGCCGATGGCGCGGATACCCTCCAACGACCGCCAGTCGATGTCGTCGGCACGCTGCACCAGCTGGGCATAGCCGCAGCCATTGCGCGCCGCGACCTCGACCAGGCGGCGGGAATTAGAGGAATTCGGCGCGCCCACAACCAGCATGGCGTCGATCTTGCCCGCCATGGCCTTCACGGCCTCCTGCCGGTTGGTGGTGGCGTAACAGATGTCTTCCTTGTGTGGCCCGACGATCTGGGGAAAGCGGGCCTGCAGGGCGGCGACGATATCGCGGGTGTCGTCGATCGACAGGGTGGTCTGGGTCACAAAGGCCAGCTGCGCGGGGTCGCGCACGGTCAGGGTCGCAACATCCGCCTCCGTCTCAACCAGAAGGACCTCGCCCTCGGGAAGTTGGCCCATGGTGCCGATGGTCTCCGGGTGGCCGGCATGGCCGATCATAACGATCTGAAGACCGTTCTCGTGATGCCGCTCCGCCTCGATATGCACCTTGGAGACAAGGGGGCAGGTGGCATCGACATAGATCATCTCGCGCCGCGCGGCCTCTGCCGGGACAGCTTTGGGCACGCCATGGGCGGAGAAGATCACTGGGCGGTCATCGGGGCAGTCGTCCAGCTCCTCGACAAAGACGGCGCCCTGGGCCTTCAGCCCGTCCACGACGTATTTGTTGTGCACGATCTCGTGGCGCACATAGACAGGGGCGCCCCATTTCTGGATCGCCATTTCCACGATCTTGATCGCGCGGTCCACACCGGCACAGAACCCGCGGGGGGCGGCCAGATACAGGGTCAGCGGTGGTTTCGACATGCCGTCACCTCTCCTTTGCGGGAGTGCTACGCGCGCAGCGGCCGCCCGTCCAGCCCCCCGAGAGGGACAGGACGCGGTCCGGACCGGTGCCGATCTGCCTCAGGCGCTTGTTTCGGCCCGATTTCTCGTTTCGACCTGATCATTGTCGCGCGGCGGTCGACCGATCACATCGCGGAGATCTTCCAGTTCGATGAAATTGTCGGCCTGACGACGCAGTTCGTCGGCAATCATGGGAGGCTGGCTGCGGATCGTGGACACGATGGAGACCCTGACGCCCTGACGCTGCAGACTTTCCACAAGCGGCCGGAAATCGCCGTCGCCTGAGAAGATGACGATATGGTCCACGCGGGGCGCAAGTTCCATGGCATCGACCGTAAGCTCGATGTCCATATTCCCTTTGACCTTCCGGCGGCCTTGGCTATCAGTGTATTCCTTGGCGGGCTTGGTCACCATGGAGAAGCCGTTATAGTGCAGCCAGTCGACCAGAGGCCGGATCGGGGAATATTCGTCGTTTTCCAGAAGCGCTGTGTAGTAAAACGCGCGCAGCAACTTTCCGCGGCGCATGAATTCCTGGCGAAGAAGCTTATAATCAATATCAAAACCAAGAGACTTGGCTGCCGCATAAAGATTGGAGCCATCGATGAACAGCGCCAGCCGTTCGTCTTTGTAAAACATAGTCTACCTTTCCGAGGTGCGCGCCCTTAGGTGAGTGTGAAAAATTCGGGTCGCAGCTCATGTAAAGTAAATGCAATCTTACCGTGCAGCAAGTAGATGAAGCAGTCCATTCGTACAGTGGCGAACTTGAGAAAATTAACGTATTTTGTAGCCCTTGGGAGCAATTTGAGCGCCAAAGGATTGTCTGCAGGCGAAATTCTGCACGCAGCAGTTGCAAGGTTGCGGGATTTTGCCGATGTCGTTTCGGTGTCTCGGCAGTTCAGGTCGCCGGCCTTTCCGCCGGGTTCGGGCCCGGATTTTATGAATGCTGCGGCCTGTCTGAGGAGCGATCTCCCGCCTCGGGATTTTCTCAATGAACTGCACGGGATCGAGGCCGCGTTTGGCCGTCAGCGCAAGAAACGGTGGGCGCCGCGGCCGCTCGATCTGGATGTGATCGCCTGCGGCCAGACCGTCCTGCCGGATGTAGAGACGTGGCGTCACTGGAAAGACTTGCCCCTGGCGGCGCAGAGGCAGGAGGCGCCGACAACAATGATTCTCCCGCATCCGCGTATGCAGGAGAGGAATTTCGTGCTAGTGCCGCTCATGGACATAGCCTCGGAGTGGCGCCATCCGGTTCTGGGCCGCACAATTTCGGAATTTCACGCGGATTTGTCGGAAGAGGATCGTCGAAGCATGGTTTCTGTGACGGATCCGGGTTGTCAATAGGGTGTGTCGCGCGTAAGTAACCACCTTACCCCCGACCTATCCGGAGTGCCCCATGGCCCGTGTGACCGTTGAAGACTGCGTTGACAAAGTTCCCAATCGTTTCGAGCTGGTGATGCTCGCCGCCCATCGTGCGCGCGAAATCTCTGCCGGTGCCGGAATCACCGTGGACCGCGACAATGACAAGAATCCGGTCGTGAGCCTGCGTGAAATCGCGGAAGAGACCCAGTCCGCCGACGAGCTGCGCGAGCGTCTGATCGAGTCGCATCAGTCCCAGATCGAGGTCGACGAGCCCGAGGATGACAGCATGGCGCTGCTCATGGGTGGTGGGGAGCCGGCCGACAAGCCTGCCGATGACGACATGAGCGAAGAGAAACTTCTCCGTGCGCTGATGGAGGCGCAGGGCCAGGGCTAAGCCCCGGAGAGGCGGTGTGGCGTGTCAAAAGAGATCAAGCCGGCCGACGATCTGATCACCCTTGTCCGCGCCTATAACCCCCGGACCAATGAAAAGCTGATCCGCGCGGCCTATGATTTTGGCCGCGAGATGCATGATGGCCAGTTCCGCAAGTCGGGAGAGCCTTATTTCACGCATCCGGTGGAGGTCGCCTCTATCCTCGCCAAGCAGAATCTCGACGATGCGACCATCGTCACGGCGCTGCTGCATGACACCATCGAAGATACCAAAGCCTCCTACGCCATGGTGCAGGAGAAGTTCGGTATCGAGGTGGCGGAGCTGGTCAATGGCGTGACCAAGCTGACCAATATCCAGCTGAGTTCGACCGAATCCAAACAGGCGGAGAATTTCCGCAAGCTCTTCATGGCGATGTCGCGGGACCTGCGAGTGCTGCTGGTCAAGCTCGCCGACCGTCTGCACAACATGCGCACGATAAAGTCGATGCGCGCCGAGAAGCAGACCCAGAAGGCGCGGGAGACGATGGATATCTTCGCGCCGCTCGCCGGTCGCATGGGTATGCAGTGGATGCGGGAAGAGCTGGAGGATCTGGCGTTCAAGGTGCTCAATCCCGATGGGCGGCAGTCCATCATGCGGCGCTATCTGAACCTGCAGCAGGAATCCGGCGACGTGATCGAACGGATCACCCGCGACATCCGGCTGGAACTTGAGAAGGCCAGCATCGAGGGCCAAGTGATCGGCCGGGCCAAGCGGCCCTATTCGATCTGGCGCAAGATGCAGGAGAAGGACCAGGGATTTTCGCGGCTGTCGGATATCTACGGGTTCCGGATCATCTGTGGGTCCGATGACGATTGTTACCGCATCCTCGGGCTGATCCACCGTCGTTGGCGGTCTGTTCCGACGCGGTTCAAGGATTACATCTCGCAGCCGAAGTCGAACGGCTATCGCTCGATTCACACCACCGTGTCGGGGCGGGACGGCAAGCGGGTCGAGATTCAGATCCGGACACGGCAGATGCACGAGGTGGCCGAGACCGGCGTTGCCGCGCACTGGTCCTATCGCGATGGCGCGCCGGCAGAAAACCCCTTTGCCGTCGATCCGGCGCGCTGGCTGGCCTCGCTCACCGAACAGTTCCAGAGTGAGGATGACAGCGAGGATTTCCTCGAAGCCGTCAAGCTGGAGATGTATTCGGACAAGGTCTTCTGCTTCACGCCCAAGGGGGATGTGGTGAAGCTGCCCAAGGGGGCGACGCCGATCGACTTTGCCTATGCGATCCACACCCGGATCGGGTCGGCCTGTGTGGGGGCCAAGATCGACGGGATGCGCGTGCCGCTCTGGACCCGGATCAAGAACGGCCAGTCGGTGGAGATCATCACGGCCGAAGGGCAGGAACCGCAGGCGACCTGGCTGGATATCGCGACGACCGGCAAGGCCAAAACGGCGATCCGCCGGGCCCTGCGCGAGGTTGACCGGGAAAGATTTGTCAAGCTGGGCCGGGAACTTGCGCGGTCCGCCTTTGAACATGTCGGCAAGAAGGCCACCGACAAGGCGCTTGAGACGGCGGCGGAAAAGCTGCGGCTCGGCGACCGGGAGGAGCTGCTGGCGCGGCTCGGTTCGGCGGAGCTGAGCGCGGTGCAGGTGGTGCAGGTGCTTTATCCGCAGCTGGTGCCCGACGACCGCGAGGGCATCGGACGGGACCGGCAGGTGATCGGCCTCGATGAGGGCCAGAGCTTTGAGCGCGCGACCTGTTGCCAGCCTCTTCCGGGAGAACGGATCGTCGGGATCACCTGGAAAGGCCGGGGTGTTCTTGTGCATGCGATCGACTGCCCGGTGCTGTCGGATTACGAGGATCAGCCGGCGCGCTGGCTCGACCTGCATTGGCACAGCGGCAAGCATGCGGCGGTCAATACGGTGACGCTGGCGCTGACGATTGGCAATGATGCCGGGGTGCTGGGGCGAATTTGCACATTGATCGGAGAGCAGAAGGCCAATATCTCGGACCTTAAGTTCCTGGACCGGAAGCCGGATTTCTGCCGAATCCTGGTCGATCTTGAATTGCGCGACGCAGAGCATCTGCACATGGTGACCTCGGCCCTGGAGGCGGAGTCGGATGTGGCTGCCCTGTCGCGTCAACGCAATCCGTCGGATGCCCGGCCGCCCGCGCCGGTGCCGGCATAGCTGGGAGAGGCCGTTGGTCTTTAAACGTCGGGATAGGCGTCCTCTCTGGCAGATCGCTTTTGAGTTTTTCTGGCCGCGCGGCGGCTGGGCCCGGGCGTTCCACTATGTCAAACACCGGATGCGGCGGTTGCCAGACAGCCCCGAGAAAATCGCACGCGGCATCTTCGCCGGGGTGGTGACGGTGTTTACCCCGTTCTACGGCCTGCACTTTGTGACCGCCGCGATGATCGCGTTCATCGTCCGGGGAAATGTGCTGGCCGCGATTTTGTCGACATTCATCGGCAATCCGCTGACCTATGTTCCCATCGCGCTGATCTCTGTCCAGATGGGGCTTTTCCTGACCGGGCGGCATCCCAGTGAAGCCGGGACGGGGGAGAATTTCGGACAGATTTTCTATTACGCCGCGATCAATCTGAAGAACAACGTGGTCGCGCTGTTTACCGATGTTGACGCGAACTGGGGGCCGCTCCGGATTTTTTACCACGACCTGTTCTATCCCTACATGGTCGGGGGGATCATTCCGGGGGTGGCCTTCGGTCTGCTGGCCTATTATCTCTCGGTCCCGTTGATCCGGGCCTATCAGGCCCGGCGGCGCGGGGCGCTAAAGAAGAAACTCGCAGCGATCCGGGCGAAATCGGAGGCGGCCAAACGGACTGCCGACGCCAAGGCGCAGGAGCGGAAGACATGAGCGGCAAACTCAGGCTGGGTGTGAATATCGACCATGTGGCGACGGTGCGGAATGCCCGTGGCTCTGCCTATCCCGACCCGCTGCGTGCCGCCAAGATCGCCGAAGAGGCCGGGGCCGATGGCATCACCGCCCATCTGCGCGAGGATCGCCGCCATATCTCCGACGCCGATATCGAAGGGCTGATGGAGGTGCTGACCCTGCCGCTGAACTTCGAGATGGCCGCGACAGAGGAAATGCAGAAGATCGCGCTGCGTCACCGCCCGCATGCCGTCTGCATTGTGCCCGAAAAGCGCGAAGAGCGGACGACCGAAGGCGGGCTGGAGGTCGCGCGCGAAGAGAACAAGCTGGCGCATTTCATCGCCCCCCTGCGGGAGGCTGGCTGCCGGGTGTCGATCTTCATCGCCGCCGACCGCCGCCAGATCGAAGCTGCGAACCGGATCGGTGCGCAGGTGATCGAACTGCATACCGGCGCCTATTGCGACTATCATGCCGAGGGCCGGTTCGAGGAACGCGACGCGGAACTGGCGCGGCTGACGGAGATGGCCGCCTTTGGTCATTCGCTGGGGCTTGAGGTCCATGCCGGTCACGGGCTGACCTATGAGACGGTAAGCCCGGTTGCCGCTCTGTCCGAGGTGATGGAGCTGAACATCGGCCATTTTCTGATCGGGGAGGCGATCTTCCGCGGGCTCGACCCGGCGATCCGCGAAATGCGTCGCCTGATGGACGAGGCGCGCGGCTGATCAGGCCCGGGGCACCTCTGCGGTGCCCAGACCCTCTGCCTCTATCGCCGCTTTCAGCCAGCTGCGGAACCGGCGCTGCGGCGTGGTCAGCGACCGGTCGCGGGCGGTGATCAGCCAGTAACGCGATCCGGTCTTGCGCCAGACCGGGAAGGGGGCCGCGATCTGGCCGCGCTTCAACGCATCGGCCACGAGCGTTTCGAACCCCAGGAAGACCCCCGCGCCGGTCATCGCCGCGTCGAGGCAGAGCGAGGCCTCGTTGAAGAGCGGACCATCGGGCAGGCGTTTTTCGTCGATCCCTTCGGGCCCTAGCCAGGCGGACCAATTGTACATGGCGGCAGGTTCGCGGATGATCGGGACGCTCAGCAGGTCCCTGGGGTGCGTCAGGCGGGCGGCGATCTCCGCGCTGCAGATGGGCAGGATGCGCTGGTCGAAAAGCGGCTCTGCCTCCACGCCCGGATAGGGGCCGGGGCCGATGCGAATGGCGCAGTCGATGCTGCCGTCATTGGGGTCGATCAGCTTCATGTCGCTGTCGATGCGGACCCGGATATCGGGATGGGCGCGGGTGAAATCGGGCAGGCGCCAGATCAGCCAGCGGGCGGCAAAGATCGGCGCGACAGAGACGGTCAGCGCCGTCTGCCGGTCCCGTCGCATCAGGTCGGCGGCGGCGGACAGCCGGTCGAAGCCGGTGTTGAGCAGGCGGAAGATATCCTCCGTCCCCGGGCGCGGCTGCATGCCGCCGGGGCGCCGGTCAAAGAGCTTGCGCCCGACCGCCTCCTCGCAGCGGGCGATCTGCTGGCTGACGGCCCCGGGAGAGACGCCAAGTTCATCCGCCACCGCGTGCAGGGTGCCAAGACGTTGCATCGCCTCGATGGCGCGCAGGCCGTTCAGGGGGGTGGCATTGAGCGATTTCATTTTAGAGAATCTGAAATGGATTACAGATCATGTACAGTTTTTTAGTGCTCTTGGTGGTCTCATATTATCAGATATTGAAAAAGGAGAAAGCCATGAAAAACTGGTTCAAAGCGTTCATCTGGTCCCCCGGGCCCGAGACACCGGGCGATCCCTTCGCCCATCCCGATATCGCGCGCATGTCCGCGCGGGAGCTGGCGGATCTGCCGCTGGTCGCCCCGCCGGCACCGTCGTCGCGTAAACAGAAGATATCAGCGCTGCGGGCCACGCGTACCGCAACCTGCTGAGACGGCCTGACAAGACCCGCAAAAGCCGATAGAGCGGGGGGACTTGATAAGGGCGTCCCATGATCCTCGGCATCGGAACAGATCTCGCGAATATCGACCGTATCCAGGGCACGCTGGACCGGTTCGGCGACCGGTTCCGCAATCGTGTCTTCACCGATATCGAACAGGCCAAGGCCGAACGCCGCGCCGATACCGCCGGGACCTATGCCAAACGCTGGGCCGCGAAGGAGGCCTGTTCCAAGGCGCTTGGCACCGGGCTGCGCATGGGCATCTCCTGGAAGGACATGGCCGTGACCAACCTGCGGACCGGCCAGCCCGTGATGCATGTCACCGGCTGGGCGGCGGAGCGGCTGGCGCAGATGACGCCCCCGGGCCATGAGGCCATCATCCATGTGACCTTGACCGACGATCATCCCTGGGCGCAGGCCTTTGTGGTGATTGAGGCCCGGCCGATTCAGGCCTGACGAACCGCCCGAAAATCCGACAAATGCTGCGTCCTGTGCATCGATGCGCTGCTTTTTCTTTGCCTTGCTGTCGAATCGTACGATTGTCGTACAATTATGATATGGAGCATGATATGTTGATGAAAATGACGAAAATACTGGTCGCAGCCCTGATGATTTCGGCGCCGGTCCAGGGGGTGCATGCTGAGATGATGAAGACCGAACTCAACCCGCCGGGGGCAGATATTCCCGGGATTTCTCAGGCCGTGATCGTGACGGGTGGACGCCTGATGTACCTGTCGGGGCACGTGCCCTTTGCCGCCGATGGGTCCATGGCAGAGACATTCGAGGGGCAGCTGGATCAGGTGCTCGCCAATATGAAGGGCACGCTGGAGGCAGCGGGGGCCGATTTTTCGTCCCTCGTGCGGGTGACCTTCTTTGTGAAGGATTACGATGTTGCCCAGCTCGACGCATTGCGGGAAATTCGGGACAGGTGGTTCGATACCGAACATCCGCCTGCCTCCGCCCTGATCGGGGTGCAGGCGCTTTTTGTACCGCAGGCGCTGGTAGAAGTTGACGCGGTGGCCGTTCTGCCGGATTGATCCGGCAATTCCGGAGGCCGCGTGTCCAAGACAGATCCCAAGTTCAGAATAGAGCCGGTGGCGGCCCCGGTGCGGGAGCAGGTGGCGGCCTCCATCCGGCGTGCGCTGATGGTGCGCTATTTCCAGCCCGGGCAGCGCCTGCCGGAACGGGAACTTTGCGAGCTGACTGGGGCCAGCCGCACCGCTGTCCGCGAGGCGCTGCGCGATCTTGAGGCCGAGGGGCTGATAGAGACCGTTCCCCACCGCGGCCCTTCTGTCGTGACGCTCGATGCTGTCCGGGCGGCGGGGATCTACGATCTTCGTCTGCCGCTGGAAGGGCTCCTGGCGCGGCGTGCCGCGGAACGGGCCAGTGCAGAGACCGATCACGCAGTTGTGGTCAGCCGCGACAGGCTCGCCGTGGCATTCGAGGCGGCCGATCCGCTGGCGGTCGTGGCGGCCAAAACCGCGTTTTATGACGCGCTTATGCTGGCTGCGGATAATCCCGATCTGGCTGCGGTGCTGAGGCGGTATATACGGCTGCTGAGCCTTTTCTGGCCGACGATGGTGGTTGAGAGCGGGGAAGGGACGGCCTCGCTTGCTGAAATTGATGCGGTGATCGCTGCCATCGCGGCGCGGGATCCGGACGCGGCCGATGCCGCGATGCGGCTGCATATCTCGTCGGCGGCGGCCCAGACCCTGCGGTGGTTGGGGCAGGTCGACGCGGGCGGCCCCGCTTGACACCCCTTCCGGGGCGGCTCATGTAGCGTCAGAGCTGCGGACGAGGGAAATACAGGCATGGCAGAAGAGAAACAGGGTGTCTTTGCGGCCATCTGGGATACCGTCAAGACAATCTTCTGGGCATTGATCATTGCCGGGGTCTTCCGGACGCTGTTCTTCCAGCCCTTCTGGATACCGTCGTCCTCTATGAAGGATACGCTGCTGATCGGCGACTTCCTGTTCGTCAACAAGATGGCCTATGGCTATTCTTACGCCTCCTGTCCGAATATCAAACTGGCGCGGTTCGGCATTGATATCGATGCGCAGGATATCTGCGGGTTCCTCGATGGGGAAAACACGCGGGTTCTGGGCGGCGAGCCGGAGCGGGGCGATGTGGTGGTTTTCCGTCATCCGGTCACGCATCAGGACTACATCAAGCGGCTGATCGGCCTGCCGGGTGACAAGGTCCAGGTGATCGATGGCGTGGTCCAGATCAATGGCGAGGCCGTGAAGATCGAGGACGCAGGAAATTTTGTCGAGGCGATGGAGCCTCAGGGGCCCGAGGGGCGCTATCCCCGATGTTCCAACGGTCCCGTGGGCGAGGGTGGCGACTGCGTCAAACAGCGTCTGATCGAAACCCTGCCCAACGGTGTCAGCCATTCCATGCTGAATATCGCCGACGGGCTGGATCTGGACACGACCAACGTGTTCACCGTGCCCGAGGGGCAGTATTTCTTCATGGGCGACAACCGTGACAATTCCACCGACAGTCGCGTCTCGCAAAGCTCCTTCGGGGTGGGGTTTGTGCCCTATGAGAACCTGATCGGGCGGGCGGATCGGATCATGTTCTCCTCTGCCGGGCGGTCGATGCTCTTTTTCTGGACCTGGCGGAGTGACCGCTATCTGAAAGGGATCGAATAACGCGTGAAGCTGTCGGGTGACCTGAAAGCGTTCCAGGACCGGATCGGGCATGACTTTGCCCGGCCGGAGCTGCTGGTGCAGGCGGTGACGCATTCCTCGGTCTCCTCGCCGACGCGGGACGACAACCAGCGGCTGGAGTTTCTGGGCGACCGGGTGCTTGGTCTGGTGATGGCGGAGGCGCTCCTGGAACGGGACCAGGCGGCCAGCGAGGGTCTGCTGGCGCCGCGCTATAATGCGCTGGTCCGTAAGGAGGCCTGCGCCGATGTGGCGGAGGCGATCGATCTGGGCGCGGTGCTGCGACTGGGCCGGTCGGAACAGATGTCGGGCGGGCGCCGCAAGATGGCGCTGCTGGGCGATGCGATGGAAGCGGTGATCGCCGCCGTCTATCAGGATGCCGGATTCGAGGCCGCGAAGTCGATGGTTCTGCGGCTCTGGGGTGGGCGGATCGATGCGGTGGATGCCGATGCCCGCGACGCCAAGACCGCCCTGCAGGAATGGGCGCAGGCGCGGGGCCTGCAACCGCCGAAATACGTGGAGACGGGCCGGGATGGCCCCGACCATGCCCCGAATTTCCGGATCGAGGCGCGGCTGTCCACGGGCGAAGCGGCGGAAGCCAAGGCTGGGTCGAAACGTGCTGCGGAACAGGCGGCGGCCCGCGCCCTGCTGGACCGGCTGGAGGGCTGACATGCGTATCGTCAGCCTGAATGCCTGGGGCGGGCGGCTGTATGAAGATATGCTGGCCTGGCTGCGCGAGGTTCAGCCGGATGTGCTGTGTCTGCAGGAGGTGATCCATGTCGAGGGTAGCCCTTCGGACTGGCTGAAATACCGCGATGACGGGGCGGACCTGCTGCAGCGGGCCAACCTGCTGAATGAGGTGGCGCAGGCGCTGCCGGGGCATCAGGTGATCTTTTGCCCGGCGGCGCGGGGCGATCTGTGGCACGGGGATCGCGCGGTGTCGTCGCTCTGGGGGCTTGCCACCTATGTCAGGCGTGACCTGACGGTGGTCGGGCAGGCGCAGGGCTTTGTGCACGGGAATTTCTCGCCGGACGGGTTCGGCCCGCATCCCCGGTCACGGACGGCCCATGCGGTGCGATTCCATGATCCCGAAGAGGGGATGTTCACCGTCGCCCATATGCATGGTCTGCGCGACCCTATGGGCAAGATGGATACGCCCGCCCGGGCCGAACAGGCGCGCAAGTTGCTGTCGATGGTGCAGGGCGTGACCCATGCCGGCGACAAGGTGGTGGTCTGCGGCGATTTCAATGTGGCGCCCCGGGCTACGACCTTTCGCCTGCTGGCGCCTGTCGCCCCCTATGAGCTGGTGACGACCCGGGGGTTCGAGGGCACCCGGACCTCGCATTACACCAAGGACGAGAAATTTGCCGATTACATGCTGGTGAACGGTCCGCTGCGCGATGCGGCGTTCGACGTGGTGCGCGATCCGGAGATTTCGGACCATTGCCCCCTGATGCTGAATACGGCATGAGGCGGCTTGGCGCTTTGCCGCGCCTGCCGTAAACTCGTTCCAAGCCCCTGTTTTCTGACCCCGAAAGCCTGCCCATGACCACCCGCGCCGGATTCGTCGCCCTGATCGGAGAGCCCAATGCGGGCAAATCCACCCTGACCAACCGCATGGTGGGGGCCAAGGTCTCTATCGTTACGCATAAGGTGCAGACGACACGGGCCCGGATCCGTGGCGTGGCGCTGGAGGGCGAGAGCCAGATCGTTTTTGTCGATACGCCGGGCCTCTTTACCCCGCGCCGCAGGCTGGATCGGGCAATGGTGGCGGCGGCCTGGGGCGGGGCCTCGGATGCCGATATCATCGTCCTGCTGGTGGAGGCGCATCGCGGCATCACCGATGGGGTGGAGCGTATCCTCGCCGGGCTGTCAGAGATGCCGAAGGGCCGCCGTGTGGTGCTGGCGATCAACAAGATCGACCGGGTGGAGGCGCCCGATCTGCTGGCGCTGACCGAAAAGCTGAATGCCGCGGCGGAGTTCGAGAAGACCTTCATGATCTCTGCCGAGCGTGGGCATGGCGTGCAGGACCTCAAGGAATGGCTGGCGGGCGAGATGCCGGAGGGGCCCTGGCTCTATCCCGAGGATCAGATCGCCGATCTGCCGATGCGCATGATCGCGGCGGAGATGACGCGGGAGAAGCTGACGCTCCGCCTGCATCAGGAGCTGCCCTACCAGATGACGGTGGAGACGGAGCACTGGAACGAGCGGGAGGATGGCTCCGCCCGGATCGACCAGATCATCTATGTCATGCGGGATGGCCATAAGGGCATCGTGCTGGGCAAAAAGGGCGAGACGATCAAGGCGATCGGCAAGCTGGCGCGGGAGGAGCTGGAAGAGTTTCTGGGCCGTAAGGTCCACCTCTTCCTTCAGGTGAAGGTCCGCGAGAACTGGCTGGAAGAGGCGGAGCGCTATTCCGAGATGGGGCTGGATTTCAAGGACGGCAACTGATGCGCCTGACGGCGCGCATCTGGATCGACGCCTATCTGACACGGCTGCGGCTGCAGGATATCCCGGCCTTTGTCGTGGCGCATGGCGACGATACGGCGGGGGCGGTGCTGGTGAAGCTTTCGACGTTGGACGGGCAGGCGCAGGCCTTTCAGCGGACCTTTGACCTGTTGAGCGGCGAGCGGCGCTGGATGCCCTTGGCCGAGGGGGCGGAGGCGGAGGTGGACGCCGTGATCAGGCGTCAGCGGGAGTTTGACAGCGATCTCTGGGTGGTGGAGGTGGAGGACCGGCAGGGCCGGCATCTGCTGGATGAGCCGGGGCTTTCGGATTAGCGATTGCGGATCAGCCGGCCAATGCCGATCAGGATCAGCCCGCCTGCGAAGAAGGCCGCGCCGAGGATGGCGATCCATGTCGCGACGCCGGGCCAGCCTGTCTTGACCGGGTCGAGGAAGAAATACGGGTAGTTGCCGTTGAACTGGCCCCGGACCAGCGCATAGGCGCAATAGAGCAGCGGCCAACTGAGCCACAGGACGGCCGCGCCGACTGTAAGGCCGCGTCTCGGGGCAAAGGCCAGCCACCAGAGCAGCATGGCCGCCGGCACCGCCGTGTGCAGCCCCGCATTGCCCCACCAGCCCCAGCCGACATTGGGCCCGTCCGTCGCGGCCAGCAGCAGGTGGTAGACGACGCCCGTTATGGCGATCCAGAGCGTGACACCGCCCAGCCAGCGCGGTTTGGGTGTCTTCCGGTCAACGGCGATCCGCAGGCAGAGCGCTGCAACGATGCCGTTGGTCAGGATGGTAAAGAAGCGCAGCAGCCGCCAGATCACCGCTGCGATCGTCATATCGGGGTTGTTCAGCGCCACATCCACGGCCTGCGCAACCAGCGCGGCGCTGGCGAGGACCGCGATCAGGGCGGCGCAGATGCGGGCGTGGGCCGAAGTCTCCATATCCGCATCCATGCGCCAACTTGCGGCACCGATCAAGTCGGCGGATAAGACGGGGATGGAGTGGCGAGACACCGGCATATTACTGGCCGTCCGGCGGCATGGGGAGAGCGCGGCGATTGCCGAGGTCTTCACCCCCTCGCATGGGCGCCATGTGGGTGTCGTGCGCGGCGGCGGCGGGCGCAAGATGGCGCCGACGCTGCAGCCCGGTGCGCAATTGGACGTGTCGTGGAAGGCCCGGCTGCAGGAGCATATGGGCCATTTCGTGGTCGAACCGCAGCGGTCCCGCTGGGCGCAGGTCATGGATGACCGGCTGGCGCTGGCCGGGCTGAACGCCGTCACGTCGCTGCTGTGTTTCGCCCTGCCGGAACGCGAGCCGCACGGGCGGCTCTATCGGACGACGGAGGCGCTGCTTGATCTGCTGGGGCAGGGCGATCTCTGGCCACTGGCCTATCTGCACTGGGAAATGGCGCTGCTGGAGGATCTGGGCTTTGGTCTGGACCTCACCTCCTGCGCCGTGACCGGGGCGACGGAGGGGCTGGCCTATATCTCTCCCCGGACGGGTCGCGCGGTGACGCAGGCAGGGGCGGGAGATTATGCCGACCGCCTGCTGCCCTTGCCGCCGGTGCTGCTGCGGCAGGGGGAGGGGACGGATGCGGAGGTGGCGGAGGGGTTCCGTGTCACCGGGCATTTCCTGACCGAACATCTGGCGCCGGATCTGGGGTCAAAGCCGCTGCCCGAAGCGCGGCTGCGGTTCGTGGAGCTATTCCGGAAACGGATGGGTTAGCGCAGGGCCAGCACCAGATCGACCAGAGTGGTCAACGCATCCTGATCGGCGGCATCTTCGGACAGCGTCGCCATGCCGACCTTGGCGGCATAGAGAGAGCGGGCGATGTCGGGATTGGTCACGCCCAGCTGGCGCAGCACCTGTTGCAGGTATTCGATCCGCCGCAGGTCGAGGTTGCGCAGGGTCTGGGCCGCATCCGGGTCGTTGATGGCCCAGCTGCGCATCGCGGTTTCGGTGGCTTCGTCACCGCCGAACCCGTCCCGCATGAGTTTGTGCAGGAGAGAGACGGCCTCCGCCTTTTCATCGGGCGCGGCGGGGGTGCCAGAGGCCAGATCGCGCCAGAAATCCAGCAGCGCCCGCCGGTAGCGCGGCACATCGTCGAAATGCCAGTAGAAAGACCCCTTGGTGGTTTCAAGCGCGCGCGCCAAAGGCTCCGCCTTCAGCGCTTCGGGGCCCGAAGCGGCGAGGGCCTCAAGACCGGCGCGCAGCCAGTCGTCGGCAGAAAGGCGTTGCTTGCGACTCATGTGGATATATTAACGTGCATGGCCGGGATTGCACGGATTTTTCTGCGATGCGGCATGTCCGCCCGCCTCGTTTCAACAGCAGTTTCGACGTGTATTTTAAGCTAAGCGTATAAAAATGCTAATCAAATATATCTTTAAGTGGATATACGCCGTACCCCTGCGTCACCTCGCCGCTGTTAACCTTTTCAGCACCATTCACTCGGGTGTGGTCAGGGTCAGGTCGACAGGGGTGAGGCCCTCGATCTCTCCGTGCAGGGTGTCGCCTGCCGTGACCGGGCCGACGCCGGCTGGCGTTCCCGTATAGATCAGGTCGCCCGCGCCAAGGTGATAATAGCCGGACAGATGCGCGATGACGGCGGGAACGTCATGGATGAGCAGGTCAAGCGTGGCGTCCTGCTTCACATCTCCGTTCACCGCGAGGGTGATGCGCTGGTTCTTGATCGCATAGTCGGTGGCCTTGGTCAGCGGGGCGATCACCGCGGCATTCTCGAAATCCTTGCCGAGGTCCCAGGGGCGGCGCTGATCCTTGCCATCTTGCTGCCGGTCCCGGCGCGTCATGTCGAGGCCACAGGCATAGGCATAGACGGCCGCCTTCGCCTCTTCTTCCGTCGCGCGGAAGGCGGGGGCGCCGAGGGCGACGACCAGCTCCATCTCGTAGTGGAAGTTCGATGTGCCGGGCGCATAGGGGACGCTGGTCCCGGTCAGACAGAGCGCAGCAGGGGCCTTGGTGAAGTAGAAGGGTGCCTCCCGGTCGACCTCCACCCCCATCTCCTTGGCGTGATCTTCGTAATTGCGGCCGACGCAGAAGATGCGACGGACGGCATAGCCTTCGGTTTCACCGAGGACGGGGATTTCGGGCGTGGCGGGGATGGGGAAGAGGCTCATGACAGGTCCTTGTCTTGCTGCCCGCATATTGATCCGAACGCTGCGGAGGGCAAGGGCAGGGCTGGACAAACCCGTCCCTCTGGGCTTGCCTTGGTGAAAATGCAGGAGGTGCCCCATGGCCGAAGAGCTTTCCCGTCTGATCGCGCAGGGGCGCGGCGATGCGCCGGCGGATCTGGTGCTGCGGGGGGGCACGGTCTGGGACATGGTCACAGGCGACCGGATCGCGGGCGATGTAGCGATCTGCGGCGGCACGATTGTCGGCATCGGTGCAGAGTATGAAGGGGCGGAGGTTGTCGATGTCTCCGGCCTGACGCTGGTGCCCGGGTTTATCGACACGCATCTGCATATCGAAAGCTCCCTCGTCACGCCCTATGAGTTTGACCGCTGCGTCGGCCCGCGCGGGGTGACGACGGCGATCTGCGATCCGCATGAAATCGCCAATGTGATCGGTGTGCCGGGGATAGACTATTTCCTGTCTGCCGCGTCCGAGACGGTGATGGATATCCGCGTGAACCTCAGCTCCTGCGTGCCGTCGTCGCATATGGAAACGGCGGGGGCGCGTATTCTGGCGGACGATCTGGTACCGCTGATGGATCATCCGCAGGTGATCGGGCTGGCGGAGTTCATGAACTATCCCGGCGTGATCTTTCAGGACCCGGAGTGCATGGCCAAGTTGGAGGCGTTTCGCGGGCGGCATATCGACGGGCATTGCCCGCAGCTGACGGGCCGGGATCTGAACGCCTATGTCAGCGCTGGCATCCGGACAGAGCATGAGGCGACGACGGAGGCGGAGGCGCGGGAGAAGCTGCAGAAGGGGATGCGGGTGCTGATCCGCGAGGGATCGGTGTCGAAGGATCTGCATGCCTTGCAGGGGCTGCTCAGCGAGGTGACCTCGGCCTACATGTGCCTGTGTACGGACGACCGTAACCCGCTGGATATCGCGGAACACGGGCATCTCGACTACATGATCCGGGAGCTGATCCGGCTGGGGCGGCCCCCGCTGGCCGTCTATCGCGCCGCGTCGCTGTCGGCGGCGGAGGCCTTTGGCCTGAAGGATCGTGGCCAGATCGCGCCGGGCAAGCGGGCGGATATCGTCTGCCTGCGGGATGTGGAGGACTGCCGGGCAGAGATGGTGTTCGCCGGTGGTGTCCGGATGGGAGCAGAAGCCTTTGCCGCGCGCCGGGTGGTGCCGCCGGTCGGGCAGGGGTCGGTCAAGGCGCCGAAGATGGAGGCCGGGCATTTCCGGACCGGTGGCAACCGGGAGCGGACCGATGTCATCGGCATCGTGCCCGGCAAGATCATCACCCAACATCTGGTGGAGGAGATCGCCATTGCCGATGGCGACAAGCGCCCGGACCTGACCCGCGATCTGGTCAAGATCGCGGTGGTGGAACGGCACGGGATCAACGGAAATGTCGCTACGGGGTTCGTGAAGGGGTTCGGGCTGACGGGGGGCGCGATTGCCTCCACCGTCTGTCACGACCATCACAATATCGCGGTGGTTGGCGCGGATTGTGCCGATATGGCCTTTGCCGCGAACCGGCTGAGCGCGCTGCAGGGCGGGTTTGTCGTCGTGAAGGGCGGGGAGGTGCTGGCAGAGCTGGCGCTGCCCGTCGCCGGGCTGATGAGCGAGGCACCTTTCGAGGAGGTGCACGACCGGCTGGTCGATCTGCGGGCTGCCGCCAAGAGCCTTGGCGTGACGCTGGGCGAGCCTTTCCTGCAGCTGGCCTTCCTGGCCCTGCCGGTGATCCCGGCGCTCAAGATCACCGACCGGGGCATGGTCGACGTGGTGAAGTTCGAAATCATTCCGGGCTGAATTTCTGCATTGCAAAATTCAGTTCCACAATGTTGACGACTCCACGCGCGCCGCATAACTTGCCGGTCAAGAGAGGGAGGAGACGCGCTGGCCATAGGCCGCTGCGCGCCTACCTTCCATGGGAAATTGTGAGACAGTAAGGGACCAGCCATGGCCGAATCCAAATCCACCAGCGACTCCGTCAGCTACGGCTACGAAGGCGATGTCGCGCTGATCTGCATCGACAACCCGCCGGTGAACGCGACCGGTGTGGCCGTCCGTCAGGGCCTGCTGGACGCCGTGCGGGAGATCAACGAGGACAAGATCGCCAAGGCCATCGCGCTCTATTGTGCCGGAAGAACTTATGTCGCGGGCGCCGATATCCGCGAATTTGGCAAGCCGCCGATGATGCCCTCGCTGCCGGATGTGCTGAACGAATTCGAAGCGTCTGAAATCCCCACCGTGTCGGTCCTGCATGGCACCGCGCTGGGCGGCGGGTTCGAGCTGGCGCTGGCCTCGCATGCCCGCGTGGCGATGAAAGGGTCCAAATACGGGTTGCCCGAGGTGCTACTGGGGATCATCCCCGGCGCGGGCGGCACGCAGCGCCTGCCGCGCGTGGCGTCGATCGCTTATGCGCTGGATGTGGCGATCTCAGGCCGGCATGCGAAGGTCGAAGAGGGGTTCGAGAAGGGCGCCATCGACAAGCTGGTGGAGCCGGGCGATGCGCGGGAGATTGCGCTCGCCATGGGCAAGGAAGTGATCGCAGGCACCCTGCCGACGCGCCGCACCTCCGAGATCGAGACCGCGCCGGATGACGCCGCCATCGAACAGACGCTGGCGATGGTGCAGAAGAAGAACCCGCATCTGATCAACCTCGCGGAATGCGTGAAGGCCATCGCGGCCTCTGTCCAGCCGCTGGACGAGGGTCTGAAGGTGGAGCGGGAGTGCTTTATCCGCTGCATGGAGAGCCCGCAGCGTTCCGGCCTGATCCATGCCTTCTTTGGCGAACGGGCCGTGTCGAACATCCCCGAAGCCAAGGGCGACACCCGTCCGCTGGACAAGATCGGTGTTATCGGCGGCGGCACCATGGGGTCGGGCATCACCACCTCCTGCCTGCTGGCCGGTATCCCGGTGCGGCTGATCGAAGTGCAGCAGGAGGGGCTGGATCGTGGCGTGGCGACGATCACCAAGAACCTCGACGGCGCGGTGTCGCGCGGCAAGATGAGCGCGGAAAAGCGGGATGCAGCGCTGGCCATGCTGGAGCCTTCGCTCTCCATGGAAGACCTCGCCGATGTGGATCTGGTGATCGAGGCCGTCTTTGAGAAGATGGAGATCAAGAAGGAGATCTTCGGCAAGCTGACCAGCATCTGCAAGCCGGGCGCGATCCTGGCCTCCAACACCTCCTACCTCGATGTGAACGCGATTGCAGAGATGACGGACCGGCCGCAGGACGTGCTGGGGCTGCACTTCTTCTCTCCCGCGCATGTGATGCGCCTGCTGGAGATCGTGCAGGGCGCCAAGACCGCGCCGGACGTTCTGGCCACCGGCTTTGCGCTGGCCAAGAAGCTGGGCAAGGTCGGCGTGCTGGCGCAGGTCTGTGACGGCTTCATCGGCAACCGCATCCTTGGGCATTACGGCAAGACAAATGCCTATCTGGTGCTTGACGGCGCCTCCCCGCAGCAGGTGGATGACGCGCTGGAAGGCTTCGGCTTTGCCATGGGGCCGAACAAGGTGGGCGACCTTGCGGGCCTCGACATCGGCTGGTTCACCCGTCAGCGGAAGAAGGAAGAGGGGCTGGACCCCAAGGAACGCTATGCCGGCGATGTCGCGGACAAGATCTGCGAAAACGGCTGGTTCGGCCGCAAGACCGGCAAGGGCTACTACATGTACGAGACCGGCGCGCCGGTCCCGAACCCCGAGGTGGAGACCATCATCAACGAGGTCCGCGCCGAAAAGGGGATCACGCCCAAGACCTTCACCGATCAGGAGATCGTTGACCGCTACATGACCGCGATGATCGCGGAAGCTGTCCGCGTGGTTGAGGATGGCACCGCCAAGCGGCCCGTCGATGTCGATATGGTTTTCCTCTTCGGCTACGGCTTCCCGCGGTTCCGCGGCGGCCCGCTGCATTACGCCGATACGATCGGGGCAGAGGCGCTGGTCAAGCGGATGGAGACCTACGGCCAGGAAGACGCCTATTACTGGCAGGTGCCTGACCTGCTGCGCAAGATGGCCGCCGAGGGCAAGACCTTCGCCGATATGAACAAGTAAGAGGAGGACCAAGATGGACCTGAACTTCACCCCCGAAGAAGAGGCCTTCCGTCAGGAGGTCCGCGACTTCTTTGCCGAGAACCTGCCGGACGACATCCGCGATGCTGTCAAGAACGGCGGCGAGCTGACCAAGGAGGTCATGGAGCGCTACCACGCGATCCTGAACAAGCAGGGCTGGCTGGGCACGATCTGGCCCAAGGAATTCGGCGGTCCGGGCTGGGGCCCGGTGGAACGGCATATCTTCGACGAGGAAGCCGCCTTTGCCTATGCGCCGCGCATCGTGCCTTTCGGCCTGTCGATGCTGGGGCCGGTGCTGCAGAAGTTCGGCTCCAAAGAGCAGCAGGATTACTACCTGCCGCGCATCCTGAATGGCGATGACTGGTGGTGCCAGGGCTATTCTGAGCCGGGTGCCGGGTCTGACCTTGCCTCGCTCAAGACCCGTGCCGTCAAGGATGGCGACGAATGGGTGATCAACGGCCAGAAGACCTGGACCACGCTCGGCCAGCATGCCGACTGGATCTTCTGCCTCTGCCGGACCGATCCGGATGTAAAACAGCAGGAAGGCATTTCCTTCATCCTTGTCGACATGTCGACGCCGGGTGTCGAAGTGCGCCCGATCAAGCTGATCGAGGGCGGGCATGAGGTGAACGAGGTCTTCTTCACCGATGTGCGGGTCCCCTACAAGAACCTCGTGGGCGAGGAAAACAAGGGCTGGACCATCGCCAAATACCTGCTGACGCATGAGCGTACCGGCATCGCCGGGGTGGGCTTTTCCATGCTGGAACTGGAAGAGGTCAAGGAACTGGCCAAGAAGGTCATGCGCAACGGGAAACCGCTGGCCGAAGATCCCCTTTTCGCCGCCCGCGTCGCCCAGGCAGAGATCGATCTGGAAGCGATGAAGATCACCAACCTCCGGATGCTTTTTACCGCGCAGAAGAACGGCGCGCCGGGGCCGGAAACCTCGATCCTCAAGATCAAGGGCACGGTCATCAATCAGGAGCTGAAGGACCTCGGCCGCCGGGCGCTCGGGCCCAATGCAGCACCCTTCCCGGGATCGCTCTCGGGGTCGAACCTCGATGTGGCGCCTGACGGCCATGCCAATAATGCGGCGCGCTATTTCAACAACCGCAAGACCTCGATTTTCGGCGGATCGAACGAGATCCAGCGGAACATCCTGACCAAGACCATGCTGGGGCTCTGATCCATGAACTTTGACCTGACTGAAGACCGCCAGATGCTGCAGGACACGCTGCGTCGTTACCTGGCAGATAAATATGGCATCGAGCACCGCAACAAGGTCGCCTATGCAGAGCCCTTCCACGACCCCGCCAAATGGGGCGAGCTGACCGAACTCGGCGCGCTTTTTGCTCTGGCGCCGGAAGAGGCCGGCGGCATGGGCGGCGCCGGCTTCGACATCGCCGTGGTGTTCGAGGAGCTGGGCCGCACGCTCTGCCCCGAGCCCGTTCTGGGCGCGCTCATGGCGTCGCGGCTGCTGACTGCCGCCGGGGCGGACCAGGAAGAGCTGCTGGCCGGGTCCAAGACCTATGCCGTGGGGCTGGGCGAGCTTGATGCGCCCTATGACCTCACCTCCATGACGACCACCGTTTCGGGCGGCAAGATCACCGGCCGCAAGTCCATCGTCTATGGCGGGCAGGATGCGGATGCCTTCCTGATCGCGGCCAAGGAGGGCGACAGCCTGTCGGTCTACGAGGTCGCGGCATCCGATGCCTCCGTCACCGGCTATGCGCTTATGGACGGGGCAGGCGCGGCGGAGGTCGTGCTGGAAAACGCACCCGCGACGCTGATCCTCTCCGATGCGGGTGCGGCCATCGATGACGCGATCAACGCGGGCATCCTGGCGCTCTGCTCCGAAGCCGTGGGCGCGATGGATGTGCTGCATGCGATGACGGTCGATTACCTCGGCCAGCGCAAGCAGTTCGGCCGTCCCATCGGCACCTTCCAGGTGCTGCAGCACCGCGCCGTCGACATGCTGACAGAGATCGAACAATCCCGCTCCATCGTCATCAAGGCGGCGGCGGAGCTCGGCGGGCCGGATGCGGGCAAATACTGCTCTATGGCCAAGAACCTGATCGGCCGCGCCGGGCGTCTGGTGGCCGAAGAGGCGATCCAGATGCATGGCGGCATCGCGATGACCTGGGAATATCCCGGCTCGCATTACGCCAAGCGGATCATTATGATCGACGCGCAGCTGGGCGATACCGATTATCACCTGGCCCGCGTTGCGCAGGCCGCCTGATCTAAGGCTGATATCATCGGGCCGGGGTCTTCCCCGGCCCTTTTATCTCTTTATGACCGAGTGCCCATGACCGACGACCCGCTCCCCTCGCTAGCCTCCATCCTCGGCAGCCTAACCGGCAGTGATGGCCGCGTCTCCGGTCATATCCCGGCGGACTGGATGCAGGGGCGTACAGCTTTCGGCGGGATCACAGCCGCGCTGGCGCTTGCCGCCGTGCGTCGCAGCCTGCCGGATCTGCCCGTCCTGCGCTCGATGCAGGTCAGCTTCCTGCGCCCGATCACCGAAGAGGTGACCTTCGATGTGACCCTTATCCGTGCCGGTCGCACCGCCAGCTTCGTGCAGGTCGACTGCATCAGCGGCGATGCCCTCGGTGCCCGCTGCACCTTCGTCTTCGGTGGCCCGCGCGAGAGCGCCTATACCCATGACTACGGCCCCGCGCCGGAGCTCCCCGGCCCGGAGGACAGCCCGGAGCTCATCCGCCGCTCCAACGGCCCCAGCTTTTTCCGCAATTTCGAGGCCCGGCTGGCCGATGGCGCCCAGCTGGGCACCGGCTCCGACCGGCCGGAGATGGTGGTCTGGACCCGGCTGGCGGATCGGGAGGGGCTCGACCCGGAACTGGCCTTCATCTGCAATGCCGACAACCTGCCGCCAGCTGTAATGACCACCTTCACCGAAGGCGCCCCGATCAGCACGGTCACCTGGGGCGTCGATATCGCCCGCATGCCGGACAATTGCGACTGGCAGCTCACCCGCACCACCTCGCGCCATTCCGCCGATGGCTATTCCGTGCAGGAAATGCAGATCCGCGACCGTGCGGGCCGGCTCCTGGCCAATGCCCAGCAGCTGGTCGCGCTCTTCGCCTGATCTTTTTCTTGCCCAAAATATCCCGGGGGTGGCCGACATATGCTCCGCATATGTCGGTAGGGGGCAGCGCCCCCTTCCTTCGCCGTTATTTGCACTATCCGAGAAGAATGGGAGCAATGGTGCACCTAGCCGCCCCGTGGCGCATAGGGGGCACTGCTATTAACGGTTGGACTGGGCCCCCTTACCCCAGCATCGAATGCGCGCCCGGCAGGGCGCGCGCCGCCGGATCAGGCCACCTTCACCACCAGCTTGCCCAGGTTCTTGCCCTTGAGCAGCCCCATGAAGGCCTGAGGCGCGTTCTCCAGCCCCTCGGCCACGTCCTCGACATAGGCGATCTCGCCGGAGGCGACGAGCGGGGTCACTTCGCGCAGGAACTCTCCGAACCGCGCCACATGGTCGGTCTGCAAGAGCCCCTGGATTGTCAGACGCTTGACCAGCGAATAGCGCCAGAGCTTCTGCAGCGGCATCGATCCTGTCTCGTCCGACTCGCCGGAATACCAGGCGATCATGCCGCAGATGATGACCCGCGCATGCAGGTTCAGCAGTGGGATCACCCCGCCCAGCGTCGGACCGCCGACGTTTTCGAAATAGATGTCGATGCCGTCGGGACATTCGGTCGCCAGCGCCTCGCGCATGGCCTTCGCGTCCTTGCCGCGGTGGTCGATGCAGGCGTCAAAGCCGAAGGTCTTGACGGCCATCTCGCATTTCTCCGCCCCGCCGGCGACGCCGATCACGCGCAGCCCGGCGCGTTTGGCAAGCTGCCCCACCATCGACCCCACGGGGCCGGTGGCGGCACCGACAACCAGCGTCTCCCCGGCCTTCATCTTGGAATAGGCGGTCATGCCCGCCCAGGCGGTAAAGCCCGGCATGCCCAGCACGCCCAGCGAGGTCTGGATCGGCGCAGCCTCCGGGTCGACCTTGCGCATCATGCTGGCCTTGGCCACGCCATGCGTCGCCCAGCCGAACATGCCCATGGCCATGTCGCCCGGTTTGAATTTCGGATCGTTGGAGGCGATGACCTCTCCCACCGCGCCCGCTTCCATCGTGCCGCCGACGGGGACGGGGGCGGCATAGCTCGGCCCGTCGTCCATCCGTCCGCGCATATAGGGGTCAAGTGACATGTATTTCACCGCGACCAGCACCTCGCCCTCGCCGGGCGCGGGCGCTTCGGCCTCTTCCAGCCGGAAATTGGCGTCGGTGGGAAAGCCTGTTGGGCGTTCGGCCAGCGCGATGCGTTTCATTTGTGTCATGTGATATCCTCCCTGTGGTTGCGTGGAATATATATCCGCAGGTCAGAACATCCAGCGCCGTCTTGTGGCGCGGGATTCAAACCCGGTCTTGAATCCCGTCCCCGCGGGTTCACATAGACAGGAGTTTCCGAAGCGACTAAAAGCGCCCGATCATGGCACAGGCTAAGACAGATCCGAATTACAAGGTGATCGCCGAGAATCGGCGGGCACGGTTCGACTATGCGATCGAGGAGGATCTCGAATGCGGGATCATGCTCGAAGGGTCGGAGGTGAAGTCGCTGCGGGCCGGCGGGTCCAATATCGCGGAGAGCTATGCCACCGTTGATGACGGGGAGCTCTGGCTGGTGAACAGCTATATCGCGCCCTATGAGCAGGCCAAGACCTTTGCCCATGAGGAGCGACGTCGCCGCAAGCTGCTGGTGTCGCGCAAGGAGCTGGCGCGGCTCTGGCAGGCGACGGCCCGCAAGGGGATGACGCTGGTGCCGCTGGTGCTGTACTTCAACCATCGCGGCATGGCGAAGATCAAGATCGGCATCGCCAAGGGCAAGAAGACCGTCGACAAGCGGGAAACCTCGGCCAAGCGGGACTGGAACCGCCAGAAGCAGCGCCTGCTGAAGCAGAACGGCTGAGCGTCCGGGCCGCCGCTTTCCTCTGCGATGGACTTGCGAGGCTGGCCCCTTGACTGTAGGCATCTTGTCCAGACCAAGAGGAATTTAGCCGATGCAGGACGATCCGAAGACCCTGGTTTCCACCGACTGGCTGGCTGCGCATCTGGAGGATCCGGATCTGCGTATCCTCGATGCAAGCTGGTATCTGCCCGGCACGGATCGCGATCCGAAGGCGGAATATGTCTCGACCCATATTCCCGGGGCCCGGTTCTTTGATATCGACGAGATCTCCGACCTGCGTTCGGACCTGCCGCATATGGTGCCGCCGGTTGAAAAGTTCATGTCGCGGTTGCGGGCCATGGGCGTGGGCGACGGGCATCAGGTGGTGGTCTATGATGCGGCCGGCATTCTGTCGGCGCCGCGTGTCTGGTGGCTGTTCCGGCTGATGGGGCAGGAGGATGTCGCGGTGCTGGACGGCGGTCTGCCGAAGTGGCTGGCGGAGGGCCGGCCGATCGAGGACATGCCGCCTGTTGTCCGGGATCGCCATATGACGGTCCGGCGCCAGAACCATCTGGTCAAGGATGTCACTCAGGTTTCCGCCGCGTCGAAACTGGCGGATACGACGATCCTCGATGCGCGATCGGCCGCCCGTTTTCAGGGCGAGGCAGATGAGCCGCGCCGGGGACTGCGCAAGGGGCATATCCCGGGCTCGCTGAACCTGCCCTATCCGGAACTGCTGACCGAAGAGGGGACGATGAAGGCGCCGGAGGCACTGAAAGCGGCGTTCGAAGCGGCGGGCGTCGATCTCGCCAAGCCAGTGATCACAACCTGCGGATCGGGCATTTCGGCGGCGATCCTCTCCCTCGCGCTGGAACGGGTCGGACACCGTAATCATTCCCTCTATGACGGGTCATGGGCGGAATGGGGCGCCTTCCCGACCCTTCCCGTGGCGACAGGAGCCTGATCTTGTTCCAGAACCTCAGGCCTCAGCCGCAGGATCCGATCCTCATGCTGATGGATGCGTTCCGGTCCGATCCGAGACCGGACAAAATCGACCTCGGGGTCGGGGTCTATCGGAATGAAGAGGGCATCACCCCGGTCATGAGAGCCGTGAAGGCGGCCGAGCGGCGGTTGCTGACGGAACAGTCTACCAAGGGGTATACCGGCCTGAACGGTGACCCGGCCTTTCTGGAGGCCATGACGGGGCTTGTGCTGGATAATGTGGTGTCATCTGACCGGGTTGCGGCATCGGCGACGGTCGGGGGCACAGGCGCAGTCCGGAACGGGCTGGACCTGATGCGCCGTATCCAGCCGGACGCGCGGCTTCATATCCCGTCGCCCAGCTGGCCCAATCACGCCGCGATCGGCGCGGAGATCCGGATGCCGGTATCCCAATACCGCTATTTCGATCCTGTGGCCGGGGGGCTGGATTTCGATGGCATGCTGGCCGACCTGTCGGCCATACCGCGGGGCGATATCGTGTTGTTGCACGGGTGCTGTCACAACCCCAGCGGCGCCGATCCCAGCCCGGCCCAGTGGACCCAGATCATTGACCTGCTGCACGACACCGGCGTCATGGTACTGGTTGATCTGGCCTATATGGGGCTGGGCGACGGGATTGCGGAGGATGCGGCGGCGACACGTCAGCTGGCTGCTGCCCTGCCCGAGCTGATCATTGCCGTCAGCTGTTCCAAGAACTTCGGGCTGTATCGCGACCGGGCGGGCGCGGTGATCGTGGTGACGGAAGGAAAGACGCAGCGCGATCTGGTGTCGGGCACCCTCGCGACGCTCAACCGGCTGGCCTATTCCTTTCCCGCGGATCACGGCGCGAAGGTGGTGGAAAGCATCCTGAATGATCCGGAGATGCGTCAGGACTGGCTGGAAGAACTGACGCAGATGCGGGTTCGGATCAACAGCCTGCGCAGGGATCTGTCGTTGACTCTGCGTGACGTCACGGGCTCTGACCGGTTTGCGTTTTTCAATGCCCAAAAGGGCATGTTCTCGCTTCTGCCGGCGACGCCGGGGCAGGTGCAGCAGCTGCGGGAAGACTATGCGGTCTATATGGTCGGCGATGGCCGGATGAATATCGCAGGGCTGACGGACCGGCAAATCCCGGCGCTTGCGCATGCGATCAAGGCGGTCTGCGGCTAGGTCAGATCGTCAGGCGCGGCTGTTTGCGACGCTCTGCCCGATGGCCCGCGATCAACCGGGCGGGGCCCTGTCGGGAACCGGATAGATCTGGCAGGGGTCCAGCCGGATATGCCGGGCATGCACCCTGGAAAATCCGCCTGCCACAACCGCTATGCCAGTGGCCGTGGGGACGGGGCCGGTGATGACGCATGTGACCTGAACCTCGGCGGCAGGGCAGATTGTGTAGAGCCTTCGGTTGCCTTCTGTCCCGGTCGTCATGACCCGGCCTTCTACCGTCATCGTCACCCGATCGTTGCTGATGGGGGACTGATGCACCCAGTAGTCCAGCGAGTCGCAGCTTGCCGGTGTGCCCATCTGGTCGCCACGTCGGAAGGGGCTGGGGTCGTTTCCCGTTGTTTCTGCCAGAACCGGACCAGCCAGGATCAGGCCGATCCATCCCGCAGAGAATGGGAGACAGGTCAGAAGACGAAGGTTCATATTCGATAATCGCAAGTCGATCTATTAGACCCGAGCCGTTCTCACATAGCGGCGGAGAGGTCCATCGGGTTCGATGCCGGCCGGGCAGGCTCGGTGGATCATCGCCGTTCCGGCGCCAGGTTCGGCAACATCTTTCCTACCCGACCTGCCGATCGGGCCCATCGAGCGGGGTCAGCGCCGGCCTTCCCTGAGCCAGCCGGCCAGAATAAGGGCCGGAGCGAGCAGCAGGACCAGCCAGGCGGGAAGCAGCGGCACCTGGGTCACATCCTGCGTCTCATAGGCATTGCGCGGGGTCAGGCCGATCCAGCCACGGCCGGCCGCCGGCCGGTTGGGACGGACGTCCCGCAGGGAGGGCAGCCCGTCCGACATGGACAGGACCCCGCCACGGGTGCTGTCGACGGCCGGTTCCAGCAGGGTTCCGTCCGCGATGGTCAATTCGAATTCGCGCGGCGCCGCCGGGCCCAGCCCGATCACGGTTTCCAGATCGCCCTCTTGCAGCCGGTAAAGCCCGATGTCCGGCCCGGTGAATTCGCCGGTCCAGAGACCGGGGCTGGCCTCGGTCAGATCCAGCGTCTCTGTTTCGCCATCGGGGCGGGTGACGGTAACGCTGCCGATCCCGTCCTGAAGCGTGCGTCGCATGATCCGCATGGTCTGGCCGGTCGCTTCGGCGGTCAGCGCCTCTTCGTCCAGTTCCGGCTCTTTCATCATCCAGTGTGCAAGCCGGCGCAGCAGTTCCAGCTGCGGTCCGCCGCCTTCGTAGCCCCGCCCCCAGAGCCAGGCGTGGTCGGAGGCTAGAAGGGAGACGCGGCCCTCTCCGATACGGTCGAGAATAAGCAGCGGTCGGCCATCTATGCCGGACATGACCACTTCCCCGCTCCTGTCGGCGATGTCGACATCGATCTGGCGGGTCCAACGGCCCCAGTCGCCGTCCCAGCTGTCCTCCAGCCCGGCCGTCACGGGGTGACGGTGACCCAGATCGGTGATCTGCGGGCGATAGAGCTGTTCCAGCACACGGGCCGAGGTCGGCACCGCCGGCATGATGGACCCGAGCGGCGACCGGTAAAGACTGTCGGCAGAGGCGAAATCCGGCCCCGCGGCAACAAGCACGGCGCCGCCCCGCTCGACATATTGGCGTACATTGTCGAGGTAGAGAGAGGGGAGGATCCCGCGCCGCTTGTAGCGGTCGAAGATGATCAGGTCGAAATCATCGACCTTGTCCATGAACAGTTCCCGGGTCGGGAATGCGATCAGCGACAGTTCGGATACGGGTACGCCATCCTGTTTGGCCGGGGGCCGCAGGATGGTGAAATGCACCAGATCGACAGAGCTGTCCGATTTCAGCAGATTTCGCCAGGTCCGGCCGCCGGCATGCGGCTCGCCCGAGACAAGCAGCACGCGGAGACGGTCGCGCACCCCATTCATCTGGACAATCGCGGCATTGTTGCGCGCGGTCAGCTCACCCTCGGCTTCCGGCGTGGAAAAGCGGATCACATTGCGACCGCCATGCGGAAGCGTCAGGGGCAGATCAAGATCGCGGCCGGTGGCAACCATGACGCGCTGCGGCTCTGCCCCGTCGATCGAAATATCAAGCGGGACCTGCCCGCCTGTGTCGGGCGCCGCGCCCATGTCTTCCAGCCTGATCGTCAGGGTGACTTCTTCGTCCAGAATGGCGAAGGCGGGCGCGTTCTGAACAATGAGACGGCGGTCCCAGTCGTCCGGCTCGCCGGTCAGAAGCAGATGCAGCGGCGCCGGCAGGTCCGGCAGCTTGTCGAGGTCGTGCAGGCGCCCGTCCGACAGCAGGATCATCCCGGATATCCGGGCACTGGGTTCCTCGGCCAGGGCATCGGCCAGGGCCGTCATCAGCTCTGTCCCGGCGTCGCCCTCGCCATCGTTCACCGTGATGCGTCGCAATTCGGTATTGGGCCTTGCGGCGATCCGGGCAGCCAGCGCTTCGGCGGCCTGTTCGGTCTGAAGCGCGCGGTCGCCCAGACGCTGCGACGCGGACCGGTCCTCTACCATCAGGACGATATCCGACAGCGGGGCCCGGTCTTCCTGTCGCCATGACGGGCCCGCAAGCGCGGCTGCAATGACCAGGGTTGCGACGGCGCGGAAGGCCCAGCCTGCAAGTCGCCTCCAGATGGCGAGCCCGACGGCGATCAGAGCGATAGCCAGCAGGACCGCGATCACCGGCCAGGGCAGAAGGGGAGAGAAGATAACGGTGCCGGTCATGGATTATGTCTTGCCTTCGGTCGTCACTGCCCGAGCCTGTCTAGCAGGGCAGGCACATGGACCTGATCGGATTTATAGTTGCCTGTCAGCACATGCATGATGAGGTTCACACCAAAACGGTAGGCGATCTCTCTCTGACGTTCGCCGGCATAGCCGCGGCCCACGGGCACCATCGGTTGACCGCGTTCATCGACGGCCCAGGCGGCGGCCCAGTCGTTGCCGCCTATGACAACGGGGGTCACGCCATCGTTCAGGTTTCGGAAGGGCATGCCCTCGATCAGCTCGGCATCGGGCGGTGAGGCTTCGACCCAGACATCGCGGCCGGCATGGCGGCCCGGAAAATCCCGCAGCAGGTAGAAGGTGCGGGTCAGGACATGGTCCTCCGGGACCGGTTCCAGCGGCGGAATGTCGAGCGGTGCGGCCAGGGCCTGCAGTTTGCGACCATTGGGGCCGGAAGTCCCGAACCCCGCCACGTCCGAGTCGCGCGTGTCGAACAGGATCATGCCGCCGGTGCGCAGATAGTCATTCAGGCGCTGGTACGCCTCGGGCGAGGGGGTCGGCTGATCCGGAGTTATGGGCCAGTAGAGGAACGGGAAAAACGCGATCTCGTCGGTTTCCAGATTCACCGCCATCGGCTCTGCCGGTTCGACAGAGGTGCGGAAGGTCAGGATCTGACCAAGACCGCGCAGCCCGGCCTCGGCCAAGTCGTCGACCCGGGCATTTCCCGTCACGACATGGGCAAGAACGACCTCGGACGTGGCTGCGATCGCCCGTTGGGCATCGCCGCTGTCCTGGGCTCGCGCCTGTCCGACAGGCAGCGCCGACAGGGCCGCGCACAGGGCCAGGACGGTGGTCGTGGCACGGGCCCGCGCCGGGCCGGTCAACCGTCCGGACAGCGCCAGCGTCGCCACGATGTCGATCGCCAGCACCAGAAGGGCCAGCGCCAGAAGCCAGCCGCCCAGCGGTGTTTCCTCCGCGCGGGTCAGACCTTCGATCCGCAGACGGGCAGGCCAGGATGCGGGGGCCAGGGTGTCTTCGGCCTGAATGACATTGCGGGCCAGCGTCCGATCCGTGCCTTCGTAGAGCCCGGGCTGGAGGTTCGGGCCCAGCGGTGCCCCGATCAGGTCTTCGCCAGCGACGCCGGGCAGGGTCCCGGCCGGTTCCAGCCGGCCGCTCGCCGTCAGCAACTGCGCCGGTCGCCAGGTGGTGCCGGCAAGCTCTGCCGCTTCGGGGCGGGCAATGGCGGAGGACACCGACAGCCGTTCCAGCATCTGCACAAAAAGCCCGGAGAGAGGCAATGTCGACCATTCGGCATTGGCCGTGACATGGAACAGAACCACCTGCCCCTGTCCGATCTGCTTGCGGGTGACGAGAGGTGTCCCGTCGGTCAGCCGTGCGATGACACGTTCGGCCAGGGACGGGTCGGGCTGGGCCACGACCTGCGAGGACACGGTGACATCCTCCGCTACGGTGAGGCCGGCAAAGGGGCTGGTCGTGTCGAAGGGGGCGAGTGTCTTGAGCTCTCCCCAGCTCATCGTGCCGCCGACGTTTCGGCCACCGGCGCGCAGCCGGACGGGCATCAGCGGGTCCTCGGTATCGCGGCTGATGTCAGAGGCGGCCAGCCGCGGCCCGGCAAAGCGGAGCAGCATGCCGCCCTCTTCCAGCCAGTCGAGGATCTGGTCCGTCTCGCCCGACGACAGGGTCGCGGCATCGGCCAGCACGATGACGTCCGGCTTGGCCGGCAGGATGTCGGACAGCGGGCCTTCCAGCAGATCAACAGAAGGTTCGAGCGCCCGGCGCAGATAGTGCAGGGGGGAGAGAAGGTCGAGCGTCTCTCCGTCCTGGCGAGCGCCGATCAGGGCGACTTCGCGGCGGCGCAGACTGTCGTCGGACAAAGTTGTGGCGCCCGCCGTATAGGTGCCGGCGATGGCGAGGTGGCTGACACGGGCGCGAAGCTCGGCGGGCAGGGAAAGGGCTGCCTGCGCCTCTGTCGCCTGATCCTGGAAGGACAGGGGCAGGCTGGCCAGGGTGCGCATGGTGCCGGAGGGGTCGCGCCCCATCGCCTGCACCGTGATCTCTGCCGGGCCGAGCGCGAGCGGGCGCAATGCGGTGACCTGAAGCGCGCCATCCTCTACCGTGACAGGGCGCAGCGCGTAGGTGGTTTGCGCGGTTTCGTAGATCGTTACGGTGCCGTGGTCCTCCAGCGCGGTCAGCAGCGGGGTGCGGCCCAGATAGTCCAGCCCGTCGGAGAGCCAGTAGGTGTCAAAATCGCCTTCCGGCAGCGATTCCGCTGCGGCAACCATCATCTGCACCGTCGGGGCCCAGGCCCGCGGGGCGAGGCCAGGCAAACGGCTGCGCAGCGTGTCGGCGGGGCGGAAGGTGACCTGTTCCGGCGTGGTCAGGCGCAGGATCGCGGCGGTGCGCCCGGCGCGGCCCGCTTCGGCCAGCACGCCGTCGAGCATATCGGCGCTTTCGTCCCAGTCGCGGGCCGCGGCCCAGGAGCCGTCGAGCACGATCAGCAGCGGGCCGGATCCCGTCTCCGCCTCTTCCTGCGGGTTCAGGATGGGGCCGGCGAGGCCGATGATGACGGCGGCGACGGCCAGCATCCGCAGGAGCAGCAGCCACCAGGGCGTCCGGTCAGAGACGCTTTCGTCATCCGTCAGACCCAGCAGCAGGGCCACGCCGGGGAAGCGGCGGCGGATCGGGGCAGGCGGCACGGCGCGCAGCAGAATCCAGAGGATCGGCAGCGCCGCGAGGGCCAGCAGCAGCCAGGGGGCCGCGAATCCGATGGGGCCGAGCGTCATGAGGTCCCCCTGTCGAGCGCCTGATAGACCTGCAGAAGGGCGGTCTGGGCCGAGGCATCCGTGTGATGCAGCAGATATTGCCAGCCAGTTGCCTGACAAAGAGTTAACAGGCGGTCCTTCCGTTCGGCGAGCCGCTGCAGGTAGCGGTCGCGCAGGTCGCTGGCCTTCAGCGTCTCATGGCTGAGCGTGCCGCCAACGGACTGGAAAATGGTGCGGCCCTTGAAGGGAAAGGCCTCCTCGCTGGGGTCGAGAACCTGTAGCAGAATACCGCGCATGCCGCGGTCGGCGGCCTTGGTCAGGCCCAGCTCGACCTCTTTCAGATCGCCGAGGAAATCCGACACGAACAGCGCACGGGCGTTGGGGATCATGGCGCGGTGTTCGGGCACACCGTAATCGCCCGCATCGGGGACGGAGAAGAATTCGGCCAGACGCAGGATCTGATTGCGGGCCCGGCGCGGCGGCAGCAGCGTGCCGGTCAACCCGACGCGTTCGCCGCCCCGGATCAGCAGAACGGCGGTGGCCAGCGCCAGAAGGCGGGCGCGTTCGGATTTCTCCGGCAGTTTGTCGTCGGAGGTGAAGCGCATCGACGCGGCCTGATCGACCCATAGCATAACCGACTGGGCGATCTGCCATTCCCGTTCCCGTACAAACCGGTCGTCGGAGCGGGCAGAGCGGCGCCAGTCGATCCAGCGGCGCGGGTCGCCCGGCTGAACCGGGCGGTATTGCCAGAAATCATCCCCGAGCCCGGCGCGGCGGCGGCCATGATCGCCCAGCAGAACCGTGCCCGCCAGATGTTCCGCCCGCGCCAGAAGGGGCGGGAAGCTGGCGGCTTCGGATTCGGCGCGTTGCCTCAGGGATTGGGGCGTGGTCAAGCTGCGGCCTCTGCGCCGGTGACGGTGGCGGCGGTCTGGTCGATCAGCGCCGACAGGCTGTCGCCACGGGCGCGGGCGGCGAAGTTCAGGCCCATGCGGTGCGACAGGACCGGGCGCGACATGGCGATCACGTCTTCGGTCGAGGGCGCGAGGCGGCCGTTCAGCATGGCACGGGCGCGGACGGTCAGCATCAGCGCCTGCGCGGCACGGGGGCCGGGGCCCCAGCTGACGGTTTCGCGGACCCGGGCGCTGGCGGTCGGATCATCGGGGCGGCAGGCGCGGACCAGATCGAGGATCTGTTCGGTCACGCTGTCGCCCACGGGCATGCGGCGGAGGAGCTGCTGCGCCTCCAGCAGTTCCTCGGCCGAGAAGACCTGATGGGACTCATCCTCCTCGGCGCCGGTGGTGGCGAGAAGAATCGCCTTCTCCGTCTCCCGGTCCGGGTATTCGACGTCGATCTGGACGAGGAAGCGGTCAAGCTGCGCCTCGGGCAGGGGATAGGTGCCTTCCTGTTCGATCGGGTTCTGGGTGGCCAGAACGTGGAAGGGACGGCCCAGCGGGCGGTCTTCACCGGCCACGGTCACACGGCGTTCCTGCATGGCCTGCAGCAGAGCCGACTGGGTACGGGGCGAGGCGCGGTTGATCTCATCCGCCATCAGAAGCTGGCAGAAGATCGGCCCCTGCAGGAAGCGGAAGGCGCGGGAGCCATCGGCGGCGGTTTCCAGCACTTCGGAGCCGAGGATATCGGCGGGCATCAGGTCCGGGGTGAACTGGACGCGCTTGCCATCGAGGCCCATGACGGTCGACAGCGCCTCCACCAGACGGGTCTTGCCGAGGCCGGGAAGACCGATCAGCAACCCGTGGCCGCCGCAGAGCAGGGAGGCGAGCGTCAGTTCGACCACCCGTTCCTGACCGATGAAGCGACGCTCGATGGATTTGCGGGCCTCCGACAGTTTCTCCTCGACGGCTTCGATCTTGGCGACGAGGTCTTCGTCGGTGGCAGTGGCGCTCATGGCAAAGTCTCCGGCAGGCCCTATAGTTGTGTTGAGTGTATCGCGACCCTGACGAATGGCAAAAGCAATGACTGCACAAAATACCGTGAAACCGGATGCGGAGGGGATTGCTGCCTCTGCAAGGGCAGCCTCCAAGGGGCGGGGTCTGCCGCCTGTTCACAAGTGGAACCCGCCGGATATGGGCGAGATCGACATGCGGATCGCGCGGGACGGGACGTGGTTTCATGAAGGCACGCCGATCAACCGGCCCGAACTTGTGCGCCTTTTTTCGACAATCCTGCGCAAGGACGGGGATCGGTACGTGCTGGTCACGCCGGTGGAGAAGGTGGGAATCACGGTTGAGGATGCGCCTTTTGTCGCGGTGGACTTTGAAATGGAAGGCGCGGGCGAGGGTCAGCTGCTGCGATTCCTCACCAATGTCAGCGATGCGACAGAGGCCGGCCCGGATAAGCCCATCCGCGTGGAACGGGATGATGAGACCGGGGAGCCCGCGCCCTATGTCATGGTGCGCGACGGGCTGGAGGCGCTGATCGACCGCAAGAGCTTTTACCGGCTGGTGGAGATCGGCGTGCATCATGAGGTCGGGGACGAGCGCTGGTTCGGGCTCTGGTCCGGCGGGGCATTTTTTCCGCTGATCCCGTCGGATGACCTGCCGTCGGCCTAGCCCGGCGTTGACAGTCGCGGGTGGTGCGGTCTTTCCTGCGCGCGACTGGGGAGTGTCGCGTGAAGCTCTGCGCCAATATCTCGTTTCTGTGGAAGGACCTGACGCCTGGCAACCGCATCCTCGCGGCGGCTGCGGCGGGGTTTGATGGCGTCGAGATCCTGTTTCCCTATGATCTGCCCGTACCGGAGATCAGGGATGCTCTGGACCAGACCAAGCTGAAACTGGCCCTGATCAACTGCCCGCCGCCGAATTATACCGGCGGGGCGCGCGGGTTTGCTGCGGTGCCGGGGGGCGAGGAGCGGTTCCGCCATGATTTCCGCCGTGCGTTGCGCTATGCCCGCAGCCTGAAGGCAGAGCATCTGCATATCATGGCAGGCGTCGCGGAGGGGCCGGAGGCGGAGGCCTGTTTCGTGGAGAACCTGAGCTGGGCGGCGGGCGAGGCCGGTGGGTTCAGCCTGACGATAGAGCCGATCAATCCGGTGGATATGCCGGGCTATTTCCTGGGGAGTTTCGATCTGGCGGCGCGGGTGCTGGATGCCGTGGCGGCGCCCAATCTTGCGCTTCAGTTCGACGCCTATCACGCGCATCGCATCACCGGGGATGTGGCCGGGACCTGGGCACGTCACGGGCATCGTGCCCGCCATATCCAGGTGGCGGATCATCCGGGACGGCATCATCCGGGCAGCGGCGAGATTGATTTCACCGGGTTTTTCGATGCTTTGCGCGCGGCGGGCTATGATGGCTGGATCAGCGGCGAATATGTGCCGGATGGATCGCCGGAAACCGGTCTGGACTGGCTGGCGCAGGCCCGCGGGGGCGGTTCCTGACAGGAGGCTGTCAGGAGGGCTGTGCGAAGAGGCGGGCATCTGAACTACCACGAAAGGACAGCCAGATGACTATGACAACCGTATGGGTCGAAATCCCGGTCCGTGATCTCGACCAAGCGACGGAGTTTTACAACACCGTCTTTGGATGGGACATGGTGCCCATGATGATGGGGCCGGAGCGGGTCGCGGCTTTTGGGCGTGACGGTGTGGGCGGCAACCTGACCACCTCCGGCACGCCGGGGCAGGGGCAGGGCAATGTCATCTACCTCGAAGTGCCGGACAGTCTGGAGGTGGCGGCGGAACGAGCCATGGCCGCCGGGGCCACAGGGCAGGAGGGGCCGGTGAGCCTGCCGAAAGGGGCCTATATCACGCTGCTGGATCCGGACGGGAACCGGATCGGGCTGTTCAAAACGGCCTGAAATCTGCCGACGACCGAACCCTCCTGACAGAAGGCTGTCAGGAGGGGTATGACAGAGAGGTGTCACTGCAACCCAACCGGAGTGACTGACATGAGTGACCGCGCAACAACTGTCTGGACCGAAATCCCCGTGACCGACCTCGACCGGAGCATGGAATTTTACGGCAAGGTCTTTGACTGGACCATGACCAGGGACGAGACGGGTCCGAACCCGACTGTCGGCTTCAACGCGCCGACCGCCGGCATCCACGGCCATCTTTATCCCGGGCGGCCCGCCGTGTCGGGCACCGGGCCGACGATCCATCTGGCCGTGCCGGATTCACTGTCGGCAACCACCGACCGGTTGAAACTGGCGGGCGGCAAGGTCGTCATGGGGCCGATCGAGATCCCGGTCGGGACCTTCACCTATTGCGAGGATCTTGACGGCAATTCCATCGGGCTTTTCGAGGCGAAGGCCGCCTGATGCGCAGAGCCGACCGCCTGTTCCAGATCGTCCAGTATCTGCGGGGCGGCCGGCTTGTCACCGCCGCCCAGCTTGCGGAGAAGCTGGAGGTGTCTGAACGCACGATCTATCGCGATATCGCCGATCTTGTCGGCTCCGGCGTGCCTGTGGAGGGCGAGGCCGGGGTCGGTTACGTGATGCGGGCGGGCTATGACCTGCCGCCGCTGATGTTCACCCAAGATGAGATCGTGGCACTGGTGGCAGGTGCACGCCTGCTAAGGGCCTGGGGCGGGATCGCCATGGCCGCGGCGGCGGAAGAGGCGCTGGTCAAGATCAATGCCGTGCTGCCGGATGATGCGCGGTCGCGCGCCGACAAGGTGCAGATCCATGCGCTGTCCGTGGCGCCGCCGTCGGATGAGGTGCGCGAGAGGCTCGACCGGATCGAGGCCGCGATCGAGGCGCGGGTCCTGCTGGAGACGCGCTATACCAAGGAGGACGGGGCGGAGAGCACGCGGTGCCTGCGTCCGCTGGGCCTTTTCTTCTGGGGGCGGGTATGGACCCTGGTCGCCTGGTGCGAGCTGCGGCAGGATTTCCGCAATTTCCGCGTCGACCGGTTTACGGATATGTCGGAAGGGGAGCGGTTCCGGGAGGAGCGGTCGAAATCCCTGCTGGCCTTTTACGAGATGCAGCGGCGCTGCGGCATTCCCCAGCCACGGACGATCTGACCCATTTCAGTGCCCGATGGCGGGGGCGTTCTGACAGGCCTGTGCCTCCGGCTCGATCTCGATCACCGAATGGTGGATGTGGAAGCGTTCGGCGAGCAGGGTCTTGACGCTCTGCCGGACCTTATCGCCGGTGCCGTCTTTCTGAACGATGTGCGCCTCAAGCGAGGTTTCGTGTTCCTGCATGTGCCACAGATGCATGTGGTGCACGTCCAGCACGCCGGGGATGCCTCGCAGGTCCTTGATGACCTCTTCGGCGGAGGGGGAGGCAGGGCTGCCCAGCATCAGGATCCGGATGACCGGCATGATCTCTGACCCGGCATGCCAGAGGATATAGGCAGCGATGCCCAGCGTCACGATCGGGTCGATCAGCCGCCAGTCGTAAAGCAGGATCAGCGTGCCCGCGACGATCACGGCGACGGAGCCAAGCGCATCGGCCACGTTGTGCAGGAATGCGGCGCGGATGTTCACGCTGTCCTTCGCCATCCGCATGGTCAGCAGCGCGGTGATGGTGTCGATCACCAGCGCGATTGCTGCGACGATCACCACGGTCCATCCCTCCACCGGCTGGGGAGAGATCAGCCGGGAGACGCCTTCGACAGCCAGCCAGACGGAGACGGTGACCAGCGTGGTGTAGTTGATGAGCGCGGCCACGACCTCTGCCCGGCCATAGCCGAAGGTCATCGCGGCATCGGCGGGACGGCGGGCGATCTTGCGGGCTGCAAGCGCCAGCACGAGGGAAATCGCATCGCTGAGGTTGTGCACCGCATCGGCAATCAGCGCGAGGGAGCCGGAGAAGAGCCCGGCGATAATCTGCGCCACCGTCAGCAGGATATTCACCCCGACGGCCATGATCAGGCGGCTGTCGCCACCCTCGGCCGGGATATGATGGTGGTGATGGTGGCCGTGATCGTGGGGCATGGGCTCAGGTGACATGGTTGCGGCGCAGGGTGCAAGGGTCGGGCCAGCGACCTGCCAGTGTCACGCCGCCGCAGCCTGCCCTGCCGCTGCCAGCTGACTGTTGTTGTCACGCGCGGCGTGGGCGGCGGCCACAAGGGCCGCGAAGATCGCGCGCTGACGACGGGCGTAGAACAGATGCTCCGGGTGCCACTGGACCCCCAGGGCGAAGGGTTCCTGCGTGCTCTCGATCGCCTGAACCATATGGCCGGAGTCGCGTGCGGCGACGCGGAGGCCGTCGCCCAACCGGTTGACCGCTTGTGAATGCAGGGCGTTCACCCGCATTTCCTCTGGCCCGGCGATATCCATCAGGCGGGTGCCGGGCTGCACCTGAACCGATTTGCGGGGCAGGATAGTGCGGTAATGGCGGCTGTCCGAATGGGTGGCATAGGCGTCCTGATCAAGGGCGCCGCCAAGGGCCACGTTGATCATCTGTGCACCCCGGCAGATACCGAGCACGGGTTTGTTCTGCGCGCGGGCCTCGGTCACAAGGCGCCGTTCCAGCGCATCGCGGGCCGGGTCGAGCCGGGCGGAGGCCATGAGGTGTCCTCCGTAAAGCTCGGGCGAGATATCGTCGCCGCCGCCGATGATGATGCCATCCACGCTGCCGATATCGGCCGGGCGACCTGCGCCCCAGCGGACAGCCCGGCCACCGGCCAGCCAGACGTTCAGGGCGACCAGCGGAAAGATGCGCCAGCCCGACCTCTGCGAGGTTGTGACGCCGATCACGGGTTTGCTCATGCAGCGGCCTCGTCTTTCAGAAGACCGGCCTCCGCCAGGATGTCTCCGCAGCGTTCCGCCCAGGGTCTGCGGCGGAGGGTAACCCGGTGGTGGGCGTCGTCCCATTCCTTCATCAGCCGGGCCAGCAGGCCCTCGTCTTCGGCCACCTGTTCGACCATGCGCCAGCGACCCCATTCCTGCCGGATCGACCACTCGGGATTGTCGATCTGGCAATCGGGCAGGCGGAAGTGGAAGGCGGGGCGACCTTTGACGGCGCTTTCGCCGCCGGTGGCCCTGTCGACCGCATCGGCATCGAGCCAGGCAAAGATCGGCAGCATGTCGAGGCCGTAATTCCGCGATGGCGCCTTGTCGAGGTAGATGTCCATCGCCCTTTCGGGGGTTACGAAGCCCTCGTCGCAGAAGGCCTGCAACAGTTTGGTCGGGTAGGGGTCCGTGAAGGGCAGCAGGCGACGGCTGGGGTCGATGGGGCGATTGTCGCGCATCCAGTCCTCGATCAGCGCGTAGGCGTAGAGAGGATGGGCGATATGCTTGGCCTCTGTCCCGGCGAGCGCGGGATTGAGGTGCAGGCCAAACCCGTAGGCGAGGCCCGCACGGGTCCCTTCGGCGCCGGCCTCACGCAGGGCCACGCGGAGGCGGTCGATATCGGCCAGACCTTCGAAGGTCAGCGGTTCGGAGACGATCTCAACCGGGATCACCTCCTTGCCGAGGTCGAGTCCGATGTCGCGCAGGCGGGAGGGTTCGGCATGGCGCAGCGCGGTATCGAGGTAGATTTCCAGAATGCCTATGCTGGACCCACGCACCTCCCATTCGCGGTCGGCGGTCTGCACGGCATGGCCGTCCAGCGCCTCGGCGGCGATGCGGGCGGTTTCGTCTATGTCGAGCCCTGAAAATTCGAGCTCTACACCTGTCTTGCGGCGTCTGCCCTCGTGATCGGTCTCACGGGGGAGCGGGGGAAATGCGGGTTCCATCGGGCCTCCTTGCGGGGGATCAACGCGACCCCCGCAGGCAGGTTCCCGCTTAAGCGCTGTCTCAGCCGAGCCCGGCTTCGGCTGCGATTTCCTTGCGCGACTTGCGGGCCCGTTCGGTGGCCGATTTCAGCTGTCCGCAGGCGGCCATGATATCCTCGCCACGCGGGGTGCGGATGGGGGAGGCATAGCCCGCCTTGTGCACGATATCGGCAAAGCTTTCGATCCGCGCCCAGTCGGACCGGTCATAGGGTGCGCCGGGCCATGGGTTGAACGGGATCAGGTTGATCTTGGCCGGGATGCCCGAGATCAGCTTGACCAGGCGGCGGGCGTCGGCGTCGCTGTCGTTCACATCCTTCAGCATCACGTATTCAAAGGTGATCCGTTCCGAATTCGACAGGCGAGGATATTCGCGCAGCGCGTTCAGCAGCGTCTCGATATTCCAGCGCTTGTTGATCGGGACCAGCTTGTCGCGGACCTCATCCGTGGTGGCGTGGAAAGAGACGGCCATGAGACAGCCGATCTCCTCGGCGCATTTCGCGATCTCGGGCACGACGCCGGAGGTCGAGAGGGTGATGCGGCGGCGGGAGAGGGAGATACCCTCGTTATCCATGGCGATATTCATCGCGTCCCGGACATTGTCGAAATTGTAGAGCGGCTCGCCCATGCCCATCAGCACGATATTGGACAGCAGGCGCGTCTCGTCCTTGGGCGCGCCGGGTTCGGGCCATTCGTCCAGATCGTCGCGGGCCACCATGATCTGGCCGACGATTTCCCCGGCGGTGAGGTTGCGGACCAGTTTCTGCGTGCCGGTATGGCAGAAGGAACAGGTCAGGGTGCAGCCCACCTGGGAGGAGATGCAGAGCGTGCCGCGATCGGTTTCCGGGATATAGACGGTCTCGACCTCATGCCCGCCGGCGATGCGCATCAGGTATTTGCGGGTGCCGTCGGCAGAGACCTGTTTCGTCACGACCTCCGGCAGCTCGATGATGAAATGCTCGGCCAGTTTGGCGCGGAAATCCTTTGCGAGGTTGGTCATCAGGGCAAAGTCGCGCACACCCCAGTGGTAGATCCACTGCCAGACCTGATTGACCCGCATCTTCACCTGTTTTTCGGGCGTGCCCATGTCGATCAGGGCGTCGCGCAGGGCATCCCGGGTCAGGCCAATGATGTTCGGCTTTCCCTCCGGCAATTTGCGGGGAAGGGTCATCACATCCTGCGTGATCGGCGCGGCGGCCGGGGTCTGGGGCGCATCGGTCATGGGCTGGCTCCTGGGGCGAAGGTGCTGCCTATAGCGGATTCGGGGCGTTTTGGAAACTCCCATGGGCCGGTGCTCACGCCCACATGAACAGCCTGCGGATTGGAGCACCCGCCCGGCGGCACGCCGGGCAGCGCCCGACCGCCCCCATGGGCGGGCGCTTCGCGTCCGCCAGCGGTCCGGCTCTGCCCTTATCGCAGACGTCAGGCCGATCCGAAGGAACGGGTGCTCAGCTCAGCATCAGCACGATGCCGAGGATCCCCGGCAGGGCCTGCAACGCGGCGCCCGCATAGGCCGTACTGGTTGCGGCCAGGGTCACGCCCGCAGCCGCCGCAAAGGCGAAGATGAACATGGCGAGGACCAGCCCGCCTTCCGCGCCGCCCAGAAACACCGCGACCAGCCCGCCCAGGGCGATCATCAGGTTGTAGACGCCCTGATTGATCATGAGCTTCTTCATCGCCGTCGCCTCTGTCAGCGGATCGAGCGGCGAGCCGGGGTTCACCTTGGCAATGAGGCCCCGGTGCAGCGCGGGCTGCATCCAGAGAAAGGCCTCGCCCACGAAGGCCAGAACATGGAACAGGATGACGATCCAGAGCAGGATCAGAACCGCAGCAGACATGAAAACTCCCCCCGAACTTGCAACAGTCACGGGAGGAGCATGTCCATTTCGCAGAACCCTGTCGAGGGCCCTGTCACATCACTTGCAGCGGCTCTCCGCCTCCGTCACCGCGGCGGTAAAGCCGGAGAGGGAGAAGGTGTCCTTGGTCTGGGTGCCGCGTGACGAGCGGCCCGTGACAACGGCAGAGGCTCCCGCCTTCATCGCCGCGACGATGCTTGCATCCTGCGTCTTGTTCTCCGGCCAGGCCCATTCGCCCTGGGTGATCAGGTCGAAGTTCTTGCCATCCACGTTCAGCGTCACGGTGGAGCCCGGCGCAAAAGGGTAGCCGCCGGTGAAGGTGACCTGCGCATCCACGCCCGCGGTCGGGCGGAAGAAGGTCATCAGCAACATCTGTGACCGGGTCACGGTCACAACCTGACCGTTCTTGGTATTCACCGTTTCCTTGGGCGCGGCGACGGCCCAGCATTCTTTGGGATCGGCCTCTTCGTAGACTGCCCAGTCCTGCTGTTCGCTAACGATATTCTCACTGACCTGCTGCGCGGATGCGGCACCTACGCTGACGGCTCCGATCACGGAAGCCGCGGTCAGGCACAGCATTTTACCGAAATTCATGTTGTCCAGCCTCCAAGCTGTCCTTGCCTCTGTCTTTGCCCAGTCTGTGCCGCTACCGGTCCCGGCATCATGCCGCTGAGCTTGTCCTCGACTTTGCTACAATAGACCTATAGTCGCCACTGACGAAAGAGCGATCGGCTGAATTTTGCATAAGGATTCCGTGAATGTCGACATCCGTTGAACTGGCGCAGCTCTGGCGCGGGGGGATCCTCGAAAGCCGGCACATGGGCCACGCGGTCATCTGCAACGGCGCGGGCGAGATCGTGGAGAGCTGGGGCGACCCCGATCTGATCATGTTCCCGCGGTCGTCGTGCAAGATGATCCAGGCTCTGCCGCTGGTTGAGGGCGGGGCAGAGCTGACGGAAAAGCAGCTGGCGCTGGTCTCTGCTTCCCATAATGGGGCGCATATTCATACAGATGCGGTAACCGACTGGCTGTCGTCGATGGGTCTGGACGAGGGCGATCTGCGCTGCGGTCCGCAGGAGCCTGCCGATCTGGAGGCGCGGGACGGGCTGATCCGCGCCGGGGAAAATCCCTGCCAGCTGCATAACAACTGCTCCGGCAAGCATGCCGGATTCCTGATGCTGAACCAGCGGCTGGGTGGCGGGGCCGAATATGTGGAGGTCGACCACCCCGTTCAAAAAGCCGTGAAGGGGGCCATGGAGGACGTCTGCGGCGAGGATGCGGCGGGCTATGGCGTCGACGGATGTTCGGCGCCGAACTTTGCGGTGACACTGGCGGGGCTGGCGCGGGGCATGGGCTACTTCGCCTCCGCTCACAAGCGGAGCGATGCGCGGTCGCAGGCGGCGGCGCGGATCGTCACGAGCATGGGCAAATTCCCGGAGATGGTCGCGGGCGAGGGTCGGGCCTGCACGGCGCTGATGCGCGCCATGGGTGGCCGGGTGGTCGTGAAGACCGGGGCGGAGGCGGTGTTCACCGCGATCCTGCCGGAGCAGGGCCTGGGCATTGCTCTGAAAGTTTCCGACGGCACGACGCGCGGGGCCGAACTGGCCATCGTTGCGCTGCTGATCAAGATGGGCGTGCTGGACGCCGAAAGCCCGGTCGCGCGGACCTACTGGAACGCAATCCAGTACAGCCGTCGCGGCATCGAGGCCGGGATCCTGACGCCGGGCGCGGCCTTCGCCTGAACCCGGCGCCCTGGCCGTCAGTTGGTGCTGGTCAGCCCCTCCGGCTGGCCAACCACGACAAAGCGCAGATCATCCGGCTTGAGATAGCGGCGTGCAACGTCGTTCACCTGTTCCAGCGTCACGGCGTTCACCTGGTCATTGCGGGTGTCGGCATAGTCGATGGGCATATCGGTGATCTGCATGCCGGTGATGATATTGGCAATCGGGCCGTTGCCGTCAAACCGCAGGGGATAGGCGCCGGTCAGGTATTTCTTGGCCGCGTCCAGCTCTTCCTGCGTGACGCCGTTTGCGGCGATATCGGCCCATTCATCCTTGATGACTTCGATCGCCTCGCCCACGCGGTTATTGGCGGATTGCACCTGACCCATCCAGAGATCCGCATGGTCGCGGTCGACGAGGAAACTATAGACGCCATAGGTCAGGCCGCGCTTCACCCGGACCTCCTTCATCAGCCTGCTTTCGAAAGAGCCGCCGCCAAGGATCGTGTTCAGGATGTAGGCAGGGAAAAAGTCGTCGCCATGGCGTTCGACCCCGGCATGCCCGAACAGCGCCACGGATTGCGGTGTGTCAAAGGGTACGACAGTCACGCCGCCGGTCAGCCCCAGATCGACATCGCCGGGCAGGGGGGCGCCGGTTTCGGGCAGATCGCCCAGCAGCTTGTCGAGCAGGGCCGCCAGTTCATCCGGTGTGATGTCACCGACGGCACCGATGTAGATGCGGTCGCGGGCCATCGTATCCGCCTTGGCGTTCAGGATATCCTCGCGGGTCAGGGCGGTGACGCTGTCGACGGTGCCGTTCATATCGCTGGCATAGGGGTGCTCGCCAAAGGCCTGCGTGTTGAACTCCTTGCCGGCGATGTCGTTGGGGTCCTTCTCGTCCGAGCGGATGATCGACACGATCTGTGCCTTCACGCGGTCCAGCGCGTCCTGGTCGAACCGCGGTTCGATCAGGGACTGTCGCAGCAGCTCCGTCGCCTCGTCGCGGTTCTCGCTGAGGAACTTCGCAGACACACTCAGCGTGTCCGCGCTGACGTCATAGCCGAAAGAGGCAGCCAGGCTTTCCTTTGCGCGGGAGAAGCCGAGCGCATCCATCTCGCCCGCGCCTTCCTCCAGCGTGGCGGTCATCAGGTTGATGGCGCCGCGCTTGCCGGGCCGGTCGAGGGAGGCGCCGCCCTTGAACCAGATCTCAAGCGCGGTGAAGGGGATCGAATGCTCCTCCACCAGCCAGGCCGTCAGACCGCCGGGGGTCTTGACCTCCTGGATATCGACCTCCGCCCGGGCGGCAGTCGTAAAGGTGGCTGCAAGGATAAGGAGGGCAGAAAAGAAACGGGTGATCACTGGCTGACCTCCTCGGCTGCGGGGGCAGGAATTTCGGGGGTCGCATCGGCTTCGGGGCCGCTGGAGGGCGCCTCAAGATAGCCGGTGACGGACCGGCGCGGGTCAAAGACGGACTTGGCGGCGGCGATGATCTCCTCCCCCGTGACGGCCTGCAGTATATCGGGCCATTGCTGCACATCCTCGATGGTCAGACCCTGCGTCAGGGCGCTGCCGTAGCGACGGGCGATGCGTTCCACATCGTCCTGCGCATAGACCTGAGAGGCGCGCAGCTGCATCTTGATCCGGTCGAGCTGTTCGGGATCGACACCCTCCTCGATGAACCGGGCGACGGTGTCGTCGAGCGCTTTTTCCGCCTCCTCCAGCGTCACACCGGCGGCGGGCACAATGACGAGGCCAAAGGTCGTGTCATCCAGCGAGGTCCCGTCGTAATAGGCAGAGGTATAGACCGCGGTCTGGGTGTCGAAGCTGAGCTTTTCGTTCAGATAGCTGGTCTGTCCGCCACCCAGAACCTCGGCCAGCAGGGTCAGGGCTGCGGCCTGTTCCTGATCGCCGGGATCGCGTTCGGGGGCCAGATAGCTGCGGCTGACATAGGGCTGGGCCACGCGCGGATCGGCATAGGCCATGCGGCGGGCGGCGGTCTGCGGCGGCTCCTGCGGGCGGGCGCGTTCGGGAAGATCGGGGTTGGCGGGGATGGGGCCGTAATATTGTTCGGCCAGCGCCTTTACCCCGTCCGGGGTCACATCACCTGCCACAACCAGAACAGCGTTATTCGGGGCGTAATAGGTGGTGTAGTAGTCCATCGCATCGTCGAGGCTCAGATGCTCCATCTCGTGGCGCCAGCCGATCACCGGCACGCCATAGCGGTGGTTGAGGTATTGCGCGGCGCTGGTCTGTTCGCGGAAGAGCGCCTGAGGGGAGTTTTCGGTCCGCTGGTTGCGTTCTTCGATGATGACCTCGCGCTCGGTCCTGATGTCGTCCTCGGTCAGGCGCAGGTTGCGCATCCGGTCACTTTCCATCGACATCATCAGGCCAAGCCGGTCTGCGGCCACGCGCTGATAATAGGCGGTGTGGTCATAGCTGGTGAAGGCATTATCCGTGCCGCCGTTTTCGGCGACCGTGCGGGACAGCTCTCCGCTTTCGAGGGAGTCTGTGCCTTTGAAGAGCAGATGTTCAAGGAAATGCGCCACACCAGAGACGCCGGGCGTCTCATCCGCCGATCCGGCCTTGTACCAGACCATCTGGACAACCACCGGGGCGCGGTGATCTTCGACGACGACCACCTGCATGCCATTGTCGAGGGCGAAGGTACTGACCCGGTCTTCCTGGGCCTGCGCGGCAACTGCCGTTGTCGTGAGAAATACCGCCACGGAAAGAAGTTTTGCCGTCGGGAGGAAGGTCATGCGCGATCCTTTATCTTGGCCCGACATCAGCGGATCCGGACAGGACATGGCCTGCCGGGATGCCGGCGCGTTTCCAGACAATAGACCGGCGCGCCTTTGGCGCAACAGCGAAGCGATCCGGCTGACAAGAGTTTGACCGGAACGTGAGCGTCTTTGGTTCAGGGGGCACGCTCAAAGCCCGACCCAGCCCGGGTCCGCAACCTAAGCCTGCAACTGGCGCACCTGTCAGTATTCCGGCGGTGCGGTCGGGGTCGGTGCGCCCGCGCGACGCCAGAGCCGCTTGGTCGCCTGCGAATCCAGCGTCTCTTTCTTGTAGGCCGGATAGTATTTGTCGGCGGCAAACACCTGCAGCCTCCGGAACCGGTACTGACGCTTGCGGAAGTCCGCATCCTCTTCGGCCAGAACGGTGCGGATATTGGGATCCACGCCGCGGCGGCCGGCTGCGGTGACCAGTGCGCCGTCTCCGGCGCCGACACCGCGCGACAGTTCTGCCGCCGGATTGCCGCCAAGCGCTGCGACCGCGTCGGCTTCGGGGGTCAGATCGGTCCGGTTCGATTGGCCGGGCGTCGGCGGCGGAAGCTCGGTCAGCGACAGCGGCATTTCCAGGGGGCGGTTCGGCACGATGGTAAATTCATCGGGCCCGTTGGAGCTTTGCCGGATATTATGGAGCGGATATTCGCCATCCTGTCCGCCGCATGCGGACAGGGCCATCAGCGCTGCCATCAGCGCCGGCAAAACCATGCGGTTCGGTGCGGTCATGATCACTCCCGTATTCCTTGGCCCAGAGGATTAACCGATTGCGGGGCTTTCGTCACGCGGCTTTCTCTGCCGGCAGCAGGATCAGCGCGGCGGCACCTAGGAAGATCGCGATATCCGCAACGTTAAAGGCGTAGGGATTGCTGATGCCGCAGCAGGTCACATTGAGAAAGTCGGCTACGGCGCCGTAGATCAGGCGGTCGATCACATTGCCGATAGCGCCGCCGACAAGCAGGCCGGCCGCAATCAATCCGATCCGGCGCGGTTTTTCTTTCCAGACCCAGAACAGAACGCCGATGGATATGATGCAGGCCAGGGCGATCAGCGCGTAGCGGGTCAGATCCGAATGATGCGCGATCAGGCCAAAATTCATGCCTGTGTTCCACGCCATGCGGAAGGTCACAAAGGGCGGCAGGACTTCGATCGTGCCCTTTTCGATCAGCCCCATCACATGGACAACCAGAACCTTGGTCAGCTGGTCGACAACGATGGTCCAGAACCCGGCCAGAAAGACAGTGCGCATCAGGTCGGGGCCTCAGTGCCGGAAATGGCGCATGCCGGTCAGCACCATGGCGAGGCCGGCCTCGTCCGCGGCCTTGATGACCTCATCGTCGCGCATCGACCCGCCGGGCTGGATAACAGCAGTCGCCCCTGCCTCCGCCGCCGCCAGCAAACCGTCGGCAAAGGGGAAGAAGGCGTCGGAGGCCACGACGGAGCCCTTGGCAGGCGTCTCGTCCAGACCGATCTCGCCCGCCATCCGCTTGGCCTTCAGCGCGGCGATGGTGGAGCTGTCGACCCGGCTCATCTGGCCTGCGCCAATGCCCACGGTGGCGCCGTCCTTGGCATAGACGATGGCGTTGGATTTCACGTGCTTGGCCACCTTCCAGGCAAAGAGCATATCGGCCATCTCCTTTTCCGACGGCTTGCGCGCGGTAACGACCTTCAGGTCGTCCATGTCGATATGGCCATTGTCCTTGTCCTGCACCAGCAGCCCGCCGGAGACCTGGCGCACCGTCAGATTGGCGATCAGCGGATCGGCGAGGCCGCCGGTCGTCAGCAAGCGGAGGTTCTTCTTGGCGGCGAAGATTTCGCGGGCCTTCGCGTCGGCCTCAGGCGCGATGACGACTTCGGTGAAGATTTTCACGATCTCTTCGGCCGTGTCGCCGTCCAGCGGCTGATTCAGCGCGATGATGCCGCCAAAGGCAGAGGTGCGGTCGCAGTCGAAGGCGCGCAGATAGGCGTCGCGCAGGGTCTCGCCCCGGGCCACGCCGCAGGGGTTGGCATGTTTGATGATCGCGCAGGCCGGGCCGTTGGCGGGCAGGAATTCCGACACGAGCTCGAACGCCGCGTCGGTGTCGTTGATATTGTTGTAGGACAGTTCCTTGCCCTGATGCTGTTTCGCGGTCGACACACCGGGGCGGGGCGAGCCGTCGGTGTAGAAGGCCGCCGTCTGATGCGGGTTCTCGCCATAGCGCAGCGTCTGGGCGAGCGTCCCGGCGAACACGCGGCGGCGCGGGGTCGGCTCTTCGATTGCGGCGGCCATCCAGGTCGACACGGCCGCGTCATAGGCGCCGGTGCGGGCATATGCGATCTGGGCCATCTTCTGGCGGAAGGCAAGGGTGGTCTGACCGCCGTTGGCCTTCAGCTCCTCCAGCAGGGCGCTGTAATCCTCGGTATCCACGACTGTGGTGACAAAGGCATGGTTCTTGGCGGAGGCGCGGATCATGGCGGGGCCGCCGATATCGATATTCTCGATACAGGTGTCGTAATCGGCACCTTTCGCGACGGTCTCCTCAAACGGGTAGAGGTTGACGATCAGCAGGTCGATGGGGGCGATTTCGTGTTCTTCCATCGCGGCCAGATGGGTGTCCTTGTCGCGCAGCGCCAGCAACCCGCCGTGGACCTTGGGGTGCAGGGTCTTGACGCGGCCGTCCATCATCTCGGGAAAGCCGGTGACATCGGCCACGTCGGTCACCGTCAGGCCCGCATCGCGCAGCATGCCGGCGCTGCCGCCGGTCGACAGCAGCTCCACGCCCATCCCGGACAGCGCCTTGGCGAGATCGAGAAGCCCGGTCTTGTCAGAGACGGAGATCAGCGCGCGGCGCAGGGGGGCAAGGTCGGTCATCTGGGTCATGGTCCTTTATGGTCTCAGGTCGCGCCGGCCATCCCGTCGCGGTTCAGGTCGCGAATGGAGATCGGCGTATTCTGGGCCTTGGCGATCGACCAGCGGATGCGGCTGGCGGAGTCATGGGCCTGCGAAGACAGAACGATCTGGGTGGTCGCACGCGGTTTGAGGCGGTTTTTCTCCAGATAGACGGAAGGTTCAAGTCGCAATTCTGCCGTACCGTCATGGCGGAACACCCAGAGCTCTCCGCTTTTCAGGGCAAGGGATACAACCGTGCCGCCCATATCAAGCTGTGCCTCGACCTCCGGGTGGAGGTGAAACCGGACCTGATAGCTGATGCCGGACATGCCGGATTCGGTCAGGGCGCGGTGGAATTTCTTTTTGGCATCGTCTTCGATGGCGATCAGCAGATCCTCACCGGCGACAGCGCGGCCGTCGAAGGTCAGCTCCAGCGTCCGGGCATGTGTCAGGCCGTAATTGCGCAGGTATCCGTCATGACCGCCCTGAAATCTCAGCCCGTCGGTCGCCTGGGTGATCCGGACGGGGACGCGATTGGGGCCGTCGACAAAAATGTCTTCGGTTCCGGTGCCGTCCTGACCAAGCCGCGCGCTGGACATGCCCTTGATGCTCAGCGTCGAATGGCTGGGCGTGGCGCGCCCGGCGCGCTGCCAGTCGGTTCCGAAATAGCGGCCGGACCCGCAGTTGACGATGACGGGCCGCCGCCCTGACGTCAGTTCGAACGCAAGGGTGGAGGCATGGGCGAACCGCGATGCCGGGCCACGTGGCGGCGGTGCCGCGTCGATGATGACAGAGGATCGCCCGGCAGACAGCCGCGCGAAGCCCATCGACAGGCCCTGTGACTGGCGGTGGCGGATGCCTGATGTCGCCAGGGCATGGTCCAACCGCCCTTCCTGACCGCGTCCGCCGCCGTGAAACCGGGCCAGGTTGCCATCGGCATGGCGCAGGCTGCGCAGGGCCGGCGCGATGCGGTCAATGGCTGACAGATGCTGATCGCCGGCCGGGACCGTGCCGTGACCCATGGCGGCCTCCGCATCGGTCAGCAGGACAAAAAGTTCCAGCAGGTCTTCGGGTGACCGCGTCGGTATGCCGCCCTGATCATCGATCCGGTCGCGGCATTCGCGTTCCAGCGCGGCACGGGCGGCGGGGACGTGCCGCTCCATCCCTTCCAGCGACAGGCCCGCATAGATCAGCCCGCAAAGCGCTTCGAAGCGCGGCAGGCCGGCGGGGACGGATTTCCAGCGTTTCGACAGGAAATGCGTCTGGTGGGCCAGCGAGCGGTACACCAGCTGATGGGTGTCGCGATCGGTGCCGCGCAGGTAGAAGAGTGCGTGATTGATCCAGCGCGTCAGGCGGCGGGCCGTCAGCTGGGCGGTCCAGCCGGGACCGGCGCCGCGCCCGTAAAGCCGGATCCAGTCCAGCACCCAGTTCTGAGCCCGCAGCCGTGTCTTGGCGTCACCGACGGCGGCCAGATCATCCAGCCAGGAAAACCCGTGCCGTTCCGCCTCAAAGGCGGCGTCGGTCGCGGGCAGCGACCAGATATCGTCACCCCCGCCTTCGATCAGGTGCCCCGCGAGCAGGAAATTCCCGGCAAGCATCTGCCGCCCCCGCGCAAAGCTGCCAATTGTCCGGGGCTCCGGCGGAAAGGCAAATCCGGTCGGCAGCCTGCGGCGCGCCGTCAGACGCGCCGTCAGACGGTCCCTCAGGCCGGGGCCGTCCGCTGTCCTGGGGATAAACTCGGTCATTCTGCCTGCTGTCGCTCTTGGGCGTTCCGGGGCACCTTACCGGGATGGCGCCCGAAGGTCATCGCGATTCGTAGAAAAGCTGTGCCGGGTCAGGCTGTACGGCGCAAAACGGCGCAGTAGAATCCGTCCATGCCCCCCAGGTCGGGCCAGTAGTCGGGACGCAGGCGCAGGCCGCCTTCCTCTGTGACCCAGGACGGGTCGATTCCCGCCAGATCAAGCGCATCGCGGTCGGTCGCAAGGCCGGGGTGCCGCAGAAGTGCTTCTTCGACCTGTACCTCGCCCTCGTCCGGCAGAAGCGAACAGGTGCAGAAACACAGCCGTCCGCCGGGCTTCAGCAGGGTCAGCGCGTGATCAAGGATCGAGGCCTGCAGATCGAACAGGGCCGCGAAATCGCTGCCGTCCTTGGCTTGCGGCAGATCGGGATGGCGGCGGATCGTTCCGGTGGCCGAACAGGGCGCGTCGATCAGGATGGCGTCCCAGCCGGATTCGGTGAATTCGAGCGCATCGCCGGTGATGAGCCGGGCGGTCAGGCCGGTCCGGGCCAGGTTTTCCTCGACCCGGCGCAGGCGCGACACGCTGATGTCGAGCGCGGTCACACGGGCGCCCGCTGTCGCCAGTTGCAGCGTTTTGCCACCCGGTGCCGCGCAGAGGTCCAGCACCTTCTCGCCCGGTTTTACGTTGAGAAGGCGGGCAGGGATGGCGGCGGCGGCGTCCTGCACCCACCATTCGCCCTGTTCATAGCCGGGCAGAGCAGAAACCTGCACCGGGCCGGCGACCCGCACCGATCCGCTGGGCAGATGCGTGGCGCCCAGCGTCCCGGCAAGTGTTGCCGCGGATGCGGGGTCGCGCGGGGTCAGGTCAAGCGGCGCGCCTTTGGCATGCGCGGTCTCGCACCCGGCGATGGCCGATTCGCCCCAGGCCTGAACCAGAGCCGGGCGCAGCCAGTCGGGCAGACGGTCGGGCGGCAGGGCGTCGGGTGGCACGGGCGCTGCCGCGATCTTGCGCAGCACCGCATTCGCCATGCCCTTGGCCCGGTTGTGACGGGCCATGGCGGCAATCTGGTTCACGGCGGAGTTCACGACGCCATGCGCGGCCTCACCGGAGCAGAGCTCATAGCTGGCCATGCGCATGACGTTCAGGACGGGCAGGGGCGGCAGATGGGCCACATGTTGCGCGATCATCGCATCCAGTGCGCCCATGTGGCGCAGCGTTTCCGTGGCCAGGCGTTGCGCCCGCGCCCGGGCCGGCGCGTCTAGCCGTGCGAGCGGACCCTTGGGGCCCATCATCTCTGGCAGCAGCTTGTGGTCTTCCAGCACGCCGTTCAGCAGGATCAGGGCGGCGCGGCGCGGGTCCGGTGGCGGCTTTGGCCGGTCGTCGCGTTTCGGCGCGGGTTTGCCGCCGGGCCGGCGCGGCCCCTTGTGAAAGGATTTTCGATCTTGGGGCGGGCGCGTCATGGGGCTTCCTTGCCGGGCATCAGGCGCGCGGTATAACATGGGCCGCAGAAGAAGGAAGCCAGCCATGTCCGAAGACGCCCGTACCGATCTGCCCGCCGCCGCGCAGCGCGCCCTTGCCGAGGCAGAGGAAAGGCGCCGCAAGGCCGCGACGCAGGAGCTGCCACCGGAACTGGGCGGGCGCGACGGGCCGGAACCGGTGCGCTATGGCGACTGGGAAAAGAAGGGCATCGCGGTCGATTTCTGATCTGCGCGGCTGGCGTCAGTCCGACAGGCCCAGCACATCCATCATATCATATTCGCCGGGCGCCCGCCCCTGCGCCCAGAGCGCGGCCTTGAGCGCGCCGCGGGCAAAGACCGCGCGGTCTTCGGCGACGTGACGCAGCACGATCCGTTCCGACTCGGAGGCGAAGATCACATCATGTTCGCCCACGATGCCGCCGCCCCGGATCGCGACAAAGCCGATATCGCCGCGCTTGCGGGCGCCGGTGATGCCGTCGCGGCCCCGGTCCGAGACCTTGTCGAGATCGACGCCGCGCCCGTCGGCGGCGGCCTGCCCCAGCATCAGCGCCGTGCCGGAGGGGGCGTCGACCTTGCGGTGGTGATGCGCCTCCACGATCTCGATGTCGAAATCCTCGTCTAAGGCGGCGGCGACCTTGCGGGTCAGCATGGTCAGCAGGTTCACGCCCAGCGACATATTGCCGGCGCGGACGATGACGGTGTCCTTGGCCGATCCGGCGATGGCGGCCAGATCCTCCGGCGCGAAACCGGTGGTGCCGATGATATGGGCGGTGCCGGTCGCGGCGGCCGCCTTCGCAAAGCCCACGGTGGCCGAGGGGGCTGTGAAATCAAGCACCGCGTCGGCCTCTTTCATCGCCGCCACAGGCTCTTCGGTTACGATCACCCCCATCTCTGCCCCGCCAAGGCAGGTGCCGAGATCGCGCCCGACCCAGTCATGCCCGGGCCGTTCGATGGCGCCGGTCACGGTCGCGCGGTCGCTCTGGCCCACGGTTTCGATCAGCATGCGGCCCATGCGGCCGGAGGCGCCGGTCACGGCAATGCGGGTCAGATCGGTCATTTGGGCTCCTTCGGGAGGTCGAGAACGTGCCGGCACTGCATATCCGCAAGGCTGCGACTTGGCAAAGGGCGCAGATCGGCTTATCTGCGAGGCATGAGCCGCAATATCCATCATGACGGGGCCGGACCCTCGCAGCGCCAGCTTCGCGTCGGTGAGACGATCCGCCGTGCGCTGTCGGAAATCCTGCAGCGGGGCGATATCCACGACCCCGAGCTGAACCGCCTGTCGATCACGGTGGGAGAGGTCCGCACCTCGCCCGATCTTAAGATCGCCACGGCCTATGTCGTGCCGCTGGCCGGCAAGGGGCAGGATGTCGTCGTCGAGCTGCTGGCGCGCAACAAGCATGAGCTGCGGCGGATGATCGGCAAGAAGCTGGGGCTGAAATACACGCCCGATCTGCGCTTCCGTCTGGACGAGACGTTTGACCGGATGGACGAGACCCGGCGCCTGTTCGGGCAGGATGACGTGCGCCGCGACGTCGAGAACTGACCGCTCATGCGCCGTCGGTTGCTCGCCTTGATCGGTCTAGGACTGGCCACCGCGTCCGGGGCGTCGGCCGTCGAGTGCCGGGACGAGACGTTTGCGGACAAGACCTATTCCGTCTGTCGGGTTGATGCGACGCAGGAAGAGCTGCGGCTGTTTCTCAACGATCCCGGTGGAACCCCCTACGGTACGTTCGAGGCGGTGGATGCGCGGCTTGCCGGCGAAGGGCTGCGGCTGGCCTTCGGGATGAACGCGGGCATGTATCATGATGACCGCTCTCCGGTCGGGCTCTACCGGGAAGGCGGGGCAGAGGCGCAGGGGCTGATCACCAGCGCCGGGCCGGGAAATTTCGGCCTGCTGCCCAATGGCGTATTCTGTTTCGGGCCGGGCTATGCCGAGGTGATCGAGACGCTGGCCTTTGAAAAGCGCGGCACGGCCTGCCCCAATGCGACACAGTCGGGGCCTATGCTGGTGATCGACGGGGCGCTGCATCCGAGGTTCCTTGAGGACAGCACGTCGCGCTATGTCCGCAATGGCGTTGGCACCTCTTCTGACGGGAAGACCGCCTATTTCGTCATGTCCGGCGCATTTGTGACCTTCCATGAATTCGGCAGGTTCTTCCGGGACGGGCTGAAGGTGCCTCAGGCCCTGTATTTCGACGGCAATATCTCTCGGCTCTACGCGCCGTCGCTGGGACGCAACGATTTCGGGCGCCGTATGGGGCCGATCGTCGGTGTCGTGGAGCCGGCACCGGAAGGGACCGGCGGTTGACGGGCAGGGCCTGACCGGGTACCCGCGCGGCGATCTCAGGGAAAAGAAGATGGCACGTACACGCAAGGGGCGCGATATTTCCGGCTGGCTGGTGGTGGACAAACCCGCCGGCCCGACGTCGAGCGCGGTGGTCAACAAGATCAAATGGGCGTTCAACGCGAAAAAGGCGGGGCATGCGGGAACGCTGGACCCCGAGGCAACCGGCGTTCTGGCCATTGCCCTGGGCGAGGCGACAAAAACCGTGCCCTATGTGACCGATGCGCTGAAGGCCTATGTCTTTCGGGTGCGGCTGGGGCAGGCGACCAATACCGACGATGCCGAGGGTGAGGTGGTGGCGCAGAGCGACCAGCGTCCGACCGATGACGATATCAGGTCTGCTCTGTCCGGGTTTGTAGGGGAAATCCAGCAGGTTCCGCCCCAGTTCTCGGCCGTGAAGATCGACGGTGAGCGGGCCTACAAGCGCGCCCGCGACGGCGAGGATATGCAATTGGCGGCGCGGCCGCTCTGGGTCGAGAGCCTGATCCTGCATGACCGCCCCGATGCCGATCATGTCGATCTAGAACTGGTCTGTGGCAAGGGCGGCTATGTGCGGTCGATTGCGCGTGACCTTGGGCGGACGCTTGGCTGTTACGGCCATGTAAAGCACCTGCGGCGCATCTGGTCCGGTCCCTTTGAGGCCTCCGAGGGCGCGACACTGGATCAGATCGAGGCGCTGGCCCGCAGCGCCGAGATCGACGATCTGCTGATCCCGGTCGAGGTCGCGCTGGACTGTCTGCCGGAAGTGACGGCGACCGAAGAAGGCGCCGCTAAGCTGCGCAACGGGAACCCGGGAATGGTGATCGCCTCTGACATCGACTACGGCGAGGAATGCTGGGCCTCGTTCCGGGGGCGGGCCGTTGCCGTCGGGGTCTATCGTTCGGGCGAATTGCATCCGAGCCGGGTCTTCAACCTGTGACGCAGGAACGGCGCCACCTTCAGGACGGGACTGAGTCCCGGGCGGTTTATTCGGACTGTGACACCTACCGCTACGACCTTGCGCGGGTCTGGGCGCCGGAAGGGCCGCGGCTGTGCTATGTCATGCTGAACCCGTCGACCGCCAGCGAGACCCGGAATGACCCGACCGTGGCCAGGTGTGAACGGCGCGCCCGTGCCTTGGGATATGGCGGGTTCCGGGTGGTCAATATCTTTGCCTTTCGCGCGACGGATCCGAAAGTGCTGATGCAGGCCGCGGATCCCGTTGGCCCGGACGGCGATGCCTATCTTCTGCGGGCCGCGGACTGGGCCGATCGGGTGATTGCCGCATGGGGTGTGCATGGTGCACATCGGGGACGGGGCGCCGAGGTGGCGGCGCTTTTGCGGCAGAGTGGCAAGCCCCTCTTCCATCTTGGCCTGAGCCGGGACGGCCACCCGCGACATCCGCTCTACATCGGCTATGGCGTTCGGCCGGTGGCCTGGGCGTCGGATGGCGCTCTGACCGGGGCGGATTGATCCGCTTTTCGATAATTTCTTTTTAAATCAGTGGTTAACCATGTTGGTCGACAGTGTTTGACGCATGGGGTGTGGGAACGTATCACGAACGAAAGATGCGGGGGTCCACATGTTGTTTCTGGCAAGCCTCATGGGTGTGGTTCTCGTCGGTGCGTCGGCATTCGTTGGCCTGACGCTGCCGTCGGACGATGAGGATGAGGCGCCGGAACCAACCGGGACCGGATCCGGCTCTACGGGCAATCTCCTTGATCTTGTAACCGGGGATGCCGGTGTGATCGACTCCGGTGCATCGGGGGATGATCTGCTTACCGGGACAGATGGGCCGGATCAGATCGGCGGGCGTGCCGGTGCGGATACCCTTTCCGGTGGTGCGGGCGACGACTGGATTCACGGCGGATCGGGTGCAGACCTGCTGTCCGGTGCGGCCGGAGAGGACAGGATCGACGCCGACAGCGGCGATGATGCCGTTTACGGCGGATCGGGTGACGATTCCCTCTTTGGACATATGGGGCAGGATCTGCTGTCCGGTGGTCTGGGTCAGGATGTGATGCATGGCGGGGCCGGGGCCGATTATCTGCAAGGTGGCTCCGGCGACGACGCGCTGCATGGGGGTCTGGACGATGACCGGCTGGAGGGCGGATCGGGCGAAGATACGCTGTTCGGGTCCTCCGGGGACGATTGGGTCAGCGGGTTCCAGGCACGGTTCGCAACGTCGGATGTCGCCCCTGCGTCAGGCGACGATGCGGTACAACCTGACGGGCGCGATTATCTGAACGGCGGGGCCGGATCAGACACCCTGTTTGGTGATTCCTCCGATGTTCTGACACTGGGTGACGGTGCAGACACGGTTGTGCTGGGGAGCTGGATCGGGTCAGGCGACAGCGCCGCGGATGTCACCGATTTCATTCAGGGCGAGGATCAGTTGATCCTGGTCTATGATGATGCAGAAACCGGCACGCCAGAGGTTACAATCAGCCGCGAAACGGATGCCGTGCGTATCGCGCTGAATGATGTTGTGGTGGCGACCCTGCCCGCCGGGACACCGATTGCCATGTCGGATATCGCGGTCATGCCGGAACAGGCGGCGGCCGGCAGTTTTGGCCCGCCCGTCTGACCTGGCGTCCGGCCTTGCGACGCTTGTTCAAAGGGCTTTTCTTTGCCTCTGCTTTGCCCTATACGCCCGGGATCGTCCCGGCTGCGCCGTCGGCGACTATTTCTGGACCTTGCTGGACGACATCCCGGCTTGCGCCCGCCACCCTTTGACCAAGGAGAGACCGATGTCGATTACTGTTGAAGAAAAACAGCGCCTGATGAAGGAATACGCAACCAAAGACGGCGACACCGGTTCGCCCGAAGTCCAGGTTGCCATCCTGACGTCGCGCATCTCGACTCTGACCGAGCACTTCAAAGAACACACCAAAGACAACCATGGCCGTCGCGGCCTTCTGAAGATGGTTGCGCAGCGTCGGAAGCTGCTGGACTATCTCAAAGGCAAAGATGAGCCCCGGTACCAGGACCTGATCAAGCGTCTGGGCATCCGTCGCTAAGGTTGCCATTGGGGTGAACCCCAAGGTTACGGTTTTAGACGCCCGCTCCGGTCTGGAGCGGGCGTTTTGTTTGGTTCAGGGTCCTGCGATTCCGGCCTGAATGCGTGACAGGTAAGAGCCGCGCCGGGCGATAAAATCCTCCAGAAATCTTGGATAGTCCGGCGATACGGCCATCCGGACAGAGGGCCTTTTGGCGAGTGCCGCCCGCCATGCCGCAACTCGGGGCAGGCCCATCAGAATTGGTGTGTCAGTCATCAAGTCGAAGGTGTCGAAATACCGGAAGACAGGCCCATACGCGGCATCCACCAGGCAGAAGCCTTCGCCCGAAAAATACGGGCCTTCACCCACAACCTCTTCCAGACGCTGGAATTTTTTCTGAATGACGGCGCTCTTGTTTTCGAATGCAGCACGGTCGGCGGCATTATACAGTCCGGCGATATCGTTCAATAGCGATGAGCCGAATTCGATCCACGAGCGATGCTGGGCGCGCATCAGCGGATCGCGGGGATGCAATGGGGTCGGTTGCGTTTCTTCCAGATATTCCAAGATGACGGCGGATTCGAAGACGGGCTGCGCGTCGACGACCAACACCGGCGTTTTGCCCAGCGGAGAGAGTTTCAGAAACCAATCCGGTTTCGCGGAGAGATCAATATAGGTGCGTTCGAACGCCACGTTCTTTTCAGTAAGGGAAATGACCGCGCGCTGGACGTAAGGGCACAAGACATGGCTCATGAGATGAAGGGGCATTGGGGGTGTCCTTGTAGATGCAATTGCATCTTTATAGGCAGTGTCGCGGCGTTTGGATATCTTGATGCATCTGCATCTACCTGATAGCCGCTGTGCATGATTACACAGACTACATCTCCTTCTTCGACGACGATTGCACTGTGGAAAGCCCTTTTGGTGACGGGCCAGTCGCTGACCGGCCGGATCGGAACAGAGTTGAAAAACGCCGGACTTCCGCCACTTGCCTGGTATGACGTCCTCTGGGAGGTCGAGAAATGTGGAGATGCTGGTATCCGGCCTATGGATCTGCGTGGGCGTCTGCTTTTGCCGCAGTATGGCCTGTCACGCTTGCTGGACCGTCTCTACCGGGAAGGTCTGGTTGAAAAGCTTCCCGTATCCGAAGATGGTCGCGGCCATGTCGTTCGCCTGACCGAGGCGGGGCATGAAATGCGGTCGCGAATGTGGCAGGTCTACGGGGACGCGCTCTCGCAGATGATCGAATTGCAGGTGGAAGAGGGCGATATGGTCCATTTGACCGAGATTCTGCGTCAGCTCGCCGAGCGGTGAGATCACAGCCTTTCTTCTTTGCAATCGTGGCCTGTTTCCTGTACAGCCCGCGCATCTGAGACGTAACGCTCCGGCCCCCGGCGTTGTGCAGAAGGATTGGGGGGCGGCGGCAATGGGGCCGCCACTTAAACGGGAGACGCGGCAGGGGCCGCGAGGGCTCCCCACAGGATACGATATATGTTCAATGTGACGAAAAAGACGATGGAGTGGGGCGATGAAACCCTCACTCTGGAAACGGGCAAGGTTGCCCGTCAGGCAGATGGTACCGTGATCGCGACGCTGGGGGAAACCAGCGTGATGGCGAACGTGACCTTTGCCAAGGAACCGAAGCCGGGTCAGGATTTCTTCCCGCTGACGGTTCACTATCAGGAGAAATACTATGCTGCCGGTAAAGTCCCCGGCGGCTTCTTCAAGCGCGAAGCGCGTCCGACGGAGAAGGAAACGCTGACCGCGCGCCTGATCGACCGTCCGATCCGCCCGCTGTTCGTGCCGGGCTTCAAGAACGAAGTTCTGGTGATGTGCACCGTGCTGTCGCACGATCTGGTCAATGACCCTGATGTGGTGGCGATGATCGCCGCCTCCGCCGCGCTGACCATCTCCGGCGCGCCCTTCATGGGTCCGATCGCCGGTGCCCGCGTCGGCTTTGTCGATGGCGAATACGTGCTGAACCCGAGCGTGGACGACATGCAGGGCCTGCGCAACAACCCCGAGCAGCGGCTCGACCTGGTTGTGGCCGGCACCAAGGACGCCGTCATGATGGTGGAATCGGAAGCCTATGAGCTGACCGAGGACGAGATGCTGGGCGCCGTGACCTTCGCGCATGAGCAGATCCAGCCAGTGATCGACCTGATCATTTCGCTGGCCGAAGCCGCCGCGAAAGAGCCGTTCGACTTCACACCGCCGGATTACTCCGCGCTGTATGATGTGGTTAAGGCTGCTGGCGAAGAGAAGATGAAGGCCGCCTATGCGATCACCGACAAGCAGGAGCGGGTTGCTGCTGTTGCTGCCGCGAAAGACGCGATCAAGTCTGGTCTGACCGAAGAGCAGCTGGAAGATGCGAACCTCGGTTCTGCGCTGAAAAAGCTGGAATCGTCTGTCCTGCGCGGCACCGTCGTGAAGGAAGGCAAGCGGATTGACGGCCGTGCGCTGGATCAGGTCCGCGCGATCGAGGTTGAAACCGGCCTGCTGCCGCGTACTCATGGCTCCGCGCTCTTCACCCGTGGTGAGACGCAGGGTCTGGTCGTGACGACGCTCGGCACTGGCGACGATGAGCAGATCATCGACGCGCTGCACGGCAACTTCCGCTCCAACTTCCTGCTGCACTACAACTTCCCGCCGTATTCGGTTGGCGAAGTTGGCCGCGTTGGTTCGCCGGGTCGTCGTGAGATCGGCCACGGCAAACTGGCATGGCGCGCGCTTCAGGCCGTTCTGCCCGCCGCGACCGACTTCCCCTACACGATCCGCGTCGTGTCGGAGATCACCGAATCGAACGGTTCCTCCTCCATGGCCTCCGTCTGTGGCGGGTCGCTGTCCATGATGGACGCGGGCGTTCCGCTGAAGGCAGCCGTGGCCGGTGTGGCCATGGGTCTGGTGCTAGAAGACGACGGCTCCTACGCCGTTCTGACCGACATCCTGGGCGACGAGGATCACCTCGGCGACATGGACTTCAAAGTGGCCGGGACCGAAGAGGGGATCACCTCTCTGCAGATGGACATCAAGGTTGCCGGCATCACGCCGGAAATCATGGCAAAGGCTCTCGCTCAGGCGAAAGAAGGCCGTCTGCACATTCTGGGAGAGATGAACAAGGCGCAGTCCGGCGTTGGCGAATTCTCCGCCCATGCGCCGCGCATCGAGACGATGCAGATCCCGACCGACAAGATCCGTGAAGTGATCGGGTCCGGCGGCAAGGTCATCCGCGAGATTGTCGAGGTTTCGGGCGCCAAGGTCGACATCAACGACGAGGGCATCATCAAGATTGCCTCCGCCAATGGTGAGGCCATCCAGAAGGCCTATGACATGATCCATTCGATCGTGGCAGAGCCGGAAGAGGGCCAGGTCTACAAGGGCAAGGTCGTGAAGATCGTCGATTTCGGCGCCTTCGTGAACTTCTTCGGCAAGCGCGACGGTCTGGTGCACGTGTCTCAGATCGAGAACCGCCGCCTGAACCATCCCTCGGATGTGCTGAAGGAAGGTCAGGAAGTCTACGTCAAGCTTCTGGGCTTTGACGACCGCGGCAAGGTCCGGCTGGCCATGAAGATGGTCAACCAGGAGACCGGCGAAGAGATGACCAAGGAAGAGGCCGAAGCGGAGGAGTGATCCCCGCCACAGGCTGAAATGCGAAGGCCCCGGCAGTGATGCCGGGGCCTTTTTCTTTGACGGTGATACGAAGGGGCGTCAGCTTGAGATAACGAAATGCTATCTCAAACGAAGAGGATGATGGTTCGGTGCGGGATGGTGATCTCTATTTCCCCCGGCGTCGGAACACGCCTGTGGCGCGGGCGGCGACGTTGCCCTCTTCGTCGCGGATCGTGGCCTCGGCAAAGAAGGTCTTGGCGCCGCCGCCGGTTACGCGGCCCTCGGCGATCATGGTCTCGCCCTTCAGGGGCCCTACGTAATTGACCGAGAGGTTCAGCGTCATCGCCAGTTCCTTGACCTCCGGATCGCCGGTGTAGCAACCGCAGAAGCCCATGACCGTATCGGCCATGACGGCATGGACGCCGCCATGCGGGATGCCGTAGCGGTTCATCAGGAAGGGTGCCATCGGCAGGTCAAACCGGGCGTAGTCCTTGCGCCATTCGGTGATCGCGAAACCCAGGTGCTGCTGCAGCGGGTAGGGTGCCTCGACAAGAGCGGGGTCGATCGGGGCGGGGTCAATGTTCTGGTCGGTCATGATCCCTCAGACGGATTTGGCGGCGTCGAGCCCGGACTGGGCAAATCCGGCGACAGAGGCGCCCATCTGCTTGGCCCGCTCCGGGTTGGAGGCATTGCCGTCCAGCGCGCGTTTGTAGACGCCCTGAATGATGCCCGCCATGCGGAAGAAGGTGAAGGCGAGGTAGAAGCCGAAGCGGTCGATGCCGGGAATTCCGGCGCGACGGCAGTAGCTCTCGATGAATTCCTCATCTGTCATCAGCCCCTCGGCCTTGCGGTCGATGCCGGCGAGCCCGCGGTTGTTCACGCCCGTGGGGCGAGACCACTGCATGATGACGGCGGCGACGTCGGCATAGGGATGGCCGGTGGTCGACAGTTCCCAGTCCAGCACGGCGGCGACACGGGGCGCGTCCTTTTCAAACAGCATATTGTCGATCCTGTAGTCGCCATGCGCCAGCGTACGCAGGCCGTCATCAGCGGGGATGTTGGCCGCGAGCCAGTCGATGAGCTCGTCCATGGCCGGGATCGTGTCCGTTTCCGACGCGCGGTATTGCTTGGTCCAGCGTCCGATCTGGCGTTCATAGTAATTGCCGGTGGGGCCGTAATCCGACAGGCCCGTTGCCTCAAGATCGACGCCGTGGATGGCGGCCAGAACGCGGGACATTTCGTCGTGGACGGCCCAGCGGTCTTCCTTTGGCAGTTCAGGCAGGGAGGGGATGTTGAAATGCCGGCCCTCGACCTCGTCCATGACGTAGAACATGGACCCGATCACATCGTCATCCTCGCAAAGGACATGGACCTTGGTGACGGGCACGTCCGTCTCCCACAGCGCCTTCTGCACACGGAATTCGCGGTCCACGGCATGGGCCGATTTCAGCAGGACGCCGGGCGGCTTGCGGCGCAGCACGTAGTTATGTTTGGGCGTCATCAGACGGAAGGTCGGGTTGGACTGGCCGACGTTGAACTTCTCTTCGCGGATCGGGCCTTCGAATCCCGGCAGGTTCTCGGTCAGCCATTTTTCGACGGCGGGCACGTCCAGTTTGGTCGGGTCCTGTTTGGTCATGGCGTCCTCTTATGCGTAGGTCAGCAGGCGGTCGCTGTTGGCGGCCGTGATATGCGGGGTTTCGTTGAACGCGTGGAAATAGATCGAGCGCGGCGTGTAGATGAACCGCGTGACGGCGGTGTTCTTCATCTGCAGCTGCATCTTGGTCTGGTGCACGCCGGGGGTTTCCAGCAGGGCGGAGACGGCCTGCGCGATGGCACCGCCGGAGGAGACGGCAAAGACCGTCTCGACCCCCTCGCGCATCAGCGCGGTCACGGCTGCGTCGACGCGGCCAGTGAACTCGGCCCACATCTCCGGCGGGTTCGGGATTTCGTCCCGCTGCCATTCGGCGACGGTGGTGCGCAGGGTGCGGAAGTGGCTTTTGTGATCGGTCATCATGCCCTCGGGTTCCCCACCGGCGGCATATTTCGCCTTCAGCAGGTTGCCGAAGTCATATTCGTTGAGACCGGGAAGTTCCTCCGGCTGCATCTCAAGGCCCATGCCCCTGAGGATACCGGCGAGGGTTTCCTTCTGGCGGCGCAGCGTGCCGTGGGCGACGAGGTCCGGTGTGATGCCTTCTGCGGCAAACCACTGGCCAAGCACTTCGGACTGCTCATGCCCGATGGCGGAGAGCTTGTCGTAATCGTCGGCCCCGAAAGAGGCCTGGCCGTGGCGGATGAGATAGAGGGTTGGCATTCGGGTCCGTATGTTTTGGCCCCCGCCCATCTTGAAGGGCAGGGGCCGGTTGGTATCAGAGCACTTCGAAGAGGCCGGCCGCGCCCATGCCGCCGCCCACACACATGGTGCAGACAACGTATTTGGCGCCGCGGCGCTTGCCCTCGATCAGCGCATGGCCGACCATGCGGGCGCCCGACATGCCATAGGGATGGCCGACGGAGATCGCGCCGCCGTTGACGTTCAGGATCTCATGCGGGATGCCCAGAACCTTGGCGGATTGCAGCACCTGGCAGGCGAAGGCTTCGTTCAGCTCCCACAGGTCGATGTCGTCCATCTTGAGGCCATGGGCCTCCAGCAGTTTCGGCACGGCGTAGATCGGGCCGATACCCATCTCTTCCGGTCCGAGGCCCGCGGCCATCACGCCGACGTAGCGGCCCAGCGGCTCAAGCCCGCGTTGTTCGGCCACCTTGGCTTCCATGACGACGGAGGCGGAAGCGCCGTCCGACAGCTGCGACGCGTTGCCTGCGGTGATGTGCATGCCCTGCTTGACCTGCTGGCCGTCCTTGAAGACCGGCTGAAGGCCTTGCAGGTTCTCCAGCGTGGTCGAGGGGCGGTTGCCTTCGTCCTTGTCGAGCGTGACCTCCTTGTAGGAGACCTCTTTCGTCTCCTTGTCCACGACCGCCATGGTCGAGGTCAGCGGCACGATCTCGTCATCGAACTTGCCGGCCTGCTGGGCGGCTGCAGTGCGCTGCTGGGAGCGCAGGGCGTATTCGTCCTGCTCCTCGCGGGTGACGCCGTAACGGTCGGCGACGATTTCCGCGGTTTCCAGCATGGTCATGTAGAGCTCCGGCTTGTGCTCCACGATCCAGGGGTCGCGGGCGCGGTCGGTGCGCATGTTCTGGTTCTGCACGAGGGAGATGGATTCCACGCCGCCGCCGATGCAGACATCCATGCCGTCATGGATGACCTGCTTGGCCGCCGTGGCGATGGCCATCATTCCGCTCGCACACTGGCGGTCCATCGACATGCCGCCGATGGTCACGGGCAGGCCCGCGCGGATCACGGCCTGACGGCCGATATTGCCGCCGGTGGAGCCCTGCTCAATCGCGCAGCCGATCACGCAATCGGTGATTTCGGAGCCGTCGAGGCCGGCGCGGCCGACCGCGTTCTTTACGGCATGGCCGATCAGTTCCTGGGCCTGGGTGTTGTTGAACGCACCGCGAAAGGCCTTGCCGATCGGGGTCCGGGCGGTTGAGACGATGACTGCATCACGCATTTGGGTGTCCTCCCTTTGAATGTCTCACGATTTGGGTAGCTCGATGCCGCGCTTCTCGGCGGCCATCTGGGCGTATTTGCGGGTCTGGTCGAAGGCGCCCGGCATGATCTTCTGATTGGCTTCGGAGCGGATGTCGGCCATCCGGGCCATGATCGTATCGGGGTCGAGCTCGTCATCAGCAAAGGCCACGCCCTCGGTTTCGTAGATGCGGCATTCGGCAAAGCAGCCGCCGCCGGCACCGAGGATCATCCGGTTCGGACTGTCCTCATGCGCGAGGGTCAGCAGGCCGGGGGTGATCGTCTCCGGCCCCAGCAGGTCGAGCACCTGCGGCGGAAGCAGACCTTCGGTCATGCGGGTCGCGGCGGTGGGGGCCAGGATGTTCAGCTTGATGTTGTACTTGTGGCCTTCCTGAACCAGCACGTTCATCAGGCCGACGACGCCCGCCTTGGCGGAGCCATAGTTGGACTGCCCGAAGTTGCCGTAGATGCCGGAGGCGGAGGTCGTGTAGACGATCCGGCCATATTCGTTTTCGCGGAAATGGTCCCAGAGCGCCTTGGTCGGCACGACGGAGCCCATCAGGTGCACCTCCACCACCTTGCGGAAGTCGTCGAGCTCCATCTTGGCGAAGGTCTTGTCGCGCAGGATGCCCGCGTTGCAGACGAGGATATCCACCTTGCCCCATTTCGCGATGGCCTGATCGACCATGTCCTTGACCTGATCGGGTTCGGTGACATTGGCACCATGGGCCATGGCTTCGCCGCCCATGGCCTCGATCTCCTTCACGACCGACAGGGCCTGTTCGGAGGACTGGCCGGTGCCATCCGTGGCGACGCCCAGATCATTGACGACGACCTTGCAGCCTCGCGCGGCGAGGCCAAGGGCATGGGACCGGCCAAGGCCGACCCCGGCCCCGGTGACGATGGCAACACGGTTGTCAAAACGGATAGTCATGCGGCCTCTCCGAAGTAGCGGCGGCCCAGCCATTCGGCGACCAGCGCGGGTTTTTCCCGGCCTTCGACCTCCACCGTCACGGCGGTGGTGGTCTGAACCTCGCCGGGGCGGATTTCCTCGAATTTCGACAGGACAAAGCGGCCCCGGATGCGGCAGTTCACCGGTACGGGCGACACGAAGCGGCATTTGTTCATGCCATAGTTCACGCCCATCACGACGCCTTCCATCACCGGCATCTGGTAGACCATGGCCGAGAGCAGCGACATCGTCAGGAAGCCATGGGCGATGGTGGTGCCAAAGGGCGTGTCCTTGGCCTTTTCCGGGTCGACATGGATATATTGCCAGTCCTCGGTGCAGTCGGCGAACTGGTTGATCCGCTCCTGCGTGATCTCGAACCAGTCGGAAACGCCCAACTCCTGGCCGACCATGGCCTCAAACTCTTCGCGTGGGATGGTCTTGCCCATCAGTTAATCCTCCATTGCTGATGCGGACCGGGCGGCGACGGCGGCATTCAGACCGCCCGCCACCGGGATCGTGTGTCCGGAGACATAGGCCCCCGCGCGGGAGCAGAGATAAAGCACAACGCCCGCGATATCCTCGGGCGTGCCGACACGGCCGAGCGGGATGTTCTTCCCGGCCTGTTCCCGCTGTTCTTCCGTACCGATGGCGAAGGCCATCATCTTCGACAGGAAGGGGCCGGGCGCGAAGGCGTTGACGGTGATATGCTGCGGGGCCAGTTCGGACGACATGATCGTCGTCATATGGTGCACGGCGCCCTTGGAGACGCCGTAGCTGTAGGCGGTGCCACCGCGTGGCATGATGCCGACGATGGAGCCGGTGTTGACCACCCGCGCCGGATCCTCCGCCGTGCCCGCCTTGCGGAGTAGCGGCAGCAGCTTCTGCGTCAGGTAGAACATGCCGGTGACATTGACGTCCATGACACGCGACCAGGCCTCATAGGGAAATTCCTCCATCGAGGGCGCGCCCCAGGTCTTGCCCGCGTTGTTGAGCAGGATCGGCAGGCGGTCGGTGCGGCTTTTGACCTCTTTCACCAGCGCCAGAACGCCCTCTTCGGTGCCGACATCCCCGGCGAAGCCCACGGCGCGGCCTTTCAGACCCATACCGTTCAGCTGATCCGCCGCGCCTTCGCAGGCATGGGCCTTGCGCGAGGCGATCATCACGTCGCAGCCCGCGCCCATCAACGCCTCTGCCGCCATCAGGCCGATGCCGGAGGCGCCGCCGGTGACGAGCGCCGTCTTGCCGCTCAGGTCAAAGAGCTTTGTGGCCAGCAGGTCCGACATCAGAACCCGCGCGCCCTGGCGACGCGGTTGGCGTGGTAGCCATAGTCGCCCAGCCATTCCGCGCCGACGCGGGCGCGCTTCATGAAGAAGCCCATGTCGAATTCATCGGTCATGCCGATGCCGCCATGCATCTGCACGCCCTCGCTGACCGCGAGCTTGGCAGTCTGGGTGGCGCGGGCCTTGGCGATGGAGACGGCGATGTCCGCATCCTCCGGCGTCTCGTCCATGACCCGGCCCGCGTTGGCGATGGCGGAGGCGGTGATCTCAATCTCGGCAAAGAGATGCGCGGCGCGGTGCTGCAGGGCCTGGAAGGACCCGATGGTGCGGCCGAACTGCTTGCGTTCCTTCAGGTAGCCGGTGGTCATGCCGAAGGCGCCAGCAGAGACGCCCAGCAGTTCCGCGGAGAGCGCTGCCTGACCGGCGTTCAGTGCGGTGGCGATCGCGGCCCAGCCGCCGTCGACCTCGCCCACCACATCGTCGCCCGTCGCCGCGACATTGTCGAAGTCTAGCTGGGCGTGGTCGCGTTCATCGACCGTATGCTTGCCCGTCCGGGTCAGACCGGCGCGGCTGGCGTCGATGTCGAAAAGGGTCAGGCCTTCGGTCTCGCCGACAGAACCGCCGGTGCGGGCCAGCACCAGCACGCGGGTTGCGGCGCCGCCATCGGCCACGAAGACCTTGCGGCCCGACAGGGTGAAGGCATTGCCGGATTTCTCCGCCGCCAAGGCGGTGCGGGCGGGGCCGTGTTTCGGCCTCTCGTCCACGGCCAGCGCATAGATTGCCTCGCCGGAGGCGATGGCGGCCAGCCGGTCGTTGGCGGCACCCTTCAGGGCGGTCGCGGCCATGACGGCGGTGGAGATGAAGGGGGAGGCGGCCAGCACCTCGCCCATCTCCTCGCTCAGGATACCAGCGGCGCGGTGCCCCATGTCGGAGCCGCCAGCCTCTTCTGGCAGCAGAACGCCGGTCCAGCCCATCTGGGCCATTTCTTTCCAGAGGCCGGGGTCGTAGGTGCGGTCCGCATCGCGATTGGCGCGGAAGGCGGTAACCGGAGAGCTTTCGGTGAGGAACCCGCGCGCGGCATCGCGCAGCATGACTTCATCCTCGGTCGGGATAAGCGAAGCAACCATATCTGTATTCCTTTACGCCGAGGGCAGTTCGAGGACGCGTTTGGACAGGATGTCGAGCATGACCTCGCTCGTCCCGCCCTCGATCGAATTGGCCTTGGTGCGCAGCCATTCGGGGGCCAGCGTGCCGTGATCGCCCTTCCATTCCAGCCCTTCGGAGCCGGTGATGGACATCAAGAGTTCATAGCGGCGCTTGTTCAGCTCCGTCCCGGAATATTTCAGCAAGGCAGAGGCATGGCCGACGCCGCCCTGTTTCGCCATGTCCTTGTAGCGCTCCATGGTCATGCCCATGGCCAACGTGTCGATCTCCAGCTCCATCGTTTCGGCGCGGATCACGTTGTCTTCCATGATCGTCTCGTCCAGCGAGCCGATGAAGGCGCCGAGAGAGCGGCCGCCGAGGATACCGCCTGCCGCACCCGAGCCGCCGCCGCCGATCATCTCGCGCTCATGCGTCAGCAGGTGTTTGGCCACGTCCCAGCCGCGATTCAGCTCACCGACGATACGGGAATTGCCCTCTTCGTCGGTCTTGGGCACGACGACATCGTCAAAGAAGGTCTCGCAGAAGACAGAGGTGCCGGAGATCAGCTTGATCGGCTTGGTGGTGACGCCCGGCGTTTCCATGTCGATCAGCATGAAAGAGATGCCCTTGTGCTTGGGCGCGTCCTTGTCGGTGCGGACGAGGGCAAAGATCCAGTCGGCGTGGTTGGCGTAGGAGGTCCAGATCTTCGACCCATTGACCACCCAGTGGTCGCCCTTGTCCTCTGCCCGCGTCTGCACGGAGGCGAGGTCGGACCCGGCTCCGGGTTCGGAATAGCCCTGGCACCAGCGGATGCGGCCATTGGTGATGTCGGGGAGGTATTTCAGCTTCTGTTCATGGGTGCCGAAGGCGAGGAGGGCGGGGCCTAGCATCCAGAGACCGAAGGATTCGAGCGGTGAGGGCGCCTTTGCCGCTGCCATTTCAGCGCGAAACACCTTTTCCTGCTCGCGCGACAGGCCCGCACCGCCGTATTCAGTGGGCCAGCGGGGGGCAGTCAGGCCAACCTCCGCCGCGTTCTCCATCCAGATTCGCTGCTCCGGGCATGTAAATTCGAACCGCTTTCCACCCCAGCAGGTGCTGCGGTCTTCGGATGGCATAACCTTCAGTTTTTGCGGACATTTTTCGGCTATGAAGGCCGCGACCTCAGACCGAAACTGGTCGAGGTCATCCGGAAATGACAACATGAACGCTCCTCCCAAACGCGTAATGTTTTGCAGTGCAGAATAGAATTTCACACTTTGCTTGACAAGGCGGGAAGGAAACCTTTTGATCGGCCTTGAAATACCCCGGATTCACATTCGGAATTTCGTAACGGGAGGAAATCTATGTCTATCAGAACCGCCGCTCTTGCGGCTGCAGTCTCTGTTGTTGCTGTCTCTGCCGCAACCGCAGAAGTGAAATTTGCCTTCATCGACCCGCTGTCGGGCCCCATGGGTCCCTCGGGCGAGGCCGGCTTTACAAGCTTTGAACTGGCCGCCGAACATATCAACGCCAATGGTGGCGTGAACGGCGAAGAGATCGTGGTCACCGGCTACGACAACAAGGTGAACCCGAAAGAATCGCTGGTTCAGCTTCAGAAAGCCATCGACGATGGCGCGCGCTACATTCTGCAGGGCAACGGCTCTTCGGTGGCAGCGGCTCTGATCGAGGCGGTCAACAAGCACAACCAGCGGAACCCGGGCGAAGAGGTTGTCTTCTTCAACTACGCGGCTGTGACGCCGGCGTTCACCAACGAAGCCTGCTCCTTCTACCACTTCCGCTTTGATGCGCATGCCGACATGAAAATGGCGGCTATCACCGACTACATCAAAGCTCAGGACGACATCAAAAAGGTCTACCTGATCGGCCAGGACTACGTGTTTGGCGAAGCTGTGGCGGCGGCCGCCGTGTCGCAGCTGGGTGAAAAGCGCCCCGATATCGAGATCGTAGGCAATGAGCTGCACCCGCTGGCCAAGGTGAAGGACTTCACCCCCTACATTCAGAAGATCATCTCTTCGGGTGCGGATGCGGTCATCACCGGCAACTGGGGCGCCGACATGCAGCTGCTGATGAAAGCGGCCGCTGAATCCGGGTCCGAGATCCCTTACTTCACCTTCTACGGCGGGTCCCTCGGGGCTGTGTCCGCACTGGGTGAAGGCGCGATGGATCGTCTGTATCAGGTGACCGAAGCGATCACGAACCTTGAAGCGGACGATGCTCAGATCGAACTGATCAAGGAGTATAAAGAGCGCTTCCCGGAGTATGACTATTACTACCACCGGGCGTTCAACACGCTGAACATGTTTGCCAAGGCCGCAACCGAGGCCGGCAGCAACGATCCGATCCCGGTCGCCTTCGCGATGGAAGGCATGGAGCTGGAAGAGCCCTATGGCACCGCGACCATGCGGGCCGAGGATCACCAGGTGCAGCAGAACCTTTACATCTCCACCGTCGCCAAGGTTGACGGCGCGGATGTGATGTTCGGCGTCGACAATATCGACCTGGGCTGGAAGCTGCTGGAGGGGGGCAAGATCGACGCATCTGCCGCCGAGCAGCCGACGACCTGTGAAATGGAGCGGCCCGAGAAGGGCTAATTGCCTGGCCTAACAGCCGAGTGACAGGGGCGCCGTGCAGATGCGTGCGGCGCCCCGCTTACCTATAACGAGGTCGACATGGAAACGATCGTTTTCGCGCTGCTGAACGGCGTGATCTACGGGCTTCTGCTCTTCATGCTCTCGTCCGGCCTGACGCTCATCTTCTCGATGATGGGCGTTCTGAACTTCGCACATGCGAGCTTCTACATGCTGGGCGCTTATTTTGCCTTCACCATCATGGGAGCGACGAGTTTCTGGCTCGCGCTGTTTGTGGCGCCGGTTCTTGTCGGCATCATCGGGGCGCTGGTTGAAAAATACGGGCTGAGAAAAGTCCATGCCAACGGGCATGTGGCAGAGCTGCTCTTCACCTTTGGCCTCGCCTATCTGATCGAGGAGATCGTCAAGATCGTCTACGGCAAGGTGGCCGTGGATTACAAAATCCCCGATCTTCTGAATTTCCATGCTTTTACGATCTACGGCGCCTCCTTCCCGGCTTACCGCATGTTCATGCTGGTCATTGCTATCGGGATGCTGGTCGGCCTGTGGTTCCTGCTGAAAAAGACCCGCGCGGGGCTGATCATCCAGGCCGCGCTGACCCATCCGCATATGGTGGGGCATCTGGGGCATAACGTGCCGCTGATCTTCATGACCGTCTTTGGCATCGGTTGCGCTATGGCGGGCCTTGCGGGCGTGATCGCGGGCAATATCTTCGTCACCGACCCGGCCATGGCCGTGCAGATGGGCCCGATCGTCTTTGTGGTGGTCGTCGTCGGCGGGATCGGATCGCTGGAGGGGGCTTTCCTTGCCTCCCTGCTGATCGGTCTGCTGCAGAACCTCGCGGTCGGCATCAATGCCTCTTTCGCGGATATCTTCGGCTGGCTGGGGCTCAATCAGGGCTCCGAAGTGGGCAGCATCACGATTTCCTCGCTGGGGCCGGTCATGCCGTTCCTGCTGCTGGTGCTGATGCTGATCTTTAGGCCTCGCGGCCTGATGGGGGAGCAGGAACTATGAGCGACGCAACCCAGACTTACGACAACATGGTGCCCTCTGCGGGTGCCAAGTTCCGGCAGCGTGTCCTGCCGATCCTGATCTTCGCCGCCATCGTGCTGGCGATCCCGATGACCGATCCGTCACGCACCGTCTATACGCTGGTGCACCAGATGGCGATCAACATCGTCTTCGCACTGGCTTACAACATGCTGCTGGGCAAGGGGGGCATGCTCTCGTTCGGGCATGCGGTCTATTTCGGGCTTGGCGGCTATCTCTGCATGCATGCCATGAACTGGATCGAGGAGGGGACAGGCATCTGGGCCAATTACCCGGTGTTCTTCCTGCCGCTCTTGGGCTTTGCCGGTGGCGCGCTGGCCGGGGCGATCATCGGCTGGCCGTCCTGCCGCCGCGCGGGCACGACCTTTGCCATGATCTCGCTTGGTGTGGCAGAGCTCGTCTTCTCCGGCGCCTTCATGTTCGACAGCCTCTTTGGCGGCGAACAGGGGATTTCCGGCGACCGGATGAACGGGCCGGAGCTTTTCGGTCTCAGCATGGGTCCGAACAGCGATGTCTACTGGTTCATGGCCTTCTGGACGATCCTGTCCATCGTGCTGATGTATGCCTTTACCCGCACGCCGCTGGGCCGCCTGTCAGAGGCGACGCGCGACAACCCGCAGCGGGTCCAGTTCATCGGCTATAACCCGCATCGGGTGCGGTATCTGGTGTTCCTGATCTCCGGCGGTTTCGCGGGTCTGGCCGGTGGCATGACCGCCGTGAACTACGAGATCTTCACGCCGGAATCGCTGTCGCTGATCCCGTCGGGTTTTGTGCTGATCATGGCCTATGTGGGTGGCATCACCTATTTCGTCGGCCCGATCATGGGGGCGATCCTGCTGACCTACATGCAGTCGATGATGTCGGACTTCACGGAGGCCTGGCTGCTCTACCTCGGGCTGCTGTTCATCATGATCGTGATGTATGCGCCGCGTGGTCTGGCCGGGATCGTCTTTGGCTTCTGGGACGGCATCCGGGGCAAGGACTCGGGCGAGTTCATCAAGCTCTGGCTGCTGCAGCTTCTGGGGTATTTCGTCACGCTGATCGGGTTGATCGTGCTGATCGAGATCGCCGTGCGCTGGTCCAGCGGCTATGGCGAGGCGTTTGAGCCTTTCGGCCTGCATTTCACCTATGACAGTGTCCTGAGCTGGATCGTGATCCTTGTGACGCTGGTCGGTGGCGGTGCGCTTCTGCACACTGTCCGCCGCATGAAAGAGGAGACCGGCGAATGACCGTGCCTGCGCTTTCCATCAAGAACCTGTGCAAGAGCTTCGGCCCGGCCAAGATCATCAATGACGTGACGCTGGACGTGGCCAAAGGCGAGCGTCACGCGATCATCGGGCCGAACGGTGCGGGGAAATCCACGCTCTTCAACCTGATCTCGGGGCTTTATGTCCCGACCTCGGGGACGGTGTCGCTGAACGGCACGCTGATCTCCGGGGTGGAGCCTTTCAAGATCAACCGGATGGGCCTGTCGCGGTCTTTCCAGGTGTCCAACATCTTCGCCAATATGACGGTGCGAGAAAACGTGCGCTGCGGCGTGCTGCATGCCGAAGGGCAGGGCTATTCCTTCTGGAAGAGCGTTGCCGCCTCCAAATCCGTGCAGGAAAAGACATGGGAGATCATGGAGCAATGCGCGCTGGCCGATAAGGCCAACACGCCCGCCGCGCTTCTGCCCTATGCCGACCAGCGGGCGCTGGAAATCGCGATCACCATCGCGGGCGGGGCCAATGTCATCCTTCTGGACGAACCGACCGCAGGCATGAGCCATTCGGAAACCGACCGCGCGGTGGAGCTGATCCGGAACGCGACCGAGGGCAAGACGCTGCTGATCGTGGAGCATGACATGGGCGTGATCTTTGACCTCGCCGACCGCATCTCCGTGCTGGTGTATGGGGAGATCATCGCCTCCGCGCCGCCAACGGAAATCCGTGGCGACCCGAAGGTGCGCGAGGCCTATCTGGGCGATGAAGCCCTGCCGGAGGAAACGGTATGACCCAGCCAATGCTTCAGGTGAAAGACCTGCATGCCTTCTACGGCAAGTCCCACGTCCTGCGTGGCGTGAACATGGAGATCATGCCGGGCGAGGTGATCGCGCTTCTGGGCCGCAATGGGGTGGGGCGTTCCACCACCGCCAAGGCCATCATGGGGGAGGTCGCGCCCAAGGGTGAGATCATGTTCAAGGGCCAGCCGATTTCGGGCCTTGAAAGCCACAAGATCGCGCGTATGGGGCTGGGCTATGTGCCGGAGTCGCGGGATATCTTTCCGACGATGACGGTGCGCCAGAACCTCGTGCTCGGCATCAAGGACATGAAGAATCCGGGGAAGTACAACGTCGAGGACATGCTCGACATGTTCCCCAACCTGCGGCGCCGGGCCGACAATGCCGCCGGTGTGCTCTCGGGTGGGGAAAAGCAGATGCTGACCATGTGCCGGACCCTGATGGGCGATCCGGAGCTGATCATCATCGACGAGCCGACCGAAGGGCTGGCGCCCAAGATCGTGCAGCAGATCGGCGACACAATCGCGGAGATCGCCAAGACCGGCGTGGCAATTCTGCTGGTCGAACAGAAGCTGTCCATTGCGCTGCGCATCGCCAACCGGGTCTATGTCATGGGCCATGGGGAGATCGTCTATTCCGGCACGCCGGACGAATTCGCCACCCGCGACGACGTGAAAAAGGAATGGCTGGAGGTCTGATCCTCTCTGTCCACTGACCGATTAAGGGGGCCCGATGGCCCCCTTTTTTATCGGCCGCGGGTGGCGAACCACAGCCCCAGCCCGCCGGAGCCGACGATGACCGCAAGGCCGAGGAAGGCCAGAGCATCGGGCCAGTCGCCGAAGGCCAGATATCCGACGATGATGGCCGCCACGATCTGCGAATAGATCAGCGGCGCCACGATATTGCCCGGCAGGACACGGCTGGCGATCACGACGAGGTAATTGCCCATGGCAGATCCGATGGCAGAAAGCGGAAAGGCCCAGGCGAACCCCGGCGGCAGTGTCTCGGGCCAGGCCATCAGGCCGGGAGGGGTCAGCACCAGCCCGCCGATGACCAGCTGTGACAGCAGTAGCAACCGGGGCCGCCACTGACCCGCGACGGCCCGTGTCGCGACAAGGTAAGCGCCGTGGCAACTGCCTGCGCCGACGGCAAAGACCATTCCCGGCGTCATTCCGAACCCGGGTTTGACGACGAGGATCACGCCGCAGAAGCCAAGCAGCAGAAGCGCTGAGCGGGCCAGTGATATGCGTTCCCGCAGAGCCAGTGCCGATCCGAAATAGGCGATGACCGGGCTGACGAAGAAGCCGCCGAAGACATTGGCGATAGGTTCCGTGCGCAGGGCCGTCAGGATCAGGCAGATGCCGGCCACGATCAGCCCGGCCCGCAGGATCAGCGCGGGCCGGGTGAAGGCCCGCAGATCCGCGCGGCGCAGCGCGCAGAAGGGGGCCAGCAGGGCGGCGGCCAGTGCGAACCGGCCCCAGGCGACGAAAAAGGGACTCATCCCCTGGCTCGTCATCGTCTTGCCGGCCGTATCGCCCAGCACGATACACACCATCCCGGCCACCACTATGGCGGCATATCGCAGCGTCGCGCTGTACATGGGGGCTCCTCTCCCTGACGTCCCGTTGTGACGCAGGGCGGGGGCGGGGTCCAGCCCGCCCGGCCGTCAGGACGGGGCAGGCGCCAGCGTCTGGGTCCGGGTCCTCAGCGCCCAGGCCAGCAGCAGACCGACAACGGCCACGGCCATGCCCGCCGTGCTGACATAATCGAGGCCGCGCGCCCCCAGCATCAGCCCGCCGAGGATCACGCCGGTGCCCTGACCGAGGTAGACCATCGACCCGTTCAGCGCGAAGGCCAGGGTCGCGGCAGGACCTGCCGCCTGTGCCAGCCGGGTCTGCACGATGGGGGCTGTCCCGAAGAGGGAGGTTGAGCCGAAGGCCATGGCGATGACGGCAACCGCGAGGCCGAGACCGCCATAAGCTCCGCCGATCAGCCCGGCCGCGAAGATGCCCTGCGCGACAAAGATCGTGGCGAAGAGCCAGATGAGCGGCCGCCGCGCGCCTCCCTCCACCATACGTGTCCCGATGGTCAGCCCGAGGATCGAACCGAGGCCCGAGATCATCTGCACCGCGCCGACGCCCGGCCCGGAAAACCCCGTCAGTTTCGTGACCACCGGCCCGACATATCCGATGGCGGAAAAGATCGCGGCGAAGGCCAGCATCGTCACCAGCAGGTAGCCGGTGGTGGGCCAGCGAAGGACGGCGGCGAAGGCACCTTTGGCCATGGGGGGCGGTGCGGGGACTTTCGGAACAAAGACCAATACCATCAGGCAGGCAAAGGCGCAGAGCGCGGCGGCGAGAAGGAAGCTCGCCCGCCAGCCGTAGGCTTCCCCGACGATAGAGCCGACGGGAACGCCGGACAGAAAGGCCAGAGAGACCCCGCCATAGATGACGGCCAGCGCCCGGGCGCGGCGTTCGGGGCCAACCAGCGCCACCGCGATGGTGGAAGCCATCGGAAGAGCCAGGGCGCCAAAGGCTCCGGCGAGGATGCGGAGGGTCAGCAGCCCGCCAAAGCTGGGCATCTGGGCCGACAGGGCATTCATCACCGCCATATAGGCCATGGTGGCCACGAGGATGCCCTTGCGGCCCAGCCTGCCGGTCAGGATGGCAAGGATCGGCCCGCTGATCGCACAGGTCACGGCAAAGGCCGATTGCAGCTGTCCGGCATGGCCGACAGAGACGCCGAGATCTTCGGCCATCGGTCCAAGCACCCCGGCAAAGACGAAGACACCGGTGGTAAAGGCCAGCGGTGCCAGCATGAGAGCGAAGAGTTTCATCTTCTCATCCGCCCATCGGCTGAATGAAGCAGGAGGAGGTGCCGGTGGCGAGGATCTTGCCGTTCATATCCTCCACCACGCCCTCGGCCGTCGCGATGCGGCGGCCGCGTGTCTGCACCCGTCCGATGCATCTGACCTGTCCGGTATCGGCGCGGATCGCCCGGATAAATTTGACGTCGGTATCGAGGGAGACGAACATCTCTCCCTTCGCGAGTGTCGTGTGCACGGCACAGCCAAGCGCGCTGTCGAGCAGGGTCATCGCCCAGCCGCCATGCACGATCCCCAGCGGGTTCAGGACCCCGGCCGAAGGTTCGCCTCGGAATTCGACCTCCCCCTCCGCGATGCGGGTGATCCACTGGGTCATGGTGCGGGCCATGCTCGGGGCCGGGAGGGTGCCGTCGAGGATGGCCTGCATCTGTTCCAGCCCGGTCAGGCCAATCACCTGCGACGGATCGGCAGTGCCGGTGACATATTCAGGGATTGGCGCGCGGTCGAACATGGGATAACCCTTTAATGGATGCGTATGCACATAATTCCCATGCATATGCATGGAGTCAAGTGAGGTCTGCCGGAAACATGCCCAAGAGCGATATCGAAACTGTCCCGCCCGCCCTTGCGGAATTGCTGACCGGCAGCTGCTATTGCCTTGCCGTCCGGCGGGCGTCGCGGCGGATGATCCGCCTTTACGACGCCGCGCTGGCCGAACACGGGCTGACGATTTCGCAGCTGGCCCTGCTGGCCTGGGTGCTCTATCTGCGCAAGCCCACGGTTCAGAAGGTCGCCGGGCTGATGGAGATGGACCAGTCCGCCCTGTCGCGCGGCATGGTCCCGCTGGAACGGGAGGGGCTGGTGACGGCGGCGCCCGATCCGGATGACAAACGGAAGAAGGTGCTGAGCCTGACCGGGGAAGGCCAGCGCCGGCTGGTGGCCGGGGCCGAAGCCTGGCAGCGGGCACAGCGGCAGGTGGAGGAGGAAGAGGCCCGCGACGGCATGGATATGGCCAGCCTCATGGCCCGCGTCAACGCATTGGTCGCGACTGAGAAAAAGGCAGGTTGAGCGCCTGAGACATGAAAAGGGCGCCGCAACGGGCGCCCTTCAAGGTTCGATCTGGCCTGAGGTCAGGCGGTTTCCCGCAGCTCCGGGTGTTTGTAATCCGCCAGCTGTTTGCGCAGGTTCAGCTTGGAGAACTTGCCAGTGGCCGTCAGAGGGATCGCATCGACCCAGACGATGTCATCGGGCAGCTGCCATTTGGCGAATTCGCTCGACAGGTGGTCGCGCATCTCGTCCAGCGAGGGTTTGGTGGCCCCTTCGGCGATGACGGCAACAAGGATCGGACGTTCGTCCCATTTCGGGTGTTTCACCCCAATGGCCGCGGCCTGGGCGATGGCGGGATGCGCCATGGCGAGGTTCTCAAGGTCGATGGAGGAAATCCATTCGCCGCCCGATTTGATCAGATCCTTGGCGCGGTCCTGGATCGACAGGAACCCGTCCTTGTCGATGGAGGCAACGTCGCCAGTGCCGAACCAGCCCTCGGCATCCAGTGCCTTAGCGGTGGCTTCCTCGTTCTTGAAATAGCCGGAAACGACGGTGTTGCCGCGCACGAAGAGCTCTCCCACGGCCTTGCCGTCATGCGGCAGACGCTTGCCGTCCTCGTCGACGAGCTTCAGCTCGACGCCAAAGCAGCGGCGGCCCTGAAGCGACTTGTAGTCGATCCGGGTCTCGAAGGGCTCATTTTCCATCCATTTCGGCATGATGCCATGGGTGCCGACGGGCGACATCTCTGTCATGCCCCAGGCATGGCCGACGCCCACATCCATCTTCTCAAAGGCTTCGATCATGGAGCGCGGCGCGGCGGACCCGCCGATGACAACATCGGCAAACCCTTCGGGCTTGCGGCCCTGTTTCTTGATCTCGGCCAGCAGGCCCTGCCAGACGGTCGGCACGCCCCAGGCGGAATAGACCTTTTCGCTGTCCATCAGCTTGAAGAGGCTCGGCCCGTCCAGACCCGGCCCCGGCATGATCATGTTCAGACCGGATATGATCGAGGAATAGGGCAGACCCCAGGCATTGACGTGGAACATCGGAACCACGGGCAGAACAGAGGCGCCTTCGTTAAACGTGGTGGACTGCATGACGGAGATCATCAGGCCGTGCAGTACGGTGGAGCGGTGCGAATAGAGCGCGCCCTTGGGATTGCCGGTGGTGCCGGAGGTGTAGCAGAGCCCGCAGGCGGTATTTTCGTCGAACACCGGCCAGTCGATATCGGTGGGCTGGCCTTCCAGCAGCTCTTCGTAGCAGAGCGCCTCAAACGGTGTGTCGGGCATATGGGCCCGGTCGGTCATCACGACATAGGTGATGTCTTTGGGAAGGTGGTCCTTCACCGCCGCGATGACCGGCACAAATGTCGTATCGACAAACAGCAGTTTGTCCTCGGCATGGTTCACGATGTAGATCAGCTGCTCGGCCGAGAGGCGGGGGTTGATCGTGTGGCAGATCGCCCCGATGCCGGAGATCGCGTAGTAGAGCTCCATATGGCGGTAGCCGTTCCAGGCCAGCGTCGCGACCCGGTCGCCCAGTTCGACGCCATGGGCCTTCAGCGCATGGGCCAGCTGAACGGTGCGGTCGCGCATCTGGGGAAAGGTTTCGCGGTGGACGTCTCCCTCCGTCCGGACCGAGACGATCTCGGCCCGCGGATAGGCGCCGACACCGAATTCAAGTATCTCCGACACCAGCAGCGGCTGGTGCATCATCATGCCTTTCATTGGCTTTCCTCCCTTAAAGCTTAAGAAATATGTAGTGCCTGCCCCGGGCGAGTGGAAGGATATTCCGCAGTAACCCCCCGTAAGTTTACCGCATGTCGGAATATCATCGTCCGCATGTCGGAATTAACGGCAAAAACTTGCGAAATGTTACGGATTACAATGGTGTAGGCCTGTTAAATCGTTACGTTTATCTGGACCGTCCGGCCCTGTTACGGGCCGGATTCGCTGAGGGAGGTTCATATGAAAGCGATTGTCTGTGAAGAATTTGGTCCGGTTACTGACCTGAAGTATGTGGATGTTCCGGATCTGACGCCGGGCAAAGGCCAGGTTCTGATCCGGACGGAGGCTTCGGGCGTGAACTATCCTGACGGGCTGATGGTCCAGGGCAATTACCAGGTGAAACCGGATCGGCCCTTTACGCCCGGCGGCGAGGTCGCGGGCGAGGTCGTTTCAGTGGGCGAAGGTGTCACCCGGTTCAAACCCGGCGACCGCGTGGTCTGTTCCTGCTCCGGCGGGTATGCGGAGATGGCCGTGGGCGAGGAAGGCCGCTGTTTCGCCATGCCGGAGGGGATGGATGCGGCCGATGCCTGCGCCATGCTTGTGGCCTGGGGGACCTCGCATCATGCGCTGAAGCAGCGGGCGAACCTGCAGCCGGGTGAAAGCCTTGTGATCTTTGGTGCGGCGGGGGCGACCGGCACGGCCGCAATCCAGATCGGCAAGGTCATGGGGGCCAAGGTGATCGCGGTCTGTTCGACCGAGGAAAAGCGCAAGATCGCGCTGGAGCAGGGGGCGGATCACGCCATCGGCTATGACAACCTCAAGGAAGAGGTGAAGGGCCTGACCGGCGGCAAGGGCGCGGATGTCGTCTATGACAGCGTCGGCGGGGAGGCTTTTGATGCCGCGTCGCGGTTCATGGCACCGGAGGGGCGGCTGCTGATCATCGGCTTTGCCTCCAAGACGATCCCGACACTGCAGGTCAACCTGACGCTGGTGAAGGAATATTCGGTGGTTGGTGTCTTCTGGGGTAACTGGACCCGGCGCGATCCGGCGGCCTATCTGGCGAATATGGAGGAACTGTTCGGCTGGTATTCGGAGGGCAAGATCACCCCGCTGATCGAAGGGCGCTATCCGCTGAAAGATGCCGGCGATGTGCTGGAGCGGGTGCTGAACCGTGGTGCCGTCGGGAAGATCGCTTTGGTGCCGTGACCGTCTCTGCCTGATGTTCGGATTGATGTCCCTGTCGGATGCCTCCGGCGGGGATATTTTTTGCAAGAAAAAGAAGGGGGGCGCGCCGTGTCAGTAGCCGACGCGGCTGACCATGCGGACGAGGTCGACCAGCTTGGGGCCGAGTTCGTTTTCCAGCCGGTCCTTGGGCAGGGAGAAGCCGTAGCCACCAAGGTTGAAGGCGAGCATCGGGGTGTCGGGCTGCTGGCTGCGATAGGGGACAGAGACGGCATGCACGTCGCGTTGCCAGGCGCCGATGGAGCAGTAGAAGCCCTTGGTCCGGATCTGGTCGCAGGCGTCGTGGATTCCGTCGAGGATCTGGTTCAGCCTGTCAGGCGGGGTGCGTTCGTGGATGCGCTCGATGATCTCCTTGCGCTCGGCCTCCGAGGTGCCGGCGATATAGGCCCGGCCCATGGCGGAGCGGGCAAGCGAGATGCGGGAGCCCACGTTGAGCTGGAGCGAGATCACGCCCGGAGAGCGGGCGGCGGCGATATAGGTGATCGCCATATCGTCACGGCCGCCGAGCGCGACAAGCACGCCGTCGCCGGCCTCTTCGGCCAGCTTCTGCATATAGACCTGCGCGGTTTCGCGGACCTGCATGCCGGCGAGGCAGGCGTAGCCCAGCGAGAGCACGGGCACGCCCATACGGTAGCGTCCGGTGCCTTCGTCATAGACGAGGTAGCCGGCCTTGAGCAGGGTGAAGGTGAGGCGTGAGACGGTGGAATTGGGCAGGCCCGTCCGTTCGGCCAGTTCGGAATTGCCCAGGCCCGCCTTGTCCTGCGGATGGAAGGCCCGGAGGATTTCCAGCCCGCGGTGAAGGGCCGTCACAAACTGGCGATCATTGTCGCGCTCCGTGCCGTCGGCCACGGGATCGGTATTTCTTTTACGCACTGGATCAACTCCCTCACCGCCGGCGATAGTTTAAATTCCACATTGCGGAATTACAATCAAGTCTGATCGCGCCGAAACGGGCTCCTCGTTATGTTCCTGTTCTGCTCTTCTGCTCCCCGGCTTTCTCGGCTTCTGCCAGCTCCCGCCAGAGCACCTTGCCGGAGCCGCTTTTGGGCAGTTCCGACACGATGGCGATCTGGCGCGGGCATTTGTAGGCGGCCATTTTCTGATGACACCAGCCGATGATCTCCTCTTCATCGGGGGTGGTGCCGGCAGCGGGAACGACGAAGGCTTTCACGGATTCGCCCCGGCGCGCATCGGGCACGCCGATCACGCAGGCTTCCGCGATGCCGGGATGGTAGAGCATGAGCGCCTCCACCTCGGCGGGCCAGACCTTGAAGCCGGAGGCGTTGATCATCCGCTTCACCCGGTCCGTCATGAAGTAATAGCCATCCTCGTCGTAATGGCCGATATCGCCGGTGCGGAAGAACCGCTTGCCGTCGATCTCGGTAAAGGCGGCTTCGGTGGCCTCGGGGTTCTGCCAGTAGCCGGCAAAGACCTGCGGGCCGTTCATCACGATCTCGCCGTTCTCATTGGGGCCCAGCTCGGCATCGGTTTCGAGGTCCAGGATGCGGGCATCCACATCGAAAAGCGGAATGCCGAGGCACTGCATCTTGGGCGCCTGGGTCGGGTTGATATGGGTCGCGGCGATGGTTTCCGACAGGCCGTAGCCCTCGATGAAATCGAGGCCGAGGCGGTCCTTCAGCTTGGCCGCGATGGCTTCGGGCATGGCCGCGCCGCCGCCGCCCATGGATTGCAGCGTGCTCAGGTCATAGCTGGCGAAATCCGGGGAATTCAGGATGTCGATCACCATGGTGGTGATGGACCGGAACTTGGTCACCTTGTGCCGTTCGATCAGCCGGGCGGCGGTGTCGCGGTCCCAGCGGGTCATCAGCACGATGGTCGATCCGGCGAGGATCGGCGCGTTCATCGAATTCTGCATGCCGGTGACATGGAAGAAGGGCAGAACGGCCAGCTGGGTCTCGTCCTCCGTGAAGGGCCCCCAGTGGTAATAGGCGTGGATCGTGGCCTGAACCGAGCGGTGGTAATGCGTGCAGCCCTTGGGATTGCCGGTGGTGCCGGAGGAATAGGGGATGACGCAGAGATCATCGGGGCCGGCGCGCGGGTCAGCCGGGGTCAGCGCCTCGGCCAGTGCGTCGGACCAGCGGGTGATGCCGGTGCCGGTCAGCGTGGCATCGGTCAGATCGGCCAGGGCGGCGGGCAGGCGGATGTCACTCTCGGGGTTCGCCATATCGGCATAGGCCGCGCCCACCACATGGTCGAGGTCGCCGGAAGCGATGAGCGGGCGGATATAGTCGACCAGTTCCGATCCCGAGAGCGCGATGCGGGCGCCGGTGTCGCGGGCGAGGTGTTCCAGCTCTGCCTGCCGGTTCATCGGGTTGACGGGGATCACGGCGGCATCGGCGCGCAGGATCGCGTAATAGCCAATGATCCACTGGGGGGAATTCTGCATGTAGAGCAGCACCCGGTCGCCGCGTTTCACGCCGCGCGATTGAAGCCAGCCCGCGATCCGTTCCACCGCGCCCAGCAGCTGGCCATAGGTCAGCATGCTGCCGTAGTAGTGGATCGCCTCGTTTTCCGGCGCGCGCCGGGCGGTGTCGATCAGGTTCTGGGCCACCGATTGCGCGGGCACATCGATGTGGTGGGGCAGGCCGGGAGGCCAGAATTTGAAATGCAGATCGGTCATCAGACTTTCATGCCGGGCAGGTTGAGGGAGGCCGTGTTGCCGCCATCCACGGGCAGCGCCTGACCAGTGATATAGGAGGCATCGTCGGAGGCGAGGAAACAGATCGCGGCGGCGATCTCCTCCGGACGGCCATAGCGGCGGAGCTCGCAGCGCGAACCGAGCTTGTGTTCCTTGTCGTTCTCGCGGGCGTAGTCGAAGACGCGCTTGGTCATGCCCGTCTCGATCAGGCCGGGGCAGACGGCGTTGACGCGCACGTTGTAGCCGCCCAGATCGCAGGCCGCCGTCTGCGTCAGGCTGATGACCCCGGCCTTGGAGGCGGAATAGGCATTGCCGCCCGCGCCGGAGCGGATACCGGCAACGGAGGCGGTGTTCACGATGGCGCCGGACTTCTGTTCGACCATCACGCGGGCGGCGTATTTCATCACCCGGGCCACGCCGGTCAGGTTGACGCCCAGCACCACGGCCCAGTCGTCGAAATCATTGTCCATGATCGGCTGGTACCCGCGGGAGACGCCGGCGTTATTGGCGACCGCATCCAGACGTCCCCAATTGTCGGTGACGGAGCGCACCAGCGCCTCCACCTGCGCCTCGTCAGAGACGTCGCAGGTCTTTACCATGTGATCGCCACCCGCCATGCCGGTGTCGAGCGTTTCCTTCAGCCCGGCCTCGTTCACATCGACCAGGCAGACCTTGGCGCCCTCTGACGCCATCCGACGGGCCGTGGCGCGACCGATGCCGCTGCCAGCCCCAGTCACGATGGCGACTTTCCCCTCAAATCTCACGGCATGTCCTCCCATTGCCTCAAACGATGGCACATTTGATCATGCCATTCAACGAATTTGGAATTCACTTCCGCAATGCGGATTTTACGCGGTCTGACCTTCCCAATAGGGCTCCCGCAGCTCCCGCTTCAGGATCTTGCCGATCTCGGACCGGGGCAGGTCGTCGCGGAATTCCACCTTGGACACGCGCTGAGTCTTGCCCAGCTGGGCATTGGCCCAGTCCCGGATCTCCTCGGAGTCAGCCTCGGGCCGGGCAGGGACGACAAGGCCCAGCGGCGTCTCGCCCCAGTCACGCGAGGGGATGGCGATCACGGCCACATCGGCCACATCGGGATGCTTGCGCAGCACGGCCTCCAGATCGGCGGCGTAGATGTTGAACCCGCCAGAGATGATCATGTCCTTCTTGCGGTCGAGCAGATGAAGGAAACCGTCGTCATCGAAGCGGCCCATATCGCCGGTGCGGACAAAATGCAGGCCGTCCGGGCTGACCCATGTCGCCTCCTTCGTCTTTTCGGGGGCATTGTGATAGCCGGGCATCATGGCGCCCGACCGGCCCACGACCTCCCCGTAGGAGCCGTAGGGCAGTTCATTGCCGTCTTCGTCGATCACCCGCATGTCGGCGCCGGGCTGTGGCTGGCCGACCGTGTCCCATTTGTCGGGATGGGCGGCGCAGTCCAGCACGGTGGCCGGGCCACCTTCGGTCATGCCGTAGAATTCCATGACATTGCCGGGCCAGCGCTTCATCACCTTCTCGATCACCAGTCCGGGCAGCGGGGCAGAGGTCGACATTTTGCACTGATAGCTCGACAGGTCGAATTCGTCGAAACGCGGCTCGTCCATCAGGCGCATGTATTGCACGGGCACCAGCATGGCATGGGTCGCGCGGTGCTTTTCCGACAGTTCAAGGAACCTGACGGTGTTGAACCGCTCCATCGACACGACAGTTGCGCCTTTCACCAGCGCCGCGATCACCGCGACTAGCGTCGTGTTGGAATAGAGCGGCGTCGACATCATCATCACGCCGGTTTCGTCCATTCCGTAGGAACTGGAGCGGGAGAACTGCCGCGACCGGAAGAGGTGGTCGTGGATGATCCCCTTGGGCGTGCCAGTGGTGCCGGAGGAATAGATCATGTCGAAGAGGTCGGAGAACTCGACATCGACCGGCTCGATCGGGTCGGCATCGCCGATCCAGTCGCGCAGCTTGGTCAGATCGACGATATCGGAGGCGCCGAGCTTGTCCGCTGTGTCCCGGAACTTGGGCGAGGCAAAGAGCAGCGTGGCGCCGCAGTCCGACCGCATCTTCACCAGCGCGGCCTCCGTCGCGGAGAAGGGCAGCGGCACCATGCAGGCCCCGGCATAGAGCACGCCGGCATAGAGCACGAGGTTCATCGCGGTATTTTCGGAGAGTGAGGCGACCATGCTGCCCGGCCCGATTCCCAGCGATTTCAACCGTCCCGCGACCCGCATGACGAGGCCGCCGAACTCCGCCCAGCTCAGCGTTTCCACCTCGTCCACGACGCAGGTCTTTTCCGCGTAAGTCACGAAATTCTCGCGGATTTTCGGGGCGAACTTCAGAAGCTCCTCATCTTCGATGGGCTTGGGTATAACCCGGTCTACTCCCTGAGACATGACGCGTTCCTCCTCCAGTCCTGCAGTCGGAGGCTACTCTACTCCCCGCCCCGGCAGGGTCAATATTCCGCGCATCGGAAAGTTGTTCCGCATGTTGACTCGGGTCGGAAAGCCGTGTCCATTGACCGCAAATGCGGAGGAGGAGCTGCAATGTACGACCATTTCCCGATCTCTGATCGTGCCCGGAAGATGCGCGAGCAATTGCTGCGTTTCATGGATGACCATGTCTACCCGGCCGAGAAACCTTATGAGGCGGAAGTCGCCTCCGGCGATCGCTGGGCGCATGTGGCGATCATGGATGAGCTGAAGGCCAAGGGCAAGGAATCCGGTCTCTGGAACATGTTCCTGACCCATGATGCGGGCGATTACAAAGGTGCCGGGCTGACCCAGCTGGAATATGGCACCCTGTGCGAGATCATGGGCCGTTCTTCCATCGGCTCGGAGCCCTTCAACTGCTCCGCCCCCGATACCGGCAATATGGAGACGATCTTCATGTACGGGACGGAGGAGCATAAGGCCCAGTGGCTGAAGCCCCTGCTCGACGGCGATATCCGCTCCTGCTTCGCGATGACGGAGCCTGGCGTCGCCTCCTCCGACGCCACGAATATCGAGACGCTGATCCGCCGGGAGGGGGATGAGTATGTGATCAACGGCACCAAATGGTGGTCCTCCGGCGCCATGGACCCGCGCTGCAAGATCGCGATCCTGATGGGCAAGACCGACCCTTCGGCCGAGACGCACAAGCAGCAGTCGATGATCCTCGTGCCCTTCGACACCAAGGGCGTGACGGTCAAGCGGCACCTCTCGGTCATCGGCTATGACCATGCGCCGCATGGCCATGCGGAGGTCGAATACAAGGACGTCCGCGTGCCGGTGTCGAACATCCTGCTGGGCGAGGGCCGCGGGTTCGAGATCGCGCAGGGCCGGCTCGGACCGGGCCGCATCCACCACGCCATGCGCTCCGTCGGACAGGCGGAACGGGCGCTGGAAATGATGTGCGAACGGGCGATGTCGCGGTCGGCCTTCGGCAAGCGCATCGCCGATATGGGCGTGACCAAGCACTGGATCGCCGAAAGCCGCTGCGAGATCGAACAGGCCAGGCTGCTCGTCCTGCACGCCGCCTATATGATGGACACTGTCGGCAACAAGGTCGCCCGGAAAGAGATCGCGATGATCAAGGTCGTCGCCGCCAATATGGTCCAGCGCGTGGTCGACCGCGCCATGCAGATCCACGGCGCGCAGGGCGTGTCGCAGGACACGACGCTCGCCGCCGCCTTCGCCAATGCCCGCACCATGCGGCTGGTCGACGGCCCGGACGAGGTGCATCGCGAAACCATCGCCAAGCTCGAACTCAAGCCCTACCGGAACTGAGCCATGTCCGATCTCCTGCAACTGAAGGGTAAGGTCGTCCTGATCACCGGCTCCTCCCGCGGCATCGGCCGCGCCATGGCGGAGATGTTCGCGGAGGCCGGTGCAAAGGTTGTCGTCTCCTCCCGCAAGGCAGAGGCCTGCGAGCCGGTGGCCGAAGCCATCCGCGCCAAGGGGGGCGAGGCGCTGGTGGTGCCCGCCCATATCGGCTCCACCGAGGATCTGCAGAACCTCGTCGACCAGACCATCGCCAAATGGGGCCGCGTCGACGTGCTGGTGCCCAATGCCGCGATCAACCCGGTCTATGGCCCGATGCAGGAACTGGCGGATGAGGTTTTCGACAAGATGCTCGTCACCAATGTCCGATCCATGGTCTCGCTGGCCAAGATGGTCCTGCCCGGCATGGCCGCCAATGGCGGCGGCGCGGTGGTCATCATCTCCTCTGTCGCGGCGATCAAGGGTTCCACCACGCTTGGTGCCTATGGCGTGACCAAGGCGGCAGATGCCGGCGTCGCCCGCGCCCTCGCGCTCGAATGGGGCCCCAGCAACATCCGCGTCAACGCCATCGGACCGGGCCTCATCAAGACCGATTTCGCCAAAGCCCTCTGGGAGGACCCGGACCGGATCGAACAGATCAACAGCCGCAACCCGATGCGCCGCATGGGCACCCCGGAAGAGATCGCCGGCACCGCCCTCTGGCTTGCCTCGCCCCTCTCGGGCTATGTCAACGGCCAGCTCATCATTGCCGACGGCGGCCAGACCCTGGCGTAACCCCCAGGCTTTTTCTTGCCTAAAATATCCCGGGAGGGTGAGGCGCGGAGCGCCGAGGGAGGGCAGCGCCCTCCCTTCCCCCGGCGACGGCAAAGCCGGCGCAAATCCTTTTCGTCACGCCCAAATCGCCCGAAGCCGCACCAAAACCCTTCTGTCCGGCGCGCCGATATGGAATACCTCCGTCAACAGCAGACGGAGACCTCCATGCCCGCCATTGATCCCAAACTCATTCCCGCCGACCTCCAGCCCGTGATCGAAGCCATGTGCGCCACAGGTGCGCAGCTCTCCCGGGTGATCGCCAAGGGCCCGCTGGCCGGCAAGCTCGGCGCGGGTGTGGGCGAGAACAGCGATGGCGACCAGCAGAAGGCGCTGGATGTCATGGCCGACGAGATGTTCGAGGCCGCGCTCAAGGGCACGGGCGTGCGCCACTATGCCTCCGAGGAACAGGAGGTCGTGCTCGATATCGATGCGGGCGGCGCCTATGCGCTGGCGACCGATCCGCTGGACGGGTCGTCGAATATCGATGTGAACGTGACGATCGGCACGATCTTTTCGATCTTCCCGGCGGCGGAAACGCCCGAGGCCAGCTTCCTGCGCCCCGCATCCGAACAGATCTGCGCGGGCTATATCGCCTATGGGCCGCAGACCCTGCTGGCGATCACCTTTGGCGCGGGCACGCAGCTTTACGTGCTGGATCAGGACGAGGGCAGCTTTGTTCTGGCGGAGGAGAAGATGGACCTGCCCAAGGCGGCCAAGGAATTCTCCATCAACTCTTCCAATCGTCGCCACTGGACCGCGCCGGTGCTGGCCTATGTGGAAGAGAACGAGGCCGGCAAGGATGGCGCCAAGGGCAAGGATATGAACTTCCGCTGGGTCGGGTCGCTGGTGGCGGAGACGCACCGGATCCTGACGCGGGGCGGGACTTTCCTTTACCCTTCGGACGGGCGGCCGAAATATGAAAACGGGCGGCTGCGGATGGTCTATGAGGTCGCGCCGATGGCGTTCCTCGTGGAACAGGCCGGGGGCAAGGCCACGGATGGCGTGGCGCCGATCATGTCCCTGACGGCGGTGGAGCTGCATGAGCGGCGGCCCTTCGTGTTCGGCTCTGCCGAGGAAGTCGACCGGATCGCCGTCTTGCACGGCTGAGATGGCCCCGTGCCGGGGCCATGCCTCCGGCGGGGATATTTTCGGCAAGAAAAAGAGCGGGGCGCGCTTTCCCTCGGGGGCGGGCGCGCTTATGTGAGGGCCGAATTTAGGGGGGCTTTGCCATGACATTTGACCGGAACCTGAAGATCGCGCCGTCGATCCTGTCTGCCGATTTCGCCAATTTCGGAGCGGAGATCGAGGCGGTGGAGGCGCAGGGCGCCGACTGGATCCATGTCGACGTGATGGACGGGCATTTCGTGCCGAACCTGACCTTCGGCCCGCCTTTGGTCAAAGCCATCCGCAAGCACATCAAGACGGTCATGGATGTGCATCTGATGATTGCGCCGGTCGATCCCTATATTGAGGCATTTGCCGATGCCGGATCGGATGTGCTGACCGCGCATGTGGAGGCGGGGCCGCATATCCACCGGACGCTGCAGGCGATCCGGGGGGCGGGGATGAAGGCCGGGGTGGCACTGAATCCCGGGACCCCGGCCTCTTCGGTCGAATATCTGATGGATATGGTCGATCTGATCTGCGTGATGACGGTGAACCCCGGCTTCGGGGGGCAAAAATTCATCCACAGCCAGATCGACAAGGTGCGGGAGCTGCGTTCGATGATCGGCGACCGTCCGGTGCATATCGAGATCGATGGCGGCATCACGCCGGAGACGGCGCCGCTGATGCGGTCCGCCGGGGCGGATGTGCTGGTGGCGGGATCTGCGGTCTTCAAGGGCGGGTCGGTGGCGGATCCGGCGCCTTACGGCACCAATATCCGGGCGATCCGGACCTCCTGCGACACGCTGGTCTGACGGTCAGTCCGTCAGGCTCATCCGGATCACCGTTTTTGTGCCCTCGGGGCCGGAGGTGGTTTCGGCGGACCCGCCAAGTTGCTGGGCGGAGGCTTCGATGATCCGGAGGCCGAGGCCCGAGGGGCGGGCCGGGTCTGGTGACATGCCGCGGCCGGTATCGGCGCAGACCAGCTGGGCATGATGTTCGCCGTCGCGGGCGATGGTGAAGCGGACGATGCCACTGTCGCCCTCGGCAAAGGCATGTTTATAGGCATTGGCGGCAAATTCGTTGAGGATCACCCCCACGGCGGCGGCGCGGGCGGAGGGGATCTGCATTGGGCTGACCTCTGTCTCGATCCGGATGCCGTTCGGCGCGGATTGCTGCAGAAGCTGGCCGACCCGCCGGGTGAAATCATCGAGCGCGACAAAGCCGTCGCGGTCGGAATGATAGAGCTGGTGGTGCAGCAGGGCGACCGTATCAATGCGGCGGCGGGTGAGGTCCAATGCCTCCCGCGTTTCTTCGGATTGGGCATACCGGCTCTGGACCCGGGCGAGGGCCGCGACGGATTGCAAGGAATTCTTGACCCGGTGGTCGACCTCGCGCCGCAGGAGTTCCGCCTCTGCCAGGGCGCGGCGCAGGTCGAGCTGGGCCACGATCTGATCGGCCAGGACCTGCAGGGTCTCGCGCTGCAGATCGGTCAGCTGGCGCGGTTTGTGGTCAATGACGCAGAGCGTGCCAAGCGCCCGGCCCGCCGCATTGCGCATCAGCGCGCCGGCATAGAAGCGCAGGTTGTCCGGCCCGGTGACTAGCGGATTGTCGGCGGTGCGGGGATCGGTGCGGGTGTCGCCGATCTCAAGAAACCCGTCTGAGGCGATGGCATGGGCGCAGATCGACTGTTCAATGGGCGTGCCTTCTGCCTCCATCCCGACGCGCGCCTTGAACCACTGGCGGTCCTCCGCCACGAGGGAGATCAGCGCGACGGGGGTCTCGCAGATGCGGGCGGCCAGGCGCACGACATCGTCAAAAGCCTTTTCCGGCTCCGTATCCATGATGTTCAGATCATGAAGGTCCTGCAGGCGTTTCAGCTGATCGGACGGCGGGGGAGCTTTCATCGTCGGGTCTCCAGGTGAGCCGTGGAAATATGCACGGATGAGGCGGGACAACAAGATGCGGGAGGTTAGACCAGTAGAACCCCTGCCGGAATTCACCCTTTGGATAGGATGCCGCGACGTAAAATATGGGCCTAGAAGGCGGGGCCCGACAGCCGGCGCAGCAGATCGGCGGCATTGCGCGCGCCGTAACGGCGCAGCAGGCGGAACCGGACGTCCTCCACCGTGCGCGGGGAGAGGCCGAGGCCGCGCGCGATTTCCTTGCTGGTCATACCGCGTGAGAGGCCATCGACGACGGAACGTTCACGCGGGGTCAGCTGGCGTTCGGTGGTCTCGGCCTGCAAAGGCGCGAATGTCATGACCAGCCGGGCCAGGGGCCGTTCGGGGGTCAGGGTGCGGGCGCGGAACCGGGTGAGGAAGAGCGTGCCATCGGCATGGCGCAGCAGGCGTTCATCCGTATAGGGCTGCCCGGCGCGCAGCGGGCTGAGGCCGATGTCGCGGGTCGCCGCAAAGGCGCGGTCGCTGTCGTAAAAAATCCGGAAACTTTGTCCCGGCAGGCGTGCTGCGTCATGGCCGGTCATCCGGGCGAAATTGGCATTCGCGGCACGGATGATCCGGTCTTCGGTCAGGACGATGCCGACAGGGGCTTCGTCAAAGGCAAGTGCGGCGAGGTCCAGTGTAACGATCCGGTGAAACTACGGTATTGAGACCGTAGCCCGCGCCGCGCATCCTGTCATCACTGACGGAGCATGTATGACTGACCTGACCCAAGCCATAATGGATGAAGTCGAACGGCGGCGGGACGATGTGATCGCCCTGACGCAGGACCTCATCCGAATTCCCACGCTCAACCCTCCGGGGGAGAATTACCGGGAGATCTGCGACTACCTCGACCGGCGTCTGCTGAAATCGGGCTTTTATACGGAGCTGGTGCGGGCCAAGGGCGCGCCGGGCGACAGCGACAGATACCCGCGCTGGAACATCGTGGCACGGCGCGACGGGGCGCGGCCGGGGGAATGTGTGCATTTCAACTCCCATATCGACGTGGTCGATGTCGGGCGCGGCTGGACCACCGACCCGTTCGGCGGGGAGCTGAAGGATGGCAAGGTCTACGGGCGGGGTGCCTGCGATATGAAGGGGGGGCTCGCGGCCTCCATCGTCGCGGCGGAGGCTTTTCTGGCCGTGGTGCCCGACTGGCAGGGCGCCATCGAGATCTCCGGCACGGCGGATGAGGAATCGGGCGGGTTCGGCGGCGTCGCCTATCTGGCGGAGCAGGGCTATTTCAAACGCGTCGATCACGTCATCATCCCGGAGCCGCTGAACGTCGACCGCATCTGCCTTGGCCATCGCGGCGTCTGGTGGGCAGAGATCGAGACGCATGGCGAGATCGCCCATGGCTCCATGCCCTTCCTCGGCGATTGCGCGGTGCGCCACATGGGGGCGGTGCTGCATGAGATGGAGCAATCGCTTTTCCCGGCGCTGGCGGCAAAACGCACCGATATGCCGGTGGTGCCCGAAGGGGCGCGGCAGTCGACGCTCAACATCAATTCCCTGCATGGCGGTCAGGAGGAAATCCCCAGTGATTCCAGCGGTCTGCCCAGCCCCGTGGTCCCCGACAGCGCCCGCATGGTCATCGATCGGCGATTCCTGATCGAAGAGGACATAGAAGACGTCAAGGACGAAATTCGCACCGTACTGGAGCGGGTCCGGACGCAACGCCCCGATTTCTCCTATACAATGACAGAGATGCACCGGGTCCTGCCAACGATGACGGACCGCGATGCACCAGTTGTGACAACAGTGACGGATGCGATTCGAAAAACCCTGGGGAAAGAGCCGGCCTATGTGGTCTCTCCCGGCACCTATGACCAGAAACATATAGACCGGATCGGCATGCTGAAGAATTGTGTCGCCTACGGTCCGGGCATTCTGGACCTCGCCCACAAACCCGATGAATATGTCGGAGTGGATGATATGGTGGCCTCGGCTCGGGTAATGGCATTGTCTTTGTTGAAGTTACTGGGTCCACCGCAAACCTCCGACGGCATCTGAAGGGGCGCCGGAACGGGGGATGAATGACAGGGAGTCACGCATGACCTTCAAGTTTTCGACCGCGATGATGGCTTCGGCCTTCGCGCTGACCGCCTCCATGGCCTGGGCTGCCAAGACCGATATCGTCATCGGCATGCAGCTGGAGCCGCCGCATCTCGACCCGACTTCGGCCGCGGCGGGGGCCATCGACTCGGTGCTTTATTCCAACGTGTTTGAGGGGCTGACCCGCTTCGGGCCGGATGGCTCCGTCGGCGCGGGCCTCGCCACCTCCTGGGATATTTCCGAGGATGGCAAGACCTATACCTTCCACCTTGCCGAAGGCGTGAAGTTCCACGATGGCACCACCTTCGACGCCGAGGATGTGAAATTCTCGCTCGACCGAGCGCGGGCCGAGGACAGCGCCAATGCGCAGAAGGCGCTCTTTGCCGGGATCGAGGCGGTCACTGTGATCGACCCCGCCACGGTGGAGGTCGTGCTGACTGCGCCCAACGGCAATTTCCTGTTCAACATGGCCTGGGGTGACGCGGTCATCGTCGCGCCGGAGAGCATCGACAATATCAAGACCACGCCCATCGGCACCGGCGCCTTCATGTTCGACAGCTGGGTGCAGGGCGACAATATCCAGCTGACCAAGAACCCGGAATACTGGGGCACGCCCGCCATTCTGGACAATGTCACGTTCAAATTCATCTCCGACCCGACCGCCGCCTTCGCCGCGATGATGTCGGAGGATCTGGATGTCTTTCCCGCCTTCCCGGCGCCGGAGAACCTGCCGCAGTTCGATGCCGATCCGCGATTCAAGGTGCTGGTCGGCTCGACCGAGGGGGAGACGATCCTCGCCATCAACAACAAGCTGCCGCCCTTCGACAATGTGAAGGTGCGTGAGGCGGTCGCCCATGCCATCAACCGGCAGGAGATCATCGACGGCGCGATGTTCGGCTACGGCACGCCCATCGGCACCCATTTCGCGCCGCACCACCCGGATTACGTCGATCTGGTCGACCAGTCGAACTACGACCCGGAGAAATCCGCGCTGCTGCTGGAAGAGGCCGGGGTCACCCTGCCGCTGAAGGTCAAGATGACCCTGCCGCCACCGTCCTATGCCCGTCGCGGCGGAGAGATTGTCGCGGCCCAGCTGCGCGCCGTCGGGATCGAGCCGGAGATCGAGAATGTCGAATGGGCCCAGTGGCTTGAAGCGACGTTCAAGGGCAAGGATTATGGGCTGACTATCATCAGCCATACCGAACCGCTCGACATCAACATCTATGCCCGGCCGGAATATTACTTCCAGTATGACAATCCGGAATTCCAGGCGCTGATGGATCAGATCAACCTTGAGATCGATCCGGAGAAACGGTCGGAGATGTTCAAGACGGCCCAGCACATGATCGCGGATGATTACGTCAACGCCTACCTGTTCCAGCTGCCCCTGCTGACCGTGGCCAAGACCGGTCTGGAAGGCATCTGGCAGAACGCGCCGACGCAGGCGACGGATGTCACCTCCGTCAGCTGGTCGGAATGAAACGTACCCCGCCGGACTACCGCGCTTTTGGCGCCATGCGGTCCGGCGGGGATATCCTCGTGTCAGCCGGTGATCGGGGGGGCATGCGCCTCTGCCACGCCACCGGCGGCCAGACGGTCGAGCGTTTTTTGCAGCACGGCCGTATCGGTCACGATGGTGAGCCGCGTGATCTTTCCCCAGGCGATTTCGACGATATGACAGCCCGCATTCGTGGTGACGACGCCATCGGTGCCGGAGTTCCGCTCCGTCCAGTCGATCACGGCCAGCGTGGCCCAAGGCCAGCCCTTTACCGCGATGCGGGTGATTTCGAACCCGATATCTGGCAGCAGGCGGTAGAGGCGGTCGTACCAGTCGCGGGTCTTCGCCATACTGGTGCGGGTGCCGCCAAGCGCATGATCTCCAAGGAAGATATGTTCGAACCGGGGCGCAAAGCCCGCAAGGATCGTCGCGCTGTCGGCAGTCGAGGCCGCATGGAAGAGCGCGCGTATGCGGGCGCGGACAAAGGCGTGGTACATGGCGTCGATCCTCTTGCGATCCGTCCGGGCGAGGGTCCCATGGCGGACAGAGTCGCTCAAGTGAATCTTGTTAACATGGCCCTGCTGCCAGGGTCCTGCTGAATATCCATGCTGCGCTATACGATCACACGTCTGGTTTCGCTTGCGGTCAGCCTCGCCGTGGCCTCTGTCGTCATCTTTCTGGTGATCGAGATCCTGCCGGGCGATCCGGCGTCCTTCATGCTGGGCGTGAATGCGCAGGAGGATACGGTCGCGGCGCTACGGGACCAGCTGGGGCTGAACGGGTCGATGTGGTCGCGCTACATTGCCTGGGTCGGCGGGATGCTGACCGGCGATTTCGGGACCTCCTATACCTACCGGACGCCAGTGACGGATATGATCGGGCAGCGGCTCTGGGTCTCCCTGCCGCTGGCGCTTTATTCGCTGGCTCTGTCGACGCTCATCGCCTTTCCGGCGGGTATCTGGGCGGCGTCGCGGCGGGGCTCTGCGGCGGATGTTGGGGTGATGGGGGTGACGCAGCTGGGTGTCGCGATCCCGAATTTCTGGTTCGCCATGCTGATGGTCGCGATCTTTGCGATCAAGCTGCGCTGGTTCCCCTCCGGCGGATTTCCCGGCTGGGACAAGGGCGTCTGGGGCGCCGTGGTGGCGCTGACCCTGCCGGCGATTGCGCTGGCCCTGCCGCAGGCGTCGATCCTGGCGCGGGTCATGCGCTCGGCCCTGCTCGACACGTTGTCGGAGGATTTCGTGCGTACGGCCCGGGCCAAGGGGCTGACAAAGCGGCAGGCGCTCTGGCGGCATGCGCTGCGCAATGCGCTGATCCCGGTGCTGACGATCATCGGCATGCAGTTTTCCTTCCTGCTGGCGGGCGGGATCATCATCGAAAACGTCTTCTACCTGCCCGGCCTCGGGCGGCTGATCTTTCAGGCGATTTCGGCGCGGGACCTGATCGTGGTGGAATCGGTCGTCATGCTGCTGGTCTTTGCCGTCGTGCTGGTCAATTTCGCGGTGGAGATCGCCTATGCGGCGGTCGATCCCCGGCTGAGGGGGCGGCGATGACAGACCTGCAAACCCAAACCCTGCCGCACGAAGGCGCGCCGGTGCGGACATGGCATCTGGCGCTGCGCTCTCGCAACCTGATGATCGGGCTTTGCCTGACGCTGGTCTTCGTGATCGCCGCGCTCGTGTCCTTTGTCTGGACGCCGTTTGACGTGGCGACCATGGATATCGCGAACAAGATCAAGCCGCCCTCCTGGGCGAACCCTTTGGGGACCGATCACTACGGGCGCGATATCCTGTCGATGATCATGGTCGGCGCGCGGACCTCCATCGCCGTGGCGGTGGTGGCCGTGGCCATCGGCATGGGGGTGGGCGTGCCGCTGGGCCTCTGGGCGGCCGCGCGCAAAGGGTCCTGGGCGGATGAGATCATCATGCGGGGCAACGATCTGGTCTTTGCCTTTCCGTCGCTCATCATCGCGATCCTGATCACGGCGATTTTCGGCCCCTCCGCCATCAATGCGATCATCGCCATCGGGATTTTCAACATCCCGGTCTTTGCGCGGGTGTCGCGGTCTGGGGCGCTGTCGCTCTGGCAGCGGGATTTCATTCTGGCGGCGCGGGTCGCGGGCAAGGGGGCGGCGCGGATTTCGGTCGAGCATATCCTGCCCAATGTCACCAACCTGCTGATCGTGCAGGGGACGATCCAGTTTTCGCTGGGCATTCTGGCGGAGGCGGGGCTGTCCTACGTGGGCCTTGGCGCGCAGCCGCCGGTGCCGTCCTGGGGCCGGATGCTGGCGGAAAGCCAGACGATGATCTCCTTCGCGCCGCATATGGCGGTGTTTCCGGGCATGGCGATCCTGCTGACCGTGCTGGGGCTGAACCTGATGGGCGACGGGCTGCGCGACCTGTTTGACCCGAAGCTGAGGGCGCGGTCATGAGCCTGCTGGAGATCGAGGGGCTGACGCTCGACATCGGGCGGCATGCGATCCTGCGGGATGTCTCGCTCTCCGTCGCGGCGGGGCAGATCGTGGGGGTGATCGGCGAGTCGGGGTCCGGCAAGTCGATGACGGCCTTCACAGTGATGCAGCTGCTGCCGGAGCGGGCGGTGGCGCGGGGCCGGGTGGTGCTGTCGGGGCATGATATGCTGGCCCTGCCGGAGGCGGCGCTTTGCAAGCTGCGGGGCAATGAGGTGGGCATGGTGTTTCAGGAGCCGATGACGGCGCTGAACCCGATCATGACCATCGGCGATCAGGTGGCGGAGACGATCCTGATCCACGACCCTGTATCGAAGGCGGAGGCGATGGCGCGGGCGCGGGATGCGCTGAACCGGGTCGAGCTGCCGGAGGACCGGTTTCCGCTGAGCCGCTATCCGCATGAGCTGTCGGGCGGGCAGCGGCAGCGGGTGGTGATCGCCATGGCGATCGCGCTGCGGCCGAAACTGCTGATCGCGGATGAGCCGACAACGGCGCTGGACGTGACGACGCAGGCGCAGATCCTCGACCTGCTGAAGCGGCTGGTGCGGGAGGATGGCATGGGGATGCTGATGATCTCCCACGACCTGGCCGTGGTGGCGGATATGGCGGACGAGATCGTCATCATGCAGAACGGCGTGGTGGTCGAACGCGGCGCCTGTCCGGCGATTTTCGGCGCGCTGCAGCATCCCTATTCGATCTCTCTGCTGGAGGCGTCGACCCATACGCCAGACCGATCGGTCCAGCCGGAGGAGGCGCCGCTTTTGCGGGTCCGCGACGTGGTCCGGACCTATACCCTGCCGCGCAAGACGCTGTTCGGGGCGCCCGGTGAGGTACAGGCGGTCAGGGGCGTGTCCTTTGACCTGAAACGGGGGGAGAGCCTTGGCCTCGTCGGTGAGTCGGGCTGCGGGAAGTCCACCCTGACCCGCGCGATCCTCGGGCTGGAAGAGGTGCAGGGCGGGGAGATCCTGCTGGACGGCGCGCCGGTGTTCACGGGCCAGAGTGCCAACCGCGATGTGCGCCGCCGGATGCAGGTGGTGTTTCAGGACCCCTATGGTTCGTTCAACCCGCGCCACCGGGTCGACCGGCTGATCTGCGAGCCTTTCCATCTGCTCGACACCCCGCCGAGGGGCAAGGAGCGGGAGGAGGCGATTGCGGAGGCGCTGCTGTCGGTCGGGCTGACGCCCGAGGACCGGTTCAAATATATCCATGAGTTTTCGGGCGGGCAGCGGCAGCGGATCGCGATTGCCCGCGCGCTGATCATCAAGCCGGACCTGATCCTGCTGGACGAGGCGGTCTCCGCGCTCGATGTGCAGGTGCGGGCGCAGATCCTCGATCTGCTGGCTGATCTGGGCGCGCGGTTCGGGCTGAGCTACCTGTTCATCAGCCATGACCTGTCGGTGGTGAAGGTCATCACCGACCGCTGTCTTGTCATGAAATCGGGGGAGATTGTTGAGCAGGGACCGACCGCTCAGGTCTTTGCCCATCCGCAGCACCCCTATACGCAGCAGCTGATCGCCGCCGCGCCGGAGCTGCCGGAAACCGTCTGACGGCGGGGGCGATGCGGGATGGGTGCCCCGCACCCATCTTGCGCCTTTCCACACAGCCGCCTGTGCCTTGCCAATCCGCGCGGTTGCGGCGAACGTGGCGCCGAGGATCAGGGAGGATCGCATGAGATTAGAGGGGAAGACCGCCATCGTCACAGGCGGCGCGCAGGGATTCGGGGAGGGCATCGCACGTCGCTTTGCCGAAGAGGGCGCGCGGGTCATGGTGGCCGATATCCAGGGCGATGCGGCCATGGAGGTGGCCGGTCAGATCGGCGGCCTGGGCTGTCAGGTCGATGTGTCCAAGGGCGAGAGTGTTGCCGCTATGGTGGCGCAGGCCACCGAAGCCTGGGGGCAGGTTGATATCATGGTCAACAATGCCGGCGTCGCGCATCTGCCTCAGCCGCTGGAAGAGGTGACGGAGGATGAATTCGACCGGGTCCTGAACGTGAATGCGCGGTCCATCTACCTCACGGCCAGGGCGCTGGTACCGCAGATGAAGGCGCGCAAATCCGGGTGTTTCGTGCAGGTCTCCTCGACCGCGGGCGTGTCGCCCCGGCCGCTGCTCAACTGGTACAATGCCTCCAAGGGCTGGGTGAACACGGCGACCCAGACCATGGCGGTGGAGCTGGCACCCTTCGGCATCCGGGTCAATGCGGTGAACCCGGTCGCGGGGGAGACGCCGCTGCTGCCCACTTTCATGGGTGAGGATACGCCGGAGATGCGGTCGAAATTCCTGTCGACCATTCCGATCGGCCGGCTGTCGACGCCGCAGGACATTGCCAATGCGGCGCTCTATCTGGCCTCCGACGAGGCTGCGATGGTGACCGGCGTCTGCATGCTGGTCGATGGCGGTCGGTGCATCTGACTCCGTCATGCCGATTTACTTCATCTTCCTGACGGCAGGCTACATCCTGTCGCAATTCTTCCGGTCGTTCCTGCCGGTGCTGACCTCTGCGCTGGAGCGGGATATCGGGGCGGATGCGGCGGATCTGTCGACGGCGGCGGGGATGTGGTTCCTCGTCTTCGCCTCGGTCCAGATCCCAGTGGGGGCGGCGCTGGACAAGATCGGGCCGAAGCGGACCGGGTCCTATCTGTTTGCAATCGGCGGCGGCGGGGGCGCGCTGATCTTTGCGATGGCGCAGGCGCCCTGGCATATCTCTGTCGCGATGGGGCTGATCGGGATCGGCTGTTCGCCGGTTCTGATGTCGGCCTATTACATCCTGGCGCGGGATTACCCGGCGTCGCGGTTTGCCTTCTTCGCGGCGCTGATCCTTGCTGTCGGCCAGTCCGGCCTGCTGGTGGGATCGCTGCCCATGGCGCTGCTGGTCGAGGTGGCGGGCTGGCGTGTGTCCATGCTGGGCATGGCGGTGACGGCACTTCTGGTGGCCTTCGGCATCCACCGCACGGTCAAGGACCCGCCGCCTGTCGAGGGCGCTCCGGTGGCCAGTATCTGGGAGGTCCTGGGCATCCGCGCGGTCTGGCCGGTCTATGTGCTGATGCTGGTGTCCTATGCGCCGGCGGGCGGGCTGCGCGGCCTCTGGGCCGGGCCCTATTTTGCCGAGACCTTCGGCGCGGATGCCCGGGTCATCGGGCTGGTCACGCTGATCATGAGCCTTGCGATGATCGGGGGGGCGCTCTTCTTCGGCCCGGCGGATCGGATCCTGGGCACGCGGAAATGGATCAATTTCACCGCCGTCTCCGTCTCGGCCATGTTCCTGGCGGTGATGGCTTTGTCGCCGCCGTCCTCCTTCTGGGTGGCGACCGCGATATTCGCCTGCATCGGGTTCTCGCTGAATGTCTACGCGATGATCATGGCACATGGGCGGGCCTTCTTTCCGGCGCATATGGTGGGCCGGGGCGTGTCCATCATCAATTTCTGTGCCATGGGGGGGGTCGGGCTGTCGCAATTCGCAACGGGGCAGATCTACCGCGCGGCGGAGGCCACGCCTGGCACGGATCCCTTCACCGCCATCTTCACCTTCTATGTCTGTGCCCAGATCCTCGGGCTGGTGGTCTATCTGCTGGTGCAGGACCGTACCGACTGATCGGGTTTGAGAATAAGGGTGATCACGCTAATTCCCTTTCAACTGAAGACGGGACGGGGTATACGCCGCCGACCCGAGTGAAAGGAGTTTTCAATGGGCTACAAAGTCGTCGTCGCCGGTGCCACGGGTAACGTGGGTCGGGAAATGCTGAACATCCTCGCCGAACGGGAGTTTCCCGTCGATGAGATCGCCGTTCTTGCTTCGCGGAAATCGCTGGGCACAGAGGTCAGCTTTGGGGACAAGACTCTGAAGACCCAGGATCTGGATACCTTCGATTTCACCGGCTGGGATATTGCGCTGTTCGCCGTGGGCTCCGGCCCGACGAAGGAATATGCGCCCAAGGCCGCGAAGGCGGGCTGCGTGGTTATCGATAACTCCTCGCTCTACCGCTACGACCCGGATGTGCCGCTGGTCGTGCCGGAGGTGAACCCGGAGGCGGTCGATGGCTATGCCAAGAAGAACATCATCGCCAACCCCAATTGTTCGACCGCGCAGATGGTCGTGGCGCTGAAACCGCTGCATGACAGGGCGAAGATCAAGCGGGTTGTGGTCTCGACCTACCAGTCCGTGTCGGGTGCCGGGAAAGAGGGGATCGACGAGCTCTGGGATCAGACCAAGTCGATCTACAACCCGACGTCGGACTATGAGCCGAAGAAATTCACCAAGCAGATCGCCTTTAACGTGATCCCGCATATTGACGTCTTCATGGAAGACGGCTCCACGAAAGAAGAGTGGAAGATGGTGGCGGAGACGAAGAAGATCATCGATCCGTCGATCAAGGTGACCGCGACCTGTGTGCGCGTGCCGGTCTTTGTCGGCCATTCCGAGGCGGTGAATATCGAGACGGAAGATTTCCTCGACGAGGACGAGGCCCGCGACATCCTGCGCGAGGCGCCGGGCTGCATGGTGATCGACAAGCGCGAGGACGGCGGCTACGTCACCCCGATCGAGAGTGTCGGGGATTATGCGACCTTCATTTCGCGCATCCGTCAGGATGGGACGATCGAGAACGGTCTGAACATGTGGGTCGTGTCGGACAACCTGCGCAAGGGCGCGGCGCTGAACGCGGTGCAGATCGCGGAAACGCTGGGCAAGCGGGTGCTGAAGAAGGGGTGAGGCCCGGTCCGGCGCGGTTGCGCCGGTGAAAGGTCCGGTGGACCTTTCAAGCCGCGAACGGGCGAAGCCCCGGGGTTAAGCCCGGTTCGCGTAGCCCAGGGATGGGCCTCAACAGGCTCACAGTCCCGATCATCTTACAGATTCCCAAAGGGCGGTCGTCGAGCCGCCCTTTTACGTTTCCGGAGGTCTTCCCGGCCGGAATCAAGGTCCCGCAGGGACCGCCGGCCAGCGGCCGACCGCCCCCCGGGCGGCCGCTTCGACACCGGATGCGCGGGGCTGACCCTCTCGCCATGTGTCACGATAAATCGACCGGCCACAATCGTCGGTGCGGCCCCCCGCGGTCGGCCGCTGGCCTCTGCCCCGGCCTCACCCCAACGTGATCGGCGGAAAAGGGGTGCGGGGGCGTGAAACCTGAGATGACCTCTTGGCGGTTGCGTGGCAATCCGGGAGAGTCCCACCAATGAACGACGCCGGGAGGTCCATATGCGTTTTTCCATTTTTTCCCTGACCCTGCTTGCTGTTCCCTCGGCTCTCTGGGCGGATGATATCGCTGTGAAAAGCCAGGTGACGGCAGCCACCGTTTTTCCGGACGGGGCGACGCTGACGCGGATGGCCGATGTCTCGGTTCCTGCGGGCACGCATCAGATCGTACTGACGGATATGCCGGTCATCGACCCGGCGAGCCTGCGGCTCTCCCTGCCCGGTGTCACCATGGGCGCGATCCGCTACCGGCGGGATTTCGTGCCGCCCCGGACGGCGGACCAGACGGCGGCCGTTGAGGCGGCCGAGGATATCGTGGAGGCCCGGGAGCGTGATCTTGAGGCGGCGCAGGATGCCGTCGCCGGCATCCGGATCGAAGCGGAAGCGGCCAAGGCCCGTATTGCCTTTCTTGAGGGGCTGGGGTCCAGTGAGGGGATCGCGGCGGCAGGTCTTGATACGATCCGTGATCTGGCAAGGCTGATCTCCGACGAAGGGCTGGAGGCGCGGCGCGCGGTTCTGGCGGCAGAGGCGCGGGCGCGGGATGCGCAGCGCGATGTGACAGAGGCGCAGACGGCGCTGAGCGATGCAAAGCAGGCGCTCAAGGCGCTGGATACGGAGGACGAAGCACGGGCTTATCTGACCGTCGATGTTCAGACCGATGCGCCTGTTGAGGGCGAAATGAGCCTGACCTATGCCGTGGGCGCGGCGGGATGGGCGCCGACCTATGATCTTTACCTGACAACCGGTGATGCAGCGTCGCTGACCATGGACCGGGGCGCCTATGTCTATCAGCAGACCGGGGAGAACTGGAGCGATATCGCTCTGACGCTGTCGACCGTGCGGCCCGCCGCCGGGGGCGTGCCGGGCGAGGTCTGGCCCTGGCTGCGCCGCATTTACGATAAGGTGCCACAGCCGATCCCGATGGCACGGGGCACGGCAAAGCTGGCGCTCGATTCGATGGTGGAGGCTGCCCCCGCACCTGTTGTGGCAGAGGAAGTGGCGGCCTCTGCCCTGACCAACGGGATTTCGATGACCTACAGCTATCCCGACAAGGTCAGCATCGCCAATGGGGCGGATGAGGTGCGCATCGCGCTGGGGTCGCTGGAGTTCAGCCCGGAGATCTATGCCCGGGCCGTGCCGCTGTCGGACAGCACCGCCTTTCTGACGGCCGCGATCACCAATGAGACGGGGGAGATTATCCTGCCTGCCGAGACGGCGCAGTTCTACCTTGACGGGACCTATGTGGGGCAGCGCTGGATGGACATCCTGCCTGACGGAGAGGAGGCGGAGCTGTCCTTCGGCGCCATCGACGGGCTGCGGCTGGAGCGGGTCGTGAAGGACCGGCAGGAAGGCGATCGCGGCGTGATCACCAAGTCCAACGAGGAGACCGAAGAGGTCGCGATCACCCTGCGCAACCTGACGCCCCGCGACTGGGAGGTGCGGCTCTTGGACCGGGTGCCGGTGTCGGAACAGGAGGATCTGAAGATCGCCTGGGAGGCCAGCCCCATGCCCGAGGCGCAGGATGTCGATGACAAACGCGGCGTGCTGGAATGGCGGTTCGACATGGCGCCCGGTGCAGAGCAGGAGGTCGCCCTCTCGCACCGCATCACCTGGCCGACGGATAAGGTTCTGCGCTGAGGCGGGTCAGATCGGCTCGAACGTGTTCTTGGCGGGGTTGTACTGTTCGACCCCGCCTTCGCCGATATCGTTCCAGAGCCCGTGCAGGGTCAGATCGCCGGTTTTGACCTTTTCCTCCACAAAGGGGAAGGTCATGAGGTTGGTGAGGGACACCAGGACGGCCTCCTTTTCCAGCGCGTTTACCCGCTCCTGCTCATCCTCGATATCCTTGACCCGGTCATAGCCGGGACGGAGGATATCCATCCAGCGGCCGACAAAGCTGGATTTCTCTTCCAGCTCGGGCGCATTGCCGGAACACATGTCATGACAGCCGCGCACGCCGCCGCAGCTGGAATGGCCGACAATCACGATATGGGCGACCTTGAGCGCGGTGACGGCATATTCGACCGCGGCTGAGGTGCCGTGCTGATTGCCGTCGGGCTCATAGGGCGGAACGAGGTTGGCGATATTGCGGTGAATAAAGAATTCGCCCTGATCGGCGCCAAAGATGGCGGTGACGTGCACGCGCGAGTCGCAGCAGGAGATGATCATGGCGCGGGGGCGCTGCCCCTCGTCGGCCAGGCGTTTGTACCAGGATTTGTTCTCGGCAAATGTCGTCGCGCGCCAGCCGTGGAATCGCTGGACCAGATATGTCGGAAGAGGTTTCGCGTGATGCATGATGGCTCCTTTCCTGATCCGCTGCCGCGGGGATGTGACGTTCAGGTATATAGCGGCTTTCTGCAGAGTGAACCGGATTTGAGATGAATTTCCCGGAGAAAGCGGAATTGCGGCAAGGATTTGGGAAGGGGCCGGGGCGTATTTCCGTCGCGGGTGGCGGGTCTTTCGCAAGAGGGTGACAAAGTGATTCCTGTATTTTTGTACGCCTCGGACGAACCTGTCCGGGTCGATCAGCAGTGCCTGACGGCGCTTGTCGATGAGCTTGGCGCGGATGAGGCAGGCGATGTCCTGTTTCGTGCCATGGAAGAGCTGGCTGTGCGGCTGTCCGTCGCCGACAGCCTGTACACAGAGGGCCAGGCGGATGGGCTGAAGCGGGCGGTCGGGTCGCTGTGCCGTATTGCAGGGCAGATCGGTCTTCATGAGGTCTGCCGCGTCGGGGCGGATGTGACCGGATGTCTCGATGCCGGCGATCCGGTTGCAGTGGCGGCGACCTTTGCGCGGTTGCAACGTGTCTGCGACCGGTCCCTGACTGCTATCTGGGACATGCAGACCCGCGGAACCTGACCGGGTCTGGGGCCGCGCACCCTTGCGGCTGGACAGGTTAAGACTAGGCTCCGGGGAAAGTGACCAGGAGACACAGATGCCGCTGACCTTTTCGACCGCCGGGGACAAAGCCCTGCCGCTTCACGTCATAGAGCCGGACGGGCTGGAGGGCTGGCTGGCCGCAGCCACGGCGACAGAGGCGACCTGGGTCCGGGCCTCGGGATTTTCCGGTGCCATGGGCGAGACGCTGTTGGTGTCGGATGGCAATGGCGCGCCAAAGATGGCGCTGGCCGGATATGGGTCGGCGGCGTCACGGCGGCGGGGGCGGTTTGCGCTGGCCGCGGCCGCGGTGGCCCTGCCCGACGGGGATTACCGGCTTGATCAGGTTCCATCGGGCTTTGCGGCAGAAGAGGAGGCTCTGGGCTGGTTGCTGGCCGGATATGTGTTCGACCGCTACCGGGTGCAGAAACATCCCACAGCGCGGCTGGTGGCCCCGCAGGGCACAGATGCGCCCCGGCTGGAGGCGATCGCGGCGGGCGAGGCGTTGACGCGGGACCTGATCAATACGCCTGCGTCCGACATGGGGCCGGAGGAGCTGGAGGCCGCCGCACGCGAGCTGGCCCGCGCGCAGGGCGCAACCATAGAGGTGATTTCCGGCGAGACATTGCTGGACCGCAACTTTCCGATGATCCATGCGGTTGGCCGCGCCTCCCCCCGGGCGCCGCGGCTTATCGACATGCGCTGGGGCAGCGCCGGGCCAAAGCTGACGCTGGTTGGCAAGGGGGTCTGTTTCGATACCGGGGGGCTGGATATCAAACCCTCGGCTTCGATGGGGCTGATGAAGAAGGATATGGGCGGGGCGGCCACCGTGCTGGGGCTGGCGCAGATGATCATGACTTTGGGCCTGCCGGTGCAGCTGCGGGTGCTGGTGCCAGCGGTTGAGAACGCTGTGGCGGGCAATGCGTTCCGCCCGCAGGACATCCTGACCGCCCGCAATGGCCTGACGGTAGAGATCAACAATACCGATGCCGAGGGGCGGCTGGTGCTGGCCGATGCGCTGGTCTACGGGGCGGAGGAGGCGCCGGACCTGATGCTGTCCATGGCGACCCTGACGGGTGCGGCGCGGGTGGCTGTGGGGCCGGACCTTGCGCCGTTTTACACCGATGACGAGGCGGTGGCCGCGGCGATTGCCCGGGGGGCTGCCGATGTGGCCGATCCGGTCTGGCGAATGCCGTTCCACGAGCCTTACGAGGCCATGATCGAGCCGGGGATTGCCGATCTGGACAATGCGCCGAAGGGCGGATTTGCCGGGTCGATCACCGCCGCGCTTTTCCTGCGCCGGTTTGCCGGGGCGGGGGTGCGCTATACCCATTTCGATATTTACGGCTGGCAGCCTGCTGCCGCTCCGGCGCGCCCCAAGGGCGGTGTCGGGCAGGGTGCGCGGGCGGTTCTGGCTGCATTGCCGGAGGTGCTGGGGCTGTGAGCCAGGTGCCGCAGGACCGGCGGGCGCTGAAGGCCAATGGCCGGGTCGCCGATATCTCGCTCGACGGGATGGTGGAGGCGGAGCGCTTTGTCGTGCCGGAGCTGCTGCGTGTTGTCCTGCCGGTGGCGCCTCTGCTGGACCGCCCCGGCGGTCGGCGGGAACGGGAGCTGGCCTTTGGGCAGGGGTTTTTCGTTCTGGAACAGGTGGATGGCTTTGCCTTCGGCTATGCGGAGCGGGACGGGTTCGTGGGATATGTGGCGGAGGCCGCGCTGGCGGTGATGCCGGCCCCCACGCACCGGGTCATCGCCCCGACCTACGGTTTTCCGGAACCCGGGCTGAAATGCCCGGAGCCGCCGGTGATCCTGCCGGTGGGCGCGCTGGTCAGTGGTGAGGTGACGCGGTTCGATCATTGCGACTGGCTGGAGGTGGCCTATGGCGCCGGGGTGCTGCATGTCCCCATGCCGCAGCTTGCCCCGGTGGGCGAGGTCGCGACCGATCTGGTGGCGGAGGCCGCGCGATATCTCAATGTGCCCTATCTCTGGGGCGGCAATTCCGGCTTCGGGATCGACTGTTCGGGGCTGGTGCAGGCGGCTTGTCTGGCTTGCGGCCTAGACTGTCCGGGGGACAGCGATCAGCAGGCTGCGGGGCTGGGGCAGGCGCTGCCCGAGGACGCCGCCCTGCAACGCGGCGATCTGGTCTTCTGGAAGGGTCATGTCGGCTGGGTCACGGGCGACGGTCGGCTGCTGCATGCCAATGCCCATCACATGGCCGTCGCCTATGAACCGCTGGAGGAGGCCATCACCCGAATCGCCGCCTCTGGTCTGCCGGTTACGGGGCGGCGTCGGGTGCTGGTGCTCTGAGCGCTGTGGCTATTCGACAACCCGGATCAGCTTGCGCTCCAGCACCCGCAGAACCGTCTTCAGGTCATGGCCGCGCTTGAGGATCTGCCCGTTCATGCCGACGACGGAATACATGCCCTGTTTCCCCTGCATCTTCGGCCGTTTCTCGATCCGGTAGAGCGGCTGTTCGGCGGTGCGCCGGAAGACGGAGAAAATGGCGACATCTGTCAGGGTCGAAAGCCCGTAATCCCGCCACTCCCCGGCCGCGACCATGCGTCCGTACAGCGACAGGATGACCGAGAGCTCGGTCCTGTGAAAGGCGACACGCTCGCCCTGCGAACCGGTGAAGGGGGTGGGGGAGTGGATGGTCATGCGGACAGCCTCCGCCTGTTCCGGCGCGAAATCAAGAAACTTTAGGGCCGGGGCGCATAACAGGTTCGCCTGGCGGAACAAATTTCCATCCTGCTTGACCCCCGCCGCATCCCGGCGCAACGTGCCGCGGACATGTAATTTCAGGAGATCGAAATGGCCGAGGCTTTTCTGTGCGACGGGCTGAGAACACCGATTGGACGTTACGGCGGGGCCCTGTCTGCCGTGCGTCCCGACGACATGCTGGCGCATGTGATGAAGGAACTCATGGCGCGCAACACAGGCGTCAAAGTGGACGAGGTCATGATGGGCTGCGCCAATCAGGGCGGCGAGGACAACCGCAATGTGGCGCGGATGTCGGCGCTGCTGGCGGGTCTGGGCGAGGACGTGCCGGGGATGACGATCAACCGTCTCTGCGGCTCTGGCCTCGATGCCGTGGGGACGGCCGCGCGCGCCGTAAAGACCGGCGAGGCGGAGGTAGTGATCGCGGGCGGCGTCGAGTCGATGAGCCGCGCGCCGCTGGTCATGCCCAAGGCCGACAGCGCCTTTTCCCGCAAGGCGGAGATCTACGACACGACCATCGGCTGGCGCTTTGTGAACAAGGCGATGCACAAGCATTTTGGCACGGATTCCATGCCGGAGACGGCAGAAAACGTGGCCGAACAGTTCCAGATCGGCCGCGAGGCGCAGGATGAATTCGCCCTGCGCTCGCAGCAGCGGGCGCTGGCCGCCATCGCTTCCGGCCGTCTGGCGGAGGAGATCACGGCGGTGACGATCCCGCAGCGCAAGGGTGACGCGATCATCGTCGATACCGACGAGCATCCCCGCGACACCACGCTGGAGAAGCTGGCGAAACTGCCGACGCCCTTCCGCGAGGGTGGGTCGGTGACGGCGGGCAATGCCTCCGGCGTCAATGATGGGGCCTGTGCGGTGATCATCGCCTCCGCCGCGGCGGTGGAGAAATACGGGCTGACGCCGCGCGCCCGCATCACCGCCATGGCGACGGCCGGCGTGCCGCCGCGCATCATGGGGATCGGGCCCGCACCGGCGACGGAAAAGCTGCTGGCGATGACCGGCTATTCCATCGGCGACGTGGATCTGATCGAGCTGAACGAGGCCTTCGCGGCGCAGGGTCTGGCCGTGACGCGTCAGCTGGGCCTGCCCGACGATGCCGATCATGTGAACCCCAATGGCGGCGCGATTGCCCTGGGCCATCCGCTGGGCATGTCCGGCGCCCGTCTGGCGCTGACGGCTGGTCTTTCGATGGGCCATATGGGCGCCAAGCGCGCGATCTGCACCATGTGCATCGGCGTGGGGCAGGGGATCGCCCTGATGCTGGAAGCGGCGTGATCGCTTTCAATCTGAATGCCGGGCGCCGCCTCTTCTGAGCGGCGCCCGATTTCATTTCCGCAAATGCCTCAGGTCTTGTTGACCGAATTGCCACCGTCCGCGAGGATTGCCGCGCCGGTGACAAAGCTCGCCTCGTCGGAGAGCAGGAAGGCCGCGACCCGGGCGATCTCCTCTGCCCCGGCCAGCCGTTTCAGCGCATGCAGCTGCGCGGCCCAGTCGTGGAAGGACGGATCGTCGCCTGCCATCGCCGTCTTGGTCCCGCCGGGCAGGATCGCATTGACCCGCACGCCCGCCTGCCCGAGTTCGACCGCCAGCACCTTAACGAGCCCTGTGACACCCGCCTTGGCCGCCGCATAGGCGCCCATGCCGGGCAGGCCCAGCTCCGGACCCACAAAGCTGGAGGTGAAAAGCAGTGCGCCCTTAGACCGGGTCAGCGCCGGCACCTGCGCCTTGGCGGCGATGAAGGCGGCGGTGAGGTTGGTGGCGATGACGCTGTCCCAGCTCTCCCGGCTTGTCTCGGTCACGGGGGTTCCATCGCCGGTGCTGCCGGCATTGTTGAACGCGCCATGCAGCGCGCCGAATTCGCTTTCGGCCCGGGCGACCAGCGCCTCCATATGGGCGGTATCGGCTACGTCCCCCGCCTGGGCGATGATCTTGGCCCCGGTGGCGGCGATCTCCTGCGCGACGGTGTCCAGCCGATCCGCGCCGCGCGCGGTCAGGACAAGGTTTGCGCCCTGCGCGGCGAGCAGCCGCGCGGTCGCCGCGCCAATGCCGGAGGAGGCTCCGGTGACCAGTACTGTCTTCTTTTCGAAACGCATGGTTTCTCTCCTGTTCTGTCAACAGGGGCGAAAAACCACGTCACGGTGCGGTGGGGCGACCCGGATCCTGCGCTCTAGTAAAGCGGGGCGGTCAAGGCGCAGGATCCGGACTGCTGCCAGCTTCATCTTTCCCAAAATACTCCGGGGGTGAATTGGCCACCGGCCAAGAGGGGGCAGCGCCCCCTTCCCCTTCGGGTATGTGTGCTTCACTTGAGGTAGAGGGCCGAGCTTGCAACCGGCCGCCCCTGCTCGCGTTGGGGGCACCGCAACCAGCGGTCAGACTGGGCCTCCAGCCTGCGTGGTCAGGCAAGCTCAGCTGTAGGTGGGGTGGAACAGGCCGCCGGGGGAGAGGGTGAAGATCTCCACCCCGTCCGAGGTCACGCCGACCGAGTGTTCGAACTGGGCCGAGAGCGACTTGTCGCGGGTCACGGCGGTCCAGTCGTCGGCCAGCACCTTGGTTTCGGGCCGGCCCAGGTTCACCATCGGCTCAATGGTGAAGAACATGCCCTCTTCCAGCGTGGGACCAGAGCCGGGACGGCCATAGTGCAGCACGTTCGGCGGGGCGTGGAACACCCGGCCCAGCCCGTGCCCGCAGAAGTCGCGCACTACGGACATGCGATTGGCTTCGACATAGGTCTGGATCGCATGGCCGATATCGCCAAAGGTGGCGCCGGGACGCACGGTTTCGATGCCTTTGAACAGGGCATCGTGGGTGACCTGGATCAGGCGTTCGGATCGACGCGACAATTTGCCGGCCACATACATGCGGCTGGTGTCGCCATACCACCCGTCAAGGATCACGGTGACGTCGATATTCAGGATGTCGCCATCCTTGAGCTTTTTGTCGCCGGGAATGCCATGGCACACGACGTGGTTGATCGAGATGCAGGAGGCGTGCTGATAGCCCTTGTAGCCGATCGTGGCGGAGGTGACACCGGGCACCGCATCGATTTTTTCCTCGATGATGCGATCGATTTCGGCAGTCGTCTGTCCGGGGAAAATATGCTCCGCGATCTCATCGAGAATCCGTGCGGCAACCGCGCCGGCACGGCGCATGCCTTCGAAATCGGATTCCTGATAAATGCGAATCCCCTCGCGCGTTATCTGCGCCTTGTCGTCCACCTGAACCCCTTTCCGGAACATAGACTGTAAATAGGCCAATCCGTTCAGAGTTTCAACGCTGTCGGCGCGCCGTCGCGGCAATGTCACCGGTATATTTTTCAGAACGTGCAGAATTTAGCAAATCCGCTTTGGCCGCGATCCGGCGTGGGTACGCATGACGCTCGGTCATCGGCCGTTATCCGGTCCGGGCCGAAAGCCGGCCTGTCATGGTGCGGGACGAGAGGGGTTTGAAAGCTTCGGGCCCGAGCCTATACCCTAGGGAGCAGGACAGGAGACCGGAGCCCAAATGTCTAATCCACGCGCCGCCATGCTTGTCATCGGTGATGAAATCCTTTCCGGGCGGACCCGTGACGCCAATATGTACCACCTCGCCGGGGCGCTGACCAAAATCGGCGTCGACCTGGCGGAGGTGCGGGTGGTGGCCGATGACGCGCCCGCGATCGTGGCTGCGGTCCGGGCGCTGTCGGATAATTTTGATGTGGTGTTCACCTCGGGCGGGATCGGCCCCACACACGACGATATCACCGCGGACTGCATCGCAGAGGCCTTTGGCCGGTCCATTGACGTGCGCCCCGATGCGCGCAAGCTGCTGGAGGATCACTGGCGCCCGCGCGGCGTGGAGATCACGGAGGCCCGGCTGCGGATGGCGCGGATCCCCGAAGGTGCGGTTCTGATCGACAATCCGGTCTCTGTGGCGCCCGGCTTCACCGTGGAGAATGTGCATGTCATGGCCGGCGTGCCCTCCGTATTCGAGGCGATGGTGGCCTCGGTTCTGCCGAGCCTGACCGGGGGCACCACGTTGCTGAGCGAAAGCCTGCGGATCATCCGGCCCGAAGGCGATATCGCCGGGCCGCTGCGCGATCTGGCACAGGAATATGCCGATCTGTCTTTCGGGTCTTACCCCTTCAGCCAGAACGGTATCTACGGCGCCAATGTCGTCGTCAGAGGCAGCGAGGCGCCGCGTGTTTCAGAGGCGATGACGCGTCTGGCGGCACTGTTCCCCGATGCCTGATCCGGAGCGCTACTTCGCGGCGGCGGAGGCAACCTGGGCCCCGGCGGAAAAGATCGAGCTGGGCGCTGTTACCCTGCGGCGCAGCCCCGGCGGCGGCAAGCGGGTTACTGCGGCCACGGCCCGCGATGGCGTCACCACACAGGATATTCTTGAGGCAGAAGCGCGGATGCGCGGGTTCGGCCAGCAGCCCCTTTTTCAGCTGCGTGGCGACCAGATGGCGCTGGATCAGATGCTGGAGGCCGGCGGCTATGCGGTGGCCGACCCTACGCGCATTCTGGCCTGTCCGATAGACCGGGTCGCGGATTTGCAGCATGACCGGGAACAGTCCTGCCTTGCCGTCTGGGAACCTTTGGCGATCCAGCTGGAATTCTGGGCCAATGGCGGGGTGGGTCCCGACCGGATTGCGGTCATGGAGCGCTCTGCCGAGCCAAAGACAGCGCTGATCGGGCGGTTCGTAAATTCTCCGGGCGGGACGGCCTTTGTCGCTGTCTCCGGCGGGATCGGGATGCTGCATGCGCTGGAGATCATCTCGGCGTCGCGCCGCCATGGGATGGGGCGCGCCATGACAATTCAGGCCGCGCAATGGGCCCGGGCACAGGGGGCGGATACCTTCGCGCTGCTGTGCGTAGAGAGCAATGTGGCCGCCAATGCGCTGTATTCCGGGCTGGGGATGGACCCGGTGGGCCGTTATCACTATCGCATCAAGGAGGGATGAGATGACCCGAGATTTGCCAACCGCGCTGGACCTGCCGATGGTGGACCCGCTGCCGGCGCCGACACAGAAATATTTCGACATCTGCATGGACAAGCTGGGCATGGTGCCGAATGTGCTCAGGTCCTATGCCTTCGACATCGACAAGCTGAATGCCTTTACCGCACTTTATAACGATCTGATGCTGGCCGACAGCGGTCTGACCAAGCTGGAGCGGGAGATGATCGCGGTCGTCGTGTCGTCGATCAACGGGTGTTTCTACTGCCTGACCGCGCATGGCGCGGCTGTGCGGGAACTGTCTGGCGATCCCATTCTGGGAGAGATGATGGTGATGAATTACCGCGTCGCCGATCTGGAGCCGCGACAGCGGGCGATGCTGGATTTCGCCGCGATGATCACGACCGACAGTCGCAAGATCGGCGAGGCGGACCGTCAGGCGCTGCGCGATCACGGATTTTCGGATCGCGATATCTGGGACATTGCCAATGTCGCGGCGTTTTTCAATATGACCAACCGGGTGGCGAGTGCGACGGACATGCGGCCCAATGACGATTATCACGCGCAGGCCCGCTGAGCGTGAAAGCCGGTCTCGCTCTTCTGATCCTGTTGAGTGCGGCGCCCTGTCGGGCGCTGGAACCGGCGGGTCTGGCGGATCGCGCAGAGCTTACCTTTGACGACAGCAGTCCGGCGGTGTCGCTGACGCTGCCTACGGGCGTGGCCGCCGCAGGGGCCGTGCCGCTGGAAACCGTGGAAGGCGGCCTGCGGCGGCGCGTCTGGCGTCTGCCCGGGACGGCGCCACTGCTGGAACTGATCCGGCCCCTGCGGGAGCAATTCGCCGCCGCCGGGTATGAGATCACCGTCGACTGCGACGCGGTAGCCTGCGGCGGGTTCGACTTCCGGTACAGTCTGCCGGTGCTCCCGGCGCCCGACATGTCCGTGGATCTGTTTCAATTCAGGGTGCTGATCGGGCAGCGTGCCGGTCCGGGCCCGCGGGAGATCGTCTATGCTCTGGCCAGCCGGGGGCGGGCGGGCGGTTACCTTCAGCTGTATGAAATGCGGGTGCAGGACGCGCCGGACCTGCCGTCGCAAACCGAGATCACGACCAGCTGGGAACCTGAGGCCAGCCCGGAGATGTCCGGGCTTCTGGAGCGTGGTCATGTCGTGCTGCACGGGCTGGAGTTCGAGACCGGCGCGGACACTTTGGCCGACAGGGGATATCCCTCGCTTGAAGCGGTGGCGACGTTCCTGAAGGCCGCGCCCGGTCGGGTGGTGGCGCTGGTCGGGCATACGGATGCCGTCGGATCGCTGGAGGGCAACACCAGCCTGTCGCGACGGCGAGCCGAAGCGGTGCGCCGCCGCCTGATAGAGCGCTACGGCGTGCCGGCACAGCAGATGATCGCACAGGGCGCGGGGTTTCTTGCGCCTGTTGCGAGCAATCTGACCGAAACGGGCCGGGCCGCCAATCGTCGGGTCGAGGCGGTTCTGCTGGAGGAATAGCCGGAGCGGCGGGCTTTTTGGCCCCGGGGACGCCGTGGCACCCGGCCCCGTTTAAGTGGGGCGCGTCCCTGACAAAAGAAAACCCGGCGCAAGCGCCGGGCAGTTAGCCTGAGGTCAGGCTTGGGGGAAGGAAATTCAGAATTAAATCACCACTTTTCCGGGCCTTTTTCGGCAAAGGAGCGGACGAGGAAGTCGATGAAGGCGCGCACCTTGGGCTGGGTGAACCGGCCCGGCGGATAGACCGCGTAGATGCCCTGCGTTTCGACCGGCAGGTCGGGGATGGCATCCATGACGAGGCCCTGTTCCATCGCATCGGCGTAAAGGAAGGAGGGCAGGTAAGCGATACCAAGGCCGGAGATCGCGGCATTGAGCAGCGACTGCCCGTCATTCACCGACAGCCAGCCTGCGGTGCGGACCTGACGTTTTTCACCCGAGGGGGCGGTCAGTTTCCAGACGTTGCCCGAAGACTGCGAGGAATAGTGCAGCAGCTTGTGATCGTTCAGATCGTCGATCTTGGCGGGCCGGCCGAATTTGGCGAAATATTCCGGGCTGGCGATCATGCGTTTCGACGTGTCGGTCAGCTTGCGGGCGCGGAGCGTGCTGTCTTCCAGCTCTCCGATCCGGATGGCCATGTCGAAGCCTTCGGAAATCAGCTCTACGTAGCGGTTGTTCAGCACCATGTTGACGGTGATGTCGGGGAATTCCGCCAGGAATTCACCCAGAACCGGGCTGAGATGATTCACGCCGAAATCCGTCGCCACCGAGATGCGCAAAAGGCCCGAAGGAGCGGATTGCATAGAGGTGACAAGAGCGTCTGCCTCGCCTGCATCATTCAGGACGCGGCGGGCGCGGTCGTAATAAGCCAGGCCGATCTCGGTCGGGGAGACACGGCGGGTGGTGCGGTTCAGAAGCCTTGCGCCCAGCCGCGCCTCCAGCGAGGAGACGTGTTTGGAGACGGCGGATTTTGAAATCCCCATCTTCTTGGCTGCGTCGGTGAAACCACCCTGGTCCACGACCGTCGCAAATGCTTCCATTTCTGTCAGACGGTCCATTGCTCTAACCTTTCTGCCTCAAGATATTTGTTCTCTCTGGCGATAGGTTATCGGTGCCAAATCAGGCACAAAGGCGGCGTGGCGTCGTCAATTGCGGGGTAATGTCGGGATCGTTCCTAGGCGGGAAACAGGGAAACAGCCCGTTTCGCGCCACATTTGGCGCGTGGCATCAGGTTTCGACGCAATGTCGCCGGAAAGCGCGTTTGAGCATATCAAGCTCGGCCCGCAGCAGATCTATCTCCGCCTGCTGGGTGGCATTGGCCATGTCACCCGCGATGATCGCGACGCTGTCGAGCAGGTCGCCGGTATTCGCTTCGTGAATGGTGAGGGTCTGTATCCCTTCGGAGATCAGGTCCTGCGGAATCGGGAAGGTCAGGCTCCAATCGCCATTGCCGAGAGGCTGGATCCGCACGGCTTCGATTTTTTCGTCGCGCAGGCGGACCTCGACGCCCGGGGTCACGCCGGAAGGCACGTCGGTCACGAGCCCTTCCCATGTGCCATTGGCGATGCGGGTCTTCTGTACACTCAGGACGCTCATGTCCCCTCCCCCCCTCAGAATGCGGCCCGCGGGCAGCGGGCGAATGTGAGGTCGCGCAGGATGACCTGATTCATCTGCGGCCCTTCGAAAATGAGATCGATCCAGGCGCGTTCGACGCGTTTTTCATTCAGCTGGGTGTAGGCAAGGTCGAATTCGACAAAGGGATCGCCGCTGTCGCGGGGCAGTTCGCGCACGATCTGTTCGGTATTCGGGCCGTGCACGATGTTCAGGCGCACAAAGATATCGATCGGCTGTTCAACTTCGGTATGGAGCGCGACCCGCATCAGATGGGTCTTGCGCAGACCGGACACCGCCGTTTCGGGCATGTTGATCACCAGCGACAGGAAACTTCCGTCAAAGGCAAAGACGTCCATCATCAGGCCGAAGGGCGCGAGGTCGGATTCGCGCAGATTGCGGATCTGGCGCAGCGACAGCTCTGACCGGGCGCAGTCGTGATAGAGTTTCACCTGGTCGCCAAGGCTGGATTCATTGGCAACAGCTGCCATACCGACCCGCAGAAGCGGCACGCGCCACAGATCGGGGCGCCAGGACCAGTCCGTGCCAAGCGGGGTGGGGAACAGTTTGGATCCGACCAGAGGCAGCCCAAGGCGTTCGTCTGTATGACGCAGGGCCTCGTCCAGATGGGGTTTGAGCTGGCGGGCGCGGGTGCGGATCAGTTTCAGTTCGGTTGGGTGAGCCGCGGCCGCTGTCGAGCGTGCGGCAAATATGCGCCAGCGCCGAAGCTCGCGCCGGTTTGTGATCCGCTCGATAAGGTCGGGGAGGGATTTTAACATCCGGATCCTGAATTCTGCCTGCCGGGGCCGGTCTGTCCGGCTTTGCCATTGTTATGGCACGGTTCGTATTACGATTATAATAGCTAATGATCCGTCGGTCCGGATTTGGGCCCGCGCGTGGCCAAGGTTTCGGCGCTGCGCGGCTGAAGGCGGGCCAGGGTTTCGGCATCGGCCGTACCCCCCGGGCTGGATGCGCGGCTGTTGCGCGCCATGCTCAGAAGCAGACCACGCCCCTCCCGTCCGGTCGCCGCGCCTCCCGGAGAGGAATAGGCGGCCAGGCCGACGATATATCCGTTCAGGGAAAAGGCGCCGCGCCAGTGGCGGGGATCGGCGCCCTTGACCAGAGCATCGCCGCCGGAGCCCAGCTGTACCAGGCTGACCTGCTGCGAGGTGGTTGTAGTAAGGACCGGCGCCGGCGCAAAGGACGCGGCGATGTCGCGCGGGCCCGGCACCGTGGCATCGCCTGACCTGCGCACAACCGTCGCAGTCAGAATGGACAGGGAGGTTACGCCGGTGATCTCTCCGGATTCGATGAGATCGCATTGCGCGAAAAGCGCGAACATGCGCGGGCCTGACCGGCGCAGCGATCTGTGATCCACGCAATAGCCCTCGGGACCATAAAGGATGACATCGCCGCCGGCCATCTGGGCAGAGCGCGCGGCGCCCGGCCCGGAGGCGCTGCCGGCAGTGATCTCGGTACAGGCGGAAAGGCCGAACAGGATCGCCGCTGCCGCGCACAGGGCAGGGGCCGGACGCCGTCGCCAGCGTCCGGCCCCTCTGTCACGGCTTGGTTCAGAGATCGGCATATATGTGTTTTTCGGCTTTGCCGCCGGGATGGGTGACAGCACCCAGATGGGTCTTGCCGACCAGCTGCGCATATTTCCACAGCGCGCCGGAGGCATAGATCGTGTCGCGGGGGCCTTTCCATGCCTCGCGGCGTTTCGCCATCACATCGTCCGAGACATCCACGTCGATGGTCCCTTTGACGGCGTCGATGGTGATCATGTCGCCGTTTTCCAGCAGGGCGATGGGGCCGCCATGGGCCGCTTCCGGTCCGACATGGCCGACGCAGAAACCGCGGGTCGCGCCGGAGAAGCGGCCGTCGGTGATCAGCGCGACCTTCTTGCCCATGCCCTGCCCCGAGAGGGCCGCGGTGGTCGCCAGCATCTCGCGCATGCCGGGGCCACCTGCGGGGCCCTCGTTGCGGATGACGATGACCTCGCCTTCCTTGTATTCGCGGTTCTGGACGGCGGCAAAGGCGTCTTCCTCGCATTCAAAGACGCGGGCGGGGCCGGTAAAGACCTGCTCTTCGGATTTCATGCCGGCCACCTTCACGATGGCGCCTTCGGGGGCGAGATTGCCCTTGAGGCCGACCACGCCGCCGGTCTTGGTGATCGGCGTTTCGATCGGGTAGATCACGCGGCCGTCGGCCTTGCGGGTGACGGTGTCGAGCTCTTCGCCGATGGTCTTGCCGGAGGCGGTGATGCAGTCCTCGTGGATCAGCCCGGCCTTGCGCAGTTCGTTCATGACGACGGGGATGCCGCCGACATCGAACAGGTCCTTGGCGACGTGGTCACCGCCCGGTTTCAGGTTCACGAAATAGGGGGTATCGCGGAAAATCTCGCAGACATCGTCGAGGTTGAAGTCGATCCCGGCCTCATGCGCGATGGCGGGCAGGTGCAGGCCGGCATTGGTCGACCCGCCGGTGCAGGCCACGACGCGGGCGGCGTTTTCCAGTGACTGGCGGGTGACAACGTCGCGGGCGCGGATGTTCTTCTCTATCAGCTGCATGACCGCGCGGCCCGAGGCCTCGCCATACTGGTCCCGCGATTCATAGGGGGCGGGCATGCCGGAGGAGTTGAGCAGCGCCAGCCCGATCGCTTCGGAGACGCAGGCCATGGTGTTGGCGGTGAACTGGCCGCCGCAGGCGCCGGAGGAGGGGCAGGCGACGCGTTCGAGGATATCGAGCGCGGCATCGGACAGTTCGTGGTTCTGGTGGCGGCCGACCGCTTCGAACATGTCCTGCACGGTCAGGTCGCGGGTGCGGAAATCTTCGGGGATCTCGTCGATCTGGGGGGCTTTGCCCGGCAGGATGGACCCGCCGTAGATAAAGACGGAAGGTACGTTCAGGCGCACCATGGCCATCATCATGCCCGGCAACGACTTGTCACAGCCCGCGAGGCCCACGATCGCGTCGTAGCAATGGCCGCGCATGGTCAGTTCGACCGTATCGGCAATCGCTTCGCGCGACGCGAGGGAGGAGCGCATGCCCTCGTGGCCCATGGCAATGCCGTCGGTCACGGTGATGGTGGTGAATTCGCGGGGCGTGCCCTCGGCCGCCTTGACGCCCAGTTTCACGGCCTGGGCCTGACGGTTGAGAGCGATGTTACAGGGGGCGGCCTCGTTCCAGCAGGTGGCGACGCCGATCAGGGGGCGGTGAATCTCTTCCTCCGACAGCCCCATGGCATAGAGGTAGGAGCGGTGCGGTGCGCGTTCCGGTCCTTCGGTCACGTGACGGCTGGGCAGCCGGGATTTGTCGAACGTCGTCATCTTGTGCCTCCCGCAAAGTTGGTGGGACAGGGGATAAATGAGGGCCGGGGGGCAGACAAGACCGATTGCGGCCCGGATTGCAGGCGGATAGCTTGCATCAATGAGCTATGAGCGGCATCAGATCCTGCGTGACCATGCGGTTCCGAGCAAGGCGCTGTGGCGGCTCCTGTGTGGTCTGGCGATCATCGCGGCCGGGTCCATTGCGCTGAATTTTGTCTGGGCGATGGGTCTGCATGCGTTGATCGGAGCGGGGATCGGGCCGCAGACCGGCGCGCGGCTGAACGTGCTGCTGGCGCTGTCGTCCTTCCTGATGATCCTGATCAGCCTTGTTGCCGCTCTGGCCATAGTGCATCGGCGTGGTTTGGGGTCGCTGATTGGCCCGTCGTCCGATGTGCTACGTGATGGCGCGCGGGTGATGGGGGTCATGATCCTGGCGCTGGCCGTCGCGCTGGTGTGGCCGTCGCCGGAGGGGCTGGTTCCGCAGCTGAATATGTCTGTCGGGACGTGGCTGCGCTGGCTGCCGCTGGCGCTGGTGCTGCTGGTGATTCAAATCGCGACAGAAGAGCTTTTGTTTCGCGGCTATCTGCAGTCACAGCTGGCGGCGCGGTTCCGGTCGCCTCTGATCTGGCTGGTTGTGCCGGCGGTGGTGTTTGCCCTGCTGCATTACAACCCTGCTCAGCCCGGCAATCGGTGGGCGGTTGTCGGTGTGACGGCTGTCTTTGCGCTGGTGGCGGGGGACCTGACGGCGCGGACCGGCAATCTCGGGGCGGCGATGGCTATTCATTTCGCGAATAACTTCGGCTCGATCCTGCTGGTTGGGGCGGCCGGGCCCATGGCGGGGCTGGCGCTCTATTCCGTTCAAGTCGATGCGGCAGATCCAGTAATGCTGCCACGTTATGCGCTGGAGGCGGGGCTGATCATCGTGATCTGGCTGGCGGCCCGGCTGGTTCTGCGGCGCTGAGCGATGCGCTGGCCCGCCGCATATGCGCCCTTTGCCCGATTGATCGCACCGGCCGGTGCATCCCCCAGCGTGTTCCCGGCGCTGGCGGTCTTTATCGTGATCGAATTGCTCTACGGGGTTTCGCTCGACTGGCGGGATGCGCTTGTCGGTTGGATCTGGCCGTCGCGTCTGCCTGATCTGCTGGCCCGCGTCACCATATGGTCGATTCTGGTCGATCTGTTTTCATTTGCTCTGCTGGGCGGGCTGGTTCTGGCCGTGGTGCGCCGGGGCTACAACCGGAGCGTCGTGACCCTGACCGGGCCGTTCAAACCGATGTTGCGCGAAATACCGCGGGCCGCTCTGGCCGCGCTGGCGCTATTTGCAACGGTTGAAATGATCATGCCGTGGTGGAGCCCGGAGCAGACCGAGATGCAGCCGCTGGACCGCTGGCTGCTGATCCTGCCGGTGTCGCTGGCGGCGCTGCTGGTGCAGGTCGGGGCGGAGGAGCTGCTTTACCGGGGCTATCTGCAGCAGCAGATTGCGTCCCGCTTTCCGCATCCGCTGATCTGGATGATCCTGCCGAATATTGCCTTTGCTGCCGCGCATTGGTTTAACGAAACCGACGCCATCTGGGCGCTGGCCTATGTGATCTGGGCCTTTGCCTTTGGCGTGCTGGCCAGCGATCTGACGGCCCGCAGCGGGCATCTTGGTCCGGCTGTCGGGTTCCACCTGGCCAATAACATTTATGCCTTCCTGTTTATTGGCGAAGCGGGCATGCCCGACGGCGCGCTCGCCCTGTTTCAGACCGCGCCATTCCCCCACAGTTCTGAGGTCACGGCCGATGCCGCCTTCTGGGTCGGGCTGTCTGTCGACATTCTGGTGCTGGTTCTTGCATGGCTGGCCGTGCGGCTTGCCATAAGGCGTTGATTGCAATTCACCGCCCAAGCCCCTATCTGGGGGGCCAATTGCCACCACTCCGGGACAGACGATGAACTGGATCACCAACTACGTGCGGCCTCGGATCAACTCGATCTTCTCGCGGCGCGAAGTGCCCGAGAACCTCTGGTCCAAATGCTCCGAATGCGGGACCATGCTGTTCCACCGCGAGCTGGCGGATAATCTGAACGTCTGCACCTCCTGCGGGCATCACATGGCGATCACGCCACGTGACCGGTTCAAATCGCTGTTCGACGGTGGTGTCTTTGTCGAGGTCAAGGTGCCGGCCCCGCTGGCCGATCCGCTGCATTTCCGCGACCAGAAACGTTATCCTGACCGGATGAAGGCCGCGCAGCGCGACACCGGAGAGGCCGAGGCGATGCTGGTGGCCGAGGGCGAGATCGGCGCGACCGGCATCGTGGCCGCCGCGCAGGATTTCTCCTTCATGGGCGGGTCCATGGGGATGTTCGTGGGCAATGCCATTGTGGCCGCCGCTGAACGCGCCGTGAAGCTGAAGCGCCCGCTGATCCTGTTTTCCGCCGCCGGGGGCGCGCGGATGCAGGAAGGCATCCTGTCGCTGATGCAGATGCCCCGCACCACCGTGGCCATCCAGATGCTGCGGGAGGCCGGGCTGCCCTATATCGTCGTGCTGACGCATCCGACGACCGGCGGTGTGACCGCGTCCTATGCCATGCTGGGCGATGTGCAGATTGCCGAACCCAATGCGCTGATCTGTTTTGCCGGGCCGCGCGTGATCGAACAGACGATCCGCGAGAAGCTGCCCGAAGGATTCCAGCGGGCCGAATACCTGCTGGATCACGGCATGCTGGACCGCGTGACCAAACGGACCGAGATGCGTGAAGAATTGATTACCATTACCCGGATGCTGCTGGGCCAGCCTCCGGCCGTCAAAGGTAGCCTGCCCAAACCCGAAGCGCCGGTCCTGCCTGCGCCGGAGCCCGAGGCAGCACCGGCGGACGCCAAGAAGTGAGCCCGGCCGGATCGGACGTCGTCCTGCAGCGGATGATGTCGCTTCACCCCAAGGTGATCGACCTTGTGCTGGACCGCTGCTGGCGGTTGCTGGCGGCTTTGGACAATCCGCAGGAAAAATTGCCGCCCGTCGTGCATATTGCCGGGACCAACGGCAAGGGGTCCACCCTCGCCATGATCCGGGCGGGGCTGGAGGGGGCGGGGCTTGTCACCCATGCCTATACCTCCCCGCATCTGGCGCGATTTCACGAACGGATCCGCCTGGCCGGAGAGCTGATCTCGGAACAGGCGCTGACGGCGGTGCTGGATGAATGTCTGGCGGCCAATGGGCCGGAACCGATCACCTATTTCGAGATCACGACCTGTGCCGCGCTGCTGGCATTCTCGCGCATCCCGGCGGATTATACGCTGCTGGAGGTTGGCCTTGGGGGTCGGCTGGATGCGACCAATGTGATCGAGCAGCCTGCGCTGACGGTCATCACGCCGGTGTCGATGGATCACGAGAGTTTCCTTGGCGAGACGCTGGTCAAGATCGCGGGCGAAAAGGCCGGGATTCTCAAGCGCGGCGTGCCCTGTGTAGTCGGACGGCAATCCGACGCGGCGCTGGAGGTGATCGAGGACCGGGCGGCAAAGCTGGGCGCCCCCGTTCTGGCCTATGGTCAGCACTGGCATGTCTGGCAGGAGGCCGGGCGGCTGGTCTATCAGGACGAGAGCGGGTTGCTTGACCTGCCGCTGCCTGCGCTTCTTGGCTCGCATCAGGTGGAAAACGCGGGGATGGCGCTGGCGGCCCTGCGGGCGCTTGGGCAAGGCGAGGAGGCCGCCGAGGCGGCGATGCGCAATGTCGTCTGGCCCGCGCGGATGCAACGACTGCGGAAAGGGCCTTTGGTGGAGATCGCGGGGGAGGCGGAGCTCTGGCTCGACGGCGGGCATAACCCGGCAGCGGGAGAGGCGCTGGCGGCATTGCTGCGGACCATGTCGAAGCGGCCGACGCATCTGATCTGCGGCATGCTCAACACCAAGGATATCGCGGGCTACCTGCGGCCGCTGGCCGGTGAGGTGGCCGGACTGCACGCCGTGGCGATCCCCGGAGAGAGCAACACCCTGCCCGCTGCACGCACGGCAGAGGTTGCCCGGCGCGTCGGTATGATCGCGCGGGAGGCGGAGAGCGTGGCCGCGGCGCTGCGGGATATCCTCGTGGATGATCCTACGGCGCGGGTGCTGATCTGCGGGTCGCTTTATCTAGCTGGTGAAATTTTACGCGAAAACGGGTGACAATCTGCCGGCCGCCACCTTTTTTCCGAAACGTTTCCATAAATCTTGTCCGATTCGTGCAATTCGCGAATCAGCCCGGTTGACCGATTCGCATCGATTCGCCTATGGTCGGGATCAGTTACTACGCAGGCAATCTACCGCCGACCGTCGCCCTCCAGTCTTCATCATAGCGCCGGTTCGATCGTCTAAATGCGGTATTCGGGACTTTCCTCGGGCACAGAATGAGGGGGCCGACCTTAACGGCCCCCCGACCCGCGTTCAGCCCTCTGCCTGACCCCAGCCAGCATCCTGCATCTCTCTCAACCGGCTCGCCGTGCGTTCGAATTCGAACACGCCTTCGCCTTCGACATAAAGCGATTCGGGTTCGTCGGCGGCAGAGCAGATGAAGCGCACCTTCGCCTCGTAAAGCGCGTCGACCAGCGTGACGAAGCGCTTGGCCTCGTTGAAGTTGGACCGGCCGAGGCGGGGGATATTTTCGAGGATCAGCACCTTCACCGCATCGGCAATGGCCAAGAAATCGCCGGGCCCCAGCATCTGGCCGCAGATATCGTGGAAACCGGCCCGCGCCACGCCGTTGCGATAGGCGGGCAGGGTCAGTTTGCGGCCCTTGACGGTCAGGGTCAGCGGTTCCGCCGCGCCGCCGGTCAGGTCCTGCCAGATCTCCTCGATCGCCTCGCGCGCCTCTGCATTGGCGGGGGTGAAATAGACCTGCCCGCCGGAGAGGCGGTTCTGGCGATAGTCGCGGTCGCTGGCCAGTTCATGTACCACCATCCGCTCCTTGATGAGCGCAATGAAGGGCAGGAAAAGCTGGCGATTCAGCCCGTTCTTGTAGAGGTCATCGGGGATGCGGTTGGAGGTGGTGACGATGACGACACCCTTCGCCATCAGCGATTCGAAGAGCCGCCCAACGATCATCGCATCGGCGATATCGGTGATCTGCATCTCGTCGAAGGCCAGCACGCGCAGGCCCTTGGCGACCTCTTCGACCACGGGTTTAAGACTGTCCTCGATCCCTTTTTTGCGGGCCTCGTGCAGCCCGGTTTGGATTTCCTGCATGAAGGCGTGGAAATGCACCCGTCGCACCGGCACGTCGAGGCTTTCGACAAAGAGGTCCATCAGCATGGATTTCCCGCGCCCGACGCCGCCCCAGATATAGAGGCTCTTGGGCGGTTCCGGTGCCTTGCGGAAGAAGCCCTTCTTTTCCGACATGGCCGCGATGCCACTGAGAATCCGGTCGAATTCCGGCAGGACATCTTCCTGTGCCGGGTCGGGTTTCAGATCCCCGGCGGCGATCCGGGCCTTGTAGAGGTCACGCATGCTCTGGCTCATAAAGCCTGTTACCCTGCCCTCCCGGGCTGGGAAAGAGCAGCAATGCAAATGCGTAACATCACAGAGCTTTAATTGACCGCTGCACGGCGGCGGGCAATAGTCCCGGCGTCACCAGTAGGATCCATGCAGATGCACACATCTCCGAAACTCTTTACCCCCGTTCTGATTGTCGGATGTGTCATCATCCTCGCCAGCTTTGCGGTCCGCGCGTCGTTTGGCGTCTTCCAGATTCCGATTGCAGAGGAATTTGGCTGGCTACGCTCGGATTTCAGCCTGGCGATTGCCATCCAGAACCTTGCCTGGGGGATCGGGCAGCCGATCTTTGGCGCGGTGGCGGAAAAGATCGGTGACCGGAAGGCCATCATCATCGGGGCCATCATGTATGCGGCGGGGCTCGTGGCGTCGTCCTTTGCCGTCACGCCCGGCGCGCATCAACTGCTGGAGATCGTGGTTGGCTTTGGTGTCGCGGGCACAGGGTTCGGCGTGATCCTTGCCGTGGTGGGCCGGGCTGCGTCGGATGACAACCGGTCGATGTCGCTGGCCATTGCAACGGCGGCGGGCAGTGCCGGTCAGGTCGTCGGCGCGCCTTTTGCCGAATATCTGCTGGGGATGATGCCCTGGCAGAGCGTCTTCCTTGTTTTCGCCGGGATGATCCTCGCGGTGCTTCTGCTGCTGCCCTTCATGCGTTCGCCCGTGCCGATGGCCTCCAAGGCGGAGCTGGAGGAGAGCATGGGCCAGATCCTGGGCCGTGCCCTGCGCGATCCGTCCTTTTCGCTGATCTTCATCGGGTTCTTTTCCTGCGGCTATCAGCTGGCCTTCATCACTGCGCATTTCCCGGCCTTTGTGACAGAGGTCTGCGGGCCGATCGCGCCGGGCGGTATCCTGCACGGGCTGGGGATCACGACGACCTCGGCGCTCGGGGCCGTGTCGATCTCCTTCATCGGGCTGTTCAATATCTGCGGGACGCTGCTGGCCGGGTGGCTGGGCAAGCGCTACACCAAGAAATACCTGCTGTCGGGTATCTATGTGTTGCGGACCATCGTGGCGGCGGGGTTCATCCTGCTGCCGATGACGCCGGCCTCTGTCCTGGTCTTCTCTGCGCTGATGGGCGGGCTGTGGCTGGCTACCGTGCCGCTGACCTCGGGTCTGGTCGCCCATATCTGGGGGCTGCGCTATATGGGGACGCTCTACGGGATCGTCTTTTTCAGCCACCAGCTGGGCGGGTTCCTGGGTGTCTGGCTGGGTGGCCGGATGTACGATATCTACGGCAACTACACCCTCGTGTGGTGGGTTGGCGTGGGCGTCGGCGCGCTGAGCGCCATCGTGCATCTGCCGATCCGGGAGAACCGGACGCCGACGGCGGCCGTTCCGGCCTGATCACTCCATTCCGTCGCGGAAGGCGGCGACCACCTGTTTCGGGTGGGTCAGGGGCAGCCAGTGGGTTGCCCCTTCGATCTGGGTCTGCCGGGCGACCCGGTTCCACATGGTCAGTTTGCCCATGCCCGAGAGCGGGATCGCCTCGTCCTTTTCGGCCCAGATTGCCAGCACGGGCACGTCAACGCGGCTGATCTTGCGGTGATCTGCCTCCCGCTCGTCCCGCAAAGCGTGGCGGAGGGAGGAGAGAACGGCGGGGATGAACCCCTTCCAGTCGAGCTGCGCGGCCTGACCGGCCGCGGCGCGGTCAAGCTGGGGATTATCCTGCCCCAGTTTGGCGGCGGCGGCGCGGTGCCATTTCGGCAGCAGGGCATGGGCCATCCAGTCGCCAATCACCGGCAGGTCGCGCATGCGCTGCCAGTTGCCGGTCGGAAAACCGCCAAAGCCTGCGGGGGCCACCAGCACCAGCTGGCGCAGCATATGGGGGTTCTTGGCGGCAAAGCCTGCGGTGATCGCGCCGCCCATGGAATAGCCGAACAGCGTGATGTCGTCGGCAATCTGCTGATCTTCCAACAGATCCTCCAGTTGGCGGATGAAAAAGGCAATGTCCTGTCTGCCGCCGGGCCGGTCGGAAAAGCCGCGTCCGTAGAGGTCATAGGTCAGGACGCGATAGCCCATCTCGGCCAGCTCTTCGGCGATCTGGCTCCAGACAAAACCGGGGGTGGTCAGGCCATGGACGCAGACGGCCACGGGGCCACGCACGCCGCCGAACCACTGGTAATGGGTGACGCCCTGCGAGAGTTCGGCGAAATGGCCGGGGGCATCGACGCGGGCGGTGTCGTCCATCTCCGGGCGGCGCTGTTCCTGCATGAAGGGGATCAGGTAGATCAGCCCGGCAGCCACGAGGATCAGAAGCAGGAGCCAGATCATTTGGTCGCCGTCCAGGCAGAGAGGATATGCGACGCCGTCATCAGGTCGAGATGCGCGCCGCCACCGTTCTTGAAGAGGGTGATATCCTCCGGCGCGCGGGCGAAATCGTCGAGCGTGTAGAAATCGGCATGGATATCGGCGGGCGTGATGACGCCCTGCTGGATCGGGATCTCGATTTCGCCGATATGGCCGATGGTCGTCTCCCGGCTGTCGACGAAGATCTTCGCGCGTTGAAGGGCGGTGTCGTCGGCCTCCCGCATATCTGGCCGGTAGGCGCCGATCAGGTCGAGGTGCTGACCCGGGCGCAGCCAGTCGCCCATGATCACCGGCTCTGTTCCGGAGGTGGCGGAGGTGATGATATCCGCCGCCTCGACCGCGGCCCTCAGGTCCGGCACGGCCTCGGTATTCGGGTAGCTGGCAGCCAGCGCTTCGGCCTTGGCGATGGTCCGGTTCCACATGCGGAACCGGGCATCGGGGAAGAGCGCGCCATAGGCTTCGCGGAGGGAGGCGGCGACGGTGCCTGCGCCGACAATCAGGATGGTCTCACTGTCGGGGCGGGCAAGGCGGCGCGCGCCCAGCAGGCTGTCGGCGGCGGTCTTCCACTTGGTGACCAGATGGAAGTCGATGATCGCTTCCAGCTGCCCGTCCTTGTCCGACAGCAGGTTCATCGCGCCGTTCACCGTTCCCAGACCTTTGGCCGGATTGCCGGGGAAGATCGTCGCGGCCTTGATCGCCACGCCCAGCCCGTCGATCCACGCGGACCGAGTAAGCAGCGTGTCCTTGGCGCGATAGAGGAAGGTATCCGCGACCTCCGCCTTGGGCAGCTTGTGCCCGGCGGCCAGCGCATCGGTCAGGCCGATCCAGTCGAGCACCGCCTCGCCTTCTTCGAAACTGATGGTGGGCGTGCTCATGCCGGGGCCTTTGTCAGCAGGCCCTCGGCCTGGAGGCGCGCGACCCAGGCCTCCGGCCCGTCAAAGTGATGCGTCTGCCAGCCGCGCGATTGCGCCATGGCGATATTGTCGGCCCGGTCATCCGCGAAGAGCAGCTTTTCAGGTGCCACGCCGCTGTCTTCCTCCAGACGGCGGTAGATCTCCGGGTCGGGTTTGGTGACGCCCATATGGCCGGAGATATAGGGCCGGTCGAATTCATGCAGGAAGTCATAGACCGTCTGAGCATGGGCGAAGGAGCCGATGCCGAAATTCGACAGGGCAAAGACCGGCACGCCTGCGGCCCGCAGATCGCGCAGGGCCTGAACCGAGAGGTCGATCGCGGGGGCGCACATTTCGATCCAGCGGTCATGCCACAGACGGATCTCATCGCGCCATTCGGGATGTTCGTCGGCCTTGGCATAGATTGTCTGCTGGAAATCGTCGCCCAGATCGACGCGGTCGTTCATGCCGTGCAGGTCGACCTCGGCAAAGAGCGCGCGGCGGCGGTCCTCCCCGATCTCCGCATCGTAGAACCGTTCGGGGTGCCATTCGATCAGCACATTGCCGATGTCAAAGACGACAGCTTCGATTGCCATTTAATTTCCTTTTGCGGCCCGGATGTTGCGCTCTAATGCGTCAAGGAAACGGGAGCGGTCGGCCTTTGTAAAGCCCTTGCCCGACCCTTGCGCAAAGGGATTGGCAGCGCGGATATCGGCCATCAGGTCGCGGGTGGCCAGCTGCGCCCCGATATTGGCCTTTGTCAGCGGGTCGCCATTGGGGCGCAGCACCTTCGCGCCCGCCTCCACGCATTTCGCGGCAAGCGGGATATCATTGGTGATAACGACATCCGCCGGGCCGGCGCGCTCGGCGATCCACTTGTCGGCCTCATCCGGCCCGTCGGGGACGATCACCAGCTCTACCAAGGGGTTGCGGGACGGGCGCAGCCCGCCGTTGCAGACCATGAGGACCGGCAGCTTGTGCCGGGTCGCCACCGTCTCCACCTCTGCCTTAACCGGGCAGGCGTCTGCATCCACATAGACCTTTGTCACGCGTAGAGCGCCTCCGCATGGAAGGCGACGTGATCCTCCATGAAGGTGGAGATGAAGAAATAGCTGTGATCATAGCCCGGCTGCATCCGGAACTGGATCTGCTGGCGGCGTTTCGCGGCGGCTTCCGCCAGCGTCTCCGGGCGCAGCAGGTCGAGGAAATTATCCGCCGTTCCGGTGTCGACCAGCATCGGGCCGTCGAAGCCCTTTTCGGCCATCAGGAGAGAGGCGTCATGCGCCTGCCATGTGGCCTCATCCGTGCCGAGATAGGCCGCGAACTGCTTGCGGCCCCAGTCGCTGCCGGTCGGATTGCAGATCGGCGAAAAGGCGGAGGCAGAGCGGTAGCGGCCCGGCAGGGACATGGCCAGCGTCAGCGCGCCATGCCCGCCCATGGAATGGCCGGTGATCGACTGGCGATCCTCGTCGACGGCAAAGTTGCCGGTCAGCAGGGCGGGGAGTTCCTCCGCGATATAGTCCCACATGCGGAAATGCGGTGCCCAGGGGTCCTGCGTTGCGTTGACGTAGAACCCGGCGCCCTTGCCCAGATCATAGGCCTCGTCATCCGCCACGCCCTCCCCGCGCGGAGAGGTGTCGGGAAAGCAGATGGCAATCCCCTGTTCGGCGGCCCATTGCTGCGCGCCCGCCTTGGTCATCGCATTCTCATGCGTGCAGGTCAGGCCCGAGAGATACCAGAGCAGGGGAACGGGGCCATCCTGCGCCTCTTCCGGCAGGAAAAGGCCAAAGGTCATATCGCAGGAGGTGGCCGTGGAGGCATGGGTATAGACACCCTGCACGCCACCAAAGCAGCGGTTTTCGGAAAGGGTCTTCATTCTGGGTCCTTCGGGTTGACGGTCAGGATCTCGGAGAGCGGTTTCTTGACCATCGCGGCGGCCGGCACGGTGGCCTCCGGCGCGGCATGGCCCACGGCGAGGATCATGATGGGTTTTTCATGATCGGGGCGGCCACAGATCTCGGTCAGGAATTTCATCGGGTTGGGGGTATGCGTCAGGCAGTAGAGGCCGGCATGATGCAGCGCGGCAATCAGGAAACCGGTCGCGATGCCGGTGCTTTCCGGCACGTAGTAATTCTTGAACCGGGTGCCGTCGGGCCGCAGGCCGTAGCGCTGCGCGAAGATGACGATCAGCCAGGGGGCGATTTCGAGATGGGGCTTGGAGATGCCGGTGCCGATGGGCTCCAGTGCCGAAAGCCATTCGTCGCCCGCGCCACCGGCATAGAACTTCTCCTCTTCCTCTTCGGCGGCGGCCCGGATGCGGGCCTTGGTCTCAGGATCGGAGATGGCCACGAAATGCCAGGGCTGGTGGTTGGCGCCGGAGGGGGCGAGGCCCGCCGTCGCCACGATCTGCTCGATCACGGCGCGGTCAACGGGCTGGTCGGTGAAATCGCGCACCGTATGGCGGCGCCGCATCTTGTCGTGGAAAGCCGACGCCCCGGCGGCGCTCTGCTCCGCTGTCACGTCCTGCCGGTCGGGCAGGGGCAGAGGCTGGTAGCGTGCAGGCTTTGCGTCGGACATGCGGTTTCTCCCTCTGGCGGGGTTGTCACCGAGAGCGCCCGGCGGGTCAAGACCTGCGCCCGCCCGCCTGATCTTTGCGTTCCAAATATGCTGGGGGCGGCGCCTTCGCGACGCGGGGTATGGCCCCGTCAGCCCGACCCGATCAGCACACCGGCCCCAAAGACCAGCGCCCCGCCCAGCACGACCTGAAAGGCCGCGCGCAGGAAAGGGGTCTCCATGTATTTCTTCTGGATCCAGGCGATGGCCCAGAGCTCGACAAACACGACCACGAAGGCGGTGATCGTTGCCGTCCAGAAATGCGGGATCAGGTAGGGAAGGGCATGACCGAGCCCGCCAAGCGCGGTCATGACCCCGGCCGCAATACCGCGTTTGACCGGAGAGCCGCGGCCCGAGAGCTGCCCGTCATCCGAGGCCGCTTCGGTAAAGCCCATGGATATGCCCGCGCCCACAGATGCGGCGAGGCCCACAAGAAAGGTCGTCCAGGTGTTCTGCGTGGCAAAGGCGGTCGCAAAGATCGGGGCTAGCGTGGACACCGAGCCGTCCATCAGACCGGCCAGCCCCGGCTGTACCCAGGTCAGGATGAACTGGCGGTGCGCGGTTGCTTCTTCGACGGTCCGGCTGTCCGGGTCGAGATGGTCCTGCTCCAGCTGTGTGGCGCTGTCCTGATGTCCGGCCTCTGCCGCGGCCAGATCGCCCAGCAATTTGCGCGTGGCGGCGTCCTGCGTGCGTTTGGCGGCGGCAAGGTAGAATTGTTCGGCCTGGGCCTCCATCGCGGCGGCCTCGGCCCGTATCCGCTCCAGCCCGAGGTTTTCGATCAGCCAGACCGGCCGGCGGGCGTAATACCCGGCGACATGTTCGCGTCTGATCAGGGGGATGACCGTGCCGAACCGGGCGATGTGGGCATCGATCAATCGCTGGCGGTGGAGGTCTTCTTCCTCTGCCATGCCGATGAAAACGGCCGCTGTTCCGGGAAAATCCTTCTGCAGGCGATCGGCATACATCCGGTAGATCCGCGCGTCGTCTTCTTCGGAGGAAATGGCCAGCGCCAGAATCTCCTGCTCGGTCAGATCGTTGAAGTGTTTGCGTGAACTAAAGAAAGACATGTCAGAGCCCATATTTTAGAACCATTCTAATCAATCGATCGTGATGTGCAATCGGGCTGTGCTTGCTTCAAATGAACTGCTCGGTTTACACTCGGACATCCATGGGAGAGCACCGGATGAATGTCACCCGCCCGGTGATGCGCACAGGACGAAAATTCGAACAGGTTCTGGAAGGGGCGCGGCAAGTTTTCCTCGCCGAAGGGTTCGAAGGGGCGAATGTCGACGACATCGCCAAGGCTGCGGGCGTATCCAAGGCCACGCTCTACAGCTATTTTCCGGACAAGCGCCTTTTGTTCGTCGAGGTGGCGCGCCGCGAATGCGAGGGGCAGGCAAGGGCTGCGATGGGGCTGGTCCGGCCCGATCTGCCGCCCCGGGAACTTCTGCTATTCGGGGCACGCCAGATCGTCGAATTCTTCAACTCGCCCATGTCTCTTTCGATTTTTCGCCTCTGCGTGGCCGAAAGTGAGCGCTTTCCCGAGATGGCGCGGGAATTTTACCGCAACGGGCCGATGATGGCGCGGGATATGCTGACCGAATATCTGACCTGCGCGACGCAGGCGGGAACGTTGCGCGTCGACAAGCCAGAACTGGCCGCAGAACAATTTGCGGAGCTCTGCAAAGCCGGCATTTTCACGCAGCGGCTGTTCGGCGTTGTCGAAGAGCTGTCGCCGGAATGGTGTGAAGAGGTCGCACAGTCCGCCGTCGACATGTTCATGGCGCGTTACGGGGTCTGACAGCCCGCGCCGATGGCGGGTCAGTCCAGGCGCCGCACCATCAGCTGGTTCCCCGGCCCCCGGCGGGTTTCAAGCACCTTAAGGTCGGCGATCAGATCCGACAGTTTGCGCTTGCCGTAGGACCGGGTGTCGAAATCGGGATGTTCGGCTGTCAGGTACTGGCCGATCTGTCCCATTGCGATCCATTCGTCATCGGTATCGATCTTTTCCATGGCCCGCAGGATCAACGGTTGAGCTTCGACTGGCCTCTTTTTCCCGGCCGACTTTGCGATCCCGGGTTCGGGCGCGGGATCCTCGATGATATTTTCGATCAGAATGAACCTGTTGCAGACGTTTCTCAGGCTCTCAGGCGCCTTGGCCTCACCGATGCCGATCACGTCGAGGCCCTGTTCCCGCACCCTGTTGGCCAAAGCGGTGAAATCGCTGTCGGAGGAGACCAGCACAAAGCCGTCGAACCGCCCGGTGTGCAGAATGTCCATCGCGTCGATCACCAGCCCGATGTCAGAGGCGTTCTTGCCCTTGGTATTGGCCGTTTCCTGATGCGCGACCAGACCGAGGACGCGCACCTGTTCGGTCCAGGGGCGAAGCCGCTCGGCCCCCCAGTCGCCATAGACGCGGCGCAGGGCCGGTTCGCCGAATGTGGTGATTTCCTTCAGGATGGGCTGTGCATAGCGTGCAGGGATATTGTCTGCATCGATCAGAACGGCATAGAGCGGGCGATCGTCGGGCATAGCGGCCTCCTTGCGGGCTGACATAGGGCGGTTGGGCCCGGATGGCCAGTGGCGAATGGGTCAGACACTGCGCGTGCGGGCGATATGGGCGGTCATCTCTTTGGCGAGATGGTCGAAGACCAGCCGGATCCGGCGCGAGCTTTGCAGTTCGCGGTGCGTGACCAGCCAGATCGGATAGGTAAATGCGCGTTCCCCGGGAAGCAGCAGGTCGACATCGGCTGTCATGAGCCCGATATCGTCGCTCATCAATCCGATGCCGAGCCCCTGCCGGACGAGTTCCCACATGACCAGCCCGCTGTCGGTCCGATAGCGAAAGTTCTGCGGCGGCACGGTCAGGCCGGACCGGGCCATCGTGGCCGACATGCCTTCTGCATCCAGAAAGCCGATGAAATCATGGCGCGCGAGGTCTGCTCTTGTTTCGGGGCGCCCGCGGCGTGCAATATAGGAGGCGGCGGCATAGAACCGTCCCATCCCTTCGCCCAGCAGGCGAGCGGTCAGATTGGGATCGTCCGGCCGTACGTGGCGGATTGCGATATCCGCTTCGCGCCGGGCAAGGTCGCGCAGGTCATTGGCCGAGATGATTTCAATGTCGATATCCGGTGCGATACGCGCAAGATCAGCCACGATGCGTGGCAGAAGCCGGGCGGAGCAGACGTCAGAGGCCGTTACGGATACTGTCCCGCGCAGCGTCTGGCTCTGCCCTGTCGCTGCAAGGGCGACCCGCTCGGCGGCGACACCCATGTCGCGCAGGTGGATCAGAAGCTCGCGTCCCGGATCCGTCAGGATCAGGCCGCGTCCGGCGCGGTCGAACAGGGCAACGCCAAGCGTGTCTTCCAGCGCGGTGACCTGTCGGCCAACTGTCGGCTGGGTCTGGTTCAGGGCACGTGCCGCGGCCGAGAGCGATCCGTGCTCTGCCGTTGCCAGAAACGCACGGGCCTGGTTCCAGTCAAAGGATGCGGCGGGCCAATTCATGCGTTTTTGTATATGTTCTCTGCGGATTCTGGCAATTCCTATAATGCAGGCGCATGGATAGAGAGGGTGCAGAGGATATGCGGGAGAATAACATGCAAGCGGAAACCTTCTGGGACGGCATAGCGGATTCCTATGCGAAACGGCCCATTCAAAACCTGGATCAACATGACCGGACCGTGGAGCGGTCGGTCGCTTACCTGACGCCGGAGGCGCAGGTTCTGGAAGTTGGCTGTGGCACCGGCACCATTGCGATGCGGCTGGCGGGGCACTGTGCCGGGGTGCTGGCGACGGATCTGAGCTCTGGCCTTCTGGATATTGCGCGGCAGCGTCAGGCCGACCGTGGGGTGGCGAATGTCACCTTTGCACATCATGGCATTGATGCTTTGCCAGAGCAGCAGTTCGATATGGTCGCGGCCTATAACCTGCTGCACCTCATCGAGGATTTCGAGGGGGGGGTGGCCGCGCTCGCCAGCCGCGTAAAGCCCGGCGGGGTTCTTGTGACCAAGACCGGCGCGATGTCAGAGACATGGGCGGGCCGTCTGCTTTGGCCGATGATCAAAGTGATGCAGCTGTTGGGCAAAGCGCCCTATATCGGGTTTCATACCGTCCGCGACATCGACGCGGTCATGGAGCGGAACGGTCTGCAGATCGTCGAGGCCGAAACGATGGGCTCCGGCGTGGTGACACGGTTCCTGGTGGCGCGGAAGCTGTGATGCTGCGACGGGCAGGGCCTGCGGTCAGGCTCTGCCCACGGGCATTATGCGGAGAGGCGCAGCAGGGCCAGAGACCGCCGGTAGTTGAACGTCGCCACGACCGCAAAGGCCAGCACGCCAAGCGAGACGACTGCGACAAGGATCGACAGGAACGACCCGCCAATGCCGCTGGCTTCTGACGGGAAGGGCGTGATGATGACGCTGCCCATGGCGATGAAATGCAGGCCGCAGACGCCGGCCACGAACCCCGCAACGCGTTTGAAATTGTCGCCGGCAGTGCTGCTTTCCTGAACAAGGGAAAAGACAAAGCCGCCAATTCCCGCCAGAATTCCCAGGATCAGGATCACCGGGTTGTAGGTGGTCAGGCAGTTTTCAAGCGCGGACATGCCCGCCAGATGCATGGCTGTCACACCCAGGCCGGCCGTGACGCCAAGGGCAATACGCTGAACCCGGGATGTCAGGAAAAGGGCCGCGGCAATGGGCAGGCCGACACCGACGATGCCGACCAATATTGAAATGGCCGTTGTGCGGAATTCGTAGGTCAGCGCGGCATCGGGCCGATATCCGATCATTGCGACGAAATGGGTGGTCCAGACGCCGACACCCGCAACGATTGCCACCCAGAAACCGCCGTATCGGCGCTGACTGGCGGAAGCTATTTCTGCGTTTCTTGTCAACAAGATAAGCGTCCCAGCCGTCAGGAGGCAAACAGCCGCCGCGGCAAGGATGAAATTAGCTTGGGTGTCGAGAATGCCTTGTAGCATTATTGCGAACATGAGGGGCTGCTCCGGTTTTTCTTTCTTTTTTACCTGGGTGACCCTGCGTAAGTATATAGTCTTAAGGAAAAAAACCGGGTGTGCAGCTTTTTGGCACGACCTGTCCCGTTCGGATATGAGCTGGGCAAAGGCTTGGTCATGCCGTCTGTCCCCGGCAGGCTGTCGCAAGCCGGGAACACTGGGTCAGGGGCGGTACCGATCCGATCAGTAAAGCACGACAGAGCGGATCGACTCGCCCGCATGCATCAGATCGAACCCCTTGTTGATATCGTCGAGCCCCATGGTGTGGGTGATCATCGGGTCGATCTCGATCTTGCCGTCCATGTACCAGTCGACGATCTTGGGCACATCTGTCCGGCCGCGCGCACCGCCAAAGGCCGTGCCTTTCCAGACCCGCCCGGTGACCAGCTGGAAGGGGCGGGTGGAGATCTCTGCCCCTGCCGCCGCAACGCCGATGATGATCGACTCGCCCCAGCCGCGATGCGCGCATTCCAGCGCCTGGCGCATCACCGTGGTGTTGCCGGTGCAGTCGAAGGTGTAATCCGCGCCGCCGATCAGATCGCCCCGCCGCTTCGTCAGATTGACGATATAGGGGACGATATCCTCGTCGAGCTCTGCGGGATTGACGAAATGGGTCATGCCGAAACGCTCGGCCATCTCCTTTTTGGCCGGGTTCAGGTCGACGCCGATGATCATATCGGCGCCGGCCAGCCGCAGGCCCTGAATGACGTTCAGCCCGATGCCGCCCAGGCCGAAGACCACGGCGGTCGCGCCGATCTCCACCTTGGCCGTGTTGATCACTGCGCCGATGCCGGTAGTGACGCCGCAACCGATGTAGCAGATCTTGTCAAAGGGCGCGTCCTCGCGGACCTTGGCCAGCGCGATCTCCGGCAGGACGGTGTGGTTGGAGAAGGTCGAACATCCCATGTAATGCAGGATCGGATCGCCATCGAGCGTGGTGAACCGCGAGGTGCCGTCGGGCATCACGCCCTGGCCCTGCGTGGCGCGGATGGAGGTGCAGAGGTTGGTCTTCTGCGAGGTGCAGGAATAGCATTCGCGGCATTCCGGCGTGTAAAGCGGGATGACGTGGTCGCCCGGTTTGACGGAGGTTACGCCTTCGCCAACCTCCAGAACGATGCCCGCGCCCTCATGGCCAAGGATCGCGGGGAAGAGGCCTTCCGGGTCCGCTCCCGACAGTGTGAATTCGTCGGTGTGGCAGATGCCGGTGGCCTTGACCTCTACCAGAACTTCTCCCGGCTTCGGGCCGTCGAGGTTTACCTCCATGATTTCCAGAGGTTTTCCGGCCTGAGTTGCGACTGCAGCCTTGGTACGCATGGTGATCTCCGTCTTTGATCGTGCTTTTTGGCACATTGGCCGGGATCGCGCGCGGTTTCAACGCGGGAACCGTCCGGCGGACAGATCAGTTTTGCATCTATGAGCTCATTCACAGGGGATCTGTCTGATGAAATCTCTTCTTTGCCTTGCTGTCTGTCTGCTGCCCGGCGTCGCCTCGGCGCAGGTTCTCAGCCCGTCCTACTATTACCAAAGCTATCAATGTCACCCGAAGGCCTATCGCAGCCTGATGGGTCAGGATATCAATGCGGTCTATTCACTGGGCCTGACGCCAGGTCCTATGGTGCGCGTTTTCGGACCGGGCGCGATCCTGTCCGATGAGTTTAACCCCTACCGGCTGAACGTCGTGTCCGACGATGGCCGGGTCGTCACGAGGATTTACTGCGGATGAAGTTTGGCCCGGTCCTGCTGAGTGTCGTTGCGCTCTGTGCCTGCAAGGAAACCTCTGTCGACGTGCCAGCCGCGCCCGAGGACAGCTGCGGCGCCGCGTCCTATCAGGCTCTGGTGGGGCAAGGGCGCGCGGCGGTGGCAGAGGCCGGGCTGGTGGCCGGGCCGGATGTCCGAATTCTTGGCCCTGAGTCGGTTGTGACGATGGATTTCCGGGGCGACCGGCTCAATATCCTTCTGGATGATTCAGGTCTGGTCGAACGGGTTTCCTGCGGCTGACGGCCCCTGGTCCTGCAAGATGATTGAGCCGGCCGCTGTTTCATCGCGGGCGCTGGACTCGGGACTGGAATCCTGAGATGTTCTGCAGAACAAAGCAAGAACATTTAGATGCCCCGCCAAGCCCGCCGCTATCTTTCCCTCTGGTTCCCGCGCCTGTGTGCGGAACGGATGCTGCGCCAGATGAAAGGCGACCCGGCGCTGCCTTTTGCCGTCGTCGCCACGCAGGGCCCGGCGCAGGTGCTGCATTCTCTCTCTGCGGGGGCAGAGGGGGCCGGTCTGCGCCCCGGTCAGCCGCTACGCGATGCCCTGGCCATGTGTCCCGACCTGACCACGCGGCTGCGCAATGCCCAGCTTGATGCGCGCTTCCTTGGCCGGCTGCGCCGCTGGGCCGGGAAATATTCGCCCTGGGTCGGGGAGGCCGGGGAAGCCGGGCTGACCCTCGACATCACCGGCTGCGCGCATCTCTTCAGCGGGGAGGAGGGGCTGCTTGCGGCAATAGATGCCGATTGCGCGGATTTCGGGCTGAGCATCCGGGCAGGCGTCGCCGATACGGTCGGCGCGGCCTGGGCGCTGGCACATTTCGCCGGACGTTGGACGGTGCATCACCGTAGCGGCGACGCCGTGGATCAGGAGGCAAGGGCGACCCGCTCCCGCGCGGTCAAACGGCGGCACTGGGAACGTGGCGGGGCGGCGCCCGCCACGCCCATGGCCGGGATCCTGGCCCAGCGGATCGCCGCGCCCGGCCAGTGCCGCAGCGCGCTGGCGCCTCTGCCGCTGGCCGCCCTGCGGCTGGAGGAGGAGACGCTCGCCCAGCTCGCCCGCCTCGGGTTGCGCCGGGTGTCAGACCTGATCGACCAGCCGCGCGCGCCACTCGCGCGCCGCTTCGGTCCGCAGCTCACGCTCCGCATCGACCAGGCTCTGGGTCAGGTGCCGGAGCCGGTCTCCCCCGTGGCCGAAGCACGCCCCTTCGCCGTGCGCCTGACCCTGCCCGACCCGATCGGGCTGGAGGCGGATATGCTCGCCGGGCTCGACCGGCTGCTGCCCCGCCTCTGCGAGACGGTCGGCAAGGCGGGCCGCGGCATCCGCCTGATCCGGCTGGAGGCGCACCGGACGGATCACACCATGCAATCCATCACCGCGGGCCTCGCCCAGCCCACGGCCGATGCCGCCCGTATCCGTCCCCTGCTGGCGATGAAACTGCCGGAGATCGACGCGGGCCATGGCATTGACATGCTGCGGCTGGAGGCGCTGCACAGCGACCCGGTCTCCGCCCGCCAGCCCGCCGGCCATCTCGTCGCCGGAGAGGTCGTGGCCAACCGCCTTGCCGCCGCCACGGCGCATCACGATCTCGTCGCCCGGATCGGCGCCCGCGTGGGGATGGAGGCGGTGACGCGCTGGCATCCCGCCTCCTCTCATATCCCGGAAAAAACCGCCCAGACCCTGGCTGCCGCCTGGTCGGAACCGGCCGATCACTGGCCTGCCCCTGCCGCCCCGCGCCCGCTCCTCCTCTGGCGGCCGGAGGTGGTGACGGCCCCCGAAACCCCGCATCCCCCCTCGGCCTTCCGCTGGCGCAGCCGCGATTTCACACTGGCAGAGGCCGTGGGGCCGGAACGCATCGCGCCGGAATGGTGGTTCGACGATCCCGACTGGCGCTCCGGCACCCGCGATTACTGGCGCGTCACCGAAACCGGCGGCTCCCGGCTCTGGCTCTTCTTCGCCCATGGCGCGGCGCTGTCGCCCGGCTGGTTCTGCCAGGGCCAGTTCGCCTGAGCCTCCGGGCCAGCAGACCGCCCGCCCCCTTCATCTTGGCAAAAATACTCCCGCCGGAGGCTTCCGCCCCCTCAACCAGCACCTAGCCCCTCAGCAGGGTCACCACAGTGTCCCCATAGGACCGATGTTCCAACAGCTCGAACCCCTCCGGCGGTACCTGCGGGCCCTTTTCCTCCCAGATCACCAGCGCGCCCGGCGCCAGCCAGCCCTGCGCCCGGGCGCCTGTCAGTGCGGGACCGCCCAAAAATTTGCCATAGGGCGGGTCGAGGAAGACGAGCTCCGCCGCCCACTCCGCCACCGGCAGGCGCAGGGCGGAGGTCTTCAGTACCCGGCAGCGCGCCGTCACGCCCAGCTCGCGGATATTCTCGGCCAGTAGCCGCTGCGATACACGGCCATCGTCAACAAAGGTGCAGAAGGAGGCCCCGCGCGACAGCGCCTCCAGCCCGAGCGCGCCGGTCCCGGCACAGAGGTCCAGCACCCGTCCCCCTTCCAGCGGGTCGCCAAAACGCCCGCCGGTCAGCAGGTTGAACAGGCTCTCGCGCACCCGGTCTGCGGTGGGGCGCAGATGCGCGCCCGCATCGCCCTTGCCAACCGCCGCCAGCCTGCGGCCACGGAATTCCCCGCCGACGATGCGCATCAGCGCATCAGGCTCTTCAGCTCGGTCGCGGGATCGGCCAGCGCCTCGGGTGCGGGGGATTTGCCCATGGAGAGCAGGCGCTTGCCGACCATGAAGCCGCGCGGATCGTTCATCGCATCCACCGCGATCAGCTGGTCATCCCGGTAGTACCAGTGCGACTGGGCGCCCTCAGCCTCCCGCACGACGACGCGGGTGAAGCCGTGGTTCAGACCGGCGATCTGGAGTTTGACGTCATACTGGTCGGACCAGAACCAGGGCTCCGGCACATAGGTCTTGCCCGCGCCCATGAGATTGGCGGCGACGCATTCGGCCATATCGATAGCATTCGGCACGCTTTCCAGCCGCAGCCGGCCGGCACCATGCGGGAAGCTGGCACAGTCGCCCGCGGCCCAGACCCCCGCGACAGATGTGCGGCCATGGTGGTCTACGGCGATGCCGTTCACACAGTCCAGCCCAGCCGCCTCTGCCAGACGTGTGTCGGGCAGGATGCCGGTGCCTGCGATCACGAAATCGGCCTCGATCACGCTGCCATCGGTCAGTTCGGCGCCGGTGACGCGGGTTTCTCCGGTCAGGCGGGCGAGGCCAATGCCTTCGCGGATATCGACGCCATGGCGCGCATGCAGGGTGCGGAAGTAATCCGAGGTCTCCGGCGCGGCGACCCGTTGCAGGATACGCTCGGCCATTTCGATCAGGGTGACCTGCAGCCCCTGTTTGGCGGCCACTGCGGCCGCCTCCAGCCCGATATAGCCGCCGCCGACGATCAGGACGCGACGGCCTTCGCGAAATTCCGGCTCCATCGCATCGACATCGGCGAGGGTTCGGACGTAGTAGAGCCCCTCCAGCGCGCCGCCGATGGCGTCGGGCAGACGGCGGGGCAGGGAGCCGGTGCAGAGCGCCAGCTCGTCATAGCCCAGCAGTTTATTTCCGAGGGTCACCGTCTTCGCCGCAGGATCAATCGCCGTGACCGCCACGCCCGTCCGCAGGTCGATATCGCGTTCGGCATAAAAGACCTCAGGTCGCAGGAACAGCCGGTCGCGCGGCATCTCGCCCAGCAGATAGGCCTTGGAAAGGGGCGGGCGCTGATAGGGCGGGGCGGGTTCGTCGCCGATCAGGGTGATACTGCCGTCAAACCCGTCGGCGCGCAGTTTCGCGACCAGAGAGGACCCGGCCTGACCGGCGCCGATCACCACGATATTGGACATTTGGTTTCTTCCTTCCGAACTGGTCTTTTACACTGGCAGTCGCCGATGGGCAGGCTATCCTTCCCCCGACCGAAACTGGATACCGAGAGGGACATCCGATGGCAATTTCCAATGGCGATACGCTTCCCGACGCAACCCTGGTGGAACTTACGGGCGAAGGCCCCAAGCAGGTTTCGCTGTCCGAGCGTCTGGCGGGTCGCAACGTCGTGATCTTTGCGCTGCCCGGCGCCTTCACCGGCACCTGCACCACCGCACATGTCCCGAGCTTCATCCGCACGGCGGATCAGTTCAAGGCCAAGGGCGTGGACGAGATCATCTGCCTGTCGGTCAACGACCCCTTTGTTCTGGGCGCCTGGAGCGAACAGACAGGCGCGGGCAAGGCGGGCATCGCCATGCTGGGCGATCCGTCGGCGGAATTCACCAAGGCCGTGGGCATGGATTTTTCCGCCCCGCCGGTGGGTCTGGTGGACCGGTCCAAGCGCTATGCGATGTATGTGCAGGACGGCACGGTGACCGTCATTCAGGCCGAGGCAAACCCGGGCCAATGCGACCTGTCCGGCGGTGAGGCGCTGCTGGACGCGATCTGAGACCGGTCCTGCCGGTTCAGGTCAGTGGCGGCCGGAGGTGAGCCAATTGACCTGAACCTCGCTTTCTATGGCCTCGCTGAAACAGCTCCGGACCTGGTCGATCGCCTGGTCCGGAGCCATCCCGAGACCGATCAGAAGATAGGCCGCCATCGTCCCGGACCGGCCAGCGCCATATTGGCAGCTGAAGGCGATTGTTCCGCCCTTGCCGGGCGTATCCACCCGGCCTTTTTCCAATTTTTGCCATGAGGTTATCAGAGCGCTGTCCGGCGCCTGGTAGTCCGGGATCGGCAGGAACGCGAGCTCCAGCCCAAGCGATTCCGCCTGTTCGCGCAGCATAGGAAACGCGCCCTCCGGGAGCTCTTTTTCCTCGGTCAGAACAACCATCAAGGTGGCCTTCTGCCGACGCAGTGCGCTCAGGGTTTGGGTCATGCTTTCCGGGTCGAGATAGGCCGATCCATCGATGCCGGTTTGCAGGCCCGGGAACCCGCTCATCAGGCAGGCGCCGCCGCCGGGACAATCGATGCGAGCACGTACAGAGGTCTCGCACAAAGGCGCAGTTGCATCGTGCCCGCGAGCTAAGTCGCCATGTGTGCTCATGTTTTGCCTTTGACCATCCGTTAACGCGCCGCCATAGTGCCGCCCGGGGAATTACCTAGACCAGTGTGTCCGGATGTTGAAGTGGGGTAAGAATGCCGCATAAAAAAGAGGGGTCCGCAATCGCTGCGGTGTTGCGAAACCGCATCTGCATGATGCAGTCGCTGACGGAAGACATCGTGCTGCATGAGGGCGCTCTTGCTTCTGAGTTCGGCGTGTCGCGGACACCGATCCGTCAGGTCCTGCAAAAGCTGGCTTACGAGCGGTTGGTGGAAACCCGGTCCGGAGTTGGCACAATTGTCGCTCCTCTTGACAGGGCGAGCCACGACCAGGACCTGAAAGTTCTGAGATCTTTGTATGGGGCGGCGGCCAGATGCTGTGATGATCATGCATTGCCGGCGACCGTTCAGTCAGAGCTGAACGTTCTTGTCCAGACCTGCCACGAAAGTGTTCCGGGGGCACCGAGTTACCTCAAGATACGGTCCACGTTTCTGGACATCACCAGCTCTGTCGCCCCGGATCCGATCCTGGCCGATGCAATTCAGGCCGCTCACTGGCGGCATATCCGGTGGCGTATGGCCGATGCAGCCTGGAACCAACCGGACACGTTTCCCTTTCTGATCTCGACAATCGAAGCCTGTCACGAGGCCAGCAAAAGTGGCCGGTCCGCAGACCTTCTTGCGGTTTTGGCGGGCAACGAAATCTGAGGGTCCGCCGGGTTCAGGCGAGCTGATCCATCTTGCGTGCCAGTTTTGCATCCAGCGCGGACAGGCCGCCGACATCATGGGTTGTCAGCGACACCGATACCCGGTTGTAACTGTTGGACCAGTCCGGGTGATGGTTCCATTTTTCGGCAAAGATCGCGGCCCGGGTCATGAAGCCAAACGCTGTGGGGAAGTCGTCGAAGACATAGGTCTTGGACATGGTCTTGCCCTCGGGGTCGATTTCCCATCCCGCTGTCTCAAGCGGGGGCAGCAGGGTCGATCTGGCGGTGTCCGACAGTTTTTCTGTCACTCCTGTTCCTCCTGTTGTCCGCGTCGGAAGGGACCGTATGCGGTGAGAACCTCGATTTCTTCCTCGACGGCGTCAGCCTCTGCCTCAAGATATTGCCGGATCGCGCGGGCGAAACCCTCGTCGGCGATCCAGTGCAGGGAATGGGTATGGCTGGGCAGATATCCGCGTGCGAGCTTGTGTTCGCCCTGCGCCCCGGCTTCGGCCCGTGTCAGGCCCATCGTGATTACGGCTTCGATGGCCTGATAATAGCATAGTTCGAAATGCAGGCAGGGATGATGTTCCGTGCAGCCCCAGTATCTGCCGAACAGAACCTGACGACCAATGAAATTCAGCGCGCCCGCAACCGGGCGCCCGTCGCGGATTGCCAGCGCCAGGAGAACGTCGTCGCGCATCTCTTGCTGAACGATGTCGAAAAAGGCGCGCGTCAGATAGGGGGTGCCCCATTTGCGGCTGCCGGTGTCCTGATAGAACCGCCAGAAATAATCCCAGTGCTCGGGCTGCAGATCGTCGCCCGTCAGGCAGCGGATCTCTCCGCCAAACGCCTGCGCCTCGGCCCGTTCCTTGCGGATGTTTTTGCGTTTGCGCGAAGACAGGGTGGCGAGAAAGTCGTCGAATGTCGCGTAGCCGCCGTTTTCCCAGTGGAACTGCTGGCTTTTCCTGCGCATGAGGCCCATGGCCTCGCCCGCATGGGCTTCGGCTTCGGTGCAAAAGGTCGCGTGCAGGCTCGACACACCCTGATCGGAGGCCAGCTGTACTGCGCCTTGCACCAGCGCGGACATGCCGTCGATCTCGTGCCCGGGGCGGGTGAGGAACCGGCGGCCGGTGGCCGGGGTGAAGGGGACGGCGATCTGCAGCTTGGGATAGTAGCGGCCGCCGGCATTTTCATAGGCATGCGCCCAGTTGAAATCAAAGATGTATTCGCCCTGGCTATGGCCTTTGGCATACATCGGCGCCACGGCGATGATCCGGTTGTCCCGGTGTACCGTCAGGTAGCGCGGCATCCACCCGGTTCCGCGTCCGACCGAACCGCTGTCTTCCAGGGCTTTCAGGAAACGGTAGGTTGTGAACGGGTCGTCGGGGCGCCCTGTCTCGGCTTCCGGACAGGCGCAGGCATCCCAGTCCACAGCGGCGATCTGCGACAGGCTTTCCTGCACCCGGACCTCGAAGGTCCCGGTGTCTGTATCCTCGGTTCCGTCCATGAGGCTTTATCTGCGTGCCCCGATGCCGGGTTCAAGTGTCGAGATGGGGAAGATAGGTTTCGAAAGTCACGGCATCGGCACTTTTGCGGGCCTCTGCCTCTTGTGCGGCCGACCGGATCGTCCAGCAGAACACCGGAAGCCCCTGTTCCCTGAGCGCGACCACCCGGGGGCGGTCAAGATCGGTCCATTCATGGCTGATGAAATGGGCCTGGGCCGCATCAATGTCGGGGATGTCGCGCAACCGGTCGCGGGTGCCGGCCGGCAGGAGCGGCCAGTCCGCCGGGTCATATGAACAGGTGGTGATCCCGCGCGGAACATTCGGCGCCAGACCGGCCATGATCCGGGTGGAATTCGGATTGAAGGACATGACGGCGGCCGGGCCGCGATAGCCCGCCAGCGCCTTGGCCGTCGCTTCCTCCAGCCGGCCGATGGCGGCGCCGAGCGCGCCGTCCTGATCTTTGATCTCTATGAGGAGCGGCACCTGGCCTGCGACGAGCGCCAGCACCTCTTCAAACCGGGGGATGCCGGTTTCCCCACCCAGCAGGGGGATGGCGCCGAGTTCGGCCGCGCTGCGCTGGCGCAGCGGCCCGGTCTGGGCGGTCAGCCGGCCAAGATCATAGTCGTGAAACACCATCGCCTGACCGTCCGAGGACAGTTGCAGGTCAATCTCGATGCCATATCCGCCCGCAATCGCGGCGCGCACCGCCTCGACCGAATTCTCGGGGCGGCCCGCGTCGCGATCATGCAGGGCACGATGTGCGATTGGGGCGGTCAGGAAGGAAGACGGCAGCATCGGGGCGCGGCTCAGGCGATTTCGAAGATGCCTTCGATCTCCACGGCGACACCAAACGGCAGGGCGCCCGCTGACACGGCGGAACGGGAATGCCGGCCGGCGTCGCCCAGCACTTCGACCAGAAGATCGGAGCAGCCGTTGACGACCTTTGGCTGATCGCCAAACTCTTTCGTGGAATTCACGAAACCGGTCAGTTTCACGACCCGCTTCAGCCTGGACAGGTCACCGCCGCAGGCTGCCTTGACCTGAGCCAGCAACGACAGGCCGCAGAGCCGGGCCGCCGCTGCGCCATCTTCGACCGACATCGTGTCGCCCAGAACACCGGTGATAAAACCATCCGCGGTCATCGAAACCTGGCCGGAGACGAAAACGAGGTTTCCGGTCACGACATAGGGCACGTAATTGGCCTGAGGTGCAGGGCTGTCGGGCAGGGCAAGGCCCAGTTCCGCAAGGCGGGTCTCGATGGCATTTGACATGGTGGTCTCCTGTGCAGTCGGCGCGACGCTAAACACGACGCTGCCGATTGCAAGGGGGTGCGCTCAGGTTTCGCGGAACGCCTTGTCGAAATAGCTGAGGAACGGATGCAGGAAATAGGCCATGGGCGTCCGTTCATGGGTCCGGATAAAGGCCTCTACCGGCATGCCCGGAATCAGTTCCGATCCTTCGGGGAGGCGTTCGCGCTGACCTTCGTCGAGCAGAATTTCCGTCCGATAGAAAGAGACGCCGGTGGCCTCATCCGTGAACGCATCTGCCGAAATCTGGGCGACATGCGCCTGCAGTTCCGGAGAGCTGCGCTGATCGAAGGCGGAGAATTTCACCATGACGGGCTGGTTCAGGCGCAGCTGGTCGATATCGGTGATCGGGACCCGCGCGGCAATGACCAGCGGCCTGTCCTGAGGCACAATATAGAGCACCGGATCGGCCGCCCGGATGACAGAGCGTTCCGCAAACACGGTCAGGCCATAGACCACACCGGAAACGGGGGCCGTAATGTCGAGGCGATTCAGCTGTTCGATCAGGGCACGCCGGTTTTCCGCCATTTCCAGTTCCTGGTAGAGGATATCCCGGAGCTGGGTGATCGCTTCTTCGCGGCGTGTCGTACGCAGCGTCAGAATCTCGATATCAATCTCGGTGATGCGGCCCTCTGCCTCGGCGCGTTGCGCAATCAGCGCGCCCATCTGACCGCTCAGATCGGCTTCGTTGCGGCGCAGCGCCAGCACGCGCGATGCCTGTGCCAGACCGCGCGAGAGCAGATCCTCTTGGCTGGCCAGTTCCTCTTTGATGAAGCCGATCTGCTGACGCATGGATTCGATCTGTGCGTCGATCCCTTCGACCTGATTATCGATCTGGCCTCTCTGCTTGCCCAGCTGTTCGATATTCTGTGCCACCGTGGCACGGCGGGCTTCGGCAAGACGCTGCTGGCCGTCCATAAGCTCTGCCGCGGTCGCATTGGTCTGAGAGACCTCGACCAGCAGGGGGTCGAATTCGAGCGTGGTCCGGTCGTCGCGTTCCGCTTCGAGCCGGCCGCGGCGCGCCATAAGCTCAAAAAGCTGGTTTTCGACGATGGAAAGCTGGCTGCGCAGCTGTGTGTCGTCGAGTTTGATCATCAGCGCGCCGGCTTCGACCCGGTCGCCTTCGTCCACGAGGATCTGGGAGACGACCCCGCCGTCGGGGTGCTGGACCACCTGGCGGTTCTGGTCGACTTCCAGCCGGCCGGGTGCAATGACCGCGCCGGTGATCTGGGTGGCGACGGACCAGACGCCAAAACAGCCCACCAGCAGCACGAGGGTGATCGCGCCCGCGATCAGCGGGCCGCGTGGCGACCAGGGATCGGCAGGGGCCGCTTTTTTGGGTTTGCGCGGGCTCATCTCAGACCCCCGGCGCCGCCGGCGATGACCTGCCGGTGGTTCTGCACAACATTTTTAAGAACATCATCCCGCGGTCCAAAGGCGACGCGCGTGCCGGCTTCGAGCATAAGCAACAGGTCACATTCCTGAATGGCGTTCGGGCGGTGCGCGATGACGATGGCGGATTTCCCCTGCGCTTTCATGTTCCGGATCACCTGGTTGATGGCCATGCTGCCTTCATTGTCGAGATTGGAGTTCGGCTCGTCCAGCACCAGAAGAACCGGATCACCGTAAAGTGCACGCGCCAGCCCCAGCCGCTGAATCTGGCCGCCGGAGAGTCGTCCGCCGATGGCAGAGACGCGGGTGTTGTACCCGTCGGGCAGTTTGAGGATCATGTCGTGGGCATCGGCTTTGCGCGCGGCCGCCACAACCGCGGCATCGTCCGGCGGATCCGCCAGACGGGCGATGTTTTCCGCAATTGTCCCGTCAAAAAGTTGAACGCGCTGAGGCAGATACCCGATGTAGCGGCCCAGCGTCGACGGGTCGTACTGGTCCAGTGCGGCGCCGTCGAGCCTGATCTTGCCGCCTGCGGTGGACCAGACCCCGGTGATCGCCCGCGCCAGTGTCGATTTGCCTGCGCCGGATTTCCCGATGACGCCAAGCGCGTGGCCCGGTTCCAGCTCGAACGAGAGTGCGCGGAGTGCCGGAACGGATTCGCCGGGCGGGACAACGCTGGCCTGGATGACGCTGAGTTTGGCGCGGGGGACGGGCAGGGCCGTGCGCGCCCGCTGCGGCGGGGTCTCGCCAAGCAGGACGATCAGGTTCTGCCAGCCTTTGGAGGCGCGCTGAACCATCGGCCATTGGCCAATCAGGATCTCGATCGGCTGAAGCGCGCGGCCCAGCAGGATAGAGCCGGCGATCATTGCGCCCGCGCTCATCAGGTTGTCGAGAACAAGGAAGGCGCCCAGCCCCAGCATGGCGGATTGCAGAAACAGCCGGAATGTCCGCGTCGTGGTGGAGAACATGCCCGTCAGGTCGGTAGAGGTCACCTGGTTTGTGATCGCCGTGTCGCGCAGTTTCTTCCACCGCCGGAAAGCGGCTTCGCGCATGCCCATCGAGGCGACCATTTCGCTTTCATTGCGGATGCCGTCGGCCAGCTTTTCGGCGGTGATCTGGCTCTGCATGGTTTCGTTCAGGGGGGCCTGCGTGGTCATCTGGTTGACGAAGGTGATCACCAGCAGAATGATCCCGCCACACAGCGCCATCAGGCCAAGCAGCGGATGGAACAGGGTGATCGCCAGAAGGAAAAGCGGCGTCCAGGGGATATCGTAAAAGGCGAAGAGCGCGGGCGACGACATGAAGCGCTGGATCGATTCCAGGTCACGGATGCCGGTGGCTGCGATCTGGTCCTGGCGGGTCGAGGACCGCCGTACGACCGCATCAAATACGCGGGCATCGAGATTGGCCTGAAAGCGCGCTGCCGCTCGGCTCATGACTCTGGCGCGGATCGCGTCCAGCAACCCCATGATCAGAAACAGGAAGGCGGCGATAACGGAAATCGCGACAAGTGTTTCGATCGACCGGGACCCGAGGACACGGTCGTAAACCTGCAGCATGTAGAGCGGGCCCGTCATCAGCAGCAGATTCCCGAAGAAGCTGAACAGCCCAACCGCCCAGAACAGCCCGCGCAGTTTGCGGCGCTCTTCCCTCAGCTCTTGTTTTCCCCGGATGTGTTCGCGGCTCATTGCCATGTGGTTGCCCGCCGATTTTAAAAGAAGGTACGGAGTTCGTTATTCGTACGGAATTCTGCGCCGACCGGCAAATCTTGGCCGTTTGGCACATAAGGGATTGTATCTATTCGGGCACAGTGCACCTTGAAGGTAAGCGGTGCAAATGAAATAGCTCTCATTGGGGAGTATATGGGCAGTGCCAGTTAAGGAAAAGTGATTTGAAACAGAGTTCTCTTGCACGTCTGTTGCTGCGGGGTTTGCTGATCGGTGCAACTGGTCTGGCCCTGGCCGCCTGCACCCCGGCGCCGCGGGAAAGCGGGATCACCGATCCATGGGAATCGTCGAACAGGGCGACTCACCGGTTCAACAAGGGGCTCGACTCGGCGCTGATCCGTCCGGTTGGCAAAACCTATGTCGCCGTGCTGCCGCCGCCGGTCGTCACCGGGGTCAGCAATTTTGCCTCGAACCTCGCCACGCCGTCGCTGATCGTGAACAGCGCGCTGCAGGGGGATGCGCAATCGGCGGCGATCAGCACGGTACGTTTCGTTCTGAATACGACGCTTGGTGTTGGCGGTCTGCTCGATGTGGCGACGGTCTACGGACTGCAGGAACGCGATACGGATTTCGGACAGACGCTGCACAGCTGGGGCGTTCCGGAAGGCAATTACCTGGAACTCCCGGTGCTTGGTCCGTCGACGGAACGTGACACAGTTGGACGGATCGTCGATCTGTTCACCAACCCCCTCGGCTATGTTCTGGAAACGCCAGAGCGGTATGCCGGTCCGGTTGCGACCGCAGGCAAACGTCTTGGTGAACGGGGCCGCTATTCTCAAACGATCGACAGCGTCCTATATGACAGTGCCGACAGCTATGCGCAGGCTAGATCCACATATCTACAGACCCGGCGGTACCGGCTGGGCGGGTCGGAGAGCAGCGCCGACCCCTATGAGCTGACTGATCCCTATGGCGCCCCCGCAGGAGGAGCCGCCGCGACAGGAGACCCCTATGATGATCCCTACCTCCAATAAACTTGCCCGGCGTTCGTTTCTTGCCGGTCTGGGCGGCAGCGCCGCTATGCTGGCCGCCGGTCCGGTCTGGGCGTTGACGGATGCGCAGGCGAAAGGGCTGGTCGATCAGCTGGTTGCCGAGATCAACCGGGTGATCGCTGCTGGCGGGTCTCTGCCCAGCATGATCGCGAGTTTCGAAAAGATTTTCGCCCGTTATGCCGATGTTGCGATCATCGCGCAGTCCACGCTTGGACCAGATGCGCGGCGCGCCAGCCCGGCGCAGATGCGGGCCTTTACCGACGCTTTCCGGGGCTATATCGCCCGTAAATACGGCAAAAGGTTCCAGGAATTCGTCGGTGGTCGGATCGAGGTGAACAACGCTTCGCAGGTCAAGACATGGCACGAGGTGGTCGGAACCGCTTATCTGCGCGGGCAATCGCCGTTTGAGGTGAAATTCCTGGTATCGGACCGGTCGGGCAAGGATCTGTTTTTCGATATGGTGATCGAAGGCATTTCCATGCGGCTGTCGGAAAAGACCGAAATCGGCGCCATGCTGGACCGCAATGGCGGAAATATCGACGGGCTGATCGCGACATTGCGGTCGGCGGGCTAAGGCCACGACGCCAGGAGAGTTCTGAAAGGCAGCCCGATTGGGGCTGCCTTTCAGTCTCTAGTGCTCAGTTTCTGATGCCGAAAATATTGCGCAGAAGCCGTTCAATGGGATCATTGCGGCGTGGTGCCGGTGCCGGGGCCCTGCCGCCGGTGTTGTTGCCTGTGCCTGCGACCGCGGGGGCACTGGCAGGCGCGTCCGGGCGGGCCATCGGCAGCGGATGTACCGGCAGGCCTTCGTGAACACGGACCATGACCTCGTGCCAGATTTCGGCAGGAAGTCCGGCCCCGGTCACACCGGTCAGCGGTGTGTTGTCGTCATACCCCATCCAGACACCGGCCACATAATCCGCGCTGAAGCCGACGAACCAGGCGTCGCGGGCGGCGGAGGTCGTGCCGGTCTTGCCGGCCACCTCACGGTCGGGCAGACCGGCCCGCGCACCGGTCCCGGAGGTCACAACCTTGCGCAATATGGTGATCAGCTCGCGGGCAGCGGATTCGCGGATGACCCTCTCCCCTATCCCGCCGGTTGTGTTCATCAGCGGGTCGCTGTCGCCCTGCAGCCGCAGCTCAAGAAGCCCGTAGGGTGTGACCGACGACCCCCCGTTCAGAATGCCGGCATAGGCGCCTGTCATCTCGATCAGCGTGGCTTCGGATGCGCCCAGAGCCAGGGCCGGACCGGCGGCCAGGTCTGACTGGATGCCGAAATCCTCGGCCACCTTGCGCACCAGGTCGAGCCCGACCATCTCCGCCACCTTTACCGCGGGAATGTTCAGCGACTGCATCAGCGACTGTTCCAGGGTCACGGTTCCGCGGAACCGGTGATCGTAATTGTCCGGCGACCAGGGGCCCGAGCCGGGGATATCGATTGTATAGGGCGCGTCTTCGACGGTGTCGTACCAGTGATAGCCAAGATCCAGCGCGGCCGCGTAGACAAAGGGCTTAAAGGCCGAGCCGGTTTGACGCAGCGCCTGCGTGGCGCGGTTGAAGGCGCCTGAGACCTTGGTTTTTCGCCCTCCCACCATGGCGCGGACCGCGCCGTCCGCGCTCATCACGATGACGGCGGCCTGCGCTTTGGAACCCTCGCGGACCTTGTTGTCGAAAACGGCCTTCAGGCCGGCTTCGGCGGCGCGCTGTATCCGCTGGTCGAGGGTCGTCTTTATGATGACGTCCTCTGTTGTCTTGCGGGTCAGGAATTCGGGGCCGGATGACATGACCCAGTCCGCGAAATATCCGCCGGATTTCGCTTCTGCCGCCTCGGACAGCTGGGCAGGATTTGCCAGGGCCTGGCGCGCCTCTTCCGCGGTCAGATACCCCTGATCTTCCATCAGGTTGACGATCACCGCGGCCCGGTTCTGCGACCGGTCGAGGTCGTTTGTCGGGGCATAGCGTGTCGGCGCAACCAGAAGCCCGGCCAGCATGGCGGCTTCCGCCGGTGTGACATCGGAGGCGGATTTGCCGAAATAGCGCTGGCTGGCCGCCTCGAACCCGCGTGCGCCCGCGCCAAGAAAGGCGCGGTTCATGTAGATCGTGAGGATTTCGTCCTTGCTGAAATGCGCTTCCAGCCCCATGGCATAGATCGCCTCGCGGATCTTGCGCCAGAGGGTGGTTTCACGGCAATCCGCCTCGTAAGCGGCTTCGTTTTCCCATTGGTCCGGATCGTAGGGATCGCCCAGGCAGAGCAGTTTTGCGGTTTGCTGGGTAATCGTCGACCCGCCATGTCCCGACAGCGGTCCGCGCCCTTCGCGCAGGTTGATGCGGATCGCGGAGGCCACGCCGCGCGGGGAAATGCCGAAATGCTGGTAGAACCGCTTATCTTCTGTCGCGACAATGGCGTGACGTAGGTGCGGGGAGACTGTCTCGGCGGTGACGACACCGCCAAACTGGTCGCCCCGCCAGGCAAAGACCCGGGCCTCGTTGTCCATCAGGGTCACCGAGCCACGGGCGCGCCCGTCCAGCAGATCATCGATATCCGGCAGAGAAACGGCAACCAGCGCAACGGCCCCAGCCAGTATGACCATGGATATCGCGGTCAGCCGCCAGGTCAGTCCGACAACCAGGCGGACCACCCAGGTTATCAGCCGGGTGATCCATCCCAGGGGGCCGCGGCGGCGGGTGCGGGCCGTTGTCCGGCCGCGCTTGCGCTGCGCGGGTTTGGCCGCCCGGCCCTTGCCGCCGGAGGCCGGTTTGCCAGCTTTTTTGGAATAACGGCGATCCGCCACAAGTGGCGGTTTGCGCCTGTTTGAATCACTCATGTCGGTCTGCCCGGTACCCGTGTTTTGCGGGACAATATAATCGGTTCTCACCGTGTTGTTGAGGCAGAAGAGCCATTTGCGTCGTTTCAATTTCGATCAAAATTCATGCAGAAATGTATTTTTGCACAAATTTTGGGATCCTCTTGTCGAAAATCCCGGCGAACCGGGGGGCGGTTCTTTCGGAAACGAGGGGGGAGAGCCTTAGTTGGGCCTGCCAAAAGCGGGGTTCGCGCCTCGTAAAAGGGAAGGGAAAACTCAGTGAAACTCATCATTGCGACAATCAAGCCGTTCAAGCTGGAGGAGGTCCGCGAGGCGCTGACCGAGATCGGCGTGCGCGGCATGATGGTGACGGAAATCAAGGGCTTCGGCTCTCAGTCCGGGCATACCGAAATCTACCGCGGCGCAGAATACGCTGTGAACTTTGTCCCGAAGATCAAACTGGAGATCGCCGTTTCTGCGGAAATGGCCGATCAGGTGGTCGAAACCATCACCAATAGCGCCAAGACCGGGAAAATCGGCGACGGCAAGATCTTCGTTCTGGACATCCAGCAGGCTGTGCGGGTGCGCACGGGCGAAACCAACGCGGACGCGCTGTAAGGCTGCGGACAGAGGGGAAAGGAAATACAATGAAAACTCTAATGAAACTGGGCCTTGCGGCCGCGATGATCGCGGCACCGAGCCTGGGTCTGGCCCAGGACGCGGAAGTCCCAGCGGCCGTGCCGACCGATGTCGTGTTTATCCTGAACTCGGTTCTCTTCCTTGTGGGCGGCTTCCTCGTCTTCTTCATGGCCTGCGGTTTTGCCATGCTGGAAGCGGGCCTCGTTCGTTCCAAGAACGTGACGATGCAGCTGACCAAGAACGTCGTGCTGTTCGGCCTGGCGTCGATCTTCTACTACCTGATCGGCTACAACCTGATGTACCCGCTGGGCACCTGGTCCATCGACGGCGTCCTGTCCGGCGTCTGGGGTCCTGGCGTTCTGGAAGCCGTTGGCGTGACGGCTGATGCGGCTGACGATTATGGCTATGCAGCAACCGGCTCTGACTTCTTCTTCCAGCTGATGTTCTGTGCCGCAACGGCATCGATCGTTTCCGGTACGCTCGCCGAGCGTATCAAGCTGTGGCCCTTCCTGATCTTCACCGTGATCCTGACCTCCATCATCTACCCGCTGTCGGCGTCGTGGAAATGGGGCGGCGGCTTCCTGGATGGCGCCGGTTTCCTGGACTTCGCTGGCTCCACGGTCGTGCACTCCTGTGGTGGCTGGGCCGCTCTGGCCGGTGCGCTGGTGCTGGGTCCGCGGATCGGCAAGTACAAGGACGGCAAAACCGTTCCGATGCCGGGTTCAAACCTGACCCTCGCCACGCTCGGGACGTTCATCCTGTGGCTCGGCTGGTTCGGCTTCAACGGTGGTTCGCAGCTGGCCATGGGCTCTGTCGGTGACGTGGCTGACGTGTCGCGGATCTTCTCCAACACCAACACGGCGGCAGCCGGTGGTGCGGTTGCGGCGATGATCCTGACGCAGGTGATGTACGGCAAGCCCGACCTGACGATGATCCTGAACGGCGCGCTGGCGGGCCTCGTGTCCATCACGGCCGAGCCGCTGACCCCGACCCTGGGTTCCGCGACCCTGATCGGCATGATCGGCGGTATCATCGTTGTCCTGTCGGTTCCGATGCTGGACAAGCTGAAGATCGATGACGTTGTCGGCGCGATCCCGGTTCACCTGATCTGCGGTATCTGGGGCACCATCGCGGTTGTCTTCACCAATGGTGACGCAACGCTGGGCGCACAGCTTTACGGGATTGTCGTGGTCGGCATCTTCACCTTCGTGGTGTCGCTGGTGATCTGGTTCATCCTGAAGGTTGTCATGGGCATCCGGGTTCCCGAAGAAGACGAGATCACCGGTCTCGACATGGCGGAACTGGGCATGGAAGCCTATCCCGAATTCTCCAAGGGCTGATACCTCCTCCCATCACCCTGAGAGACATGAGACCCGGGCGTTCGCGCCCGGGTCTTTTTGTTGGGCGTGATCCAGATGAGCGCCTGCGGCGCACGCCATGATTGCGATGTCCTGCGGACATCGGGGGCGCTCCGCGCGGGAGTATTTTTGGAAAGATGAAGGGGGAGGCCGCGCGGGGCGGTCAGGTTTTTTTCGTGACGTTTTCGGCGAAAGACGTCTCGAAGGCCTTCTGTTGCGTTTCGGTGGCGGCGGTCTGGTTCGCCTCCCGCCAGGTCTCGTAGGGCATGCCGTAAAAGGCTTCCCGCGCCTGATCCTTGGTCAGGTCTATGCCGCGGGCCTTGGCGGCCTCCTGCATCCAGCGGGCGAGGCAGTTGCGGCAGAACCCGGCGAGGTTCATCAGGTCGATGTTCTGCACATCCGGGCGCTCTTCCATCAGGTGGTTGCGCAGGGTCCGGAAGGCGGCGGCCTCGATCTCGATCTGGGTCTGGTGGTCGACGGGTCTGGGCATGCTGGCCTCCGAATTGGGATGTTGCGGAAGGCTGGCCGATCGTCCCGGGCGGGTCAATGCACCTTTGTGAGACCGCTAATCCGGCGAATGGGGCGGAGGGCGTCATGGAAATGTCGTCTGTAGTGGCAAATCTGGGACAGGGCCGCTAGTCATGAAGGGGTCCGCAGATCGAGGCAGCAGGGAAATCACATGAAACGGCAACGCAGTACCAAGATCGTCGCAACGCTTGGGCCAAGCTCTTCGGATTACGAGATGATCCGGAAGCTGCATGAGGCGGGGGCCGATGTGTTCCGGCTGAACATGAGCCATGGCAGCCATGACGAGATCCGCGAGCGTCACCGGATCATCCGCGAGGTGGAGCGCGATCTGGAGAGCACCATCGGCATCCTGGCCGACCTGCAGGGGCCGAAGCTGCGCGTGGGTGTCTTTGCCAACGGGTCGGAGGAGCTGGTCGAGGGCGCGGGGTTCCGGCTGGATCTGGAGGATAAAGAGGGCGATGTGAGCCGCGTGACCCTGCCGCATCCGGAGATTTTCGAGGTGCTGGAGGTGGGTGCGCATCTGCTGGTCAATGACGGCAAGATCCGGCTGAAGGTCACCGGCTGCGGCAAGGATTTTGCCGATTGCGAGGTGATGGCGGGCGGCACGATCTCCAATCGCAAGGGGGTGAACGTGCCGGATGTGGTGCTGCCGCTGGCGGCGCTGTCGGAGAAGGACCGGGGCGATCTGGAATTTGTCTGCAAGCTGGGCGTGGACTGGCTGGCGCTGAGCTTTGTTCAGCGACCCGAGGACGTGGCGGAGGCACGGGCGCTGGCCGGCGGGCGGGCGTCGATCCTGTCGAAGATCGAGAAGCCGGCGGCGGTGAAGGCCTTTGACGAGATCCTGAAGGCGTCGGACGGCATCATGGTGGCGCGGGGCGATCTGGGGGTGGAGCTGCCGGTGCAGGCCGTGCCGCCGATCCAGAAGCAGCTGGTGCGGAAATGCCGGGCGGCGGCCAAGCCGGTGATCGTGGCGACCCAGATGCTGGAATCGATGATCGAGAGCCCGATGCCGACGCGGGCCGAGGTGTCGGACGTGGCGGCGGCGATCTACGAGGGCACGGATGCGGTGATGCTGTCGGCGGAATCGGCGGCGGGGCAATATCCGGTGGAGGCCGTGACCACGATGGACAAGGTCGCCCAGCAGGTCGAACAGGACCCGACCTATCGCGAGATCATCGAGGCCTCGCGCAAGGTGATCCGGGGGACGGTGGCCGATGGGATTGTGGTCGCTGCGCGGGAGATCGCGGAGACGACCGACATCAAGGCAATCTGCTGTTTCACCCACGGTGGCAAGACGGCGCTGTTGACGGCGCGGGAACGGCCGCGGGTGCCGATCATCGCTTTGACCCCGCTCAAGGGGACGGCGCGGAAGCTGGCGCTGAGCTGGGGATGTAACTGCTACATGACCGGGGAGCTGAACCGGTTCAAACAGGCGGTCGTCAATGCCGCGCGGGTGGCGCGCAGCCAGGGCTTTGCGACGGCGGAGGATCAGGTCGTGGTCACCGCAGGCGTGCCCTTCAACATGCCAGGGACGACGAACATCCTGCGCGTCGCGCCCTGCGAGGAACGTTTGATCTTTGCGGCTGATCCCGAATAGGCTTCCGGGCGGAGGCCCCCAATGGATTTCGACCTGATCCTGACCGCCGGCATCGTGGTGCTGATGCTGTCCATACCCTCGGCGATTGCGGCCTTTGCCGACCGGCGGGGGCCATGGATCGCGCTCATCGTCATCATCATCGGTGCCGGCATCGTGGGCTTTGCCTGGATGAACCATCCCGAGGGGTATGAGGTCGCCGATATTCCGCATGCGATCATCCGGGTGCTGGCCCGGGTGATCCCCTGATCCTCTGGTCCCGGGGCGGTAGAAAATCCCTTGCGTTGCTGGGAAAGGCGTCCTATACGGCGCGCTCATCCGCGCGGCCGGTCGAAGTGGCATACCGAGTCGTGCATTCTACCGTTAAGATCCAAGGAGACGGAAATGCCCAAGATGAAGACGAAATCGAGCTGCAAAAAGCGGTTCAAGATTTCTGCCAGCGGCAAGGTCATCACCGGTCAGGCTGGCAAGCGCCATGGCATGATCAAACGCCATAAGAAATTCATTCGCGACGCACGCGGCACCACCGTGATGTCCGAGCCCGACGCACGCATCATCAAGTCGATGATGCCCTACGATCGCTGATAGGAGGGTCCGCACATGTCTCGCGTTAAAAGCGGTACCGTGACGCACGCCCGTCACAAGAAAGTTCTCAAGGCAGCGAAAGGCTATTACGGCCGCCGCTCCACGACCTTCAAGGTGGCCACGCAGGCCGTCGACAAGGCCAACCAGTACGCCACCCGTGACCGGAAGGCGCGCAAGCGGAACTTCCGCGCTCTGTGGATCCAGCGGATCAACGCTGCCGTCCGTGCTCATGACGATGCGCTGTCCTATTCGCGCTTCATCAACGGTCTGGACAAGGCCGGGATCGAGGTTGACCGTAAGGTTCTGGCCGATCTGGCCGTGCACGAGCCCGATGCGTTCGGCGCGATCGTCGACAAGGCGAAGGCCGCGCTGGCCTGATCCGCTGCTTGCAGGAATAGAGAGAGCCGCCCCGGTGAGGGCGGCTTTTTTCATGGGCCCGGGTCTTTGACCGAGGGGGCTACTGAATTTTCAGCTGGTATTCGAGGCTGCCGTCGTCGCGGAAAAACTGCAGCGTCTTCGCGTCGATCTGAACGGCGCGCCAGCAGCCATTGCCGCGGCCCCAGTCTTCGCACCATTTGTTGCCCTTGATCCACCAGGTCCCTTTGTTGGGTTTGCCGTCATAGGTGCCGCCGAAGGTGCCTTTGTTGCTGCCGCCGCTATAGACGAGGACCAGGGTTTTTCCACTGGTGCGGTGCTTCGTCACCAGTGTCTTGCCGGGGATGGTTGCGGCCAGCTGCTTTGCCGTCATGACGTCGGCGGCCGTGGCGGGGATGCCGGCCAGGGTCAGAAGCGCCAAACCTGCTAAAAGCCGGGTTAGAACTCGGGGCGCACCGCCCGAAATTTTGTCGTGCAATACAGGCATCTCCAACTCCTACCTAAAACTCGCTTGACGTAAGGTAACATAGGGTGTGGCGAATTGGGATGCAGCGAGTGATGGCCAACGGAAAAACAGCCGCACATGCCGAGTTTTCCGGCGGTGCGGCTGTCGGGATGTTGCGTTGGCGGACCCTCAGCCGCCGATATTCGTCAGGTAGCGCTGGCACCCCTTGTGGACATTCGGTTGGCCGATGTGATGCGGGTTCTGGATCAGGATCCACATCGGCGCATAGCCCGGCGCCTGGGTGCGGGAATAGGAACAGCCATTGGTCAAAGTGATCCACTGAGTGCCGACCTTGCTGGCCACGACCGGGGCCGCCGGGGCGGAGGCGGGCTTGCGGAAGCCCGAGGCCTGGGAGGAGGCGGCACCGGCAAGGCCCAGGGCGGCGGCGAGGACGGCGATCTTGTGAAACTGCATGGTCTTATCCTTTCGATCGGGTTGAGGCGCTTGGCCGTGATGAAATGGTCCTGACCGCGTGCCACGGCCGCCGCAGGGCTGAAATGCGGCGGTGGGCGGGCGGTTCGGGCAGGTTTTATGCGTATCTTCGGGGGTCAGGCGCGGGCTTCGGGGACGCGCCGCCTTGCCCTTTGCCCATGGCTTGGGTAGCAGATGGGCCGACTAGGACCGGAGGGACCCCGGATGGACGATCTGAAAGCCAAATATCTCGACCTGATCGGCGCGGCCTCTGACGAGGCGGCGCTTGAGGACCTGCGGGTTCAGGCCGTCGGCAAAAAAGGCGAGATCAGCCTGAAGATGCGCGAGCTGGGCCGCATGACGCCCGAGGAACGGCAGGTGGCCGGGCCTGCGCTCAATGCGCTGAAGGATGAGATCAACTCGGCACTGGCCGCGAAGAAGGCCGCTTTGGGCGATGCGGCGCTTGATGAGCGTCTGCGGGCCGAATGGCTGGACGTCACCCTGCCTGCGCGGGGCCGGCGTCAGGGGACGGTGCATCCGGTCTCCCAGGTCTGGGAGGAATGCACCGCGATCTTCGCCGATATGGGCTTTGCCGTGGCCGAGGGGCCGCAGATCGAGGATGACTGGTACAATTTCGACGCGCTGAACATCCCCTCGCACCATCCGGCGCGGGCAGAGATGGACACGTTCTACATGCACCGGGCAGAGGGGGACAATCGCCCGCCGCATGTGCTGCGCACCCATACCTCGCCGGTGCAGATCCGGTCGATGCAGGCGCAGGGCGCGCCCATTCGCATCATCGCGCCGGGCCGGGTCTACCGGGCCGATTACGACCAGACCCATACGCCGATGTTCCATCAGGTGGAGGGGCTGGCGATCGACCGGGAGATCTCCATGGCCAATCTGAAATGGGTGCTGGAGGAATTCTTCTCCGCCTATTTCGGCACTTCGGTGAAGACCCGCTTCCGCGCCTCGCATTTCCCCTTCACGGAGCCCTCGGCCGAGGTCGATATCCAGTGTTCCTGGGAAGGCGGCACGGTGAAGGTGGGCGAGGGCGACGACTGGCTGGAGGTTCTGGGCTCCGGCATGGTACATCCCAAGGTGCTGTCTGCGGCCGGGGTCGATCCCTCGGAATGGCAGGGCTTTGCCTTCGGGATGGGGATCGACCGGATCGCCATGCTGAAATACGGCATCCCCGACCTGCGGGCGTTTTTCGATTCAGACCTGCGGTGGCTGCGGCATTACGGGTTCTCGGCGCTGCAGGTGCCGACCATTCGCGGCGGAGTGTGATCTGTGCCGGCTCCGTCTCTTGCCCAATGCCTGGAAGGTGGGTTGACAACCCACCCTACGCGGGGCGGCCGTAGGGTGGGTCGTCGACCCACCTTGGGCGGAGAGAGGGAGTATTGAGATGACCCCCGTCACCTTCAAATTTGGCGACACGGAGGCGTTCTGCAATGAACTCCTCGCACTCGTCCGTTCCGGCAAGAAGACCGCCACCTGCGCGGCGATGAGCGATTTCGGGCCGGGCAAGGAGCCGCTGCCGGAGGTGGGGCGACAGGACATTGCGCTCAACTGGGACGGATCCCCGGCGCTGCAGATGGAGACGCTGGAGGTGCATGTTCTGCCCATCGGCGAGGTGACCGATGAGATGGTCGCGCCTATGGCGGAATTCGAGGATGCCGCCGATTACCGGGCGCAGTATCAGGCCTATTTCGAGCGTCAGGGCAGCTGGACGCCTGACATGATGGTCATGGTCGAACGCTTCAAGGTCATCCGCGATTTCGCCGAGGATCCCGCATGAAACAGACCCGCCTCTTCCGCCATGAGAACCGCGAGCGCAGCCATGAGACCCGCCGGGTCTATGCCGCCTTCGAGCTGGCCCATACGGCCGTCGATTTTGGCGCCGCGCTCTGTTTCATCATCGGCTCCGTCTTTTTCTTCTACGAGAGCCTGATGCGGCCGGGGACCTGGCTGTTCCTGCTGGGCTCCATCCTTTTTGCGGTCAAGCCGACGCTGCGGCTGATCCGCGAGATTAAACTGATATCCATGGGCGATGCAGAAGACGTCGCCCGGCGTCTGGAGAGCTGACATGAAATTCACCCTGTCCTGGCTGAAAGAGCACCTCGATACCGAGGCAAGCGTCGAAGAGATCGCGGAGACCCTGACCGACCTCGGTCTGGAGGTCGAAGGCGTGGAGAATCCGGCGGACAAGCTGAAGGGCTTTACCATCGCCAAGATCAATTCCGCCGAGCAGCATCCGGATGCGGACAAGCTGCGCGTCTGTATGGTGCAGACCGACGAGGGCGAGAAGCAGATCGTCTGCGGTGCACCCAATGCCCGCGAAGGGATCACGGTCGTGCTGGCGAAGCCGGGGATGTATATTCCGGGTCTGGATATCACCATCTCCGTCGGCAAGATCCGGGGTGTTGAGAGCCACGGGATGATGGCCTCGGAGCGGGAGCTGGAGCTGTCGGACGAGCATGACGGCATCATCGAGCTGCCCTCGGGCCAGGTGGGCGAGGAATTCGCGCATTGGCTGGCGGTGAACCGGCCGGCGGTGGTCGATCCGGTGATCGAGATTGCGATCACGCCGAACCGTCCGGATGCCCTTGGGGTCCGTGGCGTGGCGCGGGATCTGGCGGCGCGGGGGCTTGGGGTGCTGAAACCCCTGCCGGATGTTTCGCTGGAGGTGACAGGCGGGGCCTGCCCGGTTTCCGTCGAGATTGACGAGAGTGCCAAGGACGGCTGCCATGTCTTTGCGGGGCGTCTGATCAAGGGCGTGAAGAACGGCCCGTCGCCCGCCTGGCTGCAGCAGAAGCTGCGGGCAATCGGGCTGCGGCCGATCTCTGCGCTGGTCGATGTGACGAACCTGTTCACCCATGATCTGAACCGGCCTCTGCATGTGTTCGATGCGGGCAAAGTGAGCGGCGGGCTTAAGGTGCACCGGGCCGTGGGCGGCGAGGCGTTCACCGGGCTCGATGAGAAGGACTACGTGATCCCCGAGGGGGCGCTGGTGATCTCCGACGCCAATGGGGTGGAGAGCGTGGGCGGCATCATGGGCGGCCTGTCGACCGGGTGTCAGACGGACACGGTGGATGTCTTCGTGGAGGCGGCCTTCTGGGATTTCGTCTCCATCGCGCATGCGGGCCGGGCGCTGAAGATCAATTCGGATGCGCGCTATCGCAATGAACGCGGGATCGATCCGGGGTTCAATATGGAAGGCCTCGACCGGGCCTGTGCCCTGATCGTGGAGCTCTGCGGCGGTGAGGTCTCGGAGACCGTGGTTGCGGGCGAGGTGCCGGATGTCAGCCGGGCCTATAAGCTGGATACGGCCCGCTGCTCTTCGCTGGTGGGGATGGAGATCGCGGCGGACGAACAGCGGGCGACACTGGAGCGGCTGGGCTTTGTCATGGAAGGCGACATGGCGCATGTGCCCTCCTGGCGGCCGGATGTGCTGGGGGAGGCGGATCTCGTCGAAGAGGTGGCGCGGATTGCCTCCCTGACCAAGCTGCAGGCAGTGCCGATGGCGCGTGTCCAGCCCGGCGTGCCGAAGCCGATCCTGACACCCATGCAGAAGCGCGAGCAGGTAGCGCGGCGGACGGCGGCGGCTCTCGGTTATAATGAATGCGTGACCTATTCCTTCATCGACCGCGCCTCGGCGGAGCTATTTGGCGGCGGGACGGAGGCTACGATGGTGGCCAATCCGATCAGCCAGGAGATGAGCCATATGCGGCCGTCGCTGCTGCCGGGGCTCTTGCAGGCGGCGGCGCGCAATCAGGCGCGGGGTATGGGCGATATGGCACTGTTCGAGATCGGCGCGACCTGGCATGGCGGCGAGCCGGAGGATCAGGGCTGGGCCGTGGCCGGTATCCTCGTGGGCCGGACCGGTCCGAAGGATGTGCATGGTGCCGCCCGGGCGGTCGATCTGTTTGACGCCAAGGCGGATGCGGAGGCGGTTCTGGCCGCCGTCGGCGCGCCGGCCAAGGTGCAGATTCTGCGGACGGGCGAGGGTTGGTGGCATCCGGGGCGGCACGGCGTGATCTGTCTGGGGCCGAAGAAGGTGCTGGGCGTCTTTGGCGAGCTGCATCCCAAGGTGCTGCGGGAGATGGATGTAAAGGGGCCTGTCGTGGGCTTTACCATCTGGCCGGGCGAGGTGCCGCTGCCGCGGGCGGCGGGGGCCTCCAAGGGGGCGCTGGTGCTGAACGATCTGCAGTCGGTGGAGCGTGACTTCGCCTTTGTCGTGGATGCGGAGGTCGAGGCTTTGACACTGGTCAATGCGGCAGCGGGCGCGGACAAGGCGATGATCGAGGATGTACGCGTCTTTGACGAATTCATCGGGGGTGCATTGGGCGAGGGCAAGAAATCCATCGCCGTGACGGTGCGCATCCAGCCGCAAGGCCAGACGTTGAAAGAGGCCGAGATCGAGGCGATTGCCGGGAAGATCGTGGAGAAGGTCAGCAAGGCCACGGGCGGCGTGCTGCGCGGCTGAGGTGATTTGATCCAACGGAGCGCCTTCGGCGCATTCGGTTTATTGCGCACCCTTTGGGCGCATCGGGTTTATTGCGCACCCTTTGGGCGCATCGGGTTTATTGCGCACCCTTTGGGCGCATCGGGTTTATTGCGCACCCTTTGGGTGCGCGGGCGGGAGGGCGCTGCCCTCCCGCACCCTCCCGGGATATTTCAGGCAAGAAAAAGGACAGGCGGGTGTCATTTGTCTGCGTGACGGGCGTGTAGCCTGACGTGGGGGGCTTGTCTTGTGAGGGCTGATTTCCTATATCGCCGGGTGAGAGGTTGGCGCGGGCGAGCGCCTCGCCAACCCGGTCAGGTCCGGAAGGAAGCAGCCGTAACGAGCCCCGCTTGGGTCGTTGTCCAGCCTCTCACCCATTCCCTTACATGTTTCTTGAGTGGATCAGCCGCCGCGCGGCCAGACGATCAATGTCAGAATGGCCAGTGCCATGAGCAGGGCGAGGGCGACGGGCAGGATGGCGATCCACCGTGGGGCACCGGGTGGCCGCAGCAGGAGCAGGACGGGCGCGAGGCAGCCGGCTGCGATCTGCAGGATCAGGAATGTGCCGAGCCGGTTCATGCCGCGCAGGAAGCCGTCCCCGGCCGGGGCGAGGAGGGCGGGCCAGAGGAAGGAGCCGAGCCAGAGCGCTGTCCAGAACAGAAGGAGGGCGCGATAGGCGCGGCTGCGGGTCACGGGTTGCGGGCGCTGAAGGTGTCGCAGGCGGTCATCTCGCCCGCGTCATAGCCCGTGGCGAACCAGCGGGAGCGCTGTTCTGACGTCCCATGGGTAAAGGTATGCGGCTGGGGGACCCGGCCTGCGTTGCGCTGCAGCGTGTCGTCGCCGATCTGGCGGGCGGCGTTGATGGCTTCTTCGACATCGCCCGGCTCCAGTAGGCCGTCGACATGGGCGGCCCAGACGCCGGCGAGGCAATCGGCCTGAAGTTCGAGGCGGACAGTGATCGCATTGGCCTCTGTCTGGGAGGCGGACTGGCGGATCTGGTTGACCTTGCCCAAGATGCCCAGTTCGTTCTGGACGTGGTGGGCGACCTCATGGGCGATCACATAGGCGGCGGCGAAGTCGCCCCTGGCGCCGAGGCGCTGTTCCATCATCGCGAAGAACTGGGTGTCGAGATAGGCCTTCTGATCGACGGGGCAGTAGAAGGGGCCGGTCGCACCAGAGGCGCCGCCGCAGGGGCTGGCGGTCCGGCCGGAGAAGAGCACGAGGGTGGGCGGTGTGTAGCGCTCGCCGACCTGATCGGGGAAGACCTGGGTCCAGACATCTTCGGTTGTGGCGAGGACGGAGGCGGAGAAATCGCCCGCCTGCTGTTCTGCAGGGGTCAGGTCGCGCGGGGCGGAGGAGGTGGTCGTGCCCCCACCGTTCAGGATGGGCGTCACGTCAATGCCGGTGAAATAGCCGATGGCGAGAACCAGCAGCACGCCGCCGATGCCAAGGCCGCCGACGGCACCGCCGCGCCCGCCGGACCGGCGGCGATCTTCGACATTGCTGCTGCGGCGGACACCCTTGAGACGCATCACGGACCCTTTCACGATCATCCTCACGTCAATCGTTACCGGAGGGATTGGTTCCGGGGAAGCTCTTGCGTGGTCGTCGGTGGACGGCGGGCCGGTGGCGGTCTAGGCTCTGGCTCCAGGAGAATCTCAAGGCCGCCAGAGACCCCCATGAGCGATACCAAACCCGCCTATCAGGTGCTGGCCCGGAAATACCGGCCGGAGACTTTTGCCGATCTTGTCGGGCAGGAGGCGATGGTGCGCACCCTGCGCAATGCCTTTGCCGCCGACCGGATCGCGCAGGCCTTCATCATGACCGGCATCCGGGGCACGGGGAAGACCACGACGGCGCGGATTATCGCCAAGGGGATGAACTGCATCGGGCCGGATGGAAACGGCGGGCCGACGACCGATCCCTGCGGGGTCTGCGAGCACTGCAAGGCGATCATGGAAGGCCGCCATGTCGATGTGATGGAGATGGATGCGGCGTCCAATACCTCGGTCAATGATATCCGGGAGATCATCGACTCGGTGCACTACCGGGCGGCTTCGGCGCGGTACAAGATCTACATTATCGACGAGGTGCACATGCTCTCGACCAGCGCGTTCAACGCGCTGCTCAAGACGCTGGAGGAACCGCCGGCACATGTGAAATTCATCTTCGCCACGACGGAGATCCGGAAGGTGCCGGTGACGGTGCTGTCCCGCTGCCAGCGCTTCGACCTGCGGCGGATCGAGCCGGAGGTGATGATCGGCTTGCTGCGCAAGATCGCCGGGGCGGAAGGCGCGGAGATTGCCGAGGATGCGCTGGCGCTGATCACCCGGGCGGCGGAGGGCTCGGCCCGGGATGCGACCTCTCTGCTCGATCAGGCGATTTCGCATGGCGCGGGGGAGACGACGGCGGATCAGGTGCGGGCCATGCTGGGGCTGGCCGATCGCGGCCGGGTCATGGACCTCTTCGAGATGGTGATGCGGGGCGATGCGGCGGCGGCGCTGACGGAGCTTTCGGCGCAATATGCCGATGGGGCCGATCCGATGGCGGTGCTGCGCGATCTGGCGGAGATCACGCATTGGATTTCGGTCGTGAAGATCACGCCGGATGCGGCGGAGGATCCGACAATCCCGCCGGATGAACGGGCGCGGGGACTCGATCTGGCGGGACGTCTGCCGATGCGGGCGATGACGCGGATGTGGCAGATGCTGCTGAAGGCGCTGGAGGAGGTCGCGGCGGCGCCGAATTCCATGATGGCGGCGGAGATGGCGGTGATACGCCTGACCCATGTGGCCGATCTGCCCTCGCCGGAAGAATTGGTGCGCAAGCTGAAGGATCAGACCCCGCCGCCGATGCCGCCCTCCGGCGGCGGTGCGCCAGCCGGGCACGGGCCGGCGGGGAGCGCAACGGATGCCATGGGCGGCGGGCGGATGCATGCGCCGTCGGGTCCGGCCCGCGGGCCAGTGGCTCAGGTGGCGACGGAGCTGGAAGAGGCGCTGGCGCGCTATCCGACCTTTGAACATGTGGTGGAGCTGGTCCGCTCCAACCGGGACGTGAAGCTGCTGGTGGAGATCGAGACCTGCGTGCGGCTGGCGGGCTATCAGCCGGGCCGGATCGAGTTCGTGCCCACGGACAATGCCCCGCGCGATCTGGCGCAGCGGCTGGGTGCGCGGCTTCAGGGCTGGACCGGCAACCGCTGGGCCGTGATCGTGGTCAACGAGGGCGGGGCAGAGACGATTGCCGAAAAGCGCGATGCCAAGGTGCTGGCGCTGAAGGAGGCGGCCTCTGAACATCCGATGGTGCAGGCGGTGATGCTGGCCTTTCCGAAGGCCACGATCACCCATGTGCGCACAGCGGAAGAGATCGCGGCAGAGGCCGCGACCGAGGCGCTGGCCGAGGTTGAGGACGAGTGGGATCCCTTCGAGGAGGACTGACAGGGTTGTCCTCAGGGCCCCGGGGCTCGATATCAGACAGGAACATGCGCCCGCGGGGCGCTTCAGACAGGAGACAGACAATGTTCAAGGGCCTTGGCCAGATGGGCGACATGGCAAAGATGATGAAGTCCGCGCAGGAACTTCAGGGGAAGGTCACCGCACTGCAGGAAGAGCTGAACGTGATGACCGTCGAAGGCGTGTCCGGCGCGGGGCTGGTGAAGGCCGTGGCCACCGCCAAGGGCGAGCTGAAGGCGCTGGATATCGATCCGTCGATCTTCAATCCTGATGAGAAGGAAGTGGTGGAGGATCTGATCCTCGCCGCGATCAAGGATGCGCAGCAGAAGGCGCAGGAAAAGAGCCAGTCGGAAATGGCAAAGATCACCGAGGGCCTTGGCCTGCCCGCCGATTTCAAACTGCCGTTCTGACGCGGCACCGGGGCCTTCGCCGATGAGCGCCAGCCGCGATATCGATGCGCTGATCGACATGATGGCGCGGCTGCCGGGGCTGGGGCCACGCTCTGCCCGGCGGGCGGTGCTGCACATGATCCGCAAGAAAGAGCTGTTGCTGACGCCTCTGGCGGACTTGATGCATCATGTGGCGGTCAACGTGCGGGAATGCGAGCGCTGCGGCAATATCGGGTCGGATCGGCTCTGCGACATCTGTACAAGCGAGAAGCGGTCGACCGGGGAGATCTGCGTTGTCGAGGACGTGGCCGACCTCTGGGCGATGGAGCGGACGGCGGTTTTCCGGGGGCGCTATCATGTGCTGGGCGGGACGCTGTCGGCGCTGGATGCGGTGGGGCCGGAAGAGCTGCGGATCCCCAAGTTGATGGCGCGGGTGGCAGAGGAAGGGATCCGCGAGGTGATCCTTGCGCTGAATGCCACGGTCGACGGCCAGACCACAGCGCATTACATCGCCGATCAGCTGGAAGGGCAGGTGCGGCTGACCTCTCTGGCGCAGGGCGTGCCGATCGGCGGGGAGCTGGATTATCTGGATGACGGCACGATTTCCGCCGCGCTGCGGGCGCGCAAGGACATCTGAGGTTTGTTCCCGTCTGGTTGAACCGTGTCATGACCCCGTCCACACCGGGAGGTGACGCGCCGGACGGGCGAGTTCCGTCGATATTGCCGCAGATCAGAAGCCGCTGATCGCCGGGAGCCAGGTCGACAGGACCGGGATGAGCGTGATCATCGCAAGCGCCGCGGCAAGCGCAAGAAAGAACGGTGGCATTTCTCGGATCAGGGCCGAAGGTTTGAGCCCCACGGTCGAAGAGACGACAAAGATCAGGCTTCCGACAGGTGGTGTGGTCAGCCCCAGCGTCAGATTGACGATGACGATGATCGCAAAGTGGTTCGGGTCGATCCCGAGGGCCAGGCTGATCGGCGCGAGGATCGGCACCAGGATCATGACGCCCGGCAGGGGATCCATGAACAGGCCAAAGGCGATCAGCAGCAGGTTGACCATCAGCAAAAAGACAATCGGCGACAGATCCCACGAAATGATAGTCTGGGCGAGAAGCTGCGGAATGCTCTCGATGATCAGGATCCACGCAAAGGCCCGGGCCGCGCCAAGTATCAGCAGCACGGCGCCGGAGGTCAGTGCGGCGCGCAGAATGATGGCGGGCAGGTCTTTCAGGCGCAGGGTCCGGTAGACGAACATGCCCACCAGAAGTGCGTAGAAGACCGCAATGACCGACGCTTCGGTCGGGGTGAAGACGCCAAAGCGGATGCCGCCCACAATCAGCAGGATAAGGACCAGCGCCGGCAGCGCATAGACGAAGATTTGCGCGATCTCGCGCAGGGCGGGCATCGGCGCGCCAGAGGCATAATTGCGCTGTTTGCTCATCCTTGCATTGGCGACAAGCACCATGAGCGTGATCAGGATCCCCGGCAGAATGCCTGCCATGAAAAGCGACCCGACAGAGACGTTCTTGTCCTGCATGGCGTAGATGATCATGGTGATCGACGGCGGGATGATCGGGCCAACCACGGCGCTGGCGATGGTCAGCGCGCCGGCATAGGGTTTGTCATAGCCCCCCTTCTCCATCATCCGGATCATCATGGACCCGGGGCCTGCGGCATCGGCCAGCGCGCTGCCCGAGATGCCGGCGAACATGGCTGAACTGATCACATTGGCATGGCCCAGCCCGCCACGCACATGCCCCACAAGGGATTGCGCCAGGCGCAGAATGGCCAGGGTGACCGCGCCTCCGGTCATGATTTCCGAGGCGAGGATGAAAAAGGGCACGGCCAGCAGCGGGAAGCTGTCGAGACCGGCGAACATCTCTTTCACAACGACGAGATGCGGGTAGGTCGATCCGAAGCTGAGGGCCAGGAAGACAGAGATCGCCATGGCAAAGGCGACCGGCAGTCCGAGCGCGAGCAGCACAAAGAGGGCAGGGAACAGGATCTCAGCCATTGGCGCCACGGGCCACCGCGTCACTGTCCACGTCTGACCCGTCCAGAGCCTTGTAGGCGCCCGCCTGGACAAAACCATAAGCGATCAACAGCAGATGCAGGATGAGCAGGGCGAAGCCGACGGGCATTGCGGCATAGACATAAAGGAACGGCAGCCTCAGCGCCGGTGTGACCTGATACTGCATGCGCTGCGCATATTGCCAGCCAACCTGAACCATGAAGGCAAAGAAGATCAGCAGGATCAGGACAAGCGCCGCACGCAGCAGTTTCTGCGCCCGTCCCGGCAAGGCGTCCTGCAGGTTCGTGATCGCCACATGGCCGCCTGCGCGCAGAACCAGACCTGCGCCGGTGAAGGTCAGCCAGATCATCAGGTAACGGGCGGCTTCATCCGCCCAGGGCAGCGAATGCGATGTGAGGTAGCGCAGGGAAATATTGTACCCCACGATCAGCGCCATGGCAGAGAGCATCACGACCAGCGCCCAGCCATTCAGAACCACAAAATAGTGTTCCAATCGTTTCAAAAGGCGCTCCTTGAAAGGCCGCCGGCGCCGTTCGGGCGCCGGCGGTTCGGCTTCATTCGAAATTGACGATCGATTCAACCAGATCCTTGCCGTAGGTCCCGTAATAGTCTTCGTAGGCAGAGGCGATTGAGGACTGGAATGCGGCCTTTTCCTCGGTCGAGAGGGCGTTCACTTCCATGCCGCGCTCTTTCAGGGTTTCGACGCCGGTGGTTTCCACATTGTCGACATAGCCCCGCATTGCGGCCGCGGCCGCGGTCGCGGCTTTGTCAAAGGCGGCTTTCTGGTCGTCGGTCAGACCATCCCAGAACGGTTTGGAAACCAGCAGCATTGCGGGCGAATAGACGTGTCCGGACAGGGTCAGGTATTTCTGAACCTCGTTCAGCTTGACCGAGACGATCACCGACAAGGGGTTTTCCTGCCCGTCGATCACGCCCTGCTGCAGCGAAGAGATCACTTCGGGCCAGGCCATCGGCGTGGGGGCGGCGCCCATGGCGTTGAACGCGGCAAGGTGCACCGGGTTTTCCATCGTGCGGATTTTCAGACCCGCGACATCTGCCGGGGTATGGATCGCATTCCGGTTGTTGGTGATATGGCGGAAGCCCTGTTCGCCCCAGGCCAGGCCATGCAGTCCGACATTGTCGAATTTTGCGAGAATACCCTGGCCAATCGGACCGTCCAGAACGGCACGGGCATGGTCAAATCCGTTGAACAGGAAAGGAATGTCGAAGACGCCGGTTTCGGGGACGAAGTTCGCCAGCGTACCGGAAGAGACGATCGTCGCCTCGATCGTGCCGATCTGCAGCCCCTCGATCACTTCGCGTTCGCCGCCCAGCCCGGACGACGGGAAATGGGTGACTGTGAACGCATCGCCCGTCTCTGCTTTGAGCACTTCCTCAAAGGTTTTGGCGGCGACCCCATAGTGGCTGTCTTCGGCCAGAGCATAACCGAGCTTGATCTCGGTCTGCGCCATGGCCGGGGCCGAAAATGCAAAAAATGCGCCGGCACAGGCCAGCGTCCGGAAAGTATAGGTCATGAGGTTCCTCCCTAGAACGTCTGAAATGGCTACAGCGGCAGGGTACGGCCTTCCACCCTCCGGGCTTTTTCGTTTGCGCATGGGCGGTATTGCAAAATCATGGGGCCTTGCGCCGGAACAGCTGCACCAGCTCGGGCATGTATGACTGTCCGGCCCCGGCCGATACCTGAGCCGAAAGCGCGGCGGAAATTCCATCCGCAACCGTTGTCTGCCCGCCGGCCTGGGTTGTCATTTCGCGGTAATAGTCGATGTCCTTCTGGCCGTTGGCGACAAAGAAAGGCAGGCTGTCGCGATCACCGTCCGTGATAAAGGGTGCCAGACGTTGCAGCGCGGCGCTGGAGCCGCCACCGTTTGCCAGCACCTCGACAAAGACCGCCGGATCGACACCGGCATCGGCAGCCTGGGCGGCGGCTTCGGCCAGCAGGGTCATGAAGCCGACCGAAACGTAGTTGTGCAGCAGCTTCAGCCGATGCCCGTGCCCGAGCGGACCGACGTGATCCACCTTTTCGGTAAAAGCGGCGAGGACCGGCCGCACCCGCTCCAGCGCGTCCGCCGCGCCGCCGGCCAGCAGGTTCAGCGTGCCCTCATGGGCATGTTGGGCGGTGCGCGTCATCGGGGCGTCGATGTAGTCTCCGCCAGCCTCCTGGACGATCTGACCCATCCGCAGGGTGGAGGCGGGCAGGGCGGTCGAACAGTCGACGACCACAGTGCCCGGGCGCAGCGCGGCGGCGATCCCCAGATCGCCGGTCACGATGGCCTCGACCTGGGGCGAGCCGGTGACACAGAGGATGATCACATCCGCCTTGGCCGCGATCTCTGCCGAGGTGGCCACAGCCAGACCGCCGAGGGCGATGATCTCATCGGATGGCTGATTGCCCGGATGGTCCAGAAAGCTCAGCCCGAACCCGCCGCGTTTCAGGACGTTGCGGGCGATGCCATGGCCCATGAGGCCAAGGCCGATCAATCCGACATGCATGTGATGATTTCCCTGTATTTATTGGTCCGTTCCGCCGCGGCGTCAGTCCGTATTGATCCAGATCGCCTTGGTGTCGAGGTATTCTTCCATGTGTTCGGCCCCGCCTTCGCGGCCATAGCCCGACATCTTGACCCCGCCGAAGGGCACCGCAGGGTCGATGGCGTGATACATGTTGACCCAGACGGACCCGGCCTTGATCCGGTGGGCCAGTTTGTGGGCCGTGCCAAGGTGGGTGGTGAAGATGCCGGCCGCCAGCCCATAGGGCGTGGCATTGGCCCGCGCGACCACCTCGTCGAGCGTGTCGAACGGCAGGGCGGAGATCACGGGGCCAAAGATTTCCTCGCGCGCGATGGCCATGTCGTCAGTGACGCCGCCAAAGACCGTCGGATGGAAGAAATGGCCGTCGTTGAAGTCGGGGCCCTCGGCGCGCCCGCCGCCGGTCAGCACTGTCGCGCCTTCGTCCGGGCCTTTGGTCATATAGCCTGCGATACGTTCGGCCTGCCGGGCTGAAATGATCGGGCCGATGTCGGTATCCTCGCGGATGCCATGACCGATGCGCAGGCTGGCGGCGTAGTCGGCGACGCGCCGGACGAATTCGTCATGGATCTCCCGCGCCACGAAAAGACGGGATCCGGCGATGCAGATCTGGCCGGAATTGGCAAAGACCGACATGGCGGCGACCGGCACGGCCTTTTCGATATCGGCGTCGCGGCAGACGATGACCGGGGATTTGCCGCCAAGCTCCAGCGACACCCGTTTGAGGTTGCCGGTTGCCGCGCGTGCGATGGCCTGCCCGGTTGCGGTCGAGCCGGTGAAGACGATCTTGTCGACGCCGGGATGCTGGGCCAGCGCCGCCCCGGCCTCTGCACCGAGCCCGGTGACAATGTTCAGCACGCCGTCCGGCAGCCCAGCCTCCTGCATGAGGCGCGCGATCATCAGAACGGTGAGCGAGGCCTCCTCGGAGGGTTTCAGGACGACGGTGCAGCCGGTCGCGATGGCGGGAGCGATTTTCCAGATCGACCCGGCAATCGGCGCGTTCCAGGGGATGATCGCACCGACGACCCCCACGGGTTCGCGCACCGTCTGGGAATAGATCTCGCCGGGGAAGGAATTGGGGATGGTCGCGCCATGGATCGCCACGGCCTGACCTGCGTAGAAGCGCAGCATGCCCAGAACGCGGCGGCTGTTGGCCAGGGTGCGCTGGATGGGCATGCCCATGTCGAGCGTGTCCGACAGGCAGAGGCTTTCCCATTCCGCCTCGAATTTCTCGGCGATCTTCAGCAGCAGGTTCTGGCGTTCGAACGGGGTCCATTTTGACCAGGGGCCCTCAAAGGCATGTCGGGCAGCTGCGACGGCGGCGTCGATATCGGCCGCAGACCCGCGCGGGACGGTGGCCAGAAGGCTGCCATCTGCGGGGTTCCGCGCCTCTATCACCTCGCCGGAGCGGGCGGCGCACCAGTGTCCGCCAATGAGCATCTGGCGAAAATCGCCGTTGTAGAGAGCTTCCGCTTTTGCATTCCAGGTCTTCATCTGCAGTCACTCCGGCTGATCTTTGGGTGCGCCATGCCGGTGCGTCTGGCCAGAGCCCGGTCATCCGGTCGCAGCGGATCGTTACAACAGGCGTCTCGTCAAGGCCAGTCTCAAGCCGCGCCCGTCGGGTGCGGTGGAAGTTATGCCGTGTCCGGGTATGGCGCCGGTCCCGTGCCTGCGGGGTCCGGGACGAACGGCACAAGAGCGTGCGCTGCGTCGCGGTGCAGAGTAGGGTGACGGGACTGGCCGGGCATGGGGCCCGCCGGGTGAAGGACTGGTGGCGGGTTTGTCGATCGGTCCCATCCAGAAATGCCGAGGGAGACCTGCTCGTGTCCTTTACCCTGAAACAGTTGCATTACTTTGTCGCCGTGGCTGAGAAGGGGTCGGTCATTGGCGCGGCGCGCAGCTTGTCGATCTCACAATCTTCGGTGACCGAGGGGCTCAAGGCGCTGGAAGCCGATCTTGGGGTGACATTGTTCGAACGCCATGCCCGCGGGCTGGCCATCACCTACAGTGGCCACCAGTTCCTGCGCCATGCGACCAAGATCCTGTCGGATGTCTCGGGCGCGCGGCGGGCTTTTGATCAACCGCCGGGCACGACCCGGGGGCAGCTGAATATTGGCGTGACCTCGCTGATGTCGGGATATGTCATGTCGGATCTGCTGTCGCGCTACCGGCGGATGAACCCGGCGGTGGAGGTTTCGGCGCTGGAAGAGCCGGGGGATCATCTGGAGCATCTTCTGGTCGGCGGAGAGCTGGATGTGGCTGTTATGGTCACCTCGAACCTGCGCGACCGGATGGCGCTGCAGAGCGAGATTCTGGATATCTCGCCCTTCCGCCTCTGGCTGCCGCTGGAGCACAAGCTGACGTCGCGCGACAGTATCGGGCTGGATGAGGTCGCGCAGGAGCCGCTGATCATGCTGAATGTCGACGAGATGGAGGAGGAGGCGGTCAAGCTGCTGTCGGCATTCGGACGGCGTCCGCATATCGCGTTCCGGACCCGCTCGGTCGAGGCGGTGCGCAGCCTGGTGGCCACGGGGGCCGGTGTCGCGCTTTTGCCTGACCTTGTGTATCGGCCGTGGTCGCTGGATGGCGACCGGATCGAAAGCCGCGACGTATCGGGAAGCCTGCCAATTGTGCAGGTCGGAATGGTCTGGCGTCGGGGGCTGCCGCTCTCCGCCGCGGCGCATGACTTCATTTCCCTTGCACGTATGGGGCAGAACGACCGTCACCTACGCATTTAGGCAGGAGCTATCGGTTTTTCCGAACGTTAATTTCTGAATTATGGATTTGCGAAGGGTCCGGGCCGTTTCCATAGTTTCCAACTAGTGGGGGGTCGAAGCCTTTCGCCTGTTCCGGCCAGCACGAGCCGCGACATATCACCATTTTCGCACCGGGTTGCCGAGGATCCCGGGCCGCGTTCCTGCGCGGCCGCCGGATCCCTGCGCCCGTCAGAGGGAGACCGCAATGACACGCAATTTCATCCATGCAGTGGTAACCGCGATCACCGCCGGGTCGGTCGCAACGGGCGCGGTGGCGCAGATGACCGAGGTCGGAGAGGGCGAAGGCGCCCTGTCGATCGTGGCCTGGGCCGGTTACATCGAACGCGGCGAGACGGATGCCGCCTTTGACTGGGTCACCAAGTTCGAGGAATCGACGGGTTGCATGGTCTCGATCCAGACCGCCAATACCTCGGACGAGATGGTGGCACTGATGAACGAGGGCGGGTTCGACCTCGTGACGGCATCGGGCGACGCCTCGCTCCGCATGATCGCGGGCAAGCGGGTTCAGCCGATCAATGTCGATCTCGTGCCATCCTGGAGCACGGTGGACGACCGGCTGAAGGAAGCGCCCTGGCATTATGTCGACGGCACCCATTACGGGGTTCCCTACATGTGGGGCCCGAACGTGCTGATGTACAATACGGAGGCCTTTGCCGAGCCGCCGACCTCCTGGTCTGTGGTGTTCGAGGAAACGACCCTGTCGGACGGCCAGTCCAATGCGGGCCGGGTGCAGGCCTATGACGGGCCGATCCATATTGCAGATGCGGCGAATTACCTGATGTTCCATCAGCCTGATCTTGGCATTAAGGACCCCTACGAGCTGAACGCGGATCAATATGCCGCCGCGCTAGACCTGCTGCGCCAGCAGCGCACGCTGGTCAGCCGGTACTGGCATGACGCCTTCATCCAGATCGACGATTTCAAGAACGAGGGCGTCGTCGCCTCCGGCTCCTGGCCGTTCCAGGTGAACCTGCTGGCCGCCGACAATGTACCGGTCGCCTCTGTCATCCCCGAAGAGGGCGCGACGGGCTGGGCCGACACGACCATGCTGCATGCCGACAGCGAACACCCGAACTGCGCCTACAAGTGGTTCGAACATCAGCTGAGCTCCAACCTGCAATCCGACCTCTCGGTCTGGTTCGGCGCGGTGCCGTCGGTTCCTGCGGCCTGTTCGGACGGGCGCGGCATGCAGACCCAGGAAGGCTGTGATGCCAACGGTCTGGCGCAGTTCGAAGAGATCAAGTTCTGGAAGACCCCCGTCGCGGCCTGTGAAAGCCAGGGCGAATGCGTGCCCTATTATCGCTGGGTCTCCGACTATATCGGCGTGATCGGCGGTCGCTGATCCCCTGCAACCCCGCGCTGCCCCATGGTGGCGCGGGACCGGATACGGGAATGTCCATGTCTGCGGTAAGTTTCGACCAGGTCTCGCGCCATTTCGGCACGGTGCGGGCGGTGGATGGCGTCACCCTTGAGATCGGGGAGGGCGAGTTCTTTGCCATGCTGGGCCCCTCCGGGTCCGGCAAGACGACCTGCCTGCGGCTGATCGCGGGGTTCGAACGTCCGACTGCGGGCGATATCCGTCTGTTTGGCGACAGCGTGCAGGATCTGCCGCCCTATCGCAGACAGGTGAACACGGTCTTTCAGGATTACGCGCTGTTTCCGCATCTGAACGTCCGCGACAACGTGGGCTACGGGCTGATGATCGCGGGCCGTCCGAAGCCCGAACGCCACCGGGAGGTCGAGGCGGCGCTGGAGATGGTGCGCCTCGGCGGGTATGGCACGCGCAAGCCGTCCGAACTGTCGGGCGGGCAGCGCCAGCGGGTCGCGCTGGCCCGGGCGCTGGTCAACCGGCCACGGGTGCTGCTGCTGGACGAACCGCTAGGCGCGCTGGACCTCAAGCTGCGCGAACAGATGCAGGACGAGCTCAAGGGTCTGCAACGCCAGCTGGGCATCACCTTTGTCTTCGTCACCCATGATCAGGGTGAGGCCCTGTCGATGGCCGACCGCATTGCCGTCTTCAGCGAGGGCCGGATCCAGCAGGTGGGCGCGCCGGAGGATGTCTATTTCCGCCCCGATGTGCCTTTCGTGGCCGATTTCGTCGGCTCTTCTAACGTCCTGCCTGCCGAACTGGTTGAGACCCTGACCGGGCAGCGCGTCCCCGCCGCGATCCGGCCCGAACATCTACACCTTGCGTCCGAAGGGGCATTGAGCGCGCAGGTCACCGGGCTCAGTTTCCTCGGCCTGACCACGCGGGTGACCCTGCAGGCGGGGGAGACCCGGCTGACGGCCCTTATCGCGCAGGACGCGCCAAGACCGGCGCAGGGCGAGACGGTCGGTCTGAGCTGGGCGCCGGAGAACCTGCACCTGATGCGGGGCGGGGCATGAGCGCCGCGACGCTCCCCTCAGGCCCGATGGCGCGGCTGTCGGATGCGCTCTGGCGGCATCCGCGCCTGCTGCTGGCGATCCTGCTGGGGCCGCCGGTACTGTGGCTTGGGGTGATCTACCTCGGCTCGCTCGCCGCGCTGCTGTTGCAGAGCTTTTTCTCCATCGACCATTTCACGGGGATGGTGGTGCGCGAGTTTACCCTGCGCACCTATGCGGAGCTCTTCACGCCGGCGAATTTCGATATCATCCTGCGCACGGTGACCATGGCCGCCTGCGTCACGCTGGCCTCTGCCGTGATCGGCTTTCCCATTGCCTATTACGCCGCCCGCTATGCGCGGGGACGCTGGCGGGCGGTGTTTTACCTGGGCATCATGATGCCGCTCTGGTCGAGCTATCTGGTCAAGGTCTATGCCTGGAAGCTTATCCTCGCCAAGGAAGGCATCCTCACCTGGTTTCTTGGCAAGATGCATCTGCAATGGCTGCTCGATGCCTATCTGGCGCTGCCGGTGGTGGGGGGGAATTCGCTGTCGGTCAGCACCACCGGCACCTTCCTCGTCTTTGTCTATGTCTGGATGCCCTTCATGATCCTGCCCATGCAGGCGGCGCTGGAGCGGGTTCCGGTGTCGATGCTGGAGGCGTCGGGCGACATGGGGGCGCGACCGGGTCAGACCTTTCGCCATGTCCTCTTTCCGCTGGCGCTGCCGGGGGTGGTGGCCGGGTCGATCTTTACCTTCTCGCTGACCCTGGGCGACTACATCATCCCCCAGATCATCGGCACCTCGCGCCTGTTCATCGGGCAGGCGGTCTATCAGCATCAGGGCGTTGCGGGAAACATTCCGCTGGCGGCTGCCTTTGCCGTGGTGCCGATCCTGATTATGGGGCTCTACCTCTGGGGTGCGAAACGGATGGGGGCGTTCGATGCGCTCTGAGGTGGTGGCAAGAGACGGGGCTCCCCTCGGGCTGAAAATCGCGGCGGCGGCGGGGCTTGCCTTCCTGCACCTGCCGATCCTGCTGATCTTCGTCTACGCCTTCACGACGGAGGAAAAATCCTACCAGTGGCCGCCGCCGGGGCTGACGCTGAAATGGTTCGCCGTGACCTGGAACCGGCCCGACGTCTGGGCGGCACTTCAGCTGAGCCTCAAGGTTGCGTCCATCGCGACGCTGGTCGCCATGGTGCTGGGCACGCTCTGCGCCGCCGCCGTCAGCCGGTCGCGGTTCTTCGGGCGTGAAACGGTGTCTTTGCTGGTCATCCTGCCGATCGCCCTGCCGGGGGTCGTGACGGGTATCGCGCTCAGGTCGGCCTTTTCGCTGGCGGATATCCCGTTCAGTACCTGGACCATCGTGCTGGGTCACGCGACCTTCTGTGTGGTGATCGTCTACAACAACGCCGTCGCCCGGTTCCGCCGGACCTCCGGCAGCCTGATCGAGGCGTCGATGGACCTGGGCGCGACCTATTTCCAGACGCTGCGCTTTGTCATCCTGCCCAATATCGCGACCGCGCTGGTGGTGGGTGGAATGCTCGCCTTTGCGCTGAGCTTTGACGAGGTGATCGTGACAACCTTTACCAGCGGGCAGCAGCAGACGCTGCCGATCTGGATGCTGGAAGAACTCGTGCGGCCGCGCCAGCGGCCCGTGACAAACGTGGTGGCCATGGTCGTGGTCCTGGTCACCCTGCTGCCCATTCTGGGTGCCTATTACCTGACCCGGGGGACCGATACGGTCGCCGGGCAGGGCAAATGACAGGATTGAAACGGAGGACAACCATGCAGACCAAGATGCTGATCGGCGGTTCCAGAGAGGCCGGGACCGAAACCGCGGAACAGGTGCTCAACCCCCGCACGGGCGAGCTGATCGTCGCCATGCCGGAGGCCGATCTGGGGCAGGTGGATCGTGCGGTGGCCGCCGCGCGCAAGGCCTTTGCCAGCTGGTCGCGGACGACGCCCGGCGAACGGTCCGGCCTGCTGCTGGCCATCGCCGATGCGGTGGAGGCACGCACCGCCGATTTCGCCGCGCTGGAGGCGCTGAACTGCGGCAAGCCGCTGGGCGCTGTCACCAATGACGAGATCCCGGCGATTGCCGATTGCTACCGCTATTTCGCCGGGGCGGTGCGCAATATGCACGGGCCGGTGTCGGGCGAATATATGGCGGGCCATACCTCGATGATCCGGCGCGATCCGATTGGCGTGGTGGCGTCGATTGCACCGTGGAACTATCCGCTGATGATGATGGCGTGGAAACTGGCACCGGCACTTGCGGGTGGCAATACGGTGGTCCTGAAACCCTCCGAACAGACGCCGCTCACTGCGCTTCTGATGGCCGATGTCCTGTCCGAAATCCTGCCCGAAGGGGTGGTCAACGTGATCGTCGGTCAGGGCGCCAGCGTCGGCAATGCGCTGATCAACCATCCTGATGTCGATATGGTGTCGATCACCGGTGATGTGGCGACGGGCAAGAAGGTGCTGCAGGCGGCGTCGAAATCGGTCAAACGGACGCATCTGGAGCTGGGTGGCAAGGCACCGGTCATCGTCTATGACGACGCCGATCTGGAGGCCGTGGTCGAGGGGCTCAAGGCCTTTGGCTACTACAACGCCGGTCAGGACTGCACGGCGGCCTGCCGTATCTATGCCGGATCCGGGATATACGAGAAGCTGGTGGCCGACCTCTCGGGCGCCGTCTCCTCCATCGTGTTCGACAATCCCGACGACAGCCTGAACGAGATCCCGCCGCTGATCTCGGCCCGCCAGCGCGACCGGGTGGCGAGCTTTGTGCAGCGCGCCTCCGACCTCAAGCATATCGAGATCACGACGGGGGGCTCCGCGCCGGATGGCTCTGGCTTCTACTACCGGCCCACGGTGGTTGCGGGCGCGAAACAGGAGGACGAGATCGTGCAGCGGGAGGTTTTCGGCCCCGTGGTTTCTGTCACCCGGTTCGACGACCCCGATACGGTGATCGACTGGGCGAACCAGTCGCAATACGGGCTGGCCTCCTCGATCTGGACCCGGGACATCGGGCGGGCGCTGGAGGCCTCGGCCCGGTTGCAATATGGCTGTACCTGGGTGAATACGCATTTCATGCTGGTCAACGAGATGCCGCATGGGGGCCTGAAACAGTCCGGCTATGGCAAGGACATGTCCATGTATGCGCTGGAAGATTACTCCGTCGTCAGACATGTCATGATCGCGCATTGACGGGCGGCGCCCGGCTGCCGGTCCTGGCAGGCCGGTGCGGTGATCCCGTTTCGCACTGAATGATGGAATGAGAGCCCGTCAGCCCCGGGCTCTCTGATATATCCAGGCTCTCGTGCCTCTGGTCGACTGCCGGTCAGGCCGTTGTGGAGGCTTGCGCTGCGACGGCCGCCCAGTCTGGCAGGGGCTGGTCCGTCAACAGCAGCGCGCCCAGACGGCCAAGTTCGTCACTGTTTTTCGCGGCCCGCCCGCAGCCGCCAATCGCCGTGTGAATACGCGGCGACAGCGACACGAGATGCGGAAGTTCGTTCGGCGTGTAGGTCGTGACGCAGGACAAGGTGGCGGTCTGCGCGATATCGAGGCCGGGCATATGGCGCAGAAGCACCGGACGCACCTGATCGACGGCCGCAGGATTGCCGTCAGAGCGGAACCAGTCGGTCAGATCTGCGCGGGTTTCCAGAACGGTGTTATCCGGGTCGGCCCCCATTTTCAGATAGGTCTGCCCGTCGGGATAGCGGATCGGGGGCAGCAGATAGGGATTGTCCTCGTCCACGGGCATCCAGATCATCGAAGGCATCCCGGCAAGGCGTCGTATCTCGGCCTCTTCAATGCGAAACAGGACGACGGTCCGGGCATAGACTGTCATTGGCAGCGTCTCCCCAAGCAGGAGCTTGGAGAAACCGCCGGTGGCAAGCAGGACGCGGTCAAAGCTATGCGTGCCGCTTTCGGTTGTCAGGGTCACGCCATGGCTGTCTTCGCGCAGGGCTGTCACCTCCTCCGGGATCAGTTTGGCGCCGGCCCGTATGGCCGCGGTCAGCTGCGCCCGGGCCAGCAGCCGCGGGGAGACATGTCCGGCATTGAGCGGCTCGTAGAGGGCAAGCGAGCCTTCGGGGAAGGCGAAATAGGGGAAGCGATCGCGCAGGGTGTCGCCCGAGTAGGGCTCGCAGGGAATGGCGTCCCGGGTTTGCACGGAAAGCATGCTCTCAACCTTCGGAGAGCCGGCAGGCCCGGCCATCAGGCAGCCGACACCGGAATAGAACCGGATGCCCGATTGCGCCTCGATCTCCGCGTATCGTGCGATGGAGTTGCGGGAGGCGCGGCTCCAGAACGGATGCGGGTCGAGGCTTCGGGTGATGCGCCCCTCATCGTAATGCGATGCGAAAACACCGGTATGGGTGCTGCGGTCGGCAGGCTCTCCCGGGCCGATCAGAGTGATGTCATGTCCCTGAAGCGCAAGGTGTCGCGCCGCGGCTGCGCCGATCAGGCCGGCGCCAATGACGGCAAGTTTCATCGTTCAGGTCCTGTCGTGGCTGTTTGGGCGGGCGTGTGCCGCAGATCGGCGGCAGCGCCACTGTGCCGTCCGGGCGGTGGAGTTCAAGGCATTTCGCCTTGTCCCGCACGGCGCCGCGACCTGCGGGCGCATCGGGGGGTGGACCTCTAGCGCCTTGCGGGCGAGACTTGGAGCATTCCGGAGAGTTACCAGAAAAGGAGCGACGCGGCATGAAAGCTGTGATGTGCACTGCATTCGACGGACCAGAGGCGCTGAGGATCGGAACGTTGCCCGATCCGGAGCCGGCGTCCGACGAGGTGCTTGTCGAGGTTCAGGCCGCGTCGGTCAGTTTCATGGATTTGCTGATGATCTCGGGCGGGTATCAGTTGCGGCCGGACCTTCCTTATGTGCCCGGCACGGATGCGGCCGGGGTGGCCCGGGCCGTGGGCGCGGATGTCGCGCATATCCGGCCCGGCGACCGGGTGATCGGCACCGGCTGGCACGGCGCCTATGCGGAACGGATGGTCGTCAAGGGCTGGCGCTGCAACCGGTTACCGGAGGGGGTGGACATGGTCGATGGCTCTACCGTCGCGCATACCTATGCCACGGCGCATTACGCGCTGAAACTTCGCGCCGGTCTGCAAGCCGGGGAATGGCTTCTGGTGACCGGCGCCGCTGGCGGTGTCGGGCTCGCCGCCGTGGACATGGGCCGGATGATGGGCGCCAGGGTCATCGCCTGTGTCAGCCGTGCGGAAAAGGCCGGGATTGTGCGGGACTACGGCGCGGCCGAGGTCATCGTACTGGAGGAGGACAATCTGCGCGACCGGGTGAAGGAGATTACCGGCGGGCGGGGCGTCGATGTCTGTTTCGAGATGCTGGGCGGGGAGACCTTCCTGACGCTGGCGCGGGTGATGGCCTGGAACGGGCGGCTTATGCCCATCGGTTTTGCCGGGGGAGAGATCCCGAAGCTGCCGATGAACCTGCCGCTGCTGAAGAATTACTCCGTCGTGGGCGTGTTCATCGGGGCATGGAATGACCATGACCCGGGGCCTGCGAACCGGGCTGTGGACGATGTTCTGGCAGAGATCGCAGCGGGCCGGCTGACACCCAAGGTGGACCGGGTGCTGCCGCTGGAAGACGCGCGGCGCGCGATGGAGCTGGTGCAGGATCGCGCGGTGCAGGGACGGGTGGTGCTGGAGGTCGTTTGAGGGGCCGGGCACGGTACTGCAAATCGCGGCCGCTTCCCGGCCCGACGGGCAGCAGGGCGAATGCCCTGCCAAATTTCTCAGATGAGAAGACGTGTCGACGGGATCGCAGGGCGGGCTGAGGTTCTGTCCGATAGTACGGAGCCGCTTTTTGCCGCCGCCCGCCCAACAAGGGAGGAGAAAGCGGGAGAGCCGACCGGCGCGGTTATGTCCGCTCCATGGGTCGAGACGTTGCTCTGCGGTGGTACGGATGCAGCCACGGAATAGGCGCAGGCAGCGTGATTTCCGATGACTCCAATGCGAGTCTGTGCTTCGATGCGCCCGATGGAGGACACGGTATGAGACGAGTTGCGATTTTGGCGCTGATTGGGCTGGCAGGGTGTGAAGCGCCCGTAACGCCCGCTGCACCCACGCCGGAGCTTCTGAAGCTGAAAGAGGCGTGTCAGGCTGGAAACACCGATGCCTGCGCGGCAGTCGTGCAAGCCGATCAAGCGGCACAGGCGCGAACAAACGCCGCGTGGTACGGGACTGGCTATAACTACACGCCCATTCAGCAGCAGCCCTACGTCATGCCAGCCGCCACGCCAATCAGTCGAAGCCCGACCACGACCAATTGCACACCCAATCCGTTCGGCGGTGGGATGACCTGTCGAAGCTACTGATTTGATTTTCTTCGCTTGCTGCACTAGCGAACGCGTCAGCGGGCTCTCAGGGTCTTGATCGAGACGACCTTCGAGCGAAATTAGGAAGCCCTCTGGTCTGAGAGGCCGGACTGGCGCGTGGCAGGCCCGATGTCAGGGCGGATCCAGCCTTGGCTGTCCCTAGGCGGATCGAACGTGTCGCAGGGGCCCTGCTTGGTTGACAATCTGACCCGCTCTGGTTGATTTGCCTTTCATGTTATGAGTTTAAGGAAGGGTATTTGCGGATGTCGCCGAAGGTTCGGGCAGGGCGTGTGTGGGACGTTCTTTATTGGATCGCTGTCACCCTCGTCGTCGTTTATCTGGCGATTGCTTATGCGAATATTGAGATCAGCCGGGCCTATCATCCGATGGCGGTGATGGGCGCGGTCGGGGGCCGATGGTTCCTGATCTTCCCGGTTTTGGCCCTCATTGCGGTGCTGCGAACGTCCTATATGGTGCGGAAACATCCTGCCCGACGTGTCCGGGCGCGGATTGCCGGCTGCGCCGCAGTTGGGCTGACCGTTCTCTGCCAGATCGGTACGAACAGTCTGAATACCGGCTATCGGCACAGCGTCTGGATTGAAGATTCCCGTTACGAGATCCCATGGGAATACGCGCCGGGCGGCACGACCTCCCCGGATGCTGATGGCTGGTTCGTGGTTGAGGTGGCCCCGGACGGGCTGACGCCCAAGCATCGGTCGGGCAGGGCCGAGACCATTTCCCTGACCAAGGCCGCGACCCATTTTGAAGCGCCGTCCGGCGGTCTGCAGGATGGATGCGATGTCAGTGAGTTTGATACGACGGCATGTCTGCTGGTGCGCGACCCCTTCATCTACAAGATCACAGGACGGACCGGGGCACTGCCGGACAATCCGGAGCAGCTGTTTGTTGGCGTCGTAGAGCTGCTGGACGGTTTCGCGGTGCCGGACTGAGCCCCCCATTCATTCAGCGGCACGGATGGCATTAAAAAAAGAACTCCCCGAAGCGGGCTTCGGAGAGGTTTCTATGTGCTGTCTGAGCGCGATGGGTCTGTGCGGCCATGGCCGCGCGAGCGCCCCCGGATCAGGGCTGTTCGTCTTCGTCCTCGTCGGAATTCGGCAGGTTGAAGAAGCTGTCGGCATCGACCAGGTTGTCTTCTTTCTCGTCCTCATCGTCATCGGCGAGGGAGAAGGTTTCCAGCCCTTCGATGGCAGTGGGGATGCGCGGCTCTGCCTCCATCCCAAGCGACTGCTCGGTCGAGAGCAGTTTGCGGCGGTCGTCATCGGACATGGCCTGGCCTTCTTCGGCCTTCTTGGCGGCGGCCTTCTGGACGGCGGCGTCAAGCTCGGTCTGTTTGCACAGGCCAAGCGCCACCGGGTCGATCGGCTGCATGGAGGCGATGTTCCAGTGGGTGCGTTCGCGGATCGACTGGATGGTCGGCTTGGTGGTGCCGACGAGCTTGGAGATCTGGCCGTCCGACAGTTCGGGGTGGAATTTCACCAGCCAGAGGATGGAGTTCGGGCGGTCCTGACGTTTGGACAGCGGGGTGTAGCGCGGGCCGCGGCGCTTTTCCTCGCCAACGGCGGCGGGGTTGTATTTGAGCTTGAGCTTGTGGAGCGGCGAGGCCTCGGCCTTGTCGATCTCGTCCTGCGTGAGCTGGTTGTTGGCGATCGGATCAAAGCCCTTCACACCGGCGGCGACGTCGCCATCCGCGATGCCCTGAACCTCGAGCTCATGCATGCCGGTGAAATCGGCGATCTGCTTGAAGGTGATGGTGGTGTTGTCCACCAGCCAGACGGCGGTGGCCTTTGCCATGATCGGTTTGCTCATCTCGGTCACTCCTTCCAGTGCGTGGGCCGAATCGTGTGGGCCCGTCGCGGGCCCCGGATAATTGATGTCCGAATACAGGAAATCCGGTGCCTGCCGGGACAGGCTGCACCACTTGGTGCCGGTTTCCGTTGTCGGGGAACTTGGCGGCTATATAGTCAAGCCGGACATGGAAAGAAAGAGTGAATGATGCTGCGCGTTTTGACCTGTCTGATCCTGCTGATGCCTGTCCTGGCGCGGGCCGAGGGGGAGCGGCCGGGTGATTTCGACTATTTCGTGCTGTCGCTGAGCTGGTCTCCGACATGGTGCGCTCTGGAGGGCGACCGGCGCGGGTCGCCGCAATGTGATGAGGATAAGGATTTCGGCTGGGTTCTGCACGGGCTCTGGCCGCAGCGGGAGCGGGGCTATCCGTCCTATTGCCCCTCGGCGAAACGGCCGCCGTCGCGGACCATGACCGCACAGATGGCCGATATCATGGGCGCACCGGGTGCGGCCTGGCATCAGTGGAAGAAGCATGGGACCTGCGTAGGCGTGGAGGCGGATCAGTATTACGGGCTGATGCGGCTGGCCTATGGCAAGGTGGTGCGCCCGAAGGCGCTGCGCGATCTTGGGCGGGACGTGACACTGCCCGCCTCGCTGGTGGAGGAGGCGTTTCTGGAGGTGAACCCGGGGATGGCGCGGGAGGAGATCACGATCACCTGCCGGGAGGGGCGCATTCAGGAGGCGCGGATTTGTCTGGACATGGAGCTGAAGCCGCGGCGCTGCGGGGCGGATGTGATCCGGGACTGCCGGATGACGGATGCCCTGCTGGAAAAGGTGCGGTAGCTTTGGCTGGCCTGGGCCGGGGGCGCTGCCCCCAAGCCCGCAAATGCGGGGCATTTGCGGGCCCCCCGGGGTATTTCCGGCAAGAAAAAGCGCGGGTTTGGTCCTGGGGCGGGGGTCAGACCTTGAGGACGATCTTGCCGATATGATCGCCGCCTTCCATGCGGGCATGGGCGGAGGCGGCATCGTCGAGGGCAAATTCGCTGTCCATGACGGGGGCGAGGCGGCCCGCGGCGAGGAGCGGCCAGACATGGGTTTTGAGCTCTGCCGCAATGGCGGCCTTGGCGGCGTCCGATTGCGGGCGCAGGGTGGAGCCGGTAATCGTCAGGCGTTTCATCATGACCTGGGCGAAGTTGAGCTCGGCCTTGGGGCCGCCGAGGAAGGCGATGAAGACATAGCGCCCTTCCATCGCCATGGCGGAGACATTGCGCGGGATATAGTCGCCGCCGACCATGTCGAGGATCAGATCGGCGCCGCCTTCGGTCTTGAGGACCTTGGTAAAATCCTCCTCCCGGTAGTTGATGGCGCGTTCGGCACCGAGGTCGAGGCAGGTCTGGCATTTGTCGGCCGTCCCGGCGGTGGCGAAGGTGCGGGCGCCGAAGAGTTTTGCCAGCTGGATTGCCGTCGTGCCGATGCCGGACGAGCCGCCGTGGATCAGGAAGCGTTCGCCCGCCTTGAGCCCGCCGCGCATGAAGACGTTGGACCAGACGGTGAAATATGTCTCTGGCAGGCAGGCGGCCTGTTTGAGACTCATGCCTTCGGGGACGGGCAGGCAGTGGGCGGCGGGCGTTGCCACATATTCGGCATAGCCGCCGCCGGGCAGCAGGGCGCAGACCTGATCGCCGGGTTTGGGCCAGGCGACGCCTTCGGCGACGGCGACAACCTCGCCCGAGGCCTCAAGGCCGGGCAGGTCGCTGGCATCGGGGGGTGGGGCGTAATTGCCTGCGCGCTGCAGCGCATCGGGACGGTTCACGCCGGCATAGGCCACCTTGATCACGACCTGTCCGGCCAGCGGTTCGGGGCGGGGTCGCGTCGTGGGTTTCAGAACCTCCGGGCCGCCGGGCTTGGTGATCTCGATCGCGCGCATCTCGGGCATGGGGTCCTCCTTTGGGTCGGGGGGACTATTCCCCCGGCCCGCCGGATTGTCCATGGGGCCGGTCAGGCGCCCGGCAGATCGTCGCGGTGGCGGGGCGGGCGGATCGACGACAGCAGATGCCCGGGCAGCTCGAACAGTTTGCCAAAGGGGCCGGTGGTGACGCGGGACTTGACCTTTTCGACCTGCATGACATCGGCGATGCGGCGGTCGAGGAAGTCCCAGGTCGCGTCATTGCCCGGGCTGTCATCACCCAGCCAGAAGAGCAGGGTGGAGCCGATGACGCCCGAGAGCAGGGCGCGCTTGGTGTACCAGTTGTAATCGTCAGAGGTGTCGCCGAGGGTCGTCCAGATCGCATCGGCGGTCTGCCAGAGCATCTTCATGCCTTCGGGCGCGTTCAGCGGCAGGATATTCTGGGTGGTCGCGCGGCGCAGCGCCTCCTTGTCGGAGATCGCCTCGATCCGCAGGCGGACGGCATGGGCGACCTTTTCGGAATAGCGCAGGCCGGAAAGGTCAGCCTCGGCCATGGCGGTCTGCATGGCGGCATCGCCCCGGTCGTGCCAGGCGCGGGCGAGATCGCGGGCGCCACGGGGGAACATGCCGCGGGCGAGGTCCTCCTGCACACCGGCATCCTGAATGGCGGCCTGAAAGGCGGTTTCGGACCAGCCGTCAAAGGGAACGTGCATAAGGATGGCGTCGATCATGCGGTCGCGGGTATCGGTCATCTGGGCCTCCGTCTGGGTCGGGCATGCTTTACAGATAGGGCAAATGCCGGTATACGGCCACCTCCTGCAAATTCTTGCAACTCAAACTTAGGAAGGTGGTGACACCACATGCAGGTTTCTGTTCGCGACAACAATGTCGATCAGGCGCTCCGCGCTCTGAAGAAAAAGCTCCAGCGCGAAGGCGTTTTTCGGGAAATGAAGCTCAAGCAGCATTTCGAAAAACCTTCTGTCAAGAAAGCGCGCGAGAAAGCCGAAGCGATTCGCCGTGCCCGTAAACTGGCCCGGAAGAAAGCACAGCGCGAAGGCATGCTCTGAGGTTTTTCTGAACGGTAAGTTCAAAGCGACCCCCGTGGCCCAGCCCCGGGGGTTTGTTTTTGACCATATGCTGGGATGTGCGGCGGGGTCAGTCTTCCAGCGCCTTGATCAGATCGACGCGGGTGGCGTGGCGGCCGCCTTCGAATTCCGCATCGAGGAAGGCATCGACCAGTTCGATGGCGCGGGCCTCATCGACGACGCGGGCGCCGATAGACAGCATATTGGCATCGTTATGTTCGCGGATCATCCGGGCGGAGAAAGTATCGGAACAGACGCCGCAGCGGATGCCCTTCACCTTGTTGGCCGCCATCATGATGCCCTGACCGGTGCCGCAGAGGATGATACCGAAGCGGCAATCGCCGGAGGCGACGCGGCGGGCGGCGGCGGCGCCATGATCGGGGTAATGGGTGCTTTCGGGCGTGGTCGGACCGATATCCTCGACCTCCCACCCTTTGGCGGCGATATGGGCGGCAAGCGCCTGGCGCAGGTCAATCGCGGCGTGGTCGCTGGAGAGGACGATGCGGGTGGTCTGGGTCATGAGATCGGGTCCGGCTGTGGGGTTGCCCCGCCATAGACGGATCGTGGCCCGAGGGACAGGGGGCGTGTCATCCGGGGGCGGAGGCGTTGCAGATCAGGCGCGGGCCTCCTCCAGGATCATCTGGGATGCCTTTTCGGCGATCATGATCGTGGGGGAGTTGGTATTGCCGCTGACGATCCTCGGCATGACAGAGGCATCGACCACCCGCAGCCCGCCGATCCCGCGCATCTTGAGCGTGGCATGCAGAGGGGCCGCGTCATCCGTGCCCATGCGGACGGTGCCGACGGGGTGGAAGATGGTGGTGCCGATCTGGCCTGCGGCCTCTGCCAGCGCCTCGTCAGTATCGGCGGCAGCGCCGGGTTTGACCTCCTCCGGGCTGTAGCGGGCCATGGGCTGTTGCGCCATGACATGGCGGGCCTGACGGATCGCGTCGATGGCCGTGCGGCGGTCGCCCTCGGTCGAAAGGTAGTTGGGCTGGATGACCGGCGCCTGCATCGGATCGGCCGAAGAGATATGCACCGTGCCCCGGCTTTCGGGTCGCAAGTTGCAGACCGAGGCGGTGATCGCGGGGTAGGCATGCAGCGGCTGACCAAAGGCATCCAGCGACAGCGGCTGGACGTGGTATTCCAGATCGGGCGTCTCGATCCCCTCGCGGGACCGGGTGAAAGCGCCCAGCTGCGAGGGGGCCATGGACATCGGGCCCCGGCGGCGGAAGGTGTAATCCATCCCGATCATCATCTTGCCGATGAAGGAATTGGCGAGCGTGTTCAGTGTCTTCGCCCCGGTCAGCCGCCAGGAGCAGCGCAGTTGCAGGTGGTCCTGCAGGTTGCCGCCGATATCGGGCTGGTCCGCGATCACCTCGATCCCGTGGTCCCGCAGCAGATCGGCCGGGCCGATCCCCGACAGCTGGAGGATCTGGGGGGAGTTCACCGCTCCGGCAGAGAGGATCACCTCCCGCCCCGCCTTGACCTGATGCAGCTGGCCATTGCGGCTGTATTCGACGCCGACGACGCGCTTGCCTTCGGTCAGCAGGCGGGTGGTATGGGCATGCGTTTCGATCCGCAGGTTGGGCCCGGTGACGGTGCGCAGGAAGGCCTTGGCGGTGTTCATCCGCCAGCCCGCCCGCTGGTTCACCCGGAAATAGCCCGCGCCTTCGTTGGTTCCGGTGTTGAAATCGGTGACATGGGGGATGCCCGCGGCCTCTGCCGCCTTGATCCAGTCGTCAAGAAGGTCCCAGTGCAGGCGCTGCTCCTCCACCCGCCATTCGCCGCCGGTGGCGTGGAATTCGCTTTCGCCGCCGGAGAAATCCTCCGACTTCAGGAACATCGGCAGGACGTCTTCCCAGGCCCAGCCCTGCAGGCCCATCTGGCGCCAGCCGTCGTAATCCGCGGCCTGGCCCCGCAGGTAAAGCATGCCGTTGATCGAGGAACAGCCGCCCAGGATCTTGCCGCGCGGATAGAGGATCGAGCGGCCGCCCAACCCCTTTTCCGGCGCGGTCTTGTACATCCAGTCGGTGCGCGGATTGCCGATGCAGTAGAGATATCCCATCGGGATATGGACCCAGTGGTAATTGTCGCGCCCGCCTGCCTCCAGCAGCAGGGTGCGGTGCCCGGCCTCGGCCAGACGTTTTGCGACGACGCAGCCGGCACTGCCGGCGCCCACGATGATGTAATCCCAATTCATTCTCGTCCTCCCCCTATATACCGATAGCGCGCTGCAGGGGCGGAGACCAGAGCCCAGTGGTCGCAGGCCGGACGGGCATTCAGACGGGCAGGGCAGTGGTCTTGAAGACAGTGCGCAGGGCAAAGCTCGACTGCATCTGCTGCACGCCCGGCAGGCGGGCCAGATGCTGACGGTGGATGCGGGCAAAATCCTCTGTCCCGTCGGCCACGACTTTCAGAATGTAGTCTGCCGTGCCGGCCATCAGGTGACATTCCAGAACTTCGGGCACCTTGGCGACCGCAGTTTCAAATGCCTCCAGTATCTCGTCGACCTGACCCGAGAGCTTTATTTCCACAAATACCGTGGAGGCAAGGCCGATGGACTTGGGCTCCAGCAGCGCGACATAATCCCGTACCACGCCGCCACGTTCCAGTCGCTGCACGCGCCGATGGCAGGCCGAGGGCGACAAGCCGACATTCTCGGACAGGTCCGCGTTGGAGATCCGGCCGGATTTCTGAAGTACCCTCAGAATGGCGCGGTCAATCGTATCGAGCTGCATAGGGGTCTCCGGCGTCATGTCGCCGGAGACTATTCGAAGATCAGGGCGATTGGCGAGAGGCTCTCCCGCCAAATCTGCCTCAGGCGCTTGATTTCAGCGAATCCCGGATTTCCAGCAGGACGTCCAGCTCCGTGGGGCCTGCAGGGGCCTCTTCGGCCGGCTGTTCCGGTGTCCGTTCCATGGATTCCTTGGCGCGGTTGACGCCTTTGACCAGCAGGAACACGACAAAGGCGATGATGAGGAAGTTGATGACCGCCATTGCAAAGGCGCCATAGGCAAACACGGCCGCCCCTGCTTCTCGTGCGGCTTCAAGGCTTGCGTAATCGCCGTCTCCCGACAGGACGACGAAGTTGTTCGTGAAATCGACGCCGCCCGTGAACAGGCCGATGATCGGGTTTATCAGATCGTCCACCATCGATTTCACAATGGCGGTGAAGGCGGCCCCGACGATGATCCCAACGGCCATGTCCATGACATTGCCCTTGGCTATGAAGGCCTTGAATTCGTTAATCATAAAGAACTCCAGTCTTTGTCCGGGGCCCTGCGCCCCCATGCACAACACCTAACACCGAAACGCACAGAACTGTCACTGTTAAGTTGTCAATGCGATGCTTAATCTTTGATTGTGTCTCAAGGAGTTACCTTCATGTTCCCAGATGATTTCCCGATCGCCAAGCGCTGGCCGGCCAAGGATCCCTCGGTCATCCAGCTTTATTCCTACCCGACGCCCAACGGGGTGAAGGCCTCCATCATGCTGGAAGAAACGGGGCTGCCCTATGAGCCGCATCTTGTCACCCTTGCGGATGCAGATGTGAAAAGCCCGGAATTCCTGTCGCTCAATCCCAACAACAAAATCCCCGCAATCATCGACCCGAAAGGGCCCGATGGCGCGCCAATCGGAATCTTCGAAAGCGGGGCGATTCTTGTGTATCTGGCCGAGAAATCGGGCAAGTTCTACGGCGAGGATGCCCGCAAAAGAAACGAGATCCTGCAATGGGTCATGTTTCAGATGGGCGGCGTGGGTCCGATGTTCGGTCAGCTCGGGTTCTTCTACAAATTCGCCGGCGCACAGATCGAAGACCCGCGTCCGCGGGAGCGCTACATCGGTGAGGTGAAACGCCTGCTGGGTGTCCTCGAAGGCCAGATGGAGGGGAAGGACTGGCTTACAGGCGACTATTCCATCGCGGATATCGCGCTTGTCCCCTGGATCAAATCGCTGGATTTCTATGGCGCGAAAGAGGTTGTCGGCTGGGATGACCACAAAGCACTGATTGCCTGGGTCGAGCGTTTCAATGCCCGCCCTGCCGTGGCCAAAGGCTCGAAAATCCCCAACCCCAGCTGAGGCCAAGTCCGGAGCCTCTTCCGGGTCAAGGCAGCGTCCCGTTCAACACATAGCGCAGGATCTGCGCTACCTGATCTGGCCGCTCCGCTACGGCGAGGGCGGCCGCATCGACCTCCTTCAGCGCATGCTGGTGATCGGGCCCGTGCAGCACGATCAGGCTCTTGCCAAGCGCCGCCGCATAGCCCGCGTCGAAGGCCGCGTTCCACTGCTTGTATTGATCTCCGAAACGCACCACCACGACATCTGCCTGCGCAATGGCGCGCCGGGTGCGGATGGCGTTCAGCTTGGCACCCTTGTGGTCATGCCAGAATTTGCGATCCTCCGCGCCCAGGATCGCCACGCCGCAGTCGTCGCTTGCGGAATGATCTGTGACCGGCGCGGTGAAGGTCACGTCCAGACCTTCGCAGGCGGCGGCGATCTCCTCCCGCCAGCTGGTGTGAATTTCGCCCGACAGATAGACCTGCATGTGCACCTCCTGCTAAATATGGAGGGGCCAGCGCGGCCCCCCCCTTCATCTTTCCAGAAATACTCCCGCCGGAGGCAGGCCCGACCTGACCGCTCAGAGCGTGATCCGGTAGAGGGCGAACCCGTTCTCGCCTTCGCCCGCGGGCTCGATCGTCACGCCCGGCACGCTGCCTGCGTATTTCTCGCCGCCCGGCCCGGTTTCGAACAGAACCGTGGTGCCGTCCATGGGCGCGAAGGTCCAGTTGCCATCGGCCTTGGGGCTGATCGTGCCCTTTTCGACGATGTAACGGACGATGATATCGCGGTTGGTGTCCGGCCCCTCAAAGATCACCGTGTCACCCATGGCGCCGGGAAAGGATCCGCCGCCGGAGGCGCGGTAATTGTTGGTGGCGACGACAAATTCCATATCGTCGGCGACCGGCTGGCCTTCGAAGGTCAGGTCGACGATACGCGAGGTGCCCGGCGCGACCTCCGCCCCGTCCTTGTCGAAGCGCGAGGGTTGCGACAGGTCGATCTTGTAGCTGACCCCGTCCATCACGTCGAAATTATACGACGGGAAGCTGTCGCTCAGCAGCTTCTGATCGGTTGAGCCAGGCTCGATCTGGTTGAACATACCGGCGGAGCGGTCGAGCCAGCCGCGCAGCTCTGCGCCAGTGATTTTCACCGCGCGGATCGTGTTCGGATAGAGGTAGAGATCCGCCACGTTCTTGATGGCCACATCGCCCACGGGCACGTCGGTGTAATACTCCGCGCCGCCCCGGCCACCGGCCTTGAAGGGCGCCCCGGCCGAAAGGATCGGCAGGGCTTCCCATTCGGTGCCCTTCATCATCTCCGCGATGTACCATTTCTGGGCATTGGTCACGACCTGGACCGAGGGGTCATCAGCGACCAGCGCGAAATAGGAATGCAGCGGCGTGTCGGTCTTGCCGACGGCGGTGCGGACATATTCCAGTGTCGCGTCATGCTCTTTCTGCGCGGCGGCAAGCACCTCTGGCTGATCCTCCACCAGCGCGGTGATCGACCGGTCCTCGTTGCGCTTGGAGATGGGCCGCGTGGCCGTCTCAAATGTCACGACGCGCCATTCGTTGCCTTCCCGTTCCAGCATCAGGTCGATCACGCCCAGATCGGAGCCCCAGAAGCCGCCCATGACGGCGGGCTTGCCATGGATCGTGCCCTTTTCGTGATCGACGGCGGCAAAGCCCTCAAACTTTGCGGAGGGGAAGACGAGGTGGGAATGGCCGGTCAGCAGGGCATCGACGCCCTCGACCTCTGCCAGCGGGACGGAGGCGTTTTCCATCCCGTCCTCGTGGTTGGCAGACCCGATCCCGGAATGGCTGAGCGCGATGATAATATCGGCGCCGGCTTCCTTCATCTGCGGCACCCAGGCTTTTGCGGCCTCGACGATGTCGCGGGCCTGCACGTTGCCCTCAAGGTGCTTGCGGTCCCAGTTCATGACCTGCGGCGGGACAAAGCCGATAAGGCCGATCTTGATCGGGTGGTCGGTGCCCGCCCCATCGGTCACCGTCTTGTCGACGATGATATAGGGCTTCAACAGGGTCTCGTCTTTGGTCGGATCGCTGCCCAGCGTTTTGGAGATATTGGCGCAGACCACGGGGAAATTTGCCCCGGCCAGCGCCTTGGTCAGGAAATCGAGCCCGTAGTTGAATTCGTGATTGCCGAGGGTGGAGGCCTCGTAGCCCAGCGTGTTCATCGCGGCGATGATCGGGTGCATGTCGCCCTCTTTCATGCCACGCTCATAGGCGATGTAATCGCCCATCGGGTTGCCCTGCAGGAAGTCGCCATTGTCGATCAACAGGGAATTCGTCGCCTCTGCCCGGATATCGGCGATATGGGCGGCGGTGCGGGCGAGGCCCACGGTGTCGTCGGGTTTGTCACCGTAATAGTTGTAGGGGAAGACATGGACGTGCAGGTCCGTGGTTTCCATGATCCGCAGATGCGCCTGCGACCCGGCCGCATTGGCAGAGAAGGGGTGCAGGGTGATCATGGTTGCGCCCGCCGCCGTGCTGGCAAGAAAGGCGCGGCGCGAGAGATGGGGGGGGGTAGGTGCGGGCATCTGACTCTCCTCTGTCCGGTTGCGGCTGGATCGCATGTCTGCATGACACTCCTGCGACAGGGCCATGCAAACTTGTTTGTGTCCTAGTGTTACATGGAATTATCGAAGCTGCGCGAAAAACCGGCCGTTCGGCAGGCTTTGGCAGGATTGCGCTTCTGTCCCCGCCGGGGCAGGGTTCGCGCGAAAATGCAGGAGGGTACGGGCATGCGGCATGGCGAAGAGGTGACCTTTGGCGGGTCTGGTCTGGACCGCGCGGCAGAGCTGCGCGGTCAGACAGAGGTTCTGGCGGCGGCAGCGCGTGATCCCGGGTCCTGTTGCATCCTGCTCTGGCGTGGCTTTCCGCTGGTGACGGGCGGGGTCGCGCTGGCCCGGTTGCCGATGGCGCATCCGGTGCTGCAGGGGCGCGACCGCGCGCCGGTGCTGCTGGGGCGGGAGGAGGCGGGCCTCGTCTTTGCGCAGGACATCTCCGAATGGTCGCCGCCGGGGGCGCCCGCCGATATGGGGCCGGGCCGGCAGGTGCAGCAGCCGCTGCCCGCGCATCCGGAGGTCGAGACGATCCATGCCTTTGCCGATCTGCGTGCCGTCATGGCCGGGCTCAGCCCGCGCGATGCGGAACTGCTGGCCACGGCCAAGGCGATCTACAACTGGCATTCCACCCACGGGTTCTGCGCCAAATGCGGGCGGCCAAGCGAGGTGACGATGGCGGGCTGGCAGCGCGACTGTCCCGCCTGCGGGGCCAAGCATTTTCCTCGCACCGATCCGGTCGTGATCATGCTGATCACCCATGGCAATGACACGCTGCTGGGCCGGTCGCCGGGCTGGCCTGAGGGGATGTGGTCCCTGCTGGCCGGTTTTGTCGAACCGGGCGAGACGATAGAGGCCGCCGTACGCCGCGAGGTCTGGGAAGAGGCGCATGTGAAGGTGGGGCAGGTCGATTATCTCAACTGCCAGCCCTGGCCCTTTCCAAACTCGCTGATGTTCGGCTGCCGGGGCGAAGCGCTGTCGCGTGACATCACCGTCGACCCGGTAGAGCTGGAAGATGCCCGCTGGGTCAGCCGGGAGGAGATGGTGGATGTGTTCGCCGGGACACATCCGGACATCAGGCCGCCCCGGAATGGAGCGATTGCCGAATTCATCATGCGAAACTGGGTTGCCGATAGGCTAGATTGACGTGACAATTGCCAAGGTCGTCAACCGTGCAGAAGCCGGGGCTGCCGGGCCCGATCGGGTCAAGAACCAGAAAGCAGAGGCAGGATCATGAAGTTCAGCACCCGTGAAGATGTCAGCGCGCCACTCGAAAGCGTTTTCGCGCAGCTGACCGATTTCGATCACTATGAGAAAATGGCCATGCGGCGCGGCGCTCAGGTCAAGCGTGAGCGGCAGGCCGGTGGTTTGACCGGCACAGTCTGGGACGTGTCGTTTGCGTTTCGCGGGAAACAGCGGGACCTGCGGCTGGAACTCGTCGATATCAGAGAGAACGAGCTTATGGTGTTTGTCGGCAATACCGCCGGGCTGACCTGTACAGTCGAGATCGAACTGGTTGCGATGTCGCCCAAGAAAACCCGGGTGCGGCTGTCGGCCGATCTGAAGCCGCAGACCCTTTCGGCGCGGCTGATGGTTCAGTCGATGAAACTGGCTAAGGGGAACCTGGACAAGAGGTTCTCTGCACGGGTGTCGGATATGGCGGCGGAAATGGGCCGACGCCACGCGGCCACGGCCTGAAGCGCGCCGACCAAAGCCGGACAACCGGTGTCAGTGCCTGCGCTCGTCGGCAGGATAGACGCCCAGGATTTCAACCATCTGAGTGAAGTAGCGCAGCTCATCCAGGGCCAGGCGCACATTGGCGTCGTCCGGATGCCCCTCGATATCGGCGTAGAACTGGGTAGCGGTGAAGGATCCGCCCACCATATAGCTTTCCAGTTTGGTCATATTAATGCCGTTGGTGGCAAATCCGCCCATCGCCTTGTACAGAGCTGCCGGAATATTGCGCACCTCAAAGACAAAGGTCGTCAACATGCCGTGATCGCCGCGGCGCCGGTGATCGGGCTCCCGCGACATGACGAGGAAGCGGGTGGTGTTGTGCCCGTGGTCCTCGATATCGCTGGCGAGGATGTCGAGCCCGTATGTCTCGGCTGCAAGCGCGCTGGCCAGAACGCCGTGGCGGGCAGAGCCGGACTGTCGCAGCTCTGCCGCGGCACCGGCGCTGTCGGCGGCGGTTTCGGCCCTGATATTGTGCTGTTTTAGGAAGCTGCGCGCCTGCGGCAGCAGAACCAGATGGGCGCGGACCTTTTCGATATCTTTCAACTTGGTGCCGGGCAGGGCCATCAGGCTGATGCGGACCCGGACAAAGGCCTCGTCGATGATGTGCAGCCCGCTTTTGGGCAACAGGGAATGGATGTCGGCCACGCGCCCGTAGGTGGTGTTTTCGACCGGCAGCATGGCCAGTTCAGCCGTGCCGTCCAGAACGGCGTCGATACATTCTTCAAAGGTGCGACAGGGCAGCGGGTCGTAGTCAGGCCGCGCGGTGCGGCAGGCTTCGTGGGAATAGGCGCCAAGTTCGCCCTGAAATGCGATCAACGGTTTCGTCATCTGAAATCCTTCCGGCCCGGTGACCCCCGGGCGATTGGTCGCGGTAAGTACACCTTGCGTCAGGGGAGGGGAAGCATATAGATACGCGCCGAACACTGACGAAACATCAGGGACGCGCGACATATGTTCGACACCATGACACTGACCAAGGTCGGCGGGGCTTTCTGCGGGACGCTGCTGGTATTTCTGCTCGGAAACTGGGCTGCCGAACTGCTTTATGACACGGAGGCCGGCGGCCATGGTGACGAACACGTGCAGGCCTATGTGATTGACACGGGCGCCGAGGAAGACGCGGGTGCCGCCGAGGAAGGTCCGTCCTTCGAGGAGGTCTTCGCCTCTGCCGATGCCGAAGCAGGTGCCAAGGTTTTTGGCAAGTGCAAGGCCTGCCACAAGATCGACGGCTCCAACGCAACCGGCCCGCATCTGGATGGCGTTGTCGGCCGTGCGGTCGATGCGGTTGACGGGTTTGCCTATTCCGGCGCGCTGGAGGAACATTTCGACAGCTGGACGCCAGAGCATCTGAGCACCTTCCTGGAAAACCCCCGCGGTTCCGCGCCTGGTACGAAGATGTCCTTTGCCGGTCTGAAAAAAGTTCAGGACCGGGCCGATCTCATTGCTTATCTCCAGACGTTGAGCAACTGATCCTGCTCTGATCCGAATTGACGGGGCCGGTGTCGTGGGACGCCGGCCCTTTTGCTTTGTTCAGTTGGTCTTGTCGTCAAGCCGGTCGAGCAGGGTGATGAGGCGCGCCAGTTCGGCGCGTTCTGCCGCCGTCAGATCTTCGGAGAGGCGGGTCGTGATCCAGTTGCGTTTCCGGTCGCGCAGCCCTTCGAGATGCGCGCGCCCCATGGCGGTAAGCTGGTAGAGGCGTCCACGTGCATCGGCGGGGTCGGGGGTGGCGCTGACGATGCCGTCCTGTTCGAGTTCGCGCAGGACCAGACGCATGCTCTGATGTTTGACGTGACGGGCACGGGCGAGGGTCGCGATGCTCTGCGGGCCCGCCGTGTCCAGCAGGTGCAGGGTTTCGGCCCGCGCGCCCGATGGCGCATCGGCCCCGGCGCGGGTGCGGCGGACAAAGCCGCTGATGGCGAGGCGCAGGGCCTCTGCCTGATGCGCGATATCCGGATCATCTGTCATGGGGTCGCTATCGCATAGTTGCGGCGGGGCCGGAATGGGGGTAGGACATTTATACAGTTAAACTGTATAAATGGAGACGGGATATGACCCCTCAGGATGTCGTTCTGCGCTTTAACCATGATGTGATCGCCGGGCGGGACCGCGCTGCGTTCGACGAGATCATGGCGCCGGATTTCGTGAACCGCACTGCGGCGCCGGGCATGTCGCCGGGCGCGGACGGGATATGGGCGACATTTTCACAGGTGCTCTGGCCCGCATTCCCGGACCTGACGGTGGAAATCCACGACCAGATCCGGGAGGGAGATAAGGTTGTCACGCGCAAGTCGTTTCACGGCACGCTTTCCGCGCCCCTGATGGGGCGGGCGCCGACCGGGCGTGCAACCCAGATCGACGTGATCGACATCGTGCGCGTGGCAAACGGGCAATATGCAGAACACTGGGGCCAAAACAGCCTTCCGGCGCTGCTGATGGCGCTGGACCGTGACGCTGCCTGACCTGCGGCGGGCAAGTCTGAGATTGGGAGTTCCCTCACGCGCCGGTCACGCATTCTCAACTTGAATGTGGTCGCGGCGCTCATTTAGCTTACCTCGACAGGCAGAGCCCGATTTTCCGGACCCGAGGAGACCTAAATGCCCCAGAGCCGCAGCCGTAGCCAAACCCTGACCCGCGCGGACCTGCGCAAAGGGGGCGCGATCCTGGCTCTCGGTCTGCTGACCGCCGGTATTGCCGGACAGATGGCCCGGTCGGAAAGCCACCAGGTGGAAGAGACGACCAATGAAGCAGGGGAAACCGTCCTCAAAGCGCATGGCTACAACTTCTACGGGGAGCTGGAGTACCCGGAGGATTACACGCATTTCAATTACGTGAACCCGGATGCGCCGAAGGGCGGGGAATTTGCGATTGACGCCTCCGGCACCTTCGACAGCATGAACCCCTATTCCCGCAAGGGCCGCGCTGGGGCGCTGTCGTCGATGATGTATGAACAGCTTCTGGATGGCGGGGCGCCGGCGGATGAATATGCGGCCTCTTACTGCCTGCTCTGCGAAAGCCTGGAATATGATCCGGGCGTGAACTGGGTGATCTTCCATCTGCGGCCGGAGGCGAAGTTTTCGGACGGGACGCCGCTCACGGCAGAGGACGTGGTGTTTTCCCACAACCTGTTTCTGGAACAGGGGCTGCCCTCCTATGCGCAGGCGGTCAAGCAGCGCGTGACGGGCGCTGAGGTGATCGACGCACATACGGTGAAATTCACCTTCGCGCCGGATATCTCCCGCCGTTCGCTGATTTCCCAGGTTGGCGCGGTCGATGTCTTCTCCAAGAAGTGGTTCGAGGAGACGGGCGCGCGGCTTGATGAGCCGCGGATGGAGACCTCTCCCGGTTCCGGGCCCTATATGATCGACAGTTACGATGTGAACCGCCGCATCACGTACAAACGTAACCCCGACTACTGGGGCAAGGACCTGCCGGTGAACGTCGGTCGGCATAATTACGATACGATCCGGGTGGAATATTTCGCCGATGAGACCGCCGCCTTTGAGGCATTCAAGGCCGGGGTCTATACCTTCCGGGCGGAGACGAACTCCAAGCAATGGGCGACGGGATACGAATTTCCCGCCGTGCAGAACGGCTGGGTGACGAAGGAAGAGATCCCCGACGGCAACCCGCCGACAAACGTTGGGTTTGTCTTCAACCTCGGCAAGGAAAAGCTGCAGGACAAGCGGGTGCGGGAGGCGCTGGCGCTGGGCTATAACTTCGAGTGGTCGAACGAGAGCCTTCAGTACGGGCTGTTCAGCCAGCGTCAGTCTTTCTTTCAGGACACGGTGCAACAGGCGCAGGATGTGCCCTCTGGGGCGGAGCTGGAGCTGCTGAAATCGCTGGGCGATCTGGTGCCGGAGGAGATGCTGACGGAGCCGGTGCGGATGCCGCATACCTCCTCTGCCACCCGCGTCGTGGACCGTAAGAACCTGCGGACCGCCATGGGGCTGCTGGACGAGGCGGGCTGGGCCGTTGGCTCTGACGGGATGCGCCGCAACGAGGCGGGCGAGACGCTGGATATCGTCATCCCGATCAACTCCTCAGGCTCCCCCACGATGGAGAGCCTGGTGGGCACCTATGTGCAGAACCTCCAGCAGATGGGCGTCAACGCGAAGGTCGAGAAGGTCGATCCCAGCCAGTACACGCTGCGGTCGCGCGAGCGTGACTATGACATGATCTTTGACGGCTACCGCACCTTCCTTGGTGCGGGCACCGGCCTCATGCAGCTTTATGGGTCCGAACAGGCGGCGATTTCCGTCTTCAACCCGGCGGGCATTGCCAGCCCGCTGATCGACAAGCTGATCGATACGGCGCTTTTTGCGGAAACGAAGGAAGAGGAAACGCTGGCGCTGACCGCACTCGACCGGGCGCTGCGCTATGAATTCTTCATCGTTCCGGCCTATTACAAGGCGGATAACTGGCTGGCCTATTACGACATGTATCGCCATCCCGAGAATATGCCGGCTTTCGCCACGGGCGAGATGGACTTCTGGTGGGTCGACGAGGCCCGCGCGGAAGAGTTGAAAGCCGCCGGTGCTCTGAGGTAATCCGCCGTCATGGGCGCCTATATTCTCCGACGCATCCTTCTGGTGCTTCCGACGCTGTTCGGAATCCTCGTGATCAACTTCGCGCTGGTGCAGTTCGTGCCGGGCGGGCCGATCGAACAGATCATCGCCCAGCAGCAGGGGCAGGGGGACGTCTTCGGCTCCTTCTCCGGCGGGCAGACCGACATGGGGCTGGAAAGCTCTGCCGGGAATTCGTCAGAGACTTATGCGGGCGCCCGTGGGCTGCCGCCGGAATTCATCGCCCAGCTTGAGAAGGAATTCGGCTTTGACAAGCCGCCGCTGCAGCGCTTCCTCAACATGATCGGCAATTACCTGACCTTCGATTTCGGAGAGAGCTATTTCCGCAAGGCCGATGTGATCGACCTTGTCGTGGACCGTCTGCCGGTGTCGATCTCTCTCGGGCTGTGGTCGACCCTGCTGGCCTATCTGATCTCCATCCCGCTGGGCATCCGCAAGGCGGTGAAGGAGGGGACGAGTTTCGACAGCTGGACCTCTGCCGCGATCATTGCGGGCTATGCGATCCCCGGCTTCCTCTTTGCGATCCTGCTTCTGGTTCTGTTTGCCGGCGGGTCCTACTGGCGGATCTTCCCGCTGCGCGGTCTGACTTCCGACAATTTCGCGACGATGAGTTGGTGGCAGCAGATCCTCGACTACCTCTGGCACATCACCCTGCCGGTGATCGCCTCCACCATCTCCAGCTTCGCGACGCTGACGCTGCTGACGAAAAGCAGTTTCCTTGACGAGATCAAGAAGCATTACGTGATGACCGCGCGGGCAAAGGGGCTTTCGGAGCGGCGGGTGCTTTATGGCCATGTCTTCCGCAATGCGATGCTGATCGTGATCGCGGGCTTTCCGGCGGTGTTCATCGGGGTCTTCTTCGGCGGATCGATCATTATCGAGACGCTGTTTTCCCTCGAAGGGCTGGGCAGGCTTGGTTACGAGGCCGCGGTGGCGCGGGATTATCCGATCATCTTCGGCTCGCTCTTCGTCTTTGGCCTGATCGGGCTCTTCGTCGGGATCCTCTCGGACCTCATGTATGTCTTTGTCGACCCCCGGATCGATTTCGAACGGAGGGAGGGCTGAGATGGTGCAATCCGAGACAGACCCGCTGCCCGGCCGCGAGCCGGGCCAGACCGCCCCGGCACCCGTCCCCCCTTCGGATCAGGGCCGGTTCGCCCTGTCACCGCTGAACCGCCGCCGCTTGCGCAACTTCCGCCGCAATGGCCGCGCCTTCTGGTCGCTGATGATCTTCATCGTCCTGTTCGGCATCTCGCTTTTTGCGGAGTTCCTGGCGAACGACAAACCCTTCCTCGTTCAGTACCGGGGCGACTTTTACTTCCCGGTTTTCAAGTTCTACCCGGAGACGACCTTCGGCGGCGATTTCCAGACGGAGGCGATCTATCGCGATCCGGAGGTCAAATGCCTGATCGAGACGGGCGGGCTGGATCTGTGTTTCGACGACCCTGAGGGCTATATCGCGGATGCGCAGGACGGGGAGATAGAGGGCGAGCAGATCGAGAAGGGCTGGGCGCTCTGGCCGATCATCCCCTATTCCTTCGACACGCCCGTCGAACGCCCCGGCGCGGCGCCCCTGCCGCCCAATGTGATCGGCAGCTATACCGATGCGGATGGCGAAAGCCGCTGGGGCCTGCTGCCCGCCGATCAGCGCGGTGCGAACCTGCTGGGCACGGATGACACCAAGCGCGACGTGCTGGCCCGCGCGATCTACGGCTTCCGCCTGTCGATCGTCTTTGCCCTCCTCGTCTCGACCATGGGGTCGCTCATCGGGATTTTCGCGGGGGCTGTACAGGGTTTCTTCGGGGGGCTGACCGACCTCATCTTCCAACGCGTGATCGAGATCTGGCAGGGCGTGCCACAGCTCTACGTCATCATCATCCTGTTCGCGATCCTCGGGCGCGGCTTCTGGCTTCTGGTCTTCCTCATGGTGGCCTTCGGCTGGATGGCCCTTGTCGGCGTTGTCCGGGCAGAATTCCTGCGGGCCCGGAACCTGGAATATGTCCGCGCGGCGCGGGCCCTGGGCGTGTCCAACATGACCATCATGTTCCGCCACATGCTGCCCAATGCCATGGTGGCCACGCTGACCATGCTGCCCTTCATCGTGACGGGGGCAATCGGGTCGCTCGCCGCGCTCGACTTCCTCGGCTACGGCCTGCCGTCCTCCTCGCCCTCGCTGGGCGAGATGACCCTGCAGGCCAAGCAGAACCTGCAGGCGCCCTGGCTCGGCTTCACGGCCTTCTTCGTCTTTGCCGTGATGCTGTCGCTGCTGGTCTTCATCTTTGAAGGCGTGCGCGATGCCTTCGACCCCAGAAAGACCTTCCAATGAGTGACACACCGATGCTCGACGTGAAGGACCTGCGGGTTTCCTTCCGGCAGGATGGCCAGCTGATCCCGGCGGTCAAGGGCGTGTCCTTTCAGGTCGGCCGGGGAGAGACCGTGGCGCTGGTGGGCGAGTCGGGCTCCGGCAAATCCGTCTCGGCGCTCTCCACCGTGCAGCTTCTGGGCGACAATGCGCATGTGGAGGGCTCCGTCACCTTCAAGGGGCAGCAGATGATCGGCGCCACGCAGGCGCAGCTGCGGTCCGTGCGCGGCAATGACATCTCCTTCATCTTTCAGGAGCCGATGACCTCCCTCAACCCGCTGCACACGCTGCAGAAGCAGCTCGCCGAATCGATTGAGCTGCATCAGGGCCTGCGCGGGGAGGCCGTGCGCGACCGGATCGTTGATCTGCTGACCAAGGTCGGTATCCGGGATCCCGAAAGCCGGCTCAACGCCTATCCGCACCAGCTCTCGGGCGGGCAGCGGCAGCGGGTGATGATCGCCATGGCGCTGGCCAACCGGCCGGAGCTCTTGATCGCGGATGAGCCGACCACGGCGCTCGACGTGACGATCCAGGCGCAGATCCTCGAGCTGCTGGCAGAGCTGAAGGCGTCAGAAGGCATGGGGATGCTCTTCATCACCCATGACCTCAATATCGTGCGCCGCATTGCCGACCGGGTCTGTGTGATGAAAGACGGGGAGATCGTGGAGACCGGCCCGACCGCCGCCATCTTCGACGCACCCCAGCACCCCTATACGCAGAAACTGCTGGCGGCCCATGCCACCGGCGCGCCGCTGGCCGCGGCCCCGGATGCGCCCGTGGTGGCAGAGACGGACAGGCTGCGCATCTGGTTCCCGATCCAGAAGGGCCTCTTCAAGAAGACCACGGGCTATGTACAGGCGGTGAACGAGGCCTCGATCTCCGTCCATGCCGGCGAAACCCTGGGTATCGTGGGCGAGTCGGGCTCCGGCAAGACAACGCTGGCGCTGGCGATCATGCGCCTCATCGGGTCCAAGGGGGATATCCGCTTCCTCGGCGAGGATGTGCATGGCTGGAGCACGCGGGAGCTGCGCGCCAAACGTGCGGAGATGCAGATCGTCTTTCAGGACCCATTCGGCTCCCTCTCGCCCCGCATGACCTGTGCGCAGATCATCGCGGAGGGCCTCTCCGTCCATCGCAAGGCCGTGGACAAACCGGTCCGGGCGCTGGTGGCCGAAGTGATGACAGAGGTCGGGCTGAACCCCGCCACGATGGACCGCTATCCGCATGAATTCTCCGGCGGCCAGCGTCAGCGCATCGCCATCGCCCGCGCCATGATCCTGCGCCCCAGGCTGGTCGTGCTGGACGAACCGACGTCAGCGCTCGACATGACGGTGCAGGTCCAGATTGTCGACCTGCTGCGCGATCTGCAGCAGAAATACGGGCTGGCCTATCTCTTCATCAGCCACGATCTGAACGTGGTGCGCGCCATGTCGCACCGGGTCATGGTGATGAAACAGGGCGACGTGGTGGAGACGGGCACGGCGGCGCAGATCTTCGACGCCCCGCAGCATCCCTATACGCAGCAGCTCCTGTCGGCAGCCACGCTGACAGCCTAGGCCTTACCTCGACAAAGGCCCGGCTGAAACCAAAAATCCCTCAGCTTTTTCTTGCCGAAAATATCCCGAGGGGTGAATTGGCCGCAGGCGAAGAGGGGGGCAGCGCCCCCCTCCCGTCGCGCGGGCCGAAGCCCGCGCCACCAAAATCAAAAGAACGCCTGCAGCCCGGTCTGCGCCCGGCCGAGGATCAGCGCATGCACATCATGCGTGCCCTCGTAGGTGTTCACCGTCTCAAGGTTCGCGGCATGCCGCATGACCTTGTATTCGATCTGGATGCCGTTGCCGCCATGCATGTCCCGCGCGATCCGCGCGATATCCAGCGCTTTGCCGCAGTTGTTGCGCTTGATCAGGGAGACCATCTCGGGCGCCGCCTTGGCCGCGTCGAACAGACGGCCCACGCGAAGTGCTGCCTGCAGGCCCAGCGTGATTTCGGTCTGCATATCGGCCAGCTTCTTCTGGTAGAGCTGCGTGCCCGCCAGCGGTTTGCCGAACTGGGTGCGGTCGAGGCCATACTGGCGCGCCTGGGTCCAGCAATCTTCTGCCGCGCCCATGACGCCCCAGGCGATGCCATAGCGGGCGCGGTTCAGACAGCCAAACGGACCTTTCAGGCCGGAGACATGCGGCAGCAGGGCCTCTTCGCCCACTTCCACATTGTCCAGAACGATTTCCCCGGTGATGGAGGCGCGCAGCGACAGCTTGCCGCCGATCTTGGGGGCGGAGAGGCCCTTCATGCCCTTCTCCAGCACGAAGCCACGGATCGCGCCGTCATGCGCGTCGGACTTGGCCCAGACGACAAAGACATCGGCGATCGGCGCGTTGGAGATCCACATTTTCGCGCCGTTCAGCACATAGCCGCCCTCGGTCTTCTTGGCGCGGGTCTTCATGCCGGCGGGGTCCGATCCCGCATCGGGTTCGGTCAGGCCAAAGCAGCCGATCCATTCGCCGGAGGACAGTTTCGGCAGGTATTTCTGGCGCTGCTCTTCGGAGCCATAGGCGTAGATCGGGTACATCACCAGCGAGGACTGGACGGAGCACATGGAGCGGAAGCCCGAATCCACGCGCTCGACTTCCCGCGCGACGAGGCCATAGGCCACATAGCCCGCGCCCAGACCGCCGTATTGTTCGGGGACAGTCACGCCCAGCATGCCGGCCTCGCCCATTTCGGCAAAGATCTCGGGCTCCACACCTTCTTCGAGGTACATCTTCTCGACCCGGCTTGCGAGGCGGTCCTGAGAGAAGGTGCGCGCCGACTCGGCGATCATGCGTTCCTCTTCTTCCAGCTGATCGTTCAGCAGGAACGGGTCTTCCCAGGAAAAGCTCGCCATATTGGGGCGGTCTTTGTCTTTCAGGATCGGGCGGTTTTCAACATCCATGATACTCTCCCTTATGAGTTTGACGAGACTTTATAGGATTGAAGCGGTGGAAGCTAACGAGTAATCATCCCAAATTGATGAGCTAAACGCATAGAGGTGCCGCCTTGCGTCATGGATATACCCCCACTGTAGCCGAGCTTGAGGCCTTTTGCGCCTGTGCGCGCGGCGGCACGACCATCCAGGCGGCCCGTGCTCTGGGCCTGACGCAGAGCGCTGTGTCGCGGTCGATCTCGGGGTTGGAGACGCGGCTGGGCGTGGCGCTTTTCATCCGGGCGCGGCAGCGGCTGACGCTGTCGGATGCGGGGCGGGCCTTCCTGCGCGAAGCAGAACCGCTGCTGGAGCGGCTCAACGATGCGGCCATGGCGGTGATGGCCTTTGGCGGGCAGGCGCGGGTGCTGCGCATGGCCGTGCTGCCGACCTTCGGGCGGATGTGGCTGATTCCCCGTCTGCGGTCCTTTCAGGCCTCCATGCCCGGGCTGTCGATCGACATGGCCGCGCGGCTCTCGCCCGTGGATTTCGAGACGGAGCCTTTCGATCTGGCGATCCAGCGAACCCAGCATAGGGCCAGCGGCGCGCATCATGTGCATCTGCTGGATGAGGAGCTGATCGTTGTCGCCTCGCCGGCGCTGGCGGGGGCCGGGCCGATGCAGACCGAAGATATCCTGCGCCTGCCGCTCTTGCAGCAGTCCACACGCCCGACGCTCTGGCCCGACTGGTGCCGGCATTTCGGGTTTGACCCGAGGGGGGCGCTGCGCGGGGCGCGGTTCGACCATTTCGACATGGTGCTGGATGCGGCGGTCGGGGGCCTCGGCGTGGCGCTGGTGCCGGAGATCCTGTCGCGGGGTCCGCTCGCCGAAGGCAAGTTGCGCAAGCTCAGCCCGCGCGATTTTGCAACCGGTCAGGCCTATTCGCTGATCTACCCTGAACGCAGCAGTGCCCTGCCGCATTTCGAACGGTTCCGCGACTGGATCCGGGCGGAGATCGAGGGGATCTGGGCCTGAGCCATGTCCTGATCCCGGGCAGCGGGGCATGTCCACTGTTCGATGGCCGTGGCGCCTCCCCGTTCTGACTTACCGTTATCGGATTGTGATTTGTGCCCTCAAAGGGCAAGTCTATGCTCAATCTGACAAGGAGCCGCCATGACCCCCGAAGAGATCGCGAAACTGCCCTATCGCCCCTGTGTGGGCGTCATGCTGGTGAATGCAGAGGGCCATGTCTTCGTGGGCCAGCGGATCGACAATCCCGGCCCGGCCTGGCAGATGCCGCAGGGCGGGGTCGACAAGGGCGAGGACCCGAAAGATGCCGCGCTCCGTGAGCTGTGGGAAGAAACCGGGGTCACCGCCGACAAGGTGACGATAGAGGCGGAAACGGCGGGATGGATCCCCTACGACCTGCCGCATGATCTTGTTCCCAAAATCTGGAAAGGGCGGTTCCGGGGCCAGGAACAGAAATGGTTCCTTCTGCGGTTCAACGGCACTGATGCCGATGTGAATATCGCCACGGAGCACCCCGAATTCTCGCATTGGCAATGGTTGGCGCCCACGGCTCTGGTCGACAATATCGTGCCGTTCAAGCGCGGCGTCTATTCTGCGGTTCTTGCGGAACTGGGGGGAAAGATATGACACCGCTTCGGATCGCGGCCCTAGCGCTCATGACTGGGGCATCGGCCGGGCCGTCGCTGGCCCTGTCCTGCATGCGGCCGGATGTGGCCACCAGCTACCAGCTGGCGCAAAAAGAGGCGGCGGACTACGTGATAGTCGAGGGGCATCTGTCGCATGACATAACCGGCGTGCCGCGCAACAGGCCCAAGGGGGCGCCGCCGGTCACGTTTCCGGCCCGGATCGAGGGGCGGGCGCTGACATCTGGCGGGTTTACTGCGCCGTTTTCCGGCCCCGTGACGGTCACGCTGACCTGCCAGTCGATCTGGTGTGCGCCTGCGCCGCCGCAGGAGGCCGAGGTGATCGTATTCCTGCGCAAGGCGTCAGGAGGGGCGTTCGTCCTGGAGGCCCAGCCGTGCCGGCGCAACATCTTTGTCGATCCGCCGGCAGGCTCGGCCGCGCGTATACTGGCCTGCCATCAGGGGCGCGACTGTCCCCGGCCCAGGCCGTGACCAGAGCCTGATCCCTCAGGTACGGAAGTCGAAAAAGCCGTCGCCCGCCCGCGCCAAAAGACCGGCTGCCATGGCGCGTCCGAGCTCGGCGCCGTCTTCGATCGGGGCGGTCTGATCGTCGTTCAGGCTTTCGGAGCCATCGGGGCGCAAAATCTCACCCCGCAGGCGGATCTGACCATTGCCGAGCTCTGCCAGGCCGGCGATCGGTGTCTCGCAGGATCCGTCGAGCGCCGCGAGGAAGGCGCGCTCGGCCGTCAGGCGCTGCGCGGTTTCCGGGTCGTGGATTGCCTCCAGCAATGCGGCTGTGGCGGTGTCGTCCGCCCGCCGTTCGATGCCGATGGCCCCTTGTGCCACGGCCGGCAACATCTCTTCCGGGGTCAGCGCAGATGTCGCGATCTCCGGGCGGTTCAGGCGGTGAAGCCCGGCCATGGCGAGAAAGGTCGCAACGGCCACGCCTTCGGACAATTTGCGCAGACGTGTCTGCACATTGCCGCGGAATTCCACGACAGTGAGGTCGGGGCGACGGATCAGAACCTGTGCCCGCCGCCGCAGCGAGGAGGTGCCGACGGTCTGGCCAGCCGGTATGACCGACAACCCGCCATAGAGGGTTGAGACAAAAGCGTCACGCGGGTCCTCCCGCGGGAGGTAGCAGTCCAGAACCAGCCCCTCCGGCTGCAAGACCGGCATGTCCTTCATCGAATGCACGGCAATGTCGATGCCGCCGGTCAAAAGGGCATGCTCGATCTCCCGGGTGAACAGACCTTTGCCGCCGATTTCCTTCAGGGGGCGATCCTGTACACGGTCGCCGGTGGTCTGGATCACGCAAATTCTGAAGGCGTCGGACGGGAGCTCGAACGCCGCCATGAGCCTGTCGCGGGTCTCATGCGCCTGGGCAAGCGCAAGCGGAGATCCCCGGGTCCCGATCTTGAGAGGTGTGGCAGAACTGGGCAAGGCGCGTGTCATGGTGCCGGTCTAGTGCCGCGGCTGCTGCGTGACAAGGTGGCGCTGTAGGGGTGCGTCGCCTTGACTCCCGCCGGTTGCGCGGCGACGAGAGGCGGAAGGAGGCCGCAATGACCGAAAGAAAAACAATCCTGAGAGCTCTGGACGGGGAGACGCAGGCGCGCCCGCCGGTGTGGATGATGCGCCAGGCCGGACGGTATCTTCCGGAATATAAGGCGACACGGGCACAGGCGGGCGATTTCCTGTCGCTGTGCTACACGCCCGATCTGGCGGCCGAGGTGACGTTGCAGCCGATCCGTCGCTATGGCTTCGATGCCGCAATCCTGTTTGCGGATATCCTGCTGCTGCCTCAGGCCCTTGGTGCCGATCTGTGGTTTGTGACGGGGGAGGGGCCGCGGCTGTCGACCCTGACGACAGAGCAGGAGTTTGCGGCCCTGAAGCCGGCTGAGGCTGTGCATGACACGCTGGCCCCGGTTTACGAAACCGTGTCCATTCTGAAGCGCGAACTGCCGTCGGAAACGACGCTGATCGGGTTCGCCGGTGCACCCTGGACTGTCGCGACATATATGATTGCGGGACGCGGGACGCCGGATCAGGCGCCGGCACATGCGCTCAAATCCGAGAACCGGGCCCTGTTTACATCCCTCATAGACAGGATCACCGAAGCAACGATCCTGTATCTCTCGGCTCAGATCGAAGCGGGGGCAGAGGTCGTGAAACTGTTCGACAGCTGGGCAGGGTCATTGTCCGGTCAGGATTTCGATGATTTTGCACTGGCGCCGACGCGGCGGATCATCCAGGCGCTCAAATCCCGGCATCCGGAGGTCCCCGTGATCGCCTTCCCGCGGGAGGCTGGCGATCGCTACATCGGGTTTGCCCGGGAGACCGGGGCGGATTGCGTCGCGATTGACAATTCGGTCTCGGCTGACTGGGCGGCGCGGCAGGTTCAGGTAGACGGATGTGTTCAGGGTAATCTGGCGCCCGGGCATCTGGTCACCGGCGGGGACGCCCTGATCGAAGAGACGCGGCGGATCGTTCAGGCGTTTTCGGGTGGTCCGCATATTTTCAACCTCGGCCACGGGATAACGCCGGATGCCGATCCGGAGAATGTTCAGCTGATGATCGATGCGGTGCGCGGCTGACCCAGGCCATCGCGGTCAGGTGGTCTGGTCAGGCGGTCTGGGCGGTTGTCGCGCCCGACTGCCGCATGGCGGAGAGCTGCAGGTTGACCACCGCACCCAGCAGGATCAGGAAGGCCGAGATGAACAGCCACATCTGCATGGCAATGGCGGCGCCAATTGATCCGTAAACCTCGTTATAATGCGCGAAATTGCTGAGGTAGTAGGAAAAGCCAAAGGATGCCACAGCCCAGAGCGATACCGCCATGGCAGCCCCCGGTGTCACCCATTTCATTCGCTCGCCGCGATTGTTTGGACCAAACCGATAGAGAAGGGCCACTCCGGCCAGCAGGACAAATATCGCGGCAGCCCATCTGAAGCCTTCGATCAGGATTGCGGAGACGGGCCCAAGCGGGACGAAAGTCAGGACAATGGGCAGGATGACGACGGCCGACATTGTCACCATTGCCACCCCCAGAAGTGTCAATGTCAGCACCAGCGCCGTCAGATAATGCCGGATCGAATTCCGGTTTGTGCGGCCATGGATGGCATTGAGCCCCAGCATCAGCGCCGCAACGCCAGAGCGGGCCGACCAGATGGCAACCATCGTCGACACGAGGCCGGTCCATCCAAGAGTATCGCCGCTGGTCGAGGCGAGCGCCTGCATCTGACCGGTCACCAGATCGCGGACCTGATCCGGCAGCAAGTCATCCACGGTCGACAGCTGTTCGACGAGCACACCCGGGTCAGAGATCAGCCCCCAGACGGCGATAATCGCCGCCAGCCCGGGAAACAGGGCGAACATGGAATAGAAGGCAACGCCCGCCGCGATCAGAAACAGGTTCTTTTCTCCGACCTCGCGGATGACGCCCAGGATCAGGTCTCTGGCATGAACAAGTTCTTGTCTGATGGGCATGGGTTCCGTGCTGTCGCCGAAATGACCTCTCGTTTGGTCTTATGCTCTTCGATCCATTGGCTGGTTGCAACGACTGAGCGTCGGTAGCGCTGGCCCTGTGCGTCGTGCGATTGGTATCGGGACGGCGCGAGGGCAGGGCTCAGGCCAAAGTTTTCCGGCTTCGCGGGCCGGCGAGCAACCAGATGATAAAGCCGAGAACGGGCAGGATCAGGACAAGCAACACCCAGAGCACTTTCTTCCCGGTCGATGCGGAAGATCCGATGATGGAAACGATGGCCCAGATATCCAGGGCCAGGATGACAAGACCGCCAAGGCTGCTGACTTCTAACATTTTCAATCTCCTGTTGGTTCTGCTTGCTAACGCCTGATCCGGGAAAGCGTTCCCGGAGCGTCCCGGAAAGCGCAGGCAAGGCTCCAGATCGCGCAATCCTTAAGGCAGATGCAGGGCGGTCGAACGGGGCCACGCGCGTCGAACGGCACCGTGTAACGTGAGGGTCAAAGCTGTCGGGCTTTGTCGCTTTGGGCTGATGCGCTGGATGGGGATAGAGACTGGCGGGGAGAGGTAAATCGGGGATGTCCCCGCCAGTCTTAACAGGTGCTTGGGGGTCACCTGTGTGTCGAACGCGGACGAGGAGCAAAGGTTCCATGAGAAAACAATTTTTTTTGAAACTGGGATGCTGCTCCGGTCGGGTGTTCCGTCGCGCGGGGCAAACCGACACTAAAATTGCGGTCAATGTGGCTGGACGCAGGTCTGAGTGTTCTCTCATGAGCTCCGTCTTAAATGCAGCCCGTCTCAGCAGCTTTTTGCGAAAGGGCGGGAACTGACTCGAGTTTGAAAAGGTTATCAAGCCAGAACTCACTAATTCAGTGAACAAAATTAGAAAGGAAATCCAATGCTTTATTGGGCGCTAACTTTCTTCGTGGTTGCAATCATTGCTGCGGTGTTCGGGTTTGGCGGTATCGCCAGCGCATCGGCAGGGATTGCACAGATCCTGTTTGTGATCTTCCTCGTGCTCTTCGTCGTGGCGATGCTTGCCCGTGCGGTGCGCGGTCGGACGCCCTGATCCCGAAATCACGAAGCGGACAATCGGCGATGCCGGGCGGTACGCAATCGCCTGGCCGCAGGACCCAGTATGAAGAACGGGCGCCGGAATTCCGGCGCCCGTTTCGTTGGAGAGAGACCGTGTCAGGTCCGCAATGTTTCGGTCGAGGAGAAGAACATCGCCTGGCTGGCGGCGAGTCGGACCTGCTCTTCCGTGTAGGGCTTGGTAATAAGGAAGGCGGGCTCTGCCTTTTCGCCGGTCAGGAGCCGTTCCGGGAAGGCCGTGATGAAGATGACAGGCACATCGCCCAGCATCGCCAGCAGATCGTTCACCGCATCAATACCGGAGGAGTTATCGGCCAGCTGGATATCGGCAAAGATCAGATCGGGGCGCTGCGACTTGCCAAGCGCCACGGCTTCGTCGCGGGTGCGGGCAACACCAGTGACCGCATGGCCCATTTCGGTGACGATCGATTGAAGGTCCATCGCGATGATGGCCTCATCTTCGATAATCATCACGCGTCCGGTCACGCTTTCCGCCAGTTCGCGCTGGGCAATGCTGACCAGTTCCTGAGCCTCGGCCGTGCCGATGCTCATGATGGTCCCGATCTGTTCGAAAGAAAACTCTTCGATCGTCGCCAGCAACAACGCTTCTCTCGTATTCGGGGTCAGTCGTCCAAGGTGATGCTGCGCCCGTGCGGCGATGCCGGATTCGTCGGCGGTCACCGGCGCGCCGGAGCTGTTCCAAATCGCATGGAATGCACCAAAAAGAGCGACCCGGGTGTTCTTTGTCCTGTCGACCATCTGAGGGTCTTCAAGGATCGCCTCAAGCGTCGCGGCCGCGTAGTTGTCGCCCGACGACTGAGAACCGGTCAGCGCGCGCGCGTAGCGCCGCAGATAGGGCAGTTCCGTTGCCACGTTCATCGCAAACTCTGCGGACCCCACCGTTTGGTTCATTTTTGACACCTTTTTTCGCATTTCCTTGGAACTTAACTCGCAGTTACGGGTTAAGTTCCCGGAAAATCGGAAATGTGGCGGCAAAAAAGTAGGCATAATGGCGCACGATAGTGAAAACGATCATGTTCTGAGGCAGATCGACGAAAATTTGAAGCGTGTCTATCAACAGCGCGTCGAGGAAGAGCTGCCCGACCGCTTCAAGGACCTGATCGCGAAGCTTAAAGATCAGGATCGGAAGGATTCAAACGCATGACATCCGATCCTCGTGAGGAGCTCGTCGAGCATCTTCCCTCGCTGCGCGCCTTCGCCATGAGCCTATGTCGCAACTCTGCCCAGGCGGACGATCTGGTCCAGGATACAATCGTCAAAGCCTGGTCGAATATGGACAAGTTCAAGGTTGGCACGAACCTGCGCGCCTGGCTTTTTACCATCCTTCGTAACACCTTCTATTCGTCGCGCCGGCGATCCGGTCGCGAGGTCGCGGATGTTGACGGTGCCTTTTCGGCCAATCTTGCGACCAAGCCGGACCACGATGGCAGGCTGGCGCTGCAGGATTTTGAGGTGGCGTTCAAGACATTGCCCGACGAACAGAAGGAAGCTCTGCTGCTGGTCGGCGCCTCCGGGTTTTCTTATGAAGAGGCGGCCGAGATGTGTGGCTGTGCCGTGGGAACCATCAAAAGCCGTGCGAACCGGGGCAGATCCCGGTTGAGCGAACTTCTCGGACTGGGCGAAAACGAAACCATGGAACTGACGGACCAGTCCACCATGGCCGTGATGTCAGCAGCGCAAATGAAATCCATGTGACGGTCGGAGATGGGCGTTAATATTCTCGATCGGCTCGGCGTCAGAGTTGTCGCCATGCTGTCGATCGCGCTGCTTCCGATCGGGCTGATCTCGCTGTATCAGACAAATTCCGTGGTCAAGTCTGCGGCCGAATTGACACGCTCCGCCTATCTGGGTCAGACGCTTTCCGCGACAGAACGTCAGAGCGACCTGATTCACGAAGGGTTTGCCTCGGCGCGTGTGCTTGGGGGGGCGCTGCTTCCGATCCGGGCGGATACGACGGCGTGTTCGGAACTGCTTCAGGGGTTCATCCGGTCGCATCCGGCGTTCAGCCTTGCCATGTTTATCCGCGCCTCCGGCGTATCCGTCTGCAATTCCCGGAACCAACCGTCGGATGTCCGGAAAGCCTCTTCCTTTGTGGCGATGCAGGCAGATCCGCGCCCTATGATGAAGGCAACGGAGCGGGGGCTCGTCAGCCAGCAGTCTGTAATGGTTATCGCTCAGCCGATTTTCGAAGGTGGCAAGTACCTGGGCTACGTCGCGCTGTCTCTGCCACGCGCGAATGCGCGGTTCGAGCCGGAATTCGCCGGCCCGACCCAACCGATTGATCTGATCACCATCAACGCGACTGGCGAAGTTCTCCTGTCGATGAGCGATCTTGAGGTGGCCGAGCGTCGGCTACCAGCGTTTCGGGATCTGAACTCTCAGTTGTACCGCCAGTTCAACGGCTTCCGGGCGCTCGATGCCGATGGCAATGCCTTTGTCTATTCTGTCACGCCAATTGTGCCCGGCGTCGTCTTTGCCGTTTCTGTCTGGCCGGAGACCAATCCGGAAGCTTCTGCTTTTGGCCGATCCGCGGTCGCCTTTCCACTGTTGATGTGGTTGGTCTCGCTTGTTGTGGCGTATTTCGCCGTGCACCGGCTGGTCATCCGCCACATCCGTATCCTGCGGCAGAAGATGCGGCGGTTCGGGGCGACATACAGCCATCAGGAACCGGGGTTGCTGGCGGGCGGACGGGCGCCGGTCGAAATCACCCAGATGGAAGAAACCTTCGACCGCATGGTCGAGCGGATCACCCGCGACACTGCGGAACTGGAAAACAACCTCCATGAAAAGAATGTCCTTCTCAAAGAGGTCCACCACAGGGTCAAAAACAATCTGCAGCTGATCGCCTCCATCATCAGTATGGAGGTGCGAAAATCCAGCGCGGCCGAAACGCGGCAAACCCTGCGGCGGGTTCAGGACCGGGTGCTGGGGCTGGCGACCGTCCATTCGAACCTCTATCACACGGCGCGGCTCGCCAATCTGAGGGCGGACGGGCTGCTCGAGGATATCCTGGAGCAGGTGGTTCAGAGCGCCCTGCCAGAAGAAGGCACAGCGCGCGTCAGCATGGATATCGAAGAGGTGGTCCTGTCGCCGGATCAGGCTGTCCCGCTGTCGCTCCTGGCCACGGAAACGGTCACAAATGCGATCAAATACATGGGTCAGCCTGAGGATGGCACGCGGCCATGGATCCATATCGGGCTTCACAAAACCGGCGACAATTCCTGCCGCTTCAGCGTCGAGAACTCCAAAGGGCCAATGGTCAACGGGAATGAGGCGGCTATTCCCGGCGGGCTTGGCCGACAGCTGATCGAAGCTTTCGCGTCGCAGCTTGGCTCACGTCCCGAGGTCCGAGAGACCGAAGAAAGCTACTGCCTGACCGTCGATATCATTCTGAGCCGGGCCGCGGTCGTGTGACACTCTGCGGCGGCCCGGGACTCAAGAGCCGCGCCGTCAGACCCATTTCGCAAGCGGCGGCAGGCTCATGAGAACGGCATTGGCGTCATGTCCGGTCTCAAGGCCAAACTTCGTGCCGCGGTCGTAGACAAGGTTATATTCGGCATAGAGGCCGCGATGCACCAGCTGGGTGTCCTTGTCCGCCTCAGACCAGCGCGTGCCGCGCCGCTTCTCGACCAACGGCAGATAGGCCGGCAGAAAGGCGCGGCCGATGTCCTGGATCAGCGCAAAATCCGCCGCCCAGTCGCCGCTGCAATGATCGTCGAGGAAAATTCCCCCGACGCCGCGCGCCCGGCCGCGGTGCGGAATGTAAAAATACTCATCCGCCCAGGCCTTCAGCCGCGGATAAAGCGCCGGATCATGGGGGTCGAGATAGGCCTTCTGGGTGGTGTGAAAATGTGCCGTGTCCTCTGCATAGTCCAGGCAGGGGTTCAGATCTGATCCGCCGCCGAACCACCAGCCATGCGGCGTCCAGAACATGCGGGTATTCATATGCACGGCCGGGCAATGCGGATTCTGCATATGGGCGACAAGACTGATGCCGCTGGCCCAGAACCGCGGATCCTCGGCCATGCCGGGCAGGCCCCGGCGCGCCGCCATGGCCATCTGCGCCCGCGCGCCCAGTTCCCCGTACACGGTGGAAACATTGACGCCGACCTTCTCGAAGACCCTCCCGCCGCGCATCACGCTCATCAGCCCGCCGCCAGCCTCGCCGCCATCCGGCGCCGCGCGCTTAGTCGGCGTCACCTCGAACCGCCCGGCAGGCTGATCGCCCAGGGGTCCGGTCTGGCTGTCCTCCAGCGCCTCAAAGGCGGCGACGATCTCATCGCGCAGCGCCCGGAACCAGCCCGCGGCCTGCGCCTTCTGCTCCTCCATCGCTCCGCTCATCGCGCCCCCTCCTTCATCTTTCCAAAAATACTCCCGCCGGAGGCATCCACCCTCTCCGGCGCGATGCGGCCCGGTCAGTGCGCCGGAACGGCCACCGGGTCCAGCAGGGTGCGCCCGCCGTCCACCGTCACGATCTGCCCGGTCATGAACCCCGAGGCGTCGCAGGAGAGATATTGCGCCGCCTCCGCCAGCTCGCCCGGCGCGGCGATGCGGTTCAGCGGCGTGTGATCCTGGATGCTGGTGCGATATTCGCCATGATCCTTGAGGGTGGTCTTCAGGCTCTCGCTCATCACCGATCCGAAGGCGATGGCATTGACGCGGATCCGATGCGGTGCCAGTGCGACGGCAAGCGAGCGGGTCATCTGCTCCAGCGCGGCGGTGGAGACGGAAAAGGCCAGCAGGTCGGGATGTGTGCGCCGCGCGGCAATGGAAGAGAGGTTCACGATGGAGCCGGCGCTGCGGTCCTCCTGCCCTTCGGACTGCTTGATCATGCGTTTCGCAACCGTCTGGCTGAGGCGCAGAGCGGCGATCATGTTCTGTTGCAGCAATGTCTCCACCGCGTCGTCATCCGGGTTCAGAGGGTCGGACCGGACGACCTGCCGTGCCGCATTCACCAGAATGTCGACCTGTTCAAACGCGTCAATCGTGGCGGAGAGCAGGTTGGCGATCGTCAGCTTTTCACGAAGGTCGCCGGCGAAATAGCGGACCTGTTCGCTTTCGGGATGTTCGCCCAGTTCACGGACCAGCGCTTCCTCGTCCAGGTCGGCAAAAACGACGTTGGCGCCGCGATCCACGAAATGTTTGCCGATGGCCAGACCGATGCCATTGGCGGCTCCGGTCACGATGGCGGTCTTGCCGGCGATGGAAAAGGACATGTCTGTCTCCTCTGACCCCAGGGGGTGCGGTTCAGCCTAATCGGCCGCGCTTTGGGGCGCGCGTGGGTTGGGTGGCGCGGATCACCTTGAACCGGGTGTCACCGGCGATCTCTTCGCTCTGGCGGAAGAGCTCCGCGATGAGCGGCTCGTAGGGCAGGTGGCGGTTGGCGACCAGCCAGAGCTCTCCTTTGGGTTTCAGCGCGGTGGCGGCGGTGCGGATAAAGCTGCGGCCCAGTTCCGGGTCAGCCTTGCGGGCAGTGTGGAAGGGCGGATTGCAGATCACCATGTCGGCATCGGCCCGCGGCTGCCAGGTCGTGGCATCGGCCCAGTGGAACCGGGCGGCCTCGCTCGTGATGTTCTGGCGGGCGCAGTCGAGCGCGGAGTGATCCGCCTCCACCAGTTCGATCGACTCGATCCCCGGACGGGTCAGCGCCTGGGCAGAGAGGTAGCCCCAGCCCGCGCCCAGGTCGATCACGCGTTTCGGCATATGGGCAGGCAGGGCTGCGGCCAGCATGGCCGATCCCGCGTCGATCCCGTCGGCAGAGAAATTTCCCGCCGCGGTGACGAACCCGTCGGGCATCTGATGTTCGGACCCGGCCCAGTCGGTCAGATCGCCGCCGGTGAACCAGAAAAGCTTGCCATGCGCCTTGTTCACCGGGCCCGCGACCTCTGCCCGTTTGCGGGCATCCTTGAGGACCGACTCGATCCCGTCCTCTTTCATGCCGTCGACGATGACGGGACCGTCGGTCACCGCCGCGGCCTCCGCAATGCGCAGGCGGGCCAGCGCCTTGGCGCGGGGCAGGATCACGACGGCAGCGGCAAACCGGCCCTCGGGGGCGAGCGCCGTGTCATAGCCCATGTCCCGGAACCAGGCATGGTCCGGGAAGACGGGGGTGATGACGGTGGTCAGGTCACGCGGGAGGGGGTCGAGGCTCTGGCCCGCGCGGGGACCAAAGACGGCAATACGGCCTTCGGGCAGCACCAGCCCGCCAGGGGCCAGCGCGAGGCCAAGCCGGGGATGCTGGGCCAAAGCCGGGTTATTCCTTTTCCATGGTGCACTGCAGCGGGTGCTGGTGCTGGCGCGCAAAGTCCATGACCTGCGCGACCTTGGTTTCCGCGATCTCGTGGCTGAAGACGCCGACAACCGCGACGCCCTTCTTGTGCACGGTCAGCATGATCTCGAACGCCTGGGCGTGGGACATGCCAAAGAACCGTTCCAGCACGGCCACGACGAATTCCATCGGCGTGTAATCGTCATTGAGCAGCAGAACCTTGTAGAGCGGCGGGCGCTTGGTCCGCGGCTTGGTGTCGGTCACAACGGAGATGTCGCCGTCATCGTCCTTGGACGACAGGCGGGTCATCTGCGCGGCGATCGCGGCAGGACGCATATGTTCGGGCGTCTGGGTCATAGGTTGCGGATGGCTCTGGCCTGGATGGGTTTCGGCGTTGGAGACTTCTATATAACGTTCCCGCATCGCAGGTGAAGGGGGCGCGCGGGCGCTCTTATCGAAAGCAGGGGCGAGATGCCACAAATTTTGACGACCGTCGGCTTCGACGCAGACGACACGCTCTGGCAGAATGAGCGCTTTTTCCAGCTTACGCAGGAAAGGTTTAACGAACTCCTGAGGGACCATGCAGAGCCCGACCATCTGGCAGAGCGGCTTCTGGCGGCAGAGCGGCGCAACATCGGGCACTACGGATTCGGCATCAAGGGATTCGTTCTGTCGATGATCGAGACCGCGCTGGAGGTGACGGAGAACCGGGTTCCGGGCACTGTCATCGCCGAACTTATCGCCGCCGGTCAGGAGATGCTGTCGCATCCGATCGAGCTTCTGCCCCATGCCCGGTCAACGGTGGAGCAGATCGCCGGCAGCCATCGGGTTATCCTGGTTACCAAAGGCGACTTGCTGGATCAGGAGCGCAAGCTGGCGCAGTCCGGCCTGGGCGATCTGTTCGACGGGATCGAGATCGTGTCGGACAAGACAATGCCTGTTTATGCGCAGATTTTTGAGCGGCACGGCGATGGCGCCGATCGTGGGCTGATGGTGGGCAATTCGATGAAATCGGACGTGCTGCCGATGATCGAAGCCGGCGGCTGGGGTGTCTTTGTGCCCGGCCAGATCACCTGGGCGCTGGAACAGGCCGAGGCTCCGGCCGGGTCAGACCGGTTCCGTGAGATTTCGGACCTGTCTTACCTGCCGGAGGTCGTGGCGGGAGTCGGGTAGTCCGGAGAGGCGGACGAGACGCTTTTTTCATCTGCGCGATTGGCCGGACCTGCCTGTCTGGTTCGTTGGGCCGACCCGACCGCTAAATATTGTAGCCGATTTTTATTTATCCTGCCTCTGCACAGATCGACTCTTTGAAAGAACGCCGGGTCTGTGTTATAGATAACGAAACAAAAAGTTGACTGTAATAGCAGCAACAAAAATCGACAGTCATTGTGAGAGGCAGCATGACGCGTCCCAGGCAGGCAACCCGGTTTCGGGTATTCCTTAGCGTATTCCTTTTGACCTTGGGTCTTGTGGGCCCTCTTTTGGCCGTTCGACCGGCCCTGGCGGCACCCTATGCGGCCATGGTGATGGATGCCCGCACGGGAGAGGTGCTTCATTCGCGCAATGCCGATGCGCGGCTGCATCCGGCTTCGCTGACAAAGATGATGACGCTCTACATCGCGTTTGAAGCGGTGCAGAATGGCCAGATTTCGCTCGACACCAATGTCACGATTTCACGAAATGCTGCGGCAGAGCCTCCGTCGAAGCTGGGGCTGAAGTCGGGCCAGAAGATCAAGCTCAGGTATCTGATCCGCGCCGCAGCGGTTAAGTCGGCAAATGACGCCGCAACTGCGATCGGCGAGGCGATCGAGGGCAGCGAAGCGGCATTTGCAAGACGGATGAACCGCACTGCCAAGGCGCTTGGCATGACACGGACCACATTCAAGAACGCGAACGGGCTGACGGAGGAAGGGCATCTTTCCACCGCGCATGACATGACAATCCTCGGTCGTCATCTGCTGTTCGACTACCCGGAGTATTACAACCTCTTCTCCCGGACAGAGACCGATGCCGGGATGAAAACGGTCTATAATACGAACCGCCGGTTGCTGGCGGCCTATCGGGGGGCTGACGGGATCAAGACAGGCTACACGCGGGCCGCCGGGTTCAACCTTGTCGCATCGGCCGTTCGGGGCGACGAGCGGATCATCGCAACGGTGTTCGGTGGCCGGTCGTCCGCATCGCGCAATGCCCAGGTGGCAGAGCTGCTGGACATGGGGTTCAAGCGGGCGCCGTCGCATGCACCGAAAAAAGCCCCCGCGGCGCCGGTTTATGCCGCTGTCAAAACTCTGGACGAGGCTGATGGTGAAACGCGGGCTGCGGGCAAGGTGATCCGTTTGCAGACGGCTGTGAAAGTTAGCCTGCGTCCCAAACTCCGCCCCGGATCCGGCACCGAAGCCGTCCAGGTCGCCGCTGACGATGTGATCGAAAAGGCCGTGGAAGAGGCGTTGTCGAATACGGCCAGTTTGCATCCCGCTTCCAAGGCATCGACGGCGGCTGTGCTTGAAAATTCCGTCCTGCCGAAAGCGCGGCCGGCCGGCCTGTTCAATACCGCTTTCGACATCGATCCGCAAAGCGACGGAGAGCGCGTTGTCACGCGGGTCTCGACCTCTGGCGGGCGGCACTGGGGCATCAATATCGGCCGGTTCAAATCGCATTCCTCGGCTGAAAAGATGCTGATCCAGACCGCGCTGAAGGAATCGGATTCACTGGATGGCGCGTTGCGCAAGGTTGTGCAGCGTCCGCAGGGGTTCGACGCGAATTTCCTCGGGATGGAGCGGGAGCGGGCCGATCTGGCCTGCCGCCGGCTTCAGGCCCGCAATGTCACCTGTTTCATGATCGGGCCGAGCTGACGGCCTCCCTCCAAACGGTAAACGGTAGGACCGCCGGTCGCAGGGACGCGACCGGCGGTTTCCTTTTACGGGTTCGGCAGGCGGTCAGGGTTTGGGATGGTCGTCCCAGTCGTCCGACAGGATGCGATTGGCGTCGCCTTCGGGGTCGTCATACTGGTTGGATTTCAGCGTGTAGAGGAAGCCCAGCAGGCCAACCCCGCCGAGGATCAGAGAGATCGGGATGAGCCATGTGAGGACGTTCATCGGACTTACCTCAGGCGGAGCGCATTGAGCGAGACGGTGATCGAGGAGAGCGACATGGCCAGCGCCGCGATCAACGGCGTGGCGAGGCCCGCGATGGCCAGCGGCACGGCGATGACGTTGTAGACGGTCGCGATGCGGAAATTCTCCCGAATGCGTTTGGTGGCGGCGCGCGCGGTCGTCAAAGCCGCCGGGATCGGGGAGAGGTCGCCGCCCAGCAGCACGATGTCAGAGGCCACGCGGGCCGCATCCAGCGCGGAGGCGGGGGAGATGGAGACATTGGCGGTGGTCAGCGCGACCGTGTCGTTCAGCCCGTCGCCCACCATCAGCACATGCGCGCCCTCGGCCTGAAGCGCCGTGATGCGGGCGGCCTTGTCGCCGGGCAGGGCGCTGGCGGTCCAGTCGTCGATGCCCAGCGTTTCGGCCAGGGCGCGGACGGCGGGGGCGGTGTCGCCGGAGATCAGGATGACGCGGTGACCGGCGGCCTTGAGCGCCGCAACGGCCTCTGCCGCGCCGGGGCGCAGGTCGTCGGCAAAGGTGAGGGGGACGGCACCCTGGCCCTCGATCTCCAGCCAGCTGGCAGTGCCGGTAGCCATGCCGTCGCCCGCCCAGCCGCTGCGGCCAAGCCGGACGCGGCGGCCTTGCCAGAGCGCCTCTGTCCCGTAGCCGTGCTGTTCGGTCAAGTCGGTGATGGCGGCGCGGGGGTGATCGGCCAGCGCCTTGCAGAGGGCGCGGGCCAGCGGATGGGCGGACCCTTCGGCCAGCGCATGGGCCAGCGACAGGGTGACCGCATCGTAGCGGTCTAGGTTGGTGGGCACGGGCGTGCCTGCGGTCAGCGTGCCGGTCTTGTCGAAGACGACGGTATCGACCTGAGCGAGGCGTTCCAGCGCGGTTTCATGTTTCACCAGCATGCCACGTTTGAAGAGCCGTCCGGAGGCGGCTGTGGTCACGGCAGGCACGGCGAGGCCAAGCGCGCAGGGGCAGGTGATGATCAGCACGGCAGCGGCGATATTGAGCGCGACACGCAGGTCGCCCGCCCAAATGAGCCAGCCGAGGAATGCCAGGGCCGACAGGATATGCACGCCCGGCGCGTAAAGCTTGGCGGCCTTGTCGGCGAGGGAGGTGTAACGCGAACGCCCGCTTTCAGCGATGGCGACGAGGTCGGCCATGCGGTGCAGCGATGTCTCCTGTCCGACGGCAGTAGCGCGGACGGTCAGCGGGCCGGTCAGGTTGACCTCCCCGGCCGAAACGGCAGTGCCCGGCGTTGCCTGCACGGGCAGGGTTTCCCCGGTCAGGAGGGAGCGGTCGAGCTCCGACCGGCCCTCCGTGATCTGCCCGTCGACGGGCATGCGGGCGCCGGGGCGGATGCGGATCAGGTCGCCGATCCTCAGCTCCGCCACGGCGGTCTGCACCTCTTCACCGTCGCGCAGGACCCAGGCGCGGGGCACCTCCAGCGCGGCCAGTTCTTCGGCGGCGGAGCGGGCGATGGCGCGGGTGCGGTGGTCGAGGTAGCGGCCTGCCAGCAGGAAGAAGGTCAGCGTCAGCGCGGCGTCGAAATAGGCATGTTCGCCCGACAGCGTGGTTTCCCAGAGCGAGGTCGCCAGCGCCAGCAGGATCGCCAGCGTGATCGGCACGTCCATGTTCAGGCGGTGCACTTTAAGCGCTGCCCAGGCATTGCGGAAGAAGGGCTGGGCGGAAAAGGCGATGGTTGGCAGGGTGATAAACGCGCTGATCCAGTGGAAGAGGTCACGGGTGGCATCGGTGGCCCCCGACCAGACAGAGACCGACAGCAGCATGACATTCATCGACGCGAACCCCGCCACGGCCAGCCGCATCAGCAGATCGCGCCCGGCGCGGTCGGTGGCGGTGACGGCGGCGCTGCCCGCGTCCAGCTCATGCGCCTCATATCCCGCTCCGGCGAGGGCGGCGATCAGCGCCTCTGGCGTGACCTCCGGCCCGGCCTCTACCTGCGCGCGCTTCTGGGTCAGGTTCACGCGGGCCTCCTGCACGCCGGGCTGGGCGTTCAGGACCTTTTCGACCGTTGAGATACAGGCGGAGCAGTGGATTGTCGGCAGGGAGAGGGTCAGCCGTACATCGCTGAGGGCGGCGCGGCTGGCGATATCTTCGGCCGAGGGGGCGGCGGAACAGGCGGGGCAGGCGGAGATCGCGGTGCTCATCTTATCGTTTCACATGCAGGATGACGCGCTGGATGAATTCCGTGCCGTCTTCGGCAATCGCGGTCATGCGGATGTTCCAATTGCCGGGGCCAAGGTCCAGCGGCGCCTCGTAGCGTTCCCCGTTGAAGGCAAAGACCGGCTCCACATCATCGGCGATCTGGGTGGCGCGGCCAACCACGGCGTGCAGGTCCTTCACCCGCACAGCGCCCTCCGCATCGTTGATATAGAGATGGACCATGCCATCCACCCAGTCGGCATAGATCTCCCAGCCGAGCGCCTGCTGCGCGGCGCGGCGGGTGTCGAATTCCTGGCTGGCGACATAGGAGTTCTTGACCTCCAGCCCGGGAAAGGTGCGCACGGCCTGCGTGGCCATGAAGACATTGACGGCGATGATGATGCCGAAGGCGCCGACAAAGCCCGTCAGCACATGCCAGCCCTTGAGGCGGAAACCAGTTTCGGGCGTGTCGGTCATATGGGACGTATCCATCAATTTTCCCTCCCATTGAAGACGGTATCGCGATAGGCGCGGTCGCCATTGGTCGTATCCTCGACCCAGAGGCGGAATTCGGTGCGTTCGGCCTCTGCCTCGGCGGTGTCGGCGGGGGCGGTGACATAGACCCTTTCCAGCTTGGCCGTGTCTGCGGGCACTGTCACGGTCTGATCCTCGCTGCCTTCGACCTGAACCACAAGATCGGGGCGGCCGTCGATGGTCAGGCGGAAAGGCCGCTCCTCCCCATGCTTGTTGCGCAGGCGGACGTCGTAGGTGTTGCGGATCGACCCGTCAGACAGCGTCACGAAGGTCGGGTTGCGAACGGGGGCGACTGTCATGTCGATATCCGAGCGGATGAAAAGCGCCACGACCAGCCCGATGCCCACCAGCGACCAGAGCGCGGTATAGAGGATCGTGCGGGGCCGGAGGATATGCTTGATGATGGGGCGCGGCGCGGCGCCGGCGCGTTCGGCCTGTTCATCGGTCAGCGCCATGTAGTCGATCAGCCCGCGCGGCTTGCCGATCTTGGCCATGACATCGTCGCAGGCATCGATGCAGAGCGCGCAGGTGATGCAGGCCAGCTGCTGGCCGTCGCGGATGTCGATGCCCATCGGGCAGACATTGACACAGGCGTTGCAGTCGATGCAGTCGCCCAGCTCCTGCGCCGGGGGCTTGCCGACGCCCGACGGCATGCCGGGCATGGGGATCAGCGGCGAGGTCCCGCCGTGTTTTTCGCCCGCGGCATAGGTCACTGCCTCGGGCGCGTCGGCGGCAACGGTGCGGCGCTTGCCCTTACCGCGCGGCTCCCCCCGCCATTCGCGATAGGCGACGGTGATCGTGTCCTCGTCCATCATCGCGGCCTGGATGCGGGGCCAGGGGCAGGCGTAGATGCAGATTTGCTCCCGCGCGAAGCCCCCGAAGAGGAAGGTCGTCATCGTCAGGATCAGCATGGTCGTATAGGCGACCGGATGGGCGTTGAGCGTGAGGAGGTCTTTCAGCAGTGTCGGCGCATCGGCGAAATAGAAGACCCAGGCGCCGCCTGTGGCGAGGCCGATGAAGAACCATGCGACCCATTTGGTGACCCGTAGCCGCGCCTTGTGGAAATCCCATTTTTTCTGGCGGTGCAGGCGAATACGGGCATTGCGGTCGCCCTCGATCCAGCGTTCGACAAGGATGAAGAGGTCGGTCCAGACGGTCTGCGGGCAGGTATAGCCGCACCAGACCCGGCCAAGCGCGGAGGTAAAGAGGAAGAGGCCAAGCCCCGCCATCACCAGAAGTCCCGCGACGAAATAGAATTCATGCGGCCAGATCTCGATCCAGAAAAAGAAAAACCGCCGGCTGGCGAGATCGACCAGCACCGCCTGATCGGGCAGGTTCGGGCCCCGGTCCCAGCGGATCCAGGGCGTCAGGTAGTAGATGCCAAGGGTCACCAGCATGATGACCCATTTCAGATTGCGGAAACGGCCCGATACGCGGCGCGGAAAGATCGGCTCGCGGGCGGCATAGAGGTGTTCCGGTTGGTTCGGCGCGCTGAGGGACACGGGCGACTCACTCCGTATGTATCTAAAAGTTTGAATGCTTCTCGCAGGGTCGATCCGTGTCCACCTTGACCTGTGTCAAATATGGGGGCCGATATGTCTTACGTGTCAGGCGCGTTTGTACGCAGCCAGCGGTGCAGTGCGCGGGCCGAGGGGCGCATGACGCCGGGGCGGGACACCAGATAATAGCCTTTCTTTCGGGTATCTTCGAAGAGCAGGCGCAGGCGCCCGGCCTCGAGATCCTGTTCGATGAAGGCCCGGGCAGAGACCGCGACACCCTGTCCCAGCCTTGCAGCCTCCACCATGAGGTGACCGGGGAGGGAGGAGACACCCCTCGCCCTGTTCAGGACGGAGCCATGAAGTTCGAGGAAATCCGAGGCCTCGTTCGTGCCGAGCTCCTGGAGCCAGTGGAACTCCGTCAGCTCTCCGGGTTCGGCGAATTGCCTGTCGCCGACAAGGGAGGGGGCGGCGACCACGGCGATGGGGGTTTCGACCAGCAGTGTCGCCTCCAGCCCCGGCCAGCTGCCGGAGCCATAGCGCACGGCCATGTCGAGCCCACCCGGTTGGATTGCTCGCAGCGCCGGGGAGGGGTCGATCATGAGGGAGATATCGGGGTGCCTTTGCCGGAAATCGGCAAGGCGCGGCATCAGCCAGAAAGAGGCGAAGGAGGGGGTCGTGGTGATCTGCACCGCCCGTTCGGCATCGCGGCCGGTCAGTTCGGCGACAAGGCTGGCGATGGTGTCGAAACCCTGCAGCGCGGCCTCGGCCAGGGCGCGACCCTCGGGGGTCAGGTCGCGGGAGGCGCCTTTGCCCTCCAGCAGGGTCAGGCCAAGGTGATCCTCCAGCGCGCGGATTTGCTGGCTTATGGCGGCATGGCTGACGTTGAGGCTGTCGCCCGCCCGCGCCATGGAACCGGTTTCGGCATAGGCGGCCAGTGCACGCAATGAGGTGAGCGGCGGCAGGCTGGTCCAGTCCATCGTAAGTTTTCCTTACATTGTCGCAACATTCCTGATTCGACGGTAAGGCAGGTATTGCTCATATTACAAGCATCGAAACGCGATAGATCAGGAGGTCGCAATGCTTGGAATTTATGCCAGAACTTTCATGGGCGCTACCGGGTTTCATCGCCCGCAGATCCGCCCTCTGCACGAAGATCACAAGCGGCATCGCCGCTGGAAGGCCGGTCGCTGGATCGATCCGCCGGAGGAATTCTGATCTAACGGAGGGCCCGCCCCTTCAGGATCGCGTCGGGGCCGAAGCGTTTGCGGATCGCATCCGTGGCACGTTCGGCATCGCCCCGGCGCCTGGCATCCGGATCGAGCAGGTCACCGGAGGCGCCCCCGTTGCTCTCCGGTACGAGGTCCGAGATGCCAACCCCTATCAGCCGGTAGGGGCCTTCGGGCCCCACGGCGTCAAACAGGCCCCGCGCGGTGCGATAGATCGTATCGGCCAGCTGCGCGGGGTCGCGCAGTGACACCCGCCGGGTGATCGCGGTGAAATCCTTCCGCTTCAGCTTCAGCGTCACCACGCGGCCCGCGGTGCGCTTGGCCTTGGCGCGGTCGGCCACCTGTTCCGACAGGCGCCATATATGGCCGTCGAGCAGGTCCGGATCGCTGGTATCCTCGTTGAAGGTCGTCTCCTTGGAGATCGACTTGACCGGCGCATGTGCCGAAATGCGGCGAGCATCCTGTCCGCGTGCGAGATGCCAGAGCCTGTCGCCCATCGACCCGAAGCGGGCGGTCAGGTCGGCCCGGTCCCATCTCAGCAGATCGGAAAATGTCCGGATGCCGGCCTTGTCGAGGCTCGCCTGCGTGGCGGCGCCGACGCCCCAGATCAGCCGGACAGGCTTGTCGCGCAGGAACTCCGCCGTCTCCGCCTTGCCGATCACCGAAAACCCGCGCGGCTTGTCGAGATCGGAGGCGACCTTGGCCAGAAACTTGTTATGTGACAGGCCGATGGAGCCGGTCAGCCCCAGCTCGTCCCGCATCCGCCGGATCAGCCGCGCCAGCATATAGGCGGGCGGGTGGCCGTGCAGCCGTTCGGTGCCGGTCAGGTCGATGAAGGCCTCGTCGAGCGAGAGCGGCTCGATCACCGGCGTCAGCTCTTCCATCATCTCGCGGATGGCTTTCGACGCCTCCACATAGGCGGACATGCGCGGCTTGATCACCACCGCCTCCGGGCAGAGTTTCAGCGCCTGGAACATCGGCATGGCCGAGCGGACGCCCCGGATGCGGGCGATATAACAGGCGGTCGAGACGACGCCGCGCCGCCCGCCGCCGATGATCACCGGCTTGGTCCGCAGCTCCGGGTTGTCGCGCTTTTCGACGGAGGCATAGAAGGCGTCGCAATCCATATGGGCGATGGACAGCGTGCCCAGCTCCGCATGCGCAATGACCCGGCGGCTGGCACAGGCGGGGCAGCGGGGCGCGCCGCCCGCGCGGGGCGTGAACCAGTTGAGGCAGTCGCGGCAGAGGGCGTCCATGGTCGGCACTTCGGGCATCGCAATTCGGATGGGCTGCATTATATCTGACCCAGAATGCAGCAACAGTCCCCCCGATCCGAAATGGAAACAGAGTTCAACGGTGCCAAGCTCATCCTGTTTGTGGGCCGGTCCCTGCTGGTGATCGAGCGCGACGATATCGACACGATCCCCTGGCCCGGCCATCTCGACTTTCCCGGTGGCGGGCGCGAAGGGGAAGAAGACCCGGAGGGCTGCGTCCTGCGCGAAACGCAGGAGGAGCTGGGGCTGGTGCTGATCCGGCGCGATCTGATCTGGTCGCGGCGGGTGGAGCGGTCCAATGGCGTCTCGTGGTTCTATGTCGCGCGCCTGCCCGACAGCGCCGCTGCCAAGATCGTCTTTGGTGACGAGGGGCAGGGCTGGTTCCTGATGGAGCCGGACCGCTATCCGCCGCATCCCCGGGCAATTCCGCATTTTGCCGATCAGCTGCAGGCCTATCTGTCAGCAGCCTGAGCCTCAGACGCGTCAGCCCTCTTGCACATGTGCACAAAAAGGCATTTCCTCTGCGCTCAGGGTTCCTCAGCGCACGAAGGGTATCATGGAGAACTGGGACGAGGTCCGCACCGCCTATCAGGTTGCCCGTCTGGGCACGGTCTCCGGCGCGGCCGAGGTTTTAGGTGTGCACCATGCCACCGTGATCCGGCATATCGACGCGCTGGAGACGCGGCTGGGCGTAAAGCTTTTCCAGCGCCATGCGCGCGGCTACACGCCGACAGAGGCCGGGCAGGATCTGCTGCGGGTCGCCCAGGCGACGGATGATCAGTTCACCCAGCTTTCGGGCCGGATCAAGGGGCGCGGGTCGGATGTGTCAGGCGAGCTGGTGGTCACCACGATCTCCGGCCTGTCGAGCTTCCTCGTGCCGGTGCTATCGCGGTTCCAGTGCGACTATCCCGATGTCACCCTGCGCTACCTGACCTCCGCCCGGCTCTTCCGGCTGGAATATGGGGAGGCGCATGTGGCGATCCGCGCCGGCTCCGCGCCCAGCCAGCCCGACAATGTCGTCCAGCCTTTCCTGCATATGCGTTTCGCCATTTACGGCAGCAAGAGCTATATCGAACGGCATGGCATGCCCTCCATCCCCGGCGATATGGAGGGGCACCGCTTTGTCGGCGCCGATGATCCGGCCAGCCGCGCGCCCTTTGCCCGCTGGATGCGAGAGAATATCCCCGAACGTCAGGTCGTTTTCCGCACCGGCGACGACAAGGCCCAGCGGGAGGCGGTGCTGAATGGCGTGGGCCTCGGCTTCATGCGCACCTACGAGAAGTCGGAAAACCCCGATCTGATCGAGGTGCATCCGCCGCTGGAGGAATGGGACAGCCGGCTCTGGCTCGTGACCCATATGGATCTGCACCGGACCAACAAGGTGCAGACGCTGCTGCGCTATCTCAAGGAGCATACGCAGCATCTGAAAGACTGCGACTGATCCCATGACGCAGGCGCTGCGCGGGCATCTGGCGATGCTGCTCTTTTCCTTCATCGTGGCGGGGTCGTTTTCGCTGGGAGCACTGGCGGCGCCGTTTATCGCACCGGCGGCTCTGAATGCGCTGCGCTTTGTGATCGCGGCGGTGCTGGTCGGGGTGGTCGCGCTGGCAACGACGGGCATCGACCGCAGCGCCCTGCGGGCCCCCTGGCGCTACCTGCTGATGGGCGGTGTCTTCGGGACCTATTTCGTCTTGATGTTCCAGGGGCTGAAGACGGCCGATCCGGTCGCGGCGGCCGCGGTCTTTACCCTGGTGCCGGTCATGGCGGCCGTGTTCGGCTGGCTTCTGCTGCGCCAGCGTACGACGGGCCGGATGATCGGGGCGTTGGCAATCGGGGCCACCGGGGCCATGTGGGTGATCTTTCGCGGCGATCTCGCGGCCTTCCTCCGGTTCCAGATAGGTCATGGCGAATGGATTTATTTCTGGGGCTGCGTGGCGCATGCGCTCTACACGCCGCTGGTGCCGCGGCTGAACCGCGGCGAGCCGCCGGTCGTCTTTACCTTCGGCATGCTCTGTGGCGCGGTGGTGATGGTCGGTGCCTATGGCTTTGGCGATATTCTCGGTACGGACTGGCTGGCGCTGCCCGGGATCGTCTGGATCACGATCCTCTATATCGCGGTCCTGTCCTCCGCCGTGTCCTTCGTGCTGATGCAATATGCCTCGCTGCGTCTGCCCTCGGCCAAGGTGATGGCCTATACCTATCTCGTGCCGTCCTGGGTCATCCTGTGGGAGGCCGGCTGGGGGCGCGGCTTGCCGCCGCCTTTCATCCTGCTGGGCGTGGCGATCACGATCCTCGCCCTTGTCCTCCTGCTCAAGGACGAACACGCCTAGGAGGGATCGGCCTCCGGCAGTTCCGCCTGGAGAAACCGCTCAAACGCGTCGAGGTTCACCGGCTCGAACTGTCCGAACCCCTGCATCCAGACAGAGGCCGCACGCAGCGCGTCAGGCTCCAGCTTGCACCATTTCACGCGGCCGCGCTTGTCCTGACTGATCAGCCCGGCCCGGGTCAGAATGGTCAGGTGTTTGGAGATCGCGGCCAGCGACATCTCGAAGGGTTCCGCCACATCGGTCACAGCCATGTCATCCTCCAGCAACATGGCGAGGATCGCCCGGCGTGTTGGGTCGGCCAAAGCGGCAAAGACGGTGTCGAGCGTATCGGACATGCCTCCATCTGGGCCCGCAACCCGCCAACGGTCAACCATCCGGTTGAGAATTCCCTTCGGCGTTGCGCGCTAAACTCAACCGCTGAGTTGAATATGCCTGACGCCCCCGTTAGCGCCGATAGTGGGGCAAAGGGCGCCCGACCCCCTCTTCATATTTCCAAAAATACTCAAAAAATTCCGTAACTTAATCTCATGTTCCGCATCCATTGAGTCAGCTTGACTTAACCATTCCTTGACCTTAGCAAGACCCAGAGAATTCCGAGGGGACAACCGTGTCTGACCACGATGCCAACCGGCTGGCCGATCTGGAAACCCGGATTGCCGCCGCCAAGGGCAAGCAGGCGCCAAAGCCCCGTGAGGACGATCACTATTCGGCGGCGAACCTCGCCTGGCGCATGGTGATCGAACTCGTGGCCGGTCTTGGGATCGGTTTCGGCATCGGATACGGGCTCGACGTCCTTCTGGGCACGATCCCGGTGATGATGCTGATCTTTACATTGCTGGGCCTCGCCGCCGGCATCAAGACCATGATGCGGTCGGCGGCAGAGATCAGCGCGGACAAGCCGGCGGGGGCTCCTCCCGCCACAGACGAAGGGAACCGAGATGGCGACTGAAACGGCAGCGGCACACGGTGAGGCAGCAGCGCACGGCGAAGGCGGCGGGCTCGTCTTTCACCCGATGGACCAGTTCATCGTCAAACCGCTGTTCGGCGACGGCCCGGTTCACTGGTATACGATCACCAATGTGACCCTCTGGATGGCGATCGCGATCCTCGGCATTGCCGCGTTGATGGTCATGATGACATCGCGCCGCGCCACGATCCCCTCGCGCGGCCAGTCGGTCGCGGAAATGGCCTATGGCTTCATCTACAAGATGGTCGAGGATGTGGCGGGCAAGGATGCGCTGATCTTCTTCCCCTATGTGATGACGCTCTTCATGTTCATCGTTTTTGCCAACTTCCTTGGCCTGATCCCGATGTCCTTCACCACGACCTCGCATTTCGCGGTGACGATCATTCTGGCTCTGGCGGTTTTCCTGACCGTCACGATCTACGGGCTGATGAAGCATGGCACGCATTTCCTGGGGCTCTTCTGGGTGACCTCCGCCCCGCTGCCGCTGCGTCCGGTTCTCGCGGTGATCGAGCTGATCTCCTACTTCGTGCGCCCCGTCAGCCACTCCATCCGTCTTGCCGGTAACGTCATGGCCGGTCACGCCGTGATCAAGGTCTTCGCGGGCTTTGCCGCCATTGCCGTGGTCTCGCCCGTGTCGATCCTGGCGATCACCGCGATGTATGGCCTTGAGGTCCTCGTGGCCTTCATTCAGGCCTATGTTTTCACCATTCTGACCTGTGTCTACCTGAAGGATGCACTGCATCCTGGGCACTAAGGTCCGGACCCGTTTCTTAAAGAACGCCAACTTCCAATCGTAAGGAGATACACCCATGGAAGGTCAACTCGCACATATCGGCGCAGGTATCGCAGGCCTCGGCACCGGCATCGCAGCTCTTGGTGTGGGCAACGTTGCTGCCAACTACCTGGCCGGCGCGCTGCGCAACCCCTCTGCCGCGGCGTCCCAGACCGCAACGCTCTTCATCGGCATCGCCTTCGCAGAAGCGCTCGGGATCTTCTCGTTCCTGATCGCGCTGCTGCTGATGTTCGCCGTCTGATCTGAAGACTGCTATCCTTACGCAGGGGCGGAGCCTTGGTTCCGCCCAATGCGCCCCGGACGGAGGTTCCGTCCTGACCCCCGGGAAAGACCGACCGAATTTCACCCGATGGTCCGACGGAGGACGATATGGCCACAGAACATTCAGACGGTCTTGCCGATGCGACCGGCGTTGCAGAGCATGCCGCAAGCACGCCCGGCATGCCGCAGCTGAACTTCGACCACTGGGGCAACCAGATCTTCTGGCTGATCGTCACTCTGGTCGTCATCTACTTCATCCTCAGCCGAGTGGCCCTGCCGCGGATCAGTGCCGTTCTGGCCGAACGCGCCGGTGCCATCACCAATGACATCGCCGCCGCCGAGGATCTGAAGCAGAAGGCCAAGGACGCCGAGGCCGCCTATGAAAAGGCGCTGGCCGATGCCCGGGCCGAGGCGAATGAGATCGTCGCCAAGACCCGCGCCGATATTCAGGCCGATCTGAACGCTGCCATCGCCAAGGCGGATGCGGAGATTTCCGCCCGTCAGGCCGAGGGCGAAAAGGCCATCGCAGAAATCCGCGCCAATGCGCTGGTCAGCGTGGAGGCCGTGGCCAAGGACACTGCCCAGGCCGTCGTTGCCTCCCTCGGCTTCAGTGCAGACAGCGCGGCCATCGACAAGGCCGTCACCGACCGGATGAAAGGCTGATCCATGCGTATTCTCGCCACCCTCGCCGCCATCCTCATGGCCCAGCCGGCCTTCGCCGCGACCGGCCCGTTCTTTTCGCTGACCAATACGAACTTCATCGTTCTGCTGGCCTTCATCCTGTTTGTCGTCATCCTGATCTACTTCAAGGTGCCGAAGACGATTGCCGGGCTGCTCGACAAGCGGGCTGACCAGATCAGCGCCGAGCTGGACGAAGCCAAATCGCTGCGCGAAGAAGCGCAGGCTCTGCTGGCCTCCTACGAACGCAAGCAGAAAGAAGTTCAGGCCCAGGCGGACCGCATCGTCGAGTCGGCCAAGAAAGAGGCGGCCGATGCTGCTGCTCAGGCCAAGGTCGATCTGGATGCTTCGATCAAGCGGCGCCTTGCCGCTGCGGAGGACCAGATCGCGTCGGCCGAGGCTTCGGCCGTGAAAGAGGTCAAGGACCGTGCCGTCATCGTGGCCGTGGCTGCGGCGCGCGAGGTCATTGCCGGTCAGATGAAGGCAGCGGATGCCAACAAGATGATCGACGATTCCATCGCGACGGTCGAGACGAAGCTGCACTGAGCCGGCGCGTCATAATCAAAGAAAAACCCGGCGCATTGCAGCCGGGTTTTTTTATGGCCTATCGGCTGTCGCGCTGACGGATCACACAGCGGGTTCTGCGGGGGTCGCGCCGGGCCGGGCGCCCTTGCTGCTGGCTTTGTGTTTCTCCCTGATGCGGGCCGCGGCTTCGTCGAAGAGAAACGGCAGGAAAGCGTATCGCCGCCCGCGTGAGACCTGGCTGACCGCATGCAGAAGCGAACAGGAGAAAACGACGGCGCCGCCCGGCGGGGCGCGGAAGCTGCGGGACCCGAATTCCGGGAAGCTGACCTCGCCACCGTCGAAATCGTCGTTCAGGTTGATTGATACGGCAAACCTGCGATGTGCGGTCGCATAGGTTGTGTCGTCCCGGTGCGGCGCAAAATGCCCGCCCTCTTCGGCGGCATAACAGGACACGATGTAGCGCTCCATCCGGGTGACCTGGAATTGGTACGCCTTGGCAATGTGCGGCATGACCCGGTCCCGGAAGCGTTGCTGAAGGGTAGAGATCAGCGCCTTGTCCGCGATTTCGTGATCGCGCCGGCTTTTGTAGGTGTGATCGGCGACTTCCACGGTCCGGCCGGCGACATTGCGCATGACCCCGCTTTCGGCACTGCCCTGTGTCTGATGGAGCGCGACCAGCCGTGTGCAGAGATCGGCTTCGAACACATTGGGGAGGAACAGGATCGGTGCCATGATCTCAGGCCCGGCCGGCGCGCCGGGCCGCGGCTGACGTTCGAGCAGCTGAATGACATCCGAGATATCCGACATGTCATCGCGAAAGGAGATGCGGGCGACAGTTTTCATCTCCGGGTCCACGATCAGCCAGAAACGGGTCAGCCGTTTGCGCCCGTCGGCGGCGATCGCATCGGGCCGTGTGCTGCCGAAGAGGTCGCTGACTTTGCCATCAAGGTCGAGGACAAGCTGGTAAGAGCCCGGAGCACCGTAGATCTGATCAGCGGAGGCGTCGCCGGGATTTGTAGAAATCAAAATGCAATCCGCGAGCTGCCCGTCGAACAGATCGGGACGCGCCTTCATCGCCTGGGCGGCGGCTGTCGACTGTCTGTTGCCGAGACTGCCCAGAAAACACAGTACAGTGAAGCGCCCGGAGCTTCCGTCAAACTCGACCGGCTGCGCATTCGGGCCGGTCTGGGTGAAGGTCGGTACATGTGTACCGGGAAGAAAAAGTCCGGGGGAATTCTGGAGCATTATCGTCTTTCAGCCAAAGGTAGCAGAGTGACGATCCATTCTCGCTTAAATTGTGACGAAAGTATGGCGGCAGCCCGATTGTCTCGGTGAGACCCCGTCCGGACTCGTCAGAATTCGACGCCGATCTGCGCTTTGATGCCAGAGCGGAAAGGATGTTTGACCAGTTCCATTTCGGTGACGAGGTCCGCGGCCTCGATCAGTTCGTCCTTGGCATTGCGACCGGTCAGGACGACATGGGTCATGTCCGGCTTTTCCGTTTGCAGGAAGGCTATGACCTCGGCCACGTCGATATAGTCGTAGCGCAGTGCGATGTTGATTTCGTCCAGCAGGACCATGCGGTTGGCAGGATCGCGGATCAGGTCTTTGGCCTTTTCCCAGGCGGCCTGGGCCATCTCCGTGTCGCGGGTCCGGTCCTGGGTTTCCCAGGTGAAGCCTTCGCCCATCGTATGGAAAGCGCATCTGTCAGGGAACGCCGACAGGATCAGGTCGCGCTCGCCGGTGGACATGCCGCCCTTGATGAACTGGACCACGGCGCAGGGCATCTCATGCGCGATGCAGCGAAAGATCATGCCGAAGGCGGCGGTCGACTTGCCCTTGCCCTTGCCGGTGTGAACGATGACCAGACCCTTTTCATCCGTCTTGGTTGCCATGATCTTGTCGCGGGCGGCCTTCTTCTTGGCCATCTTTTCGGCGTGGCGGTCGGGATCGGTGGTCATGGCTGTCTCCTGCATGGCGCGGAACAGAGGTATCGCGCGGGGCAGGGGCGGGCAAGCGAAAGGGCGGCCCGGCGGGGCCGCCCCTGATCTCTACTGCTCCGGGATTATTCCGCGGGAACTGCCGCTGTCGACCGGGGCCGTCCGAAATGCTGCCGGTTGAGCCGGAAGACGAGCAGAACCATGGCGGCCTGCGCGGTCAGTGCGACGGCCGTCAGACCCCAGTAGGCGGGCGAAAACTTGTCGATGATCTGCGCGGCCACAAGCCCCTTGTTGATGAAAAAGAACATCAGAACCTGAAAGGCGACCCCGGGGCAGACCAGCGCGTAGGACCCGGGCGAGGTTTTGTGGCCAAAGACAAAAGATTTGAAATAGCCCTGCCGGGTCATGACAACCAGGCCAAGCGCGAGGAACAGCAGCTGAACAGAGACAAACCGCGCGAGAAACATCAGCGTGTCGGCCGTGGTGGTGTGACCGCCGAATGTCGTGTGCAGGCCATGGTCCTGACGCATGATCAGAATGCCAAGGATGGTCATCAGGGGCACAACGATCATAAGCGTCGGCGCGGCTTCCTTCGCGGTACCATGGTGCAGCATGGACGACATGGCCGTGATCAGGGCAATCGCTGCATAGATGGTCGAAGCCGTCGCCAGAAATGTCGACAGGATCAGCGCAACGCCCACGGTTGTCGGATTGGTGGACATGGCAGCCGGTGCGGCCAGCCCGACGCCGGTCATGGCCAGGGCGAAGGCGGGCAGAAGCTGCCCGAAGCTGTTGTGCTGCGTCATATCGAAGGCGCCGCCCGAGGACAGGATGCGGCCGAGAAAGACCCCGATCTCGCGCAGGGCGAGGCCCGCGATCAGGACAAAGGCCAGCATGGCGGCGGGAAAGAGGTATTCGACGATATTCCAGAGGTCCGGCACGAAGACGAGGCCGACGATAAAGAGCGCGTTCACCGACATGGCCAAGGCGAGGGGGCGGGCGAGCAGGGTCGCCTCGGCATTCGACTGGCGCAATGCGGTATAGGCCTCCGTCCTGGCGAATTCTGCAAAGGCCGCGAGGTTCCAGAGCAGGGCCTTGATGTTGAGGAAGGCAAAGACCGCAATGCCGGTCATGGCGATGACAATTGCGATCTGCCGGGGCGGGGTGCCGGTGGACCAGGCGGCCAGGATGTCATTGAAGACCGGAACCGGGGCGTCTGGATGCGGCACCCAGAACATCAGGTACATGAAAAATGTGACGGCCAGGCCGCCGGCCCCAACCGAGGACAGGAAGTACAGCGGCGTGTATCGATCCGCGGGACGTGTTGGCTGTGTCATGGCGATCTCCTAAACATTCACAATTATGAATGTATATAACATTCAAAAATGTGAATGCGTGTGGGCAAGATGTCGCAGCCCGGTCTTTCCGTTAATCACATGTTAATCGGCGGGTGGTCTGAATAGAAAATGACCCGGATTTATTCTTCTTTTGCTGTGCTTTTAGCCGTCTCTACTGTCGGCGGATGCGATGCGCCGACCCCCGGATTCGGCAATGGGGCTGTCAGCCGGCACAGCGTCGAAGGCAGTGATTTCACGGTATATGTCACCGGGGATATCGCGGAATCCGTCCGGACGAACCCGCAGTTTGCGCCGCGTATCGGACCGCTTGCCGGTCGGGGGGCCATTGCAATGCAGATGGCCAGCGGATGCCGGGTCACGCAGCTTGCCGGGGATGCTGCGGTTCTTGTCGGCCGGTTGAATTGCGGCGGGCGTGCTGCCCCGGCCTGTGAGGTCGAGGCGGTGCTGAAGGGGCGGCGCGGGATCAGTCTGCCGGTGGTCCGTCACTGTTGACAGCGCGTTCGTAGGTGATGCTCGTCGGCCGGTCATAGCCCGAATGCGCCGTCCGGCCGACCTCCTGAAATCCGAGGGCCATGAATGTTGCGTGGTTTTCGGTCAGTTCGACTCGCGTCTGCAGGCGGAGCAGTGGCAGGCCAAGCGATCGGGCGCGGGTCCCGGCGTGGTCCAGCAGGACCCGGGCGAGGCCAAGGCCGCGCGCCGTTTCATCCACGGCGAGCTTGCCAATGTAGAGGTGGTGTTGATCTGGGGTCAGGATGACGCAGGCAAGTGGAGCGCTGATGGACTGCCCCGGAAGGCCCGGGCCGGGAATGATCCAGAGCTCTTTTTCCTCTGCGTCCCGCCGCAGGCTGCCCTCCGTCATACGACCAAGGGAAGAGGGCGGGTCGATCCGGCCCTCCATATAGGCGAAGGCACGTATGAGCAGGTCGCGCGTTGCCGGAATTTCGGGGGCGTTTGGGGACAGTCGGATCGGGGCTGGGACAGGGGTCATATCGCGCCAGGTTCGCTTATGGGGACAGGGGCGCGGCCGCAGCGGTTCCGCGACTGTCGGACAGAGTGCCGCTCTGGATATTCGCGGCAAGACGAAGATGATGTGCAGCGGGGGTCACGTCAGCGCCGCGATGCGGGCGCGGGCGGAGTTGGAGCGCGGCGTCCAGAGGTTGCGGTCGATGGCTTCCTGCAGGCGTTCGGCGATTTCCTTCAGCGCGGCCGGGTTGGCGTCTTGGATGAAGTCACGGGTGGCCTCGTCTTCGAGGAAGGCCTGTTCGACCAGGTCGAAATGGTGGTTCTTCACGGCACCGGTCGTCGCGGCAAAGGCAAAGAGGTAGTCGACAGTCGCGGCGATCTCGAAGGCGCCCTTGTAGCCATGGCGTTTGACCCCGTCGATCCATTTCGGATTGACCACGCGGGAGCGCAGGACGCGGGCGATCTCTTCGTCCAGCGTGCGGATCACGGGCCGTTCGGGGCGCGAGTGGTCATTGTGATAGACCGGGCGGGCGGCCCCCTGGAGGTGCTGGATCACGGCAGAGGCGCCGCCTTCGAACTGGTAGTAATCGTCGCTGTCCAGAAGGTCGTGTTCGCGGTTGTCCTGGTTCTGGACAATCGCTTGGGTCTGCGACAGCCGCTGTTCGAGGCCCGCGCGGTCCGCTGCGCCTTCGGTTTTCGCGCCATAGGCATAGGCGCCCCAGGTCAGATAGGCCTCTGCCAGATCGGCAGGGTCGTTCCAGAGCCTTTCGTCGATCATGGCCTGCAGCCCCGCGCCATAGGCGCCGGGTTTGGAGCCATAGATGCGGTGCTCTGCCTCGCCGGCGCGGGTGCGGGCGGCGGCGGGGTTGATGTCCTCGGGTTCGTCCAGCTGCTGGACCGCGCGGGCGGCGCTGTCGAAGAGTGCGATGAGCTGAGGGAAGGCATCGCGGAAGAAGCCGGAGATGCGCAGGGTCACGTCGACGCGGGGGCGGCCGAGCGTGGTGGCGGGCAGGATCTCGAACCCGGTGACGCGTCGGTTGGCGGCGTCCCAGGTGGGTTTGACGCCCATCAGCGCGAGGGCCTGAGCGATATCGTCGCCGCCGGTGCGCATATTTGCGGTGCCCCAGGCGGTGATCAGCAGGGTGCGGGGGTAATCGCCATGGTCCTGCAGGTGGCGGTCGATCAACAGGGTCGCGCTCTTCCAGCCGAGTTTCCAGGCGGTGGGGGTGGGCACGGCGCGGCTGTCGACGCTGAAGAAATTGCGCCCGGTGGGCAGGGTGTCCAGCCGGCCCCGTGTGGGCGCGCCGGATGGCGCCGGGTCGACGAATTGCCCTGAAAGGGCGGTGAGGAGGCCCGAGCCTTCCTGCAGGCCGCAGCTGCTCAGCACTGGCGCGATGGTGTCGCGGATGGCGGTGAGGACAGGGGTTGCGGCGGGGCCGGGGGCGGTCGGGCGGTTGTCGAGCCATTGGTCGAGGAGCTGCGCGGCCAGCAGTTCGAGACGCTCCACCGTGTCGCCAGTGCTCCGCCATGTCTCTGTCGAGAGCGCTTGCAGAGCCTCCGGGCGGGGGCCGGTCCAGGGAGCCGCCATGTCGCAGTCGAGCGGGTCGAAGTCCAGCGCCAGATCGGTGGCCAGCGCGCGGGGGAGGGAGGCGTCCGCCCCCTTGCCGTCGCCGCGCGGGATGCGGGTCAGGGCGATGAGCAAGTCACGATGCAGCCGGCCTGTTGGCGACTGGCCGAAGATGTGCAGCCCGTCGCGGATCTGTGCCTCTTTCAGCTCGCAGAGCCAGGCGTCGAGTTTCGCGAGGTCGGTCTCCTCCGCCCCGGTGAAGCCCGCGTCCTGATCGACGCCGGTGGCCGCGGTGAGCGACAGGATCTCGCGGCGCAGGTGGGTGATGCGGCGGGGGTCGACGCCGGCGGCTTCGTAATATTCATCCACCAGCGCTTCGAGATCGCGCAGTGGACCGTAGCTTTCGGCGCGGGTCAGGGGCGGGGTGAGGTGGTCGATGATCACCGCCTGAGCGCGGCGCTTGGCCTGTGTCCCCTCGCCCGGGTCATTGACGATGAAGGGGTAGATATGGGGCAGGGGGCCCAGCACGGCCTCCGGCAGGCAGGTTTCTGACAGGGCAATGGCCTTGCCGGGCAGCCATTCGAGATTGCCGTGCTTGCCCATGTGGATCATGGCCTGGGCGCCCCAGGCCTCTCTCAGCGCGATGTAGAAGGCGAGGTAGTTGTGCGGCGGCGGCAGGTCGGGGCTGTGATAGGTCTCTTCCGGGTCGATATTATAGCCGCGGGCGGGCTGGACGCCGATCATCACATTGCCATGCGGGTGGAGGGAGAGTTTGAAGCCCGCTGTGCCCTTGGCAGGCGGCGCGCTTGTGGTGGCGTCGGATGCCTCCGGCGGGGATATTTCAGGCAAGAAAAAGCAGGGGTCGGTCTTTGGGTCGGCCTCTGTCAGGAAGGGGTCGTCCTCGGGGCGGCCCCAGCGGGTGGTGATCTGTTGCTTCACCTCCCAGGGAAGGGCGTTGAAATGGTGGAGATAGGTGGCGAGGGGCAGGAAGGTGCCGCCCTGTCTTTCGGTGCGGTCGGTGAGGTGGTTGGTCGGGCCCGCGGTGATTTCCGCCATCAGGCCGGCGCTGTCGGCGGCGGCGTTTTTAAGGGTATAGCCGTTTTCCGCCAGCAGTCTCAGCACATGGACGGTGGCGGCGGGGGTGTCGAGGCCGACGCCATTGGCGAGGCGGCCGTCCTTGTTGGGGTAGTTCGCCAGGATGATCGCGGTTTTGCGGTCGGCGGGGGCGGTGCGGCGCAGGGTTGTCCAGTTCGCGGCAAGGCGGGTGACAAAATCGATCCGGTCGCCCCGGGTCTGCCAGCCGGCGATGGGGCATTGGGTGTCGGGGTCGAAATGGACCTCGCCCTTGAAGGCCACGGCGCGGGACAGGATGCGGCCGTCGACCTCTGGCAGGGCGACGTTCATGGCGATGTCGCGGGCGGAGAGGCCGGTGAGGGTGTCGGACCAGACCTCCTCCGACGTGGCGGAGAGGACGACCTGGAAGACCGGGCTCTTGTTGGCGGAGGCGGCGGTCAGGGGGTTCTGACCGGTTTCGTCGCCATGCGGGGAGCCGACCGCGAAGCTGGTGAGGTTGAGGATGAGCTCCGGCGTGGTTTCGGTGAAGAGGTGGTCGAGCGTGGCGGCGGAGACCGGGTCCTTCAGGGAGGCGACGTAGACGGGAAGCGGGTTCAGACCGGCACGCAGGAGCTGGCGGGTCAGGCGGTTGACCGGGCCGAGGTCCCCGGCCTGCAGGAGGGCGCGGTAGAAGACAATGGGGACGGTGGGCGCGCCTTCGGTCCAGCTCTGACGGAGCATCGTCAGGTCAGGGCCCTCGGCGCCGGGCCAGTAGAGGCCGGATTTGAGCAGGGGGCGGGGCGGGGCCGGGCGCTCCGTATCGGCGATGATGGCGCGGGCATGGGTGAGGAAGGTGGTGGCATTTTCGGGGCCGCCTTCGACGAGGGCCTGCCAGAGAGCGGTGTAGTCGTCTTCTTCGATGGTGGAGAGGGCGCGGAGTTCCGCATCGGGTTTGTCGTCGCCGGGCAGGGCGGCGAAGGGCACGCCGGCCTCTCGCAGGCGGGCGGCGTATTGGGTCAGGCCGTAGGACCAGTAGGCGGCGCCGCCGAGGATACGGGCGATCACGAGTTTCGATTTTGTCGCCGTATCGTCGAGATGCAGGTCCACGGACATCGGATGCTGCAGGTTCGACAGGTTGGCGAGGCGGAGGGTTGGCGGGTGCTCCATCGTCGCACGGGCCTGGGAGAGGGCGGCGAGTTCGGTATCGGCGGCGGAGATCACGATCAGATCAGCCGGGGTCTGGTTGAGATCGACCGCTTCGGTGTCGTCGACACGTCCGGGGGTGGCGGCGAGAAGGTGCATGGCGGGCTCCGGATCGCCTCTGCGAGGCGAGGCCTCCGGCGGGAGTATTTCGGGAAAGATGAAGGGGGCGGTCAGGCCGGGGTGGGAAGGGATTTTTCCATGAATACCGAGGTATTGTTATCTTCGTAATCGCCGAAGGGGCCGCGCCGGGTGAAGCCGTGGCGTTCGTAGAGGCGGCAGGCGGCGTCAAGTTTGTCGGCGGTTTCGAGGCGGAGGAGGGTCAGGCCTTCCGCGCGGGCGGTGTCTTCAATCTGACGCAGGAGGGCGGCACCGACGCCACGGCCACGGGCGGCTTCGGTGACGAAGAAGCTTTTGACCTCGCCATAGCCGTCGCAGAGTTTCAGGGCCGCCGTGCCGAGGGTTTCGGTCCCGTCGCGGGCGGTGAAGAAGCGCACGTCGGGTTTGGCCAGCGCGGCATGGGAGAGGAAATGGTTCTCCTCCGGGTTGAAGAGGCGGCGCATCAGGGCCTGGCTGGCATCGAGAAGATCGGAGGCGGGCGGGATCAGCGGATTGCCGGGTTCGACGGTGATCATGCGGGAACTCCGTCCGATACCAGGGCCTTTTCGATGGCGGCGCGGTCGAGGCCGGTCTGGCCGATCACGACGAGGCGGGTTTCACGGGGGGCCGTGCCAAAGGGCTGATCGTAATAGGTGTCGATGCGCGGACCGACGGCCTGCAGGGTCAGGCGCATGGGTTTACCCGTGACGGCAGCAAAGCCTTTGAGGCGGAGAATGCCGTGGGTCCGGATGACCTCGGCCACCTGTTCGGCATAGGCTTTGGGATCGGCGATTTCGCCGCGGGTGACGACGAACGACTCGAATTCGTCATGGCCGTGGTCGTGCTCATGGTCGTGGTGGTCGTCGTCTTCGTCATCATCATGGTGGTGATGATGATGGACCTCGTGGCGGGCCTCCATATCGGCCTCGGCGGCGGTCTCAAGCCCAAGCAGGACCTCGGTCGGCAGGGCGCCCATGGCGGCCTGGACGATGCGGACACCCGGGCGGACGGCTTCGGTCAGGGTCTGGGTGGTGGCGGTGAGGGCCCTGCTGTCCATCAGGTCGGACTTGTTGACCACGATCATGTCGGCACAGGCGAGCTGGTCTTCGAAGAGTTCGGACAGGGGCGTTTCGTGGTCGAGGTTCTCGTCCATCGCGCGCTGCGCATCCACGGCGGCCACGTCATGGGCGAAGGTGCCGGCGTGGTGGGCCGGGCCGTCGACCACGGTGACCACGCCGTCGACGGTGACGCGGGTGGAGATCGCGGGCCAGTTGAAGGCGCGGACCAGCGGCTGGGGCAGGGCGAGGCCGGAGGTCTCGATCACGATATGGTCGGGGCGGTCGTCGCGGTCGAGGAGCTTTTCGAGTGTGGGGATGAAATCCTCGGCCACGGTGCAGCAGATGCAGCCGTTCGACAGCTCCATGATGTCTTCTTCGCGGCAGGTCTCGTCACCGCAGCCGCGCAGGATGTCGCCATCGACGCCGAGATCGCCGAATTCATTGATGATGAGCGCGATCCGCTTGCCGTTTGCATTCTGCAGCATATGGCGGATCAGCGTGGTTTTGCCGGCGCCGAGGAAGCCGGTAACGACGGTGGCGGGGATCTTGGCGGGCATGGGGGCCTCTTCAAAAGGGGGAAAGGCGGCCCTTGCGGGGCCGCCCGTAACGGTACTCGACTGGCCTGCGGATCAGGCGGCGGCGAAGAGCCGTGGTGTGAAGAGCTTTGCGAAACCGGTGTCGCGCAGGGTCTTGGCGCCAGCGAGGACGGCAAGATCGGCCAGCGGTTCAATCAGGACAACCATCATATAGGCGGCGCCGAAGGACATGACGGAGGCGACGGTGGTTGCACCAAAACCCTGGCCGTAGAAGGCCCAGAAAGCGACCCATGCGACAACTCCGGCCTGGAAGGTGGTCGAGAGCGCAAAGGCTTGTTTGTAGCTCACATCGGCATAGCGGGTGCCTGCGGGAATGATCCGGCGGGCCAGCAGCGACATAGCGTAGAGCGGCGCCAGCAGGGTGGTCACGTTGATCGTGTACTGCGGCAGGTCGAAGGGTGCGAAAAACACGCCCTGAGCCAGAAGGCCAAGCGCCAGACCGATGGCCGCAGGGGCCGCGCCAAACAGCAGGAAGAGGGTCGAGCCCAAGATAAAGTGGACCTCTGACACGCCGACTGGGAAATGCGGCAGGATCTGGAAGAAGACAAAGGTCAGGATGGTCGACGTGACCGTGCCGATGGCGAGCCGGGCGACGTCGCCGGTCTTGACCTGATCCCATACCAGCTTGGCGGTATAGGTCGCGGCGGCGGCCGCTGTTCCATAGCTCAGCACCATTTTGGCGCCAGTGACAATTCCGGGTTCGATATGCATGTTCTGTCCTCCTGGACCGTCATCCCCGACGGCCGGTTGATATGGCGCAGGGCTGGTCTCCTGGCTGGCGGGTCTCTGCGCTGTGCCGCCTTCCCGGTTTCCCAGTGGCTCTGGCACGCGCTCTCCGCTGACAGTCGCGGGGGCGGCTGCGGCTGAAGGCCCCGGATTGGGTCACCTGTTCCGCATTCCCATTTGATCCTCGGGTGGTGTGCACCCTGATGAGGAACCTTGCCCTTTTGTAGTGACGTGGCGGCACGATCCGGTCAAGGGGCGAAAATGGCGGATTGCGGCGCAGTGGAGGGGGGCTGGGCAGAGCGTTGCTAGGGATATGCGCAATATATTGGGGATAACCTGCATGAGTGACCCATATGCTGAGGGCGCAAAGTTGACAGAAGGGGGGCGGTTCCGTCACCCTTCTCCGACAGCCGGAATCACCGACAGGCCCAGAATTTGCGCTTTTCCAAACTCAGACTGACCGGGTTCAAAAGCTTCGTCGACCCGACCGACCTGCTGATACAGGACGGGCTGACCGGCGTTGTCGGCCCGAATGGCTGCGGCAAGTCCAATCTGCTGGAGGCGCTGCGCTGGGTCATGGGGGAAAACCGCCCGACCGCGATGCGGGGTGGCGGGATGGAGGATGTGATCTTTGCCGGCGCGTCGTCGCGCGGGGCCAAGAACTTTGCCGAGGTGGCGCTGCATATCGACAATAGTGAACGTCTGGCGCCCTCGGCCTTCAACCATGCCGACGGGATCGAGATCGTGCGGCGGATCACCCGCGATGTGGGCTCTGCCTACAAGGCCAATGGCAAGGATGTGCGGGCGCGGGATGTGCAGATGCTCTTTGCCGATGCGTCTACGGGGTCGCATTCGCCCGCGCTGGTGCGGCAGGGCCAGATCTCAGAGCTGATCAATGCCAAGCCCAAGTCGCGGCGGCGGGTGCTGGAGGAGGCGGCGGGGATCTCCGGCCTCTATCAGCGGCGGCACGAAGCGGAGCTGAAGCTGAACGGGGCGGAGCAGAACCTGACCCGGGTCGATGATGTGATCGAGGGGCTGGCGCAACAGATGCAGACGCTGGAGCGTCAGGCCCGCCAGGCGCAGCGCTACCGCGCCATCGGTGCCGAACTGCGCCGGGCGGAGGGAATGCTTCTCTTCCGTCGCTGGCAGGAGGCAGAGGAAAGCCGCAGCGTGGCACTGGACGCGCTGAAAACCGCGGTGATGCAGGCAGCTCAGGCCGAAAAGGCGGCGCTGGACGCGGGCAAAGGTCGCGCGGCTGCCGAGGCCGCGCTGCCCCCCCTGCGGGAGGAAGAGGCCATCGCAGGCGCGGTTCTGCAACGGCTGGTCGTGGAACGGGATGCGCTTTCCGAAGAGGAGACGCGGGCCGCCGAGCGGATCGAGGCGCTGCGTGCGAGACTGGACCAGCTGGTTCGCGACCGCGACCGTGAGCAGGGGTTGAACCGCGACGCAGGCGAAACGATTTCGCGGCTTGAATGGGAACAGAGAGAGCTGGCCAAGGCCAGTGAAGGCCATTCGGAGGCGCTTGCCGCTGCTGCGGAAACCGCGCGGCAGGCCGGGGCGATCCTGACGCAGCGCGAAAACGATCTGTCGCAACTGACGGAAGATGTCGCACGGCTTGCGGCCCGGCATCAGTCGGCCCACCGGGTTCTTGATGACAGCCGCCGTACCATGACGCGTACCGAGGCGGAGGTCGAAAAGGCCCGGGCGGCTGTTGTCGCGGCACGTGAGGTTCTGGTCAGCGCCACGCAGGAACGCGGCGCGGCGGAAAATGCGCTGAGCATTGCGCAGCGCACCGCGCAGAATGCCGAGGATACGCTGGCCGAAGCCGATGCCGCGCGCGGGGAAACGCAGCAGCGCGAAGCGGAGGCGCGCGGCGCGCGGTCCTCGGCAGAAGGTGAGGTCAACGCGCTTGAGGCAGAGACCACGGCGCTGGCCCGGCTGATGCAGCGCGATACGGCCGAAGGCGGGCAGGTTCTGGACGCCGTTCGGGTGACGCCCGGCTATGAACAGGCGCTTGGCGCGGCATTGGCCGATGATCTGCGGGCGCCGCAGGTGGCAGAGGACGGGCCGTCGGGCTGGCTGGCAATGCCGGAATACGGCGCGTTGCCGGGGTTGCCCGGAGAGGTCCGGCCGCTGGCCGATGTGGTGACGGTCCCGGAGGTTCTGCGCCGCCGGATCGCGCAGATCGGGATCATTGAGCCGGAGGAGGCGGCGCGGCTGCAGCCGCTGCTGAAGCCCGGTCAGCGGCTGGTATCTCTCGAGGGCGATCTGTGGCGGTGGGATGGCTACCGCGCCTGGGCCGAGGATGCGCCTTCGGCCGCCGCCATGCGGCTGCAACAGATGAACCGGCTGGAAGAGCTGAAACAGGAGCTGGCCCGCGCCACGGCGCAGTTCGAAGGTGCACGGGCGGCGCATGAGAGCCTGTCGAAACGGCTTGCCGATCTGACAGAGGCGGACCGGATCGCGCGTCAGGCCCGCCGGGATGCCGACCGGCTGGTCAGCGAGGCCGCGCGCCGGCTTAACCGGGCGGAGGCCGATTTCGCATTGGCGGAGAGCCGGCTGGAAAGTGTGGGCCTGTCTGTGACACGCCATGAGGAGGAGGCTCTGGCGGCGTCCAAGCAGCTGAAAGAGGCGGAGAAGGCGGCGGGCGAACTTCCTGATCTGGAGACTGCGCGCACTGCCAATGAAGAGGTCAAGATGGCGGTCGAGGCCGCGCGCCTGACGATGATGTCGCGCCGCACCGAACATGACGAACTGCGCCGCGATGGTGAGGCACGGCTGCGCCGGTCGCAGGAAGTGATCAAGGAAATGAGTGGCTGGCGGCAGCGGCTTGAGACAGCGGACAAAAGGATTGGCGAGATCGACCTGCGTCGGAGCGAAACAGAGGCCGATCTGAAACAGGCCGGCACCGTGCCGCAGGACCTGGCCGCGAAACGTTCGGATCTGAATGCGTCGATTGCCACGGCCGAGGCACGTAAGGCAGAGGCGACTGACATGCTGACGCGTCGCGAGGCGGTGCTGAGGGATGCGGTGACCGCCGAGCGCGACGCGGAGCGGCTGGCGTCGGAGGCGCGCGAAAGTCGGGCCCGGGCTGAGGCGCGGCGCGACGCGGCGCAGGAGGCGGTGGAACGTGCGGCGGAGCGGATCGCGGAGGAACAGGAGATGACCCCCAAGCAGCTGCTGGACAGTCTGGGTGTTGATACCGGGGCGATGCCCCGGGCGGAGGCGATCGAGAATGACCTGAACCGCCTGCGGCGGCAGCGCGACGCACTTGGTGCCGTCAATCTGCGTGCGGAAGAGGATGCCAAGAAGGTTGCGTCCGAACATATGATCCTCAGCCGTGAGAAGGACGATCTGACAGAGGCGATTGCGACCCTGCGTTCGGGCATTGCCGGGCTGAACCGGGAGGGGCGCGATCGGTTGCTGGCGGCCTTTACCCAGGTGAACCGCAATTTTGGCATGCTCTTCCGGCATCTGTTTGGCGGGGGGGAGGCCAACCTCGTGCTGGTCGAATCCGACGATCCGCTGGAAGCGGGGCTTGAGATCATGTGCCAGCCGCCGGGCAAGAAGCTGTCGGTCCTGTCGCTGCTGTCCGGCGGGGAACAGACGCTGACTGCCATGGCGCTGATCTTTGCGGTGTTCTTGGTGAACCCGGCGCCGATCTGTGTTCTGGACGAGGTCGATGCGCCGCTGGACGACGCGAACGTGACCCGGTTCTGCGACCTGCTGGACGAGATGGTGAACCGCGCCGATACCCGGTTCCTGATCATCACGCACCATGCGGTGACGATGGCGCGGATGGACCGGCTGTTTGGTGTCACCATGCAGGAACAGGGCGTGTCGCAACTCGTCTCCGTCGATCTGAAGCGGGCGGAACAGCTGGTGGCCTAAAGGCCCCACGCGACGGCCCATCTTTGGTTAACCGTTCCTGACTTACCCTCCGCCCGTCGCGACACGTCGCGGCGAAAGGAGGTGATACTGCTGGATGACGCAAGTTATCGGAAATGGATGGTCGTGATCGCGGCACTGAGCCTGATCGTGGCCATCGTCCGGCTCTTTTTCGGTCTGAGCTAGATTGAAAAGAGTGGCCCGGCAGAGTAGCAGCTCTGCCGGGCCTTTTGGTGATACTCTGAATGAATATCGAGTTATCGGTGCCTTATCTTTTACCACATTTCCTAAGATCCCGTAAACCCGCGCGGCGTCACAACCGGTTCAGTAATGCAGTCGTCGGCCAGGCGTCCGCGGGCAACCCAAGCTCCTGTTGCACGGCCTGAACAGCCTCGCGCGACTTGGCACCGAGTATGCCGTCGATATCGCCCACGTCAAAGCCGCGCGCGGCGAGCTTCTGCTGCAGCTGTTTCATCTGCGGCCCGGACAGCCCCGGCTCCGGGTTGCCGGCGTCGAAAACCGGCGCGCCCATCAGGCGATTGGCAAAATACGCGGCAGTCAGAACGTAGGTAAAGCTCTGGTTCCATTCGAAATAGACGCTGAAATTGGGGTAAGCGAGGAAGGCCGGGCCCTTGCGTCCCTGCGGGATGATGACAGAGGCGGGCAGGTTCGCCGCCCATTGGCCAGAGCGGGGGCGCACGCCCATGGCGGCCCATTGGTCGGGCGTCATGGTGGTGCGCAGGCCGGTTTTGGACCAGTCCATCTGCGCCGGGACCGCGATTTCCTGCAGCCAGGGCTCACCCGCGCGCCAGCCCAGATGCCGCAGCATCTTGGCACCGGACATCAGCGCATCGGGCGCGGAGGTTTTCAGCAGGACATGGCCGTCGCCGTCTCCATCCACGCCGTTTTCAAGGATATCGCCGGGCAGCATCTGGACCATGCCGATCTCTCCGGCCCAGGCGCCGGTGGTGCGGGCGGGGTCAAAATCGCCATGTTCGAAGAGGGTGAGGGCGGAGAAGATCTGGGGCCGGAAAAGCTCTGGCCGCCGGCAGTCATGAGCGAGGGTGGTCAGGGCGTTCAGCGTGTTGAAATCGCCCTGGAAGGCGCCGTAATCGGTCTCGAAAGCCCAGAAGGCCAGCAGAACGCCAGGGCTGATGCCATAATCGCTTTGGATCCGGTTGAAGACGGAGCCGTATTTCTTCGCATTGGCGACGCCCGCATTGATCCGGTTGGCAGAGATCAGGCGGCGGGCAAATGTCGTGAAATCGAGCTGGAACACGCCTTGCGCCCGGTCCGCTTTGATCACCTTGGGGTCCTGCCGGACAGTGGCGAAGAAACGGTCGACCGCGGCCGGGGCATGACCTTTCTGCACGGCTTCCGATTTCAGGCCCTGCACGAAGCCGGAGAAACTGCCGCCGCATTGGGCCATGGCCTGCGTGGCGGTAAGGGTCAGGGCAAGCGCCACGGGGAGCAGTCGGTTCATCTGGGCCTCTCTGGTCGTTTCGGGCCAACCTAGCGAAATCGCGGGTCAGGACAATGCTTTGTATCAGAATAGCGTCAGGGCCAGTGCGGGGATCAGCAGCAGGGCCCAGGCGTGCCAGATCAGGCGGATGGCGCGGTCGATATCCTCAGCCGTGGCGGCTTTGCGGCCTGTGGGGCTGACCCAGGGAAAGTCGCGCATCTCTCCGTGGTAGGAACGCGGACCCGACAGGGCAATGCCAAGCGCGCGGGAGATCGCGGCCTCCGGCCAGCCGGCATTGGGGGAGCGATGGAGGCCCGCATCCCTGATGAGCGCCTGCCAATCCGGTTTGTGCCGGGCCGCAAGCAGGATCATCAGCGCGGTCAGGCGCGCCGGGATCAGGTTCATGAGGTCATCGAGCCGGGCAGAGGCCCAGCCGAACGCTTCGTGCTGGGGGGTGCGGTATCCCACCATGCTGTCGGCGGTGTTGATCGCTTTGTAGACCAGCATGCCGGGCAGCCCGCCCAGCAGGAACCAGAAGACAGGCGCGGTGATGCCGTCGGAGAAATTCTCGGCAGCACTTTCGATGGCGGCGCGGGCGATGGCCGGGTCGTCCATACCCGCGGTGTCGCGGCCGACGATCATGGCGACAGCAGCGCGGCCTTCGGCGGTTGACCGGCGGAGGGCCTCTGCCACGGCGCGGACATGGTCGATCAGGGATTTCTGCGCCAGCAGGATGGCGGCGGCAATGGCTTCGGGCAGGGTGCCGAAGGCCGCGATGATCGAGCCGGTGAGAGAGGCGCCGATGACCAGCGCCAGCGCCAGAAGGATGCCCTTGGCGCGGCGGTGCTGTCCCTGATTGTAGCGCGCGTCGGCCCAGCCGATGAGCCGTCCGATGAGGATTGCGGGATGGGTCAGCCGGTCCCAGAGCCATTTCGGCTCTCCGAGAGCGGCGTCGAGAAGGAGGGCGAGGAGGAGGCTCATCGGAAGGCGGACAGGGCGGTCGACAGCTGGTCCCATCGGTCCGGGTGTGGCAGGCCGAGGCGGAGCGCGGTTGCGGACCATGGGAAGGGGCGGGTCAGGATGTGATGCCGGGCCAGATGGCGGTACAGGGCGGGCGCCTGCGGATGGTCATAGAGGCGGAAGAGCGGGGTGCCGCCGGTCAGGGTCGCGCCGGTGGCGGTCATGAGTTGGTCAAGGCGCGCGGCGTCCTGTGACAGGCGGGCTCGGGTGGTTTCGGCCCAGTCGTGGTCGCGGAGCGCGGCTGTCCCGATCTGCAGCGCGGGGCCGGAGACGGGCCAGGGGCCGAGCATAGTTGCAAGGCGGCCCACCAGCTCCGGATCGCCAATGACGAAGCCAAGGCGCAGACCGGCGAGGCCCCAGAACTTGCCGAAGCTTTTCAGGATCAGCGTGCCGGGGCTGTTGGCCTGTGCGATCAGGCTGCGCTCCGGGGCGATGTCGCAGAAGCTTTCGTCAATCACGGTGAGCGCCGCCGGTTCGGGTGCCTCGTGCCAGCGGCCGTCGGGGTTGTTGGGGTGGACGAGGACACGGGCGTCTGCACCGGACTCCGAGAGGCTCCAGCCCGCGGCGCGGAAAGCGGCTTCGTGTTCGTTATAGGTGGGGCCGGGGATATGCACGCGGCCCGGCGTCAAAAGGCGCGGGATCATCGCGATGGGGGCGGAGGCGCCGGGGGTGGCGAGGATCGCGGCGCCTTCGGGGACGGACCAGAAAGTTCGGGCGGCCCCGGTCAGGGCCGTCCGGGCGGCATGGTCGGGCAGGGCCGTCCAGGCCTCTGCCCCGATCTGCGGCACCGGGTAGGGGACGGGGTTGATGCCGGTCGAGAGGTCAAGCCACCCGGCCCGGCTGCCGCCGAATTCCGCGATGGCCGCGTCGAGCCGCCCGCCGTGGTCGCGCGCAGAGGCGCTGTCACTCGGCATCGGGCAGCGGCGGGTGGCGGGTGACGAAATGGCCCTTCACGCCCTGCGGCCAGGTACGGAAGGGGACCTGTCCGGTCTCGCTTTCAGCATGCAGGGCGGCATAGGCGACGATGGCCTCCGCCGCCTCTTCGGTCGGCTCAAAGCGGCCCAGCGTGTAGTTCAGCTTGCCATCGGCCTGCACCGCGATGTTGCAGCCATGGGTGCAGCCCATCAGGCAGGAGATGCGGCGGGTCCGGACGGGTGTGCCCTCGGCCTCTGCCTCCACCAGCGCGGCCAGCTTTTCGCCATCGGTGATCTGCATGCCACGCTCGGGCCAGTCCTCGCGTTTGCAGGTGTCGCAGATGGTGATCCAGGTGGTCATCGGGGCCGGGTCCTTTGGAATGGTCCCAGCCTTTCAGCGCATTTTGACGCGGAAGGCAAATGGCCTTTGGTCAGCCGCGCCCATGCGGCGCCATCAGATCGAGGTCCGGCCCGATGGGGATGATCCGGTTCGGATTGATATGGTCGTGGCTGTAGTAATAGTGGCGGGTGATCTGGTCGAAATTCACCGTTTCCGCCACGCCGGGCCTTTGGTAGAGCTCCCGCAGGTAGCCCCACATATTGGGGAAATCGACGATGCGGCTGCGGTTGCACTTGAAATGGGTGTGGTAGACCTTGTCGAAGCGGATCAGCGTGGTGAAGAGGCGCCAGTCGGCCTCCGTGATCTGGTCGCCGGTCAGGTAGCGGTTCTCGGCAAGCAGACTCTCGATCCAGTCGAGGCTGTCGAAAAGCGGTGAAATGGCCTTGTCATAGGCCTTCTGAGAGCCTGCGAAGCCGCATTTGTAGACGCCGTTGTTGACGGTGTCGTAGATGCGGTCGTTGACCTCGTCGATCCGGGGACGCAGGGCTTCGGGGTAATAATCATCCGTATTGCCGGTGATCCCGTCGAAGGCGCTGTTCATCATCCGGATGATCTCTGCGGATTCGTTGGAGACGATCGTGCTTTGCGCCTTATCCCAGAGGACCGGCACGGTGACGCGGGTCGTCGCCTGCGGGTCGGCGGCCGTATAGACCTGATGGAGGTAGTTTTTGCCCAGCAGATCATCGCCGGTCGAACCCGGGTAGTCTTTGAAGGTCCATCCGTCATCCAGCATCTCCGGATGCACGACAGAGACGGTGATATGATCGGCAAGGCCCTTGATCTGGCGGAAGATCAGGGTGCGATGGGCCCAGGGGCAGGCATAGGCGACATAGAGGTGATAGCGGCCGCTTTCGGCCTTGAACCCGGCGTCACCTGTCGGGCCGGCACTGCCGTCTGCTGTGACCCAGCTGCGGAAGCTGGAGGCTTTGCGTTGGAAATCGCCGCCATTCGAGAGTTTCGAGAGGCTTTCGGTTTCCCATTTTCCGTCGATCAGCTGGCCCATGTCGTCTCCTTTTCGTCTGGACCGTATTTAACCTGATTGACCGGACGGGCCACCGGCGGGGCGCGCGCAAAGGGGTCTGCATTCCTGCACAGCGGGCGGTCGGCGCGCAGATTGTGGTTCGACGGCGGGTGTTTAGAGAGGCCGATGGCGCCGCCGGGCGGGACCGATGGCAAGATGCCCTTCCGTCTGTGGCAGGTCGCCCCCGGCCCTCTGAGTGTCGGGAAAGAACATTGCGACTCCATGGCCCCCTGCGTATAGAGGTCTGTGACGATGCCCCCATGGGGCCGGAAAGGTGCGGGCTTTCCCATCGACCCAGACAGGGGATGGCGGTCCGGGTCGTCCGAGGCCGCCACCCGCGGCCCGAGCCGCCTTTTCGCCAACAGGAAAGGACCCGCTCATGCGTATCGCCCTCGCCCTTCTGATGACCCTCGCGGCCTCGCCCGCGCTGGCCCATGTCGGCCATCTGGGCGATGTTGCGGGCCATGATCACTGGCTGGGCGCTGCGGCCATCGGGGCGGCGATAGCCATCGGGCTCTGGCAGGCGGCAAAGGGACGCAAGACGGCTGCGGCCAAGGCCGAGACCGAAGACGAGGCGGCGGACGAAGAGCCGCAGGAAGCCTGATCCAATGAAAACCGGAGTGATGATCTGCGGTCACGGCTCCCGCAGCCAGGCGGCCGTGGACGAATTCGCCGTGCTGGCAGACAAGCTGCCCGCGCTGCTGCCGCCCGATTGGCCGGTGGATTACGGTTATCTCGAATTTGCCAATCCGGTGATCCGGGACGGGCTTGACCGGCTGCGGGCGCAGGGCTGCGCGCGGATCCTCGCGGTGCCGGGCATGCTCTTTGCGGCGATGCATGCGAAGAATGACATTCCGACGGTGCTGAACACCTATGCCGCCAAGCACGGGATCGAGGTCAGTTATGGCCGCGAACTGGGCGTCGATCCCAAGATGATCGCGGCGGCCGCGGCCCGGATTCGGGAGGCGCTGGCGGGGGCCGATCCTGTCCCGCTGGAGGAGACCTGTCTGGTTGTCATCGGGCGCGGTGCCTCGGATCCGGATGCCAATGCCAATGTCGCCAAGGTGGCGCGGCTCTTGCACGAGGGGATGGGCTTTGGCTGGTGCGAGGTCGGCTATTCCGGCGTGACCTTCCCGCTGGTGGAGCCCTGCCTGCGCCATGTGGTGAAGCTGGGCTACAAGCGGGTGGTGGTCTTTCCCTATTTCCTCTTTACCGGGATTCTGGTGGACCGGATCTACGGGTTCACCGACCGGGTGGCGGCGGATCATCCGGAGATCGAGTTTCTCAAGGCCGGATATCTCAACGATCATGAGAAGGTGCTGGAAACCTTTGCCGAGCGTGTGATGGAACAGGCCGAGGGGGCCACACCGCCGAACTGCGGCATCTGCCCCTTCCGCGAACAGATCCTGTCGCTGGAAGACGGCGGGCATGTGCATGTCCAGGCAGAGGAGCGTGCGGCGCGGACGGATCACCCGGCGCTGGGGGCGGTACCGCCGCCGACATGTGTGCTCTGCAAATACCGTGTGGAGGTGCTGGGGTTCGAGGCGGAGGTCGGTGCCCCGCAGGAGAGTCATCATCACCATGTGGAGGGGCAGGGGGCATCCGCGCCGGGCTCCAACGTGGCGGATTGCGCGTTGTGCGATACCTTCTGCACCGGGGCCTGCCGGCTGGAGATGGCGGATCATCATCACCATCATCACGACCATGACCACGGGAACCATCACCATCATCACGGGCATGGCGACCACCATCACCCGGACTATCCGCATGCGAAGCACCCGCTTGGGCCAGAGAGCGCGCGGCGTAAATGAGCACGCCCTTTTTTGACACCCATATCGTGGTGGACTGGTCGGCGCGGAATGCACCCAGCCCCGCGACCCCCAGCAAGGATGCGATCTGGGTTGGTGTCATCCGCGACGGTGAGGCCGAGGCGCCGCGCTATTTCCGGACGCGGGGAGAGGCGGTGCAGTGGCTCGCCGATCTTCTGTCGGCAGAGGCGGCGGCAGGGCGGCGGGTGCTGGCAGGGTTCGACTTTCCCTTCGGCTATCCGGCGGGCGTGGCGGAAAAGATCTGCGGGTCGAACCGGGCGCTGGACCTCTGGGACTGGTTCGCGGGCCATGTGCAGGACGGGCCGGACAATGCCTCCAACCGGTTCGCCGTGGCAGAGGGCATCAATGCGCTTTACCCCGGTGTGGGGCCCTTCTGGGGACGGCCTGAGCAGGCGGATTTCCCGGGCATCCCGGCGAAGCAGTCAGAGCGCACTGGCGATCACCCGCCGGAGCGGCGCCATGCGGATGCGCAGGCGCGCGGGGCCAAGACGGTCTGGCAGCTGGCCTATGCGGGGTCGGTCGGGTCGCAGATGATCCTTGGCCTGCCCGCGCTGGTGGCCCTGCGCAGCGATCCGCGTCTGGCGGGGCGTGTGGCGGTCTGGCCTTTTGAGACGGGGCTGGAGGTGCCTGAGGCGCAGGTCGTGCTGGCGGAAGTCTACCCGTCGCTCTGGCAGGCGCGGGCCCATGCGGCGCGCGGCGAGGATGAGGTTCTGGATTCGGCGCAGGTGCGTGTGGCGGCGGCGGAGCTGGCGGCGCTGGATGGCTCCGGCGCGCTGGCGGGCGCGTTCCGGGGGCCGGATCTGGATGTGGCCGCGCGGGAGGATATTGCGCGGGAGGAGGCCTGGATCCTCGGGCTGGATGCGGTCGGCTCTATGCCGTCGCCCCGCGTGATGCGCTATGAACATAACCCGGCGGCGATCTATGCGCAGAGTTTTGAGACGGTGCGAAAGGAGGCGCGGCTCGACCGGTTTCCGGAGGGGATGCAGGCGCTGGCGATCCGGCTGATCCATTCCTGCGGCATGATCGATGTGGCCGACCGGCTGGTGTTTTCCTCTGAGGCCTGGGCGAAGGGCCGGGCGGCGATGCTGTCGGGCGCGCCGGTGCTGTGCGATTGCGAGATGGTGGCGGCCGGGGTGATCCGGCGGACCCTGCCGGCGGGCAACGAGGTGATCGTGACGTTGAACGACCCTGCGGTGCCGGGCCGTGCCAAGGAGATCGGCAATACGCGGTCGGCGGCGGCGGTGGAGCTCTGGGCCGACCGGCTGGAGGGCGCGGTGGTGGCCGTGGGCAATGCGCCGACCGCGCTGTTCCATCTGCTGGAGCTGCTGGATGCGGGCACGCCGAAGCCTGCCGTGATCCTGGGCTTCCCGGTCGGGTTCGTTGGCGCGGCGGAGAGCAAGGCGGAGCTGGCGGCGCGGCCGCGGGGCTGCGAGTTTGTCGCGCTGCGCGGGCGTCGGGGCGGGTCTGCCATGGCCTCTGCCGCGGTGAATGCGCTGGCGGCGGGACTGCCGGGGGAGACGATCTGATGGTGGTTTTTGCGGTGAGGGCGGATGCCTTCGGCGGGAGTATTTCTGGAAAGATGAAGGGGCGGGCGCATGGCTGAACCCTGGTTGCATATCGTGGGCATCGGTGAGGACGGGATGGAGGGGCTGCTGCCTGCGACCCGGGCTGTCGTCGAAGCCGCCGAGGTGATCATCGGCGGCGACCGGCATCACCGTCTTTCGGACGCAGTGACGGCGGAGCGGCTGGCCTGGCCGTCGCCCTTTGACGCCCTGATCGGGCAGCTGAAGGGGCTCAGGGGCCAGCGGGTCGTGGTTCTGGCGACTGGTGACCCCTTGTGGTTTTCGGTGGGCGCGCGGATCGGGCGGGCGCTGCCTGCGGGGGAAATCGTGTTCCATCCGCAGCTGTCGGCCTTTCAGCTGGCCTCGGTCCGGATGGGCTGGTCGATGGCGGATCTGGAGACGCTGACCGTGCATGGCCGCCCGGTGGAGACGATGATCGCCTTCATCCAGCCGGAGGCGCGGCTCTTGATCCTGACCACGGGGGCGGAGACGCCGGGGCAGATCGCGCGGTTCCTGACGGAGCGTGGCTTTGGCCGGTCCCGGATGACCGTTCTGGCCAATATGGGCGGGGCGGAGGAGCTGCGGTTCGACGGAGTGGCGGAGAGCTGGGCACATGAGGTGCCAGCCTTCAATACGCTGGCCGTCGACTGCGTGGCGGCACCCGATGCGGCGCTCTTGCCCCGGGTGCCGGGGCTGGAGGATGCGCTGTTTTCGTCGGACGGGACGATGACCAAGCGGGAGGTGCGGGCGGCGACGCTGGCCAAGCTGATGCCGATGCGGGGCGCGCTGCTCTGGGATATCGGGGCGGGCTGCGGGTCTGTCGCGATCGAGTGGATGCGAGGGGCGCGATATACCTCCGCCATCGGGATCGAGCCGCGCGCCGACCGGCGGGCCATGGCGGCGGCGAATGCGCTGGCACTGGGTGTGCCGCGGCTCAGGATCATTGAGGGGGAGGCACCGGAGGCGCTGGATGGGTTGGAGCGGCCGGATGCGGTGTTCATCGGCGGCGGTTTGTCTGAAGCGGTATTCGAGGCGGCCTGGTCGGCGCTGAAGCCGCTGGGGCGGCTGGTGGCCAATGCGGTGACGCTGGAGAGCGAGGCGGTGCTGATTGCGCTCCATGCGCGGCATGGCGGCGATCTGGTGCGGATCGGCGTGGAGCGGGCCGAGCCCGTGGGGCGGCTGACCGGGTGGCGGCCGTCGATGTCGGTGGTGCAATGGTCTTTGGTGAAGCGATGACGGAGCTGGTGGATGCCTCCGGCGGTGAAGTGAGCCGACCACTTGCGAAAGGTCCAGTGGACCTTCCGGGCGGCGAACGGGCGGAGCCCTTCGAAAAGATGAAGGGGCGGCTATTTGGCGTCGGGCTGGGGCCGGGCGATCCGGAGCTGGTGACGCTGAAAGCGGCGCGGCTGATCGCCGGGGCGCGGGTGGTGGCCTATCCGGCGCTGGCGGGGGCGGCGAGTTTCGCGCGGGCGATCGTGGCCGATCTGATCCCGGAGGGCGCGCGGGAGATCGTCATGGATGTGCCGATGGTGGTGGCGCGCGGCCCGGCGCAGGCGGCCTATGACCGGGGCGCGGCGGAGATCGCGTCAGTGCTGGAGGGGGGCGAGGATGTTGTCTGCCTCTGTGAGGGCGATCCGTTTTTCTATGGCTCCTTCATGTATGTGTTTGCGCGGCTGGCGGGGCGGTTCGAAGTCGAGGTCGTGCCGGGCGTGACCAGTGTGACGGCCTGTGCGGCGCGGGCGCGGCTACCGCTGGTGGCGCGGAATGAGCGGCTGACGGTCCTGCCGGGGCCGCTGGAGGAAGCCGAGTTGGCGGAGCGCGTGGCCGGGGCGGAGGCCGTTGCGATCATGAAGGTGGGGCGGCATATGGCGAAGATCCGGGGGGTTTTTGCCGGGCTGGGGCTTTTGGACAGGGCCGTTTACGTGGCACGGGCGGGGCTGCCGGACGAGCTGGTCTGCCCGCTGGCGGAGGCGCCGGAGGAGGCGCCCTATTTCTCGATGATCTTGATGAACAGGGGGATGGACCCATGGCTGTGACTATGTCAGCTGCGCCGGTCGTGATGGCGGTCTCGGGGGCGGGAGCCGGAGTGGCGCGGCGGGTGGCGGATCTGCTTGGCGTGCCGCTGGCCGGGCGGTCGGGCCGGGTTGCGGGGGCCGATTTGGTCTTTGACGATGCTTTGGTCTTTGCGCGGGACATGTTTGCGGCGGGGCGGCCTCTGGTCGGGGTCTGCGCAAGCGGGATCCTGATCCGGGCGGTGGCGCCGCTTTTGTCGGACAAGAAGGCGGAGCCGCCGGTTGTTTCGGTCTCCGATGACGGCGCGGTGGTGGTGCCGCTGCTGGGCGGGCATCGCGGGGCGAACCGGCTGGCGAAAGAGATTGCCGTGGCGCTGGAGGCAGTGGCCGCGGTGACGACGGCCGGAGATATTGCTCTGGGCGTGGCGCTGGACGCGCCGCCGGCGGGCTACCGGTTGGCCAATCCGGGCGATGCGCAGGCGGCGATGGCGGCGCTTGTGTCGGGGGCGGGGCTGAGCGTCGTTGGAGAGAATGTTTTCGGGGTTGTGGCGCGGGATGGCGTGGATTCTGTAGAGCTCTGCGTGAGCGAGGCGCCGGTGACAGGTGGGGCGCGGCGGCTGGTCTATCATCCGCAGCGCTATTGTCTGGGCGTAGGATGTGCGCGGGGGGCGGCGGCTGACGAGGTGATCGCGCTGGCGGAGCGGGCTCTGGCGGAGGCCGGGATTGCGCCGGGGGCGGTGGCGGCTGTCGGGACAATCGTGCTGAAGGCCGATGAGCCGGCCATTTTGGCGGTGGCGGCACATCTGGGGGTGCCATTGCGGCTGTTCGAGGCTGAGGAGCTGGAAGCGGTGGTGGAGCGGCTGGCGACGCCGTCGGAGGTGGTTTTCGCCGAGGTGGGCTGTCACGGGGTGAGCGAGGGTGCGGCGCTCTGTCTGGCCGGAGATGGCGGGGCCTTTGCCGTGACGAAACGCAAGACGGCGGAGGCGACCTGTGCATTGGCCGTGGCGCCGGACGTAGTGACGGAATTCGCGGGCCGGGCGCGCGGGCGGCTGTCGGTTGTGGGGATCGGGCCGGGCCAGTCGGGCTGGCGGACGCCTGAGGTGTCGCGGCTGATCGCGGAGGCTGACGAGCTGGTGGGCTACGGGCTCTATATCGATCTGCTAGGGCCTCTGGCGGCGGGCAAGGACCGGGCCGATTTTCCCTTGGGCGGGGAGGAGGACCGGTGCCGCTATGCGCTGGAACGGGCGGGCGAGGGGCGTAACGTGGCATTGGTCTGTTCCGGGGATGCGGGGATCTACGCGATGGGGGCGCTGGTGTTTGAATTGCTGGGCCGTGGTGATGCGATCGGCGGGGTGAGCGATGCGGCGCGGCGGGCGGAGGTTGTCTGTTCGCCCGGCGTCTCGGCGCTGCAGGCGGCGGCGGCGCGGGCGGGCGCGCCCTTGGGGCATGATTTCTGCGCGATTTCGCTGAGCGATCTGCTGACGCCGCGGGCGGATATCCTGCGGCGGCTTCGGGCGGCGGCAGAGGGGGATTTCGTGATTGCCTTCTACAATCCGGTGTCGAAAACGCGGCGGACCCTGCTGGCGGAGGCGCGGGATATCCTGCTGCAGCACCGGCCGGGCGATACGCCTGTGATGCTGGCGACCTCGCTTGGGCGGCCGGAGGAGCATCTGCGCTACCGGCGGCTGGATCAGCTGGAGGTGGACGAGGTGGATATGCTGACCGTCGTGCTGGTGGGGTCGTCCAATTCGCGGCTGGCGCTGCTGGGCGAGGGGCCGAGGATGTACACGCCGCGGGGCTATGCGCGGCGGATCGACGGCGATCTGGAAGGGGTCGGCAACCGCCATGTCGGGGCGGGTGCGCTTTGGGAGCCGGAGGACGGGGGCGCTGCCCCCGCCGCCCTGCGGGCGGTCCCCCGGGATATTTTGAGCAAGAAAAAGGGGGGCGGGGCGTGACGGTCTATTTCATCGGGGCGGGGCCGGGGGATCCGGAATTGCTGACGCTGAAGGCGCAGCGGGTGATCGGGGCCTGTCCGGTTTGTCTTTACGCGGGATCACTGGTGCCGCCTGAGGTGGTGGGCTGTGCGCCGGAGGGGGCGCGCGTGCTGGATACGGCGCCGATGACGCTGGAGGAGACCCATGCGGAGATTGTCGCGGCGGAGGCGCGGGGCGAGGATGTGGCGCGGGTGCATTCGGGCGACCCGTCGCTTTATGGGGCGATCGCGGAGCAGATCCGGCGGCTTCGGGCGGATGGCATCGCGTATGAGATCATTCCGGGCGTGCCGGCCTATGCGGCGGCCGCGGCGGCCCTGGGGCAGGAGCTGACGGTGCCGGAGGTGGCGCAGTCCATCGTGCTGACGCGGGTTTCGATGAAGTCAACCTCCATGCCCGCAGGCGAGACACTGGAGAATTTCGCGCGGACGGGGGCGACGCTGGCGATCCATCTGGGGGTGCGGAACCTGCGGGAGATCGAGCGGCAGCTTTCGCCCTATTACGGGGCAGAGTGTCCGGCGGTGGTGGCTTATCGTGTGGGCTGGCCGGACCAGATGTTCATCAGGGGCACGCTGTCGGACATCCATGCGAAAGTCCGGGCGGAGAAGATCACCCGCACGGCGCTGATCCTCGTCGGGCCGGTGTTGGGGGAGGTGCGGGATTTCAAGGATTCGGCGCTTTATGATGCCGCGATCCCGCATGTGCTTCGGCCTAAGGTGCGAGGATAGCTGCACGGGAAACGGAATTTTTCCTTTTCACCTGCAGGGTCTGCTTGACGCAGGTGTCCGTCGCGTCATCCTCAGCGCGGGAGGTAAGGGAAATGACCACGTTTCTGTCCAAGGAGGTGCAGGACGGGCTGAGGGTTGCGCGCAAGCGTGCCGTGGCCAGGTCCAGGCGTCTGCGCGTTGTGATCGGGGATGAGAGATATCCGATCCTGAAGCTCTGGGATGGCGGCTTTGCCGTCGCCGGGGAGGGGGTGCCGCCATTGCGGGGGCTGGTCGATGTCTATGACGGGGGGCGCCATCTGTGGCAGTGTCTGATCGTTGCCGTCGCAGAAGAGGCGGGCGAGATGAACTATGAGTTCAAGCGCCAGACCGCTGTCGACGCGGGGCCTGCGCTGGATTTCGAACGGGCGGAGCAGGCTCCTGTGGCGCTGATCCCGCGGTTCTGAGGTTCCGCCGTCGGTCATCAGGCCGTCAAAATCATTGGAAAACTGTGGTTTGACATGGCGCGTCGCCGGCGGCATCGTGGCTGCGCGTCAGGCCCGGGAAGGCAGACCGGTCAAGGTCTTTGAGGGCCGGGTCCTGGCGCGACACAGGGAGGACTTCATGACTGTTTTCACAACGGCACTGCGCGGGGTTGCCGCCGCTGCACTTCTGGCCGGATCTGGCGGGCTGGCACTGGCGCAGGAGGTGACGCTCAAGATGCACCAGTTCCTGCCGGCGCAGGCCAATGTGCCGGCGCATGTGCTCGACGTCTGGGCTGACAAGGTCGAGGCCGACTCGGGCGGCCGGATCAAGATCGACCGGTTCCCGTCGATGCAGCTGGGGGGCAAGCCGCCGGAGCTGGCCGATCAGGTGATGGACGGGATCGCGGATATCGTCTGGACCCTGCCCGGCTATACGCCGGGCCGCTTCCCCTCGACCGAGATTTTCGAACTGCCGTTCATCTCGCCTTCGGCGGAGGCGACCTCGCGCGCCTATTGGCAGTTTGCTGAAAAGCATCTGATGGAGACGGAGTTTGCCGATCTTCACATGCTGGGGCTCTGGGTCCATGGGCCCGGCGTGATCCATTCGAGCGAGCCCGTGACGGTGCCGGAAGACCTGAACGGGGTGAAGCTGCGGGCGCCGACACGGGTGACCAATATGCTGTTCACCCAGCTGGGGGCGACATCCGTGGGCCTGCCTGTCCCCGCAGTGCCCGAGGCGCTGTCCAAGGGTGTCATCAGTGCGACGGTCATCCCTTGGGAGGTGACGCCGGCGCTCAAGATCGCGGAGCTGGTGCATAACCACACGACCTTCGGTGGCGACGCGCTTTACACCGCGACCTTCATCTTCGCGATGAACAAGGACAAATACGACGCGCTGCCCGACGATCTGAAGACGGTGATCGACGAGAATTCCGGGCTCGAATTCTCTGCCTTCGCCGGTCGTCAGATGCAGGAAGATGACGCGCCGGGGCTGAAGGCCGCGCAGGATGCCGGGAATAATATCATCGCGCTGACGCCGGATCAGGTCGCCGTCTGGCGCGAGGCATCCGACGGGATCGAGGCCGCCTGGATCGAAGAGATGACGGCCAAAGGCATGGATGCGGCGGCCATGGTCGAGGAAGCCAAGGCGCTGATTGCCGAGAATTCTTCGATGTGACATCAGACGCCGCCGGTCCTTTATGGGCCGGCGGCCTTTTTGTGACCATTCCCCAATCGGTTATCATCCCGGATCATGCATCGTTTCTTCCTGACCATCGCGCGGCTCGGCGCAATTCTGGGCGGTATCGTCCTGACGGTTCTTGTTGTGCTGACGGTTGTGTCGGTCACCGGACGGGGGCTGAACGGGCTGTTTCACGCAGACTGGCTGGTAGCACTGGCGCCGGGGCTGGCGCAGCGTGCGCTCGACGCCGGTGTGGGCCCGGTTCAGGGCGATTTTGAGCTGGTCGAGGCCGGTATCGCCTTTGCCATCATGGCCTTTCTGCCGCTGGCCCAGATCACGGGGGCCCATGCTACGGTCGATATCTTTACCCAGAAACTGCCCGCGGGGCTTCAGCGCGGGCTGATCGCGTTCTGGGAGGTGCTGTTTGCCGTGGCGCTCGTCGTCATCAGCTGGCGGCTATACGAGGGGATGTCGGGCAAGATGCGGTATAATGAGACCACTCTGGTGCTGCAGTTCCCGGTCTGGTGGGCCTATGGTGCCTGCTTTGCGGCGAGCGTGCTGGCGGCGGTTGTCGGGGTCTATGTGGCGCTGGTCCGCTGTGCGGAGCTTGCCACCGGACGGGTGATCATCGGGGGCGATGCAGCGTGAGCACATTTGACATCGGGCTCTGGTCCTTTCCGGTTCTTCTGCTGCTGATCTTTCTGCGGATGCCGATTGGTCTGGCCATGTTCGCGGTGGGCTTTGGCGGGCTTTACTTCATCACCGGCGGCACCACCGTCGCGCTGGCAAAGCTGAAGTCGGAGACCTATTCGACCTTTTCCAGCTATTCGCTGTCGATCGTGCCGATGTTCCTTCTGATGGGACAGTTCGCCACGCTGGGCGGCATGTCCAAGGCGCTGTTCAAGGCGGCCGAAAGCTGGCTGGGGCACCGGCGCGGCGGGGTGGCCATGGCGGCGATCGGGGCTTGTGCCGGGTTTGGCGCGATCTGCGGGTCGTCGCTGGCGACGGCGGCCACGATGGGACAGGTCGCGCTGCCTGAGCTCAAGCGCTACGGGTATTCCGGCGGGTTCTCCTCGGCCACGCTGGCCGCCGGGGGGACGCTGGGCATTCTGATCCCGCCGTCGGTGATCCTCGTGATCTATGCGATCCTGACGGAGCAAAATATCGCGAAGCTGTTCCTCGCGGCCTTTGTGCCGGGGATACTGGCCGCCGTGGGATATATGCTGACCGTGTCGATCTATGTCCGGCTGAACCCGGACAGCGCGGGTACGCGGCCTGCGGTCCCGATGGCGGAACGCTGGCAGGCGATGGTCGATGTGATCCCGGTTCTGGTGGTTTTCCTGGCCGTTGTCGGGGGTATCTATCTGGGCCTCTTCACGCCGACGGAAGGTGCGGCGGTGGGGGCTGCGGGCACCGGGCTGCTGGCGTGGTGGAACGGCGGGCTCCGGGGGCGGGCCTGGCTCGACAGTTTCTATGCGACGGCGAAAAGCACCGCGATGATCTTCTTCATTGTGCTGGGAGCGGCCTTCTATAACGGCTTTCTGGCGCAGACGCAGGTGCCACAGAAACTGGCGGAATGGGTGGTCGCGCAGGGGTTCAACCCGTGGTCGGTGCTGGTCATGATCCTTGTGCTCTACCTCGTCTTCGGCTGTCTGATGGACAGCCTGTCGATGATCCTGCTGACGATCCCGATTTTCTTTCCAATCGTGTCGACACTGGATTACGGGCTGGGGGCGGAAGAGTTCGCGATCTGGTTCGGGATCGTCGTGCTGATCGTGGTGGAGGTTGGGCTGATCACGCCGCCGGTTGGGATGAACCTGTTCGTCATCAATTCCATGGATCGCGACACGCCAATCGCCAGGACCTACGGGGCGGTGATGTATTTCGTGGGCTCGGACATCGTCCGCGTGGCGTTGCTGGTGATCTTTCCGGGGATCACGCTGTTCCTGCTGCGCTGGCTGCACTGACGTTCCGGGAATAGCGCCCGGACCGGGGGCAGACCGGCTGCTGTCTGAGCAAAGCCTGCCTGTCGATCAGGCGGGATGCACAACCGGCCGCAGGTTGAGCATCTCCCGGGTCTGCTGCCAGGTCGCCACGGGCCGGTCGTACCGGTCGCAGAGATCGACCACGCGCGCAACCAGCGCCGCATTGGACGGCGCCAATGTGGTGCGGTCCAGGCGGACGTTATCCTCCAGCCCGCAGCGGGCGTGGCCTCCGGCGGGGACGGTCCATTCATTGATCTGAAGCTGGCCCGCGCCGATACCGGCGGCGCACCACTCGGCGCCGGGCAGCAGGCGCTGCACCGTTTTAATGTAGTAATCGAAGGTGTCGCGGTCGATGGGCATGGCGTTCTTCACGCCCATGACAAACTGGATATACGGCAAATCAGTGATCTTGCCCGCGCGGTACATGCTGGCGGCCTGATGGATATGCGACAGGTCGAATGCCTCGATCTCGGGTTTGACGGCAAAGGTCTGCATCTCTTCGGCCAGCCAGTCGACGAGGTCCGGCGGATTTTCATAGACACGGGTCGGGAAATTGTTCGACCCGACCGACAGCGAGGCCATGTCGGGGCGCAGCGACAGGTGGCCGCCGCGGTCGCGGCCCGCGCCCGACCGGCCGCCGGTGGAAAACTGGATCACCATACCGGGGCAGTGCTTTTCCAGCCCCTCTTTCAGACGTGCGAATTTCTCAGGGTCGGAAGACGGCGTTTCATCGTCATTGCGGACATGGGCATGGCAGATCGTCGCGCCGGCCTCAAAGGCTTCCTGCGTGCTTTCAATCTGTTCTGAAACGGTGATCGGAACCGCCGGATTGTCCGATTTTCGGGGGAGCGAGCCGGTGATGGCAACGCAGATGATACAGGGCTTTTGTGCAGTCTGGTCCGTCATGGCATCAGCTATTGGACCTAAGGGCCGCGAAGTCAATCAGATCGGATCATACCGGAAAGGGCGGCCCGGCGGGCCGCCCTTTGGACAGTTCGGGGGGCTGGGCCCCTTTGAACCGTCGGAACGTCAGCCTGCCTGACCGGAGGGCAGAAGCACGCGGTCGATGACATGCACAACGCCGTTGGACTGATCGACATCCGCCGTGGTCACAGTGGCGATGCGGCCATTTTCGTCCTTAAGCTTAAGTTCGCCGCCTTCCATGTAGGCTTCCAGGTTGCAGCCGCCGACCGTCGGCACGACATGCATGCCGCCGTCATCGCTGATCATGCCGGCGATATCGGTGGAGAAGGCTTCGGTTGCCACGACGTGACAGGTCAGGATCTGCTGCAGCTGCTGCTTGTTCTCCGGCATCATCAGCTTTTCGATGGATGCCTTGCTGATCATGCCGAAGGCGTCATTGGTGGGGGCGAAGACGGTGTAGGGGCCGGGGCCCATCAGGGTTTCGGCGAGACCGGCTTCGGTCACGGCAGCAACCAGCGTGGTGAGATTGGGCGCGGCAGAGGCATTTTCTGCAATGGTTTTGGTGTCGAGCATCGGCGCGCCGCCGACCATCGGGTTTTCTTTTGCAAAGGCAATGGTTGCGGTGCCGGCAATTGCCAGGGCTGCGATCAACTTGGTCTTCATCATCTGGTCCTCCAGTTGTCCGGGCGGGCGTTGTTGCCCGCCGATACCCGAGACACGGAGGTCAGGCGCGCCGAGTTTCACGGCGCAGATTATTTTTTCTGCGGGCCGGCGCGCGATCGGCCGGAAGGGGACGTGGGGCGCGTCTGCGGTCAGCCCGCGCGGGACCGGCCATCCTGCGGCGATCCTGGGCGGGCCGCGGGTTGGCAATCATTTCGAGCACCAGGAGCTGACCTTCACGCAGGGTGAGTGTAGGGGCAGCTCGGGTCATCTCCTGGGCTCTTCGCAGCCGTGCAGGGGAAACCTGCCGCAGGGCCGCTAACTGGTAGGGGGACATGGCGCGAATGGCTTCGGGCCCGAGGAACAGCGTCTCGGTCGCCAGGCCTTCGGCGCGGACAATGACATGCCCGGCGCAGAGCACATGGATATAGGTCACGCTTTCCAGATCCCGTTCGACCCGACCAAAGGCGTGATTGAGCGCGCGGGCCGGGACGAGGACCTCGTCCATGCCGTACAGAACTTCGGCTTTGGCGGATTTCACCCGGACAAGGTGTTGCTGCGATAAATGGATGTCACGCCGGGGGCGACCTGGCCCCAGAGCATCGGCAAAGATGCGGATCGGGGCAAGCCGGTGGCGGGAACTGTCGTCGAGCGTGTCCAGCTGGATCGTTCGGCTGTAGGTCCAGATCACCTCATGCGCCTTGCCATCGACATCTTCGATGTAATCGCCGGGGCGCAGGCTTTCGACGAGGCATTCGCCGCCGGGTATGCGGATCAGCGTTCCGGGTGTAAAGCAGGCGGGTGCGAAGATCGGGTAGGCGGTGCTGTCGATATCTATGACAACAGCTATTGCCGCGGTCAGATCGAGGTCACCGGCCGGATAATGAAAAAAGATCTGGCCGCCTGCTTCGAAGACGACCAGATCCACAGTTGTGCCGATCGGGACGGTGATCCCCGCCACATCGACACCGGGGGTGGCAGTTCCGGATCCGATGTACGTCACCGGATTGCCGTTAAAAGTCGAAATACCGTCGTCAGACGTGCTGAGAATTCCGTCAGAATCGATCAGCTCCGCATTTACTTCTGCCCCGAAGCTGCCGAGAACAAGGGTCTGTGTTCCCGACAGCAGGTCCAGGGCGGCAAGGGCCCCGAGATAGGGCTCAACGTCGATATTTGCGCTTCCCATTATAACCACTCACTCGTTACATGCCCAACAGGGCGGTATTCCGGAAATATACATCTGCCTGACGGGCTGATCTTCCGGGCAGGGCTAACATGCCTTGCATCCTCAGGGTCGCGGTCAGATGTGGCGGAAATTGGGCAGAGTTGTTGAAAGCGGGTGCCGATGGTAAAATTGGCTTGCTGCGGCGCGGCAAGCCATTGATTTGGATGTATATTTTATCAAAAAATTTAACATACTGGTCAGTTTTTTATCAAATATTAAAAAATTTTTTAAAGAAAGATCGTTCGTTTTCAGATTGTTACATATTTAATTCTTTTCGGAAATTTCGGATTGGAAATCGCTCTGCCACGCATTTCGGCGCAATCGCGCCAATTTTCTGCCACATTTCTGCCATTTCTCGCAGCTGCGGTTGAGAGCTATTTTTGCAAAATTGCTTAAATCGCTATTTTGCATGCATTTTATTTGATTGTCGTTGTCATCAATTCTCTGCGATGCAGAAAAAATAAAACGAGATCAGTTTGGTAATAAAAACGCCGGAGAAAAGATATCTCCGGCGCCAATGGTAATTCAGATGAGATTCAAGTTTCTGCCCTGCTACCCCAGAAGTCTGCGCGCAATAACCTGTGCCTGAATTTCGGCGGCCCCTTCAAAGATATTCAGGATGCGCGCATCGCAGAGCAGGCGGGAGGCAACATATTCCAGCGCAAAGCCGTTGCCGCCGTGGATCTGCAGCGCGTTGTCGGCGCAGGCCCAGGCGACACGGGCGCCCAGAAGCTTGGCCATGCCAGCCTCCAGGTCGCAGCGGCGGTCGTGGTCCTTCTCATAGGCGGAGAAATAGGTCAGCTGCCGGGCGATCATGATTTCCACCGCCATCATGGCCAGCTTGCCCGACACGCGGGGGAAGGACATCAGCGGCGCGTTAAAGGCCTTGCGGTCCAGCGCATATTGCATGCCGACGTCCAGCGCCGCCTGGGCCACGCCGATGGCGCGGGCGGCGGTCTGGATGCGGGCCGCCTCGAAGGTCTTCATGAGCTGGCGAAAGCCCTGGCCCTCGACTCCACCCAGAAGGTTTTCGCCCTTCACGTGGAAATTGTCGAAGCCCAGCTCGTATTCCTTCATGCCGCGATAGCCCAGCACCTCGATCTCGCCGCCGGTCATGCCCTCGGTGGGGAAGGGGTCCGCGTCGGTGCCAGGCGTCTTTTCGGCCAGGAACATCGATAGGCCGTTGTGGTCGGTCGACTTGGGGTCGGTCCGGGCCAGCACGGTCATCACATGGGTCCGGGCGGCGTGGGTGATCCAGGTCTTGTTGCCGGTGATCCTGTAGTCGCCATCCTCTCCCTTCACCGCGCGCGTGCGCAGGGAGGCGAGGTCGGAGCCGGTGTTGGGTTCCGTGAAGACAGCCGTCGGCAGGATCTCTCCAGAGGCCAGCTTGGGCAGCCAGTAGGACTTCTGTTCGTCGGTCCCGCCGGCCAGAATCAGCTCTGCCGCGATTTCGGAGCGGGTGGCGAGGGAGCCGACACCGATATAGCCGCGCGACAGTTCTTCCGACACGACCACCATGGAGGCCTTGGTCAGTCCAAACCCGCCGAGGTTTTCGGGGATGGTCAAGCCAAAGACGCCCATCTCCGCCAGCTCCTCGATGATCTCCATCGGGATCAGCTCGTCTTTCAGGTGCCATTCGTGTGCATTGGGTTCGACCTTATCCACCGCATAGCGGCGGAACTGGTCGCGGATCATCTCCAGCTCCTCATCGAGGCCAGAGGCGCCATACATGGCCGCGCCCTTCTGGTCGACGATCAGCTGCATCAGACGGGTGCGGGCGGCCTGTGTATTGGCCCCGTTGCAGAGCGTCATCACCGCGTCATGCATCAGCGCGCGCTGGTCGTCCTGCGTCAGGCCGAGGTCCTGCAGGCGCACGATTTCGTTCTGCGACATCTGGATGCCGCCGTAAATCTGCCAGAGGTATTCGCCAAAGGCGATCTGGTGGATCAGCTGCTCCAGCTCGCCGAACTTGCCCTCCCCGTCGAGCTTTTCGGCCCATTTCTGCATCTGGCGCAGGGCTTCGGCATAGGTGGCCAGCCAGGCCAGGCCGTGGGTCGCGGTCTGATGCGCCTCCACCGCCTTGGTGGAGATCTTGCCGCCGTCGGGCGCCACGGTGGACCGCACCCGCGCAATCGCATTTTGCAGCAGCGACTCGACCGGGGGGATGGCCGCTGCCGTCAGTTTCAGCAGGTCGGGGAGGAGAGCCGCCTCGGTCATCGAATCCTGTCCGTCATGTGCCATGAATCATCCCTTTCCCAAGTTCCCACCGGACATAGCGCCTTTGCAGTTGCAGCGCAACATTCATGCGCCAATACATCTTGGTGGGTTGGAATGTTGCGCGGCCGATTTCTCTGGTGCCCGTCCGGAGGGGTGCTAAACCGGCGGGATGGAACTGCTGACTGATATCGTGCCGCTGCACGCGCTCATCGCATGCCTGATGGTGGGGCTTGTGGCCGGGGTCATCAAGGGGATGGTGGGCTTTGCCATGCCCATGATCATGATTTCCGGCATGGGGTCCTTTATTTCGCCCGAACTGGCGCTGGCGGGGCTGATCCTGCCGACCCTCGCGACGAACGGCTGGCAGGCGCTGCGGCAGGGACGGGAGGCCGCCTGGGCTTCGGCCAAGAAGTTCCGCGTGTTTCTGATTATCGGTTTTTTCGCTTTGGTGATCTCCGCCCAGCTGGTGCGGGTGCTGCCGGCCGAGGTGATGCTGCTGATCATCGGGGTTCCGATCGTGCTCTTTGCCGTGACACAGCTCATGGGAATGCCGCTGAAGCTGGGGGCAAACCCGCCGCGATGGGCCGAGGTCGCGATCGCCGCGTTTGCCGGGTTCATCGGGGGAATTTCCGGTGTCTGGGGGCCGCCGACCGTCGCCTATCTGACGGCGCTGGAGACGCCGAAGCAGGAACATGTGCGGGTGCAGGGCGTGATCTATGGCCTAGGGGCGGTGGCGCTTTTTGGCGCGCATATCGTCAGCGGCGTAGTGCGGTGGGAGACGATCCCCTTTGCCATCGCCCTGCTGCCGACCGCGCTCTTGGGCATGTGGATCGGGTTCAAGGTGCAGGACCGGATCGATCAGGTGGCCTTCCGCAGGGCGACGTTGGTGGTGCTGCTGGTGGCGGGGGCGAATTTGATCCGCCGCGCGCTTATGGGATAACCGGCCAGGGCGCCGGCCTATGCGGGGCCTTTCATGCGCAAAAGCTGTGGGCGCCACATCGACAGTTGTCAGGAAATGACACCGTAGCCCGGGCATTGCTGCAGGATGGGCCGGGCGGCCAGTTCGGGAAGAACATCGAAATCCTGCCGGAGAATGACGGCGCCATCTTTCACGATCTCAAAGGTCCAGCGGCCGGGGGCAAGCTCATAGTCGAATTCGAACGTGAAGAGCCGCACTTTGGGGCCACCGGGCATCATTGTCGAAGGCCAGGATTCGGTTTCGAGATATCCTTCACCGAAGGATGGGTGTTGGGTCCGCATTTCGACCGCGAAGGCGCCAGCTTCCGGATCGGTTTCAACCTCGATGCCGAAGGCGAAGCCTATCATGGCCGGCACCTGGTCGGTCATGATGTCAAAGTCGGGCAGATTGCCCCCCGTCCGTATCTTGCCGGCGTTGGTGTCGGGCGCCGTGACCTCATCGCCATCGGGAAGGTGATTGCAGATCACCCCGAATCTGACCGAGGTGACGGGGGCCGTAAACTCTGTTCCGGCCAAGGCGGACAGGGTGGAAAGGCAAAGCGCCCCGCCGGTTAGGGCGAGGCGCTTGAGGTCTCTGGCAAGCCGCGACAGCATCAGCCGATGGCGGCCGCTTTCACGTCTTCGTCGATGTAAGGCAGGTACTGGGCGAAGTTCTCGGAGAACATGTCGACCAGTTTCTGAGCCTGTGCATCATAGGCGCCCTTGTCGGACCAGGTCGCGCGCGGGTCGAGCAGGGTGGCATCGACGCCGGGCACGGTGACCGGAACCTCAAAGCCAAAGTTCGGATCCTTGCGGAAGGTCGCCTCGTTCAGCGATCCGTCCAGCGCGGCGGTCAGCAGGGCGCGGGTCGCCTTGATCGGCATGCGGGAGCCGGTGCCATAGGCGCCGCCGGTCCAGCCGGTGTTGACCAGCCAGCAGGTCGCGCCGTGCTTGGCGATCTTTTCGCGCAGCAGGTTGCCATAGGCTTCGGGGCGGCGCGGCATGAAGGGGGCACCGAAGCAGGTGGAGAAGGTCGGCTCCGGCTCGGTCACGCCGCGCTCGGTCCCGGCCACCTTGGAGGTGAAGCCCGACAGGAAGTGATACATGGCCTGCGCCGGGGTCAGCCGCGAGATCGGCGGCAGGACACCGAAGGCGTCGCAGGTCAGCATGATAATGTTCTTCGGGTGGCCGCCAAGCGCGGTTTCCGACGCGTTGGAGATATACTCCAGCGGGTAGGCGCAGCGCATGTTGGCGGTCAGGCTGTCATCGTCGAAGTCCAGTTCGAGGGTTTCTTCGTCGAAGACCATGTTCTCGATCACGGTGCCGAATTTCTTCGTGGTGGCGTAGATCTCCGGCTCGGCCTCGGCCGAGAGGTTGATCGTCTTGGCGTAGCAGCCGCCTTCGAAGTTGAAGCTGCCGCGGTCGGACCAGCCGTGTTCGTCATCGCCGATCAGGATGCGGTTCGGGTCAGCCGAAAGGGTGGTCTTCCCGGTGCCGGAAAGGCCGAAGAAGACGGCGGTGTCGACCGGGTTGTCCTTGGCGTGGTTGGCCGAGCAGTGCATCGGCATCACGCCCTTTTCGGGCAGCAGGTAGTTGAGCAGGGTGAAGACGGATTTCTTGTTCTCACCGGCATATTCGGTGCCACCGATCAGGATAAGCTTCTTGTCGAAGTTCATCGCGATGACGGTTTCGCTGCGGCAGGAGTGACGCTCCGGGTTGGCCTGGAAGCTGGGGCAGTTGATGACGGTGAAATCCGCCATGAACCCGTCGAGCGCGGCGCGCTCCGGACGGCGCAGCATGTGGCGGATAAAGAGGCCGTGCCAGGCCAGTTCGGTCACCATGCGGACATTGATCGAATAGGCCGGATCGGCACCGCCCAGAAGGTCCTGAACGAAGTAATCCTTGCCTTTCATATGCTCCAGCATATCTGCATAGAGGTTGTCGAAGCCTTCCGGCGTCATGGCGGCGTTGTTTTCCCACCAGATCGTGTCGATGACGCTGTCGGTTTTCACCACATGCTTGTCCTTGGGCGAGCGGCCGGTGAATTTGCCGGTGCTGACAAGGAAGGTGCCGCCAAGGCCCAGCTTGCCTTCGCCCCGGGAAACGGCCGTCTCGATCAGCGCGGGCTCGATCAGGTTGTAATAGACATCACCCAGACCTGTGATCCCCTGATCTTCAAGGCGGAATTTGGGGTTTACCCGTCCGATTGTCATGTGCCTAGCTCCTCAAACCGCGCTTGCGCGGACGTGTCCGTTATGGCCGAAATGGGCCGATAAACGGCGTCATAACATGCCGCCGGAGGCGATGAACAGGACGCTTTGGCGCAGTTAGCGCCACCACCTCCGGTTTAGCGCAACCAAGTGCGAATCCGCGCATGACGTCGGGTCCAATGCGGAGACAATAAAGGCAAATGTAAGACATTTTCGCCACAATTCATACGTCCAAACTTGCGCGATTCGCGTTTAGGGATTGATTGTAAAGGGCGGAGAAGGGATTAATGTCCAAAAACAGGCATAAAATCTGAGCAGCACAAGGAAATCCGCGATGTCCAAGATCGCCCTGGTGGACGACGACAGGAACATCCTGACGTCCGTGGCCATCACCCTCGAGGCAGAGGGGTTCGAAGTCGAGACCTATAACGACGGTCAGGCCGCACTTGACGCTTTTAACAAGAAACTGCCGGACATGGCCGTTCTGGACATCAAGATGCCGCGCATGGACGGGATGGATCTGCTGCAGCGTCTGCGTCAGAAAACGACCATGCCGGTCATTTTCTTGACTTCCAAAGATGATGAGATCGACGAGGTTCTGGGTCTCCGCATGGGGGCGGATGACTATGTGAAGAAGCCGTTCAGCCAGCGTCTGCTGGTGGAACGTATCCGCGCGCTGCTGCGTCGTCAGGATGCCATCGGCGGTGAGGTCATTCCGGAAACCGAAGAAACCAAAGTGATGGAACGGGGCGAGCTGCGGATGGATCCGCTGCGCCATGCCGTGACTTGGAAAGGTCTGGACGTTTCGCTGACCGTGACCGAATTCCTGCTGCTGCAGGCGCTGGCACAGCGCCCCGGCTTTGTGAAATCCCGCGATCAGCTGATGGACGTGGCCTATGATGACCAAGTCTATGTCGATGACCGGACCATCGACAGCCATATCAAGCGTCTCCGCAAGAAGATGCGCAGCGTCGACCCGGAATTCTCCGCGATTGAGACGCTGTATGGTATCGGGTACAGATATAACGAAGAGTGATGGCACTCGCTGAGAGGATCAGTTTGCGGGACGACGCGCCGGACACCAGCGGCGATGTGGTGCTGGGCGACGATTTCGTTGCCCCAAACGCCACCGTTGACGAAGCGCTTCGCGTCCGGCGCGAACGCCGCGGGCTGTTTTCTCTCAAAGCCTCGCCTCTGACGCGAAAAATCATCATTTTCAACCTGATCGCGCTGACGGTTCTGGTCGCGGGTATTCTCTATCTGTCGGCTTCCCGGTCCAGTCTGGTCAAACAGCGCGCCTCCGGCATGGTGACGGAGGCCTCGCTGCTTGCCGACATCTTTGAGGCGCAGATGCCCGAAGACGGTCCTGTCGATCTGTCCTCCGGCGTTGGCATCGATGTCGCCCGTACGCTGGAGGAAATCGATCTTCACAAGGGCGTCGACCTGTATGTTTTTGACCGCGACGGGGCGCTGATCGGGCAGAAGTCTGGAACTATTCTCCGCGCGCTGGACGATGGCCGCACGGGACGGGATTCCACCATTCTGACCGATTTTCTGACCGCCATCTGGAACGGTATGACATCGGTGTTCTCATCCGGGAAGACGGAACGGCCCGACGTCCCGGTGGTGGATCAGGCGCGGGCGCTGGTGGCGCCGTCGCTGCAGGGCGATACGCAGATCAGCACGGGGCAGGGGGATGCCGGATCGTTTCTGGCTGTGGCCTCTCCGATCATGGCGGAGGGCGAAGGGATCGGCGCGGTCGCTCTGGCCTCCTCCGCCGGGGAGATCGATCTGGTCGTTCGGCGCGAGCGCGAGCGCGTGCTGGAAATGTTCGTGATTGCCACGCTGGTGTCGATCGGGCTCAGCCTTGTTCTTGCCTCCACCATCGCCAATCCGCTGGCGGATCTGGCCGCCGCGGCAGAGGTCGGGCGCGACAGCGAACATAAATCGCATTCGCCGGCGCGGGTCCGTATTCCCGACCTGACGGCGCGGCCGGATGAGATCGGGCGGCTGTCTGGCGCGCTGCGTGGCATGGTTGCGGCCCTGTACGAACGCATTGATGCGAACGAACAGTTTGCCGCCGATGTGTCGCATGAGATCAAGAACCCCCTGGCCTCTCTGCGGTCCGCGGTCGCGTCGCTGCGCATGGCGAAACGTGATGATCAGCGGATACAGCTGCTGGATGTGATCGACCATGATGTGCGTCGTCTGGACCGGCTTGTCAGCGATATTTCCAACGCGTCCCGGCTGGACAGCGAGCTGGTGAAAGAAGAGCAGGAAGCCTTTGATCTTGTCAAAATGCTGCGCAATATCTCCGAATATCTGGGGGATCAGGCGCAGGAAAAGGGCATCGACTTTATCTCCGACCTGCCGAAAGACCCGATCGTGCTGCACGGGCTTGAGGCGCGGCTTGCCCAGGTATTCGTGAACCTGATCACCAACGCATCCTCTTTCTGCGAAGATGGCGACGCCATCCGGGTCTGGGCGCGGCGGCGGGACAACCGGGTTCTGATCGTGGTCGAAGATACCGGGCCGGGTATTCCCGACCAGTCGCTGCAGAAGATTTTCAAAAGGTTCTATTCGCATCGGCCGGCAAATGACTTCGGCAATAACTCCGGTCTTGGTCTGGCCATTTCCAAGCAGATTGTAGAGGCGCATGGCGGTGTGATCTGGGCGGAGAATATCCGCCCGACGGATGCGGATATCACCTCCGACCCGCTTGGTGCACGGTTCGTCGTCGGGCTTCCCATCTGATGGCCGCGCCGCAGGATGACCTGACGGCACAGCTCACACTTCATGCTTCGGCGGTTGCTGTCGCGGACCAGGCGGTCCTGATCACAGGCCAATCAGGGGCAGGAAAATCGTCGTTGGCGCTGGCACTGATGGCGCTCGGGGCGACGCTTGTTGCCGATGACCGGGTCATCCTGAACTGGAACGAGGATTCGGTTTTGTTGTCCCCGCCGGGCGCCATTGCCGGGAAGATCGAGGCGCGGGGTGTGGGCATTCTGGCCTGCGAATACCAAAGCAACGTTCCACTGGCGCTGGTTGTGACTTTGGACGAAATGGAAACAGACCGTCTTCCGCCGCGGCGCAGCAAAAATTTGCTGGGGATCTCGGTACCTTTGCTTCACAATACCGGCACCGCGCATTTCGCGCCCGCGATTCTTCAATATCTGCGTGGGGGGAGGGTCGAATGATCCCTCCGGGTGGATGATGGAAGATTTGAGCCCAATAGCGGACAGCAATACCTCGGCACGTCTGGTCCTTGTGACCGGACCGTCCGGTGCCGGGCGCTCCACGGCTATTCGCGCGCTGGAGGACCTGGGCTACGAGGCGATCGACAACCTTCCGCTTTCGCTCATGCCGCGGCTGCTGGAGTCGGGTCCGCTGCAACGGCCGATGGCTCTGGGGGTGGATGTGCGGAACCGGGATTTCTCGACCAATGCGCTGATCGAAACGATCGACGGCTGGGTCCCGGATCGCGCGACGCTTGAGGTTCTCTACCTCGACTGTCGGGCCGATGTGCTTTTGAAACGATTTTCCGAGACGCGGCGCCGGCACCCCATGGCGCCGGCCGAGTCGCCGGAGGACGGAATCGCGCGGGAGCTTGATCTGCTGGGACCCATCCGCGCGCGGGCGGATCTGCTTATCGACAGTTCGGAGATGTCGCCCCATGACATGCGGGCCGAGGTCGAGCGCTGGTTTGCCGTGCGGCGGGGGCAATCCCTGGCAGTTTCCGTTCACTCGTTCAGTTACAAGCGCGGGCTGCCACGGGGCATCGACATGGTGTTCGATACGCGGTTTCTGCGCAATCCTTACTGGGATGAAACGCTTCGTGGTCATGACGGCACGGAAGAGACCGTGCAGGATTACGTTGCAGGCGATCCGCGGTACCCGGCGTTTTTCAGCAAGGTTCTTGGTCTCACGGAAATGTTGCTTCCCGCTTATGTGGCCGAGGGTAAATCATACTTCTCCATAGCCTTCGGCTGTACCGGCGGGCAGCATCGTTCCGTCACTGTGGCAGAACGACTGTCGCGGGCCCTTGCACAGAGCGGCTGGCAGGTGTCAATAAGGCATCGCGAGCTGGAACGCCGCGCTGCGGCGACGGCTTAGGGGGCGCGTATGGGCAAGAGCAGCACGGCGTCGCTGAACCACAAACTGGAAGGACAACAGCCCTTGATCGGCATTGTGATCGTTGCACATGGCGGTTTGGCGCGGGAATACCTCGCGGCGGTCGAACATGTCGTCGGCTCGCAGGACGGAATACGGACGATTTCCATCGAGGCGACACATGACCGCCAGGCGAAACAGATCGAAATCTGTGACGCGGCAGACAGTGTCGACATGGGCGAGGGGGTTGTCGTGGTGGTGGATATGTTTGGCGGGTCCCCGTCCAATCTGTCGATCATGGCTTGCCGTCCGGAAGATCGCCGCATCCTGTACGGTGCCAATCTGCCCTTGTTGATCAAGCTTGCGAAATCCAGGCAGCTTCCCCTGGGCGATGCCGTGCGCGCCGCGACGGAAGCGGGCCGGAAGTATATCGACAGTCAGAACCTTTCGGCGCATTAACGGCATATGAGCGACAAGATTTTCCGCAAGTTCGAGATCGTGAACGAAAAAGGTCTGCATGCGCGCGCCTCGGCCAAACTGGTCGAGGTTGTTGAAGGATTCGATGCCCGGGCCGAGATCAGCCGCGACGGAATGTCCGCAAGCGGCGATTCCATCATGGGGCTTTTGATGTTGGCAGCGTCGAAGGGAACGACTATTGAAGTCGAAACGTCCGGCCCCGATGCAGAGGCGCTGGCGGATGCTTTGCAAGCTCTGGTCGCGGACCGTTTTGGGGAAGACATGTGACGGCCCGAAAGGGTAGAAAGGGGCGCCTTTGGTAGACAGCGCTCAAAATCGTGCCAATTTCACCCGTCCGCGCCGCGGCGGTGTGATTCCGTCTGAGGACCCGCTGGTCTTTACGAAATACGACCGGCGTTCCCTGACCTATTCCACGTCATTCGAGGATCCCTGGCGTCGCAATATCATTCGTGCGATCGAATGGGCGACGGGCAAGGTGTCGATCATCCGCATGATCCGGAAGTTCGAAAAACGGGGCGCGCCGCAGGGGCAGGCCTTCTGGCGGGCGACGCTGGACGTGATGGGGATCGATCTGCTGACGCCGGAGGAACAGCTGGCGCGTATCCCGGCGCAGGGGCCGGTGGTGGTGGTTGCCAATCATCCGCATGGCATGGTCGATGGCATGATCCTGGCCGATATGATCGGACGGGTGCGCGACGATTACAAAATCCTGACCCGCCAATTGCTGACCGGTATCGACGAGGTCGCCTCAAGCTACATGATCCCCGTGCCGTTTCCGCATGATGCGGATGCGCAGCGCAAATCGGTGGAAATGCGCGCCAAGGCCATGGCGCATCTGAAAGAGGGCGGGCTGGTATCGCTGTTCCCCTCAGGTGTTGTTGCCTCCTCCCGTACCGCGTTCGGTCCGGTCGAAGAGGCGGAGTGGAATGTCTTTACCGCGCAGCTGATCCGCCGGTCTGGCGCGCGCGTCGTGCCGATCTTCTTTCCCGGTTCAAACAGCCGCTGGTATCAGATCGCCAATCGGCTGAGCCCGATCCTGCGTCAGTCCATGCTGCTACATGAGATCGTGCACAGCTGTCACAAGCCTCAGAAGCCCATAGTGGGCGACCCGATCGGCCCTGCCGATATGGAGCGTCTGCAATCCGACCCGCGCGGCTTCATGTCCTGGCTCAGGGCACATACGCTTGCGCTTGCTGATCGCGGTTAAAGCCCCGGTGCGGCGCAGCAGCTGCGCCGTTCTTTTCGCTAAGACGACCGGATCACCCGGAAAAAGGTAGAGGCCAGCCAGCCGGCCGCGATGGCGATGGCCAGCGACAGAAGCCCGTATGCCAGCGGCTGGTTGTTCGCCAGCAGATAGAGCCAGCGTTCAAGGCCGACCTTGCGCACCTCCAGCCCGGTATCAAAGCGTGACACGACGTGCCCCTCCCTCAGCAGGAACACGCGGGCATCGTACTGGCCCTCGGTCAGGTTGGCGGGCAGCGAAATTCGGGTGCGGAACAGCGTCTGCTGATCAAATTGTACCGACGATTCCAGGTTCTGATAGATATTCTGATCTTCCCGGATGCGTATCAGGGCCTGGGTGAAATCCACCGGGTTTTCCGTGATGGAGGCGGCGCCCACGGCACGGATCGCTCTTGGAATGCTGATGGAATGGCGCAAGTCTTCGGTCTGCCGCAGGACCTTTGCAAGGGGCCCGGAACTGGCAACAGCATAGAAACTGGGGGCTGCGCTGACATAGACCGACTGGGCGTTGACCCAGACCCCGACCCGACGGTCCTTTTTGTGAATGACCAGCGGTTCGGCGGGCCCGGCGATGGTGACGATCACGTCGAGCGGCGGGTCGATGACCGGGCTTTCCCGTTTGACCGCACCAAAAATCAGAATTTCCGATCCGTCGAAATTTGCAGTGATCCTGACCCTGTCCTGGCTCAGGCCAAGGACGACCTCCTCCTGCGCAAGAAGCGGAAAGGGCAGGAGAAGGCTGATCAGGAGGAAGAGGAGGCGGGTCATAGCGGCCTTCCGATCTCATAAAGTTCGGACGGGCGCAGCAGCAGATCGAGGCCCAGCTTGATGCAAACCGCGAGGACAAGCGCGGCCAGCAGAACGCGCAAGCTTTCGGCCTTCATCTTCGCGCCGATCATAGCGCCGAACTGGGCGCCAATGACGCCGCCCAGGATCAGGATGACCGCCAGAAGCATATCGACCGTCTGGTTGGTCGTCGCATGCAGAAGCGTCGTGAAGGCCGTGACGAAAATGATCTGAAACAGCGATGTGCCGATCACCACCTTCGTCGGCATGTGCAGAAGGTAGATCATGGCCGGGACCATGATAAAACCGCCGCCCACGCCCATGATTGCGGACAGGGTCCCGACGGCCATGCCAACCAGAAACGGCGGCAGCACGGATATATACAGGCCCGACGTCCGGAACCGCATCTTCAGTGGCAGGGCATAGACCCAGCCTTTCTGGCGGCGGGGCCGGGGCGGCGCAACCGTGCCGGGGGCGGCGCGCGACCGGTGCAGGGCGCGCAGGCTTTCGATAAACATTAGCCCGCCGATGACCCCCAGAAAGACCACGTAGCAAAGGTTGACCAGCAGATCGACCTGGCCAAGGCTGCGCAGGTAGTTGAACACAAACACCCCGAGCCCCGACCCGGCAAGGCCACCGGCCAGCAGCACCGCCCCCATACGCAGGTCGACGGTCTTGCGCCTGAGATGGGCGAGCACGGCGGAAATGGAGGATGCGACGATCTGGTTGGCGGATGTCGCGACGGCCACTGCCGGCGGAATGCCGACAAAGAACAGCAGCGGCGTGATCAGAAATCCGCCCCCCACGCCGAACATGCCGGACAGGATGCCCACGATGCCGCCGATCCCGAAAAGGAGAAGGGCATTCACCGAAACCTCGGCTATGGGCAAATAGAGCTGCATGTCCTTTCCTAATCCCGCTTGCTGCACTGCCGCAAGATGGCAGCACCGGTCAGCGGTGCGCAAACAGCTGATGCGGCTGGATTACCGCTCTTTCACGTAGGGTTCGCCTCCAGCGCGCGGCGGAATGGCCCGGCCGACAAAGCCGGCGAGGATGATCACGGTCAGGATATAGGGCAGGGCGTCCAGCAGCTGGACCTGCACCTTGATGCCGATGGTGTTCTGGATCACGTCCGGACGCAGCGCCAGCGCCTGCAGAAAGCCGAAGAGCAGGGTGGAGAAGAGCGCATACCACGGCCGCCATTTGGCAAAGATGAGGGCGGCGAGGGCGATATAGCCGCGTCCTGCCGACATATCTTTGACAAAGCCGGCCTGCAGTGCGGTGGCGAGATAGGCGCCAGCGACCCCCGTCAGGACGCCACAGATCGCAACCGCAGCATAGCGCAGTTCAACAACCGAGACGCCGGCGGTGTCGACGGCGGCCGGGTTTTCGCCGACAGCCCTGAGGCGCAGACCGAACCGGGTGCGGTAGAGGATCCACCAGCTGGCCGGGACCATCAGGAAGGCCAGATAGACAAGGATCGTATGGCCGGAGATCAGTTCGTAATATATCGGCCCCAGCACCGGAACGTCCTGCAGGCTCTCCGCAAAGGGCAGCTCGATCGGGCTGAACCGTCCGGCACCGCTGAGCGATGGCGTGCGGCCGCCCTGTTTGAACCAGTCCTGTGCAATCAGCACAGTCATGCCGGCGGCGAGAAAGTTGATCGCAACGCCGGAGATCAGCTGATTGCCCCGGAAGGTGACAGCTGCAAGGCCGTGCAGGGCCGAGAGCACCATCGAAGAGACGATACCCGCCAGCAGACCCAGCCAGACATTGCCGGTGACATAAGCCACAGCGGCAGAGAAGAAGGCCGAGATCAGCATCTTGCCTTCCAGCCCGATGTCGAAGATGCCCGCGCGTTCGGAAAAGAGCCCGGCAAGGCAGGCCAGCAGCAGTGGCGTGGCCAGACGGATGGTCGAGTCGAGCACCTGCAGGATGGTCAGGAAATCCATGGCTCAGCCCTCCTTCCGGCGCAGCGCGATGAAGATGCGCTCCAGCGGCATGCGCACCATATTGTCGAGCGCCCCAGTGAAGAGGATCACCAGCGCCTGAATGACCACGATCAGCTCGCGCGGGATATTGGTCCAGAGCGCCAGCTCTGCCCCGCCCTGATAGAGGAAACCGAAGAGGATGGCCGCCAGCAACACGCCGAACGGGTGGTTGCGGCCCATGAGTGCCACGGCGATGCCGATGAAACCCGCGCCCTCGGTCATGTTCAGGATCAGCCGTTCGGATTCGCCCTGCGTCGTGTTGACGGCCATCATGCCGGCCAGCGCGCCGGAGATCAGCATGGAGATCACGATGATCTTGGTGCCGGAGATGCCGGCGTATTTCGCCGCGCTTTCCGACCAGCCGAAGGCGCGGATCTCGTAGCCGAGGCGCGTGCGCCAGATCAGCAGCCAGACGAAGAGGCAGGCGAGCAGCGCCAGGAAGAATGAGACGTTGGCCGGCGCGCCACGGAAGAGCGGGTTGTCGGGCGTCGCGAACATGTCCTGAAAGGTCGGCAGGTTCGTGGCCTCCGGAAAGCGGGCGGTGGCCGGATCCATGGCGCCGACCGGGCGCAGCAGGTTCACGAGGATGTAATTCAGCAGGGCGGCTGCGATGAAGTTGAACATGATCGTGGTGATCACGATATGGCTGCCGCGTTTGGCCTGCAGATAGGCCGGGATCAGGGCCCATGCGGCGCCAAAAACGGCCGCGCCTGCGGCAGAGCCCAGAATTGCCAGGTACCAGTTGGGCCAGGGCACGTAGAGGCAGACCAGCGCCACGCCCAGCCCACCCAGCATCGCCTGACCTTCGCCGCCGATATTGAACATGCGTGAATGGAAGGCGACCGACACGGCGAGGCCGGTAAAGATGAAATTCGTTGCGTAATAGAGCGTATAGCCCCAGCCCGAGGATCGCATCAGCGCGCCTTCGACCATCAGTTTGAAGGCATCGACCGGGTTCTCGCCGATGCCGAGGATCACCAACGCCGAGAGCGCGGCGGCCAGCAGGAGCGAGATGATGGGGATCAGGACGATATCCGCCCAGGCCGGCATCTTATCCATGTTTGGGTTCCTCGCCGTGTTCGACCGCCTCGATATTTTCCTCGACCGCCTGCCAGTCGGGTTTGTCCGGCTCTCCGGCGATCCCGGCCATCAGCAGGCCCAGCTCGCGCTCGTCCGCCATGGCGGGGTCGCGTTCGCCCATGATGCGACCGTCGAACATGACGGCGACGCGGTCCGACAGCGACATGATCTCGTCCAGCTCGACAGAGACGAGCAGGATCGCCTTGCCCTCGTCGCGCAGGCGCACGATCTCCTGATGGATGAATTCGATGGCGCCGATATCGACGCCGCGCGTCGGCTGGCCGACAAGAAGGAGGTCCGGGTTCTTCTCGATCTCGCGGGCCAGGACGATCTTCTGCTGGTTGCCGCCCGAGAAATTCTTGGCTTTGAGCGAAGGGATCGGCGGGCGGACGTCGAACCGTTCCATCTTGGCCTGGGCTTCCTGGATGACGGCGGCGTTTTTCATCAGCGGTCCGGCGGCCCATTTCGGATCGCGGTGATAGCCGAAGATAGTGTTTTCCCAGGCGGTATATTCGAGGATCAGCCCCTCTTCATGACGGTCTTCGGGCACATGGGCGATGCCGCGTTTGCGGCGCGACTGGCCGTCGGATTTGGCCCCGGTCAGGTCGATCGGCTGGCCGTTCATCGTGATGGTCCCGGTGGCCTTGCGCATGCCGCCCAGCACTTCCATCAGTTCGGACTGACCATTGCCCGCCACGCCTGCGATGCCGAGGATTTCGCCGGCGCGAATACGCAGGCTCACGTCCTTCACGCGGTGCACGCCTGCACCGTCGGTGACGTTCAGGCCTTTGACCTCCAGCACCGTTTCGCCGGGCGTTGCGGGTTTCTTGTCGACCCGCAGCAGCACCTTGCGGCCGACCATCAGCTCTGCCAGCTGCTCTGGCGAGGTTTCGGCGGTCTTGACCGTGGCTGTCATCTCGCCCCGCCGCATGACAGAGACGGTGTCGGTGATTTCCATGATTTCCCGCAGCTTGTGGGTAATCAGGATGATCGTTTTGCCTTCGCGCCGCAGGTTGTCGAGGATGCGGAACAGGTGATCGGCCTCTGCGGGCGTCAGCACGCCGGTCGGCTCGTCGAGGATCAGGATATCGGCCTCGCGGTAGAGCGCCTTGAGGATTTCGACGCGCTGCTGGTGGCCAACGGACAGCTCTTCGATCAGCGCATCGGGGTCGACGTTAAGTTCATATTCATCGGCCAGCCGTTCCAGCGACTTGCGCGCCTTGGAGATGGAGGGCTTTAACAGGGCGCCATCCTCGGCGCCAAGGATCACATTCTCAACCACGGTGAAATTGTCGACCAGCTTGAAATGCTGGAAGACCATGCCGATGCCAGCGGCGATGGCGGCCTGGCTGTCGGGAATGTCAGTTTTGGTGCCATTGATGAAGATTTCACCTCTGTCGGCCTTGTAGAAGCCGTAGAGGATCGACATCAGGGTCGACTTGCCGGCGCCATTTTCGCCGATGATGCCGTGGATCGTGCCCGGCATGACGCGGATCGAGATATCCTTGTTGGCCTGAACCGGGCCAAAGGCCTTTGAAATGCCCTTAAGCTCGATCGCGGGTTCGGTTCCGGCCATCCTGTCCCCCAGTCTGTCGTATTAAACTGAAACAGGCCGCACCCCGGGGCGCGGCCTGAATTCGTCTGGCGTGGATCAGAAGTCCAGCGCGGGGCAGGTGCTGTCTGCCATGTAGTCGTGCACTTCCAGCTCGCCGGAGGCGATTTTCGCTTTGGCGTCGTCCACGGCAGTCTTCATCTCGGCAGAGACGAGCTCGGCGTTGTTGTCGTCCATGGCGTAATCGATGCCACCATTGGCAACACCCATCACATTGATGCCGGTCTCGAGGTCTACGCCGCCCTTCATGGCGTCATAGACGGCGTTGTCGACGCGCTTGAGCATGGAGGTCAGGACCTGACCCGGGTGCAGATAGTTCTGGTTGCTGTCCACGCCGACCGACAGGATGCCTTCGTCGGCCGCGGTCTGCAGAACGCCAACGCCGGTGCCGCCGGCTGCGGCATAAACGACGTCCGCGCCTTGGGAGATCTGGGCTTTGGTCAGCTCAGACCCTTTCACCGGGTCGTTCCAGGCGGCCGGGGTGGTGCCGGTCATATTGGCCACGACAGTTGCGTCGGCATTCACGGCCATCACGCCCTGGGCATAGCCGCAGGCGAATTTGCGGATCAGCGGAACGTCCATGCCGCCGATGAAGCCGACGGTGCCGGATTCCGACGCCATCGCGGCCATCATGCCGACGAGGTAGGAGCCTTCATGTTCGTTGAACACGACCGAGCGGACGTTGGGCGCATCCACGACCATGTCGATGATCGCGAATTTGGTGTCGGGGTAGTCGGGGGCCACTTCGCTCAGCACGTCGGCAAAGGCAAAGCCTGTCATAACGACAGGGTTGGCGCCGGCTTCGGCAAAGCGGCGCAGGGCCTGCTCGCGCTGCGCTTCGGACTGCATCTCGATTTCGCGCACGGTTTCGCCGGTTTCTTCCATATAGCGGGTGAGACCGGCAAAGGCCATTTCGTTGAAGGATTTGTCGAATTTGCCGCCAAGATCGTAGATCATCGCAGGCTCGGCCGAGGCGGCGCCGGCGGTCAGGGCGACAGCGGCAGCAGCACCAAGGAATTTGGTCATCAGGGTCATAGGTTTCTCCCGGTTGGCATGGGGCGGTTGGCTCCGCCCGGCAACAGATCGTTGTTGATCATGGGGGATTAAGGCGCTGGCATCGGCACGGGTCAAGGGTGAATCCGGCCTTAACGCTGGGCAAACGCTGAATTTTGCGTCACGTCACGTCAGGTTTTTGCCCATGATTTCAGCGTCGATCTGTTGGCCCTCGGGTGTGGTGTAGTACCGCGATCTGCGGGCCTTTGTGGCCCATCCTGCTGCGGCGTAAAGGGCACGTGCGGCGTGGTTTTCCGCCGAAACTTCAAGAAAGAGTTCCCTTGCGCCGCGAGCTGCGGCCTCGGCTTCGAATATGGCGAGGCAGCGTTGGCCATGTCCGGCACGTCGCTCTGCGGGGTCGGTGGCGATGGTGAGCAGCTCCGCCTCTCCGGCGACGACCCGGCCCAGGGCAAAGGCCGGGCCGCTCTGCGTCAGGAAGACCAGCGGGGAGGACAGGAGGTCGGTGAATTCAACCGCAGTCCAGGGGCGTGGCGTGGTGAAGCTGGCGGCGTGGATGCGGGCCAGATCGTCAGGTGTCACGCGACGATCTCCGGCGGGGCGTCGCGTGGCGGGGCAGCATCGGCGGGACGCAGGTAGAGCGGTTTTGGTGCGGGGGCGCTGACCGGATCGGCATCCCGGGCGACCTTTGCAATGGCCGTGGCGAGTGCTGCGGGCGCCGGCGGATAGAGCGCGCCTGCGGCCAGTTCAGCGGGCAGCAGTTCCGGGGACGCGCCCGGCCTGTCCAGATAGACCTGATCACGGGGGGCAGGGACGGCGACGCTGGCCTCCGGTTCCGCGTGGCGCACGGCCTCGAAGGTCGACACACCGATCGCCGGGATACCCAGCGACAGGGCAAGTCCGCGCGCGGCGGCGACAGAGATGCGGACGCCTGTGAAATTGCCGGGTCCGACGCCGACGCCGATGCGGTCGAGGTCGGACCATGAGAGGCCCGCTTCGGCCAGCACCTCCTCCAGCAGGGGGAAGAGGCGTTCGGCCTGTCCCTTGGTCATCTCCTCTACCCGCGTGGCGAGGACATGGTCGTCTGACACAAGCGCGGCGGCGCAATGGGCGGCCGAGGTATCGAAGGCGAGCGTGATCATGGCGCAGGTGACGGGCCCAGAATGACCGCGCGGGAACTGGCAGCCTCCCGCGGGAGGTCATCCGCGATGTGCAGCCAGCAAAGGCGCGCGGCGGCATGGGCGTGCAGGCGGGGGGCTAGGGCGTCGGGATCGTCCATCACCCCGACAGGCAGGTAGACCTGACCGGGCAGGTAGTCGAACCGCGCGGTCAGGGGCGAGCCGCAGCTGCCGCAGAACTGGCGCAGGACGCCAGCCGTGGCCGCGACGTGCCGGACGGGGCCGGTGACGGTCACGGTGCCTTCGGCCACGGCGGCAAAGGCCGCAACGGGCCCGCCGGTCACGCGGCGGCAGTCGGTGCAGTGGCAATAGGCGGCGGTCAGCAGGGGGCCGGCAGAAATGGAACAGGCGCCGCAATAGCAGCGCCCGCTCAGAGGTCTCGTGGCCGCCTCAGACGGCAACCGGACGAACCTCGGTCACCTCGGGGATGTAATGGCGCAGCAGGTTTTCGATCCCCATTTTCAGCGTCAGGGTCGAGGAGGGGCAGCCCGCGCAGGCGCCCTGCATATGCAGGTAGACCACACCACGGTCAAAGCCGTGGAAGGTGATGTCGCCGCCGTCCTGCGCCACGGCAGGCCGCACGCGGGTATCAAGCAGTTCCTTGATCTGGCCGACGATCTCTCCGTCCTCGCCGTCGTGGTCGGCATGGCCGGAGGCAGCCTGTTCGCCGGTATCCATGACCGGGGCGCCGGACTGGAAATGTTCCATAATCGCACCCAGCAGGGCTGGCTTGATATGGTCCCATTCCACGGCATCGGCCTTGGTCACGGTGACGAAATCGGTGCCGAAGAACACGCCGGTGACGCCGTCGACCGCGAAGATGCGGGAGGCGAGCGGGGATTTGCCGGCAGTGTCGGCAGAGGGGAAATCGGCGGTGCCGGCTTCCAGCACGGTCTGGCCGGGCAGAAACTTCAGCGTCGCCGGATTCGGGGTGGATTCGGTCTGAATGAACATCTGCGGGAGCCCTTTCTGGATCAGGTCTCCGATATGCGCCCCAGGGCGGCCTGAGTCAAGGTTTAGAACGGTTCTAATATGTCGACGGTGGCCGCACCTGACGTTTCCTGCCGCAGGACAGGAGGGTCCGGGCCTGCACATGGCAGTCCCAGCTGTCCGTGAGAGGTGGGGGATTCGGGCTGAGGAAAGACAGAACAGCCGGCCTACAGGGCGCCCCTTGCGTCAGTCAGGTGGTCGCCTCCAGCCGCTCTTTGGACATGTCACCGGGCACGATGGTCATCGGGATGGGTAGCGACCCGGAGGATTTCGCAAGCTGGCTGACCAGCGGTCCGGGGCCGTTCTTTTCCGTGCCCGCGCCAAGGACAAGCACCCCGATGTCCGGGTCTTCGCGGATCTGGGTCAGGATTTCCGTCACAGGTTCGCCTTCGCGGATGACCAGCTCCGGGTCGATGCCCTGCCGGTCGCGCATCCATTTGGCGAAGACCTCGTAATGCACGACGATGCGTTCGCGGGCCTCTTCGCGCATGATGTCGGCGACGCCGATCCAGTGCTGGAATTCCTCCGGCGGGATGATCGACAGGATGGCGACGCCGCCGCCGGTCTTGGCCGCACGCATGGCGGCAAAGCGCATGGCGTTCAGACATTCGCGGCTGTCGTCGAGGATGACGAGAAACTTGCGCATGGGGCTCTCCCTTCCGGCCGGATCATGGCCGATGGGGCGGGGCGCGTCTATCGTGGAATTGATGTGCGGTCAGGCGGGCGCCGGGGCGGGCGGCCTGGGCGTGGCGAGGGCCGTGGCGATCTGCACGATCCCGGCAAAGAGGCCGAGGCCCACGCCCAGCTGCCAGGCCAAGGTGTAATTGCCCATGTGGTCGTAGAGCCAGCCACCGCCGAAAGCGCCCGCAAAACTGCCGAACTGATGCGACATGAAGGCCAGCCCCTGAATCATCGCCTGCCATCTGAGACCGAACATCTCGGCCACAGAGCCCGCGACCAGCGGCCCGACCCCCAGCCAGAGGAACCCCATGAGCGCGGCAAAGAGCAGGGTGGATTGCGGTGTCGGCAGGTCATGGAAATACCAGGCGAGGATAAGCGAGCGGCAGAGATAGATCATCCCCAGCAGCACCATTTTGTTCCAGCGCCCGCCGGCCCAGCCGAAGAAGAGGCTGCCGAGGATGTTGAAGAACCCGATCAGCGCCAGCGCCTGTGCGCCCAGCATCGGGTCCATGCCGCAGATCGCGAGGTAGGAAGGCAGGTGGGTCGTCAGGAAAATGAGCTGCATGCCGCAGACGAAATAGGCGGCTGCCATGATCACGAAGGGCGGTGTGGAGAGGGCTTTTTTCAGCGCGTCCCTGCCGGAGAGGCTGTCGCTGCCGCCGGGGGTCGCCGTGGGCAGGGGCTGACGGTCGATCCGTCCGGCGAGGATTGCAGCGGGAATCATCAGCGCGGCAAGGATCGCGAAGCCGGTCATGGCGGCGCGCCAGTCGATCATCTGGGTCAGGGTCTGACCGAGGGGGGCGGCGTAAAGCGTCCCGGCGGAGCCCGCCGCGGAGATGATGCCGAGCGTCAGGCTGCGCCTTTGCGGAGAGACGGCGCGGCTGGCCACGGACATGGTGATGGCGGTGCCGACGAATCCCATGGCCGGGCCGATGCAGAGCCCGGCGGTCAAGAAAATGGTCAACGGGTTCCAGGCCATGGACAGCCCCAGCAGGCCGGTGATGTAAAGCGCGGCACCGATCAGCATGATATTGCGGAAGCCAAGGCGCGGGACCAGACCGCCCGCCAGCGGCTGGAAGACGCCCCAGGCCAGGTTCTGTACGGCGATGGCGAGGGTGAATTCGGCGACGTCGATGCCGAGGTCCGTGGTCAGCGGCTGGGTGAAAAGGCCGAGGCTCTGCCGCAGGCCCATGGCGAGGCTCAGCAGGGCAGCGGCGGCGGCGACGACAATCACCGGACTGACGGCGGGTTCAGGGCGGGTGGACATCTGCTCCTCCGGGACTCGGTCGTCACTGGACCAGTCGGTCTGTATTGTCTTCCTGACGCATGTCAGGGTCAAGCGCAGTCTTCGCAACGGCAGGATGTGGCTCTGCGCAATTCTGTTGACCTTGCGCCGCCTGCCGGGCTAGGGGCCATGGCGCACGGAGGGCCGGATGGCCGCGGGTGAATGCCCGAGGAAAGTCCGGACTCCACAAGGCAACGGTGCCGGGTAACGCCCGGCGGGGGCGACCCCAGGGACAGCGCCACAGAGAACAGACCGCCTCCGGCTTCGGGGGTAAGGGTGAAACGGTGCGGTAAGAGCGCACCGGGGGACGGGCAACCGGACCCGCAAGGCAAGCCCCACCGGGAGCAATGCCGAATAGGAACCTCGCGCGGGCCAGGTCGGGCAACCGATACCGCCGCAGGCCGCCTTGGCCGGGGGGTTCGGGTTGGCAGCTTGAGGCGCCGGGTAACCGTGCGTCCAGAGGAATGGTCATCGAACCGGCGTCAGCCGGGGAACAGAATCCGGCTTACAGGCCCTCCGTGCGCATTTACTTGGTCTGCGCTCTTTCGTTTCCGCCTGCGGGCGTTACAATCATGCATATGAATATGTGAGGAGGAGGCATCATGCTCACGCGGAGGACCCTGCTGCAGGGGAGTGCGGCTGTTCTGGGGCTGGGGGCCACGGGCACCCGCCTTGTAGCGGAGGCGAAGATCGGGACCGGCATGCTGCGCACCGTCAGCGACGGCAATCTCGTCCTGCCCGGCGATTTCATGTTCGGTGGCCTGCCGGAGGCGGAGCTGGGGCCGATCCTGACCGCAACCGGGGTCGATCCCAAGGTTGTGGAGCCGGAATGCAACGTGACGCTCTGGCAGGATGGCGACCGCACGGTCCTGTTCGACGTCGGCGCCGGATCGAGCTTCATGCCGAGCGCGGGCGACCTGCCCGACAACCTCGATGTGCTTGGCATCGCGCCGGAGGATGTGACGCATGTGATCTTCACCCATGCGCATCCCGACCACCTGTGGGGGCTGCTTGACGATTTTGACGACCCGCGTTTCCCGAATGCGGAGATGATGATGGGCCGGGCCGAATGGGATTACTGGTGGAATCCCGAAACCGTCGACACGATCGCGCCGGACCGTCAGGCGTTTGCCGTGGGGGCCAAACGCCGGCTGGAGGTGGTCGAGGACCAGATGGGGTTTTTCGACGATGGCGAGGAGGTGTTGCCGGGGCTGGCAGCCGTGCTGACGCCGGGCCATACGCCGGGGCATATGTCGTTCGAACTGCGGCAGGGCGGGGATGCGGCGATGATCCTGGGCGATGCTGTGGGCAATCACCACGTGGCCTTTTCGCGGCCGGGATGGGCGGTGAATTCCGATCAGGATGGGGATCTGGGCGCGCAGACGCGTGTGGCGCTGATGGACCGGATCGCGTCAGAGCAGATGCGGATCGTGGGCTTTCACCTGCCGCAGGGCGGTATCGGCCGGGCGGAGAAGACCGCCGATGGCTATCGTTTTGTGCCGGACGGGGCCTGAGGGTCAGAATTCCGTCGCGGCGGCAACGATGCGGGCGAGCAGGTCTTCGACCGCGTCCATCGGCCCCTCGGGATAGGTGCGGTAACCCATGGTGACCGCGCCGTCCTTTTCGAAGACGAAGATCCCGTACGGGCAGTAGGCGATGTTGAGCGGATCGGCCTCCATCACCTCGCGCGAGGTGGTGGCGGAACAGAACTGGTAGACATCGGCCGCGTCGAAGATCGTCACGTCCGACCCGACATCCGCCATCGTCCGGTTCAGCATCTCGCCAACATGGGAGATGTGATCGACCACCAGCCCCTCGCTGATGATGGCGTTTTCCAATGCAAAGGTGGCATCGGCAAAGGCGCCGTCGAAGGGGGTGGTGATGACCTCCTGCGCGGCAAGCGGAGTTGCCGCGAGGGTCAGGGCAAAGGCCAGTTTCAGCATGATCTCGTCCTTTCGGAAGCAAAGGCCCCCCGACGTCTCCGCCGGGGGGCCGCATTGGCAGGATATGGCGCGGCCCGGGTCCGCGTCTACGGCGTGAAGGTGGAGAGATAGGCGATGACCGCCGCGATATCCTCGTCCTTCTTGAGGCCGGCAAAGGACATCTTGGTGCCCTTCATGGCTTTCTTGGGGTTGGCGAGGAAGTCCGTCAGGGTGGCCTCGTCCCATGTCTGACCGGCGTCATGCGCCTCTGCCAGGGTCTTGGAATATTTGAACCCGTCGTGGGCGCCGATGGTGGCGCCAACCACGCCATTCAGCACCGGGCCGGTCTTGTTGGAGGCGTCGGGGCCGACCTGGTGGCAGGCCTTGCACTTCTTGAAGACAGTCTCGCCTGCGGCGACCAGTTCCGGATCGGGACCGGCGGCGGGCGCTTCGGCGCTGGCCTCTGTCGGGGTTTCGGCATCTGTATCGACTGCGGCGTCTTCTGTCGCGGGCGCAGTGGCTTCAGCAGCGGTCATGTCAGACGCGTCGGCCTTGTCCCCGGCGTCCGGCGCTGTCGCCGCCGCCTCGGCTGCCGTCTCTTCCGGTGTCACGTCGAGGACGGAGGCCTCCATCGTGATCTTCACCTCGTTCTTGCAGTTTTCCATGCAGGGGTCGGTGCGCCACTGGGGGTATTCCGTTTCTGCCCGGTCATCGATGATGAAGTTGTCGGCATTGGGCATTTCGACATCCAGGAAGTTCTCGTTCGACAGGACAAAATCGTCTTCGACCAAATAGTTGGAATAGAGGATATAAGCGACGATGGCGTAGGTATCGTCGACCGAGATGCTCTGCGCATTGCCGAAGGGCATGGAGCGGTGGACATAGTCGAAGGTGGTCGACAGATAGGGCCAGTAGGAGCCCACCGTTTTGACCGGATCAGGATCGGCCAGCGTGCCGTCGCCGCCCGCCAGCTTGGGCCAGTTGTCGACGCCTTCGGCGAATTCGCCATGGCAGACGGCGCAGTTCTCCGAAAAGATCATCTCGCCATCTTCGACGGAGCCGGAGCCGACGGGCAGGCCGGTGCCATCCGGCGAAACATCCAGATTCCAGGCAGCGACCTCTTCGGGCATGGCGACGCGGCCAAGGCCGTAGGGGCCGGAGGAGGGCTCTGCGTCAGCGGCGGTCGCCTGCTGGGCGGGGGCCGCTTCCTTGGCCGGTTCCGGCTCTGCCGTCGCTTCAGCCGTCTTGTCTTCGGCGGGTATCGGGGCGTCGGATTGCGCGGTGGCAGAGGCATCGGCCGTCTGCTCTGGCTTCGGCTCTTCCGCCGGGGCAGGGGCCTCCGCCGTAGCCTCTGCCGTCTGCTCCTCCGCTGGCGCCGCCTCGGCGGGGGCTTCGGCGGTCTGGGCTTCAGGTGTGGCTTCGGGTTCCGCCGGCGCGGAGACCTTGGTTTCCACCGCAGAGGCCGCCTGTTCCGGCGCGTTCTGCATATTGGCGATATTGTATTCGGTCGCGCCCGGCACTGCGTTGATCATGCCGCCGGCCATGCCATAGGCCACACCCAGCACAACCGCCGCGCCGACGCCTGCGCCCAGCATGAGATTAAGAGACTTCGACATTTTCGGCCTCCCCGTTCGGTTTGACCCACCAGGTTTGGATGCAATTGTTGTGGTAGACGGAATTCAGCCCGCGCACCTCGCGCAGCTGCGTCTTGGTCGGCTGGACATAGCCCGTCTCGTCCATGGCGCGGGATTGCAGGAACATCTCCTCTCCGTCCCATTCGGTATCAAGGTAGAAGCGGACGAGCGACTTGTTGCCCGGTTCCGCCGCCAGACGGGCGGTTTCCCAGCTCATGCCGCCATCCTTGGACACGTCGACCCGGGTGATCTTGCCATGGCCGGTCCAGGCGAGGCCGGTGATGACCAGCGGGCCTTTGCCATGGGTGATCGGCGATTGCGGGCTGGGGGAGGTGACAACAGATTTCGCATCCATCACCCAGGTCCATTTGCGCGCGGTGCCGTCGGCCAGCGTGTCGGTGTATTTGGAGGTCTCTTCGCGGCTTTCCACGGGGTGATCCATCACCTCGATCCGGCGGAGCCATTTGACCCACATGTTGCCTTCCCAGCCGGGCACGACGAGGCGGACGGGATAGCCGTGTTCCTTGCGCAGGGCCTCGCCATTGGCCTTGAAGGCGACGAGGCAGTCTTCCAGCGCCTTTTCCATCGGGATCGAGCGGCCATTGGAGGAGGCATCGGCGCCTTCGACATAGACCCATTTGCCGGTGGGATCGGCGGCGGTGTCATAGCCCGCCTCTTCCAGCAGCGTCTTCAGCGGCACGCCGGAATATTCCATATTGTGGATCATGCCATGGGTGAACTGGGCGCCGTTCAGCTGCGCACCGGCCCATTCCATGCCGGTATTGGCGGCGCATTCGCAGAAATAGACGTGGTTTTCGCGCGGGAAGCGTTCAAGATCGGCGTAGGAGAAGATCAGCTGCTGGCCCACGTCGCCGTTGACCATCAGCCGGTAGTCTTCCTTGCGTAGCTCGATCGCGCCGGAATGGTGACGCTCAAAGGCGCAGCCCTGCGGCGTGATCGTGCCGTCCAGCGCATGGATCGGCGTGAAGTTGATGGAGGAGATCGGATCGGCGGTCAGCCAGGGCACGTTGCGACGGATCACGTCACCTTCGTACTGGATGGGCAGACCGTAGGGCGTGGCATCCACGCCGTCGCCGAGGCCCGTGGCCCAGGGTTGTTTTTCGGTGATTAGCGGATCCGGCGTCTGGGCGCTGGCAGCCGTGGCGCCAAGCGTCAGCGCACCCGTTGCGGCGCCCTGCAGAAAGGCGCGGCGGGAGGGGCTGGTCTTTGGGTCTGACATCCTGTCTCTCCTCTCACATCATGCGCCGACAACTTCGACGGAGGTGTTTTCCCCCAGCTCGATCCGGCCCATGCTCTTGATATGCGCTTCGACCACGTCCCAGATCTGGGGCCCCTCGGTGCCTTCGTTGACAGAGGCCCAGCCGGCGACGGTGTAGGTTTTCGCGGGGTCGATCGCTTCTCCTGTCGAAAGCAGCGTCATGTTGGAGATGCGTTCGCCCACGGGTGCGGTCACGTCGATCCGGTAGCCCATGCCGCCGATGCGGACCATGTCGCCGCCCTGCTGGTAGTAGGGGTCGGGGTTGAAGATATTGTCGGCCACGTCCTCAAGGATGACCTTGATGAATTCGCCGGTCATTTCAGACCGGTAGGCCTCTCCGTAGGTCATGGAGGTGACGTTCCAGATATCCTCCCGGGTGATTGCGTCACCGGGGGTCAGGGACGGGCCCCAGCGGACGCCGGGGGACATGGCGATCTGGGCGTCGCGCTGAGTCATCAGCGCATCGCAGATCAGGTCGTCCCAGGTGCCGTTGAAATTGCCGCGCCGGTAAAGGAGCGTGTCGGTATGGCCGATGACCTCTTCCAGCTGTGCCTGGTAGGGGGCGCGCTGTTCGTCGATCAGCGCGGCCATCTCCGGATCGGGCGTGATGACGTCGGAGAAGATCGGGATCAGCTTGTGGCGGAAGCCCATCATCCTGCCGTCGCGCACGTCCAGATCGACGCGGGAGACGAATTTGCCGTTGGAGCCGGAGGCGACGATGATCGTCTCGCCCACCAGCACCGGCTCCGGCAGGGCATCGTGAGTATGGCCCGACAGGATCACGTCAATGCCGGTCAGCCGTTCGGCCATCTTCTTGTCGACGTCGAAGCCGTTGTGGGACAGGCAGACGACCAGCTCCGCCCCCTCGGCGCGCACCTCGTCGACCATTTCCTGCATATGTTCGTCGCGGATGCCGAAGGAGTATTCGGGGAACATCCAGCGGGGATTGGCGATCGGCATATAGGGGAAGGCCTGGCCGATCACGGCGATCTTCACGCCGCCGGATTCGTAGAATTCATAGGGCTTGAACAGCTCCGACGGCTCGTCCCATTCGGCGTCAAAGATGTTCTGGCCCAGTGCGGCAAAGGGCAGGCCCTCGACCAGCTCCTGCACGCGTTCGGATCCCAGGGTGAATTCCCAGTGGAAGGTCATGGCGTCGGGCTTCAGCGCGTTCATGACGTTGACCATGTCCTGCCCGGCCGTCTGGTAGCAGGTGTAGGAGCCGTGCCAGGTGTCGCCGCCGTCGAGCAGAAGCGCATCGGGCCGGTCGGCGCGGATCGCGTTCACCACGGTCGCAACCCGGTCGAGCCCGCCAACCTTGCCATAGGCCTGCGCCAGGGCCGAGAAATCGCCGGAGGAAAGGGCGTAATGCGAGGGCGCGCCGTCCGCGATCCCGTAGAGGCGGCGGAAGTCGGCGCCGGTGATATGCGGCACCTCCCCCTTGTTGGGGCCGACGCCGATATTGACCGAAGGTTCGCGGAAATAGATCGGCTTCAGCTGGGCATGGATGTCGGTGATGTGGATCAGGGAGACATTGCCGAAAGTGTCGAACTGCAGAAGCTCATCCTGCGTCAGCCGCTGCTGGGCGGCGAGCCGGGCCCACCGGCCAAAGCCAGAGGCGCCGTAGATGGCGGAGGCGGCCATGGACATCTGAAGGAAATCGCGACGGGAGAGCATCTCAGCACCTCTGAATTTATACAATCACATGTGTGAATGTGTTTGGCGTAGAAAACCCCGCGCGGGCCATGGCCGCGCGGGGTCTTTGATCAGTTGCGGACCGAGGGGCCCTCGACCGACAGGCCGTTGCCGCGGGAGGCGACATAGAGCTCCAGCGCAACGAATTCCGGGGAATCCGTGGCATAGGTCTCTGCCCGCGTGTCACGGATGCAGCCCTTGAAGCGGGAATGCGAGCCGTTCAGCTTGGCATTCTTCAGCCGGTAAGTCGGGAAACCGTTGATCTGGCCCTGCGACAGGTGGTCGGCGCGGATGTAGTTGCCGTAGTTCTGCTCGTGGCAGTTGGCACAGCTCAGTTCCAGCTGACCGGTCCGGGTGTAGTAAAGCTCCTTGCCCTGTTCCCAGGTCTCGGCGGCGGGGCCGTCGATGGCCACGTTCACCGGCATGCCGCGCGACACGGACGCCAGCAGCGCTTCCATGTTGATCGCGTCGCCGGAATCGTATTTCCACGCCTCCGCGCCCATCCGTTCGGTGCGGCAGGCGTTGACCTGCATCTGAAGCGTGCGGACTTCGCCGGCTTCTTCGCTCCACTTCGGATAGACGGCTTTGACGCCGGCCAGCGCCTCCGGCGTATCGTGGCAGGACGCGCAGGATTTGCCTTCCGAGCCATCGGCGGCCGCGAACATGTCCCGCGCCTGATCGACAAAGATCATGCCGGGATTGTCGAAGTCATCCATTTCCATGGCCTGGGTGCCGTCGTCGCGGAAGTGCCAGCCGGAGATGACCTCGTCAAAGGCGCCATCCAGATGGGCCGGCGCGGCGGCCTTGGTGGTAATCTCGAGATCGCCGTTGATGATCAGCTCATCATCATCGGCGCCACCGGCATAGGCCATCGGTGCGAGGATCAGTGCCAGCGCCGTCAGTGCCTTGAATTTCATATCGTTATCCTCCCTGAGTGACCGGCCCCCGGCGGGCGGGGGCTGGTGTCGTTTCAGCTGACCTCGATCGCCTTCGTCTCGGTATAGGTCGAGCCGTCGTCGTCTTCCCAGGTGAAGGTGAACTCACCGGCTTCGGGCACAACTGCGTCGAACTCGAAGTAGGGGTTGGTGGAGATTGCGGGCTCCATCACGATGTCGATCACGTTCTGGCCGTTAAAGTCGCAGGTGAAGTGATTGATGATCGAACTCGGGATCTTGTTGCCGTCGCTGTCCTTGCGCTGGCCGCTTTCCATGGGGTGAGAGATCAGTGTCTTGATCGTGATCGTCTCGCCGGCGGCGGCCGATTTGGGGACTTTGACGCGGGGTTTGACACCAGATGCCATTGTCGTTGCTCCTCTGTTAGCCGCCGCAGCCGCCGATGGTGACCTTCACGGTCTTGGCGGCGCGGGTGAATGTGCCGTCTTCCATCTTGGCGATGGCGACGACGTCCTGGGTTCCGGCCAGACGGATGCGGGTCGAGGCAGAGCGCGACCCGGCCAGCGGGCCGAAGGTGAAAGTGCCGACCGGCGGGGTCGGGTTGCCGGTTGCCAGCACCATGATGGCGCTCGCGCCTTCGGCGGAAACGGCGATTGGAACGGTGTTGCCGTTCTCCGCGATTTCGGGGGCGGTCAGCTCCAGCGCGCCGCCCTCGGTCACCTCCGCACCGCCGGTGAATTCGGCGATCAGGTCGTCGGAGGCAGAGGCGAAGGCGCGGAAGGGCAGGACCGTCATCAGGGCCGCGCCGGCACCAAGCGCCAGAGTTTCACGTCGGTTCAATTCCATAGGAAATTCCTCTCGTCAGCTGTCCTTGAGGGTCATCAGGAAGGCGACAACGTCTTCGATTTCCTGAGCCGTGAGGATGGGGGGCAGGTCGCCATTGGCGGCCTTTCCGGTATAGCCGTCACCGGGACGGATATAGCCGTTGGTCTTGTAGAACGCCGGCATCACAGTGCCGTCGAATGTCATTTTGGCATTGGCGACGATGCCGCGCAATTCCGGCTCCGTCCGGTATTCGGCGAGCCCGTTCAGCGCCGGTCCGACCTCTCCGTGGAAGGGCGCGTCGCTCAGGGCGTCAATCGCGTGGCAGGCCACGCAGTTGCCCTTGGACCGGGTGGTCATGATGACCTTGCCGTTTGCCGCGTCGCCGGGCACGCCGGTCAGCGATGTTTCGATCTCTCCGTATTCGGAGTAGGTGACATCCGTCGGGGCCGTAACCTCCGCCAGGGCGGCGGTGGCGGCAAGGCCTGCGACGGACGCGATAAGGACCGTTCGTTTCATGTTTCCTCCCTCAGACTTGGCTGGATACTACGGCACACCGGCCTTCGCACGCAACAACAAATTCATAGACATGAATTTTATGATTTGACGGTTTGGCCTTGTTTTTATGCCGCAATGCGGCATTGCGGGGCGGGTTCCGGCCCCGTTATAGAGCTGCATGGCAGAGACATCAAAGCCTCATTCAGCCCCTTCGCTCAGCTTGCGGGCATGGTATTTCTGGAAGGGTTCATCGCCCTCGTAGCCCTTTTCCAGAACCCAGGTCAGCGTGTTCTTCGTGGTCCCTTTGCCAAAGGCGCCGGGCACCGTGGCGACGGCGGCCTGGGCGGCGGTCTGATCTTCGGGAACCTCTTCCGGCAGGAAGACCATCGTGGGGGTGAAAAGCATGCCCCATTTGCGGATCATCTCTTTCTCGGGGAGCGACTCACCGTCGAAATCGGTGACCTCCACATCGCCGAACATGTTCAGTTGGACGACGAAGTAATCCTCCGTCAGCAGCTGCTCGATCTCCGGCACGACGAAGACCTCTTCGTACATCTTCTTGCAGTAGATGCAGCCGCGCTGTTCGACGATCAGCATCAGGCGTTTGCCTTCGGCGGTGGCTTCGGCAAGGTCGTCGCGCAGGTCCTTGAACGTATCCATCTGCCAGGGCGCCTTATGAAGCCCGTCGTCGCCCAGTTCCGCCGCGAGGGCGGGCAGGGCGAGGGCGGCGCTGGCGATCAGGGCGGCGAGGGTCTTGCGCAGGGGTTTCATGTCATCCTCCCGGGATTATCCGATGGTTTCGAACCACGATATATTCTCAAGCATCCATTGGGCGATCAGGTTCACGCTGTCCGTGGCGATCAGCACACCAAACAGGATCAGCAGCGCGCCCATGATCTTTTCGATCGTGCCGAGGTGCCGGCGGAACCGCGCCATGAAGCGCAGGAAGGGGCCGATGAATCCGGCGGCCAGCACGAAGGGCAGGGTCATGCCCAGACCATAGGTCAGAAGCAGCATGGCGCCACGGCTGGCCGTGTCGGCCCCGGCGGCGGTAAAGAGGATCGTCGCAAGTACCGGGCCGACGCAGGGCGTCCAGCCGAAGGCGAAGGCGAGGCCGATGATATAGGCGCCAAGGAAGCCCCCGGTGTTCTGCGCCGCGTTATCGGCGCGGAGCTGGCGATAGAGGATACCGATCTTGATGACGCCCAGAAAATGCAGGCCCATGACGATGATGATCGCGGCGGCCACGTATTTCAGGACGCCGAACCAGTCGCGCACCATCTGGCCAAAGACGGTTGCGGTTGCCCCGAGGCCGACAAACACCGTGATGATCCCGGCGGCGAAGAACAGCGCGCCGATAACCGCGCGGCGGCGCAGGCCGGGAGGGGTCACTCCGGTCTGGGCGACGGTCTGGACGCCGGTCCCGGCGAGGTAGGACAGGTAAAAGGGCACCATCGGCAGAATGCAGGGCGACAGAAAGGACAGGAGTCCTGCGACGAATGCGCCCAAAAAAGTGACATCGAGCATGCGGAGGTCGCCTTGGCATTGATAAATTCAGATATTTAATTATGTTTAGCCGACTGCGCCACGTCAATCCGTGTTAAGGTTTTTGGCATCATGAAACTGTTTGGACCGCTTTTGTCCCTTCTGCTGGTCGCCCTGCCGATTTCGGCCGTGGCGGAGACCTATCTTTTGATGGCCGAAGAAGAAGGCTGCATCTACTGCGCGCGCTGGAATGCCGAGGTGGGCGATGCCTATCACAAGACCGAAGAGGGCGCGGCGGCGCCGTTGCACCGGGTCGATGTGAAGGCAGATGTCTCGGATCTGCAATTGGCGCGGCCGCTACACTTCACGCCGACATTCGTGCTGATTCGTGACGGAGTGGAATTGAGCCGCATAGAAGGCTATCCTGGAGAGGACTTCTTCTGGGGCCTGCTGGACCGGATGCTTGAAGATGCCGGGGAGGATTTGAGTGACCATGCTGGATAACAATGCCGGTGGGCAGGGTGTCGAAGGGTCGATCTTCGACCGGGGTCTCTGCGCTGACGATATGGACCGGCTGGAGAAGAAGGCCGAAGCCGCGACCAACTTTCTCAAATGTCTGAGCCATGAGGGGCGGCTGATGATCCTGTGTCACCTCGCCTCCGGCGAAAAAACGGTGACGGAGCTGGAGGACCTGCTGTCGGCCCGGCAAGCCGCCGTGTCGCAGCAGCTGTCGCGGCTGCGGCTGGAGGGGCTGGTGCAGCCCCGGCGCGACGGCAAGACAATCTATTACAGTTTGACGGATGACCGCTCCAAGCGGATCATGGACGTTATCTACGACCTGTTCTGTCGGGAGGAGTGATCCGCTGCGCTGAGGCGCGGAGGGTCAGGAACGGAGCGAGGAGATGCTCGACTATGTGAGCGAGGCCACTTTTGTGGTCTGCGTTGGGTTTGTCGGTGGTCTGGTGCTGGGACTTGCGGCCCGGTATGGTCGATTCTGCACGCTCGGCGCGATTGAGGACTTTCTCTATTCATCGGATGACAGGCGGCTGCGCATGTGGGGCGTGGCGATTGGCGTGGCCGTCATCACGACACATCTGGCGATGTCGCTGGGCTGGCTCCGCAGTGAGGAGACGATCTATATCGCCCGCGCCTGGACACCGCTGGGCACGGTGCTGGGCGGGCTGATGTTCGGCTATGGCATGGCCCTGTCCGGAAACTGCGGCTACGGCGCGCTGGCCCGGCTGGGTGGCGGCGATCTGCGGTCGCTGGTGATCGTCGTCGTCATGGGTCTGACGGCCTATGCCACGATCTCCGGTCCGCTGGCCTACCTGCGGGTGGCGCTCTTTCCCGATGATCCGGCTGTCCGGGCGCAGAGCCTGTCGCAGCTTCTGCCGGTGGCGCCCTGGGTGCCGGGGCTGGTGGTGGGCGGGGGGCTGATCGCCGTTGCGCTGGCCTCGGCCCAGATGCGGCGCGCGCGGGCGATGATCGGCTGGGGCGCGGCAGTGGGGCTGGCTGTGACCTCTGGCTGGATTGGGACGCAATGGGTCGCGACGCATGGGTTCGACCACCTGCCTGTCGTGTCGCACAGCTTTGCCCGCCCGCTGGGCGAATCGCTTTTGTGGATCATGACGGCCTCGGGGTTCGGGCCGACATTCGCCGTAGGCTCCGTCTTTGGCGTGCTGGTGGGCGCGCTGGCCGGGTCGTGGCGGCGCGGCCATTTCCGGTGGGAGGCCTGCGAGGACCCGCGCGAGCTGAAACGCCAGATCCTGGGGGCTGCGCTGATGGGGCCGGGCGCGGTTCTGGCCCTTGGCTGTTCGATTGGTCAGGGGATCACGGCCTTTTCCCTGTTAAGCTTCAGCGCGCCTGTCGCCCTGATCGCGATCTTCATCGGTGCGGCCATCGGTCTGCGGCAGCTGATCGAAGGGTTCAGCCCGGCGGAATGACCGCAGCGCGGGATTTTTGCCATTCCGGGAGTTGACTCAGGGCGGAGCATCGGTAAAAGGCAGGCTTCATAGATTTCGCGGGCGCGAAGCGTGCCCGGTGCAGGAGTTAAGAAAATGGCGAAGCCGACGACCATCAAGATCCGTCTGAACTCGACCGCGGGCACGGGCCATTTCTACGTGACCAAGAAAAACGCACGTACCATGACCGAAAAGATGACCGTACGAAAGTACGATCCGGTCGCGCGGAAGCATGTCGAATACAAAGAAGGCAAGATCAAGTAAGATCGAAAACCTTTGAAAGACATGAGAGCCGCGCCGCAGAGCGCGGCTCTTTCAGTTTCGGGCCGCCCTCTGCCTCCTCCCCGATTGACGCAGAGTAAAGGACTCGCCCGATGTCCCTCCATTCCCTTCGTGCCGCGCCGGATGCGCCCCCCGGCCCCGGTTTAAGTGATCTGATCATCCGCCCTGCCATGCCCGCCGATACGGAGGGGGTGAGCCGGATGCTCGCCCGCTCCTACCGGGCGCTGCTGGCGCCGGACTACCCGCCCGACCTGCTGCGGGAGACGCTGCCGATCATCTCCCTCGCCCGGCCATCACTGCTGAGCTGCGGGACGTATTTCCTGGCAGAGATCGGGGAGCGGATCGTGGGGGCGGGTGGCTGGACCGATGCCTCCCCGCATGGGGCGCCGGGGCGTTATGGCGTGGGTCACGTGCGGCATGTGGCTGTCGATCCGGAGGTCGCGCGCTGCGGGGTCGGGACCCGCATCCTGAGCCGCGTCTTCGGCTCTGCCCGGTCTGCGGGGGTGACGGAGCTCAGGGTACAGAGCACGCTGACCGGGGAGCCGTTTTACCTGGAACTTGGGTTCAAGACTGTCGCCCGGATCGAGGTGCGGCTGCCAACCGGCGCGTTGTTCCCGGCGGTGCAGATGCGGCATCTGTCGGAAACCTGAGGCAAAGGAAAAGGGCCGGTCGCTGTGACCGGCCCTTTCAATTCGGGATGTTCCGTCCGCGTTATTCGCGGTTGCCCAGCAGCTGCAGCAGGAACATGAACATGTTGATGAAGTCGAGGTAGAGGTTCAGCGCGCCCATAATGGCGGCCTTGCCCAGCCATTCCTGATCGCCATGCGCCGCGTGCTGCACATAGGTGTTCTTGATCGACTGCGTATCGTAGGCCGTCAGGCCCGCGAAGATCAGCACACCGATGATGGTGATCGCGAACTGCAGCGCCGACGAGGCCACGAAGATGTTGATGATCGAGGCCACGATCAAGCCGATCACGCCCATCATCAGGAAGGTGCCCATGCCGGACAGGTCCTTCTTGGTCACATAGCCGTAGAGCGACAGACCCGCGAAGGCGATCGCCGTCACGAGGAAGACCTGTGCAATGGAGAAGCCGGTGAAGGCCACGAAGATCCAGCTGAGCGACAGGCCCATTACCGCCGCGAAGGCGTAGAAGAAGAGCTGTGCGCCGGCGGCAGACAGGCGGTTGATCGCTGCGCTGAAGGCAAACACCATGATCAGCGGGGCAAACATCACAATCCAGCCGAGGATGTTCGGCTGCAGCGTCATCGGGTCACGGAAAACAGACAGAAGCGCGGGGGACGTCCCGACAGCCCAGGCGACGAGGAAGGTCAGCACCATGCCGACGGACATCGTCCCGTAGACTTTGTTCATGTGGGCGCGGAGCCCTTCGTCGATGGCTGCGGTGCGTGTGCCAGCCGCTGCGCGCATCGTGTTGAATTCAGCCATTAAAGCCTCCGATAAAAGATCCGGACAATCCGTTGTGGATGGTCCGGACCAATATCGGGGCTGCGGGCTGCGTTTTCAAGGTTCTTGCGACCGATTTGTAAACGGTTCGCATTCGGGGATCAGCGCAGCCAGTTGCAGGGCACATCCCAGACCGGCCGGGAGGCCTCACGCTTGGCCTGATCAAGGCTCACACCGATGTCTTCCAGCGCCGCGCCGTCGAGCTGCGCGAGCTGTGCGCGGGACCGGCTGAGCGCGAGCAGCGAGAAGGTCGCGGCGATCAGCTGACCGGGCCGGAGGGAGAAGGAGGGGGCGGTGGAACGGAGGACGGTGGACATGGTTTAGCCTTTCGATTTCGTGATGCTTGGTTCCAGGTTGATGATTTATGTTGATGGATATGGCATGGGGCGGTAAATTCTCAAAATGAATGTTTCTGACGGCAAACATCACGGAGATTGATTGATGCGAAATCTGGACATGACCGCGCTGCGCAGCTTTGTCGCCGTGGCCGATCAGGGTGGTGTGACACGGGCGGCGGGCGTGCTGAATTTCACCCAGTCTGCGGTCTCCATGCAGTTGAAAAGGCTGGAGGAAATGCTGGACGTCGTTCTGCTGGACCGGGCCAATCGCAAGGTCACGCTGACACCCAGCGGGGAGCAGCTTCTGGGCTATGCGCGGCGCATCGTCGAGATGAATGACGAGGCGCTCTTGCGGCTGACCAGCAAAGTTTTTGAAGGCGAGATCGTGATTGGTGTCCCTCATGACATCGTCTACCCGGTCATCCCGCGGGTGTTGCAGCGCTTCAACGCTGAATTTCCGCGCATGAAGGTGAACCTCGTGTCCGGCTACACCTCCCTGCTGAAGGAAGAATTTCGCAAGGGCACTGCGGATGTGATCCTGACCACCGAACGCGTCCCTGATGCGGATGCAGAGCTGCTGGACGAGCGGCCGCTGTGCTGGATCGGTGCGCCGGGCGGATCCGCATGGCGCCAGCGTCCGATCCGTTACGCGGCTGCGCGCACCTGCATGTTCCGTCCGACGGCGATCTCGGCGCTGGAAGATGCGGGAATCGACTGGGAGAATGCCGTCGAAACGGAGCAGGACCGGACGGTTGAGGCGACGATATCGGCGGATCTGGCGATCGGCGCCATGATCGAGGGCACGGAGCCCCTGCAGCTGGCCCGAATCGCACATGATGGTGAGCTGCCGCAGCTCGGGCTCCAGAAGATCTGCATGTATGCTCAGGATCGGGGGAAAGGCGAAGTTCTGACCCGGCTGACCGCCATCCTGCGCACCGGGTTTGCCGGGGCACCGGCGGGAGCACGGAGTTCCGGCGCAGAAGAGGACAGGGTCAGATCGTTATGACGATTTTCCCGGTGGAGCGCCTCTCTTTGAGAATGCTGAGCCCCTCGGATACCTGATCCAGCGGCAGCACGTGGCTGATATGCGGGGTAATCCGGCCCTCTGCCGCCCATTGGAAGAGAGTCGTAAGGCTGTCTGTGATCACTTCGGGCCGGAACTTCATGTAGCCGCCCCAGTAGAAGCCGAGCACATCGATATTCTTGACCAGAAGGTGGTTGGCCGGGATTTGGGGGACATCGCCCGAGGCATGGCCGATCACGAGGATCCGCCCCTCTGGTTTCATCGCCCGGAAGGCGGCGCGGAACAGATCGCCTCCGACGGCATCATACACGACATCAGCGCCGCCAAGGGATTTGATCCTGTCCCTGATGTCCGGGTCTTCTGCGTCGATAACGTGGTCCGCACCTGCGCTTCGGGCGATCTCCAGTTTCGCCTCACCACGGGCCACAGCAATCACGGTTGCGCCCATAAGATGGCCCAGTTCGACTGCTGTAAGGCCAACCCCGCCAGCTGCCCCCAGAACGACCAGAGTTTCGCCCGGCTTTAGCCGTGCTTTATGATCCAGGGCGACGTGGCTGGTGCCATAGGCAATCTGCAATGCGGCCGCTTTGACATGGTCGAGTTCGTCCGGGAGATGCACCGCGCGGCTGGCGGGGTATACGCCAAATTCGGCCAGCCCACCCTGTCCGCCAAAAACGGCGACGCGGTCGCCCGGGGCGATGTTGTCCACGTCCGGGCCGATCGCCTCGACAATCCCGGAGGCCTCCATCCCCAAAGTGAACGGCAGATCGGGAATGTCCTGATACTTCCCGCGGATCATCAGCAGGTCCGCGAAATTCAGACCGCAGGCCAGATTGCGCACCAGTATCTCACCACTGCCAGCTTGACATTTATCTAAGATACATAATTTTGGTTTCTGATCGAATTCGGACAGCTGAAAAGCCTTCATGTGTATCCGGCCTGTAGAATCATTGGTTTCGGAGCGTTGTGAGACCACGAAGGTGTGGTGCATGTGCTGACCAATAACGGCAATTGCACCTTATTGTATACGCAAATGACCTTAGCGGTTGTGCTGACGCTAGGGTAAATCGGCTTTGCGTCGTTGTTGCCTATTGCGCATCGGAAAGATGGTGCTAACTTTTATCTTATCCTATGGGATAGGTTTTCCGGGTGAGACAACTATTGGTTGTGTCGGCTGGATCGTGGCGGGGGGCGGATCCCATCGGACTTTATTTAAGGAGCAACGTATGACCCATCCGGTCGATGTTCATGTCGGAAAACGGATTCGCCATCGCCGGTGGCTGGTTGGCATGACCCAGCAGCAGCTGGCAGAGCGTGTCGGCATTAAGTTTCAACAAATTCAGAAATACGAGACGGGCGCGAATCGTGTCAGTGCCAGCCGTCTCTGGGACATCGCGGATGCGCTTGAAACGCCTGTCAGCTACTTTTTCGACGGGCTGAACGAGGGTGAGGAGGTCAAGCCTTCGTCCTCCATTCCGGCTGATATTCTGGGTGACAAGGAAGCGCTGGACCTCGTGCGGTCCTATTATGCGATCCCGGAAGCACAGCGGCGCCGTCTGTTCGAACTTGCCCGGGTGCTGAGCGACGTTGCCTGACCTGGGCCGGTGACTGTTCTCAGGTCCCGAAACCCTGAATTTTGTCAGGCCGTTGCGCGCGAATGCTGCTGACGGGACTGGCGCGTCCTGCTACGCCCTAGGCATGGATATCGAGGACATCACCCAGACCGCCCATGAAATGGCGGATGCGGCCCGTGCGGCGATCCTTCCGTATTTTCGGACCCGCAGCCTGGCCGCCGACAACAAGCTGGAAACCGGGTTCGACCCGGTCACACAGGCAGATCTGTCGGCAGAGAAAGCGATCCGCGCCGTTCTGGCCCGGCGGCGTCCGCTGGACGGCGTGCTGGGCGAAGAGTTCGGCACATCAGAGGGGTCGTCCGGACTGACCTGGGTGATCGATCCGATCGACGGCACGCGCGGATTCATTTCCGGCACGCCGACATGGGGCGTTCTGATCGCTTTGTCGGATCAGAAGGGCCCCATATTCGGGCTGATCGACCAGCCTTATATCGGTGAACGGTTCGAGGGCGGATTCGGCCGGGCCAGCTGTGCCGGGCCGCAGGGCGCGACGGAGCTGCGGACATCCGGCGTGACCGACCTGGAGTATGCGACGCTCTTTACCACTTTTCCCGAAGTCGGCACGACGCGGGAGCGGGACGGGTTCGCCGCCGTCGCCAGCGAGGTGCGGCTGGTGCGGTACGGGATGGATTGCTATGCCTATGCGCTGCTCGCCGGAGGGCATGTCGATCTGGTGATCGAGGCCGGGCTCAACGCCTATGACATCCAGGCGCCGATCGCGGTGGTGCAGGCGGCGGGCGGCATCGTGACGGACTGGTCCGGCAATCCGGTGCATCAGGGCGGGCGCTGCGTGGCGGCTGCCAATGCGGAACTGCACGCAGCTGCGCTGGAGCGTTTGCAGAGATTTACCTGAAGGGGTGGCGATGACGATCCTGATCCGTAAAGCCCGGACAATCCTGACGATGGACGGCGCCCGTCGGGAGTTATCGGAGGCGGATATCCTTCTGCGCGGAGGGGTCATCACAGAGATCGGCACCGGACTTGTCGCACCCGAAGGGGCGGAGATTGTGGAGGCCGGCGGCTGTGTCGTGACGCCGGGTCTCGTGAATACGCATCATCATCTGTATCAGACCCTGACCCGGGCCGTGCCGGGCGGGCAGGATGCGCTGCTGTTTGGCTGGCTCAAGACGCTCTACCCGATCTGGGCCCGGTTCGGGCCGGAGGAGATGCATGTTTCCGCCCTGCTCGGCCTGTCAGAATTGGCGCTATCGGGATGCACGCTGAGCTCTGACCATCTGTATCTTTACCCTAACGGCGCGCGGCTGGATGACACGGTCGCAGCGGCGAAAGAGCTTGGGATGAGGTTTCATCCGACACGCGGTGCCATGAGCATCGGGGAAAGCGCGGGCGGGTTGCCGCCGGATGGGCTGGTCGAGGCAGAGGGCGCGATTCTGGAGGATTGCATCCGGGTGATCGACGCCTTTCACGACCCCCGCGAGGGCGCGATGGTGCGGGTCGGCGTGGCGCCCTGTTCGCCGTTCTCGGTATCGCGCGAGCTGATGCGGGATGCGGCGGTGCTGGCAAGGGATAAGGGTGTGATGATGCACACCCATCTGGCCGAAAACGACGAGGATATCGCCTATTCTCTGGCGCAGTTCGGGTGCCGTCCCGGCCAGTATGCAGAGGAGCTGGGCTGGACCGGCCCCGATGTCTGGCATGCACATTGCGTGAAGCTCGACGGGCAGGAGATCGACCTTTTTGCCCGGTCGCGGACGGGCGTGGCGCATTGCCCCTGTTCGAACTGTCGCCTCGGGTCGGGGATCGCGCCAGTGCGGGCAATGCGGGACGCTGGCGTGCCTGTGGGCCTGGGGGTCGATGGCTCTGCCTCCAACGATGCGGGCAATCTGGTCGCAGAGGCGCGGATGTCGATGCTGCTGCAACGTGTCGCGCGCGGGGCGGATGCGATGAGCGCGCGGGAAGCGCTGGAGATCGCGACGCGGGGCGGGGCGGATGTGCTGGGGCGCGCGGATTGCGGGCGGCTGGAGGTTGGTAAACGGGCGGATGTCGCGATCTGGGACGTAACGGGGGTCGAGAGCGCCGGCTCCTGGGACCCCGCGGCGCTGTTGCTGGCGGGACCTACGCGAGTGAAGCATCTGTTCGTGGAGGGTCGGCAGGTCGTGCGTGACGGACAGGTCGCGACGATTGACCTGCCAAATGTCGTGGAGAGGGCGAACCGGCTGGCGCGGGCGCTGGCGGGGTAGGCGCCCGTCACGGGTTTCGGCGATGGGTGCGCTTTGGGGATGGGTGCGAAGCACCCATCCTACGGGGCGCTTGAGCGCGCGCCATGGGTTAGAGATCCGGCGTAGGATGGGTGGTTCCACCCATCCGGGACCGGCCCGCGTCACAGCTCCCCCGCCACCTTTCCACCGATCCACGTGGCCCGCACCGCACGGTCATCCCCCATCATGATCGTCGCAAAAAGCTCCTCCCAGCCGTCCTCGGCCCTCGCGGCGCGCTGCGCAATGGCGGGGGTGGAGGACATGTCGAGAATGCAGAGGTCGGCCTCATGCCCCGGCTCCAGCCTGCCGATCCGGTCGCCCATGCGCAGGGCCCCGGCGGACCCGGCCGTGGCCAGCCAGATCAGCTGCGCCGCATGCAGGGGCGTGCCGCGCAGCTGGCCGATCTCATAGGCCGCCGCCATGGTCCGCAGCATCGAAAAGGAAGAACCGCCGCCGGTATCTGTGGCCAGCCCGATTCGCTGGCCCTCCGCCATCAGCCCCGCCATATCGAAGAGGCCCGATCCGATGAAGGTGTTGGAGGTCGGGCAATGCGCCAGCGCGCCGCCCACCTCCCGCAGCCGGTCGCGTTCGCGCGGCTCCAAGTGGATCGCATGGCCGTAAAGGCCATTTGCGCCCAGCAGCCCGTGCTGTTCATAGGTGTCGAGGTAATCCCGCGCCTCCGGATAAAGCGCGCGGACCCAGGCGATCTCATCGGTCTGTTCGGAAAGATGCGTCTGCATCAGGCAGTCCGGATATTCGGCCCAGAGCGCGCCCATGGCCGCCATCTGCTCCGGCGTCGAGGTTGGCGAAAAGCGCGGCGTGATGGCGTAGGAGAGGCGGTCGACGCCGTGCCATTTCTCCAGCAGCGCCTTGCTGTCGTCATAGGCCGACTGCGCGGTGTCCTGCAGGCCGTCGGGCGCATTGCGGTCCATGCAGGTCTTGCCGGTGACGATGCGCTGGCCGCGCGCCTGCGCCTCTGACATCAGCGCGTCGACGGAGGCCGGGTGGATCGTGGCGAAAGAGCAGACGGTCGTTGTGCCATGCGCCGTGGTCAGGTCGAGATACCGCGCGGCCACCTCCGCCGCATAGGCGGGATCGCCAAAGCGCATCTCCTCCGGAAAGGTATAGCTGTTGAGCCAGTCAATCAGCCGCTTGCCCCATGAGGCGATGATCGCGGTCTGCGGGTAATGCACATGGGCGTCGACAAAGCCGGGGCAGATCAGGTCATTGCCATAGCTGATCTCCGTCGCATCGGGATGGGCTTTGCGCAGATCATCGACCGGCCCCATGGCGCGGATCAGGCCGCCTTCCAGCACCAGCCCCCAGCCGGTTTCGATCCGGAGCGCCTCTTCCGGCGGCATATGGAACGGGTCACCCAGAGTACGCAGCAGGCGTCCGGTCAGAAGGATGTGGGGCATGGGTGATCTCCGCTTCGGCAGTGCAGCGTAACGTGGCACGGGCGGGCAGTAAATTGCCGGTGCGCCATTGTTTCTTTCACAATTCCCGCTCTATTACGGAAAGGCAAAAGAAGGAGCGCGGCATGGAAGACGAGGTGGCGGAGGTCGATCTGGAAGAGCGTATGGACACGGATGATCTGAGCCTCGACCCCAAGACCATTGCCGCTATCCTCTATTGTGTCGACACCGATGATCGGGACAAGCTGGTCGAGCTGATGGAGCCGCTGCATGCGGCCGACATCGCCGACCTTCTGGAACAGATCAACGCCTTTGACCGGCGTCGTCTGGTCCTGCTTTACGACAAGGAATTCGACGGGGAGATCCTCTCGGAACTGGACGAGTCCATCCGGGAAGAGATTATCACGATACTCAAGCCCGACGTGCTCAAGGAAGCCGTCCGGGAGCTTGATTCCGATGACGTCGTGGACCTTGTCGAATATCTGGAGGACGAGCAGCAGTCCGCCATTCTGGATGCGCTGGAGGACAGCGACCGGGTCGCCGTGCAGCAGGCGCTGGCCTATCCGGAGGAATCCGCCGGCCGTCTGATGCAGCGCGAGGTCGTCGCCGTTCCGGAGTTCTGGAACGTTGGCCAGGCCATCGACTACATGCGCGAACGGGAAGACCTGCCGGAGCAGTTCTATCATGTGATCCTTGTCGATCCGCGGATGAAGCCGATTGCTCATGTCCAGCTGGGCAAGCTGATGGCGGCGCGGCGCGCGATGCCGCTGTCGGACCTGACGGAGCCGTCCTTCCGCACCTTTTATGCGACGGTGGACGAGGGGGACGTGGCCTATGCGTTCAACCAGTATCACCTGATTTCAGCGCCTGTCGTCGATGACAATGACCGGCTTGTTGGCGTGATCACCATCGACGATGCGATGATCGTGCTGGACGAGGAACATGACGAGGACATCCTGCGTCTGGCCGGTGTGAGCGAGGAAAGCTCCCTGACGGACCGGGTCATCGACACGACCAAGCGCCGGTTTCCCTGGCTGGCGGTGAACCTTGTGACGGCGATCATGGCCTCGCTTGTGATCGCCCAGTTCGAGGCGACGATTGCACAGTTCGTGGCGCTGGCGGTGCTGATGCCCATCGTGGCGTCGATGGGGGGCAATGCGGGGACGCAGTCGCTGACCGTTGCGGTGCGGTCGATTGCGACGAAGGACCTTACCGGGGCCAACGTCTGGCGAGTGATCCGGCGGGAATGTCTGGTGGGGCTGGTGAACGGCGCGATCTTTGCGGTGGTGATGGGGATCGTCGGGATGGTCTGGTTCGGATCGCCCGCGCTTGGGTATGTCATTGCGGCGGCCATGGTGATCAACCTTGTGGTCGCGGGGCTGGCGGGGACGGTGGTGCCGGTCGTGCTGGATCGCGTGGGTGTGGATCCGGCGCTGGCTTCAGGCGCCTTCGTGACGACGGTGACGGATATCGTCGGCTTCTTCGCCTTCCTCGGGCTCGCCGGGGTGATCCTGCTGTGAGCCTGCTGCCGGACAGTACGGCGGAGAAAGCAGCGGCTCGCAAGGCCGCTTTTGCCCGGCGCAAGGCAGCGCATGCAAAGGCCGGCCCCGGTGCCTGTGGCGTTCTGTCCGAAGTGCTGGCGGGCTATCGCGGTGTTCCTGTCGCGGGCTACATGCCGATCCGGTCCGAAATCGACCCGCTGCCTGCGATGGCGGAGGCCGCAGCCCATGGCGAGGTCGGCGTGCCGGTGATCGTCGGCGAGGGGCAGCCGCTGGTCTTCGCGCTCTGGGAACCGGAGGTGCCGATGGTCGAGGGGCCGTTCGGCGCGCAGGTTCCGGCGGCGCTGGTGCCGATGGTGCCGCAGATCCTCATCGTGCCGCTGGTGGCGTTCTCCCGCGCGGGGGGGCGACTGGGATATGGCGGCGGATACTATGACCGCACGCTGGAGAAACTCCGGGCGGAGGGGCCGGTGCTGGCGATGGGCTTTGCCTATGCGGCGCAGGAGGCGGAGGAGCTGCCGCTGGAGGCAACAGACCAGCGGCTCGACATGATCGTGACGGAACGGGGCGTGATCGAACCGCGGCGGTAAGGCCCCCCGTCATTCCCGGATTTACCCGGCGTCCCCCTTCGGATAAGACGCGCCGACACGAGCGAGGAGGCCCCCTATGTCCGCCCATGGCACCCCCATTCCGATGATCTCTGACGCCTGCGGCCCGCTGACGGGCACGGCCCATGTGCCGGGGGATAAGTCGATCTCTCACCGGTCGCTGATCCTAGGCGCGCTGTCCATCGGAGAGACACGGATTTCCGGCCTGCTTGAAGGGCAGGACGTGCTGGATACCGCCAGGGCGATGCGCGCCTTCGGGGCGGAGGTCGAGGATCTGGGCGGTGGCAACTGGCGGGTGCAGGGTGTTGGCGTCGGTGGCTTTGCCGAGCCGGATCACGTGATCGACTGCGGCAATTCCGGCACTGGCGTGCGGCTGATCATGGGGGCGATGGCCACCTCCCCCATCACCGCGACCTTTACCGGGGATGCGAGCCTCAACGGGCGGCCGATGGCGCGGGTGACCGATCCGCTGGCGCTTTACGGGGCGCGGGCGGTGGGCCGTGCGGGCGGGCGCCTGCCGATGACCATCGTCGGCGCGGCCGATCCGGTGCCGGTGCGCTATGAGGTGCCGGTGCCCTCGGCGCAGGTGAAATCGGCGGTTCTGTTGGCCGGGCTCAACGCGCCGGGCCAGACCGTCGTGATCGAGAAGGAAGCGACCCGCGATCATACCGAACGCATGCTCGCGGGCTTCGGGGCGGAGATCACGACTGAGGTGACAAATGAGGGCCGGATCATCACCCTGACCGGCCAGCCGGAGCTGACGGGGCAGGTGATCGAGGTGCCGCGCGATCCGTCCTCCGCCGCTTTCCCGGTCTGTGCGGCGCTGATCGTGCCGGGCTCGGATGTGCTGGTGCCAAATATCGGGCTGAATCCCACACGCGCCGGGCTTTTCGACACGCTGCGGGAGATGGGGGCAGACCTGAGCTATGAGAACCCGCGCGAAGAGGGCGGGGAGCCGGTGGCGGATCTGCGCGCGAAATTCTCTCCGAACCTGAAGGGGATCGAGGTGCCGCCGCATCGCGCCGCCTCCATGATCGACGAATATCCGGTGCTGTCGGTTGTTGCGGCCTTTGCCGAGGGCAAGACGGTCATGCGGGGCGTCAAGGAGCTGCGGGTCAAGGAAAGCGACCGGATCGACGCGATGGCCGTGGGGTTGCGCGCCAATGGGATCGAGGTCGAGGACGGGGAAGACTGGTGGATCGTCACCGGCCTTGGCCATGGCAATGTGCCAGGCGGGGCAGAGGTGGCCAGCCGTCTGGATCACCGGATCGCCATGTCTTTCCTGATCCTCGGCATGGCGGCGCAGGCGCCGGTGCGGGTGGATGACGGCGGACCGATCGCCACTTCCTTCCCGATTTTCGAGGGGCTGATGGGCGGTCTGGGGGCCAAGCTCGCCCGGGTGTGACATCGGGGGCGGTGACAGGCGCGTCCAGTCGGGCTAGTCTGACCCTCCTGACGGGACGCAAGGACAGAGACTTGGCTTTCACGATTGCAATCGACGGGCCCGCCGCAGCGGGCAAAGGCACCATTTCGAAAGAGCTGGCGCGGGTCTTCGGCATCGCGCATCTCGACACAGGTCTGATCTATCGCGCGACCGGCCGGCGGCTGCTGGACGGGGTAACGGCGCTGGAAGCGGCGCAGACCCTGACGGCGGCGGATCTGGAGGCCGACGGGCTGCGCACGCCAGAGGTGGCGCGGCTGGCCTCTCAGGTTGCGGCGATCCCGGAGGTGCGGGCGGCGCTGGTCGATTTCCAGCGTGCTTTTGCGCGGCGGTCCGGGGGCGCGGTGCTGGACGGGCGCGACATCGGCACTGTGATCTGTCCGGAGGCGGAGGTGAAGTTCTTCGTCACCGCCAGCGACGAGGTCCGGGCGCATCGCCGGTTTCTGGAATTGCAGCCCAAGCATCCGGAGATGACGGAGGCGCAGGTGCTGGCCGATCTCAGGGAGCGGGACGCGCGGGATAGTGCGCGGGCGACGGCGCCGCTGAAACCGGCGGAGGACGCCGTGGTGATCGACACGTCCGAGATGGATATCGCGGAAGCGCTGGCCGAGACGATCCGTCTGGTCGAGGCACGGTCCGGGCGGGTGGCGACCGTCTGACCCGGGCCTGATCCCAGGAATGAAGTGACGTGATCAGCCCTTTCCGGCATCGGAGAGGGCGATTCTGACTGCGCTGCAGAAAAACCCCAAGCTTACCCAGCCCGCGCCGCAGCCATGCCTCAATATGTGGATAATCTGTCTGCAACCGGAAGGATTGTTCAGACGGACACACATCTGACGCTTAAAAATAAGGTCTGGAATACCCGACTATGGCGAAAGTTGGAACCGTGCGAGCCTGTTTTCGGTTATCCTGTAACCATTGTAGAATGGAAGGAATTTGCAGATGACCATCTTGTTCGACGCCAAGAAAGCCGAGGCCGGCGAGGCTGAGCCCACCTCCGAGCGTAAGCCCGTTCCGGAGGCAACCTGGCGCAGCTTTGACTTTGGCATGGATTGCCTGATCCCGGCCGAAGACTATGCCGTGCCAAAGGGCATGACCACCGGAGACAAGTGAAGCGCCAAAGGACCCGGGACACCCGGATCGGACCGGTTCCTCTCTAACGGGTGTGTAATTCACCCGGTCTCCAGGAGTGGTCATGGACGGTTTTGTCCTTAAGAAATTTGGCTCCACGGTCGAGGCTACATGAAAATCCCCGATATTGCCGGGGAAAGAAAGACCGAGATCGAGGCGATCTGGGGTACCAACGGCACCTCGCTGCCAATTGAACTGCCGCGGGTGAGGTAAGCGGACGAACGCTTCATCCTCGATCCCGAGAATATCACCACGGGGCCAGTTTTCTTCGAAGACCCGCTTTCGGCTGACGCCGGTTTATCGGTTTCAAAAAGCACTTTTCAGCAGAACAATGCCCGGGGCTTCGGCCCCGGGTATTTTTTCGGGCGCCTGCGCCCGACGGCTCCGGCCTGCCGAAAGGCCTGTTAAACGCGCTTTGGGGCTTGATTTGCTGGGCCGACCCGACTATTTCCGCCCCGTCGACAAGGCGCAAATGCCGCGATGAAGGATGAGCAGGGGTCGGGCAACCGGCCCTCTTTCGTTTCGCGGCGTCTACCTGACCAACCCCAAGACCGGCGGAGACAACCGCACGGCCAGTCAAACCGAAGTAAAAGGAAACCCATAGCCACATGGCAAACGCAACCATGGAGGAATTCGAAGCCCTCCTTAACGAAAGCTTCGAAATGGACACGCCCGAAGAAGGGTCTGTTGTCAAAGGCAAGGTCATCGCAATCGAAGCGGGACAAGCCATCATCGACGTCGGCTACAAAATGGAAGGCCGCGTTGATCTCAAAGAATTCGCAAATCCCGGTGAGACCCCCGACATCTCTGTCGGCGACGAGGTCGAAGTGTTCCTGCGTGCCGCAGAGAACGCCCGTGGCGAAGCCGTCATCTCCCGCGAGATGGCCCGCCGCGAAGAAGCCTGGGATCGTCTGGAAAAAGCCTATGCCGACGACGCCCGCGTCGACGGTGCGATCTTCGGCCGTGTCAAAGGCGGCTTCACCGTCGATCTGGGCGGTGCAGTTGCATTCCTGCCCGGCTCTCAGGTTGACGTGCGCCCCGTGCGCGACGCCGGCCCGCTGATGGGTCTGAAGCAGCCGTTCCAGATCCTCAAAATGGACCGTCGCCGGGGCAACATCGTTGTGTCGCGCCGCGCGATCCTCGAAGAGTCCCGCGCCGAACAGCGTGCCGAGGTTATCTCCAACCTCGAAGAAGGTCAGGCCGTGGAAGGCGTGGTCAAGAACATCACCGAGTACGGCGCATTCGTCGATCTGGGTGGCGTTGACGGCCTGCTGCACGTCACCGACATGGCATGGCGCCGCGTGAACCACCCGTCCGAGATCCTGAACATCGGCGAGACCGTCAAGGTCCAGGTGATCAAGATCAACAAGGACACCCACCGTATCTCGCTCGGCATGAAGCAGCTGCAGGAAGATCCGTGGGATCTGGTTGCTGCCAAGTACCCGCTGGGTTCGGTCCATCAGGGCCGCGTGACCAACATCACCGACTACGGCGCATTCGTCGAACTGGAAGCCGGTGTCGAAGGTCTGGTCCACGTCTCCGAGATGTCTTGGACCAAGAAGAACGTGCACCCCGGCAAGATCGTCTCCACCTCGCAGGAAGTGGACGTCATGGTTCTGGAAATCGACGGTGCGAAGCGCCGCGTGTCCCTGGGCCTCAAGCAGACGATGCGCAACCCGTGGGAAGTGTTTGCCGAAACGCACCCCGAGGGCACCGTTGTCGAAGGCGAAGTCAAGAACATCACCGAATTCGGTCTGTTCGTTGGCCTCGACGGCGATATCGACGGCATGGTTCACCTGTCCGACCTCAGCTGGGACGAGCGTGGCGAAGACGCGATCCAGAACTACCGCAAGGGCGACATGGTCACTGCAGTGGTTTCCGAAGTCGACACCGAGAAGGAGCGCATCTCGCTCTCCATCAAGAATGTCGGCGGCGACAAGTTCGCGGATGCCGTTGGCGGCGTGAAGCGCGGCTCGATCATCACCGTGACCGTCACGGCGATCGAAGATGGCGGGATCGAAGTGGAATACGAAGGCATGAAGTCCTTCATCCGCCGCTCCGACCTGTCGCGTGACCGTGCCGAACAGCGCCCTGAGCGTTTCTCGACCGGCGACCACGTCGATGTGCGCGTCACCAATGTCGACAGCAAGACCCGTCGTCTGGGCCTGTCGATCAAGGCACGCGAGATCGCCGAAGAGAAAGAGGCCGTGGAACAGTACGGTTCGTCGGACTCCGGTGCATCGCTGGGCGACATCCTGGGCGCCGCGCTCAAGTCGAACGACTGATCACGGGCCACAGACGGAGCTAAGGCCTTCGTTCAAATCAAGGAAAGGCGGGTCCCTGTGGCCCGCCTTTCTTTCTGGCGGCTCCGGTTTTCCACGGCATGCAACTGGCACATGGCGGGCATACGAATCAGCCATGGATGCCGCAATGCAGCACCGGGCCCGAGCCATGTCCGACTCTGCCGAAGCGCGCGAAATTGCGCCGTCAACTCCCTCAATCACGTATTTTTCCCTGATAATTCCGGTGTTTCGCCTTCACGTGACAGTTTCGGGACGAAACAAATGCTCCTATAGTCGACAGGTGTCTGTTGGATGCTGTTACCAAGCGCTTGGGGAGAAACCGCACATGATCCGGTCTGAACTCATTCAGAAAATCGCCGACGAGAACCCACATCTCTACCAACGGGACGTCGAAAGGATCGTGAATGTGATCTTCGAGGAGATCATCGATGCAATGGCCCGTGGCGACCGGGTGGAGCTGCGCGGATTTGGGGCCTTTTCCGTCAAGAAGCGGGATGCGAGAACGGGGCGAAACCCCCGCACAGGCGATGCGGTCGAAGTTGAAGAAAAGCACGTGCCGTTCTTCAAGACCGGGAAATTGCTGCGCGACCGTCTGAACGGACAGAACTGACATGAAATATATCCGATACCTCTTTTTGCTGTGTCTTGCGATCATCCTGATCTGCGTCGCTCTGGCGAACCGGGAACCCGTGACGCTGAACATGCTGCCTGACGGGCTGGCCGACATCGCCGGGATGAATTTCAGCGTGAACCTGCCGCTGTTTGTGGTCATCTTTGGTGGCGTCGTTGCGGGGCTGCTGATCGGTTTCGTCTGGGAATGGATGCGCGAACACAAGCACCGCGTGGCCATGCGGAAAGGCACCAAGCAGGTCGGCCGGCTTGAACGTGAGGTCAAGCGGCTGAAAAACGAAAAGCATGACGGCAAGGACGAGGTTCTGGCCCTGCTGGACTGACCTTGCCGGTCCGGGTCTGCTGGCGTAGACCCGGCGCATGGATATCCGTGTAAAAATCTGCGGGCTGACATCGCCTGGCGAAGTTGACGCGGCGGCGCGGGCCGGCGCGGCCTATGGCGGGTTTGTCTTCTTTCCCAAATCGCCCCGGCATCTGGAGGTCGAGGCCGCCCGCGCGCTGATGGCGGACGCGCCGGTCGGCATGGCCAAGGTAGCGCTTGTCGTTGATCCGGACGATGCCCGGGCCGACGTGCTGGCGGGCCTGCCGCTGGATATGGTGCAGCTGCATGGCAAAGAGAGCCCGGAGCGGGTCGCGGAGCTGCGGGCGCGGCTGGGCCTGCCTGTCATGAAGGCGGTCGGGGTCGCAGGACCGGATGATCTGGTCGCGATCGACACCTATTCACAGGTGGCTGATCAGATCCTCGTCGATGCCAAGGCGCCAAAGGGGGCGGAGCTGCCCGGCGGCAATGGCCTGCCCTTTGACTGGCGGCTGTTGTCGGGGCGGAAATACTGGACGCGCCCCTGGATGCTGGCGGGCGGTCTGACGCCGGGCAATGTGGCCGAGGCGATCCGGTTGACCGGCGCGCGGCAGGTCGATGTGTCGTCGGGTGTCGAAGGGGCTCCGGGCGTCAAGGACCACGGGCTGATCCGCGACTTTGTCGCCGCGGCGACGGGTCAGGCGAAGGTGACCGGCTGAACCCACCAGCCGGTCTGGCGGAGGGCTGCGGCCAGGGCTTCGGCATCCGGGCGGGTTGTGGTCAGGCCAAAGCAGGTCGCGCCGGAGCCGGACATGCGGGCCAGGCGGCAGAGCGGGCTTTGGGCAATCTGATGAAGGACGTCCCGGATGATCGGGGCGCAGGCGATGGCGGCTGCTTCCATGTCATTGCGCTGGTCCGCGAGCCAGCCGATCAGCGTTTCGGTATCGTTCCAGCGGGGCAGAGGTTCCGGCATCGGCGGGTTGGTCCGCTGCGACATGGCATTAAACACTGCGGGCGTCGCAACTGACACACCGGGGTTCACCAGAACGCCATGCAGCGGCGGCAGGGCAGGCAGGGGGGTGATCCGCTCTCCCACGCCCTGCAGGCGGCTGACGCGGGGGGTCAGGCAGACCGGAACGTCAGCGCCAAGCGCCTCTGTCCCGCAGGGCAGGGGGCGGGCATACAGAGTGGACAGGCCACGCAGCACAGCCGCCGCGTCGGAAGAGCCGCCGCCAATCCCGGCCGCTGCGGGCAGATGTTTGTCCAGCACGATGTCAGCCGTGAGGTTCATAAAGGCCGCCGCTTTCAGAACCAGATTGTTCGGGCCGGTGGGCACGCCACTGGCCAATGGCCCAGTGACCGACACTCTGGGTACATCGGCTTTCATCATGGTCAGATGGTCGCCGATATCGGCGAAGGCGACCAGCGAATCCAGCAGGTGATAGCCGTCCGGCCGCTGTCCGGTGACGTGCAGGCTCAGGTTGACCTTGGCCGGTGCGAATTCCTGCACCGCCCCGTCCGGGATCATGGGTCAGCCGCCGTTTTTCTGAAGGTCCTGCGCCACCTTGAGAGGTGCTGCGCCTTCCTCGGCCAGGACGGCATCTAGGCCGACTTTCAGCTTGCGCCGAATACGGGCCGCATCCTGATCCTGCGGGCTGAAGGACAGCGCACGGTTCCACTGGAACGCGGCCTCCATCCGGCGCCCGACGGCCCAGTAGACATCGCCGAGGTGATCGGTCACGACGGGATCGACGGGCATCAGTTCCGTTGCGCGTTCCATATGGCTGACCGCGTCCTGATATTGCCCCATCCGGTAGAGCGCCCAGCCCAGGCTGTCCAGGATATAGCCGCTGTCGGGCTGTGCCTCCACGGCCTCTTCGATCATGGCGAGTGCTTCGTCGAGCTTTTCGTTCTTTTCGACAAGCGAGTAGCCAAGGTAGTTCAGCACACGCGGTTGGCCGGGGTTCAGTTCCAGCGCTTCGCGGAAGTCGGCTTCGGCATCTGTCCACTGGCCCAGACGCTCCTGGCTGATGCCGCGCGCATAGTGGATGAACCAGCGGGTTCCATCGTCGTCTTTCGCCAGCTCCAGCGCTTTGTCATAGGCGGCCACCGCATCCATGTAGCGGTCCATGGTGCGCAGCAGATCGCCGCGCGTGGTGTGGACCACCGGCAGGTCGCCATGGCTGACAACGAGCTGGTCCAGTACTTCGAGCGCGGCGTCTTCGCGGCCTGCTTTGGACAGCGCATCGGCCCGGCCCAGCTCTGCGGCGTGGAAGGCGGGGTTGTCGCGCGGCACCCGGCGATAGGTGCGGGTGGCCAGCTCCGGCCGGCCCATATCTTCGAGCAGTTCGGCAGACAGCAGAATGGCGTCGACATGATCGGCGCGCAAATATTCGGCGACGCGGGAATAGATCAGCGTGTAGTCATCCGTGGCCTCACCACGAAGGGCCCCTGCGACCGAGTAGAAAATTTCGGACACGCCATCGGTGATATTGGTGACATGGGTAAAGGGCAGCGTATCGCCTGCCTTGAGCCGGTCCCGCAGATCGAGCAGGCCGGGGTCCAGATCGGCGCCGAAGAGCTGTTCCAGCAGGGCAAGGGCATCGGCGTTGCGGTCCAGCTGGCTGAGCACTTCGATCCGCGCCATCGCGCCGCGGCGGGTCATCTGAAGCGGGCCTGCGCTTTCGTCGGAATAAATCGCCTCGGAGGCCTCAAAGTCGCCGACCATCGCGAGGGCGAGCGATTTGTGGTACATGGCAAAGCCGTAGAGCCCCTGGGTCTGGGCAACTTTGTCGAATTGGGACAAGGCGGCGGACATGTCGCCGGAGCCCAGCTTGGCCCATGCAGACATCAGGCCATCCACCAGCGGTCCGATGCCCCGGTCTTCGTCGACACGTTTCAGAACCGATGTGTAATCGGCATTGTGGAATTCGTAGGCCGACAGGATCGCGCGTGCGATCTGGCTGGAGATCCCGTCTGCTTCCATCCGCTCTGCGATCGAAACCGCCCGGTCAAGATCGCCGGCGGAGAGCTGGGACAGGGCCGCCCCTTCCAGAAGCTGGGGATTATGCGGTGCCTCACCCAGAGCGCGCATGTAGTAATAAACCGCGGTGTCAAAATCGCTCGACAGCCGGGCCTGTCTGGCGGCCAGATAGTCGCCCGCGTTCCCGGCCAGGGCCGGTGCCACGAGGGATGTCGAGAGCGCGAGCGTTGCCGCCGCGGTGAGGATGCGCCAAGTGCCTTTAGTCTTCATGCCAATCTGCCCTTCTTCCCGTCACAGAAGCGTAATGGACAGTTGGGGGGCAACGCAATGAGGGGCAGGAAAACCTGCCCCTCAATGTAACTAAATTGTTCTTCCGGGTGAACTGCGCGTCAGGGCTGCTCACATATTGGGATAATTCGGCCCGTCGCCACCCTGCGGGGTTGTCCAGTTGATGTTCTGCGAGGGGTCCTTGATGTCGCAGGTCTTGCAGTGGACGCAGTTCTGGAAGTTGATGACGAATTTCGGGTCGCTGCCCTCTTCCGTCACAAATTCGTACACACCGGCCGGGCAGTAGCGGGCGGAGGGGCCGGCGAATTTGGGCAGGTTCACACCGACCGGAATCGACGGGTCCTTGAGCTTGAGGTGCGCCGGCTGCGATTCCTCGTGGTTGGTCATCGAGAAGCTGACGTTGGTCAGCCGGTCGAAGCTGAGCTTGCCGTCGGGCTTGGGGTAGTCGATGGGCTGATGTTTGTCGGCGGGTTCCGTCGCCTCCGCGTCGGATTTGCCGTGACCGATCGTACCCAGCAGCGAAAAGCCGAAGGTGTTGGTCCACATGTCCAGCCCACCGATCGCCAGCGAGGGAAAGAGGCCGTATTTGGACCAGAGCGGTTTGACGTTGCGGACCTTCTTGAGGTCCTTGCCGATGGCGCCGGTGCGGACCTCTGCCTCGTAATCGGTGAGCTCGTCACCCTCACGGCCTGCCTGGATTGCCGCATAGGCGGCCTCGGCCGCGGCCTTGCCCGAGAGCATGGCGTTATGGTTGCCCTTGATGCGCGGGACGTTGACCATACCGACGGAGCACCCCAGCAGGGCGGCGCCGGGGACGGTCATCTTGGGCATGGACTGATAGCCGCCCTCGGTGATGGCGCGGGCGCCATAGGCCACACGTTTGCCGCCCTCCAGCAGCTCCGCCACCATCGGATGATGTTTGAAGCGCTGGAATTCCATATAGGGGTAGAGATAGGGGTTCTTGTAGTTCAGGTGGACAACGAACCCGACGTAGACCTGATTGTTATCAAGGTGGTAGATGAAGGAGCCGCCGCCGGCCTTCGATCCCAGCGGCCAGCCCATGGTGTGGGTGACCGTGCCTTCGCGGTGCTTGGCCGGGTCGATCTCCCAGATCTCTTTCATGCCGATGCCGAATTTCTGCGGCTCGTGCCCTTCGGACAGCTCGTACTTGTTGATCAGCTCTTTCGCGAGCGATCCGCGCACGCCTTCGGAGATGAAGACGTATTTGCCGTGCAGCTCCATGCCCGGCTCCGTGTTCGGCCCGATGGAGCCGTCGGCTTCCAGCCCGAAGACGCCAGCGACAACGCCCTTCACGCGGTCGCCGTCATAGACGATCTCGGAGGCAGCCATGCCGGGGAAGACCTCGACGCCCAGTTCTTCGGCCTGTTCGGCCATCCAGCGGCAGACGTTGCCCATGGACACGATGTAGTTGCCGTGATTGTTCATCAGCGGCGGCATAGGGAAGTTGGGGACGCGGATCTTGCCGGCCTCGCCCAGGACGTAGAAGTTGTCTTCCTTCACCGGCACGGTGATCGGGGCGCCCTTTTCCTTCCAGTCGGGGATCAGCGCGTCGAGGCCGCAGGTGTCCAGAACTGCGCCCGACAGGATATGCGCGCCCACTTCGGAGCCCTTCTCCAGCACGACCACGCTGATTTCGGGATCAAGCTGCTTGAGACGGATCGCGGCTGACAGGCCAGCGGGGCCCGCGCCCACGATGACCACGTCATATTCCATTGCCTCGCGTTCAACTTCCGACATGTCGTTTCCTTCTCCCAAGCGGGTCCTTGCGAAATTTTGTTTCGCAGTGATTATCCCGCTGCCATGCAGCGGGTCAATCAGGACCAAGTGTATTTCACCGGTTAATGCGCGGAAATCATCGGTTTTCCGCAGCGTCCTCCTCCGGGCGGTCGCCCAGGAGGTAGCGCGGGCCGCTGCCTTTTCGAGCGGCGCGGTCACCAGGATTATAGAGACGGCATTTGTCGAGCGAGAGGCAGCCGCAGCCGATACAGCCGTCCAGATCGTCGCGCAGCCGTTCCAGCGCGGCGATCCGCTGGTTCAGGTCGCTGCGGTAGAGCGTCGACAGGCGGCGCCAGTCGGCGGCGGTGGGGGTGCGGCCCTTGGGCAGGGTGGACAGCTGGTCGCGGATCTCTGCGATCGAGAATCCCAGCTTTTGCGCGATCATCACGAAGGAGAGGCGGCGGATGTCGGCCTTCTGGAACTGGCGCTGACCGCCGGGACCGCGGTCGGGCGACACCAGCCCCTGGTCTTCGTAGAACCGGATGGCAGACACGGCGAGGCCTGTGCGCTCTGCCAGATGGCCAATCTGTATCCCTCTGAATTTCATGCGATCTTTCTTATTGATCTGAATATTTGTTGAGGTTTTATCTTGTGGCCTGATCAAAATGAAAGGAAAAATTCATGATCAGGTTGGAACATGCCAATGTCACGGTGTCGGACCCGAAGGCCACAGCGCGCTGGCTGTGTGAGGTGTTTGGCTGGGATATCCGCTGGGAAGGGCCGGGGATGCAGACCGGCTACACCGTCCATGTCGGCACAGGCGACAGCTACGTCGCGCTCTTTTCCTATGGAGAGGCAAAGGGGGAGGTGCCGGACAGCTACCGGACCGTGGGCATGCTGAATCACCTTGCTGTTTTCACGGAGGAGGAGATCGGAAAGGTTGAAACGCGGGTCTGGGCGGCCGGGTTCACGCCGATCAATCACGGGGAGTATGCGCCGGGCAAACGGTTCTATTTCCACGACCGGGACGGGATCGAATGGGAGGTCGCCTCGCATCAAAGATGAGCCAAAGCGCTTGCATTTGGCGGCCCGATTGGGTGAGGTATGCCGCACTAGAGATTTATGAAGGGGCCTGACCGCGGGCCCCTTCGTTATTGCCGCCGGAGGGAGCAATGGAAAAGATACCGATGACGCGCGCGGGCTTCACCGCCCTGGAGACCGAGCTGAAGCAGCTCAAGAGCGTGGAGCGTCCGGCAATCATTCAGGCCATCGCAGAGGCCCGCGAGCTGGGCGATCTGTCGGAAAACGCCGAATACCATTCCGCGCGCGAAAAGCAGTCCTTCATCGAGGGCCGGATCAAGGAGCTGGAGGGTGTGTTGTCGCTGGCCGATGTGATCGATCCGACCACTCTGTCCGGCAATGTGAAATTCGGCGCCCGGGTCACCGTGGTCGACGAGGATACGGACGAGGAAAAGGTCTGGCGGATCGTTGGCGAATACGAAGCCAATATCGAAAAGGGCCTGTTGAACATCAAAAGCCCCATCGCCAGAGCTCTTATCGGCAAGGACGAAGGCGATTCTGTCGAAGTGCGGACGCCCGGCGGTGAGAAAGCCTACGAAATTCTTAAAATTGAGTATAACTGACCGGGCTTCCGGCACAGAATCTCCGGGGGCGCAGAGCGCTGACTGATGACCGATTTGAGCGACACCCGCCCGACTCCGATGGGGGTCTATGATAAGCCAGACCGCGACGGGTTGACGGCCGCAGAGGTCATCGCACTGATCCTGTCCGTGCTGTGGCTGCTGGGGACGGGCAGTCTGTTCCTTTTCCTGCGGGACCCGGGGCAGCAGCCCGAGATGCAGTTCGATGTGCTGAACTTCGTTATGGTGCTGCTGGCGATTTTCATGCCCGTGGCCCTGATGTGGGTTGCCGCGATGGTGTCGCGGTCGGCGCGGACGATGCGGTCGGAAAGCCGCCGGATAGAGGCGGCCATCGACACGATCCGGGTCTCTTTCCAGCCCGATTTGTCCGGCACGACCGGGGCCACCGCCGGGTCCATCAGCCGAAAACTGGACGAGATCGCCGCTGCGCAGCGCAAGACCGAGGCGTCGCTGGCGACATTCCATTCGATTCGCGGTGAAGCCCCCTCACGGCCCGAACCGCCGGCCAAAATCGAGGAGCCGGGCGATGGTCAGCCCAGCCTTCCGCTGGACAATCTGCCAGAGGACAGCGATGTCGATCTTCCGCGCGATGTGTATCTGCGGGCGCTGAACTTCCCCGAAACGGCCGAGGACGAGGACGGGTTCACGGCGTTGCGCCACGCGCTGAAGGACCGTCAGACGGCGGCGCTGATCCAGGCGGCGCAGGATGTCCTGACGTTGCTGAGCCAGGACGGCATTTATATGGACGATCTCAGTCCGGACATGGCGCGGCCCGAAACATGGCGCCGGTTCGCCAATGGGGAGCGTGGACGTGTGGTCGCGGCGCTCGGCGGGGTCCGGGACAGGTCTTCGCTGGCGCTCACCGCAGGGCGCATGCGGCAGGATCCGGTTTTCCGGGACGCGGCGCACCATTTCATCCGCATCTTCGACCGTATGTTTGTCGAGTTTGAGAAAACCGCAAGCGATCAGGAGATTACGGAACTGTCCGAAACCCGGACAGCCCGGGCCTTTATGCTGCTGGGGCGGGTCGCGGGTACGTTCAACTGATTTCGACCGGACAAGGGATTGGCCGAGGGTCGACTTTGGGCTGACCCGGGGCCGTTACAGTCCGATCCGGTCCGCGATGAACGCGGCAATTTCCTGAGTGTCGTTCAGGTCCAGCACGGGATGATCGTAAGGGCCGAGCGTTTCCGGCGCATCGCTGGCAATGGCGAGCACGGTCGGGTCCTCATGGGCAAATGGCGCCTTACCAGTGTCGCGGCGGTGGGTTTCGATCTTGGGATGGGCGCCGGTCTTGTATCCCTCGACCAGCAGCAAATCGACGGGTGAGAGACGCGGCAGCAGCTCGTTCAGATCGGGTTCGGGCTGATCCCTGAGTTCGTGCATCAGCGCCCAGCGGCTTCCGGACACGACAAGGACTTCCTGCGCGCCGGCTAGACGGTGCCGATGACTATCCTTGCCGGGCTGATCCAGATCGACACGGTGATGGGTATGCTTGACCGTCGATACCGACAGGCCGCGGGCGGTGAATTCTGTCACCAGCCGTTCCATCAGACCGGTTTTGCCGGAATTCTTCCAGCCGGCAATTCCAAAGATCTTCACGTGCGCGCCCCTGACAGCTCTTCGGCCCGGCGCAGATCTTCCGGACGATTGATATTGTAAAACGGGTCCAGCTGCGTGGCCGGAAACTCCGCCAGACCTGGGTCCAGCCGATCGACCCAGTCCGACATGCGCCGTGTGCCCTGATCGAGGGCGCGCGACAAATCCTGTGCCAGCTCTGTTGGCCATATGCCGACGACAGGATGGCGGCGCCCCGCACTTATTGCGATGGCAGGACGATCGGGGCGGGGTTCCTGCGCCAGCAGAAGACGCGGGACAAGGTCCTGGGGCAGGAAAGGCGTGTCGGCGGGAAGGGTTATCACCCGGTCGGCCCCGATGCCGCGGGCCCAGTTCAGCGCCGCCAGCACGCCGGCCAGCGGGCCCCGGTCGTCTTTTTCGTCGCTGATCACCGGAAGACCGTAGTGGGCGAACCGTTCCGGGGCACCATTGGCGTTCAGTGCGACAGGTCCGGCCTGCGGGGTCACCCGGGCGAGGATGTGGTCCAGCAAGGGCTGCCCGCCAAGGGGCATCAGGCATTTGTCGCCGCCGCCCATGCGGCGCGCCCTGCCTCCGGCAAGGATGACGGCCGGCGGCGGCATCATTGGCAAAGCAGCCAAATGGCGGGTGCAAAGGCGGCTGTGTGAGGAAGGGGGAATTGCATTGAAGCTGGCACTGCACTAGTCGGATATCTTTACCAGTTTATGAGAAGCCGAGGATGTCCTCCACTCCGAATAGCATATATTGGCGCGGTGTGCGGGACGGTCTGCCGTTTCTTCTGATCGTGTCTCCCTTTTCGCTTCTGTTCGGCGTGATGGCGACGGAATCGGGTCTGAACGTTCTGGAAGCGCTGAGCTTTTCCGTCGTGGTGATTGCCGGCGCGGCGCAGTTCACCGCGCTTCAGCTGTTGCAGCACGATACACCGACCATTGTGGTGATCCTGTCGGCGCTGGCGGTGAACCTGCGGATGGCCATGTATTCGGCTTCGCTGACACCGCATCTGGGGGCGGCACCGATCTGGAAGCGGGCACTGGCGGCCTATCTGACGGTTGATCAGTCCTATGCCCTCAGCATCACGACATTCGAACGTAATCCCGAATGGGATGCGGGGCGAAAGATGAGCTATTTTTTCGGCGTCGTGACACCGATCGTTCCGGCCTGGTACGCGCTGACGGTGGTCGGGGCGCTGGTGGGCAGCAGCATTCCCCCGGAATACGCATTGGATTTTGCCATGCCGATCACCTTTATCGCCATGATTGCGCCCATGCTGCGGTCCGTGCCGCATCTTGTGGCGGCTGTTGTCGCGGTGGTTTCGGCCTTGGCTCTGGTCTGGCTGCCTTATAACTTCGGGCTGATCATCTCGGCTGTACTGGGCATGATGGCAGGCGCACAGACAGAGAAAAGGCTTTTGCCACGGCTTGATGAGGTCCAATCGTGATCGATAATCTCGACCTCTGGATTGTGATCGTGGCCCTTGGCGTCGGGAGCTTTGCGCTGCGGTTTGCCTTTACCGGCATCGTCGGTGACCGGAAAATGCCGGACTGGCTGCTCAGGCATCTCAGATATACTGCCGTCGCCGTGCTGCCCGCGCTGGTTGCGCCTCTGGTCGTATGGCCGGCTGCAACGGGGGGCGAGCCTGATATCGCGCGGATCGGGGCTGCGCTTGTGGCCCTGCTGGTCGGGCTGATGTCGCGCAGGACCTTTCTGGCGATTGCTGCGGGGATCGCGGCGCTCTACCTTCTTTTGTGGCTATAGGTCGGGGCGCTCGTCGAATTTTTGCGCACTGATGACCCGTGTCTGCGGGAACATGTCCTCGGTCAGTTCGGATATCTTTGCGCCCGGCATCTGGTCCAGCTGCTGGCCCAGTTTTTTCGGCGAATAGGTTTCCTGCAGCGCAGCGAAGGCCGGTTCAGATTTCAGAATTTCGATTGTGCTCACGGCACAATGCGCCGGTGCCGCGGGCCCCTGCGCCTTGGCTGCACGCAACAGTCTTTCGGCGGTTTCGGAAGACACTGCGAAACTATGGGTCCGAACCCGGAACGAATGCCGTTCATGGACCGAGAAATAGGCTTTTTCGACGCCGGGAGAATAGCCGTACAGGATATCGCCTGACCTCGGCACGCCTTCCGCTTCGAAGCCGCTGGCTGGGTCGTAGAGCACACGCTCCGATGCGTTGATCAAAAGCGCCGTGTGGGTTCCGCTGCCCGACGCCTTGTTCACTACGGTATAGACCGTCACCTCCGGCGGCTTGGCGCTTCGGTAGGCGGCCGCGGCCAGCTGTTCTGGCGGCAGGATTTGCGGGTTGCGCGGCGCGCAGGCCGGCAGGGCAAGCACGATCAGAAGCGCAGATAAGCGTGTCAGCATGAGGGGAGCAGGGCCGATCAGGGAATCAGGCCGGTGCTTCAGGTGTTGAACAGGGCGAGGAAGATCAGCACGCCGATAGAGATCCCTGCCACCCAGGTCGACGCCTTGATGAAGCCATCGAAGGTTTTCTCCTGGACGGTGATGTCCATCTCGCCATGCTTGTGCTCGGCCATAGGGCGCTCCTGATCGGTCAAAGGTCTGTCCCGGCGTGATTAGCCGATCCCCGCGCGCATGTCACGCCTCTGCCTCCTGCTGCGACGTCTTTTCCAGGTCGCGGCGCAGGCGAAAGCCGATCCGCTGCGGTTCTGCCGTTTCCACAAGCTTTGGCGTGGCGCGAAGCATGACCGACAGCTGGGTGACATGCTGGACCAGCTGGGTGCGGGCGCCGGTGCCATCGGTGCCGTAAAAGGTCACGATGTCGGGTTCGAAAAACCCCATGCCCTCGATCCGGATGACGCCTGTATCGCCCCCGGCAAACCCCATGGCGACCTCATGGTCGCTGTCCAGCGTCGCCTCGAACTTCTGGATATAGAGGATCAGCCGCTCATAAGCCCATTCGGCGGGACTTTTCGCCTTGGCCGGTTTGTCGGTCACATGATCGGTCGACAATTCCTCGCCTTCGGGGCGGTTGTCATAGCACCGGGGCAGGGCGTCGGCCTCATAGGCCTCTGCGCTGGTGGCGATCTTGTCATCCATTGGCGGGCCTCCTTCAGGACCTTGTGGCCGTGCTACAGCGTCTGCCACATATAAGCACCGTCCTCGCGCAGGGTGCGACTGGCCTGGCCGATCCGGTGCAGGTGCTGAAGGTGGGCATAGGCCTCTACCATGGCAAGGCCATAGATGGCGTCAACGATCTCCCGCTTGAAAAGGGGGGAGAAGCAGTCGACCGCCACCCGTGGCTCCGCGATATGTTTCTTGAGCCGATCGAGCGCGGTGTGGTGGTTCACGATCAGGTCGTTCATCCGGCGCGGCAGGCCGGTGAAGGGCAGCTTGTGGCCGCCGATGACGAAATGATCCTCCCGCGCGAGGGTCTGGAGACGTTCGCAGGCTTCCAGCCAGTCGGCCAGCGGGTCGGCCTCGGGCTCTGCCGGCTGGACGCCGACATTGGGGCTGATCGTTGGCAGGACCTGATCGCCCGCGATCACGAGATTGTCGTCGCGGGACCAGAGTGTCACATGTTCCGGCGCATGGCCGTTGCCCATGTGGACGTCCCAGTCGCGCCCGCCCGCTCGTATGACGTCTCCCTGCTGGATGCGGGTATGGCCGACCGGCACCGGGTGCACGATATCGGCAAAGTTGAACGGCCGCTCCGACATCCGTTTTGCCAGCTTTTCGGCGGGCATGCCGGCGCGTTTCCAGTAGGTTATGGCGGCCTGCGTTGGTAGCGGCTCCTCGTCCAGAACCAGCATCCGCGTCAGCAGGTATGTGGTGCGGGAGGACCAGTGCTCCACCCCGTGGTTCGTCATGAACCAGCCCAGCATGCCGACATGGTCCGGATGGTGGTGGGTAGAGATAATGCGGGTGACGGGTTTGCCCCTGAGCGGGCCGGCAAGGATCTGTTCCCATACCTTCACGGTGTCCTGCGTGTAGGTGCCGGTATCCACCAATGTCCAGCCATCGCCATCGTCCAGCGCGACTACATTGACCCATTTGAGCGCCATAGGCAGCGGGATCGCTATCCACAATACGCCTTCGGCCACCTCCACGGCTTCGCCGGGACCGGGGAGATCAGGGAAAGGGAAGGAGAGGGCGGCGTGGTCCGAGGGACTCACGCCTCAAGCTCCTCGGCGGTCAGCGCATAGAGGTCTTCGGCCCCGCAGGTGGCATGCGCCAGATGACCGACATGTTCGGGCAGCAGGCGGGTGATGTAATAGAGCGCGAGCTTGGTCCGCGGGCCACCGTCAGTTTCGGTCATCGCGGCCTTGAGGTGGTAATGGGCGCCCAGCACGCGGGCAAAGCCCAGCAGATAGGGGACGGCACCGGCGAAACGGTCGTTCAGGTCCTGCTGTGACAGCATCCATTCCGTCGCCTCGCGCAGCGTCTCCGCCGCCTCCCAGACGGCGGCGCCCAGTTCGGGCAGGGTGGCGCGGGCCTTTTCGGCCGTGCCCTCGATCTCCTCGATGATGGCATAGGCGGCCTCGCCCCCGTCCATCAGCTTGCGGGCGACCATGTCCATGGCCTGAATGCCATTGGTGCCCTCGTAGATCGCGGTGACGCGGACATCGCGGCTGTATTGCGCGGCGCCGGTTTCCTCGATGAAGCCCATGCCGCCATGCACCTGCACGCCCAGTTCGGACACGCGGATGCCGGTTTCCGTGCCAAAGGCCTTGGCGATGGGGGTGAGGAAGGCGGCGCGCGCCTCCCATCCCTTGTCGCCGGTGGCGTGGGACATGTCGATGGCGACGGAACAGGCCAGGGCGATGGCGCGGGCGGCGAAGGTGTCGGCCTTCATCGTGGTCAGCATGCGGCGCACATCGGCATGGTCGATGATCGTGCCGGTGCCGCCCTTGCCCTCCAGCGGGGTGCGGCCCTGCTTGCGGTCCATCGCATAGGCATGGGCGTGCTGCAGCGCGGCCTCTGCCGTGCCGACGCCCTGCATGCCAACGGCGAGGCGGGCGTTGTTCATCATGGTGAACATCGCGGCCATGCCCTTGTGTTCCTCGCCAATGAGCCAGCCGGTGGCATTGTCATACTGCATCACGCAGGTCGGCGAGCCATGCAGGCCCATCTTGTGTTCCAGCGAGACGACGCGGAGCGTATTGGCCTCGCCCAGGGTGCCATCCTCATTCGGGATATACTTCGGCACCATGAAAAGGCTGATGCCCTTGGTGCCTGGCGCCGCATCGGGCAGGCGGGCAAGGACCGCGTGGCAGATATTGCCGCCGAAATCGTGATCGCCCCAGGAGATGTAGATCTTCTGGCCGGAGATCGCATAGGTGCCATCACCATTCGGCACGGCCTTGGTTGTCAGCGCGCCCACATCCGACCCGGCCTGCGGTTCGGTCAGGTTCATGATGCCCGACCATTCGCCGGAGATCAGCTTGGGCAGATAGAGCTCTTTCATCCAGTCGGGCGCATGTTTCTGCAGCGCGTCGATCTGGCCCTGCGTCAGCAGCGGGTTCAGCCCCAGCGACAGGCAGGCGCCGGAGAAGATATCGTTCACCACGCTGGTCAGGGTGTGGGGCAGGTCCATGCCGCCCCATTCCTCGGGGGCCGAGAGTCCCATCCAGCCGCCTTCGGCAAAGGCCTTGAACCCTTCGGCAAAGCCTTTGGAGGTGCGCACGACGCCGTTCTCCAGCCGGGCCGGATCGGTGTCGCCATTGCGGTTCAGCGGGGCCAGAATGTCGTCAGCCAGCCGCCCGACTTCGGTCAGGATGGCGTCGACCGTGTCGGTCGTTGCCTCCGCATAATCTTCGGTGGCGGAGACTTTGTCGAAATCCACGACATTCTCCAGAACGAACTTATACTCTGAAACCGGGGTACGATACGGCATGTTGTCCTCCTCTTCACACCGCCCGATGCTTGGCAAGCGACGTAACGTCTTCTATGCACATCTTCTGTGGGGAAGGCTAGTGACCCGCCCGGGCCGCGCAACCCCAAACGCGGCGTCACGGAAAGGTCCTGCCCATGACAGAGCTCCTAAGCCCCGATCCGATTGGTCTGGCGCGCGCGGCTGCCCTGCTGCGCGGCGGGGCGGTTGTGGCGATCCCGACAGAGACGGTTTATGGTCTGGCCGGGAATGCCGCCGATGATCAGGCGGTTGCCGGAATCTACGCGGCCAAGGGGCGGCCCAGTTTCAATCCCCTGATTGTGCATGTCGCGGACCGCGCCGGGGTCGACCGGCTGGTTGAGGTCGGGGCAGAGGCGGAAAAGCTGATCGCCGCCTTCTGGCCGGGGCCCCTGACGCTGGTTCTGCCGTTGAAGGAGGGCGCGCCGGTGTCGCCGCTGGTCACGGCCGGGCTGCCGACGCTGGCGGTGCGCATGCCCGCGCATCCGCTGGCGCGTGATCTGCTGACGGTCTTCGGTGGAGGGCTGGCGGCGCCCTCGGCCAACCCGTCGGGCCGGATCAGCCCGACAGAGGCGGCGCATGTGCTCTCGGGCCTCGACGGCGAAATCGCGGCGGTGGTCGATGGCGGGCGATGCGGTGTTGGGCTGGAAAGCACGATCGTCGGATTTGACGATGCCGGCCGGGCCGTGGTGCTGCGCGAAGGCGGCGTCACGGCGGAGCGGCTGGCGGAGGTGCTGGGCTATCCTCTCGATACCCGCGCGGAGGGCGAGGCGATCAATGCGCCGGGGCAGATGACCTCTCATTACGCGCCGCAGGGCGTGATGCGTCTGAACGCGACAGTCGCGGAACCGGGAGAGGTGATGCTGGGGTTCGGCGCGACGGGGGGTGATCTGACCCTTTCGGCCTCCGGAGACCTGATCGAAGCCGCGTCAAATCTGTTCCGCATGATGCATGCGCTAGACGAGATGGGGGCGGAGCGGATCGCGGTGGCGCCTGTCCCCGACGAAGGTCTGGGCCGGGCGATCAACGACCGTCTGCGCCGCGCAGCCGCGCCGCGCTAGGCGCGTCCGGATGCGCTCGACAGTGACAGCGCCGAGATTTTTTCGTTCTTCAGGGCTGCTTCCCATTTGGCGGCATCCGGGGTGGCAAAGATGAGCCGCATCGGGGCGTCCCCGATCAGCCAGGCGTTCTGCGCGATCTCTGCCTCAAGCTGGCCGGGCCCCCAGCCGCAATAGCCCAGAAAGACCATGGCGACATCCGGTCCGGTCCCCTCGCTCAGATCTTCGAGGATATCCAGGGTGCCGGTCAGACAGATATCCTCTGTCACGGGCATGGTGGAGATGGCGCTGGAATATTCGGACGAATGCAGAACGAAACCGCGCTCCTGCTCGACCGGGCCGCCGGAATAGACCGGCATATCGCTCTGATCTTCTTCCATATCGAGATCGAGCTGATCGGCAAGGTCGGCCAGCGTGACCTCGTCTGTCGGGAGGTTCACAATCAGACCCATGGCGCCCTCTTCGCTATGGGCGCACAGCAGGATCACACTGCGGTCGAACCGCGAGTCGCCCATATCGGGCATGGCGATGAGGATTTTTCCGGCAAGCTCTGTGGTAGGGGTCACTGGGGCAGCTTTCGGTGATCTCGGACGTATCCCTTAACCTGAGGCTTTCCGGTCTCAGGTTCAATGCGAAACGCGGTGAAACATCCACTCGCCCGAAAGTGAGTTGGCAGGATGCGGGGCGCGGGGCATGCAAGGTGTCATGAGATACCTTTCGTCCGGCGCATGTGCCGTCGCCTTTGCCCTTGCCAGCGTTCTGCCTGCCCTGTCCGAAACCTTTGCGGATAAGGTTTCGGTACGCGTTCTGCCAGGCTGGCAGGAAAAAGACGGCAGTTTTGTCGCCGCGCTTGACGTCCATCTGGCCAAGGGGTGGAAAACCTACTGGCGTGCGCCGGGCGAGGCGGGGCTGCCGCCGGTCTTTTCCTGGGGCGGGTCGGAAAACGTGCAGGGTGTCCAGGTGATCTGGCCGCGTCCGGACGTCTTTTATCAGAATGGTCTGCGCACAATCGGCTACAAAGAGCGTCTGGTGCTGCCTCTGCGCGTCCTGCCGGGGCAAAGCGGCGGGCAGGTCGCCCTCGGCGGAACAGTCGAGATGGGGATTTGCGAAGATGTCTGCGTGCCCCTGACCGTGACCCTGCCGCCCGTCGAATTGTCGCAGAACACCCGCCGCGTGCCAGATATCGCGGCGGCACTGGCCGAGCGCCCCTTTGCGGCCCGTTCCGCCGGGGTCGGCGGTGTCTCCTGTACGGTTGCTCCCGAAGGCCGCAATCTGGTGCTGACCACGACGATTGAAATGCCCGCCCTGTCCGGGCAGGAGGTGGTTGTCGTCGAACCGGGGGATGCCACGATCTGGGTCCGGGACAGTGTCAGCCGGCGTGACGGCGACCGGCTGGTCACACGGACGGAGCTGATGGATGCCAATGGCGGGGCTTTTGCGCTTGATCGCAGCGCGCTGCGCCTGACGGTTCTGGGCGATGCGCGTGCGGTCGAAATCGACGGGTGTTCCGGCTCTTAGGCCGTCGCTCTCCGGCGCATCGAATAGACGGTGACGGCGGCGATATAGCAGACCAGCAGCAAGACGGCGCAACCTGCAAGAAACGCGACAAAAGCCAGAACCATTGGCGGCCAGTCTTGCGCTCCGGGTATCCCGGTGAGAACGGGCGACAGGGCATCCAGCCAGAGCGTTGCGCCCATTGTGGCCATGGCCCAGCCCAGAATCGCAAGCGTCATGAGCGCCAGCGCCGATCTGAGCCCGACGGCTCTGCGCGTCTTCAGCCCGCGGCGCCAGGCCATCAGGAGCCGGGCGATATCGTTCTGCGCGGCGAGGATCGCGGGGACGATGACCAGAACCAGCACCAGTCCGAAGCCCAGCCCGTAGACCAGGGTAATGACCGTGGGGCGCAGAAACTGCGCCTGGCTCGACTGTTCATACAAAAGCGGGGCCAGCCCGAGCACTGTGGTCAGCGTCGTCAGAAGAACCGGGCGCAAACGGTCCGCCGTCCCGTCGATGATGGAGGGCACCAGGCCGCGCTGTTCGGCGTATTCGTCGATGGTGGTGACCAGAACAATTGAATCGTTGATGATGATCCCGGTCATGCCCAGCAGCCCGACCACAGAGAACATCGACAGCGGAACATCCCAGATGTAGTGCCCGTAAATCGTGCCGATCAGGCCGAAGGGGATGATCGCCATGACCACCAGCGGCCGGGTCCAGCTGGAGAAAACCCAGCACAGGACAAGGTAGATCCCCAACAGGACCAGCGTCAGGCCGCTGCCCGCATCGCTCAGAAAATTCTGCTCCTGTTCGCTCAGTCCAGCCATCTGCCAGTCGACCTGGTAGCGGCTGGCGATATCCGGCAGAATTTCCGTCTCGAGCGTGGTCTGGATCAGGCTGGCGCGGGCCGGATCGTCCTCCGAAATGTCGCCGTTGACCGTGACCACCCTCAGCCCGTTCTCGCGGCGGATCGTGGTGAACCCTTCCTGCCGCTCGACCCGGACGATATCGGAAAGCGGTACATATTCGCCGGCGCCCGACCGCATCAGCGTCCGGTCCAGGAAATCTGCGGTTAGCTCTGCTTCGGGCAGTTCCACGCGGATCTCTGCGCTGCGGGGGCCTTCGGGATAGGTGGCAGCCTCTATCCCGTTAAGGCGATGCCGCAGCACGCGGCCCAGCTCTTCCGGTGTGAAGCCAAGCGCTTTGCCTTGGGGGGTCAGCTCCAGAATGAGCTCCTGCTTGTCATAGGCCAGGCTGTCTTCGACGGCCGAGACTTCGGGGTAGGGCAGAAGCGCCTCTTTCAGCGCTTCGCTGGCCGATTTCAGCCGGGCGCTGTCCGCGCCATAGAACTGAACATCCAGCGCATCGCCGGCGGGCCCCGAGCGCCAGCCGCGAAAACTCAGCTCCTCCGTATAGGGGTGTTGAGCGACCCTTTCCTGCAGGTCGGCCAGGAAGGTGAAACTGGAATAGGGCCGCAGATCGGGATCGATCAGCTCGATCGCGATGCTGCCCAGCAGATCTTCATCTTTCGTGTCCGCCCCGGCCAGGCTGCGGCCGGTGTTTCCCCCGATCTCGGCCAGGGCATAGTCGACCGGATTGGTGCCGTACCTTTCGCCATATTCCGCCCCGAGCGTTTCGACGGCCGATTGCAGTAGTCGCATCTGTTCGATCGTGTCGGCCCGGGATGCCCCCTCGACCATCATGAAATTGCCGGAGATGGAGCCCCGTTCCGGAGAATTGAAGAACCGCCATTGGACATCGCCGCGGATAAAGAGCACGGCCTGGCTTGCCAGCGCCAAGACCACCAGTGCCAGGACCGGATAGCGGGCTTTCACGACGGTCGCGATAAAGGGCCGGAACAGGGTCCGCCGGAACCAGCCAAAGCCCCGGTTCACCTGCCGCGAGGGCCAGTCATACCAGTGGTTTTCACCACTATGCGCCAGTGCATGGGACATATGGTTGGGCAGGATCAGAAAGCATTCGACGAGAGAGGCCAGAAGCACCGCGATAACGGTAAACGGGATATCGGCGATCATTTCTCCGAACCGGCCTTCGATCACTGTCAGGCCGAAAAAGGCGATGACGGTCGTCAGGGTTGCGGAAAACACCGGCAGGGCCATGCGGCGCGCTGCGGTCTCGGCGGCGATGACGGGCGATTCCCCGTGGCGGCGGACGCGGGCATCGGCATGTTCGCCGACGACAATTGCATCGTCCACGACGATGCCCAGCGTGATGATCAGTGCAAACAGGGAAATCATGTTTATCGTCAGGCCGGCCGCATACATGACGGCAATCGCGGCGAACATGGAAACGGGGATCCCGGCGGCAACCCAGAAGGCCGTGCGGGCGTTCAGAAACAGGAACAGCAGCACAACGACCAGGGCAAGCCCGCTGAGCCCGTTGTCGAGCAGGATGTCGAGCCGCCCTGTGATCATTTCCGCCCGGGTCCGGATCAGGTCGATCTCTGTGCCTGCGGGCAATGTCGGCTCCATCTCGGCGGCGACCTTTTCCACCTGGCGCTGGATCTTGATCGCATCACCCTCCTGGGATCGGTCGACCCGGATCGAGATGGCCGGATTGTCGCCTACAAAATAGCCGCGCAGCCGGGAGGTTCCAAAAACCGATACGGTTGCGACATCGCCCACGGTCAGGGTGGTGCCGTCCGGTTCCGTTCTGAGCGGGATCTCGGCGATCTGCGTCGCGCTGCGCTTCGCGATGCCGGTGCGGACCCGGGCGTTCGCGCCGGTCACATCGCCTGCCGGGTCTGTGTCGACCTCGGCGGCGATGGCGGTGGCAATGTCGGACATGGTGATGTCATGCGCGATCAGGCTGACGGAGGGGACTTCCACCAGCGTCTGCGGCGCGGCGACGCCGCGGATGGTCGTGCGGGTGACGCCCTCGGCAAACAGCCGGGTGGCGAATTCATCGGCATACCGGCCCAGCTGATCGGTCGCCAGAGGGCCGGTGATGACAACATCGGTCACACGGTCGCGCCAGGTAGAGCGGCGGATTTCCGGGTCTTCGGCGTCTTCGGGCAGGTTGCTGACCGAATCCATCGCGGCCTGCACGTCATCCTCGGCCCGGGCCATATCCCAGCCGGGCTCAAACTCCAGATTGATCGATGCGCTGCCCTGTCGGGACCGGGACTGAGAACTGGCAACGCCCTCAACAGCCAGAAGCGAGGGTTCCAGCAACTGAACAATGGCCGTGTCGACATCCTCGGCGCCGGCGCCGTCCCAGGTGATCGAGACGGATACCTCGTCCGAGACGATATCGGGAAAAAACTGGGCCCGCATCCGCGGTGTCGCGGTCAGACCCGCCACCAACAGAAGCAGCAGCAGAAGATTGGCGGCCGTGCGGTGCCGGGTGAAATAGGACAGAAGCCCGCCGGCCCCCTGTTTCAGTCCGTCATTCAGCGCCGCCATGGGTCAGCCTCCCATCCGGGCTTCGAGCCGCGCAATCATCGAGGCAGAAACGCGCTCCGCATCCAGCTGGGCCAGAATCCGCGTTTTGACATCCTCGGGCATGCGGGCATTGGCCTGCACAAAGGTCTTGAGTTTGGCGCGACGCTCGGCGGTCAGTTCGACCAGTTCCCGGGGGGGCGCGGCCCCGGTTCCGCCGAGGCTTGCGGATGCGCTGTCGGTATCGACGGCAACAGGCTGTGACGCTCTGACCTTTATGCCGGGGCCAAGCAGGGGGGTGCGCCGAGAAACCACAAGCTGGCCGTCGAGGTCGGGGGCGCGGACCAGAACCTCATTGCCCTGCCGACGCAGCAGCGTCACCTGCAGAAGCTCCAGCCGGTTCTCGGCCCCGACGGTCAGAACGGTCTCTGCCGCATCAATGGCCGTCGCGGGCAGGCGTATGACATCAGTCAGCGGCGGCTCCGACACGGTCACGGTCACAAAATCGCCGGGCTTCAGGCCGCGCGGGGTCTCCAGCCGGGCAAAGATCATCCGGCCGCTCTGGCCTTCGGCGACATTGGCACTGTCGCGTGCGATTGTGCCTTCGCTGGACAGGGCGAGCCCCTGAACGTCCAGCGTGGCCGTGACACTGGCTGGAATCAGGCGGCCGTCAGCGTCGAGCAGCCGGGCATATTGCGAGGTCGAGACGCGAAAGCCGACCTCCAGCGCCTTGTCGTCGATGAGCAGGGCAAGCTGTTCGTTCATCGTGACCAGACCACCGGACACGACAGCGGTGTCGGTCAGCGTACCGTCGAATTCGGCGTAGAGGGTGGTGTCCTGAACCGCGCGCTCTGCTTCTCTGCGTGCGATCCGGGCCCGGTCAAGCGCTGTCTGAGAGGTTTCGACCTGGGTTTCGGCCTGTGCCAGCGACGTCCGCGCGGAGATGACGGATTGCCGCGCACTGGAGGCGGCCAGTTCCGCAGTCTCAACCAGCGCCTCGGTTCCGACGCCGCGCCCGCGCAGATCGTCCTGACGCTGAAAGGCGCGCTGGCGCAAGGTTGCCTGCTCTTCGGCAGCGGCCAGCGTGTCGCGGCCAAGGGTGACGCGCCGTTCCGCATCGCGCAGCGCGGTCTCTGCCGTTGCCACATCGTTGATCGCGCGTTCCAGATCGAACTGGGCATCTTCGGGGTCGATCCGCACCAGCATGTCCCCGGCGGAAACTGTCGCGCCATCCTCAAAGCGGTCCGAGACCTCGATGATCTCTCCCGCTGCGGCCGCGCGCAGCTCAAGCGTCCTGCGACTGCGCACCTGACCGTAAACCGTCAGCATTGGCAGCACCGTGTCGACCTCCGCTGCGACGACGTTCACGGTAAACTCGCGTTCCCGGCCCTGCGGCGCGCGCTGCTCTGAATTCAGGCGGGACTGGATCGCGTCGCGCACCATGCCTGCGGCCAGCAGAATGGTGCCCAGGCTTATCGAAATGAGGAACAGGCCAATCAGGCTATGTCGGATAAATCGCATATGTGAGGTCGTGAGCTCCGGTTCCGGCGGGACTGGGTTTGCACCATAGTACGCGGGTCTGACCGAATTCCGTCTAAATTTTCTGCGACCTTATTTCCGGCGCAGATGTTCGTCGAGACGCGGCATGATCTCAACGAAGTTGCAGGGCATGTGGCGGTAGTCGAACTGGTGGATCAGGATTTCGTCCCAGGCATCCTTGCAGGCGCCGGTGGAGCCGGGCAGGGCGAAGAGGTAAGTGCCGCCGGCGACGCCTGCCGTGGCGCGGCTCTGCACCGCCGATGTGCCGATCTTTTTCATCGAAACGATGGTGAAGATCGTGCCGAAGGCGTCGATCTCCTTTTCATAGACGTCGCGATGCGCCTCCACGGTCACGTCGCGCCCGGTCAATCCGGTGCCGCCGGTGGAGATGATGGCGTCAATTGCCGGGTCGGCGATCCAGTCGCGCAGCTGGGCCGCGATCCTGTCGCGGTCGTCGGTGGTGATGGCGCGGGCCGCCAGCCGGTGACCGGCGTCCTCGATCCGGGCGACCAGCGTGTCGCCGGAGCGGTCGTCCGCCAGGGTCCGGGTGTCGGAGACGGTGAGGACGGCGATCCCGATGGGGATGAAGGTACGTTCGGTCATCGGGGCTCCATCAGGGCGAGGCGGAGGGCGAGCAGGCCGAAGACCCCGGCGCTGACACGGCCCAGCCAGCGGGAGAAGGCGTCGGACCGCGCCAGACGATTGCCCGCGCCGCCGGCCAGATGACCCACCGCGCCGTTGATCACGAAGCCGCCGATCCCCAGCATCACGCCATAGACGAGGAATTGCGGCAGGATGGCATGGGTCGGGTCGATGAACTGCGGGATGAAGGCCAGCACGAAGAGGATGACCTTGGGATTGGTCAGATTGACCAGAAGCCCCTCGCGGAAGGCATGAGCGGGGGCGTCCTGCGGGATGTCGGACCGGCCTGCATTTAGCGATTTCATCGCCAGCCAGAGCAGATAGGCCACACCGATCCAGCGGATCACCGACAGGAGCGCGGGATGGGCGGCGATCAGCGCGGCGAGGCCCAGCCCGGCCACCAGCGCATGGACCATGGCGCCTGCCGATATCCCGGCAGAGGCGGCCCAGGCCGCGCGCGGCCCCCGGCGCAACCCCTGCGCAAAGCAGAACATCATGTCGGCGCCGGGTGTCAGGTTCAGGGCCAGCCCGGCAGGCAGGAAGGCCAGCATCAGCAGGGGATCGACGGGCAGCGTCATGTCAGGCGGGCCTTCAGCGAGAGCAGATCGGCCCATGCCTCCCGCTTTGCGTGGGGCTGTCGCAGCAGGTAGGCGGGATGGGTCATGGGCAGTGCGGGGCGGCCAAAGGCCTCCGCCCACTGGCCGCGCAGCTTGAGAATGCCCTGTTTTCCAAGGCCCGCACGGCAGGGGATATTGCCCATCAGCACAATCATCTGCGGGTTCACAAGCTCCACATGTTTCTGCACGAAGGGCAACATCATCGCGATCTCCTCCGGCTCCGGATCGCGGTTCTGCGGCGGGCGCCAGGGCAGGACATTGGTGATGTAGAGCGCCTCTTCGGGGCTTTCGGCCTGACGGTCGAGGCCGATGGCGGCAAACATCCGGTCGAGCAGCTGACCGGCGCGGCCGACGAAGGGGCGGCCCTCGCGGTCCTCCTCCCGTCCCGGCGCCTCGCCCAGCACCATGACGCGGGCCCCGGCGTGACCATCGGCGAAGACGAGGTTGCGGGCGCCGCGCTTCAGGGCGCAATGTTCGTAATCCGACAGGGCGGCGCGCAGGGCGTCGAGTGTGGTGGCCTGCGTCGCGGCAGCACGGGCGACCTCCACCGCGTCGATCTCCTTGCGTTCGATGACGGGCGGGGCCGCAGCGGTGGCGGCAGGTTTCGCGGGCTCTTTGTCGGCCAGAGCGAAGCGGTCGACGGGCGCGTCGGCTATGGCCTCGTCCACGCCGAGGTCCACCTGCCAGTCCAGCAGGGCAAAGTTGGTATGCCAGTCGAGAGCCGATTCCATGCGCAGAGCCTATCCCGCCGCGCGGGCAGTGGAAACTAGGGCTGGAAATCGGCCCCAGCGCCCGATAGTGACACTCAACACCAGATGCGCGGGAGGCGGGATATGGCATTCGTTACAGCTATCGAAAGAGACGATGAACGAGAAATCCGTTCGGTCCATCCGACGAATTTGAAATGCCAGATCGTAGTTGGTGAAGTGGCTGGCCAAAAATTGTTGCAACTGAATACCTACGGTTCGTCCGATCGCGAATTGCCCGGAAAGGTGAGCCAGACTCTTCAGTTCGGGGAAACGACGGCTAAGCAGCTTTTCGAAATTTTGCGAACCGAATTTGGATTGGGGAACTAAATGGCCGACGATCTTTTCAACTCCTTCATGAACGGGCCGGACGAAAAGGGCCGGTTCGGGGAATTCGGCGGGCGCTTCGTGTCGGAGACACTGATGCCGCTGATCCTTGATCTGGAAGCGGAATTCGAGAAGGCCAAGACCGATGACAGCTTCTGGGAGGAGATGGATTACCTCTGGAAGCATTACGTGGGCCGTCCGTCCCCGCTCTATTTCGCGGAACGGCTGACGGAGCAGCTGGGCGGCGCGAAGATTTACTTCAAGCGGGACGAGCTGAACCATACCGGTGCGCATAAGATCAACAATGTGCTGGGGCAAATTATTCTGGCGCGGCGGATGGGCAAGACCCGGATCATCGCAGAGACGGGCGCGGGCCAGCATGGTGTGGCCACGGCCACGGTCTGTGCCAAATTCGGGCTGAAATGCGTGGTCTACATGGGCGCGCATGATGTGCAGCGTCAGGCGCCCAACGTCTTCCGCATGCGCCTGCTGGGGGCGGAAGTTGTGCCGGTGACGAGCGGTCGCGGCACGCTGAAGGATGCGATGAATGATGCGCTGCGTGACTGGGTGACCAATGTGCGCGACACCTTCTACTGCATCGGCACGGTGGCGGGGCCGCATCCCTATCCGGCGATGGTGCGGGATTTCCAGAAGATCATCGGCAAGGAAGTGCGCTGGCAGCTGGCCGAGCATGAGGGCGAGGGCCGCCTGCCCGACACCGTCATCGCGGCCATCGGCGGCGGGTCGAATGCGATGGGTCTGTTCTACGATTTCCTTGACGAGCCTTCGGTCCAGATCATCGGGGTCGAGGCCGGTGGCAAAGGCGTGGACGCCAAGATGGAGCATTGCGCGTCGCTCACCGGCGGGCGTCCGGGGGTGCTGCATGGCAACCGGACCTATCTGCTGCAGGATGAAGACGGGCAGATCCTTGAGGGGTATTCGATCTCTGCCGGGCTCGACTATCCGGGGATCGGGCCGGAGCATTCCTGGCTGCATGACACCGGCCGGGCGCAATATGTCTCGGTCACGGATATGGAGGCGCTGGAGGCGTTCCAGCTGTCCTGCTCGACCGAGGGGATCATTCCGGCGCTGGAGCCCTGCCACGCGCTGGCGCATGTGATGAAGCTGGCGCCGACGCTGCCCAAGGACCATGTGATCGTGATGAACATGTGCGGACGCGGCGACAAGGATGTGCAGACGGTTGCGCGCTATCTCGGGTTCGATATGTCCGACACGGAGGGGCGCAGCGCCGAGTGACGGTGGCTGCCGGGGCGTGATGTCGGGGGCGTGATCCAAAGGCGCGCCTGCGGCGCATTCTATCAATGGGCGAGGGGCGCTGCCCCTCGCGCTCCCCGGGATATTTCCGGCAAGAAAAAGCAGGGCCGCCGGGGTGAGCGGCCCCGGGTTGGTCAGTAGGCGGTAAACTCGCCCTTCATAGCCATCATCAGGGATTTATGGGCCCATGTGCCGTAGCCGTTGCGGGCTTCGATCTCGCGGAGCTGGGCCACGGCGGCTTCGCGGTGGCCTTGCGTCAGCAGGCCCTGGGCCATGTAGCTGCGCGCGAGGATATAGTCGGGGTCGATGGCGAGCGCTTTGCGATAGGCCTGCATGGCGCCGTCCACGTCGCCCATCTGGCGCAGCGAGAAGCCGACATAGGTCAGGAAGCGGGGGCTGTCTTTGGCCTCTGCGCCCTCGATCACCTTGAGCGCCGATTCGGGGCGGCCGGCATAGGCGAGTTCGCGGACGGCCTCATAGCGCTGATCGTCGTCGAGGCCGAGCGAGGCGGATTTTACACATGCGCCCTTGTCCTTGTCGAAGACCTCTCCATCCGCGCATTTGGTTGTGGTTTCAGTAGGTTTCGGCGGGGTCGAGGAGTCGCCTGCGGCAAAGGCGGGCAGGGCGGCGAGGGGCAGGATCAGGGTGAGGGCAGTGGCAGTCAGGGTCTGGCGCATCGGGGCCTCCATTGGCTGTGTGCCTGGAAAGCCTAGCGGAGTTTTGTGTCGGTGGATGCGGTGTCCTCAATCGGGGATCTCATCCTCGGCATAATTGTTGAGGATCTCATAGGGCACCACGTCCATGGCGCTGCGATGGGTGCATTCCAGGCGGATGCGCGGGGCGCAGCCTTCGTCATGGGCCTGCAGGAAGCGGCTGGCGCAGAGGCACCAGCGGTCGCCGGGTTTGAGGCCCGGGAAACCGTATTGCGGGGCGGGGGTCGAGAGGTCATTGCCGACATAGGCCGAGAAGGCGAGGAATTCGGCCGTCATGATGGCGCAGACCGTATGGGAGCCGTGATCTTCGGCGCAGGTGTTGCAATGGCCGTCGCGGAAAAAGCCGGTGCGCGGGGTGTTGGAGCAGGGTTGCAGCGCATTGCCCAGGACATTGATCGGCGGGTATTTTTCCATTTTCGAGGTCCTTCTTTGGCTGGCTTAGCTGAGGCGGAACGGCGGTGCGGCGATAAACTGTCTGCCATGCGGGTCCATCTGGCCCAGGGGCAGGATCTCCGGTTCCGGTGCGCCCGTCCAGAGGGTGAGCCGGGCGCTGGCTAGTTTCTGATCCGGTGCGGCTTCGACCCAGAGGTGGGCAAGAGGGGTGTCGGGTGTGGCCCGCGTTGCCGCATCGGCCAGGGCGGCGCGGCAGGCGGCATCGGTGGAGGCCGGGAAATACTGCCAGGCAATGGTGTGGAAGACGAGATCGATCTGACCCGGGGTCGGGCGGGCAAGGCGCGCGTGCAGCCAGTCGCCGGCATCGCCACGGTCCACGACCGGCGTTGCGATGGTCAGGGCGGCGTCGAGCCGCGCCATCCGGTCGGCCTGATCGGGCCAGGTGTAGCTGCGCAGCCGCAGCCGCGCCTGCGGGTCGTCGGGGGAGAGCGGGTTGAGGTCAACGCCGCGACGGTCGGCAATGGTAAACGGGAGGTCCGGCGGCAGGGGGCCCTGCCAGTCCGGGGTGAGCGTGATGACCGGGTCTTGCGCGCCCCTTGTGGTCCCGACGGGCAGCGACAGGGCGTAGTGATCGAACCAGAGGTTCAGCCCGGCGGAAGCGCCCAGTTCTGACAGGCGCAGCGGCAGCCCGGGACAGCGTTCGGCCAGCAGGCAGGCGGCGGCGATCATGGCGGCGGAGCGGCGGACCTCATTGGTCTGAGGGGCGCTGTCGAGCCAGTGCAGGATCTCGGTCTGATGCCTGCCCATGGCGGCGCGAATGGCGGACCAGAGCGTCGTGTCGTCAACGGTGTTGGGCGGGTAGGCGGCGGTGAGGTCCGGGTGCAGATCCCGCAGCACCAGCGCATGCAGGGCGCCGGCAAAGCGCAGGACAATGGCGGCGCCGAGGGCTGTGGCATCGCCCGGCCAGCTTTGCAGCCGCCGTGTGATCTCGTGGTCCGGCGGCATGTTCCGCGCGCAAAGATGGAGCATCCGGTCCATGAAGGGCGAGCCAAGGCGGCCACAGGCACCGGCCTGGGCCACGAACAGCTCAGGCAGGGTCACCTGAATTTCTCGGCGAGCCGCTGAAGGGGGCTGCGGGTGTCGGGTCTGGCTGGCTCTTCCGGCGTGGTGCCCGGCGTGGTGGTTGGGGCGGTTTCGGCCTTGGGTTTGCTTGTCGAACTGCGGGGCGGGGCGGTTCGCAGGGCGACCGCATTCATAAAGCGGCCCGGGTCGCCTGCTGCAAGGTCAGGCGCGCCATCGCCGATGCCGCGCAGCAAGTCGTCCAGCCAGCCTTCCTCTGCCTTGGCGAAATCCGACAGGACATAGCCGGGAACGCGGTCCTTGTGACCGGGATGACCAATGCCGAGGCGGACGCGGGCATAGTCGGGCCCGATATGCTGGTGCATGGAGCGCAGACCATTGTGGCCGGCATGGCCGCCGCCCTGTTTGACGCGGAGTTTGCCGGGGGCGAGGTCGAGCTCGTCATGGAAGACAGTCACATCGGCAGGGGTGAGTTTGTAAAAGCGCATGGTTTCGCCGACCGATTGGCCAGAGAGGTTCATGAAGGTCATCGGTTTGAGCAGCAGGACCTTTTCCGTGCCGAGCGTGCCTTCGCTGATCTCGCCCTGGAATTTCGACCGGAAGGGCGGAAACCCATGATCCGAGGCGATACGGTCGATCGCCATGAAACCGATATTGTGGCGGTTGGCGGCATATTTCCCGCCCGGATTTCCGAGGCCGACGAACAGCTGCATGGGGTCTCCTCAGGTGAAGGCGCCGCGCGTTTTCAGGATGCGCAGCCGGGGCTTGTGGCGCGAGCGGTACAGGAGATTGGCCCATCCGACAACGAGAGGTGTCATTCCGCCGGCGTCGATCTCTATCTCGTCGATCAGCCGGGCGCCTGTCGGTGTCGCGATGACCCGGCCGATGTGGTTCCAGGTTTTGACGCCGCTGCCATGTTCGGAGGAGCGGAATTCACGGGCCGTATCGTCGAGATCGGTGATGACGATCCGGTAGTCCTGGGCGGGGAGGAGACCAAAGAGCGAGGTGCGGATCGTCATGTCCTGACCGGCGTACATGTTGCCGGAGGGCAGGCCCTCCATCTTCACCATGCGGGCGTTCATCTCGCGCAGGGCGTCGAGATCCTTGGTGACGGCCCACAGGGCATCGGGCGAGACGTCGTAATCGCTTTCCACATGAACCTTGCCGGGCATGGTGCGCTCCTTTCCCTCATGGTGGCATGTGGCGGGAGAGGCGGCAAGGGAGGCGCGCGGCGGGCCGGACATGAAAACGGCCCCGCTGGGGGGCCGTTTTGCATTCGGATGATCCGGGGGATCAGTCGTCGGACTTTTCGTTGATCGCTTCGACTTCGTCGGCTGCGACCTCTTCCTCGTCGTCGGAGGAGGACCCGCCGAGACCGGAGGGCGCCTGAATGTTGGCGATCACGAAATCGCGGTCGATCACGGGCTTGGCGCCTTCGGGCAGGGTCACCATCGAGATGGTGATGGTGTCGCCGATGTTGTGGCCTTCGAGGTCAACGGTGATGTGGTCGGGAATGTCACCGGCCACGACGTTGAGATCGACATCGGCGCGCACAACGGTCAGGACGCCGCCCTTGCGGATGCCCGGGCACTTGTCTTCGTTGATGAATTCAACCGGGATGTGCAGGTTCACACGAGAGGTCCGGCGCAGGCGCATCAGGTCGAGATGCGTCGGCAGGTCCTTGACGACGTCGCGCTGCACGTTGCGGCAGATGACGCGGACGTCTTCGTGGCCGTCGACCTTGAGGTTCCAGAGCGTCGCGAGGAAGCGCCCGGCCTTCAGTTTCTTCAGCAGTTCGTTGAAGGGGATCTGGATCGCGATCGGATCTGCATCACCACCATAAACAACACCCGGAACCATGCCAGCGCGACGCGCTGCGCGAGCGGCGCCCTTGCCCGTCCCCGCACGTTCCTGGGCTACGAGATCAGGAATTTCTCCAGCCATTTTCTATTCTCCTAATGGGTGCGGACATCCTCCAAGGCTGTATGCCCGCGTGAAGTGGCGCGATTACACGGATTCTGGGGATTTGCAAAGAGGAAATGGCGGGGGTGCGGAAAAGGCGGCGCCCTGCGGCGCCATTCCTTTTGTTTGCGCCCGTCCTGCGGACGGTCGCGGTGGCCTCCGGCGGGAGTATTTCTGCCAAGATGAAGGGGCTTGTCTTTTTGCGGGGCCAGGGATAGGCGCGGGGGCTTTCGGATTTGGAGGTAGAGGTCATGGGGCAGGCAGCTCTGGGTGTGGATTTTGGCACTTCGAATTCGGCGGCGGCGGTGCTGGAGGGCGGCGCGGTGCGGCGCTTTGCCATCGAAGCGGGGGCGGAGACCCTGCCGACGGCGGTGTTTTTTCCCGAAGGCGGCGGGATGCTGATCGGGGAGGCGGCGGGGGCGGCGCTGATCGCGGGCGAGGAGGGGCGCTACATGCGGGCGCTGAAATCCGTGCTGGGGACGCCGCTGTTTCACGAGAGCCGGCTGATCGGAGGGGCGCGGCGGACGCTGGCGGAGATTGTGACGGGTTTTCTGGTTTGCGTGCGGGAGCGGGCGGAGGCAGAGGCGGGGCGGGCCTTTCCGCGCGTCGTGTCCGGGCGGCCGGTGCATTTCCACACCCGCGATCCGGAGCGGGATGCCCAGGCGGAGGAGGATCTGCTGGGTTGTTATCTGGCGGCGGGGTTCGAGGAGATTTCGTTCCGGTTCGAGCCGGAGGCGGCGGCGCTGGCCAGCCGGGGGGATGCCGGCGAGACGGGGCTGATTGTCGATATCGGCGGCGGGACCTCTGATTTCACGCTGTTCCGGCGCGGGGCGGAGATTGAGATCCTCGGCAGCCATGGCATCCGGCTGGGGGGGACGGATTTCGACCGGTCAATCTCGCTGGCCTTCGCCATGCCGGAGCTCGGCATGGGCGGGGAGTTGCGGCGGGTGCTGGGCGAGGGGCTGCTGCCGGTGCCGCAGGCGATTTATGGCGATCTGGCGAGCTGGGCGATGATCCCGTTCCTTTATACGCCGGAGGTGGCGCGGTCGGTGGCCGATCTGGTGGCCCATGCGGTGGAGCCTGTGAAGCTGCGGCGGCTGCAGACGGTGATCCGCGACCAGCTGGGGCATGATCTGGCCTTTGCGGTGGAGCGGGGCAAGATCGCGGCCAATGGCGGCGTGGCCGGGGCGGCGATCGACATGGGCGTGGTGGAGCGCGGGCTGCGCGTGCCGGTGTCGGAAGGCGGGGTGGCGCGGGCGCTGGAGGCGGCGCGGGAGCCGTTGCGCCATGCGATTTACGAGGTGCTGATGGCGGCGGGGGTGACGCCTGCCGGGGTGGATCATGTGATCCTCGTTGGCGGGTCGAGCCTGATGAAGATGGTGGTCGATGAGGTGCGGGCAGTCTGCCCCGGCGCCAAGGTCAGCCGGTCGGAGGCCTTTACCGGCGTGGTGGACGGGCTGGCGATCGCCGCAGCCTGAGCCGCGGCGGGGGCGGCGGATCAGACCCAGTCGCCGGAAAAGCCCGCCGGAACCAGGATATTGTCGCGGTTGACCGTCTTGATATCGCGGGCGCCGGTGAAGGCCATGGCGATGTCCATCTCCTTGCGGATGACCTCCAGCGCGGCGGTCACGCCGGCCTCGCCCATGGCGCCCAGACCGTGGATGAAGGCGCGGCCGATGAAGGTGCCCTTGGCGCCCATGGCCACGGCCTTGAGCACGTCCTGACCGGAGCGGATGCCGCTGTCGAGGTGAACCTCGACATCGCCGCCCACGGCCTGAAGGATCGGGTCGAGCGCGCGGATGGAGCTGAGTGCGCCGTCCTGCTGACGTCCGCCGTGGTTCGACACGATGATGGCGTCGCAACCGACGTTCCGGGCCATGATGGCGTCTTCGGGGTCGAGAATGCCCTTGAGGATGACGGGACCGCCCCAGAGCGATTTGATCTCTTCGATCTTCTTCCAGTCGAGCGCCGGGTCGAATTGCTGCGCGGTCCATTCGCCAAGGCGGGAGGTGTCCTCCACGCCGGAGACATGGCCGACGATATTGCCGAACTGGCGCCGCTTGGTCTGCAGCATCTCGATGCCCCAGGTCCATTTGGTCATGAGGTCCGCGATGACGGCGGGGGTCAGTTTCGGCGGGGCGGAGAGGCCGTTCTTGAGGTCCTTGTGGCGCTGGCCCAGGATCTGCAGGTCCAAAGTGATCACCAGCGCCGAGCATTTTGCATCCTTGGCTCGCTGGATCAGGCGTTTCAGATAGTCCTGATCCTTCATCGTGTAGAGCTGGAACCAGAAGGGTTTGGTCGTATGTTCGGCCACGTCCTCGATGGAACAGATGGACATGGTCGACAGGGTGAAGGGGACGCCGAATTTCTCTGCCGCTTTGGCCGCCTTGATCTCTCCATCCGCGCGTTGCATGCCGGTCAGGCCGACGGGGGCAAGGGCCACGGGCATGGCGACCTTCTGGCCGATCATCTCTGTCTCAAGCGTGCGGCCGGTCATGTCGACGGCGACGCGCTGGCGCAGGCGGATATCCTGAAAATCGGAGGTGTTTTCGCGGAAGGTCTGCTCCGTCCAGGAGCCGCTTTCGCAATAGTCGTAGAACATCTTGGGGGTGCGCCGCTTGTGCAGGCGCTTGAGGTCGTCAATGCAGGTGATGACGGGCATGGTGGCCTCCCCCCCCCGGTGATCAGGCGCGGTGTGTGCCGTCAGCCAGAGATTTTACGAAAGTGGCTACATCCGCCACGCTTTTGCCCTGGGCAATTTCGCTGACAATGGCAGAGCCGACAACGGCGCCATCCGCGATGCCTGCGATGGCCTGGGCGGTCTCCGGTGTACGGATGCCGAAGCCAACCACGATGGGCAGATCGGTCTGGGCTTTGATCCGCGCAACTTCGGGGCCGACGACATCGGCCTGTGCCTCGGCAGAGCCCGTGATGCCGGTGATCGATACGTAATACACAAAGCCGGAGGTGTTCTGCAGCACTTTGGGCAGGCGATTGTCATCTGTGGTGGGCGTGGCCAGCCGGATGAAGTTCAGCCCGGCCTTCTGTGCGGGGATGCAGAGCTCGTCATCCTCTTCGGGCGGCAGATCGACGATGATCAGCCCGTCAATCCCGGCGTTTTTCGCATCGGCCAGGAATTTATCGACGCCACGGCTGTAGACCGGGTTGTAATAGCCCATCATGACAATCGGCGTCTCGGCATCGAATTTGCGGAATTCCGTCACGAGGTCGAGCGTCTTCTGCAGGGTCATGCCGCCGGCCAGGGCGCGCTGGCCCGCCAGTTGTACGGCAGGGCCGTCCGCCATCGGATCGGTGAAGGGCAGGCCAAGTTCGATGATATCGGCGCCGGCGCCGGGCAGAGCCTTCATGATGTCCAGAGACGTGGCCACATCCGGATCGCCAGCCATGACGTAGGCCACAAAAGCCTTTTTGCCTTCGGCGCGGAGTCGGTCGAATGTCGCGTCGATACGTGTCATGAAAGCTCTCTCCTTATGCCGCTGCCTTGTGGGCGTGATCCGACTTGCCGCATGGGGGCGGCGGGGTCAATGGGGAAGCATGTCAGCGGTCAGCGGAGCCGTTCGACGACGTAGTCCGCCAGATCGGACAGAAGCCCCCTGAGACGATGGTCCGGAAGCGGGGCAAGGGCGGCCTTGGCGCGGTCGGCCCAGTCCAGTGCCGTGTCGCGTGTGCTTGCCAGGGCTCCATGGCGGTCCAGCAGATCGCGCGCGGTGATCAGGTCGTCGTCGGTCTGCCGGCCTTTTTCGATCGTGCGCCGCCAGAACGCCATCTCGTCCTCATCGGCGGCAGCAACGGCGCGGATCAGCGGCAGGGTCAATTTGCGTTCCCGGAAATCATCGCCGACGTTTTTGCCGGTCTTGTCCATATCGCCCTGCCAGTCCAGCAGGTCATCGGCCATCTGAAAGGCGATGCCAAGCGCGTCGCCATAGTCGAACAACGCCCGGACCTGATCCGGGGATGCGCCGGCGATTTCCGCTCCGGCCTCGGTCGCGGCAGAGAACAGCGCGGCGGTCTTGCCGCGCACGACGGTCAGATAGGTGTCTTCGGTGGTGGCCAGATCCTGGGCGGCGCTCAGCTGCAGCACCTCGCCCTCGGCAATGGTCGCGGCGGCATCCGACAGGATCGACAGCACGCGGAGATTGCCCGGCTCCACCATCAGCTGGAAGGCGCGGGCAAACAGATAGTCGCCGACCAGAACCGAAGATTTGTTGTCCCACAACAGATTGGCCGTCGGACGGCCCCGGCGCTGGCTGCTTTCGTCGACGACATCGTCATGCAAAAGCGTCGCGGTGTGGATAAACTCGACCGTCGTTGCCAGGTGGATGTGCCAGGGCCCCGCATATCCGCAGAGCCGTGCCGCCGCGAGGGTCAGCATCGGGCGGATACGCTTGCCGCCGGCCTCGACCAGATGCGCTGTGACTTCGGGAATCCGGGGCGCGTATTTCGACGCCATACGTTCGCGGATCAAAGAACTGACCGCGCTCAGGTCATCCGCCAGCAAGGCGGCGATGGCCTCGTGTGGTTTTTCGACGGGTTTGTCCAAGCCCGTTGCCCTCTGCCGTGCCCTCGACAACGCCGGGGGGTAGCCTTAAATCCAGATCATGAAACAGGTTCTCCGCACGACCAATCTGGCTGACATGGCTTTTGCCCGCGCGCTGCTTCAGGGCGAGGGTATAGACTGCTTTGAAATGGACGTAAACATGAGCATCCTCGAAGGGTCCTTGGGCGTATTGCCGCGCCGTCTCATGGTGGGCGATGAGGATTACGACCGGGCCGCGCGAACCTTGGTCGATAATGGGATCGACCGGGGCCTATGACAGCTGAACTGACGCCTGAGCTGACGCAGGACAAGTTTCTGGGCGGGCGGATAAAACTCTGGCAGCCGGCGCGCGGATACCGGGCCGGTGTCGACCCGGTCTTTCTTGCCGCCAGCATCAATGCCCGCGCCGGGCAGAGCGTGCTGGATCTGGGCTGCGGCGCGGGTGCGGCTTCTTTGTGCCTCGGCGCGAGAGTTGACGGGCTCCGCCTTGTCGGACTTGAACGGCAGGCCGCCTATGCGGAACTGGCCAGACGCAACGCGGTCGAAAATGCTGCCGATTTCGACGTGGTAGAGGGCGATCTGTCCGATATGCCGCCAGCGCTCCGGCAGCAGCGGTTCGATCATGTGATGGCGAACCCGCCCTATTTCCTTCGCAGCGCAAGCGTGGCCGCGACGGATGCGGGGCGAGAGGGCGCGCTGGGTGAGGACACGCCGCTGATCAACTGGGTTGAAGCGGCGGCAAAGCGCTGTGCGCCGGGCGGCACGGTCACGTTCATCCACAGGGTGGCCCGGCTGCCGGAGCTGATCACAGAATTTCACAGATTGCTCGGCTCGGTCGAACTTGTGCCTCTGATTCCCCGTATCGGCAGAGAATCGCAACTTTGTATCGTCAGGGCACGTAAGGGCGGGCGGGCAGAGTTTCGGATACGCCCCGGTCTGATCGTGCACAACGACACGGCACATAGCTGTGACAAAACCGACTACAGCCCTGATGCAGCACGCATTCTTAAAGATGCGGCAGCGATGCCTTTTCTGGACAACCCTGTGGAGAATTAACGTTTACGTAACCCTGTCGGCAGATGCTCGCGCGTGCAGCGTGACAGAAATGTAAAGTTGTGGTCCAATTCACTTACCGCCAACAGAGAGGAGTTTACGATGAGCTTGAGTTCCCACCTGGAAGAACTGAAGAAGAAGCACGCATCTCTCTCGGCCGCCGTGGAACATGCACAGCGGTCGCCAAGCGTCTCGACGCTTGAAATCACTCAGTTGAAGAAACAGAAACTCAGACTCAAAGAGGAAATCTCGCGGCTGTCCTGACCGCGTTTTCCTAAGGTTCAGCCCGCCCGTCCGGCACGGATCTGGGGCGGGCAAAGCTGGCGCGCGCGGCAATTGCCGCGCCGCCCGTGATGAGAAGCGCAGCCAGTATCAGCCGCGGCGATGCAGGGGCGAGACCGGCCATGATCAGAATCAGGGTCGACAGGAGCGGGGCGGAATAGGACGCCACGCCAAGCAGCTGGATATCCCCGCGCTTTACCCCGACATCCCAAGTGTAGAAGGCCAGTCCAACCGGACCGAGCCCTAGCCCTGCCACCGACAGCCAGGACACGGTCCGGTCGGGCCAGACCGTGTCTTCCAGCGCCAGATGCAGAATGGCCGACAGCAGGGCAGTGATCAGGCAAAAGACGGTCACGGCGCTGGTCGGCACTGCGCCGAACCGGCGCGACAGGATCGAATAGCCGGACCATGTCAGGGCACAGGCGAGGGCCAGCAGATAGCCGAACAGATGTTGCGGGTCGATGCTGGCGCCGTCCCCGGCGATGATCAGCGCGGCCCCGGCGAATCCTGCCAGTGCCCCGATTGCATGGCCCGCGCGCAGCTTCTCCTGTGGCAGGAGGCCGGAGAACAGCACAATCAGCAGCGGCCAGAGATAGGCGATCAGCCCCGCCTGAGCCGGTGGCGCGGATCGGAGTGCGGCGAAATAGAGGGCGTGATACCCGAAAAGCCCGGCAACCCCAAGCAGATAGGCCAGCGGCGGTATCGCGCGAAGCGTGGCGAACTGCCCGGTCGCGGCCGTCCAGATCAGGCCGATCGTTCCGCCAATCGCAAAGCAAAGCGCGTTGAGCTGAAGCGCCGGAACAGGCGTGCTGCCCACAGTCAGAATGGCAAGAAGCGCCCAGAGTAGGACAGAAACGAACCCGATCAGTGTGGCCTTGCCGCGCGACATGAGCCGCTTGTCGGCAAAGCGCCGGGTGCCGTCAATACGAAACCTGCGGCGCGCCTTTATCGCGCCCGGTTTTGTGCCGGACGCGACAGGTGCAGAGTGTCAGACGAAAAACTGGCCGCCATTGGCCGTGATCGTCGAGCCGTTGATGAACCCGGCATCATCGGCCGTCAGGAAAACGACGCAGCGGGCAATTTCTTCGGGCTCGCCCAGCCGGCCGGTCGGGATTTGGCTGATGATCGCATCCCGCACCTTTTCGGGGACCGCCATGACCATGTCGGTGGCGATATAGCCGGGGCAGATCGCATTTGCCGTGATCCCCTTGGCCGCGCCTTCCTGCGCCAGCGATTTTACAATGCCAAGGTCACCGGCCTTGGTCGCCGCATAATTCACCTGACCGAACTGGCCTTTCTGACCATTGATCGAAGAGATGACCACGATCCGGCCGAATCCACGCTCGCGCATGCCGGGCCAGACGGGATGGACGGTGTTAAATACGCCCGTCAGATTGGTGTCGATGACCTGATGCCATTGTTCGGGGGTCATTTTGTGGAACGGCGCATCGCGGGTGATCCCTGCATTGGCCACCACGATGTCGATGGGGCCCAGATCAGCCTCGACCTTGGCGATCCCTTCTTTAGAGGCCTCGTAGTCGGCGGCGTTCCATTTATAAGTCTTGATGCCGGTCTCTTCGGTGAAAGCGGCGGCGGCGTCGTCGTTGCCTGCATAGGTCGCCGCAACGGTATGTCCGGCCGCTTTCAGGGCTTTTGAAATGGCGGCGCCGATCCCACGGGACCCGCCGGTGACGAGTGCTGTACGTGCCATGTGTCTCCTCCAGAAAAATGTCTCGGTAACGCTGTTACTCATTTACGCAGAAATTCGCAACAATATTACTCTTGCATTTCCATCCTTATCCGTATGGTTTCAGGTTCCTTCGGAGGTTTGCATGTCTGGTGACGCTTGGGAAAGGGGCTCTGGCGAAATATCCTGTGGACAGGCAAAGATCGCCGGGTTCCGCATAGAAAATCCCGCGCCGGGACGCGGCGCGGGATCGGAAGTTTCTTACAGATGGCGATGTGTTACGGGCGTTCAACACACATTGCGACGCCCATGCCGCCGCCGATGCAAAGTGTGGCAAGGCCCTTCTTGGCGCCGCGCCGCTGCATCTCGAACAGCAGAGTATTGAGAACGCGGGCGCCGGACGCCCCGATCGGATGCCCGATCGCGATGGCCCCGCCGTTGACGTTCACGATGGAGGGGTCCCAGCCCATGTCTTTGTTCACGGCACAGGCCTGCGCGGCAAAGGCTTCGTTCGCTTCGACCAGATCAAGATCCGTCGGTTTCCAGCCAGCCTTTTCCAGCGCCTTGCGGGAGGCATGGATCGGGCCGACGCCCATGATCGACGGGTCAAGCCCTGCCGTGGCGTAGGAGACGATCCGCGCCAGCGGCTCGATCCCGCGTTTTTCGGCATTCTCGGCCGTCATCACCAGCACGCCAGCCGCGCCGTCATTGATGCCGGAGGCATTGGCGGCGGTGACCGACCCGTCCTTGACGAAGGCCGGACGCAGCTTCTGCATGGCTTCGATCGTGGCGCCGTGGCGAATATATTCGTCGTCCGAGACCGTAATCTCGCCTTTGCGGGTTTTCACGACGAAGGGGACGATCTCATCGGCAAATTTGCCGGCCTTCTGGGCGGCTTCGGCCTTGTTCTGGGAGGCGAGGGCAAATTCGTCCTGCTGTTCGCGGCTGATCTGCCATTTTTCGGCAACGTTTTCAGCGGTCTGCCCCATGTGGTAGCCGTTGAACGCGTCCCAGAGGCCGTCCTTGATCATCGAGTCGATATATTTCACATCGCCCATCTTATGCCCGGCGCGAAGGTGGGCGACATGGGGCGACAGCGACATGCTTTCCTGTCCGCCGGCTGCCACGATATCGGAATCGCCCAGCTGGACATGTTGCGCGGCCAGCGCCACGGCACGCAGGCCGGAGCCACAGACCTGATTGATGCTCCAGGCCGCGGCTTCCTGGGGAAGACCGGCGTTGATATGGGCCTGGCGCGCAGGGTTCTGGCCCTGTCCGGCCGTCAGCACCTGACCAAGAATGGTTTCGGAGACTTCGCCGGCCTCAATGCCGGCCCGTTTGACCAGTTCGGCCAGCACGGCAGAGCCGAGGTCATGCGCGGGTGTATTTGCAAACGATCCAAGAAAAGAGCCGACCGGCGTGCGCGCGGCCGAAGCGATGACGACATTCGTCATGGTAGGTTCCTCCACCTAATATGACGCAGGAGATTCTCCCCCCGCGCCTCCATGCGTCGGAGCTACACCAATGAGCTGCGAATCTCAATTCAACTCTGTCGGCGGCCCGGTGGCCGGCGGTCATGTTCCGGTGCGGCGGGCGGAGTCCTCCCATGGTGGGTGGATGGTCGGGGCGGCATAGAAATAGCCTTGGAGGCAGTCGACACCGGACCGTGACAGCCAGGCGGCATCTTCGGCGTTTTCAACCTGTTCGGCCACGGTCAGCATGTCCATGGCGCGGGCCACGGACAAGATCGCCTCCGTCACGACCTGATTATCGGGGGATTGCGCAATGCCGCGGGTGAACTGGCCGTCGATCTTGAGGATATCGAACATACAGTCGCGCAGATGCCGGAAGGCGGTGGCACCGGAGCCGAAATCGTCGATGGCGAAACTGATGCCGTGCCGTCGCATGTCCGCCATGAACCCCGTGACCAGTTCGGGGACAAGCATTGCCGAGGGTTCGGTGATTTCCAGGATCAGCCGTTCGCCGACCGTCCGGTCGCGCATCAATCCCTGCCGCAATATCCGCATGAACCGGGGGTAGCCGATAGACCGCGCGGACAGGTTGACCGACAGCCGCAGGTCCGGCGCCTGGTCCAGCTGGGCCAGTCCCAGCTGCAGAGCGGCGCAGTCGATATTGCGGCCTGTTTCCCGATTTTCGACAGCCAGAATGAAGTCGCGGGCGGGGATGATGCGGCCGGTGGGATCGTAGATTCGGATCAGACCTTCGTAAAAGGCGACCCGGTTGGCGGCGCCAGCCTGCATGACCGGCTGAAAGGCCAGCGCGACATTGCCATGCCTCAGCGCCTCATCCACCATGGCGACTGTGGTGCTGTCGCGCAGGGTGACGGCGGCAGCCAGCGGCGTTTCCACGTCCGGCGGTGCATCCGACAGGATTTTGCGTGGCATTGCGCCCGATCCGAACATTATCGCCTCCATCTCAGCCCGGACAGAATAGCGGATCGGGCTTAAGACAGGGCTAACGCGGATCAGCTTCCTGTGGCGGACAGAGCGGCAATGATGTCCCGGGCGCTCTGGCTTGACCAGTCGGCGGTGCCGGTCAGCCGGGCCAGTTCGCGCCCCTCGCGGTCCAGGATCACGGTGACGGGCAGGCCCAGCACGCCGGAGGCGCGGGCAAGGGCGCTTTTGGGGTCGCGGTATTTCGGCAGCGATTCGACGCCGATGTCGTCAAAGAACCCGTCGATCGCCGGCGGCGCATTGGGGCCGGTGGCGAGCGTGACGACGGCGAATTCCTCTCCTCCCATATCTCGGGCCAGGGTTTCCAGCGTCGGCATTTCCTCCCGGCAGGGGGCGCACCAGATGGCCCAGAAGTTCAGCAGGACGATCTTGCCGCGGTACTCCGCAAGGCTCACATCGCCGTCGGGGCCCTGAAAAGCCACATCCGCCAGCGGCTGCGGATCGTCATGGACCACCAGTTTGCGCAGGTCACCGTCGCGCAGGGCGGCAATGCCCGGTTCTGCGGCCGCGATATTTGCAGTGGCGATCAACCCCGTATAAAGGAGCGCGGTGAGCAGTTTATTCATCTTTCCTCCAGCGGGTGGCCTATGACCGATCAAAGCTCGAACCAGATGTGGGGCGGCCGTTTCGCCGCCGGTCCCGATGCGATCATGGAGGCGATCAATGCCTCCATCGGGTTCGACAAACGTATGGCCGCGCAGGACATCGCCGGGTCGCGCGCCCATGCGGCCATGCTGGCCGCACAGGGTATCGTTACCGATAAGGATGCGGAGAAAATGAGGGAAGGTCTCCTCACGATCTTGTCAGAGATCGAAGGCGGCCAGTTCCAGTTCTCCACCGCGCTGGAAGACATCCACATGAATGTGGAGGCACGGCTGAAGGAGATCATCGGCGAGCCGGCGGGGCGTCTGCACACGGGGCGGTCGCGCAACGATCAGGTCGCGACGGATTTCCGGCTCTGGGTGCGGGACCAGGTGGATGCGGCGATCCTGGGCGTGCAGGCGCTGATGAAGGAGCTGCTGGTGCAGGCGGAACAGGGCGCGGAGTGGGTCATGCCCGGCTTTACCCATCTGCAGACCGCGCAGCCGGTGACTTGGGGCCACCATATGATGGCCTATGTGGAGATGCTGTCGCGCGACCTGTCGCGGTTTCGCGATGCGCGGGCGCGGATGAACGAGTCGCCGCTGGGGGCGGCGGCTCTGGCGGGGACATCCTTCCCGATCGACCGACAGATGACGGCAGAGGCTCTGGGCTTCGACCGGCCGATGGCCAATTCGCTGGATGCCGTGTCGGACCGCGATTTCGCGCTGGAATTTCTTGGCGCGTCCACCATCTGCGCCATGCACCTCAGCCGGTTCGCCGAAGAGCTGGTGATCTGGTCCTCGGCCCAGTTCCGGTTTGTAACCCTGTCGGACCGGTTCTCCACCGGGTCGTCGATCATGCCGCAGAAGAAGAACCCCGATGCGGCAGAGCTGATCCGCGCCAAGATCGGGCGGATCTTCGGGGCGAATGTCGCGCTGACCATGGTGATGAAGGGGCTGCCGCTGGCCTATTCGAAGGACATGCAGGAAGACAAGGAACAGGTCTTCGACGCGGCCGATAACCTGATGCTGGCGCTTGCTGCCATGACCGGGATGGTGTCGGACATGTCCGCCAATGTCGCGGCGCTGGAAGCCGCCGCCGGGTCGGGCTTTTCGACCGCGACGGATCTGGCCGACTGGCTGGTGCGGGAACTGGGCATGCCCTTCCGCGACGCCCACCATGTGACCGGTGCGCTGGTCGCCATGGCCGAAAAACGCGGCTGCGGCCTGCCGGATCTGACGCTAGCCGATATGCAGTCGGTCCATGCGGAGATCACGGAGGCGGTCTTCGGTGTGCTGGGCGTGCACAACTCCGTCGCCTCCCGCATGTCTTACGGTGGCACGGCGCCCGCGCGGGTCCGCGAACAGATCGCCCGCTGGAAAGAGGTGCTGGCATGATGCGGCTGCTGACCGTCCTCTGCCTGATCGTGATCGCAGCCTTCGTGTCGGCCTGCGGGGTCGACGGCGAACCGGAGCGGCCCGAGCCGCAACCCAGGCCGGAGCCGGGCATTTCCGTCTCGGGCTATGCCACGATGGGCGTAAAGTTCTGATGTCCGTGCTGCGGATGATCTATCTGGGCCTCGCCATCTGGGGTGCGCTGCATCCGCTGGGACTGATGTTCGGCTGGATGATCGGCAATGGACGGGGGCTGTTCGGTCTCAAGGAGGCCTGGTTCGCCAATGCGGCAACCTCTGGCCTCGCCTGGGACCTGATCATTGCCGCCATCGCCTTGACAGTCTGGATCCTGGCGGAGGTCTATGTACGGCGCAACTGGTGGTCGCTGATCGCGATCCCGGCAACTTTCCTGATCGGGGTCAGCTGCGGGCTGCCCCTCTATCTTTTTCTCAGAACGCGGCCTGTCTGAGCCGCCCCGGAGCTTGCCATGGACCATTTTCTCTATCGTGACGGCATCCTCCATGCCGAAGATGTGCCGGTAGCCGAGATCGCGGCAGAGGTGGGCACGCCCTTCTACCTCTATTCCACCGCCACGCTGACCCGGCATTTCCAGGTCTTTGACGAGGCGCTGGCCTGGGGCCCGCATATGATCTGCTATGCGATGAAGGCAGCGTCGAACCAGGCGATCCTGAAAACGCTGGCGGGTCTGGGCGCGGGGATGGACGTCGTCTCCGGCGGGGAATATGCGCGGGCCATCGCGGCGGGCGTGCCGGGGGAGAAGATCGTGTTTTCCGGCGTCGGCAAGACCGAAGAGGAGATGCGGGCGGCGCTCACCGGCGGCGTGCGTCAGTTCAACCTCGAGTCGGAGCCGGAGATGGAGCGGCTGAACCGGGTCGCCGTGTCGATGGGCGTTGTGGCGCCGGTAACCGTGCGGGTGAACCCCGATGTCGACGCCAAGACCCATGCCAAGATCGCCACCGGCAAGTCCGAAAACAAGTTCGGCATCCCGATCTCCCGCGCGCGGGAGGTCTATGCCCGGATCGCCGCCCTGCCGGGGCTGGAGGCCGTGGGCATCGACGTGCATATCGGGTCGCAGCTGACGGATCTGGAGCCCTACCGGATGGCCTTTCTCAAGGTCGCCGAACTGACCGATGCGCTGCGTGCCGATGGACATGATATTCAGCGGCTCGACCTCGGCGGGGGCTTGGGCATTCCCTATACCCGCGGCAATGAGGCGCCGCCGCTGCCCGCCGAATACGGGCAGGTCATCCGCGAAACGCTGGGCGACAAGGGCTGCGAGATCGAGATCGAGCCGGGGCGGCTGGTCGCCGGGAATGCGGGCATCATGGTGTCGAAGGTGATCTATGTGAAATCGGGGGAGGGGCGCGATTTCCTCATCCTCGACGGGGCGATGAACGACCTGATCCGCCCGGCCATGTATGACGCGCATCACGATATCGTCGCTGTGACGGAGCCCGAGCCGGGTGTCGACCAGCGTCCCTATGACATCGTCGGCCCGGTCTGCGAATCCGGTGACACCTTCGCCAAGCAGCGGATGATGCCGCCGCTGGCCGAAGGGGACCTCGTCGCCTTCCGTTCGGCGGGTGCATATGGCGCGGTAATGAGCAGCGAATACAATACGCGGCCGCTGATCCCCGAAGTTTTGGTCAATGGGCATCAATTCGCCGTCATCCGTCCGCGACCGAGCTTTGAGGAAATCATAAACCGGGATACGCTACCCTCGTGGCTCATGGGCTGACTGCCCGCCCACCGGATCGGGCCACGAGGAGTTTCATGACCGACCGGACGACCTTTGCCGAAACCCTGCACCGCCTGCGGCGGCCCCTGGCCCTGACCCATGCCGGCATGGTTGCCGAACGCGCCGCGCGCGCCTTCTGGCCGCTCTGGACCGTTTTGAGCCTGACGCTGGCGCTGCTGATGCTGGGGGTTCAGGATACGCTGGCGGTTGAGGCGGTCTGGGGCATTGGTGCTGTGCTTGGACTGGGTGCGCTGGCCGCGCTGATCTGGGGCGTGCTGCGGTTCCGCTGGCCCGCGCGGGAAGAGGCGCTGCTGCGGCTTGATGCGTCGCTCACCGGGCGGCCGCTTCAGACGCTGCGCGACACGCAGGCCGTGGGTGCGGGCGATATGGGGTCGGAAACGCTCTGGCAGGCTCACCAGCGCCGGATGGCCAAGCGCGCGGAGGGTGCCAAGGCGGTGGAGCCGGATCTGCGCGTGTCCTCGCGCGACGTGTTCGGCCTGCGGTTCATTGCTCTGGCGCTTCTCGCGGTGGCGCTTCTCTTCGGGTCGTTCTGGCGGGTCGGGTCTGTGGCGGGCATGGCGCCGGGCGCAGGGGCCGCGCTGGCGGCAGGCCCGACCTGGGAAGGCTGGGTGGAGCCGCCGCTTTATACCGGCATGCCGGTCCTCTACATGGCCGATCAGAACGGCACGATTGCGGCGCCCGAGGGCAGCAAGGTCACGCTGCGGCTTTACGGGGAGGTCGGCGCGCTGACGGTCGATCAGACGGTTGGCCCGGCGCAGGAAGACCCCGCCGCACCGTCCCAGAGCTTCACGATGGAGCAGGACGGGCAGATCACCATCACGGGACACGGCGGCGAAAGCTGGACCGTGGCGCTGAAGGCCGATGCCGCGCCTACGGTCAGCGTGACCGGCCCGGCGGAGGCCAGCACGCGGGGCGAGTTCAAGCTGCCCTTCGCGGCGCAGGACGATTATGGCATCGAAGGCGGGGAGGCGGTGATCACGCTGAACCTCGACGCCGTCGACCGCCGCTACGGGCTGGCGATCGAGCCGGAGGCGCGGGAGGATATTCGCCTGCCCATGGTGCTGCCGATCTCCGGCGACCGCAGCAATTTCACCGAGACGATCATCGAGGACCTGTCGGAACACCCCTGGGCGAACATGCCCGTCAAGGTGACGATCACGGCGCAGGATGCCGCCGGGCAGGAGGGCACGTCGGAAAGCTATGAGACAACGCTTTCCTCGCGCCGGTTCTTCGATCCGCTGGCCGCCGCGCTGATCGAACAGCGCCGCGATTTGCTTTGGAACCGCGACAATGACCGCCGCATCGTGCAGGTGCTCAAGGCCGTGTCGTGGAAGCCGGAGGGGCTGTTCCGCTCCGATACCGTCTACCTGCGCCTGCGGGTGCTGATGCGGCGCATGGATACGGTTACGCGCTATGCGTCGCTCAATGACGAGCAGGTGGAAGAGATGTCTCAGGCGCTCTGGGATCTGGCGCTGCTGATCGAGGATGGCGATCTGGACGACGCCCGCGAACGTCTGCAGCGCGCGCAGGAACGGCTGTCGGAGGCAATGAAGAACGGTGCATCGGACGAGGAGATCGCGCGGCTGATGCAGGAACTCCGCGACGCGACGCAGGATTACATGCGCCAGCTCTCCCGGGAGGCCGCCGAGGAAGGCGAGCAGATGGGAGAGGAGCTCTCGGCGGAACAGATGGAAAACGCCATGCGCCTCAATCAGGACGATCTGCAGCGCATGATGGACCGCATTCAGGAGCTGATGGAGCAGGGCCGGATGGCGGAGGCCGAACAGGCGCTGCAGGAGCTTCAGCAGATGATGGAGAATATGCGCGTCACGCAGGGGCAGGGTGGCGATCAGCAATCCCCCGGCCAGCAGGCCATGGAGGGCCTGTCAGAGACGCTGCGCGAACAGCAGGGCCTGTCGGATCAGGCCTTCCGCGACCTGCAGGACCGGTTCAACCCGAATTCCCAGCAGGGCGAGGGACAGCAAAGTCAGGGCCAGGGCGGAGAGCAGGGACAGTCACAGCAGCCCGGCCAGCAACAGGGCCAGAACCAGGGCAACCAGCAGGGTGAGGGGCAGGGCTCCAACCCCGGTCAGCGCAATCAGGCCCAGAATGGTCAGGGCGATTCCAATGCGCAGGGCGGATCGGATCAGCAGTCGCTGGCAGACCGTCAGCAGGCGCTGCGGGATGAGCTGAACCGCCAGCGCGGCAACCTGCCCGGCATGGGCGGTCAGGCCGGGGACGCCGCGCGCGACGCGCTCGACCGGGCTGAACGGGCGATGCGTGGTGCCGAGGACGCCCTGCGCAACGAGGATCTGGCCGAGGCAATCGACCGCCAGTCTGAGGCGATGGAAGCCCTGCGCGACGGGCTGCGCAACATGGGCGAGGCCATGGCCGAGGAACAGCGCCAGCAGCAGGGTCAGCAGGGCCAGGCCAATGGCAATGCGGGGGGCGAACAGAACGATCCGCTGGGCCGCAATGCCGGGACCAATGGCGATATGGGCAATCAGCGCGACATGCTGCAGGGCGAGGATGTCTATCGCCGCGCCCTGGAGCTGGAGGAAGAGCTGCGCCGCCGCTCGGGTGACCGGCAACGTCCGGCGATTGAAAGGGATTACCTGCGGCGTCTTCTCGACAGGTTCTGAGCAGGTCTATTCCGTGGCCGGGGCCGCGTCCGGGTCCTGTTCCGCCGCTCCGGTCCAGTCATCAAGCTTGATCACCAGTGCGCGGGCCCGCTCGTCCAGCCAGAGCCGTCCGCGATCCACAGCCGATACATAGGCGGCAAGCGGTGACGCGAGCGGCGGGAGCGCTGCGGAAATCTTTGGCGCCTGCAGGTAGATGATCGCGGCGACAAGAACCACAATCAGGGACAGCATGAACCCACGCCGGAAACCCCGGCGCCGGGCCTGAACCAGTGGCGTGGTTTTGCGCGGCTCGCCCCGCCGCCCGCCTTCGCCGCGCCGGCGCAGCGTAGAGCTCAGCTCATCGATATCCGGCAGCAGGTTGCGCCGCGACACGGGGCGGTCCTGTGCGGCCATCGCTGCCTTTTCCTCGGGCGTCAGGCGAAGAGAGGGTTTTTCCGGTGCCGGGTCCTCTTCCGGGGCGGTGGCAGCCGGGCGGCGCGAAGTAACCGGCTCGTCCAGGCCAAGGTCCGGCTGGCTTTCCAGCGGATCGCCGGCCCGTGCCTTTTCCTCGACCGCAGCCTCTTCTCTGAGGATGGATTTGACCTCCGGCGCGAGGTTGCGCTGACGCAGGGCGGGGGCCGGCGGGGCCTGCCACTCCTCGTCGCCATAGTCCTCGTCGTAGTCGCCATCCTCGAAGTCGTCCGCCGCGGCTTCGGACAGATCTTCGTCCCACGCCTCGGCGTCCAGCGTCGAGGGATGCGGCTGAAACCAGGTGTCGCCACAGTTAGAGCACTGAACGTCCCGCCCGCTTTCCGGGATGACTTCGTCGGGCACTTCATATTGAGCGCCACAATTGGGACAGGTCAGTCGCATAAATCCTCCGGCCCGGAACGATGGGCAGAATTGCCTGCCTGTAGCCTATCTTGTATCCCTTTCTGACCAAAGCACAATCTTGTCCGGCTGTTGCGTGATTGAAAACGCCCTTTAGTTGGTGCAGATAGAACGGGTTATTCAGGGGGCAGGCCGTGATCGAGCTGGACAACGTGGCCTATAGCTATGGTGGGGGCGAGTTGCTGAGCAATGTCGCGCTCAAACTTGCGCCCGGGTCCTTTCATTTCCTGACGGGGCCGTCCGGGGCCGGAAAGACGACCTTCCTCAAGCTGTGTTATGGGGCCCTTGTCCCGACGGCGGGGTACGTCCGGCTTTTTGGTCAGGATGTGCGAGAGATGTCGCGCGACGATATCGCCGAGATCCGGCGCCGTGTCGGTGTCGTCCATCAGGACTGCCAGTTCCTCGATCACATGACCATGGCCGAAAACGTGGCCCTGCCCCTGACCGTGTCGGGCCGCGACGTGCAGGGCGAAGCGGAGAACCTGTCAGAGCTTCTGGGCTGGTGCGGGCTGACGGCCCGCGCCAACGCCCTGCCGCCGCAGCTCTCCGGTGGCGAACGGCAGCGCGCCGCGCTGGCGCGGGCGGTGATCATGTCGCCGGATGTGATCCTGGCAGACGAGCCGACCGGCAATATCGACTGGGAGATGTCGCAGAAATTGCTCCAGCTCCTGGTCGAGCTGAACCGGCTGGGCAAGACGGTGATGATCGCAACCCATGATCTGGGGCTCATCCGGGCTGCGAAACAGCATGTCCAGGCGCGTGTGCTGCGAATTTCGAACCGGCAGCTCCAGCTTGCGGGTGCGGACCTGTGAGCTTGCGGATGCGCCTCCGGACCTTTTTGTCAGGCGAGGGCTCAGCCGACAGGGTGGTGCCGCCGTCGGAGGGCACCGCCTATCTCACGCTGTTTGTGGCCGGGGTCATGACCTTTCTCGTCGTATTTGCGCTGGCGCTTTCGCTGGCCACGGGGCGACTGGCACAGAAATGGGATCAGGAGCTGGCGCATGCCTCCACGATCCGGATATCGGCGCCGCAGGATCAGCTGGCGGCCCAGACCGAGACGGTGCTGAACGTCCTGCGCACGACGGAGGGCGTCGCCTCCGCCCGGGCGCTGACGACAGAGGATCAGCGGGCCCTGCTGGCCCCCTGGTTCGGTGAAAACGTGCCCGTGGCCGCGCTGCCGGTTCCGCAGCTTGTCGAGGTGATCGAGACGCGGGACGGCTATGATGCGGCCGGGCTGCGGCTGCGGCTCTCGGCCGAAGCCCCGGGCGCGGTTCTGGACGATCACGGACGCTGGCGGCGCCCGCTTGTGACGGCGGCCAACCGGCTGCGGTGGCTCGGGTATCTCTGCATTCTCCTGATCGGCGGGGCGATGGCGGCGCTTATCACGCTGGCGGCCAATGCGGCGCTGGCGGCCAATGCGCAGGTGATCGAGGTGATGCGCCTCGTCGGGGCGCAGGATCGTTACATCGCCCAAGCCTTTGTGCGGCGCTTCACCCTGCGGACCCTGGCAGGGGCGATCATCGGCATGGCGCTTGGCATGTTTGCGATCCTGATCCTTCCTGCGGCGCAGGATCAGGGCGGGTTCCTCACCGGTCTGGGCTTCCGGGGAGGGCACTGGCTCTTACCGCTGCTCCTGCCGTTCATCGCCGCAGGCGTGGCCTATCTCGCGACGCGCCGGGCAGCGCTGCGCGTTCTGGGCGCGCTCAGCTGATGCAGGGGCTGCGCTCCCTGCTGTTTGTGGCGCAGATGTATCTGGCCATGCTGCTGCTCGGGCTCGTGTTCGCCGGTTTTGCCGTGTTCGACCGGCGCGCGGCCTATACCGGCGTCCGCACCTACAGCCGATATGTGCGCTGGACGGCAGGATTGATGGTCGGGCTCAGAACGGAGGTGCGCGGCACAATTCCCGTCGACGAGGTTCTGATCGCCAGCAAACATCAGAGCTTTCTCGATATCATTCTGCTGGTCAGCGTGCTGCCGCGTCCGAAGTTCATCATGAAGGACAGCCTGAGATATGCGCCGATCCTCGGGTGGTACGCGCAGCGGATAGGCTGTGTGCCCGTCAATCGCGGAAGGCGGGCCGAGGCGATCCGCCAGATGATGGCCGGGGTCCGCGCCGGTCATGCGCTGCCGGGGCAGCTGATTATCTATCCGCAGGGAACGCGTGTCGCCCCGGGTGCCTATCTGCCCTACAAACAGGGGGTCGCGGCCATTTACGAAGAGCTTGGCCAGCCCTGTGTCCCGGCGGCCACCAACGTCGGTCTGTTCTGGCCACGCAAGGGCATCTACCGCAAGCCCGGCCTGGCCGTGGTCGAATTCCTCGATCCGATCCCGCCAAACCTGCCGCGCGGCGACTTCCTCGACCGGCTCGAAACCGGCATCGAAGCGCGGAGCAATCAGCTCATGCGCGACGGCGGCTTTACCGGCGGCGGCCTCCCCACCGACCAGCCCAACTAATCTGACCCAAGAAAAAACCCTCCGGAGATGCCCGGAGGGCTGCTGCCCTGCTTCATCTTGGCAGAAATACTCTCGCCGAAGGCTGTCGCGGGCCCTCCCTCGATGGGAGGGCCCGCGACACCCGCCGTCAGACGTGGATGGCCCCATCGCCGCAGGCCAGGGCGGCTTCGCGCACGGCCTCGGAATAGGTCGGGTGGGCGTGGCAGGTCAGCGCCAGATCCTCGGCCGAGCCGCCGTATTCCATCGTCACGCAAATCTCGTGGATCAGGTCGCCGGCACAGGGGCCGATGATATGGGCGCCAAGGATCCGGTCGGTTTCCTTGTCGACGAGGATCTTCACAAAGCCCTCGGCGGCAAAGATCGCCTTGGCGCGGGCATTGCCCATGAAGGGGAATTTCCCGGCCTTGTAGGCGCGGCCTTCGTCCTTCAGCTGCTCTTCCGTCTTGCCGACAGAGGCGACCTCGGGATGGGTGTAGATCACGCCGGGGATCACGCCGTAGTTCACATGGCCGTGCTTGCCGGCGATGACTTCGGCGCAGGCCATGCCCTCGTCCTCGGCCTTGTGGGCCAGCATTGGCCCGACGATGGCGTCGCCGATGGCATAGATGCCCTTGACGTTGGTGGCCCAGTGATCGTCGGTCTTGACCTGACCGCGCTCGGTGAATTCAACGCCCAGTTCCTTCAGGCCCAGACCGTCAGTATAGGGTTTGCGGCCCGTGGCGATCAGCACGACATCAGCATCGAGCGTGGTCTCGCTGTCATCCTTGCGTGATTTGTAGGTCAGCTTGGCCTTGCCGCGTGACGTCTCCACCGACTGTACGGCGGAATTCAGCACGAAGCTCATGCCCTGCTTGGTCAGCAGTTTCTGCAGGCTGCGCTGGATTTCCTTGTCCATGCCGGGGGTGATGTGGTCGAGGAATTCGACCACCGTCACTTCGGTGCCGAGCCGGGCGTAGACCGATCCCATCTCCAGCCCGATGACACCGGCGCCGACGACGATCATCTTCTTGGGGACCTTCGGCAGGGCCAGGGCGCCGGTGGAGGAGACGACGGTCTTCTCGTCGATCTCGATCCCGGGCAGGGAGGCGGGCTCCGATCCGGTGGCGATGATGATGTTCTTGGCCTCGTGGACCTCATCGCCCACCTTGACCTTGCCGGCCTCGGGGATGGAGCCCCAGCCCTTGAGCCAGTCGATCTTGTTCTTCTTGAACAGGAATTCGATGCCGCCGGTGTTCTGGCCGACGACGGTGTCCTTGTATTCCTGCATCACCTTCCAGTCGACGGAGGGAGATTTGCCCTTCAGGCCCATGGTGGCGAAGTTATGCTCTGCCTCATGCAGCTGGTGGGTGGCGTGCAGCAGGGCTTTGGACGGAATGCAGCCGACGTTCAGGCAGGTGCCGCCGAGGGTCTCGCGCCCCTCCACGCAGGCGGTCTTGAGGCCGAGCTGGGCGCAGCGGATGGCGGCCACGTAGCCGCCGGGGCCTGCGCCGATCACGATCACATCATAGGAAGCCATGGGTGTCTCCTTGGTCTGTTTGGCGACGTCTTGGGGCGTCGATATGGGGATAGGGTGTTTTGGGCAAGGGGAGGGGGCGCTGCCCCCGCTTGGCCTGCGGCCAAGACTCCCCCGGGATATTTTTGGCAAGAAAAAGCATCAGAAGAGGGAGGCCAGGATCATCAGGGTGGTGGCGATGAGCCCGGTCATCCAGATCAGGCTGCGCCAGGGGACCCAGCCGAAAGCATAGGCGGGGACGTAGAGGATGCGGGCGGCGAGGTAGATCCAGGCGCAGGTCGCCGTGAAGGTGGAGGCGCGGCCCGAGAGGGTGACCACGACAACGGCCAGGGTAAAGAGGATCAGCGCTTCGAAATGGTTGGTCATGGCGCGGAAGATGCGGCCGGTCCGGGGGCTGACCTGGTCCATCAGGCTGCCGCCCAGCTTGTCGGGATCGCGGGGGCCCAGTGTCTTGCCGCGCGGCAATTCGCGGTTGGCGGTGACGGACATCAGGGCGATCTGAAGAACCTGCAGGAGGCCGGCGAGGGCCAGCACCGTGATCTCGGGGGCGAGGGCGGGGGTCATGCGGTCCTCAGGAAATGGGCGGTGGAGGCGGTCACGGCGGCGGGGCGGCCGTGGGTGTCGGCCTGCGCGCGCTGCAGCCAGGCTTCGGCCTTGGCGCGGTCATTCACGTCGAAGAGGAGCCAGAGGGCGGCGGCGCCCTCTTCGGTCCAGATCTGGAGGCGGGAGAGGCCGGCATTCTGCTGATCTTCGGCATCATTCAGCAGCGCCTGCTGGGTCCTGGCAGGGTCGCTGGTGGTGAGCTGGCAGATGAGTTGCAGGGACATGTCCGGCCTCTTTGGTCTGTGTCAGAGGGCCAGAAGGTAGAGCCAGAGCGTCATCACGAAACCCACCAGCCAGACAATTGTGCGGATATAGGTGATGCCAAGCGCATAGACCACGACATAGGCGATGCGGGCCAGCAGGAAGACCCAGGCGGGGAAGGCGCCGGTGCCGTCGCCGGGCGTGATGGCGAGGATCAGCACCGCGGGGGCGAACAGCGCCATGGCGACGACGGAGTTCATCTGCGCCCGGTCGAGCCGTCCGGCCATGCCGGTGAGCGAGGGCAGGCCCTCGCGGTTGCCCATGAGCTGGGTCAGGTCGAGCTTGCCCGCGGCAGACATGACCTGGGCCAGGATGGTGACGATGCAGACAAGGCCGTAGAGGGCGAGCGGGGTGGTGAGGCTGGACATGGGTCGTGCTCCGATCTGGTCAGGGTCCGGCAGGGGTGCCGTCGGGTGAAGTCTGCCCTGTATGCCTCTTGTTCTAGCTCGCCCCGGGGCGAGGTGTTGGCAGGGTGGGGGTGACCCCCGCCCTACAGTGCCGTGCGCGCGATCAGAGATCCATCAGCAGGCGGCGCGGATCTTCCAGTGCGTCCTTGACGCGGACGAGGAAGGTCACGGCGCCCTTGCCGTCGACGATGCGGTGATCGTAGCTCAGCGCCAGGTACATCATCGGGCGGATCTTGATCTCGCCGTTGATGACCATCGGCCGGTCCTGGATCTTGTGCATGCCGAGGATACCCGACTGCGGGGGGTTCAGGATCGGGGAGGACATCAGCGAGCCGTAGACACCGCCGTTGGAGATGGTGAAGGTGCCGCCCTGCATTTCCGCCATCGACAGCTTGCCGTCACGGGCGCGGGCGCCTTTTTCGGCAATCGCCTTCTCGATCTCGGCAAAGGACATCTGGTCGGCGTCGCGGATGACCGGAACGACGAGGCCCTGGGGCGTGCCCGCGGCGATGCCCATATGCACGAAGTTCTTGTAGACGACGTCGGTGCCGTCGATCTCCGCGTTCACCTCGGGGACTTCTTTCAGGGCGTGGCAGCAGGCCTTGGTGAAGAAGGACATGAAGCCCATGCGGACGCCGTGCTTCTTCTCGAACTCGGCCTTGTACTGGTTCCGCAGCGCCATGACCTCCGTCATGTCGACCTCGTTGTAGGTGGTCAGCATGGCGGCGGTGTTCTGCGCATCCTTCAGGCGGCGCGCGATGGTCTGGCGCAGGCGGGTCATCTTGACCCGTTCCTCGCGGGCGGCGTCATCGGCCGGGACGGGCGCGCGCGGCGCGGCGGCGGCGGCCGGGGCGGGCGCGGCGGTGGCGGATTTCAGCGCCTTGGCGACATCGTCCTTCATGATGCGGCCGTCCTTGCCGGTGCCGGTGACCTGATCTTTCGACAGGCCTGCTTCGGCCATGGCCTTCTTGGCAGCCGGTGCGTCTTCTACATCCTTGCCGGTGCTTGCGGCGGGGGCGGTGGCCGGGGCCTCGGCGGATTTGGCGGGCGCGGCACCGCCGGAGGTCATCTCTGCCAGCTGGCCACCGGCCTCCACCGTGTCGCCTTCGCCCTTGAGGATCTTCGACAGGACACCGGCGGCAGGCGCGGGCACCTCGACGGAGACCTTGTCGGTTTCCAGCTCGCAGAGCATTTCGTCGGCCTCGACCGTGTCGCCTTCCTTCTTGAACCAGGTGGCGATGGTCGCCTCCGTCACGGATTCACCCAGGGCGGGGACCATGACCTTGACCGTCTCCCCGCCGCCGGATTTACCGCCATTGGGCGCGGCCTCTGCATCGGTCTTTTTGGTTTCGGCGGCGCGGGGCTTGGTCTCTTCCGGGCCGGCATTGCCGGATTCCGAGATATTGCCCAGCAGGGCGTCGACGCCCACGGTCTCGCCTTCGGCGGCGACGATGTCGGCGAGGGTGCCTGCGGCGGGGGACGGCACTTCGACCGTCACCTTGTCGGTTTCCAGCTCGCAGAGCATTTCATCGACCTCGACCGTGTCGCCGGGTTTCTTGAACCAGGTGGCGACGGTGGCTTCGGTGACGGATTCACCCAGGGTAGGGACGCGGATTTCGGTGCTCATGGGGTCTTATTTCCCTTCGATGTTGAGCGCCTCGGCAACGAGGGCGGCTTGCTGTGCTTTGTGCTGTGCGGCGAGGCCCGTTGCGGGCGAGGCCGTGGCGATGCGGCCCGCGTAGACGGGGCGCTGGTGCTTGGCGTTGATCCGGCCGAGGACCCATTCGACATTGGGCTCGATGAAGGTCCAGGCGCCCTGGTTCTTGGGCTCTTCCTGACACCAGACCATCTCTGCGTTCTTGAACCGCTCGAGTTCCTTGACGAGGCTGATCGCCGGGAAGGGATAGAACTGTTCGATCCGCAGGATATAGGTGTCGTCCTTGCCGGCCTCGTCGCGGGCCTCCAGCAGGTCGTAATAGACCTTGCCGGAACACATGACGACGCGCTTGATCTTCTTGTCCTCGACCAGTTTCGTGGCCGACCGGCCCTTGCCGTACTGCTTGTCCGCATCGTCCCAGAGGACACGGTGGAAGCTCGATCCGGTGGTGAACTCATCCGCATCCGAGACCGCCAGCTTGTGACGCAGAAGCGATTTCGGCGTCATCATGATGAGCGGCTTGCGGAAGGACCGGTGCAGCTGGCGCCGCAGGATGTGGAAGTAGTTCGCGGGCGTGGAGCAGTTGGCGACGATCCAGTTGTCCTGGCCGCACATCTGCAGGAAGCGTTCCAGACGGGCGGAGGAGTGTTCCGGACCCTGGCCTTCGTAGCCATGCGGCAGCAGGCAGACGAGGCCCGACATCCGCAGCCATTTGGATTCGCCCGAGGAGATGAACTGGTCGAACATGATCTGAGCGCCATTGGCAAAATCGCCGAACTGCGCTTCCCAGAGGGTCAGGGCGTTCGGTTCGGCCAGCGAGTAGCCATATTCGAAGCCCAGCACGGCATATTCGGAGAGCATCGAGTCGATGACCTCGTACCGGCTCTGCCCCTCGCGGATATTGTTGAGCGGATAGTAGCGCTCCTCCGTGTCCTGGTTGACGATGCCGGAATGCCGCTGGGAGAAGGTGCCGCGGGTACTGTCCTGACCCGCCAGACGGACCGGATAGCCTTCGGTCAGCAGGGAGCCGAAGGCCAGCGCTTCGCCAGTGGCCCAGTCGAAGCCGGTGCCGCTGTCGAACATCTCTTTCTTGGAGGCCAGCAGGCGATCGACCGTTTTATGGGTCGGGAAGCCTTCGGGGACGCGGGTCAGGGCGGTGCCGATCTGCTCCATCGTCTCGGGGGCGATGGCGGTCTCGCCGCGCTGGTAGTCGTCTTTTTCCTTCTCCAGACCGGACCACTTCCCATCCAGCCAGTCGGCCTTGTTGGGTTTGTAGTCCTTGCCCGCCTCGAACTCGTCATTGAGGTGGGACTGGAAGGCGGCCTTCATATCCTCGATCTCGCCCTCGGGGATCAGCCCGTCCTTCACCAGACGTTCTGTATAGAGCGACAGGGTCGTCTTGTGGCCCTTGATGTTCTTATACATCAGCGGGTTGGTGAACATCGGCTCGTCGCCTTCGTTGTGACCGAAGCGGCGGTAGCAGAAGATGTCGAGCACGACATCCTTGTGGAACTTCTGGCGGAATTCCGTGGCGACCTTGGCGGCATGCACCACGGCCTCCGGATCGTCGCCGTTCACGTGGAAGATCGGCGCCTCCACCATCAGGGCGATGTCCGTGGGATAGGGGCTGGAGCGTGAGAAATGCGGCGCGGTGGTAAAGCCGATCTGGTTGTTCACCACGATATGCATCGTGCCGCCGGTGCGGTGGCCGCGCAGGCCGGAAAGGCCAAAGCATTCCGCCACGACGCCCTGACCGGCAAAGGCCGCATCGCCATGCAGCAGGATCGGCAGGACCGCGATCCGTTCGGCGCTGTCATGCAGCTGGTCCTGCTTGGCGCGGACCTTGCCCAGCACAACCGGGTTCACCGCCTCAAGGTGGGAGGGGTTGGCGGTCAGCGACAGGTGCACCGGATGGCCGTCGAATTCACGGTCCGATGACGCTCCGAGGTGGTATTTCACGTCACCCGAGCCATCCACATCCTCGGGCTTGAACGACCCGCCCTGGAATTCGTTGAAAATGGCGCGATAGGGCTTGTTCATCACGTTCGCCAGAACCGACAGGCGGCCACGGTGCGGCATGCCGATGACGATTTCCTTGACGCCCAGATTGCCGCCCCGCTTGATGATCTGTTCCATGGCGGGGATCAGCGCCTCGCCCCCGTCCAGACCAAACCGCTTGGTGCCCATGTATTTCACATGCAGGAACTTCTCAAAGCCCTCGGCCTCAACCAGCTTGTTCAGGATCGCCTTGCGGCCCTCGCGGGTAAAGGTGATCTCCTTGCCGTAGCCTTCGATCCGTTCCTTCAGCCAGCCGGCTTCTTCGGGGTTGGAGATGTGCATGTATTGCAGCGCGAAGGTGCCGCAATAGGTGCGCTTCACGATATCGACGATCTGGCGCATGGAGGCGATCTCAAGCCCCAGCACCTTGTCGATGAAGATCGGGCGATCCATGTCGGATTCCGCGAACCCGTAGGATTTCGGGTCAAGCTCCGGGTGGTTCGTCTCATCCCGCATGCCCAGCGGGTCGAGGTCAGCAGCCAGGTGTCCCCGGATCCGGTAGGCCCGGATCAGCATCAGCGCGCGGATCGAATCCAGCACCGCCTGTTTCACCGCGTCGTCGGAGACCTTCACGCCCTTTTCGGCGGCTTTCGACTTGATCTTGTCTCCGGCGGCCTTGGCTTCCACGGCAGGCCACTGGCCGTCCAGTGCGGCAGTCAGATCATCACTGGGGACCGGCGGCCAGTCCATCCGCGCCCAGGAGGGGCCGGCGGCCTCTTTCTTGGCGTCGATCTCGCTCTCGCCCAGCTGTTTGAAGAACGCAGCCCACCCTTCGTCGACCGAGGACGGGTCATTGGCCCAGCGGGCCTGAAGCTGTTCGAGATATTCCGCGTTATGCCCCTGCATGAAGCTGGAGGCGTGGAAAACATCGTTGGGGCTTTGTTCGGTCATGCGAGGACCTCATGAGGGTTTGGGCCATAGGTATTGGGGCCGGGTTGCGAGGGGCGGGTGAGCCACCAGATGACGATCAGCGGCGAAATGATGAACACAAGCATCGAAAGCAGCATGACAATGCCTGTCAGACCTGCAAAAGCGGCACCAAAATCGCCCGACATGACGGCGCTTGTGGCGCCGGCCATCGAGGCAAAGGTGCCCATGCCCACGATCACGATCAGCGGGTAGAGCAGGTAAAGGCCCGAACGGCCGGTGTCATGCATCCGTCGCCATCCCGCCGCCAATATGGGCAGCAGCGTCGCGAGGGAAAAGAGCCCGGAGATAGGCCCGTTCTCACTTTTCGCGGAGATGGCGCCGGGGCCGGTCTCGACCGTTCCGGTGCCGAAGAGGATGCTGTCCAGAATAGAGGTGGCAATGCCGCCCGCGATGAGGAACAGCACAAACCACCAGTATTCCGGACGCGAGGCGCGGCCAGAGAAGGTCACGTATTTCTGCAGGCAGGAGCGGATGGCGTCGGCGAAACTCATGCGCGCGCCTCCGGATGGTGGACCGCAGGGCAGAACCGGCGCTCGACGCGGGAGGCGGAGCGGGGTGGTCTGGTCTGCTGTGAACGGCGGGGCGCCATTTCTCGGTCCTGTCTGCTGGGGGCTTTGCCCCCGGATTGCGGCCCGGGCGATCTGTCGCCCGGACCCTTTTCACAGGCTGAAGATCAGCCCTTGATGGCTTTCAGCACGGCTTCGCCGAGGCCCGCGGGGCTGTCGGCAACCACGATCCCGGCGGATTTCATCGCCTCGATCTTGTCTTCCGCGCCGCCTTTGCCGCCGGCGACGATGGCGCCTGCGTGGCCCATGCGGCGGCCCGGAGGGGCGGTACGGCCGGCGATGAAACCTGCGGTCGGCTTCCAGCGGCCCTTCTTCTTCTCGTCGGCCAGGAACTGCGCAGCTTCTTCTTCGGCAGAGCCGCCGATTTCGCCGATCATGATGATCGACTGGGTCTCGTCATCGGCCAGGAACATTTCCAGCACTTCGAGGTGTTCGGTGCCCTTGATTGGATCGCCGCCGATGCCAACGGCGGAGGACTGGCCAAGGCCTGCATCCGTCGTCTGCTTCACCGCCTCATAGGTCAGCGTGCCGGAGCGGGAGACCACGCCGACGGAGCCACGCTTGTGGATATGGCCGGGCATGATGCCGATCTTGCAGGCGTCCGGCGTAATGACACCGGGGCAGTTCGGCCCGATCAGGCGCGACTTGGAATTCTTGAGCGCGGCCTTCACCTTCATCATGTCCAGTACCGGGATGCCTTCGGTGATGCAGACGATCAGCGGGATTTCCGCGTCGATGGCTTCCATGATCGAGTCGGCCGCAAACGGCGGCGGCACATAGATGACAGAGGCATTGGCGCCGGTCCGGTCGACCGCTTCATGCACCGAGTCAAAGACGGGCAGGCCAAGGTGTTCGCTGCCACCTTTGCCGGGGGTGACACCGCCGACCATCTTGGTTCCGTAGGCGATTGCCTGTTCGGAATGGAAGGTCCCCTGAGAGCCGGTGAAGCCCTGACAAATGACCTTCGTATTTTCGTCGACTAGAACTGCCATAGTTTACTCCTGATCCTAGTTATCCCGGAAAGGACATCGACACACTTATTGTGCCGTCGGTTTCATAGCGATTACGCGAGATGGTGCTGACGCTGACTATCAAAGGAAGCGGCGACAGATTGTAAAGAATGGTGCCCGAATTGCTGCGTTCTATCCGGGCATTGGGGTAGGCGCTGCGCAGCACGTCCATGACCAGCGCTTCGACCTCTCCCTGCGAGGCGTGTTTGGTGTAGACGTAACAGGTGCCTGCATAACGGTCCGGCTCAGCCACTTGGGCTTTGGCGGTGTCAGCAGGGGCATCGAAATAATGGCCGTAGCCAAGATTGACACCATATTTGTTTACACCACGGTTTTCGGCCCGATAGGTGAAGCCAGCGCTGGTGAAGGCGGGGCGCGGGGCAAGCTGCCGGAGGCTGACATCGGCACAGATGCGGGTCGCAACGGCCACGTTGTTCAGCGCCGCCTCGCGCAGGTTCTGCGCATGGGCCGGCAGGGCCAGGGCAAGCAGAAGGGATATCTTCAGAAGCCCGCGCATCACATACGCACCATGATTTGCGAGGTTCCGTCCATCACGCAGATCGGATCCTGACCGGCAATGCCGATGCTGATGTCGATGGCGCGCCGCGGAAAGAAGGCGGAATAGCCGGTGCAGGGAAAATTGGCGGCCTGCGGATGTGTCGGGGTGATGGCCGCCCCGCCCTGCATCTGACCGTAGGTGAACATGCCTGGGAAAAGCTCGCTCGTCGTCTGTTCGACGAACTGAACGGCCTCCGTAACATTCAGCACGTCGCTTGAAATGGCGCAGAAATCATCACCATCGGTGCCGTAGGTCATGATGCTGACGATGCCGGCCGGATCACTGAACTTGTGATAAGCGCGCGGATCGCCGGGCCGGGCATGGGTCGTGTACGAAAAGCCGGCTGCAGAGAGCGCGGCGACACGGCTGTCAGCATCGGAATAGAGATCGAGGCAGACATGCAGCGCAATACGGCTGTTGGCCAGCGCCGCGTCACGCGGCGACTGCGCCGCTGCAGGGCCGGTCAGGGCAAGGGCCGCGATGCCAGCGCTTAGGAGGACGGCAGACCGGGTCATTGGGCGCTCACCTGCTTGTAGGTGATCATCTCGAACCAGCCGGGCCAGACGTAGACCATGATCGGAATGTCGGGATCGTCATGCCAGTTGAGAACATAGAACAGCGCACCGCTTTCCATCACGTTCCCGACTATGTGCGAAGCGGGCCCGAAAGCGCTCAGCGGCATGGACCCGCCAACGATCTGAGCCTGCGGAGCTTCGCGGGCGATAATCGACCGGAACGTGTCCGTAACGGCCTGTGTCGACCCCGGCATCCCATATACGGCATCTCCGCCGCTCACCACACAGGAAATCGACCGGGTTCCCCCCAGAACGAAGACATGGGTTATTTCTTCGAAGGTATAACCGTTTTGCATGGAATTCATGCCGCCGGTCGTCACCAGAAGCGTGCTGCCATCGTCTGTATTGCCATGCGAAACGGCTCTGCCGTCGTTCCGGTTGGGCAGTTCCGCGAGGTAACGCTCCGGATCGGTGACGGCCGTCCCGCAGTGGCGCAGGAAATGTTCAATCCCGGCAGCAACAATTCCGGTAGGCCCCTGCTGCGCGCGCAGGTCCGACTGGCTGCTGAATACAGCCAGCGCGGACAGGGTCAGGGCGCGCAGCAGGGTCATCGGTTCAGCCTTTGACCGCTTTCACGATCTTTTCGGCACCGTCCGACAGGTTGTCGGCCGCGATGACGTTCAGGCCGGAGGTCGCGATGATCTCCTTGCCCTTTTCGACATTCGTGCCTTCCAGACGGACAACCAGCGGAACCTGCAGGCCGACTTCCTTCACCGCGGCGATCACGCCTTCGGCGATGACGTCGCAGCGCATGATGCCGCCGAAGATGTTCACGAGAATGCCTTTGACGTTCGGGTCAGAGGTGATGATCTTGAACGCCTCGGTCACTTTTTCCTTGGTGGCGCCGCCGCCAACGTCGAGGAAGTTCGCAGGCTCTGCCCCGTAGAGCTTGATGATGTCCATCGTCGCCATGGCGAGGCCTGCGCCGTTCACCATGCAGCCGATCTCACCATCCAGCGCGATGTAGTTCAGGTCGTATTTGGAGGCGGCGAGTTCCTTGGGGTCCTCTTCCGTCTCGTCGCGCAGGGCGGCGACGTCGGCATGGCGGTAGATCGCGTTGCCGTCGAAACCGACCTTGGCGTCCAGCACCTTGAGGTTGCCATCGGGCATGACGATCAGCGGGTTGATCTCCAGCTGTTCCATGTCCTTTTCCATGAAGGCACGGTAGAGGTTGCCCAGCAGCGCGACCATCTGCTTGACGGCACCACCTTCGAGGCCAAGCGCGAAGGCGACCTTGCGGCCGTGGAACGGCTGGTAGCCGGTGGCAGGCTCGATGGAGAAGGAGAGGATTTTCTCGGGCGTGGAGGCCGCGACTTCCTCGATGTCCATGCCGCCCTCGGTGGAGCAGACGATGGAGACGGCGGAGGTCTGACGGTCGACCAGCAGCGCGAGGTAAAGCTCACGCGAGATGTCGGACCCGGCTTCGATGTAGATGCGGTTCACCTGCTTGCCGGCGGGGCCGGTCTGATGGGTGACGAGGGTACGACCCAGCATCTTCTTGGCTTCTTCAGCGGCTTCTTCCACCGATTTGGCAAGGCGGACACCGCCCTTTTCGCCAGCGTCGGCTTCTTTGAATTTGCCTTTGCCGCGGCCACCGGCGTGGATCTGCGCCTTCACGACCCAGAGCGGACCGTCAAGTTCGCCTGCGGCGGTCTTGGCATTCTCCGCTTTCAGAACCGGGCGGCCATCCGACACCGGGCAGCCATAGTCGCGAAGGATTGCCTTCGCCTGATACTCATGAATGTTCATGAACTCCGTCCCTCGTTTCAGATACGATTAGCAACGGTAGTGGCACAGTGTAACTGCGCCATGAATCATTTTCTGGAACCGTGCGGGGAATTCTGCCGATTTTACAGCGTTTGTGATCACACGAAAAGCGGGTGTGATCACGTTGCGGGCGCTCATGCCGTCAATATGACCGCACTGCTCTGATTTCTGGCGATTCAGTGACTCTCCGGGCTCCGGAACCGCGTCCGGGGCGTCGCGGGGAACTTCCGCCGCGTGGCCGGGGTTGAGCTGCGAAAGAGGAGTTGACCATGACTATTTCCAGACATCTGCCGGACATCAAGCCTAATAATGGCGGACTTGCCCGACGCGACCGTTTGCGGCCGTTTGTCTTCGGCGCCGGCTTGGTGGCTGCGGGTGCGCTCCTGTCGCGGTTCCGTCCCGGGGCGCTTGATATGCCCAACCCCTCGCCAATGCGCGACGTCCGCAGCGGGCGGTTTGGGCAGGCTGTGCGGATGACCCGGGACGGGGTGGAACATGTGGCCCCGGATAATCTGAGCGCCAAGATCGGGTCGTCGCTGGCCATCGCGGGGGCGGCGATGATCGCGGCGCGGCTGCTGGACGAGGTCTCCGGCCACGGGCGATGATCGCTATCGTCAGACAAAGAAAAACGCCCGACACGGGGCCGGGCGTTTTTGGAATGCTTGTGCCGCGGATCAGGCGAGCGAGCCGTCGATGCCTTTGCAGGCCTCCATCAGGCCCTTCACGGCGTCGACGGATTTGTCGAACATGTCCTGCTCTTCCTTGGTGAGCTTGATGTTCACGATCTTCTCGATGCCGCCGGCGCCGATGACCGTGGGCACACCCACATACATGTCCTTCACGCCGATCTCGCCGTCGCAATAGGCGGCGCAGGGCAGGACGCGCTTCTGGTCTTTCAGATAGGCCTCGGCCATTTCGATGGCGGAGGTGGCGGGCGCGTAGAAGGCGGAACCGGTTTTCAGCAGGCCAACGATTTCGGCGCCGCCGTCACGGGTGCGCTGGATGATCGCGTCGAGCTTTTCCTGCGTGGTCCAGCCCATCTCCACCAGGTCGGGCAGCGGGATGCCGGCGACGGTGGAGTAACGGGTGGAGGGGACCATGGTGTCGCCGTGGCCGCCCAGAACGAAGGCGGTGACGTCTTTCATGGACACGCCGAATTCGAGGCTGAGGAAGTGGCGGAAGCGCGCGGAGTCCAGCACGCCGGCCATGCCGCAGACCTTGGCGGCAGGCAGGCCGGAGAATTTCTGCAGCGCCCAGACCATCGCGTCGAGCGGGTTGGTGATGCAGATCACGAAGGCGTCGGGCGCGTTGGCGGCAATGCCTTCGCCGACGGATTTCATGACCTTGAGGTTGATGCCCAGCAGGTCATCACGGGACATGCCCGGTTTGCGGGGCACGCCTGCGGTGACGATGCAGACGTCTGCGCCGGCGATGTCGGCATAGCTCTGGGTGCCCTTGAGCGTCGCGTCAAAGCCTTCGGAAGGGCCAGCCTCGGCGATGTCGAGCGCTTTGCCTTCCGGCGTGCCTTCGGCGATGTCGAAGAGAACGACGTCGCCCAATTCTTTGAGAGCTGCGAGATGGGCGAGCGTGCCGCCGATCTGACCTGCGCCAATGAGGGCGATCTTGGGTCGTGCCATGGAACTTATCTCCGGTCCGATGATATCTCGTCGCGATGGGTAGGCGTTCTGGACCCGTTGCGCAAGGGCAGTGGCGGGCCGGGCCGATGCGGCGTCAGCGCGGATGCGGTTATTTCGTTTAAAAAGTTCATAAATAGTGAGCTCTTGCCTTATTCTTCAACGATGGCCGCAGATGGCACGGAATATGCTGGGACGCCGCCGGAGGCCGAAGAAATTCGATTCTGGGCATCCGCATGTCCACCTCTCGTCGTTGGTCAGGCGTCCTTTTTCTTTGGCGGCAGCTGTTCCGTGAGCGTTTCATACGCCTTTCCCGAGGCCATCAGGCAGGTCATTCCGCCGGGTCGCGTGACCGTGATCGTCCAGGAGCCGGTGGCCGCTGATGCGAAGACCTCCACCATCTGATTGCCGTGACTGAGCGCGATGGACTGCCGGCTTTCGCCGTATTTTTCGGCCAGTCGTCCGACGATGATTTCCCTCGGCGCGCAGTGCTGCTGGGCCCATGCCGGGGCGGCGCTGAGCAGGGCGAGCGCCAGAGCCGGCAGGGCAAATCGGAGCAGGGCGGGGCAGGCGGACATGAGGCATCCCTTTCAAGCTATGACATTGCAGACAGGCAATGTCTGTCGCCGGCAAAGGCCGGCTTGTGGAACGTTGCCCGGATTGATCCGGACCTCCCTCACGTCCATGAAAGGAGACTGCGCCGGAGAGGCAAAGATATGGTTAATGCGCCGTACGCCGGGTGTTGCGTGGCCAGAATGCAGGCAATTCTGCGTCGCGGCGTGATTGGCCTTGAATTTTTCCCTCAAAAAATGGCAAAGCAGCGCAAGATTGTTACCAGCGCCCCGCCGCGCCCGACTCGGAGAGACTTCATGGACGACCAGTTCCGCCCCTATCGCTCGGTTCTCTATATCCCCGGCTCCAAGGAGCGGGCGCTGGACAAGGCGCGGGGGCTGGCCTGCGATGCGATCATCTTCGATCTGGAGGATGCGGTGACGCCCGATGCCAAGGGTGCGGCGCGGGAGACGCTGAAAGCCGCGCTTGTGGAGGGCGGCTACGGCGAGCGGGCCAAAATCATCCGGATCAATGGGCTGGACACCGATTGGGGTGCTGACGACGTCAAGGTGCTGAAGGATGCGGGGGCGGATGCCTTCCTTCTGCCCAAGGTGAATTCGGTGAAAGATATCGAGGCGCTGGACGATCTGCTGGGCGGCGAGACGGCGATCTGGGCGATGATCGAGACGCCGCTGGGCGTGCTGAACGCGCTGGAGATCGCGGCGCATCCACGGCTGAAGGGATTTGTCGCCGGGACCAACGATCTGGCGAAGGAGCTGAACTGCCGCTCCCGCGCTGACCGTCTGCCGATGATGTTCGCTTTGCAGCAGATGCTGCTGGCCGCGCGGGCCTATGACGTGATCTGCGTCGATGGGGTCCATAACCAGTATCTCGACGAAGAGGGGCTGGCCGCCGAATGCGAACAGGGTCGCGATCTGGGCTTCGACGGCAAGACGCTGATCCATCCGGCACAGGTGGCGGGCGCCAATACCGCCTTTGCGCCCACGGAGGCGGAGATCGACCTCGCCAAGCGGCAGATCGAGGCGCATGAGGAGATCGAGCGGACGGGGCAGGGCGTGGCCGTGGTCGATGGCAAGATCGTCGAGAACCTGCATGTCGAGACGGCGAAAAAGTTGCTGGCCAAGGCGGAAGTCATTGCACGCATGGCGTAAGCGGGGCAATGTGAAGGCGATTCACATTTAGCCAGCGGGCGGACCTGTTATGTTGCTTCTTATCCTTGGTGTACTTCTCTGGGCGGCGGCCCATTTCTTTAAACGTGCGGCACCTGATGTCCGGGCGCGGATGGGCGATCCCGGCAAGGGGGCCGTGGCCGGGGCGCTGGCCGTTGCGCTGCTGCTGATGATCTTTGGCTACCGGATGGCCGATGGCGCGTTTTTCTGGGGGCGGCATCCGGCGACGGTGGGGATCAACAACCTACTGATGTTGCTGGCGCTCTACTTCACCTCGCCGGGGCCGAAGAAGGGGGCGCTCTTTTACAAGATGCGGCACCCGATGCTGACGGGGTTCCTGCTGTGGTGTGTGGCGCATCTGCTGGTGAATGGCGATGTGCCGTCCTTCGTGCTCTGGGGTGGTCTGGGCGTCTGGGCCGTGGCAGAGATGGTGGTGATCAACCGGGCGGAGCCGGGCTGGCAGCCGCCCGCCAAGGGGTCGATCGCCAAGGACGGGATGTTCCTGGCCATATCGCTTGTCTTGCTGCTGCTGATCGGGGGCATCCACACCTGGCTGGGCTACCCGACATTCGGATAAAGAAAAGGACCTAAGGGTATGAAAGTTTACCGGTTTCTGAGCGAGGACGATACCTCTGCCTTCTGTCACAAGGTGTCGGCGGCCCTGGCCAAGGGATGGGAGCTGCACGGCAACCCGACCTATGCCCATGACGCGACCACGGGTGTGATGCGCTGCGGTCAGGCGGTGACGAAAGAGGTGCCGGGAGAGTATTCGCCGGACGTGAAGCTGGGAGAGCTGTGATGGCCAAGACCAATCCGGGACGGTTTTTCGAGGATTACGCGATTGGTCAGGTGATCGACCATGCCGTGCCGCGCACGGTCGGGGCGGGGGAGCGGGCGCTTTACCATGCGCTCTACCCGGCGCGGCATGCGCTCTATTCCTCGGATGAATTCGCGCGGGCTTGCGGGCTGCCGGGATCGCCGCTGGACGATCTTGCAGCGTTCCACGTGGTCTTTGGCAAGACCGTACCGGATGTGTCGCTGAATGCGGTGGCGAACCTTGGCTATGCGGAGGGGCGCTGGCTGAAGCCGGTCTATGCGGGGGATACGCTGCGATCCTCGTCGGAGGTGATCGGGCTCAAGCAGAATTCCAACGGCAAGACCGGGGTGGTCTATGTCCGTACCCGGGGCATGAACCAGCGCGACGAGGTCGTGATGGAGTATGTGCGCTGGGTGATGGTGCGGAAGAATGATGTCGACGCACCGGCGCCAGAGGCTGTGGTGCCAGAACTGAAGACGGTGCTGGCGCCGGAGGATCTGGTGATCCCGGAGGGGCTGGATTTCTCCACCTACGATTTCACCCTGGCGGGGGAGGCGCATCGCTGGGGCGATTACGAGGTGGGCGAGGTGATCGGCCATGTCGATGGCGTCACCATCGAGGAGGCGGAGCATATGCTGGCGACGCGCCTGTGGCAGAACACGGCCAAGGTGCATTTCGACGCGACCTTCCGGCCCGATGGGCAGCGGCTGATCTATGGCGGGCATGTGATCTCCATGGCGCGGGCGCTGTCGTTCAACGGGTTGGCCAATGCGCAGATGATCGTGGGGCTGAACGGGGGCGCGCATGCCAACCCGTGTTTCAGCGGCAAGACCGTCAAGGCCTGGTCGGAGGTGCTGGACAAGGCGAAGACGTCTGCGCCCGGTGTCGGCCTTGTGCGGCTGCGGCTGGTCGCGGTCGATGACGCCTCGGTCGGAGAGTTGAAGGGCGCGGACGGGAAATACCTGCCGCAGGTTCTGCTGGATCTCGATTACTGGGCGGTGATGCCGGTCTGAAGGGCCGAATCAGCGGTGCAGCAGATTTGAAGACGGCCGTGTGACAGCGGCCGTCTTTTCTCTTTCCGCCTGAAACTTAAGCGAAAATCCGGGCCATATGTGGCGCGGCAGATACAGCTTTGCGGCGGCGCAGCATCCGTGGGCCTCGGCGCGTGCATGCCCCCTTCTCCGGCGTCAAAAACAGGCGCTGAGCTACGGCGCGTTTTCCAACTGAGGTTATGATGCACGCGCTTCTCAAATCTTCCGCGCTTTCCGTTCTGCTGGGTCTTCCGACCCTGACCGCCGCTCAGGATTTCAGCCTGTCCTCCGGCGTGACCCTGACCAGCCGTTACGTGTCGAACGGGCTGGAACAGACCACCGGCGCCGCCCTCCAGCCCTGGGTCGAGCTGGGCTACGGCGGCTTCTACCTGGGCACCTGGGCCTCCAACACCGATGACGGCATCACCGGCAGCGATTACGAGATCGACGTCTATGCCGGGTTCCGCAACGAGGTCGGCAAGTTCAGCTACGACGTCGGCTATGCGCGCTACTACTACACCAGCCCCTATGTCGATTGCTGCGGCGAGTTCATCCTGTCGACCGCCCTTGCGCCGGTGGAGCCGCTGAGCCTTGGCCTGCGCTTTGCCTATGATCCGGATGCGGATGTGCTGAACTCCAAGATCTCGGCCGATTACACGTTCGACAAGATCACCTTCGGCGCCGCCTATGGCACGATCAACAACGGCGGGCATGAGTACTGGAGCGCCGGCGCCTCTTACGCGTTGTCGGACATGTTCTCCGTCTCCGGCACCTGGCATGACAGTTCCATCGCCAAGGGCCTTGCCGTCGTTTCGCTCGACGCCAGCTTCTGATCCGGGTCCTCCCTCGGTCCAAAGATCAGAGTGTCAGGTCCGCGGGGCGACTCGCGGACCTGACTGTTTTTATCGGATTTCTTGAGTGTGATCACAAGGCTGGAGCGTGTGATCACACATCGTGGAATAGCGCGGCATTGCAGCAATTTCCCGCTTCAAAAGGATGACAAGCCGGGAAAATCCGGTAGAAACACGCGTGAGGAACTCGAAAGGGGATTTCATGGCCGATGTGAACCGGGGCAACCGCCCGCTCTCGCCATTCATGCTGGGACAGTATTACCGCTTCCAGCTCAATTCCGTCACGTCCATCCTGACCCGCATCACAGGCAACGCGATGATCGTCGCGGCGCTGCTGATCGCCTGGTGGTTCATGGCGGCGGCATCCGGGCCGGATTATTTCGAGACGGTCAACTGGATCGTCACCAGCTTCATCGGCGATCTGATCATGTTCTTCTCGCTGCTGGGGCTCTGGTATCACACGCTGGCCGGCATGCGGCACCTGCTGTGGGACAACGGCTATTTCCTTGAGGTCGAGCAGGCGGACACGCTGGGCTGGATCGTCGTTATCGGCTCGGTCGCGCTGACGCTGCTGACCGCCATCATCGTCTGAGGAGGCCGCCATGCGTTATCTCACTGACCGCAAGCGCGCCGTCGGCATGGGCGCGTCGAAGACCGGGACCGAACATCACTGGTCCATGCAGGTGTCGTCCATCGCGCTGATCATCCTTGTTCCGCTCTTCCTCTTTACCTTCGGGCCGATCCTCGGGTCGTCCTACGAAGAGGTCGTGGCCTATTATTCGCGTCCCTGGCCTGCCTCTATCGCGGCGCTGACGCTCATCGTGGGCATGACCCACTTCAAGAACGGCGCCCAGATGGCGATCGAGGATTATGTGCATGGGATGGCGGGCCGCCTGACCATCATCGGTGTCACGATCCTGTCCTATGCCATCATGGGGGTCGGGGTGTTTTCCCTGATCCGCCTGGCGCTCTGAAGTCCGAGGTTTCCAAATGGCTGCTTACGAATACGAAACGCATGAATATGACGTGGTTGTCGTCGGGGCCGGCGGCGCCGGTCTGCGCGCCACGCTGGGCATGGCGGAACAGGGGCTGCGCACGGCCTGTGTGACCAAGGTTTTCCCGACCCGGTCGCATACCGTGGCCGCGCAGGGCGGGATCGCCGCATCGCTGTCGAATATGGGCCCGGACAACTGGCAGTGGCACATGTACGACACCGTGAAGGGGTCGGACTGGCTGGGCGATACGGATGCGATGGAATATCTCGCCCGGTCCGCCCCGAAGGCCGTCTACGAGCTGGAACATTACGGCGTGCCGTTCTCCCGCACCGAGGAGGGCAAGATCTACCAGCGTCCCTTCGGCGGTCACACCACCGAATTTGGCGAAGGCCCCGCCGTGCAGCGGACCTGTGCCGCCGCCGACCGGACCGGCCATGCGATCCTGCATACGCTCTACGGCCAGTCGCTGAAGAACAATGCAGAGTTCTACATCGAATATTTCGCCATCGATCTGATCATGTCCGAGGATGGCGTCTGTCAGGGCGTCGTTTGCTGGAAGCTCGACGATGGCACGATGCATGTGTTCAACGCCAAGATGGTCGTGCTGGCCACCGGCGGCTATGGGCGCGCCTATTTCTCTGCCACCTCCGCGCATACCTGCACGGGTGACGGCGGCGGCATGGTGGCGCGGGCGGGCCTCGCGCTGCAGGATATGGAATTCGTTCAGTTCCACCCCACGGGCATCTACGGCTCCGGCTGCCTGATCACCGAGGGTGCGCGGGGCGAGGGCGGCTACCTCACCAATTCCGAAGGCGAGCGGTTCATGGAGCGCTATGCGCCCCAGTACAAGGATCTGGCGCCGCGCGACTATGTCTCCCGGTCGATGACCATGGAGATCCGCGAGGGGCGTGGTGTGGGTGAACATGGGGACCATATCCACCTGAACCTGTCGCACCTGCCGAAAGAGGCGCTGGCGGAACGTCTGCCGGGGATTTCTGAATCAGCGAAGATCTTTGCCGGTGTGGACGTGACGAAGGAGCCGATCCCGGTTCTGCCGACCGTGCATTACAACATGGGCGGCATCCCCACGAACTACTGGGGCGAGGTGCTGAACCCGACGGAGGGCGATCCGAACGCCATCGTTCCAGGCCTGATGGCCGTGGGCGAGGCCGGTTGTGCCTCTGTGCACGGGGCGAACCGGCTGGGGTCCAACTCCCTGATCGACCTCGTGGTCTTTGGCCGTGCCGCGGCGATCAAGGCGGGCAAGGTCGTGGACCCGGAGGCGCCGAACCCGGTGCTGAACAAGGCGTCGCTCGACAAGGCCTTTGACCGGTTCGATTTCTACCGCAACGCGGACGGCGGTGTGCCGACCGCAGAGCTGCGGCTGGAGATGCAGCGGACCATGCAGTCCGACGCGGCGGTCTTCCGCGCCTCCGAGACGCTGAAGGAAGGCGTGGAGAAAATGACGGAGATCGCGGCCAAGCTGCCCGATCTGAAGGTCACAGACCGGTCGCTGGTCTGGAACTCTGACCTGATGGAGACGCTGGAGCTGACGAACCTGATGCCGAACGCTCTGGCGACCATCGTCGGCGCAGAGGCCCGGCACGAGAGCCGTGGCGCCCATGCGCATGAGGATTACGCAGAACGGGACGACGAGAACTGGCGCGTGCACACGATTTCGCGTGTCGAGGGCAACACGGTTGACCTGACCTACCGTCCCGTCATCAAGGATCCGCTGACCACCGAAGACGAAGGCGGCATCAGCCTGAAGAAAATCGCGCCCAAGGCGCGGACGTTCTGAGGAGGACGCCATGGTACAGTTTACCCTTCCCAAGAACAGCCGCATCAAGACCGGCAAGACATGGCCGAAGCCCTCGGGCGCGACCAATGTCCGCAAGTTCAAGATCTACCGCTGGTCGCCGGATGATGGCGAGAACCCCCGGGTCGACACCTATTTCCTTGATATGGACAAGTGCGGCCCGATGGTTCTGGACGCACTGATCAAGATCAAGAACGAGATCGACCCGACGCTGACCTTCCGCCGGTCCTGCCGCGAAGGCATCTGCGGATCCTGCGCGATGATGATCGACGGGATCAATACGCTGGCCTGTATCTACGGTCTGGACGAGATTGAGGGCGACGTGACGATCTACCCGCTGCCGCATATGCCGGTGGTAAAGGACCTGATCCCGGACCTGACGCATTTCTATGCGCAGCATGCCTCGATCATGCCCTGGCTGGAGACCAAGACGAACCGGCCCGCGAAGGAGTGGAAGCAGTCCATCGAGGATCGCAAGAAGCTGGATGGTCTTTATGAATGCGTGATGTGCGCCTCCTGTTCGACCTCCTGCCCGTCCTACTGGTGGAATGGCGACCGGTACCTTGGACCTGCCGCGCTGCTGCACGCCTATCGCTGGATCATCGATTCCCGCGATGAGGCGACGGGCGAGCGGCTGGATGAGCTGGAGGATCCGTTCAAGCTCTATCGCTGCCATACGATCATGAACTGCGCCAAGACCTGCCCGAAGGGGCTGAACCCGGCCAAGGCGATTTCGCATATCAAGCAGATGATGGTCGAGCGGACGGTCTGATCCGGCCGGTTGCGCGCGATGACTTAGCGGAGGGGCGGCCATGGGCCGCCCCGTTCGATTCTATTGGGGGAGGGGCGCTGCCCCTCTTGCGCCTTTGGCGCAATTCTCCCCGGAGTATTTCGGGAAAGATGAAGGGCCATGCGGGGGATGCATGGCGAGGTTGCGCCATTAAGGGTGTTTCTGCGGCGCAGCATAGGCATATAAAGCGGCAGGGAGGGGCCGAACGTTTAGAGGCACCCTATGGAAAAGATCGCAAAACCCAGCCAGCAAGAGCTTCGCAAGGCACAGGCCGCACTTGATGCGCTGAATGTGGCTTATGCATATTTCGATGCAGAGCCGCGCGTTGCACAGACAGCAGCTGCTGACTATCAGCCCTACGGTCAGGCCGCCTGAGGCGGGGTTGGCCCGTACCGCACCCAAAATCAAAGACCGTGAACAGGCGCGCTTCGGCGGGCCTGTTGTATTTTGGCGGCACGGCAGGCGCGGTCGGAAAAAAATCGCGCGCGGGAAAAATCCCTCTTGATCGAATCCGGGTTTGGCCCGATATGCGGTCTCACATAGACGCCAACGCACGCGCCTCTGGCGAGAGGGCTAAATCGATAAGCCCTGCGGTTACGTAGCGACGGTAACGTCTCCCTTGGAACTGAGCGGTCTGAGCCGATGGAAATCGGAATGGCCGGGTCTGATTGGAGATGACCAATGAACGCATACGTAGCCGAATTTTCGGCCCGCACTTCTGTACGCCGTGAGTCCCGTGTAGAATCCTACATCCGTGCCAACACGTTTGATCGCCCGACGCTGGTGATCGACGTCGATCGCGTGGAAGAGCAGTACCATGCGCTGAAAGCAGGTCTGGGCCATGCGCGTATTCACTACGCCGTCAAAGCCAACCCGCAGCGCGAGATCATCGAACGTCTGGTCGACCTGGGGTCCGGTTTCGACGCCGCCTCGCGTGCCGAGATCGAGCTCTGCCTGTCGCTGGGTGCCCGCCCCGAGAACATCTCGTTCGGGAATACTGTGAAGAAAGTCCGCGACATCGAGTTCGCCTTCCATGCCGGTGTGACCCTGTTCGCGGCTGATGCGGAAGAAGAGCTTGAGAAGATTGCAGAATTCGCACCCGGTGCAGAGGTCTACATCCGCCTGATCGTCGATGCATCCGAGGCCGACTGGCCGCTGTCGCGCAAATTCGGCTGCTCTCGCGATAAAGCGATTGCGCTGATGGACATGGCAGTTGAGCTGGGCCTGAAGCCGGTCGGTTTCTCGTTCCACGTGGGGTCGCAGACCAAACGCGCCGAGATGTGGACCACCACGCTCGACCAGGTTGCGGCCATGTGGAAAGCGGCACATGACGCGGGTCACGAGCTGACGCTTCTGAACATCGGTGGCGGCTTCCCGGCCTATTACGGTGAAGAGATCCAGCGCCCGACGGCCTATGCCGCCCGCGTGATGGAGCTGATCACCGAGCGTTTCGGCGACGTTGCCCACGTGATGGCAGAGCCGGGCCGTGGTCTGGTGGCTGAATCCGGTGCAATCGCAGCCGAAGTTCTTTTGGTGTCGAAGAAATCCGACAACGACCTGCATCGTTGGGTGTACCTCGACATCGGCAAATTCTCCGGTCTGGCCGAAACCATGGACGAAGCGATCCGGTATCAGTTCCTGACCGACCGTGATCACGACGCCACCGGCCCCTGCATTCTGGCTGGCCCGTCCTGCGACTCGGCTGACGTGCTGTACGAGAAGCGTCCTGTTGACCTGCCGCTCGGCCTGCGCTCGGGCGACCGGTTCATCATCCGCAACTGCGGCGCCTATACCTCGACCTATGCGTCGATCGGGTTCAACGGCTTCCCTCCGCTGGATGTGGTTGTGATCTGATCTCTGCCAGGGTCCCGAGGGACGGGCAGGGGCAAAAAGCGGGGCGCGTCGATATCGGCGCGCCCCGGTTTCGTTTGATCGTCCGGGTTTGGGTGCCGGCCTACCTGTCTGACAATCCGGCGCGCGCGGCACGCAGCAGGCCGTGCGAATAGAGCCGATGGAAGGGCGTGAGCCCGCGATAGCCGAGAGAGACCCGCCCGGATGGCGCGGGAATGAGCGCGGAGCCGAAAGACAGACGGGTGCCCGACGCGCGGGGCGAGATCATGAACCACGATGCCGTCGGCCCGCCGATCTGTCGCATCAGCAATTCCGTTTCGGTCCGACGGCGCACACGCCAGATCGCGAACCGGTCGGCCTGGCCGGTCATGAAGGCTGCGATGTCGGTGTCGCTGGATGTGTGACCGGCAAGCAAGCGCCAGGAGCCGCCGCTCCATCCGGAACAGCGGGCTTGTATAGAACGCCGTGACGTAATCCCGAAGAGAGACCGTGCCGGGCAGTTCGGTGACGAAACAGTCGACGATGGCGCCGCGCTCTCGTGCCAGGTTGTCCAGGAGCGACCCGGGCGGCACCGGCGCGGCGCGGCTCATGCCAGGGCGCGCCGGCTGTGGGTCAGGGACCCGGGTCCTGAGCACCGGCAGAGACAGACCGCCGCACGCGCCATCAGGAGCCTGCCTGATCCAGTTTGTCCTGCGTGCGGGTGTCGAAATCCCCGGCATCGTGACGTTCGCGCAGCTGCGTGGACGGATCGCCGGAGACCGCGTTTACCATCCGCCCCCGTTTCACCGCAGGCCGGGCGAAAATCGTTTCGGCCCATCTTACGACATGGGTGTAGTCCTGCGCGGACAGGAAGGTTTTGCCGGCCTCATACGCGCCTTCGGTGACCATGCGGCCGTACCATGGGGCGGTCGCCATATCTGCGATCGAATATTCCGACCCGCTGAGATATTCGTTTTCCGCCAGATGTTTGTCCAAAACGTCGAGCTGACGTTTGACCTCCATCGCGAAGCGGTTGATCGGATATTCCATCTTGAACGGCGCATAGGCGTAGAAATGCCCAAAGCCGCCGCCCAGATATGGGGCCGAGCCCTGCAGCCAGAACAGCCAGTTCAGCGCCTCGGTCCGGGGGGCATGGTCTTTGGGAAGGAAGGCGCCGAATTTTTCGGCCAGGTAAAGCAGGATATTGCCGGATTCGAACACCCGGACCGGCTCCGGTCCGGATCTGTCGAGCAGGGCGGGAATTTTGGAATTCGGATTGACCGAGACAAAGCCGGAGCCGAACTGATCGCCGTCGCCGATCCTGATCAGCCAGGCGTCGTATTCGGCGCCCTCATATCCGGCGGCAAGCAGCTCCTCCAGCATGATGGTGACCTTTTGACCGTTCGGCGTGGCCAGCGAATACAGCTGCAGCGGGTGCTGGCCGGTCTCAAGCGGCGCATCATGGGTGGCGCCGGCGATGGGGCGGTTGATGCTGGCAAAGCGGCCGCCGCTTTCGGTGTCCCATGTCCAGACTTCTGGCGGCGTGTATGAAGCGTCTGTCATCGCAATCCTCATTTTTCCGGGGTGGTCGGTTTTCAGCCCTACTAGACACAGTTCGCGGCACCGTCACAATCCAACACTGTGCACAGGCCGGAATTCTCGATTGCGCAGCAGCACGGGCCCGGCAAAACTGATGCCATGACTGATCCTCTCTCTCCGCCAGAAGATGCGGCGGCACGCCGTGCCGTTACGCCCGTCCTGTGTTATCCGTCAGGCACTCTGCCTGCGCCGGATATGACCCTTTATCAGCAGGCGCGGCTTGGGGCGGAGAAGGTGGCGGAACATCTGATCGCCCCGCGCGATGCGGCAAGTTTCACGGTTCCGGCCGGGCAATTTTTCCGGATCAGCTGTGTCGAGGGGCCGCAGGTGGGCGATCTGAACCTCTGGGCGGCAGCTGATCACGCCGAACGCTTTTATTCGGGCAAGACGCGGGCCCTTCACGGGACACATCTTGGCACGGGCGACAGGATGTGGAGCTGCTTTCCCTACCTCAGGCCGATGGCGACGGTCGTGGATGACACGCTGGCCTGGTATGGCACGGATACGTTCGGCGGCCGCGTTCACGATGTCATCGGAACCCGGTGCGACCCCTATACCCAGCAGCTGCTGACCGGGAAGGGCTATGACTTCTGCTGCCATTCGAACCTGACCAGAGCATATGCGACGGCGACTGGCTGTTCTGTGACAGAGGCTTCTGCGCAGGTTCACGATGTGCTGAACGTGTTCATGTGCAGGGGGTTCACCCGTGACACAGGGCAGTATTTCATGAAGGCGAGCCCCGTCCGGCCAGGCGACTACCTGGAGCTCTTTGCAGAGATCGACCTGCTGGGGGCGCTGTCGGCCTGTCCGGGGGGCGACTGCTCGTCAGAACATTCCTCGGATACCGCGGCCTGCTACCCTCTTCTGGTAGAGGTCTTCGCCCCGCAGGCCGGGGCATTGGGCACCTGGCGCAGCCCCTCCGGCAATGGTTATTGCGGGGGGCATGGCCTGCCGGGCTGATCCGCTTCGGTCAGGCCGGTCAGGCCAGTCGGGACGGTCAGGCGAAGGCGGCCTCAAGTGCGATCTCCACCATATCGCCAAAGCTCTTTTCCCGGTCCGACGCAGGCAAGGCCTCATGCGTCTTGAGGTGATCTGAAACCGTCAGGACCGCCAGGGCCCGCCGTCCGAACCGGGCGGCCAGGGTGTAAAGCTCCGCCGCCTCCATCTCGACGGCCAGAACGCCGTGCCGTTCCATTGTCTCGTCAAGATCAGGGCGTTCGGCATAAAACACATCGGCCGAATAGATCGCGCCGGTATGCGTGGTCACGCTCCTGGCCTCCGCGGCATGGAACGCCTCGTGCAGCAGGCCAAAATCGGCGCTCGGCGCAAAGTTCACCTCTTTGAAAAAGCCCAGTGACGGGGTCGAGATGGAACAGGCCGTCATGGCAAGGATCACATCGCGGATCCCGACCTTGGTCTGCATCGCGCCGCAGGACCCGATCCGTATCAGGGTCTGGGCGCCATAGTCGCGGATCAGCTCATTGGCATATATGGACAGCGAAGGCATGCCCATGCCGGACCCCTGAATCGTAACGCGATTGCCCTTCCAGGTGCCGGTATAGCCCAGCATGCCGCGCACCTCGTTGACCAGCTCCGCCCCCTCCAGAAAGGTCTCCGCCGCCCATTTCGCGCGATAAGGATCGCCGGGCATCAGGACGGTTTCGGCGATCTGGCCGGGTTTGGCTCCGATATGAATGGTCATGGGCAGGGTCTCCGGCTGCGTGCTTCTCGGGCGCAACTATCGTCAGGTCGCCGCGTCTTGTCCATGACCGGACCCTGTGGCGCGAGTATCCCATAGCCCCGGCGCGCCGGATCACCCGACGAACCGGGCTGGCAAAACGCAGGACTTCAGGTCTGGCGCCCCCCAAAGACGCAAGGCGCGGGCCTCTCTCGCCAAGCCCGCTTTTTCTTGCCTGAAATATCCCGGGGTAGCCGGGCCGCAGGGCCGGCGCAGGGGCAGCGCCCCTGTCCGACCTATTCAGCCGCCACCGACTGCGGATCGGCAAGCCCCACCACATCCATCATGATCGCGTTCAGCTGGAAATCCTTGGGCGTATAGACCTTGGCCACGCCCGAGGCCAGCAGCCGCTTGGCGTCCTCTTCAGGGATAATGCCGCCGACGATCAGCGGGATATGTCCCAGCCCGGCCTCGCGCATCCGCGTTACCGTCTCCTCCACCAGCGGCAGATGCGATCCCGACAGGATTGACAGGCCCACGACATGGGCCTCCTGCTCCTTGGCGCGGCTCACGATCTCTTCCGGGGTCAGCCGGATACCGTCGTAATTGATATCCATGCCGCAGTCGCGCGCGCGGAAGGCGATCTGTTCGGCACCGTTGGAATGGCCGTCGAGCCCGGGCTTGCCGATCACGAATTTCAGCCGCCGTCCCAGCTTGTCCGACACGGCGTTGACCGCATCGCGAATATCGTCCAGCCCCTCGGTCTTGTTCGAGACGGAGGCGGACACGCCGGTCGGTCCCCGATACTCGCCATGCACGGCGCGCATCTGCGCGGCCCATTCGCCAGTGGTAACCCCCGCCTTGGCCGCGGCGATAGAGGCGGGCATGCAGTTCTCGCCCTTGGCGGCGGCCTCCCGCAGGTCCGAAAGCGCCTTTGTCACGGCAGCCTCGTCCCGCTCGGCGCGCCAGGCGTTCAGCCGTTCGATCTGGTCGGCCTCCACCGCCGGATCGACGGTCATGATGCCGCCGTCCTCGCCCATCAGCGGCGAGGGCTCGGCCTCGGTCCATTTGTTCACGCCGACGACGATGGTCTTGTCGGTCTCGATCCGGTTGACGCGCTCGGCATTGGATTCGACCAGACGCGACTTCATGTATTCGATGGAGGACACCGCCCCGCCCATCGACTCGAGATTGGAGAGCTCGGCCCGGGCGCCTTCTTTCAGCGCCTCGACCTTCGCATCCACCGCCGGGTTGCCGTCGAAAAGGTCGCCATACTCCAGCAGGTCCGTCTCATAGGCCATGATCTGCTGCATCCTCAGCGACCATTGCTGGTCCCAGGGGCGGGGCAGGCCAAGCGCCTCGTTCCAGGCGGGCAGCTGCACCGCACGGGCGCGCGCCTTTTTCGAGAGCGTCACGGCCAGCATCTCGATCAGGATGCGGTAGACGTTGTTTTCCGGCTGCTGTTCGGTCAGGCCCAGCGAGTTCACCTGCACGCCATAGCGGAAGCGGCGGAACTTGGGGTTCTCGACGCCATAGCGGGTCTCACAGATCTCGTCCCAGAGATCGACAAAGGCGCGCATCTTGCACATCTCGGTCACGAAGCGGATGCCCGCGTTGACGAAGAAGGAGATGCGGCCGACGACGGTCGGGAAATCTTCGGCCGGGACGCGCGGCTTCAGCTCGTCCAGCACGGCCATGCCGGTGGCCAGCGCATAGGCCAGCTCCTGCTCCGGCGTCGCGCCGGCCTCCTGCAGGTGGTAGGAGCAGACGTTCATCGGGTTCCACTTGGGCACCTCGCGGTAGCAGTATTCGGCCACATCCGCGATCATCTTGAGGCTGGGCGCGGGCGGGCAGATATAGGTGCCGCGGCTGAGGTATTCCTTGATCAGGTCGTTCTGCACCGTGCCCTGCAGCACCTTGGGGTCGGCGCCCTGTTCCTCGGCCACCGCGATATAAAGCGACAGCAGCCAGGGCGCCGTGGCGTTGATCGTCATGGAGGTGTTCATCTCCGCCAGAGGGATCTGGTCGAAGAGCGTGCGCATGTCGCCCAGGTGCGAGATCGGCACACCCACCTTGCCCACTTCGCCACGTGCCAGGACGTGGTCGCTGTCATAGCCCGTCTGCGTCGGCAGGTCGAAGGCCACCGAGAGCCCGGTCTGACCCTTCTTCAGGTTTGTCCGGTACAGCTCGTTGGATGCGCTGGCCGTTGAATGGCCCGAATAGGTGCGGAACAGCCAGGGACGGTCTTTCTGGGTCTCGGTCATGGCGGGCCTCCGGACAGGTTTGATTTGGTCGAGTAATATTCTTTCGTTCGTGTGTAGTTATCGGAAAGAATATGGCGATGTCAATTCGCCGCGATGCGGCGTACCCTGATGCTACGACGACTCAGAGGGAAAAGCGCGAGAAATGAGGAAAACCGGGCTTTGAGGTAGAACTCTGACCCGGGCCGTGGATTTTTCTGCATCCGCTCGGTCATAAAATTACAAAATCATTGCGACTGAGGTTGCAATGTTGCGCGCCCGCCGATATTCCGGAGGCCAGCCCGGCGATTCTGCATCGCGGCACAGACGACTGAGGAGGCTTGAATGGCTCTGGACACAGATTCCGCAATCGCCGCGTATGACGCGCCCAAGAAAGACCTGTACGAGATCGGTGAGATGCCGCCGCTCGGCCATGTGCCGAAGCAGATGTATGCCTGGGCGATCCGGCGCGAACGTCATGGCGAGCCCGACAAGAGCTTTCAGGTCGAGGTCGTCGATACCTGGGCCATCGACAGTCACGAGGTTCTGGTGCTCGTGATGGCCGCGGGCGTGAATTACAACGGCGTCTGGGCGGGCCTCGGCCAGCCGATCAGCCCCTTTGACGTGCACGGGCAGGACTTCCACGTTGCCGGTTCCGATGCGTCGGGCATCATCTGGGCGGTTGGCGACAAGGTGAAGAACTGGAAAGTGGGCGACGAGGTCGTGATCCACTGCAATCAGGACGATGGTGACGACGAAGAATGTAACGGCGGCGATCCGATGTTCTCTCCGACCCAGCGGATCTGGGGCTATGAGACGGGCGACGGCTCTTTCTCACAGTTCTGCCGGGTGCAGGCGCAGCAGCTGATGCCGCGCCCCAAGCATCTGACCTGGGAAGAAAGCGCCTGCTACACGCTCACTCTGGCCACCGCATACCGGATGCTCTTTGGCCATCACCCGCATGAGCTTAAGCCGGGGCAGAACGTTCTGGTCTGGGGCGCGTCCGGCGGCCTCGGCTCCTATGCGATCCAGCTGGCCAATACGGCCGGCGCCAATGCGATCGGCGTGATCTCGGACGAAAGCAAACGCGATTTCGTTCTGGCGCAGGGTGCCAAGGGCGTCATCAACCGCAAGGATTTCAAATGCTGGGGCCAGCTGCCCACCGTGAACTCGCCCGAGTATAACGAGTGGCTGAAAGAGGCGCGCAAGTTTGGCAAGGCGATCTGGGACATCACCGGCAAGGGTGTGAATGTTGACATGGTCTTCGAACATCCGGGCGAGGCGACCTTCCCGGTCTCCACGCTGGTGGTCAAGAAGGGTGGCATCGTGGTGATCTGCGCCGGCACCTCCGGTTTCAACACGACCTTTGACGTGCGCTACATGTGGATGCACCAGAAGCGCCTGCAGGGCTCGCATTTCGCGAACCTGAAACAGGCGGCCTCGGCCAACCGGCTGATGCTGGAGCGCCGGCTCGACCCCTGCATGTCGGAGCTTTTCCCCTGGGATGAAATTCCGCAGGCTCATATGAAAATGCTCAGGAACGAGCATAAGCCCGGCAATATGGCGGTTCTGGTTCAGTCACCGCGCCCGGGGCTGCGGACCGTCGAGGACGTTCTGGACGCAGGCCGGAGCTGAGCCCGACCGGTCCCGCCGCGCCCCTGCTTTTGTCAGGGGGCGGCCGGACCCATGTGGATGGCATAAGCGCCTTCGGAGGCTTCTCTGTCTCAAAAGGTTGGCTCCCCGCCGCCCACCGACACAGTGGCGCCGCGGGGAGCTTCCCCTTGCACGGTCATCGGCGTCCCCGCCTGTACCGCCCCACGAGGCTCCGCGATTCTGGTTAAGGAAAGCTTGCTTCCTCTTGCCGCAAATATCCCGGGGGGAGTCCGCAGGACGGGGGGCAGCGCCCCCCGACCCGCTCGGGGATGGTGCGCCGCATCAAAGCACTGTAGCGTCCGCGCATGACCATGCCTTCCGTCACTTTTTCTCATGATCAGGCTGATGCCTTCGACCGGATCGTCGCGGCCTTGCGCGAGGAGGGCGTCGATCTCGAAGATGAGACGCTGCGGCCGCCCGGGTCCGGCAAGGGACAGGTTCTGGCCGTGACCGGCAAGGCCGGATCCGGCAAGACGCTGCTGCTGTCGGCGATATCTTCGGCGGCCGAAGCGGCGGGGGTCACCCTGATTTCCGGCGATTACGAACCCAAAAAGGCGAAAACCAGCCGCACGCTGGCCATTCTGGCCCCCACCAACAAGGCGGCCTCGGTCCTGCGTCTCCGCGGCGTGCCGGCCACCACGATCCACAGGATTCTCTACACGCCGGTTTATGACCCGGAATATGAGCGCGTCGCAGAGTGGCTGGCAGGAGAGGGCGACCGCCCGCAGATCGAGGGGCTTACGGATGCCGCGCTCGACCGGGCAAAACTGTCCTACGATGTCAACAAATCCGTGCCGGCCGCTCTGGCCGCTGCCGGTCTGCGCGGGTCGGATTTCATCACCGGCTGGAAACGCCGGGACGATCCGCTCGACATGGGCCTGATCGACGAGGCCTCGATGCTCGACGACAAGCAGTTCGACGATCTGCGCGAGATTTTTCCGACACTTCTGCTGTTTGGCGATCCGGCCCAGCTGGCGCCGGTCGGGCAGTCCGGACGGATGGTCTTTGAAAGATTGCCGGAGGCACGGGTCATGCATCTTGACCGGGTGCATCGGCAAGATGCGGACAATCCGATCCTCGATCTGGCCCATGCGCTGGCGGATCCGGATCTGAGCTTCGACGATTTCGAACGCATGGTCGAGGACAAGGCGGCACAGGATGATCGCGTCGTCTGCGCTCAGCGGGTCGAGGTGGACCTGATGGCGCGCTCCCCGGTTCTGGTCTGGCGGAACGCGACCCGGATCAGGCTGATCAATGCCTTCCGCACCGTGCACGGCGCGCCGGAGGATGCGCTGCTGCCGGGTGAGCCGCTGATCTGCGACGGGATCGAACTGCCCCTCAAACACCGCAAGAAACGGCTGGACCTGGAGGCGCGGGGGCTGATCAAAGGGGCGCAGGTGGTCTACCTTGGCCCTGGCTCCAAGCCCGGATTTTCGCGACTTCACGTGATGGGCGCGGAAAGCCCGCAGGTCTCTGCCGCGTCGATCGTGAAGATCGAGAAGCCGGAGGAAGAAGAACCCTTTATCCCCTTCGCCGCAAGAATGGGCGCGACGTTCCTGCACGGGGCTGCGGTGACCATCCACAAGGCGCAGGGGTCGCAATGGTCCGATGTGCAGGTGTTTGCCCCCGACTTGTGGGCCGCGGCCCGGGTCGGACGGGTCGAGGCGGGCCAGCCGCTCTGGAAACGTCTGACATATGTGGCCATCACGCGGGCGGAGACGCGGCTGCACTGGGTGCTGCGAAACAGGCTGGCCCGTCCGACGCAACCGCTGGGCGTGGAGGACCTGCGCGTCCCTGCGGCGCCTCTTGAACTGACAGGACCGGATGAGGGCATGGCATGAAGACGATCCTTATCACCGGTGCCAGCAGCGGTATCGGGCTTGCCACCGCGCGTGTCTTTCTGGGGGCCGGATGGACCGTCGGCTGTTTCGCGCGCCGCGAGGAGGAGATGCGTGCGGCCTTTGCCAAAGAGGCGCGCGCCATCATCCTGCCCGGCGATGTCACATCCGAGACAGAGGTGGATGCCGCGTTTGACCGGTTTATCGAGGAAACCGGGCGGATAGATGTACTGTTCAACAATGCCGGAACATTCGGCCGGGCGGATACGATCGACGGGATTGCACTTGCAGAATGGCGCGCCGTAATCGACCTCAACGTGACGGGCATGTTTCTGGCTGCCCGCGCCGCGTTCGCCCGGATGCGCCGACAGGTGCCGCAAGGCGGACGGATCATCAACAACGGGTCCATCTCGGCCCATGTCCCGCGGGAGATGTCACTGCCTTATACGGCCAGTAAACATGCCGTGACTGGTATGACGCGGAGCCTGTCGCTCGACGGCCGTGCCTTTGATATCGCCTGTGGCCAGATCGACATCGGAAATGCCCGAACCGAGCTTCTGGATGGCATCATCCGGGAAAACCCTGCCGCTGCGCCAGACGTCATGGATGTGGAACATGCGGCGCATTCGGTGCTGCATATGGCCGAGCTCCCGCTTGCGGCCAATATACAGTTCTTGACGGTAATGGCGACCAAGATGCCCTATATCGGGCGTGGCTGACAACGGCGCTCCGTGCCCTGTGGGTTTCGAAGAGAGAAGCCCGGCAATATCGCCGCGTGGTACGGGGCGGAGGCGGGGGCTCTGCCCCCGCACCCCCGGGATATTTTCAGCAAGAAAAATTTAAGAGGAATCAGAGAAAGTCACTCTGCGGTACAGGCGGGGACGCCGATGACCGTGCAAGGAAAAGGCCCTCCGCAGCACCGCAGATGTCGCGGCCGGCGGAGGGCTGACACCTAATTGTGCATGTTGTTTTTCTTGCTGAAAATATCCCCGCCGGAGGCAAAACGCCCCTCCGCCCGGAGGGGGGAGGGGCCAAGTTTCGTGTGCGCCGCAGGCGCGCTATTGGATAAGAGCAGCCTCAGCCGTCGATGCGGATGACCTCGTTTTTCGGATCATAGGGGCTGTCTTCCGTGATCTCCGCATCCCAGAGCTCATTGAACATCCTGACCTTGAGCTTCGTTCCCGGCACGGCGAGGTCCGGCGTGACATAACCCATGCCGATGGATTTGCCGAAGGCCACCGAATAGCCGCCGGAGGTCAGGCGTCCCACTTTGGTGTCACCGTCGTAGAGCGCTTCGCGGCCCCATGGATCGGCGTCTGCCGGTCCGTCGATCAGCAGGGTCACGCATTTGGCGCGGATGCCGGTTTTCTCCAGCGCTTCTTTGCCGTGGAACTCCTTGGTCAGGTCGACGAAGCGAGGCAGGTCGGCCTCGAGCGGTGTGGCGTCACGGCCAAGTTCGGTGCCGAAGGCGCGGTAGCTTTTCTCCTGGCGCAGCCAGTTCTGGGCCCGGGCGCCGACGAGTTTCATCCCGTGTTTCTCGCCTGCCGCCGTGAGCTGATCGAAGAGGTAATTCTGCATCTCGATCGGGTGGTGCAGTTCCCAGCCGAGCTCTCCGGTATAGGCCACGCGGATGGCGCGGACCGGGCACATGCCGAGCTCGATATTGCGCATCGTGAGCCAGGGGAAGCGCTTGTTCGACAGCACGGTGGCCGGATCGCCGTCGCGGACCAGCTCGTTCAGCACGTCGCGGGATTTTGGCCCGGCGATGGCGAAGACGCCCCATTGGGTGGTCACATCGTGGCAGGAGATATAGCCGAATTCCGGCATCTTGTCCTCGATGGCCTTCTGCAGGAAGTCGCTGTCATAGGCGGTCCAGGCGCCGGCGGAGACGAGGTAATATTCATCCTCGGCCAGCCGCACGATGGTGTATTCGGTGCGGGTGGTGCCGGCGGTGGTCAGGGCGTAGGTCAGGTTGATCCGGCCGACCTTGGGCAGTTTGTTGCAGGTGAACCAGTCGAGGAACTGGGTCGCGCCCGGCCCCTTAAGCAGGTGCTTGGTGAAGGCCGTGGCGTCGATCAGGCCGACGCCTTCGCGGATCGCCTTGGCCTCTTCGACCGCATATTGCCACCAGCCACCGCGGCGGAAGCTGCGGGCGGCGTGATCGTCGAAGCCTTCGGGCGCGTAGTAGTTCGGGCGGTCCCAGCCGTTGACCTGGCCGAACTGGGCGCCGCGGGCCTTTTGCCGGTCATAGGCCGGGGAGGTGCGCAGGGCGCGGGCGCGTTCGCGCTCTTCGTCGGGGTGGTGCAGGATGAAGACGTGTTCGTAGGCTTCCTCGTTCTTCTCGATGGCAAACTCGGTCGTCATCCAGGAGCCGTAGCGTTTCGGGTCGAGGGAGGCCATGTCGATTTCGGCTTCGCCTTCGACCATCATCTGGGCGAGGTAGTAGCCGGTGCCGCCAGCGGCGGTGATCCCGAAGGAGAAGCCCTCGGCCAGCCACATGTTGCGCAGGCCGGGTGCGGGGCCGATCAGCGGGTTGCCGTCGGGGGTGTAGCAGATCGGGCCGTTGAAATCGTCCTTGAGACCCACGACCTCGGACGAGGGGATGCGGTGGATCATGGACATGTATTCCTCCTCGATCCGCTCCAGGTCGAGCGGGAAGAGGTCGGCGCGGAAGCTGTCCGGCACGCCGTAGGGGAAGCAGGCAGGCGCGTTGCGCTCATAGGGGCCGAGGATCCAGCCGCCGCGCTCCTCCCGCACGTACCACTTGGCGTCGGCGTCGCGCAGCACCGGGTGTTCGCCGTGGGTCTTGCGGTATTCGACGAGGGCCGGGTCGGGCTCCGTCACGATATACTGGTGTTCGACGGGGATCGCGGGGACCTTGATGCCGAGCAGTTTGGCGGTGCGCTGGGCATGGTTGCCGGTGGCAGTGACGACATGTTCTGCGGTGATGACCATCTGCTCTTCGGAGGGCACGAGGTTGCCGCCGCGTTCGACCATTTTGGTGATGGTGACTTTCCATTCGGAGCCGGTCCATTCATAGCCGTCGACCTGCCATTTGCGTTCGATCAGCACGCCGCGCTGGCGGGCGCCCTTGGCCATGGCCTGGGTCACGTCGGCGGGGTTGATATAGCCATCGGTGGGGTGGAAGATCGCACCCTTCAGATCCTCGGTGCGGACCAGCGGCCAGCGTTCCTTGATCTGGGCGGGGGTGAGCCATTCATAGGGGACGCCTGCCGTTTCCGCCGTAGAGGCGTAGAGCATGTATTCGTCCATCCGGTCCTGGGTCTGCGCCATGCGCAGGTTGCCGACGACGGAGAAGCCGGCGTTGAGGCCCGTTTCGGCCTCCAGCGACTTATAGAGGTCGACCGAATACTTGTGGATATGGGTCGTGGCGTAGCTCATGTTGAAGAGCGGCAGCAGACCGGCAGCATGCCAGGTGGAGCCGGAAGTGAGTTCGTCCCGTTCCAGCAGCATCACGTCGCTCCAGCCGGCCTTGGCGAGGTGGTAGGCGATGGAGGCCCCGACGGCACCGCCGCCGACGACCAGAGCTTTGACATGCGTTTTCATTGAGGTGGAATCCCCTGTTGATGGCTAGACCCGGTTTAGCAGGCCGGACGCGCCGCGCAGGGTCCAGCCGACATTTTCGGTGCTGAAACCGACCTGCGCAGATTATTCCCCATAGGCGATGCCTTCCCGTCGCGGGTCGGCGGCGCCCAGCAGGCCCTTGTCGGTGATCGCAACGCCATGCAACCCGCTGTTCAGATCGGTGATATTGACCTTGAAGCCCCGGCTTTCGAGGCGGGCTTTCAGCGCCTCGGCCTCCGGCGCTGTTTCGATGTCGTAAGTGCCGAAGCGGTTGACCATATGCGGCGCGGCAATGGCGGCCTGGATGTCGTCACCATCCTTCAGGTGGCGCCAGATCGTTTCCGCCACATAGCCGATGATGCGGGAGCCGCCTGGGGAGCCGATGACGAGGCGCGGCTTGCCGGCCTGCATGACAATGGTCGGCGCCATGGAGGAGCGGGGGCGTTTGCCGGGCTCGACGCTGTTGGCGATCGGGGTCCCATCGGTGTGCGAGCGGAAGGAGAAATCGGTCAGCTGGTTGTTGAGCAGGAACCCCCCGGCCATGAGGCGGGAGCCGAAGGCATTTTCGACCGAAGAGGTCAGAGAGAGCGCATTGCCGTAGCTGTCGACGATGGACATGTGCGTGGTGGAGGGCAGGGCGCGGCCGACATGGTCGGCCAGGTTCATCGCATGGTCCCAGCCGGGCTGGCCGGGGGTGACCTCTTTCAACGCGGCGTCGGGGGTGGCGAGGGTGGCGCGGTCCTTGAGGTAGGCCGGATCCAGCAGGCCCTTGACCGGCAGCGGCACGAAATCGCTGTCGGCGATGTAACGCCCCCGGTCGGCAAAGGCGAGCCGGGAGGCGTTTCCGAACAGCGTGGCCGTATCGAGCGCCGGCTCCGCGCTGGTTTGGTCACGCGTGGCATCTGCAGTGGCGGAAAGCCCGAGGATCTGCGCGACAGTGATGCCGCCCGAAGAGGGCGGGCCCATGCCGCAGACATCATAGTCGAGGAATTCCGCGCAGGTCGGGGGCCGTTCTTTGACCAGGTAATTGCGCATGTCCCAGCCGGTGAGGCGCCCGGGCTGGGGGGCGTTCATGACGGCTGTCACGATCTCCTCGGCGATGGGGCCGCTGTAGAATGGGTCTATGCCCTGTTCGGCGAGGGTGCGCAGGGTCTCTGCGTAGGCCGGGTTTTTCAGGATGTCACCCGCGGCGAGCGGGGTGCCGCCGGGCAGGAAATAGGCGGCGGTGTCCGGATGGACGGCGAGACGGTCCTGATCGAAGGCGATCATGGCGGAAAGGCGGGCGGAAACGGGGAAGCCGTCCTCCGCCATGGTAATGGCCGGGGCCAGCAGTGTGTCCCAGGCGGCTGTGCCCCATTTGGCATGCGCTGCGGCCATAAGCGCCGGTGTGCCGGGAACACCGACGGAGAGCCCGCCGACAACGGCCTCGAAAAAGCCCATCGGCTCGCCGGAGGCGTTCTGGAAGAGTGTCGGCGTCGCCGCCATCGGTGCGGTCTCGCGCCCGTCGAGCGTGGTCAGCGCGCCGCTGGTGGCGTCGTAATAGAGCAGGAAGCCGCCGCCGCCGAGGCCGGAGCTCTGCGGTTCCACAAGCCCCAGCACGGCCTGCACCGCCACCATGGCATCTGCTGCGGTGCCGCCTGCCCGCAGGACATCGGCGCCGACCCGTACGGCTTCGGGATGGGCGGCGGAGATCATCCAGCTGGTTGCGGCGACAGAAAGCCCTTCGGCCTTGGCCTCCTGCGAGGCGCGCAGGGCGGGGTCTTCGATGGGGGCGGAAAGATCCGTCGTCATCTCCGGCGGCACGGCATCGGTGGCCTGCTGGGCGCAGAGCGGTGCGGCGGTCAGACAAAGGGCGAGGCAGGTTCTGAGGATCATGGCACTGTCCAGTATGAGCGATTCGGACAGAGATAGTGCGAAATTGGAGGCGCTAAAATTGTTCGCATAGCGGAATTAAGAGCCGCATTTCGGAATATCGCGGCGTCAGGTCGCGTCAAAGGGTCGATTTTGATCTGTCGCGGAGCATATGAAGCTTATATCAACACGCGAGAACGTGGGGCTCCGAATCCGGGGCTTCCTTTGACTTGCAATGAGGGAGAAACCGCTGATGAAGGTGCTGGTGCCTGTCAAACGCGTGATCGACTACAACGTGAAGGTCCGCGTGAAGGCGGACGGATCGGGTGTCGATCTTGCCAATGTGAAAATGTCGATGAACCCGTTCGACGAGATTGCCGTCGAAGAGGCCATCCGCCTGAAAGAGGCCGGGAAGGCCGAAGAGGTGGTTGTCGTCTCCATCGGTGTGAAACAGGCGCAGGAAACCCTGCGGACCGCACTGGCCATGGGCGCCGACCGGGCGATCCTCGTGGTGGCTGCCGATGACGTGCACACGGATATCGAACCGCTGGCGGTTGCCAAGATCCTCAAGGCCGTGATCGACGAAGAGGCCCCGGGCCTCGTCATCGCCGGCAAGCAGGCGATCGACAATGACATGAACGCCACTGGCCAGATGCTGTCGGCGCTGCTGGGCTGGTCCCAGGCGACTTTCGCCAATGAGCTGGACATCGACGGCGACTCTGCTGTCGTGAAGCGCGAAGTCGACGGTGGTCTGCAGACCATCAAGGTGAAGATGCCCGCCATCATTACCGCCGACCTGCGCCTGAACGAGCCGCGTTACGCGTCGCTGCCGAACATCATGAAGGCAAAGAAAAAGCCGCTGGACGAGAAGACCGCGGCCGATTTTGGTGTCGATGTCACGCCGCGCCTGGAGATCGTGAAGACCTCCGAGCCCGAAGCGCGCAAGGCCGGTGAGATGGTGCCCGATGTGGACACGCTCGTGGCGAAACTCAAAGAGAAGGGGATCGTGTAATGGCCGTTCTTCTGCTTGCCGAAGTCAATGATGGCGAACTGTCGGTCGATGCGACCGCAAAGGCCGTTTCCGCCGCGAAATCGCTGGGCGATGTGACGGTTCTGGCCGTCGGCGCCTCTGCCAAGGCCGCCGGTGAAGCCGCCGCCAAGATCGACGGTGTTGCCAAGGTGCTGGTCGCCGAGGATGCGCTTTACGGGCACCGTCTGGCGGAGCCGGTCTCGGCGCTGATCGTGTCGCTGGCCGGGGATTATTCGCACATCGTGGCGCCCGCCACGACCGATGCGAAAAACATCATGCCGCGCGTTGCGGCGCTGCTCGACGTGATGGTCCTGACCGATGTGACCGGTGTGGTCGATGCCGATACGTTCGAGCGTCCGATCTATGCCGGTAACGCGATCCAGACTGTGAAGTCCAAGGATGCGAAAAAGGTTATCACCTTCCGGACGTCGACCTTCGACGCGGCTGGCGAAGGCGGCTCCGCCTCTGTCGCGGATGCGGCCACGGCCGAGGATCCGGGTCTTTCGGAATGGGTCTCTGACTCCATGGCGGAAAGCGATCGTCCGGAACTGACCTCTGCCGGGATCGTCGTGTCGGGCGGCCGTGGTGTCGGCTCCAAGGACGATTTCGCGCTGATCGAAAAGCTGGCGGACAAGCTGGGTGCTGCTGTTGGCGCCTCCCGCGCGGCGGTCGACTCGGGTTATGCCCCGAACGACTGGCAGGTGGGTCAGACCGGTAAGGTCGTGGCACCGGAGCTCTATGTCGCTGTCGGCATCTCCGGCGCGATCCAGCACCTTGCCGGGATGAAGGACTCCAAGGTCATCGTCGCGATCAACAAGGACGAAGAGGCGCCGATCTTCCAGGTGGCCGATTACGGTCTGGTTGCCGACCTCTTCGAAGCCGTTCCGGCGCTGGTCGAAAAGCTCTGATAAGGCCGACCAAGGCTGACGCATCGTGTAAAGGCCCGCCCATTGTGGCGGGCCTTTCCGTTACATGCGGTTTCGCTGAACGAGCGGCGCCAATGCTCTGGCAATATCAATTGACGCCAGCTCATGCGCCTCCACGCCCAGCAACCGCCCGGCTGCGGGCGCCTCGATCTGCGTGTGATCGAGCCGGTCTATGCCGCGCTGACGGACCTCCGGCGTGACAACCGTTTCAACGATTTTGGACACAAGCGGCCGGAGAGTCTCCAGCATGCTGCGCGTGACAAACAGCGGGTCGCGGTTGAGGTCAGCGTTGTCGGCATCCTCGTCGTCACCCGGCGGGTGATCTGCAAACCAGTGCAGGACAACAGGGCCGGTCGTGACCTCGATCAAGGCTTTCATGCGCGCCAGCCAGGCGTCCTGCAGTTCGGCGCGGACCAGTTCGAACCTGTCCTGCGATCTGTTCTGAAGCGCCTGAAGCAGATGACGGGTGAAATGGAACTGCGTAAAATCGACGTCCCGGAAGACCGTTTCCATCATGGTCGAGGGATGCAGGAACCTGTCGTTCCGCCTGGGGTGGACGACATAATATCTGTTGGACAGGTTCTGTGCCCCCATGATCTGAACAACGGTTGCGTCGGCGCGCGCGGCCATGGCCTGCATCGTTGTGTCCGACAGGTAAAGTTCAGGCCCGGCATTGGCCGCGCCAAGGTTGACGCAGGTCAGGCCGATGGCATCCTCTACCAACATGGGCAAAGGATGCGCCGCATATTTTCCAAAGATTTCGATCCCGCCCATGAACAGAACATGAGGGCTGTTCAGCCGGCGCCTTGGCCCGCGAAACAGCAGTTTGGACGTGCCATATCGGCACATCATATAGTCGAGGGCCGCTGGCCCATGCCGGTCGTACATCGTTTCCCACCACTTTTTCCCGCCGGCCATTAAACGCGAAGGTCGTTTCCGATCTGTTAAACGACCAAATTGAAACGGTTCTGGCCTCTTGCGGGCGGGGCCGGGATTGGCCAGTGTGTGGCGACTGCCGAAACAGGGAGGCGCAGATGGAAATCTCACGGATCGGAGTTATCGGAGCCGGCCAGATGGGCAACGGCATCGCCCATGTCTGCGCAGTGTCCGGGTATGAGGTCGTTCTGACCGACGTGAGCCAGGATGCGCTGGACAAGGCGCTGTCGCAGATCGACCGAAACCTCGCGCGGCAGGTGTCTCGCGGCAAGCTGGACGAGGCGACGAAGGCCGAAGCGCAGAAGCGGATCTCGACCACGCTGAGCCTGCCGGAGCTGGGGCAGGCGGATCTGGTGATCGAGGCCGCGACGGAACGCGAAACCGTCAAGGACAGTATTTTCAAAGAGCTGGTGCCGCATCTGAAGCCGGATACCATTCTGACGTCGAACACCTCTTCGATCTCGATCACGCGGCTGGCGTCGCGGACGGACCGGCCGGAAAAGTTCATGGGGTTCCATTTCATGAACCCGGTTCCCGTCATGCAGCTGGTCGAACTGATCCGGGGTATTGCGACGGATGAGGAAACCTACAAAGCCTGCCTGGGCGTCGTGGAACGTCTGGGGAAAACAGCATCCAGCGCGGAAGATTTCCCGGCCTTTATCGTGAACAGGGTTCTGGTGCCCATGATCAACGAGGCCGTCTATGTGCTGTATGAAGGCGTCGGCAATGTGAAGAGCATCGACGAGGCGATGAAACTGGGGGCCAACCATCCGATGGGGCCGCTGGAGCTGGCCGATTTCATTGGTCTGGACACCTGTCTGGCGATCATGAACGTGTTGCACGACGGGCTGGCGGATACCAAGTACCGGCCCTGTCCGCTTCTGACGAAATACGTGGAGGCCGGCTGGCTGGGGCGGAAAACCGGGCGCGGCTTCTACGATTATCGGGGAGAGGCGCCGGTTCCGACCCGGTGAGCCTCAGAACTTCCGGGTCAGCCCGATCGTCGCCGACAGCTCATCGAAGCTGTAGATCACGATATTCGAGCTGCGGTTGGTGTACTGGACCTCGATTTCCGGGGCGAAGCCATAAAACTGCACTTTTGAATGGGTGGCGCGCAGGGTTGTTCTGAACTGACGGTCTTTTCTGGCGTCGCTGAATAGTGTGCTGGGGCCATCGTATTCCGACCAGCGGAAGCTCGACATCAGGCCAAGCCTCAGACCGCCCCGGAACAGGACCGTCGCGCCCCCGCCGATCTCTGCGGCGGAGGAGCTCGCGCTGGCGATCTTGGCAGAGGCCCGTTCCGCACGCAGCAGGCCGTGCAGGTGCAGTTGCGGGGTCATGGCACGCGTATAGGACAGCACGGCGACGCTGCGCGGGCCGTCGAGATCCGCGGCCCCATCGTGTTTGAGGAAATCCACAAGGGCAAAGGCGTCAATCCGGCTGGCCCGGGTCGGGAAGGCGGAGAGGCCAAATGTCACGCCAACCCCGTGGGAATATGGCTGATCCGCGATCCAGCGCCGCGATGCGGTCAGGCCGCCTTCGAGCCGCAGACGGGGCGAGACCTTTTTGGTGATCCCGAATTCGGCCCGGAGCCGGATATCATCGGGCGCATTGTCATCATAGAGCCGCGCATCGGCAGACAGGCCGATCCGCAGACGGGTCCGGTCGGTTAGGCGGGGTCCATAGGTCAGCCCGCCCGTCAGGCGGATGCCCAGAGCGCCCTGCTTTCGCGAATCCGGGTCGATCACGAAAGGGGTCCCCAGCAGAAAGACCGTATCGGCAGAGGTGCGTTGTGCCGCATTGGTCGAGGGGATCAGGGCCAGACCAAACCGGCCGTTGAAATCGCCCTGATCGTTGAGGGAGGTCAGCCCCTCGCCGGCGCGGTTTCGGTCGGCTTCGGTATCGGCGCTGAGCCGGACGTTTTCAAACTGAAGCCGGGCTCGCTCCGACTGCCCCAGAGCGGCCAGGGTTTCGGCCAGGGCAAGCCGGAACCGGACGATATCGGGCCGGGTCGCGACCAGCGTTTCAAGACGTGGCCGTGCCTCTTTGTGCCGGTTCAGCAGGCGTAGAACGACCGCTTCTCCCCAGAGTTTCTGTTCCTTTTCGGCCGCTGTGGCCGGCTGCCAGGATTTCAGAACCTCCAGCGCACGGGCGGGCTGGCCCCGGCGCATCAGCAGCCGTGCCTCGGTATAGGGGGCGGGCTGGGCAGTGGGGGCGTCATTTGCGACGACGGAGGTCGGCAGCGCTGCGCATCCGATGGCGAGGCAGATCAGCAGCGCGCGGGCAAGCGTTCCGCACCGGGCCGACCGCAGCAGGGGCAGAGGTTTCCCCAAAATGGCTGATAGGTGCAGAGGGATCACCGGCTGAACCGTTCCGGCGCCAGTCGGGTCACAATGTCGGCCGGCAGCGCAGGGGGGCGGTTCAGAGCAATATCGGCGACAAGTCCGGCTGCGGCCGGTGCGGTCTGGAACCCGTATCCGCCCTGACCGGCCAGCCAGATGAACTCCGGCCGGTCGGCATCGCGCCCGATGACCAGACTGCCGTCCGGGGCAAAGGTGCGCAGGCCGGCCCAGGTGGACTGCACGCGCGAGATCTCCATCGTGACGTGGTCCTGAAATCGGGCCAGCCCCTCTGCGATGACCATATCATCGGCCCAGGCGTCCATCGGTTCGCTTCGGTCCGCTTCGGACGGCGATACGATCAGCATCCCGGCGTCGGGCTTGGCGTACCAGCCTTCGCGGACGCCATCGACAAAGGCCCAGCCGGACGGGTCGAGGCCGTCGGGCAGGGGAATCCGCGCCATGGATCTGCGATAGGGGACAAGTCCAAGCGGGGCCACGCCCGCCATCTGCGCAACGGTATCCGCCCAGGCACCCGCGGCATTGATCAGCGTGCGGGCCTGCCACTGGTCGCCGTTCGATGTGGTGATTTGCCAGACACCGTCAAACCGGATGTCCGCAACCCTCATGCCGGTCGCGATGGTGGCGCCTGCCGCGCGGGCATGGCGGCGGGCGTTCTGGACCAGCAGATCGGTGTCGATATCGCTTGTGTCATGGCGGATCGCGGCCAGCGGCGATCGTTCAGGGTCAAGGAGCGGAAAATAGGTCAGCGCCTCTGCCGTCGAGATCGGGGTCAGGCTGAAGGCGCGCGATTCCTGCTCGAAATCGGCGCGGTCCTCCGCTGCCGCTGTCATCATCATCGGGCGGTCTTTCAGGACACCTCCGTCAGCGGAGCGATGGTGCTCTGCCGAGGCTTCGTTCAGCGCCCGGACGGTCGCATTGCCATAGCTTTCGAGGAACATCGCGGCCGAGCGGCCGGAGGCGTGGTAGCAGAGGTGATCCTCGGCCTCCAGCAGCGCGACGCTGGCCTGTGGTGCAAGGGCTGCAGCGGCGGTGATGCCGGCCACCCCACCCCCGATAATAAGGATGTCAAATGTGTCTTCCATGTCGCCGACCATGCCATCTGCCACGGGACTGTCAAACCGAAAACTACCGGAATTCCTGACCAGACAGGCCATGGGGGGCGGGGTAGTCTCGCGTCATTCCGATTGGAGAATTTGAGATGTCACATTTGAAAGTTACAGACTTGCTGGGGGATTTGCCCGAAACCAGCCTGTCTCCCGAGACCTCTGTTCGCGACGCCTGCCTTTTGATGGAACGCGTCGGGCGCAAGGCTCTGCCGGTCATGGTCGATGGCTGGCTTGTCGGGGTCGTCGCGCGTGAGGATATCGCCCGGGTCGTCCTGCAACGCCGGAGGGATACGGCGACAATTCCGGTGTCGCGGATTATGTCGCTGTCACCGATCTATCTGCGTGGCTCGACCCCGGTCGACGTGGCCTGTGCCCATATGTTCGACGGCGGGTTTCGGCACCTCGTCGTGATCGACGGCGGGCAGGTCAGCGGGGTTCTGTCGCTGGACGATATCCCGGATTCGGTGCGCCAGATGGCGCGTGCCGCCGATGCCGCCTGACGCGCCAATCGGCTGTCAGGCGGTCAGGCGCCAATAAAAAGGCCCGGTTTGCGCCGGGCCTTTTCCTGTCCTGTCCGCCGGCCCGGCCATGTGGCCGAAACAGGACGGGTGCTTTGGCGCGAAGGCGTCGCGCGATTGCAGCGTTACTGCGGAATATCGCCGGTGATGCCCTCGACATAGAAGGTCATGCCGGCCAGCGTGCCGTCATCGGCCACTTCGCCCTCGGCCAGCCAGTCGCTGCCGTCCTGCTTTTTCAGCGGGCCGGTGAAGGGGTGGTAGGCGCCGGATGCGATATCCTCGACCATCTTCTCGGCTTCGGCTTTCACCTCTGCGGGGACCGGGCCGGTGATCTCGCCGATGCCAACCATGCCGGCGCCGATGCCGTCCCAGGTGTTGTCGCTCTCCCAGGTGCCGTCGATGACGGCCTGCACGCGTTCGATATAATAGGGGGCCCATTCATCGATGATGGAGGAGATGCGCGGCTCGGGCTTGTATTCGGCCATGTCGGCCGCCTGGCCAAAGCCGTAGCCGCCCTTTTCCTTCAGCACCGCCAGCGGCGCGGTGGAATCGGTATGGGCCAGAACCACGTCGACACCCTGGTCGAGCAGCGCCTGGGTTGCATCCGCCTCTTTCGCCGGGTCGAACCAGGTGGAGATCCAGACGACAGAGATCTCGACGTCCGGGTTCACCTTCTTGGCGTGGATGTAGGAGGAGTTGATGCCGCGGATCACTTCGGGGATCGGGAAGGAGCCGATATAGCCGATCTTGCCGGTCTTGGACATGTGACCGGCGAGGAAGCCCTCGATCGCACGGCCTTCATAGAAGCGGGCGGAATAGACGCCGACGTTGGGCGCGGTCTTATAGCCGGTGGCATGTTCGAACTTCACATCCGGGAATTTGGAGGCGACGTTGATCGTCGGGTCCATATAGCCGAAAGAGGTGGTGAAGATCAGGTCGGCACCGCCAAGCGCCATTTGGGTCAGCACACGTTCGGCATCGGCGCCCTCGGGGACGGAGGCCTGTTCGACCAGTTCGATGGCGTCGCCGAAATGTTCCTTCATGGTCATCGCGGCCTCGTGATGGTGCTGCGACCAGCCGCCGTCATTGACCGGGCCGACATAGACAAAGCCGATCTTCGGCACGTCCTGGGCGAAGGCTGCGCCGGATGCCAGGGCCAGGGCCGCGGCGGAGGCGAGTAGCGTTCTGCGTTTCATGGAATTCTCCCTTAGAGTTTGGACTTGGGTACGGGTCTTTTGCCCGCGCTGTTGGTCGCCGTCACTGCGTAGCATGGAAAATCCGCCCGAGCGATGCCGGTGCGGCCCCAGCCCCGCCCTTGCGGGCGGAGATGACGACGAGAACGAGAATGGTGATGATATAGGGCGACATCGACAGCAGCTGGACAGGCACATTGACGCCCGCCGCCTGCATGTTGAGCTGCAGCACGGTGATGCCGCCAAAAAGGTAGGCGCCCAGCAGGGCCCGCCAGGGTTTCCAGGAGGCGAAGACGACAATCGCCAGCGCGATCCAGCCGGCGCCTGCGGTCATGCCGTCGGTCCATTGCGGCACGCGGACGAGGCTGAGGTAGGCGCCGCCCATCCCGGCGCAGGCCCCGCCGAAGGCAATCGCGCCGATGCGGATCAGCACGACCTTGTAGCCAAGCGCATGGGCGGCATCGTGGTTTTCACCCACGGCGCGCAGGATCAGCCCGGCGCGGGTGAACTTGAGAAAGGCCCAGACCGCCGCCACCAGCAGGATGGAGACATAGACCATCAGGTCATGCTGAAAGAAGGCGCGCCCCAGAAATGGCATGTCCGACAGGCCGGGGATATCCAGCCGGTAGGAGCGTGGCGGGCTCTTGCCGCCATAGGCCTGACCGATCAGCGACGACAGGCCCAGCCCAAAGAGGGTCAGCGACAGGCCGGAGGCCACCTGATTGGCCAGGGCGAATTGTGTCAGCAAAGCAAACAGCATGCTCAGCAGGGCGCCGCCGACCGCCGCCGCCAGAAAGCCGACCAGCGGATTGTCGGTGCCCACGGCCGCGGCAAAACCGCAGATCGCCCCGGTGATCATCATCCCTTCGACGCCCAGGTTCAGAACGCCGGCGCGTTCGGTCACCAGCTCTCCGATAGAGGCCAGCAGGATCGGCGTTGCCGCCACCATGATGGAGGCGATGAGCAGGGCAGGGTTAGCAAGCAGGAAATCCATCGTCGTCCCCTCAGGCCGTCTGGGCGCCAAATCGGACGCGGTAATTGGTCAGCACGTCGACCGCCAGAAGAAAGAACAGCAGCATCCCCTGGAAAACCTGGATCGCGGCGGCGGGCAGGCCCATCGACGACTGGGTGATCTCGCCGCCGATATAGGTCAGCGCCATCAGAAGCCCGGCCAGCAGGATGCCAATCGGATGCAGCCGGCCCAGGAAAGCCACGATGATCGCGGTGAACCCGTAGCCCGAGTTGAAATCGACGCTCACCTGTCCGGCGGGGCCCGCGACTTCGAACATGCCCGCCAGCCCGGCCAGCGCGCCGGAGGTGCCGAGGCAGAAGAGGATCAGTCGCGCCGGTGACACGCCCGCGAATTTTGCGGCCCGTGGTGCCTCGCCGGTCAGCCGGATGTGATAGCCCAGCTGATGCCGCGTCAGCAGGATATAGGCGAATATGACGGCGATAAGCGCCGCGGCCACACCCCAGTGCAGGCCTGTATTGGCGATGATGTCTGCATTATGGGCGGAGGGATATTGCTGAAGGTTCCGCGATCCCGGAAACCCGAACCCCTCCGGGTTCTTCAGCAATCCCAGGGACATCGAGGCAAGCAGCTGTTCTGCGACATAGACCAGCATCAGCGACACAAGGATTTCGTTGGTGCCAAAGGCCACCTTCAGAACACCGGGGATCAATGCCCAGACCAGCCCGCAGATCGCACCCGCGAGGATCATCAGCGGAAAGATGTACCAGCCCGCCTGCGGATAGAAGGCCAGGGCCACGGCCGCCCCGCCAAGCGCGCCCAGAATATACTGTCCCTCCGCGCCGATGTTCCAGATGCCGGCCCGGAACCCGAGGCTCAGCCCGATCGCAATCAGGATCAGCGGCCCGCCTTTGACCAGCAGCTGCGGCCGGTAATAAAAAGCATGCTCGCCAAACAGGGGATCCCAGAAAATCGTGCGGATCGCATCTAAGGGGTCTTTGCCCAGGGCGGCAAACAGCAACCCGCCGAATATCATCGTGGCCAGAACCGCCAGCAGCGGCGTGAGATAGGCAAAAACCTGCGACGGCTGCCGTCTTTTTTCCAGCCTCAGCATGCGCCCGTCCTCCGGAGGGCAGACCCGCGCCCCCCCTTCATCTTTCCAAAAATACTCCCGCCGGAGGCATCCGCCACCTGCCAGACAGACCGCCAGAAGGGCAGAAACTCAGACATCTGCCACCTCCATATCGCCGGACCCGCCCATCATCAGGCCAATCTCATCAACGGTCAGCCCCTGAGCCGGACGTATATCGCTCAGACGCCCTTCGTTGAGGGCGGCGAAAATGTCCGAAACTTCCATCAGCTCATCCAGATCCTGTGAAATCACGATCAGCGCCGTGCCCCCTGCCGCGAGATCGAGCAGCGCCTGACGGATGACGGCGGCGGCGGCGGCATCCACCCCCCAGGTCGGCTGGTTGACCACCAGAACTTCCGGGGCCTGCATCACTTCGCGACCAATTACGAATTTCTGTAAATTGCCGCCGGACAGGGACCGCGCCGCGTTTTCCGTTCCCGGCGTACGGACGTCGAACCGCGTGATGATCTCCTGCGCGAAGGCGCGCGCCCGCGCCCAGTCCAGGAACCCGTTCCGTTCGATCCCCTTGCGCTGCGCGCCGGTCAGAGCCGCGTTCTCGGTCAGGCTCATATCCGGGGCCGCGGCATGGCCAAGCCGTTCTTCCGGGGCCGTCAGCAGGCCCTTGCGACGACGTTCTGCGGGGCCGGCCGCGCCGATCTCCTCACCGTTGAAAACGACCATCGGATTGTCGGACCGCAGCTCTCCGGACAGCGCCCCGAGAAGTTCATCCTGGCCATTGCCGGCAACGCCCGCCAGCCCCAGAACCTCGCCCGCGCGGACCTCCAGCGTGATCCCCTTGAGCGAAGTGCCGAACTGCCCGGGGGAGGCGACGCTCAGATCGCGCAGCGCCAGTTTCACCGGACCCGGTGCGCGGGTCTCTCGCGACGGGACATGCAGTTCCGCCCCCACCATCAGCTCCGCCATCTCGCGGGCTGTGGTGTCGCGGGGGGTGCAGGTCGCGACCTTCTTGCCCAGCCGCAGGATCGTCGCCTCGTCGCAGAGCGCCCGGATCTCTTCCAGCTTGTGCGAGATATAGAGGATCGACGTCCCCTCCGCTTTCAGCTTGCGCAGGGTCTTGAAGAGGATCTCCACCTCCTGCGGCGTCAGCACGGAGGTCGGCTCGTCCATGATCAGCAGCTTGGGGTTCTGCAGCAGGCAGCGGATGATCTCCACCCGCTGGCGTTCCCCCGCCGACAGGTCGCCCACGATCCGCCAGGGGTCGAGCGGCAGGCCATATTGTTCCGACACTTCCTTGATGCGCGCGGCCAGCTCACCCATCTTCGGCGGCTCGGCCATGCCAAGGGCGATGTTCTCGGCCACGTTCAGCGCGTCGAAGAGCGAGAAATGCTGGAAGACCATGGCGACGCCTGCGGCCCGTGCCGCCTGCGGTTCCGACGGCGCATAGGGCTGGCCGCGCAGGGTCATCTCGCCGCTGTCGGGGCTGACAAGGCCGTAGATCATCTTGACCATGGTGGATTTGCCGGCGCCGTTCTCGCCCAGCAGGGCATGGACCTCGCCTGGCAGAATGTCGAAGGACACGTCGGAATTGGCCACGACGCCGGGATAGGCCTTGGTCAGGCCCCGAATGGAGAGAAGTGCGTCCGTCACCCTGTCATGTCCCTTCTGGCGTCTTTGCGCGCCGTGTCTTTCAGTAGCGCGGCGGCGACGCTGACGGCAATCGCCTGCGGATGTTTGCCGTAGGCCGGATCGCCGATGGGGCAGGTAATGCTGCCGATCCGGGCATCGGAATGACCCGCCGCGCGCAACCGGCTGCGGAAGCGGGCCCATTTGCTGGCCGATCCGATCAGGCCCGCGCTGGCAAAGCCGTGCCGCAGCAACGCATCGCAGAGCGCGAGGTCGATCGAATGCGAATAGGTCAGGATCAGGTGGCGGGCTTGTTCCGGGGCATGGGGGACCAGCAGCTCCGGCTTGGCGGCGGGCAGGGGGGTGACGCCTGCCGGTATCGTCTCCGGGAACCTGTTGGGGGCGGTGTCGACCCAGGTGATCGCGATATCCGGCAGCGGGGCCAGGACGGAAACCAGGGCGCGCCCGACATGGCCCGCGCCCCAGATCCAGAGATCGGTCGCGGGTTCTGTCACCGGCTCGACCAGCCAGCCTTCGATCAGGGCGGGCGACGCGGGCAGGCTGCCATTCCGCAGCCCAGACATACGGCGGCGCAGGGAGAGCGGCATCTCCTCCGGCCCGTCGATGCGGCGGATCAGCAGGCCGTCCTGCGCCTCTGGTATCCCGGAGACCAGATCATAGGCCAGCGTCACCGCCCCGCCGCAGCATTGCCCGAAGTCGGGCCCGAGCGCCCGGCGGTCCAGTTTCGACCGGCTCAGACCCTGCGCGGCGTGGATCGCCTCCAGCTCCAGCGCGCCGCCGCCGATGGTGCCGTCGACCAGCCCGGCGGGGCTGACCAGCATCGTCGCGCCCACTTCGCGCGGGGCAGAGCCGCGGACCTCTGCCACGATCACCCGCACCAGCGGCCCGTGCTGCTCCAGCATCTCGGACAGGCGGGCGAGGTCAGCCATGGCGCACACGCTCCACCGCCGCCAGCACCCGTTCCGGCGTCGCGGGCGCGTCAAGATGTGGGTAGCCCGTGCCGCAGGCTGCCACGGCATCCGACAGCGCCATCAGCACGGAAATGCCCAGCATGAAGGGCGGCTCGCCCACGGCTTTCGACCGGTAAATCGTCTCTGCCGGGTTCTCGCCATCCCAGAGCGAGACGTTGAAGACCTGCGGCCGGTCGGCAAAGGCCGGGATCTTGTAGGTGGAGGGCGCATGGGTCCGCAGGCGGCCCTTGCCGTCCCAGACCAGCTCCTCTGTTGTCAGCCAGCCCGCGCCCTGCACAAAACCGCCCTCGACCTGGCCGATATCAAGGCTGGGGTTCAGCGACCGGCCGACGTCGTGGATGATATCGGTGCGCAGGATGCGGTATTCGCCGGTCAGGGTATCGATTACGACCTCCGAACAGGCCGCGCCATGGGCGAAGTAGAAAAACGGTTTGCCCTGGCCCCGGATCCGGTCCCAGGCGAGGCCCGGCGTCTTGTAGAACCCGGTCGACGACAGGCTCACCCGGCGTTCGTAGCAAAGCTGGGCTGCGCGGGCAAAGCTGATCGTCTCATTGCCGATCTGCACCGCGCCCTCGGCAAAGATCACCTCGGCTGGTTTGACCTGATAGAGCCCCGCCAGAGCCCCTGCCATACGATCCCGGATGGTGTCGCAGGCGGCCTTCACCGCCATGCCGTTCAGATCGGAACCGGAGGAGGCCGCCGTGGCGGAGGTGTTGGGCACCTTGCCGGTATCCGTGGCGGTCACCCGGATTACCCCGGTCGGCACGCCAAAGCCTTCGGCGGCGACCTGCGCCACCTTCTGGTAGAGGCCCTGGCCCATCTCCGTGCCGCCATGGTTCACCTGGACGGAGCCGTCCTGATAGACATGCACCAGCGCGCCCGCCTGGTTCAGATGGGTCAGGGTGAAGCTGATGCCGAACTTGACCGGCGTCAGGGCGATGCCTTTCTTGAGCACGGGCTGCGTGGCGTTCCAGTCGGCAATCGCCGCCCGCCGCGCCTCGTATCCGCTTTTCTTCGCCAGCTTGGCGACCAGCCCGTTCAGGATGAAATCCTCGACGACCATGCCGTAGGGCGTGGTCTGTCCGGACCCCGAAGCCACGGCCACCCGGTCCAGCTCATCCGACCCGCCCCGGGAGGCCATGTCCCCGGTCTTTTTCTTGCCGGAAATATCCTCGGGGGGAGTCGCCTTCAGGCGACGGGGGGCAGACAGCCCCCCTGCATCCTCTCCGGCCTTCGCATCGGCATAGAAATTCACCCGCCGCAGCTCCAGCGGGTCCATGCCCAGCTCATGCGCGGCATGGTCCATCACCCGCTCGATCCCGATCATCCCCTGCGGCCCGCCAAAGCCACGAAAGGCGGTGGCGGAGCAGGTGTTGGTCTTCAGCCGGTGGCTCTCGATCCGGACATGGTGGAGCAGGTAGGCATTATCGGCATGCAGCATGGCGCGGTCGGCTACGGGCAGGGAGAGGTCCTGGCTCCAGCCGCAGCGCATCAGGTGCAGGAATTCGATCCCCAGCAGGCGGCCGCTCTCGTCGAACCCGGCGCGGTAGTCGATCCGCAAGTCATGCCGCTTACCCGTCACCACCATGTCGTCGTCGCGGTCATAGCGCATGCGGCAGGCCTTGCCCGTCAGCCGCGCGGCAATCGCGCAGGAGACGGCCAGCGCATTGCCCTGGCTTTCCTTGCCGCCAAAGCCGCCGCCCATCCGGCGGGTTTCAACCCGGACGGCATGCATGGGCAGGCCGATGGCATGGGCGACCTTGTGCTGGATCTCCGTCGGGTGCTGGGTGGAGGACATGACGACCATGTCGCCGCCATCCTGCGGCAGGGCGAGGGCGGCCTGACCTTCGAGGTAGAAATGCTCCTGCCCGCCGACCTCCATCGACCCCTTGATGACATGCTTGGCCTTGGAAATGGCCTTGGCCGGGTCGCCCTTGGTCCAGATGCGCGGCCCGTCCTCGAACCGGCTGTCCATCGCCATGGCCTCGTCGACCGTGAGGATCGGCGTCTCCGCCTTGATCTCGGCCTTGCCCAGCCGGGCCGCGCGGCGGGCGGCGCGGTGGCTTTCGGCAATCACGAGGAAGAGCGGCTGGCCCACGAAATGCACACGTTTCGTGGCCAGCAGCGGCTCATCATGGTTGGAGGGGGAGACGTCGGCGTCAAACGGCAGGTCGGCGGCGGTCAGAACGGCGACCACGCCCGGCGCGGCACGCACCGCGTCGAGGTCGAGCGAGATCAGCTTGCCGCAGGCGACCTCCGACAGGCCGAAGGCGAGGCTGAGGCAGCCGGCGGGGGCCGGAATGTCATCGACATAGCGCGCGGCGCCGGTGACATGCAGGGCGGCGGCATCATGCGGAAGCGGGCGGCCGACGCTCATGGCTGCACCTCCCGGATTTTCGGCGCATGGGCCGTCTTCTCTGTAAAATAGCGGTGGAGCAGGTTGCGCGCGGCAGACAGACGATAATCGGCAGAGGCGCGCATGTCCGACATGGGCTGGAAATCCTTTGCCCATTCGGCGGCGACCGCCTCAAGCGTCGCTTCGGTCCAGTCCTTGCCGGTCAGCGCGGCCTCGACATGGGCGGCGCGTTTGGGGATGCCTGCCATGCCGCCAAAGGCGATGCGCGCAGCGGTGACCTTGCCGCCAGCGACCGTGACGTTGAAGGCACCGAGCACGGCGGAGATATCCTGATCGAAGCGTTTCGACAGTTTGTAGCAGGCCAGCGCGGGGGCATGGGCGGGGATGGTCACTGCCTCCACGAACTCGCCGGGGGCGCGGTCCTGTTTGCCGTAGTCGAGGAAGAAATCCTCGATCGGCATCTCCCGACGGGTATCACCGTGACGCAGGTGGAGCGTGGCTCCGAGCGCGATCAGCGCGGGCGGGTTGTCCCCGATGGGGGAGCCATTTGCGATATTGCCACCGATGGTCGCGGCCTGACGTACCTGTTCTGACCCGTAGCGGCGGACCATGGCGGCATAGCCCGGGTGGTGATCCTGCAGCACCGGCAGCAGTTCTGCCATGGTGACGGCGGCGCCGATGCGGATGCTGTCTTCGCCGATCTCGATCCGTTTCAGGTCGTGGCAGCGGTTCAGGAAGGCGACCTCCGACAGGTCGCGCATCTGCTTGGTGACCCAGAGGCCCACATCGGTCGCGCCCGCGATCAGCGTGGCGTCGGGGTGGGCGGCGTACCATGTTGCCAGCTCGTCCGAAGTTTCCGGCGCGATGGCGAGCGGGCCGACCTGCGGCGCGGTTTCCGCGATCCAGTCGGGGACGGGGGCGTCCTCTGCGGCCTCGGCGGCGCGCAGGATCGGGGCATAGCCGGTGCAGCGGCAGAGATTGCCGGCAAGCAGGTCGTCATAATTCGTCTCGCCCCGTGTATGGGCCGTGACCATGGAGGTGATGAAGCCCGGCGTGCAGAACCCGCACTGGCTGCCGTGCTTGTCGACCATGGCTTGCTGCACGGGATGCAGCGTGCCGTCCTTTGCGGCCATGCCCTCGACCGTGCGCACGGATTTGCCGTGCAGCTGCGGCAGGAAGAGGATGCAGGCATTGAGCGCCCGCGCCGTGCCGCCCGCATCGGTGACCATCACCGTGCAGGCGCCGCAATCGCCTTCGTTACAGCCTTCCTTGGTGCCGGTGAGGCCGCGCGTCTCGCGCAGCCAGTCGAGCAGAGTCGTCGTCGGGTCGACCTCGGGGGAGAGATCGACGCGGTCTCCGTTCAGGTGAAAGGAGAGTGTCATGGCATTGTCCGCCGCCTTACCCAAGCAACCTTATGTCCCGTTCGATGCGGCGTAGAACGGGGGTCCCCTTGCGCCTAGGAAAGCGGCAAGCGGCGGTCTTGGCAAGCATCTGCTGAATTATCGGGCGGTTGCCGCCGGGGAAATGCCTGCGGATCGGGCGTCAGAGCGGGGCGATAGCCAGCCCGTCGGCCTCCAGCGCGGTGCGGACGGCACGGGCGATATCAACGGCTTCGGCGGTGTCGCCATGCAGGCAGATGCTGTCGATCCGGGTCGGGATGCGCTTGCCGCTGGCGGTGATGATGGCGCCTTCACGCAGCATCTCGGCCATGCGGCGCCCGGCCTCTGCCGCGTCGTGAATGACCGCGCCGGGCAGGCTGCGGTCGACAAGGGTGGCATCGTCATTATAGGCGCGGTCGGCAAAGATTTCGCCTGCGCGGGGCAGGCCCAGCTCTTCGGCGGCGGCCTCCTGCGCGGTGCCGGCGATGGTCATCATGATAAGCTCCGGTGCGGCACGATGGGCGGCGGCGTAGCAGGTGCGGGCCATCTCGATATCCTCCGATGCCATGTTGGCCAGCGCGCCGTGCAGTTTCATATGCCGCAGCGTACCGCCCGCCGCACGGGCCATGCCGAGTGCGGCGCCGGTCTGGTAGGCGACGAGATTGCCCAGCTCCTCGCCCGAGAGTTTCAGGCGGCGGCGGCCAAAGCCCTGCATGTCGTCGAACCCGGGATGGGCGCCCATGCCAACCTTGTTTTCCACGGCCATGCGCATGGTCTTCATCATGACCTGCGGGTCGCCCGCGTGAAAGCCACAGGCGATATTGGCGGAGGAGATGATCTTCAGCAGCGCCGCATCGTCGCCCATGGTCCAGGGGCCAAAGCTTTCGCCCATATCGGCGTTGAGGTCGATTGTGCGGGTCATCGTGGGCTCCTCTTCGGGTGGTCCGCGAGTCTTAGGATGTCACGGACAGGATGTCATGACCTGTTCCTCCCGGGACCACGACGCGATAGCATCGATATATGAGCAGCACCCCCCGATTCATTCATCTCCGCACCCATACCGAATATTCCCTGCTGGAGGGCGCCGTCCGGCTGAAGAAGCTGTCGGGCCTGTGCAAGGCCGCCGGCATGCCCGCCGTGGCGGTCACCGATACCAACAACATGTTCGCAGCGCTGGAATTTTCCGTCTATGCCAGCGGCGACGGGATCCAGCCAATCCTCGGCTGTCAGGTCGATGTCCAGTATCTGGAGACCCAGCCCGGCGAGAAGCCCAAGCTGCCCGCTCCGGTCGTTCTGCTGGCGCAGAACGAGACGGGGTATGAGAACCTCATGCGGCTGAACTCCTGCCTCTATATCGACAAGGGCGGGCAGCTGCCGCAGGTGACGGTGGCGGAGCTTGAGGCGTTCTCCGACGGTGTGATCTGCCTGACCGGCGGCGCTCTGGGCCCCGTTGGGATGCTGCTGCAACAGGGGCAGCGCCCGGCGGCGCAGGCGCTGATGACGCGGCTTCAGGGGATCTATGCGGACCGGCTTTATGTCGAGCTGCAGCGCCATCCGGGCGACAAGGGCCTGCCGGAGGCCGAACGCCTGACCGAGCGCGGCTTTGTCGAGATGGCCTATGCGATGGAGCTGCCGCTGGTCGCTACCAATGACGCCTATTTCCCCAAGTCAGATATGTACGAGGCGCATGATGCGCTGATCTGCATCGCGGAAGGCGCCTATGTCGACCAGCAGGAACCGCGCCGCCGCCTGACGCCACAGCATTACTTCAAAACGCCGGAAGAGATGGCGACGCTGTTCGCCGATCTGCCGGAGGCGCTGGAGAATACGGTCGAGATCGCAAAGCGCTGCGCCTTCATGGCCTACCGGCGCGACCCGATCCTGCCGAAATTCGCCGATGACGAGGTGGCGGAACTACGTCGCATGGCCAATGAAGGCCTGCAGGCGCGTCTGGCCGTGATCCCGCATGCGGTGACGCCCGAAGAATATCAGGCGCGGCTGGATTTCGAACTGGGGATCATCGAAGGGATGGGCTTTCCCGGCTACTTCCTGATCGTTGCGGACTTCATCCAGTGGTCGAAGGACAACAATATCCCGGTGGGGCCGGGGCGGGGCTCCGGCGCGGGGTCGCTCGTGGCCTATGCGCTGACGATCACCGACCTCGATCCGCTGCGCTATTCGCTGCTGTTTGAACGGTTCCTGAACCCGGAACGTGTGTCGATGCCCGACTTCGACATCGACTTCTGCATGGACCGGCGGGAGGAAACGATCCGCTACGTGCAGGAGAAATACGGCCGCGACAAAGTCGGCCAGATCATCACCTTCGGTGCGCTGCTGTCCAAGGCCGCCGTGCGCGACATCGGCCGGGTTCTGCAGATGCCCTATGGCCAGGTCGACCGGCTGTCCAAGATGATCCCGGTCGAAGGGGTGAAGCCAGTCAGCATCGAACAGGCGCTGGCGCAGGAGGAACGCCTGCGGCAGGAGGCCAAGAACGAGGAGGTCGTCGACCGCCTGCTGCAATATGGCATGCAGGTGGAGGGGCTCTTGCGGAATGCCTCTACCCATGCGGCGGGGGTGGTGATCGGCGACCGGCCGCTGGACCGGCTGGTGCCGCTCTACCAGGACCCGCGGTCCGACATGCCCGCCACCCAGTTCAACATGAAATGGGTGGAGCAGGCGGGGCTGGTGAAGTTCGACTTCCTCGGCCTCAAGACGCTGACCGTCATTCAGAACGCCATCGACCAGATCCATGCGGGCGGGCGCGATCTGCATACCGCCGCCGATGGGACGCAAATCTACGAGCCCGCGCCGGGGGCGGAAAACCAGATCAATCTGATCCCGCTGGATGACGAAAAGACTTACGACCTCTATTCCCGGGCCAAGACGGTTGCAGTGTTCCAGGTGGAAAGCTCGGGCATGATGGATGCGCTCAAGCGTATGAAGCCAACCTGTATCGAGGATATCGTGGCGCTTGTGGCGCTCTACCGGCCCGGCCCGATGGAGAACATCCCGACCTATTGCGAGGTCAAGAACGGGCTGCGCCAGATCACCTCCGTGCACCCCTCCATCGACCATATCCTGGCAGAGACGCAGGGCATCATCGTCTATCAGGAACAGGTGATGCAGATTGCCCAGGTGATGGCGGGCTATTCCCTCGGCGGTGCCGACCTGCTGCGCCGCGCCATGGGTAAGAAGATCAAGGAGGCGATGGACGCCGAGCGCCCGAAATTCGAGAAGGGCGCGGCGGAGAACGGCGTCGACAAGAAGAAGGCCTCGGAGGTCTTCGACCTGCTGGAGAAATTCGCCAACTACGGGTTCAACAAATCTCACGCGGCAGCCTATGCGGTGGTGTCCTACCAGACCGCCTGGTTGAAGGCGAACCATCCGGTGGAATTCATGGCCGGCGTCATGAACTGCGATATCCACCTGACGGAAAAGCTCGCCACCTATTTCGAAGAGGTGAAAAAGGCGCTGCAGCTGCCCTACGTGCCGCCCTGCGTGAACCGCTCGGACGCGTCGTTTAAGGTGGTCGAGGGGGCGCTTGTCTATGCGCTTGGTGCGCTGAAGAACGTCGGGCTGGAGGCGATGCGGCTGGTCACCGACGGGCGCAGGGTCGACGGGGTGGAGAAGCCCTTCGTCAATCTCTACGATTTTGCCCGCCGGGTTGAGCTGAAGAAGGTCGGCAAGCGGCCACTGGAGATGATGGCGCGCGCCGGGGCTTTCGACGTGCTGGACGGCAACCGCCGCCGTGTCTTCGACAGCCTCGATGCGCTGGTGCAGTATTCCGCCGCGATCTGGGAGCAGAAGCAGTCGAACCAGGTCTCGCTCTTCGGTGATGCGGGCGAGGATCTGCCAGAGCCGCGCCTGGCCCCCGTGCAGGACTGGCTGCCTGCCGAACGGCTGGCAGAGGAGTTCAAGGCGATCGGCTTCTACCTCTCCGGCCATCCGCTCGACGACTACGCCGGGGCGTTGAAGCGCAAGGATATCAAGACGCTGGACGAGGTCTCACGGCTGGCGCAGGGCGGGCCGCAGCTGGCCAAGCTGGCGGGCATCGTGGCGGGCCGGCAGGAACGCAAATCGGCGCGGGGCAACCGGTTTGCCTTTGCCCAGCTCTCGGACACGACGGGCGCTTACGAGGTCACGATCTTCTCCGACACGCTCGAGGCCAGCCGCGACTACCTCGAAAACGGCTCCATGGTGGTGGTGACGGTGGAGGCGACGGTGGAAAGCGACCAGCTGAAACTGCTGGCCCGTTCCATCGCGCCGCTCGATACGGTGGTGGCCGATGCAGGCGGTTCCGGGCTCAGGATCTTCGTGGACGATCCGATGGCGATCCCGGCGGTTGCCGAAGTGCTGGAAAGCGCGCAACAGGCCATGGCCGCCGCCGCCGCCCGCGCCGCCGCCGGACCAATCCGCTTCTGCCTGATCGGGTCGGACCTGCCGGGTGAGGTGGAGATCGAGACGGGGGCGGAATTCCCCGTGACCCCCCAGATCCGCGGCGCGATCAAAAGCCTCGCCGGAGTGATGTCCGTCGAAGAGGTCTGAGCTCCGGAGGACCACCCCGCCCCTTCATCTTTCCCGAAATACTCCGGGGGTGAATTGGCCGCAGGCCAAGAGGGGGCAGCGCCCCCCTCCGCACCGCCCTACCAGTGCGGCGGCTTCTCATCGGCGACGAATATGCCGCCGCCCTGAGCCTGTTCGCGCTCCGCTTCGCGTTCCAGCAACATATGGACGCGGCGGGTCAGAAGGTCGATCTCGTCCTGCTGGCGGGCGACGATCTCCGACAGGTCGTCGACGCTGCGTTCCAGATGGGCGATGCGTTCTTCCAGGGCCTGCATGGTCTCTCCCGCCGGGGCCGTCACGGGCCCGTTTCACTTGGCCTCTATAGCGGCCCGGCCTTGTGCCGCAAAGGGGCTTGGGCTAGACCGCGCCCCGGATGGCCCCCGTGCCTTTCGATGAACGCCAAGAGGTTCCCAGATGGCGAAAGAGAAGAAGACCCCGCGACCCCGGGCAGAGACGCCTAAAGGGTTCCGCGACTATTTCGGCTCCGAAGTGACCGAACGGTCCGACATGCTGCGCAGCATTGCCGGGGTCTATCATCGCTACGGGTTCGAAGCTCTGGAGTCGTCGGCCGTGGAAACGGTTGAGGCGCTTGGCAAATTCCTGCCCGATGTGGACCGCCCCAACGAGGGGGTCTTTGCCTGGCAGGAATCCGAGGAGGACGGCAAGGGGAGCTGGATGGCCCTGCGCTACGACCTCACCGCGCCGCTCGCCCGCGTTTATGCCCAGCACCGCAATGACCTGCCCACGCCCTACCGGCGCTTTGCCATGGGGCCGGTCTGGCGGAACGAGAAACCGGGGCCGGGGCGGTTCCGGCAGTTCTATCAATGCGATGCGGATACGGTCGGCACTGGGTCCGTGGCTGCAGATGCGGAAATCTGCGCGATGCTGGCGGATTGCCTGGAAGAGGTCGGCATTCCGCGCGGCGATTACATCGTTCGGGTGAACAACCGCAAGGTTCTGAACGGGGTGCTGGAGGCGATGGGCGTCTCTGACGCCGGTCAGCAGGCCGATGTCCTGCGCACCATCGACAAGTTCGACAAGGTCGGAGAGGCGGGTGTGCGGGAGCTGCTGGGCAAGGGGCGGCTGGATGCCTCGGGCGCCTATATCGACGGGGTGGGCCTGAGCGAGGCGCAGGCGGAGCCGGTGATTGCCTTCCTTACCTCCAAGGGTGCGAATGCGGCGGAGACGCTGGAGAACCTGCGCGCGGCCGTTGGTGGCTCTGCCATCGGGGCGGAGGGCGTGGAGGAGCTGGCCCAGATCGCCGCGCTGCTGGAGGCCGGCGGCTATGGCGCCGATCGCATCGATATCGACCCTTCGGTGGTGCGTGGCCTTGGCTATTACACCGGGCCGGTTTTCGAGGCGGAGCTGACCTTCGAGATCCTCGATGAGAAGGGCCGCAAGCGGCAGTTCGGATCGGTGGCCGGGGGTGGCCGCTACGACGGGCTCGTCAAGCGGTTCACGGGGCAGGAGGTTCCGGCGGTGGGGGTCTCCATCGGGGTTGACCGCCTGCTGGCGGCTTTGCGCGAGAAAGGCCGGATCGGCGGGGAGGCGCAGGGGCCTGTTGTCGTGACCGTCATGGATCGCGACCGGATGGCCGATTACCAGGCCATGGTGGCGGAGCTGCGCAATGCCGGCATCCGGGCGGAGGTCTACCTCGGCAATCCCAAGAACTTCGGCAACCAGCTGAAATATGCGGACAAACGCAACTCTCCAGCCGCCATTATCGAAGGCGCGGAGGAGAAGGCGCGTGGCGTGGTACAGGTCAAGGACCTGATCCTCGGCAAGCTGATCGCGGAGAATGCGACGCTGGAGGAGTGGAAGGAACGCCCCTCCCAGGCGGAGGTTGCGCGCGGCGATCTGGTCGCCCATGTAAAACAGCTTCTGGCCGGGCAGGCGGGCTGATGGCCGTCTGGCAGGGACATTCGCCCGAGGAGCGGGCGCAGGTCCGCGCCTGCGCCGCCCGGCTGCGCGCGGGGTTCGAGGCGGCGGGCGCCGTGCCCGTGGAATGCCCGATCCTGCTGCCGGAGGCGACGCTTCTGGACCTTTATGGAGAGGATATCCGGGCGCGGGCCTATGTGACCTCTGACGCGCTGCGCGGCGAACAGGTGATGCGGCCCGACTTCACCGTTCCAGTGGTCGAATTCCACATGGCACAGGGGGCGGAGCCCGCGCGCTACACCTATTCCGGCGAGGTTTTCCGTCGCCAGGAAGAGGATGAGGCGCGGGCCAATGAATATATCCAGGTGGGGCTGGAGATCTTCGACGGCTCCGACCCGGCGGCGGCGGATGCGGAGGTGTTTGCCCGCTTGCTGGCTGCGACCGAGGGGCTGACACTGACGGCCACGACCGGCGACATGGGCCTGCTGCTGGCGGCGGTCGAAGGGCTGAACACCAGCGAGACGCGCAAGGCGGCGCTGCGGCGTCATGTCTGGCGGCCGCAGCGGTTCCGGTCTCTGCTCGACCGGTTTTCGGGCCGGGTGCCCGTGCCCGCCTCGCGGGTCGCGCTGCTCACCAGTGCCGATCCCTTTGCCGAGGCCGGGCCGGAGCAGGGGCTGCGCAGCCGGGCGGAGGTTGAGGCACGAATCGCGGCGCTGCGGGCCGATGCGGAGGTGCCGCTGATCGCAGAGCGTGAGGTGGCGCTGATCGACCAGCTTCTGGGGGTCCGGGAAGTGCTGCCCTATGCGCTGGAGCACCTGCGCGACATCGCCGTCGACATGCCGGCCATTGCCGGGGCTGTGGACGGGGTGGCACGCCGGGCCGATGCGCTGGCGGCGCGTGGCATCGACATTGCGACGCTGGATTTCGAAGTCGCCTATGGGCGACTGCACATGGAATATTACGACGGGTTTGTCTTTGGCCTGCATGTGCCGGGGCGGCTGGACCTGCCGCCGGTTGCCACGGGCGGGCGCTATGACACGCTGACCCGTATACTGGGCCAGCGCGCCGGGAAACCGCAGGGCATTCCGGCGGTTGGCGGCGTGGTCCGTCCCGGGCTGATCGTGGAACTGGGGGGCGGGGCATGAGCGTGAAGCTGGGCGTGCCCTCCAAGGGCCGGCTGATGGAGAAGACCTTTGACTGGTTCGGCGAGCGCGGCATCGTGCTGGGCCGGGCCGGGTCGGACCGCGAATATGCCGGCCGGGTCGAGGGGATCGGCGGGGTGGAGCTGGTGCTGCTCTCGGCGGGCGAAATCCCGCGCGAGCTGGCGGCGGGGCGCATCCATCTGGGCGTCACCGGGACCGACCTGATCCAGGAGAAGCTGGCCCGCTGGGACCAGCAGGTGGAGATGCTGGCGGAGCTGGGCTTTGGCCATGCCGATCTGATCCTCGCCGTGCCGCAGGGCTGGGTCGATGTGGAGCTTCTGGACGATCTGGATGCGGCGGCGGCGGCCTTTCGGACGCGGCACGGGTTCCGGCTGCGGATCGCGACCAAGTATCACCGGCTGGTGCGCGACTTCCTTCGGGTCAACGGCGTGGCCGATTATCAGCTGGTCGACAGCCAGGGGGCGACCGAGGGCACGGTGAAGAACGAGACGGCAGAGGCGATTGCCGATATCACCTCCACCGGCGAGACGATCCGGGCGAACCACCTGAAAGTGCTGTCGGACGGGCTGATCCTGAAATCTCAGGCGACGCTCTTCCGGTCGCGCCGGGCGGAGATGTCGGATGTCGACCGGGCGGTGCTGGGCGAGCTGCTGGAGCGGCTGCACGTCGACTGACGTTGTGGGACCGGGCTGCGCCCGGTTGCCTCCGGCGGGGATATTTTCAGCAAGAAAAAGGGGGGCGTCAGAGCACGCCGATTTCCGCCAGCGCCTTGGAGAGGTCCTCGGGCAGGGCGTCTTCGTTCTGGCGGTGTTTTGGCAGGTCGGGCGGGGAGTCTTCGGGTTTGAGGTAGCGCCAGCCCTGGAAGGGGCGCCGGGGGGAGGCGGCGGTGGCGTGCAGCTCCGGGTCGAGGACGATGGCGCAGCGGCGGATGCCGTCGCCACGGTCGACCTCATCGAGGCGGATGACGCGCTGGCGGCACTGGATCATGCCTTTGATGACCCAGTAGATGGAGCCGCCGGAGATGATCTCGCCCTCCCGCTTGGGCCACATGCGGGTGACATGGCGGGGCAGTCCGTCGGTGGTCTGAGCAATGGGCTGGGATTGCCAGGCCGCGAGGTCTGCCATGCTTTCAGTGCCAACGGAAAGTTTGAGGATATTTGTAAAGCTGCCCATGCGATGATACAATATGTTGTGGTATGGTGTTCGTCAACGACTACTGTTAGTGTGGTGTTCGGTGATGGGCAGAGCGCCCGATCCTTGCCCGCAACCGCCTTGCGGTTCGGACGGGGCTGGTCCATCACGGCCTGCAATGTAAAACTAGCCCTTCCAAGGCACCATCCAAAGGTGATTCCGACATGACCCGCTTTGCCGCCCCCATCGCCGAACAGGTCTGGGACATGAAATACCGCTTCAAAGAGGCGGATGGCACCCCCATCGACCGTTCGGTCGAGGACAGCTGGCGGAGAATCGCGCGGGCGCTTGCCTCGGTCGAGGCGGAGCCGGAGGTCTGGGAGGAGCGGTTCTACGGCGCGCTGGAGGATTTCAAATACCTGCCCGCGGGCCGGATCACGGCAGGTGCGGGCACGGCGCGCAAGGTGACGCTCTTTAACTGTTTCGTCATGGGGACGGTGCCGGACAATATGGGCGGCATTTTCGACATGCTGAAGGAGGCCGCGCTGACCATGCAGCAGGGCGGCGGGATCGGCTATGATTTCTCCACCATCCGGCCCAAGGGCGCGGATGTGAAGGGGGTGGCGGCGGATGCCTCCGGTCCGCTCAGCTTCATGGATGTCTGGGATGCGATGTGCCGGACGATCATGTCGGCGGGGTCGCGCCGGGGCGCGATGATGGCGACGATGCGCTGCGATCACCCCGATATCGAGGAATTCATCGGCGCCAAGAGCGATCCGGCCCGGCTGCGCATGTTCAACATGTCTGTGCTGGTGACCGATCCGTTCATGGAGGCTGTGAAGGCCGACGGGCCCTGGGAGCTGGTTTTTGACGGCAAGGTCTATCACACGCTGCAGGCGCGGGATCTGTGGAACCGGATCATGCAGGCGACCTATGATTATGCCGAACCGGGCGTGATCTTCATTGACCGGATCAATCAGGCCAATAACCTCGCCTATTGCGAGACGATTGCCGCGACCAACCCCTGTGGGGAACAGCCGCTGCCGCCCTATGGCGCCTGTCTGCTGGGGTCGATCAATCTGGCGCGGCTGGTGACGGATCCGTTCACCGACAAGGCGCGGCTCGATCCGGCGGCGCTGGACGATCTGGTGCGCATGGCCGTGCGGATGATGGACAATACCGTCGATGCGTCGAACTTCCCGCTGGAGGCGCAGGCGCGGGAGGCGGAGGCCAAGCGTCGGATCGGTCTGGGTGTCACTGGCCTCGCCGATGCGTTGCTGATGCTGGGGCTGCGCTATGGCTCCGACGAGGCTGCCGCGCAGACGGAGGCCTGGATGCGGGCCATCGCACGTGCCTCCTATCTGGCGTCGGTCGATCTGGCGAAGGAGAAGGGGGCGTTTCCGCTCTTTGACCGCGACGCCTATCTGGGCTCCGGCACGATGCAGGCGATGGATGCGGATGTGCGGGCGGCCGTGGCCGAACATGGCATCCGAAATGCGCTGCTGACCTCGATCGCGCCGACGGGCACGATCTCACTCTATGCCGGGAACGTGTCCTCAGGGATCGAGCCGGTCTTTGCCTATGAATATACTCGCAAGGTGCTGCAGAAGGACGGGTCGCGGACCGAGGAGAAGGTCGTCGATTACGCGGTGAAGATGTGGAAGGATCTGAAGGGCGACGCCCCGCTGCCGGACTATTTCGTCAATGCGCAGACGCTGCCTCCGCTGGAGCATGTGAAGATGCAGGCGGCGGCGCAGAAATGGATCGACTCGAGCATCTCGAAGACGATCAATTGCCCGGAGGATATCTCCTTCGACGCATTCAAGGACGTCTACATGGAGGCCTGGGACAGCGGCTGCAAAGGCTGCACGACCTATCGCCCGAACGATGTGACGGGGTCGGTTCTGTCCGTATCCGAGGAGAAAGAAGAGGCGCCCGCCGTCATGCCCACCGAAGGCGGCGAGGTCATCTATATGGCCGATCCGCTGGACCGTCCGACCGCGCTGGAAGGCAATACCTACAAGCTAAAGTGGCCCGACAGCGAACATGCCATCTACCTGACGATCAACGATATTGTCGTGGGCGGGCGGCGGCGCCCCTTTGAGGTCTTCATCAATTCGAAGAACATGGAGCATTTCGCCTGGACCGTGGCGCTGACCCGCATGATCTCGGCCGTATTCCGGCGGGGCGGGGATGTGTCCTTTGTGGTTGAAGAGCTGAAGGCGGTCTTCGATCCGCGTGGCGGCGCCTGGATCAAAGGGAAATACATCCCCTCGATCCTTGCCGCGATTGGCGGGGTGATCGAGACGCATCTGGTCTCCATCGGGTTCATCGAGGGCGAGGGCAAGGGGCTGAAGGCCGATCCCACCGCCAAGGTCGTGGGGCTGGAGAGTGGCCAGCGCGGTAAGGCCTGCCCCTCCTGTGGCCAGTACACAATGCAGATGATCGAGGGCTGCATGACCTGCTCGTCCTGTGGGCATTCGAAATGCGGGTGACAGTGTTTCCCCCCCCGGGTGACCTGACGGCAAAGGTTTGGCTATCCGATTGATCGGACAGCCATTTGGGTGTCGGAGGCTGAGCCTTCCTGCACAGCGAAAGGCGTCGGTTCCGTCGCCGCTGTTTCCGTTGGTTCCTTGATCGGGTCCATGACCGGGGTTGTCGCAGGGTGCGCCGTGCGGGGGCCGGCCACCAGGCCCAGCCGCCTGTGGCCGCTGTATCCGGTTACAATGTGACCGGCTTCCCGTGCGGCGTGCGCAGATAGGCGGCCTCCCATTCCGCGCGCCGTATCTGGCGGGTATCCGGAGATATGCCGGCTTGTTCGGTGAGCGCTTCCAGCGCGCTCAGAACGGCCAAGTAATAGGTCTGCAGCGTGTCAGGTGCACCGCGGTCTTCGGCGTTTTTCAATTCTGCGCCAAGCGTGTCTGCCCAGGCCGATCCGGTTATATGGCCACCCCGGACCAGGCCCGCGGCCAGGGCAAGCGCCTGTGCCTGCCAGGGTTCGTCAAAAACCGGGCTGGGTGGATCCAGCGGATCGTCAGGTCGAAACAAGGTAGCTTTCCCACAGGTCCAGTGTGACGTCGTCGCGCGGATTGGCGCCGTCACCCCAAAGGGCAACGGCCCGGAAGCAAATGGTATAGAGGTGTTCGGGGACCTCAACACCTTCGGCGTTGCGGTCTGGCAGGACATGCGCGCCATGATGTGCGATCACCTCGCCTTCGCACCCACGGACATATCCGGGAAGGCGGGTGTGGTTCGACGTCATCAGCCGCCGCGCGCGCACCCTGTCGCCAATGGTAAAGAGGGGCGCCTGCGACGTCTGTCGCGCGAAATCAAACGCGGAGGCCGCAACACCCGCGATTGTATCCTCGACCGTCATCGCAGAGGGCGGCGCCACCGGGTCATTGACGTGCCCGCGCATCACATCGTCGAGCGTGATCGTCCCGGCCTCGAGCATGATCACCAGATCCGCAGTGCACCATTTCTGAAAATACGAGAAGTTGAGATAGTCTTTGGGGACCATCCTTTCGATGACATGGCGGAACCAGTCGATCGTGCTGCCCGACGTGATCGGCGACCAGTTCAGGGCCGTGACCCGCTTTTCCCAGTCCTCCAGGTCCCGGAACTCTTTGTCGCCGGTCGCAATGGGGATAGGGCCGAACCCCTGGGCCCCGCCGAGGTCATGAATGCCATTCATCACGCCGTCTCCGCCTGCAGGACGCGCTGCGTTCCGATCATGGCATTGCGGGTGACGAGGGCGGCTAGCTGCGGCTCGGTCCAGCCTTCTGTGCCGGCAGGGCGTTGGGGAATAACGAGATACCGGAGCTCGGCCGTGCTGTCCCAGACGCGGACACCCACGTCCCGGGGCAGGATCACGCCGAATTCTTCGAGAACCTTGCGGGGCTCGCGCACGGCGCGGGCACGGTATTCGGCTGATTTGTACCAGGCCGGGGACATTCCAAGCACCGAAAACGGATAGCAGGAGCACAGGGTGCAGACGACCAGATGATGCTGCGTGTCCGAATTTTCGACCGCTTTGAGATGGGCCGTCGCGTCGCCCTGAAAGCCGAACGCCGTTATCGCCTCTGCGGCATTCTCCAGCAGGCGGGCCCGAAATGCCGGGTCCAGCCAGGACCGTGCCACGACCTGCGCGCCGCGCTTGGGTCCGATATGTTCGGAGTAGGTTTCGACCCAGGCGTCGAGGCTTTCCGGCGCGACCAGACCCTTCTCCACGGCAAGGCTTTCGAGGGTCTTTACCCGAAGCGCGGGGTCAGACGGCAGATGTGAATGCAGTTCGCGGTGCAGCGCCGCCGCTTTTTCACTGTTGAATGTGGTCACGCAGCCTCTCCCTTCCGCCAGAGTAGCACCGAGCAGAGGCCGGGGGCGATAGTTTCTGCGGGAGCCGACCCAATTCGCGGGCCTTCGCCCGGAAATGGAGCGGTGCCGGGTCAGGTCCGTTTTCAATGCGTCGTTGGCTGAGACCGGCCCAGAAGGCCCATCACGGTGCTCACGATAGGGATAAGGGCCGCGCCCACGGCCAGACCGATGACGCCGTCGCAGAAGGCGGTGACCACCCAGGCGACGGTCCCATTGCCGTCAGGCGACACGCTGTGAGCAGCGGCTTCCGCCAGGTGGTGGATCGCCTCGTATGGCCAGGGCCAGCCGAGAACCTCCAGCCCGTGCACGAGAATGGACCCGCCCACCCAGATCATGGCGGCGGTGCCGACAACGATCAGGATCTGCATGAACACGGGCATGGCGCGCACGATAAAGCGGCCCAGGCTCCGCGTCGCGCCAAGGCGCCCCCGCGCCGCCATCGCAAGGCCAAGGTCATCGGCTTTCACGATCAGGCCAACCGCGCCATAGACGGCCAGCGTGATCAGGACCCCGGCCACGGCAAGCGCCATTGCCTGCATCCAGAAGGGCTGGCCTTCCGGCAGGGCCGACAGAATAATCGTCATGATCTCGGCCGAGAGGATGAAATCGGTCTTGATGGCACCTTTGACCTTCTGTTCCTCAAGATGGGCGCCGTCGGTGATCTTTTTCTCGACCGCCTCGGCCTGATCGTGGTGCGCGGGGCTGACCGCATGCCAGACCTTCTCCGCCCCTTCGAAACAGAGATAGCCGCCGCCAAGCATCAGCAAAGGATAAATCAAGATCGGCGCGAAGGCCGCGAGGAGCAGCGCGATCGGCAGCAGGATGACGAGCTTGTTGAACAGGGACCCGCGTGCGATCTTCCAGACGATGGGCAGCTCCCGGTCCGCGGAAAAGCCATGGACATATTTGGGCGTGACCGCAGCATCGTCGATGACCGCCCCGGCAGCTTTGGTGGAGGCTTTGACCGCCTGTCCGACCACATCGTCGATAGAGGCCGAGGCGACCTTGGCAATGGCTGCAACGTCGTCGAGTAGGGCGATCAGTCCGCTCATGTCAGGCTCCGGTCCGGGAAGTCAGTTCTGGCTCAAGGTAATGGTTTGGGCCGATCAGGGAAGGGGCAAGTCTCAGAAAGAGTGACGTTCTTTGTCTCTGGCCGGGCCGATGCCTGGCGACAGGCGCGCGCGGACATGCATATTGGGGCAGGCCATCAAGAGGTACGGATATGAGACATGGGTATGAGAGCGGGCGTCTGAACCTGCCATTTGTCGGGATCTGCACCTTCGGGAAATATCCATATGTGGAGGACTGGGACAGCATCGACGCGGATGTCGCGGTCCTGGGCGCCCCGTTTGATGGCGGCACCCAGTGGCGCAGCGGTGCGCGCATGGGGCCACGGGCCATCCGGGAAGCCTCGACCCTGTTTTCTTTCGGGCATGCCGGGGCATATGACCATGAGGATGACGTCACCTATCTGGAACCGCACCGGGTGAGCGTCGTCGATATCGGGGATGCCGATATCGTGCATACGGACACGCTGCAGAGCCATGCGAATATCGAAACGGGTGTGCGCAAAATCCTGTCGGCGGGGGCTTTGCCGGTTGTCATCGGCGGGGATCATTCGATCAATATTCCCTGCATCAGCGCGTTTGACGGGGAAGAGCCGTTTCATCTGATCCAGATCGATGCCCATCTGGATTTCGTCGACGAACGCCATGGCGTGCGGTACGGGCATGGCAATCCGATGCGGCGCGCCGCGGAGAAGCCCTGGGTCAGCGGCCTGACGCAGGTCGGCATCCGCAATGTTTCGTCCACGGCCAAGGACGGGTATGATGCGGCGCGGGCGATGGGGGCGGATATCCTGTCTGTCCGCCAGGCGCGGGAGCTTGGTGTGGCGGGCGTGCTGTCGCGGATACCGCCGGGCGAACGCTACTACGTCACCATCGATATCGACGGCTTCGACCCCTCCATCGCGCCGGGCACCGGCACGCCCAGCCATGGCGGCTTTCTCTACTACGAAGTGCTGGAGCTGCTCGATGGCATTGCCCGGCAGGGCGATATCGTGGGGCTCGATCTGGTTGAGGTGGCGCCCGATCACGACCCCGCCGGGATCACAAGTATCCTCGCGGCACAGCTTCTTATGAATGTGATCGGCCGGGTTCTGCACCATCGTGATGGCTAGCCGGTGGGGCTGGCCGGATTTATGTGCCGGGAGCGGCACACCGGCGCCACGTGAACAAACCTGTGTTAAATAAACCTGTGTTACAAGTTGGGCGGGTGCCGGTCTGGCCGGATGCAATCAGACTTGGTCTAAGAGCCGGTTTGAGATAGGCGTGCCGCAATCACCGGCAGGAGGAATCATGCCCGCTCGTCTGTTGACCCTTTTGTTCGTGCTGAGCCTCTTTCTTGTGTCCGGGGCGGGCCTGACGCAGGTCGCGCGGGCCGACCCCGCAGAGGGCGGATACCGCTATCTCGGACATGGCCGGATCGTGAACAACGATTTCTACGGGGACGGGCATGACCGCTGGCGGACCGGGTCGGTCATCGGCAGCCGCATCTACGGCCGGGGCTGGGAAGGCCGGCTGCCGACCCAGCCGGGCGACATTATCGAGATCAGGCTGGGCGGCGAGATTATCGCGCCGCGTCAGCTGTCGGGGCGAACCGCCGGGGACAGGCCCTATGCCGCGGCCCTGTCGCTGGGACTTCATACGCATTTCAGACTGGGCGAATGGGATACGGCGCTCGGGGCGGATGTGGTCGTGACCGGCCCGCAGAACGGGCTTACGGATCTGCAGAACTGGATCCATGACGGGCTGGGCGTGCGCAAGGCCTCTCCTGCCGTGCTGGCGGGGCAGGTGCCAGACGGGGTACACGCCGCCGCTGTCTGGGAGATGGGGCGTAACTTTGTGGCCGGATCGGCCACGCTCCGCCCCTTTGTCGAGGTGCGGGCCGGGCCGGAGGATATTCTGCGTGCCGGGTTCGATGTCAGCGTCGGTCCGGCCGGGCAGGGGGAACTGCTTGTGCGTGACCCGGTCACCGGTCAGCGGTTCCGCGCTATCCGCCGGGCGGCCGACGGGTGGAGCTTTGTGGCCGGAGCAGATGTCGCGCGGGTGATGGACAGCCTGTATCTGCCGGATGCGATCCGGCGGGACGTACGGTATCGCGTGCGAAGCGGCGTCCACTGGCAGAACAAGCGATGGACCGGATTTTACGGGCTGACGCTTATGGGGCCGGAATTTGTCGGGCAGTCTGAGGCACAGCTGCTGGGATCGCTTCGGATTCAGATCGCCTTCTGAGCAGTCGGCGCGTCGCGCCCTGTCCCTTTCCCGTGGCCTGCTTCTCTGCTATCGTGCGAACAGGGAAAGGCGAGCCGTCAGATGTTCGCCGCCCTGAGAGTGGTCCGCCGGCGCAAGACCGGCAGCAATACAGGCGGTATTCATGGCAACGGGCATTCGGGGCACGTTTGTGCTTTCTTTGCGTCAGATCGAGATCGACGGCATGCAGGGCCAGTCCAGCCATGCTCTGCGCGCCGGGTCGACATGGTCCTGGGAAGGGCGGGCGACACGGGTCGACGGTCCGGGCGAACTTCTGACGCTCGATCTTTCAGAGGCCGATATCCAGCTGCGTCGCCGGGCCGGTCGTGTTGCCCGGAGGTTGCTTGACGGGCGCGGCGCGGCCGCACGCGCTGCGGTGCCGGACATGGAGCCGGTCATTCCGAACAGTTTTGTGCTGACCGACGGGCTGAACCGTTTCACGGCCATGCTTGCATCGGGGCGCGACGGGCAGGAGGTTGTCATATTCGAGAACGATCTGCCGCCGGCGGGACGGATGCACTGGGTCGTGTCCTGCAATATCGATCCGCTGCCCGCGCGGGCGGATAATCGGGGCATGATCTGTTTCACCCCCGGCACGGTGATCAGCACGCCCCGCGGTCCGAAACTGATCGAGGCGCTGCGCGAGGGCGATCTTGTCTCGACCCGGGACAGCGGGCCCAGGGAAATCCTCTGGATGGGGCGGCGCAGGCTTTCCGGGGCGCGTCTGGCGCTGGAGCCGGACCTGTGCCCGGTCTGCATCGGGCCCGGGTCTTTTGGCATTCAGCGTCCGGACCAGAGCCTGCTGGTCTCTCCGGATCATCGGCTGTTGTTGCGTGGCGGTGCCGCCAGAGCCTTGTTCAATACGTCAGAGGTTCTGGTCTGTGCCCGAGATCTGCTGAACGGCACGACCGTGACGCGGGCGACCGGCCTCAGGTCTGTGGAATACATTCATCTGATGCTGGCCACGCATGAGGTGATCTGGGCCAATCGGGTCGAGACGGAAAGTTTTCACCCCGGGAGCGCCGATTTCTCCGAGCTGGATCCGGGGGACCGGTCGCGGTTGCTGTCGGGGCTGACCGGCGTGCGCACGGCGCCGGAAACCTATGGCCCCCATGCCCGGCGAAGCCTGAGCAAGGCCGAGGCGGCGATCCTGCTGCATGATGCGGCGTAACCACCGCTCAGGTCTGGCCAGCTCTTTTCCGTAAATCAGGCCGTTGACTCTCGGTTCCGGCGCAGTATAAGCGCGGCTTCATTGGTGTTGGTGGCCCCCGCAAGGGGATGCCTGTCAGGGTTCGCCCAGAGGACAACGCCCTTTATCGCCGCGGCAGGGCCGGGAGCGGGACTGACTTGGAACGGTTGGCCGGAGAGATCTCCGCAAACCGAAAAGTGGGACCCGGTTTTTGGTCAGGTTGCGGAGCCAAATATAAAGGAGATCAGCCGTGACCAAACGCACGTCTGCCAAGTACAAAATCGACCGCCGGATGGGCGAGAACATCTGGGGCCGTCCGAAATCCCCGGTCAACCGTCGTGAATACGGCCCCGGCCAGCATGGTCAGCGCCGCAAGGGCAAGATGTCCGACTTCGGCCTGCAGCTGCGCGCAAAGCAGAAGCTGAAGGGCTATTACGGCGACCTGACCGAAAAGCAGTTCAAGCGCATCTACGGCGATGCCGCCCGGACCAAGGGTGACACCGGTGAGAACCTGATCGGCCTGCTGGAGCGCCGTCTGGACGCGGTTGTTTACCGTGCGAAATTCGTGGCGACTGTGTTTGCCGCCCGTCAGTTCGTGAACCACGGCCATGTGCTGGTAAACGGCAAGCGCGTGAACATCCCCTCCTACCGCGTGAAAGAGGGTGACGTGATCGAGGTCCGTGACAAGTCGAAGCAAATGGTTGCGCTGCTCGAAGCCGTTCAGCTGGCAGAGCGCGACGTTCCCGACTATCTGGACGTTGACCACAGCAAAATGGTTGCAACCTTCGTTCGGACCCCGGGCCTGTCTGACGTGCCCTATCCGGTGCTGATGGAACCGAACCTGGTTATCGAATATTACGCGCAGAACTGATCTCTGATCTGCGTGAAAATCGGAAAGGCCGCATTCATCGAATGCGGCCTTTTTCATTTGGTCTCTGCGCCGGTCTTTTGGCGATCGCGTGACGTGCTGCGCGTTTCGGCCTCCGGTCCATGACGGAGCGGTCGTCAATCCGAGCAATCTGCTTCCGGTGACCGGCCCCGGCACATATTTCGCGCCAGTATCCGCAGCGGGCTCTGCCGTCGCATGGACCTTGCGGGCCAATCCGCTATTGTCGGGGTGAAATGCACATCCGACAGGAGACCCGTTTGACCTATCCCGTATATGCCAAGATAGATGGCCCAATTATCCTGATCGGTTTCGGGTCAATCGGACGCGGCACGCTGCCCCTGATCGAACGGCATTTCGACTTTGACCGCAGCAAGCTGACGATTGTCGAGCCCAACGAAGCGCTGGCGGAGGATATCGCGAAAACCGGTTATGCACATGTGGCCGAAGCGCTGACCCCCGACAACTATCGCCGTGTGCTGGGAGAGCTGGTCGCGCCGGGCGGGTTTGTCGTCAATCTCTCGGTCGATACGTCTTCGCTGGACCTTGTGCGCTTCTGCCGGGAGGCCGGAGTTCTTTATATTGATACGGTCGTCGAGCCCTGGGCGGGCTATTACTTTGGGACCGAAGACAATGCCGACCGGACCAATTACGCGCTGCGTCAGGCGATGCGCGATGAAAAAGCGGCCAATCCGGGCGGGACGACCGCCGTCTCCTGCTGTGGCGCGAACCCGGGGATGGTGTCCTGGTTTGTCAAAGAGGCGCTGCTGACGCTGGCCGCGGACCTCGGCGTGGAGGCCAAGCCGGAAACACGGGAAGACTGGGCAGGGCTGATGCAGAGGCTGGGCGTCAAAGGGGTTCATATCGCGGAACGCGACACCCAGGTCCGGCTGACGCCGCGCGCGCCGGGTCATTTCGTGAATACCTGGTCAGTGGAAGGGTTTATCGCCGAAGGCTTTCAGCCGGCAGAGCTGGGCTGGGGCACGGCCGAAAGCTGGATGCCCGAAAATGCGCATGGCCATGAGACGGGATGCCAGGCGGGGATCTGGCTGGAACAGCCCGGCGCCCACACCCGCGTCAAGACCTGGTGCCCGACGCCGGGGCCTCAGTTCGGGTTCCTCGTGACTCATAACGAGGCGATTTCGATCTCGGACTATTACACCGTCGGGCCCGCCGAGGCGCCGGAATTCCGTCCGACCTGTCATTATGCCTACCATCCCTGCGACGATGCGGTGCTGTCGCTGCATGAAATGTTCGGCTCCGGACAGATCCAGGAGGTTCATCATATTCTTGACGTGGATGAGATCGAAGCGGGCGGCATCGACGAGCTGGGCGTGCTGCTATTCGGGCATGAAAAGAACGCGCTCTGGTATGGGTCGCGCCTGTCCAACGAAGAAACCAAACGGCTGGCGCCGGATCAGAACGCGACCGGGTTGCAGGTGACATCGGCGGTGCTGGCCGGCATGGTCTGGGCGCTGGAAAACCCGCAGGCGGGGATCGTGGAGACCGACGAAATGGATCATCGCCGGTGCCTGGAGGTGCAACGCCCCTATCTTGGCCCGGTCGAGGCGCATTATACAGACTGGACGCCGCTGACGGACCGGCAAACCCAGTTCCCGGAGGATCTCGACGAGGAAAATCCCTGGGCCTTCCGGAATATCCTGGATCGTCAGGGCTGAGCGATGGGCGCGCCGGACCGCCGCGTCAGCGTCTGGTACGATACACGCGTCGTCCATTGGCCTGAAGCAGCCCGGGCCCTGCGGCAGATATTGCTGGATGGCCCGCTGGACGAGGCGTTCAAATGGCGCGGTCCGGTCTATGTTCTGGGTTCGGCCAATCTCTGCATGGTCGGGGATTACCGCGATGCCGCCGTTCTCTCCTTTTTCAAGGGCGTGCTGCTCGGCGATCCGGAAGGTATTCTGGAGCCGTCGGGCCCGAACAGCCGGGCGGCCCGGGTTGTGCGGGTCACTTCGGCCGAAGAGGTCGCAACTCTGCGCCCGGTACTGGAGGCCTACATCCATGAGGCGGTCGAGCTGGAAAGGGCCGGCGCGAAGGTCACGCTGCCACCAGATGACATGGATTATCCCGAAGAGCTGGTCCAGCGGCTGGATGGCTACCCGGAGTTTTTCGAGGCCTGGTCGGCGCTGACGCCCGGTCGCCGTCGCGGATGGGTTCTGCATTTTGCGGGGGCAAAACAATCCGCGACACGCGCCTCGCGGATCGACAAGGCCGAAGCGAAAATTCTTCTCGGGCGCGGGCTGCATGACCGCTAAAGGTGAATGAGGCAGGCTGAGAGGCCGCGCGAATCCGGCTGGATTTTTGAGTCATGAACGAGTCTCAACATTCTGAAATGTTTTAGTTTAATTGATGCGCGCCGGAATTTTGCGACGCCGTCCTGCCGCGGCCGCCGATAGCCGGAATATCCGTGCATCTTGCCCGACACACGCGATGCAGGTTGCTCTTCTGGCCTCCGTACCCGGGCGGGGTGTTCTGATCTTTGCGCAACAGGGGTGGGGCTGTAGAGTTGGGTGAAGGCTCACGGCCGCGCTGACCATGCGGCCCATATGACTGGAGGCCGGAGATGACAGAGCGCGCGATCTATCTCGGTCCGTTGACCGACAGCCGGCGATGGGATCAGGTCACGCTCCGGCCCGACGATGTGATTGTGGTTTCCCCGCCCAAATGCGGTACGACATGGATGCAGACGATTATCGCTCTGCTGCTCGCGGGGGATCCCGACATCACGCCGGAGTTTTCCGTCAAGATGCCATGGGTCGATATCCGTGTGCGTGACATGACAGAAGTGGCGGAGCGGCTTGAGGCCATGACCCACCGCCGCAGTATGAAAAGCCATACGCCAATGGATGGACTGCCGCTGCATGATGCTGTCCGGTACATCTGCGTGTTCCGGCATCCTCTGGATGCGCATTTTTCCTTCCGCAATTACGTCCGCAATCTACCGGTGTCGTGGTTCGACGCGTGGTATCCGCAGGAGGATACCGCCGGCGACACATTCCGGCATTTTCTGGCGGGCGGTCCGGATGGCGACACCTGCGATGCCATGCCGCTGGCTCATATCCTGCAGCATTACGAGGCGGCGCGGGCCCTGTCCCACCAACCGGGCGTCTCGCTGTTTCATTATGCGGATATGAAGCGGGATCTGCCGGGGGTGTTCGACCGGCTCTGTGCTCTGCTGGGGATATCATATCCTCCGCCGGTGATGGCGCGGCTTGTTGAGGCGGCGGGCTTTGAGAATATGCGGCGGAATGCGGACCGGTTTGCACCTTCGGGGGGCAAGGGGTTCTTTAAATCGGATGCGGATTTCTTTCGGAGCGGCACAAACGGGACCTGGCAGGGCCAGCTGACGCAGGAAGAGCTGGCAGCCTATGATGCCATCATGTCCGACAGGCTGTCGCCGGAGGACCGGCGCTGGCTGGAGTACGGCTCGGGATCGGGCGAGGGCGGTACGGAGCTGTAAGATGCGGTCGCGTCTCCGGCGGGGTCACAGCCGGATGTATTCGGCCAGCTCGCCCGCCCGGGCCGCAGGTGCATGAGGTGGCCGGACCAGAAGGGCGGAAGCCGCTGACAACACGGACAGCAAGGCGCTGTCCTGCCGGCGATCCGGGCGTATGCCATCGGCGGTCAGCTGTGCGCGCATATAGTGTTCGCGCGGGCCGTTTTCGGGAAGGTCCTCGATCAGCTGTGCCTGCTGACGCGGGGCGGGGGCGGCACCCAGGCCCAGCATGTGGCGGATGACCGGAACAACGAAAATATGGCCACAAACCATGGCCGAGACCGGATTGCCGGGCAGGCCGATCATCGCGGCCCCGTCCAGCCGCCCGGCCATCAGCGGTTTGCCGGGGCGCATGGCGACCTTGTAAAAGCTCTGCTCCATGCCGCGCCCCTGTGCGGCCTGCGCCACGAGGTCATGATCGCCGACCGAGGCGCCGCCGATGGTGATGACGATATCGGCGCCTGCTGCCATATCGAACACCGTTTCCAGGCTCTCGATCCGGTCGCGGGCAATGGGCAGAAGGCGCGGCTCTGCTCCTGCGGCGGAGAAGAGCGCATGCAGGCCGTAGCTGTTAGAGGCGACGATCTGATCGGGGCCGGGGGTCTCGCCCGGCTGGACCAGCTCGTCTCCGGTCGGGATCAGCGCGACGATGGGGCGCCGGGTGACCGGCACGCGGGGAATGTTCATCGCGGCCAGCAGCGCTACATCGGCAGGCGTCAGAAGACGGGGGGCACTGATCGTGTCGCCAATGCGGAAATCATTGCCGGCGGGTCGGATATTCGTGCCCTCGCCATAGGCGCCGGTTACGGTGATCCGGTCGCCGTCGCGGGTCACATCCTCCTGTATGACCACGCGGTCGGCGCCCTGGGGCAGGGGCGCGCCGGTGAAGATGCGCGTGCACTGGCCGGCACGCACTTGGCCGGCAAATCCGGCACCGGCTGCGGCCTCTCCTATGATGTCGAAGGTCGCGCCGGGGGCCAGATCGGCGTCGCGCAGGGCATATCCATCCATGGCCGACGCGGCAAAGGGCGGCTGATCGCGGCGGGCAGAGATATCACAGGCCAGGATACGGCCCGATGCCTCGGTAAGCGGGACCTCTTCGGCGCCGAGAGGCGCGGAAAGGGCAAATAGCGCCTCCAGTGCCTCGGCGACGGAAATCATTCCGCTGATCCGGTCGGTGCCTCGTAGCGCCCCGATTTGCCGCCATCTTTCAGCAGAACGCGGATGCCGCCGATTTCCATGCCGCGATCCACGGCCTTGCACATGTCATAGATGGTCAGCGCCGCCGTCGAGGCGGCGGTCAGGGCTTCCATCTCCACCCCGGTTTTTCCTGTGGTCTTGACCGTGGCTTCGATCCGGATGCCGGGCAGCGCGGTGTCGGGCGTCAGATCGACCGTGACTTTGGTCACAGGCAGCGGATGACACAGGGGGATCAGATCGGCGGTCTTTTTTGCGCCCATAATCCCTGCGAGCCGGGCAATACCCAGGACATCGCCCTTTTTCGTATCGCCCTGCAGGATCAACGCAAGTGTGTCCGGCAGCATGCGGACAAACCCGCCGGCGGTCGCAATGCGGTCTGTGTCGTGCTTGTCCGAGACGTCCACCATATGGGCCTGACCTGATTTGTCGAAATGGGTCAGGCTCACAGCGCGTGTCCCATCCCCATGCCGCCTGCCGGCTGTGCCAGCAGATCACGGGTGGCCTGTTCCACATCGGCCTGCCGCATCAGGCTTTCGCCGATCAGAAAACAGCGGGTGCCATATTGCGCCATATCGGCAAGATCGTCGGGCGTGAACAGGCCGCTTTCCGAAATCAGGGTGCGGTCTTCGGGTGCCAGGCGCGCAAGGGTCCGGGTGGTATCGAGGGTCGTTTCAAAGGTTTTGAGATCGCGGTTGTTAATACCCAGAAGGCCGGATTTCAGCGCCGATGCGCGTTCCAGCTCTTCCGCGTTATGCACTTCGATCAAGACGTCCATGCCCCAGGTTAGCGCGGCGTCCTCAAGCTCCAGCGCCTGGGCGTCTTCCAGCGAGGCCATGATCAGCAGGATGCAGTCCGCCCCAAGCGCGCGCGCCTCGGCCACCTGATAGGTGTCGTACATGAAATCCTTGCGCAGGGCGGGCAGGTCGCAAGCCGCGCGGGCCTGAACGAGAAACTCCTTGGCGCCCTGAAAACTGGGTGTGTCCGTCAGGACAGAGAGGCAAGTCGCGCCGCCGGCTGCATAGGCGGCTGCAAGGCTGGCCGGGTCAAAATCCTCCCGGATCAACCCTTTGGAGGGCGAGGCCTTCTTTATCTCGGCGATCAGGCCATAGCCGGTTCGGGCCGCTTCGTGCAGCGCCTCTCCAAAGGGTCGGACGGGCGCGGCATCGCGGGCGCGGGCCTCCATCTCGGACTGAGGGACCGCCTGCTTATCCGCGGCGATCTCTTCCAGTTTGTAGGCTTTGATACGGTCGAGGACGGTTCCGGTCATTCCGCGTGCGCTCCGATCCAGTCGATTTCGGGTTCTCCCCGGGATTTAAGCCAGTTGTTGACGGTTGAAAATGGGCGGGAGCCGAAAAATCCGCGACGGGCGGAGAGCGGCGAGGGATGGGCGGAGGCCAGGATCAGATGCCGGTCGCCGGATGCGGGGGGGCGGATGTGCTGGCGGAAGGATTGCGCGTGGTTGCCCCAGAGCACAAATGCACGGGGCCGGTCCGACAGCCGGTCGATCACCTGCATTGTCAGTTCGGCCCAGCCAAGGCGCGCATGGCCGCCGGCTTTGCCGGCAGGGACGGACAGGGCCGTGTTCAGCAGCAGAACCCCCTGCCGGGCCCAGAACCGGAGGTCGCCATTGTCGGGCTGTCCGCCAAGGTCGCTGCGTAGCTCTTTGAAAATATTGTAAAGCGATCGCGGCAGGGGCAGCACGTTGGGTTCCACAGAGAAGGCAAGCCCGTGGGCATGGCCGGGCGTCGGATAGGGGTCCTGTCCGAGGATAATGACCCGCGTCTGGTCGGGCGGGCACAGGTTCAGCGCGGCAAATCGCTGACATTCAGGCGGCAGAACAGCCGGCAGGTCCGAAAGGACCCCGGATATCCGGGGGTAGGAGGTTTCAAAGAACGGCAGCGCGGCCCATGGCTCCGGGATCATTTGGCAGCGCCCGAGGTCAGGCGTGCCAGGGCCTCGACCTTGGAGCGGGCGGCGCCGCTGTCGATGCTTTCGGCGGCGCGGCGGGCGGCGTCTTTCAGATCGGTCTCCTGCCCCGATACGACGAGAGCAGCCGCGGCATTCAGAAGTGTGGCGTCCCGGTAGGCGGTTTTCTCTCCGTTCAGCAGGGCGCGGAAGGCGCGGCCGTTTTCTTCTGGCGTGCCGCCGACGATGGCGCTGAAGGGATGTTGGGGGAGCCCCGCATCCTCGGGATGGAGCTCAAGGTCCGACACCGTGCCGTCCGGCGCCAGCGCCGCCACCCAGCTGACGCCCGAAATGGCCAGCTCGTCCGTGCCGTCCGATCCGTGGACAAGCCAGGCCTGTTCGGAGCCGAGAAGGGCCAGCGTCTCGGCCATCGGGCGGATCAGATCGCGTGAGAATGCGCCCGTCAGCTGACGCGTCACACCGGCGGGATTTGTCAGCGGGCCGAGGATGTTAAAGATGGTGCGGGTGCCAAGCTCCTGACGGACGGGCATCACATGGCGGGTCGCGGGATGGTGCATCGGCGCCATCATGAACCCGATCCCAACCTCTGTGAGGGCGCGTTCGACGATATCGGCCCCTACCATGACATCCACACCCATCTGAGACAGGGCATCCGCCGCGCCGGATTTAGACGACAGGTTGCGGTTGCCGTGTTTGGCCACCGGCACGCCCGCCCCCGCCACGACAAAGGCCGTGGCGGTCGAGATGTTGAGCGTACCCTTGCCGTCACCGCCGGTTCCGACGATGTCGATGGCGCCCTTCGGTGCGGAGACCGGCACGCATTTGGACCGCATGACCGCGGCTGCGGCGGCATATTCGTTCACCGTTTCGCCACGGGTCCGCATCGCCATGAGCAGCCCGCCTATCTGCGCAGGGGTGGCCTGTCCTTCGAACAGTATCTCAAACGCGTCCTCTGCCTCGGCGCGGGTCAGATTGCGATCCGCGGCTGCGGCGATGATCGGTTTCAACGCGTCACTCATGTGCCGCCTTTCCTGGCTGCGGAGCCGCGCGGACTGGCACAGGTTCCGACTTGTGATATCATGGCGTTCGACTGTCGCATTCAGGATGCACACCGGGGATGCCGAACCGGCCCTAGATGCGACACAGCCGGAGCCACCGTCAAGAGGCGCGGCCAACGGTGGAAGAACGGCAGATCGGGACAAAGCCCGGCAGAAGGAGAGCAGAAGGTGACGAAAGGTGTCCTTCCCGGACTCATGATCGGTTTTGTCGTGGCTGTGGTCATTGCCGCAATCAGTTCGCTCAGCGCTCCGCTGCCGGGCACTTTGAGCGATGGGGCCGGGACACGTCCGCCGGTGCCGGAAGGCGCCATGTTCAACGTGCCGCGTGACGATGCACCGGCCCAGATGCCAGCCATCGCCAGCCCGCCTGACAAAGCCGACAGCCCCGCCGCGCCCCGCGCCGACCGGGACAGTGTGCCGACGGCTGTGCAAGAGGCGCCGGCGGTCCGTGACGTGCCTGTGGAGACCGCCTATGACGGTCTGCCCGAGGCGGCACAGCCTGATGCCGGTCTGACGGAGGCCCCGTCGCCGGAGAATCCGGTGCTGCCCAGCCCGCTTGCGCAGGGGCCTGTGCCGGCCGCCGTCGATACTGCGCCCGATATCACGACCCGGCCTGCTCTGCCGCCACGGGCGGAGCCGGGCGAGGAGGTCACCGGATTTCCCGGGGCCGATCTGGCTCAGGCCGCGGATGGGCCGGAGGATGCGCCGTCCGGGGAGGCAGGCGGCGCGGATGCGCCCCCCGCTGGACAGGATCGTGAGGCTGTCACCAGCGCGGGCGACGGGGCTGCCGTCGCCGATACCGGCCCAGCGACTGGGGAAGAGAGCGGCACTGACGCCATGGTCAGTGAGGCCGATGCCGCCGAAACGGCCGCCGAAGATGTATCTGATGACGTTGCTGCCAGCGCGACCGAAGGCGCCGGCACAAGCGCTGTCGATGCGGGCAGGCCGGCAGAGCCTGAAGCCGTCGATGCCACAGATGCGCCGGATCAGTCGGTTGCCGAAACCGCCGATGAGACCGACCTTTCGGCAGGGGCGGACGCTCTCGTCACGGCTGCCCCGGAGGCGACCGAAGAGAGGCCGGAGGTTCAGGTCAGCCCCGCCTCCGACGCCCAATCCGGTGCCGGTCCGGATGTCGTGCCCGGCAGTGCGTCCGATCCGGAAGGGGCGGCTGATCCTGTCGTGACGGAACGCGGCACCGGCCCCGGTGAGGCCACGCCAGAGGATACCCCGCCCTCCGGCGCGGCGGATGAGGCAGAGCCGCAGGTTGCGGCAGCGGCGCCGTCTATGCCCGGCACTCCGGTTCGTCCCCTGACCGAGCGCGAGGCGGAAGCTGCCCCGGCCGAGGCGCCTGCAGAGCCACCGGCCGAAGACTTGCGCCCGCCGTTCGAGAAGTTCGCGAGCCCCCCGGTATCGGCAAGCGACCGGCCCCTGCTGTCTATCATTCTGATCGATGACGGGTCGGGGTCGCAGTCGTTGCCACGGAATTTTCCCTATCCGGTCTCGGTTGCAATCCCGACCACTTCGCCAAAAGCCGCAGAGATCATGCAGACATATCGCCGTCGCGGGATCGAAGTGCTGGCGCTGATGGACAGCCCGGCCGAAGGCGATATCGACGCGGCGCTTGGCGGTATCACCGAGGCGGTGGCCGTGATGGAAACCGGCAGCCGATCGCTTCAGGGGGGGCGGGCACAGTCCGAAAGGCTCGCCGAAGGGCTGAAAGAGGCCGGCTATGGCCTCGTCCTTTACCCCGAGGGGCTGGATACCGGGTTGAGGCTGGCGCAGCGTCAGGGGGTTCCGGCGGGCACGGTGTTCCGCGATCTCGATTCCGAAGGGCAGTCGGCAGATGTGGTGCGCCGGTTCCTAGACAATGCCGCCTTTAAGGCGGGGCAGGAAGACTCTGTGATTCTGGTTGGCCGGATGCGGCCCGAGACGATCTCGGCCCTGCTGGTCTGGGCGCTGGCGGACCGCGCCAGTCGCGTGGCGATGGTCCCGGTCACTCAGGCTCTGGCTGCGCCCGCCAACTGATCGGGGGCAACGCGCTTTTCTCCGGTCGGCGGCTACGCCATGCTGGCGCCACGCGGGGGTCCGCGATGTCCGGTGCTACGGAGGAGGATGCAGCATGACACAGCCCGTTTTGGGGTTTATCGGCCTGGGCGTCATGGGAGAGCCCATCTGCCGCAATATCATGACCGGCTCGGGCGGCCCGATGATCGTATCAGATCTGGCTACCGCGCCCATCCAACGGCTTGTGAGCCAGGGCGCGGTCGAGGCGCGCCCGGAGGCCCTGGCGGAGCAGGCGGATATCATCTTTCTGTCACTTCCCGGCGGACCCGAGGTCGAGACGGTTGTGTCCATGCTTTTGCCCACGCTTCGTGAGGGGCAGATTCTGGTGGATATGTCGACCGCGCCGGTTGCCCTGACGCGCGATCTTGCTGCGCGTGTGGCGGCGCGCGGCTGTGCCTATGCCGATGCTCCGGTGGCCCGGACCCGTGCCGCGGCCGAGGCGGGGACGCTGGCGATCATGGTCGGGGCCGATGATGCCACCTATGACACCCTGCTTCCGCTGCTTTCCCATGCCGGGGAGGATGTGCTGCATTGCGGGCCGGTCGGATGCGGCCAGATCGCCAAAATTCTCAACAATATGGTCCTCTTCCAGAATGTCGTCGCCCTGTCGGAGGCGCTGGCCCTTGGCCGGGCTGCGGGAATGGAGGGGGAGCGGCTTTTTCAGGTTCTCTCGCAGGGCTCGGCGGACAGTTTTGCGCTGCGCAACCACGGCATGAAGGCCATGCTGCCGGACACCTATCCCGAACAGGCGTTTCCGACCGGATATGCGTTAAAGGATGTGGGCTATGCGCTGGAGCTTGCGCGGGACAGCGGCCTTTCGGCGCCCGGGGCCGAGCTTGCCCGGGCGCGGATGGACCTGGCGCGCGAAGCCGGATTCGAAAGGGAATATTTCCCGGTTCTGGCACGTCTGGCCGGGCGCGATTCCGTCTGAAGCGCCGTTCTGCTGGCCGGATCAGGCCCTCTGCAGGCGTTCCGACGCGGGATCTGTGCGCAGGAGCGCGACTGCGCATCCGACATCTGCCACAGGCACATACCCGTCATACCATATTTTGCCCTTTTCCCCCTGCGGCATCCATGTAATAGGGAAGCGCCAAGTGAACATCCCCCATGGAGGTATCCGATGGAGATTCGCGAGGCCCTGACCTTCGACGACGTGCTACTTGTTCCCGCAGCATCTTCGGTGCTGCCGTCCACTGCGGATACCCGCACGAAGGTGACGAACTCCATAAATCTGAACATACCGCTGCTCTCTTCGGCCATGGATACGGTGACTGAGGCACGCATGGCAATTTGCATGGCGCAGGCCGGCGGGATGGGGGTTATCCACCGCAATCTCGACATCCAGCAGCAGTCGGACGAGGTACGCCGGGTCAAGCGGTTCGAGAGCGGGATCGTCTACAAGCCCATCACGCTGCGGCCCGATCAGACCCTGGCTGATGCCAATGCGCTGATCGACCAGTACCGGATCTCCGGCTTTCCGGTGGTGGATGCCGACGGACGGGTCGTCGGGATCCTCACCAATCGCGACATGCGTTTTGCCACGGACGAGAAAACCCCCGTTTCGGTCATGATGACCTCAAAGGATCTGGCGATCCTGCAGGAGCCTGCGGACCGCGGCGAGGCGATTTCCCTGATGAAGGCGCGCCGGATCGAGAAGCTGCTGATCACCGACAAGGCAGGCAAGCTGACCGGCCTGCTGACGCTGAAGGACAGTGAGCAGGCTGTGCTGAACCCGACCGCCTGCAAGGACGATCTGGGCCGCCTGCGGGTGGCTGCGGCGACGACGGTCGGGGATGCCGGGTACGAGCGCTCTGCTGCGCTGGTCGATGCGGGCTGCGATCTGATTGTGATCGACACGGCGCACGGCCATTCCGAAGGCGTCGCGCGGGCCGTCGAGCGGGTGAAAATGCTGTCCAACGAGGTTCAGGTGATGGCCGGCAATGTCGCCACCGCCGCCGCAACACGGGCGCTGATCGATGCCGGTGCGGATGCGATCAAGGTGGGAATCGGCCCGGGCTCCATCTGTACGACACGGATGGTGGCAGGCGTGGGTGTGCCGCAGCTCACCGCGATCATGGATTGCGCCCGGGAAGCCGGAGATACGCCTGTGATCGCCGATGGCGGCATCAAATTCTCGGGCGATTTCGCGAAGGCCATTGCTGCGGGTGCATCGGTGGCGATGGTCGGGTCGATGATTGCGGGTACGGATGAAAGCCCGGGCGAGGTGATCCTCTATCAGGGCCGGTCGTTCAAATCCTACCGCGGGATGGGGTCGCTGGGCGCCATGGCGCGCGGTTCGGCCGATCGGTATTTCCAGAAGGATGCGGCGTCTGACAAGCTGGTGCCCGAAGGCATTGAGGGGCAGGTGCCCTACAAAGGGTCTGCCGGCGCGGTGATCCACCAGCTGGTCGGCGGCCTGCGGGCGGCCATGGGGTATACCGGATGTTCCACGGTCGACGAGATGCGTCAGAACTGCCAGTTCGTGAAGATCACCGGCGCGGGGCTGAAAGAAAGCCACGTGCACGATGTTCAGATCACGCGGGAAAGTCCGAACTACCGGATTGGGTAGGCCGAGCTTTCGAGCGGAGCATCGTCAGTGCGTCCATGAAGTCTTGATGGCTTGAGGAGGAGACGTGATCGACGGTCGCCTGACGAGCTTCACGAGGTGGTTCGACCGGAACGAGGTCAGGCAGGGAACGTTTGTAGCCCAGCAGGTGGGTTGCGGGAAACGGGGCGGCGTGTCAGCTTGGTGTGCGCGCTATCGATACAGGGTTGAACGTTGACGAAGAAGCCGTTGAAGAACCGGTCGGAACTGATTTGTTCAGCACTTCGATCTGCCATTCTCGAGCGGGCCCTTCTGCCGGGCATGAAACTGCCCGAGGATTCTCTGGGCGAGCGTTTCGGCGCAAGCCGGACCATCGTGCGGCAGGCGCTGGAACGTCTGGCTGCCGAAGGTCTGGTCGAGCTGCGCCATAACCGTGGGGCGGCTGTTGCCTCGCCCAGTCTGGACGAGGCGCGGGACCTTTTCGAGCTGCGGGCGCAGATCGAGGATATGGTCATTGCGCGTCTCGCTGCCGGACTGACGGCGGATCAGGCGCAGGCGCTTGAAGATCATATCAAGCGGGAGGAGGATGCGCAGGACGGGCCCGAGCCGATCTCGATCCGCTTGGCGACCGAATTCCACATTCTTCTGGCAGAGCTGACCGGCAGCCCGGTTCTTGTCCGCTATGTCAACGAAATCGCTTATCGCTGCGGCCTGACCCTGTCGCAGTTTTCGCGCCCGCATTCTGCGGATTGTGGGATCCAGGAGCATCGCGAGATATTGAGCGTGCTGCGCTCCGGCGACGTCGCCCGCGCACAGCAGATTGCGCGGGACCATCTTGAATCCGTCTCCTCCCGCGCGCAGTTCCGGGATGCAGAGGCGGGCACGTTTTCCTACCTCGACGCGCTGGAGCCCTATGCCAGTCAGGTGCGCGAGGCCTCCTGAGGCGGGCAGGACAGGGGCCTATGTCTCAGGCCTCGATCCCGCGGGCGGTCAGGATACGTTCGGCGCTGTCGTTCCAGACGTCCATCTTCACGATCTTGCCGTTTTCAACGACGAACCGGTCAATATAGCGATTGCCTTCGAAGGGCGTCCCGTCCGGCCATTCGCCATAAAGATAGCCGGTGGAATAGACCACCGTCCCCTCGTCCCCCTGTGCCACATCGAACTGGCGCATGTCCTTCTTGACCCATGCGTAGCGGGCCGCGTTGAATTTGGCGGGGCCGGACGGATGGTGGAACACGCGGCCACCGGTGAAGGTGATGGTGACAGTGTCGGCCACATAGGTCGCGGCGCGCTCTGGGTCGGGCACCATTGAGGCTTCCAGAAAGTCGTGAACGATCCGGGCGTCTTCCGGCAGGCTCTCGGGGGCGGTCTTTTTAATGCCGGTCATGGCGGGTCCTTTCCTTTCAGATACGATTCGGTTTTCGCACCTCACGACCTGTCCGCCTAGCTGCATGCGAGAATTTCATACAAAGATTGCATGCAATCTGATGAAAGCTTGTGCAGGAGGGAGTTTTATTGGGTCAAATGGGCCTCAAAGGCCGCCAGATACTTTGACACCCGCCGCTCTCTTGCGCGCCATGGAGCCACCAAAACGCCCTTACCGGAGAAACCGACCATGAACCGCCGACTTCCCCTGACACGACGTACCCTGCTTGCTGGCGCCACCGCGCTTGGCCTTGCCACCGCTTTTCCCGCCACCGCTCAGGATGGCCCGATCAAGCTCGGCCTCGTCGCCGCGCTGTCCGGTCAGTCCGCCAAATCGGGCGAGGCGATCACCCGCGGCATCACCCTCGCCATGGACAAGATCAACGCCGAAGGCGGCGTGCTGGGCCGTCCGCTGGAGCTGGTCAGCCGCGACGATGAATCAAACCCCGGAAAAGGTCTGGTCGCCGCGCGTGAGCTGGTTCAGCGCGAAGGCGTTGCGGCCCTGATCGGCGGTCTGGACACGCCCGTCTCGCTGGCCATCGTGCCCTTTGCCAATGACGCAAAGGTGCCCTTCATGGGGCCGTGGGCCGCTGGCACGCCCATCACCATGAACGGCGCTGAAGAGAACTATGTCTTCCGTGTCTCCGCCGTGGACGAGATCGTGGACGAGGCGATCACCGAATATCTCGTGTCCAAGTACGGTTCGAAAAAGCCGGGCATGATCCTGATCAACAACCCCTGGGGCGAGTCCAACGAAAAGGGCCTGATGAAGGCGCTTGAGAAGCGTGGCATGGACCATGCGGGCATCGAGAAGTTCGAAAACAACGACGTTGACGTCGTCCCTCAGCTGACCCGCCTGAAGGAAAACGGCGCGGACGGCCTGTTCCTTGTGGCCAACGTCGCGCCCTCGGCACAGGTGGTGAAATCGCTAGACAAGATGGGCTGGGACGTGCCGGTCGCGTCGCACTGGGGCCCGGCTGGCGGTCGCTTTACCGAACTGGCTGGCGACAGCGGTGAGAAGGTGCACTTCGTCCAGACCTTCCTTTTCGACAGCGAAGAGCATCCGCTCTACATGAAGCTGACCGAGAAATTCCCCGAGGTGACCAGCCTTGCCGACGTGACCCCCGCGACCGGTATCGGCAATGCCTATGACGCGACGCTGCTTCTGGCCGCCGCGATCGAAGCCGCAGGCTCCACCGAAGGCCCCGCCATCCGCGAAGCGATGTACGGTATCTCGGGCGTGGAAGGGGTCATCAAGACCTATGACACCCCCTTCACCCCCGACAATCAGGATGCGCTTGGTCCGAACGACTACATCATGTCCCAGTTCGTGAAGGGCGAGATTATCCCGATCTCCGAATAAGATCGACATAAGATCAACGGCCCTTCCGGGAGATCCGGGAGGGCCAATCCAATCGAAGACCCGATAACGCGCCGGAGCAGGACATGACCCTACTGATAACAGCCCTTGTGACTGGCCTCGGCCTTGGGGCGATGTACGGGCTGATCGCCCTTGGCTTTCAGATCACCTATTCCGTCTGTTCGCGGGTGAACTTTGCCCAGGGCTCCATGGTCATGCTGGGCGCGGTGCTGGGCTATGTGCTGACCGCCCGCGCGGGCCTGCCGGCCATCGTCGCCTATCCGCTGGCGCTGGTTGGCTGCGCCCTCATGGGGATGCTGGTCGAACTGTTTCTGGTGCGCCCCTTTGCGAACCGCGGGTCCGAGGCGTGGCTCATGGCAACCGTCGCCGGGGGCATCCTGCTGGACAACGCGGTGCTGTTTACCTTCGGAAACGAACCCCGCAGCCTGCCGTCGCCGCTGGTCGGCCAGACCTGGCAAATCTTGGGAACCGGCGTCTATCCTCAACAACTTCTGATCCCGGTGGTCGCCGTGGGCCTTGCCGTCGCGCTGCATGTCCTGTTCCGCCGGACCCGTCAGGGCAGGGCGCTTCTGGCCGTCGTCCAGAACCCCGAAGCAGCCCGGCTGATGGGGATCAACACCAGCGCCATGATCTCTGGCTCTTTCGCGCTGTCGGCTGTGCTTGCGGGCATCGCGGGCCTGCTGATCGCACCGCTCTTCTCGGTGCATTCTGACATGGGCACGCTTTTTGGGATCAAAGCCTTTGCGGTCGCCATTCTGGGCGGCATGACCTCGGCCTCTGGCGTGATGCTGGCGGGCTTCATCTATGGGTTGATCGAGGCGCTGGTGACCACCTATCTCGGGTCCTCCTACACCTATATCGCCGTCTTTGGCCTGCTGATTGCTGTACTGGCGATCAAGCCAAATGGCCTCTTTGGCAAAGCCGCGCTGCGCAAGGTGTGATGTGATGAAACTGACCGACGCCCGCCTTCTCGACCTCACCATCCTTGCCGTTGCCGCCGTGTCGCTGGCCTGCCTTGGCCTGCTCAATGGCTACATGCAGTTCGTCTTCGGCCTTGTTGCGGTCTGGACGATCCTCTGCACCGGCCTCAACGTCTTCTACGGCCTGACCGGGCTGGTCTCCCTTGGCCAAGTCGGGTTCTTCGCCGCCGGGGCCTATGCCCATGCGATCCTTGTGCAGGCGGGGCTGAGCTTCTGGCTCGCGCTGCCCGCCGCCGCTATTGTCGCCGCGCTGATCGGCTGTGTTCTGGCCATCCCGGCAGTGCGCATGGGCGGGCCGTTTCTGGCCATGGTGACCATCGCCTTTGCCTTCATTATCGAACACCTCGCCATTGAATGGCGCGGGCTGACCGGTGGGCAGAACGGGCTCTTCGGCTTCGATCAGCCCAGCCCGTTCGGCTATACCTTCACTGAAACCAACCTCTTCGCGCTTGCGATCATTCTGGCCGCCGCCGGTCTGCTGGCCTATCGCCGCTTGTCCGTCAGCGGCTGGGGTATCGCCATGGCGGCGCTCAGGGATCAGGAGATCTCGGCCGGGTCGCTCGGCTACGATCCGATCCGCACCAAGTTTGCCGCCTTTGCCATCGCGGCGGGTGCGGCGGGTCTGGCGGGGGGCCTTTTCGCGCAGATGATGCAGTTCATCGCGCCGTCGAACTTTGTGCTGTCGCAGTCGATCCTCTTCCTCTTCGCCGTGATCCTAGGCGGCGCGGGCACCGTTCTGGGGCCCTTGGTGGGCGCGGCTGTCGCGGTGATGCTGCCGGAGTATCTGGCGGGGCTCGCGGAATACCGGCTGCTCTTCTTCGGGGCGCTGCTGGTCGCCGTCCTTCTGATCGCCCCGCGCGGGGTTGTGGGCACGGTGGCGGCCTTCCTGCCGCGCCGGTCCGATCCGGTCGCGCCCGCCGATCCGGCGCAGGTGATGGCATTCATCACCCCGACCGACCGTCAAACCCTGACCGTCACCGATCTTGGCATCACCTTCGGCGGCGTCCGCGCGGTCAATGGCGCGACCTTCGAGGCAAAGCCGGGCGAGGTCACAGCCGTCATCGGCCCGAACGGCGCGGGTAAGACCACGCTGCTCAACATGGTCTCGGGCTTCTACCGTCCGGGCGAGGGGCGGATCGAGACCGCGGGTCAAAACATCGCCGGCTGGACCATGCACGCCACCGCCCGTATCGGCATCGCGCGCACCTATCAGGCAACGCGTCTGTTCGGGGCCCTCACGGCCGAAGAAAACGTCATCGCCGGTTTCCCGCGCGGCGCCTTCGGCGGCATCTTCACCGCCCTCGGCACGCCCGAACGCCGCGCCATGGCGCGCGGGTTGCTCGACCTTGTTGGCTATCGCGGCGATCCCGCCACCCGCGCCTCTGACCTGCCGCATGTCGACCGTCGCCTGATCGAGATTGCCCGCGCGCTGGCCATGCGCCCCGGTGTGCTGCTGCTGGACGAACCCGCCGCAGGCCTGATGCAGGGTGACAAGCGTGCGCTGGCCGATCTGCTGCGCAGGCTGGCCGATACAGGCATCGCCGTTGTGCTGGTCGAGCATGACATGGAGCTGGTCATGGGCATTTCCGACCGCATCCTCGCGCTTGACGCGGGTGAGCCGATCGCCTTTGACACCCCCGCCGTCATCCGCAGCGACGCCCGCGTGATCGCGGCCTATCTGGGCGAAGGCACGCTGAGTGTGCCGGGGCGGGTGCTGGCCCATGAACCGGGCGCCATTGACCGTCTTGTTGCGCGGAACCTCTGCGCGGGCTACGGCGCGGCGGATGTGCTGCAGTCGGTCAGCCTGCATGTCCGTCAGGGGGAGATGGTTGCGCTTCTGGGCGCGAACGGCGCGGGCAAATCCACCTTCCTGCGCACCGTGGCCGGGCTGATGGCCCCGACCTCTGGCCAGATCGTCATGGACAATGCCGATATCCACGGGCTTCCGCCGCATCAGATCGTGGATCGCGGCCTCGTGCTGGTCCCCGAGGGGCGGCAGGTCTTCCCCGAACTGACCGTGGCGCAGAACATCGAACTGGGCGCCTATCGCCGCAAGACACAGCCCGAACCGGGTGAACTTGAGGCGCTGCTGACCCGCTTCCCGCGCCTGCGTGACCGTCTGCACCACCCGGCTGGGCTGCTGTCGGGCGGGGAACAACAGATGATGGCCATCGCGCGGGGTCTCATGTCGCAACCGCGACTGCTTCTGCTGGACGAGCCGTCCCTCGGCCTCGCCCCCGCGATGATCGAAGAACTTTACGCCATTCTGGCCGAATTGCGCGATGACGGGATCACCATCCTGCTGGTCGACCAGATGGCTTCGCTCGCACTGGCCGCATCCGACCGGGGCTATATCCTCGAACAGGGCCGCATCGTGGCCGAGGGCAGCGCGGCGGACCTGCTGGCGGATGACGCCCTGATCTCGGCCTATCTGGGTGGCGGAGAGGCACGGGCGGAGGCCGCGCAATGACGCTCGATCTGGTCATCCGGAACGCCCGCCTTGCGGACGGCGCATCCCCCGTCGATATCGGCATTGCCTGCGGCCGTGTCGCGACCATCGCACCGGGCCTCAAGGCCGATGCGCGAGAGCTGGACGCAGGCGGAGGCCGCCTGATCCGGGGCTTTGCCGACAGCCACCTGCATCTCGACAAAGCCTGCCTGCTGGATCGCGCCTCTAACCCCACGGGCACGCTGAAAGGCGCGATTGAAGCCGTGAGCGCTGCCAAGCGCGACTTCACGACCGAAGATGTCTATGCCCGCGGCGCCCGCGTGCTGGAGAAAGCCATCGGCCAGGGGACCAACCTTGTCCGCGCCCAGACCGAGATCGACCCCGTGATCGGCCTTGCCGGGTTCGACGCGGTGCGCCAGCTGAAGGCCGACTATGCCTGGGCGCTGGACCTGCAAATCTGCGTCTTCCCGCAGGAAGGCCTGCTGAACTATCCCGGCACCGAAGACCTGCTGCGTCAGGCGCTCGATCAAGGGGCGGATCTGCTGGGCGGCTGTCCCTATACCGATACGGATCCGAATGGTCAGATCGCGCGCCTGTTTGACATGGCGCGGGAGTACGACGTCGATCTCGACTTCCACCTCGATTTCGACCTCGATCCGGGCTGGCGGCACCTTGACGAAGTGGCGCGTCAGACGATTGCACACGGCATGCAGGGCAGGGTCGCAATTGGCCATGTGACCAAGTTGTCGATGCTTCCGGCCCGCGCGCTGGACGACACTATCGCGCTGATGCGCGACGCTGGCATCGCCCTGACCGTCCTTCCCGCAACTGACCTCTTCATGATGGGGCGCGAGCATTCCGAAGCGATCCCGCGCGGCGTCGCCCCGGCGCACAGGTTCCACGCGGCAGGGGTCTGCTGCACGGTCGCGACGAACAATGTGCTGAACCCCTTCACGCCCTACGGCGACTGCTCCCTGCCGCGCATCGCAAACCTTTTTGCCAATATCGCCCAGATCGGCGACCCGGCAGGGCTGAGTGCCTGTTTCGACATGATCACCACCGCGCCGAACCGCCTGCTGGGCCGGGACGACCGGATCGTGGAGGGAGACGTGGCCGACCTCGTACTTCTTCCCTGCGATGACGCGGTCTCAGCGGTGTCCGAAATCGCGCGCCCCCTCTGGGGGATGAAGGCGGGACGTCTGACCTTTGACGCGCCCCGGCCGACGCTTCTGCGGCCGGCACTGGTGCCAGCATGATGACGGGTCGCGCGGATCGGACCGCGCCAATCCATGCGGAAGGCGCGTACAGCAAGCAATTCAAAGCAAACAAGGGGTCCGCATGAGTGACGTCAGCTTTAATTTCGACGATCTCACCCCGAAAGAGCGTTACAAGCTGCTGATCGGGACAGTGATCCCGCGCCCGATTGCGCTGGTCACGACCCGGTCGCTTTCAGGTCAGGCCAACGCCGGCGCCTTCAGCTTTTTCAACGTGCTGACCCATGACCCCGCGGTCGTCGCCATGGGGATCGAATACAAGCCGGACGGCACCCCCAAGGATACCGCCCGCAATATCCTTGATACCGGAGAGTTCACGGTCCACATCGCCGATTACGCGCTGGTTGACCAGATGGAGATCTGTTCGATCAAATTCGCCCCGGAGATAGACGAGCTCGACGTCGCTGGCCTGGACACCGCTCCGGGTGACACTGTCCACAGTCCCCGCATCCTTGCCGCCCCCGCGGCGTTGGAGTGCACGCTGCTCCAGTCTATCCCCGTTAGCCCGGCACGGGTGATCGTGTTGGGACAGGTGAAGAAGTTATTCCTGCGTGAAAGCCTGCTCGACCCCGAGACGATGTATATAGATCAACAAGCCTTTGATGCCATCGGTCGTCTCGGCGGGTTTCTGTACGCGCGGCAGCGGGATCAGTTCGAACGCGTGACGCCGACGCCGAATGCGTTTTTCGCAGCAATCGATTAGAGTGTCGTCCAGGTCGCACCGGGGAAGGGCCGCCGCCTGTCACGGCGATACCGCGGCTGGCACTGCCTCTATGCACAAGACTCAGAGATCTGAATGGCATCCATCAGAACATTTTTGCTGAAAGTTCTTGCGACCCCATAGGGTTGCAGTTGTCAGTTTATGAGCTGGCCAAGCCTGCCCGCGTGCACGCCGTTCACATCAAACGGGAGAGGCGGGACGGACGTGTAAAGGAATGCGCGTGACCGAATTCCGAGACCGTGTGTTCGCGTGGCCAAGCTGACATGAAAGAGATTTTGTCCGCAGAAGCCGACAGCCCACCAACATGCGACGCAGGTAGGTGGTGTGGCCCTTTTCCAGCCAAAGCGTCTAACCGTTCAAGCCAAAGGTATCTGGGCCGAACCGACCATCGCGGCGCGATATCTTGCGTCAGGACGCCATGCGCCCGGTTTTTTGGAGCTTCGCCCAGATAGCAGTTTCGGCTTCTGCTTTCTTGCCAATCAGGCGCGTTGCGACCGTCGCGATTCTTGGGGTCGGCAGAATGTCGGAAAAGCTTGTCAGCTCACTACTGTTGTTCGTGTTCTTGATCATTGAGGCCGGGATCCAGGCGATCCCGACACCTGCCGCCGCGAGTTGCATGGCCGCGACAGTAAGGGCCGTTTCAACCTTCACCTCTTTGCGCCATCTCTGGTCGATGTGAGGGGTCACATTGGTGTCCATGAGTTTTCCGAGAAAGACGTCGGAGGGATAAGCGATGACGGACAGGTCTCCGTCCGAGATCCGGTCGCGCAGCGACGATCTGCCAACCGGGATCAGGTCTTCTTTGGAGAGGAGAATTTCTTCGACATATTCCTCGGACGGCTCCGCGAGTTCGCTCATCGACTTGTAAGTCAGAACGAGGTCAGCCTCTTTCGTGATGAGCATGCCCCAGCATTCAGACCGGTTGGCTGATCTCAGACGCAGATTGTAACCCAAATCGCCAAGGTGTTCTGAAATCAGCCCGGGAAGAAGGGACGTCGTGATGGCATGCTGGCTGGCGATAACAATGCGGCTGCTGACCTCGCGATCCGCTTTGCGAAGATCCACGACCAGGGCTTTGAGATCGGCCGAGAGCTGACGCAGGCGATCTTCTTGCTCGACCAGCATTCCGGTGGGGCGGGCAGGTTTCCGCGACCGGTCCATCAGTTCGACACCGAGATATTCCTCGATGCTGCGCACCCGGCGCGAGAATGCGGGCTGGGTCAGATACCGGCGGTTCGCCGCCTCGACCAGAGACTCGCTTTCAAAAATCGCCACGATGTCTTCAAGCCATTCCAGTTTCATGACTTACCCCTCAAACATGCATAAATCGCATGATAGGTCGGAAACTTGGCATTTGAGAAGCTGAAATCTTCGTTGCATTGTGGGGTGGAACGCTATGTCGGAGTTTATACTATGCATTTCGCGCGATTTGACCGCATTCGTCTGGCCCATTTGCCGACCCCTCTGGAACCCATGAACCGGCTGTCCGATGCGCTGGGCGGTCCGCGGTTGTGGATCAAGCGGGATGACTGCACCGGCATGTCGACCGGCGGCAACAAAACCCGCAAGCTTGAGTTCCTGATGGGTGAGGCTCTGGCCCGGAAGGCCGATGTGGTCATCACCCAAGGCGCGACCCAATCGAACCATGTCCGCCAGACCGCTGCCTTCTGTGCCCGTCTTGGGCTAGATTGCCATGCCATCCTCGAAGATCGCACCGGGTCCAACGATCCCGACTATCGGCTGAACGGCAATATCCTGCTGGACGGCCTGCACGGGGCGACAGTTGAACATGTGTCAGCGAACACCGATATGGTCGCCGCCTGCGAAACGGCGGCGGAAGAGCTTCGCGCCAAGGGCAAGTCGCCCTACATCATCCCCGGCGGCGGGTCGAACCCGGTGGGGGCGCTTGGCTATGCCAACTGCGCGCTGGAACTGGTCAATCAGGCCAACGAAATGGGGCTGAAAATCTCGCGTCTGATCCATGCCACCGGGTCTGCGGGCACACAGGCCGGTCTGGTGACCGGGTTGCGGGCGATCAATTCGGGTATCCCTCTGCTGGGCATTGGCGTCCGCGCCCCCAAGGACAAACAGGAAGCCAATGTTTTTGCTCTCGCACAGGCAACGGCAGATAAACTCGGATGCCCTGGAGTGGTGTCACGCGAGGATGTCGTTGCCAACACCGACTATGTCGGCGAGGGTTACGGTATTCCCAACGCCGGAACGATCGAGGCGATTGAAATGTTTGCACGCTACGAAGGTATTCTGCTGGATCCGGTTTACTCCGGCAAAGGCGCGGCGGGACTGATTGATCTGATCCGCAAAGGCACCTTTGACGGGGCCGAGAACATCGTCTTTCTGCACACCGGAGGATCAGCGGCATTGTTTGGGTATCGTCAGACGTTCGAAGAGCCGCGGCTCGTCACCCTGGCGGCATAGGCGGAACAGCGGGCTGGCAAAGCAGATGCGCAACGTGATCGGTATCCTCGGGGGAATGGGGCCAGAGGCCACCATTCTGATGATGTCCCGCCTTGTGGCCGCTACGCCAGCCTCCGACGATTCCGATCACATCCCGATGCTGGTGGACAATAATACGCAGGTGCCATCGCGTATCGCGCATCTGATCGACGGCACGGGACAAGACCCGACGCCGGTCCTGGTCGGCATGGCGCAGAAGCTTGCGTCCAGCGGGGCCGACGTGCTCGCCATGCCGTGCAACACGGCCCACAGCTATTATCCCGCCGTTGCCGGGGCGGTGCAGGTGCCGGTGCTGAACATGGTCGAGCTGACCGCGCAGGCCGTGGCCCGTGCGCATCCCGAGGGGCCGGTTGGCATCCTTGCGTCCCCGGCCGTTGAAATCACCGGCATCTTTGCCAAGGCCTTTGCCGCTCTTGGGCGGGACATTGTCTACCCGGCCGACCGCGACCGCGTGCTGTCGGCCATACGCGCCATCAAAGCGGGGCGCATCGACACCGCTTTGCCGATCCTTGAGGAGGCTGCGGACGAGATCGCCACATCCGGCGCGCCCGTCGCAGTGGTCGGCTGTTCCGAATTTTCAATTGTTGCGCCACAGCTGACGGGGGGACCGCTGGCGCTGATCGACAGTCTCGATGTGCTGGTGGACGCCTGTGTCGCCTATGCGACCGGTTCTGTCGCCGCATCCAATCAGGGAGCCAAGCTGGCCAAATGACCGTCACCTATATCAAATCCGCCAAGCCCCACGCGCCGGAACGCCAGATTGAACTGCGCGATCAGGTCACAGACATCCTGTTGGCGATCGAAAAGGGCGGCGAGGCCGAAGCGCTGGCCTATGCCCGCAAATTCGACAACTGGGACGGCGATGTCATCGTCAGCGATGATGAAATCAAGGCCGCCGCCGCACGCCTGTCGCCCTCGGTTCGCGAAGATATCGATTTCGCCCATGAAAACATCCGCCGCTTCGCCGAAGCACAGCGCGCGACGCTGACGGATATGGAGATCGAAATGGCGCCGGGCTTTATTGCCGGGCAAAAGTCGATCCCGGTTCTCGGGGCAGGGTGCTATGCGCCGGGCGGGCGGTTCAGCCATGTCGCATCCGCCCTGATGACAATTACCACGGCCAAGGCCGCCGGGGTCGATTTCGTGGCCGCCAGCTCTCCGCCGCGCGGGGCGCAGGGGATTTCGGACGAAATGGCCTATGCGATGAACCTGGCCGGGGCCGACCGCATCCTGCGCATGGGCGGGGTGCAGGCGATTGCCTCGATGGCGTTTGGCTTTTTTGGCATGCCGCCGGTCGATACCCTCGCCGGGCCCGGCAACGCCTGGGTGGCCGAGGCCAAGCGTCAGCTCTTTGGACGGGTTGGCATCGACATGGTCGCGGGTCCGACAGACAGCCTGATCCTTGCCGACCGCACCGCCCATGCCGAAGTTGTGGCCTGGGACATGGTCGGCCAGATGGAACACGGCGCGGACAGCCCGGTCTGGCTGGTGACCGACAACGCCATCCTTGCGCAGGACGTAGTTGATATGATCCCCTCGCTCATCACATCTCTGCCCGAGGCAAACGCCGGCTCCGCCAAGGCGGCATGGGACAATCTGGCCGAAGTGGTGGTTTGCGGATCGCGGGAGGAAATGGCGCAGATGGCAGACAGGTATGCGCCCGAACACCTGCATGTTCAGGCGGCCGATCTGGATTGGTGGCTGGGGCGTCTCAAAGCCTACGGGTCGCTGTTTCTGGGCGAGGAAACCACTGTGGCATTCGGCGACAAGGCGTCTGGTCCAAACCACGTCCTGCCGACCTCGGGCGCGGCGCGATATACTGGCGGCCTTTCGGTGCACAAGTTCCTGAAGACCGTGACATGGCAGAGGTCCAGCAAAGAGGCGGCGCAGCGCGTTGCCGAAGTGACCGCCCGCATTTCCAGACTGGAAGGCATGGAAGCCCATGCGCGCACGGCTGACATCCGCATGTCGCCGCGGTCCTGAGGAGAGCCGGCCTTGGATCATCATGAGACAACCGGCCGCGTGATGGGGGCTGAGCTTATGCTGCGTGCCACGAAGGCATGGCTGGCCCGCCACGGTCAGGGCCTCGCTCTGGCCGTGGCAACGGCGCTGTCTGCGGCCTTTCTGGCCGAACGATGGGGCGCGCCGTCGATGCTTCTGGCGCTGTTGCTGGGGATGGCGTTCCATCCATTGTCGGAAGACGAGCGATGCAAGGACGGTCTGGCCTTTGCCAGCGGAACGCTTTTGCGGGCTGGCGTGGCACTCCTCGGTTTTCGGGTCGAGTTGTCTGACCTTGCGGCGCTTGGACCTGCGCCCTTCGTCGGGACATCCCTGCTTTTGCTGCTGACTATCGGCACCGGATTGGTGATCGCCCGCCTCATGGGCCGAGACCTTGCCTTTGGATTGCTGGCGGGCGGCGCGGTGGCCATTTGCGGGGCCTCGGCCGCGCTGGCGATTGCCGCAGCCCTGCCGGCCCGCATGCTGCGCGGAAAGGATGTGATCTTCACGGTCGTCGGGGTCACCTCGCTGTCGTCGATTGCGATGGTTCTATACCCCATCCTCTTTGATGCCTTGGGGATGTCCGACCGACAGACGGGCTTCCTGATCGGCGCGACCATCCACGACGTCGCCCAGGTTGCCGCGGCCGGGTATTCGCACGGGGTGGAAACCGGCGATGCCGCCACGCTGGTCAAGCTGAGCCGGGTCATCATGTTGCCGGTCGTGCTTCTGGGCGTGGCCTTGGCCGTGCGCACGCCGGGCCGCAAGGGGTTCCCGCTGCCGCCTTTCGTGATCGTCTTTGGCATCCTGCTATGCCTGAACAGCCTTGGCATCGTGCCCGAGGCGTTCCGTCAGGCGATGGTGCATCTGTCCTCGGTGCTGTTGCTTCTGGCCATTGCCGCCCTTGGCGCGCGGACCTCACTGCCTGCGATGTTCAAGCTGGGGGGCGGGCATCTGGCCGTGCCTGTCGGCGCGACATTGGTCCTGCTGATTGCGGCCATCGGCTGGGCGGTTCTGTTCATCTAAGGCTACTCGACAACTCTGCCGACAAAGCAAACGAAAAGCCCCCGTCGCGATGACGGGGGCTTTTGCTGCTCGGTTCGGTTTATCCGGATTAGACGTCTTCGGCGTAGTGGCAGGCGCTCATGTGTCCCTGACCCATGTCGCGCAGGGCGGGAACCTCGGCGGCGCAGCGGTCCGTGGCCATGGGGCAGCGGGTGCGGAAGAAGCAGCCGCTAGGGGGATCGATCGGGCTGGGCACGTCGCCCTTCAGAACCACGCGGTTGCGATCGGCTTCGGGGTTGGGCAGCGGCACGGCGGACAAGAGCGCCTTGGTATAGGGATGGCGAGGGTGGCGGAACATGGCCTCGCGGTCGGCGATTTCCATGATCCGGCCAAGGTACATCACGGCGATCCGGTCGCTCATATGTTCGACCACGGCCAGATCGTGCGAGATGAACAAGAGCGCCAGCCCAAGGTCCTTTTGCAGGTCCATCAGCAGGTTGATGATCTGCGCCTGAACCGACACGTCCAGCGCCGACACGGCCTCGTCACAGATGATGATATCCGGCTCGGATGCCAGCGCGCGGGCGATACAGATCCGCTGGCGCTGCCCGCCCGAGAACTGATGCGGCATCCGCACCATCGCCTCACGCGGGAGGCCCACCTTTTCCAGCAGGTCGCCGACACGCGTCTGACGCTCAGTGCGGGTCTTGGCCATGCCGTGGCTGCGCAGGGGCTCGGCCACCAGTTCTTCCACCGACATGCGGGGATTGAGCGACGAAAACGGGTCCTGAAAGACGACATTCAGGCGTTTGCGCACCGGCTTCATCTGCGCCCTGCTCAGCCCGTCGATGCGCTGGCCGTCCAACGTGATCTCGCCCTCGGTCAGGGGGATCAGCTGGGCGAGACATTTGCCGACCGTGGACTTGCCACACCCGGATTCACCGACCAGCGACAGCGTCTCGCCCTTGGCGATGTGAAAGCTCACGTCGCTGACCGCGTGGACGGCCTTGTCGGATTTGCCAAACAACCCGCCGCCGCCAAGGGGGAAGCGTTTCACAAGGTTGCGGACTTCGATCAGATGAGGTGCGTCGGTCATGCGGCGTTGGCCTCTTTCGGGGCAAAGTGACAGGCGGCCAGATGGCCCGGGGCCTTGGCCTGAAGGGCGGGATCGATCCGGCGGCAGACATCCTGCGCCAGCGGGCAGCGGTCGGCAAAGGCGCAGCCCTGCAGGGGTTTCGACAGGTCCGGCACGCGGCCCGGAATTTCGGCCAGCCGGACGGAGCCGGCAGCCGACAGGGACGATCCCAGTTTCGGCACGGCGTTGAGCAGACCCTGCGTGTAGGGATGGCGCGGCGTGCGGAAAAGATCGCCCACCTTGGCCTCTTCGACCTTGCGGCCCGCGTACATGACCAGCACGCGTTCGGCGAATTCGGCCACGACGCCCAGATCATGGGTGATCAGCATGACGGCCGATCCGACCTTGGACCGCAGGTCCTGCATCAGGTCGAGGATCTGCGCCTGAATGGTCACATCCAGCGCGGTCGTCGGCTCATCCGCCACCAGAAGCGCCGGGTTGCAGGCCAGCGCGATGGCGATCATCGCCCTTTGGCGCATCCCGCCCGACAGCTGGTGCGGATATTCATTGACCCGCCGCTCGGGCGAGGGGATGCCGACAAGGCGGAGCATTTCAATTGCGCGGTCATGCGCCTCTGCCCGGCTGGCCTTTTCATGCAGGCGGACGGATTCACCGATTTGCTGCCCGATGGTGAACACCGGGTTGAGCGAGGTCATGGGTTCCTGAAAGATCATCCCGATCTCGGACCCGCGCAGCTTGCGCATCTGCTTTTCCGAGGTCTTCAACAGGTCCTTGCCGCGGAAATTGATCTGCCCGGAGATCTTGCCCGGCGGGGTCGGCAAAAGCCCCAGGATCGACATGGAGGTCACGGATTTCCCGCAGCCGGATTCGCCCACCACTGCCAGCGCCTCGCCCGCGTTGATGTCGAACGACAGCCCGTCGACGGCCCGGTTGACGCTGGTGGCGGTGCGGAAATGGATCTGAAGATCACGTACTTCGAGAAGGGCCATGGTCACACCTGTTTCGCAAGCCGGGGATCGACCGCATCCCGCAGCCCGTCGCCCAGAAGGTTCACGGCCAGCACGGTGACCGAAAGGAAGATCGCCGGGAAAAACACGATCGACGGCTTCACCTGCCAAAGAGCACGGCCCTCGGCCATGATGTTCCCCCACGAGGGGACCGACGATGGCATGCCCGCCCCGATGAACGACAGGATCGCCTCGGTGATCATCGCAGAGGCGCAGATATAGGTCGCCTGCACGGTCAGGGGCGCCAGCGTATTTGGCATGATATGCCGCCAGATGATCCCGAGGGTCGAGGTGCCACAGGCGGTGCCAGCCTCCACATAGGGTTGTTCACGCACCGACAGCACGACCGACCGGGTCAGACGGGCCACACGGGGGATTTCGGCAATGGTGATGGCAAGGATCACGTTGAACACCGACCCGCCGCGCATCAGGGTCATCAGCGCGATGGCCAGCAGGATCGCGGGGATCGACATCAGACCGTCCATGACCCGCATGATGATATTGTCCGCCCATCTGAGGAAGCCCGACATCAGCCCGATGGCCAGCCCGAAGACAGAGGCACAGATCGCAACGCCCGCGCCTACGATCAGCGAGACACGCGCGCCATAGACGGTGCGCGAAAAGATATCACGCCCCAGCATGTCCGTGCCGAACCACGCCTCGGCCGAGGGCGGCTTGACCCGGAACGCGGGGTTAAGCTCGGCCGGATCATGTGTGGCGATCAGCGGGGCGAAAACCGCAACCAGCGTGACGAGCACCAGAAGCGCAAGGCCGATCCACAACGTGGGATGTTCGATCAACAAGGCCATGCGGCGGCTGCGCTGCGGCGGCGGGGTGAGGATCTGCGGCCGTTCGGGGGCGGCGGCGAACTCAGCATCGGAGGAGAGGGGGGCGGTCAATAGCGGATCCTCGGGTCGATCAGGGTGTAGGACAGGTCGATCAGCAGGTTGATGATCACGTAGACAAAGCTGAAAATCAGGATGATGGCCTGAATGACCGGGTAATCGCGTCGCAGGATCGACTCGACCGTCAGGCGGCCCAGGCCGGGCAGGGCAAAGACGGTCTCGATCACCACGGCCCCGGAAATCATCAGCGCGATGCCAAGGCCCACGACGGTCACGATCGGCACCAGCGCATTGCGCAGGGCATGGACATACAGAACGGTGTGGCCGGCAGCCCCCTTGGCGCGGGCGGTGCGGATGTAATCCTGCTGCAGGATCTCAAGCATCGTGGCGCGGGTGATCCGGGCGATGAGGGCAATATAGACGCCCGACAGGGTCGCGGCGGGCAGGATCAGGCTGCGCAGCCATGGCAGAATGCCCTCGGCAATGGGTTTGTAGCCCTGCACAGGCAGCCAGCCAAGTTTCAGCGCCAGCGTCCACGCCAGCACATAACCGACCACAAACACCGGAACCGAAAAGCCCAGAACAGCGAACAGCATGATCGCCCGGTCCAGCAGAGACCCGCGTTTCCACGCCGCCGCAACCCCCATGGGGATAGCGATGACCAGCGCGATGGCCAGCGTCACGACCATCAGCGACACGGTCGGTTCCACCCGCTGCAGGATCATCTGCGTCACGGGTTCACGGGTGAAGATCGAGGTGCCGAAATCCCCCTGAAACACGCCGCCCGCCCATTCGGCAAAGCGCACGGGGAAACTGCGGTCCAGCCCCAGCTGGGTGCGGATCGCCTCGATATCCTCCTGCGTGGCCTGATCGCCAGCAAGGATCGCGGCCGGATCGCCCGGCGCGAGGTAGAGCAGGCTGAAGACGAAGATCATCACGAACAGGACGACCGGGATCGTCGACAGGATGCGTCTGAGAATATAGGCGCTCATGCGGGTTCAGTCCTTGGACAGGGCTAGGGGTGGGGGCAGGGCAGGGGCACCCGGTCTTGCCGGATGCCCGCTTGGATCGGCTCAGGCGCGATCCACGTTCCAGAACAGGCTGACCGAGGCCTGCAGCAGGCCGGTCAGATCGGTCCGGACGGCCCCGTCCTGGAAGGTCTGGCCAAGCGGTACGGTGGGCACCTGATCCAGCGCGCGGGCATGGGCCTTGTCGAAAAGCTGCTGCGCCTCTTCGTCGGACTGGGCCGAGAGCCATGCGGCGACGGTCTCTTCCATCTCGTCGTCCTTGTACCAGCCCCACCAGCCTTTTTCGCCTAGGCCGCGGGTTGTGGCATTGGTGGCCGGATTGTCGATCGAGATCGCGGGCCAGTTGGTGTGCGCGATGCTCCAGCCGCCATTGTCGACCGGTTCCTTCGACACGCGGCGCTGCACCACGGTGCCCCAGTCGGTGTCCTGCAGATCGACGTTCATGCCGATCTTGGTCAGGATATCGGCGGTGATCAGGCCATGCGGGTGGATCGACGCGATGTCCGTCGGGTTCAGGATCACGACACGCTCGCCGTTATAGCCCGCATCCGCCAGCGCCTGCTTGGCACCTTCGACGTCGAGCGAGTTGAGCAACCCTTCGCCCAGCTCGTTCACGCCCGGCAGACCGCATGGGAAGGAGGCCAGACATTCCTGACGGTTGGCATCGCTGGCCGTGACGGCCTGCATATACGGCGTCTGGTTGATCGCCTTCATCACGGCCTGACGCACGCCGACATTGTTGAACGGCGCCTGCAGGTGGTTGAACCGCATGACCGAGACCAGACCAAACGGGTCCTGACGGAAGAGATTCACATCGGGGCTCATTTCCATGAGCGGTGCAAGGTCGGGCAGGACCGAGGCGACCCAGTCCACTTCGCCGGCCTGAATGGCCGCGGCGGCGGTGGCCGGGTCGGGGATGACGTTCCAGATCACGCGGTCAAAGTTCACGACCTTGCCGCCCGAGGTCCAGGCCGCCTGCTCGGCGCGGGGCACATAGCCTTCGAATTTCTCGTACACCATCCGGTCGCCCGAGACATATTCGTCCGCGACCCATTTGAACGGGCCCGAGCCGACCATTTCGGTGACCTGCTCGGAAATGTCGGTTTTTGCCAAACGTTCCGGCATCATCATCGCGGGCGAGGAATGCGGTTTGCCGATCGCGTGCAGCAGCCGGCCGAAGGGGCGCGTCAGCTTGATCACGATGGTCTTGTCATCCTTGGCGGAAAAGCTTTCGGTCGCTGCGCCAAGCGCCTGACCAAAGCCGTCGCGCTTGGACCATCGCTCAAGGCTCGCCGCACAGTCCTGCGCGCGGACCGGCTCGCCATCGTGGAACATCAGCCCCTCGCGCAGGGTGATTTCCCATGTCAGGCCGTCGTCGGACACGATATGCCCTTCGGCCATCTGCGGCACCGGCTGCAGATTGCCGTCCATGCCGTAGAGCGTATCGAACACGCAATAACCATGCGTGATGGAGACCGCGGCGGGCGTGAACACCGGGTCAAGAATGGTCAGGTTCGAACTGGGAACATAGCGCAGGACTTTGGTTTTGTTCTGCGCGATCGAGGGGAGGGATAACAGTGGTGAGGCCGCAGCAGCACCCAATAGGGAACGTCTTGTAATCATGGTGTTTTCCTTCCTGAAGGTCGTGTGTTTTGGTTTATTTATGCGACATGTGGTACGGGCTGTGGGCTGTCGGTGTCGTCCGCGGGCCAGAAGGGCCGCTGACGTTTTTCCCAATCGACATCCTGCAACCGCAGCGGCGCTCCGCCGGGGCCATGCAGGGCGATGAACTGGACACCCGGCCCCAATAGCTTTCGATAGTTCATCAGGTTCTTGAACGAGGCAATCTTCATCTGAGTGATGTCGATCCCGCAAGCCGCGTAGTGTTCGTCCATATGCTCGTAAAACGGATAGCTGCCGACCAAAATCCGGATGCCGCCCTTGCGGAGCAACACAGTTGGCCCGGTCGATACCGTTGCGCCACTGGCCGGGCCGCCAGAATAGGTGAACACGCTGTCGCAGATTTTTTCAACGCGGGCATTGGCTTGCACAGGTTTGAACCACCGGTCATCCTGCTTCGCCCCGATCTGGAATTCCGCCTCGGACCCTTCGCCAAGGGCGATCGCCTTGGCCGCGGTTTCGGGGTCCACGATATAGACCGCGGCGTCCGTCTCGGGTGCGACGTCCAGCAGGGCCTGCAAAAGGGCGGGGCTGTCACCCTGCGCCCCCGCGCCCATGGCGTCAGGGGCATCCACGATCAGGATGCGGTCCGGAGAGGCCACGGCACGGGCCACCGCCTCGGCCGGAACAAAGGCGGGAAGCTCAAAGTCACGCCGACGGTCCCAGATGGCATCCAGAACCTCTTGGGCTGCATCATCCGCACCGTCCGGATCGTCATCGGTGACGGCGAGGCCGGTGATCCCGACATCGGCCATATCGAGCCACGGCTGAACAGGGAAATAGCTGACCGACAGGGCGCGCCCGTCCGCCTCGATTTTGCGCGATAGGGTTGCGACCTGTGCCATAGGTTCGTCATTCAGCGTCGCGCCGCCAAGAACGGGCACAATCGCATTATATTTCTTGATCCGTGTGACGGGCTTGATGTCACCTTTGACCGCCCGGACCAAAAGCGCTGCGGCGCAGGCACCGGTGCGATAGGCATCGACATGAGGATAGGTTTCGTAGCCGACAATGATCTGCGCCATATCCGCCATGCGCTGCGTGACATGGGCATGCAGGTCAAGACTGACGGCAATAGGGATTGACGGGTCGCCCAGGCGTTCGCGCACCGCCTTTATGACGCCGCCTTCGGGGTCCTTCTCGGTGGCGCAGATCATGGCGCCATGTAGCGACAGGTATACGCCATCAAGCGGTAACGCGGCCGCGATGCCCTCCGAGATGATCTGGATAACCTCGTCATAGAAAGCATCATCAACATGCCCGCCAGATACACAGCGTGACATGAAAATAGGCACAATCTCAGCACCGGCCTCTTGCAGAGTGTCGACGGCGCCGGTGACAGACAGTTGTTTGCCTGTCACAACCTTGATGACCTCTTCGCCGAGATAGTGGCCGAACCGCCCGAAGTCTTCCTTGCGGGCGACGCGCAGGGACAGGCTGTTTCCTTCGAATTCGAAACTGGCGATGGCTATTTTCATGGGGCTGGACGGACCTAAAGTTTGATGGCGGCTGCTGGATGACGGCGAAAACGGTCATGAGAAGGATTGGATGTATGCATTTATCGAGAAGTCTCGCAGCAGATTCCGCTGATTTCAAATGCGAATTGACAGGGTAAATATGCAATTGCTGCATCTTTGCCCGCTGCATGTGTGGTGGAGGTATTGCCGGCGATGGTCAACATGCCGGTCATAATTCTGATGGGTGCCAGCTTGGTCGGATAACCTGCGTGTCAGGCTTTCGCAGGAGTTACCTCGGCCAAACGTTGCGGGACTATCAGCGTCAGGGCTTCTCCGACCAGCCGCGCGGCACGGGGCAGCATCCGCCGCGCGTCAACCACTACGCTGACGGACTGGGGGCGCAAGCGTTTGTCGGTTAACGGCACAAAAGATAATGTTCCGCTTTGCAGCTCTGCCAGCATGTCCAGCCGCGACGACAGCGCGACAAGGCGCCCCTGTGCGAGAACCTGTTTCAATAGCTGAAGAGAGTTCGTCACCAACGCGGGTTCCACCGGGTCGAACAGCCAGCCATACCGCTGGTCAAGGTATTCGCGGGATGACAGGACCCGGCTTTGTGCTGCAATTGGATGCTGTGCCGCCTCTGCCAGTGTCATCCCGTCCCTACCCCAGAGCGGATGCCCGCGCCCGACGACGCAACCAAAGGGCAGGGGGCTGGACCATAATACATGGCGGTTGCGGTCACTGGGAAGATTGAAAGCGATGGCCAGATCGATGCTGCCGTTTTCAAGCTCCTGACCGGCCTCGCGCGGGGTCATGATCTCGATGGCGAGGTTGATCTTGGGGTACCGCACCGCAAAGTCATCGATGAGCGCAGGCAGGATCGTGTTGGCCATGCTGTCCATCGCCGCCAGACGCACCGTCCCGTGCTGTTCCCCGCGCATATTGCGCAGCTCGGTCTCAAGCCGGTCTTCATCCGCCCGCCAGCGCCGCGCCATCTGAAGCGCGGTCTCTCCGGCTGCGGTCAGACGCATGCCGCGTGCGTGCCGTTCAAAAAGCGGCGTCTGACAGCTTTCTTCCAGCGCGATGATCTGCCGGTCGATGGCTGAAGCGGCAATCCCGAGGCTGCGGGAGGCTGCCTGGATCGACCCCGTCCGCGCCACTGCTTCCAGGTATTGGAGCGTTCTGGGAAGGATATGCAGCGCCATGAACCTCACCTGAGCATTGCCATTTTGCGTATGCAGCGTGACCCATTTTGAAATATTTGGCAATGCAATGCTGCGCTAGGCTGACCGAGAACCCAGGAGGTGACTCGGTGATCGACACGGCCAAGACCCCATTCTCAATCAAGGCTCTCAACCGCGCCAGCGTGCCGGAAGCCCTTGATATGATGGACCGGATCGTCGAGCGGTCAGACTGGCTGGCAGCCCGCGCCGTGACAGCGCGCCCCTTTGCCGATGCCCCCTCGCTGGCCCTGTGGCTTGAGCGTGAGGTCACCGGCCTTCCGCGTCAGGACGCCATTCTGCTACTGCAGGCGCATCCCGAGCTTGCCCCCGCCGTGCCCTCCGCGATGACGCATGCGTCGCAGTCCGAACAGAGCCGCATGAGCCTGCTCAACCCGACGCCCGCGCTGGCGGAAAAACTGGCGACACTCAACGCCGCATACCGCGCCAAACACGGCTTTCCCTTCGTGATCGCCTTGATTGCCCAGCCCGATATGGAGGCCGTTCTTGCGCAATTCGAAAGCAGATTGGCGGCTGACACAAAAGAGGAACTGCCCCGGTCGCTGCGCGAAGTTGTGTCGGTCATGAAGGCGCGCTTGGCTCGTCTGACAGGGGACGCAAGCGTTGCGCAGGGGAGGGCGGCACCGGCTGAGACCTCTGCCCACATCACCGGAGATACCCTGTCATGAGAGACCTCCTCCTCAAGCTCCGCCGGTCCGAAGATGCCGCCCACGCCCCTCACGCATGGCTTGGCGCGCTTGGCGGCGTGGCCCTGCTGATCCTGTCGATCATTTTCATCGTTGGCGGCTATGAACTTGGCTTCGGCTCGCCCCGTCGGCTTGGTACCGGGGCCTTCCCGGTCATCACCGGCTTTACCCTCGCGGTCCTGTCGCTGGCCGTCATCGCCGGTGATTTCGCCGACAAGACGGACCTCGATAAGCCCGACTGGATCAGCTTCGCCGCGATCGGCGGCGCGCTGATCGTCTTTGCCCTGACCGTGGGTCGCCTTGGCCTCGTCCCCGGCGTCTTCCTGACAACGATCACCGCCAGCCTGCCTGATCCGGCGCTGAGATTCCCCGGCAAGGTCCTGCTTGGGATCATCGTCGCGCTTGGCTGCTGGGGCCTCTTCGTCGAGGTCATCAACCTTCCCGTCAAACCGTTCGTGGGGTTCTGAGCTATGGATATCATCACCGGTTTCGCCCAGGGCCTCATGGTCGCTGTACAGCCCGAGAACCTTCTTTACTGTTTCGTCGGGGTCTTCCTCGGCACCTTCATTGGGGTCCTGCCCGGCATCGGGTCCATGGCTGCCATTTCGATGCTGCTGCCGCTGACCTTCTACCTCGACCCGACGGCGGCGATCGTGATGATCGCGGGCGTCTATTACGGGGCGGAGTATGGCGGGTCGATCGCGTCGATCCTGATGAACATCCCCGGCACGCCGTCCTCGTCGATCACCTGTATCGACGGCTATCCGATGGCGCGTGAGGGGCGGGCGGGCATCGCGCTCTTCACCTCTGCCATGGCGTCCTTCGGGGGCGGGATCATCGGGATGGTCGTGATGGCCGTGCTGGCCCCGGCGCTGGCCAAACTGGCGCTGAACTTCGGGCCGACGGAATACTTCGCCGTCATCCTGCTGGGCCTCGTCGCGGCCTCGGCCGTGTCGAACGGATCGCCCATCAAGGGCGTGGCCATGGTCGCCGCCGGCCTTATGGTCGGGACCGTAGGCGTTGATATCACGACCGGCGCGGAACGCTTCACCATGGGCATCCCCGAGATGCGCGACGGCATCCACCTTGTCATCGTCGCCATGGGCCTTTTCGGGGTCGGAGAGCTGATCTCCTCGATCAAGGCCAACGCGACCGGCGCCCATCAGAACGAGATCGACTACAAGAAATTCTACCCCTCCCGCGCCGAATGGAAGGCCATGTTCGGCCCGGTCTGGCGCGGAGCCAGCATCGGCAGCTTTTTCGGCGCACTTCCCGGCACTGGCCAGACCGTTGCCTCTGCCGTGGCCTATGCGGTGGAAAAGAAGGTCTCTCCCAACAAGGCCAACTTCGGCAAGGGCGCGGTCGAAGGTGTTGCAGTGCCCGAGTCGGCCAACAACTCCGCCACCCAGACCGCCTTTATCCCGACGCTGACGCTTGGCGTGCCGGGCTCCGGGTCCATGGCGCTCGTGATCGGGGCGCTGATGATGTACGGCATCACGCCGGGCCCGCGCCTGCTGGTCGAGCATTCGGATCTGTTCTGGGGTCTCGTTGCCAGCTTCCTGATCGGGAACGTGCTGCTTCTGATCCTCAACATCCCGATGATCGGCCTCTGGGTCCGGCTGCTGCAGATCCCCTACAAGTACATGTACCCGACGATCATCGTGCTGATCTGCATGGGCGTATATTCCCTGAATAACAACGTGTTCGACATCTGGATGACGCTGCTCTTCGGATGGGCCGGCTACCTGATGAAGCTCTTCCGGTTCGAACCCGCCCCCTTCCTGATCGGCGTCGTTCTTGGCCCGATGATGGAAGAACAACTCCGCCGCGCCATGCTGCTGTCCCGCGGCGACCCGATGGTTTTCCTGACCCGCCCGATCAGCGGCACGATCATCGTGGTGACGGTGCTGCTGCTGGCCTGGTCGATCTTTGCCGCGCTGCGCGCCCGGCGTCAGGGCCGGATGATGCCCAACCTTTCCGACGAATAACCCAACCAACACATCCCAACCAACAAGGAGATTTACCCGTGAAACACCTCGTTACCCTCTCCGCCGCGGCCGTTCTTCTGGCCACCACCGCCGCTGTTGCGGAGCCCGGCAAATGGACAGATGAACCCGTCCGCATCGTCGTGACCTTTCCCCCGGGTGGCACGTCTGACCTGATCGCCCGGGTTCTCGCCCAGTATTTCGAAAGTGAATACGGCCAGAAAACCGTGGTCGACAACCGCCCCGGTGCCGGCGGCACCGTGGCCGCCGACTATGTCGCGCAGCAGGCCCCGGACGGCACGACCCTGATCCTTGGCAACAACGCGCCCTTCACGATTGCGCCGACCCAGTTTGAGACGCTGCCCTATGAGCCGCTCGGCAGCTTTACCCATATCGCCAACCTCGGCGCCTCGACCCCCGGTCTTTTCGTGCAGCCCAAGCTGGGCATTACGGACCTGCCCGGTTTCATCGAACTGGCCAACGGCGCGGGCGTGACCTACGGGTCCTCCGGTGTCGGGTCGATCACCCATATCCTTGGCAATGCGGTCGACAATGCGCTTGAGATCGAGACGATCCACGTTCCCTATCAGGGCAGCGCGCCCGCCATTCAGGACTTCCGCGCCGGGGTTCTGGACGCCTTCTACGACTCGCTGGCGCAGAACGCCTCGATGATCGAAGATAATGAAGTTGTGCCGCTTGGCGTCGCCTCGGCTGAACGTATGGCCCGGTTCCCCGATATCCCGACCTTCCGCGAACAGGGCTATGACGTGGTCATTCAGAACTGGACCGGTCTTTCGGGCCCTGCCGGTATGGACCCGGCGATGGTCGAGACGATCCACGACACGGTTGAGGCCGTCATGGCTATGCCGGCCGTCATCGAACAGATGGACGCCTGGGGCATCAGCCACACGCCCATGACCAGCGAAGAGTTCACCACCTTTGTCGGCAGCACGGTTGAGGTCTGGCGTCCGCTGATCCTCGCCGCCAAGGTCAACGGGGGCTGATATGGCAAACGCGGCCCGGGCGCAGGCACGGGGGGATCTCCTCCCCGTGCGGTTCATCCTGAACACCTTTTACTCGGGCCCGCAGGCCTGGTTTTTCCTCGCCGATGACAACGGATATTTCCGCGAAGAGGGGCTGGAGGTGACGTTCACCGAAGGCAACTCCCTCGCCCGAGCGGTGACGACGCTGACCTCGGGCGACTATGACGTCGGCTATGGCGACATGAACGAGCTGGTGCGCATCGCCGCCGAGGGGAAACGCGAAAGCCCCCTTGCGGTGATGGCGATCCACAACCGCCCGCCCTACACCATCGCGGTGGACGCGGCGGGGCCGGTGAAGACCGCCGCCGACCTGCCGGGGCGGCGGTTGATCTCCCACGATCAGGATGCGGCCTGGCTGCTGTTTCCGGAATTCTGCCGTGCCACCGGGATCGACCCGGCCTCGGTTCATACGACCATTTCCGGCCTGTCGCACAAGGTCATGGTGCCGCAGATGCTGGCCGGCGAATGGGACGGGATCTTTGGCTTCGTCAACACCGTCGCCGCACAGGCGATTGAGGCGGGTGTAGACCCCAAGGTCTCCCTCCATCACCTGGCCTGGCACGAGGCCGCGCCCGCCTTCTACGGTGGCGCGCTGATGGTGACGCGCGCCTTCCGGGAGGCGCATCCGCAGGCCGTTGCGGGTCTCTGCCGTGCGGTGAACCGGGGGCTGGCCGATACCGTCGCCGACATCGACGCCGCCGTTGACGCGGTGGCCCGACGTAACCCCGGTATCGACCGCGCAGCCAACCGCGCCCGCCTGATCGGCACGCTGGACCTTGAGATGGGCGATCTGGCGGCCCAGACCGACGGCATGGGCGATATGGACGACGCCCGCCTTGCCGAAATCGCGCGGCTGATCGTTGAGGCCAAGGGCTATGCCCATCAGCCAACGCCGTCCGAGGTTTTTGACCGCAGCTTCCTTGTTCCGCCGGAAGAGCGCGCACGGATGCCGGCGCCGGGCTCCTTTGCATGAAGATTGCCGTCTTCTTCGTGGGTGCGCTGCACGACACCGGCTTCAACGCCAATGCACTGGTCGGGGCAGACGCCGCCCGTGACCTTCCCGGCGCTGAGGTCGAGATCGTGTCGGGCACCCCGTTTGAGCCGGAGGCGATGACGGAGGCACTGGACGCCGCCGCCGCGCGGTCGGACGCGGTGATCTTCATCGGCGGGCAGGGCAACAAGGTCACGCCCGTGGTCGCAGCCCGCTACCCCGACCGCGCCTTTGCCGTGGTGCAGGGAGAGGTCACAGGGCCCAACATCGCCAGCTATGACGTTTTGCAGGAGCACTCGGCCTTTCTGGCCGGGTGTCTGGCGGCGGAAACCACCAAGACCGGCGTCGTTGGCCACCTGTCGGGCCACCGTGTGACGCCGGGGCTGAAAGGCCGCGCCGCGTATGCGGCCGGGATCGCGCATGTCGATCCCTCCGTCCAGCTGGTGACCGGGTTCTGCGGCACTCAGGACGACAGCGCCGTGACCGAGCACTGGGCCACGGCCATCGCCGGGCAGGGGGCGGATATCCTGTTCACCATGCTCAACGCCGCACGTGCGGGGGCGACGCGGGCCTGTCGCGCCGCCGGTATCAGGCAGATCGGCAATGTGGGCGACTGGACCGCTGTCGATCCCGAAACCTATATCGGATCGGCTGTCGCCCGGATTGACCTTGGCGTCCTGCAGGCCGCAACGGACCTGACCTCTGGCACGCGCCCTCTGGTCGTTCGGCATCTGGGTCTGTCTGATCACGCCGTGCGCCTCTGCATGGCCCCTGATGTGCAGCCGGGCATTGCTGCGAAATTGTCTGACGTTGCGGCAGAGGTTTCCTCCGGCAAGCTGATCGTTCCGACGGAGTATCGCGGCCCGGAGTTCACCCCGACAGAGCAGCATTAACCGGAATTAGCAGATCGTTCTGCTGAGACAGGTCGTTGCGTGTTCGCTCCGTCGTTCCTGATCCATTGGCCATTGGCGGTACTGACCGCCCTTTGCCCGGTCGGGGGGCTCATGTTTCAGTAGATGTGGCTGAACTTTTTTCTATTTTAGCTCAGGTGTTTAGGTGGAATTTGGCTTCCTAGTTTAGCCTGACCAGTACAGATTTCTTGACGAAATGTACTTAGTGGAACATTTTGGCGATCAGACCGAAAGGGGGAGGCGCTGCGGTCAATGTTGCCAGACGAACGTGAAAACAGGTCACCGGTGCGGTCCGGCCCGTTGCTGCTCGGGCTGGTTGGGCGGGGGATCCAGCTGTCCCGGACGCCGGCCATGCACGAGGCCGAGGCCGCGCGCCACGGGCTGCAGTGCCGCTATGATCTGCTGGATACGGATGCGGGCACAGAGGGCGACCTGGCGGAGATCCTGACGCGCGCTGAAGCCGAAGGTTTCGCGGGGCTGAACGTGACATTCCCCTACAAACAGGAGGTCATGCCGCTCCTTCACCACCTCTCGGATGCGGCACGGCGCGTCGGCGCCGTCAATACCGTCGTCTTCAGAGACGGTCAGAGATACGGGCACAATACGGATTACTGGGGGTTTCGCGAAAGCCTCAGGGCCGGTTTGCCCGATGTGGCGCTTGGGGATGTGCTTCTGATTGGTGCCGGCGGCGCAGGCGGGGCGGTGGCGCATGCTCTGGCCGACCTCGGGGTCGGGCGAATCCGGATCGCGGATATCCGCGACATCGCGGCGTCAGCGCTGGCGCAGCAGGTTGGCCCGCAGGCGGAGGCTGTCAGCGATCCCGCCGCGATCGTCGGGTCCGTCCAGGGGATCGTGAATGCCAGCCCGGTCGGGATGAGCAAACTGCCGGGAGTGCCGCTGGATACGGGCCTGCTTGAGCCACGGCACTGGGTGGCCGACATCATATATTTTCCACTAGAAACCGAATTCCTGCGCGCGGCCAGAGCCTGCGGTTGCCGGGCCCTCGGCGGCGAAGGCATGGCCGTTTTGCAGGCCGTGCGTGCGTTCTGGCTGTTCACCGGGGCCGCCGCCGATATGGACCAGATGCGCGATACCTTCCGGCGGTATGGGGAGGTGCGATGAGAACCGGGATCGCCACCGTCTCCATTTCGGGGAATCTCGAAGAAAAGATCGACGCCATCGCTGCGGCCGGCTTCGACGGGATCGAGATCTTCGAACAGGATTTCATCGCGGATATCCGGAGCCCGCGCGCGGTCGGGGACAGAATTCGTGCGGCAGGGCTGGACGTGATGCTGTTCCAGCCGTTCCGTGACTTCGAAGGACTGCCCGAACCGCTCAGGTCGAAGGCGTTCGACCGGGCCGAGCGCAAGTTCGACGTCATGCAGGAGCTTGGGTGCGATCTGGTTCTGGTATGTTCGTCCGTTCATCCGGCCGCGCTTGGCGGGATCGACAGGGCCGCGGCCGATTTTGCGGAGCTGGGCGCGCGCGCGGCACAGCGTGGCCTGCGGGTCGGGTATGAGGCGCTGGCCTGGGGCCGGCATGTCAACGATCACCGCGATGCCTGGGAAATCGTGCGGCGCGCCGATCATGACAATGTCGGGCTCATCCTCGACAGTTTTCATACGCTGGGGCGGGGGATCGATCCGGATACGATCCGGCGAATTCCCGGAGACCGCATTTTCTTTGTTCAACTGGCCGATGCGCCGGCTATCGACATGGACCTGCTGTACTGGTCGCGTCATTTCCGGAACATGCCGGGCGAGGGCGACCTGCGCGTGACCGACTTCATGCGGGCGGTCATGGCCACGGGATATGCCGGGCCAATCAGCCTGGAGATTTTCAACGATCAGTTCCGTGGCGGGTCACCTGCCACCATTGCCAAGGACGGGTTCCGGTCTCTGATAGGGCTAATGGACGAGGTCCAGCGCGTTGAGCCGCAGCTGGTGCCCGACCTCGCGCCGCTGCCTGCTCCGGTTGCGGTTCGGGACACGGCTTTTGTCGAATTTGCGGCCCGCGGCGCAGAGCTTGCCGCGCTGGAGACGCTGCTAGGACAACTTGGGTTCAGCCGGAGTAAACGGCATCTGTCAAAGGCCGTCACGCTCTGGCAGCAGGGGGATATCCGCATCATCCTCAATGCCGAGACAGAGGGGCATGCGGCCACGGCCTGGAATGCGCGGGGCACGACGGTCTGCGACCTGGGCCTGTCCGTCACATCGGCATCCGCAACTGTGGAACGAGCGACAGCCCTGGGCGCCAAGCCGTTTTCTCAGCCGCTTGGGCCGGGTGAGATGCCGATCCCGGCCATTCGCGGGCTGGGTGGCAGCGTCATGCATTTTATCGACGACGGCGCGCTGTCGGAGGTCTGGGACAAGGAGTTCCTGCCGGATGCCGCGTCAGAGATCGCCAGCCGCGTCGGCCTGACCCGGATCGACCATATCGCGCAGACGATGACCTATGACGAAATGCTGTCCTGGTCGCTGTTTTACACGACGCTTTTCGATATGGCCAAGGCGCCCATGGTCGATGTGATCGACCCGGACGGTCTGGTCAGAAGCCGCGCCATCGCGACGCCTTCGGGCGCGTTCCGCATCACGCTGAATGGCGCGGAAACGCACCGGACACTGGCCGGGTCGTTTCTGGCCAAGGGGTTCGGCGGCTCCGTACAGCATGTGGCGCTGGCAACCGACGATATATTTGCGACGGCCGATGCTCTTAGGAGCCTTGGTTTCGAGGCGCTGCCGCTGTCGCCGAATTATTTCGACGATCTTGCCGCGCGCTTCGATCTGGAGCCGGAGTTCCTTGCCCGCATGCGGCAGGAGAACATCCTGTATGATGCCGGCGATGACGGAGAGTTCTTTCAGCTCTATTCCCGCCCGTTCGCCGGACAGCTGTTTTTCGAAATCGTGGAGCGGCGGGGACAGTATGCCGGCTATGGGGCACCGAATGCACCGTTCCGCATCGCCGCCCAGAAACGCCTGCAGAAACCGAAGGGGATACCGGAAGTTTAAATTCGAAATAATGTACGACAAAAACAGTTTTGTAGTACATAACCTATGAGATGACACACCACGTCAAAGGGAGGAAACCAATGACACATCTGACCCGCCGCGCTGCACTTGCCGCGTCTCTTGCCGCCACAACAGCCCTTGCCCTGACGGGCGGGGCCTTCGCACAGGACAAGCCGACCCTGCGGCTGTCTTCGGTCGTATCCGACAACGATATTCGCGCCGAGGCCTTCGCCGAGATTGCCGAAGCCGTATCTGACACGTTCGACATGCAGGTCTTCAACGGCGCCACACTTGTCGCCCAGGGGTCCGAGATGACCTCCATCCAGCGCGGCAATCTGGAAATGGGCCTGATCTCGCCGCAGTCGATTGCGGAACAGATCCCCGCCTGGTCGATCGTCACATCGGCGTATCTTTTCAGTGATGCAGCCCATCTGGACGCAACGTTTGACAGTGATGTCGGCGCGGAACTGAATGCGATGGCCGCCGATGCCGGCCTGCACATCCTCGCCCCGGTCTATTTCGGGACGCGTCAGGTGAACCTGGCACCGGAGACCGAGGTGATGAAACCGGAGGATCTGAACGGTATCACCATGCGGATGCCCGGCGGAGATGCCTGGCAGTTCCTGGGAGAGGCCATCGGCGCCAACCCGACACCGCTCGCCTATGCAGAGGTCTACACGGCGCTGCAGACGGGGGCCATCGACGGTCAGGACAACCCTCTGCCGAACGATTACAACATGAAGTTCTACGAGGTGACGAGCCAGATCGTTCTGACCGGACATCTGATCGGCTTTGACGTTCTTACGATCTCCAAAAAGCTCTGGGACGGGTTCACGGACGAACAGAAAGAGGTTCTGCAATCCGCCGTCGATGCCGCAATCGAGAAATCGACCCAGCGTCACCTCGACCGGGAAGTCGAACTTGTGCAGTTCTTCAAGGATGAGGGGCTCAAGGTGTACGAGCCTGACCGCATCGCGTTCCGTGACTACGCTCAGAAGAAGTACCTCGAATCCGAGTTTGCTGCGAGCTGGCCCGAGGGCATGATCGGGCGCATCAACGCGCTTGCCGAGTAATCACACCAAGAAAATGGGCCGAGCCTGTCTGCCAGTCAGGCTCGGCGCCTTGGAATACGGATATGAATGCCAATTCAGCCAGACCGCTTCGCATCCTTCGCGGGATAGCAGATGCCGTGCCCGCCCTGTTGCTGGCCGCGATGTTCGTCTGTTTTATCATCCAGGTCTTTATGCGTTACGTCATGGGCAGCCCGGTCGGCTGGACGGTCGAGGTTTGCGTCATCGCTTGGCTCTGGATCCTGCTCTGGGGGCAATCGGTGTCGGTCACGGAACATGACGAAATCCGGTTCGATATTGTCTATGGCGGTGTCTCGGCCGGGACGCGGCGCTGGTTCCGGATCATATTTTCGATGTTCCTTGTCGGCATCTACGCTTGGTCTCTGCCTGCGCTGTGGGACTTCGTGACCTTTATGAAGATCCAGAAGACCTCCTATCTCGATATCCGGTTCAACTGGGTCTATTCCGTGGCGCTGATCTTTTCGGTCGTGTCGATCCTGCGATACATGTGGATCTTCTGGCAGGCGGCCGCCCGACAGAAGAGCGGGAGCCTGACGGATATCAGCTCCGGGCGCGAGGATGTCTCGCAATGAGCTGGGAATTCGGGGCCACCGTCGCCCTTATTATCGCCTCTGCCCTGATCGGTCTGCCGATTGGCCATGCCATGCTGGCGTCATCGGTATTTTACCTGATGCTGCAGGGGCAGGATATGTCCATCGCCTTTGAGCAGATGCTGACGGGGCTCTATGGGTCCTACGTTCTGCTGGCGATACCGCTGTTCATCTTTGCGGCTGATCTGATGAATGTCGGGTCGCTGTCGGACAAATTGCTGGATTTCTGTCGCGCTTTGGTCGGCCGGTTTCGCGGCGGGCTGGGCCATGTGAACGTGGTCTCTTCGCTGATCTTCTCTGGCATGTCCGGATCGGCGATCGCGGATGCTGTCGGCATGGGGCGGATCATCATCAACCTGATGACCAAGGACGGCAAATATCCCGGTGCCTATGCGGGCGCGATCACCGCCGCCTCGGCGATCATAGGGCCAATCATTCCGCCATCTATCCCGATGGTTTTGTTTGCGCTGGTCTCCGATACCTCTATCGGGTTCCTGTTCCTTGGCGGTGTCGTGCCCGGGCTGATCCTGGGCGTGCTGCTCATGGCGATGAACGCCTGGCAGGCGCGGCTCCATGATTATCCTGTGGAAGAGCCGGTGCCGCTGCGCGAACTGCCCCGCATCACGCTGCGCGCCGTGCCCGCGCTGCTGATGCCGGTGATCCTGCTGGTCGGGATTTACGGCGGCGTCACAACGCCGACGGAAGCCGCCGCCCTGGCCGCGCTGTATGCCTTTCTCGTGTCGACGGTGTTCTACCGCTCCGTCACGCTCAAAATGGCATATGAAACGGTCCGGCAGAGCGCAAAGTCCACCGCCGCCGTCGGGTTTCTGATCGCGGGGGCGCTGGCGTTCAACTATGTCGTCACCATTGAACAGGTGCCCAATGTGATCCGGGGTGCCCTGGGCGAAACCGAACTGACGCAGGTCAGCTTTCTGCTGATGGTCAATGTCATGCTGCTGGTCTTGGGGTGCCTGCTCGAAGCGAATGCAATTCTGCTGGTGATCGTTCCGATTTTCCTGCCAACCGCTGTCGCGCTCGGGGTGGACCCGGTGCATTTCGGTGTGATCGTGGTCGTGAACACGATGATCGGGCTGGCCACGCCCCCCTATGGGCTGTTGCTTTTTGTGGTCACCTCGATCACCCGCGCGCCGATCCGCGATACGATCCGCCACCTGTTGCCGTTCCTGGCGATCATGGTCGCCGGGCTGGCCATCATCACTTTCATGCCGAACCTCGTGCTGTGGCTGCCACGGCTCTACGGCTACGGCGGATGACCCTGCGGAGCTTTAAATGACTGATACCATCCTGATCATCAACGGTCCGAACCTGGACATGCTGGGGACCCGGCAACCCGAAGTCTATGGCTATGATACGCTTGCCGATGTTGAGGCGCTTTGTCTGAAAGCAGCAGAGGAGGAGGGTGTCGCCATCACCTTCCTGCAAAGCGACAGCGAGGCCGAGATCATGGGCTGGATCAAGCAGGGCCGGGGGAGGACGGCGGGGCTGATCCTGAACCCGGCCGGGTTCACCTCGACCTCCATCGCGATCCTCGATGCGCTGCTGATCTACGACCGGCCGATCATCGAGGTCCATATCTCGCCCCTGTTCCGGCGCGAAGAGTTCCGGCACCTCAGCTACCCGTCCAAGGCCGCCTCGGCCAAGATCGAGGGGTTCGGCATCCGGGGGTATGAATTCGCGCTCCGGAAGCTGGCGGAATGGGCGCGCGCCAAAGGCTGAGGGTCACTGGAAGTCGCCAGATGACAGGATATGTTCGACCCCGCTGCGGATATGCCGGGTCAGCAGGTCGACTGCGGCATCAGCCTGGCGACCGACAACAAGATCCCGCAGGTCGGCATGCTCCTGCGCGGCCGGTTTGCCCCGGAAATTGAGTGCGAGCATGTGGTAGCGCGCAAATCGGTCAAAGACGGAGGCATGCGTGCGGGCAAAGACCGGCCGGCGGCAGGCGGCGATGGTTGCGTAGTGAAACCCCCAGTCCGCGGCGACCCACTGTTCGACCGCATCCTCGGCCTTGTTGATCAGAAGCGTTTCGATCGCGGACAGTTTGTAATGCGCGGCGACGACAGAGGCTTCCCAGTCCAGATCGCCCTGCGCGATCGACTGTCGCAGCGCATCCGTTTCCAACAGTATCCGCAGCTCTGCCAGATCGCGCAATTCAGAGGCGCTGGCCTCGGCCACGCGAAAGCCGCGCTGCCCCTCGGCTGTCACCAGCTCTTCGACGGCGAGCCGGTTCAGGATCTCCCGCATGGCGGTGACACTGGCCTGATAGGTGTCGCGCATGCGGTCGAGCTTGAGCTTTTCGCCGGGCTTCAGTCGGCCGTTCACGATGTGAAGACGGATACGGCGGTGCGCGACCTCGCCGATCGTTTCGCCTTCCTTCGGTTCCGTCTCGAACCGGAGCGTCTGAGCCTTGGCCGTCATTCACATCTGCCCGCATCTGAATTCGGCCAAGTATCCGCGCCCGCCCGGGAAGTGTCCATATCGCCGCGGTGGTCAGCTGTCTGAAACCGGCGGATGGTGCCGGTCAGTCCGGCGTGAACGGGGCGCGGTAAAGTTCCTGCGCGATATCGTCGTCCAGCGGCGTCCGGTAGGTCATCAAAAGGTAGCCCAGAACCGAATAGAACCCGACGGTGGCAATCAGATCGATGACGGCGTGACGGCCGATGGCATCGGCCAGCCGGGCCTCGGCCTCGGGGGATAGCTGCCGCGCGTCTATCAGAGCATCGACCGCCTGCACGATCAGCGCATCTTCGCCCTCTGGCGTGTCGCGGATCGCAGCGATCCGGGCGTCGGACATGCCCAGTTTGCGCGCCCGGCTGACATGCTGGTCCCATTCGTAGCGCGATCCCAGCCGCGCGGCGGTCCGCAGGATCACAACTTCGGACCGGATCGGGCCCAGGGCCGATTGTTTGACGACATGCTGGCGCAGTGGCGCCCAGGCCCGCAAAAGGGCGGGGTGATGCGCCATGGTGCGGTACACGTTCAGCTGCCCTGCGAACCCGTCCAGCATGTCGGAAATTTCGTCGGGCCAATCCGCATCGGCAATCGGCGGGCAGGGGCTATCGGTCATCTTGGGCCTTTCCGGCAGCGAAGTAGGGCGCATAAAGCGACGGTCTGCGGTCTGCCCACAGCCCGGTGGCACTTCGGTACTGCGAAATCGTGGCAAGGTCGATCTCTACCTCAAGAACGGTTTCCTCATCGTGATCGATCCGGCCGAGCATGCTGCCGTCCGGACCCATGGCGCAGGATCTGCCGAAAAACCGTTGGTCGCCCTGCAGACCGGCCCGGTTGCAGGACAGAAAGACCACGCCATTTTCAACCGCCCGGGTATAGGCACGATGCACGAACAGGTCGGGATCTGACACAGGCGCCGCATCAGGACCAAAGGACGCCCAGACCGATGTTATGATCTGTGCGCCCTGCAGTGCCAGGGCGCGCGTGACCTCCGGAAAGCGGATATCGTAGCAGATCTGCATGCCGAGAGTTGTGCCAAGGGCCGGAAAAACCGGCAGCTCCGTGCCGGGGGAGAAGTACAATTTCTCGTTCTGCCACTGGTGCGTTTTGATGTAGGTTCCCGTGGTCCCGTCAGGACGAAACAGCATGGACACATTGTATATGACACCGGCGAGCCGGGTATCGCGCAGGCCCAGCCCGGCGATGATCGTGACCTGAAGTTCGGTCGCGAGGGCCGCCAGGGATGCGATGTCCTCTCCGCCCGGATCGGCGCAGGCGGCGGCCAATGCGGCACCGTAGTGGGGGACAGCGGCGTGGATCGGGCCACCGGGATACAGCGGCTCGACATATCCGGTGTTCGACAATTCGGGGAAGATGATCAGATCCGCTCCCCGTGCGGACTGGTTGCGAATATAGTCGCGCATGCGTCGGAAATTGCGCTCCGGGTCAAGCGGCGTGGCGTCAAACTGAACAAGGTGCGCGGATATCATGCGGGCTCCGTCATCCGGCGGCCGGTGGCAAAGTCCCAGCTGCGTCCCGGGGCCGCCTCCAGCAGGGCCCGAGTGTAATCGCTTTCCGGATGAGACAGAACCCGGGCCGCGGGGCCGTATTCCACAACCGTGCCGTGCTGCATGACAAGCACATCGTCGCAAATCTGTGCAGCTACTCTCAGGTCATGCGTGATGAACAGCAGGGCCAGGTTCCGTTTCGCCTGAACCTCTGCCAGCAGACCGAGGACCTGCGCCTGTACCGAGACGTCCAGCGCCGATACGGCCTCGTCCGCGACGATCACATCGGGGGACATCATCAGCGCCCGCGCTATTGCGATACGCTGGCGCTGCCCGCCGGAAAACTGGTGCGGATAGCGCGCCAGGGCATCGCGGGGCAGGCGGACGACCTCCAGCAGATCAGCTGCCCGGGCCAGGGCGCGGGCACGGCTTTCGCCGGCGTTCAGGGCACCTTCGATCAGGCTCTGCCCGATCCTGAGCCGTGGGTTCAGCGATCTGTTCGGGTCCTGAAAAATCATCTGAACGGCGCGCCGTGCCTCTTCCAGAGAGGCCTGCCCCTGCAGCGGTGCGACATCCTTTCCGTTGATCAGGATCGCGCCGCCAGAGGGGTCTTCGAGCTTTACGACACAACGCGCGAGGGTGGATTTGCCCGACCCGCTTTCCCCCACGATCCCGAGGGTGCGGCCCCGGTTCAGGGTAAAGCTGGCCTCCCTCACGGCCATGACGCGATGACCCGGGCGTCGCAGGATGCGGTCAACCAGCGGCCGGAACGCAAATGTCTTGGACAGGTCGACCAATTCCAGAACCGGGTCCTTTTTCGTCTGCTGGCGGGCTGTCCGGGGGGTCAGCGACGGAACGGCGGCCAGCAGGTCACGGGTGTATTGCGCGCGAGGCTGCGCAAGAACCTGGTCCACCGGGCCGGTTTCGATCACCTCCCCGTTCCGCATGACACAGACGCGATCGGCGATGTCGACGACAACCCCCATGTCATGGGTGATGAAGAGAACGGCCGTGTTCTGCTCTTCCTGCAGTTTGCGGATGAGATCGAGTATCTGCTTCTGGGTGGTCACATCCAGTGCGGTTGTCGGTTCGTCCGCGATCAGCAGGCCGGGTTTGAGGGCCAGCGCCATGGCGATCATGACGCGCTGGCGCTGCCCGCCCGAGATCTGGTGCGGGAAGCTGTCGTAGATGCGGGGCGGATCAGGCAGGTTGACGCTTTCAAAGGCAGCCAGAGCCGCCGCCCTGCGGTCGCCGGCGCGCATGCGGGTGTGGGTCCGGTAAATTTCGTCCATCTGCAGGCCGATGGTCAGAACCGGGTTCAGCGCGGTCATCGGCTCCTGAAAGATCATTGCCATCTGGGCGCCACGCAGGGCTTTGGTCCGGCTCGGGGCCGCGGCAATAATGTCTTCGCCGTGCAGTTCGACAGTCCCGGAGGTGACGCCAAGCTCGCCTTTGGGCAGCAGATCCATCGCCACAAGCGAGGTGACGGATTTGCCCGACCCGCTTTCGCCAACCAGGCAAAGTGTCTCGCCCGGGGCAATGTCGAAAGAGATATCCTTCAGGATGGCATTCGGTTGGCGCCCCGTCGTCGACACGTTCAGGCCGCGGACAGACAGGACAGGCGGGCGGGCGGCTGTCGGGGTCATCAGGCACGTCCTTTCATCTTGGGGTCAAGCCAGTCGCGCAGCGCGTCTCCCAGCAGGTTGATCGACAGAATACAGGCCGACAGGACGATGGCGGGCCAGTAGACGAGCCAGGGGTTCAGCGCGAAATACAGACGCCCCTCGGCCATGATGTTTCCCCATGTCGGGGTTTCGGTCCCGATCCCGACGCCCAGAAAGGACAGGGCGGCTTCCGTCAGGATGGCCGAGGCGTAGATATAGGTTCCCTGCACGATCAGCGGTGCAATCGTGGAGGGCAGGAGGTGGCGCCAGATGATCGTGAGCGGGCCGGTGCCCAGCAGCATCGCGGCCTCGACATAAGGTTCGGACCGGGTCGCCAGGACGCGCGACCGGACAAGCCGGACGACCTGGGGGATTTCGGGCAGCATAATCGCAATGATTACGGTCATCAGCCCTGCCTTGGTCAATGCGACAATGGCAATGGCCAGCAGAATGCCGGGGATTGCCATGAGCCCGTCCATGGCGCGCATCAGCACGGCATCCAGCCCGCGGAACCAGCCCGCCAGCAGACCCAGCGGCAGACCGATCAGAAGGGCGCCAGCCGTGACGCCTGCGCCCACCATCAGCGAAACCCGCGCGCCGTAGACGGTCCGGGAATAGAGATCGCGGCCAAAGCTGTCCGTGCCCATCCAATACACATCATCCGCAGGTTTCAGGCGCATCATGGCATTGAGCTGCGTCGGCTCGAAATTGGCCAGCTGCGGGGCAAAAAGTGCAAGCGCGACAATCGCAATCAGGGTGAGCAGTGCCAGCAGCGTCGTCCAATGCGGGGGAGAGCCCGTCAGGCGCCAACGGGGCACGTCGCGGTTATGTTGCGGAGCGGTCATTGGTAGCGGATCCTCGGGTCGGTCAGCGCGTAGGACAGGTCAATGGCAAGGTTGATCAGCACATAGGTGCCTGCGGTCAGTAGAATGATCGCCTGGATCAGCGGGTAGTCCCGGGCCAGAACGGCGTCGACAACAAGCCGTCCGAGGCCGGGAATGTTGAACACGGTTTCGGTCACGACGACGCCCGAGATCATCATGGCAAACCCGGTGCCCACGACGGTCAGGATCGGGATCGCCGCATTGCGCAGGGCATGCCGGAACAGCACGGTCGCCTCGGGCAGCCCTTTGGCGCGGGCGGTCCTGACGTAGTCTTCCCTGAGGACCTCCAGCATGGAGGCCCGGGTCATACGGGAGATCAGGGCGATATAAATGGACGCCAGTGCCAGACCGGGCAGGAAAATGCGGTGAGCAAAGGGCCAGAGCCCCTCTGCCGGCGGCTTGTAGCCCTGCACCGGGAACCAGCGCAGATGGACGGCAAAGATGCCGATCAGGACATATCCGATGACGAAGATCGGCACGGAGAACCCGATGACAGACATCATCATGACACTCCGGTCGGTCAGCCCACCGTGGCGCCATGCCGCCAGCACCCCCATGGGCAGCGCGACGAGGAGGGTCAGCGCCATTGCCACAAGAGCGAGCGCCACGGTCGGCCCCAGCCGCTGGCCTATCATCTCCAGCACCGGACGGTCCGAGATCAGGGAGCGTCCGAAATCGCCCTGCGCCATCTGACCGATCCAGGTCACGAACTGGACGGAAAGCGGTTTGTTCAGGCCAAGGCTTTCACGGATCGCCTCAAGCTGGTCAAGCGAGGCCTGATCACCCGCGATCGCCTGTGCCGGATCGCCGGGCGTCAGCCGCAGCAGCAGGAAAACAAACACCGCGACAAAGAACATCACGGGAATGGCCATCAAAAGCCGTTTCAGGAAATAGGTGAGCAATGCTCTCTTCCGATATGGGTAGCAGGCAGGAAAGGGCGGCCAAAAACCGGCCGCCCCGATAGAGGCGCAGGGTTATTTGCTGACGCCCCAGAACAGGGTGATCGGACCCGACTGGATGTCCTTGAGATCGGTCCGCCAGGCGGCAACCGATTTGAACTCTCCGGCGTTGAAGTAAAACGAGTCGTCCCAGGCGATCTGCTGTATTTCCTCGGCGATGGCCTTTTGCTCGGCCATGGTGCCGGCCGTCAGATAGGCTGCGCGCAGTTCTTCCATACGAGCGTTGACCGGCCAGCCGGCCCAGGTGTTGTCGTCGCCCGACCCGTTGATCAGGGAATGCACAAGCGGGTTCCAGATCCCGGCCACACCCCAGTAGGTAAAGAAGAAGTTCCAGCCGCCCTCGCTGACAGGTTGCCAGCCGTTCTTGCGCGACTGTAGCGTCGACCAGTCCATCGAGGCGACCTCGACCGTAAATCCTGCCTCGCGCATGCGGTCCGCTGCGACGATGGGCTGGGTGGTCAGGACCGTCAGATCGGTGGGCTGCATCATCAGAACCGGCGTGCCGTCGTAGCCGGACGCCGCCAGCATCTCCTTGGCCTTGGCCATACGGTCCTCTGCGCTGCCTTCCAGGTATTCGGCACCCACGTCAGAGGCGAGCGGCACTTCGCAGCCGTAGATGGACGGGCAGAGCTGATAAAAATCAGGATTGCCGATGGCTGTCTGCATGATGGTTTCCTGATCCAGCGCATACATCACCGCCTTGCGGACCTGCGGGTCGTCGAAGGGGGGCAGGCGGTGATTGAACCGTCCCGTCACCTGAGCGCCGAGCGGGTTCAGGATTCCGGTTTCGACATCTTCGTTCATGTCGAGCAATGGCAGCAGATCGATCGTGACCTGTTCAATCAGGTCCACGTCGCCGGACTGGATCGCGTTGATCGAGGTCTGCATGTCCGGCATGGCCTGCCACACGACCTTGTCGACATTCACAATTTTGGCGCCGGCGGTCCAGCTGGCGGGCTCTTCGCGGGGAATGTAGTCAGCATTTTTGACATATACGGCCTGATCGCCCGGGCGATATTCATCGGCCACAAATTTGAAGGGGCCGGAGCCTATGATCTCGGGGATCTGTTCGCCGACCGGCGTATCTGCCAGCCGTTTTGGCATCATGAAGGCCGGGATCGGCGAGGGTTTCGCAAGCAGTTCCAGCACCGGGGAGAACGGCGATTTCATCTTGATGACCAGCTCGCTGTCGGAGGTGGCCTCGATGCTGTCGACATATTTCATCATGGTCATGGCAGAGCCGTCACGCTGCGACCAGCGATTGAGGGAGGCCACGCAGTCTTCGGCGGTGACCGGCGTTCCATCATGCCACATCAGCCCGTCGCGCAGTGTCAGCGTATAGGTCAGCATGTCATCGGACACGGTGAAATCGGCCATCTGCGGCTGCGGCTGATAGTTTTCGTCCATGCCGAGCAGGGTCTCAAAGACCATGAAGCCATGGGTTCTGACAATCTGTGCCGTGCTCAGATGCGGGTCCAGCGACCTCAGCGGAGCCTGCATCACTGCCGTCAGGGTGGTTTCTGCCCAGGCCGGCAATGCGGCGACCGATCCGGCCAGCAGGGCCGCGGCCCCTAAGGTTTTAAAGTTGAAAAACATATGCTGTCTCCTTGTTGGGGTAGATTTTTTGGTCGGTTATTGGGGCAGGGGCGGTATGCGCGGCGCGTCCTGCCAGGGGTAGGCCGCACCGGTATCGAGCTGTCTGTAAGGGATCAGCCGGACATCGGCGGGGCCAAGATCGGGGGTATCGGCGACCAGGATCGCCTTGGCCCGCGGGGTGTAGAAATCTCGGAAATGGGTTTTCGAGCGCAGAAGGATCACGTCGTAATCCTCGGGCGTTTCACCGAAGATGTAGAAAGGATCGCCATCGACGGCAAAGGCGAAATGCGAGGTGACAGAGATCCGGACTGTCCCGACCTCGATCAGGGCAGTCAGACCGAGGTCGACCGGCGCCCCCTGCTGATACCGGCCGGAGACGGTGAACCGTTTTTCGCCAGCCCAGAGCACCCGGGCCGTCAGGCGCAGCGGCCCGCCGGTTTCCGGCGTGCTCTTGCCGCCCAGGGCCAGTGTCAGCTCGGCGCCGGCGCCGGCAGCGCAGGCGGCTTCCGCGCTCTCCGGGTCGCACAGGAACGGCACCATGACACGCCCGAGATCGGTCTCCAGAACGGCGCGCAGGCCGTGGGTGCTGTCGTTCATGCGGTCGGCATGTTCAAGAATGACCACCGGAGACCCGCCACCGCAGAGGCGCCCGGCCTCTGCCACGGCGTGATCCATCGGGCATACGGGAATGGCGGCCGATATTTCGGCGCGCGCGGTATGGAGTGCCGCAGACAGGCGCGCCGCCTTTTGTTCCGCCGATCGCTGGCCCTGCCAGTCGAGGCATATCACCGACATCCCGGTGTTCGGGCTGTCGGCATAGGCAAAGCCGCCCATGACCGAAATATCGCAATCTCCCGCCGCCTCTTCGGCGCGGGCCTGGGCGATCACACTGGCCAGCGGCTCCAGCGCGGTGGCCGACTGGATCGAGGGGATGACGACACCGGGCCGGGACACGGCGAGGCCGGGGCGGGCGCCGGTCTCGACCATCCGCAGCAGGGCCCGGGCCGCGCGTTCGCCGGTTTCGCCCATGTCGGTATGCGGCGAATGCCGGTAGGCCACCGCAATATCCGCGCCCTCCAAAGTCGCGGTATCGATGTTGCCGTGATAGTCCAGCGCGACGGCGATGGGCAGATCGGGCGCGGCAGCGCGGGCGCGGGCGATCAAAGTTGCCTCGACATCGGCAAAGCCAGGCGCCCAGCAGGCGCCGTGCAGATAGAGCACCAGCCCGTCCAGTTTGCCGGACGTCTTCAGGCCGGTCGCCAGCTCCTGGGCGTAGGCAAGCACGGCGGCATCTTCGGCGGGCCCGAGCGCGCCGAGCAGAGAATGAAACAGCGGGACCATTTCGGCGCCATGCGCCTCCAGCACCCTGAGCGCGCCGCCGGCCACTGTGTTCGTGCCGGCGAACTGGTCCGGGATGGCCTGGCCGCGGACGCAGACGCGTTCGAAATCCGCCAGCCGCGAGGTTCGCGGCACTGCCGTGACAGATTCCAGGTTGAACCCGGCAAAGGCAATCCGGCGGACCATCCGTCAGGCTCCGGTCGCGCTGCGTATGGCGACAGATACGCGGTCGACGATCTGGTCGATTTCGTCTTCGCTGCAGATATACGGCGGGGCAAGCAGGACATGATCGCCCCGCAGGCCATCTATCGTGCCCCCCATCGGATAGCAGAGCAGCCCTCCGGCCATTGCCTCCGACTTGATCTTTGCGTGAATTTTACGGGCCGGATCGAAGGGGGCCTTGCTGTCCTTGTCCGCCACGATCTCGATCCCGCGGAACAGGCCACGCCCCCGGATATCGCCGACATGGGGTGACTGGCCAAGCGCCGCGTCAAGCCCGGCCTGAAGCCGGTCTCCCAGCCGGTTGATCTGTGCCATCATGCCCGGACGTGCCAGAATTTCGACAACCTTGTCGGCGGCGGCGGCGGCGATGGGATGGCCGACATAGGTATGGCCATGCTGGAACTGACCGGAGCCGTCGCGGAACGCGTTGTAAATGGTCTGGGACAGGAGGACGCCACCAACCGGCTGAAAACCTCCGCCCAGACCTTTTGCCACGGTCACGAGATCGGGCAGGATGCCTTCGGCCTCAAAAGCGAACAGATGTCCCGTCCGGCCCATGCCGCACATCACCTCATCGAGGATCAGCAGCACGCCGTATCGGTCGCAGATCCGGCGGATGCGGCGGAAGTAATCGGCGACGGCGGGAACTGCGCCCAGCGTGGCGCCGACCACCGGTTCGGCGACAAAGGCCACGACGCGGTCGGTGCCCAGTTCCTGAATCTTATCCTCCAGCTCCTGCGCCAGCCGGGCGGCGTAGTCACCCGGCGATTCATCCGGGCGCATGTCGCGATAGGCGTAGCAGGGGGCGATGTGATGGGTTTCGGCCAGCAGCGGCTGGAACTGTGCACGGCGCGCGGCATTTCCGCCTGTGGCCAGTGCGCCGAGAGTATTGCCGTGATAGCTTTGCCGTCTTGCAATGATATGGCGCCGCTGGGGCTGACCGATTTCCACAAAATACTGCCTGGCCATTTTGAGAGCGGCCTCCGTCGCCTCGGACCCGCCCGACACCATGTAGAAATGGTTCAGGGGATCAGGGGCGAGCGAGGTCAGGCGTTCGGCAAGCGACTCGGCCACATCCGTCGTGAAAAACGAGGTGTGCGCATAGGCGATCCTGTCCATCTGCGATTTCATGGCATCCAGTACTTCGGGGTCGCCATGACCCAGGCAGCTGACCGCCGCACCGCCGGAGCCGTCGATATAACTCCGCCCTGCGTCATCGGTGATCGTGACGCCCTGGCCCGTTACTGCGCGGGGCAGATCCTGGCCGATTTTGCGATGCAGTAATTTGGTCATGTGTCCATCCGGCCTTCGATCCGGCGCGGCCCGGGAGAATCGCGGGCCGGCCGATGATGGGTTGACCGTTGCAGGCTGACGCAATGAATGCAACAAGTGTTTCACAAAATGATCTCAGGAAACAAATGCTCTTTTTTTGATGCTTGCGAAACGATTAAATCTTCATCGTCCGGCAAAACCGGCCGATTTTCTGCATAAGTGTTGTGTTTCTTCGCGATGCCCTGCACAAGAATGGAACGGGTAGAGCAAAGGTTGAAACAAATGTTGCAGAGGGATGCGCTGCGGGACCGGATCGTCGCGCGATACGAAGATATGTCGCCGCAACTGCAACAGGCGGCACGGTATATCCTTGAACATACTCAGGAAGTTGCTCTGGTCTCCATGCGGGAACTGGCGCGCAATGCCGGGGTGCAGCCGGCCACGATGACCCGGCTTGCCAAATTTCTGGACCTGCCCGGGTTCGACGACATTCGCAGCCATTTTTCCGACGCGCTCCGGCTTCGGGCCGAGGGTTTTGCAGCGCGGGCACGCGAAAGCGATGGCAGGAACGAGGCGGCGGGCAGTGGCCTGGCGCATGATATGCTGCAAAGTCTTTCAGCCCAGATCGCAAGGCTGAGCGATCCGGAGGCGGTGGCCAAACTGGAAGCAACGGCAGAGCTGCTGGGCGGCGCCCGGCGCATCTATGTGCTGGGGCTGCGCTCCTGTCATTCGGTCGCCTGGCATTTCCACTATGTCATGACGCTTCTGGGGGATCGGACCGTACATCTGGACGGCCCGGCCGGGACCGGGGCCGACGGATTGCTGCGTGCCGGGGCCGGTGATGTTCTTTTGGTGATCTCGATCAGCCCCTATGCGCAGCAATCGCTCGAACTGGCGGCTCTGGCGCGCGAAAAGGGCATGGCCGTGGTGGCGATCACCGACAGCGAGGTGTCGCCACTGGTCCCGATTTCGGACCAGGCCATTCTGCATTCGACGGAAAGTCGGACCTTCTTTCATACGCTGACCCCCGCGCTGGCGCTTTCAGAGGTGCTTTGCGGTCTTCTTGCCGCTCAGGATCGCGAGGCGTCTCTCAAGGCGCTGCAGGCTGCGGATCAGCACCTCGGGCGGCTGAATATCTACGCCAATTCCATTCCCCGCCGACGCATCTGAAAGGCCCTGTCATGCCGCAGACCCGCCGTATCGCCGTTGCCCGTCTCTGGCATGAGGCCAATTCTTTCAACCCGGTCATGACGACACTGGCGGATTTCCGGCAGCGCGAATGGACGAAGGGACCGGAGGCTCTGGCGGCGGCGCGCGGAACGGCAACCGAACTGGGCGGGCTGGTCCGGTTTCTGGAGACGCACCGGCATTGGGATGTCACGGTGTCGCGCTGTACCTCTGCGCCGCCGCTTGGCCCTGTCACGGATGCCGCGTTGGCAGAGATTACGGGCGAAATCCTGTCGGACCTCTCCGGGCAGGCCTGGGACGGTGTCTACCTGTCGCTGCATGGCGCCATGGTTGCCGAGGGCGATCTGTCGCCGGATTACCGGCTCATCTCAGAGGTCCGGCGTGTCATTGGCGACGCCCCGCTTCTGGGGGTCAGTTTCGATCTTCACGCCTGTCTCGATCCGTCCCTGATGCGGTCGGCAGATATCATGTCGGGCTACCATACCTATCCGCATGTGGACATGGATGCGGCGGCGCTGCGGACGCTTCAGGCAATGGAGCGTGCCTTCGAAGGCCAGTACCGGCCGTCGATCCGTCTCAGACAGCTCGATTTCGCGCCCTTGTCACATGGCATGCGGACGGCCTCCGGCCCGATGGCCGATCTGGTCCGTCTGGGCGACGCGACCCGTAGGGCCGAAGATTTGGAGGATGTGACCCTGTTTGGCGGGTTCACCTATGCCGACACACCCAACACCCGTGCGATCGTGACCGTGACACATCGGCCAGACCGCGATCCGCTGCCGGCGCTGGACCGGATGTCGGCTGAGTACAGCGCGCGGCGACGAGATTTCCAGATCGATCTGCCGGGGGCAGAGGCCGGGGTCGCCCGGGCTTTGGATCTGGTCGGCGAGGGGGCGCGATGGCCGGTGACACTGGTGGACACGGCGGACAACCCGTTATCCGGCGGGATCGGCGATACCACGGCGCTGCTGCGGGAATTGGTTGCCCGAGGGGCCGATCTGCCGGTTCTGTTCTGTTTCTTTTTCGACCCCGATCTGGTGGAGGCGGCGCATCGGTCCGGTGTCGGTCAGAGCATCGACTGCCTGCTTGGCGGGCGGATTGCGCCGGAGTTCGGCGCGCCGGTGCCGTTCCGGGGCGTCATCGACCGGCTGACGGACGGGCGGTTCTGCAATCGCGGCCCGTTCGAGTTTGGGCGTGAGGTCAATATGGGGCGGACTGCCGTGCTGCGGTCCGGGGCCTTGCGGGTTGTCATCACGGAGACCTGCCAAAGCGCAAACGATCCGGCCTGGTGCGATCTGCACGGGTTCGATCTGAGCGAGTTCGCCCTTTTCGGCATCAAGGCCAAGAACCATTTCCGCGCCGGTTTTGAACCGATCTGCGGCCCTATCATTGAGGTCGACTGCCCGGGGCTGGCGCCGGCGGATATGTCGCTTCTGCCGTATCGCCACGTGCCGGCGTCGTTTTACGCGCGAGACTGAGGCGGGCGGAGCTGCGCCCGGGCAGGATGGCTGCTCTAAAAGGGGCTCAGGCGGATGTCGCTATCGGTGAGGGCGGTCTCGCGGGCTGCGCGCGGATCTGTTCTGCGATCAGCTCGCACAGCACGACCTTGGCGATGCTTGGCGCGATTTCACCGCGTTCGGGAAGGGGAGAAAGCGGTGTGGCGATCAGCAGCGTTTCACACAGTGGCCGGAGGTCGGCGATCTGCCGGCCGGACACCGCAATACGATAGGCGCCGCGCGCTCCGGCCAGACCCAGCAGGCGCTCTGTCTGAGAGGTCAGCCCGGTCTCGGAAATCGTCATGTAGACGGTTTCCGGGCCGGCACCATGGATGATTTCCTCCGCGATCACGGGATCCTGGATGCCCCTGGCCGCCAGTCCCAGCCGGGAAAACCGGTATGCGAAGAGCTGAGCCACCATCCCAGAGACACCCGCGCCAAAAATGTCGATCGTGCGGGTGCTGCGCAGCCGGTCCGCGACCATTGAGATTTCGTCGGGGTCGGTGCCGTCTATCGTGGCGCGTACGGCCCCTGAAATACGCGAGCCGAGGTCGGTGACGCGCGCCTCTGCGCCGCTGCGATAGGCAATGTCCGAGGCCAGCGAGAGTTTGAATTCGTGGTAGCCGTCAAAGCCGAGCCTGCGGCAGAACCGGGCGATGCTGGCCTCGCCACTGCCGGAAAGTTCGGCCAGTGCGGACATCGACGCGCGCACGGTCGCCTCGGGTTCCTTGAGGATGAAATCGGCAATGCGGGCAAGCGCGTCTGGCAGGTCGCTGCGGCTCGACTCGATCAGGCGCAGGACATCGCGGGCCAGGGGGGCGGGCTGGGACATGGGTAACCTCACTTCTTTCGCGGGCGGACACGGGATCCGCCCCGACAGTTTACACAATCACAAACGATGGCACAGAATCTGTCACCCGGTCACATGGCCGGAAATGCCGCCCCGGTGAGGCGGGCGATGGCCGCGGGCAGGTCCCGGGCGGTTTCTGCGATCGTGCTCGCTCCGGCGGCGATCAGCGCCTCGTCATGTCCGGGGGTAATATGCCCGCCCCCCATGAAGCCGATCGCCCGTGCCCCAGCGGCGACCGCACCGGCAATGCCGGAGACGCTGTCGTCGATGACAAGGCATGCGGCAGCCACCGTTCCCATGCTGCGGGCGGCGAAGTGAAACAGGTCGGGTGCCGGTTTGCCCTGCGCGACGTCCTCGGCGCTGAACACGGACTTACCGAAATAACCCGCCAGCCCGGTATGGCCCAGGCTGATTTCAAGCCGCCTGTGATTGCTGTTCGAGGTGACGCAGACAGGGCCGGTCATCGATCCCAGCACCTGTTCGATGCCCTGCACGGGCTGCAGGGACGTCTGCAGGCGGCGGAACAGATCCGCGTCGGACCGGGACAGGTCTTCCGGCGCCAGGTCAACTCCGAAGGCGGCGCGGATCTCGGCGCGGGCACTGTCCTGGCTTTTGCCGGTGAACAGGCGGCTGGCCTCTTGCCAGGACATGGCGATCCCGTGGGTCGCTAGCAGATCGGCCATGCACTGCGCCGCGAGGGGTTCGCTGTCCACAAGAACCCCGTCGCAGTCGAAACAGATCAGCGGTGGAATTGCCGTCATGCGTTACCGTGCCAGCCCAAGCTCGGCGAGGTAGTCTGCCGACGGCCGAATGCCGCTTTTGTCGCGCAGTTCCATGATCAGGCGTGGGGCAGAGGACAGGCGTTCCAGCGCGGCAAAGACCGCGTGCCAGTTGACCGTGCCCTTGCCGATGGCCCAGTGCCGGTCGGCATAGCCGTCGGCATCCTGCAGGTGCACGTGATGCAGAAGATTGCCCGCGCGGTGTACGTAATAATCCACGGGCGGCGCGCCGGTGGAGCCATGGGCATAATGGGCATGGCCGGTGTCGATCGAGACCTGAACGGCGGGGCTGTCGAAACTGCGTGCCAGGTCGCAGCGCGCATCCGGGTCCTTGTCCTCGATATTTTCGAGAACCATCTGCACGTTCAGATCTTCGGCGCGTGCTATGACGGGGTCCAGCGTTTCATGCACAAGGTCGATCCGGTTTTGCCGCGCGTCCGGCAACATGTCGAGATTGTTGTAGCACCAGGTGGTATAGGGGCTGTGAATGACCATCTGCGTCGCGCCGAGCGCCTCGCAGATCGCCAGGCCCTGCTCCATCCGGCGTGTGACCAGCGCGCGCATATCGGGGTCGGGATTGGCGAGGGAGAGGCCCCAGAACGGCCCGTGAATGCCGAGCCGTCCGGTATATCCGTCCAGCAGCGCCCGGGCCCTGTCGACCAGCGGCTGCCAGTCGCCGTTGAGCACCTCTGCCTTGATGAAATCCTGAAGTTCGAGATCGCGCTGATCCGCGATCAGCCAGTCCCGGTGCGTCTCTAGCGTGTCGAGCGGCATGGCCGCGCCAAGTAGGGGGAGGGTGGTCATAGGGGCTCCGTCTGATCTGGCCCGACACGGCGGTTGGGCGAAGTGGGCGCCGGCGTGGAAATCCTGCGCGCTGCCCTCCGGCTAGGATGCGTTTGTGACAGGTTGATTACAAAACTTCACCTTTCTGTGGAAAACTGGAGTGATACTCCACATTTCGCGGAACGTTTATCAAAGCGTCGTCCGGTTGTCACATCCGCAGGGTCTCAACACCGGCAATGGGGCAGCGCGCTATCCGCGATGCCTCTTGCAGTTTCACATGGCCAACACGTCGCGGCCGATATCCAGGAGACAGAGAGATGATCCGACTTAATCGACGTCACGCCCTTGGCCTGATGGGGGCCACTGCCGGTGGCCTTATGCTGCCGTCCTATGTCCGGGCACAGGGCGCGCGCCCTTCGGTCACCGTTGCGGTGCAGAAGATCACCAACAACAACACGCTCGACCCGTGGAACGAACAGTCCAACGTCGGCGAGCGGGTGCTTTACCCCAACCTCTGGGAAGGTCTGATCCTGCGTGACTGGATGGGCAACCAGGGACCCGTTCCGGGCCTCGCGACCGAATGGAAGCGGATCGACGACCGCACTATCGAGCTGAAGCTGCGCGAGGGCGTCAAGTTCCATAACGGGGATGAGATGACCGCTGAAGACGTGGCGTTTTCCTTCTCCAAGGAGCGGCTGTTCGGCGATACCGAACCGGCCGGTGGGAAGACCGTTTTCGCCGAGGATTTCAAACCCGAGACGGCCAAGGACATTCCGGCCAACGTGCCGGGCATCGCGCGCCGCAAGCTGCCCTCGCTTGCCGGGGTCGAGATCGTCGACAAGTACACTGTGCGCTTCCACAATGCGACGCCCGATGTCACGCTGGAAGGCCGTCTTTACGCCGGTGGCCCGCAGATCCTGAACCGCCGTGCCTGGGACGAGGCCGCGACCTATGCCGACTGGGCGGGCAAGCCCGTCACCACCGGCCCGTATTATGTCGATGACTTCCGCCCCGACGTGTCGCTGACCCTGCGCGCGTTTGACGATTACTGGGGTGGCCGTCCGCCGCTGGATACCATCACCTTTGTCGAAGTGCCCGAGGTGGCCAGTCGTGTGAACGGCCTGCTGTCGGGCGAATATGATTTCGCCTGCGACCTGCCGCCGGATCAGATCGGGTCGGTCACCGGAACCGCCGGGTTCGAGGTTCAGAACTCGACCATCTGGAACCACCGGATTTCCGTCTTCAACACCGAAAACGAAATTCTGGCCGATCCGCTGGTGCGCCGGGCGATGACCCATGCGATCGACCGCGAGGCTATTGTTCAGGCGCTCTGGGGCGGGATGACAAATATCCCGGCCGGTCTGCAGTTCGAAAGCTTCCGCACCTCGGACATGTTCATCGAAGGCTGGGCGGCGCCGGAATATAACCCCGAGCTCGCCAAAGAGCTGCTGACACAGGCAGGCTACAAGGGCGATGCGATCCCCTATCGTCTGCTGAACAACTACTACACCAACCAGACCTCCAACGGTCAGATCATGGTTGAGATGTGGAAGCAGGTCGGCCTGAACGTCGAAATCGAGATGAAGGAAAACTGGGGTCAGATCCATGATCCGGCCGGTGTGAAAGGTGTCCGCGACTGGTCTGCCTCCAACACGATCAACGATCCGATCACGCCGATGGTTGTCCAGTTCGGCCCCAATGGGGAAGTTCAGCAGAAGAAAGACTGGACCAATGCAGAGCTGAACGAGCTGTCGCTGGTGATGGAGACATCGACCGATCGCGCCAAGCGCAAGCAGGCCATCGCCCGGATGCTGGAAATCGCCGAACGCGAAGATCCGGCTTATCAAGTGCTGCACCAGAACGCGGTGTTCACCGGCATGCGCTCGGACCTTGGCTGGAAGGCCGCGCCGGCCTTCGCGATGGACTTCCGGGCAGCGAACTGGCCGTCGTCGAACGGCTGATCTGACCGACGAGATTGTCCCCGGCACCAGCCCGGTGCCGGGGGCTTTCGCATGGTCTGACCATGCGACCGCGCAAGGAAACTCCAATGCCGAAAGGACAGGGTATGACCAATCTGGTCGAGATCCGCGATCTGCAGGTCGCCTTTGACGGTGTCTCCGTCCTGCATGGCATCGATCTGGATGTCGCTCCGGGTGAGGCGCTGGGGCTGGTCGGCGAATCCGGCTGCGGGAAATCCGTGACCTGGCTTGCCGCGCTTGGGCTTCTGCCAGCCAAGGCGCGGGTGTCCGGCCATGTCGCCCTGGGGGAGGTGACCCTGACCGGCGCGCCGCGGATGACGCTGGAATCTGTCCGGGGCGGACGGATCGCGATGATCTTTCAGGACCCGTCCTCCTCTCTGAACCCGGTGCTGCGGGTTGGCAAACAGCTGTGCGAGGCGCTGCGCCTGCACCGGGGGCTGACCGGCGTGGCCGCCCGGACCGAGGCGCTGCGCCTGATGGACATGGTCGGCATTCCCGACGCCAAAGGCCGGTTCAACCTTTACCCGCATGAGTTTTCCGGCGGCCAGTGCCAGCGCGTCATGATCGCCATGGCTCTGGCAGGCGAGCCGGACCTGCTGATTGCGGATGAGCCGACCACCGCGCTGGATGCGACCATTCAGGCGCAGATCCTCGATCTGCTGTCGCGGCTGCGGCGTGAGATGAATATGGGGCTGGTCTTTATCAGCCATGATCTTGGCGCCGTGGCGCAGGTCTGTGAACGGGTCTGTGTCATGTATGCGGGCCGCATAGTCGAAGAGGGGCCGGTGGCACAATTGTTCGACACGCCGCGGCATCCTTACACGCGGGGGCTCTTCGATGCGCTGCCCCGGATGAACGGGCCGCGCGTGGCGCTGACACCCATTGCCGGCACGGTGCCCGATCCGCGCAGCCTGCCCGAGGGATGCGCCTTCGCGCCGCGCTGCGCCCAGGCCCAGCCTTTCTGCCAGACGAGCCGGCCCGCGCTTTACCGGCAGCGGGACGGGCGTCACCTGGCATGCGCCTATCCGCTGCCCGAAGCCATGGACGCTCCGGCCGCGGCCCCTGGTAAAGCCAAAGAAGGAGCCGGCGCATGACCGCCCTTCTGGAAGCCCGCGATCTGGTCCGCGTCTATGAAGGGCGCAAGAAGCTCTTCGGTGCGCCCGTGCCCGTCCGTGCGGTCGATGGCATCAGCCTGCGCGTGAACCAGGGCGAAGTCCTGGGTATCGTGGGGGAAAGCGGGTCGGGGAAATCGACGCTGGGGCGGATGCTTCTCGGGGTCGATCCGTCGCAGGGCGGAGAGGTTCGCTATCGCGGAGAGCCCTTGCCGCCTTTTGGGACGCCGCAATGGCGCAGTCTGCGGGCCCGGATGCAGATGATCTATCAGGATCCTCTCGCCGCGCTGGACCGGCGCCTGACCATTGCCGATCAGATCAGGGAACCGCTGGAGATCCACCAGATCGGCGCCGAAGCCGACCGCAGGGCCCGCGTGGCTGAGCTGATGCGATCCGTCGGCCTGCGCCCCGATCAGGCGGGGCGCTATCCACATGAGCTGTCGGGCGGTCAGCGGCAGCGGGTCGTGATCGCCCGTGCGCTGGCCACGGAACCCGATCTGCTGGTCTGCGACGAACCCGTGTCGGCACTGGATGTGTCCATTCAGGCGCAGGTGGTGAACCTGCTGCGGGAGCTGCAGGGGAAGGGCGCGCTTGGCATGGTGTTCATCAGCCACGACCTGAAGGTCGTGCGCAATCTCTGCGACCGCGTGGCCGTCATGTATCTGGGGCGGGTGGTCGAAGAGGGGCCCTCCGAACAGCTGTTCGCCGAACCGCGCCATCCCTATACGCAGGCGCTCATCTCGTCGGTGCCGGAACCGGGGCGGGCGCTCGACAGCCGGGTGATCCTTCAGGGCGAGCCGCCGAACCCGGCGCGCCGCCCCTCCGGCTGTGCCTTTCATCCGCGCTGTTCTCTGGCGTCAGAGATCTGCCGCGCGGATGTTCCGCAACTGGATCAGGTCGGGCCCGGACAGATGGCGGCCTGCCACCATGTCGACACCGCCAGATTCGATGCCGCGTAAGGAGCCGTCATGATCCGCTTTGTCATCATCCGAATGTTCCGCGCGCTGATCACCGTTCTGGGCGTGATGACCTTTGCCTTTGTCGTGCTGCGCATGTCCGGCGACCCGGCCGAGGTCCTGCTGGGCCCTGATGTGCCGCAGTCCGTTATTGACGCGTTTCGCGCGGAATGGGGGCTGGATGCGCCGCTCTGGCAGCAGTACCTGAGCTATCTCAGAGCGATTTTTACCGGGGATTTCGGGGTCTCCATGCGGGACCGGTCCCCGGCGCTTGAACTGGTGCTGGAACGCATTCCCGCTACGCTGATGCTCACGATACCGGCGCTGATCCTGCAGCTGGGGCTGGGTATTCCGGCGGGTATCTATGCTGCGCTTCACCGCGACAGCATGGTGGACCGGGGGGTGATCTTTCTGGCCATCCTCGGGTTTACCATGCCGTCCTTTGTTCTGGGGCTGGTGCTGGTGCTGATCTTTGCCGTGACGCTGGGGATGCTGCCCTCCGGCGGCATGGGAACCTGGCAGCATGCCATCCTGCCGGCGGTGACCATTTCCATCGGCGGCATCGGTGTGCTGGCGCGCTTTTCGCGATCGGCGATGATCGAGGTGCTGGGCCAGCCCTATATCCGCACGGCCTCGGCTAAGGGGGTGACCTGGGGCAATGTGATCCGGGGCCATGCGTTGCCGAATGCCGCCGTGCCGATCGTCACCATCGTAGGCTTCATGGTCGGGTCGCTGATCGCGGGTGCTGTGGTGGTCGAAACGATCTTCTCCTGGCCGGGGATCGGGCGGTTGCTGATCGTGTCGGTGTCCAACCGGGATCTGGCGGTCGTGCAATGCATCCTGCTGCTGATCGCGGCCGCCATGGTCGTGTCAAACCTGATCGTCGACCTGCTGTATGGCTGGCTGGACCCCCGCCTGCGCGCCACCGCCGCCCATTGACAGGAGCGCCCTGATGACCCTCGCCACCCCCGCTGATACCACCCGCAACCCGCGCCGGATGAAACTGCCGCCGCTGGCGGTTCTCTTCGGCCTGACCTGGCTGGGGCTGATGGTCCTGACGGCGGTGTTTGCGGATCTGCTCCGGCCTTACGACATCACGCGGATGGACCTGATGGCGCGGCTGTCGCCTCCGGGCACGCCGGGGCACTGGCTGGGTACGGATGAGCTGGGCCGGGATGTGCTGGCGCGGCTGATCCAGTCCATCCGCGTCTCGCTGGTGATTGCCTTTGGCGCGACGCTGATTTCGGCGGTCTTTGGCACGACGCTGGGGTTCCTCGCGGCGCAGTTTCGCGGTCTGGTCGAACATTTCGTGGTCATGCTGGCCGATTTTCAGGCGGCGCTGCCGTTCCTCATTATGTCACTGGCTGTGCTGGCCTTTTTCGGGTCGTCCATGGTGCTGCTTGTCTGTCTCATGGGGTTTTACGGGTGGGAACGTTACGCGCGTATTGCCCGCGGGCTGGCCATTTCCGCCGGGGCGCAGGGCTATGCCGCTGCGGTTGTGCAGCTCGGGGCGACACCACGCAGAGTGTATATGAAACACATCCTGCCGAATGTGGCCTCGACCCTTATCGTGTCCATGACGCTGACCTTTCCAGAAATCATCCTGATGGAATCGGGCCTGTCGTTTCTGGGGCTGGGGGTGCAGCCGCCCGATACCAGCCTGGGCAATATGGTCGGGTTCGGCCGCGAATACCTCACGACGGCGCCCTGGATCATGCTCGGTCCGGCCGTGGTGATCATGCTGACCACCCTGTCGATATCGCTGGTCGGGGACTGGCTGCGCGACAAGCTCGATCCGACAATACGCTGAAGGAGAAGATCATGACCGCGATCACCGGACACAGGGGGGCGGGCGGCCTCCATCCTGAAAACTCTCTGACCGGCTTTCGCAGGGCGGCGGAGCTTGGGTGCGACGCGATCGAATTCGATGTGCATCCGACACGGTCCGGCGCGCTTCTGGTCATCCATGATGCGACGCTGGAGCGGACAACCTCCGGCCGGGGCGCGGTAACGGATCTGGATGCAGAGGCACAGCGAGATGTGCGGCTGAAGGGCAGTTCGGAGCCCATACCGACGCTGGATCAGGTTCTGGAGACGCTCGCGCCCTGTCCGGCCAAACTGCATGTCGAGATCAAGGCGGATGCGCAGGGTGACCGGTATCCCGGCGTCGTCGGCGCTGTCACCGAGCGCCTGCAGGCGCATGGGCTGGCGTCGCGCGCGGTCCTGACCTCCTTTGACCCGGAGGTGCTGGAGGAGGCTCGCGCGCAGCAGTCTGATATCGGGCGGTTGATCTCGGCCAATGAGGCCTGGATCGAACGCCACGGCGGGCTTGATGCGTTTTTCCGGCGGGTGGAGGGGCTGGCCGATCTGGTGGCGCTGCATCACGGCGTTCTGGGGCCGTCGTTCGACCGGGTGACCTCACGCTGGCCGATTGACAGGCTCTGTGTCTGGACGGTCAATGAGGCCGATGCGATTGCCGGCTGGCTTGATCGCGGTATCGGGCATCTGACTTCGGATCGGCCGGACCTTGCGCTGGCGCTGCGCGAGGCGCGGGCGCCCTTGGCAACGGCCGGGGCAGGCGATGGCGGGCAGGGCAGCCGCTGAGGGCTGGCCCGCGCCGATCAGGCAGCGGGCGCTTTGAGGGAAGCCAGACAGCCGACAAGTGCGGCGTGATCGGCATCGACCATCTGCACGGGCACGCCGTTCAGACTGTCGTAGGGCCGATAGGGGCGTGCCAGCGTTTCGACAAAGACCTGCCGGGCCGGTCCATCCAGAACGGCACGGGCAACGCCCCCGTAGATCGAGACGCCGGCCATCGGCATGAATGCGGTTGTGACGGTGCGGGTCATTTCGGCCATGGCGCGGGCGAAAACCTCTGGTGCGGCGGGGCCGAGACGGGCCTGCAGCCGGGCTAGGCCGCGGCCGGAAAAGAGGTCCTCTGATGTTTCGATGTCACCCGCCAAGTCAGGGGCATGGGCCGATATGCACGCGTGCACCGGAAGTGGAATGGCGGACTGGCCCATCTCCATGGACAGAACGACGGGGCCGGCGCGGCTGGTGCAGCCGGGGGCCACGTTGAAACCGGTCCCGAAGTTCAGAAGAACCCATTGTCCTCCGGGCTGCGCGACGCCCTTGTGCAGCACGGTCGTATCCGAGGCAGACAGATCGGGGACGGACCGTCCTAGCGCCACCAGATCGTTCATGACCTCGACCCGGCCGCCGTTGCATCGGTCGCGCAGCGTCGCGGCAGCGATCGTCCAGTCCCGGTTTGTCATGCGGATGTCGGTGCCGGTCAGCGGTCCTGCCGCAGAGAGCGCGATGGCAGACACCGGGCCCGCCTGGGACAGATAATGGTTGAGGGCATCGTCGAATGCAGCAAAGTCGTCATTGGGCAGGCGGAGCATGCTGTCGGTGTCGATCCGGCCATCGCGGACAAGGGCAAAGCGGGCGTTTGTGCCGCCGATATCTCCGACGAGCCAGGTCTCGGTCATGTCCGGTCTCCTTTTTTTCGGCGAGCATAGACGAAGGTCCGGAATTGAAAATGCCCTCGCGATACTTCCCGGCCGCGCCGGATCGCGATAGGGACAGAAAAAACGGAGACCCACATGACGCCAGAGGCCCGGATTGCCGCCGCCGCCGAAATCCTCGACAGGTTTCTTGCCGGGGAAGCGGCCGAAAAGGCGCTGACCGGTTGGGCCCGGAACAGCCGGTTTGCCGGCTCCAAGGACCGTGCAGCCATCCGCGACCACGTTTTCGACGCAATCCGCTGCCGGCGCAGTCTGGCCGCGCTTGGCGGGGCCGAGACCGGGCGCGGGCTTATGCTGGGGCAGCTGATATCGCAGGGCGCGGATGCCAGTGCCGTATTCACGGGGCAGGGTCATGCACCCGCTGTGCTGACCCCGCAGGAGTCCCGGCACATTGCGGCAACGACTGCCACCGATCTGGAGGACCTGCCCGACCCTGTCCGCTACGATATGCCGGACTGGCTCTGGCCGCTCTGGTGCGCGTCGCTGGGAGATCAGGCGCGGCCCGTGGCGGCGGAGCTTCGGCATCGGGCCGGCACGCATCTCAGGGTCAACCTGCAGCGGGCGGACCGCGCCGAGGCTCAGGCTCAGCTGTCGCGCGAAGGGGTGGAGACCCGGCCCAACCCGATTTGCGACACGGCCCTGAGTGTCGTTTCGGGGGCCCGCAAGGTTGCGGGGACGGAGAGCTACCGGTCGGGGCTGGTCGAGCTACAGGATGCCGCCAGTCAGGCACTGGCCGCGGCGGTCGATGTGCCGGAAGGTGGCCGCGTTCTGGATTATTGCGCTGGCGGCGGGGGCAAATCGCTGGCCATGGCGGCCCGCATTTCGGCCAATTACTGGGCGCATGATGCCAATCCGGGCCGGTTGAAAGACGTCCCGGCCCGGGCTGCACGGGCCGGGGTGACAGTGCATCTGACATCCTCGCCCCAGGGGCCTTTCGACACGGTTCTGTGCGACGTGCCATGTTCGGGCAGCGGATCCTGGCGCCGGGCTACCGAAGGGAAATGGCGACTGACGTCTGAGGAGCTGGGCGCGCTGACGGCGTTGCAATCCGACATTCTGGACCGGGCAGCTGACCTGGTCGCTCCGGGGGGCAGTCTGGCCTATGCCACCTGTTCGGTGCTGACGGCAGAGAATGACGATCAGCTGGCTGCGTTTCTGAAGCGTCGACCGGGCTGGACGATGACAGGCACAACATCCTGGCTACCCGGACCGGATTGCGACGGGTTCTATCTGGCCCAGCTCCGCCGTCCTGTCTGATCAGGCAGAGGACCGGTGTCCGGCCGTCACGGCCTGTCCTGCCAATTGAGGTGCGGAAATCGGGCAGGATGTGTATGATGCACTGCAAAGCCTGTGACGCGAGGCCGGCAGGCCTCTTCCGGGGGGAGCCCGGTGACGTCGCGGGGGCGCCGACGTTTTGGCAATGTCGACGGATGCACGCGGGGGCGACAAAAGCGACCGGGCCAAGGCAAGGTTAAGAAGACGAGGTTATGAAGGCGAGGTTAACCAGTGCTTAACCAATTCAGGGCATCCTGAGATCGGTTGATGAGGAGAAGAATGTCAAACGTTCAGGCACTGGCGGGCCTCACGGGCATGGATCGCGGCCTCCGGGTCGGAGAGGGTCTGCCGTATGAGATCGGCCTGCCGGCGCATCGACATGCGACGCGGTTCTTCATCGTTTCGATTGGTCTTCTGGTACTTGCATTGATCCTGTTGCTGTCTGGCGCGGCGCGGCCTGTGGCGATTTCGTCTTTTGCGGCGGGCGTCACTCTTCTGGCCGGCGCCGTGGCGATCCGCTGGCGCCGGCGGAGGCGGAGCCGGGGTGCCATGCCGGTTGAGCCCCTTGCAAAGACCCCGGCGGAGGCCGCCCTGCTGGACGCGCTGCCCTATGCCGCAATGGTGAGCGATGTGTGTCTGACACGGATGCTGACGAATGCCGCTTCGCGTGACCTTCTGGGGCTTGGCTCTGCAGAGAGCGGCGGATTGCCGGAAATGCTGCGGACGGTCATGCTGACGGCACTGGAAACGGCCGGCAAGGGGGCGCCGGCCAGCTGCATTCTGGACCTGCCGGGACAGGCCGTCAGCGCCCGCGCCGGGCCGGTCGAGGATGGGCGCTATCTGTGGAGTTTCACGCCGGTTGCCGATGACATGTCGCCCAAAACGGGGGCGGAGCATGGCGACTGGGACCGCTTCGAAAACCTTCCGGTCCCGTTGCTCCGGCTCAATGCCGACGGATATCTTCAGAAAGCCAATGCCCGGGCTGTCGCAATGATCGGGCCGGCCTGCCGCGCGGGCGTTCATCTGGGGGAGCTGACAGAAGGGCTGGGCCGGCCGATCAGCGACTGGCTTGATGAGGCCGCCTCCGGCTACCGGCTGGGCAGCCCCGAATTCCTGCGCGTCACCTCTTCTGAACGGGAGACCTTTGTCCAGATTACGCTGGAGCTTATGCAGGAAGGCGAGGATGTGTCGCTGCTGGCCGTTCTTCACGACGCGACGGAGCTGAAAACACTCGAGGCGCAATTCGTGCAAAGCCAGAAGATGCATGCGATCGGTCAGTTGGCCGGCGGGGTTGCGCATGATTTCAACAACCTGCTGACCGCGATCTCCGGGCATTGCGATCTGCTTCTGCTGCGCCACGATCAGGGGGATCAGGATTTTGCCGATCTCATGCAGATCACGCAGAACGCCAACCGGGCGGCCGCGCTCGTCAATCAGCTGCTGGCATTCTCGCGAAAGCAGACCCTGCGGCCCGTCGAAATCGACCTGAGGGAGACGGTGTCGGATCTGACCCATCTTCTTAACCGGCTCGTCGGGGAAAAGATCACGCTGAGCTTCAGTCACGATCCGATGCTGAATGCGATCCGGGCCGACAAACGGCAGCTTGAACAGGTTCTGATGAACCTTGTGGTGAATGCGCGCGATGCGATCACCGGCCGGGGCGAGATACGGATCATCACGGAGGGGCTTCGCGTCACGGAAACGCTGCATCGGGACAGGGCAACCCTGCCGCCGGGAGATTACGTGACGGTGAAGGTTGTCGATACCGGATCGGGCATCTCACCGGACAAGATTGCCAAGGTGTTCGAGCCGTTTTTTACTACCAAGCGACTGGGCGAGGGGACGGGGCTGGGCCTGTCCACCGCCTACGGGATCGTCAAACAGAGCGGCGGATATATCTTTGTCGACAGCACGGTGGGGGAGGGCACCAGTTTTACCCTGGTCTTCCGGGCCTATGTCAGGCCGTCGCATATGATCGAACCGGCCCAGCCGATCGCCGATCCGGCCAGCGCGCGGTTCTCCGAAGGTGTGATTCTTCTGGTGGAGGACGAGGCGCCGGTGAGGGCCTTTGCCGCGCGCGCTCTGAAGCTGCGGGGCTATACCGTGCTGGAGGCCGACAGCGGCGAGGCGGCGCTTGATGTCCTGAGCGATCCGGAGCTCAAGGTCGATGTCTTCGTGACCGACGTGGTCATGCCGGGCCTCGACGGTCCCAGCTGGGTGCAGCGCGCGCTGAAAAGCCGTCCGGGCGTGCAGGTCATCTTCGTCTCCGGCTATGCCGAGGATCATTTTGGCGACCACAAGATGCAGGTTCCGCACTGTATGTTCCTGCCCAAACCATTTTCACTGAGCGAGCTTACCCGCGCAGTCCAGGATGCTCAGGCCGGCGTTTCAGCCGATGCTCTGCCATAGATCAAATTCCGCGCTGTATTTGCGTCGAAGTTTCTGCTCGGTGTCGGCAGACAGGGTCAGCGGCAGGGTGGGAGAGACGTTCTCGCGGTTCAGCGTGATCTTGGTGGCGAGCCTGTCTTCCAGAAACCGGTGCAGCCCGGCGGGGTCTTCGTAGCGGAAGTAGCGCGTCACACAGGTGCCGTTTCCCGCGGGCTCCACGAATTTCGCCTGGCTTCCGACATTGGCATAGCCGGGCTGATCGCCGCGGCAGTATCCGTCGACAAATTCGTCGAAACTGACATCGAAGGTGTTATTCGGACGATCCCGCATGAAGGGGCGCCGCCGGTAGCGATACCACGATCCCAGCCAGTCGATCGGCTCCCGGATCACAGCCAGCACCTCCAGATCCTCGCTGATGAATTTCTCCAGCATCGGACGAAAGAACCTGTTGTAGCGAAATACCGGGGCGTGTTTCAGCTCAGGCGGGTCCGAAACCACCATATCCGCCAGCGGAGCCAGCGCCGTCTGCCAGGCGGTTGTCCCGGTTTTGGGAACGGAGAGGAAGACCAGCCGCGCCTTCGCAAATACAAGCATATGGGACCTTTCGCACTGCCGCCGGTCGTAAACTACTTCTTAATCCGACTCGGAAACAGTGGGGCCACGAAAGATTTTAGTTGAAATGTTCTCTTTTTGATCTCATCTTGGAACAAGAGGCGAACACCGGGCGGCGATTGCTGCCTGTCATCGGGTATGAAATAAGGGGCTCATCACAATGGCAACAGCAGATCTTCTCTCCATGGACAGAAAGCGCGACGAAAATAAGCAAAAGGCGCTGGACAGCGCGCTGGCGCAGATCGAACGCCAGTTTGGCAAGGGTTCGATCATGAAACTGGGCGGCAAAGACGCCATCCAGCAGATCGAAGCAACCTCCACCGGTTCGCTCGGGCTCGATATCGCGCTCGGGATCGGCGGGCTGCCCAAGGGCCGGATCATCGAAATCTATGGCCCGGAGTCGTCGGGCAAAACGACGCTGACGCTGCATTGCGTTGCGGAAGAACAGAAAAAGGGCGGCGTCTGCGCCTTTGTCGACGCGGAACATGCGCTGGACCCGCAATATGCGCGCAAACTTGGCGTCGACCTGGATGAACTGCTGATTTCACAGCCCGATACCGGCGAACAGGCGCTGGAGATTACCGATACGCTGGTACGCTCCGGTGCCGTGTCTATGGTCATCGTCGACTCCGTGGCGGCGCTTACACCTAAGTCCGAACTAGAGGGCGATATGGGCGACAGTTCCGTCGGCGTTCACGCCCGGCTGATGTCCCAGGCGATGCGGAAGCTGACCGGCTCCATCGCGCGATCGAACTGCATGGTGATCTTCATCAACCAGATCCGGATGAAGATCGGCGTGATGTTCGGTTCGCCCGAAACGACAACCGGCGGCAATGCGCTGAAATTCTATTCCTCTGTTCGGCTGGATATCCGCCGCATCGGTGGGATCAAGGAAAAGGACGAGGTCGTCGGCAATCAGACCCGCGTTAAAGTCGTGAAAAACAAGGTGGCCCCGCCGTTCAAACAGGTCGAGTTTGACATCATGTATGGCGAAGGCATCTCCAAGATGGGCGAGCTGCTGGATCTTGGTGTCAAAGCCGGCGTGGTTGAGAAATCCGGCTCCTGGTACTCCTATGGCGATGATCGTATCGGACAGGGTCGGGAAAACGCCAAGGCGTTCCTCAAGGAAAATGACGACGTCGCATGGGAAATTGAAGACAAGATCCGCGCCTCCCACGGTTTGGATTTCGGTGCCAGCGACGAAGAGGCGCCAGACGACGTCTTGGACGCCTGAGGCTTCGGATCGCCCGGTGCAGGGCTGGGCTCCGGGTACGTTTACTTATTTCATCTGACTAGACTCTGAAGAAGTCCGGGGCGGTGCCCCGGGCTTTGGCTTCAATCAGACGCGGCTGGTCGCAGGGCAGCGCATTTGCCTTTACCGCATGGCGCACACGGTTTATTCCCGGCCCAACCGGAAATCCGACCGAAAGACCGCCGACCATGACTGGCCTTGCCGACATCCGCTCGACCTTCCTGAATTATTTCAACAAGCAGGGGCATGAGATCGTGCCGTCCAGCCCGCTTGTTCCGCGCAACGACCCGACCCTGATGTTTGCGAACTCCGGTATGGTGCAGTTCAAGAACCTCTTCACGGGCGTCGAAACCCGCGATTACACCCGCGCCACCACGGCGCAGAAATGCGTGCGGGCGGGCGGCAAGCACAATGACCTCGACAATGTCGGCTATACCGCGCGGCACCATACGTTCTTTGAAATGCTGGGGAATTTCTCCTTCGGGGATTATTTCAAATCCGACGCCATTCCCTTTGCCTGGGAACTCGTGACCAAGGAATTCGGCATCCCCAAGGACCGGCTGCTGGTCACGGTTTATCAATCGGATGATGAGGCGGCGGAGATCTGGAAAAAGGTTGCCGGGATCAGCGATGACCGGATCATCCGCATCGGCGACAAGCCGGACGGGGGCAGTGACAACTTCTGGCAGATGGGCCCGACCGGGCCCTGTGGCCCCTGCACCGAGATCTTCTTCGACCATGGGGAGAAATTCTGGGGTGGCCCTCCGGGCTCTCCCGAAGAAGACGGCGACCGGTTCATCGAGATCTGGAACCTCGTCTTCATGCAGTTCGAACAGTTCGAGGACGGCTCGCGTCGCGATCTGGAAGCGCAGTCGATCGATACCGGCATGGGGATCGAACGGGTGGCCGCGCTGCTGCAGGGCACCAACGACAATTATGCGACCGACCTGATGCGGGCGCTGATCGAGGCGTCGGCCAACCAGACTTCCACCGATCCTGACGGGCCGGGCAAGACGCATCACCGGGTGATCGCCGACCACCTGCGCTCGACCTCCTTCCTGATTGCCGACGGGGTGATGCCGTCGAATGATGGTCGTGGCTATGTTCTGCGCCGGATCATGCGCCGCGCCATGCGTCATGCGCATCTGCTGGGCGCCAAGGATCCGCTGATGTACCGGCTGGTGCCGGAGCTGGTGCGCCAGATGGGCGAGGCCTATCCGGAGCTGCGCGCCGCCCAGCCGCTGATCACGGAGACGCTGAAGCTGGAGGAGACGCGGTTCCAGCAGACGCTCGATCGTGGGCTTAAGCTGCTGGATGACGAGCTGGAGCATCTGGCGGAGGGCGCGGCCCTGCCGGGGGCTGCGGCCTTCAAGCTTTATGATACCTACGGCTTCCCGCTCGACCTCACGCAGGATGCGCTGCGGGAGAAGGGGCGCACCGTCGATACCGACGGCTTCGACAGCGCCATGGCAGAACAGAAGGCCAAGGCGCGTGCCGCCTGGGCCGGGACGGGGGAGAGCGCCGATCTCGCCGTCTGGTTTGACATTGCCGATCAGCATGGCGGCACCGATTTCCTGGGCTACGATACGGAAATCGCGGAAGGTCAGATCCTCGCCCTCATCAAGGATGGGGCCGAGGTGACGGAGCTGAAGACAGGCGAGAACGGCTGGATCGTCACCAACCAGACGCCGTTTTACGGCGAGTCCGGCGGTCAGGTCGGCGATACCGGCTGGCTGCGGCGGCTGGAGGACGAAGATCAGGTCGCGACGGTCACCGACACCCAGAAGATGGGCGGCGGCAAGGTCTTTGCACATAATGTCACGGTCGAAGGCGGGACGTTCAAATCTGGCGATGCGCTGGCGCTGGAGGTCGATCACGACCGCCGCGCGACGATCCGCGCGAACCATTCCGCCACCCACCTGCTGCACGAGGCGCTGCGGGAGGCGCTTGGCGATCACGTCGCGCAGCGCGGCTCGCTTAATGCGCCGGAGCGGCTGCGGTTCGATTTCAGCCATTCGCAGGCCATGACCGCAGAGCAGATCGCGCAGGTTGAGCGGGAAGTGAATGCCTTTATCCGCCAGAATACGCCGGTCGAGACGCGGATCATGACGCCGGACGATGCGCGGGCGCTCGGGGCGCAGGCGCTCTTTGGCGAGAAATATGGCGACGAGGTGCGCGTCGTGTCGATGGGCCGGAAGGACACCGGCAAGGGACAGGACGGCAAAACCTGGTCGATCGAGCTTTGCGGGGGCACCCATGTGTTCCGCACCGGCGATATCGGTGCCTTTGCCCTGACGTCTGAGACGGCGTCGTCGGCCGGGGTGCGCCGGATCGAGGCGCTGACCGGGCAGGCGGCGCTGGCCGAACTGCGCGGTCGCGATGTGGCGCTGAGTCAGATCGAGGGCATGCTGAAGGCCGTGGGCGATGAGGCCGTCACCCGCGTGAAGGCGCTGATGGACGAACGCCGGGCGCTGCAGAACGAGGTCGCGCAGCTGCGCCGCGACCTCGCCATGTCGGGCGGGGCCGGGCAGGGCGCGGCGCCTGAGGCGCGGGAGATCAACGGCGTGAAATTCCTGGCGCAGGCCGTGTCGGGCGTGTCGGGCAAGGACCTGCCGGCGCTGATTGACCAGTTCAAGGCGCAGATCGGATCGGGCGCGGTGCTGCTGATCGCCGATACCGGCGGCAAGGCGGCCGTGGCGGCCGGTGTGACGGATGATCTGACCGATCGGGTTTCGGCCGTCGATCTGGTGCGGGCGGCCGTGCCGGAGCTGGGCGGCAAGGGCGGCGGTGGCCGTCCGGACATGGCGCAGGGCGGGGGGGCGGATGCCTCCAACGCCCCGGCCGCAATCAAGGCCGCCGAGGCCGTATTGGAAGGATAAGACATGCCAGCGCTCTGGATCGCCCACGTCACCGTCACCGACCCCGACAGCTATGCCAAATATGCGGAGCTGGCGGGGCCTGCCATCGCCAAACACGGCGGCAGCTTCATCGCGCGCGGCGGCAAGTTCGTGCAGCTTGAGGGGAAGGAGCGTCCGCGCAATGTGGTCGCGCGCTTCCCTTCGGTCGAGGCGGCGGTGGAGTGCTACAACTCGCCGGAATATCAGGCGGCGCTCGATCATGCGCGGGGCGCGTCGGAGCGGGAGCTGATGGTGGTCGAAACCTCCGAGTGAGGGGGGCTGGCCATTGGCGTTGACCACTGAGCGAGGAGCCGGGTGCGTACTTCTGTTAAAATTTGAGTATTTATGGAAAGATGAAGGGGGCGGTTGTGCCCCCTTCTTTAGTATGGGTTCTTCGGGCTGCGGTCGGCTGAGAGCGTTTGCTGGCGTCGCTGGACGAGCAGTTCGATTGCGTCGGCCAGGTGGATTTCGGCGATATTGTAGTCGCCGCGGTCGACCCGGATGCGATGCGCCTCGATCATGACATCGGCATGGGTGCAGCCGACGGGCGGTTCGAACCTGTAGCAGGCAAGCTCGATCAGCAGGCCCATCGGGTCTTTGAAATAGATCGAGTCCATGAAGCCGCGATCCTTGACGCCGGAATTGCCGATGCCGCGTTCCCGCAGCCTTTCGACTGCCTGGGAGAAGGTCGCATGCGAGACATTGAAGGCAATGTGATGGACGCAGCCCGGTTCCGTCGGGGTTCGGCGCGGGTTCGGCGTACGGTTTTCATTGGTGAAGATGGTGATCAGGCGTCCGTCGCCCGGATCGAAATACAGGTGCCCCTCGTCCGGGTCATCGAGATTGGGCTGGTCGAAAATGAAGGGCATGCCCAGCACGCCTTCCCAGAAGTCGATCGAGGTCTGTCGGTCGGCGCCGGTCAGTGTGATATGGTGCACGCCCTGGGTCTGAAGTTTGCGCATCGGATCCTCCTTGGTTGGCCAACAGATAGGGAACCGGGCGGATTTTGCCACGGATTTGGCTGTGCATCAGCGCGGAGGATCTGTTCGCCGGGCCTCAGGACAGGAGGGCGGCGAGGGCCACGAGGGCAATGCCAATGAGCGAGACGAGGTAGGCATAGCTGCGGATCTTCGGCACGCCGCGGGCGTAGAGCGGGAGGTAGGCCGCGCGGGTGAGCAGGTAGAGCAGGCCGCCCGAGGTGGCGAGCGCGCCACCTGACCCGCGGATCATGACCGCCAGCATGAGCGCGGCAAAGAAGGGCCAAGTTTCCATGTAATTCGCCTGGGCGCGTTTCAGGCGGCCGACAACCGGGGGCAGATCCGGGGCATCGCCGTCGCGGGGGCCCGCGTTCCAGTCGGCGCCGCGTTCCTTCGTCTCGGCGCCGATAGCCGCGAAGATATGGACAAATCCCAGCAGTATCGACAGCAGGAGGAGGGTGAGGGCCATGGCGCATCCTTTCGTTTCCCCGATTGTGGGGCAGGGCGGGTCCGGCGTCGAGGGGGGCGGCGCGATTGCGGACTGGAACTGTGCCGTATCGCGGGGTATCAGGGCGCCGGATCATGAGGGACCGTCCATGAACGATCAGATCAAGCCGCAGCCCGGTATCCTGGAGATCGCCCCCTATGTCGGTGGGGCGAGCCATGTTGCGGGTGTGAGCGATGCCGTCAAACTGTCGTCGAACGAAAACCCCTATGGCGCAGGGGAAGCCGCGCGGGAGGCCTATGCCCGCGCCGCCCATGATCTGCATCGCTATCCCTCGACCGATCATGCCGCGCTGCGGGCGGCGATCGGGGCGCAGTACAAGCTTGATCCGGAGCGGATCATCTGTGGTGTCGGGTCGGACGAGATCCTGAACCTGCTGGCCCAGTGCTATGCCGGGCCGGGGCAGGAGGTGGTCTATACGGAGCATGGCTTCACGCTCTACCCGATCCTGGCGCAGTCCGTGGGGGCGACGCCCGTGAAGGTGAAGGAGCGGGAGCGGGTCGTGGATGTCGATGCGATCCTGGCCGCCTGCAACGAGACAACCGCGCTGGTCTATCTGGCCAATCCGAACAATCCCACCGGCACGATGATCGGCGGCAATGAGATCGCGCGTCTGGCGCAGAGCCTGCCGCCGCAGGCGATCCTCGTACTGGACGGGGCCTATGCCGAATATGTCGAGGGGTACGATGGCGGCGCCAAGCTGGTGGAGCGGTCCGAAAATGTTGTGATGACGCGGACGTTTTCCAAGATCTACGGGCTGGGCGGGCTGCGGATCGGCTGGGGTTACGGCCCGGCGGCGATCATCGAGGTGCTGAACCGGGTGCGCCAGCCCTTCAACTTGTCCAACACGCAGCTGGCTGTGGCCGAGGCGGCGGTGAAGGATCAGGCGCATGTGGTCAAGAGCCGGGAGAACAACACCCGTCTCAGGGCCTGGCTGGCAGAGGCGCTGGCGGAACATGGCGTGCCTTCCGACACTTCCTGCGCCAATTTCATTCTGGCGCGGTTTTCCGACAAGGCGGAGGCGGAGGCCTGCGATGCCTATCTGAAATCGCAGGGTCTGATCGTGCGGCTGGTGGGCAGCTACGGCCTGCCGCACAGCCTGCGGATCACGGTGGGGGACGAATCCTCCTGCCGCCGGGTGGCGCATGCGATCGGGCAGTTCAAAGGTGGCGCGCGATGAGCCAGGTCTACGGGCGGGTGGCGCTGATCGGCCTGGGGCTGATCGCATCATCGATGTACTGGTCGATCAAACGTGGCGGCCTTGCGGGTGAGGTCACGGGTTTTGCACGGTCCGAGGCAACGCGGGAGACGGCGCGCCGGATCGGTCTGTGTGACCGGGTCTGCGACAGCGTGGCCGAGGCCGTGGAGGGCGCGGACCTCGTCGTGCTCTGCGTGCCCGTGGGCGCGATGGGGCCGGTCGCGGAGGAGATGGCGCTCCATCTGAAGGCAGGCGCAACCGTCTCTGACGTGGGATCGGTGAAGAAGGCGGTGATCGAAGCCGTTGCGCCGCATATCCCCGAAGGTGTGCATTTCATCCCCGCCCACCCGCTGGCCGGGACAGAGCATTCCGGTCCTGAAAGCGGCTTTGCAGAGCTTTTCGACAATCGCTGGTGCCTTTTGGTGCCGGTGGAAGGGGCCGACCCGGCAGCGGTCGCGCAGTTGCGCGCCTTCTGGGAGGGGATTGGGTCCAATGTGGAGGAAATGGATGCGGATCACCATGATCTGGTGCTGGCCGTGACCTCGCATACCCCGCATCTGATCGCCTATACGATGGTCGGCGTGGCCGATGATCTGCGGCGGGTGACGGATGGAGAGGTCATCAAATATTCCGCCGCCGGTTTCCGGGATTTTACCCGGATCGCGGCCTCCGATCCGACGATGTGGCGCGATGTCTTCCTGACGAACAAGGAAGCGACGCTGGAGATCCTCGGGCGGTTCACGGAGGAGCTCTTTGCGTTGCAGCGGGCGATCCGCACGGGCGACGGCGATCTGTTGCACGACTATTTCACCCGCACGCGGGCGATCCGCCGGGGCATCATTCAGGCCGGGCAGGACACGGCGGCGCCGGACTTCGGGCGCGGAAAGTCGGTCAAGTGAGACGGGCGCTGGCCGGTGCGGCACTGCTGCTGCTGGCCGTGCCGGTTCTGGCCGAGGTGCCCCGGTCTTCGCTGCGGCCTGTTGCCCGCGATCAGCTGGCGCGGGGTGTCATTGCACAGCCTGAAACCAAGCCGCGCCCGCCGGACCGGCCGGAAACCCTTGGTGTGACGCGCGAGGTGGAGGGCAAGAAATTCCGCCTGTTCGGCGCATTGCGTCCGAAATCGCGGACGCCTCAGATCGAAGAGCAGGGGCGTAAAAACGCCGCCGCACGCAAGCGCGGGGCGGTCTGCGGGGATCTGGATATTCAGGGCGTGGCGATCGGTGTCGTCGGCGGTCCGGGGGCCTGCGGCGTCTCAGATGCGGTGCGGGTCTCTTCGGTAGAGGGGGTGGCGCTGTCGACCCATGCGGTGATGGATTGTACGACCGCAAAGGCGCTGAAACGGTGGATCGACGGCGGGATGAAGCCTGCTATCGATGGCCGGGGCGGCGGCGTGGTCACGATCCGCGTGGCGGCGCATTATGCCTGCCGCAACCGGAACAACCAGAAGGGCGCGAAACTGTCGGAACATGCCAAGGGCAGGGCGATCGATATCTCTGGCTTCACCCTGCGCGACGGTACGACGATCACTGTCCTCGATGGCTGGGGCCGGAAATCCGACGGCCGGGCGCTGCGACAGATGCATCGTGCGGCCTGCGGCCCCTTCGGCACCGTGCTGGGGCCGGAGGCGAACCGGTTTCACCGCGACCATTTCCATTTCGATACGGCGCGGTACAGATCCGGCAGCTACTGCCGTTAACGCAGGCGGAATACGGGCGCAGCGGCAATCGGGAAAACCCCGAAATAGATCCCGCCGTTGCGCAGCGTCAGATCGGCATCCAGCGTGTCCTGACGCCCCTTGGAGGCCGCGACCGCGCCGAGAACACTGCGCAGGGTGCCGGATGTGCCTGCGGTGATCCAGCCGGCCGTTTCGGCCATTGTCAGAAGCTGCTCCCAATTGGTGAGTTTGACCGAGACATCGCCGGTCGCGACACCCTGCGGGTCGATATCGAGCGCGCCGTTCATCCGCAGCTCTGTCCCGGCCCAGGTCAGGCGCTGATCGGTCAGGGTGATCTGCTGCGGCTGCGGGCGGGCCACGTCCAATGCGGTGATGTCCCAGGGGCGGTCGAAGGTGACCGTGGCATCCAGCGTCAGCAGACCCGAAGGGGGTGGCCCCGACTGCTCCGTGGTGAAAAGGGCGACAAGTGAGGCGGGCAGGCGGACGCCCTGCGCCTCGACCCCGTAACGATAGGTGGTCTGAGCCTGACGTTCCGCCGCCAGGTGCAGCTCTGTGATCTCGGCCTGTTCCGCGCCGGAGAGTTTCAGCGCATGGCCTTCGACAACGGCGCGTTCCAGTTCCGGCACCGTGACCTGCGACAGGCGGAGGGAGGCGCGCAGAACATCGCTGGTCACATCGTATTTGCCATAGGGCGTGGCCACGGTCATCTCATGCGGGCCGACGGCAATCAGGTGGTAGGGCTGATAGGCCAGCGCGAGGATCTGGAAGATCGGCAAGTCCCAGGCGAGCCCGGTGTCCGGATCGGCCAGGCTTAGCCCCTGCCAGGTGGCATCGAACCGGTTGGGATAGCCGCGCAGGGCAAAATCGTCATATTCGGCGACCCAGCCTTCGGCCCGGCGCTGTTCAAACCAGAGGGTGAAGGTATTGCGGGCCTGCGAGGCGCCATAGACCCACCAGCCGGACCAGAGCAGCGCCGCACCGATCACGATGAAAAACAGTCGTTTCACGCTTGTCCCTTTTCCCCGGCGCCTCTCCCGTGTTTATAGGGCAAGCAGCAAGGAGGACCAGCGAATTGCCAACCTGGGTATTCGGTTACGGATCACTTATCTGGAACCCCGGTTTCACCCCGGCGGACCAATGTCTGGCGACGCTGGACGGTTTCCGGCGGTCTTTCTGCATGTCCTCCATCCACCATCGCGGCAGCGAGGCGGAGCCGGGGCTGGTGCTGGCGCTCGATACCGCCGAGGGGCATCATTGCCGGGGTCTCGCCCTCTGCATCCCGGAGGCGGAGGAGGCTGAGGTTCTGGAGGTGCTGAGGGAGCGGGAGCTGGTGTCCTCGGCCTATTACGAGACCACCGTGCCGCTCAGGCTGGATGACGGGCGCAAGGTCAACGCGCTGGCCTATGTCGTTGATCGCAGTCACGTCCAGTATTGCGCGGCCCTCACGCTGGAGGCGCAGGCCGAGATCATCGCCCGCGCCACAGGCGGGCGGGGGCCCAATCGTGACTACCTCTGGCAGACCTCGGACCATCTCCGCGAATTGGGGATCGGTGACGAGGAGTTGATCGATTTGTCGGAACGTGTGCGATATCTGGTAGATAGAGGCTTCACTTAAAGCCGGAATTCCCCTAGCGTCTGTCCGAGACAACAGTGTCGGGAGCCGTCCGAATGGACCGACCGGACCGCGAGGCCGAGCCGCAGTTTTCACAACCCGTGCGTCAGGTCATCCTGATGCTGATCGCTCTTGGCCTGGCGGTCACAGCCGGGGTGTTTGCGGCGCCCTCTGTCCTGCCGATCTTTGAATCGAACCCCTGGCTGAACGGCTTGATCGCCTTTGTCTTTGCCGTCGGCATCATCGCCTGTTTCTGGCAGGTGGTGCAGCTTGTCGCATCTGTCCGCTGGATCGAGGCATTCACCAAAGGCACTGTCGACGCGGAAGGCGTGCGGGCGCCGCAGCTGCTGGCGCCGCTGGCGACGCTTCTGAGATCGCGCAATAAACGGATGCAGCTGTCGTCGTCGTCCACTGCCTCTATCCTCGATTCCGTGGCGACGCGGGTCGACGAGGCGCGGGAAATTACACGCTACCTTGTTAATCTTCTGATCTTCCTTGGTCTTCTGGGGACGTTCTACGGGCTGGCCACGACGGTTCCGGCCGTGGTGGACACGATCCGGTCGCTTGCCCCGCAGGAGGGGGAGGGCAGTGTCGACATCTTCAACCGCCTGATGCAGGGGCTGGAGAGCCAGCTGGGCGGTATGGGGGTGGCCTTCGGCTCCTCGCTTCTGGGGCTGACCGGGTCGCTTGTCGTCGGGCTTCTGGAGCTTTTTGCAGGCCATGGTCAGAACCGGTTCTACCGGGAGCTGGAGGAATGGCTGTCGACCATCACGCGGGTTGGTCTGGCGAGTGCCGAGGGCGAGGGCGGAACCGATACGCAGGTGCTGTCTGCCGTGATCGACACGATGAACGAACAGATCGATGCCCTGCAGGAGATGTTCGCGCAGTCCGATGCCAGCCGTCAGGGGACGGATGAACGGATCGGGGCGCTGGTCGAAAGCATTGACCGGCTGAGCCATCGGGTGGGCGAGAACGCACCGCAGAACCAGGCCCTGATGCGGGTCGCGGAGGGGCAGGAGACGCTGGTCGCCCTGCTTCAGCAGCGCGGCGAAGGGGAAAACGTTCTGGATGCGGAAAGCCGGATGCGCCTTCGGTCTATCGATGTCCAGCTGTTGCGTCTGCTTGAGGAAATCTCTGCCGGCCGACAGGAGACGATGGCAGAACTGCGCACCGATATCGCCGCGCTGGCCAGAACTCTGGCGCCCCGCTCGTCGTCCGACCGTCGTCTGGACCCCGTGCCCGGGCGGGAACATGAGGGGTGAGTGATGGCCCTTTCCCGCCGCTCGGGTAACCGGTTTCAGGGGTCGATCTGGCCCGGCTTCGTCGATGCCGTCACCGGCCTGCTGATGGTCCTGACCTTTGTCCTGACGATCTTTATGGTGATGCAGTTTGTTCTGCGCGAAACGATCTCGGGACAGGAGAGCCAGCTGGATGAGCTGACGGCCGAGGTTGCCACGCTGGCGCAGTCTCTGGGTCTGGCGCGGGACCGGGCCTCGACGCTGGAAAGCCGGCTGGGCGAAACCTCTTCGGCCCTGTCGGAGGCCGAGAATGAGATCGCGCAGCAATCGGCGCTGATTGCCACGCTGACGCAGCAGCGCGCCCAGCAGGAAGCGGCGCTGGAGGCCGCGCAGGGCCGGATCAGCGATTTCGAGGCCCAGGTCGCGGCGCTGATCCTGCAGCGCAACGCCGCGCAGGATCGGATCGCGACGCTGAGCGGTGAACGCGACGATCTGATCACCGCTCGGGATGCGCTGAGCGCAGAGCGCGATGCCCTGACAGCCGAACGCGATGCGCTGGTTACGGCGCGGGATGAGCTGAGCTCTGAACGCGACGCGCTGACGACCGCACTGGCGGCCGCGCGCGAAGAGATCGACGCGGGGGCAGAGGCGGCGCGGCTCGCAGCCGCCCGGCGTGAAGCGCTGGAGGCCATGATTGCCGATCTCAACCGGCAGGCGACGGAAGGCGAGGCGCTGCGCGGGACGCTCTCTGATCGGGTGGCCGAACTGGAAGACACGCTGAGCGAGGAAGAGGCGGCCCGGCTGGCAGAGGCCGCCGCCGCCGAAGCGCTGCGGGAGCGGCTGAAAACGTCGGAGGCGGAGCTGACCGCCATGACCCTCGCGCTGGAACAGGAACGGCAGCGGGCGGAGGATACGCTGACCCTGCTGGCCGCCGCGCAGGAAGAAGGCAACGATCTGGATCTGCGGCTGGCGGAGGCGCTGGCACAGCTTGAGGACACCGGCGCACTGCAGGCGCAGCTCGGCGCGGTCAGGTCTGACAGGGATGAGGCGAGGCGCCAGCTGGAACAGGCGCAGACCGCACTGGAAGAGGAGCGGGCACAGGCCGCGGCGCGGGAGGCGGCGCTTTCGGAAGGGGCCGCAAGTCTGACCGACCGCGATGCGCGGATCGCTGAGCTGCAAAGCGCGCTTACCGCCAGCCAGAACGACCTGGCGCAGACCCGGACCCGACTGTCAGAGGTTCAGGGGGCGCTGGATCGGACGCAGGGCGAACTGGCCCAGTCACAGGCGGCACGCGACGCGCTTGAGGCAGAGGGGATTGATCGGGACGAGCTGAAACGCCGGCTTGCCGCGGCACTGGCCGCGAAACTGGCGGCGGAGCAGTCGGAGGCGGAACGACTGACGGAGGCCGAACAGCGGGCCGTTCTGCTGGCGCAGGCGAATGCGGCGCTGGCGGAGCAGGAGGCGGCCTCGGCCGAGGCGCAGCGGCAGACCGAGGTTCTCAACCGGCAGGTGGCGCAGATGCGTCAGCAGCTGTCGCAGCTTCAGGGGCTGCTCGACGATTACAAGGCGCGGGATGCCGCGAACCAGGTGCAGCTGCAGACGCTGGGATCGGATCTGAACGCGGCGCTGGCGCAGAAAGCCGCGGAAGAGCGCCGCCGCCGGCAGCTTGAAGAAGCAGAGCGCAAACGGCTGGAGGCGGAGCGTGCCCAGCTGGAGAAATACAAATCCGACTTCTTTGGTCTGCTCAGGGATGTCTTTGCCGGGCAGGAAGGCGTGCGGATCGTCGGCGACCGCTTTGTCTTTTCCTCCGAGGTGCTGTTCGATCCCGGGCGGGCGGATCTGTCGGAAAATGGCCAACAGCAGATTGCCTCCATCACCGCGACATTGCGGTCGCTGGCGGATCAGATCCCGGAGGGGATCGACTGGATCCTGCGGGTGGACGGACATACGGACAATGTCCCTTTGTCGGGGCTGGGTGAATTTGCCGACAACTGGGAACTGTCCCAGGCAAGGGCGCTGTCGGTTGTGCGCTACATGACCGAATTTCTGGGCTTCCCGCCGGGCCGGCTGTCGGCAAACGGGTTTGGTCAGTATCAACCCATCGCACCGGGCGATACGGAAGAGGCGCGCGCGGCGAACCGGCGGATTGAGCTGAAGTTCACCGAACGCTGAGATATCCCGACGGGCGGATGGCCGGTCGCCGGTCGGGCGAGCAGGATGTGCGCAGGCGGGCTGCGCCTTGCGTGATTAGCCGATCTCGGCGGTGACGACCTTGCGGGACAGCTCTTCCCCGTCACGCCGGAGCACGACGGTGCCGGTATAGGTGCCAGGAGATAGCGGAGCGTGCAGGCGTTTGCCGGAGGCCCGATAGGTCTGTGCCTTTGGCGCCTTGAGCACCTCGGTGTGTTCGAAGAAAGGCCCGTCAGGCCCGTCGATGCGCAAATCCATTTCGTCGCCCTTGCGGGTGCCAAACCCAAAGCCCCAGATCACCAGCGCGGGGGCATTTGCGGGTATGGCATCCAGACCGGCTGTCCCTGCCTTGACGTCGGCATAGTCCGGCACGCCGGTGGCAAAGCCCGCGTTCATCAGCCCGCCGGGCTGATAGGGCAGGTCCTCGGCCCAAAGCGGGGCCTCGGCTGCGCCGCAGCTGTCCGGCGCCGCGTCCGGGCGGAACGGGTCGATCTGCTCGCCGTCGTGGCGGACGGAGATGTGCAGATGTGGAAATTGTGTCCGGCCGGACAGGCCGACCTGGCCCAGGCGGTCGCCGGCCGCGACCTGCTGGCCTTTGCGGACGCTGACGGAGCCGCGTTTCATGTGGCAGTACTGGGTTTCCCAGCCGCCTGCATGTTCGATCACAACGCCATTGCCGCAATCTTTGCCGCCCAGATCGGCCTTGCCATCATAGAGCCGGTCCGGCACGCCGTCCCGTGTTCCCCGAACGCGGCCGGGGGCGGCCGCAAAGACATCGACGCCGGCCTGCATGGCGGCGATCGACGGTAGCCCGAAATCCGTCCCCTTGTGGCCGTCATAGCTGAGGCCGGCGCAGGTGTAGTCGCGGATGCCCGGGCCGGGATCGGAATCGACGTAATTCTGTATGAAACAGGTGTCACCGGGCTGGCAGTCCAGCGGGAGGGTCAGCGACAGAGGTTCGGCTTGGGCCGCAAGTCCGGCCGACAGGGCGGCAGACAGGGCGACTGGCAGGATAACGGGATGGCGCATTGGACTCTCCTGTCTGTCAGGCGGGGGATAGCAGATCCGGCGGCTTTCCGGGATCGCAAATGCGTGAGGTCGGCAGGCGGGCGCCGCTCCCGCTGACGCGGGACGCCCCGCCCGCCGTCCCGTAGAAAAAGGCGCCCGCAGGCGCCTTTTCCGGATCGGTTGTGGGACCGGTCAGTCTGCGGTCAGCAGGGGCGGTTTGTTGCCGGACAGGCGCGGTTTTTCCGGGCCGTCCATCCGCAGGTCGATCTTGCCATCTTTGACGCCGACCTTGACGTTGCCGCCTTTGGTCAGCTTGCCGAAGAGCAGTTCCTCGGCCAGGGGTTTCTTGATGTTTTCCTGGATCACCCGGCCCAGAGGGCGGGCGCCCATCTTGTCATCATAGCCCTTGTCGGCCAGCCATTCGGCCGCCGGCTTGGTCAGCTCGATCGTCACGCCGCGATCCATGAGCTGGGCTTCCAGCTGGAGGACGAATTTCTCGACCACCTGCATGATGACCTCTTTCGGCAGAGGTGCGAAGGAGATGACGGCATCAAGACGGTTGCGGAATTCCGGCGTGAAGGTCCGTTCGATGGCGGCGGTATCCTCGCCCTCCCTCCGGTCGCGGCCGAAACCGATGGCGGCCTTGGCCATGTCGGAAGCCCCGGCGTTGGAGGTCATGATCAGGATCACGTTGCGGAAGTTCACCGTCCGGCCGTTATGGTCGGTCAGCTGGCCGTTATCCATCACCTGCAGCAGGATGTTGTAGACATCCGGATGCGCCTTCTCGATCTCGTCCAGCAGCAGCACGCAATGGGGGTGCTGGTCGACGCCATCGGTCAGCAGGCCGCCCTGGTCGAAGCCGACATAGCCCGGAGGGGCGCCGATCAGACGGGAGACGGCGTGTTTCTCCATGTATTCGGACATGTCGAAGCGCAGGAGTTCCACGCCGAGCGTGTCGGCCAGCTGCTTGGCCACCTCCGTCTTCCCGACACCGGTGGGACCGGCGAAGAGGTAGTTGCCGATTGGTTTTTCGGGTTCCCGAAGCCCGGCGCGCGCCAGCTTGATCGCGCTGGAGAGCGCGTCGATGGCATTGTCCTGGCCGAAGACCACGCGCTTGAGCGAGTTCTCCAGATCCTTGAGCACCTCTGCATCGTCCTTGGTGACGTTCTTGGGCGGGATGCGGGCGATCTTGGCGACCACGGCCTCGATCTCCTTGGTGCCGATGGTTTTGCGGCGTTTGCTTTCCGCGACCAGATGCTGGGCGGCGCCGGCCTCGTCGATGACGTCGATGGCCTTGTCGGGCAGTTTGCGGTCGTTGATGTAGCGGGCCGAAAGCTCCACCGCCATCTTGATCGCGTCATTGGTGTATTTGATGTCGTGGTGATCTTCGAAATAGGGCTTGAGGCCCTTGAGGATCTTTACGGCATCTTCAACGGACGGTTCGCTGACATCGATCTTCTGGAACCGGCGCGACAGGGCGCGGTCCTTTTCGAAATGCTGGCGGAATTCCTTGTAGGTGGTGGAGCCCATGCACCGCAGCTTGCCGCCCTGGAGGGCCGGTTTCAGCAGGTTGGAGGCATCCATGGCACCGCCTGAGGTGGCGCCGGCACCAATCACCGTGTGGATTTCGTCGATGAACAGAACGGCGTCGTCGTGCTGTTCCAGTTCGGTGACGACGGCTTTCAGGCGTTCCTCGAAATCGCCGCGATAGCGGGTTCCGGCCAGCAGCGCGCCCATGTCGAGCGAGTAGATCGTTGTCTTCGACAGGACGGAGGGGGTTTCGCCTGCCACGATCTTGCGCGCGAGCCCCTCTGCGATGGCGGTCTTGCCGACACCGGGGTCACCCACGAGAAGCGGGTTGTTCTTGCGGCGGCGGCAGAGCACCTGAATGCAGCGCTCCACCTCATGTTCGCGGCCGATCAGCGGGTCGATATCGCCGTGGCGGGATTTGGCATTGAGATCGACGCAGTATTTCGCAAGCGCGCTTTCCTTGCTGTCGCCTTCTGGGGTGGAGGCGGCGGCCTGCGGGGCTGCTTCTTCCTCCTCTGCGCCGGTGACGGGGCGGTTTTCGCCGTAGGCCGGGTCCTTGGCCACGCCATGGGCGATGAAGTTCACCGCATCGTAGCGCGTCATGTCCTGATCCTGCAGGAAATAGGCGGCGTTGCTTTCGCGTTCGGCGAAGATGGCCACCAGGACGTTGGCGCCCGTCACTTCGGTCCGGCCGGAGGACTGGACGTGGATCGCGGCGCGCTGGATGACGCGCTGGAAGGCGGCGGTGGGCACCGCTTCCGACCCGTCGATGTCTGTGACGAGGTTCGAAAGGTCCTCCTCCACGAATTCGAGGAGCGTTTTTCGCAGTTCCTCGATATCCACGGAGCAGGCTTTCATCACCCGTGCCGCGTCGGGTTCGTCGATCAACGCCAGCAGCAGATGCTCCAGCGTTGCAAATTCATGTCGCCGCGCATTGGCCAGGGCCAGGGCAGCGTGGATTGCCTGTTCAAGCGTGTTCGAGAATGAGGGCACTCGCATGCTCCTTTTCGATAGGGTTGGAGCGCGGGGTGGTCGGCCCCGGCTTCAACCATGGCCTCATAGTGTTAAAGTTTGGTCGATTGCGGCCCATCTTCAAGGGTTTTCTGGTGCGTTCTCATCACATTTATCTGCTTGACAGCTTATCGGCCTCAGTTTGAAGCGTTTCAGAAGCTGTCTTTGCGGCGCCGGACCTCGGCAAAGACCTCTGCCGGGCTGGCGCCCTCCATCCCGACGGCCTTTTGCACCTCCGGGGTGTGGCAGCGCAGGAAAGGGTTGGTTTTCAACTCTTCGGCGAGTGACACGGGCACCGTAGGCTCTCCCCGGTTGCGCTGCGCCTGAACCTTTTCGGCGCGGGCAAGGTAATCGGGGTTCTCGGGTTCGATCGAGAGGGCGAATTTCATGTTCGAGAGCGTGTATTCATGCCCCGAGTAGATCATCGTCTCGGGTGGCAGGGCTGCGAGTTTCTGGAGCGTGGCGTGCTGCATCTCCATCGTGCCCTCGAAGACGCGGCCGCAGCCCCAGGCCATCAGGCTGTCGGCGGTGAAGACGGCCTTGGCCTTTGGAAAGTGGAAGGCGATATGGCCCAGCGTGTGACCGGGCACTTCGATGATCTCCGTATAGGCGTCGTCGGTGCCGCCGCTCATGTCCGGGGTCAGTTCCAGATCAAGCGGGGGCATCTTGGCGGCCTCCGATTTGGGGCCGGAGACCTTGGAGCCGAATTTCTCCCGGATCGCCGCCGCGCCCTGAGTATGGTCGGGGTGGTGATGGGTGATCAGGACGGCACCGATGCGCCATCCGCGGGCCTCTGCTGCGGCGATGATCGGCTCGGCCTCGGGGGCATCCACAACACAGACGCCATCGGGCCCGTTGACGAGATAGGCATAATTGTCCGAAAGGCAGGGGATGGTGACGATCTCAAGAGCCATGGAAAATGACCTCCGCGTTGTTATGGTGGGGGTAAGGAAACCCATCTAAGGGCGGCTTGCAATGCACCTGGACGTTCAGGACCTGCGCAATTTCTACTACCGGTCCACCCTGGGCCGGGCGGCCCAGACCCATGTGCGGCGGGAATTGCGGGCCCTGTGGCCGGAGGCCAAAGGGCAGACTGTTGTCGGGTTCGGGTTCGCGGTGCCGCTGCTCCGGCCCTATCTGGCGGAGGCAAAGCGGGTTGTCGGGCTGATGCCGGGGCCGCAGGGGGTCATGCCCTGGCCGGCCGGGATGGCCAATGTGTCGGTGCTGTGCGAGGAAACGGTGTGGCCGCTTGAGACTGGGCATGTCGACAAGCTGGTGGTCCTGCACGGGCTTGAGACGTCGGATTATCCGTCGGACCTGCTTCAGGAATGTTTCCGGGTGCTGGGGCCGGGAGGGAAGGTCGTCTTTGTGGTGCCGCACCGGTCGGGCCTGTGGTCGCGGTCCGACAGGACGCCCTTCGGATGGGGGCGCCCCTATAGTCTGAGCCAGCTTGAGGCGCAGCTGAAACGGCACTCCTTCCTGCCCGAACGCTCCGTGCAGGCGCTGTTTCAGCCGCCCTCGCATCGTCGGTTCTGGCGCAAGACGGGGCCGTTCTGGGAAAAGCTTGGCGCGCGGTTGGGCATGGTGATGTCGGGCGGCGTGCTGATCGTGGAGGCGTCGAAACGCGTTCACCTTCCCAGCGGGCCCGGTGAGCCGGTGCGACGGCGGGCCGGGCTGAAGGTGCTGGAGGGGCTGACCGCGCCGGCGGCAGAACCGGCGCGGCGGGTGTTCGGGATCAGGCCGGGATCGTGTGGCCGACGAGGCTGATATCGGTCACGTCAAAGGTCGTGACGCCATTCAGCACGAGCATCCGGGTCATTGTGTCGGCGGTGTCGTGGCTGATGGTGATCGTGATCTCCGTCGATCGGCCATCGGCAGAGAGGGCCGTGGTAATGTCACTGATCGCGTAACCCGAAGCCGGGTCGGGCATTTCGATCACCAGCACATCCTCGTCCAAATCGAAGTCGGTGATGGCCCCGACATCCTGATGTGCCGGAAAGGCGGTTGCGGCAACGTCGGCTTCGGCCGCGCTGCCTGCCTCGGGCAGACCGTTGAGGGTATCGTTGATCTCTGGCACGAAAAGGCTGTTGTCGAGCGTGAAGGTATCCGCGCCGTCACCGCCGGTCAGGGTGGCGTCGATCAGGTCTTCGCTATCGGGGTCAAGGCCATCCAGCACACCGGTCAGCGCGTTCACGGGCAGGGGCGCCCGCAGCAGGGTCAGGCTGTCGTTCCCATCGCCGCCAATCGCGGTGCCCGTGCTGTCAACGACCATCGTGTCATGGCCGGCGCCCCCGTAGGCAATGGCTTCGCCGTTCACGTCGATACTGTCAGCACCATCGCCGCCATAGACCTCGGACTCGTCAAAGGCCCTGATGGTGTCTTCGCCGACGCCGCCATAAAAGGTCGAATCTCCAAACGATGTCGCGAAATCAGCGCCGCTTTCGCCATAGCCTTCGGACGAGCCGAACAGGGCGAAGGTGTCGTTGCCCTGCTGTCCCCGCCCGATGGCATTGTCGCTGAGCGCCAGATAGTCGTCGCCGCTGCCGCCGATTGCCTGCGTATCGTCTTCGGCTTCGATATCGTCATTGCCGCCCTGGCCAAAGACACGTGCCGTGTCACTCAGCTCTATCCGGTCGTCGCCCGCCCCGGCATAGCCGGTCGCGGAATCGCTCAGGGTCATCAGGTCGTTGCCCGCCCCGCCGTAGGCCGAGGCAGACCTGGCCGCGATCACGTAGTCATTGCCGGCCCCGCCGGATGCCATGCCGTTGTCGCCATAGGCGGCCAGCGTGTCATCGCCCGCATCGCCGTATCCGGCGCCTGCGCCGCGCGTAATGACCGAGTCATCTCCGGCGCCGCCATAGGCATCGGCATCGTCAAAGGTTTCCAGGTAATCGTCGCCGGCATCGCCATAGATGACGCCGCTGCCATAACGGCTGACAGTGTCGTCGCCCTGGCCTGCGTGAAAGGCATCCGGCCCGTCATCTCTCAGAACGACGTCATCGTCGCCGTCGGTTGAGGCATCGGTTTCTTCAGAATTTTCAGAAGTATCAATCGCGGTCACAAGGCCGGCGATCAGAAGGAGGAATATCAATGTCATGGAAGGTGTCCGGAAGCGAGAGAGGCGTGAGCACGGTGGCGACCGGCGTCACGCATGCAGATTATCGTTTTTGGGACCAGCTCGGCAACTGGACTTCACACTCAAAAACAGTTGTGTCCCAAACGTGAACAATCCCGGGGAGCACCGCCGATAGCGCGAGCCGCCAATCTGCCAAAATGCCGCAGGCAGGCCGCGCGTCATGGGGTGTTTGCGGTAACGGTCGGACCGGTTGCGCGGCGGTCAGAGCGTGTCCCGGTTAAGGAATCGCTAAAGCAGCTTGGATCATACCGGCCCGGCGGCCGCGAAAGGGGGGGCGCGCCGGACCGTCGCAGAACCGCAATCGCCTGAAAACATTGGTTGCGGTATCAAGGTACCAAGCGGGTTGCTAGGTTAGAAATGCTCTGCTACACCCACGCCGATTTTGCTGCTTTGGCCTTGGCCGAGGCCTAACGCCCCCTGCCAGCGCAGCACTCGCGCCGAAGGGGCCAAGACATCGGAAGGGTGGACGTGTCCGAACCAGCTTCGATCTCCTCCGGCATCGCCGCGCGCTATGCCACCGCGATCTTCGAAATTGCCCGTGACAACAATGACCTCTCTTCGCTGGAATCTGGCGTCGAGGACCTGAACACGGCCCTCGCGGACAGCGCCGACCTGCGCGACCTTATTTCGTCGCCGGTCTATTCCCGCGAAGCCCAGGGCAAGGCAATCGCCGCCCTGGCAGTCAAGATGGGTCTGCCCGCAGTCCTGAAAAACAGCCTCGGCCTGATGGCCGAAAAGCGTCGCCTCTTTGTGCTGCCTCAGCTGGTCACCCAGCTGCAGGAGGCAATTGCCACGCACAAGGGCGAAGTCACTGCCGACGTCGTCAGCGCCAAGGCGCTTACGAAAACGCAGGAAGCAAAGCTTGAGAAAGTGCTGTCGGCCCAGGCCGGCAAGACCGTCAAGCTCAATACTTCCGTCGATGAAAGCCTCATCGGTGGTCTCATCGTGAAAGTGGGCTCGCGCATGATCGACACCTCGGTCAAGGCGAAGCTCGCATCCCTTCAGAATGCCATGAAAGAGGTCGGATAATGGGAATCCAAGCTGCCGAAATTTCTGCGATCCTAAAGGAGCAGATTTCCAACTTCGGACAGGAAGCCGAAGTTGCAGAAGTGGGCCGTGTGCTCTCGGTCGGTGACGGGATTGCCCGCGTCTACGGCCTGGACAGCGTGCAGGCCGGTGAGATGGTCGAATTCCCCGGCGGTATCCGGGGCATGGCGCTGAACCTCGAAGCCGACAACGTCGGTATCGTGATCTTCGGCTCCGACCGCGACATTAAAGAAGGCGACACCGTCAAGCGCACGAACTCCATCGTGGACGTTCCTGCCGGCGAGGCGCTGCTGGGTCGCGTTGTCGACGGTCTGGGCAACCCGCTGGACGGCAAGGGCCCGATCGCGGCCACCGAGCGCCGCATCGCAGACGTGAAAGCGCCGGGCATCATCCCGCGTAAATCCGTGCACGAGCCGATGGCGACCGGCCTCAAGGCCATTGACGCCATGATCCCGATCGGCCGTGGCCAGCGCGAGCTGATCATCGGCGACCGTCAGACCGGCAAGACCGCCGTGGCGCTCGACACGATCCTGAACCAGAAGTCCTACAACGACGCCGCAGGCGACGACGAGAGCAAGAAGCTCTACTGCGTCTACGTGGCTGTCGGCCAGAAGCGTTCCACCGTGGCGCAGCTGGTGAAGAAGCTCGAAGAGACCGGCGCGATCGAATATTCGATCGTCGTGGCCGCCACCGCGTCTGACCCGGCGCCGATGCAGTTCCTGGCCCCCTATGCCGCGACCGCAATGGCCGAGTATTTCCGCGACAATGGTAAGCACGCGCTGATCATCTATGATGACCTCTCCAAGCAGGCCGTGGCCTACCGCCAGATGTCCCTGCTGCTGCGCCGTCCGCCGGGGCGTGAAGCTTACCCGGGTGACGTTTTCTACCTCCATTCGCGCCTGCTGGAACGTTCGGCCAAGCTGAACGCTGATTTCGGCTCCGGTTCGCTGACGGCTCTGCCGGTCATCGAAACCCAGGGCGGCGACGTGTCCGCGTTTATTCCGACCAACGTGATCTCCATCACCGACGGTCAGATCTTCCTGGAAACGGAACTCTTCTACCAGGGTATCCGCCCGGCCGTGAACACCGGTCTTTCGGTGTCCCGCGTGGGGTCCTCCGCCCAGACCAAGGCGATGTCCTCGGTTGCGGGTCCGGTGAAACTGTCGCTCGCCCAGTATCGTGAGATGGCGGCATTCGCGCAGTTCGGTTCCGACCTCGACGCCTCCACCCAGCGTCTGCTGGGCCGTGGCGCGCGCCTGACCGAGCTGATGAAGCAGCCGCAGTACGCCCCGCTGACCAACGCAGAGATCGTGACCGTGATCTTCGCCGGCACCAACGGCTACCTGGACAACCTGCCGGTGTCCTCGGTTGCGCGGTTCGAGGCCGAGCTGCTGAAGTTCATGCGCACCACGAAGAAGGACGTCCTTGACTGGATCACCACCGAGGATCCGAAAATCAAGGGTGAGCCGGCGGACAAGCTGAAGGCAGCGATCGACGAATTCGCCAAAGATTTCGCCTAAAGGAGAGCGCTTATGCCTTCCCTGAAGGACCTAAAACTGCGGATCGAGTCGATCAAATCGACCCGCAAGATCACAAAGGCCATGCAGATGGTGGCCGCCGCGAAACTGCGGCGGGCACAGGATGCCGCCGAAAGCGCCCGGCCCTATGCCGAGCGCTTCAGTGCGGTCCTGGGGCAGCTGGCTGCCTCCGTCGGCGGGTCGGACACTGCCCCGCTGCTGCTGAAAGGCACCGGCAAGGATGACGTGCATATGCTCGTCGTCATGACGGCGGAACGTGGTCTCTGCGGCGGGTTCAACTCCAACATCGTGAAGCTGGCCAAGACCCATGCGCGCGAGCTCCTGTCCCAGGGCAAGACAGTGAAAATCCTCACGGTCGGCAAGAAGGGCCGGGAACAGCTGAAGCGTGACTTTGGCGACAAGCTGGTGGCGCATGTGGATCTGAGCGAGGTGAAGCGGATCGGCTATGCCAATGCGCAGGACATCGCCAAGGACCTGCTGGGCCGCTTTGTCGAGGGGGAATTCGACGTTGCCACGATCTTCTATGCGAAGTTCGAGAACGTCGTGACCCAGAAGCCGACCGCGCAGCAGATCATCCCCGCGTCCTTTGACGCGCCGGAAGAGTCGGATGCCGCGGCCACGCTTTACGATTATGAGCCCGACGAGGAATCGATCCTCGCCGATCTGCTGCCGCGCGGAGTTGCAACGCAGATCTTCGCGGCTCTGCTTGAAAACGGCGCGTCCGAACAGGGTGCGCGGATGTCGGCGATGGACAACGCCACGCGGAACGCGGGCGACATGATCGACAAGCTGACGATCGAATATAACCGTTCGCGTCAGGCCGTCATCACCAACGAACTGATCGAGATTATTTCGGGCGCGGAAGCGCTCTAACGGAACCGGAGACGAAACATGGCAAACGCAAAAGGCAAAGTGACCCAGGTCATCGGCGCCGTTGTGGACGTGCAGTTCGACGATCACCTGCCGGAGATCCTCAACGCACTGACCACCGACAACAATGGCAACAAGCTGGTTCTGGAAGTGGCGCAGCACCTTGGTGAAAACACCGTGCGCACCATCGCAATGGACGCAACCGAAGGTCTGGTCCGCGGCCAGGCCGTGGAAGACACCGGCGCGCCCATCTCCGTTCCGGTCGGCCCCGCCACGCTGGGCCGCATCCTGAACGTGATCGGCGAGCCCGTGGACGAGAAGGGCCCGGTCGAAGCGCAGGAATTCCGCCCGATCCACGCCCCGGCCCCCGATTTCGCCGATCAGGCGACCGAAGCCGAGGTCCTCGTGACCGGCATCAAGGTGATCGACCTCCTCGCGCCCTACGCGAAGGGTGGTAAAATTGGCCTCTTCGGCGGTGCCGGCGTGGGCAAGACGGTTCTCATTCAGGAACTGATCAACAACATCGCAAAGGTGCACTCGGGTCTCTCCGTGTTCGCCGGCGTGGGCGAGCGGACCCGTGAAGGGAACGACCTCTACCACGAGATGATCGAATCCGGCGTTCTGACCCCGGACAACCTGCCGGACTCGAAGATCGCGCTGGTCTACGGCCAGATGAACGAGCCGCCGGGGGCCCGTGCGCGGATCGCCCTGACCGGTCTGACGCTTGCGGAACAGTTCCGCGACGCAACCGGGACCGACGTTCTGTTCTTCGTCGACAACATCTTCCGCTTTACGCAGGCGGGTTCGGAAATGTCCGCACTTCTGGGTCGTATCCCCTCCGCCGTGGGTTACCAGCCGACGCTGGCCACCGACATGGGTGCGATGCAGGAACGGATTACCTCCACGAAGAACGGCTCGATCACCTCGATCCAGGCTGTCTACGTTCCCGCGGACGACCTTACCGACCCGGCACCGGCCACGACCTTTGCCCACCTCGATGCAACCACGGTTCTTAACCGTGCGATCTCCGAGCTTGGCATCTACCCGGCCGTGGACCCGCTCGATTCCACCTCGCGTCTGATGGACCCGCAGGTGATCGGCGAGGAGCATTACCAGGTGGCCCGTGACGTGCAGGGTATCCTTCAGCGCTACAAGTCGCTGCAGGACATCATCGCGATCCTCGGGATGGACGAACTGTCGGAAGAGGACAAGCTGACCGTTGCGCGTGCGCGTAAAATCCAGCGTTTCCTGTCGCAGCCGTTCGACGTTGCGAAGGTCTTCACCGGCTCTGACGGTGTGCAGGTTCCGCTGGAAGACACGATTTCCTCCTTCAAAGCAGTTGTGGCCGGCGAATACGACCACCTGCCGGAAGCGGCCTTCTATATGGTTGGCGGCATCGAGGATGTGAAAGCCAAGGCCGAGAAGCTGGCGGCGGAAGCCGCGTAAGGATCTGACAGATGGCAGATAACATGACCTTCAGCCTCGTGTCGCCGGAACGGAGCCTTGCCTCCGGCCCGGCCACCGCGGTGCAGATTCCGGGCACGGAAGGCGATATGACGGCGATGGCGGGGCATGTCCCCACCATCACCACGCTGCGCCCCGGTGTGCTGCATGTGGAAGGTCCGGATGGAGAGGATGATTACATCGTCTCCGGCGGTTTCGCCGAAATCTCTGCCGATGGGGTGACCGTTCTGGCTGAACGCGCGCTGCATCAGAAAGAGATGACCCAGGATATTTACACCGACTGGGTGAAAGAGGCGAAGGAGGCGCATGAGAAAGCCTCTGACGAGGATGCGCCGGCCGCAGCCAAGCTTCTGGCCGATATGGTGGCCATGGGCGGGCACATCGGACTGGACCCGAACCACGCGAATTTCTGACCCTTCCGGGTTGGACGGATTTGGAAGGCCCCGGAGAGGATCCGGGGCCTTTTGCTTTGCGGGCGTGAACCAAAGGCGCGCCTGCGGCGCATTCTGCTGTGGCGATCCTGCGGGGCAGGATCGCGGTGCCTCCGGCGGGAGTATTTGGGGAAAGATGAAGGGGCGGGTTGCGCTGTTTTTGGAAACAATGGCCCGAATTGATCTGGATTTTCGAGCAAAGCCCGCGAAATGAGGCGGGGAGAGAATTTGGTAAGCCGTTCAATTTTTAGGGAATTGGGGCCGCGGGCTGAACTATTTGCGGAGACAGCTGCCCGGGTATTACCTTTTTCTGCTCCTTATTGTCGCCGGAATTGTCCGCCAGAAACAAGATCGGACAGATGGGACTTAAGAGATGCAAAAGCTCAGTAACCAGTTCATTGGCGTGGATCAGGGAGAGGCGGTGGTCTTTTCCGATTTCGAAAATGGCGGGAATATGTGGACCGGGGAGGGCAGCCGTGAACGACGGCAGCGCGTGAATTTCACGGAGCGCTTCCGCGGCAGGCCGGCGGTGCATTGTTCCGTATCGCTCTGGGATGTGGATACTGCGACCAATGTGCGGGCGGATGTGTCGGCGGACAGTATCGATGCCGACGGCTTTGATATTGTGTTCCGCACCTGGGGAGACAGCAAGATCGCCCGGGCGCGGATCGGCTGGATGGCCATTGGTGCCGTCCGGCATGAGGATGACTGGGACGTCTGAGACGTCCCGCGACGCCGCTTTGCTTGCACCCCGGAGGCGGGCGGCGTATTGAGCGCGAAACGCGCGCTTAGAGGGGGCCTCCGATGGGGTTCAAGATGGGGATCGTGGGTCTGCCCAATGTTGGCAAGTCCACTCTTTTCAACGCATTGACGAAGACGGCGGCGGCGCAGGCTGCCAATTTCCCGTTCTGCACGATCGAGCCCAATGTCGGCGAGGTCGCCGTGCCCGATGCGCGGCTGGACAAGCTGGCTGGGATCGCCCAGTCGAAGCAGATCATTCCGACGCGGATGACCTTTGTGGATATCGCCGGTCTGGTGAAGGGCGCCTCGAAAGGGGAGGGGCTGGGCAATCAGTTTCTGGCCAATATCCGGGAGGTGGATGCCATCGCCCATGTGCTGCGCTGTTTCGAGGATGGCGATGTGACCCATGTGGAGGGGCGCGTTGATCCGGTCGCCGATGCGCAGACCATCGAGACGGAGCTGATGCTGGCCGATCTGGAGAGCATCGAGAAGCGCCGTGCCAACCTTGTCCGCAAGCTCAAGGGCAATGACAAGGAAGCGCAGCAGCAGGACCGGCTGCTGGCCGCCGCACAGGCCGTTCTGGAAGATGGCAAGCCCGCCCGCGTGGTCGATGTGGATGCCGAGGATGCCCGCGCCTGGAAGCTGTTGCAGCTGCTGACGACGAAGCCGGTGCTTTACGTCTGCAACGTGGCCGAGGAAGAGGCGGCGGAGGGCAATGCCCATTCCGCAGCCGTGGCGGAGATGGCGGCGGCCGAAGGCAATTCCCACGTGATCATCTCTGCCCGGATCGAGGAAGAGATCAGCCAGCTCGACTCCGAGGAGGCGGAGATGTTCCTGGGCGAGATGGGACTGGAGGAGGCGGGGCTCGACCGGCTGATCCGCGCGGGCTACGAGCTGCTGCATCTGGAGACCTATTTCACCGTGGGCCCCAAGGAGGCGCGCGCCTGGACAATCCGCCAGGGGACCGCTGCGCCTCAGGCGGCGGGCGTTATCCACGGGGATTTCGAAAAGGGGTTTATCCGGGCGGAAACCATCGCCTATGACGATTATGTGGCCTGTAACGGCGAAGCGGGGGCGCGGGATGCGGGCAAGCTGAGGGCTGAGGGAAAAGGCTACGTCGTCAAGGATGGCGACGTTCTGCATTTCCTGTTCAGTTCGTAAGGGGCGGCCGGGGTTTGCCGGGACAGTTTGACCGGGATGCGGTCCCGGTCACCCGGCGTAGCCTGCCAGGAATTCCATATCGGCGATAGAATACCGGCGCCCCCCGATTTCACAGAAATAATTGTCGCGGATGGCGGCCCGGTCGGGGTCAGCCAGGCCGGTGCCCTCCAGTTTTGCGCTATGCGACGCCATATGCACGTCCTTGTTGGCGAAATGCGGGATCGCGATATCGGCAGGCACTGCGAATGCCTCGCGGAAGGCGGCTTCGTCGGAGAGGAGTGTCTCCATCTTGCGCATGGGAACGCCGTGACCCAGAGCGGTCAGGTTGTAGGCGGTGACGTGATTGCAGGCGAAATAATAGAGCAGGTTGGGCAGGGATGTCGGGAGGTTTGCGGCGATCAGGGGCTGAAGGCCGGCGTTCAGCACCTGTAGAAAACTGTTCCCGTCGCCTTGCAGGACTTTTCGCGCGATCCAGGCGTAGCAGCTTTCGATCTGTTTTTCCGGCGTTCTGACGATCAGCCAGTAGTTCACCTCGCCGATGTCGCAGAGCGGTTTCATCTGCTGGGTTGCAAAGAGGGTGTGCACCGCGACGGGTGTCCTGCCGGCTTGTCTGCTTTCTGTCATGGCTGCCAGAAACTCCGCCGGGGTCTGGCGCGACAGGGCGAGGGATTCCTTCGTCCGGAAATTCTGCGATCCATGTGCCACATCATAGCCGGGCAGGCCGGACAATATGCTGGAGATGGAATGCGTTGCGCTAAAACCTATGGATTCTGCAATGATCATTAACACCACCCGTGACTGCTTGTTCGAACTGTGCCATGTGGGCGGCGCTATTGGTAGTGGATTTGGGCGGGCGGTGGCCTATTTGTAGAATATTGGCCCTGATTTTGTGCTGGGTCCCGGCAAGCGCGGAGATTTAGGGGGCTTCCGAGGGGGCGGTCCTCGGAAGACATTGATCAGGGGGCTGTGTGGCCGCAAAGCGTTGCAGGCTCTCCGGACACTCAGGCGTTGCGTCGTGGGGCGCGGTGGACGACCCGCGAGCACATGCGGCCCAGCCGGCGTTATCTGTTCTTCGTATCACGCCACTGGCGGAAGAGGTCCAGATTCTCGTCCTTGGTCGCGGGGTAAAGTCCGATAATCGTTGCGCCGTCTTTGACCCTTTCGACAACGAAATCCTCATAGGCCGTCATTTCGACAGCTTCATAGGCCACCTCATCCGCGATTTCTGCCGGGATGACGATGACGCAGTCATCGTCGCCGACGATGATATCGCCGGGAAAGACAGGCGCATCGCCGCAGCCGATCGGGCCGTTGATCTCAATCGCTTCGTGCAGGGTGAGGTTGGTCGGGCTGGACGGGGTCACGTGGTAGGCCGGGATATCCAGCGTGGCAATGGTGGCCGCATCGCGGAACCCGCCATCGGTCACAATTCCTGCGCCGCCCCGCATCATAAGCCGGGTGACGAGAATATCGCCGGCAGAGGCGGCGCGGGCGTCTTTCCGGCTGTCGATCACCATGACATGACCTTCGGGGCATTGTTCGATGGCGACACGCTGCGGGTGGTCGGGATTGCGGAATTCGACCAGCTGATTGCGATCCTCGCGGGCAGGCATATACCGCAGGGTGAAGGCGGGGCCGACCATATTGACGCCTTTGCCGCGGATCGGGTGCACACCCTGGATCACCTGATTGCGCAGCCCGCGCTTGAAGAGGGCGGTGGCGAGGGTGGCAACCGACACGCCCATCAGTCTTTCTCGGGTTTCGTGGTTCATTTGTCGGTCCTCCTTGACCGTTTGGCTGTGTTGGGGCCCTGAGATCGTCGGGCTTTCGTTCCCGGGCGGGCTGGCGGATGCGAGGCTTCCTCGCCTTTCTTTGTTGGCCCGGCGGTCGCAGGGGCGCCCCCTGTCCGGGGCGGTGGGGCGCTGCGACGGATCAGGGGATCGCGCGGCCAAACCTTGCGCCCGATTTGCCTGTTACAGCAGGTTGGGCGGGGTCCCGATCTGTTCCGCCGGTCAGATCAACCCGTTGGCCGAGAGGAAGGTCTGCAGCCTGTTCTGCTGCGTCTCTGTCAATGGCCAGGCCGAGGGTGGACGCGTCGGGCCGCAGTCCATGCCGAGGGCCTGCAGCGCGGCCTTCACGCCGGTCACATTGGTGCCGTTCATCTCTTCGGCGCGGATATCCTCAAAGGCGCGCATCTCGCGGATCAGGGAATTGGCGGTCTCGTAATCGCCGCCATCGAGCGCCGTATGGATCGCCATGGACCGCTCCGGCCAGACGTTGATCAGGCCGGAGGTGAAGCCGCGTGCGCCCACAGCATAGAGCGGCGGCGCCCAGACCTCTGCCAGACCGCCGACCCAGACGATGGAGGGATCGCAGGCGGCCTTGGCTTCGGCCAGTTTCAGCGGGTTGGGCGTGGCCCATTTCACGCCCTTGACGCCGGGCACGGAACAGAGATCGGCAATCGCCTTGGTCCCGATGGCGTCATTGCGCAGGTAGAGCATCATCGGCAGCCCGCCGGAGGCCTCGTGCACGGCTTTGACATAGTCGACCGTTCCGCGCGGCGCCACGAAGGGATCGGGCGGCTGGTGGATCATCAGCGCGGAGGCGCCTGCATCGGCAGAGGCCCTGGCCAGGCGGCAGGCATCGCGGATGCCGCGGCCGACGCCCGCCAGAACCGGAGCGCGGTCGCCGACCATCTCGCAGACAGCCTCGGCCATTGCGACGGCTTCGTCGGTCGTCAGGGCGTAGAATTCGCCGGTATTGCCGTTGACGACAGGGATGTGCATCCCGGCCGCCAGAGCCCGGTCGATGATCGGGGCGAGCTTTGCCGGGGCAATTTCACCCGCCTCGTCATAGGGGGTGACGAGAATGCCGGAAATGCCGGTCAGCGCCTTGTCGAGATCGTGGGCCATTGGGACCTCCTCAGAAAATGTCGGGCTCGCCCGCGACCTTGCCGAAGCCGCGTTCGAGGTAGTCGAAGTCGCAGCCCTTGTCGGCCTGCAGCACATGTTTGGAGAACATCCAGCCATAGCCGCGTTCGAATCGCGGCTTCGGCGGGGTCCAGGCGGCACGGCGCTTCTCCAGCTCCTCCTCCGGGACCAGCATGTCCAGCGTCCGGTTTGGTACGTCGAGCTTGACGATATCGCCGGTCCTGAGCAGCGCGAGCGGCCCGCCGACGAAGCTTTCGGGTGCTACATGCAGCACGCAGGCGCCGTAGGAGGTGCCGGACATCCGCGCGTCGGATATCCGCAGGAGATCGCGATGCCCCTGTTTGATCAGCGCTTTGGGGATTGGCAGCATGCCCCATTCTGGCATGCCGGGACCGCCCTGCGGCCCGGCGTTGCGCAGCACCATCACGGTGTCGGGCGTGACCTCGGCATTCTCGTCATCGACCCATTTCTTCATCTCGGGATAGCTGTCGAAAACGACGGCGGGGCCTTCGTGCTGGTAATATTTCGGATCGCAGGCGGCGGGCTTGATCACCGCGCCGTCCGGGCAGAGGTTGCCGCGCAGCAGCGCCAGCGAGCCCTCGTGGTAAACCGGGTTCGACAGCGGCCGGATCACGTCGTCATTATAGACAACCGCGCCTTCCAGGTTCTCGCCCAGGGTCTTGCCGGTCACAGTGATGCAGGACGTGTCCAGCCGGTCCTCCAGCTGCTTCATCAGCGCGCGCAGACCGCCCGCGTAGAAGAAATCTTCCATCAGGTAGTCCTTGCCGGAGGGACGGACGTTGGCGATCAGCGGCGTGGTCCGGCCAAGTGCGTCGAGGTCATCGAGGGTGAAATCCACCCCGGCCCGGCGCGCCATGGCGATCAGGTGCACTACGGCATTGGTCGAACAGCCGGTGGCCATGGCGGTGATGGCGGCGTTCTGGACGGAGGCGCGGGTGACGATCTTGTCAGGCGTCAGCTCTTCCCAGACCATCTCGACCACGCGGCGGCCGCAGTCTGCGGACATGCGCTGGTGGCCCGAATCGACCGCCGGGATGGACGATGCGCCCGGCAGGGTCAGCCCCATGGCGTCGGTGATTGCCGTCATGGTGGAGGCTGTGCCCATGGTCATGCAGGTGCCCGCAGAGCGCGCGATGCCGCCCTGGATGCCCAGCCATTCCTCATCGGTGATATTGCCGGCGCGGCGCTCGTCCCAGTATTTCCAGGCGTCCGATCCGGAGCCGAGGATCTTGCCCGCGTAATGGCCGCGCAGCATCGGACCGGCGGGCAGGTAGATCATCGGCACACCGGCAGTCAGCGCGCCCATGACGAGGCCCGGCGTGGTCTTGTCGCAGCCGCCCATCAGCACAACGCCGTCGAACGGGTGGGAGCGGATCATCTCTTCCGTCTCCATGGCCAGCATGTTGCGGTAGAGCATGGAGGTCGGCTTGGTGAAGGACTCGTCGACGGAGAGCGACGGCATCTCCACCGGCAGGCCGCCCGCCTGCGAGACACCCCGTTTCACATCCGCCGCGCGTTCGCGGAAATGGCTGTGGCAGGAATTGATCTCTGACCAGGTGTTGAGGATGCCGATGATCGGTTTGCCGCGAAATTCCTCCTCGGAAAAGCCCAGCTGCATCATCCGGGAGCGGTGCCCGAAAGATCGCAGGTCATCGGGGGCAAACCAGCGATCGCTGCGCAGGGCTCGCTTTGCCTGATTGTCCGAATTCGACATGACTATCCTCCCATCGGCGCCGGTGATTCACCGCTTATGTATGCGTATACATTTCAAAAGGTCAACGGGCGCTCGGATTATTATTTCAAAATAAACAGATATGAAGGCCTATTGACAGGAGATGGTCTGTCGTGGTCCAACTCACTGTATGCGCATACATTGCGTTGCTGGTCGTGGAGGAGCACGGGCGGCAATTGAACCAGCGGTCGGCATCGACCATCCCGGAGGAGCAAAATGAGACTTTCCCGCAGAACCCTTCTTGCCGCAGTGTCTGCCGCGGCGCTTGTCGCGCAGCCTGTTACGGCGTTTGCCCAGGACCTGCCCCGCAATATCCGCATGGTGATCGGGTCCAAATCGACCGGCGGCGACACCTATCAGAATTCCGCCATCGTTGCGGATGCGCTGTCCGAAAAACTGGGTGTGAACATCAAGGTCGACGCGGTCGGCGCGTCGGAAGCGTTCAAGGCGCTGGCACGTGACAAGCGCGGCACGACGATCATGATTTTTCATGACCAGTCCTATCTGGGCAATCTCTATGGCGTGTCGGGCTATGACGATCCCTTTGCCGGATATGTCGTCGGCCCGACCGTGGCGATCAACCCGGGCAATGCCTATCTGGTCCCCGCGAACAGCCCCTACCAGTCGATGGAAGACATCCTGAAGGCCGCAGAAGCCGGAACCAAGGTTCGCGTCGCCATTCAGCCGGGCGGTGTGTCTGAAATCGGGTTCTCGGCGATGAAGAACGCGGCCAAGGTCCGCGCGCCGGGGTCGGAAGAAAATATCGTTGCCGTGAACACGGGGTCCCAGTCCGACAAGAACCAGGCGATGTGGGATAACCTGGCCGATGTGATCAATGGATCGATCCAGGCCAATGAGCAGTTTACCCAGCTGCCTGCGGATGATCAGAAGGCCATGCGGTTCGTCTGGATCACCGCGCGCCCCGCGACGCTGGAACAGGCGCCGGAGGCCGGCATGGGCGGCACGACCCGCGACGACATGCTGGCCTATGCCAGCCCGGAAACCAGCGTGACGCTCAACGGGTCCGAAGATTTCACCTTCGATAAAGAGTTCTTCATGCTCTTCAACTCTGAGATGGACCCCGCGATCATCGAGACGATTGATGCCGCGCTGGGCGAGATCTTTGCGGAAGGCGAGATCCAGAAGCGCCAGAAAGAAGCGTTTTTCATCCCGAACTATCTGCCTGCGGCAGAGGCGCGTCAGCATCTGACGTCCAAACGGGATACCTACGGGAAAGTTATCGCCGACATTACCGAAGGGTCGTGACCGGCTGATCTGACCCAAGCGCCCGGCCGGGGTTCCGGCCGGGCATTTCCTGTTGCGAACCAGGGAGGAGACCATGGGCCGTTTGACCCAGGTGACGATCGATTTCGAGACGTCCCATCTGCTATTTCCCACCATCATCGCCATCGTGCTGGGCCTGCTGGGCCTTGCCATCGTCATCCGTGACCGCGGGCGCATCGCCGCCGCGGGCGGCTACTGGGCGGGGATCTGGCGGGATATGGACAAGCCGCGGTTCCTTGGCGCAATCGGGCTGAGCCTGCTTTACTTTTCGCTCATGGTGCCGGTCGGGGATATCTGGCCCAACACCGGGCGCGGTTTCCTCTACTGTTCGATCCCTTACGTCTTTCTGACGGGGGTCCTCTTTATGCATGACCGCAGCCCGCGCAGCCTGCTGCCGCTGGCCATCGTCGCTCTGGCCGGGCCGATTTTCGTCTGGTGGCTGTTCACCTATCCGCTTTTCCTGACACTTCCCTGAGGCCGCGATGTTCGAGATCATCACCCCTATGTTCCTGTCGCTGGTCATCGGCGGCACGCTGGTCGGCATCATTTTCGGCGCCATTCCCGGTATGACAGCCACGATGGCCGTGGCCGTCTGTCTGCCGCTGACCTATTCGCTTGGCCTGGAAAACGGGCTGGGGCTGCTGCTTGGCCTCTATGTCGGCGGCATCTCGGGCGGACTTGTTCCGGCGATCCTGCTGGGGATACCGGGCACGCCTTCGTCCATCACGACAACCTTTGACGGCTATCCCATGGCCCGCAGAGGGGAAGGGGAGAAGGCGCTGAGGATCGGCATCATCTCTTCCTTTGTGGGCGGTATCATCAGCCTGATCGTACTTGATCTTTTTGCGCCGACGCTGGCGGATTTCGCGATCAAATTCTCCTATGTCGAGAAATTCCTGATCATCTTTTTCGCACTCACCGTGATGGCCGCTTTGTCCTCGGATATGCTGCTGGGTATTTTTTCGGGCGTGCTGGGCATCTTTGTCGCGCTGATCGGAACTTACGACATCTCGAACGGCGGGAACGGCAAGCTGCGGCTGGTGCCTCCGGGAACGGAGTACTGGCTGGAAAGCGGGTTTTCCCTTCTGCCGGTTCTGATCGGGCTTTTCGGGCTGGCTGCAATATTGGAGCAGGCCGAGATCGGCGTGCCCAAGGGGCATTCCATCAAGGATATCGAGGTCGGGAAGTCCTCCGGTTTTTCCTTTTCGGTGTTCAGGGGGCAGGGGATCAACCTGACCCGGTCGTCGCTGATCGGCACCTTCGTCGGTATCCTGCCCGGCGTCGGAGGGTCCGCCGCCTCGATCATCTCCTACACCAATGCCAAGACATTCTCGAAACATCCCGAAACCTTCGGCAAGGGGGAGCCGGCCGGGATCATCGCCTCGGAATCGGGAAATAACGGTCTGACCGGCGGGGCGCTGGTGCCGCTGCTGTCTCTTGGCATCCCTGGCGATTCCACCACGGCGCTGCTGATCGGGGCCTTTACCCTGCAGGGGATTCAGGTCGGGCCGCTGTTCATCGGTAATAATCCGACGACATGGGACGCCATGATCATCGCCATGCTGATCGCCAATGTGGCCATGCTGGTGATGATGTATGTGGCGATCCGTTATTTTGCGCTGGTCGTGACCATTCCCAAGCACATCCTGTTTCCGGTGATCCTGATGATGTGCGTGATCGGGGCCTATACGATCAACTACGGCATCATGTTCGATGTCTGGACGCTATTGATTTTTGGGCTATTCGGCTGGCTGGCCGTCAAGCTGCGGCTGGAGATCGCGCCCTTTATCATCGGTTTCATCCTTGGGCCCTCGGCCGAGGTCTATTTCGTCAAAAGTCTCGAAAGTTTTGGCGATGTGACGATCTTTTTCACCAAAAGCTGGATCGCCGTGCTTCTGTGGTTGCTCATTATCGGGTCGGTCGCCGGGTCCGTCATCCTGTCGCGACGTGCGAAACGCGAACCTGCGGCGAGCTGACACTTGTAATCGGAGGATCGGGCCAGAACTATGCCGCTTATGGACGGAGAAACGGATCCCAGGCCGGACAGCGGCGACAGGCGCCAGCGGGCAGTGACGATGGAGACCGTTGGCAGGATTGCGGGCGTGTCGCAGGTCACGGTGTCGCGCGCGCTGAGCGATCCGTCGAAAGTGTCGGCCAAGACATTGCAGAAAATCCATGAGGCGATCGAGGCGACAGGCTTTGTCCCGAACGCGATCGCCGGGGCGCTGGCGTCGAACAAGAGCAAGCTGATCACCGCTCTGGTGCCATCGATCACCAATATCGTTTATTCGTCGATGATCCGGTCGTTCAGTCTGCGGATGCGCGACGCCGGTTATCAGATCCTACTGTCGGAAACCGGGTTCGACCCTGAGGATGAAGAACAGGCCATCGCGGCCCATCTGTCGCGCCGCCCGGATGCCATCCTGCTGACCGGGATTCATCATTCGGCCCAGGCCCGCAGGATGCTGCTGGCCTCGGGCCTGCCGGTTGTCGAGGTCTGGGATTTTACCGAAACTCCGATCGATATCTGCGTCGGCTTCCGCCATGCCGAGACGGGCTTTGCGGCAGCCGATTTCGCGGTCGCTCAGGGGTATGGGCAAGCTGCCGTGATTGCGGCCGGGGACGAACGGGCACGCCGCAGGAAAGACGCGTTTCGCACGCGGTTCGAAGAGAAAACCGGGACGACCGTCTGCGAGTTGAATTTCGAGGCCGGCGCGACGCTGGCGCGGGGCCGCGAGGGTCTGTCCTCCCTTCTTGACGAGATGGGGTTCCGCACGGGCGTGGTGTCCTGCAGTTCGGACATTCTTGCCCATGGTGTGATTGTCGAAGCCAAGGCGCGCGGGTTGCGCATTCCTGAAGACATAGCGGTTATCGGGTTCGGCGATCAGGAGTTTGCGGCAGATACCGAGCCGTCGATCACCACCATCAAGGTTGATCGTGAAGCATTCGGACGTTCGGCGGCCGATGCCATTCTGGCCCGGATAAACGGGGGCGGGCACCGGGTCGATGCGATCGACCTCGGGTTCGAGATTATCCGGCGCCGGTCCGCCTGACCGGTCTGCGACATGGCTCGGTTTCGGGCACAGTCGACCGCCGGTGTTCTGTCAGGGTTGGCATCCTCCCTGCGTGATGCCGCGTCGCTCAGGGCCCGAAACGCGACGGGCCCGGCTGTCCTGAATCGGGGCCGGGACTGCCGTTAAATTCCCGGCAGATAAGGAGAGCCCCGTTGTTGCGGGCCGGTCTGACCCCGCCGGCGGGACGAGATCTGTTGCATGGCAGGCCGCCATGCATGGTTGCTCGGGACTTGCCACTATTCGCCGGCCAGCGCGCGGCTCCAGAAATCCCATGATTTGGAGCATTGCGGGCAGACAGTTTTGCGTCGCGCGCGGTCTCAGGGTGGTCTGTTTTTGGGTGGAAGCGCCGAATTGGCTGAAAAAGCCTCTTGTTCAGCCTTGTTTGCAACGTTAGACGGATCGACGGAGACGTGGCCGAGTGGTCGAAGGCGCTCCCCTGCTAAGGGAGTAGGCGGGAAACCGTCTCGAGGGTTCGAATCCCTTCGTCTCCGCCAGAAACCCGTGTTTTTAGGGGTTTGGGAAGCCTAAACCACAAGGTTTCCACAGTTATGCCTTAGGTCCATCAACATCTGGCCCCAAGGGGCCGAGACCGGTGAGTACATTCGCCCGATCATCCTGTTTCAGGCGCAGAGTGCTTCCAAGACGGACCCAACCCGACTGAGTTGGGTGAAGATCGAGGAGCACCTGACGGGTGATCGACGGATCTCCGAAGAATTCTGATGACGGGTGCGCCGATCTCGGGCGGCTGGGGCTGACCTGCAATGCGGAGGGACGGGCGCTCTGAGGTGGGTCACACCGCCGCCACGCCCTGATCCTTCACGCTTTCCATGCTGACATAGGTAGAGGTCGCCGCGACATGCGGCAGGGCAGAGATCGTCTGGCCGAGAATGCGGCGGTATTCGGTGATGTCACGGGTCCGGACCTTCATCAGGTAGTCAAAGCCGCCGGCGATCATGTGACATTCCTCGATCTCCGGCACGTCACGGACGGCGTGGTTGAAGGCCGTCAGCGCCTTTTCCCGGGTATCGGTCAGGCGTACTTCGACGAAGGCCACGTGATCCACTCCCAGCCGCCGGGCGGAAAGCTGGGCGGAATAGCCGAGGATCACGCCCTCCGCTTCCAGCCGTTTGACCCGAGCGGCGACCGGGGTCTTGGAGAGGCCCACGCGCGCGGCGAGATCGGTCATGGAGATGCGGGCATCTGCGTTCAGAATGCGGAGGATATCCCGGTCTATGCGGTCCAGATCGGCCGCGATCTTCGCTTCGTTCATATCTTTCGCCTATAAAAGTGTTAAAATTCGTCCGATTTGACCTTCAATTTGGAGAATACAGGGAAAACGGCTTTCTTGAAGCCTGTATCATCGCACTATCTGTTTTCCTGAGGCGCGACATGATCGATTTCGACCTGCGGTGGGACCGCGATAAATTCCGCAATGAAGCCCAGCTGCTGGCAGAGCTGACCGCGCAGGCCGGGCTGGATGACGCGGCCCGGGCGGAGATTTCCGCCAATGCCGCCGGCATGGTCCGCGCGATCCGGAAGGAGGCCAAGACCGGCATTACCGAGGCATTCCTTGTCGAATACGGGCTCTCGACCGAGGAGGGTCTGGCGCTGATGCGGCTGGCAGAGGCGCTGTTGCGCGTGCCGGACCTTGGCACGATGGAGGCGCTGATCGAGGACAAAATTACCCCTGCCGACTGGGGCAAACATGCTGGTCATTCCTCGTCGTCGCTGGTCAATGTCTCGACCCGCGGGCTGCAGCTGACGCGGTCGCTGCTGGCGCCGAAGGATGACCTGACGGTGCGCGGTGTGCTGAAGCGGGTCAGTGAGCCGGTGATCCGCCGCGCGGTGGTGCAGGCGATGCGGGAAATGGGCCGCCAGTATGTGCTGGGCGAGACGATTGCGGGCGCGATGCGCCGTGCCGCCCGGCAGGAGGCGCGCGGTTACACCTATTCCTACGACATGCTGGGTGAGGCCGCGATGACGGCGGAGGATGCGGAGCTCTATGCCTCCGCCTATTCCCGCGCGATCACGGCCATCGCGGCGGCCTGCACACATGGCGATATCGGCCGTAACCCTGGGATCTCCGTCAAGCTGTCGGCGCTGCATCCGCGTTATGAGGTTGCCCAGAAGGACCGGGTCATGGCGGAGCTGGTGGCCTCGCTGTCGCGTCTTTGCCGTCAGGCCGCGAAGGCGGGTATGGGGTTGAATATCGATGCGGAGGAAAGCGAGCGGCTGGCGCTGTCGCTGGAGGTAATCGAGAAGGTTCTTGAGGATCCGGAGTTGGGCGACTGGCAGGGGTTCGGCGTGGTCGTGCAAGCCTATGGGCGGCGGGCAGGTCATGTGATCGATAGTATCTACGAAATGGCCGGGCGCAGCGGGCGCCGGATCATGGTGCGTCTGGTCAAGGGCGCCTATTGGGACGGCGAGATCAAGAAGGCGCAGACGGAGGGGTTGGAGGATTTCCCGGTCTTCACCCGCAAGGCGGCCTCGGATGTCAGCTATATTGGCAATGCGCGGCGGCTGATGCGGATGGCGGACCGGCTCTATCCGCAGTTTGCGACGCATAATGCGCATACGGTTTCTGCCATCCTGAAGATGGCGGCGATGGAGGGGCTGTCGACCGACCAGTATGAATTCCAACGCCTGCACGGGATGGGCGAGGTGCTGCATGACAAGGTGCGGCGTGACCATGGTACGCGTTGCCGGATTTACGCGCCGGTGGGGGCACATCGCGATCTGCTGGCCTATCTGGTGCGGCGGCTGCTGGAAAACGGCGCGAATTCGTCTTTCGTGAACCAGATTGCCGATACCTCCGTTCCGGCGGAGGATGTGACCGCCTGTCCCTTTGCGGAACTTTCCACGCCCGTGTCCCCGGATGAGCCGGAGGTTGTGCCACCGGCGGCGATGTTCGGGGCGGGGCGGGTCAATTCCAAGGGGTTTGATCTGTCTGACCAGATACTACTGAAAGAACTGTCGGAACAGAAATCTTGGGCCGTGGACGTCGCGCCGATCACGCGGGGCGACATCTCCACCCCTGTGGCGCGGCCCGTCACGAACCCGGCGACGGGCGCCGTCATCGGACAGGTGGCAGAGGCCACGGCAGAGGATGTCGCGCAGGCGCTCGACGCTGCGCGGCCCTGGGATGTAGCCCCAGCAGAACGTGCGCGGGTGCTGCGTGCGGCGGCCGATCTGTACGAACAGGATCATCAGGAGATCTTTGGCCTGCTGACGGCCGAGGCTGGCAAAACCCTGCGCGACGGCGTGGCGGAACTGCGGGAGGCGGTGGACTTTCTGCGCTATTATGCCGGTCAGGCGGAGGCGCTCGACGGCGAGGCGCGCGGGCTGTTCACCTGCATTTCCCCATGGAACTTCCCATTGGCCATTTTCACCGGTCAGATCGCGGCCGCGCTGGCTGCCGGCAATGGTGTGCTGGCGAAACCGGCGGAATCGACGCCGGCCATTGCCGCCTGGGGTGTTGCGCGGCTGTTGCAGGCGGGTGTGCCTGCCTCGGCGCTGCAGCTTCTGCCGGGCGCGGGGTCGGAGATCGGGGCTCAGCTGACCTCTGACCCGCGGATCGGCGGCGTGGCCTTCACAGGCTCCACCGCGACGGCCCGGCGCATTCAGGCGTCGATGGCTGAGTCCCTGGCCCCCGGCACCCCGCTGATTGCGGAGACCGGCGGGCTGAACGCGATGATCGTCGACAGCACGGCCCTGCCCGAACAGGCGGTGCGGGATATCGTGATCTCCGCCTTCCAGTCGGCGGGCCAGCGCTGTTCGGCGCTCAGGTGCCTCTATGTGCAGGAGCATGTGGCAGACCGGATCGAGGGCATGATCATCGGCGCGATGAACGAGCTGCGGCTGGGCGATCCGGCGCTGCTGACCACCGATGTCGGTCCTGTCATCACGGCAGAAGCCAAGGCGAAGATCGACGCGCATGTGGCGGCCGCGCAGGCGTCGGGTCAGCTGATCCACCAGATCGCCGCGCCCTCGGGCGGGCATTTTGTGGGGCCTGCGCTGATCCGGGTGTCGGGCATTGCGGATCTGAAGGAAGAGATATTCGGGCCGGTGCTGCATATCGCCACCTATAAGGCCGGGACGATCCCTGAGGTGGTCCGCGAAGTGAACGCCACGGGCTACGGGCTGACCTTCGGATTGCACACGCGGATTGACCGGCGGGTGGAGGAGGTCGCGGCCTCTGTCCATGCCGGGAATGTCTATGTGAACCGCAACCAGATCGGTGCGATTGTCGGGTCTCAACCCTTCGGCGGCGAGGGGCTGTCGGGCACCGGGCCAAAGGCGGGCGGTCCGAACTATGTGCCGCGTTTCCGCGTGGTTCGGGCGGAGCAGGCCGTGGGGGCGAGCGTATCCGCCCCGGACCTCACCGCGCTTATGTCCGGGGTTTCCCTGACCTCGGCGCCGGTGACGGCCACGGATCTGCCCGGGCCGACCGGTGAAGTGAACCGGCTGATGACCTTTGCGCGTCCGCCGGTGCTCTGCCTCGGGCCGGGGGCGGAGGTCGCTGCGGCGCAGGTGCAGGCCATCGAGGCCATGGGCGGCGTGGCCGTCGCGGCAGAGGGGCTGGAGCCTGAAGCGCTGGAACAGGCCGATGCGATCGGCGGGGTGATCTGGTGGGGGGCGGCGGACAGGGGCCGCGACCTGTCCAAAGCACTGGCCCGACGTGCCGGGCCCATCGTGCCGCTGATCTGCGACCGTCCCGATACCGCCCATGCGGTGATGGAGCGGCATGTCTGCATCGACACCACGGCAGCGGGCGGCAATGCGACGCTGCTGGCGGGCGGTGCGGGGTAAGCCTTACAGGATATCGGCGCGGGCCATGTCCGCGACCGCAAAGTCGATCAGGGCGCGCAGCTTGCGGGGCAGGGCGCGCCCTTCGAGATAGACGATGCTGACCGGCCCGCCTTCGCCCTCGTAATCCTCCATCAACCGCACGAGCCGCCCGGCGCGCAGGTCGTCGCAGATGGCAAAGCGCGGGGCAAAGGCGATGCCGTGGCCGGCCATTGCCAGCTCTGCCGAGGCGCGGGCGGAATTGGCGAGGAACCGGCCTTCGACGCGCACGACATGTTCTTCGCCGTCCCGGGTGAAGACCCATCGGCGCGGGATGCGGCGGTTGGTGTCGACGATACAGGCGTGCCGCGTCAGATCCTCCGGCACCGTCGGGGCGCCGTGCCGGGCGATATAGTCGGGGCTGGCCACGATCATCGTGCTGAGCCGCCCCAGCTTGCGCGCCTTGAGCGAGAGCATATCGGTCTGGCCGATCCGGAAGGCCAGGTCGATGCCGTCGCTGGCGAGGTCCACGTAGCGGTCGGTCAGGCGCAGGTCGAAGGTCAGGTCGGGATTGTCGGCCGCAAACCGGCCCAGCAGGGTGGCCACATAGATCTCGCCAAAGGTCATCGGGGCGGAGATGCGGATGACACCGGAGAAGCCCTTGGAGCCTTCGGTCACCTCCGCCAGCATCTCGTCAAACTCATCCAGCAGGGCAGGCGCGCGGGCCAGCAGGTCTTCGCCCGCAGGTGTCAGGCCAACCTTTCGGGTGGTGCGCTGGAACAGGCGCGCGCCCAGCCGCGCCTCCAGCTCTGCCACGTATTTGGAGGTCAGCCGGTTCGAGACGCCCAGCTGATCCGCGGCGGCGGTAAAAGATCCGGTCTGGGCCGTGGCCACGAAAGCCTTCAATTCGTCAATGATATCCATGGGATGAAATTCGGAACGATTTGTGGATGGTCATTCTATATCATCGCTATTTTGTTGAACGGCATCAAGGTTCATCTTCGTCGCATCCAACACGCGCCGGACGATCCCCAATCGCTCGCGGCCAGACCAAAGGACAGTACAATGACGACCTATTCCAATTCCGACTATGCCGCCACGGCGCTGCGCGTCTCCACCGGTATCCTGTTCCTCGCGCATGGGATGATGAAGATCACCGTCTTCACCATTCCGGGCACGGTGGGCTTTTTCCAGAGCCTCGGCCTGCCCGGGTTCCTCGCCTATCTGACGATCCTTGCCGAAGTTCTGGGCGGCATCGCCCTGATCGCCGGTGTGGCCACGCGGCTGGTGTCGCTGGCGCTGATCCCGGTGCTGCTGGGCGCGACCTGGGCGCATTCGGCCAATGGCTGGTCTTTCTCCGGTGAGGGCGGCGGCTGGGAATATCCGTTGTTCTGGACGGTGGTTCAGGCCACGCTAGTGCTGCTTGGCAGCGGTGCCTATGCCGTGAAAATTCCCGCGCTGCAAAAGACGCTGGGGCAGTTTGCCTGACATTCCGGGGCCGTCCGCCGCGGCGGCCCCAACAAGACCCGAAGGAGGTCTGACATGAGTACCGTAACCTCTCTGAACGAGCTGAAGACCCGGCTGGCGCCTTCGGACCGCATGCCGCTGGTCTTTCTGGGCCATGGCAGCCCGATGAACGCGATCGAGGACACGGCATACAGCCGCGCCTGGACGAAGCTGGGCCAGAGCCTGCCGCGCCCCTCGGCGATCCTTGTCGTCTCCGCCCACTGGATGACGAAGGGGACGACGCTGGTCGATATCTCCCGCATGCCGCGAACGATCCATGATTTCTACGGCTTCCCGGATGAGCTCTTTGCGCAGAAATACCCGGCCAAGGGCGATCCTGCGCTGGCCAAGGAGGTCGTGTCGCTGCTGGCCTCGCACCATGCCGAAGAAGACGAGACCTGGGGCCTCGATCACGGCGCCTGGTCGGTGCTGAAGTTCCTTTATCCCGAGGCGGATGTGCCTGTCTTCCAGGTCTCCATCGATATGTCGCGGGACCTCGACTACCAGCTGGAAATCGGCAAGACGCTGTCCGAGCTGCGTGACCGTGGCGTGCTGATCCTGGGCTCCGGCAACGTGGTGCATAACCTGCGCGCCATGCGGTTCGGCGGCAAGCCGCAGGATTTCGCACTGGAGTTCGACAATCTCTTTGCCGACCGGATGGAAGCGCGCGATTTCAACGCGCTGGCCGACCGGGGCAAGCTGGGCAACCTGCTGCGCATGGCGCATCCGTCGGTCGATCATTACCTGCCGGCGCTGACCATCGCGGGGGCGTCTGATGCGCGGGACGATCTGACCTTCATGACCGATACAATCGACCTTGGCTCCGTCTCCATGCGGTCCTACGTCTTTCACGCAGCCTGAGGAGAAGATTATGCTTGTGGATGGTGTGTGGCAGGAAAACTGGCAGCCGGTGCAGAAGGCGGACGAGAAGGGGCGGTTCGTGCGCCAGGTGTCGAGCTTTCGCAACTGGATCACGCCCGATGGCTCTGCCGGGCCGACGGGCGAGGGCGGTTTCAAGGCAGAGGCGGGGCGCTACCGCCTCTATGTTGCGCTGATCTGTCCCTGGGCGTCGCGGGCGCTGATGGGGCGCAAGCTGAAGGGGCTGGACGGGATCATCCCGCTGACGGTCGTCGCGCCCGCGCTGACCGATCAGGGCTGGGAATTCGGCGGCTACAGGGGCGCGGATGAGGATCCGCTGTTTGGCGCGCGCTATATGCACGAGCTCTATACCCGGGCCGATCCGACCTTCACGGGGCGGGCGACGGTTCCGGTGCTCTGGGACATGAAGCAGAATGTCATGGTGAACAATGAAAGCGCCGATATCCTGCGCATGTTCGACACGGCGTTCGAGGGGATCGTGCCCTCCGACCTGCGGCTCTATCCGGAGGCTTACGCGGCAGAGATCGATGCGCTGAATGCCACCGTCTACGACCGGCTCAACAACGGGGTCTACAAGGCGGGCTTTGCCAGCTCGCAAGGAGCCTATGACGAGGCGGTGGATGGTGTTTTCGCGACGCTCGACGATCTGGAGGCGCGGCTGACCGGCGATTACCTCTTTGGTGTGACGATCACGGAGGCTGATATCCGGCTTTTCGTCACGCTGATCCGGTTCGACGCGGCCTATCATGGGCTCTTCAAGACGAACCGGCGTCAGATCGCGGATTATCCGCGCCTCTCGGCCTATATGGAGCGGATCCTCACCCTGCCCGGCGTGGCAGAGACGGTGAACATGGATCACATCACGCGCGGCTATTATTCGATCAAGGCGCTGAACCCGACGCGGATCCGTCCGACCGGGCCGGCACATATCGCGGCCCTGCTGGATCGCGCCGGTGCGGCTGGTCTGTAAGCCCGCAGGGGGCAGCGCTGCGCCGTGAATTTGCGGGTGACGTCATGCCGCGGGCCGGGCGCGGCGGATTGCCAATTCCGGACGGGCTTCGTACTGTGATGGCGCAGCGATGGCGGCCGGGGCGCCCTGTCGCCGCGCCACACACTCCTCATCCGAAAGAAAGACTTCCTATGAATGCGCATCCGCTTTGGGCCCATGTCGAGGCTGTACAGGACCGGTTCCGGGCTCTCAGCGACAGGGTCTGGGCCACGCCCGAAACCTGCTATGGCGAAAAGCGCTCTGTCGCTGCTCATATCGAAGAGCTGCAGCACCATGGGTTCCGGGTGCAGGAAAATCTGGCCGGTATCGAAACCGCTGTCATGGGCGAGGCCGGAGAGGGCGGTCACGTCATCGCCTTTCTGGGGGAGTTCGATGCGCTCGCGGGGCTGAGCCAGCAGGCGGACCTGGCCGAGAAGGTGCCACTGGAGCCGGGCGCAAACGGGCATGGCTGCGGGCACAATTTGCTGGGGTCTGCCGCGATGATGGCGGCGACGGCGGTCAAAAACTGGCTGGAGGCGACTGGAACGCCGGGGCGCGTCCGATACTACGGTTGTCCGGCGGAGGAAGGCGGCGCGGCCAAGGCGTTCATGGTCCGGGATGGCGCGTTCGACGATGTCGATATCGCGATCTCCTGGCACCCGGGCAGTATCCCGGGGCTGTTCAAAGGCAGTTCCCTGTCCAATGCCCGCGTCGATTTTACATTTGAAGGCAAGGCCTCCCATGCCGCCGCCGCGCCGCATCTGGGGCGCAGCGCGCTGGACGCGGCAGAGCTGATGAGCGTCGGCATCAACTATATGCGGGAGCATATGCCCGATGAGGCACGGATTCATTATGCCATGATCGACGGCGGCGGGATTTCTCCCAACGTGGTGCAGTCTCATACCAAGGTCCGCTATGTTGTCCGGGCTGCCACCGCGCCGGAGATGCTGGCGCTGTTGGACCGGGTACGCAAAGTGGCGGCAGGCGCGGCGCTGATGACGGAAACCTCGGTGTCCGACAAGGTGCTGGCTGCCGTGTCGAACCTCGTTTTCAATGCGCCGCTGGGCGATCTGATGCAGGATCATCTGCACCGTCTTGGCCCGGTTCCCTTTACCGAGATGGACCGCGCCTATGCCGCGCGCTTTCAGGCGACGCTCAGCGAAGACGATATCCTGGCGGCCTATCGCTCGGCCGGACTCACAGAAGAGCATCGCATTCCGCTGGCCGATTTTGTCATCCCGCGCGAGGCGCCGGTGATGGAAATGGGCGGATCAACCGATGTGGCGGATGTCAGCTGGGTTGTGCCAACGGTCCAGATGTGGGGCGCCAACCACGCGATCGGCACGCAGCTGCACAGCTGGCAGGCCGTCGCGCAGGGCAAAGGCCAGCCCGCGATCCGCGGCATGGTCCATGCGGCATGCGTCATGGCGGCGACCGGGGCGGATGCGATCCGTGATCCGGAGCTGATCGCGCGCGCCAAAGAGGATCTCGCGCGTCGCGTTGGCCCCTCGGGCTATGTCTCGCCACTGCCCGCCAACGCCGTTCCGCCGGTTGCCGAAATGGCCTGATCTGACCCGGAACCGACGCCCAGCTGCCCTGGAGCGCACTGTCGCATTACCACGCGCCCGCTGCCACGGGACAGGTGTGCGCTGTCCTGCCGACTGGTGCGCGTTGCGCCCTTCGTCGCGATGTCATTTCTGGGCTTCGGGTCGGTCCGCGTCGCGCCAATGCGGCCCTGATCGGGTGTCTGGTCAGTGTTGAAGGCGCGCTCCTTCCAAGGCGCCATCCAGTCGCTGGACAGAGAGGGTCATCCACCGTTTTGCGCCCGAAAACACTGCGCCCCGTATGGTGATGCGCAATCTCCTAGTCGGATCTCCAGTCGTGTCACAGTGTGAAATTATGTTTGCTTGTTGACACATCAGCCCGAGCGACGTACCAATTTCAACAGCTGCTGCGTTGTCTGGGGAGGATCAACATGACGGCATTCAGGCTGGGCCCCTTTTCGATTCAGAGGATCGAAGAGGTGCTCGAACCGGGCTATTCTCCGGAATTCATGCTCAGAGGGTTTGAGCAGACCATGTTCGACCGGCACCCGGATGCCGGCAGCGACAGCTTTTACGACCGTGCCAGCGGTCGGTCCTGGAGCAGTATCCACTCCTGGCTCATCCGGGACGGCGAAACGACCATCCTTGTGGATAGCTGTTCGGGGAACGGCAAGGCGCGCGCATTGCCTGTTTTTGAACGGTTCCATATGCTCGACCTTCCCTATCTGGAAAACCTGGCCGCAGCGGGCGTCACGCCAGACGATGTCGATATCGTATTCTGCACCCATCTCCACATTGATCACGTGGGCTGGAATACCCGCGACACCGGAGGGCGGTGGGTCCCGACTTTTCCGAACGCACGATATATTTTCGGACGGGCGGAATATGAGCATTGGGCGCCGGGCGGCAAAGGGCCTGTGGCCTTTCCCGACAATGTGGCGGTCATTGCGGACAGCGTTACACCCTGCGTCGAGGCGGGCGTCGTAGATTTTGTCGATGATGGTGATTTGATTTACCCCGGCCTCACTGTGAAGGCCGCCCCCGGGCACACGGCGACGCAGCTGATGTTGTGTCATGACGAACCGGGCGCCGCTTTTGTCGTTTCGGCCGACGTGCTGCATCATCCGATCCAGATATATGAACCACATGTGACAAGCCGCTTTTGCGAAGATCCGGTTGCAGCAGAGGCCACCCGCCGGTCGTTGCTGGCATGGGCCGCCGACCGGAATGCGCTGGTGCTGCCGATGCACTTTGGATGGCCTCATGCCATCAGGGTACGTCGGCGCGGAGCCGGATTTACCTTTGTTACCGAAACTCCGGAGGCCCGCGTGGCCTGAGCGGCCTGCCGACCGAGCCGGCACAGACAGGCCGCCAGTGGCGGCAGAAAGAACGAGGTCCCGATGGGATATACGATTGTCGAAAAAATCCTTGCCCGCGTATCCGACCGCGACCACGTCAAGGCCGGCGACGAGGTCATGGCAAAGCCGGACTACGTGCATGCCTATGACTTTCCCGGCTATACCGACGTTTACTTCAAGCAGATGAAAGAGGATTTCGGGATCGAGAAGGTGGCGGAGCCCGAGCGCTACGCCATGTTCATCGACCACATGGTTCCGGCCTGCACGCCCAAGGAGGAAGAGCTGCACATCGGCACCCGTCAGTGGTGCAAGGAGAACGACGTGCCACTGTTCGAACGGCGGGGTATCGGGCATCAGGTCGCCTCGGAGGTCGGCTATGCCGTCCCGGGCGCCTTCGTGGTGCATTTCGACGGCCATATCAGCCAGCTCGGGACCTTCGGAACGCTCGCCATGGGCATCCGGCGCAATCTGCTGGAGGCGCTGGTCAAGGAACGTATCTCCATCAAGGTGCCGCAGACGGTGCGCGTGAACTTGCACGGAACGCTGCAGAAAGGGGTGATGGCGCGGGATGTCTTCCACCACCTCGTGCGGGAAATGGGGCCAGCCTCCTGTCGGTTTCAGGTGCTGGAGATCGGCGGACCGGGTTTGGATCAGCTCTCGACCGAGGGGCTCCAAACGATCACCGGGCTTGCCATGTTTACCGGGGCTGTGACGGCCATCGTCAACCCGGACCAGAAGCGGCTGGACTATGCCCTGCCTCGCGCCCGGAAGAAGCTGGACCCGGTTTATTCGGACCCGGATGCTGAATATTCGATTGTTCATGACATCGACATGTCGAACCTCGAACCGTTGGTGGTTATCCCGCCGACGCCGTCAAATACGCGGGAATTAAAGGATTATCTCGGGCTCGACCTCAATCTTGGCTACCTCGGATCCTGCGCCTCGGGCCGGATCGAGGACATTGCGGTGGCCGCGCAGATCCTTGAGGGCAAGACGGTGGCGCCCGGCTTCCAGCTGAACGTGGTGCCGACCAGTCAGGAGATCATGGCCGAGGCCGGTCGGCGCGGTTACCTGTCGATCCTGGCGGAAGCCGGTGCCTTTGTCTCGGCCCCGAGCTGTGACTACTGTTTCGGACGGATGGGAACCATGTCCCCGAACCAGCGGGCGGTCTCCACGGGTACGCTGAATGTACGGGGGCGTATGGGCTCGCCTGACAGCGAGATTTACCTCTGCAATGCCGCGACGGTTGCCGCCTCTGCCCTTGAAGGCAAGATCGCGGACCCGCGGAAATATCTGTGAGGAGGGCGCGATGAGTTTGGATAACCTGCGCGGTCGCGTCGCCTTTATCTTCGAGGAAGAGGATTTCGACGTCGACCAGATCGTCGGCGTGAAGAACATCAAGATCCAGGATCTCGATGAACTGGCCGCTGCCGCGATGGAAAGCTACGATCCGGATTTCGCCAGCAAGGTGCAGCCGGGCGACATTCTGATCGGCAATCACAATTTCGGCTACGGCCACCCGCATTATCCGCCCATGAAGGCGATGCGGCACCTCGGGATTGCCGGGGTCGTCTGCGAGAGCTTTTCGCCCGGCTACTGGCGGGGAGAGATCTCAATGGGGTTCCCGCAGGCGACCTGTCCCGGCGTGCTGTCGCATGTCAGCCGATGGGACGAGGTGGAGGTCGACTGGGATGCCAATGAATTTCGCAACCTGACGACTGGCACAACCCTGCCCATCGATCCGTTGTCGAATGCAGACCGCGCGATGCTCACCCATGGCGGGCTGATCGGATACCTTAAACGCCCGCAGGACGATGCGGCGCAGCCCAGTCAATGACCCGTCACTGAAAGGAAACTCTATGACCAATGATCTGAGAAAAGGTTACCGGGAGCGCCTGCTTGCACAGAAGACGATCTGGACGGGCGGCTGTTATGACGCGCTGTCCGCGAAGATGATCGAAAGGGCCGGGTTCGACGCGGTCATGACATCGGGCTTCGGCGTCTCAGCGTCCCTGCTGGGGATGCCCGATGCGGAGCTTTACACGATGACAGAAAACGCGGGCGTTGTGCGCAATGTGGTCAACGCGACCTCTATCCCCGTGATCGCCGACATGGATACGGGCTATGGCAATGCGATCAACGCGATGCGCTCGATCCGTGAATTCGAGAACACCGGCGTCTGCGCCGTCATCATGGAAGACCAGGTGGCGCCCAAGCGTTGCCCGATCTGCGTCAGCGGTGTTGAGGTCATCCCGGCGGAGGAAGCGGCCAAAAAGATCGAAGCTGCCGTGGAAGCCCGCCGCGACCCGAATATGGTGATAATTGCGCGGACCGATGCGGCGACACCGGAAGATGCTATCCGTCGTGCCAAAATGTACGTGGCGGCGGGCGCGGATGTGATCCAGCCGATCAGCGCCTGCTTCAAGACGTTCGAGCAGTTGCAGGCCCTGCGGGAGGCTGCGGGCGTACCGCTGTCGCTCCAGATCCTTGGTTGGCTGGAGAAGGACCTGACACCTGAACAGATCGAAAGCGTCGCCGGGATGGCGACCTTCGCGCTGGTGCCGCTGATGACCGCGGCGCAGGCAATGGCCGACAATCTGGCACAGCTGCGCAGGGATCTCACCTCGAAGAACCTGCCGCACGCCCGGATGGATCACCTCGACTTCATCGAGATGATCGGGTTCCCGGAGGTAGAGGAACTTCAGCTCAAATACCTGGAAACTGACGCAAAGACGCGCGCCGCCTGACCGGGGCGGCACCCGGTGCCAAGAGGGGGGCCGCGCATTGGCCCCCCTTCGGGCAGCCCGTGTCTAGGGCCAGAGCAGCGCCGCATATCCCAGATACCCCAGCACCAGCACCGCGCCCTCTCTGCGTCCGATGCGCAGCCCGGTTGCGGCAAAAACCAGAAGAAGACCCGAGACGCCAACCATGACCGGAGCGTCAAATCGCTGGATCTGGGCCGGCACGGTCGAGGGAGCGATCAGCGCCGTCGCACCGCCGATCCCAAGAATGTTGTAGATATTGGAGCCGACGACATTGCCGAAGGCCACATCGCCCTGCCGTTTCAGCGCGGCGATGACGGATGTGACGAGTTCGGGCATGGAGGTCCCTACGGCCACGATGGTCAGGCCGATCACGGTTTCCGATATGCCGAAGCTGCGGGCGATCGCGACCGCCCCGCTGACGAGAAAGGACCCGCCCAGAATGACCAGCGCCAGCCCCGCCGCGGCGATCAGCAGCGGGACGGCGACGCTGCGTTGACCGGCCTGCGGGGTCAGCGCGGGATCGGCGCCGGTGAGAGCGACGGTTTTGTCATGGACCGCACCGCCGCCGGAGGGGCCGCGTTCCTGCCGGATGACAAACCAGATGTAGCCGACGAGAACCGCCAGCAGCCCTGTGCCCAGACCGCGCCCCATCGGCACAAGTACAGCAAGTCCGGCAAAGGCCAGCGCCACCGACACCATCACCACCGCGTCCCGCCGCAGGGCGGACCGCGCGACAAGGATGGGGCAGATCAAAGCAGAGACCCCGGCGATCAGCAGGATATTGGCGATGTTGGACCCGACGATATTGCCAAAGGCGATACCGGGAGACCCCCCCAGCCCCGCCTGAACGGAGGTCACCAGTTCCGGCATGGAGGTGCCGAAACCGACCAGCGTCAGACCGATCACGAGGGGTGAGATACCGATGCGTCCGGCGACCTCCACTGCGCCACGGACCAGCAGCTCTCCGCCCGCCACCAGCAGGATCAGTCCGCCCAGAAGCGGAACCCAGGTTTCAGTCATGATTGGTTCTCTCCGTGCACCAGGGACGGTGCCGGTGAGAGATGGCGTGGCCGCCGGTCCTTCGCAAGCCGGGACGGGAAGGATATTTTCGCATCCAGACAGGCCACCTTCGGGGCAGGCGGGTCAGGTCAGGTAGGCTTCCAGAACCTCCGGATTTTCCCGCAGGTCCTGCGGCGGCCCTTCCACCAGGATTTCGCCGCGCCGCATGACGTAGCCGTAATCGCAGACCGACAGGGCAAGTTCCGCGTTCTGTTCGACCAGCAGGATAGACTGCCCCTGCCGGTGCAGTTCGACGATGGCGTCGAAGACGAGGTCGACGACCGACGGCGCCAGCCCCATGGATGGCTCGTCCAGCAGCAGCACCTCAGGTCGCGTCATCAGCGCCCGGCCGATGGCCAGCATCTGCTGTTCCCCGCCCGAGAGCAGCCCGGCATGCTGGCGCCGCCGCTCCTTCAGGCGGGGAAAGAGCGTGTAGACCCGCTCAAGGATCGCCGGGTCGTTGTTGCGGCCCGAGAAGGTGGAGAGGGTCAGGTTCTCCTCCACCGTCAGAGGGGCCACGACCATCCGGCCCTCGGGGACCAGCGCGAGGCCCGCGCGCACCACACGATGGACTGACCGGCGGGAGATATCGTGTCCGGCGAGGGTGATCTTCCCCTCGATCGGCCGGTGCAGACCGGCGATAGAGCGCAGGGTGGTCGACTTGCCCGCCCCGTTGGAGCCGAGGATAACGCAGAGCCGGCCCTTGCCGACCGAGAGGTCGATCCCGCGCACGGCCCGGATCGCGCCGTAGCTGGCGCTGAGTTTGCTGACTTCAAGCATGGGTTTTCTTCCGTCCGAAGTAAGCGGCCTGCACCTCCGGGTCGGCGAGGCAGGTCCGCGGGTCGCCCTCGGCCAGCTTCTGACCGAAGTTGATGACCGTGCAGCTTTCGCAGAACTCGGTGACGAGGCTCATATTATGTTCCACCATCAGCACGGTGAGGCCTGTGTCGCGCAGCTCCACCACAAGCCTGCCGATCTCTGAGGCCTCTGACTGGTTCATGCCGGCGGCGGGTTCATCGAGCAGGATAAGCTTGGGATCTGACCCGAGCGCGCGGGCGATCTCCACCCGCCGCTGTTCCCCGTATGACATGGTTTCCGCCAGCTCGTCGGCGCGGTCGGCCAGGCCGACGCGGTCAAGCAGCGCGAGCGCCCGCTGGCGGGAGCGTTTCCACGCCGCCTTGCTGGAGGGCAGGCCAAGGAAGGACTGCAACAGCCCGGTGTCGCGACCGAGGTAGCAGCCGGTCATGACCTGTTCCAGCGCCGACATACCGCTGAAGAGGCGCACGTTCTGGTAGGTCCGCGCGATGCCCAGGGCTGCGATATCATGCGTGGGCAGCCCATCCGTGCGGGTGCCATCAAAATGGATCTCGCCCTCTGTCGGGGTGAACATGCCGGTGATCATGTTGATCACAGTCGTTTTTCCTGCCCCGTTCGGCCCGATCAGCCCGTGCACGGCGCCGCGGGGGATGCCCATGCTCAGGCTGTTCACGGCGACCACGCCACCGAAGCGCATCGTGACCTCGCGCAGGTCATGCAACGCCGTCGTGTCGGGGCGGAGCTCTGTCAGCGTCGCGCTCATTCGGCGGCCTCCTTCTTGGTCAGGGGTGTGCTGCGGCTGGCTTCACGGTCACGGGCGGCGCGCCGCAGCTTGCGGGCACGCGGATCGACCAGCCCGCGGGGCAGGTAGATCATGATGACCAGAAGCACGACGCCTTTCGCCACATCCTGGATCGCCGGTACGATGGCCTGCATCGTCGTGGGCAGCGCGGTGAAGATGAAGGCGCCGACGATGGGCCCCATCCAGTGAAACGACCCGCCCAGCACGGTAGAGGCGATCATGGTAAAGGCCGCGCCCAGAAAGAAGGTATCGGCAGAGATATATTGCAGCGTCGTTGCCATGCCCGCACCGCCGATACCGCCGACCGCGCCTGAGATCAGAAAGGCGATCAGCTGGATGCGCCGGACAGAGATGCCCATGGTCCCGGCCGCCGCCGGATCCTCGCGCACGGCCCGCGTGGCAAGCCCGTACCAGGAGTGGTGCAGTCGGTAGAAGACGAGCGCGGCCAGGGCCAGCCAGACCAGCAGCTCCAGCACCGATACCCGCATTGGCACGAGCAGGCCGTTCACGCCGCCGGTCAGGGTGGGGGTGTTCAGGACAGTGACCCGCGTGATCAGCACCAGCGCAAGCGAGGCCAGCGCCATCCAGTGGGTTTCCAGCCGCAGGAAGAACCCGGCCAGTAAAGCGCTGGCGAGCGCGCCGGCAAGGCCCGCGACGAGGAAGGCCAGCCAGATCGGGCTGCCCGTCAGGGCAATCAGCTGGGCGGCGGAAAAGCCGCCCACGGCCGCGAAGACGATGGTGGTGAAGCTGAGGATCCCCGCCGACAGCACCGCGTACATACTGAGGGCGAAGAAGGAGTTCACCAGGCAGAAGGCGATGGTGACCGAATAGGCGTACCAGAAGTTTTCAAGTGCTTCCAAGGTTCAGGCCCTCACGAAGTTGCCGCTCCCGAACAGGCCGCGCGGCCGGAAGAACAGGAAGGTCAGGAGGAGGATATAGGTAAAGCCATCGCGGAAGGTCGAAGACAGGTACTGTGCGACGAAGACTTCGCTGATGCCCAGCAGGATGCCGGCGATGATAGTGCCACGAACGTCGTTGAACCCGCCGACGACAACCGCCGCAAAGCCCTTGAGCAGCAGCCCCTCGCCCAGCATGTAGCTAATATTTGAGGTGGCCGCCCCGCCCAGGACCCCGGCCAGGCCCGAGGTGGCCCCGGCCAGGAAGGCGGTCAGCAGGATGATCATCCGCGCATTGACGCCTGAAAGCGCCGTGGCTTCCTCGTTCCAGCCCACGGCGCGCATGGCGGCACCGATGCGGGTATGCTGGATCATGGCGTGAATGCCTATGCCAACGATAAGCATCGCGAGGATGATGATCACCTGCATCTCCGGTACCCGGATTGCGCCGATGGAGATCAGGCCATCCGGGTATTCGCCGGGCCGGAAGGCCCAGCTCTGGTGCCCTGTCGCCTCTCCGGCGAGGGCGTCGAGGATGATCAGGAAGGCGATGGAGGTGATAAGTGCCCCCAGCATGCCTCCCTTCCTGTTCCGGAGCGGCTGAAACCCGACCTGGTCGACGATGACGGCGATGATCCCGCCCCCGGCCACACCGATGGCCACGGCCACCGGGAAGGGCACGCCGAACCAGTTGACGGAGTAATACCCCAGGATAGCGGCCCAGCTTGCGTAGGCGCCATGCGCGGCATTGAGAATGCCAAGCGTGGCAAAGACCAGGCCGAAGCCGATGCCGAAGAGCGCGTAGAGCGATCCCAGCGAGATGCCGTTAATCAGCTGCTCCAGAAACAGGATCATGTCAGTCGGCGCCCCAGAGTTCGATCTGGCCTTCTGGCGTCCAGTTGACGATCAGGGTTTGCGGCGTGCGCGCTTGCCCGTTCTCGATCTCCTGGCCGTCGTAAAGGTTGTGGTCGATGCTCTTGGTGGCCCAGATCGCCTTCGCCAGGGCCTCTCTTTCGGGTTTGCCGTCAAGCGTCTTTAGGGCCTGGGCGATCAACTGGATCGCGGTGTAGCCCTGCGCTGCGTAGACATCCGGCAGGTTGCCATGCTTGGTCTGATAGGCTTCGATAAAGCCGACGGCCATGTCGCTGTCCGACACGCCAGGCTGAAAGGACAGGGCAAAGGGGATGCCGGCCACGGTGGTGCCCGATTTTTCAAAAATGGCGGGCGGAGAGATCACTTCGGAGGTCGCGATCTGCCCCTCGTATCCGCGCTGGCGCAGGGCGGTGATGATACCCACGGCGGCCTGCTGCGTTGTCATGACAAGGATCATGTCCGGGTTGGTGGCGATGGCCTGCGTGGCCGGGCCGGTGAAATCGGTGTCATTCCCGAGTGTCGTGATTTCGGCAACGGTTTCAGCGCCGGCACCTGCCAGAACCTCCTGCATCGCTTTGGCGCGGGCCATGAAGATGTCGTTGTCGCCAGCAAAGAAATAGGCAACGCTCTTTGGTTTGAGGTCGGCGACGAGCCTTTCAGACAAGGCCACTTCCTGTGGCCCGGGCAGCGCCACGACAGAGGAGACAAAGGGTTCCTGCGGCAGTCCGTCCCGGGTTGCGCCGTAGATGACCAGAGGCAGCTTCGAATTCATTGCGATCGGACTGACCGCTGCGGCAATAGAGCTTAGAATGCAGCAGGTTGCGGCCAGAACCCGGCGATCCGCGCCAAACTGGTTCATGGCCTGAACCGCGCGGGCGGCGTCACTGCCGCTATCCTTGACCTGAAGGTTTATCGTGACGCCTTCGCCGGCCCAGCCGTTTGCGTTGATCTCTTCCACGGCGAGGTCTGCGCCATTGTGAAACGAGACGCCCGCCGCGGCCAGCGGGCCGGTGTCATCACTCACAATGCCAAAACGATATTCGCCGGCGTCCGGCGCGGCGGCAACCGATCCGCCAAGGGTAAGACCGGCCGCGACGCCAAGCGCGACAGCCGTGTTCAAATGCTTTCCAAGTTTCATGTTTTCCTCCCATTGTGCCCAGCCCGCCGGGACAGAGAGAGGGAGCGCCGGATCCTCCAATCCGGCGCCGGGGCGCCCTGTGGGCGCTGATCCTTCCTCCCTTGTCCGCACAGGGTGCGGCATAGGCAGGAGCGTGGCAAGTTTCATCTGGTAAGTCAACTGGCAAAAAGCATGTCAACAGATGAAACGATCAGGCCGGGCCTTGTCCAATCTGTTGCGCGATCCGCCCGGCAGTTTGCTGAACTTGTTTCAGATAGGCTGGCTCACCGTCGCGAACCATCTGAGGGGTAAGTCCGGCGATGGAGATCGAACAGACCGGCAGGCCGTCATGTCCCATGACCGGCACGGCCAGCGCGGTCAGTCCTTCCACAACGTCGTCTACGGCGCATTCCCAGCCGCGACGGCGGATCAGGTTCAGGTGCGCGCGCAATTCCGCAAAGTCGATGATGGATTTCCGGCTCATCTGCTGCATCGAACCGCGAAACAGATGTTCGATCTGGTCTTCGGGCTGGTATGCGAGGAAAAGCTTGGGCGCGCCGCCACAGTTCAGGGGCAGGGTGCCGCCCACAGCCCACCAATGAACCTCGATTCCGCGCATGTCGTGGACACGATCCAGACAGACAGCCGCGCCCTCCTTGAAGACAGAGAGGAAGGCCGTGACACCAAGCGCGGCTGACAAATCTTCGAGAGCCGGGCGTGCAATTGCGCGGAGATCCTGCGAATGCTCAACATTCGCGGCAAGTTCACGGATGGCCCGGCCAAGACGGTATTGATGCGTGGTTGGGTCCTGACTTATGAAATCGCGTCCCATCAGGGTGATCAACAAGCGGCGTGTTGTTCCCTTGTCCAGTCCTGTTTGTGAACTGACCTCTGCCAGCGACTGCAATCCTTTGCCAGCAAATGAGTTTAAGACGTCCAGTGCGCGCGTCACCGCACGGACATTGGGGACGGAACTCTTTTTTTCCTGTTCTATCATCGGCGACCTTTCCAGAACCTCCGGAGCACCGGAGTCCAGCTGATGTTACAGGGTGAAATGCACATCGAAAAGGAATATGCGCCGGAATATCGTGTTGCATTGTGACATGAGTATTGTCAGTTGACATATCTCCCGAGCTCCGTTTTCGTTGGAAATGGCAAAGGGGAGGCGCCGCAATGACTGATATTAACACCCATATCCGGGCCGATGATTTTCTCGCGTTGGACGTGTTGTCCCGTGAGTTGGGCGAGGACATCGTAGATGCCAGCCTGCAGACACGGACCTATTATGCGAATGACGTGTTCTGGCAGCCGGGGATCGTCCCGCTTGCCGTCGTCTCTCCCCGGACCGCGCAGGAGGCAGCGCATGCCGTCGCGCTGGCCACAGGCGAAGGGCTATCGGTCGTGCCAAGGGGCGGCGGCATGTCTTACACCAAGGGGTATCTGCCCGACCGGACGGATGCCATCATCATGGATATGCGTCAGCTGAACCGGGTGACAGAGGTCAACGCGCCCGACAGGTTTGTTACGGCTGAGGCCGGCGTGACCTGGGCTGATCTGAACGCGGCATTGAAGGGCACAGGCCTGCGGACCGGGTACTGGGGGCCTTTGTCCGGTCTGAATGCCACAATCGGCGGGGCCTTGTCTCAGAACAGTGCCTTTTTTGGCTCGGCGCAAAATGGAACGGTGGCCGATTGGGTGATGGGGGTCAGCGTTGTGTTGGCCAATGGTCAGCTTGTCACGACAGGGTCGGGAGGGCGGCAGGCGACCCGGCCTTTCACACGATATGGCGGGCCGGATATGACCGGCATGTTTCTGGGCGACAACGGCGCTATGGGGATCAAGACCGGGGCGACATTATCCCTGATCCCGCAGCCGCCGGAGCAGGGATTCCTGTCTTTCGGGTTCAACACTCTGGCCGCGATGGCCGATGCCCAGGTCCAGATGGCCCGGACAGGGCTTGTTGCGGAAGGGTTCGGAATTGACCGGAACAAGGCGCGCCATTCTGCCAGTGTGAACCGGATATCTGAAAATCTGACAGCGCTGGAACATGTTGCAGGTCAGGGCAAATCTTTTTTGGGCGGGCTGAAGGACGCGGCGGCGGTCGCAGTCTCCGGACTCGATTTCATCAACCGGCATGCTTACACTCTGCACATCGTGACAGAAGCATTCAGCCCAGCGGAGCGCGACGCCAGATTGGCTGCCTTGTCCAAAATCGGGGCGCAAAACGGCACCGCGCTTCCGGACAGCGTGCCGCGGGTTATGCGGGCGCGCCCCTTTGGCCCGGTCAGGGGCATGCTGGGTGCGGACGGAGAACGCTGGGTGCCGATTCACGCGGTTTTTCCTCTGTCCATGGCGCAGGATGTCGTCGAAGCGAACGATGCGTTTTTTGCTGATCGCGCGGAGGAGATGGCCGGCGCCGGGATCACCTATTCAGTCATGACAATGACGGTTGGTGCCGAATTCTTTATCGAACCGGCCTTCTACTGGCAGGATGAGCTGACACCGCTTCATGTCGCATCGGTCGGCAAGGCCGTCCAGTCGGACTGGAGCAGGCGCTCCGCCAATGAAACTGCACGCCGGGCAGTTATCGAGCTTCGGAATGCGACGCAGGATCTGTATATCGGGCTGGGCGGAGTGAACTGGCAGGTCGCGCGGGACTATCCCTTCCAGTCAGTGCTGAAACCGGAAACCGCGGCGCTGCTCAGGACGTTCAAGGCTGCGGTCGATCCTGCCGGGCTCATGAATCCCGGTGCGCTGGGGCTCTGAGCCCAGACGATGGCGCTGTCAGGATGCGACCACGATCTGCGAGACGAGTTCAGCGGTGTTCTGCACATTGAACTTTTTCATGAGCTTGGCGCGGTGAACCTCCACCGTCCGGTGCGAAATGCCCAGTTTCTGGCCGATCTGCTTGGATGTCATGCCGTTGCCGATCATCGGGGCGATTTCGCGTTCCCGCGGCGTGAGCTGGACAGAGCGGTAGGGGCGGTCACCAATCTTTTCAAAGCACCAGATCATCAGGGCAAACGGGTCTTTGGGGGACAGGGTGATCCCGCGGGCGCGGGCATAAAAGACCTCCTGATCACTCGTCTGCATAAACCGCTCGTCTTCGTAATAGGCTGTGCCGCCAAGCTTCAGGGCGTTTTCGCACAGCTGGCCAATACGTCTGAAATCCGCCGTCGACGGGTAGAGGCGCTGAACCGAACGCCCGACCAGATCGGCGCGCCCAAAGCCGAACATCCTTTCGGTTGCGCCGTTGATTTCGACGATCCGCCGGTATCGCAGCACCAGATGCGCGACAGGAGATTCCCGGAAGGCCAGCAGGGCGGCCTGTTGGGATGAGGAGATATCGGTCCCTGAAGTCACGGCGGAAACCTCTCTGATGCTCCACGTAGTTCTCTACGTAGTTTCACGGATTTTTCCAGACGGTTCAACGTGGCATCATGGCGGGCAGGAGCGGGAGGAGACATCATGACAGACACCATATGCATCGTCGGTTCGGGCCATACAAAATTCGGCCGGCTGGAGGAGACGCTGGAACAGATGATCGTGGCCGCGACCCGCGAGGCTGTCGCGGAGGCGGAGATCGATCCCAGTGAGATTGACGCGGTCTTTCTCGGGCATTTCAACTCCGGCATGGTGTCGGACGGATTTGCGTCCTCGCTGATCCATCAGGCCTTTCCCGAACTTCGCTTTGTGCCCGCCGCCCGGGCCGAAAATGCCTGTGCCTCCGGCTCTGCCGCGATCCATGCCGGGATCAATGCGATCCGCGCCGGTCAGGCCCGGACCGTGCTGGTTGTCGGGGCCGAGAAAATGACGCATCGGACAACCGAAGACGTCACAACCGCGCTGGCCGGCGCCGGGTATCAGAATGATGAGGCGGAAAAGTCCCTGAGCTTTCCGCAGGTGTTTGGCGTGGCCGCCCGCGGCTATTCCGACCGGTATCAGAGCCCGCTGGACGCCATGGCGCGGATTTCCGTCAAAAACCATGGCAATGCCATGCTGAACCCGCTGGCGCATATGCGTCGCGAGTTCACCTTCGAAGAGGCGAGCCAGGTCAGCAACAAGAACCCGGAGATCGCTCCGCCGCTGCGTCTGACGGATTGTTCTCTGGTAACGGACGGCGCGGCGGCGCTGGTTCTGACGACAGAAGAAAACGCGCAGAATTTTCCCAAATCGGTGCGGTTTCGGTCCGCGGTTCATGTCAGTGATTACCTGCCGATGTCGCGGCGGGACTTTCTGGCCTTCGAAGGACCGGAGCTGGCCTTTCGCAAAGCGTTCGAGGAGGCCGGGGTCACGGCGGGCGACGTGGATTTTGCGGAGGTGCACGACTGTTTCACCATCGCGGAGCTGCTGACATACGAGGCGATGGGGCTGACCGCAAAGGGACAGGGGCATCGCGCGCTGGAAGAGGGCACGGTTTACCGGGGCGGAGCCCTGCCGGTGAACCTGTCCGGCGGGCTCAAGGCCAAGGGGCATCCTGTCGGCGCGACGGGCGTTTCGATGCATGCGATTTCGTTCCGCCAACTGACCGGACAGGCCGGGGATATCCAGGTGCCGGATGCCCGGCTTGGCCTTGTGTTCAATATGGGCGGTGCCGCCGTGGCCAATTATGTGTCGGTGCTGGAAAGCCAGAAAGCCTGACCGCGATGAACCTTGCGACCTGGCTGCACCAGAGCGGGCGCGTCCGGCCCGATGCCCCGGCGATCCGGTTCGGCGACGATCTGCATGCCACCTATGGCGCCTTGGCGTTCCGCAGCTGGGCGATTGGCGAATTCCTCAGGGCCGAGCATGGGGTGGAACCGGGCGACCGGATCGCGATCTTTGTAAAGAACTGCCCGGAATATCTTGAGCTGCTTTACGCGGTGCTTTGGATCGGCGCGGTGGTTGTGCCGATCAACCACAAACTGCACCGGCGCGAGGCGCACTGGATTATCGGCAATGCCGAGGCGCGGCTTGTCTTTACCGCGGGTGGTGACGTGTTTGACGGGGCGGAGGCGCTGCCGGACGGATGTACGGAGATTGGCCTTGCGTCAGAGGGTCTGGTCCGGTCCGTGTCTCAGGCCAGTCCCGACGGGTATCGGGCCCCGGTTGACGTGGCCGACGATGCGGTGGCGTGGCTCTTTTATACCTCCGGGACGACGGGGCGCCCGAAAGGTGTCATGACCACACATCGCAATCTGCGGATGATGGCGACGAGCTATACGCTCGATGTGGACCCGGCGCTGCCGGAGGATCATGTGCTTTACGCTGCTCCGATGTCGCACGGCGCCGGGCTTTATAATTTTCAGTTCGTCCGGGTCGGCGCCTGTCATGTTGTGCCTCGCTCGCAGGGCTTTGACCCGGCCGAGATCGAGGACCTGGCGCAGCGCCTTGGCGGGCTGGTGTTCTTTGCGGCCCCGACGATGGTCAAGCGGCTGATCGCGCAGGCTAACCGGTCGGGGTACCGCGGCCAGGGTATCCGCACGGTGATCTATGGCGGCGGTCCGATGTATGTCGCCGATCTGGAACAGGCGCTCGCTGTCTTCGGGCCGAAATTCGTTCAGATATACGGTCAGGGTGAAAGCCCTATGACGATCACGGCCATGAACCGTGCCATGGTGCTGGGCGACGGCATGCCCGGCCAGGCCGCGCGGCGGGCCTCTGTCGGGGTGGCGCAGTCCTGTGTCGAGGTCCGCGTCGTGGACGAGCAGATGCGCAGCCTGCCGCCGGGCGAGGTCGGTGAGGTGGTAGTGCGTGGCGATACGGTCATGGCCGGCTACTGGCGCAATGATCAAGCCACGGCAGATACGTTGCGCGATGGCTGGCTGTGCACAGGGGATCTGGGCCGGATAGATGCCGACGGCTTTCTGACGCTGACCGACCGCAGCAAGGACGTCATCATTTCCGGCGGGACAAACATCTACCCGCGCGAGGTTGAGGAGGCGATCCAGAGCCATCCGTCCGTCTACGAAGTTTCGGTGATCGGCGCCCCGCATCCGGAGTGGGGGGAGGAAGTCGTGGCCTTTGTCGTCTTTGCGGATGCAGGCCATGTGGCGACCGAGGAGCTGGACGACTGGTGCCGCAGGCAGATCGCCTCTTTCAAGAAGCCGAAACGCTATGTGGTTGTGCAGGCTTTGCCCAAGAACAGCTACGGCAAGGTTCTCAAGACCGATCTGAGAGAGCAGGCGGATCAGAAGGCGGTCCCGTCACGCGGCTGACCGGATTTCGGGATCAAGATACATGTCGACCCTGATCCGTCTGTCTGGCCGGACATGGGGCGAAAGCGAAAGGGAAGGGGAGAGATGTTCAGCTTTGACACTGGTGTTGCTTTGATTACCGGCGGTGGTTCGGGGATCGGTCAGGCCGTGGCCGTAAGCCTGGCGGGCGCGGGCGTTCCTGTTGTGGTGGCGGATGTCAATGCGCGCGGGATCGACGAGACGCTGGCCCATATCCGGACCAAAGGCGGAGAGGGGCTGGGCGTCGAGCTCGATGTGACACAGGCTGCGTCAGTCGATCGCGCCTTTGGTGCCGCGGAGGACTGGAAAGGGCCGGTGACATCGCTGGTCAATAGCGCGGGTATCCTGAAAGTGGAGCCGTTCGAGCATTTTCCCGAGGCTGCGTTTTCACAGGTTCTGAACGTCAATGTCACCGGCAGTTTCCAGTGTGCTCAGCGCGCGGCATCGGGCATGAAGGCCGCCGGTTTTGGCCGGATCGTGAACCTGTCATCCGTATCTGGTTACCGCGCCGGGGTCGGCCGCGCCGCCTATGGCACCTCAAAGGCTGCGATCAACGGGCTGACGCGCCAGATGGCGCTGGAGCTGGGCCGGTACGGGATCACCGCCAATGCGGTTGCCCCCGGCCCCACCGTCACAGCCATGACGGAGCCCGTCTATAATGCGGAGACCAAGGCGTCGCTGCTGCCGATGATCCCGGCCGGGTATCTGGCCGACCCGGAGGATATTTCGGCCGCGATCGTATTCCTGCTGTCGCGGCAGGCCCGCTATATCAACGGCCAGACCCTGGCTGTGGACGGCGGCTATCTGGCGTCTGGCATGTTGCAGACGGCTGAGCTGAAGCTTTGAGGCCGGTCCGGGCTGGCCGCATCCTTCGTGCGTCCGCGTCGTGGCATGGCCGGCGGTGCGAAGCTGTTGGGGGACAGGGTCACGCCATGCCTGCTGCCGACAACCCGGTCATCCAGCGCTGAGCCTGATCCAAGGGTTCGCCGCGTGCCTGCCTGAGCTTTGCTTCATCTGCCATTGTCCATCCCGGATGCCGCGCCGCAAAATCCGACAGGGTCTGACGAGCCTGCCGGATTTGACCGAGTTCCGCCTGCAGGATCGCGGTCAACTTGGTGCTTTCGGGGGTCGGGGTGGCGATTGTGGTCAGGCCGTTCAGTGCGCTCTGCGTCTCGCCGGATTGCCATTGCTGCCTGGCATCGAGGTAGTCCAGTTCGGGATCGCCTCCCGAAGCAATGGCTCTGCACTGTGAAATGCAGTCCTGCGCGGCACCCAGATCACCGAGGTGAAGGTGCGCGTTGATCATCCCTTTTAGAACCATTGTGGAAGACGGGTTGAGCTGTCCCGCGCGTTCATAGGCCGAAACGGCGCGTGCCGGCTGTCTCATTCCCATCAACGTCTTTCCGATCGCGTAATGCGCGAGGTAATTTTCGGGGGCGAGAGCTATCGCGCGGGATGCATGGCTCTGCGCCAGCTCCACCGCCTTGTCGGTGTCATGGGGCAGCCAACCGGCATCAATCCCCGTGCGGTATGCCAGCGCCTGTCCGAAATGCCCCCATGCCGCATCGGGGAACCGGTCCAGCGCCGCCTGTTGGTCGCGGATATTGCGGCGGAGCGCCTCAGCGGATCGGTGGCGGATCATACGGCTGCGCGCCGCATTTTCGATCAGCATGGCGCTGATTTCACCGCGGTCGAGCCGCGCCTCGGCCATGTCGATAAGGCGGGCACCCAGAAAACCGGCGACCCGCCGTCCGACGAGCCGCGTCAATGTCAGTAGCTCTGCGAGATCAAAGTCGAATTCCTCGGTCCAGATGCAGGAGCCGGAATGCGTCACCAGCAACCGGATCACGACGCGGACACAGGTTCCGTCGCTCATGTAAGAGCCGGTTAAGCTGAAATTCGCATCGGCAGTGGATGACCAGTGCGCACGGCCGCTGGCGGGGCCTGCTGTTCGTACGGTCAGCTCCGGGTAGCGGGCCAGAGCCGTGACAATGGCTTCGGTCAGGACAGCGCGGAATTCGGAGGGCAACCTCCGGTTCCGGCACAGGTTTTCAAAAGGGTGCACCAAAATGACCGGCGCCTGTCCCGGCTTTTCGATTTCGGCTTCGGCGGCGCGGGTCAGCCTGCGGTGTCGGGCGCGCTGGGTCGCCGCGTCTGGTTCAGGTATGACAAGCCGATAGCCCCGCCCGGGTATGGTTTCCAAAATCCGCTTGTCGGTATCCGCAATGGCGCGGCGGATATCGGCAATGGATTGCGAGATATTGTCGTCAGAGACATGGCTGACATGCCACGCGGCGGCGATCAGGACTGGCCGCGTGACCACTTGGTTCCTGTGAACAAGCAGGCAACGCAGGACGTCGCGGGATCTGTTGCGCAATGCGATTTCCGTGCCAGAGCGGTCCCTGAGCCGCCCCGTGTCCAGATCGACGACTGCCGCGCCGAGCGCGATTTCGGACGATTTCAGAACATTTCGTTTGAACAGGCGCAAGGCGGCTCCTCCCCTTGCAGCATAGCACCATTGATCCGCCGAAACGACGCAAAGCTTTGCGCCGCCGGCTTACGGAGGTCCCCGATGACAAACATGACGACCCGAATTCTGGCGCCAGTCGCTGCGATCTGTCTGGCTGCCGGGCCAGTCGGTGCCCATTCGCTGGATGCGATGCTCAGCGAGCTCGATCCCGCGACGCTTGGCGACGTGAATTTTCCGATCTCCTGCAATGACGAGGCGCAGTCGGCCTTCGACATCGGTCTGCTGCTTCTTCATCATATGATGTATCGGCAGGCCGATGGGGCGTTTCAGGCGGCGGCCCAGGCGGATCCGGACTGCGCCATGGCGCAATGGGGCATTGCGATGACGAAGTTTCATCCGCTGTGGCCGGGCGGGCCAACGCCCGCGGAAACTGCGGCGGGCCAGGCGGCCGTCCAGCGGCTGCAGGGCCTGGAGCCGGGAACCGCGCGGGAACAGGCCTATATCGATGCGATGTCGGCTTTTTACGCCGGCGAAGACCTGACGTTCCGCGAAAGGCTGGCGGCCTGGGCGGTGAAACAGCGGACCCTGGACGATGCCTATCCGGACGATCCAGATGCGGCCGCCTTTGATGCGCTGGCGCAGCTGACCATGGCGCCACGAGGGCCGGATGCTGTGCCGGAGCTGATGGACGCCGGCGCACGTATGGATGCGTTGCGGGCGGCCGCGCCCCGCCACCCTGCGGGCTATCACTACGCCATTCATGCCTATGATCATCCGGCTCTGGCCGGAAAGGGGCTGGAGGTGTCGCGCGCTTACGACAGGATCGCCCCCGAGGTTCCACATGCCCTTCATATGCCCTCGCATATTTTCACCCGGCTGGGGTTGTGGCAGGAATCGGCCGAGTGGAACGCGCGCAGCGCTGCGGCCGTGCTGGATCAGCTGCATGACGATGTGATCGCAGACCACTATCCGCATGCGATCGACTATGCGGTCTACGCGCATCTCCAGGCCGGTGATGTGCGCAAAGCCGAGGCTCTGCTGGCGGATCTGGCGCGGCACCCCAATCTGGAGGATACGTTCGGATCGGCCTATGCAACGGCTGCCGCCCCCGCGCGCGTGCCGCTGGAAACCGAAAATTGGGCCGCCGCGGCGGCGCTGACAAGCGAGATGAACCCGTCAATCACTTGGGGCCGCTACCCTCAGGCTGTTGCTATGCGGTGGTTCGCCAAGGGACTTGGCGCCGCCCGGTCCGGAAACCCGGACGGCGCCCGGGCCGCCGTTGCCGAACTGAACGGCCTGCGCGCTGTCATGGCTGAACGGGGCATGGGATACTGGGTGACATTGTCGGACGGGCAAATCGGGTCAATCTCTGCCTGGCTTGCATTTATGGAGGGCAATCCGGAACAGGCCGTCGCCCAGTTGCGGGATGCGGCGGATAAGGAAGATGCCATGGGCAAGGCTCCGGTCACGCCCGGGCATGTACTGCCGGCACGCGAGCTTCTGGGGGATTTGTTGCTGGTTCTGGGCGATCCGGTCGGGGCGGCGGAGGCCTACGAGGCTTCACTTTCGCAATCGCCGAACAGGGCCCGCAGTCTCGCCGGGCTGGAACAGGCGACGGCCAGATAGGTGCGACAGACCTGACGGAAGACCAAAGGCGCCGTGCCCGCCCCGCGCGAGGTGTGCACGGCCCTCGGTTGTGACATGGCGGCCAATTCGGCGCGGCGCCGGAGGGATTGCGGCCTGCCGGTGGCCGCGAAGCAAGGCGGTGACACGGTTGGGTTTCGTCTGAAAGTTGCTCATGGCCGCTCTGTGCGGTACCGATTTGCCTGTGGCCCGTGTCGGACCGGAATATCCGGTCGCGATGCGTCGGCGAATGTGGTGCCAGGAGGAGGGGCCGGGGTTCGATCATGCAGCAGTTTTATTTCAATACGACCAAATCCATTGTGTTTCGACCCGGCGCGTCTGCCGAGCTGGCCGATGTCGCCGGCCCGCTTCTGGGGGAGCGGATATTGTTCGTCACCGATCCGGGGCTGCGTAAGCTGGGGCTGTGCGACAAGGGCCTGGCGTCCCTGCAGGAGGCCGGGCACGAGGTCATCGTTTACGATCAGGTCGAGGCGGACCCGTCCCGTGCAACGCTGGAGAAGGCGGTTGAGGCGGGCAAAGGCTGCACCGGGGTTGTGGGCTTTGGCGGCGGGTCGTCGCTGGACGTGGCCAAGATCGCCGCGCTTTTGCTGGGCTCGGGCGAGGATCTGGACGCGGCCTGGGGCGTCGGACAGGCCCGCGGCCCGCGCCTGCCACTGGTTCTGGTGCCAACAACCGCCGGAACGGGGTCCGAGGTCACGCCGGTGTCGATCATCACGGTTGGAGCAGAGGAAAAGCGCGGTGTGTCTTCGCCGGTGATCCTGCCGGACATTGCGGTTCTGGATGCGGATCTGACGCTTGGCCTGCCCGCCTCCATCACGGCCGCCACAGGTGTGGACGCCATGGTGCATGCGATCGAGGCCTATGCCTCTGCCAATGCCAACAACAATCCGCTCAGCAAAATGCTGGCGCGCGAGGCGCTACGGCTGCTGGGCGCGAATATCCGCACGGTTGTGGCCGATCCCGGCAATGTCGATGCGCGCGGCGCGATGCTGCTGGGATCGATGCTGGCCGGGCAGGCCTTTGCCAATTCGCCGGTCGCGGCCGTGCATGCGCTGGCCTATCCGATTGGCGGAACCTTTCACGTGCCGCACGGACTGTCGAACGCGCTTGTCCTGCCGCATGTGCTGCGGTTCAACGCGCCGAACGCCTATGCGCTCTATGCCGAGATCGCGGCGGATGCCTTTCCCGAGCTGGCACAGGTCGAGGGGGCGCAGACGCGCTGCGCGGCCTTCATCGACGCTCTGGCCGAGCTGGCGCAGTCGCTGAACATGCCGACCCGGCTCCGCGAGGTCGACATACCCGAGGGCGCGCTGGCGAAGATGGCCAGCGACGCGATGCTTCAGCAGCGGTTGCTGGTGAACAATCCGCGGTCGGTGAGCGAGGCTGACGCGCTGTCGATATACCGGGCCGCCTGGTAATGGCCGCGCCGCGTCCCCGCCGGTCTGACTATGTGATCTTTCGCCCGATGCAGACCCGCTGGATGGATAACGACGTCTACGGGCACATGAATAATGTCGTGCATTATTCCCTGTTCGACACCTCGGTAAATGCCTGGCTGATCGAACAGGGGCTTCTCGATCCGGCCACCAGCGAAAGCTATGGCCTGGTTGTCGAGACGGGGTGCAAATATTACGCCGAAATGCAATTTCCCGATGCAGTGCATGCCGGTCTGCGCATCGCGCGGATCGGCAGCTCCTCCGTCCGGTTCGAGATCGGGTTGTTTCGCAATGAGGAGGAAGAGGCCGCAGCCGAAGGTTTCTTTGTGCATGTCTATGTCGATCGCGCGACGCATCGCCCGGTGGCCATCGAAGGCGCGCGCCGTTCCGCGTTTGAGACGCTTCTCGTCTGATCGACATTGGTCAGGTCTGCGTGCTGATCGTCGTGAAAACGATGCGAGTGAATCCGGACAACACGGCCTCGGGACGTTTGCGGTGCATTGGCGCGCGGTTTAGAAATCACTTTTCGCCGAGGAGACAGGGCCACCAATTCTCCGCTGAATATCGAAGGGTTCGGTCCGCTTCTGCGGGCGCCGCCAGGTGACGCAGGGCAGCGGGAAACTGCCGGGCGTGGCATGGATGGGGCACCATCCAACGCATTACGATTTTAAGGAAAACATGGCTGGGGTGGTAGGATTCGAACCTACGGTACACGGTACCAAAAACCGCTGCCTTACCACTTGGCTACACCCCAACGGTGGAGCGCTGATTACTCTGGTCGCACCAAGGGTTCAAGCCCTTTTCCGGCAAAAATTTTGGCGTCGATCCGGTATCTGCAATTCGCCCTCCGGTCGCGGGCGCCGGCGGGTCACTGCCGTTAGTCGACTGTCTCGGTCGGATCGACGCCCCAGATCGTGTCGCGGGGAATCCAACCTTTGTAGCCAGCGACGGAGACCCGGCACCATTCCGGCATGCAGCGGTCGAGCCTTGCGATCACGCCAAGTTCAAGCTTGGCCGTGGTGGCGCTGATCTGTTGCGGGCGAACATGCATTTCCAGCATGTCGGTGCGGATCAGAACGGTTCGGACACCGGATATCAGGGAATGATGGATCCAGCCGCCAACACCTTCCTGGTCCTGCACGCGGCGCCAGTGGCCATATTCCGCAGTAACCTGAAGCGGCATGTTGCGGCGCGTAAAGACCCAGTCGATCCGGTGGGTTCGGCTTGGGCCGCGGCGGACGTTGCCTTTCGATGCCTTCAGCGAGACATAGCGCGGAAGGGGCAGCTTGGTGACCGGGCCGATGCCCTCTGACCCCGTCAGGGCCGTTTCCGGATGGACGTCGGCCGGATCATCAGCCGGGTCCGCTTCCTCGCCGCTGGCGAGAACGGTTTGCTGCGCGGGCTCGGGCTGGGGAGACGGCACAGGCACGGAGGCAGAGGCTTCGGTTAGAAGCGCGGGGGGAATGATGGCTGGCGGCGAAATGGAGGAGATTGCCTCATCCGTCGGATTTGCCAGGCCGTAGCTGCCGAGCATAGACAGGGCAAGCACAAGCCCGCTGATCCGGATATTTTTCATTCTGCCGCCCGAAATTTCTGCCAATTGTGAGGGGGTTCTTGTGCCGCCCTGATCTTTCCGCCACTTTGCCTCGTATTGCGGAGCTATGGAAGTCGAGGGAGGACAGGATGGCAAATCGGCGTCTGAGTGTTGTCGTTACGCGACGCTTGCCCGAGCGGATCGAGGCGCGCATGGCCGATCTGTTCGATGTCACCTTGGGGCCGGCAGATCGCCCGATGACAAAAGCCGAACTGGTAGAGGCCGTTAAGACCGCAGATGTTCTTGTGCCCAATCTGCGCGACCAGATCGACGCAGGCCTGATCGGGCAGGCGGGAGAGAACCTGCGTTTGATTGCCAACTACGGCGCAGGGGTCGACCATATCGATGTGGCCACCTGCCGGACGCGGGGGATCCTGGTGTCGAATACGCCCGGTGTGGTCACAGACGATACGGCCGATATGACCATGGCGCTGATCCTGGCTGTGACCCGCCGCATCCCGGAGGGGCTGGCGGAGATGCAGCAGGCGAATTGGGAAGGCTGGAGCCCCAAGGCGCTCTTGGGCGGGCGCATCGCGGGACGCCGGTTGGGTATCCTGGGAATGGGCCGGATCGGGCAGGCCGTGGCGCGGCGCGCCAGCGCCTTTGGGATGCAGGTTCATTACTTTAACCGCCGGCAATTGCGGGCGGATGTCGAACAGGAGCTGAACGCGACCTATTGGGAGAGCCTCGACCAGATGATCGCGCGGGTCGATGTGCTGTCGATCAACTGCCCGCATACGCCGTCGACCTTCCATCTGATGAACGCGCGCCGGCTGAAGCTGATGAAACCGGATGCAGTTATCGTCAACACCTCCCGCGGGGAGGTTCTGGATGAACATGCGCTGATCCGGATGCTGAAGGCGGGCGAGATCGCCGGCGCCGGGCTGGATGTGTACGAATTCGGTAAGGAAACGACGACCGCGCTCAAAGACCTGCCCAATGTGGTGCTGCTGCCGCATATGGGATCGGCCACCCGCGAAGGCCGCACCGAAATGGGCGAAAAAGTCATCATCAATATCAAGACCTTCGCCGACGGGCATCGGCCGCCTGATCAGATCGTGCCCGGAATGCTCTGACGTCAGACGTTCACTTTTTATTCGGACATTGGTGCAAAAACGGCGGAACAGCCCGGCTTTGGGGCTGTTCTGACGAACGCCGGAGGAACCTTTGCGCCGCGAATTTGGACCCGATCTTCTGTCGTGCGCCCTGATGGGCGCCATACCGCTTTTTACAAGGATACCGATGACGTTTCGAGACGCGCGCGCGGGCGGCGCGTCGCGGCGATTCATGCGGCGTAGCCAGGCTGGAGGGGACCAGTGCCGCAGGATGATTTCGTAAAGGGGATTGCGGCCGCCGTTGCGGTCATGCCGGGAATTGTTGTCCTTCTCGATGCCGCGGGGGGGATGCGCGGCCTCAGCGTTGCGGCGCGGGCCTGGCTGGGCGATCAGGCGCAGGACGGCGCCAATCTGGAGCTGCTGGCGGTGCAGGTGCCGGATATTCTGTCGTCGCAGCAATTGCGTTTTGCGACCGCGGTCAGCCGTGCGGGTCGGGCTGTGCATTTTGCCTGCCGGCGGGTCGGGCGGCCGGCCGATGGCGGGCCGTTTGTCCTGCTCCAGGAAGATCGACGCGTCAGGGGCGGGCCTGACCGGGTGCAGCAACTGGCGGAGGAGGAGCAGAAGGAACGGGAATACAGGCTCCGGCAGGAAGCGGAAAGATGGCGCAGCCTGTCGATGACAGACCCCATGACGGGGCTGCTGAACGCCACCGGGTTCCGGGCCGAAGCCGCACAGCTGATGCGCCGGGTGTCGTCCGGCACAGTCATGTACCTTGATCTGAACGGGTTCAAACAGGTCAACGACCGCCTTGGACATGCGTCAGGGGACTGGGTGCTGACCAATCTGTCCCGCAGACTCCGTGCCTCGGTGCGGTTGGGAGACCTGACCGGGCGGATGGGAGGAGACGAATTCGCCGTGTTCATGCCGGACTGCCCGGCCGACGAGTTGCCCGTTATCGTAGAGCGTTTGCAGGCCATCATGCGATACGAGTTCGAACCGGAAGAGACCGGTTTCGAAACCAGCCTTATCGTCGCCTCCGCAATCGGCGTGGCGCGCTATCCAGAGGAGGGACGGTCGCTGCACGATCTGATCTGTCTGGCCGATGCCCGGATGTACCAGGACAAATCCCGGTCAGGCTGCAGGGGCGAGGAGGTGGCGCAGCTGCAGTTGGCCTGAACCTGCGTTACCGGTTGTTGCCCGGAACCCAGAGCACATCTTTCTGACCGTTGTCATTGGCAATTCGGCTGGCCACGAAAAACCAGTCCGAAAGACGGTTCAGATATTTGACCGCCACCGGGTTGCAGCCTTCCGACTGCAGCAGGGCGACAGCGTGACGCTCTGCCCGGCGCGAGACGGTCCGGCACAGATGCAGATGGGCGGCTGCTGGGCTGCCTCCGGGCAGCACGAAGCTGCGCAAAGGGGTCAGGTGGCCGTTCATTTCGTCGATTTCGTGTTCAAGCCGGTCCACCTGGGAGGGGACCATCCGCAGCGGCGGATATTCGGCTGTTGCATCATTGTCGTGATCCGGGCGGCAAAGGTCTGCACCGAGGTCGAAGAGGTCATTCTGGATCCGCATGAGCGCGGCGTCGAGAGCCGGGTCGGCATGCAAGCGGGCAATGCCAACCGTCGCGTTCGTTTCGTCGACCGTGCCGTAGGCTTCGACCCGGGCGGAGGGTTTGGCAACCCGCGATCCGTCGCCGAGCGCTGTGTCGCCGGCATCGCCGGTACGGGTGTAAATCTTTGACAGGACGACCATACTCAGCTCCCGCCGCGCAGCCAGACGAAGAGAAGGATCAGCAGGACCGCCACGAATTGCGCGATGATCCGCAGCTGCATGACTTTATTGGCGCGTTTGCCACCGACCCCGGCCGCAAAGCCGCCAATCCCGAACAGCAGAATTCCGGCGACGAGAAGCACTGCGATGGCGACAACGATGAACAGCGGGTCATGTAACATGGGCGGGTTCCTTTCCCGTCTAGATGTAGCCCGCCCCCCGGCAAAAGCGAAGCGGCCATATCGGCGCATCTCATCCGCGGCTGAGAATCGCGTCCAGTGCCGTTGTCGGCAGAAGCCGGCGCGCCAGTGCCATCGCGGTGGTCGGCACCGTCACGCGGTAGCGCGGCCTGGGGCGGCGCGCTTCAAGAGCGCGGCGCAGCGTTTCGGCCACGGCCGAGGCCGGAAGCTCGAATGGGTCGCGGCCTTCGGGTTTGTACAGGCGCGGACGTAATTTTGCGGCATATTGCGCGGCGCGGGGCGACGCCTGCCAGTCGATGAACCGCTCGAACAGCGGCTGGCTGTTGGCGCGAATGCGAGAGGTGATCGGGCCCGGCTCCAGCAGAATGACATGGATGGGGGTGTCGCGCATCTCGATCCGCAGCGTATCGGTCAGGCCTTCCATCGCGAATTTCGAGGCGACATAGGCGGAGCGCCAGGGGGCGGCCACAAGGCCAAGCACCGAGGAGCAGTTGACGATGCGGCCATATCCCTGCCGGCGCATGACAGGCAGAACCTGCCGGGTCAATTCATGCGGGCCAAAGAGGTTGGTCTCAAATACATGGCGCAGCCCGTCGACAGGCAAGTCTTCGTTTGCGCCGGGCAGGGCCACGGCGCCGTTGTTATAAAGCGCGGACAGCGTGCCCCCGGTTGCCGTGAGCACGTGGTCAAGCGCGGTCTGCATGGAGGCCGGGTCGCAATAGTCGAGCTGAAACGCCGTCAGGCCCTCGTCCTGCAGTTTTTCGACATCGGTCTGCTTGCGGCATGTTGCAAAGACCTGCCACCCGGCCTGAGACAATCCATGCGCGGCAGCATAGCCGATCCCGGAGGAACAGCCGGTGATAAGAACGGAGCCTTTTGAGACCGGTTTCAGACGCTTATCCAAACGTTCTGCATGGGTGCCCCGGCCCGGGTTTCGCTGATCGGGTGCTCACTCTGACGAGGCGGTGACGAGGAAATCGGCCATCCAGCCAACCTGACCTGTGTCGTTTACCCGCAGTTCGAGCCAGCCATTGCCCGGTTCTGACAGAACTTCGACCTCCTGACCGCGGGTCAGGCGGTCGACAATGGCGTAGTTGGTGCCGGGGCCGTTCCGCATATTGACGCGGTTGCCGGTGACTTCACGGATGTCAGTAAAGGCGTTTTCGGCTGTCGGCGCAGGCTGCGGCGGCGTTGCGAAGGCCGCGAGCACCGCGGGGTCTACCGCGGCCAGCTCTGTCTCATCCGGTTCGCGTGGCGACACTTCAAGGCTGGAAAAAGAGGCGCGGGTCACTTCGGGCGCGGCTGTCGTTTCCGGACGGGTCACGGACGCGGCCGGCTGCAAAGACGCGATCTGCGCGGGTTGAGCGGAGACGCTATCCTGTGCATCCGCTGTTTCCACGCCGCCTGCGGGTTCAAAATCGGCCCCGCCACTCATTTCGTAAAACGCCCAGCCCATAAAGATAAATGTTAGAAATACAAATTTATTCATCGTCCAATTCCCATGTGGCTAGATCATGCCAACGCACTCGCATCGCTGTAGTTTCAATTTACTTCGATTCGGTGTGCGGCACGATGCATGTTCTTCCGGCAAAACGCGCCGGCGTGACATTAAAGCAATCTTTACGATCTCTGCGGTGCAGGCTACACAGTATCTATGAGCGATATGATCGACGACCCCAACATGGGCGGTGCCGAGAGCGCCGAACCGCTGTCCCGCGCCATCGGTGACCGCTATCTGACCTATGCGCTGTCGACGATCATGAACCGGGCCCTGCCGGATGCGCGGGACGGGCTGAAACCGGTGCACCGCCGAATCCTCTATGCGATGCGCGAACTGCGGCTGTCGCCCAGCGGGCGATTCCGGAAATCCTCGAAGATCTCCGGCGATGTGATGGGCAATTATCACCCGCATGGCGATCAGGCGATCTATGACGCGATGGCCCGGCTCGCCCAGGATTTCAACGTCCGGTATCCGCTGGTCGACGGGCAGGGGAATTTCGGCAATATCGACGGGGATAACCCGGCTGCGTCGCGCTATACAGAGGCCCGCCTGACCGCCATCGCCGAGGCGATGATGGAGGGGCTGGACGAGAATGCCGTCGATTACCGGGACAATTACGACGGCACGCTCACGGAGCCTGTGGTGCTGCCCGCCGCCATTCCGAACCTGCTGGCCAATGGCGCCTCGGGCATCGCTGTCGGCATGGCGACGAACATCCCGCCGCATAACATCGACGAGCTCTGCAATGCCTGCTTGCATCTGATCAAGACGCCGGATGCGCGGGACGAGACGCTGCTGAACTACGTGCCGGGGCCGGATTTCCCGACAGGCGGCGTGCTGGTCGAACCGCGCGACTCGATCGCGGAGACCTATCGCACCGGGCGCGGGTCGTTCCGCCTGCGCGCGAAATGGGAGACGGAGGATCTGGGCCGGGGCACCTGGCAGATCGTGGTCACCGAGATCCCCTATCAGGTGCAGAAATCCAAGCTGATCGAACGCATCGCCGATCTGATCCAGACCAAGAAGGTGCCGATCCTCGCCGATATCCGCGACGAGAGCGCGGATGACGTGCGCATGGTGCTGGAGCCGCGGTCGAAGGCCGTCGACCCGGACGTGCTGATGAACATGCTCTTCCGCAATTCCGATCTGGAAGTGCGGTTCAGCCTGAACATGAACGTGCTGATCGACGGCGTGACCCCCAAGGTCTGTTCGCTGAAAGAGGTGCTACGCGCCTTCCTCGATCACCGGCGGGAGGTGCTGATCCGGCGCTCCACCCACCGGATGGAAAAGATCGACCACCGGCTGGAAGTGCTGGAAGGCTTTATCATCGCCTTCCTGAACCTCGACCGGGTGATCGACATCATCCGTTATGACGACGACCCCAAGGCCGCGCTGATGGCCGAAGACTGGTCCGTCTCGCGGCCCCGCGCCACGTCGGAAGCGGATTATGTCAGCCCCATCGGTCTGGATGCGGAAGGGGAGCTGACGCCGGTGCAGGCGGAGGCGATCCTGAATATGCGCCTGCGGTCCCTGCGGCGCCTGGAAGAGATGGAGCTGATCCGCGAGCGTGACGCGCTGATGGAAGAGCGCGCGGGTCTTGAGGATCTGCTGGACAGCGACAGCCTGCAGTGGGACCGGATTGCCGATCAGGTCCGCGAGGTGAAGAAGAACTTCGGTGCCAAATCCGAGGGCGGCGCGCGGCGTACGCTGATCGAAGAGGCGGCAGAGGTCGAGGACGTGCCGCTGGAGGCCATGATCGAACGGGAGCCGGTGACGGTCGTCTGTTCCAAGATGGGCTGGATCCGGGCGATGCGCGGTCATATCGACCTGACGCAGCAGCTCAAGTTCAAGGATGGCGACGAAGGCCGGTTCATCTTCCATGCGGAGACGACGGACCGGCTACTGGTCTTCGCCTCCAATGGGCGGTTCTATACGCTGTCCGCTGCCAACCTGCCCGGCGGGCGGGGCACGGGCGAACCGCTGCGCCTGATGGTCGATCTGCCCAACGAGGCGGAGATCGTGGATATCCTGATCCACCGCCCGGGCGAGAAGCTGATCGTGGCCTCGTCGGCCGGGGACGGTTTTGTCGTGGCAGAGGACGAGGTTCTGGCGCAGACACGCGCCGGCAAGCAGGTGCTGAACGTCAAGGATCAGGTGCGCGCCACGATCTGCCGCAAGGTGTCGGGCGATGCCGTGGCCGTGGTGGGCGACAACCGCAAGGTGCTGGTCTTCATGCTGGACGAGCTGCCGGAGATGGGCCGGGGCAAGGGCGTCCGGCTGCAGAAATACAAGGATGGCGGTCTGTCCGATGTGACCACGCTGACGCTGTCCGAGGGGCTGAGCTGGCATGATCCGGCGGGGCGGACCCGGACGGAACATGATCTGACCGAATGGGTCGCCAAACGGGCCACGGCCGGGCGCATGGCACCGCGCGGCTTCCCACGGGACAATAAGTTCACCTGAGGCGGCCTTGGCTTAATCCGCCTCGACTGAAAAGCCTTTGAAAATCAGAACGGCGCCGATGCTCTCATCTTCGGCGTCACGCGGTGGAACCGGGTGGCAGTCGATGGTCAGGTGGTGGCGGCCATAGGGGCCCGATGCCCTGCGGTTTTCATTTGCGGTTATCGTATCGTCGATCAGTTTGGTGAGTTCGACAAAATCGAAACGGGGTCCCACGACATCGAGCGACCTGTTGATGTCGTGGTCCTGCATCTGGAATTCCTGACCGATCAGTTCCGAGAACCGCCGGATGCGGCGGCCACTGTCGACGACAATCACCCCGACGCTGAGAAGGCGCAGAACAAGGTCGGTGTTCGAATTCAGGTCCGAAAGCTCCTCGATCTTCTGCTCGTGTTCGGCGGTCACTGTCACCAGCTCTTCGTTGACGGCGTGGAGTTCCTCGTTCGAGCTCTGGAGTTCTTCGTTGGAGGCTTGAAGTTCCTCGTTGGAGGCCTGCAGTTCTTCGTTGGACGCCTGCAGCTCCTCTCCGCTGGCCTCAAGCCTTTCGGTGACCTGCTGCAATGTTTCCTCCGTCAGGCGGAGGTCCCGTTCCAGTTCGGAAATACGGCGTGACAGGAAGGTGGCATCGTCGCCGGCCGCGACGATCGGAACGAGTTCGCCATCGCTCTCTCCGCCGGAGTCGTCGTCCTGTTCCAGTTTGATGGAAACAAGCAGAAACCGCACGGAAGACACGCGTTCAAGCGGTTCAATCTTCAGGCTGCAGTAGTGCACCTGATCGCCGTCGAATTCGACCTTAACCCGACGAACATAGCTTTCCATCTTGTTCTGGCGCAGCTTTTCGATGCCGACGTTGATCGAAAAATGAAGCGCCGGATGCACGATATCCTCAACCGTCCAGTCCGCGAGGTTGTTCATCGTGTCGATGAAAACGCTGGCCGCACCGAACCAGCTGAGCACGCGCCCATCTGCCGAGATCAGGATCGAGGACGGCGCGTAGCGTTTGAGCAGCGCATCATAGCCTTTGATCAGCGTATCGCGGCTGCGCATGTCGACCTTGTCGATGATCGCCGGGACGGTCGGTCTGCGTAAATCCATATAGGCCTGTTTGCTGGTGTCCGGGCGGGGCGCCGGGCGATGGCGCTCTGCCAGCAGTGACCGGTCGATGCCGGTTCTGGACGATGCCTTGCGATAAAGCCGCCAGCGTTGATTGACGGTTGCGAATTCCTCGCTGTGCGGGCCCAGCGTTTCGGAGGGGCCGAGCAATAGAAATCCGTTTTTCTTCAGACCAAACATGAACATGGAGATCATGCGGGCGCGGGGTTCGGAATTCAGGTAGATCAGCAGGTTCCGACAGGAGATCAGATCGAGATGCATGAAGGGTGGATCGCTGAGCGAATCATGCACCGAAAAAATCAGTTTCTGCCGCAAAACCGGATCGACGAGATAATTGCCCTGGCTGCGGTGAAAATATCTGTCGCGCAGGCTCGGGTCCATTTTTGACAGGGATTCCTCGGTATAGACACCGGCCGAGGCGATATCGATAGACCGGCGGTGCACGTCCGTTGCAATGACGCGGAACCGTCCGTCCGAGCCCGCCACGCGCATGGCTTCGCTCAGTTCGATCGCGATAGAATAGGCTTCTTCTCCGCTGGCGCAGGCCGGGACCCAGACGCGAATTGGGTCCTCTCCGGATTTTTCTCTGACCAGAACATCCAGAGCGCTGGTTCTCAACGCCGCGATTGCATCGGGATTTCGGTAGAATTGTGTAACGCCGATCAGAAGATCCTGATACAGCTCGTCGATCGCATTGGGATTGGCAGTCAAAAGCTCTCGATATTCTTCGATGCTGTGAAAGCCGTAAAGCTGTTGCCGTCGCTCTATTCGGCGTTGCACGAGATCTGGTTTATAGGCTCCGAAATCTATTCCGGTATGCCGTTTCAGAATTTCCTGAACCTCTTTTGACATCTGGGTCGTCAGTTCAGAGTATTGATTGGATTGTTCCTTGCCGTGCTTGAATATCTCGTCAATCACTTTGGGCATTTCGGATGCCGGCAAAATCCGGTCTACGGCACCTGCCTTAAGAACGGCTTGCGGCATGGAGTCAAAATCGGCTTCTTGAGGTGTCTGAACAAGAACTGTAGCGCCTGCCGAATGCAGGGCTATCGCACCCTGTTTCCCATCCGACCCAGACCCGGACATAATAATACCGACGGTTTTTGCAGGGTTTCTGTCGCAGATCGACCGCATGAAGTAATCGATTGGGAGGTGGGGGAGATCGTTCCCTTTTTCGTAGGCGTTGATGGAGAATTTTCCATCGGACAACTTTACGAATTCGCTTGGTTTGTTGAGGTAAACGGTGTTCCGCTCTACTTCGAGCCCCTCTTCGACATGGCGGATGCGAAGGTGCGTCTGGCGCTCCAGCAGGCTTTTCATCATGGATCGGTAATCGGGAGAGAGGTGCTGGATAACGACGAAGCACCAATTCGTTTCATTACTTACAGAATTAAAGAAATTTTCTAGCGGTTCCAACCCGCCGGCCGACGCACCCAGTGCGATAAGTGGTATGTCGCGTGTACTCGACCGAGATTCGTTAACCATTTGTCACCTTGCTATACCGTGTTGTTTAACGGCATTGACGTATGTGAGCTTTTGGCCAGTAAAGGGATGGAGACAGAGTTTGGCAAGAGTGTTGATTGTCGACGACAGCGAGGAGTACGTTAACGTTTTCCGTAGCGGGCTGGAGGCACTGGGGCATCAGGTGTCATCTGCGTCACAGGCTGATGCGGCAATGGAGCAAATGGCGGAAGCCGCGCCGGAGATCATTTTTCTTGATGTTGTAATGCGGGGCGGCGGCGCCTTAACGCTGGTGCATGAGATCCGGAAAATCGACCGTACGACGCCAATCGTGATCATTTCCGGTGTTTCAGGCGTGATCCTGAGCCCATTGTTTCAGGAAGGGTTCGCGCTCGCGCAGGCGCGGGTCAGAAAATCTGCGTCGCTCTACGAGATTAACAATGTCATTCTGGCGTTGACCCAAACATGAGGCGGGGCGGCCGGTATACCAGAGGTGCCCTCGGTGAACCCAGGGGGGCTTTGGTAGTCGGGCGCGATACCCCACATCAAGTTCGCAGCTTTGTGCCCGGTCCCCGCGACATATCCCGGGCGTGCTGCGTCCTGGTCATTTGCATTGCAGTCGGCAATCTGGGACTGGGCTGGGCATTGCATATCAATACAGCGATACGTTTGTCCGAGGATTTTCCGGCCATGGTGCCGACAACGGCGGTCGCATTCCTTGGGCTGGCGCTGTCGCAGCTGACAGGGATGACACGCAGGCGTGCCGTTCCGGTTTTCGTCTTGGCGACTGTCGCGGTTACGATCCTTGTCGGGATCCTGACCCATGATTTTACCGGAGCGCCATCGCAACGCGTTTCCGTGGCGACGATGCTCGCCCTTGGTTTGCTGGCGGGTGCCCAGATCTCGGTCGTCTGGCACCGGCTGCTGCGTCGCCGGCTGCATTCGCTTCTCTCGGCTTTGTCCTGCCTGATCGGATTTGCGGGCTGCGGGAGCTACGCGATCGGCGTGGAGGTCCTGCAAGAGGGGCAGGCCTTTGCGGGTCTGTCGCTGCTGACCAGCATTTGTATCGTTTTGATGGGGCTTTCGATGGCCTTTGCGCATCCTGTGTCCAGCTGGATTTCGCCGCTCTTCGGGGATGGGCCGGGAAGCCGGTCTGCACGTCGGCGGATGCCGCTGCTTCTGGGGGCAACCGGTGGCGCCCTTGCGATCGCGGTCGTGTCCATCGAAAGATCCTACATGAGCGCCGGCGTCGCCATGATGCTGTTTGCCTCGGCCATCGTTTTTCTGCTTGTCATGGTGCTTTTGATTGATGCCGCGCATCAGAACCACCTGTCACATCTTTCGGATATGGCGCTGCGACGCATGCGGGCGGTGTTGTCGGGGCTGGATTTGGCCGTTCTCGTGATCGACCCCCGGCAGGAGGTGATTTTTGCCAATGCGGCGGCGGAACGCAGGTTCGGGCAGGCGCCCGATCTGGCGGTGCGGCTGCAAGGGATGCGGGTGCACCGACTGGATGACCGGGCACCGCTCACGGGGGACGACCATCCTTATCGGCGCGCCCTTGCCGGTGAGACGGGGGCGCTGTGTGGCTGGATGGATGAGGCCGGTCAGGAACGCGTGCTCCGCTTCGATCGATATGCGCCGGAGGAGGAACTTCCCGGCCATATCGTGCTGGCGATCCATGAGGTGACGGAGATCTGGGGGCTGCACAGCCGGATGCTGATGGTCGAAAGGGTCAATGCGGTCCGTCAGGTCGTGGGCGGGGTCGCGCATGAACTGGCCAATATCTTTGGTGTGATCCGTCTGGCCATGGACGGCGCCGACCTGTTGGAGGGCAAAGGCGCCGAGGCGACACAATCGGCCATTCGAACGGCGTCAGATCGGGGTGCGCGACTGGCAGACCGGATGCTGGACATGAGCCGGGTTCAGGAGGGTTCCGGCGGTAACGGAGATCTGACGCAGGCGATCAAGGCCGGCGGCGACCTGGCTCTGAAGGCCATGCCGCCCGATATATCGCTGGTTTGCAAGGTGCCGGACCAGCCGCTGCCAGTGCGCGGAACGCAGAGTGAGCTCGACCTCGCGATCCTCAACCTCATTTTGAACGCGCGGAATGCTATTGGAGAGAGCGCGGCGGGGGAGGGTGGAGAGGTGACAGTGCGCGCCTGGGTGGACGGCGACTGGGGGGTCCTGAGTGTCGAAGACAACGGGCCCGGCATGAGCGACAACGTACTGGAGCGCGCGCGAGAACCGTTTTTTTCCACCCGTCGCGATGTCGGAGGAACGGGGCTGGGACTGGCGATCGTCGACGGTCTGGCGCAACGCGTGGGCGGCAGGCTCGATCTTGAGGCAGCTGCGGAAGGCGGGCTGTGCGTCCGCCTGTGGTTGCCGATATCGAGCGCAGACACGGGACTGCAGGGCGCGCGCGACGGGGGGGACACAACAGAGGTGCCCCGCCTGGACGGGCTGTGCCTGCTTGTTGTAGAAGACGACCCGGAATTCAAAATTTTGCTTGCGGACATGCTCGAAATGCTGGGCGCAGAGGTCAGCCGGGAGGTGTCGGCGTCCAGGGCGCTGGAGCGCCTGCGCTCGGGTATGATCCCGGATCTGTTGCTCACCGATTACGTGCTGCCCGGGTCGATGGACGGGATAGCGCTGGCGAGAGAGGCCGTGCGGCTGTGTCCGGGGCTGCCCGTGATGTACCAGTCCGGATATGCCGAGAGCATGGTGGAAGAGCAAAATCGGGTTCCTGGAATCTGGCTGCGAAAACCGGTTAATCTGCGGTTTCTGGCCAATTCCATCCTGGTCGCGACAGGCCGGGATCAGCCGGTGGGCAAAACGTAGACGTCACGGGCTTGGTCCAGCTCACTGCCCGCGATGGGTTTGGCCAAGGCGTAGCCCTGGCCTGCGTCGCATCCCAGTTCCCGAAGCAGACCGACCTGTGACTCACGCTCGATCCCCTCGGCGATCACCCGGTATCCAAGCTTACGCGCCATGGCCATGATCGCCTCGACGACGGCGCGGTCGCGATTGCCGGCATGCAGTCCGTCGACAAAGAACTTGTCAATTTTCAAAGCGTCAATCGGCCAGTCGGCCAGATGGCGCAGGCCGCCGTATCCGGTGCCGAAATCGTCGAGCGCGATGTTCGCCCCGCGCGCCCGGAGTTCATTCAGGGAGCGAAAGACCTGACCGTTGGTTTCGCCCAGCATGATCTGTTCGGTCACTTCGATCACCAGCGTCGTCCAGCTCAATCCGCTGTCGTAGACGGCCGACTGCACCTCGAAGGCGAATTCGGGGTTCATCAGGTCGAAATGCGTGACATTGAGCGCCAGTTTCAGCGGCCGGCCGCGCGGCGCGATATGCTGCATATAGTCCGCAAAGGCACGGCTCATGATGGTGCGGGTCAGGGTTTCTGCCAGGGTATGGTCGCGGAAGACGGCGCCAAATTCGCTTGGCCCCTGCAGCGCCCCATCAGCCGTGCGCCAGCGCGCCAGTACTTCAAAGCCTTCGCACTGCCCGTTGTGCAGATTGATGACCGGCTGAAAATAGGGAAGGATCCGGTCTTCTTTCAGCGCGGCGCGGAATTTCTTGCCAAGTTCGGCATTGTTGTAGCGGTCGTGCCTGCTGGGGTGGAAAATCACGCTGGCGCTCCGGCCGGATGCCTTGGCCGCATAGAGGGCGGCATCGGCGGACTGGAACAGGGCGTCATATCCATCGCCGTGGGCCGGACACTGGCTGGCCCCGATACTGATCCGCCCGAGGTCGGGTTTGCCAAGCAGGGCGCAGGCCCTCTGAACCGAACTGCGACAGCGCGACAACAGGCCTTCGAGGTAGGAGCGTCCGGAAGGGGGGAGGTGACAGATGATGCCGAATTCATCGCCGCCCAGTCGCCCGATCACGCTGGTATCGGGGAAGGAGGACCTGAACGATTTGGACACCGTTTTCAGGTACATATCCCCGAACTGATGGCCATAGAGGTCGTTCACGAGCTTGAAGTGATCGATGTCGACCATCACCATCGCCAGCGGCGATTTCGTTTCGATCAGCGACAGCGCCTTTTCCTTGAAGGAGGGCGCATTCTCCAGTTTCGTCAGCGGGTCGACCTCTGCCATCCGCTGCAGGCGAGAGGCGCGGTCGTTCAGCGCATGTATATCCAGTTCCAGCCCGGCGATACTGTCGGAGGCGACGATCAGGGTTTCCACACATTGGGCCATCAGGCGCCAGGTATCGCGGATCGCGATATTCGGCGCGGCCGTGTCAGGCCAGGCGAAGGCAATAGCACCCAGCCTTTCAGATGTGGAACGGGTGAAGGTCAGGGCGAAGACGGAATAGGACCGGCCTGCATCCTGGATCGGCGACAGCTCCACGATATCGGCCGGCGCCGGGCCGGCGCCATGCGCGCGTTTGCAGGCCAGACGGCAATGCGCAAGAAGCGCCGCGCCAAGTGGGGTTGCCGGGGCAAGGGACGCGGCGGGGCTCTGGCTGTTCTGGCGATGCGACCGCACGTAAATGGCGGCCGCCGTTGCGCCTGACATTTTCACGGCAGTTTCGCGCAGCACTTCGAGAAGGACCAGAAAATGGTCCTTGTCCAATTCGCGCGGCGAATCGGCAAACATGGTCATCGCCTGCGTGGTCACGTCCGCAGCCCCAATTGTTCCCCTGTCTTCATAAAGCATTTGTGATGAAGAATTAACAAACGATTAACAGCGCGCCCTGAACCGGGCATTGCACGTTATCTCCGGGTCAATTTCCCGGTCTTGGATGGGCCGTCATCCAGACCCCGCCTTCCGGCCGTGTGGTCAGGATCAGCACCGGCTTCGGCGTGCGCCCCGGAACCGCGGCAAAGCGGAACCGGGACAGCAGGGTCGCCAGAATGATCACCGCCTCCTGAATGGCAAAGCCCGCGCCGATACATATGCGGGGGCCGTCTCCAAACGGCAGATAGGCGTATCTGTCGATCGATGCCCCGGTAAATCGCTCCGGCCTGAATGTGTCAGGGTCCTGCCAGAGCAGATGGTTCCGGTGCAGGGCATAGATCGGGATCATCACCGTATCGCCGGGCCGGATGTCACGGCCGCAGAGGGTATCTGCGGATTGTGCCGTCCGCGATATCAGCCCGGCCGGGGGATAGAGGCGCAGCGCCTCGTCGATAATGGCGCGCGTCAGCGGCAGATCGGCGATATCGGCCTGTGTCGCGGTCCGTCCGCCCAGCCGGTCTGCCGCCTCCTCCGCGGCGGCGGTCTGGATGTCGGGCGCCGTGCCGCACAGATAGAGTGCCCATGCCAGGGTGAGCGCCGTTGTCTCATGTCCGGCGACGATGAACGTCAGAAGGTTGTCGCGCAGTTCGGCCGTCCGCATGCGCCGGCCGGTGTCCGGATCTTCGCCCGCCAACAGCAGATCGAGCAGGTCCGGCGGGCCCGGTCTGGTCCGGCCTCCGCTCTGCCTGCTGGCAATCGCTGTGTCGGCCACGGATTTCATCCGCGCGACGGCCCCGCCCGATGTCATGCGACCGGGGCGGGGGACCCAGCCCGGCAGGCCCAGCATATCCAAAACGGAAACGCGCCCGGCCGCATCGATGTAGCCGTCGATCGCCCGGTGCATCGCCGCCTGGTCGAACTGACCGTCGCCCGACAGGGTGACATCGGTGATCACCTGAAAGGTGGCACGCACCATTTCCTGATAGATATCGACGGCACGTTTGGGGCCGGACAGGTGCAGGCGATCGCTGCACGCCTCTGCCGCGGCGGTCATGAGCGGGGACAGATTGGCGATGTTGCGATGGGAAAAGGCCGGTGCGGCTGCGCGTCTCTGCCAGCGCCAATGCGCGCCCTCGGCGACAAACATGCTGTTGCCGATGGCCGGCCGCAGCAGGTTTTTTGTCACGACGGATTTGGGATAATCCTCGACCCGCTCCAGCAGCACCCGGCGCAATGCGGTGGGGTCCATGATCATGTGCCAGCGCGCGCCGGTCTTGCCGGAAACGATCGGCTGACGCACGGCCAGCTCCGGGATGATGTCCAGCAGGTTGGAGCGTGCGGCGCGGAGGCTGCCAAAGAAGCCAAGCGGTCGCGTCACGAGATCGGCCTTGACCGGATGGGGCAGCGGCGGAGCCGCCGTGATCGTATCGGTGACAGGATAGCTCATGGATGAAATATGGCCCTCACATCTCTGCGATCAATAACGCCGCTGACCCGTTTGCGTGAGGGCCAAGGTTTGCAACGCGCTCAAGGGTGGGATATGCCTTGCCGGCATTGCGCGCAGGCGCCTAGGAGGACTGGATGATCCGAACTATCTTATCTGCGTTCCTGCTGGTGGCCGTGGCTGCCTGCACCAATTCCAGGGATCTGGGTGAGCCTCCTGTCGATCTGGGCAATTTCCGTCTGGGTCACAATATCGTGGTCACCTCCAAGATGCGGCAGGCCGGATTGTCACGCGATGCGACCGAGGAGGAATGGCACGCCGCCATGACCGATGCCATCGCCGAAAGGTTCGGCCGGTACGAAGGCGACCGTCTGTACCATCTTGGTGTCTCTGTCGAAGGGTTTTCCATCGCGCCGCCGGGGGTGCCCATTGTCGTGTCCCCCAAGAGCATCCTTATTATCCGGGCGACCGTCTGGGACGATGCCCTGGGAAAGAAGCTGAATGAACAGGCCAAGCAGTTCACAGTGTTCGAGTCGTTTTCCGGCGACACTCTCGTGGGATCCGGTCTGACGAAGACCAAGCAGGAGCAGATGGTGAACCTGTCGCGCAATGCCGCGAAACAGATCCAAAACTGGCTGGTCGCGAACCCGGACTGGTTTCCCGGCATAGGGGAGGCGCCAGAGGCATCGGCCGCCGCTGCCGCCGTGACCGGGGCGGGGACCGAAGAGGCCTCCACATCTGATGACGCGCTGGCGGAGTCCCTGGCGGCCGCGCCGAGCGACAGCGGCGATGAGGCTGCGTCCGGCACCGGCACCGAAGGTGCTGCGGAAACCTCAGCAGAGACGCGCCTGCCGGTGGTGCCCGGGGCTGCAGACTCTGCAGCCGACCCGGTTGTGGAAGAGCTGGAGGCCGGGGTCCTCGAAGAGGCGGAGAGCTGACGCTTCCCTGCCGCCGCGACGCATTGGACCCGTAGAAGGGGCCAGGCTGACCGCAACCTGTCGCAGATGGCTTGATAATCCTGCGGGAAGGTTCTAAATCGCCCGCGGAGTAGAACCGGGCCGAGGGCGGCCCCCCAGATCACGAGGCGCCTGAGACGTATGGCAAAGCAAAAGTTTGAGCGCGGCAAGCCGCACTGCAACATCGGCACGATCGGTCACGTTGACCACGGCAAGACGACGCTGACGGCGGCGATCACGAAATTCTTCGGTGAATTCCGTGCCTACGACCAGATCGACGGTGCACCGGAAGAGAAAGCCCGCGGCATCACGATCTCGACCGCACACGTGGAATACGAGACGGACAACCGTCACTATGCGCACGTCGACTGCCCCGGCCACGCCGACTACGTCAAGAACATGATCACCGGTGCGGCGCAGATGGACGGCGCGATCCTGGTTGTGAACGCAGCTGACGGCCCGATGCCGCAGACCCGCGAGCACATCCTGCTGGGCCGTCAGGTCGGCATCCCCGCCATGGTCGTCTTCCTGAACAAGGTCGACCAGGTGGATGACGAAGAGCTGCTGGAACTGGTCGAGATGGAAGTCCGCGAACTGCTGACCGAATACGACTATCCTGGCGACGATATTCCGATCATCGCGGGCTCTGCCCTGGCCGCTCTGGAAGGCCGTGACGACGCGATCGGCGAGACCAAGATCCGTGAGCTGATGGCGGCTGTCGACGAGTACATCCCGCAGCCGGCCCGTGCCGTTGACCAGCCGTTCCTGATGCCGATCGAAGACGTGTTCTCGATCTCCGGCCGCGGCACGGTTGTGACCGGCCGTGTCGAGCGTGGCGTGGTGAACGTTGGCGACGAGCTTGAAATCGTCGGCATCAAGGACACGCAGAAGACGACCTGCACCGGTGTGGAAATGTTCCGCAAGCTGCTGGACCGTGGTGAAGCCGGCGACAACATCGGCGCGCTGCTGCGTGGTATCGACCGCGAGCAGGTCGAGCGCGGTCAGGTTCTGTGCAAGCCGGGTTCGGTGAAGCCGCACACGAAGTTCGAAGCCGAAGCCTACATCCTGACGAAGGATGAAGGTGGCCGTCACACGCCGTTCTTCGCGAACTACCGCCCGCAGTTCTACTTCCGCACGACGGATGTGACCGGCACGGTTCAGCTGCCCGAGGGCACCGAAATGGTGATGCCCGGCGACAACCTGAAGTTCACGGTTGAGCTGATCGCCCCGATCGCGATGGAAGAATCGCTGCGCTTCGCCATCCGCGAAGGCGGCCGGACCGTGGGGTCTGGCGTCGTGTCGAAAATCCTCGAGTGATCTCGGGAGATGGGTGCCGAGCACCCATCCTACACGCTGACACAGCGCCGGGAACGGTGCGGTAGGATGGGTGATCTCACCCATCCGGAATAGAACCGGAGCGCCGGAGACGGCGCTCCGGTTTTGCATTGTATCTGGACCAGCACCGGGTCGCCCGGCGGCCTTTGGTCCGGTTTCCGGTTGGGGGCTTTCCCTTTGCAGCCGGGGCTCTACTCTGGTTCGGGACCGAACCTGATGTGTGACCCCAATGACCAATGCGACATCTCCTGTCATATTTTCCTTCGCCCTGACCGGCCCCGAGCGTGGCGAGCAGCTGCACGGCGCCGATATTGCGCGCTGTCTGAAAGAGAAAACGCTGGGCTGGGTGCATCTTGGTGCGGATAATCCGCAGACGCCCGCCTGGATCGCGCAGCAGATGGATTATCTGGACGAGACGGTGATCGAGGCCCTGACCCAGCCCAGCACCCGGTCTCGCGCCTCGCGTATCGGACATGGGGCACTGGTGGTGCTGCGCGGCCTCAACCTCAATGAAGGCAAGGATCCTGAGGATATGGTGGCCATCCGGATCTGGGCCGAGGCGGAGCGGATTGTCACCCTGTCGCGCCAGCGGGTGCGGGCCCTGGAAGATCTTGCGCATGAGGTGTCGGGCGGGCAGGGGCCGGAGAGCACGGGGGAATTCCTGGCGCTACTGGCCGAACGACTGAATGCCCGGCTGGAGCCTTTGATCACCGATCTCGATCAGGAAACGGATTCGCTGGAGACGCAGGTGGTCAGCACGCCCGATCAGGATCTGCGCCACCGCATCGTCGCCATGCGGTTGCAGGTCATTGAGCTGCGCCGCCATATGGCACCACAGCGAGAGGCGCTGGAGCAGCTGGAGAGCGAGGATATGCCCTTTTCCGACGATAACGACCGGCGTCATATGCGGGAGGCGCGGGAAAAGCTGGTCCGGCTGGTCGAAAACCTCGACGAGATGAAAGACAGTCTGGCTGTGTTGCGCGAAGAGCTGTCCGGGCAGCTGTCGGACCGGCTGAACCGGCATATGTATATCCTGTCGATCCTGTCGGCGATCTTTCTGCCGCTGGGCTTTCTGACCGGGCTTTTAGGGATCAACGTGGGGGGCATGCCCGGGGCCGACAATCCGACGGCCTTCTGGATGGTCTGCGGCGGGCTTGTGTTGGTGGTGGTTTTTCAGATCCTCATCCTGCGCCGTGCACGCTGGCTGTAGGGCGGGCGGGCAGGACTGGCCGGCCAAGAGGGGATGCGCGTTGCGCATATGACGGGCAATCAGGCGCCGCGCGCGGCGTCCCGTGACCAGCGGCCGACAGGGGCACATGCCATTCGGGGCGCGTGTATGGGCGGCGGACAGGGGGCCGGGGTCTCCTAGCGACGCCTGATCCCCCGCCAGCAGCGTTTCGCAGCCGGTGCCATTGGCAGCGATGACGTGGTGGTGGTCGAACAGCAGGTGATAATAGACGAGGCTGTCGCCGGTCAGATCCTCCGGCCCGATCTGTGACACGCCGGGCAGGTTTAGCAGGGCATGGGCCGGCACCAGAACTTCGGGTGCGCCGAACATGCGCTGTGCAATCCGTGATCTGACCAGAACGCGGTGCTGCCGTGACAGGACCAGGTCGTCCGCAGGGACGCCTGCGCCAAGCGCCCCCGCGGCAATGCGCACCGGGCAGAGCTTTGGATTGGCCCTGATCCGCGCCCTGTCGATCCGGGTCGTAGTCAGACGCAGCAGGGGGCGGGGTCCGTCTCTGTCTGTCAGGACCAGATCGCCGGTTTTCAGGTTCTCCACCGCCACCGCGCCCTTGGAGGTGCCGATCATCACCCCAGCTGTAAAGCACGAAATGTTGCTGAAGCCCGCGCCACTGTTGGTGGACGGGGGAGGCCAGGCGGCGATTGTATAGGTGACGCCTGCCAACAGCGGCTCGGTCGTGACAATGCCCTGAACGTCGTTGTCATCGGACCCGAAGGTCATCCCCCAGATCTCAATCAGGGACCCGTCCGATCCATCGACGGCAAAACGCCAGGCGGTTTCCAGAGGGGTGCCGTTGCCATAGGTGCCGTTCTCGGCCTCGATCGTCGCGAGGGGGTCGTCAAAATCAATGATCTGTTGGGTGGTGTTGTTGTCCGACAGGGCCATGTCGGTATTGCTGTCGAACACCTCAAGGTGCTGATAGGCCGCAACGCTGGTAAAGGTAAAGCTGTCGCCAACCACAAAGCTCGGCGCATCGCTGTCCGGAAACGGGTCATCCCCGGTCCAGGCGAAATCGGCCTTGTTGTAGAATCTGATGTTGGTCGACGGCATCGGCTAACGGGGGTGGTGTATTTGTATACAGGTCCGTTTGCGGGCCAATTCCGTCGCAAATGTGGCTACAATTGTAAAATGCATGAGCATTGTTGCAGAAATCGACGTTCCGTTCCCGCATGCGGCGTCGGCCCTTCTCGCGCTGCAAGTCATAGTTGAGATGGCGGGCAAATCTGCACGATTTTCTTTCGCGCGCACTTCCCGCTTGATCTTGTCCGCGCGCTGCCCTATCCCACGCCACGGCCTAGGGGTATAGCTCAGTTGGTAGAGCATCGGTCTCCAAAACCGAGGGTCGCGGGTTCGAGTCCTGCTGCCCCTGCCATTGTTTCCAAACAACTTTTTGCACCCGGCAGTTAGAGCCGGGTAGAGCAATTGGGCGCTCAGTTGGGAGTTTTCGTTCCCGCTTCGTGCGCCTCCCTCTTGCTGAGAGCCGATTCTGCCAGTCGGGCATCGCGGCTCAGGTAGTGTGCGTCTAGGATCGCTGCCACGTCCCGCAGGCTATGCCCCGTGAAGGTGGCGATCTCCGCTTCGTTACAATCGGCAAGGGCGAGGCGCGTGACTGCGGTGCCCCGCAGATCGTGGAAGGTGAGGTCCGTCACCTTGGCCTTCGCTCGTGCCTTCTGCCACTCGGTGTTAAACCCGTCGATGGTCCAACTCGTGCCCTTCGTCGTGGTCAGGATGGTCACCGCCTTCTTGTCCTTGGCAGCTTCGTCCAGAGCGGCCTTCAAGGCGTTGCTAACCGGGATGACTACGCGCCTGCCGGTTTTCGACTGACGCAGGCGGATATGCGTGCCGTCATAGGCGCTCCACGTCAGGCGCAGGAGGTCGCCTTTGCGTTGGCCGGTCCAAACCGCCATGAGGTAGGCGAGAGCGATCCGGGGCGGTGCGACCTTGAGGAAAGCGGTTTCATCAGCTTCGGTCCAGATCGACTCCGCGCGCCCAGAACGGTAGAGCTTGCCCGGCCGCTCGCAGGGGTTGCAGAGGATCAGGCCACGGTCAGCAGCCCATGCCATGATCGCAGCGAAGGTGGCGAAGGTGTAGTCGGCCTGACGACGGGACTTCAGCGCCAGCTTGTCACGCCACGCCAGAAACTCAGCGCGGGTGCGCCGGTCGGGCAGGGCGGACAGGGGGAAGTCGCCAAACTCGCTTTCGATCAGCTTGATATGGCGGATGTAGTCTTTGCGGGTTCGGGCGGCGAGGTCGATGAACTTTGGAGAATCTTGGTAGGTATTCAGCACGGCTTGCAGGGTGCCGCTGGGCTGCTTCGCCTTCTCTGCGACGGCCGCGTTGTATGCAGCGACGAACTCCGGGTCTCCGGGCTTGCCCGGCAGGCGCGGCCCGCCCTTCCACGCATAGTAGTAGGTGACAGAGCTTCCGTCGGCGAGTTTCTTGGCAACCCGGTTGATGCCCTTAAGTCTGACGCGCATCTTTCCTCGCCTTCCATTTGTCGAACTCGTTCCCGGTCGGTTCATCGGCGGGAGCGCCTGCTGTTACGCGAATGGTCCCGTCTGGTGCGACTTCGAAACCACTTACGGACAGCCCAGCGGAGAGGGCGGCTTTTACCGCCCTCTCTACGTCGGACTGCCGGAAGGTCGAAGCGCGACGGGCCATCTGGTCAACCGTCGAGCCGGACGTTGACGCTGGCGCTCGGGTTCGCTGCGGTCGTCACTGCGATGCCGACGCGGGAGTTGCCCCCTTCGTTGTCGTCATCGGTGACGATGCTTTCCGCATCGTCCCAATAGACCGGATCGCCCACGGCGAAGACGGCCGTGCTCAGCTTCGGCATGTCGAAGACGCCCACGGTGGCGAGGTCGAGGTCATCGCCGATTGCAGCGTAGCCGCACGCGATCCCGAACAGGCTGCCGATCAGCACACCATCGCCCGCCGACGCTGTGGCGGCCGCCGTGATCGTGATGTGCTTCCCTTCTTGAATATAGTTCCGCATGTCAGATTCCTTTCGAGGTGTTGAAGCGGATCATGTTGGGCAGCCGCCGGGTGGCGGCCGCTATTTCGCTGTCGAGGGCTGCGAGGGCGGCTTTCATCTCGCTATCGCTGCGATACTCGACCTCTTCGCCCGACGAGTCTCTGACCCGGCGAACGCCAGCGGACCGAGCCCGCATAAGCGCGTCGCGTGCCGCCTGAAGTTCGCTAAGGGTCAGGCTCATGGCTCAACCCGAGATGTGGTCGAGGCGCGTCCAGCCCCGCCATTCGAGGAAGGCGAGCGCGAGGTCGAGGCGGATTTTGAACTGGATAGCGTCCACTTCGAAACCCCACCGCGACTCCGTCATCGGCCCCGGCTGGCCTGCGAGCGAACCGCGCACGAACCCATCCATCGTCGCCGGGTCGGCGATCAGGTAGGACGTGGCGGCGTCGGTCAGGCGGGGTTCGGTAACGATGGTGAGCCGACCGGCCAACGGGTTGACGTTGCCCGCTTCCGCCGCCGTGACGCTTGCCAGAGCACGGATCGCGGTGGGTTCGAACTCGGTCGGGACCAGCCAGAGGCTCGGGGTCCGGCCGATCATCACGTCGCCCTTGCCCTTGCGTTTGGGCATAGCGGACCGGGCTGCCAGCAGGGAGTCGATGACCGTGTTCACCGAGACGGTATCGAGTTCTTCGATGTTGCCCCGGCTCGCGTGGAAGACGGGGTTGCCGTCCGCCATGGTCGGGCCTGCGTGCGTCGCCTGTTCCAGATACGCGACCGCGCGGTCCGCAACATCAGCAGCAAGGCGGCGGCCCTGAGCCTGCGACATGTTCGCGAGTGCCCCGCCGCCGTTGATATAGGCGTAGCGCGAGATGTCGGTGATGCCGCCGATGGTGAACAGGCGGTAGGTCTCGCCGGTCTCGTCAACGTAGGAGTGCTTGAACTCGCCCTGTTCCGAAACCTTGTCCACGCTGAGCGTGGTCCAGTCCACCATGGCTTCGGTGACCGGCCGGAAGTCGGGCAGGGTCCGGCTCCCCATCGTCGCCACAATGGGCGATGCCGCCGCTTCGTAGGAGCGGCGGACCGAGATGCCAACGGCGTCCCCGGCAATCAGGGGCAGGTCCGACGTTCCGAGCGCACGGGTCATCGACTCGAAGCCGGTGATCCGGTGACCGGAGCGGCGCAGGTATTCAGCCTGCATCTCCTGCCAGTCGAAGCCCGCCAGATCGCGGGCCGCGCCTTCGGTCGGCCGCTCTCCGGTCAGGTGGCCGGTGATCGCTTCGGTCATGGCGCGGCGCAGGTTGGCCGGATCGTCCGTCGTCGTGGCGTTGTGCCCGGTGGTGCGGATGGTAACCGGCGGCCGGGCAGCCCGGATCGCAATCGCGGTTTCGCGACCGTCAGCGCGAATTTCGTCGTCGCTGATTTCATCCCCGGCGCTTTCCATGCGGGTCTGCCAGTCTTCGGGCAGGTTGTGAGCGGCCGCAACGCGGGCGATCAGCCCGGCGCGGCCGTCTTCGATATTGTCCTTCGGCATCTGATCGCTCCTGAAGGTTGCTCCCGGGTCCGCCGGGACGGCGACGGCCGAAACTTCCCTGATTTGCCATGCGGAGGCCGTCTTGATCCGCTGGCGGGTTTGGGGATCGGTGCTTTCGATCCAGCGGGTCACCACGTATCCGACGCTCACGCCCCGGATGGTGCCTTCCCTGATCTTCTGAACTGTGCTCGCCGCGTCCGGCGCGTCCGACAGGTGGATAGTGGCTACCAGCGCGCCGATCTCTGTCCGCACTGACTCCACAACACCGATCACGTCGCGTGCGCTGTGCTGCCGGTGTCCGTCCAGAACCGGAGCGCCGATGAGCCGCGAGGAGTCCAGACCCGCCGGGTCCAGCCTTTCCACATAGCCATTGCGGGCCACGGGGGCGAAGGTGCTGATGGTCGCGTCCACCGTGCCGGACTGCGTGTCCAGCGACGACGGTGCCAGCGTGGCGTGACGGGTCAGCGTTTCGAGAACAGGCGCAGGCATTTTTCGAAAACTTTCGTTTGGCGGTCCAACTTCCGGCCCGTATCGGGGCAACGGACGAAGGCGGCCCGGTTGATGTTCATCGTGAGGCGCGGAAGCGTCGCGGGGTCCGGCTGCCACGGTCGGAGGTAGACTCCTCTAGGCATCGGTTTTCTCCCCCGGACGTTCAGCCTTTGGCGGAGCACCAAAGCTCAGGCCAAGTTCTGCTTCGCGCTTCCGGTCGGCAGCGATCTCGGCATCCAGCGTTTCAACGTTGTAGCCAAGTTCGGCTACGGCCTGTCGGCGCGACAAGAGCCCGAGGCTGAGCATCGTCGCGGTAGCATCGGCATCCTTGGCCGGATCGAGCCACGGCATCGGCGGCGGGTAGTGCTCCGCCGAGAGGTATGCCGCCGGGTCGGCCTCGAAGTCCGGCGCTGCGATTTCGCCTCGCAGAACCAGCGACGTTACCGACCGGGCGAAGATCGGATCGCACATCTGCGGGATGATCGTATCGAACTGGATTTGAGCGAGGCGCTGCTTGAAAGCGATCATGCCAGCCCGCAGGCTGCCGTAGGACGCTTCCCGCAGATCGTTGCTGACCAGATGGGCCGGGACACCGAGACCAGCGCTCACCGCGCGAATTTGGTGGCCCACGAACTCTGCGGTCTGCTGCGCCTGCTGCGGCGTGCTGAAGCGGATGTCGAAGCCGCCCGGCAGGCGTTGAAGGGTGCCCGGTTCCAGCGAGGGCAGCGCTTCGCCGTCGAACGGATCGCCGCCAGAGTTGTTCTGATCCACGAGGAAACCCGCAAACAGAGCGGCCGTTTTAGCTCCGACCAGCAGAGCATCTTCCAGCCCGTCGATTTCGGCGAGACGCAGGAGGATCGGCGCGAGCCAAGAGGTTCCGCGAACCTGTCCGGCGGCCAGCGGGGCGAAGAGGTGGATCACGTCTTCGGCGGGGACGATGGTGGTTTCGCCGGAGTAGGCGAACGCTTCGGTGGGGCGCGATTTCAGGAAACGATATCCGGTGCGGCGGCCTTGCGCGTCGAAGTGAACTCCGGCCACGGAATAGGTGCCGTTTGCGTGTTCAACGGTGTCGGACTCGTCGCACATTTCCGCCGGAACCAGCCTCAGGCGCAGGCCCTCCGGGTGGTCCTCGAAGATCAGGAATGCTTCGCCGTCCGCGATCATCGCCCGGACCGCAGCTGACATGAGCCCCCATAGCGACGTGCGGCACTCCACATCGGCAACCTTGGCCCATTGAGCGAAGGCAGCGCCGATCTCGGTTCGAACAGCCGGGTCGAGGTGCTGAGCGGAGGGGGTAATACCCGTGCCCGTCAGACCAGTCACCAGTGCGTTGACACCGTTCTGTGCCCATCCGTTGTTCGCGTAGAAGAACCGGGCGCGGGACCGGAGCGGTCCGGCGGCTGCCAGCGTCTCCGGGCCGGTCCGGCCGAAGCTCGGGTTCGCGGACCAGCGGCGACCCCCGGCAGCGGCTTCAAATGCGCGCACCCGCGCCGGGGCAGCCGGGCGGGTCCAAATGCGTTCGATAGTGCGGGCGAACGGGAATGCCATGGCTTAGCCGTCGGCCTCGATGTCGTCGAGGATTTCGCGGATCAGGCGCGAAGCGTGCAGCGAGAAGGTGGCGACGGGCTCTTCCGGTGCAGCGTCTGCGAACACTCGATCCGCGACGGCGGCCGATGCCGGATCGTCATCCGGCCAACCGGCAGCGAAGCCGAGGCGGCTGCCACGGAAGAGGCGGAGGTTGAAGTCGAAGGTCTCTCCGTCGCGGACGCGGGCAACCCCTTCTTCGATGGGCGTCATGGCGCGTTCGCCGCCTTCCACGACTACTCGCCGGGCCGGGCCGGTGGGCTGGTTCTGCATCGCCCGCGCAAGTGCATCCAGAACCCACCTGTCGGACAGGAGGCCGCTGGCTACGTGCAGCAGGCGCAAAGCGCAGACGCTGGGCAGGCTGTAGAGGTCTGCCCGGCCCTGCCGGTCGGCGGGCGACAGGTAATGGCGCTGGGTGAGGTTGCGGAGCGCTTTGTCGAGCGCGGCTTTTTCCTCATCCGGGACGGAGTCGATCCGTCCGAACGAGGCTGCGGCTTCTTTGATCGTGTGCATAAAGGGGCTCCCATAAACTTATCGACTCTATAACTCAGAAATAAGTTGTTTGGCAAGGCTAAATTCGCTACCACTCGAGTCGGCGCGTCGGGGGGCGCGTCATGTCGAGAGCCAATGCGGGGGGCGGACTGCGGTTCGCCCCTCGTCGCATCAGAGGAAGCACATGCAGATCATAGCGTTTGATTTTGACCCGGAGTCGGGAAGAATGGTGCCCGTGACGGCAGAGGTTCTTCGCGAACAAACGGAATTTTGGACTTTGCCGCCCTCGGGGCTCACGACATGGGAGCGCGAAGAGTGGCGAAAAGGCCGGAAATTCGGCCTTTCCAAAGGTATGAGTGCTGAGAAGGCTTGGTATTTCGCAAGCTGGGGCATCGCCCGAGCACGGGGCCGATGAGTCGTTAGTCTAACTCTTCTAGATCACAGTCGCGCGGCAACTAAGCTTTCTATATCGTCCAGCGTTGAGGCCTTGGCGCAGAACCCGATATGCATCATGATGTTAGTTCTGGATATGGCTTTTGACGTGGGCGCGGGTTGAACAAGTATATCGCCATCGGCAGTCACCTGCGGTCCTGAGTGTAGGAGGCCGAGAAAGTAGATCGATGGGCCTCCGATTTGAATCCCCATACCCGCGACACCTTCTGGTCCGTCGAGAATCGGTACCATGCCATCGAAATATGCGAAAACAGGTGATCCAGACGATCCACCGAACGCGGCGATATCAACAACAAAATCTGTCCTGCCTTGAAAGTTGATAGTGTATGGCGCTGCGAGTATGCCTCTACGCATTACTGGCATGTTGTTTTGTTCATCGGCCAATCCGTTCGGGAACCCAATCATCAAAACGGATGTTCCCGCTGTGAGGAAAGGGCTGAGGGCTCCCGGGGGGGCAATTCTGGAATCAATCGAGAGCATGTAGGGGTCGAGGCCTGACTTTGCCTTGAAGTCTTCCAGAAGCGGAGCGCAGGCGATAGCGGTGACATCCACGCCGGGATCGGGGTGGTCGAAAATCGTTACCGAATTTATGTCGAATTTATATCTATAAGCGGGTCCAAAGTGCCTGCTTCCGTCCGGGTTTCTTTTCGCAATTTCAATAACGCACCAAGTGGCATCTTTTAAAACATGCTTGTTTGTGACGATCAGCGGAACAAACTGGCCCTTTTCAGTGCCAGCGCTAGAGGTGTAATAGAATCCGGTGCCTACATTGGTCTTTGTCGGGTCCGAGTTTCCCGAAATTATCCGTATGACGCAGTAAGGCAGTCCCGCAAACCCTTCAGTGCGTCCTGCGGTCAGACCCTGATCTTTATTTTCCTCGGTCAAAGCTCAAACTCCCGAAAGCCATTTGCTTCGAATGACCGTAAGCGATTTCTTCGCTCCGGTCACGCTCGCAACCTCTTCTTCGCGTCGGTCAAGATTCAACCCAACAAGGGTTCGGGCGGCAAGGGCGTAGGTTACGGCATCAAGTGTCTCAGCGCGCTTCCCGGCAATCCGCTCGAAGCGGCGGACCGGCTGCCCCTTGTAGTATCTCACCACGCGGCGTTCCGAGGTCAGTTGCTCGAAGAAAACAGGTTCCAGATCGGCCGAAAACCGGAATGTGTCGCCACGTGCGAGCCGATTGAACAACTGGGCTTTCACCGCGTCTACGCCAACAAGAAAGAGGGGGGCTCCATTGCTCCGGGACCGTTGAAGGAAGGGCCGTGAGAAGCCCGGCACGCCCTTTCCCGAGACGATCCGGCGGCCGAACCGCGACCGGGTGAAACTGTGAACGAGGTCGGCGTGCCCGCCGTCGCCGGAGTCGATCACGGCCGCGTCGCAGCGCAGCACGCCACCGGCCGGATGTCGCCAGATCGTTTTCAGCGCATCGTCCAGTTCAAGCCATGTTGTGTCGGCGTCGATTGCGCCCCAAATGACGGAATGGGCGAGCACGTATGTTTCGTCGCCCTTACCGTGCCCGAGGAAGACTAGTTCCAGCCTGTCATCCTGACAATCTACCCCGGCTGTGATGACCAGAACTTCGGAAGGCAGTCGGTCGGGCAGCCCGAACGGTTCGCGCTTTGCGGCAAGCTCGTGTTCGTCCAGATCGTCCTGGGCTTCGCGCCATGGCTCGCCAAGCGTCAGGTTCACGAAGGTCTGCAAAGTAGCCGGGTTGTCCTTTGCTCGCAGAAATTCGGCCGCCAAGATGCCCCATGCGGCGTTCGCGTGGGGGCTGACGAGGGCGTTCACCTTAAATCCCGCGTGGCCGGTGACATGCGGTGCGGTCACGCGCCAGCGGCCGCCTTCCACCATGGCAGCCTTCAGCCGTTCGGCGATAAGGGTTTGGCACGAAGGGCAGCGCCATGCGGCCCCTGCGGGTTGCCCCTCGGGCCATTCTATCGCGGACCATTTGACCTCATTGAATGCTCCGCAGTTCGGGCACGGAACTTCGAACACGCGCTGATCGGATTCCGCATAAAGTCGGCTGACAGGGCCATGGTCGAAGACGGGCGTGCTGCCCGCCAGTATCTTCCGATCCGGGAAGGCGAGGGTCCGCATCTCCGCCAACTTGATCGGGTCACCTTCCTGCCCGATTTCAAAGCCGTCGATCTCGTCCAGCAACAGCACCTTGGCATTGTGGCGACGCAGGTTCCGGGGTGATTTCGCGGCCACCAGCTTCAGGCTGCCCCCGGCGAACCGCTTTGCCAGAAGGGTGCTGCGGCCGGTCTCGTCGGCTTCAGCGTCCAGCAGGCCCCGCAACGCCGGGCTAGCGTCGAAGGTGCCTTCGATGTCGCCTACAGCATAGTCCCTGCAATCGTCCTGCGTCGGTAGCACGGCCAAGATCGGGCAAGGGGCGTTGCCAACGTAGTTGGCGATCACGGCCGTCAACAGGCTAGTGTAGCCGATCCGCGCAGACTTCTGGACCGTGATCCGGGCTATCGCCGGGTCGTCAATGGCTTCGCAGATTCCGCGCTGATAGTTCCAGAGGCGGACCTTGCCGGGCAGGGCCGAAACCGTTGCGGGAAAGTGGATCGTTGACTCGATCCATTCCGCCAGCGGCAGCACCGGCGGCGGCTTCAGAGCGGCGAGCGCACGGCGGCGTGTCAAGGTGAGTGCGTCACCCATCGGACAGTTCCTCCAAGACTGCCCGAACCTCGCGGTCCAACGTTTCCACATCGTGAGCGGTGAGGTGACCGAGGCGGCTGGCGGCGCGGGTGGGCAAGGCGAGAAGAGCGGCCCGAACGTCTCGGAGCACGCTCGCCCACTCGCGCTCTACGTCGCCAGCAGCAAGAAGATCGCCAGCGGCTTTTCGGTTCTGAAGTTCGATCTTCTCAGCGCTGGCGCGCGCCAGCCTAACCTTTTGCTCGTTCAGTTCCGGGTTCGCGGCGAGGGTGCTTCCACGGGAGCGGATGGAGTCGACGTAGGCCCGGACTGCGGGTTTCAGGTCGAAACCTCCATCTTCACGGCGCGGTATCTTTCCATCTCGGGCGTGAGCATTCACCCGCGCTGCGCTGAGGCCGAGATAAATTCCGAGTTCGGCGGCAGTGATCCCCGGCGTTCCGGCCATAGCAATGATCCCGGATTCCTCTTCGATGCTGATAGGGCTGAAGGTCATAGCGTCATCTTCTTATGGTAATGGCGGGAACCGTGGGAACGGTGGGAACGGCAGGAACCGTGGGAAAACGGATTCCCGATTTCGAAATTTCTGTTGGGGGCCGAAATGTCGCGGTCAGCGCTCCCCCCGGGACGCCCCCCGCGTAAGGTAGCTGCTACTTTACCGACTTTCCCACGGTTCCCGCCGTTCCCAGCGGGGCACGAACGGGCAATGTCACATGTGTCACATGCCTTCCGGTTAACCCTCCATGCGCATGTGTGTGTGCGCGCGCGCGCAATAGCGATAGAACCGGAAAGCATGTGACTCATGTGACAAACACTAAGTTTCAATGGCTTAGACAAGGCTCGCAATCTCCTCGTCGTCGCTCTTCAGGCGCAAACCCACGAATCCGCGCTGCCGGTTTGTCCTCACGCGGCCCTTGCTCTTGAAGCCATTCCCCGAGAGCCTTTCAGCGAAGTCGCCCTTGGGGTCTCCGGCGTATACACCTGCTGCCGCCGCAAAGCGGTCCCACGACTTGAACAGGTCCGAGGTGGACTCCTCGCAGTCGCTCCCCAGCACGCATTCCTCCCGCAGCCACCGGGTGAAGGGGTCCTGTTCTTCGAAGTATTGCTGTGTAGCTCGCTCCACTACGCCCGGCCGCCCGAGCCCGTCCCGCTGCCAGTCCAGCGCACCAGAAATTGCCCACGACAGGATGCCGGGCCACTCCTGTTTCAGTTTGTCGGTCAGGTGCTCATCGCGTGTCGCGGGCGGGTGATCGAACGGCAGGATCAGGAAGCGTCTCTTGATCGCGGAGTCCACGTTTTCGAGTGCCGGGGCGTTGTTGCCCACGATGGTCAGCTTGAAGGCCGGACGGAAGTCGAAGCTATCCTGGCGCATGAACCGGGCGGTGATGGTGTCTCCGCCGGTCAGGCTCTTGATGCGGTTCTCCGCCCAACGCGACCCGCGTTCCGTCTCGCTCGCATAGGCCATTCTCGGCCCGTGCAGTCGGGCCAGTTCTTCCGGGTGCGCCTCGTGCTTCTTCGCCGTCAACGTGGATGTGGCAACGCCGATAGAATACTCCCCCATCACTTCGGCCAACACCATGATCGCCGTTGTCTTGCCTGAGCCGCCGGGACCAAAGATGAAGAGCAATACTTGCTCGCGCGTCGCGCCTGTGAGGTTGTATCCGGCCCACCGCTGGAAGAAGCTCACAGCATCAGTGTCACCGCCGAGGGCTTGGTCGAGGAAAGCGAGCCACTGCGGGCAATCTCGCTTGGGGTCGAAGTCGTCCAACGGGATCGGCGGGACTGCGGTGCTCTTAGAGATATAGTCTTCCGGTCTACCGTGCCGAAGCTGACCCGTTGTCAGGTCTACAACCCCACCGGGGGTGCCCAGCAGCATTGGCGCAGCATCCCATGACGTGGCGGTGAACGAGAACTCACGTGCAGCACGCGCCCCGCGTTCGATTGCCTCCCATGCCGGGACTGACTTCAGGGCGCGAGCCCTCGGGTCGCGGGCAGCCATCTCGACCGCCACGGCGCGGGAGTAGTGAAGCGCAAGCTTGGTCTTCTCCCGTCGCCAGATGTTGCCATCGAAGCGGAACCACCGCCCGGCATCATTGTCGAAAAGCATTTCCCCAGCGTAGGTCGCGGCGAAGGCTTTGATTGCTCCGTCGTGGTCGAGTGCAAAATCTTCGAAGGGGTCTTCAGTCTGGGGTTCTTCGCCGCCCGGGTGCTGGTGTCGCCAGCACCAGTCGAAGTCTTCTTCCCACTCTTCACGCGGTCGTGTGGCGATTTTGGCGGCCTCGCGGCCGTAGACCTGCGCCAGAAGCTCGGGGATGGACCGGACGCGATCATGCCAGCGTGTATCACGGGCCTCTTCCGGCACTTCATTGAACGCCGCCAGCAGCTTTTCCCCGACCCGCAGCAGCGGCTCACCCAATGCCGCCCAATGGCCAGCCAGACGGATTGCCGACATGTGATAATCGGTGCTGGTGCGGATTGCTTTCAGCGCCGCCGCTTCGTCCAGACGGCCATCCTTTCCGTTTGCCTTAGCGATGCGGCCCGGCTTCCCTTTCGCCACGGCATCAAGCTCGGATGCGGTATTTAGATACCGCCCGTCGACCACGATGGTTTCGACAGGCGGGCTGCCTTCTTCCGTGCCGAAGTAGTAGGCTTGGCTGAGCGTGAAGGACTCCGCCGCCAGAGCGCCGCCCAGCACACCGTTCAACCGGGCCATGTGCTTTGCTCGCTCTTCGGACTTCAGGGGGCTGCTGAAGGGGCACAGGACGCGCCAGCGCGGCCCTTTGCCCGCCTTCATGTGGCTGGCGGTGGTGTAGATCAGCGCGAGGATGTCCGCGTTCCTCAGCCGATTAGCAGCTTCCTCAGGCGTCATCGTCCCGGCGTCGTGGTCGCCTTCAACGCCAGTGACCGACTCCACATTGGCATCATGGCGCAGGCATCGTTTCGCCGTTCGGTTCGGGCCGAAGGTCGCCAGCTTGATCCACGGCAGGAACCCTTTCTCATCGGCAGTCTTGGCCCGGATCATGGCTTCAATTTCGATGAGCGATGCGGATCGTTCGATCTTTCGATATGCGAACTCGTCCGCGAAGATGGTGAAAGCGAAGGGTCGATCTTGCCCCGGGCGATCTTTGGAGGTATTATGATACTCAGGCATTGCTTCCTCGCGTGTCGAATTATTGGCCCCCGCTGGTGTGCTGCCCAGCGGGGGCCTTCTCGTTTCACGGGAAGGTTTGGTCGGCCCTCATTCTAACTGGAAACCCTCGGCTGTTACAGAGGGGATAGAGGCCCGGCGGCCCGCCCGATCAGTTGGCGTTTCTGCTCTAACCCATTGATGTAAAAGGGGGGCAAAATGCCCCGGTTGGGCAGAAAGTCGTTTGTTTTCAACTGAGCGTGTTGGACTCCAAAACCGAGGGTCGCGGGTTCGAGTCCTGCTGCCCCTGCCAGTTTTTTTGGAAATCATTGTCGTTGATGTGCTCTTTCCGGGCGCGTCCTTGTTCGGGCTGAGTGCGGGACTGATCGCACCGGCTGCGCCGGTCCGATCCGGGGGGCGCTGCCCCCCGCCAGCAAAGCGGGGCTTTGCCGCCCCCCGGGATATATCAGGACCAGAGAAGGCAGGGGCGGGGCAGCACTGCGGAGGTCGCTTGAATTCGGGGGGCGGGCCGGTTATGTCACCGAACGGTTCCGGCGCAGGGCGTGGAGCCCGAGACGTGGCGAGAGAGAGTGCTGACATGGCCAATCCGATCCAGTTCATCAACCAGACCCGGGCCGAGATCGCCAAGGTTTCCTGGCCGACACGGCGCGAAGTTCTGCTGACCACCGTGATGGTTTTCATCATGGCCACGTTGACGGCCGTGTTTTTTGCGCTGGTTGATCTGGGGATCCGCAGCGGGCTTCAGGGAATTCTGGGGCTGTTCGGCTAGCTCAGGCGGAGCGGCTGCGGCGCGAAAGCCTTGCCTTGGGACGCTCGAATCGCTAGGTGACGGCCAATCCCCCTGACATGGCGCGCCGCGATTCGAGTAGCGCGCCGCTTTTTTTGGGGCGAGGCGGGCCGTGGTTCGCGAGGCAATGGAATACCCGGCACAGGCCGGTCGAAAAAGGATCGAAGCGAGATGGCAAAGCGGTGGTACTCGGTCAGTGTTCTCTCGAATTTCGAGAAGAAGATCGCCGAGCAGATCCGGACCTCCGTGGCTGAAAACGGGCTGGAGGACGAGATCGAGGAAGTTCTCGTTCCGACCGAAGAGGTCATCGAGATCCGCCGCGGCAAGAAGGTGACGACGGAGCGGCGTTTCATGCCCGGCTATGTGCTGGTGCGCATGGAGATGTCGGACCGTGGCTATCACCTGATCAATTCGATCAACCGCGTCACCGGGTTCCTGGGCCCGCAGGGCCGTCCGATGCCGATGCGCGATGCCGAGGTCTCTGCGATCCTGGGCCGTGTGGCCGAGGGCGAGGAAGCGCCGCGCACGCTGATTCATTTCGAGGTTGGCGAGAAGGTCAAGGTCAACGACGGTCCGTTCGAAGACTTCACCGGCATGATCGAGGAAGTGGACGACGACAATCAGCGCCTGAAGGTGTCGGTGTCGATCTTTGGTCGCGAGACCCCGGTCGAGCTGGAATATACCCAGGTCACCAAGCAGGCTTGACGGCATGGCGGCGGGGGCATTCGACAGGGCCCTCGACGCGCTTGACGACCTGACGGGACAGGCTGATCCGGATCTGGCCGGGCTGTCCCGGACCCTGTCTTCTCTCAAAGAGACGCGCCCGGCGGAGCTGACTGCGGCGCAGGCGCGGCGGCTGATCGGGGGCTGCACCGCGCTGCTCGGGATCGGGCCTTTGCCATTTCGTCCGGCGGGCGGGGAGCTGTGGCAGCTGCAGCGCCTGACCTATCAGGCAGAAGAGCTGCTGTTGGGCTGTTTTGTCGATCAGGGCGCCGAGCACCGGGATTTCGTTCAGCATAGTGTAACGCGGGATCTGGCCTTTGGCCGGACACCGGCGGAGGGGGCACCGCGCGCTGCGGTCCCGCTTGCCCATATCGCGCTGGACCGGGCGGAGGCGACGTTGCTGATGGCGCCATTCCTTGCGGCGATGGAGCGGGCGCTGGCCGAAACCCCCTATGCCCATCTGAAATTCTGCTGGTCGGTGATGGAGGCCCCGCTGCCGCCGTTTTTCGGCGTGGTGCAGGACTGGCTGGCCGGGCTGGATGCCAAGGGGCGGGGGCAGGGCAGTCATCAGGCGTTGGCGCGGGCCTTTGCGCTGGTGTCGCTGGCCCGGGAGGGCAAACAGAAGCTGACCTGGGCAAATTGCGAGGCTCAACTGCTGCCACAGCTGGAGGATCCGCATCCTCTGGTGGCGGGGGCGGCCGGGCGCTATCTGGGGCAGCTGTACAACGAGCCCGAGCGGAATTTCGTGCGCAGCGCGCCGGAGCCGATGGCCTGGATGCTGGACCACCTCAGGGCCTTGCCGGTGAATCGTCGCGTGGTGGCTGGCGGCTTTCTCGACGGGTTGAACGTAGAATTCGACGGGGCCTTTTCGCGGCTGAGGTCGGATGCGCCTGGCTATGATATTGACGGCTGGGTGCTCGATATCTTTGCCGAGGGCGAGGCGGAGCCTTACCTGCCCTCGGCGCAGTCCTTCTGGTTCTATGTCCATGAGGAATATGCCTATGACCCGCCCTTTGTGATGCGGCTGATCGAGGCCGGGCACCTCTGGGAGGCGATGATGTGCGCGACAGAGGCGGGGCTGTCGGTCGAGGGGATGCGCCCGGTGCTGGAGCGGCTGGCGGCATCTCCGGATGAGGAGATCGCCGGGGCCGCCCGGGCTGCGCTTGGCGCGTCGGACGGCTGAGCGGTCCCGGATCGCCAAAGCCTGTTGCCATACGGGGGCAATGGCTTTAAGGGGTGCCACTCGTGCTGGGTCTCCGATTCCGGTGCATTCATTCGTGGGAGGCGCGGCGGTCGCGACCGTCAGACCTGACCACGCACACATATCCCGAAGGGCGCGCCCGGAGGGAGAGGCGTAGGATGGGTGATTTCACCCATCGCACGCGATGATACAGGAGATGGCCCATGGCCAAGAAGCTGATTGGCAGCCTCAAGCTGCAAGTGCCTGCCGGGCAGGCAAACCCGTCCCCGCCGGTTGGCCCCGCACTGGGTCAGCGCGGGATCAACATCATGGAATTCTGCAAGGCGTTCAACGCCAAGACGCAGGACATGGAGCCTGGCGCACCGTGCCCGACCGTGATTTCCTACTACCAGGACAAATCCTTCACGATGGAAATCAAGACGCCGCCCGCGTCTTATTACCTCAAGAAGGCCGCCAAGCTGAAATCCGGCTCCAAAGAGCCCGGCAAGTCGACGGCTGGCACCGTGAGCCTGGCTCAGGTCAAAGAAATCGCCGAAGCGAAGATGAAGGATCTGAACGCGAACTCCGTCGAGGGTGCGATGCAGATCATCATGGGCTCCGCCCGGTCCATGGGCATTGAGGTGAAGTAAGATGGCAAAGCTCGGAAAACGTACCACCGCTGCCCGTGAAGCTTTCGCCGGCAAAGAAAACATCTCTGTCGAGGAAGCCGTTACGCTGATCAAGGCGAACGCCAATGCGAAATTCGACGAAACCGTCGAGATCGCGATGAACCTCGGCGTCGATCCGCGCCACGCAGACCAGATGGTCCGCGGCGTTGTCGGACTGCCCAATGGTACCGGTAAAGACGTGCGCGTTGCCGTCTTCGCCCGTGGCCCCAAGGCGGACGAAGCCTCTGCCGCTGGTGCCGATATCGTTGGCGCCGAAGACCTGATGGAGACCATCCAGTCCGGCAAGATCGAGTTCGACCGCTGCATCGCGACCCCGGACATGATGCCGATCGTTGGCCGTCTGGGTAAGATCCTCGGCCCGCGTAACCTGATGCCGAACCCCAAGGTCGGCACGGTGACGATGGATGTGGCCGATGCCGTGAAAGCGGCCAAAGGCGGCGAAGTTCAGTTCAAGGCCGAGAAGGCCGGTGTCGTGCATGCCGGTGTCGGCAAGGTCTCCTTCGACGAGGCCAAGCTGGTCGAGAACATCCGCGCCTTTGTGGATGCCGTCTCCAAAGCCAAGCCGGCGGGCGCCAAGGGCACCTACATGAAGAAGGTCTCGCTGTCTTCTTCCATGGGCCCGGGCGTGAGCATCGCCGTGGAAAGCGCGACCGGCAACTGAGCCGATCCAAATTGAGAATCATGAAAGGCGGTGCCCCCGGGTGCCGCCTTTTTTTGTGACGTATTGATGACGATGACGGCGGCATCCGCGCAAGGGCGGGTGGATACCGGCTGTCACATTCAGGTTTTGCCGGTCGCGCAGGCTCCTCACGTATTTGTCAGTGGGGGCAATGAAATGGTTGATACCAATCAGGCGCAGGACAGCGCCGCACTCGAACATTCAAAAGGCGGCTGGTTGCAGTGGGTCATGGTCGCCGGGCTGATCTATCTGCTGATCTGTGCCGTGGGCCTTATCGGCTCCGGTTTCAAACTGGCGACGGGCGATCAGGCGAAAGAGCTGTTTGCCTTTGCGACCAATCCCTTTGCCGGGCTTGTCGTGGGCACGGTGGCGACGGCGCTGATCCAGTCGTCATCGACCGTGACATCGATCATCGTGGGGCTCGTCGCGGGCGGTCTTCCGGTTGCCGTGGCGGTGCCCATGGTGATGGGCGCCAATATCGGCACCTCGATCACCAATACGATCGTCAGCCTTGGCCATGTCCGGGAAAAGAAGGAATTCGCCCGGGCCTTTTCCGCAGCCACGGTGCATGACTTCTTCAACCTGCTGTCGGTTGTCATCTTCCTGCCGCTGGAGATCGCTTTTGGTCTGCTTGAAAAGATCGGCAAGGCGCTGGCGTCGGTCTTTGTGGTGGGCGATGCGGATATGGGGGGCATGAATTTCGTCAAAGCGGCGACGGCTCCGGTCACGGATACGATCAAGCATCTGTTTGAGCCGATGGGGTCGACCGTGGGCGGTGTCGGGCTGATCGTGGTGGGGATCGTGCTGATCTTCCTGTCGATCCATTACGTCGGCAAGCTGCTCAAGGCGCTGATGGTCGGCAAGGCCAAGGACATCATGCATACGGCCATCGGCAAGGGGCCGATCTCCGGCATCTTCTCGGGCACGCTGGTGACGGTTCTGGTGCAGTCCTCCTCCACCACCACCTCGCTGATGGTGCCGCTGGCGGGGTCTGGCGCCTTTGGGCTGAAACAGATCTACCCGTTCACGCTGGGGGCCAATATCGGCACCTGCATTACCGCGCTTCTGGCGGCCACTGCGGTGACCGGCGATACGGCGGCGGCGCTGCAGATTGCCTTCATTCACCTGACCTACAATGTGCTGGGCGTGATCCTGATCTTCGGTCTGCCGTTCCTGCGGTTCCTGCCGGTCAAATCGGCCGAATGGCTGGGGGTGACGGCGGCGGATAATAAACTTGTCGCCCTTTTGTACATATTGGGTGTGTTCTTTGTTGTGCCGGGGCTCTGCCTTGGTGTGACCAGCCTGATCTGAGGAGGGGATGATGTCCGATTTCAAAGTAATGCCGAAAGACAAGCTCAAGGCGCTGATTGGAGAGACCGAGGTCACGCTGGCCCAGCTGAAGGACGAGATGGAGCGGCGCGACGAGGCCGATCAGGAGCGCGAGATCGCCAATCTGGACGAACATATGAAGAATGCGGAGCTGAGCCTGCAGACCATCCGCGATTTCTTCCGCGTGCTGGTCGAGGACTTCAAGGCCCGGAGCTGATCCGGGACTGTCTAGCCTGCCTGAGACCTGCCGATGTCCCGGCAGGTCTTTTCCAGTTCTGCCGTCTTGTGCCGGGCGGCGGCGAGAGCCGCCTCCTCGGGCAGGCCCTCGACGGCGGCGCTGGCCAGTTTCTCCAGGCTGTATGTCGCAACCAGGCTGGTGCCTTTCAGCAAATCCCGGCTGAGGGCAAGAATGGCCAGGTAATCGAGGTGATTGCCCAGCAGACCGGCGCCTGCGGCCTCGCCACCGGCGGCATTCTCCCGGCAGGCATCGACATCGACCGACAGAAAGGACCGGCAGACGGTCGGGCGATCGTCATACGCGCGGCAATTACGGGTTTCGGGATCCAGGGCGGCGCAGGCGCCCGGGTGCCACTGTCGCCCGTCAGGGTGCCCGGCGAGAGGGGCGAGGGCGCGATGCAGCTGGCGCGCCTCGCTGGCGGTGATCAGGCCGCCGTCGCCTTCGGTCAGGATGCAGCAGAAGGCGCAGCCCGACGCGCAGGCGGCATTGGCAAGGATGGGCGGGTTTTCCCGACGCAGCTCCTCGCCTGTAAGGGCCGCGAGGCGCTGCGCAACGGCGCCGCTGACCAGATCGGCAAGGATATCCCGGGTCTTTTGCCCCCGCCGTTCCAGGGCCGCCAGCCAGGCGTCGAGAATGCGCCGCCCGCGCGCCTCCTGATCCGGCGGCAGGCCGCGCGCCCGGGCCTTGACGAGCCGCTGACGCAGCCCGGCAATATCCGCTGGAAGGGCAGGCCTTTTCGTGCTGGGCATCGCGGCTCCTGAGCCTGGCTAAATTTATGTGGCGGCGAAAGGAATTAACGGGTATATTATCGGTCATGCGCTGTCCAGCATGTCGTTGATCGACATATTGCCCGGACAGGTGGGACCATGGGTTCGGCGGAGGCAGGCTAATTGCCGCCGTCTGCCATTTTTCTGTGGTCCGGGTCTTTACTCCCGCGTGAATCAGACGTATTGGACACCTCTGTCATTCCGGGGCCTTTGTGTCCCGCGTGACGATTCGTCCGAGACGGTGGGTTGGAGCAATCCTGTAATTCCTGCCTGAGACGGGTAAGACCCAAGTTTCTTCGGATGTTCCCAGTGAGCACCCGGGGCGAGATTGGACGGACCCGTAAGGACCCGCATGGCCGGGGCTTCATGTTCCGGCTGAACTGAGCCGGAGGGTCTGACCCTCCACATATGGAGTGAAACTGTGGATAGAGCCCAGAAAGAGAAAGTGGTCGAGGAACTCGGCCAAATCTTCGAAAGCTCTGGCGTTGTGGTGGTTGCCCACTACACCGGCCTCACGGTTGCAGAGATGCAGTCGCTTCGTGCAAAGGCCCGTGAGGCCGATGCCAGCGTCCGCGTCGCCAAGAACAGGCTCGCCAAGATCGCCCTGGACGGAAAACCCTGCGAAAGCATCGGGTCGCTCCTGACGGGCATGACCGTTCTGACCTTTTCCGAGGACCCTGTCGCAGCAGCGAAAGTGGCCGAGGACTTCGCCAAGGAAAACAAGAAGTTTGAGATCCTTGGCGGCGCAATGGGTGAGAACGCACTCGACCGTGCCGGCGTTGAAGCCGTGTCGAAGATGCCGTCCCGCGAGGAGCTTATCGCTTCCATCGTCGGCTGCATCGGCGCACCCGCTTCGAACATCGCTGGCGCAATTGGCGCACCTGCTTCGAACATCGCCTCCATCCTGTCCACGATCGAGGACAAGGCGGCGTAAGCAACCTGTTAGCTGGCGTAGGGTTGAACACCCCATCGTTGGAACACATCTAAAGATACGGAAACAGTAAAATGGCTGATCTGAAGAAACTTGCTGAAGAGATCGTTGGTCTGACCCTTCTCGAAGCACAAGAACTGAAAACCATCCTCAAAGACGAGTACGGCATCGAGCCCGCAGCTGGCGGCGCTGTCATGATGGCGGGCCCGGCAGGCGGCGACGCCGGCGGCGCAGCTGAGGAAGAAAAAACCGAATTCGACGTCATCCTGAAGTCGGCCGGCGCTTCCAAGATCAACGTGATCAAAGAAGTCCGCGGCATCACCGGTCTTGGCCTGAAAGAAGCCAAAGAGCTGGTCGAAGCCGGTGGCAAAGCCGTCAAAGAAGGCGTGTCGAAGGACGAAGCCGAAGAAATCAAAGGCAAGCTGGAAGCAGCTGGCGCCGAAGTCGAAGTCAAGTAATCGGCTTGCGGAAGATGGGTGCAGAGCACCCATCCTACGCTTTGTGACAAGGCTGGACCCGGAAATCCGGGTTCAGCCGAACCTGTCTCAGAGAGGGCTTTTGCGAAAGCCCTGCCTAAGGCGCGGTTCGCAGGATCGGGAGGCCACCATTCGGGAGGTGGCCAGGCATTGATCCGGACCCCCTGTTTCTGATGGGCGCAGTGTCGGAGCCCGGCGACACCTGTTCCCGCGCGTGAAACGAAAGGTGACTTACGTCATGGCTCAGACCTACCTTGGTCAGAAACGTCTCCGGAAATACTACGGTAAAATCCGCGAAGTCCTTGAAATGCCGAACCTCATCGAGGTTCAGAAAGCCTCCTACGATCTGTTCCTCAAATCGGGCGACCAGCCCGAGCCGACCCCCGGCGAGGGCATCATGGGCGTGTTCCAGTCGGTTTTCCCGATCAAGGATTTCAACGAGACCTCGATTCTCGAGTTCGTGAAATATGAACTCGAAAAGCCTAAATATGACGTTGAGGAATGCCAGCAGCGCGACATGACCTACAGCGCTCCGCTGAAGGTCACTCTGCGCCTGATCGTGTTCGATATCGACGAGGATACCGGCGCCAAGTCGGTCAAGGACATCAAGGAACAGGATGTCTTCATGGGCGACATGCCCCTGATGACCCCCAACGGCACGTTCATCGTGAACGGGACCGAACGTGTGATCGTGAGCCAGATGCACCGTTCGCCCGGCGTGTTCTTCGACCATGACAAGGGCAAGACCCATTCCTCGGGCAAGCTGCTGTTTGCCTGCCGGATCATCCCGTATCGCGGGTCCTGGCTGGATTTCGAATTTGACGCCAAGGATATCGTGTTCGCCCGGATCGACCGCCGCCGGAAACTGCCGGTGACGACGCTGCTCTATGCGCTTGGCATGGATCAGGAAGGCATCATGGATGCCTATTACAACTCCGTCGATTACACGCTGCGCAAAGGGCAGGGCTGGGTGACGAAGTTCTTCCCGGAACGCGTTCGCGGCACCCGTCCGACCTATGACCTTGTCGATGCCGATACCGGTGAAGTGATTGCCGAAGCCGGCAAGAAGGTGACCCCGCGTGCCGTCAAGAAGATGGTCGACGAAGGCAATATCCAGAACCTGCTGGTGCCGTTCGAGCGTATCGTGGGCAAATTCGTTGCCAAGGATATCATCAACGAGGAAACCGGCGCGATCTATGTCGAGGCCGGCGACGAGCTGACGCTGGAATACAGCAAAGACGGCGAGATCACCGGCGGCACGATCCAGGATCTGCTCGAGGCTGGCATTACGGATATCCCGGTGCTCGACATCGACAATATCCAGGTCGGCCCCTACATGCGCAACACCATGGCGCAGGACAAGAACATGAACCGCGAAAGCGCGCTCATGGATATCTACCGCGTTATGCGTCCGGGTGAGCCGCCGACGGTTGAGGCCGCCTCTGCGCTCTTCGATCAGCTGTTCTTCGACTCGGAGCGCTACGACCTGTCGGCCGTGGGCCGGGTGAAGATGAACATGCGTCTGGCACTGGATGCGGAAGATACCGTCCGCACCCTGCGCAACGAAGACATCGTGGCTTGCGTCAAGGCGCTGGTCGACCTGCGTGACGGACGTGGGGAGGTTGATGACATCGACCACCTCGGCAACCGTCGTGTTCGCTCTGTTGGCGAGCTGATGGAGAACCAGTACCGCGTCGGTCTGCTCCGCATGGAGCGCGCGATCAAGGAACGTATGTCCTCGGTCGAGATCGACACGGTCATGCCGCAGGATCTGATCAACGCGAAACCGGCGGCGGCGGCTGTGCGCGAATTCTTCGGCTCCTCGCAGCTGTCGCAGTTTATGGACCAGACGAACCCGCTTTCGGAAGTGACGCACAAGCGTCGTCTTTCCGCGCTTGGGCCGGGCGGTCTGACCCGCGAACGTGCAGGCTTTGAGGTGCGTGACGTTCACGCCACGCACTACGGGCGCATGTGTCCGATTGAGACGCCGGAAGGTCCGAACATCGGTCTGATCAACTCGCTGGCGACCTTTGCCCGCGTGAACAAGTACGGCTTTATCGAGACCCCGTATCGCCGGGTTGAAAACGGTCATGTCACGGATGACGTGAAATACATGTCCGCGACCGAGGAAATGCGTCACACCGTGGCGCAGGCGAACGCCAACCTCGATGAAAACGGCAACTTCCAGAACGAGTTGGTCAACACCCGTCAGCAGGGGGAATACACCCTCGCACCGCGTGAAAACGTGGACCTGATCGACGTGTCGCCCAAGCAGTTGGTGTCCGTTGCGGCCTCGCTCATCCCGTTCCTTGAAAATGACGACGCCAACCGCGCCCTGATGGGCTCGAACATGCAGCGTCAGGCGGTTCCGCTTCTGCGGGCCGAGGCGCCGCTGGTCGGCACCGGGATCGAAGGCGTCGTGGCGCGTGACTCGGGTGCGGCCATCATGGCGAAACGTGGCGGGATCATCGACCAGGTCGATGCCCAGCGTATCGTTGTACGGGCGACCGAGGATCTGGAGCTCGGCGATGCCGGCGTGGACATCTACCGTCTGCGCAAGTTCCAGCGTTCCAACCAGAACACCTGTATCAACCAGCGTCCGCTGGTGAAGGTGGGTGACACGGTCAGCAAGGGCGAAGTTGTCGCCGACGGCCCCTCCACCGATATCGGTGAACTGGCGCTCGGCAAGAACGTCATCGTCGCCTTCATGCCCTGGAACGGCTACAACTACGAAGACTCCATCCTGATCTCCGAGCGGATTTCCCGCGACGACGTCTTCACCTCGGTCCATATCGAGGAATTCGAAGTTGCCGCGCGTGACACGAAGCTCGGGCCGGAAGAGATCACCCGCGATATCCCCAACGTCGGTGAGGAAGCCCTGCGCAACCTCGACGAGGCGGGCATCGTCTACATCGGTGCCGATGTGGAGCCGGGCGATATCCTCGTGGGCAAGATCACTCCGAAGGGCGAAAGCCCGATGACGCCGGAAGAAAAGCTCCTCCGCGCCATCTTCGGGGAAAAGGCATCGGATGTCCGTGACACCTCGCTTCGTGTGAAGCCGGGCGATTACGGGACCGTTGTCGAGGTCCGCGTCTTCAACCGCCACGGTGTGGAAAAGGACGAACGTGCCCTGCAGATCGAGCGTGAGGAAATCGCGCGTCTCGGCCGTGACCGGGACGACGAGTTGGCGATCCTCGACCGCAACATCTACGCCCGTCTGCGGGACCTGATCCTCGGCAAGACCGCGGTGAAGGGGCCGAAGGGCGTCAAGCCGAATTCCGTGATCGACGAGGAGCTTCTCTCCTCGCTGCCGCGGTCGCATTGGTGGCAGCTGGCGTTGGCCGAAGACCAGGATGCCCAGATCGTCGAAGCCCTGAACGAGCAGTACGAGGTGCAGAAGCGCGCGCTCGACGCCCGGTTCGAGGACAAGGTCGAGAAGGTGCGCCGGGGCGACGACCTGCCGCCGGGTGTGATGAAGATGGTCAAGGTCTTCATCGCCGTGAAGCGCAAGCTTCAGCCGGGCGACAAGATGGCCGGCCGTCACGGCAACAAGGGTGTGATCTCCCGCGTTGTTCCGATGGAAGACATGCCGTTCCTCGAAGACGGGACGCCGGTCGACTTCTGTCTGAACCCGCTGGGCGTGCCTAGCCGTATGAACGTCGGTCAGATCCTTGAGACGCATATGGGCTGGGCCTCCCGCGGGCTTGGTATCCAGGTTGATGACGCGCTGGCGGCCTATCGCCGCTCGGGCGACCTGACGCCGGTCAAGGATGCGCTCAAGATCGTCTATGGCGACGAGGTCTATGACGAAGGCTTCGCCGATATGGACGAAGACCGGATGATCGAAGCGGCGGGCAATGTGACCCGCGGCGTTCCGATCGCGACCCCGGTTTTCGACGGCGCGAAAGAGGCGGACATCAACGACGCGCTTGAGCGGTCGGGCTTTGACACTTCGGGCCAGTCGGTCCTGTTCGACGGTCGGACCGGCGAACAGTTCAGCCGCAAGGTCACCGTGGGTGTGAAGTACCTGCTGAAGCTGCATCACCTGGTGGACGACAAGATCCACGCCCGTTCGACCGGGCCGTACTCGCTCGTCACGCAGCAGCCGCTGGGTGGTAAGGCGCAGTTCGGTGGTCAGCGTTTCGGGGAGATGGAGGTCTGGGCTCTGGAAGCTTACGGCGCCGCCTACACCCTGCAGGAGATGCTGACGGTGAAGTCGGACGACGTGGCCGGCCGGACCAAGGTCTATGAATCGATCGTGAAGGGCGAGGATAATTTCGAAGCCGGCGTTCCGGAGAGCTTTAACGTGCTCGTGAAGGAAGTCCGCGGCCTCGGCCTGAATATGGAACTCCTGGACGCGGAGGATGAGGAATAACGACGGGTGCAAGCACCCATCCTACGGCTCACGTAGGATGGGTGATTTTCACCCATCGCCTCTCCCCTCCCGCCCTGTCATCTAGGATAAAGACATGAACCAGGAACTGACCAACAACCCGTTCAACCCGCTGACGCCGCAAAAGGTCTTTGACGAGATCAAGGTGTCGCTGGCCTCGCCCGAGAGGATCCTCTCATGGTCCTATGGCGAAATCAAAAAGCCTGAGACGATCAACTACCGGACCTACAAACCGGAGCGTGACGGCCTCTTCTGCGCCCGTATCTTTGGGCCGATCAAAGATTATGAATGCCTCTGCGGCAAATATAAGCGCATGAAGTATCGCGGCGTTGTCTGCGAGAAATGCGGTGTGGAAGTCACGCTGCAGAAGGTTCGCCGTGAGCGTATGGGCCATATCGAACTGGCCGCGCCCGTCGCGCATATCTGGTTCCTGAAGTCCCTTCCGTCGCGGATCGGCCTGCTGCTGGACATGACCCTGCGCGATCTGGAGCGTGTGCTCTATTTCGAGAACTACGTCGTGATCGATCCGGGTCTCACCGATCTCACCGAAGGTCAGATGCTGACCGAGGAAGAGTTCATGGATGCCCAGGATGCCTATGGCATGGACGCCTTCCAGGCGAACATCGGTGCCGAGGCCATCCGTGAGATGCTGGCCAAGATCGACCTCGAATCCGAGGCCGAGAACCTGCGCGCGGATCTGGCCGAGGCCACCGGCGAGCTGAAGCCCAAGAAGATCATCAAGCGCCTGAAGGTTGTGGAAAGCTTCCTGGAATCCGGCAACCGTCCGGAGTGGATGATCCTGACCGTGATCCCCGTGATCCCGCCGGAACTGCGTCCGCTGGTCCCGCTGGATGGTGGCCGGTTCGCGACGTCGGACCTGAACGACCTCTATCGCCGTGTGATCAACCGGAACAACCGTCTGAAGCGTCTGATCGAACTGCGCGCGCCCGATATCATCGTCCGCAACGAAAAGCGGATGCTGCAGGAATCGGTCGATGCGCTGTTTGACAACGGCCGTCGCGGCCGCGTCATCACGGGCCAGAACAAGCGCCCGCTGAAATCGCTGTCGGACATGCTGAAGGGTAAGCACGGCCGCTTCCGTCAGAACCTTCTCGGGAAACGCGTCGACTTCTCCGGCCGGTCTGTCATCGTGACGGGTCCGGAACTGAAGCTGCACCAGTGCGGCCTGCCAAAGAAGATGGCGCTGGAACTGTTCAAGCCCTTCATCTACTCGCGTCTGGAGGCCAAAGGTCTGTCCTCCACCGTGAAGCAGGCGAAAAAGCTGGTGGAGAAGGAACGCCCGGAAGTCTGGGATATCCTCGACGAGGTTATCCGCGAACACCCGGTCCTGCTGAACCGCGCTCCGACGCTGCACCGTCTGGGCATCCAGGCCTTTGAACCCACGCTGGTCGAAGGCAAGGCGATCCAGCTGCACCCGCTCGTCTGTTCGGCCTTCAACGCCGACTTCGACGGTGACCAGATGGCCGTTCACGTGCCGCTCTCGCTGGAAGCCCAGCTGGAAGCCCGCGTGCTGATGATGTCGACGAACAACGTTCTGTCGCCCGCCAACGGCGCGCCGATCATCGTTCCGTCGCAGGATATGATCCTCGGTCTCTACTACACCACGATCATGCGTGAAGGCATGGTGGGCGAGGGCATGTCCTTCGCCTCCATCGAAGAAGTCCAGTATGCGCTCGACAGCGGTGCCGTGCACCTGCATGCCAAGATCAACGCGCGGATCGCGCAGATCGACGAAGAGGGCAACGAAGTCATGATGCGCTTCGAGACGACGCCCGGCCGGGTCCGTCTCGGTGCCCTGCTGCCGATGAACGCGAAGGCGCCCTTTGCCCTCGTGAACCGTCTGCTGCGGAAGCGCGAAGTGCAGCAGGTCATCGACACCGTCTACCGCTACTGCGGTCAGAAAGAGTCGGTCATCTTCTGTGACCAGATCATGACCATGGGCTTCCGTGAAGCGTTCAAGGCCGGCATTTCCTTCGGCAAGGACGACATGGTGATCCCGGAAACCAAGTGGACCATCGTCGAAGACACCCGCGAGCAGGTGAAGGACTTCGAACAGCAGTACATGGACGGCCTGATCACTCAGGGCGAAAAGTACAACAAGGTTGTCGATGCCTGGTCGAAGTGTAACGACAAGGTCACCGAAGCCATGATGTCGACCATCTCGTCGGTGCATACGGATGAGAACGGCGCCGAGATGGAGCCGAACTCGGTCTACATGATGGCCCACTCCGGTGCCCGGGGTTCCGTCACGCAGATGAAGCAGCTGGGCGGGATGCGCGGCCTGATGGCGAAGCCGAATGGCGACATCATCGAGACGCCGATCATCTCGAACTTCAAGGAAGGTCTGACCGTTCTTGAATACTTCAACTCGACCCACGGTGCCCGGAAGGGTCTGTCGGATACGGCTCTGAAGACCGCGAACTCCGGTTACCTGACGCGTCGTCTCGTCGACGTGGCACAGGACTGCATCGTCCGCGAAGTGGATTGCGGCACCGACCGCGCCGTGACCGCGGAGCCTGCGGTGAACGACGGCGAAGTCGTTGCCACCATCGGCGAGCGTGTGCTGGGCCGTGTCGCGGCCGAGGATGTTCTCCGCCCCGGCACCGAAGAGGTGCTGGTCGCGCGGGGTACGCTGATCGACGAACGCTGTGCCGACATGATCCAGGATGCCAATGTCCTGTCCATGCGCATCCGCTCGCCGCTGACCTGTGAGGCCGAGGATGGCGTCTGCGCAACCTGCTACGGTCGCGATCTTGCACGCGGTACGATGGTGAACCAGGGCGAGGCCGTGGGCATCATCGCGGCACAGTCGATCGGTGAACCCGGCACGCAGCTGACGATGCGGACCTTCCACATCGGCGGCGTGGCCCAGGGTGGTCAGCAGTCCTTCCTTGAAGCTTCGGCGGACGGGACAGTGGCGTTCGAATATCCGAACCTGCTGGAAAATGCCGCAGGCGACATGCTGGTCATGGGCCGCAATATGAAGCTGCGGCTTCTGGACAGCACCGGGACCGAACGGGCCAGCCACAAGCTGGGCTATGGTACGAAGATCTTCGTCAAGGAAGGCGAGACCGTTTCGCGCGGCGACAAGCTGTTCGAATGGGATCCCTACACGCTGCCGATCATCGCCGAAAAGGCGGGGCAGGTGCGCTATGTCGACCTCGTCGCCGGTATCGCCGTGCGCGAGGATACCGACGAGGCCACCGGCATGACGCAGCGCATCGTGTCGGACTGGCGCGGCTCGCCCAAGGGCAATGAGCTGAAGCCGGAACTGCTGATCCTCGGTGATGACGGAGAGCCCGTCCGCAACGAGGCCGGCAACCCGGTGACCTATCCGATGTCGGTGGATGCGATCCTTTCGGTCGAAGATGGCCAGACCATCAAGGCCGGCGACGTCGTCGCGCGTATCCCGCGCGAAGGGGCCAAAACGAAGGACATCACCGGCGGTCTGCCGCGGGTGGCGGAACTCTTCGAGGCGCGTCGTCCCAAGGACCACGCCATCATCGCGGAGATCGACGGCTACGTTCGCTTCGGGCGCGACTACAAGAACAAGCGCCGCATCGCGATCCAGCCCTCCGACGAGAGCATGGAGCCGGTGGAATACATGGTGCCGAAGGGCAAGCACATCCCGGTGCAGGAAGGCGACTTCGTGCAGAAGGGCGACTACATCATGGACGGCAACCCCGCGCCGCATGACATCCTGGCCATCATGGGTGTCGAAGCGCTGGCCGAATACATGATCAACGAGGTGCAGGACGTCTACCGGCTGCAGGGCGTGAAGATCAACGACAAGCACATCGAGGTGATCGTTCGCCAGATGCTGCAGAAGTGGGAGATCTCGGAGTCCGGCGACACGGTGCTGCTGAAGGGCGAAACGGTCGACAAGATCGAGTTCGACGAGGCAAACGAAAAGGCACTGGCCCGTGGCGGTCGTCCGGCAGAGGGTCAGCCGATCCTGCTGGGTATCACCAAGGCGTCGCTGCAGACGCGGTCTTTCATCTCCGCCGCCTCCTTCCAGGAGACGACGCGGGTGCTGACCGAGGCTTCGGTTCAGGGCAAGCGCGACAAGCTCGTTGGCCTGAAAGAGAACGTCATCGTCGGCCGCCTGATCCCGGCGGGCACGGGCGGGGCCACGCAGCGCGTGCGCCGCATCGCGTCGGAGCGGGACAATGTCGTGCTGGACGCACGCCGGGAAGAGGCCGAACAGGCCGCAGCTCTGGCGGCACCCACGCAGGACGATGTCGTCGGTGGTGATGAGTTCGATACTCTGGTGGAAACGCCGGAAAGCCGGGACTGATCCGACGGATTGCTGAGTTCAAAAGGCCCCCGGTGTTTCCGGGGGCCTTTTTCTTTGGCGGGTGAGGCAGAGGGGCGCTGCCCCTCGGCGCGTACCGCGCCTCATCCCGGAGTATTTTGGAAAGATGAAGGGACGGGCCGCGCTTCATCTTTCCAAAAATACTCAACTTCAGCCTTCCCAACCCGCGCGTGGCCGGGCGGAGGCGCTGATCCACAAAACATGGCGTGCGCCGCAGGCGCTCCGCTGGATCTTCCTTTCGGGCGCGGCGCGTGCGACATCGGAGAAAAGCGGGGGTGGCGTGGTCGAGTTCAGCGGATTTCAGATGGTCGGGGTCATGCGGTTTTCCGTCCTGACAACCGATTTCAACACAAGAAAGCGGGGTGGTCCGGATGAGATTGCGGCGCGCATTTTCCGTGAAGAGGCGATGGACCTGCGGTTTCGTCTTTTCGAGGCGCTGACATTACCGACCCTTCTGCAGCAGAGCGATCCGGAGTTTCATCTGGTTATCCTGACATCGGATCAGATGCCGCGGCCCTATCTGGACCGGCTGCGCGATCTGGTGGCCGTGCATCCCGGCATCGAGGTCTGGCCGGCACCCGTGGACAGGCATTACCAGCTCTTGAAGCAGGCCTATGAGCGGGTGCCGGAGGATGGGTCCGGGCATCGGCTGTCTTTCCGGATCGACGATGACGATGCGGTGGACCTGGAGATGGTCGAACGGGCCAAACGCATCGGGCGGCATCTTCTGACGGCGCAATCCGACGATACCCCGACGATGCTATGCTGGAACAAGGGCTTCTATTTCACCATCGACGCCGACGAGGGGAACAGTCTTACGGATTGCTATCTGCGTGCGCCTCTGGCGATCGGGACGACCCTGATGCACCGGCCGGGGGCGGCTCATAATCCATACCGGTTCAATCACAGGAATTTCCCGGCGCATTACAATACTTATACGGATATTTCCCTCCCCGGGTTCATCCGGTCGATCCATGCCGACAATTCCTCGACCCCGCATCTGGAGCCACGGCGGGGCGAGCTGAAACCCATTCGGGTTGAGCGGCAGATCAGGCGTCATTTCGGGCTGGACGCAAAGGCGTTGCTGGAGCTCAAGCTTGGAGGAGGGGTATGAGCGACAATCTGAAGGCCGCGCTGATCATGTCGGCCTCGATGGCGCTATTCACCATCAACGACGCCTTCATGAAGTCCCTGGCCGATGTGCTGCCCCTGCATCAGATCCTCATGCTGCGCAACGGGGTGGTGACGGCGATCCTGGTGGCCATGGCCTGGCGCGGGGGCGCGTTGCGGCGGCCGATGTCCCGGCGGGATCTGGCGCTGACGGTCTTGCGGGGGCTGCTTGAGGCTGCGACGGCCTCGTTCTTTCTGACCGCGCTTTTCCATCTGCCGCTGGCGAATGCGACAGCGATCGTCCAGTCCTCGCCGCTGGCGGTCATGCTGGTGGCTGCTCTGGTGCTGGGCGAGAAAATTGGCTGGCGGCGTGGTCTGGCCGCAGCTCTCGGGTTTTTCGGAGTTCTGCTGATTGTCCAACCGGGGGTGCAGGGGTTCAACCGGTATGCGGTCTTTGCATTGCTGTCCGTTCTGACGATCGTGGCGCGGGATATCGTGACGCGGAAACTCTCGTCCGCGGCGCCGACGCTGGTGGTGGCGGTGGTGACATCGGGCATTGTTGGGGTCGTCTCAACCGCGGTGACGCTGGGCGCCGGCTGGGTGCCGGTGAGTGCGGGCAGCGGCGGCCTTATAGCCGGGGCCATTGTTGCGGTGTTGGGCGCCTATCTTGCCTCGGTGCAGGCGATGCGGATCGGCGACGTGAGTTTTGTCTCGCCCTTCCGCTATTCGGCGCTGATCTGGGCGCTGGTGCTGGGCCTAGTCGTTTTTGGCGACTGGCCGGCGCCGTCGATTTTGATCGGGGCGGTGATCGTCGTCGGCTCCGGGGTCTATTCCTTCTGGCGGGAGGCCATCCGGACGCGGCGTTCTGCGGCGGAGGCGGCGCGGGTGGCGCGGCAGCGGGCGGCGCGGCCGGGGGCTTAACCGACGTCGACGAAAACCCGGCGGATGGCATCGGCGTCGATGGCAAAGCGCGCCTCGAATTCGCCTTCCTCCTCCCGGGTGAGGGGCGTAACCTTGAAGGCTTTCACCGGTTTCTGGCGGCTGTCGTTCCAGCCGTTATGCGTGCGCACCCACATATGCGGGTCGGTGAAGGTCACGGCGGGGGTGAACTGGGGCAGGCGTTCGTGCATGAAATTCATGATGGTCAGCCCGTCGCCGGCGCGGATATGCATGCCCATGGCGGCCGGGTAGAAGGGGCGGTAGAGCGATCCGGCGGCGATGCCCTTGCCCGACATTTCCGCGATATAGCCGCGGTTCCAGTCGAAGGTGACGGCGCGGTGGCTGGCGCAGATCGTATGGGTCTCTTCGGCCACACGGCGGAGCTGTTCGATGAAATCTACCGAAAAGGCATCGTCATCGTCGTGGCGGAATTGCAGGCAGGGTTCCTTGCGATTGCCGCGCGCGTCGTTCAGCAGCTCTTTCATCACCTCACGATGATTGCGGGGCGGCTGGGCCTCGATCCGGATCTGGGGGATATCGGCGCAGAGCTTTTCAAGCCGCCTGCGGTGATGCGCTGGCAGCTGGTCGCCGATGACGATGATCAGCTCGAAATCGGGATCGGTCTGGTCGCGGATGCAGGGGAGCGCCACGGTTTCCATCAGGCGGAACCTTTCCTCCAGCCGGTGTTCGGCATAGAGAAAGGCGATGCGGTCCTCGATCGTTTCATGTTCGACCTGGAACCCGCCTAGAGCGGGGTAGGAAAACCGGCATAGCCCGATAACCTGCATGGCACACATACCTCTTTGACCTGCCCGTGACCGTCCGGCCACGATGTCAGCGGCGGCGCATCGTGGCAAGGGCCGAGCGGGGGAGGGGGCTTGTTGACAACCCTGGCGACTCTGCGTATACGCGCGCCAATCGGCTGAGGGGATCTCCCCGCCGCCAATCGAATCGAAGTGGTCAAGATCCGGGTTGCAACGCCCCGATCCTCTGGAAAACCCACCGCGTCGTTCCCTGTGATCATGGGGACGCATGCGGTTTTTTATGCGTTGCGTGGACGCGCGCAGCGTGAAGAGAAACAGCACCGCAGGGTGCGCACATATGTGAGAGATGGGGACCAACGCCCGATGCCAACGATCCAACAGCTGATCCGGAAACCCCGGCAGCCCAAAGTAAAACGCTCCAAATCCCAGCACCTGGAACAGTGCCCGCAGAAACGCGGCGTCTGCACCCGGGTCTACACCACCACCCCGAAGAAGCCGAACTCGGCTATGCGGAAAGTGGCCAAGGTGCGTCTGACCAACGGCTTTGAAGTCATCAGCTACATCCCGGGCGAAAGCCACAACCTTCAGGAGCACTCCGTGGTCCTGATCCGTGGCGGCCGTGTGAAAGACCTTCCGGGCGTCCGTTACCACATTCTCCGCGGCGTGCTGGATACCCAGGGCGTCAAAGACCGTAAGCAGCGTCGTTCGAAGTACGGCGCGAAGCGCCCGAAATAAGAGGAATCTGAGAGATGTCCCGCCGTCACGCCGCTGAAAAACGCGAAATCCTGCCCGACGCCAAATATGGTGACCGGGTTCTGACGAAGTTCATGAACAACCTGATGGTTGACGGTAAGAAATCCGTCGCCGAACGGATCATCTACAATGCCCTCGACCGGGTCGAAGCCAAGGTCAAGCGCGCACCGGTCGAGATCTTCCACGAAGCGCTCGACAACATCAAACCGTCGGTCGAGGTTCGCTCCCGCCGGGTTGGTGGTGCAACCTACCAGGTTCCGGTCGAAGTGCGCCCCGAGCGTCGTGAAGCGCTGGCCATCCGCTGGCTGATCAACGCCTCCCGCGCCCGCAATGAAAACACCATGGAAGAGCGCCTGGCGGGTGAACTTCTGGATGCCGTGAACTCGCGTGGTTCTGCCGTCAAAAAGCGTGAAGACACGCACAAGATGGCCGATGCGAACAAGGCATTCAGCCACTACCGCTGGTAATCCTTCTCTAATTCCTCGACCAAAGGCTGCATATCATGGCACGCGACTATCCCCTCCAGCGGTACCGGAACTTCGGTATCATGGCGCATATCGACGCCGGCAAGACCACTTGCTCGGAACGGATCCTGTTCTACACCGGCAAGTCGCACAACATCGGCGAAGTGCATGATGGCGCCGCCACCATGGACTGGATGGAGCAGGAGCAGGAGCGTGGCATCACGATCACGTCCGCCGCAACGACGACTTTCTGGCAGCGCCAGGAAGAGCCGACCGCTGACGGCACCTCCGACACCAAGTACCGGATGAACATCATCGACACTCCCGGCCACGTCGACTTCACCATCGAAGTCGAACGTTCGCTGGCCGTGCTCGACGGTGCCGTCTGCGTTCTGGACGCAAACGCCGGTGTTGAGCCGCAGACCGAAACCGTGTGGCGTCAGGCTGACCGCTACAAGGTTCCGCGGATCGTCTTCGTCAACAAGATGGACAAGATCGGCGCCGACTTCTTCAACTGTGTGAAGATGGTCGAGGACCGTACCGGTGCGCGTGCCGTTCCCGTTGCCCTGCCCATCGGTGCAGAGAACGAGCTGGAAGGCCTGATCGATCTGGTCACCATGGAAGAGTGGGTCTGGAAAGGCGAAGATCTGGGCGCGTCCTGGTCCAAAGAGCCGATCCGCGACTCCCTCAAGGCGCAGGCTGATGAGTGGCGCGGCAAGATGATCGAAGCGGCCGTCGAAGAAGACGACGACGCGATGATGGCCTATCTCGAAGGCGAAGAGCCCGATATCGACACGCTGCGCAAGCTGCTCCGCAAGGGCACGCTGGCACTGCATTTCGTGCCGGTTCTGGGCGGCTCCGCGTTCAAGAACAAAGGTGTGCAGCCGCTGCTGAACGCCGTGATCGACTACCTGCCCAGCCCGCTGGACGTGGTCGATTACATGGGCTTCAAGCCGGGCGACGAAAACGAAGAGCGGAACATCGCGCGCCGTGCGGACGACAACATGGCCTTTGCGGGCCTCGCGTTCAAAATCATGAACGACCCGTTCGTCGGCTCCCTGACCTTCACCCGCCTCTATTCCGGCGTGCTGAAGAAGGGCGACTCGATCCTGAACTCCACCAAGGGCAAGAAAGAGCGCATCGGTCGTATGATGATGATGCACTCCAACAACCGTGAGGAGATCGAGGAAGCCTTCGCAGGCGACATCATCGCGCTGGCCGGTCTGAAAGACACGACCACGGGTGACACGCTCTGCTCGGAAAAAGAGCCCGTCGTTCTCGAAACGATGACCTTCCCCGAGCCGGTGATCGAGATCGCCGTCGAGCCGAAGACCAAAGGCGACCAGGAGAAGATGTCCCAGGCGCTGGCCCGTCTGGCAGCCGAAGACCCGTCCTTCCGCGTGGAAACCGACCTCGAGTCCGGTCAGACCATCATGAAGGGCATGGGCGAACTTCACCTCGACATCCTCGTCGACCGCATGAAGCGCGAGTTCAAGGTTGAGGCGAACATCGGTGCGCCGCAGGTGGCATACCGTGAGACGATCTCCAAAGAGGTGGAGCACACCTACACCCACAAGAAACAGTCGGGTGGGTCCGGTCAGTTCGCAGAGGTCAAGCTCATCATCACCCCGACAGAGCCGGGCGAAGGCTATTCCTTCGAATCCCGTATCGTCGGCGGCGCCGTGCCGAAGGAATACATCCCCGGCGTCGAAAAGGGCATCAAGTCGGTCATGGACTCCGGTCCTCTCGCAGGCTTCCCGGTGATCGACTTCAAGGTTGCGCTGGTCGACGGCAAGTTCCACGACGTGGACTCCTCGGTTCTCGCGTTCGAAATCGCGGCTCGTATGGGCATGCGGGAAGGCATGAAGAAGGCCGGCGCGAAGCTGCTGGAACCGATCATGAAGGTCGAAGTGATCACCCCGGAAGAATATACCGGCGGCATCATCGGTGACCTGACCTCCCGTCGTGGCCAGGTCTCCGGTCAGGAGAACCGCGGTAATGCGATCGCGATCGACGCGAACGTGCCGCTGGCCAATATGTTCGGCTACATCAACACTCTGCGGTCCATGTCTTCGGGCCGGGCGCAGTTTACGATGCAGTTCTCGCATTACGATCCGGTGCCGCAGAACATCTCCGACGAGATCCAGTCGAAATACGCATAACGGCGGGGCGGCGCGGCCGCCCGCCCCAAACCGTAGGATGGGTGCTGGCACCCATCGGAAAGAAAAAGGGAATTGAACCATGGCAAAGCAAAAGTTTGAGCGCGGCAAGCCGCACTGCAACATCGGCACGATCGGTCACGTTGACCACGGCAAGACGACGCTGACGGCGGCGATCACGAAATTCTTCGGTGAATTCCAGGCCTACGACCAGATCGACGGTGCCCCGGAAGAGAAGGCGCGCGGGATCACGATCTCGACCGCACATGTGGAATACGAGACGGACAACCGTCACTATGCGCATGTCGACTGCCCCGGCCACGCCGACTACGTCAAGAACATGATCACCGGTGCGGCGCAGATGGACGGCGCGATCCTGGTTGTGAACGCAGCTGACGGCCCGATGCCGCAGACCCGCGAGCACATCCTGCTGGGTCGTCAGGTCGGCATTCCCGCCATGGTCGTCTTCCTGAACAAGGTCGACCAGGTGGATGACGAAGAGCTGCTGGAACTGGTCGAGATGGAAGTCCGCGAACTGCTGAGCGAGTACGACTATCCGGGCGACGATATTCCGATCGTGGCAGGGTCCGCCCTGGCCGCTCTGGAAGGCCGTGACGACGCGATCGGCGAGACCAAGATCCGTGAGCTGATGGCGGCTGTCGACGAGTACATCCCGCAGCCGGCCCGTGCCGTTGACCAGCCGTTCCTGATGCCGATCGAAGACGTGTTCTCGATCTCCGGCCGCGGCACGGTTGTGACCGGCCGTGTCGAGCGTGGCGTGGTGAACGTTGGCGACGAGCTTGAAATCGTCGGCATCAAGGACACGCAGAAGACGACCTGCACCGGTGTGGAAATGTTCCGCAAGCTGCTGGATCGTGGTGAAGCCGGCGACAATATCGGCGCGCTGCTGCGCGGCATCGACCGCGAGCAGGTCGAGCGTGGTCAGGTTCTGTGTAAGCCGGGTTCGGTGAAGCCGCACACGAAGTTCGAAGCCGAAGCCTACATCCTGACGAAGGATGAAGGTGGCCGTCACACGCCGTTCTTCGCGAACTACCGCCCGCAGTTCTACTTCCGTACGACGGATGTGACCGGCACGGTTCAGCTGCCCGAGGGCACCGAAATGGTGATGCCCGGCGACAACCTGAAGTTCACGGTTGAGCTGATCGCGCCGATCGCGATGGAAGAATCGCTGCGTTTCGCCATCCGCGAAGGCGGCCGGACCGTGGGGTCTGGCGTCGTGTCGAAAATCCTCGAGTGATCTCGGGAGATGGGTGCCGAGCACCCATCCTACACGCTGACACAGCGCCGGGAACGGTGCGGTAGGATGGGTGATCTCACCCATCCGGAATAGAACCGGAGCGCCGGAGACGGCGCTCTAAACAATAAGGGTTCGACGAGGGGGCCGGGTGGTCCGGCTTCCTCCTCTCAACTCAAACGCCGAAAAAGGCTGAATTGACATGTCTGGTCAAACAATCCGTATCCGGCTGAAAGCATTCGACTATCGCGTCCTGGATGCTTCCACGCAGGAAATCGTGAGCACGGCAAAGCGCACCGGCGCCACCGTCCGTGGTCCGATCCCGCTGCCGAACAAGATCGAGAAGTTCACGGTTCTCCGTGGCCCTCACGTCGACAAGAAATCCCGCGATCAGTTCGAGATCCGCACGCATAAGCGTCTGCTCGACATCGTGGATCCGACCCCGCAGACGGTGGACGCGCTGATGAAGCTCGACCTCGCCGCCGGCGTGGATGTCGAGATCAAGGTGTAAGGGAGGGATCTGAGATGCTCCGTTCCGGTATCATCGCAAAGAAAGTCGGCATGACCCGTCTCTTCATGGAAGACGGCAAGCAGATCCCCGTGACCGTTCTTCAGCTGGACAAGCTGCAGGTCGTTGCACAGCGGACCGCCGATGCACATGGCTACACCGCCGTCCAGCTGGGCGCCGGCACGGCCAAAGCCAAACGCACCTCCAAGGCGATGCGCGGCCATTTCGCCGCTGCCTCGGTTGAACCCAAGCGCAAGATCGCGGAATTCCGCGTGGACCCCGAGAACCTGATCAATGTGGGCGAGGAAATCACCGCCGACCACTATTTCGAAGGTCAGTTCGTCGATGTCTGCGGCACCTCGATCGGTAAGGGTTTTGCCGGTGCCATGAAGCGCCACAACTTCGGTGGTCTTCGGGCTTCGCACGGTGTCTCGATCTCTCACCGGTCGCATGGCTCGACCGGTCAGTGTCAGGACCCGGGCAAGGTGTTCAAGGGCAAGAAGATGGCAGGCCATATGGGTGCCGTCCGTGTCACCACGCAGAACCTGCAGGTCGTCAAGACCGACAGCGAACGTGGCCTGATCATGATCAAGGGCGCGGTTCCCGGCTCCAAAGGTGGCTGGGTCACCGTCAAGGATGCGGTCAAAAAGCCGTTCCCCGAGAATGCGATCCTGCCCGCCGCTCTGAAATCCGCCGCTGAAGAAGCTGCCAAAGCCGCCGAGGAAGCTGCAGCCGCAGCCGCCGCAGAGGCCGAAGCAGAAGCCAAGCGTCTGGCAGAAGAGCAGGCAGCCCAGGAAGCTGAAGCTCTGAAAGCCGCCGAAGCCGATATCGAGGCCGACAAGGCCGAGGGCGGCGACGCAGAGAAGAAGGAAGGCGAGGAATGAAACTCGACGTGATCAAACTGGACGGCTCCGCGGCCGATTCCGTCGATCTCAGCGACGAGATCTTCGGCCTGGAGCCCCGTGCCGACATCCTGCACCGCGTTGTCCGTTGGCAGCGTGCGCGTCAGCAGCAGGGCACCCATTCGACCCTTGGTCGGTCGGAAGTGTCCTACTCGACCAAGAAGATCTATCGCCAGAAGGGCACCGGCGGCGCACGCCACGGGTCCCGCAAGGCACCGATCTTCCGCAAGGGTGGTATCTACAAGGGCCCGACGCCCCGCTCGCACGAGCATGACCTGCCGAAGAAATTCCGCAAACTTGGCCTGATGCATGCGCTGTCGGCCAAGGCGAAGGAAGGCTCGCTGGTCATCATCGATACGGCGGAGTCCGACGGCAAGACCGGCGCCCTGGCCAAACAGGTCAAGGCACTGGGCTGGAAGCGTGCCCTCATCATCGACGGCGCCGCCGTCAACGAAGGCTTTGCCAAGGCCGCGGCGAACATCGCCGGGCTGGACGTGCTGCCCTCGATCGGCGCCAATGTCTATGACATCCTGAAGCGTGACACCCTGGTGATCACGAAGGCGGGTGTCGAAGCACTGGAGGCTCGACTGAAATGAGCGCGAAGGCAGAACATTACGACGTGATCCGCAAGCCGGTCATCACCGAGAAGGCAACCATGGCCTCTGAAGCCAATGCCGTTGTTTTCGAAGTGGCGCCGGATGCGAACAAGCCGCAGATCAAAGAAGCTGTTGAGGCGCTCTTTGGTGTGAAGGTGAAGGCCGTGAACACGACCGTCACCAAAGGCAAGGTCAAGCGGTTCCGGGGCATCCTCGGCAAGCGCAACACCGTGAAGAAGGCCTATGTGACCCTCGAAGAGGGTAACACGATCGACGTGTCGACCGGCCTCTGATCGGAGAATTGGCGGGGCAGGGTGCCTGGCATCCGGCCTCGTGATTTCGAAAGGTCCTCGCGATTGCGGGGGCCTTTTTTCATTGAGGTTGGACCCTGTTGCGCAAGATGCCAGAGCGGGGTTGACCTGAGGCCGAACTGGTTCTAAACGAGCCCATCCGCAAAGCCCCGGATTCGTCCGGGGCTTCGTTATTGATTGCGGACACGATAAACCGGGGACCTTCGGGGCCCTATAACCACGATGGGTGCAAGCACCCATCCTACATAGCGGTTCCTGCCACAGCAGGCGCCGCACAGCTAAACGGAAGACAGAAAGCATGGCACTCAAGTCGTATAAGCCGACGACGCCGGGCCAGCGCGGGCTGGTGCTGATCGACCGTTCGGAGCTCTGGAAAGGACGCCCCGTCAAAGCCCTCACCGAGGGTCTGACGAAAAATGGCGGCCGGAACAACACCGGACGGATTACGATGCGCCGCAAGGGCGGCGGGGCGAAACGCCTCTATCGGATCGTCGATTTCAAGCGCACCAAGTTCGACATGGCGGCAACCGTCGAGCGGATCGAATATGACCCGAACCGGACCGCATTCATCGCGCTGATCAAGTATGAAGATGGCGAGCAGGCCTATATCCTTGCTCCCCAGCGTCTCGCAGTTGGCGACTCTGTCGTCGCGGGCACCAAGGTCGACATCAAGCCGGGCAATGCTATGCCCTTCTCCGGCATGCCGATCGGTACTATCGTTCACAATATCGAGCTGAAGCCCGGCAAGGGTGGCCAGATCGCACGCGCCGCGGGCACCTATGCCCAGTTCGTCGGCCGTGACGGTGGCTACGCCCAGATCCGCCTGTCTTCGGGGGAACTGCGTCTGGTCCGCCAGGAATGCATGGCAACCGTCGGTGCCGTGTCCAACCCGGACAATAGCAACCAGAACATCGGTAAAGCCGGCCGCAACCGCCACAAGGGCATCCGCCCGAGCGTCCGCGGCGTCGTGATGAACCCGATCGATCACCCCCATGGTGGTGGTGAAGGCCGGACTTCGGGTGGTCGTCACCCCGTCACGCCCTGGGGCAAGCCGACCAAGGGTGCACGCACCCGTGACAAGAACAAAGCGTCCTCGCGGCTTATCGTCCGCTCCCGGCACGCCAAGAAGAAAGGGCGCTAATTTATGTCTCGCTCTGTTTGGAAAGGCCCCTTTGTCGATGCTTACGTGCTGAAGAAAGCCGAAGCATCGCGCGAATCCGGGCGCAATGAAGTGATCAAAATCTGGTCCCGTCGTTCGACGATCCTGCCCCAGTTCGTGGGTCTGACGTTTGGCGTCTACAACGGCCAGAAGCACGTTCCGGTGAACGTGACCGAGGACATGATCGGCCAGAAGTTCGGTGAATATTCGCCGACCCGTACCTACTACGGGCATGCTGCCGACAAAAAAGCGAAGCGGAAGTAAGTCATGGGCAAGGAAAAGAACCCCCGCCGCGTGGCCGATAACGAAGCAATGGCAAAACTGCGCATGCTTCGCACGTCCCCGCAGAAACTGAACCTGGTCGCCGCGATGATCCGTGGCAAGAAGGTGGACAAGGCCCTGACGGACCTGACCTTCTCGAAAAAGCGGATCGCAGAGGATGTGAAGAAATGCCTTCAGTCCGCCATCGCGAATGCTGAGAACAACCACAACCTCGACGTTGATGAACTGATCGTCGCAGAGGCCTATGTGGGCAAGAACCTGATCATGAAACGTGGCCGTCCGCGTGCCCGTGGCCGTTATGGCAAGATCATGAAACCGTTCTCGGAAATCACCATCAAGGTGCGTCAGATCGAGGAGCAAGCCTAATGGGTCAGAAAGTCAATCCGATCGGCATGCGCCTGCAGGTGAACCGCACCTGGGACAGCCGCTGGTACGCCGATACCAAGGATTTCGGTGATCTTCTTCTGGAAGACGTCAAAATCCGTGAGTTCATCAAGGAAGAGTGCAAGCAGGCCGGTGTGGCGCGCATCATCATCGAGCGCCCGCACAAGAAGTGCCGTGTAACCATTCACACCGCCCGTCCGGGTGTCATCATCGGCAAGAAAGGCGCGGATATCGAAGTTCTCCGCGGCAAGCTGGCCAAGATGACCGACAGCGAACTGCACCTGAACATCGTCGAAGTCCGCAAGCCGGAACTGGACGCTGCTCTGGTCGGCGAGTCCATCGCCCAGCAGCTCGAGCGCCGGGTGTCCTTCCGCCGCGCGATGAAGCGGGCCGTGCAGAACGCCATGCGCATGGGCGCCCTGGGTATCCGGGTGAACGTGGCTGGCCGTCTGGGTGGCGCGGAAATCGCACGGACCGAATGGTACCGCGAAGGCCGTGTGCCGCTGCACACGCTGCGCGCCGACATCGACTACGCCCTGTCCGAAGCAATGACCCCCTACGGGATCATCGGTATCAAGGTGTGGATCTTCAAAGGCGAGATCATGGAGCATGATCCCCAGGCCCGCGATCGCAAGGCCCAGGAACTCCAGGATGGTCCCGCACCCCGTGGCGCCGGTGGTGGCAACCGCCGCGACCGCGACCGGTAAGGAGTAAGGGATATGCTTCAACCGAAACGCACTAAGTTCCGCAAGCAGTTCAAAGGCCGGATCAAGGGCGAAGCCAAAGGCGGCTCCGACCTGAACTTCGGGACCTTTGGCCTGAAGGCGACCCAGCCGGAGCGCGTCACCGCGCGCCAGATCGAAGCCGCACGTCGTGCCATGACGCGTCACATGAAGCGTCAGGGCCGTGTCTGGATCCGGATTTTCCCGGATGTGCCGGTGACCTCGAAGCCGACCGAAGTCCGTATGGGTAAAGGTAAAGGCTCCGTCGATTACTGGGCTTGCAAGGTCAAGCCGGGCCGCGTGATGTTCGAACTGGACGGTGTGTCCGAGGACATCGCCCGCGAAGCGCTGCGTCTGGCTGCTATGAAGCTGCCGATCAAGACGCGCGTCGTGGTCCGCGAAGACTGGTAAGCGACAAACTTGTTTGTCGCTCGGCGGTGTGGACATGTGCCCCGGCACATGTCGGGCCGCCACCCGGTCAGAGATAAAGAAACCCCCGCTGTCGCCAGCGGGGGTTTTTTTCTTTTGGTGCCTGGGGGAGGGGATCAGGCGATTGTCGCCTTGACGGTTTCCGACAGTGGCGTCGTCGGGCGGCCGATCAGGGCCGAGAGCGCCTTGCCGTTTTCATACAGTGCGCCGTTCTTCGCGGCCGTATCGAAGCCCGCGAATGCCTGGGCCATCGGGGCGGGGAAACCGGCGCCCGTCAGCACCTCTGCATAGGCGGCTTCGGGCATGTCGGCATAGGGGATGTCTTTGCCGCTCTGCTTCGACAGCTCCGCCGCGAGGTCGGTCAGGGTGTAGGCCGTGTCGCCGGCCAGCTCATAGGTCTTTCCGGCCTCGGCCTTGCCGGCCAGCACGACAACGGCGGCATCCGCATAATCTTCGCGTGCGGCTGAGGAGATCAGGCCATCGCCGGCGCTGCCGACAAAGGCGCCATGTTCCAGTGCGGAGGGGATCGAGGCCGCGTAATTCTCCGTATACCAGCCATTGCGGAGCAGGGTGACCGTCAGGCCGGAGGCGGCGAGCATGGCTTCCGTCTCCCGATGTTCGCCGGCGAGGGACAGTTCAGAAGTGTCGGCATGCAGGACGCTGGTATAGACGATATGGCCGACGCCCGCCGCCTTGGCCGCGTCGATCACCGCCTTGTGCTGCGGCACGCGTTTGCCAATTTCGCTGGCCGAGATCATCAGCAGCGTGTCGACGCCGGCGAGGGCAGGGGCCAGCGTTGCGGGCTGGTCATAGTCGAAGGCGCGCGTCTCCACGCCCAGATCAGCAGCCTTTTCGGGAGAGCGGGCGAGGGCGATCACCTCCGCACCCTGCGCTTTCAGTTTGGAGATCACGAGGCGGCCCAGCTGTCCGGTGGCCCCTGTCACGGCGAATGTCATGTCGAATTTCCTTTTGATTTGCGACTGGGGGTGATGTACGAAGTGAGCTTACAAAAAGTAAGTACGCACAGAAATGTAAGTATGGAAAAACCTGCCATGACCCTGTCGGAAAAGCTGCGGAAGGGCGATCTGCTGTCCGCGAACTGTCCCTCAAGGGACGTTCTGAAACATGTGACCAGCCGCTGGGGCGTGCTGGTCCTGATCGCGCTGGAGATGGAGACATTGCGGTTCAGCGCCCTGCGCCGCCGTGTGGGGGGCGTCAGCGAACGGATGCTGGCGCAGACGCTGAAATGGCTGGAAGGCGACGGGCTGGTGGAGCGGATCGAATATGACGTGGTGCCGCCGCATGTCGAATACCGGCTGACGCCGCTGGGCGTTGAGGCGGCGGAAAAGGTCCGCCTGCTTGCCGACTGGATCGAGACGAGCCTGCCGCAGATCGCGCAGCATTGGGATGTGGCGGCGGAATAGCCCGCCGCCCTCAATTTAATGCGTGCGCCGGCCCGATCCGGGGCCGGGCGCGATCACGGGCCTGTTACACCCCGTATTTCTTCCGCAGTTTGTTGATCAGCGATTTCTGAGTATTGCCTTTGGACACCTTTTGCGCGTCTTGCGATTGCGGGTACCAGTGGCCCTTGTTACCGCTCCACATCATCCAGACCGTGCCGTCCGGCACAGTGACATAGTCCTTGCAGGCTTCGTGTTTGACGGAAGTGATTTTGCCGTCTTTCGGGCCGGTCCAGACGGTTTCATTGCACATGCGGCTGGCTGTCGTGACATACCATTTGCCAACCCCGACCCATTCCTTGCTTTCGCCCGTCCCGAGGTATTCGCCGGACGGTCCGTAATAGGCCGTCCCGCCATTTTTCCAGGTTGCCGTTTTGCCGGCGAGAAGTTGGATGATCTCCTGCGGTGGGGTTTTCGTCGAGCCTTTGGGCTTTGCTTCAGACAGGGCCGGAGATGTGGCCGTGGCGGCGATGAGGCAGGCCGTTGCTGTAATCTTTGTAAAATTCACGATGTCCTCCACTGATTAAATGCGACAATGCCTTTTAGTAGACCGGCTTGTTGACGTTAGGTCAACAATGCCGTGGCACGGCGGCTCCCCTCGCCAATGAGGGCTCTGTGCTCTATGCCGTCGGAAGACATCATCTGTGCTGACGAGGCTGCCCATGTCCGAGCTGAAATCGCTTTTTGCCACCCAACTCTATCGTGCCCGGCTGAACGAACACGGGCCCGGTGTGGATGCTGATGAGCTGGAGTCGTCCTGCTATTCAATCGCGGAGGATGACGAGGCCGGGCAGGAATGGTGTGAGGCGAACGGCTATCCGGGCTATACCTCCTATGCCTCGCTGACCGATCTGCCCTGGCGGTTCCCGATCTTTGCCGATGTGGTCAAGGCGCTGGATGCCCATGTCGCGGCGTTTGCAGAGATGTGCGAGTTTGATCTCGGCGACCGGGGGCTGGTTCTGGAGGATCTCTGGATCAATATCCTGCCCGAAGGGGGGACCCATTCCAGCCATATTCACCCGCATTCGGTGATCTCCGGCACGACCTATGTGGCCATGCCCGACGGTGCCTCCGCCCTGAAGCTGGAGGACCCGCGCCTGCCGATGATGATGGCCGCGCCCACCCGCCGCAAAGGCGCGCGGGAAGAGCTGAAGCCCTTCATCTATGTTGCGCCCGAAGTCGGGGAGGTGCTGCTCTGGGAAAGCTGGCTGCGCCATGAGGTGCCGATGAACCTGAGCGAGGACGACCGGATTTCCGTCAGCTTCAACTACAAGTGGGAATGACCGGGCTCAGTAGAGCTGATCCGTGTTGGACGTATGAATGAGATCGTCCAGCTCTTCCAGAGAATGGGCGAGCTGGGAATGCACCTTCATCATCTCTGCCAAGGTCGGCACGTCCGAAGTGTCCGGCCAGTGCTCCGGCTGCCAGGCGCGGGAGCGGATGAAGGCCTTGGGGCAATGGGAGAGGACCTGGTCGACCCGGATCAGCGTGACCAGCCCCGCCGGACGGCCATTGACGGCAAGCTGTTTAGACAGGGGGGCGTCCCGCACCACCGCGCCATGGCCCCGTACGCGGAGGGTGTCGCCATGGCCGGGGATCAGGAACAGAAGGCCGATATGGCCCGTGCGCATCACGTTCTCATGGGCATCCATCCGGTAATTGCCGGGCCGGTCGGGCAGGGCCAGCGTCTTGTCGTCCAGCACCTGAATGAAGCCCGGCGGGTCGCCACGGGGCGTCACGTCGAGGCTGCCATCCGGCCGCCGCGTGGTCAGGATCGCCAGTGGTGAGGCGGCGATGAAGCGGCGGGCGAGATCGTCGATATGGTCGATCTCCTTGTCCCGGACGAATTCAGAGGGCATGCGGTATTCTTCCCGCAGGGCCTCAACGGTGTCGAAGTGTCGGTCGACGGGGCGGCCAAAGACAGTTTGGGACATGGGGCGACCTCTCTGTTTGGCAAAAGTATGCACGAGAGGGGCGGCCGGAGGCGATCATTTTGCCAGGTATTTGAATTTGGCTGTTTCTTTGGACGTCGGTGCAGAGAGATTGCGCAGCCTTAAGCTATTGGCGCCGCCGGGTTCATTCTGACTGGCCGTAGCGTGGCGGATGCGGCATCAGGGACGAAACACCAGCCGCAGGAGATGAGCTTGGACCCCCGATCGCTAGAAATGACCGTCCTGATGACGCCGGATATGGCCAATTTCAGTGGCAAGGTTCATGGCGGTGCGCTGCTGAACCTGCTGGACCGCGTGGCCTTTTCCTGCGCGTCACGCTTTTCCAAACGCTATGCGGTCACACTGTCGGTCGATCAGGTGACGTTCAAAGAGCCGATCAATGTGGGCGAGCTGGTGACTTTCCGTGCTTCGGTGAACCACGCCGGTCGCACCTCGATGGAGGTGGGTATCCGGGTGGAAGCGCAGGAGATCCGGTCGGGCAAAAGCCGGCATACCAATTCGTGTTACTTCACCATGGTTGCCGTGGATGAGGACGGTAAGCCTGCCGAAGTGCCGGAGCTGCAGATCCTGACGGAGGTCGAGGAGAAGCGCAACCGCGCCGCCCAGCTGCGCAAAACCCTTCGCAAGCAGGTGGCTGAAGAAATGGCCAAGGCGGCGAAAGGTTAATCTGGCGCGAATTCGCATCTGGTGTCGCCACAGATAACCTAACTTCCCGATACAATATGGGGTGTATCCCCTTGACGCAAGTGATTCAAATATGCCGCTCTTAGACGGCGACTTGACGCCGTAGGTCTAGCTTTGAAGTACAAGTAAAACTACCTTGACAGCATGAGTGCAGCCGACGCCCAGCTTCCGTACAATCGACGCGTCCTTGAATGGGCGCGTGTTCGTACCGGCATGGCAGTGGAAGAAGTCGCGAAAAAGATCAATGTCGCTGCTCAGAAGGTGGTTGACTGGGAGGCCGGGGAGTCCAAGCCTACAGCGCGACAAGGCAGGATGCTGGCGGCTGCCTACGATCGACATTTCCTAGAATTTTTCTCTGACAAGATACCGGAGCTCTCCGAAGTAGTGCTTGTGCCTGACTACAGGACCTTCAAGGGAAAAGGCGCGCCGGGACCAAAGGAAAAACGGTCAATGGTTGCCGTGCAGGAATGGGCAGAAGAGCAAAGGCTGAACGCTCTTGCGATTATCCAAGAACTTGGTGATCAGCCACCCATTTTCTCTAAAAACCTCCGGTTTAGCCTTGACGCAGACGTTGAAATTGCTGCGGAAATCAGCCGGGAAGCAATGGGCCTCACTATTGAGGATCAGCTCCAGATCAAGAAATCACTTAGATACACATTCCCGGAAATCCTTCGCGATAAGATAGAAGGCATGGGAGTGCTGGTGCTCAAGCAAAGTGGGATTACCAAGCTTGGTGCGAGAGGGATTTGTCTATTTGCCGAGCCGCTTCCTGTAATTGTCTATGGGAATGAATCTCCGGGCGCGCAGGCGTTCACCCTAGCCCACGAACTGGGGCACGTGCTACTTGGATCAAGCGGCATAAGCGGCCAGCCCCGTCTTGGCGGCAAATCGGGCCACAAGGCAATTGAAGATTGGTGCAACAGATTTGCTTCGGCATTTCTTGCACCCAAAGATTCCATAGAACGGGCCATAGAAAAACCCTCCAAGCCACTGGATCGAATTGACACAGTCGTTCTTGGCGACCTTGCTGAGATGTTTGCTATGAGCCGCCACGCAATGCTCATTAGGCTTATTGGGCTAGGCTATGTGCAGCCGCAATTCTATTGGAAAACAATGCGTCCAATCTTTCTTAGAGAAGAGGAAGATCACAAATCTTTCGGACGCCCTCCATATTATGGAAAAAGATACGTCAACGCTAAGGGCCGCTATTACACTGGACTTGTGATGACTGCTTGGAGTGGCGGGTATGTTACCGCCCATAACGCAGCTGAGTACATGGGTATCAAGAACTTCGAGCACCTCAAGGACATCCGCGAGGACTATGGATTTTGACCCACAAGTACTGCCTCGATACGTCCGGCTTTTCCAATCCTCTAATGGACATGCCAGAGGACATTCACAAGACGCTGTGGCCAAGCGTAGTTTCGAAGATTGACGCACATTTATTCTGTTGGAATATGGAAATTGCTGCTGAGATGAGTTCCATCCAGGGGGCCGTGGGCGCTGCACTCAACAATTGCAACGGTTCATGCTGCTTTGTGGAGGGTGAGGGTAGTTGGAATTGGGCGTCCTACATCGCCACCAACAACGCATGGCGGACTCGATTCAAGCCGTACATATCTGAATACAACGGCAATCGCAAAAACACGATTGGACTAAATGACTTATCCATTGTTGCGCTTGCTCACACGCTTGAACTTCCCGTGGTCAGCATGGAGGCCCCCAACATGGGGCAGCCTAGCCAAACCAAATTGCGAATACCGGATCTGTGTAAGGTGGTCCACGTACAGCACTTCAACTTCACTCAGCTTTGCCGAAAAGAGGGGATCAGCGGATGAATATGTCCTTGATGCAGGCTTTGAACGAAGATCGTCTAGACGACTACATCGCCCAAGAAGAGGCGCGCGGCGTCGGCCCGATCTGCGCGGCGGAGTTTGATGAAGCAGCCGCGACAGTGATCAAAACGCCGCCACAAGACGATCAAACATCAGGTTCACCTCGCCGCGATGGTTCGCGCGGAAAGTGAATTCGTCCAGATACTTTCGCATGTGCCGCTGACTGATCGAAACGTGGGTGCCACGGATCGAGTGCTTGAAGTGACGCCAGAAGCTTTCGACGTGGTTCGTATGGTGAAGCGTATCGGTGTCAGCATCATACACAGCCCACTCTTTCGCCCCATGCTTGACCGCGACGTGCGAATAGCCGTGCTCTTTCAGTAAACGATAGCTATAGAGCTCGTCGGTCGAGACGGTCGAACCGGCCTCAACAGTCTTTAGAGTTTCATCTCGCAGGGTATTCAGCTTCACGTCAGGGATAATCTCGGTCACGAGACGCCCACCACGCTGTTTGAAGCCCATAACAATGGTCTTACCAGCAGCGCCACGTCCACGTTTGCCGGGACGCTTCCCGCCAACATAGGCTTCGTCAATCTCGACATGACCTTGCAGCATCGCCTTGAGGTCGTGCTTGTCCATTTGCTCCCGGATTTTATGGCCAATCCGCCATGCGGTCTTGTACGTGACACCAAGTTGGCGCTGGAGTTCCTTACCGGAAACGCCATGACGGGTCGTGACAAACAGATAGATCGCATAAAACCACACCTGGAGCGGCGTCCGGGTGTCTTGAAAGATGGTGTCAGCGGTGGGATACACATGATCCCCGCAAGCCGCGCAGGCCCACGCACGGCGGCTACTCATGCGGTGGAAGGTGCTTTCAACGCCACAGGCTCTGCACACATGCTTGTCGCCAAAGCGGACATTGAAGATGTGCTCAAGGCAGGCTTCATCATCCGGGAAGCGCTTGAAGAATTCGCGGACGCTGAAATCTGGGGTGGCTGACTTACTCTTTTCCATGACCTCAATATAGGATCATGGACTACTTGCGTCAAGGGGATACACCCCTACAATATTGCCTATCGTCACCGACGATTTTTCCGGTTAGGGGGCAGATAGGGAGGTGGTGTCGGATCCGGTGACGTGCCGGGTCTGCCTATGACCGGAAGAACGGACCGCCACGCGCGGTCAGACGATAAGAAAAAGAATACATATGTCTGACACACTGCCGCGCCCGGTTCTTACGATGCGCTTGGACATGGGACCTGCCAAGCAGATCTCCGGAGGGACGGGCGAAATCCGCATGATCTACAATGTGCGGGGCGGGGAGTTTCAGGGCAGCGGCCTTCGCGGCGTTGTTATGCCGGTGGTGGGCGACTGGGTCAGTGTCAAAGACGGCTCGGTGACAATGGATGTGCGGGTCAAACTGCGGACCGAGGCCAGTGCCGATATCCTGATGTCCTATGAGTCGATTGCCGACCTCGATGCCGTCGGGCGGGCGCTGTTGACGTCGATCCCCGAAGCCGCGCGGGCGCAACATTTTTTCCGTGTTACTCCGACCTTCGACACAGGCGCGCCGTCGTTGCGCTGGCTCTGTGATATGACGTGTTTTGCTATCGGGCTGCGGTTCGATGATGCGATCCACTACCACGTCTATCCCTACTGATGTGTCCGTGTTCCGTCCACGGCGGGCGAAGGATGAGAAAACCCAGCCTGAGGGCTTGCCACAAAAGGGAATCCCGCCTATACGGCGCGCTCATCATGACTCCACCGGAATCAGGGTGACCCGCCGCAACCGCGGTCAGGGCCCTCCGGTGATGTTGAAAAAAGGAATGTTTCATGAGCGCGCAAGAGCTTCGCGACAAGACCCCCGATCAGCTGCGGGAGCAGCTGACCGAGCTGAAGAAAGAGCAGTTCAACCTGCGCTTTCAGCAGGCCACCGGCCAACTGGAGAACCCCGCACGTATGCGTGCCGCGCGCCGCGAGGCCGCCCGCGTCCTGACCGTGCTGAACCAAAAAGCCGCTGCGGCTGCTGAATAAGGGAAGACCCAGATGCCCAAACGTATTCTTTCCGGCGTCGTGACCTCCGATGCCAACGCCCAGACCGTCACCGTGTCGGTGGAACGCCGCTTCACGCACCCGGTTCTGAAAAAGACCATCCGTAAGTCCAAGAAGTACCGGGCTCACGATGAGCAGAACACCTTCAAGAAAGGTGACGAGGTCCGCATTCAGGAATGCGCGCCGAAATCGAAGACCAAGCGCTGGGAAGTGATCGTCGCGTAAGCGGCAGCTTAACAGCTTAATCGAAACCCTGGGGAAAAGGGCATACTGCACGCCCCCCCAAAGGTCGGGAGAAACCAAATGATCCAGATGCAGACCAATCTGGATGTCGCTGACAACTCCGGTGCTCGCCGGGTTCAGTGCATCAAGGTCCTCGGCGGTTCGCACCGCCGTTATGCGTCGGTTGGCGACATCATCGTTGTTTCGGTGAAAGAAGCCATTCCGCGCGGCCGTGTGAAAAAGGGTGACGTCCGTAAGGCCGTCGTCGTTCGCACCGCCAAGGAAGTCCGTCGTGAAGATGGTACCTCCATCCGCTTCGACCGCAACGCCGCCGTCATCCTGAACAACGCAGGTGAGCCGGTCGGCACCCGTATCTTCGGGCCGGTTGTGCGTGAGCTGCGTGCCAAGAACTTCATGAAGATCATCTCGCTCGCTCCGGAGGTGCTGTAATGGCTGCGAAACTCCGCAAGGGTGACAAGGTCATCGTGATTGCCGGCAAAGACAAAGGCAAGACCGGGGAGATCACCCAGGTTCTGCCGCAGGACGGCAAAGCCGTTGTCGAAGGCATCAACATGGCCATCCGCCACACCCGTCAGTCCCAGACCCAGCAGGGTGGCCGGCTGCCGAAGGCGCTGCCGATCGAGCTGTCGAACCTGGCGCTCGTCGATGCAAACGGCAAACCGACCCGCGTTGGCTTCCGCATGGAAGGCGACAAGAAAGTCCGTTTCGCCAAGACCACGGGGGACGTGATCGATGCTTGATACCGCAAACTACACCCCGCGTCTGAAATCCGCCTACCGCGACAGCATCCGTGCCGCGCTGAAGGAGGAATTCGGCTATACCAACGACATGCAGATCCCGCGTCTGGACAAGATCGTCCTGAACATTGGCTGTGGTGCCGAAGCGGTGAAAGACAGCAAGAAAGCCAAATCGGCGCAGGAAGACCTGTCGACGATCGCTGGCCAGAAAGCTCTGATCACCACCGCGAAAAAGTCGATCGCTGGTTTCCGCGTCCGTGAAGAAATGCCGCTGGGTGCAAAAGTGACCCTGCGCGCTGACCGGATGTACGAATTCCTCGACCGTCTGATCACGATCGCAATGCCCCGTATCCGCGACTTCCGCGGCGTCTCGGGCAAGAGCTTTGACGGCCGTGGCAACTATGCCATGGGCCTGAAAGAGCACATCGTGTTCCCCGAGATCAATTTCGACAAGGTCGATGAGGTCTGGGGCATGGACATCGTGATCGCGACCACTGCGAAGACCGATGCGGAAGCCAAGGCGCTGTTGAAGCACTTCAACATGCCGTTCAACAGCTGATCGCGGGAGACAGAGATATGGCTAAAAAATCCATGATCGAGCGCGAGAAAAAGCGCGAGCGTCTGGTCAAGAAGTATGCCGCTAAGCGTGCTGCTCTGAAAGAAATCATCAACGACGAGTCCAAGCCGATGGAAGAGCGTTTCCGCGCGACCCTGAAGCTGGCGGAACTGCCCCGCAATTCCTCCGCGACCCGTCTCCACAACCGTTGTCAGCTGACCGGCCGTCCCCATGCTTACTACCGTAAGCTGAAGGTCTCCCGGATCATGCTGCGGGAACTCGGCTCCAACGGCCAGGTCCCCGGCCTCGTGAAATCCAGCTGGTAAGGAGGGCTGAGATATGAACGATCCTATCGGCGATATGCTCACCCGTATCCGCAACAGCCAGCTGCGCGGCAAATCCGTTGTCTCCACCCCGGCGTCCAAGCTGCGGGCTTGGGTTCTGGATGTGCTGGCGGACGAAGGCTATATCCGCGGCTATGAAAAAGGCACTGACGAGCGTGGTCATCCCACCCTCGAAATCAGCCTGAAATACTACGAAGGCGCCCCTGTCATTCGTGAGCTGAAGCGTGTTTCCACGCCCGGCCGTCGCGTTTACATGAGCGTCAAGGACGTCCCGCAGGTCCGTCAGGGCCTCGGTGTGTCGATTGTCTCCACGTCCAAGGGCGTGATGTCGGATGCAGCAGCTCGTAGCCAGAATGTTGGCGGCGAAGTTCTCTGCACCGTCTTCTAAGGAGGTCTGAAATGTCTCGTATTGGTAAAAAACCGGTCGAGCTGCCCTCGGGCGTCACCGCGACGATCTCGGGCCAGACCGTGGAAGTGAAGGGGCCGAAAGGCACCCACAGCTTCACCGCCACCGACGATGTGACGATTGCGCAGGACGACAATGTCATCACCGTCACGCCGCGCGGCTCTTCCAAGCGTGCGCGCCAGCAGTGGGGCATGTCCCGTACCGTTGTCGCGAACATGGTGCAGGGTGTGACCGGCGGCTTCAAGAAAGAGCTCGAGATCACCGGTGTGGGTTACCGCGCCGCTGTTCAGGGCAACACCCTGAAGCTGAACCTCGGCTACTCGCATGACGTCGATTTCGACATTCCGGCCGGTGTGACCATCACCTGCCCGAAGCAGACCGAAATCGTGATCGAAGGCTCCGACCCGCAGCTCGTGGGTCAGGTTGCGGCAAACATCCGCGACTGGCGCCGTCCCGAGCCCTACAAAGGCAAGGGGATCAAGTACAAGGGTGAGTTCATCTTCCGCAAGGAAGGCAAGAAGAAGTAAGGACGCAACAGATGGCTACGACAAAACGCTCGCTGTTCCTGAAGCGCCGCCTGCGCGTCCGGAACAAACTCCGCAAGGTGAACGCTGGTCGCGTTCGTCTTTCGGTTCACCGTTCGAACAAGAACATCAGCGTCCAGCTGATCGACGATGTGAATGGCGTGACGCTTGCGTCCGCTTCCTCGCTCGAGAAAGACCTGGGCGTTGTCGGCAAGAACAATATCGACGCGGCAACCAAGGTCGGCGCGGCGATTGCCGAACGGGCCAAGGCGGCCGGTGTGGAAGAAGCATACTTCGACCGCGGCGGTTTCCTCTTCCACGGCAAGGTGAAGGCTCTGGCCGACGCTGCGCGTGAAGGTGGTCTGAAGATCTGACGGGGCGATGGGTGCACAGCACCCATCCTACCGCGTCTCAGGGGATGGCGATGGTGTTTATCGTCCGTCCCGTAGGATGGGTGATACCACCCATCCTGCCAGAGGGCCAAACGGCCCCGATGATCCGGGACGCCGTCGCAGGGCGGTTTCACCAAGGATCGACACAACCGGGTCGCCGATTGGCACAGGACCCACGATGAAAAGGAGAGCCCATGGCTCGTGATGACAACCGGGGCGGCAACCGTCGCGACCGCGAGGAAGCCCCCGAATTTGCAGATCGCCTTGTCGCGATCAACCGTGTGTCCAAGACCGTCAAGGGTGGTAAGCGCTTCGGCTTTGCCGCGCTCGTCGTCGTGGGCGACCAGAAAGGCCGCGTCGGCTTTGGCAAAGGTAAAGCGAAAGAGGTCCCCGAGGCCATTCGCAAAGCCACCGAGCAGGCGAAGCGCCAGATGATCCGCGTTCCGCTGCGCGAAGGCCGCACGCTGCACCACGACATGGAAGGCCGTCATGGCGCCGGTCGTGTCGTCATGCGCACCGCCCCGCATGGTACCGGTATCATCGCCGGTGGTCCGATGCGCGCCGTGTTCGAAATGCTGGGCATTCACGATGTGGTCGCCAAGTCGATCGGCTCGCAGAACCCCTACAACATGATCCGCGCCACGCTGAACGGTCTCCAGAAAGAGTCCTCGCCCCGTCAGGTGGCGCAGCGTCGTGGCAAGAAAGTGGCTGACATCCTGCCCAAGCGCGATGACGCGCCGGCCGAGTCCAGCCATGTCGCCGAGGAGGCATAATCCATGGCTACTATCGTTGTGAAACAGATCGGCTCTCCGATCCGCCGTCCCGCCAAGCAGCGCGCCACGCTGGTTGGCCTGGGCCTGAACAAGATGCACCGCACCCGGGAACTGGAAGATACCCCTTCGGTTCGCGGCATGGTCCGGTCGATCCCGCATCTGGTCGAGATCATCGAAGAAAAGGCCTGAGAAAGGCGACAGGATCCCATCCGGATCCTCGGAAAATGACAAACGCCCCGGTCCACTTGGCCGGGGCGTTTTGCTGTCGGGGCTGTGCATGCAGTGTCAGGAACCCGGCACGAATGCGCAGGATTGCGGATCGCCCGGGTCTTTCATTTTACGGCGCGGAGGGGCACATCTGACAGATGAGCCGAGGAGCCGACATGACCATTCCCTACTCAGCCTACCGCCACCATCCCGCCCTGCGCGGCCTGATCCGCGATCCGGCGGAGAGCTTTTTCCGCGATCTCGACCTGACGGAGCTTGACCGGCGCATGGCAGAGCGGGGCGTGCCGCAGCCCTGGCGCCGCACGGATGAGGAGCGGGAGGCGATCCGGCACCAGTTCTTCGCCGGGCAGGAGGGCGACGTCTGGGTCTTCGCCTATGGCTCGCTCATGTGGGACCCGGCGATCCTGTTTGACGAGGTGCGACGGACGCGGTTGCCCGGCTATAAGCGCTCCATGTGCCTTGTTGATCGCCGTGGCGCGCGCGGGACGGCGGAGGCGCCGGGGCTGATGGCCGGTCTGGCCGAGGGCGACGCCTGCGAGGGGCTGGCCTTCCGCATCCCGGCGGAGATTGCCGATGCGGAGACGGAACGGCTCTGGCGGCGGGAGATGATGTCGCATGCCTATGTGCCCGTACTGGCGCCGGCGGAGACGCGGCAGGGCCCGGTCAATGTGGTGGCCTTTGTCGCCGACCCGAGTTCCGAGATGATCGAGACCGATCTGCCGCATCCGCTGCAGGTCGAATATATCTCGCAGGGGGAGGGGATGCTGGGCACGAGCCTCGAATATCTCGAAGGTATGCTGCGGCAGTTCCATGCGCTGAAAGTCGAGGATCCGGAGCTGGAACAGCTCCTGTGTGACGTGATGGCGCGGAGAGCTGCGGCGGAATGACCTGGTCAGCCGCGCCGGCGGGCGTCCTCCGGACGGGTGAAGGGCAGCGCCCCGTAGAGCGGACAGCCCAGCGTCTCCTGCAGGGCATCGACCAGTTCCTGCACCGTATTGGCAGAGACATACATGCCGCCGGTGCTGTCGGCGAGGCAGCGGGCGACCGACTGATCGCCGGCGCTGATCTCCTGCTCCGGATTGTCCCAGGTCCAGAAATCGACGATGGCGCGAAAGCCGATGACATGGATGGTGAGGTCGCGCGCTTCGGCCGCCAGCGTCGCGCCAAGCGCGCAGGGGCGGCCGCCGCAGGTTTCGTTGCCATCGGTCACCACGACGATGACGCCGGGTTTCTTGTGGTAGTTCAGGACATCCGCGGCCGTCTGCACCGATGCGGCAAGCGGCGTCAGACCGCCCGGGGAGATGCCGTTGACATCCGCGATGACCGGCTCCGCCGCATCGGCCCGGGGCGGAAAGCGCAGGTGGATGCCGGAGCAGCTGTCGCCATCATTGGGCCCGTAGATCAGCAGGCCGATGCGCCGGGTGGGCGCGATCTGCGGCATGGCGCGGGCCACGGCCTGACGGGCCTCCGCGATGCGGGTGATCTGGCGGGGGTCGAAGCCGAATTCCACCATGGACCCGGAGCCGTCGAAGACGAGCATCGCGTCGGTCGCGCATTCGCCCGAAGGGCCGCCAGCGGCGGGCAGGAAGCTCGCCGTGACAAGGGCCAGGCAAAGGAGCGAGGTGCGGATCATGGTAAAGTTGACCATAGGTCACCTTGTCGATCAACGCTTTTGCGTGGCCCGCCCGCCCGGTGCCTTTAAAACGCTGCGAGAGGCGACATGAAACTGGATGACCAGCACGAAAATCCCGGAGCAACCAAGAGATGGATGCGCTGAATGTCGAGGCTCCGGAGCTGGAACAGCTCCTGTGTGACGTGATGGCGCGGAAGACCCGGGCAGCAGGGTGGTCGGACCGTCGCATTTATTTTCCGATGGCGGGAATAGATGGCCCGGCGAGGTGTATCTCTCATGTCTGCGATGGGCAGACGGTTAAGATGTGAGAGAGACAATGTTCAAAATCATGATGTCCGCGACCGTTCTGGCCGCTGCCGCAACCGGTGCTCTGGCGGATCAGCAGGGGGCGCTGGTTCAGACCGCGAAACTGGGCGATGCGCTGTATCTGGTCGATGTGGCCAAGATGACGCTGTACACGTTCGACAAGGATGCCGACGGTCAGTCCAATTGCTACGACATGTGTGCCAAGAACTGGCCGCCGCTGATCGCAGCCGAGGGGGTATCGCTGCCGGCGGGCTATGCGACCACCACGCGCAAGGACGGGGCGATGCAGGTGACCTATAAGGATCAGCCGCTGTATCTCTGGGTCAAGGATATGAAGCCCGGCCAGCAGACGGGCGAAGGTGTCAACGGCGTCTGGCATATTGCGCGTCCGTAAGGGCTGAGGATCGGGCGCGGCGGAGCCAAGCCGCCGCGCCCGGACGGAGGGGTGATGACGGGGTTCAAGGATCAGCTTCAGGCATGCCTGCCGGACCTCTGGCGGTTTGCCTTTGCATTGACGCGGGATCGCGATGCGGCGGATGATCTGGTGCAGGATTGTCTGGAGCGCGCGTTGAAGAAGCAGCATCTGCGGGCTCCGGGGCGGGCCTTGCGGCCCTGGCTGATGACGATGCTGCGCAATATTCATCGCAATGACCGTCGGCGGCCGGTCTTGCGGGGGGCGGATCTGGCCGAGGATATTGCCGACCCGGCCGGGCCTGACCGGGCGGAGGACCGTCTGGAGCTGTCCCGGCTGATCGACCGCGTGGCGAGGCTGCCGGAAGACCAGCGCGTGCCACTATTGTTCGTGGTCGTCGGCGGGATGAGCTATGCGGAGACAGCGGAGGCGCTGGACATTCCTCTGGGGACGGTGATGTCGCGGATCGCGCGGGCGCGCGCCGCATTGAGAAGCGATCCGGTCCCCGGCCGGGCCGTGCTGAGGAGCGTGCAATGACACCGGATGCGGAGCTTTTGATCCATCTCTATGTCGATGGCGAGCTGACAGAGGAAGAGGCGCGGGCCTTCGAGAGGCGCATGGAAGAGGATGCCGATCTGGCAGCCCGGGTGGCGGACCTCCTGTCGCAGAATGACCGGATTCGATCGGAGATCCCTATGCCGTCGGAGGGGCATCTGAACCGGTTGCTGGAGGGCGCCGGGTCCAACCCGGACAGGTCTAACCCGGACGGCGTGCGGCGTTTTGCGCCGCTGGCGCCGCTGGCCCGGATCGCGGCGGCGGTCGGGCTGCTGGCCCTCGGTGGGGCCGGGGGCTTTGGCCTTGCCACACTTGGGGGCGGGGTGGCACCTGTCGCGGATCTGGATACGACCGCGACGCAGGCCCATGTGCTCTATGCCGCCGAGGTGGTGCATCCGGTCGAGGTGACGGCAGGGCAGCGCGACCATCTGGATGGCTGGCTGTCCAATCGCCTCGGGGCGGAGATCGCCGCCCCGGATCTGACGGGGCAGGGATATGATCTGGTTGGCGGGCGGCTGCTGCCCTTTGCGGGGCAAGGGGCGGCGCAGTTCATGTACGAAACCGGCGACGGGTCGCGCCTGACACTTTATGCTGTCACAACCGATGCCCCGGCGCAGAGCTCCTTCCGGTTCCGGCAGGAGGGCGCGCTGATGGCGGTGACCTGGCAGGAAGGCATCTGGCGCTATGCGCTGGTCGGCGTGGCCGGGCGTGCGGCGATGGCGGAGATTGCGCAGTATATTCACGGAGCCCGGCTGTGAGGCGGGTCATGACGCTTGCACAGCACATGGCTGAGCGTTATACGCCCCCGGTGGCCGACTGCGGCCCGATTCACATAACCAAGAAATGCCGTGTCCCCTCCATTTCGCTTCAGGAGGGTGTTCCGGCCAAGGAGAAGCGACATGAAACTGCATGAACTGCGCGACAATCCCGGCGCAACCAAGAAACGGATGCGCGTTGGCCGTGGTCCGGGCTCCGGCAAAGGTAAGACCGGTGGCCGTGGTATCAAGGGTCAGAAATCCCGTTCGGGCGTTGCGATCAAGGGCTATGAAGGCGGCCAGATGCCGCTCTACCAGCGTCTGCCCAAGCGTGGCTTCAACAAGCCGAACCAGAAATCCTACGCCGTGATCAACCTGGGCATCATTGCCAAGTTCATCGAGGCGGGCAAGCTGGACGCCGGTTCCATCACCGAGGACAGCCTCGTGGCCTCCGGTGCCGTGCGCCGCAAGCTGGACGGCATCCGCGTGCTGGCCAAGGGCGAGCTGACGACGGCCGCCACCATCGAAGTGACCGGTGCCTCCAAGGCAGCGATCGAAGCGGTCGAAAAGGCCGGCGGTTCGCTGAAGGTCACAGCTGCGCAAGCCGCAGAGTAAGCGGTTGTGGGCGGTCTCCGGGCCGCTTACATAACCCCTAGTTTTCCAAAAGCGCCGCCGTGCCGGAAGACCGGTCCGGCGGCGTTTGTCTGAAAGAGAGAGCCTCATGGTATCCGCAGCAGAACAAATGGCGGCCAACACGAGCTGGGCCGCGCTCGGCAAGGCGACCGACCTGCGAAAGCGCATCTTCTTCACCATCATCCTTCTGTGTGTGTACCGTCTGGGCACCTGGATTCCGGTACCGGGCATCGACGGCGCGGCCCTGCGGGAATTCATGGAAGGCGCGGGGCAGGGGATCGGCGGTATCCTGTCGATGTTCACCGGCGGCGCTCTCGGCCGGATGGGTATCTTCGCCCTCGGTATCATGCCCTATATCTCGGCCTCGATCATCGTTCAGCTGCTGGGCTCCATGGTGCCTGCCATGGAACAGATGAAGAAAGAGGGCGAGCAGGGCCGCAAGAAGATGAACCAGTACACGCGGTACGGCACCGTGGGTCTGGCGACGCTGCAGTCCTACGGTCTGGCCGTGTCGCTGCAGAACGGCGATCTGGTGCAGGCCGATATTCCGTCCTGGTTCTTTATCACCACCTGCATGGTCACGCTGATCGGCGGCACGATGTTCCTGATGTGGCTGGGCGAACAGATCACGGCGCGGGGCCTTGGCAACGGTATTTCGCTGATCATCTTCGTCGGCATCATCGCGGAACTGCCAGCAGCGCTGGCGCAGTTCTTCGCCTCCGGCCGGTCCGGGTCCATTTCTCCGGCTGTGATCGTGGGCGTCATCCTGATGGTGACGGCGACAATTGCCTTCGTGGTCTTCATGGAGCGCGCCCTGCGCAAGATCCACATCCAGTATCCGCGTCGTCAGGTCGGTATGAAGGTCTATGACGGTGGGTCCTCGCATCTGCCGATCAAGGTGAACCCTGCGGGCGTGATCCCGGCGATCTTTGCCTCGTCGCTGCTGTTGCTGCCGGTCACGATCTCGACCTTCTCGGGCAATTCGACCTCGCCCGTCATGTCGACGATCCTTGCCTATTTCGGACCGGGCCAGCCGCTCTACCTGCTGTTTTTTACAGCAATGATCGTGTTTTTCGCGTATTTCTACACGTTCAACGTGGCGTTCAAGCCGGACGACGTGGCCGATAATCTGAAGAACCAGAACGGCTTTGTTCCCGGCATCCGGCCGGGCAAGAAAACGGCCGAATATCTGGAGTATGTCGCGAACCGCATTCTGGTGCTGGGCTCTGCCTACCTTGCGGCAGTTTGTCTCCTTCCGGAGATTCTGCGTAGCCAACTGGCCGTTCCTTTCTATTTTGGCGGCACATCCGTCCTGATTGTGGTTTCCGTCACGATGGATACGATCCAGCAGGCACAGAGCCATCTGCTGGCGCATCAATATGAAGGGCTGATCGAGAAATCGCAGCTGCGCGGCAAGGGCAAAGGCCGCACGAAACGGAGGGGGGCAGCACGCCGATGAACATTATTCTTCTTGGACCGCCGGGCGCCGGCAAGGGGACCCAGGCCCGGAAGCTGGTCGAAGACCGGAACATGATCCAGCTCAGCACCGGAGACATGCTGCGGGAGGCGCGGTCTTCGGGCACTGAGATGGGCAAGAAAGTCGCCGAGGTCATGGACAGCGGCAAGCTGGTCACCGATGAGATCGTCATCGGGCTGATCCGCGAGAAGCTGGAAGGCGACCATGGCGGCGGCTTCATCTTTGATGGCTTCCCCCGGACGCTGGCCCAGGCCGATGCGCTGGAGGCCCTGCTGGCCCATATGGGCGAGACGCTGGATGCCGTGATCGAGCTGCGCGTGCGCGACGAGGCGCTGGTGGCGCGGATCGTCGGCCGGTCGACCTGTGGGTCCTGCGGTGAAGTCTATCACGACGAGACGAAACCCATTCCGGCCGACGGCAAATGCACCGTCTGTGGCGGGACGGAATTCAAGCGTCGCGCGGATGACAATGAGGACAGCCTCAAGACCCGTTTGATGGAATATTACAAGCAGACCTCGCCGCTGCTGGGCTATTACCACGCGAAGGGCAAGCTGAAACGTGTTGACGGGCTTGCCGAAATGAATGTGGTTGAGGCCTCGATCAAGGCGATCCTCGACGCCTGAAAAGACTCGTAAGTGGAATCTTTGAAAACCCCGCCCGGTGTCATCCGGGCGGGGTTTTTGCTTGTGACGCCAAAATTCGGCCTTTCCGATTGACGTATTCACAAAATGGCATATGTCTGACGGAAGATAACAGGAGAATCACGATGTTCACGCGCACCAGCCCGTCCACCGGCGCAGGCTCCCCGGAGGTAACGGGGTTTTACGACAAGGATACCGGCAGCATCATGTATGTGGCCGCATGCCCGGTGACGAAACGTGCCGCGCTGATTGATGTCGTACTGGACTTTGACCCGCAGTCGGCAAAGACGCGGACGGACAGCGCGCAGGAGGTTCTGGATTTCGTGACCGCTCAGGGGCTGACGGTCGAGTGGGTGCTGGATACCCATCCCCATGCCGATCACATGATGGCCTCTGCCTGGCTGAAGGAGCAGACCGGGGCGCCGGCGGCGATCGGGGCGAAGGTACGGGATATCGCAGCGCTCTGGGCCGGGATTTACAACCTGCCCGATGCCTTCGATCCGGATCGCGATTTTGACCACCTGTTCGAGGATGGCGAGAGCTTTACGGTGGGGGAGGTCGAGGTCTCCGTCATGTTGCATCCGGGGCATACGCTGGGCTCGGTCAGCTATGTCATGGGCGATGCGGCCTTCGTCCACGACACCTTCATGCATGTCGATTCCGGAACATCCCGGGCCGATTTTCCCGGCGGTTCTTCGCGCGATCTTTACGAATCCCTGCAATCCATTCTGTCGCTGCCGGATCAGACGCGGCTCTTTGTCGGGCATGATTATCCGCCCGTGGGGGAGCGTAAGGACCCGGCCTGGGAGGCTACCGTTGCGGATCACCGGGCCAACAACAAACATATCGGCGGCGGCGTTTCCATGAGTCAGTTCAGGGCCTTGCGCGACGAACGTGATGCAACGCTGAAACTTCCCGACCGGATGCTCTATGCGCTGCAGGTCAATCTGCGCGGCGGCCGTCTGGCGCCCGTGGAGGATGACGGCCAGAGCTATTTCAAGATTCCCGCCAACACGTTCTGAGGAGACCTTCATGCAGATCGAAGAGACAGAGACCGGGCCGTTGGAAGTCTGGACCCCGGCCGAGGTTGAGGCCGCGCTTGAGAAGGGCGAGATCGCCGTGATCGACGTGCGGACACCGCAGGAGTTCATGTTCGAACATATCGAAGGCGCGCTGTTGATGCCGATGTCGGGTTTCCGGGCAGACCGGCTGCCGTCACAGGACGGCAAGCGGCTGCTGTTTTACTGCGGCTCGTCGATCCGGTCCGGCAAGATGGCACAGAAAGCCATGGCCGCAGGGCTAACCCCGGTGGCGCATCTTGAGGGCGGGTTCGCCAATTGGAAAGCCGCCAAGATGCCCTATATCGGCACCGACATGGCCTCCGGCGCGCCCAAGAAGGTCACGCCGTAAACGGGCTGAGGCATAGGCCCGCCAGATAGAGGCATATTCCAAAGCTCAGGTGGTTCCAGAGGCTGCGGCGCCGCGCGGACCAGGGGGCTGGAGTACGTGCGGCGGCAATGCCGAAGCCGAAGGCCGGTTGCATTACGAAAAAGGGAAAGGCCACCGTCAGGAAGCCCGTCAGTAGGGCCGGGACGGGTGTGGGGCGGGTCAGCCAGTCACTTCCGGCGACCAGCAGCAGGGCGGCGGCGAAGATTACGCCGATCGCGTAGTGAGCGGTGATGCCGATGGCGGCCTCTCCCGTGGCGGGCGGGCTCTGCCTGATGTCCTGATGGCGGAGGCGTCCGCGGGCGATCCCTGCGATCCAGCGTCCAACGGGCGCGTATCGGGGGGCGGGGATGCCAAGGGTGCGTTCCTGCCCCCAGTTGAGAAGGTCGTGGAAGGCTGTGGCCGTCAGGCCAAGCGCGAGTGCAGAGGGCAGCAGGTCAATCATGACAGAAATCCTTTCGAATTGATCGAGCGGCTGTTAGCCTGCCACTTCAAGTCGACTTGAGGTCAATCATGAAAATGCTGGATATTGCGGAGGTCGCGCGCCGGTCTGGCTGGCCCGCCTCGACCCTCCGCTACTGGGAGGAGCGGGGGCTGATCCAATCCGACGGGCGGCACGGGCTGCGGCGGATTTTTGACCCGCAGGTGCTGGATATCATCGCAGTGATCGGACTGATGAAATGGGCGGGCTTCAGCCTTGAGGAGATCGCGGCCTGGACCCGGCGCGATGGCCGGGTTGAAATTGACCGGGCAGCGCTGACAACCCGGGCCGAGGCGCTGGATGCTCAGGTCGCGCGGCTGACGGTGCTGGCGCAGATGCTGCGGCATACGGCGCAATGTCCGGCGCCGTCGCATCTGGACTGCCCGAGCTTTCAGCGGATGCTGGCCGAAGTGCGGCCGGGCGGGCAGGGGAAGGCCGGCTGAGCTGTGTCGCCCTTGATTTTTCCGGCGGTCCGGTGTTTGATCTGACAACCAGCGGCATTTTCCGTCCGATCCGGAAAATCTCGGCTCAGGGGCTTGACCCTGAGGCTGTTCACCCATACCACGCGCTATCTCGCGGTGTCGCCGATTCCCGGTGCGATTCCGTGTTTCGTCATATGACCCTTGGCCGGTCGCCGTCGTGCGCTGGCCATGTGTTGTGAAAAAAGGGCCTGGCATTACGGGCTCGCAACCAAAAGGAAGACCGATTTGGCACGTATCGCCGGCGTCAACATCCCGACTGCAAAGCGGGTTCCCATCGCCCTGACCTATATCACCGGCATTGGCCCCGCCTCTGCCAAGGCTATCTGCGACGCAACAGGTATCGACCTGACCCGCCGCGTCAATGAACTCTCGGACAGCGAAGTGCTCTCCATCCGTGAGCATATCGATGCGAACTACACTGTCGAAGGCGACCTTCGCCGCGAAGTGCAGATGAACATCAAGCGTCTGATGGACCTCGGCTGCTACCGCGGCCTGCGCCATCGCCGCAACCTCCCCGTCCGCGGTCAGCGGACCCACACCAATGCCCGCACCCGCAAAGGCCCCGCAAAGGCCATTGCAGGCAAGAAGAAGTAAGGGGAGCGCACAGATATGGCACGTGATACCCGCCGCGTTAAGAAGAAGGTTTCCAAGAACATCGCCGCTGGCGTTGCGCATGTGAACTCTTCGTTCAACAACACCAAAATCCTGATCTCCGACGTTCAGGGCAATGCCATCTCCTGGTCGTCCGCCGGGACCATGGGCTTCAAGGGTTCGCGTAAGTCGACCCCCTATGCCGCCCAGATGGCTGCCGAAGACGCGGGCCGCAAGGCACAGGAACATGGCGTCAAGACGCTGGAAGTCGAAGTTCAGGGCCCCGGTTCGGGTCGTGAATCGGCTCTGCGCGCTCTGGCCGCTGTCGGTTTCAACATCACCTCGATCCGTGATGTGACCCCGATCGCGCATAACGGCTGCCGCCCGCCGAAGCGCCGCCGCGTCTGATTTTCGCACGAGATTGCCGGAGGCTGCGTTTGGCGTGGCCTCCTGTCGTCATTTAACCTCGGGTGTTTCGTCCTAAAGGACATGGGGGCGGAACGAGCATGGAGGGACGTACATGATCCACAAAAACTGGGCAGAGCTGATCAAGCCGACGCAGCTGGACGTTAAGCCGGGCTTCGACCCCGCGCGTCAGGCGACCGTGGTTGCCGAACCGCTGGAGCGTGGCTTTGGCCTCACGCTGGGCAACGCGCTGCGCCGCGTGCTGATGTCGTCGCTGCAGGGGGCTGCCATCACCTCCGTGCAGATCGACAATGTGCTGCACGAATTCTCCTCCATCGCGGGTGTCCGCGAGGATGTGACGGATGTCATCCTGAACCTCAAGGGCGTGAGCCTGCGCATGGATGTCGAGGGGCCCAAGCGCCTGTCGATCAATGCAAAAGGTCCGGGTGTCGTGACTGCGTCTGAGATTTCCGAATCTGCCGGGATCGAAGTGCTGAACAAGGATCACGTGATCTGCCACCTCGACGACGGCGCGTCGCTCTTCATGGAGCTGACGGTGAATACCGGTAAGGGCTATGTCCCCGCCGACCGCAACAAGCCGGAAGATGCGCCGATTGGCCTGATTCCGATCGATGCGATCTATTCGCCGATCAAGAAGGTGTCCTATGACGTGCAGCCCACCCGTGAGGGCCAGGTGCTGGACTATGACAAGCTGACCATGAAGATCGAAACCGACGGGTCCATCACGCCGGATGATGCCGTGGCCTTTGCCGCGCGTATCCTGCAGGACCAGCTGTCGATCTTCGTGAACTTCGACGAGCCGGAATCGGCCTCCCGCGCGGATGACGACGACGGTCTGGAGTTCAACCCGCTGCTGCTGAAGAAGGTCGACGAGCTGGAGCTGTCGGTCCGGTCGGCAAACTGCCTGAAGAACGACAATATCGTCTATATCGGCGACCTGATCCAGAAGACCGAAGCGGAGATGCTGCGCACCCCGAACTTCGGCCGCAAGTCCCTGAACGAGATCAAGGAAGTGCTTTCGGGCATGGGCCTGCACCTCGGCATGGATGTCGAGGACTGGCCGCCGGACAATATCGAAGACCTGGCCAAGAAGTTCGAAGACCAGTTCTGAGGCGGATGGGTGGAAGGCACCCATCCTACGGGACCCGGCGGTCTTCTCCGCATGGTTCCGATACCGATGGGACGCAACGCGCCCATCACCCGTAGGATGGGTGATTTCACCCATCCCCGGACCCCGGGCTTTCAGCCCCAAGGAGAGTCTCCCCGCCAGGGAGGCCGGACAAAGCAAAACCGCCCGTAGAGGGCACATATTTGGAGAAATGAAATGCGTCACGCACGTGGCTATCGCCGTCTGAACCGGACCCATGAACACCGCAAGTCGATGTTCTCGAACATGTCCGCCTCGCTCATCGAACATGAGCAGATCAAAACCACCCTGCCCAAGGCCAAGGAACTGCGTCCCATCGTGGAAAAGCTGATCACCCTTGCCAAAAAGGGCGACCTGCATTCCCGCCGTGTCGCGGCCTCCCGCATCAAGCAGGACGACGCCGTGAAGAAACTCTTCGAAGTTCTGGGCCCGCGCTATGCAGAGCGTAACGGTGGCTACATCCGCATCATGAAAGCCGGCTTCCGCTATGGCGACATGGCCCCGATGGCGATCATCGAATTCGTGGATCGCGACACGGCCGCCAAAGGCGCCGGCGACAAGGCCCGCGTCGCGGCTGAAGAGGCGGCTGAGGAGTAATCTCCCGCCCGTCTGTCGATCCCGAGACCCTCGCCCTGCGGCGGGGGTCTTTTCGTTTCGGCCCCTCACTTCACCGCGCGAAAACCGCCCGGTGGCTTGCATCCCGGGGCCGCGCGGAACATATCCGGTCTATTCGTCCCGTCAGGAGCCTGCCCGCATGATCCGTTCCGCTCTGGTTGCCCTCTGTCTCCTTTACCCGGCCGCGCCCGTCCTGGCCGAGAGCCTTATCCCCCGCAGCCAGGCCGAGATCTCCATGAGTTTCGCGCCGGTGGTGAAACAGGCGAGCCCGGCAGTGGTCAATATCTACGCCCAGAAGGTGGTCGAGCGCCGCCGCTCTCCCTTCGCCAGCGATCCGTTTTTCAGTGATTTCTTCCGCGATCTGGGCCCGTCGCGGCCGGAGGTGCAGAATTCGCTGGGCTCCGGGGTGGTGCTGACCGACGACGGCGTGATTGTGTCGAATTACCACGTGGTGGGGGAGGCGGACGATATTCGGGTTGTGCTGCATGACCGGCGCGAATTCGCCGCAGAGGTGCTGCTGGCGGATCAGGAGTCTGACCTCGCCATTCTCAAGCTTGTGGATGCGCCAAAGGACATGGCGCATCTGCAGCTGCGCGACAGTGACACGGTCGAGGTGGGCGAGCTGGTGCTGGCCATCGGCAACCCCTTCGGCGTCGGGCAGACCGTCTCCTCGGGTATCGTGTCCGGTCTGGCACGGTCGGGCACGGCTCTGGGCTCCGGCCGGGGCTATTTCATCCAGACCGATGCGCCGATCAACCCGGGCAATTCCGGTGGCGCGCTGATCGATCTCAATGGCGATCTGATCGGGGTGAATACCTCTATCCTCAGCCGCTCCGGCGGGTCGAACGGCATCGGTTTTGCCATTCCCGCCAAGCTGGTGGCGCAGTTTGTCGATCAGGCGCGTGACGGCAAGACCCGGTTCGAACGGCCCTGGGCGGGCATGGGCGGGCAGGTGGTCGATGCCGCCATGGCAGAGACCTTGGGATTGGACGTCCCCGGCGGCGTGATCGTGGCCAAGTTGCATCCCGCCAGCCCCTTTTCCGAAGCCGGAATCGTGGTCGGCGACGTGATCCGCGCGGTAGATGGCCTGCCGGTGAACACCCCGCCCGAGATGCTGTTCCGCATGTCCGTCGCGGGCCTCGGCGCCGATGCGGAGGTCAGCTATGTCCATGACGGCCGCGAAAAAGAGGCCACCGTGCATCTGATCGCCGCCCCCGAGGACCCGCCGCGCGCGCCGGTAACCACAGGCCGCGACGCCCCCATTCCGGGCCTCTCGGTGGAGACGGTGAACCCTGCCGTGGTCGCGGAGCGTGGGCTGACGGGCGATATCGACGGCGTGATCGTGACCGAACCGGGCGCAATCGGCGCCCGGGTTGGCCTGCTGCGCGGGGATATCCTGCTCGCCGTGAACGGAGCGGAGGTGGCGGATGGCGCCGCGATGGAGGCGGAGATGGCAGCCGCCCGCAAAAGGCTCGATCTGACGCTGATCCGGCAGGGGCGGCAGATGGTGCTGCGGCTGCGTCTCTGATGGCGGATCTCTTCGACCAGCCCGGTGCGGCACAGGGCGGGCCGCGCCCGCTTGCCGACCGGCTCCGTCCGCGCGCCCTGTCCGAAGTGATCGGCCAGCAACAGGTGCTGGGCACGGAGGCGCCGCTGGGTGTCATGCTGGCCTCGGGCTCTCTGTCCTCGCTGATCTTCTGGGGGCCGCCGGGTGTGGGCAAGACCACAATCGCCCGGCTGCTGGCGGATGAGACCGATCTGGAGTTCGTGCAGATCTCGGCGATCTTCAGTGGCGTGGCCGACCTCAAGAAGGTGTTCGAAGCGGCCAAGCAGCGGCGGCGGGCCGGGCAGGGCACGCTCCTCTTCGTTGACGAGATTCACCGGTTTAACAAGGCGCAGCAGGACGGGTTTCTGCCCTATATGGAGGACGGAACGATCCTTCTGGTTGGCGCCACGACCGAGAATCCCTCGTTCGAGCTCAATGCTGCTCTGCTCAGCCGGGCCCAGGTGCTGGTCCTTGAACGACTGGGCGAAACCGATCTGGAATCCCTGATCTGCCGGGCCGAGGCGGAGCTGGGCCGCCCCCTGCCGCTGGCCCCCGACGCCCGGATGGCGCTGAAGGAGATGGCGGATGGCGATGGCCGCGCCCTGCTGAACCTGGTCGAACAGGTGGCGGCCTGGAAGGTCGCCGCTCCGCTCGACCGCGACGCGCTCTCCGCCCGGCTGATGCGCCGGGCCGCCAAATACGACAAATCGGGAGAGGAGCATTACAACCTCATCTCTGCCCTGCACAAATCCGTCCGCGGGTCGGACCCGGACGCGGCGCTCTACTGGTTCGCGCGGATGCTGGCGGGGGGGGAGGACCCGCGCTTCCTCGCCCGCCGCATCACCCGGATGGCGGTGGAGGATATCGGCCTCGCCGATCCGCAGGCGCAGACAATCTGTCTGGACGCCTGGCAGGTCTACGAACGCTTAGGCTCTCCGGAGGGGGAGCTGGCTCTGGCGCAGGCGCTGGTCTACCTTGCGCTCGCGCCCAAATCCAATGCCACCTACGTGGCCTACAAGGGGGCCGTGGCGCTGGCCCGCAAGACCGGCAGTGCCATGCCGCCCAAACATATCCTGAACGCGCCGACCTCCATGATGAAGGATCAGGGCTATGGCACGGGCTATGCCTATGACCATGATGCGGAGGACGGCTTCTCCGGTCAGAACTACTTCCCCGATGGCGTGCCGCGCCCCGACCTTTACCAGCCGGTGGAACGCGGTTTTGAACGTGACCTGAAAAAGCGCCTCGACTATTTCGCCAAGCTCCGCGCCCGCCGTCAGCAGGACTGACCTGTCTTTTTCTTGCTGGAAATATCCCGGGGGTGGCCGACAAATGCATCGCATTTGTCGGTAGGGGGCAGCGCCCCCCTCCTGCCTCAGCCACATTGACTCCGGCCCGTTCCGGGGCCATGACCGCGCCATGATACCAACCCTGCTTCAAGTTGCTCTCGGCGGTGCCCTCGGTGCCTCGGCCCGGTACCTGACCGGCCTTGCCACGCTGCGCCTGATGGGGCCCGGCTTTCCCTGGGGCACGCTCACCGTGAATATTCTCGGCTCCTTCCTGATGGGGGTGATCGTGGTCACGCTGGGCCATCTCAGCACCAACCGGTTTGCGCCGCTGCTGATGACCGGGCTGCTGGGCGGGTTCACAACCTTCTCGGCCTTCTCGCTTGATGCGGTGTCGATGTGGGAACGGGGCGAGACGACCCAGTCGGCGGTCTATGTGCTCGCCTCTGTCCTGCTGTCGATCGCGGCACTGGCGCTGGGGCTTCTGGCCACTCGGGCGGTGACGGCATGAGCGGGGTTCAGATGATCACGGTCGCGGCGGAGGATGCCGATCAGCGGCTTGACCGCTGGCTCAAGCGGCTGTTTCCGCAGCTCACGCAGGGCCGGATCGAGAAGATGTGCCGCAAGGGCGACCTGCGCGTCGACAAGGGCCGGGTGAAACCCGCGACCCGCCTTGAGGCGGGGCAGGTGGTGCGCGTGCCGCCGATCCCGGATGAGGAGGCGCCGGCGCCCAAGCCGCAGCCCTCTGTCTCCGATGCGGATGCGGAGATGATCCGCGCCTGTGTGCTCTGGAAAGACAACCATGTGATTGCGCTGAACAAGCCTGCCGGTCTGCCGACGCAGGGTGGCAGCGGCCAGACGCGTCATGTCGACGGCTTGTCGGAGGCGCTGAAATTCGGGCTGGAGGAGAAACCGCGGCTGGTGCACCGGCTGGACAAGGATACCTCTGGCGTCTTGCTGCTGGCACGGACGCGGGTGGCGGCGCAGGGGCTGACGGCGGCGCTGCGGCACCGGGCGACGCGCAAGATTTACTGGGCCTTGGTGGCCGGCGTGCCGACGCCTTACCTGGGCGAGATCCGCTATGGCCTCGTGAAGGCCGGCGGGCATGGCAAGGGAGGGGAGGGCGAGAAGATGCGCGCCGTTCACCCGTCCGAGGTGCGCGACGTGGAAGGTGCCAAACGGGCGCATACGCTTTACGCGACGCTCTACCGGGTGGCCAGCCGTGCCTCTTGGGTGGCGATGGAGCCTTTGACGGGCCGGACGCACCAGCTGCGCGCGCATATGGCGGAGATCGGGCATCCGATCATCGGCGACGGCAAATACGGCGGCTCGGCGCAGGAGAACCTCGGCGATGGCTGGGGGGCGCAGCTGGGCGGGGTGATCTCCCGCAAGCTGCATCTGCATGCGCGGTCGATGACCTTTGAGCATCCGGTGACGCATAAGCCTGTGACCGTGACCGCACCGCTGCCCCAGCACATGGCCGACAGCTGGGAGACGCTGGGCTGGACCGAGGATCTGGCCGCCGATGACCCGTTCGAGGAGCTGATGAAATGACCCGACTCGTAATCTTCGATGTCGATGGGACTTTGGTGGACAGTCAGGCGGATATCCTGGCCTCCATGACGGCGGGTTTCGCCTCTGTCGGGATGGCGGCCCCGGCGCGGGAGGCGGTGCTGGGCATTGTGGGGCTGTCGCTCGATCATGCGATGCTCAAGCTGGCGCCGGAGGCGGATGACACCACCCGCGGCGATATGGTCGAGGGGTACAAGCGGGCCTATCAGGGCCTGCGCATGACGAACGGCGCAGCGTCGAGCCCGCTTTATCCCGGGATCGCGCAGGTGGTGGCCGCGCTGTCGGAAGAGCCGGAGACCCTGCTGGCGATTGCCACGGGCAAGTCGCGGCGCGGGCTGCTGGCGCTGATCGACAATCATGGCTGGGATGGCGTGTTCCAGTCGATCCAGGTGGCCGATGATCATCCGTCGAAGCCGCATCCGTCGATGGTCATGACGGCGCTGGCGGAAACCGGGGTCGCAGCGGATCGCGCGGTGATGATCGGCGATACCACCTATGATATGGAGATGGCGCGCGGGGCAGGGGTGCCCTTCCTCGGCGTGAGCTGGGGCTACCACCCGCCGCATATGCTGGCGCATGCCGCTGCCGTGGCGGAGCGGGTCGAAGACCTGCCCGCACTGATCACCCGGATCACGGGGGCGGCATGAGCGAGTGGGCGCCGAAACGGTTCTGGAAGGTTACGGAGGTCGTGACCTCCGGTGACGGCTATGGCGTGACGCTGGATGGCCGCGCGGTGCGGACGCCCGCCAAGGCGCTGCTGGTGCTGCCGAGCCGGGCCATGGCTGAGGCCGTGGCGGCCGAATGGGAGGCGCAGGCAGAGGTTGTGGACCCGCGCAGCATGCCGGCGACGCGCGGTGCCAATGCGGCGATCGACAAGGTGGCCGTGCAGTTCGACGAGGTGGCGGAGATGTTGATCGCCTATGGCGACAGTGATCTGCTGTGCTATCGTGCCGACAGTCCGGAAGAACTGGTGGCAAGACAGGCGGCCGCCTGGGACCCGTTGCTGGACTGGGCTGCGGCGACATATGGCGCGCGGCTGGAACCCCGGACGGGGATCATGCACGAGGCGCAGTCCGAGGCAGCGCTGGCAAAGCTGGGTGCGGAAGTGCACCGGATGACGGCGTTTGAGCTTGCCGCGTTTCACGATCTTGTCAGCCTTTCAGGCTCTCTGGTGATAGGGCTGGCGGCGGCGCAGGGGGCCTGGCCTGCGGAAGAGCTCTGGGACCTGTCGCGGATCGACGAGAGCTGGCAGGAAGAACAGTGGGGCGTGGATGAAGATGCTGCGCAAACCGCCGCAATCAAACGAGAATCGTTTCTGAACGCGAAACGGTTCTTTGACGCGTCCCAAAGCAGTGACGCGATTTAACCAATTTTGTTCGGTTTTTTTGACCGGATGGTTCATCGCTGCCCCGCAACGGGCAGATTGCCGTTAAGTTATCGCCGGATCGTTTGATTTTCGTGATGACGCCCTTGACCGTTTCGAATGTTTACGACCAAACTCTCGGCATACTGGAAGGGGGAGACCTTCACAGTGTCTCTGCCGGACCTGTGAGTCCGGCTTGAACCGTCCGAATACGGGCGGGCAAACAGGAAGAGGTAAATATGAAAAAATCCGTTCTTTTTGGCGCGCTGACCCTTGCTGGCCTGGCGGCTGGCGCAGCTGGCGCAGCCACGCTTGACGACGTCAAGGCTCGTGGCACGCTGAACTGCGGCGTGTCCACCGGCCTGACCGGCTTCTCCGCACCTGACGCCGATGGCGAATGGGGCGGTTTTGACGTCGCTGTCTGCCGTGCCGTCGCCGCCGCCGTTTTTGGTGATGCGAAAGCCGTCGAATTCGTTCCGACCACCGGCAAAACGCGCTTCACCGCGCTGGCCTCGGGCGAGATCGACATGCTGGCGCGTAACACCACCTGGACACTGTCGCGCGATGCTGACCTGAAATTCACCTTCGTCGGTGTCAACTACTACGACGGTCAGGGCTTCATGGTCCCCAAAGAGCTGGGCGTGTCTTCGGCCACGGAACTGGACGGCGCGACCGTCTGCATCCAGACCGGCACGACCACCGAGCTGAACCTTGCGGACTTTTTCCGTAAGAATTCCATGAGCTACGAGCCGGTTCCGATCGAAACCAACGCCGAAGCGCAGCAGCAGTACCTTGCCGGTGCCTGCGACGTTTACACGACGGACGCCTCCGGTCTGGCCGCAACCCGTGCCACGTTCGAAGCGCCGGCCGACCACGTCGTTCTGCCTGAGATCGTCTCCAAAGAGCCGCTGGGCCCGCTGGTCCGTCATGGCGATGACGAGTGGGGCGATATCGTCCGCTGGTCGCTGAACGCGATGATCGCAGCAGAAGAGCTGGGCATCACCTCGGCCAATGTCGGCGAAATGAGCGCCGCTGCAGGCGATAACCCGGAAATCAACCGTATCCTCGGCACCGAGGGCAATATGGGCGAGATGCTGGGTCTGGATGCCGCTTGGGCCAAAAACATCATCGAACAGGTCGGCAACTACGGCGAAGTGTTCGAAGCCAACATCGGCGAATCCACCCCGATCGGCCTGGCGCGTGGTCTGAACGCGCAGTGGACCGATGGCGGTCTGCTTTACACGCCGCCGTTCCGTTAAGGATGGCGGAAAGGGCGCGGTGAAAACCGCGCCCTTTTCATATCTGCTCCGGGAAGAACCCGGATCATTTCACCGGCCATGACGCGAAGACGTCCTAATAATCAGGCCGGACAACGGGGATATAGGAATGGCAACTCTCACCGACCCGCCGGCGGAGTCCTTTAAGCTATCTATGTTGGTCTACGATACGCGGTATCGTGCGATCACATTCCAGATCATCGCTCTGGTGGTGTTTCTGACCTTCATCGGATGGCTGATAAACAATACAGCACAGAACCTTGCCGATCTTGGCAAAGAACCGTCTTTCGGTTTCCTCTGGGACCCGGCAGGCTACGACATCAACCAGAAATTGATCGAGTATAACAACCAGATGCCGCATTTCCGCGCGGCGATGGTCGGCTTGCTCAATACGCTGCTGGTTGCGTTTCTGGGATGTGTCACCGCCACGATCGTGGGGGTCATTGTCGGCGTACTGCGCCTGTCCAACAACTGGCTCGTCGCCCGCATCATGACCGTCTATGTGGAGATGTTCCGCAATGTGCCGGTGCTGATGTGGATCGTCCTGGCCATGGCGATCCTGATCGAGAGCCTGCCCGCGCCAAATGCGTTCCGGGGTGAAAATCCCGAAGCAAGCATGTCGCTCTTCGGCTCTGTGGCGATCACCAACCGGGGGGTCTATGTCCCTGGTATCGATTTCACCCGCTCTGTCGGGGCGCTGGACTGGGTCATCGTGCTGGCCGTTCTGGCAGCGTCGATTTTTGCCATTACCCGCATTCGCGCCAGTGCAGATGCAAAACAGGAGGCGACCGGCCTCCGACCCAAGACCGGGCTCCTTCAGGCGGCGGTTTTTGTCCTGCCGACGCTGATCGTCATGCTGATCCTCGGGGCGAGCCTGAATATACCTGAGCTCAAGGGGTTCAACTTTCAGGGCGGGGTGTACATGCGCAACTCGCTCATTGCGCTGTGGCTGGCCCTGTCGCTCTACACGGCTGCGTTTATCGCCGAGAATGTCCGTGCGGGTATCCTCGCGATTTCCAAGGGCCAGACCGAGGCGGCTGCCGCCCTTGGCCTCAGGCCCCGGCGAATCATGAGCCTGGTGATCCTGCCGCAGGCCCTGCGGGTTATCATTCCGCCGCTGATTTCGCAGTATCTCAATCTGACCAAGAACTCCTCGCTCGCCATTGCGGTTGGCTACATGGATATCACGGGCACGCTGATGGGGATCACGCTGAACCAGACGGGGCGGGAGCTTGAGACCGTTCTGCTGGGGATGCTGGTCTATCTGGTCATCTCGCTGGCGATTTCGGCCGCGATGAACGTCTACAACAACAGTGTCAAACTGGTGGAGCGCTGAGATGAGCAATACGCATGCAGATACAGTGGCCTATGTCCGGGACACGATGCTGCCCCAGCAGGAGCCACCGGCAACGACCATCGGCGCGGTGGGCTGGGCGCGGGTGAACCTGTTCTCCGGCTGGTTCAATACGGTGGTGACCATCGTGTCGCTGGCGTTTGTGGCCTTCCTTGCCTACGAGATCCTGCCCTGGTTCATCTCTCCGACCTGGAAGGCGGAGTCGCTGACCCAGTGCCGGGAGATCCTGGCGGGGCTGGGCGACGACCGGGGCGCCTGCTGGGGTGTGATCCGGGAGCGCTGGCAACAGCTCTTGTTCGGGTTCTACCCATCCGAGGAATACTGGCGGCCGGTGCTGGCGCTGGTGCTGCTGTTCGTCGCCGTGGCGCCGATCCTGTTCGCGCAGTTCGTCCCGGCCAAGCTGCTTGGCTTTTCCGCGGTCTACCCGTTCCTGGCGGTCTGGCTGCTTTGGGGCGGGACCATCTGGGGCGTGCTGCTGGCCGCGCTTGGGTTCGTTCTGGCGTTCTTTGTGTTCCGCTATGCGTCCAGAGCGATCGCGCCTGCCATGGCGCTGCTGGCAGCTGTGGTTGCGGCGCTCATCTGGTGGATGGTCCTGAGCCCTGCGCTGGAGCCTGACCTGTCGCGCATCCTGCCTATCGGCATCCACGAGGTGCAGTCGCGCGAATTCGGCGGCTTCATGCTGTCGATCACCATTGGGGTGACAGCGATCATGTGTTCGCTGCCGCTGGGCATCCTGCTGGCGCTTGGCCGCCGGTCGGACCTGCCGCTGGTCAAGGCGATCTGCGTGGGTTTCATCGAATTCATCCGGGGCGTTCCGCTGATCACGCTGCTCTTCGTAGCTTCGGTCCTGCTGAACATCTTCCTGCCGCCGGGCACGAATTTCGACATCATCCTGCGGGTGATGATCATGGTGACGCTGTTTGCATCGGCTTACATGGCCGAGGTGATCCGCGGCGGCCTCGCCGCGCTGCCGAAGGGCCAGTATGAGGGGGCGGATTCGCTTGGCCTCGATTACTGGCAGTCGCAGCGGCTCATCGTCATGCCGCAGGCGCTGAAGATCTCGATCCCGGGCATCGTGTCGACCTTCATCGGGGTGTTCAAGGACACCACGCTGGTGTCGATCATCTCGATGTTCGATCCGATCGGGCTGTCGAACGCCATCCGGGCCGACACGGCCTGGAACGGCGTCTACTGGGAGCTGTTCATCTTTATCGGCGCCGTCTTCTTCATCTTCTGTTTCTCCATGTCCCGCTATTCCATGTATCTGGAGCGCAAGCTTCAGACCGGGCACCGCTAAGAGGAAAACCCCTATGTCTGAACCTGCAATGGACACTGCTGTCGATCGCTCGAAACTCAAGGTCTCTGACGAAGTCGCGATCGAGATTTCGCAGATGAACAAGTGGTACGGGACCTTCCACGTGCTGCGCGACATCAATCTGACCGTGAACCGGGGCGAGAGGATCGTCATCGCGGGGCCCTCGGGCTCTGGCAAGTCGACGATGATCCGCTGCATCAACAGGCTTGAGGAACACCAGTCCGGCAAGATCATCGTGGACGGGACGGAGCTGACCTCCGACCTGAAGAACATCGACAAGATCCGGTCCGAGGTTGGCATGTGCTTCCAGCACTTCAACCTCTTCCCGCATCTGACGATCCTTGAGAACTGCACGCTGGCGCCGATCTGGGTGCGGAAAATCCCCAAGAAGGAAGCGGAGGCCACGGCCATGCACTTCCTCGAAAAGGTGAAGATCCCGGACCAGGCAAGCAAATACCCCGGCCAGCTCTCGGGCGGTCAGCAGCAGCGTGTGGCGATTGCCCGCTCGCTCTGCATGAGGCCGCGGATCATGCTTTTTGACGAGCCGACCTCGGCGCTTGACCCGGAGATGATCAAGGAAGTGCTCGACACCATGATCGAGCTGGCGGAAGAGGGCATGACCATGCTCTGCGTGACCCATGAGATGGGCTTTGCCCGTCAGGTGGCGAACCGCGTGATCTTTATGGATCAGGGCCAGATCGTGGAACAGAACGAGCCGGAAGAGTTCTTTAATAACCCCAAGAGCGAGCGGACCAAGCTGTTCCTGTCGCAGATCCTCGGTCACTGAGCGGGGAGGGGGAGGGGGCGCTGCCCCCTCGGCGCGATGCGCCTCACCCCCGGGATATTTTCGGCAAGAAAAAGCGGATGCAGGCCCTTCGGGGCCTGTTTTCTTTAGTCCTGCTTGTCGCCGGTCAGTTCGCGCGGGGTGATGAAGTTGACCACGCGGCCAGTGCCGAAATGGGCGGCATGCCAGTCCTCTATCGGCAGGTCGAGCACGAGGGTGGCGCCGGTCGGGAAATCGGCAAAGCGGCCGTGGGGTGGGGGCGCGGAGACGAGGCGGCCGGCGAAGGCGGCGATGCCGTCGTTATGGCCGATCATCAGGATCGTGTCGCCCTCGCCGCTCTGCAGGGTTTCGAGCATCGCCTCGGGCCCGCTGAGATAGAGCCGCGGGTCGATCCGCATGTCACAATCGAGCTTCAGACGTTTGAAGGTGGTCTGGGTGCGTCTTGCATCTGACACCAGTGCCAGATCGGGCAGGATATCCTGGCTCCGCAACCATTTGCCAAGGGCTTTCGCGGCTTTCCGACCACGTGGATTGAGCGGGCGGTCCCGGTCTTCCAGCAGGGGATCGTCCCAGCTGGATTTCGCGTGCCGCATCAGGACGAAACGCTTGGTCATGGTCAAGGGGGCCCGGGATCAGAGGAAATGATGCATATGGTAGGCTGAATGCGCGGAAAACCTGCCATGGTTCCTGCCGCGAGGGCAAGCGCGGCGGGCCAGGCAGCCGTGGGACATGCAGTCATTTCCCCCTGGCTGTTGCAGGAAAGTCCTGCAGGCCCGGGTATCATATCCATCTGGTCCAAAGGCGGAGACCGGGCAGGCGGAGAGGCAGGGGCGGGTTGTGCAGCTGTCACAGGGGGAGGAGACCGGGGCGGGCAGTTCCTTGACCGGGTGGGGCAGCGCGAGGGCGGCGCGAAAGGACAGCCAGAGGCCGGTCTGCGGATGGACAAGCATGCCGAGGGGGGAGGCGAAGGCGCGCTCTGACGCCCGGGCCCAGTCGACAAAGTTATGGTGTGGCGGCCCGCCGAAGGGAAAGAGGGGGTGAGCACCGATGTCCCGGGCGAGGCTGCCGGCAATGCGGCGCGACCAGCGATCCATCGGATCGGGCGCGCCATCGCGGAACTCAGGGCTTTGCGTGAAGGCAGGCCAGAATGCAGGCTCGTCCGGCGAGAGCAGAAGCAGGCAAGCTGTGCCCGGGGGCAGGTCATCGCGCTGGTCGCAGGTCTGTTTGTCCAGCGCGCAGAGGATGGTCAGATTGAGGGTTCGGGCGGCGGACTGAAGGTCTGAAAAACTCCGGTCCGCGGCCTGTGTCATGTCAGTCGCCGCGGATGAGGGAGCCGGCGCCGTGTTCGGTGAAGAGCTCCAGCAAGGTCGCATTGGGGGCCCGGCCGTCCAGAATGACAACCGCCCGGACGCCGCGTTCGATCGCATCGAGGGCCGTTTCGGTCTTGGGGATCATGCCGCCTGCAATCGTCCCATCGGCTGTCATCTGCCTGATCTGGGCTGCCTTGAGTTCGGTCACCACCTCGCCCTCGGCATTCTTAACGCCAGCGACGTCAGTCAGCAGGAGCAGACGGTCGGCCCTGAGCGCGCCCGCAATGGCGCCCGCGGCCGTGTCGCCGTTGATATTGTAGGTCTCGCCGTCGCGGCCCATGCCGAGCGGGGCGATCACGGGAATGATATCCGCGGCGAACATGGCCTTGAGGATGGTTGTGTCGAGCTCTACCGGCGTGCCGACGAGGCCAAGCTCCGGATTGTCGGGCTCGCAGATCATGAGCCGCGCGTCCTTGCCCGAGAGGCCCACGCCCTTGCCGCCCATATCGTTGATCGCCTGCACGATCCGCTTGTTGATCCGGCCGGAGAGCACCATTTCAACCACTTCGACAGTGGCCTGATCGGTGACACGCTTGCCGTTCACAAATTCGGATTTGATCTGAAGACGCTCCAGCATCTCGTTGATCATGGGCCCGCCGCCATGCACGATGACCGGGTTCACGCCGACCTGCCGCATTAGGACGATATCGCGGGCAAAGATCTCCATCGCGTCATCGTCGCCCATGGCATGGCCGCCGAATTTCACCACGACAATGGCACCTTCGTAGCGTTGCAGATAGGGCAGTGCCTCGGAGAGGGTGCGGGCAGTGGCGATCCAGTCGCGATCCATGGCGGTCTGTTTTCTCATTGTGCAAATCTCATTCCGGTGAACTCCGGTCGTTCCCCAAGGTGATAGGGCCAAGTCCCGCCGGTGCCAAGGTGGCAGTGGCGCAATTCCGCCACAGCCTATGGGGGAATTTTGACGGCACGGGACCCGAGGCCCATATGCCGCGTTGTCGTAGTGAAGGTGCGCTGAGCGCCACATGAATAAAAGGAGACGACCCTATGAACCGTACAAAAATCGCAATTCTCGGTTCCGCAGTTTTTGTCACCATGGGAGGCGCGGCAGTTGCAGGTAGCCCGACCCCCGCACCGGCCGATCCGGTGATCGTCGAGCCGGTTGTGCCGGTCATGCAGACCGGTGACTGGACCGGCGGCTATTTCGGTGGCTCGCTGGGCTATGCCGATATCGACGGCGGCGGCGCATCCGGTGACGGCGTCATCGGCGGTCTGCAGCTGGGCTACGACTACGATTTCGGGTCCTTCGTGGCTGGTGCAGAGCTTGAAGCTCTGGGCAGCGATGTCGACCTGGGCGGTGTGTCGCTGGACAATATGTACCGTCTGAAGGCGCGCATGGGCTATGACGCCGGTCCTGCTCTGATCTATGCAACCGGTGGCTATGCCAATGCGGACAGTTCGATCGGGAATGACGACGGCTGGGTGGCCGGTGTCGGCGCCGAATACATGATGACCGACAAGGTCAGCGTCGGCGGCGAATACCTCTACCACGAGTTCAACGATTTCAACGGATCGGGGACAGACGTGACCGGCAATACCTTTGCCGCCCGTGTGAACTACCGGTTCTGAGCGTCACTCCAGCCCTGCGATGATCGATCGCAGGGTTGCGATCCCCTCGCCCTTTTCGGAGGAGGTGAGAACCAGCTCCGGATAGGCGGCGGGATGACGCGACAGGGCCTCGCGGGTGACCGCGAGGCTTTTTTCCAGTTCGGATTTCCGCACCTTGTCGATTTTCGTCAGCACCGCCTGGAAAGTCACGGCGGCGCTGTCGAGAAGCGACATGATTTCCTCATCCACCTTCTTGGCGCCATGGCGGGCGTCGATCAGCACGAAGGTGCGGCGCAGGGTGACGCGACCGCCGAGGTATTGCTTCAGCAGGCGCTGCCATTTCTCGACCACGGGCAGGGGGGCATTGGCATAGCCATAGCCCGGCAGGTCGACGAGATAGCCATGCTCTCCCATCGTGAAAAAGTTGATTTCCTGCGTGCGGCCGGGGGTGTTTGAGGCGCGGGCGAGGTTTTTGTGGCCGGTCAGGGCGTTGATCAGGCTGGATTTCCCGACGTTGGAACGGCCGGCAAAACAGACCTCGATCCGGTCGGCGGGGGGCAGGCCGTCCATGGCGACCACGCCTTTGACGAACTGGGTCTCGCCGGCGAAGAGCAGGCGGCCCGCTTCGGCGGCCTCGCGATCGGGTTCCTCGACGGCGGGGAAGGGCAGGCTCATAGCACGGTAACCTCATCGCCGGGCGCAATCTCTCCCGACCGGGTCACAATAGCATAGACGCCGAAATCCTGATGGCCCCAGGTGTCGCGCAATATCTTCATCGTGTCCACGTCGCGCTGGCCCGTCTCCGGGTTGGCATGGGTGGCCTTGCAACGGGTGATGCGTTCCCGGATCTCGAGCTCTGCCTGTCCGATGCGCAGGGTCCGCCCGATCAGGTCGAACTCCTCGAGCGGCGCCCAGCCCTCAATCCAGAGGTTGCCGCGGAACCGGTGCGGCGACATCGGCGTGCCCGCCGCGTCGCTCAGCGCATCAAGCGACCCGGTGCCCAGGATCGAAACGAAAGGATCGGGCCAGTCGGTCATCGCCTGGCCGGGCACATGCACGACGCGGTCCGGCTGCGGCTGGTCTTCGGGCCAGAGCGGGGTCAGCCAGTCGATCAGCGCCTGCTGTTCGGCCATAGGGTCGACCGTCAGTTCCGCAGCCTTGGGATGGGTGAAGGTCACCTTGCCGGTCGCGTCTTCGGTGCGGGCGGCAATGGCCATCAGCTCCGCCCCGGTGACACCGCGCAGGAAGTTCATCTTGCGCTGCCATTCCGTCGGCTGGCCCTCGAACTTGGCGGCGGTATGGGCCACGGCCCAGTGCCGGTCGAAGGGCAGGGCGCGCCCCTCGGTCAGGGCCACCCGGTCCAGCGGTTCGTAACCGATGGCCTTGACCGGGTGACGGATGAGGGAGGCGAGCTGCGCCACCTTACTTGCCCTCGGCCTTGCTCTTTCGGCTGAAGCTTTTGCGGATATTGCCGAAGACATCCGGTTTGAACCCGTGGCTGCGCATGATGATATACTGCTGGGTGAAGGTGATCGTGTTGTTGGTGATCCAGTAGAGCACCAGGCCAGAGGCGAAATTGCCCAGCATGAACATGAACACCCAGGGCATCCAGGCAAAGATCATCTGCTGCGTCGGATCGGTGGGCGCCGGATTCAGCTTCTGCTGCAGCCACATGGAGATACCCAGCAGGATCGGCAGGATGCCGAGGCTGAGGATGGCGAGGAAGCTTTCCGGATCCGGTGCCGCGAAAGGCAGCAGGCCGAAGAGGTTCAGGATCGACGACGGGTCCGGCGCCGAAAGGTCGCGGATCCAGCCGATCCAGGGCGCGTGGCGCAGTTCCAGCGTGACGAAGATCACCTTGTAGAGGCTGAAGAAAATCGGGATCTGCAGAAGGATCGGCAGACAGCCGGAGGCCGGGTTCACCTTTTCCTTCTTGTAGAGCTCCATCATCTCTTTCTGGAGCTTCTGGCGGTCGTCGCCTGCCCGTTCCTTGAGCTTCTCCATCTCCGGTTGAAGCTCGCGCATCTTGGCCATGGAGGCGTAGGATTTATAGGCCAGCGGGAAGAGCAGGAATTTCAGCAGAACTGTCAGCGCAACGATGGACCACCCCATGTTGCCGATATGGCTGTTGAGCCAGTGCAGCACCGCAAAAATCGGCTTGGTCAGGAAAAAGAACCAACCCCAGTCAATCGCATCGAGGAAGCGGGTCACCCCTTCGTCGTTCTGGTAATGCTTGATGGTTTCCCATTCCTTGGCGCCGGCGAAGAGGCGGCTGTCGGAGGTCGCGGTGGCGCCTGCCGCGACATCGACCTGCGGCAGCACGGCGTCGGTCTGGAAGATATTGGCGGAAGGATAGTATTTCGCGGTGGAGCGGAAGGCGCCATCCGGGACAATCGTCGACATCCAGTAATGGTCGGTAAAGCCGATCCAGCCGCTCTCCTCGACCTCGGTCCGGTCGGCGGGGGCGCCTTCACGGTCGTCGCGGTCGAAATCCTCCATCTTGCTGTATTTTTCTTCCTGCAGCTCGCCGTCGGACATGCGGATCATGCCCTCGTGCAGGACGAAGAAATTCTTGAGATTGGTTGGCTCGCCATGTCGACGCAGCAGCGCATAGGGGCGCAGGGACACGGCCGTGTCCGTCGTGTTCTCGACCGATTGTGCGACAGTGAACATGTAGTTGTCGTCGACTGAGATGGTGCGGCTGAAGATCAGGCCGGCGCCATTGTCCCAGGTCAGGGTGACCGGGGTTTCCGTGGTCAGGGTCGCATCTGCGGGGGCGGACCAGAGCGTATCGGCACCCGGCACGGCGTCGCCTTCGACGCCGGAGACGGGGACCCAGCCGTAGACCGCATAGAAGGGGTTCGGCGCGCCTTCGGGGCGAAGGACGGTGACTTCCTCCGCTCCTGCATCAAGAGAGGCGAGGTAATCCTTGAGTTTCAGGTCGTCGATGCGGCCGCCGCGCAGGTTAACGGAGCCGTTGAGCCGCGGCGTGTCCACAGCGAGACGGGGCGCATCAGTCTGAGCTGCAGTCTGGGTGTCGCTGGGCACTGTGGCACCGGCGGGCGCGGTGTCGGCGGTAGGGGCCGCCGGGCCGCCGGCCGCGGGGGCGTCTGCCTGCGTATTTTCGACCGCTGCTGTGTCGTTGGGATCATTGGCGGTGTCCGGCGGCGGGAACACAACGAACCAGACCACGATCACGATGAAGCTGAGCACCGTGGCCAAGAGAAGGTTTCTGTTCTGGTCGTCCATTGACTGGGTCCCGTGCCGAGAAATTGGTAGGCCGGTTCAACAGAGGCGGGCGGCAAAGGTCAAGGGGGGATTGGTAAAACGTGAGGTATCGGCCCCCATCGCGGGAGGCGCCCGGTCCTGTGACGCGGCCGCGGGGCGATCTCAGCCGCCGCCGCGCATGATCCTAGGGGGCGGTAGGAATTTTGCGCTTTGCTCCCTGACCCAGGGCGCGACCGAATCGAATGGCATGGGGCGCGCGATCCCGAACCCCTGCACGTGGTCGCAGCCCAATTGCGCGAGGGTCACGTGTTCGCTGGGTGTTTCTACCCCTTCGGCCAGCGTGTCGAGGCCGAGGCGTTCCGACATGGTGAGGATGGCTGCAATCATGCGCTGCTGTTCGGGATCGCGATCGACTTTCATCACAAAGCTGCGGTCGATCTTGATCCGAGCGACGGCGAAGCGGCGGATGGAGGAGATAGAGGCATGCCCCGTCCCGAAATCGTCAAGGTCGATACGGCATCCCAGTTTTGACAGGCCATTAACGTTGAGCACGACGACATCCTCCGGAGAGGAGGCGATGACGGTTTCCAGCACCTCGACCGTCAGGCGTTCCGGGGCGAGGCCGTGACGGTCCAGTTCCCATTTGACCTTTTCGATAAGCTTGGGATTGCGAAGCTCATAGGGGGAAAAATTCACACCGACCTGGGGGATGTCGACCCCCATACCATCCCATCTGTTGAGAGCGGTCAGCGCGGCTGAAAGCATCACCTCGCCCAGGCGGCAGAGATGGCCGGATGCCTCCAGCACCGAGAGGAATTCAGAAGGCGCGACAAAGCCCCGATCGGGATGGTGCCAGCGGGCCAGGGCTTCCATACCTGTGACGAGGCCGGTATCGGTCGAAATCTGCGGCTGGAAAAAGGGATAAATCTGCCCGGCCTCAAGCGCGGCGACGACATCGGCCCCGCGAACCAGCACATTGTGCCGGGATTTTTTCATTTCTTTCGCGTAACTTCTTACGGCGGAGGGGGCGTTCATTTCCGCTTCCTCAAGCGCGCTGAGGGCACAGTCGAGCAGGGCCTGCCCCCTTGGTTCATTCGCCCGGGACGCCAGACAGAATCCAATCGATGCGGAGGCATAGATCACGGTGTTGTCGAGAGCGGTCGGTTCCTCCACCGCGATCTGGATACGGGAGGCGAGCTGGATCGCGCGTTCCGTGTCGAGATGGGCGGAGGGGGCGATGGCAATGCCGAACCGGGCCGGGCCCAGCCGACAGATGATATCATCGGCCCGCACTGCCTTGCGAATACGCATTGCGGTCTGGTTCACCACATGATCAGCCGCAGCGCTTCCGTAACGGTCTGATATCACATCGAAATCGTCGAGGCTGAGCACAAAGCATGCCCCGCCACGCAGAGGTCGGTCCGGCCCGGCGATCCGGTCCAGCGCGGAGACAAGCGCGTCGCGCAGCGGCAATCCCGTGACACCGTCGGATGCGGGCGTGGGCCGTGCCCGCGGTGCGCCGAAGACGCCGGATATGGCAAAAATCCCGGGCAGGGTCAGGCTGGCGGCAATCAGCCAGGCTTCGCCACCAAACCAGAACGCGCCCAGAGCCAGCGCGGGAACAAAGGCCACCACAGGCGGGCCGGTCAGCAGGCGACCTGCCGATTGCCGGCTTTTGCGAACCAAGTCCTGGATGCGCCCGTTCATACACGGCCCCCTGTGTGACTGTGGGGCAAGCTAGCTGCAGATAATCAACAGCAGTTTAACGCAGGCGCGGGATTTCCGTTTCTGTTTCCTCCGGCCCCGCAACCGGGTTCGGTCGCAGCAGCCCGGCAAAGTCGAAGAGCTTGGGGTCGAGCATATGCGAAGGGCGGATATTGGTCAGCGCCTTGAACATGACCTGACGCCGGCCGGGGCTGTTCTTTTCCCAGCCGTCGAGGATCTGCTTTACCTGCTGGCGCTGCAGTCCGTCCTGCGACCCGCAGAGGTCACAGGGGATGATCGGGTAATTCATGGACCGCGCGAATTTCTCGCAATCGACCTCGGCCACATGGGCGAGGGGGCGCAGGACAAACAGATCGCCTTCCTCGTTCACCAGTTTCGGCGGCATGGTGGCGAGCCGCCCGCCGTGGAAGAGGTTCATGAAGAAGGTTTCGAGGATATCGTCGCGATGATGGCCCAGCACCACCGCCGAACAGCCTTCCTCCCGCGCGATGCGGTAGAGGTTGCCGCGGCGCAGGCGGGAACAGAGGGCGCAATAGGTGCGGCCCTGGGGGACCTTGTCGACGACGATGGAATAGGTGTCCTGATATTCGATCCGGTGCGGTACCTGCATACGTTCAAGGAATTCGGGCAGGACAGTGGCCGGAAAGCCCGGCTGGCCCTGATCGAGGTTGCAGGCCAGGATCTCCACCGGCAGCAGGCCGCGCCATTTCAGCTCGTAGAGGACGGCGAGCAGCGTATAGCTGTCCTTGCCGCCCGAGAGGCAGACGAGCCATTTCTCCGGGCTGCCATCAGGGCGGGTGCCGACCATGCCATACTGATCCACCGCCTCGCGCACATGTTGCACGATGCGTTTGCGCAGCTTCTTGAATTCGGTGCTTTTGGGGGCACCGTGGAAGAGCGGATGGATATCGTCGGCTTCGTCGAACATGGGGCCGCATATCGCATGTTGGCGGCGCCGGGGGAAGGGGCTTGCAAGGGTCTTGCGGTCCGGGGGGGCGCGGGCCTCTATGGGGCAGGAGGTCGGGGTATGGCGGATTTTGACGTGGCGGTCCTCGGGGCCGGGATCGTGGGGGTGAGCACGGCGCTCTGGCTGCGGATGCGCGGGCATGCCGTGGTTCTGGTGGATCCGGCCGTGCCGGGCTCCGGCACCAGTTCCGGGAATGCCTGCACGATTGCGACCTATGCCTGCCTTCCGGTGAATGACCCGTCTGTTCTGAGCGGGTTGCCGGGGCTGCTTTTCGGTGGGGATAGTCCGCTGTCGGTGTCCTGGTCCCATGCGCTGCGCAACCCGCGCTGGATGCTGTCGTTTCTGGCCAATTGCCGGGCAGGGCGGTCGCAGGCGATATCCGAAGCGCTGGCCCGGCTGCTGGCACATGCGGAGGCGGGGCTTATGCCCCTGATCGAAGAGGCGGAAGCCGAGGATCTGATCCTGTCGCGCGGTCAGATCTCCGTCTGGTCGACGGAGCAGGGGGCGGAGGGGGCGGAGGCAGGGTTGCGGCGGCGCGCGGCTTTGGGTGTGGCCTACCGGGAGCTGACGATGGGGGAGTTGCGGGACATGGAGCCGGGGCTGGGGCTGGAAGCCCGGCGGGCGGTGCATTTTCACGACGCGCGGCATGTGCCCGACCCGCTGGCGCTGGTGCAGCGATTTCACGCGAGATTTGGGGCGCTGGGTGGGGAGACGCTGGTGGCGCGCGCGGTGGAGTGTCGGGAGAGCGCGGAAGGTGTCCGGATCACGCTGGACGACGGGCGGGAGGTCGGCGCCGGACATGCGGTCATCGCAGCGGGTGCCTTTTCGCATCGGATCCGGGGCGGCGGGGCGGAGTGTATGCCGCTGGGCACGGAGCGGGGCTATCATCTGATGTATTCGGGGGAGGCACATCGCGTGACCCGGCCTGTCGGCTGGGGGGAGGGCGGGTTCTATGCCGTGCCAACCGATCTGGGCCTGCGGCTGGCCGGAACGGTGGAGATCGCGGCGCGGGAAGCGCCGGTCAATGCCGGGCGGCTCGACTATCTCGCGCGGCGGGGGCGGGAGATGTTCGCCGGTTTGCCGGAGCCTTCGTCCCACTGGATGGGATATCGTCCGACCCTGCCGGATTCGCTGCCCGCGATCGGGCGGGCGCCGGGCGGGCAGCGGGTGATCCATGCCTTCGGGCATCAGCACCTGGGGCTGACGCTGGGCGGGATCACGGGCCGGATCGTGGCCGATCTGGTGGAGGGGCGGGCGCCGAACATGGCGCTCACGGCCTATGACCCGGCGCGGCGGTTCGTCTGAGTGTCAGGTCGTGTCCAAGGGTCAGTCGGGCACATCATCCACGCCCATGCCGCCCCAGGGGTGGCAGCGGGCAATGCGGCGGGCGGCGAGCCATCCGCCCTTCAGCCCGCCATGTTTCCGCAGGGCTTCAAGCGCATAGGCGGAGCAGGTCGGGTCATATCGACAGTTGTGCCCGACCCAGGGCGAGAAGATCGCGCGATAGGCCCGGACCGGCAGGGACAGGAGCCAGGCCAGGGGGGTCATTGGCCGTGGATCTTCTTCAGCGCATAGGCCAGATCGCCCTGCAGATCGGTGAAGGGCCGCTCTGCCGTGGCCCCGGCGCGGCCGATCAGCACGTAGTCCCAGCCGGCGCGGCCGTGCTGTGACAGGACCAGCCGGGCGACCTCTCTCAGGCGCCGTTTGGCGCGGTTGCGGGCGACAGCATTGCCGACCTTCTTGGAGCAGGTGAAGCCGACGCGGATGCCCTCTGCCGGTTCATCCTCCCGCCGCTGACGGGCCTGCACCATCATCCCCGCCGTGCCCTGACGCCGCGCCCGGGCGGCGGCCAGGAAATCGGAACGGTTGCGCAGGATTTGCAGGGGCTGCATCGGGGCTTGGTCCTATCCGGGCCCGCCAGTCGACGGGCCGGTGAGAATGACCGCCCGGAGGCGGACAAGCGAAAACCGCCCGGGCGCGGGGCCGGGGCGGTTCATCATCTGTGCCAGTCCGGTCCCGCGCGACGCGGGGCGAAACTTATGCGCTCAGCGACTTGCGGCCGCGGGCACGACGTGCGTTCAGCACCTTGCGGCCGGCTTTGGTCGCCATGCGGGCGCGGAAACCGTGACGCCGCTTGCGCACGAGGTTCGAGGGTTGGTAGGTGCGTTTCATCGCTCCATCTCCGTCTGCTTGCGCCTGAGTGGCGGGTTCAGTCGCGGGGCCGGGTCACGGGTTCAGGGAATCGCGCCGCCGGTTCGCGGGTGTATCGAAGCCCGCTCTATAGGGAGGTGACAGGAGCATGTCAAACCTGCAGGTGACGGATCGGCAAGATTTTTGCGCCGGTATTCCTGACGCTGCCGGGGGCTTTTCAGCGGATCGCCGGCGTCGCATTCTGCACCATGTTATGGCTGTCCGCAAAAAGGAGGCCCGCATGGCCCGTGTTTTCCCCGGCCAAGGCAGGCTGCGCCGGCTCGCCCCATTGCTGGTGCTGGCTGTGCTGGCCATCGGGGCGGCCGTGGCGCTGCGGGGGGAGCTGAGCTATGCCGCGCTGGAGGCACGGCATGCAGCGCTGGCGGAATACCGGGACGCCCATTACGGGCCATCCGTCCTGATTTTCATCGGTATTTATGCGGCGATCGTCACGTTGTCCCTGCCGGGGGCGACAGTGTCGACATTGACGGGCGGGTTTCTCTTCGGGGTCTGGCCCGGGACGCTGATCAATATGGTTGCGGCGACGCTGGGGGCGTCGGTGCTGTTTGTCGTTCTCAGGGCCGGGCTGGGCCGGGGGCTGGCGGCGCGGATCGAGGCGGGCGGGGGACGGGTGGCCGAGGTCAAGCGCGGGCTCGACCGGAACCAGTGGCCGATGCTGTTCTTTATCCGACTGGCGCCGGTCATCCCGTTTTTTGTCGCCAATGTGCTGCCGGCGCTTCTGGATGTACCTCTGCGCCGGTTCGTCATCTCGACGTTTCTCGGGATCCTGCCGGGGGCGCTGATCTATACCTCCGTTGGTGCGGGGCTCGACCGGGTGCTGGCAGAGGGGGGCGCGCCGGATCTGGGCCTCGTCTTTGAGCCATATGTTTTCCTTCCCCTGCTGGGGCTGGCGGGGTTGTCCCTGCTGCCGGTGATCCTGCGGCGGCGGCGGACATGAGCCAGGCCGACCTCATCGTGATCGGCGCCGGGGCGGCTGGGCTGTCAGTCGCCGCCGGGGCGGCGCAGATGGGGGCGCGGGTTGTGCTGGTCGAGGCGGGGGAGATGGGCGGCGACTGTCTGAACCACGGCTGTATTCCCTCCAAATCGCTGATCGCCGCGGCGGCGCGCGTGCAGATGGCGCGGGACGGATTCCCGGGAATGGTCGCAGCTGAGCCCGAGGTCGATTTTGCCGCGGTCATGGATCATGTCAGGACAGTTATCGCGGGGATCGCGCCGCATGACGGACAGGCGCGGTTCGAACGTCTGGGTGTGCGTGTGATCCGAGGTTGGGCACGGTTCGTCGGGCCGGACAGCGTCGCGGTGGGTGACGAGGTTCTGCGCGCCCGCAGGATCGTTATCGCCACGGGGTCGCGACCTGCGGTGCCGGTGGTGCCGGGGCTCGACCGGGTGGCCTATCTCACCAATGAAACGGTTTTTGCGCTGACGGCCCTGCCGGCGCATCTGGCGGTGATGGGGGCCGGGCCGGTTGGCGTGGAGCTGGCGCAGGCGTTTCGCCGACTTGGGGCAAAGGTCACACTGATCGACCGCGGTGCGATGCTGAAGCGGGAGGACCCGCAGGCCGTTGCCGTCGTTCGGGCGGCGCTGCTGCGCGACGGCGTGGCCGTGCTTGAGGAGTGCGCCCTGTCCTCGGTGGCGGCCGATGGTGCGGCGATCCGGCTGGAGACGGCGATGGGGCCGGTTGTGGCCACTCACCTGCTTGTCGCGACGGGGCGGGAGGCCAGCGTGGCGGGGCTGGAGTTAGGGGCGGCGGGCATTGCTGGGGATGCGCGCGGCATCCCGGTCGACCGGCGGCTGCGCACGGTCAACCGCCGGGTCTTTGCCGTGGGTGACGTGGCTGCGGGCCAGCCGAGATTCACCCATGTCGCCGGTTTTCATGCCGGGGTGGTGGTCCGTCAGGCGATGCTGGGGCTGCCTGCGCGCGCCGACCGCGCCATTGTCCCCCGTGCGACCTATTCGGCGCCGGAGCTGGCGCAGGTCGGGCTGACCGAGACGGAGGCGCGGGCGCGGCATGGCGACATTGCCGTCATCACGAAGCCGTTCGACGAAAATGACCGGGCGCGGACCGATCTTGGCACGGGCGGATGGATCAAGCTGGTGATCCGGCGCGGGCAGGTGATCGGGGTCACGCTGGTCGCACCGGCCGCGTCGGAGCTGATCGCGCCCTGGGCTGTGAGCCTGTCGCAGGGGCTGGCGCTGCGGAGGATCGCGGGAACGATCCTGCCGTATCCGACACGGTCAGAACTGGGCAAAGCGGCGGCGGGGGCCTATTTCTCTGCTAAACTCTTTGGTAATCCCTTGATTGAACGGGTCGTGCGGCTGATCCAGCGCATGATCCCCTGATCCAGTTTCGGACGCCCTATGTTACGCTCGCTTTCCGGTCGCTTCCTGATCCTCACGGTGCTCTTCGTGATGCTGGCCGAGATTGTGATCCTTGTGCCGTCGGTCGCGCGGTTTCGGCAGGATTACCTGTTGTCGCGGCTTGAGAGGGCTCAGATCGCCTCGCTCGCCGCTCTGGCCGACGATATGGTGAATGCCGATATCGAGGAAGAGCTGCTGCGCAATGCCGAAGTGTACAATATTGTGCTGCGGCGGGACGAGGCGCGGCAACTGGTGCTGTCCTCGCCGGTGCCCGAGGAGATCTCGGCGACCTATGATCTGCGGACGGACGGGCCTATCGCCCTGATGAAAGATGCGGTGGCCGTGCTGATGGACCCTGCGCCCCGTGTGATCCGGGTTATCGGCAACCCGGTGCGGGAGGCCGGGCTGCTAATCGAGGTGACCATGCCCACGGCCGGCCTGCGCATGGCCATGATCGACTATGGCTGGCGGATCCTCGGCTTGTCTTTCGCCATTTCGGTGATCACAGCGGTGTTTCTGTTTCTCGCCGTTCGGGCGCTGATCGTGCGCCCGATCAAACATGTCATCGAACAGATGCAGAGCTATGCCGCCGCACCGGAAGATGCGCGCAGGATCATCGAGCCGGGCGCCGGTGTGACGGAACTGCGCGAAGCCGAACAGGCGCTGAAACAGCTGGAGACGGAGCTGACGGGCGCGCTGAAACAGAAGGAACGGCTGGCGCAGCTGGGCGGTGCGGTGGCCAAGATCAGTCACGACCTGCGCAATATCCTGACCTCGGCCCAGCTGTTCACGGATCGGATCGAGCAGAGCGAGGACCCGACGGTCCGGCGGCTGGCGCCGAAGCTTGTGAACTCCATCGCGCGGGCGGTGAGCCTGTGCGAGAATACGCTGGCATTTGGCCGGGCAGAGGAGCCGGCGCCGCGGCTTGTGATGGTCAATCTTGCCGAACTTGTCGGCGATGTGATCGACGGAGAGCGGCTGGCCGTGGGCGAGGCCGATGTTTCCTTTTCCGAAGATATCCCGGCGGTGATGCGGGTTCGGGCCGATCCGGAGCAGCTGCACCGTGTGCTTCTGAACCTCGTCCGCAACGCGCGCCAGGCCATTGTTGCAACCGGCAAATCGGGCGAGATCTCGGTTGCCGCGCGGGAAGATGATCATGATTGGGTCGTGACCGTCACCGATACGGGGCCGGGGCTTCCGCCCAAGGCGCAGCAGAACCTGTTCACGCCGTTCCAGGGCGGTGCCACACGCGGCGGGGCGGGTCTGGGGCTGGCAATTTCTTCGGAGCTGATCCGGGGTCACGGCGGCGCGCTGAAGCTTGAGCGCTCTGGCGAGGACGGCACCTGCTTTCGTGTGGTGCTGCCGAAATCGGTGGCGGACCTGCCCCGGGCGGCAGAGTAACGCCGGCCCGGCCCGCGGCGGAGCCGGGATCGAAAAAGGCCAAATTTTTCGCTTGAACTCGTGCCGACCGGCGGGTAGATGCACGCCCTACGGACCGATAGCTCAGCTGGATAGAGTACTTGACTACGAATCAAGGGGTCGGGGGTTCGAATCCTCCTCGGTCCGCCACCTTGATCTTCTCAGACATCGATAGATTGACCTCGCAACGCGGCGAGGGACGATTTTCTGCGCTTCAGCCAGCTTGATGACTGTTGCCGTTTTGGGATCAAATTTCGTTATTTTGGGCGCTTGTTTCCGGATGCCGGAGCTGACGTCCTATACCGTTTTGCCTCGTCTGTGTTCGAAAAATATCGGTAAAACATCGGCTTGCGATATTTCTGCAAGGGGCGGGCGGTGATGTTTCCACCAAAACAACCCGTGACAATTATATTGGCCGTAAGGCAGGGGGTGATCTGCCCAAAAGTGGTGATGGCGTTGACAGGATTCTCGTCGGCGCCACCTGTCAGGAGCTTGTCTGCGCCCGGTGCAAAGCCACATCTCCTCATGTGCAATTCTGCAAGGTAAACTGTTCGGTTTAGCTGTTTCGGCCTCCCGCCAGCCGGGATATGGTCGGCGTTCTGAAGAGGAGGGCCCGGTATGCCACCTATCCTGCAGGTAAAAGACCTGAAAAAGACCTATGAGGGCGGGTTCGATGCGCTCAGGGGCATTGATCTGGACATAGAAGAGGGGGAGATTCTGGCGCTGCTGGGCCCGAACGGTGCAGGCAAGACAACGCTGATCTCTACCATCTGCGGCATTACCGTGCCGAGCTCCGGCACGGCGACCGTTGCGGGGTATGACATCATCTCCGACTACCGGCAGGCGCGATCCGCGATCGGGCTGGTGCCGCAGGAGGTGAACCTGGAACCGTTCGAGACGGTGTTCAACACGGTCCGCCTCAGTCGCGGCATCTTTGGACTGCGCCGGAACGATGCGTTGATCGAGGACATCCTGCGCAAGCTCTCGCTCTGGGAGAAGAAGGACAATCAGGTCAAGGAGCTGTCAGGCGGGATGAAGCGCCGGGTTCTGATCGCCAAAGCGCTGAGCCATGAGCCGCGCGTGCTGTTCCTGGACGAGCCGACTGCGGGCGTGGACGTCGCCCTGCGCAAGGATATGTGGGAGATCGTGGCCGATCTGAAACGGCAGGGTGTGACCATCATCCTGACCACCCATTACATCGAAGAGGCGGAGGCGATTGCCGACCGGGTCGGCGTGATCTCCAAGGGGCAGATCCTTCTGGTGGAGGACAAGCAGGCGCTTATGCAGCGCATGGGCCGCAAGCAGCTGGCCATCGAGCTGCGGGAACCGCTGGCCGCCATCCCCGAAAGCCTGAAACTACATGATCTGAGCCTGTCGGAAGACGGCAGCGTGCTGACCTACAGCTATGACACGAAGAAGGAGCGGACGGGGATCACCACGCTGCTCTCGGCGCTGTCGGCAGAGGGGATCGTGCTGCGGGACCTCTCGACCAGCCAATCGTCGCTGGAAGAGATCTTCGTGGACCTTGTCGAGGAGGGCGCGGCATGAACCTGATTGCCATCTGGTCTATCTATCGTAATGAAATGATGCGGTTTTTTCGGACTCTGCTGCAGAGCTTCATCTCTCCCGTCATCTCGACCTCGCTTTATTTCGTGGTCTTCGGCACGGCCATCGGCAGCCGGATCGAAACGGTGGAGGGCGTGCCCTATGGCGCCTTCATCGTGCCGGGGCTGATCATGCTGTCGGTCATGATGCAGTCGATCTCCAACGCGTCCTTCGCCATCTACTTCCCCAAGTTCATCGGCACGATCTACGAGGTGCTCTCGGCCCCGGTGAATTTCCTTGAGGTGGTTGTGGGCTATGTCGGCGCGGCGGCGACCAAGTCGCTGTTTATCGGGCTGGTGATCCTCGGCACGGCGTCGCTTTTCGTCGATCTGACGATCGCGCATCCCTTTGCGATGATCGCCTTCCTCGTGCTGACCTGCGTGTCCTTTGCGCTGATGGGGTTCATCATCGGGATCTGGGCGAAGAATTTCGAACAGCTGCAGCTGGTGCCCTTGCTGGTGGTCACGCCGCTGGTGTTCCTGGGCGGGTCTTTCTACTCGATCTCCATGCTGCCGCCGATCTGGCAGAAGATCACGCTGTTCAATCCGGTGGTCTATCTGATCTCGGGGTTCCGCTGGGCGTTCTTCGATATGTCGGACGTGTCGGTGGCGGTCAGCCTCGGGGCGATTGCGCTGTTCACCGCGCTCTGCCTGACGATCACCTGGCTGATTTTCAAGACCGGCTGGCGCCTGCGCGACTGACCCCGCTGCCGCATGGCAGAATGAATTCGCGCCTCTGCGCGCCCCGTCCCTTGTCGAAGGGGGCGGGGGCCTCTACATCGCTGGCATGAGCGTTGTGAACCGTTTTATCAAACGCCCGCCCGTGGTCTCCGTGATCCGGTTGCAGGGCATGATCTCCTCGGGGCCGCGTGGCCCGCTGAGCGATGAGGCCATCGGGCCCGCGATTGAAAAAGCTTTCCGTAAGGGTAAGCCCGCAGCGGTGGCGCTGGTGATCAATTCACCGGGCGGCTCGCCGGTGCAATCCTCGCTCATTGCGGCGCGTATCCGGCGGCTGGCGGAGGAGAAGTCCGTTCCCGTTTACGCCTTTGTCGAGGATGCGGCGGCCTCGGGCGGTTACTGGCTGGCCTGTGCGGCGGATGAGATTTACGCGGACCGGACCTCTGTCGTCGGCTCCATCGGTGTGATCGCGGCGTCTTTCGGGGCGCATGTTCTGCTGGCTCGTCAGGGGGTGGAACGGCGAGTGCATACGGCGGGCAAGTCGAAAAGCATGATGGATCCCTTCCGGCCGGAAAAGGAAGAGGATGTGGAGCGGCTGAAGGGCCTGCTCGACGATATCCACGCAGCCTTTATCGACCATGTGAAGGGACGGCGCGGGGACCGGCTGAAAAGCGACGCGGATCTCTTCACCGGGGAGGTCTGGCTCGCAGGCAAGGGGCAGGCGCTTGGCCTGATCGACGGGATCGACCATGTGACCCCCTTCATGAAAGCGAAATTCGGGGAGAAGGTGCGCTTTCGCCGCTACGGGCCCAAGCGCGGCTTCTTCTCCCGCTTCGGTGCGATGGTCTTTGGCGATGCGCTGGCCGCGATCGAGGAGCGGGCGGCCTATGCCCGTCTGGGCCTCTGAGGTGAAGCGCGTATCGTGATTCTGAAAGTCGTCATCCTCTTCCTCGTGGCCATGGGCGTGCTGGCCATGTTCGGCAAGCTGAAGGCGCCACGTCTCATGTCGAACAAGTGTAAGCGGTGCGGTCGGTACAAGATCGGAAAAGGGCCCTGTCCCTGTGAAGGAGGCAAGCGATGATCCTGCCGTGGATACTTTGTGCGGTGGGGCTTGTTATCCTGCTGGTTGCCGGTGACCTGCTGGTACGGGGCGCGGTGAACCTGAGCCTTCGCATCGGTATTCCGGCGCTGATCGTGTCGCTGACAGTGGTCGCCTTCGGCACCTCCGCGCCGGAGCTTCTGATTTCCGTTCAGGCGCTGACGGAGGGCAAGCCGGGGCTCGCGCTTGGCAATGTCGTGGGATCGAACACAGCCAATGTGCTGATCGTGCTGGGCCTGCCCGCGATCATCTCCCGCATGCATACCAGCAAGCTGGATACCAAACGCAGCTACGTCATGATGCTGGTGGTTTCGGTGTTGTTCATCGGTCTGGCATTTTTCGGCACATTTACCTGGGTGTCCGGCCTTATCCTGCTGGGCGTACTGGCGCTGATCCTGGGCGATCAGTTCTACGAGGCGCGCTGCCATATGTCTGATGCGAAGGCCGCGGCTGCAGAAGAGGAAGAGGTCGAGGGGGCCGATCCCAGCCTGCCGTGGTGGCGCATTCTGGGATATCTGGCGATCGGTCTTTGCGGTCTGCCCTTTGGCGCCGATCTGCTGGTCGAAAATGCGTCGATCATCGCGGCGGCCTTTGGTGTGTCTGATGCGATGATCGGGCTGACGCTGGTGGCTTTCGGCACCTCTCTGCCAGAGCTGGCAACAACCGTCATGGCCGCGATGCGGCGTCAGGCGGATGTGGCCCTGGGCAATGTGATCGGCTCGAACGTTTTCAACCTCCTGGCGATTATCGGGATCGCGTCCCTGATCGGGCCGATCCCGGTGGCACCCGAATTCCTGCGTTTCGATCTCTGGGTCATGTTCGGGGCAGCCCTGATAATGGCGCCCTTTGTCCTGCTGGGATGGGATCTTGGTCGCAGGTGGGGAATTGTTCTCAGTGCCCTATATATTGCCTATATCGCATTGGTTTTCATCTAGCGGGGCGTTCGATGGGGCAACGGACTGCGCTGGTTACGGGCGCTGCCCACCGGCTTGGCAAGGCAATCGCACTGGATCTGGCGGCGCAGGGATATGACGTCGCCGTGCATTACAATGGTTCGGAAGAGGCGGCGCAAGCTGTCGCGCTCCGGATCAGGGAGATGGGCCGGAGCGCGATCACGCTTCAGGCGGATCTGACGCAGGAGGCCGAGGTTCAGCGGCTGGTTCCGGCGGCGGTGGAAGGTCTGGGTGCCCCGCTGCTCTGCCTTGTGAACAATGCGTCCCTGTTCGATCGCGACGATATCTGGACGGCCACCCGCGACAGCTGGGACCGGCATATGGAATGCAATCTCCGCGCGCCCTTTGTTCTGAGCCAGGGTTTCGCGGCACAGGTGCCGGACCCGCTGCCTGACCGGCATGGCGAGCCGGTGGCTCAGGGGCTGATCGTCAATATGCTGGACCAGGCGGTGCAGAAACTGACGCCGAATTTCATGACCTATCTGCTGAGCAAGACAGGGCTGTGGACTTTGACGCAGACGATGGCGCAGGCGCTGGCGCCGCGGGTCCGGGTCAATGGCATCGGGCCCGGGCCGACGCTCAAGAATGCGCGGCAGGATGAAGCGGCCTTCCGTAAGCTGCGGCGTCTTACCGTTCTTGAGCGGGGAACCGACCCCGACGACGTGCTTGCGACCCTGCGGTATTTCCTGTCCACGCCTGCGGTCACAGGTCAGCTGATCTGCCCCGATGGCGGGCAGCGGCTGGCATGGAAAACCCCCGATATCCAGTGGGAATTATGACTGCGCGATGGTTCCGTTAGGTTAGTTTGTACACCTGGTCACGGAGCGTCACACAGCCGTTACCAAAACGTTAATGTTTTCATTGTCTTGTCGGGGGGGTGATTTTAAAATTCATAAATTACAGTGGTTTGTGGTGGCGGTCAAAAAATGTGCAATCAATTGAGGCGCCTGAAATATCTGGGTTTTTTCTGAAAGGAAATTACCTGTCCCCAAAGTTATCCCCAGCTTTCGTGGAAACCTTTCCTCTTGTCCTCGGGTAGGATTATTTGCAGCTCTGGGGGAATCGCCAGAGAATTCGATATGACTGAAAATCAGGCTGAACATCTCACCGGCCATCGGTTGATCCACTCGCTTCTGGCAACGCTTGATTCGTCGCCGGGCGTCTACCGGATGCTCGATGCGGAGAGCCGTGTGCTCTACGTCGGCAAGGCGCGCAACCTGAAGGCGCGGGTGTCGAACTATGCCCGGCCCTCGGGCCATTCCGGCCGGATCGCCCGGATGATCCGCGAGACGGCCTCGATGATGTTTCTGACGACCCGGACAGAGACGGAGGCGCTGCTGCTGGAGCAGAACCTGATCAAGCAGCTCAAGCCGCGCTACAATGTGTTGCTGCGGGACGACAAGAGTTTCCCCAATATTCTGGTGACCGGCGACCATGCCTTTCCGCAGATCCTCAAGCATCGGGGGGCGAAGAAGCGGAAGGGGGATTATTATGGCCCCTTTGCCTCTGCCGGGGCGGTGAACCGGACGTTGAACCAGTTGCAACGCGTGTTTTTGCTGCGGACCTGCGGGGATTCCATGTTCGACAGCCGCACCCGGCCCTGTCTGCTGTATCAGATCAAGCGGTGTTCCGCGCCCTGCACGGGCGAGATATCGGAGGCGGATTACGCAGCTTCGGTTGCAGATGCGGAGCGGTTTCTGTCCGGCCGGTCGACACAGGTGCAGGAACGGCTGGGCGCAGAGATGCAGAAGGCCTCGGAAGAGCTGGAGTTCGAACGCGCGGCCGCCCTGCGCGACCGGATCAAGGCGCTGACCAGCGTGCAGTCCGTGCAGGGGGTGAACCCGCGCACAACGCCGGAGGCGGATGTGGTGGCGCTTCATATGGAGGGCGGGCAGGCCTGCGTGCAGGTCTTCTTCATCCGTGCCAACCAGAACTGGGGCAACCGCGACTTTTATCCGCGCGTCGGGGCCGATGTGGACGAGGCAGAGGTGCTGGAGGCCTTCCTGGGCCAGTTCTACGATACCAAGGAGCCGCCGAAGCTGATCCTGCTGTCGCATCCGATCGAGAATGCCGATCTGATGCAGGAAGCTCTGGGCGACAAGCTGGGCCGCAAGGTGGAGCTCCTGGTGCCGCAGCGGGGCGAGAAGGCGGAGCTGATCGAGAGCGCCGCCCGCAATGCCCGTGAAAGCCTGGCGCGCAAGATGTCGGAGAGTGCGACGCAGGCGAAGCTTCTGGCCGGTGTGGCGGAGGCCTTCGGGCTGGAGGGGCCGCCGCAGCGGATCGAGGTTTACGACAACTCTCACATCATGGGCACCAATGCCGTGGGCGGCATGATCGTGGCGGGGCCCGAGGGGTTCCTGAAATCGCAGTACCGCAAATTCAACATCAAGGGGGAGGAGCTGACGCCGGGCGACGACTTCGGGATGATGAAGGAGGTGCTGCGGCGGCGGCTCTCGCGCCTGCTGAAGGAGGATCCGGAGCGGGTGTCGGGGATGTGGCCCGATCTTTTGCTGATCGACGGCGGCGCGGGGCAGGTCTCGGCCGTGCAGGAGATTCTCGAAGAGCTGGGCGTGGCCGATGTGCCGATGGTGGGGGTTGCCAAGGGGGTGGACCGCGACCACGGCAAGGAAGAGTTCCACCGGCCCGGTCAGCGGGCCTTTGCGCTCAGGATGAACGATCCGGTGTTGTATTTTATCCAGCGTTTGCGGGATGAGGCGCATCGGTTCGCGATCGGCACGCATCGGGCGAAGCGGGCGAAATCGGTGATGGCGACGCCGCTGGATGAAATTCCGGGGGTGGGAGCGACGCGGAAGCGGGCTCTGCTGACGCATTTCGGCAGTGCCAAGGCGGTGTCGCGGGCGGGGCTGGCGGATCTGAAGGCCGTGGACGGCATTTCCGACAGTATTGCCGAGACCATATATGCGCATTTCCACGAGAAAACGTGACAGCCGCCCGGTCGCAGCGCTGGCCTTGCCGGGCGTGATCCAGCGGCGCGCCTGCGGCGCACAGCTTTTCCGGCGATCCTGCGGGGCAGGATCGCGCGGCCTCCGGCGGGAGTATTTGGGCCAAGATGAAGGGGCGGGGTTGTCCTCTCCCGGGAAGGGGGCTTTCCTGTGCGGGCCGGGCGGGCTATGTCCTGCGGCATGACACTGACCATTCCCAACCTGCTGACGCTGTTCCGGCTGCTGGCCGCGCCCGGGGTTGTGCTGGCCTTTGTGTTTTTGCCCCGTCCCATTGCAGACTGGGTGGCGCTGGTGCTGTTCATCCTCGCCTCTGTCACCGATTATATCGACGGCTATCTGGCGCGGAAGTGGCAGCAGATCAGCAAGATCGGCACGATGCTGGACCCGATTGCCGACAAGGCGATGGTGGTGATTGCGCTGCTGGCGCTGGGGGTGTGGTCGCCGCTGGCCAAGGTGATCGCGGTGCCGGCGGCGGTGATCCTGTTCCGCGAGGTCTTCGTTTCTGGCTTGCGGGAGTTTCTGGGCGATGTGGCGGGGACGCTGAAGGTCACGAAGCTGGCCAAGTGGAAGACCGCGGTACAGATGGTGGCGATTGCGGTTCTGATCCTGCAGGGCGTGTTCAATCACCATCTGGGGATGGCGGTCTTTGGCATGGATGCCCAGACCATTTCGGATGTGCTGAACGGGGGCGAGGCGGATCCGGTTGGATTGCGCGGCATGATGTTCCGGGCGGAATGGGGGGGCTATCTTGGGATCGCGTTGATCTGGGTGGCAGCAGTTCTGACCGGGGTTACCGGCTGGGACTATTTCGTCAAGGCGCGGCGCCATCTGGGAGGTCAGTGATGCAGGTGCTTTATTTTGCCTGGGTGCGGGAACGGATCGGGCTGCCCAAGGAAGAGCTGGAGACGGGGGCGGCCACGGTGGCCGGTCTGATCGAGGAGCTGCGCGCGCGGGAGCCGCGTTATGCGGCGGCCTTCGAGGACCTCTCGGCCTTGCGGGTGGCGCTGGATCAGGAGCTGTCGGACTTTGACGCGCCGCTGGCAGGCGTGCGGGAGGTTGCCTTCTTCCCGCCGATGACGGGCGGCTGAGATGCGGCTGGCGGTTCAGGAGGCGGCGTTCGATTTCGGGGCGGAGGCCTCGGCTTTCGCCAGCGGGCACCGCGATCAGGGGGCCATCGTCACCTTTACCGGGCTTGTGCGCGGCGATGGCGGGCTGAGCCGCATGGAGATCGAGCATTATCCCGGGATGACGGAGGCGGCGATCGAAGCGATCGCTCTTGAGGCGCAGAGCCGCTGGTCGCTGGGCGATGTGCTGGTGATCCACCGCTATGGCGTGCTTGAGCCGGGCGAGATGATCATGATGGTCGCCACTGCGGCGCCACACCGGGCCGATGCCTTCGAGGCAGCGGAATTTCTGATGGATTACCTGAAAAGCCGCGCCCCCTTCTGGAAGAAGGAGATCGGCGCGGATGGCGCGACCTGGGTGGCGGCCAAGAGCGCGGATGAGGACGCGCTGACGCGCTGGTAGCTGCCGTTCGGTCCTCTGAGGACCGGGCAGGGCGCAGACAGGCTCAGCCGGCCTTGGTCACCCGTTCGACATAGGCGCGGAGATCCTCGGCTTCATGGCGGGCCTCGCGCAGGCCTTCCATCGCGGCGGCCAGTTCGGCTTCCGTCTGGCTGAGCTGGTTGGTCAGTTCCGCCTCGCGTTGCTGAAGGTAGGTGATCGCCTGATCGCGGACCTCTTCGGCTTCATGCAGCTCGTGTGCCATGCGCTCCAGCTCGCCCATGTCGGATTTCGAGACGCGGGTAAACCGGTGGATCAGCCAATAGGAAAACCAGCCAAGGCCGAAGGCTATGAACAGGATGATCGCCGTGGCGATCACGAACTCAGTTCTGTTCATCGGCTGATGTCTCCTCGGCGGGGCCTTCTTCTTCGGTGACCTCTTCTGCGACGGATTGCTCTGCAGATTCAAGCGTCGTCTGGACCTGATCCGCCTCTGTCATCCGGATCAGAGAAAATTCAATGCGGCGGTTCGCTTCGCGGCCCTCTTCGGTCTGGTTGTCGGCGATGGGGTTTTCTTCGCCATAGCCGCGGGACAGCATGTCGCGCGTCTTGACGCGGCGGTCGCGCAGCTGGGCCAGGACGGTGTCGGCCCGGTCCTGACTGAGCTGCAGGTTCATGCTTTCGCGCCCCTGGCTGTCGGTGAAACCGGCGATTTCCATGCGGATCTGGCCACATGTTTTCAATATGTCGGCAATGTCGTTGAGGATCGACACACTGTCCGCCGTCACCGTGGCCGATCCGGGTTCGAAATTGATCTTGCGATCGTTCTGGATCGCCTGAACATCGGCCAGGCATTCTTCGGGTGTGGGGATGCCGAGGAGCGGGTCGAGCTTTTCCTCATAGGTGACATCAATGTCGAAATCCTGACCATCGCCCAGCCGTTCGGAGAGCAGCCGCGCGATTTCCGCGCTGCTGTTCTTGTCGCCGGTGTTGCCGCTGACCGCGATCCGGTCCGGTTTGACAGTGACCACGCCGTTGTTGAGCTGTGCCAGCGCTTGCAGGCCCGCCAGAACGCGTATCGACCAGACTTCCGGCAATGTGTCGTCCAGACGGGCGGCGAAATAGACGGCATCCACCCCGAATTCGGCCTTGGCGTAGCTGTCGGCTGCGGTCCGGGACAGTTCGTCGCGGATACGGCCCCGCAGCTGAACCTGACCTTCGGGTGAATATGTCGCGATGAATTCTGCGGGGCCGGTTTCCTTCGCCTCGGCGGGTTCGAGCAGGACGGCATGCAGGGTAAAGACCTCTGGCAGGTCGTTCTCAAGTTCCCCCACGACACGGTCGAAGCTGGCCGGATCGGTGGTTTCCGCGGCCAGCAGGCTGACATCGGCATCCGACATGGTGACGCTGCCCTGGCCCAGCTGACCGAGAGACCGGATCGCAGCGCTCGCGGCGTCGGCCCAGGCGGTCGATGGCACGCCCAGGCCAAGCGTGCAGGCCGTCCCGGCAGGTGCGCCCGCGCCGGTTCCCGCGGCCAGGATACGGTCGCGGGCCCGCGGCGTGTCGGCCGAACAGGCATCGAAACGGGCGCCGTCGTCGTCGATTGTAAACCGCAGCGTGAAGGGGGCGATCACCGGGCGGGGCGCGGCGATATCAAGGGTCAGGGTGATCGGCCCCGGTACCTTTCGCCGGATGGCGGTTTCAAGCTGCCGCTTGTGTTCGGGGCTTTCGGCGATGGCCTTGATGCCGACCGTGCCCGCTTTGAGCGATATCTTGGACTGCGGCAGGTCGCGCAGCGCAGAAATCGCAAAATCCAGTGTGAGAGGCCAGCTGTCCGGTACCGGGTAATCCGCCGTCTCCAGAAGGTCGGCCACGGTATCGACGCCGGGCAGATCGTCCAGACGCTCCAGCAGGCGGGCGCGGTCGGTCGAGGCCGGGACCAGCCCGATCAGCGACAGGTCATCGTCGTTACGCAGAAGCTCGATCGAGAAAAGCGGCGGCGTCATCGCTTCGGAGGCGCGCACGCGCATCTTGTCGATGACCCGCGACGCGTCGACAATGGTCCCGGCGGCGGTGATTGCCTCAAAGCGTTTCGCCTCGCTCGGGGCGGTTCCGGTCAGGACCACCTGCAGGCCGTTTGCGGTCACATCGGCCCAGGCCATGTCCCGCTCCTCCAGCGTGATCTTGACGCCGTCGGCCGATATCCTTTCCACGGCTGTGGCTGCAAAGGTGGCGACGGTCAGGGCCAGCGCCGCGGCCACCACAAACGTGGCCGGAAGGATGAGGAAGGCAGGCAGTCGCATCAGGGTGACGGTCTTTCGTTGCGTGCGGGACGGTTTAGGCCCAGATGGGCGCCGGTGCAATCAAACCAAAAGTGATATGGCGAAAAACGGCAGAGGCAGAAGGCCCGCGTTGCGATTGGCGCGGAAGAGCGTGAGACTGAGGCTGTTGTCGTCGATGTCGAGGCGGCGCAGCTGCCAGGCGAGGTGCCAGCCAAAGGCCCAGGGCCCGGCCAGCGCCAGGATCAGGGCCAGCGGGTTCTGGCGGTCGATGGCGGCGCCGATCACGGCCAGGCCCATGAGCGAGACAGAGATCACGAGGAAGCGCAGCAGCCATTTCGGCGTTTCCTGCTGAAACAGGCGGGCGGTGGATTTGACGCCGATCAGCGCGTCGTCCTCCTTGTCCTGATGGGCATAGATCGTGTCGTAGAAAAGCGTCCAGGCGATGCCCGCCACGTAGAGGACCACGGGCGGCCAGGAGAGGCCGCCGGTATGGGCGGCCCATGTCAGCAGCGCGCCCCAGTTGAAGGCGAGGCCCAGGAAGACCTGCGGCCACCAGGTGAAGCGTTTTGCGAAAGGGTAGATCGCGACGGGCAGCAGCGACAGGATGCCAAGCATTATCGCGGGCAGGGGGAATGTCAGCAGGATGGCAAAGGCGGTCAGTGCCTGTGCCACCATCCAGATGACCGCGCCCTTCACCGTGACCTGACCGGAGGGGATGGGGCGGGAGCGTGTCCGCTCAACCGCGCCGTCGAATTTGCGGTCGGTGATATCGTTCCAGGTGCAGCCCGCGCCCCGCATCAGCCAGGCCCCCGCGCCGCAGCCCAGGGCCACCCAGGCATCCATCCAGGACGCCGTGCCGGTCGACAGCATGGCGAGCAGCAGGCTCCACCAGCAGGGCAGCAGCAGCAGCCATGTGCCGATGGGCCGGTCGGCGCGGGACAGGCGGAGGTAGGGACGGGTCGCAGCGGGCGCCCAGCGGTCGACCCAGTTGCCCTTGTAGGCGTCGAAGACCTGTCCCTCTGGCGTCGGTCGGGCGGTGGACATATGTAGGCCTCATGGAACGTGCAAAAGTCAGGCTCTATGTAGATCAGGCTCTGGGGGAGGGGCAAACCGTTCCTGTGGAGCGGGATCACGCCAATTACCTGTTCAACGTGATGCGCATGGGTGCGGGCGATGCCGTGGCCCTGTTCAACGGGCGGGATGGTGAGTGGCGGGCGGAGGTCGTGCAGGCCAATAAGCGCGGCGGCGTGCTGGTCTGCAAAGGGCAGAGCGCGCCGCAGATGGACCCGCCGGACCTCTGGCTGCTTTTCGCGCCGATCAAGAAGGCGCGCACGGATTTCATCGTGGAAAAGGCGGCAGAGATGGGCGCGGCGCGCATTCTGCCCGTACAGACCGAATTCACCAATTCCGAGCGCATCCGGCAGGACCGGCTGCAGGCCCATGCGGTCGAGGCGGCAGAGCAATGCGGTGGCACCTTCGTGCCGGAGGTCGGTGATCTGGAGAAGCTGGACGCGGTATTGTCCGGGTGGCCCTCCGGGCGGCAGCTGATGTTCTGTGACGAGGCGCTGGCGGGGGAGGTGGCCTCCCTCGACGGCGCGCAGGGCGGGGCCTGGGCGATTCTCATCGGACCCGAGGGCGGGTTTTCGGAGGCCGAACGCACCCGGCTGCGCGGGCTGCCCTTTGCGCGGGCGGTGTCGCTGGGGCCGCGGGTGCTGCGTGCCGATACGGCGGCGGTGGCTGCGCTGACGCTCTGGCAGGACCGGCTGGGGGACTGGCAATGAGTTTTATCCGGCCCGAGCTGCAGGCCGCGCTCTGGCGCTGGCGGGAGGTGCTGGTGGCGCTGGCGGTGGCGGCTCTCGGGCTCTACTGGGCGCTGTCGACTTTTGGTTTGCTCTCATGGATCGGCTGGGCGCTGGTGCTGACCGGCCTGGGCTTTGGCGCGGCGGGCGTGCAGCGCGCCCGGTTCCGGAGCGAGGGGCAGGGGCCCGGCGTGGTCACGGTGGACGAGGGGCAGATCGCCTATTTCGGGCCGCTGACCGGCGGGGCGGTTGCGGTGAGCGAGCTCAGCCGGCTGTCCCTTGACGGGCACCACATCCCGCCCTGCTGGGCGCTGGCGCAGCCCGGGCAGGAAGAGCTGCTGGTGCCGGTCAATGCGGCGGGGGCGGAGGACCTTTTCGATATCTTCGCCACCTTGCCGGGCATCCGGACTGACCGGATGCTGGAGGAGCTGCGCCGCGCCAAGGGCCCTCACCGTGTCGTGATCTGGGAGAAACCGCAGGCACGTCCGCGCTTGCATTGACAGCCCCCCGATTTCCGCCCATCCCTGTCCGGGCAGTGAGAAAAGGCGATATCCCATGTCCATTCCCCAGTCCGGCGGCGGCCCGATCGAGCGGCACGAACAACTTGCCGAATACCTCGCAAGTGGTTGTAAACCCAAGGAAGACTGGCGCATCGGGACGGAGCATGAGAAGTTCGGCTATTGCCGCGACAGCCTGCTGCCCATTCCCTATGAGGGCGAGCGGTCCATCCTGCACGTGCTGGAAGGGCTGCGCGACGGCAAGGGCTGGGCGCCACTGGAAGAGGGTGGCAAGCTGATTGGCCTGACCAAGGACGGCGCCAATATCTCGCTGGAGCCGGGCGGGCAGCTGGAACTGTCGGGCGCACCGCTGGAGACGATCCACCAGACCTGCGACGAGGTGAACGAACACCTCGCCGATGTGAAGGACATTGCCGACAAGGTCGGTGTGGGCTTCATCGGGCTGGGTGCCGCGCCCCAGTGGACGCATGAACAGATGCCGCTGATGCCCAAGGGCCGGTACAAGCTGATGGACAGCTATATGGGCCGCGTCGGCACGGCAGGCCGGATCATGATGCGGCGGACCTGCACGGTGCAGGTGAACCTCGATTTCTCGACCGAGGCGGACATGGTGCAGAAGATGCGCGTGGCCGTGGCGCTGCAGCCGGTCGCCACCGCGCTGTTTGCCAATTCGCCCTTCTTCGAGGGCCAGCCCATCGGAATGAAGAGCAAGCGCGCCTGGGTCTGGCGCAATCTCGACGATGCGCGCACCGGGATGGTGCCGTTTATCTTTGACGAAGGGTTCGGGTTCGAGGGCTGGGTGCAATATGCGCTCGATGTGCCGATGTATTTTGTCTACCGCGACGGCAAGTATATCGACGCGCTCGGTCAGTCGTTTCGGGATTTTCTGAAAGGTGAGCTGCCCGCTCTGCCCGGAGAGAAACCGACCCTGTCCGACTGGGCCGACCATCTGACGACCCTCTTCCCCGAGGCGCGGCTGAAGAAGTTCATCGAGATGCGCGGCGCGGATGGCGGCCCGTGGCGGCGGCTCTGCGCGCTGCCGGCGTTCTGGGTTGGCCTGATGTATGACCAGACCGCGCTGGATGCGGCCTGGGACCTGGTCAAGGGCTGGACATCGGCGCAACGCGATGCGCTGCGGATCGCGGCGGCGGATCAGGGGCTGCAGGCGAATGTCGACGGGATTTCCATGCATGAGCTGGCACGGGAAGTCGTGGCAATTGCGGAGGCCGGGCTGAAGGCACGCGCACGCCCGGGGGCGGGCGGTCTGGTGCCGGATGAGACGCATTTCCTGAACGCGGTGAAAGAGTCTATCGATACGGGCAAAGTCCCTGCGGATGAGCTGCTGGAGCGGTATCACGGGGACTGGAATGGCGATCTGAGCCGTATCTATCCAGAGTTCAGCTACTGACACCCGCCAAGGTCGCGGTCATTCCGAAACCGCGACCTTTTTCTTTTTCTTCTTGGCTTTCGGCAGGGCCGGTTCCTGTCCGTCGGAGCCTTTTGACGGTCCGGTGACGTCGGACAGAAACGCGCCGAGGCGGGTTCCCAGACGCAGCAACGTCATCTGCGTGCCGCGTGGCAGGGCCGAAATATCCGAATAGAAATCGTCCAGAAGCTGCATCGTTTCGTAGGTTTCGGCGATGCGGGCGCGGACCTCGGGCGGGGTCTCATCGGTTTCGGCCCGGCCCTGAATGTCGCGCAAGGCGACCAGCGTCGGGATGACCTCGCGTTCGCGGCGCGCGGCGGCAACGGCTTCGGCCTGTTCCATGATGTCCGGCGGGGTGGTGAAATAGTCTCGTCGGTCGCCCAGCTGCCGCGACGTGCGGATCAGGCGCCAGGCCGACAATTCTTTCAGTCCTGTCGATACATTCGAACGCGCGAGATTGAGTGTCTCCGAGATCTCTTCTGCTGTCAGCGGGTTCGGAGAAATATGAAGGAGACCAAGCATTTGCGCAACGGAACGGTTCAACCCCCATCGGGAGCCCATTTCCCCCCAATGCAGAACGAAGTCTTTCATTGCTGGCGTGAGCTGCATGGCCGCATCTCCTTTCAGACGGTCGAGAAATAGCAGATCGACCCGCGTCGAACAAACATAAAGATTAATTATGTGGGTATCTTTTGGAGTTGCTCAGATGTTTGCAAGTGCTGCTAAGGCTTGCGGGACGCGCCGATCCGCGGTTCCTCGTTCCGCAGCAGCCGGGCGATATTCGCGCGATGCCGGATCAATATGAGGGCTGCCAGCAGGATGGTGAGGGCCACCGCCTGGGGCAGGCCGAGGATCAGCGCCCAGACCGGCGACAGCACGGCCGCGACCAGTGCCGACAGCGAGGAGATGCGCAGGATCGCCGCCGTCGCCGCCCATGTGGCACAGGCGGCCAGGCCCAGAGGGAAGGCATAGGCCAGGAGCAGCCCGAGGAAGGTTGCCACGCCTTTGCCGCCCCGGAACCGGAGCCAGACGGGAAAGCAATGGCCAACAAAGGCAAAGAGGCCGGCGATCTGCACCGCATCCTCTGCGGCAAGACTGCGGGCGATCAGCACGGCGACAGCGCCCTTCGCCCCATCGAGGATCAGGGTCAGCAGGGCGGCGGTCTTGTTGCCGGTTCGCAGCACATTGGTGGCCCCGATATTGCCGGAGCCGATGTTGCGCAGGTTGCCGAGCCCGAAGGCATGGGCCAGCAGCACGCCAAAAGGAATGGAGCCCAGCAGGTAGCCGGCCAGCGCCCAGATCGCGAGCGCGGGGGCCGGGGTAATGAGATCGGGGATCACAGTGCCTCTCCGTAGACCTGGCGCCCGCCGACCCAGGTGGCGCGGACGCGGCCCTGCATGCGGGCTTCGTCAAAGGGGGTGTTCTTGGATTTCGACTTCAGTTTGAACCGGTCGAGGACAAAGGGCGCATCCGGGTCGAAGAGCACGAGGTCGGCAGGCGCGCCCACCTCCAGACGGCCCGAGGGCAGACCCAGACGTTTCGCCGGGTTCAGCGACAGGGCCCGCCAGAGCTGCGGCAGGCTCAGATCGCCGGAATGGTAAAGCCGCATGGCGGCAGGCAGCAGCGTCTCAAGCGCGACGGCACCGCTGGCGGCGGCCTCAAACGGAAGGCGTTTGGATTCCTCGTCCTGCGGCGTGTGCATCGAACAGATGATGTCGATCAGGCCGGAGGCGACGGCGTCGACAACGGCCTGCCGGTCATCCTCGCTGCGCAGGGGCGGCTTGACCTTGAAGAAGGTGCGGTAGTCCGACACGTCAAGCTCGTTCAGTGTCAGGTGGTGGATCGACACGCCGGCGGTCAGGTTCAGCCCGTTGGCCTTGGCGCGTTCCAGCGGGGGCAGGGCGCGGGCGGTGGTGATCTGGTCGATGTGGTAGGCGGCGCCCGTCATCTCGACCAGAGCGATCTCCCGGTCGATCCCCATCCGCTCGGCCATCGGGGAGACGGCGGGCAGACCCCGGAGGGAGGCGAACTTGCCAGAGGTCGCGGCGGCGCCCGAGGACAGCACCGGCTCCTGAATATGGCCGATGACCAGCGCGCCGCGGGCGGTGGCATAGGTCAGGGCGCGCAGGGCGACCTTGGTGTCGGTCAGCACATGGTCGCCATCGGTGAAGGCGACGGCGCCCGCATCCATCAGGAACCCGATCTCTGTCATCTCGCGACCGTCGCGGCCCTTGGTCAGGGTGGCCATGGGCAGGACGCGGACCGGCGCGGCCTCCCGCGCGCGGCGGGCGACGAATTCCAGAACCTCGGGCGTGTCGATTGCGGGGACGGTATCGGGGCGGGTGACAATGGTCGTGACCCCCCCGGCCGCCGCGGCCTGACCGGCGGAGCCGAAGCTTTCCTTGTGCCGCTCGCCCGGCTCGCAAACCTTCACGCCGATATCGACGATGCCCGGCGCCAGGCAGAGGCCGCCGCAGTCGATGCCCTTGCCGGTGCCCTCGTGCAGGGCGGCGATGATCCCGTCCTCCAGTGTCAGCCCGCCCGGGCGGTCTTCGCCAGAGACGGGGTCGATCAGGCGGGCATTGGTCAGGGTAAGGGTCGTCACAGCATCATTCCGACTATCACGCCCAGCAGGATCAGGGCGGCAAGGGCCAGCATCACCCAGGTCAGCGCGCGGCTGCGCGGGGCCGGGGCAATTTCGGGCGGGGCGGGGGGCAGGTTGCCATTGGCCGCCTGACTGCGCAGCGGCTCCATCGTGGTGGGCGCGGGTGTCAGGTGCCAGGTGCCGACATGGGCCAGCGGCGGCACCGGCCGGACAGCGACATCGGCCCCGTCAAAGGCGGCGCCCCGAACGATCACCACGGGACCGTCGAGACCGTCGAGAACGGTTCGGTCCGTGCTGCTCAGGCCCGATGCGTCCACGCCGACGCCCTCGGTCATGAACCCGGCCAGGCCAATCCCGTCGAGGTCGGCGGTCATGGCGCCTTCGATCATATGTTCGTCCAGAACCTCGACATTCAGCGCGTCCTTCAGGCCCCATTCCCCGGTTTCCGGATCAGGTGTCAGAAAGGCCCAGAACGCATCCTCGGGCATCTGTACGGAAAAGACATGGACCGCGTCCCGATCCAGCGACTTTAACGTGCCATCCGTCATGCCCGCGCTCCTCTCCTGCCGATCATATTGCGACTTCCCCGGTCAGGTGGTCTGAGCCGGAGCGGCAACGGTTGATCTGTATTGCGAGTTTCTTTGGCATCTCAAGGTGATGGATCTGGTGTTCCTCGCCCGTCACGCATCGCAGCCTGACGGAGGTCGGGCCGACCTCCACCCGTTCCACATCGTGCAGCGGGATCTCCACGCGGCGGCCGATCATCAGGCGCTGATCCGTCAGGCAAAAACGGCGGAGGTAGAGCAGGACACTCTGCAGCGCGGCGGCAAGGATCAGGAACAGAGCGAAGAAAAGGATCATTTCCCGCGCTGTCACCTCTCCGGTCAGAAGCTCCATGCCACCGATGTAGAAGAGCCCCCCGACGCCGAGGCCCAGCCCGAGGTTTCGCAGGGCTGCCATCGGACGGGTGCGGCGACGGGCGATCACGGTTTCATTAGGTCGCAGTCTGGTCATGCAGCGGCCCCGGCACGGCGCGCCTTGAGGTTGCGGGCGAGGAGGTCCATGGCCGCCATCCGCACGGCCACGCCCATTTCCACCTGATCCTGGATGACAGAGCGGTTGATGTCGTCTGCCAGCGTGCCGTCGATCTCCACCCCGCGGTTCATCGGGCCGGGATGCATGACGATGGCGTCGGGCTTGGCATGGGCGAGCTTTTCGGCGTCCAGACCGTAGAGATGGTAATATTCGCGTTCGGAGGGGATGAAACCGCCGTCCATCCGTTCCTTCTGAAGGCGCAGCATCATGACGACGTCGACGTCCTTGAGCCCTTCGGCCATGTCGTCGTAGACCTCGCAGCCGAGCTCCGCCATGCCCGAGGGCATGAGCGTGGGCGGGCCGACCAGACGCAGGCGGTTCTCCATCTTGCCCAGCAGGATCAGGTTCGACCGGGCGACGCGGGAATGGGCGATGTCGCCGCAGATGGCAATCGACAGGCGGTGCAGCCGGCCCTTCTTGCGGCGGATCGTCAGCGCGTCGAGCAGGGCTTGCGTGGGGTGCTCATGCCGCCCGTCCCCGGCGTTCAGAACGGCGCAGTTGACCTTCTGGGCCAGCAGGTCGACGGCGCCGGAATGGGGGTGGCGGACGACCAGCAGGTCGGGCTGCATGGCGTTCAGCGTCATGGCCGTGTCGATCAGCGTCTCGCCCTTCTTCACCGAAGAGGTGGAGACGCCCATGTTCATCACATCCGCGCCGAGCCTTTTGCCCGCCAGTTCGAAACTGGCCTGGGTGCGGGTGGAATTCTCGAAGAACATATTGATCTGGGTAAGACCCTTGAGCGCGTCCGAATGCTTGGTCTCGCTACGGGAAAGGTCGGCATATTGATCGGCGAGATCGAGAACGGCGGTGATTTCGTCCGGGGCGAGGGCTTCGATCCCCAGCAGGTGATCCTGACGAAAGCTCATGTGACGACTCCGCTTGCTCCGGGCGGTTATAGGAATGTGGGTCTGGGACAGCAAGGGCGGGGCGGGGGGAAATGGGGGTGGTTCGGCACAGTCCCGCGTGGTCGCCGGACCGGTTCCATGATCCGAGGGCTGCTGCCTTTGTTGCCTGCCCTTGGCCGCTTAAGCCCAGGGCGGCGGCACATCCTGACCGTCCGCCTGAACCCGGCCTGCCGCCGCGTGCAGCGTCACCGGATTGTCGAAGAAGCGCAGGGTCGGCCGGACCCCGAACCGTCCCTCCATCCAGTCGGCCCAGCCGTCGTGAAACCAGGCCTCGGCCAGCTCTCGGGTTTCGAACACGTAGATGCCGCCGCCGCCCGTCTCGGAATTGAGGAAATACTTGGTGATCAGCCCCGGCACCTCGTGGAAGATCTTCGTGGCCTCCAGCGACTGTGCCCGCACAACATCATGGTCGCGCTTGGGGCCGGGCAGGGGGATTTCCACGAGGGCGATGATCATCGGGGGCCTTTCAGGGGGCGCGGAAAACGCCTTCGTAGATCGGCTCCATCGTCGACGTCTCGAACAGCGAGGAGACGGAGGTGCCGTTCCAGATGTTCAGGATCGCCTGGGCAAAAAGCGGGGCGGTCGGCAGGATGCGGATATTGGGGCAGTTTTTGACCGGATCGGGCGCGGCAATCGTGTCGGTGATGACCATGGTCTTGAGGACGGAATTGGTGATCCGGTCGACGGCGGGGCCCGACAGCACGCCATGGGTCACATAGGCATGGACCTCCTTCGCGCCGTAGTCGAGCAGCAGCTCGGCAGCCTTGCAGAGCGTCCCTGCAGTGTCGCACATGTCGTCGATCATGATCGCGATCTTGTCTTTCACATCGCCGATGACCGTCATCTCCGCCACTTCGCCGGGCTTTTCACGACGTTTGTCGACGATGGAGAGCGGCGCATTGATCCGCTTGGCCAGTTCCCGGGCACGGGCCACACCGCCTACGTCGGGAGAGACGACCATGATCTCATCCATCCGATCCTTGAACTTCTCGCGGATATCCAGCGCGAAGATCGGGGAGGCATAGAGGTTGTCGACCGGAATGTCGAAGAAGCCCTGTATCTGCGCGGCATGCAGATCCATCGTCAGCACGCGGGAGATGCCCGACTCGACCAGCATGTTCGCCACCAGTTTCGCGGTGATCGGCGTGCGGGGCTTGGTGCGGCGGTCCTGGCGGGCATAGCCGAAATAGGGGATGACAGCCGTGACCCGCTGGGCGGAGGACCGGCGCAGCGCATCCGCCATGATCAGCAGCTCCATCAGGTTGTCGTTGGCCGGGTTCGAGGTCGACTGGATGATGAACATGTCCTCGCCGCGCACGTTTTCGAAGACCTCGACAAAGATCTCGCCGTCGTTGAAGCGTTCGGCCCTCGCATCGACCAGATCGAGGTGCACGCCCCGGTGGATCGACATGCGGCGGGCGACGGCATTGGCCAGCGGCAGGTTGGCATTACCGGCAATCAGCTTCGGCTCGACGATGTGCGGCATGTGGGGCTCCGGGGTCTGCGTCAGGGAAGAGGCGAGGTTACAGATTCGTGACGTTGAACCCCGATTAGCACCCCGATAAGGTCTTGCCAAATCAACGGAGAGGGCAGGATGCCGCATATCGACTATTACTTCGTGGCAATTTCCCCCTGGACCTATCTCGCGGGCGCGCGGCTGGAGGAGATCGCGGGCCGTCATGGCGCCACGATTACCTATAAGCCCTGCGACATGGCCCGGGTGTTTCGTGCGACCGGGGGGCAGTCGCTGGCCGAACGCCCGCAGGCCCGCAAGGATTACCGCATGCAGGAACTGAAGCGCGCCCGGATCAAGACCGGCCTGCCGCTGACCCTGCAGCCCGCGCATTTCCCGACCAACCCGGCGCCCGCAAGCTATGCGATCATTGCGGCGCAGCAGGCGGGGGGCGGCGATATCGGCAAGCTGGTGCAATCCGTTCTGTCGGCCTGCTGGGCGGAGGAAAAGGACATTGCGGAGGATGCGGTGATCAAGGGCTGTCTGGAGGCGGCGGGTTTCGATCCTTCGCTGGCCGACAGCGGGCTGCTGACCGGCGCCATGGCCTATGAGAAGAACGGCGACGAGGCGATTGCCGCGGGGGCCTTTGGCGCGCCCTTCTACATCGTCGATGGGGAAGAAAAATTCTGGGGGCAGGACCGGCTGGACGATCTGGACCTGTTCCTGCAGGGGAAACTGTCTTGACGGTCGTCCTTGGCGGTCATGAGACCGCGACGCGGCACTGGGATGGCGGGCCGGGACGGGCGCTGCTGGTACATTGTTCGCTTGGTCATTCCGGTGGCTGGAAAGGCGTGGCCTCCGTCCTGAGCGAGACGCATGAATGCCGGGCGTTTGACCTGCCCGGGCATGGCCGCAGCGCGGAGTGGGATGGCAAGGGCGTCTATCAGGACACGGTCTGTACCCAGATCCGGGAGATGATCGGCGACTGGACTGCGCCTGTCGATCTGGTCGGGCATAGTTTCGGCGCGACCGCCGCACTACGGGTCGCGGCCACCACGCCCGCGCTTGTCCGCCGGCTGGTGCTGATCGAGCCGGTGTTCTTTGGCGCCGCCTATGCGGTGGAGCCGGAATTTCGGGACCGCAATATGCGGTTGAATGGCTTCGTGGATGCCATGGAAGCGGGCGATCTGGGCGGTGCTGCGAAGATCTTCATGGAAAGCTGGGGCGATGGCCGTCCATGGGAGGACCTGCCCGAGGAGCAGCGCGCGACCTTCACCCGGCAGATGCGTCTGATCGAGGCTGTGCAGGAAACCAACAACGGCGATCCGGAGCGTATTCTGGCGGATGGAAAGGTCGCGGCCCTGCCCATGCCGGTACTGGTGATCACGGGCGGCGACAGCCCCGAAGGCAGCCACAAGATCGCCGCGGCGCTGGAGAGCATGATCCCGGATGTGCGGACCGTCATGATCGAAGGCGCGGGGCATATGGTGCCCATCACCCATGCCGCGATCGTCGGGCCGCTGGTGCTGGATTTTCTGGCAGAGGCGGCCGTGCGGGCCTGAGGCTTAACGGGCCTGAACCCTACCGGGCAAGGTCCGCGGTGATCTGCGCCGCCAGCTGGCGGAGCGCCCGGCCGGAGGCCTCTGCAATCGCGGGGGCCTTGGTGTCGGTCAGCGGGACAGAGATGGCGAAGCGCTGGATCCGTTCCCGTACGATCCTGTCGTAGGAGGAAATCGCATACTGGCCCTTGAGGTCGAAGGTACCGGTGGCGCGGGCGACCATCTCTGTCACACGCACCTCTACGGCGGCCTGGGCCGGCGTTTCCAGCGGCCAGGGTTCGGCAGCGGCGGTGGCGGTGCTGATCCGATCGATCTCGTCCGAGAGCAGCAATGTGGCGGCGCGGGTCGGCTCATCGGCCCACGTGGCGCCCTTGACCGGGTTCAGCGCGCCTTTGCCATCCTCCAGCATGATCGCCGAATCCTCCACATAGGCCGGCATCGAAACCTCTTTCACCTCCAGCGTGGCGACCCGGACGCGGGTCACCTTCGCCGTGGCGGCGGGCAGCTCCGGCTCCATCGCGTAGCGCGGATCGGTGCCGCAGGCGGCAAGAAGGAGGAAGGGCAGGGGCAGCAGCAGCTTCATGTCATCGTCCGAAGAGCAGGGAGTTTGGATTGCGCTCGATCGAGCGGGCGAGCTTGTTGATGGCTTCCGCCGCTTCGCGCACCTCGCGCAGGGCAGACACGGTTTCGCGATTGAAGGTAGACTGACTTCCGTAACCGGCCACCACGCTTTCCGCCTGCGCGATCAGACGTTGCAGGCGGGACGAGAGGTCGGGCAGGCTGTTGGCTGCCTCTTCGACAGCCGCCGCCGCATCGCGGGCGGAGGCGAGCGTGGCGTTGGCGTTTTCGACGATGCCGCCCTCGCGCAGCTGGGCGATGGCCTGACGCGCTTCGTCCAGTGCGCGGGTCAGGCTTTCGGGCAGGGCGCGGGTGGTGGGCTGGTCGATCAGCCGGTCGGCGGAATCGAGGAAATTGCCCGCGATCTCAAGGAATTGCTCCACTTCCAGCGAATTGGCCTTGGCGGTCAGGTTGCGCAGGTCCTGCACCAGCGCGGGCAGTTCGGAGGTGGCGCCGCTGACGTCGGAGGCGACGCCAGTCACCGTATCGGCGGCCTCAGACGCGCTGTCGAGCGCGGAGACGAGCTTGCCCACGGCATCGGCGGTGCGCAGGTCTTCAACCACGCCGCGCAGCTCGGCCAGGGTGTCCTGCAACTCGCCCGGGATCGCCTGTGTCTCCTCGCTGGTGATCAGGCCGCGGGCGTCGTTCATGAGCGAGGTGAAGGCCTCAGGTGCCGATCGCAGGCGCTCGTCGCCCGCAAAGCTTTCGACGGCGGCGAGGGTGGAGATCGCCTGATCCAGCAGCTCCTCCACCGGCAGGTTGTCGACGCGGGTCAGCAGGCCCTCGGCCGTGGCGGTCAGGTCGGGCAGGTCGGAGGGGACGGAGGGGATGAGTGGTGCAGTATCGGCAAAAACGCCGAGGGAGGCGGGGCTTGCGTCCTCGATCTCTGCCAACTCCACGACCAGCGACTGGCTGAAGAGGCTGGGCGCGGCGAGGCGGGCGCGCAGGCCCTTTTCCACGGCGCCAGCAAAGAAGGCGATGGTTTCGGCGGGCGGCGCATCGGGGTCGAGGCCCAGCCGGTTCGGATCGATGGAGATCGTGGCGCGCAGTTTCACCACCTGACCGGTCGGGCTGTCCTCCACAAAGGCGCCGAGGGTGGAGACGGTGCCGATCCGGACGCCGCGATACATGACCTGCGATCCGGCGGAGAGGCCGCTGACCGACTCGTCGAATTCCACCGACAGATCGACCGCATTGTCGACGGTTTCGTTGAAGACACTGCCGCGGGCGCTGTCCTCATCCTCGAAAAGGTCAAAGACCGCGTCGTCGCGCACCGGATCGCCACCGGAAAAGACCGTGTCGAAAGCGATGCCACCGCGGATGATGCTCGACAGCGACCCGATGTTCAGGTTCAGCCCGCTGGGCCCGAAGCTGACGGATATGCCGGAGGTCTGCCAGAACCGCGTGGCGGAGGTGATGCGCTGGTCATAGGGCGCGTTGATGAAGGCATCGACCAGCACGCCATTGCCGGTGTCGGGCAGGCGGGGCGTCTCGATCTTGCCGACCTCGATCCCCTTGTGGATGATCGGGGCGCCGGCGGTCAGCTGGTCGCCCGAGGACGAGCGCAGCGTGACGCGGGTGCCCTTGGTGCCGGGCATGACGAGCGGCGTTTCCTCCAGCCCGTCGAACCGGGTGGCGCCGCCGTCCTGGCGGGGCGTGAAGGCGGCTTGGATATAGACGCCGGACAGCACGGTCGAGAGGCCGGAGATGCCGGAGGTGGAGACCTCGGGCCGGACCACCCAGAACTGCGCATCTTCGGGCAGGTTTCCGGCCACGGTCTTGTCGAGGCGGGCGTGCACAACGACGGAGGACAGGTCAGGCTCGAACGCCACGCTTTCCACCGTGCCCACAACGACATCGCGGTACCGCAGCGTGGTCTCTCCGGCGGCCACCCCGGCGGCGTTTTCCCAATGGATCTCGATCAGGGCGCCGCGGTCGGCATAGCTCTGCCAGGCGATGGCCAGCGTCACGGCAAGTGCGATCACCGGCACCAGCCAGACGACGGAAAGGTTCCGCCAGAAGGATTTGCGAGGCGGTTTGACCACCATGTCAGAGGGCTGCCTGTCCGTCATTCTTCTTCCCTGAGCGGTACGTCCGCTTCTGCATCCCAGATCAATCTTTCATCAAAACTGAGGGCCGAGAGCATTGTGAAGGCCACAGATAGCGCGAAGCTGATCGCTGCGATACCGGGGTTGATCGTCGCCGCGAACTCCACCTGCACGAGTGCCGAGAGGATGGCCACCACAAAAACGTCGATCATGGACCAGCGGCCAATGAATTCAACGACTTCGAACAGCAGGTGGCGGCGGTGGATGGGCATGCGGAAATTCCGTTTCACCGACAGGGCGAGGTAGCCGATAGCGAGGAATTTCGCAAAAGGGATCACGATGGAGGCGAAGAAAACGATGAAGGCCACGCCATAATCGCCATGATGCGACAGCTCCACCACGCCGCCGATGATCGTGCTGTCGGAGGTCTTGCCAAAGGTCGTGGTCCGCAGCATCGGATAAACGTTGGCGGGGATGTAGACGACCATCCCGGCAAAGAGCCAGGCCCAGACCGGTTGCAGGCTCTGCGCCGTACGCGGCGAGAGATGCGCGCCGCAGCGGGTGCAGCGTTCCGTCCCCGCGGGATGGACGCGGGCGCAATGGGTGCATCCGATCAGACCGGCCTCGCGGGCGGTCAGGACGGGCGCCGCTGTTCCAGCGTTTTCCATACCGTCACCCGGCTCATGAGGTTGTCTTTCAGCACGGTCACGATGACCAGTGCCACGAAGGCCCAGAAGGCCGGGCCGAGGGAGATGCGCGCAAGCCCCGCGACCTTGACCAGCGCCACGGCGACGCCGACGATGAACACCTCTGCCATGGCCCAGGGGCGCAGGGTTTCGGCCAGGCGGAAGGCGCGGTTGGCATAGCGGGCGGGGTGCCAGCCGAGGGCCATCGGCCCCAGCACGTAGATCAGTGTCACGAAGCGCGTGACCGGCAGGATGACGATCAGCGCGGCCATGGCGATGGTCAGCGGCTCTGTCAGCCCGCCGGAAAAGGCCATGACCGTATCGAGGAGAGAGCTGCGGCGGGTGATCCCGGCGGCGCCCATTTCGAGGAAGGGAAAGAAGATCGCCCCGATCATCAGGATCAGCGCCGCGGCGGCCAGCATGATGATGCGCGTCATGGCCAGCGGCCGCGGCGCCTCGATCACGCGGTGGCAGCGCGGGCAGGAGGCGGTTTCACCGGGCGCAACATCGCTGTCGCGCATCAGCGCGTCACAGGCCGGGCAGGCCAGCAGCTCTTCTGGATTGGCCGGCAGGGCAGCTACCGGAGGTTGTGCAGTCATCGCGCTCAGTTTACTCAACCGGCCCCGGGATGGAAGCCGGTTGAGAAGGTAGGGCGGTCAAAGGCTTGTCCAGTGGCGCGGAAGTCGCGTCATCCCTTGGCGAGCGTGACGAACTGGTCGATCGCCTCGCCCGGCAGGGCCCAGTCGGCGACGAAACGCACGACGAGGCGGTCCTCGGGGGCGTTGGTGCCGGGATCGGTCCAGCTGCTGAATACCGCGCCTGCCGCCCTGAGCCGGTCCGCCGTGGCGCGGGAGAGTTCCACAAAGGCCATATTGGCCTGCGGGTCATGCTGGAAGCTCATGTCCGGCACACCCGCCAACCCGTCGGCCAGCCTGCGCATATTGGCATTGGCCTTGGCGGCGAGGTCGCGCCAGAGGTTGTCCTGCAGATAGGCGGCCATCTGGGCCGAGAGGTAGCGATGCTTGGAGAAGAGATGCGCGCCGCGCTTGCGCCGCAGCTCGAATTCCCGCGCCCTGGCCGGATCGAAGAGGATCACCGCCTCTACCCCCATGCAGCCGTTCTTGGTGCCGCCGAAGGAGAGCACGTCAACTCCCAGCCGCCAGGTCATCTCCGCAGGTGTGGCATTGGTGGCGGCCAGGGCATTGGCAAAACGCGCGCCGTCCATATGGACGGGCAGGTCGTAGTCCCGGGCCACCGCCGTCAGCTCTGCCAGTTCGGACAGGGAATAGACGCGGCCGCGTTCCGTGACCTGAGTAATGGAAACGGGGCCGCGCAGGGGGCCATGCGGAAAGCGGACCTCTTCACCGGCGATGGTCGCGCGCAGGCTGGCCGGGGTCATCTTGTCCTCGGTGCCGACCAGCGTGAGCTTGGCGCCGGAGGTGAAGAATTCCGGCGCGTTGCATTCATCCTGCTGGATATGGGCATCCGGCGAACAAAAGGCGGTGGCATAGGGCGGGGTAAGGCAGGCGAGGCCAAGGCAATTGGCCGCCGTGCCGGTGGCAACGAGGTAGACCGCCGCTTCCGGCGCCTCGAAGATGTCGCGGATTTGGGTGCGGACCTCCTCCATCAGCGTGTCATTGCCGTAGGGGGTGGCGTAGCCCTCGTTCGCGGCGGCGACGGCTGCCATGATCTGAGGGTGAACAGGGCCGGTATTGTCAGAGCCAAGGTACATCAGGTGGGTTCCTCGATTATGTAGTCCTCCCAGTCGTCATCCGCGATCTCGTATTCCGACTGGGTTCTGTTGCGCATGGAAACGCCCGCGCGGTGCACCGTCTCAAGATCGCCGCTGATCAGGGGATGCCAGTCGTAGAGAGGACGCCCTTCGTAGAGCAACCGATAGGCACAGGTCTGGGGCAGCCAGTACATGTGTTTCTCGATCGTGCGGGCGTCGAGCGTGATACATTCCGGCACGTATTGATGCCGGGTCGCGTATTTGGAACAGAGGCAGGTGCCGTTATCCAACAGGCGACACGCGACGGAGGTCAGCGCGACCTCGCCCGTCTCCTCATCCTCCAGCTTGTTCAGGCAGCATTTGCCGCAGCCGTCGCAGAGCGCCTCCCATTCCCGGCGGGTCATCTTTGACAGAGGCTTGGTTTCCCAGAACCGGGGGGGCAGGTCGGTGCGGTCGATCGGATCGTCCGTCATTCCGCCTCCAGTATCTCGCGGGCGCGGGTGCAGTCGGCATCCATCTGGGCGATCAGCGCGTCCAGACTGTCGAATTTCGCCTCCGGGCGGAGGTAGTCGACCAGCGCGACCGACAGGGTTTCGCCGTAGAGGTCGCCCTTGAAGTCGAAGATGAAGGTTTCGAGGTTCGGCACCTCGCCATCGAACTGCGGCCGCACGCCCATGGAGGCGGCGCCCTTGTACTTACCCTTGTGCGGGCCGGTCAGCACGTCGATCAGCACGGCATAGACGCCGAATTTCGGCTGGTGCAACCCCTGGATCGACATGTTCGCGGTCGGATAGCCAAGGTCCCGGCCACGCTGGTCACCGCGGACCACGGGACCTTCGATCCGGTGCCAGTGACCCAGCATGGCGGCGGCATCGCGCGGGCGGCCTTCGGTCAGGGCGTTGCGGATGGCGGTGGAAGAGATCTGCATGCCGTCCTCCGAGACGAGATCCGCAATCGTGACGCCGAAGTTGTATTCAGCGCCGAAGGCTTTCAGAGTCTCGACATTTCCGGCGCGCTTTGTTCCAAAATGGAAATCCGCGCCCACGACGATATGGCGCAGGCCCAGCCCGTCGCGGATCACGCGGGTCGCGAATTCCTCGGGTGTGAGAGCGGCCAGGGCGCGGTTGAAGTTCAGCTCGTAAAGTATGTCCACGCCGATTTTTTCCAGCCGATGCGCCCTTGCCTGCGGTCCGGTCAGACGGAAGGGGGCGGCGTCGGGCGCAAACAGCTGCCGGGGATGCGGCTCGAACGTCATGACGCCAAGCGGGGCGTTCAGGCGCGCGGCCTCTCGCCGGGCGATATCTATGACGGCCCGGTGGCCGATATGCACGCCGTCAAAATTGCCGATGGCGACGGCGGCGCCCCGGTCCTCTGCGTCGGTGAACTGATAGTCGCGCACGATCCTCATGGGCGAAGGGGTATCGCCGGGGCGGGGCAGGTGCAAGAGGCTCGGGCGGGCGGTGTTGCCCGGCCCGCGCGGTCAGTCGAACTTGCGCGACGGGGCGAGCACCGTCGCCTCCCCGATCATGACCTTCTTGCCGTCGACCATGCAGCGGCAGTCGAGCTGAACGCGGCGCTTGGCGTGGTCGATGCCGATGACCTCGACCTCGGCCATGACCATGTCGCCGGGGCGCACGGGGGCGAGGAATTTCAGCGTCTGGCCCATGTAGACCGTGCCGTGACCGGGGAGTTGTTCGCCAATCACGGCAGAGATCAGACCGGCCGTCAGCATGCCATGGGCGATGCGGCCCTCAAAGATCGTGTCCTGGGCATAGGCGTCGTCCAGATGCACCGGGTTCCGGTCGGTGGAGACCTGGGCGAACATCTCGATATCCTCGTCGGTCACGACTTTGCGCAGGTGGCGCGTCATGCCCATCTCGATATCCTCGATGCAGATCGTGCCGCGCGGGAAATTGTCCAACATACTCACTCCGCCCTTTGTGGCTCGGTAATAAAACGTAGGCCATGCGACCTTTCAGGGCAACTTTATTACTTTGCGAGCGCAGAAAAGCAAGCGTGAATTTGCTTAGCGGAGGAATCCGATCGCATAGGTCGGATTGGAATTTTCTACGGCCAGATAAGCGTTTAGCGCTGCTGCATCCGGGTCCTGACCGGTTTTCGTTTCAGAGGCGGCAAGGCCCCCGGTAATGAAAAGGCTGTCGATATCCTCTCCCATGGCGCCGCGCACGTCGGTGGCGATTCCATCGCCGATGGCCAGAATGCGGCCTGCCTCGACCTTGTGGTCGATAGCATGCAGGCGGCGGCGGGCGAGGTCGTAGATCGGCGGATGCGGCTTGCCGAAATAGAGGCTCTGGCCGCCCATCTCCGTATAGAGTTTCGCAACCGCGCCGGCGCACCATTCGCGGCTTTCGCCCCGGTCGACGACGATATCGGGATTGGCACAGAGCAGCTTCAGCCCCCGTGTCTTGGCCAGCAGCAGGTCGGGCCGCCAGGTGTCGGGATCAGCAAAGGGGTCAACGGGGCCGGTGCAGACGATGCCCTCTGCCTCATCCAGCGGGACGATCTCCAGCTCTGCCGGATTTTCGAGGATCTTCGGCGCGGTCAGGAAGCTGTCCTTTTCCTCTGGCGAGCCGATGAAATGGACCTTGGTGCCAACCGCGCCGGTGAAGGCGGCAGTGCGGGCGCTGTCGCCGGAGGTGGCGATGCTGTCCCAGGCCTCGCGCGGGACGTGGAAACCGTCCAGCTGCCGTTCGACAGAGGCGCGGGGGCGGGGCGAATTGGTGACGAGGATCACGATGCCGCCGCGCTGGCGATAGGCGATCAGCGCCTCGCAGGCGGCCGGATAGGCGGTGACGCCGTTGTGGACGCAGCCCCAGAGGTCGACAAAAAGCGCGTCATAAGCATCGGAGATCTCGGCCAGAGAGCGGACGATACGGGTCATTGGCCATCCTTTCGGCGCGGGGGGTTCCGGGGATCTATGCCCGAAACCGCGCCGGGGATGAAGGGAAAAGCCCTGCTTGTGGCCGGGATGTGTACGGCGTCGCAGGGCGCGGAGCGGCTGTCATAGGCCACCCCGGATGAACGGGGCCAGCCGGTTGGCATTTTGACGAGAGGAAGAGGCGCGCCGCAGTTTCACGCGAAGAAGTCAGGGGAGGGAGAAAACGCCAGCGGTGAGCGGCGCGGTGGCGGGCGAATCGCCAACGTCGCGGACAGGGTAATGTGCGATGCGGCGCAGCCCGTCCGGCAGGTGACGGCGGCCAATATCGCCGATCAGGACCTCGGCCCCGGTGTCGCGCAGGGATCGGAGAAGGGGCAACAGCAGGGCGGCCATGTCCGCATCGTAAAAGATGTCTCCGGCCAGCACGAGGTCGATCTGCGGTAAGTTGGTGGAGGAAGTCGCGCCGGTCGTTTTAAGGGTGACCTCGTTCGAGACGGCATTCATCGCCGCAACGCTCTGCGCCATGTCGGAGGGATCGCTGGCCAAGGCGGAGGTGGCCCCCTGTTTCAGCGCCATGATCCCGGCCAGACCGGAGCCCGCCCCGAGGTCGAGCACGCGCCTGCCCGCGACCGTGTTCGGGCAGGCCGTCAGGTGGTGCAGCAGGGCCGCGCCGCCGGGCCAGAGATAGGCCCAGTAGGGCGCCTCGTCATAATCGAGAAGGGAGAGGCCGCTGGCCGGGTGCGGCGCCCAGTGCCGCAGCTCGGGAAAGCCCGGCACCGGCACGAGGTGCAGCCGGTCGCGGATGAAGGTGATGCGCTGCTGGGCGTCCATATCCGCGACCCGAGAGGGGCAGGGGCGCCTGAGCGCGCCCCGCCCGGATCAGACTGCGAGGTTCGGGATGATCTGCTTTTTGCGGGACATGATGCCCGGCAGGACAACCGTGTCGCCGGAGACGGTGGCGCCAAAGCTCTTTTCCGCAACGGTCTTGACCAGATCGTTGGGGATGAACATCGTCGCTTCCTCGTTCAGGATGTCGACCACGAAGAGCAGGACCTCGTCCACGCCATCCTCGGCGGCGACGGTCTTGAAGCTCTCCATCAGGCTGTCCTTGCGGTCCAGCACGATCTTGGGCGCGGTGGTTTCCAGAACGGAGACACGGAACTTGGTGCCGCCGACTTCATATTCCTTGCTGTCCATGCGGATCAGTTCGGCGTCGGAGAAGGCGGAGACGTCCGATTTCGCTTCGAACATCTCGGAGGCATAGGCAGAGAGGTCCACGCCCAGGTCAGAGGCAAGCTCTTCGGCCAGTTTCTTGTCCTGCTCTGTCGTGGTGGGCGACCGGAATTCCAGCGTGTCGGACAGGATGCAGGACAGCATCGCACCCTTGATATTGTCGGGCATCTTGTCGGCGTTGGGGCCCATCAGGTTGTGCATGATGGTCGCGGTGCAGGCCAGCGGCTTGATCGTGATGTCGATCGGGCCTTTGGTTTCCAGACCGCCGGTCAGCTTGTGGTGGTCGATGATCTGGATGATATCGGCGTCGTTGATCGCCTCGGGCAGTTCGGCGGGGTTGTTGGTGTCGACGATGACAACCTTGTCGCCGGCAGAGACACTGGAGATGATCTCGGGCTTGTCGAAGCCCCATTTCTTCAGGACGAAGGCGGCTTCGGTATTGGGCTCGCCCAGCAGGGCGGGAGTGGCGGGGGTGCCGCGAACCTCGGACAGGTACCAGGCCCAGATGATCGGGGAGCCGGTCGAGTCGGTGTCGGGGGATTTATGGCCGAAGACTTTGATCGTCATTATGGATAGGTCCTGTCAGGAATGCATTTCGGCGCCCTTATAGGGACGGGCGCGGAGGTTGTCACCCGCGACGTGCCGCATTGCGGCGAAACGGAGCGGCCTGTGGCGGGGCACCCCCGGCGCGGATCAGTGCAGGCGATATTCGCGGAACAGGACGCCGCCCGGATGATGGTGCTCGGCGATCGGGTCGCCTTCGGGCAGATCGCTTCCGTCCGCCTCCCCCCAGAGCGGAACGCCACCGCCCAGCCAGACCGGGTCGACGGTGAGGCGCAGCCGGTCGATCAGGTGCCGCCGTCGCAGCCAGCCGGCCAGTGTGCCGCCGCCTGACAGGAAGATCGGGCCGCCGGTTCCGAGCTTGAGTTCAACGACCTGGGAGGCCGAAATCCGGTCGACTGCGGCATTGCGGGGCAGGGCAAGTGTGGTCGAAACGATGTGACAATCGGTGAAGGGGAACGGGTTTTCACCGATTGGCAGACCATCTCCGGCGACGTCCCGATAGGCGGACCGGCCCATGATCGTAGTCCGGTAGGCGGGAAGGCGGTCGAGAAATGCCGACACATGCGGGCCCCGGCAGGCGAAGGGTCCGGTGTCGGCTCCGGGCGGGGCGATAAACCCGTCTGAAGACATGGTCACGTCGTAGATGATCTCTCTCATCGCGGTTGTCCTCCTCCTCTGGTTCGCGCCCTGCTAGGACGGTCCGCGAGGGCATGCTGGCAAGGGGCCGTCACCGCAGGCAGGCCAGCCGCAGGTGGCAGAGTCTGACGCTAGAGCCGCTGAAACGACCGGTGCAAGCCGCGCCGCAGCAATGCAGACCGGGACGGCGGGGCCTTGCCGATGCAGAGCCGGCATGCCTGGCCTATAGAGCTGGCCTTGTGCCAGGTGCCGGGGTGGCGCAGAATTCGGTCATGAGCAGAAGTCTGGAAACCGATCTCTATGCGCCGGTGAAGCGCTTTCTTGAGGGGCAGGGATATGAGGTCAAGGCCGAGGTGGCCGGTGCCGATGTTGTCGGGCTGCGCCCGGACGACCCGGATCCGGTTATCGTCGAACTCAAGTTGGGCATGAACCTGACCCTTGTGCAGCAGGGTGTGCGCCGGCAGTCGATAACCGACTGGGTCTATCTCGCCGTGCCGACGCAGCGGGGGCGCAAGGCGCTGGCTGCCCATATCGGCCTGTGCCGGCGTCTGGGGCTGGGCCTGCTGACAGTGCGGCTGAGGGACGGCCATGTCGAGGCGCATTGCGATCCGGGGCCCTATGCGCCCCGTCCGTCGAAAGAGCGGCGCGGGCGACTGCTGAAAGAATTTGCGGCCCGGGAGGGGGATCCGAATATCGGCGGGACCAACCGAGTGAAGCTGGTGACCGCCTACCGGCAGGACGCGTTGCGCTGCGCGGCGCATCTGCGCGGCGCGGGCCCCAGTCGCGGGGCCGAGGTGGCACGCGCCACGGGCGTGCCGCGGGCGACGGCGATCATGCGGGACGATTATTACGGGTGGTTCGAAAAGGTGTCGCGCGGGGTCTACGGGCTGAGCCCGCGCGGGGAGAGCGAGGTGCCGCTGTCCGGGGCGGAGGGCCAGGTGGCGGTTTCCGAATAGCGCGGCTGCGCCGCATATGATGGTTTGCGCCTGCCTCCGGCAGACGCGGCGCCGGAGGGCGCTGCCCTCCGGACCTCCCGGGATATTTCGGGCAAGAAAAAGGGGGGGTGTTGAGCGTGCCGGGTCAGGCGTGGTCGGGCAGGGGGGATTGCTGGTGCTGGATGATACGCCAGCCCTCTGCGGTGCGTGTCCATGTGGAGCTGCAGAGCGCGTCATAGGGCGCGTCGCCGTCGCGCAGGGCATGGGCGCGGTAGGCCAGAACGCGGAGATCGTCGGTCTCGGCCATCTGGCGACCTGTCATATCGACCCGGGTCCAGCGCGGCGCGGCGGCCAGGGCATCGAGGATGTCGGTGCCACGCAGGATGCCGGGGCCCGGGAAGGCCATCATGCAGAGGGGCGCCATACGGGCGCGATAGGCATCGGTGCCGCCGGTCCAGAGCAGTTCTTCGACGGTCCAGACATCATCTGGTTCGGTCATGGCGCGGGCTCCTTGCATGGTGTTGCGCATCCTGTCAGGTAGACGCAGATCGGGCGGGTTCGGTTCCGTGGTGCCGGTCTGCGCGGGCGGAGAGGCGCCCACAGAGGGGGGAGCCCGGGACAGGCGATCCGCTAAATTTCCGAGGATTGCATTCTTGACAGGGCGGTCGGGCCTCCTTACCTGTGCCGCGTTAGCACTCGCCGGGTGTGAGTGATAACGCCTCTGCGGCGCTTCCAACAGGAGGGTCGGGGGGCAGGGAGAAACTTTGAGCCAAGGAGCCTCAGAGATGGCATTCAAACCGCTTCATGACCGTGTTCTGGTCAAGCGCGTCGAGAGCGAAGAAAAAACCGCAGGCGGGCTGATCATCCCCGACAGCGCCAAGGAAAAGCCGGCGGAAGGCGAAGTTGTTTCGGTGGGCGAAGGCGCCCGCAAGGACAGCGGCGAGCTGATCGAGATGTCCGTGAAAGCGGGCGACAAGATCCTGTTCGGCAAATGGTCCGGCACCGAGATCACGCTGGACGGCAAAGAACTGCTGATCATGAAAGAGAGCGATATCCTCGGCATTATCGCCTGAGGACGATGGGTGCCAGGCACCCATCCTACGCATTTCTAAACTTACCGACTTAGTCAGGAGAGACAATCATGGCTGCAAAGGACGTCAAGTTCGACACCGATGCCCGCAACAAGATGCTCAAGGGCGTCAATATCCTCGCCGATGCGGTGAAGGTGACCCTGGGCCCCAAAGGCCGCAACGTGGTGCTGGAGAAATCCTTCGGCGCGCCGCGCATCACCAAGGACGGCGTGTCCGTCGCCAAAGAGATCGAGCTGGAAGACAAGTTCGAGAACATGGGCGCGCAGATGGTGAAGGAAGTTGCTTCCCGCACCAATGACGAAGCCGGCGACGGCACCACCACCGCGACCGTTCTGGCCCAGGCCATCGTGCGCGAAGGCATGAAATCGGTTGCCGCCGGCATGAACCCGATGGATCTGAAGCGCGGCATCGACCTGGCAACTGCCAAGGTCGTCGAAGCGATCAAATCCGCTGCCCGCGACGTGACCGACAGCGATGAAGTTGCCCAGGTTGGCACCATCTCTGCCAACGGCGAGGCCAATATCGGCCGCATGATCGCCGACGCGATGCAGAAGGTCGGCAACGAGGGTGTCATTACCGTCGAAGAAAACAAGGGCATGGAAACCGAAGTGGATGTCGTCGAAGGCATGCAGTTCGACCGTGGCTACCTGTCCCCCTACTTCGTCACCAACCCCGACAAAATGGTCGCGGAGCTGGAAGACTGCATGATCCTGCTGCACGAGAAGAAACTCTCCTCGCTGCAGCCGATGGTTCCGCTGCTCGAGTCGGTGATCCAGTCCCAGAAGCCGCTGCTGATCATCGCCGAAGACGTGGAGGGCGAAGCCCTGGCGACGCTCGTCGTGAACAAGCTGCGTGGCGGTCTGAAAATCGCGGCCGTCAAGGCTCCGGGTTTTGGCGATCGCCGCAAGGCCATGCTGCAGGACATCGCCATCCTGACCGGCGGTCAGGTGATCTCCGAAGACCTGGGCATGAAGCTCGAGTCGGTGACGATGGACATGCTCGGCACCGCCAAGAAAGTCACCCTGACCAAGGACGAGACCACCATCGTCGACGGCGCAGGCGACAAGGCGGAAATCGAGGCCCGCGTTTCCCAGATCAACACCCAGATCAAGGAAACCACCTCTGATTACGACCGTGAGAAGCTGCAGGAACGTGTGGCCAAGCTGGCGGGCGGCGTTGCCGTCATCCGCGTCGGCGGCATGACCGAAGTTGAAGTGAAAGAGCGTAAGGACCGTGTGGACGATGCGCTGAACGCGACCCGCGCAGCTGTGCAGGAAGGCGTGATCGTTGGCGGCGGCGTTGCTCTGGTTCAGGCCGGCAAGGCGCTGGAAGGCGTGACCGGCGAAAACTCTGACCAGGATGCCGGCATCAAGATCGTGCGCCACGCGCTGGAAGCGCCGCTGCGTCAGATCGCCGAAAACGCCGGTGTCGACGGTGCCGTGGTTGCGGGCAAGGTTCGCGAGTCGACCGACCTGACCTTTGGCTTCAACGCGCAGACCGAAGAATATGGTGACATGTTCAAATTCGGCGTGATCGACCCGGCCAAAGTGACCCGCACCGCGCTGGAAGACGCTGCTTCCATCGCCGGCCTGCTGATCACCACCGAAGCTATGGTTGCCGACAAGCCCGCCAAGGAAGGCGCAGCTGCCGGCGGCGGCATGCCCGACATGGGCGGCATGGGCGGCATGATGTAATCATCCGCCGGTGCGCGGCCCCTCGGGCCGCAATCGGAACAGAGAGAGGCTCCCTTTGGGGGGCCTCTTTTCGTCTGGCCCCTCTTTTTGCCCATCTGACAGGCAGTTAGCGGTCACAGTTGACGGGGCGCCGGTTTTTGGGCGGGCATTCCGTCAAATTGCCTCTAGGCTGATGGCCAGACTGACAATTCGGACGGCACGACATGGAACTGCGCGAAATCGGACCAGAGGATATGCTGCGTGTTTCCGTTTTGCTGCACACGGCCTTTGGCGGTGCCTATGAGGCCAGGCTGGTCGAGGCGCTGCGCGAGTCGAATGATATGGCGCTGGAACTGGTGGCCGAGGACGGCGAGCGCCTGCTGGGGTATATCGCGTTCTCCAGCCTTGTTCTGCCGGAAAACTGGTGGGCTATGGCGCCGGTTGCGGTGTCGCCTGCGCGCCAGCGCAAGGGCGTCGGGTCGGAGCTGATCCGTTACGGTCTGGATCATGCGCGCCGGGCCGGGGCGAAGGCTGTCGTCGTGCTGGGGGATACGTCTTATTACCGGCGTTTCGGGTTTACTCTGAAGGCGGCAGAAAATCTGACGACCAAAATTTCGGATAACAATACGATGGTCTATCCGATTGCCGCGAATACGGCAGGGACGCGGTCGCCGCTGACCTATCCGAAACCTTTCTTTGCCTGATCTGCGGCTTTCTTCGGGGCCGGACCGGGCGTAGACCTCGGTCATGAAACAGATTCGGATCGTTTGGCGGGCTATGCCGTGCCGGGGGCAGAGATGACGGCGTTGCGCATCAGTGGCGCGACGGTCCTGATGGATGACGCCGTGGTGCAGGCCGGAATTGGCATTGAAAACGGGGTGTTTGTCGACCCGTCGCGCGGCGGGACGGAGATCCAGCTGCCGGGCTGGCAGGTGTTTCCGGGCATCGTGGATGCCCATGGCGACGGGTTTGAACGGCACGTCGCGCCCAGGCGCGGGGTGCTGCGCGACATGGCCTCCGGGATCATGACTGTTGAGACGGAACTGGCGGCCAATGGCATCACGACCGCATTTCTGGCTCAGTTCTGGTCCTGGGAAGGCGGGATGCGGGGGGCGGAATTTGCCAATGGCGTGCTGGCCGCCGTTGACAGTGTACAGGGTCGCGTGGCGACGGACCTGCGGGTCCAGCTGCGCGTCGAGACGCATCTGATCGATGATTTCCCGGAGATCGCGCAGGTCATCCGGCGGCATCGGATCGGCTATGTGGTGTTCAACGATCACCTGCCGCATGCGGCGCTGGAGAAGGGCAAGAGGCCGCCGCGGCTGACGGGACAGGCGCTTAAATCGGCCCGCAACCCGGAAACACATCTTGCCATCATGCAGGCGCTGCACAACCGGAGCGCGGAGGTCCCGGCGGCAGTCGCTGCGCTGGCCGGGCAGCTGACGGGGCAGGGGGTGCTGACCGGCAGCCATGACGACGGGACACAGCAGGCGCGGCAAGAGGCGCGGCGTCTGGGGCTTCGGGTGGCGGAGTTTCCCGAAACCGAAGCGGCGGCGGCCGAGGCCCTGCGCGCGGGAGAGCCCGTTGTTCTGGGCGCCCCCAATGTGGTCCGCGGCGCGTCGCATGCCGGCAATGTTTCGGCCGAGGCGCTGGTGCGGGCCGGGCTCTGCACTGCGCTGGCCTCCGACTATCATTACCCGGCGCCCTGGCAGGCGGCGCTGAAGCTGGCGGATAGTATCGGCATCGTGGCGGCCTGGCGGCTTTTGTCGGAGGGGCCGGCGCAGATGCTGGGGCTTACGGACCGGGGCCGGATCGCGCCGGGGCTGCGGGCCGATCTGGTGGCATTCAATCCGGCAACGGGCCGGCCCGGTCTGACCATTGCCGGCGGGCGGATCACCTATGCTGACATGCAGGGGGCGGCGGCGCTGCTGGCCGCCCGGTGAGGAAAACGCCATGCCGGGCTGCGCGGGGCGGTGCCCCGGCTTGACTTCCGGGCGCTGACCATGTGTATCGCCTCTGCCGGATAAGGAAGGAAACGCCCCATGCACGCCTATCGCAGCCATACCTGCGCCGCGCTGACCGCCGCCCAAGTCGGAGAGACCGTCCGCCTGTCGGGCTGGGTTCATCGGGTCCGCGATCATGGCGGGGTTCTTTTCATCGATCTGCGCGATCATTACGGCATCACCCAGGTGCTGTGTGACAGCGACAGCCCGGTCTTTGCCGAGGTTGAGAAGGTGCGCTCCGAATGGTGCATCCGGATCGACGGGACGGTGAAGGCACGCGATGCCAGCCTCGTGAACCCCAAGCTGCCGACCGGGGAGATTGAGGTCTATATCCGGGACATGGAGGTTCTGGGCGCGGCCAAGGAGCTGCCGCTGATGGTCTTCGGCGATCAGGAATATCCGGAGGAGACGCGGCTGCGGTACCGCTACCTCGACCTGCGCCGCGAGGTGATGCAGAAGAATATGACGCTGCGGTCCGACGTCGTGGCCTCGATGCGCCGCCGCATGTGGGATCAGAAGTTCCGCGAATACCAGACGCCGATCATCACGGCGTCGTCGCCCGAAGGCGCGCGCGATTTCCTCGTGCCGTCGCGGCTGCATCCGGGCAAATTTTACGCGCTGCCGCAGGCGCCGCAGCAGTTCAAGCAGCTGTTGATGGTGTCGGGCTTTGACAAGTACTTCCAGATCGCGCCCTGTTTCCGCGACGAAGACCCGCGCGCCGACCGCTCGCCCACGGATTTCTACCAGCTCGACCTGGAGATGTCCTTTGTGCAGCAGGAAGACGTCTTTGCCACGATCCAGCCGGTGATCCAGGGGATTTTTGAGGAATTCGGCGGCGGTAAGCCTGTCGATGCCGACTGGCCGCTGATCTCCTATGCCGACTCGGCGCTCTGGTACGGCACCGACAAGCCGGACCTTCGTAACCCGATCAAGATGCAGGTCGTGTCGGAGCATTTCGCGGGCTCCGGCTTTGCGATCTTCGCCAAACTGCTGGAGCAGGAGGGGACGGAGATCCGCGCCATCCCCGCCCCCAAGGGCGGGTCGCGCAAGTTCTGCGACCGGATGAACAGCTTTGCCCAGCAGCAGGGCCTGCCGGGGATGGGGTATATCTTCTGGCGTGACGGAGCGGACGGCATGGAAGCCGCCGGCCCGCTGGCCAAGAACATCGGCCCCGAACGGACGGAGGCGATCCGCCAGCAGCTGGGCCTCGGCGTCGGCGACGCGGCCTTCTTCCTGGGCGGCAAGCCGTCGGCCTTTGAGGCCGTCGCGGGCCGGGCCCGGACCGTCATCGGCGAAGAGCTGGGCCTGACCGACACGAACCGCTTCGCCTTTGCCTGGATCGTCGATTTCCCGATGTATGAGGCGGATGAGGAGACGGGCGATATCGACTTCTCCCACAACCCCTTCTCCATGCCGCAGGGCGGGCTGGAGGCTCTGCAGGGTGATCCGCTGAAGGTGCTGGGCTATCAGTATGACCTGGCCTGTAATGGCTATGAGCTGATCTCCGGCGCGATCCGGAACCATAAGCTCGACATCATGATCAAGGCGTTTGAGCTCGCGGGTTATGGCGAGGACGAGGTGCGCAAGCGCTTTGGCGGCATGGTCAACGCCTTCCAGTATGGCGCGCCTCCGCACGGCGGCTGCGCCGTGGGCATCGACCGGGTCGTCATGCTGCTGGCGGAAGAGCAGAACATCCGCGAGGTGATCCTCTTCCCGATGAACCAGCGGGCGGAGGATCTGATGATGGGTGCGCCGTCCGAGCCGACCTCGGACCAGCTGATGGAGCTGTCGCTGCGGGTCATTCCGCAGGAGTAGGATGGGTTATCAACCCATCCCTGACCCGCCCGCCGGACGCTACGCAGGGGGCAGACATAAAAACGGCGCCTCTCGGGGCGCCGTTCGCGTGTCTATGGATGGGAATGTCAGGTGGTTCCGGGCAGGATGAACCCGTTGATCGGGTAGACGCTGCCGTACTGGCCCGGATTGCTCTCGACCTTCACGCGGCTCCAGTCGTTTTTATCCGACACGTCGATGACGCTCATGCCAAGGGAGATCTGGTTGCGGTGCCAGTTGGCATGGTCGATCAGGATTTCGCGATCCGATCTGACCTCTGACACCACGGCCACATGGCCCATGGGCATGCCGCGGGTGGCCGCAAAGGCCATCACGGCGCCGACCTCAGGCTTTTTCGACCGGTCAAAGGCACCGGCGGCCTGACCCCACCAGGTATTGGCATTGCCCCGGATTTCCACGCCGCTGACGTTGCGGGCAAAGGGCACGCACCAGACGCGGGCGCCACGGGCGCGCAGGCTTCTTGCCTCCGAGATCGCGAACGACATGCGGTCCGGATCGATGGTGGTCAGCCCCTCGGGGGTGGATGAAGAGATGTTGCTGCAGGCTGCAGCAAGACAGAGTAGGGCGGTTGCAAGTCCAGCCTTGCCGATCCGCTGGGAAGCGCGTTTTACGCTCATTGTTGCCTCAGGCCATTGTTGTCCCATGCTGCCGGCGTGAATTGTTCACATTCTCGGCAAGCGCCGTGACCATTGCCCGATCACGCATTTGAAACAAGTCTGTCACAAATCGATTGGCGGATTTTCGCCAATGCCCGGGATTCATGGAACAAAACCCGCCGGACCGAAATCCGGCGGGTCGAGATGTCGCAGATCTGGCCGGGCTTAGCCGACCGGCTGGCCGTCCTGGCGCCAGACCTGGATGATGGAGGAGCGCGGCAGCCCCTCGCCATCGGGCCAGCTGCCACCCGGGTGCTGAATGCCGACAAAGGCCACTTTGCCGTCCGGCGACCAGCACAGGCCCGTGACCTCGGCGCCATTGGGGGCGGTCAGAAAGCGGGCGATCGCGCCGGTATCGGGATTGCCGACCAGCATCTGGTTGTTGCCCTGACCAGCAAATTCGCCCTCGTTGCTGTCATCGCCATCGGTCTGGATCCAGAGCATGCCCTGGGTGTCAAAGGCCATCCCGTCGGGCGAATTGAACATGTTCCCTTCGGTGACATTTTCCGACCCGGCATAGGTATTGTCGTAAACGGTCGGGTTGCCCGCCATCACATACAGGTCCCAGACGAAGGTATCTGCCCCGTGGTCGCCGCCCTCGGGTTTCCAGCGGACGATCTGGCCGAAGTTGTTGGTCTCGCGCGGGTTGGGGCCGCCAACCGGGGTCTCGTCGCCGCCGGCATTCGGTTTCACGCCGCGGTTCTTGTTGTTGGTCAGGGCGCAGTAGACCTCGGCCCGGCCGGGGTGGGCTGCGACCCATTCCGGGCGGTCCATCGTCGTCGCGCCAACCTTGGAGCCCGCCATGCGGGAGAAGACAAGCACCTCTTCCAGGCTCATACCGGTCGAGTCAGCCGTCAGCGGCAGCCATTCGCCGGACATGTCGTCGTTGAACTTCGCGACGTAGAGCGTGCCGTCCGACAGCAGGCCTGCGGTGGAGCCGCCCTCGGCCCATGTGCCGTTGGAGACATAGCGGTAGATGAACTCGCCCCGCTCGTCATCGCCCATGTAGACAACGATGCGGCCGTCTTCGGCCTGCACCATTTCGGCATTCTCGTGCTTGAAGCGGCCAAGGGCGGTGTGTTTGACCGGGGTGCTCTCGGGATCGGTGGGGTCGATTTCCGTGACCCAGCCGTGGCGGTGCGGCTCGTTCGGTTCCTTGGTGATGTCAAAGCGATCATGGTGCTTTTCATAGGCATAGCGGCTCTCGCCGCCGATACCGTAGCGGATCTCGCCTGCGCTCGGTTCCTTCTCGGCGGTGGCGCCGAAATAGCCGTTGAAGTTCTCTTCACAGGTCAGATAGGTGCCCCAGAGCGTCTTGCCGGAGCCGCAGTTGTTCATCGTGCCCTTGGGCGACATGCCTTCGGGGTCGGCATTGGTCTTGACCAGATCGGCGCCGGCGGCAGGGCCGTCCATGGTCATCTGGGTTTCATGGGTGATGCGGCGATTGTAGGGGCTGTCCTTGACCAGCGTATAGCTGTCGCCATCCATGGCGACCTCCATAACGGTCACGCCCTGGATATTCATCAGCAGCTGCACCTCATCGGCGTCGCGCGGGGTGCCTTCGGCCTCTTTCGGCAGGTTGATCTTGGGGTTGGCGTATTCAGAGTTGACGGTGATCAGCGTATGTCCGTCGACCTCAAAGGTTTCCATCCCATCGGTATTTTCGCCAAACACCTTGTCGGACATGGCAAGCGGCACTGCCGTTTCGGCGGAATAGGCGCCGTCGGCCTCGGAGAAAAGCGCATCACCGAAACGGACCAGCGGTTTCCAGTCATAGCCTGCGGGAACCTGGATCGCATGATCCGTGCCGATGCCCACCGGGGTGAAGGCGAATTCAGCCGCGCGGACGGGGGCGGCCGAGCTCAGCAGCCCGGTGCCGAAAACAGCGGCGCCGGAGCCGAAGGCGAGCGTGCCGCCCAGAAAACCACGGCGGGAAATCGCGCGATCGACAACGGCATCAAAGGCGTTGGCGTCGGCGCGCGGGTCGCGCATTTCGTCAAATTCGTCCCAGGAGAGGTCGGCTGTTTTCTTGTCAGACATGGCTAAGCCTTTCAGGTTGGATTCGGCCAAGTCTTAGGCCGGGCTTGTAACAGTCCGGGGACACCTGCCGGGGCTCTGCGCCATTGTGGAGCTGTCCGTTAACCTTTCTTGACGTTATCCGCGGATCGCCGCATTTCCGCCATATTTCGCGCCGAGCCTTGGCGCATGAGCCGTATCTATCACCTCGACGACCATTTTGCCCGCGCGCACCGGCGCAGCCGCGCGCTGCGTCCGCCGCGTCTGTCGCGCCGGCTGTTGGTTTTGCCGGTTGTTGTGGCGCTGGCGCTTGTCGTCACGGCTGTCACAGAGCCCGAGCAATTTCCGCCCCGCGGTGCCCGGGCCCCGTCCGATATCCTGTCGGGCCGGGTCAGCCACGTCCGGGACGGCGACACGATCGAGGTGGTCGGGCAGCCGGTGCGCATCGCCAATCTGGATTGCGCAGAGATGGAGACCGCCGCCGGTCGCCGCGCCCGCGCGCGCATGGTGGAACTGACCGCCCGCGGCCATATGCTCTGCGCGCTGGAGGGACGCCGCTCCTGGGACAGAGAGATCGCCACCTGTGCGCTGCCGGACGGGCGCGACCTGGGCGACATCATGATCGGCGAAGGTCTCTGTTCGCGCTGGAAATAGCCCGGCTTGTCATTGTCTTCGGGACCTGCCAGTGTCTGTCGCCGGCAGAGGAGGGACCATGTTCGAACGGCTCAGGGACCGCGGATTCGACATTATGGTCCGCAACCACGCAGAGGCCATCCTCTCGGTGGATTTTCCGGCCCAGACGGCAGAGCTGGTCGATGCGCTGCTGCGGGTCTCCATCCCGGCGGAAGAGCTGATCGCCTCCGGCGGGGGCGAGGCCAAGTCGACGCAGCGTCTGCGGCGGGAGCTCGATCAGGCCGGGTGGCGCAAACACAATTTCCGGATCGAGACGACCGTGGACGGCATTCCGCTGGGCGACGGCACCAGTCATGAGATCGACCATATCCGCCGCGCGCCCGCCGGCACGCTGGCGCTAGAGATCGAATGGAACAACAAGGACCCGTTCTTTGACCGCGATCTGGAAAACTTCCAGCGTCTGCACGGGCAACGCATCATTTCTGCCGGGATTATCGTGACCCGTGGCGCGGCGCTGCAGTCGACCATGACGCTGCGGATCGAACAGGTGCTGCGCGGCGCCGGTATTGCGGACGAGGCTCCGCTGCGCGCGATGGGGATGAAGGACCGCACCACCCGCCAGCGCGACTATGTGCGCCGCGCGATGGAGGCGGGGGCAGATTTCCCCACGGCCTTTGCCCGCATGTTCACCGCCGATAAATTCGGGCCAGCCACAACCCACTGGATCAAGCTGGAGGATCGGATCAAGCGCGGTGTGGGGTCGCCCTGTCCACTTCTGCTGATCGGCCTGCCGCCTTCGGCGATAGCGGGGCCGGAGGTTGCGCCGCCAGACACGGACCCCTCGCTCTTCTCGTGACCCCGCGGTTTTTCTTGCCAAAAATATCCATTCAGGACGGCCGAGACATGCTGTCGCATGTCACCCTGGCCCGCGCGAAGGGCAGCGCCCCTTGTTGCCGATAGGCTTATTCCGCCGCGACGGAGGAATTGTAGGAATAGGTCTTCCAGCTGGGCTTGTAATCGGCATCCGCCTGATTGCCCCAGACCGTCCAGCCTTCGCGTACGCCACGGCCGAACATTTCCAGATAAGGCCCCCAGGAGCAGCTTTCGATCAGGTCGTATTGCTCGTCCGGCTTGCGGGAATGTTCCCGCTTGCGGGTCTGGACCATGTTCACCTGGCGGCGGCCAGCGTCCAGCGTGCGCGCATTCTTGCCGCGCGTGCCGAACAGAAGCAGTTCGGTGACATTGCGGAAGTAAAATCCCACGCCGCGCCCGTCCGATCCGCCATCTTTGCGAATCTTGTGCCAGACGATGTTGGACTTGTACTCGAACCCCCAGGCGCGCAGCACTTCAAGCCCGTCGGGGAGCAGGGCGTTGGGCACCCAGAGGTAGCAATGCGCGCGGTCTTCCAGATGGTCGGCCACAGGCAGGGCGCAGATATCCTCAAGCGTCATCGTGGGATAGCGCGACAGGCGCTTGTGTTCGGGCGCCACCTTGCCCGTGCGGTTGGTAAACCGCCAGGGCGGGTCGGCCATCACGGTGCCAAAGCGGTCACCGTTCAGGAAACGGACCAAATCTTGGGAAGGAGAGCTGCTCATGTCCAACATCTTGCATCATTCCGGCGTATGGGTCATCGGGAACATTAGTAGAACATGATTGTTGAAGCAATGGTGAAGAGGCAAAAGGCGTTGCGCTCTCGACCGTCCGGCGCCGGCCCGGTACATCTGTCCCGGACACAGGAGGTTCGCTTGCCCCAAATCCGCTCTTTTTGCCTCATGATTGTATCGCTCGGGATGCTGGCACTCGCCGCCTGTGCTCCGGCACCTCAGGATGGCGTGGCCTCTTCGCAATCCCGGGTCACGGCGCTTGCGCAGGCGATCGCGGAGCTTGGTCCCGATGTGGACCCAGACGAGGCCGCGCGGGCGGCGGAAATTGCGATCACCTATCCGTTGCAGCTGCGTCAGGACTATGGCGTGACGGACCCGCCGCTGGTGCATAATACCAAGGTCAATATGGGGCTGCGACCGCGCGGCCTGTGCTGGCACTGGGCCGAGGATATGGAAAACCGGCTTGCGGCCGAGGGGTTCCGCACGCTCGACCTGCACCGCGCCATTGCCAATGCCACGACCTTTCTGATCGACCATTCCACCGTCGTGATTTCCGCGCGGGGAGATACGATGGAGCAGGGGATCGTGCTGGACCCCTGGCGCAACAGTGGCACTCTGTTCTGGTCGCGCGTGCCGGAGGACCCGCGCTATGTCTGGGAGCGCCGTGAAGCGGTATTTGCCCGAAAATTGAGCGAGCAATCCAGCTGATCCGGTACCGGGCGGGCGCCCGGTCCGGGGTCTTTTCATAACTTTGCCGGCAGCAGGGCCTGCGCTGACGCGGGCTGTGGCCTCAATCCTCCAGCGCATCCTCGCGTTTTTCTTCGATCAGCCCCTGCTCCTGTTTTTTCCGCTTCAGGAATGCCGCGCCGTAGCTGTCGTTTTCTTCGGCTCCGATCACCTTTTTGGCGCGGGTAAAGACCTCTTGCTCCTCTTCTTCCATGTGATGTTCGTAGTCGTGCTTGAGCGTCTTGAACCGGGTCAGCCAGCCCGGGGAGGACATGTCCATCTCGCGCAGTTCCTCCAGGATCTCGTCCATCTCGGCATGTTCATGGACCGAATGGCGGGCGGCGTCCTGGCCCCAGGTTTCCTTCATCATTTTGGAATAAAAGGTTTCCTCTTCAGCGGCGGAGTGGCTTTTGATGTCGCGGTAGAATTCGTCCCAGGCTTTGCGCCGCTCCGGGCTGTCGCCTTCGGTTCCTGCAATCGTGTCCAGCAGTTCGCGGTGGCGGGCGTGGTCTTTCTCAATAGCGTCATAGATCGAGGTCATCGCGGGGCTCCCTTCAGGTCAGATATGCACGGCCAACGCCCGGACGGATGCGGCGGTTCCTCGCCAATGTGTGACCGGTGGGCCGCTTACCGGACTTTGTGCCGCTCCGTGCCGGTGCTACATTTGCCCTGCGCCAAACCATGGGAGTGCGCCATGCCATTCGATCCGATCATCGCGGAAGTACGGTTTGGATGCGGGTTGTCACCGGGGCAGGCGCCGGCCGGGTCCGTCTCTGACATGCTGGCGCGGCTTGAGGGGCCCGATGCGGCGGCGGAGGCCTGGCCGGTGGAGGCGTTTGCCCAGTTTCAGGAGCGGACCGCGCAGGCGTTTGAGCTGAGGCGGATGCGGGCAAAGAACCGCGGAACGGCGATCGCCAAAGACGCAGTGAAACAGTGGCGGCAGGTGAAAAAGGCGGCCCGGCTGGGGCAGGACCGCTGGATGGCCCAGAGCCTGATGCGGCGGGCCAGCACTGCCGACGGATTTCGCGAGAGGCTTGCCGGTTTCTGGGCGGATCATTTTACCGCGATCGGCAAGGCCGGAGTGCTCAAATTCGGCGCGGCCCCTTATGTCGAGACATCCGTCAGGCCGTATATGACCGGACATTTCGCCGCGATGCTGCGGGCCTGTGTCACGGCGCCGCTGATGATCCATTACCTCGATCAGGAGCGGAGCATGGGGCCGGGCTCTATCCGCGCGATCAAACGCGGCGGAAAGGCGGGGCTGAACGAAAACCTCGCACGGGAGGTGCTGGAGCTTCACACGCTTGGGGTCGGGGCGGCCTATTCCCAGGCCGATGTGCGCGAATTTGCGGAACTTCTGGCCGGGGTCAGCTATCGGCCAGATCAGGGGTTCCGGTTCCGCGCAGACTATGCCGAACCGGGGGCGGAGACGGTGCTGGGCGTGTCATATGGCGGTCCCGGAAAGGCGCGGCTGGAGGATGTCTTTGCGGCACTGGATGACCTGTCCGTCCATCCGGCCACCGCGCGGCATATTTCCTCCAAGCTGGCGGTGCATTTTGTTGGTGACAGGCCGTCAGAGGCGCTGATCGCACAGATGACGGCCACCTATCAGGCGACCGATGGCCTGCTGTCGGAGGTCTATCGCACGATGCTGGAGCATCCGGATGCCTGGGCGATGCCTGGTAATGTCAAACCGCCGATCGATTTTGTCGGATCGGCCCTGCGGGCGCTGGCGGTTCCTGCGCTGCCTGTGCGGCAGGTCCGTGAACTGCGACTTATGCTGCGTCAGCCGATGGCGCTGATGGGACAGGACTGGGAAAGGCCGGACGGGCCGGACGGATGGCCGGAAGAGGATGGCGACTGGATCACGCCGCAGCGTCTTGCCGCCCGTCTGCAATGGGCGCTGAACGTCCCGCCAGTGCTGGCCGATCCGCTGCCCGATCCCCGGGACTTTGTGACGGCAGCCCTGGGGCGGGAGCCGCCGGAGGCGCTGCGCTTTGCCGCGCGTGCCGCCGAAACGCGGGCCGAGGGGATCGCGCTGATCCTGGCCTCGCCCAGTTTTCAGAGGACATGAGCCGATGAGTGACCAAAGCCTCTCGCGCCGGAGCTTTCTGACCCGCAGCCTGGCCCTGGGCTGTTCCGCCGCGGCCTCGCCCTGGCTTGCGCCCGTCACCATGGCCTCTGCGCCTTGGGACACCCGTCTTGTGGTGATCATCCTGCGGGGGGCGATGGACGGGCTGGGTGTGCTGCAGCCCTGGGGCGACCGGAATTTCGCCGCCCTGCGCCCGGATGTTCCGACAATCGGTGCCCCCAATGGCGGCGTTGATCTGGATGGGTATCACGGGCTGCATCCGGCGATGGCGCCGCTGCTGCCGATGTGGCGGGCCGGAGAGCTGGGTTTCGTGAATGCGGTCTCGACGCCCTATCGCGACAAGCGCAGTCATTTCGACGGGCAGGACATTCTCGAAGCTGGTATCGCCGACATGAACCAGCCCATCCGGGACGGATGGCTGAACCGTCTGCTGCAGGCCGTGCCCGGGGTCGAGGCAGACACCGCCTATACGATCGGCTCGTCCGGTATGCTGCTGACGAAGGGGCGCGCGCCGGTTGCGGAATGGTCGCCCCAGTCGGTTCTGGCCATGTCGCCGCAGGCGCAACGGCTGATGGAACATGTGATGCATGACGATCCGCTGTTCCGCGGGGCGCTGGCAGAGGCGCTTGATCTGTCCGAGGGGCAGGAGGCATCGGCGATGATGTCGGGCGATGATGGGTCAATGATGTCCGGCATGGCTGCCGTCCGTCAGGGGGCGCAGGTGGCGCGCGACAATGCCGGTCCGATCCATGTCGCAAAATTTGCCGCCGAACGGCTGAGAGAGGACGCGAGGATCGCGGCTTTTTCGATCAACGGCTGGGATACGCATAACAATCAGCAGGCGGCGATTGCCCGGCCTCTGGGAGCGCTGGTGGAAACGCTGACGACGCTTCGGCAGGATCTCGGCCCGGTCTGGCAGCGCACCGGCGTGATCGCCATGACGGAATTCGGGCGGACGGCGCGGCTGAACGGCACCCGCGGGACGGATCACGGCACCGGCGGCACGTTGATCTTCGCGGGTGGGGCGCTGCGCGGCGGGCAGGTGCACGGGCGTTGGCCGGGGCTGACAGAGGCCGACCTCTACGAGCGGCGCGACCTTATGCCGACCTCGGATGTGCGGGCGCAGGCGGGGCTGGTGATGCAGGGGCTCTTCGGCCTCGACCGGTCGGTCATTGAACAGGTGGTTTTTCCGGGTGTGCAGATGGAGGGGGCGGCGCGGCTGGTGCTCTGAGCCCGGCTGATCCTCTCTTGGCTCTTGCCCGGCGCCTTTCTATGGTCGCCGGAGATCTGACCGGAAGGACCAAGAGCATGCCCGATCCCCGCCCGCGCGGCCCTCTTGTCGAGGGCTGGACGCCGCCGCCCGTGCCGCCCGTGGATCTGGTGCTCAAGGGCCGTCATGTCGTGCTGGAGCCGCTGCGCGCCGACACCCATGCCGCGCTCCTTTTCCGGGAGCTGGAGGGCGAGGACTGGCTCTGGGATTATATGCCCGAAGGCCCCTTCGCCAGCGCCTCCCAGTTCCACCGATTCTGCCGGGAAAAGGAGGTCAGCCGCGATCCGCATTTCCTCGCCATCCGTCTGACGGAGGACAACCGCATCGTCGGTTTCGCCTCCTTCCTGCGGATCACCCCCGTCGCCGGGTCGATCGAAGTGGGCTTTATCATGATGTCGCCAACCCTGCAGAAGACCCCCGCTGCGACGGAGGCGATGTTCCTTATGATGCAATGGGCCTTCGACGCGGGCTACCGGCGGTACGAATGGAAATGCGACGCGCTGAACAAGCCGTCGCGCAGCGCCGCGCAGCGCTACGGCTTCAGCTACGAAGGCATCTTCCGGCAGGCCGTGGTGGTGAAGGGGCGCAACCGCGACACGGCATGGTTCGCCGTGATCGACAAGGACTGGCCGGCGCTGAAGGAGGCCTTCGCGGTCTGGCTCTCGCCCGCCAACTTCTCCGAAAGCGGGCGCCAGAAGGAAAGCCTGTCTGACCTGACGCGGCTGGTGCGCGTCGCCTCCGACCCCTCGCTCTAAAGACGCGCGGCGGTCGCGGCCCAGTCCCAGTACATCTCCCGCGCGCGGCGGGTGAGGGGGCCGATCTGGTACTGCCGGTCCTCGAACCCTTTCACCGGGGTGACCTTGCTCATATTGCCCGACAGGAACACCTCGTCGGCTTCCGCAAAATCGTCGAAGCTCAGCACGGTCTCATGCACGGTCACGCCATCGGCGCGGAAATTGGCGATATGGCGCGACCGGGTGATCCCGGCCAGAAATGTGCCGTTGGCCACGGGGGTAAACAGTTCCCCGTCCCTGGCCATGAAGACATTGGCGGTCGCGGTCTCGGCCACATTGCCAAGCGCATCGGCGACCAAGGCATTGCCAAAACCGCGGGTTTGCACCTCCATCAGCATGCGGGCGTTGTTTGGGTAGAGACACCCGGCCTTGGCATTCACGACCGCATCCTCCATCACCGGACGGCGGAACCGGGTCCGGCCCAGCGTCGTGGCGGCATCGGGGGCGGCCATGGGAATCTCCTCAAGGCTCACGCAGAAGCCTGTCGCGCCGGGGCGGGGCGCCACGCCCAGATCGCCGCCCTCCAGCGCCCAGTACATGGGCCGGATATAAACGGCGGCACCCGGCGCATAGGCCGACAGCCCCTCGCGCACGATCTCCTCGATCCGTTCGGGTGTGACGGTGGGCGTGATCATCAGCGCCTCGGCCGAGCGGTTCACGCGGGCGCAATGCGCCTCGATATCCGGGATCAGCCCGTCGACCATGCGGGCGCCGTCAAAGACGGTCGTGCCCAGCCAGGAGCCATGGTCCGCCGCCTTCATCACAGGCAGATCGCCGTCGTGCCAGGTGCCGTCGAAATAGGTGCGGATATTGGTACCGGTGGGCATCGGTCTCTCCTTTTCTTTGCGCTCTTATGACAGGCGGCGGTTTGAAAATGAATACCCCCGGCACAAGGCCGGGGGTCCGTCATGAAAACAATGCTTGGGGGCAATTGGGCAGAGCGTCACACACACTCGGGGACTGGGTAGCCGCAGATTGCAACAGTCCCGCAACGAATTGCGCACAGTCCCATGACAGGAGGCAGGAAAACCGCCCCGGTCAGCGCGGCGCGGCCTCTGCCAGCAAACGATCCAAATCGAGTGCCGAGTTGACCATGTCGAGGCTCCCGTCCGGCTTGCGGGGCCAGTCCTCGGGAGCACGGTCGCGATAAAGCTCAACACCATTGCCATCCGGATCGCTCAGGTAGATCGCCTCCGACACGCCATGATCCGCCGCGCCGTCGATGGGAATGCCCGCCTCCAACACCCGACGCAGCGCATCGCCCAGGCTTGCCCGGTCGGGGTAGAGAAAGGCCGTATGATAAAGCCCGGTATGTCCCGGCGGCGGCGGGGTGCCGCCCCGGCTCTCCCAGGTGTTAAGCCCGATGTGATGATGATAGCCGCCCGCCGACAGAAAGGCCGCCTGGCGACCGTATCTCTGGGTGATCTCAAAGCCCAGCACACCGGAATAGAATCCGATGGCCCGGTCAAGATCCGCGACCTTGAGGTGGACGTGGCCGATACGGGTTTCAGGATGAACAGGTCTGGACATGGCAATCTCCTAACACGGCAGAATGTATCCGTTCCGCCCGGTCGGACAATCTCCATGACCGCAGAGCCGCTGCGCATTTCCGCGCAGCCCGGGGCTCTTCATCTTTCCAGAAATACTTCGGGGGTGAATTGCGCCGGAAGGCGCAAGAGGGGGCAGCGCCCCCTCCCGTCGCGACGGCAAAGCCGGCGCAACTTACCGGATCATGCCAACGATCTCATAGGTCTTTTTGAGGATCGGCGCGGCGATCTCGCGCGCGCGGTCCGCGCCCCCCCGCAGGATCGCGTCGATTTCGTCGGGCGTCTGCATCAGCCGGGCCATTTCCGTCGAGATGGGGGACAGTTTTTCCACGGCCAGATCGGCCAGCATCGGCTTGAATTCCGAAAACTGTTTGCCGCCCACATCGGACAGCACCTGGTCGACGGTCTGGTCGTTCAGCGCGGCATAGATATTCACGAGGTTGCGCGCCTCGGGACGCTCGGCCAGGCCGCCTGCCTCCGACGGCAGAGCGTCCGGGTCGGTCCGGGCCTTGCGGATTTTCTGGGCGATGGCATCGGCATCGTCGGTCATATTGATGCGCGATGCGTCCGAGGGGTCGGATTTCGACATCTTCTTCGACCCGTCGCGCAGGGACATGACGCGGGTGGCCGCGCCCTCGATCACCGGCTCCGTCATCGGGAAAAACTCGACACCGAAGTCATGGTTGAACTTGGCCGCGATGTCGCGGGTCAGCTCCACATGCTGTTTCTGGTCCTCGCCCACGGGCACATGCGTGGCGTGATAGATGAGGATATCGGCCGCCATCAGCGCCGGATAGGCAAATAGGCCAAGCGAGGCGTTCTGGCTATTCTTGCCCGCCTTGTCCTTCCACTGCGTCATCCGCTGCATCCAGCCCATCCGGGCGACGCAGTTGAAGATCCAGGCCAGCTGGGCGTGTTCTGCCACCTGGCTCTGGTTGAAGAGGATGGATTGCGCCGGGTCGAGGCCCGCGGCGATATAGCCTGCGGCCAGTTCGCGCGTATTGCGGGTCAGTTTGGCGGGGTCCTGCCAGACCGTGATCGCATGCATGTCGACCATGCAGTAAATCTTTTCTATGCCGCTGTTTTCAGGGGCATTCTGCATGTCGACGAAACGGCGGATCGCGCCCAGATAATTGCCCAGCGTCAGCCCGCCGGAGGGCTGGATCCCGGAAAAGACGCGGGGGGTGAAGCCGGACGGGGCGGCAGGGCTCTGGTCGGTCATCATGTCCTCGCGTGAACTTGGTCTGGATCTGGCTGCGGCGCTGGCTTACCCATGGCCCCGGTCCGCGTCAAGGCGAGGCGGGCCGGTCGCCCCGGAAAGGACCCCCATGGACCCGCGCCCCGAAAGCCCGCTGAACCCTATCCCGCCGCTGATCCTGGCGCTTTTCGTCGTGATGATGGGGATAGAGCTGGTGTTTCAACTTGGCGCACGCGGCATCATCGGCGGGCCGCAGGCCATCGGCTGGCGCCAGGTGGCGGTGATGGACTACGGATTCCAGGGGGTATTCCCGTCGCATATGATCGAGACGCGGCAGATCCGGCCCGAATTTCTGATGCGGTTCATCTCTTATCCCTTCATCAACGGGTCGTTTTCCGGCGCCCTGATCGCGGGGGTCATGCTGCTTGCCCTGGGCAAATTCGTCGGCGATGTAATGGCGCCGGTGGCCGTGTTTTTCGTCTGGCTTGTCGCGACCATCGGAGGGGCGCTGGCAATGTGGGGTCTGGCAGACGAAGGGGCGTGGCTCTATGGCGGCTTTCCCCCGGTCTACGGGCTGATCGGGGCGTTTACCTATCTTCTCTGGGTGCGGCTCGGATCGGTCGGGGCGTCTCAGCTTCAGGCGTTCAGGCTGATCGCCGTGCTGGTTGGAATTCAGGTCGTCTTTGGCGTGGTATTTGGATTTGCGCCGGACTGGCCTGCCGATCTGGGCGGCTTCGTCGCGGGGCTGATCGCCGCCCCGGTCGCGGCCCCCGGCGGGGTCGCTGCCCTGATCGCGAAACTGCGGCAGCGGGGCTGACGCGTCAGAACATGGCCGCCGGCATGATCGGAAGATATCGCGCGAAGCGGCGGTTGCGGCCTTCGGGGTAGGGCAGAAGGGTCGTGTACCGGGCCTCTGGCGGTTGCGATGCCGCTTGGTGCGCGGCCTCTGCCCAGGTCCGGGCATATGCCGGGTCCCCGGGCGCCCCGCCCAGCCATTTCTGAGCCAGACGAAGCCGCAGGTCGCGCACCGCGTCGGGCCGCTCGAAGCGCAGCGATGCCTCCGTATCCCAGAGCAGTGAGCGCCCGTTGAGATTGGCGGAGCCCACGATGCCGATCCGGTCGTCCACAAGCGTGACCTTGGAGTGCAGGTAGATGATGCCGGACCCGGCCACTGGCATCGGCGTGCCATCGGGGGCCGGGGCTGCCTGTGCCGGCGATACGACCGCCATCCTGTCGCCAAAAGCGCTGCGCAGGATATCAAGGCACCGGATTTGCAGCGCCTGGGCGTGGCGGGCATCCATCCCGTTGTCGCGGCCGAAAATGATACGCTCGGGTTCGGTCGGGACAACGAGGATCAATTGCAGCTCCGGCACCTGTGTCGCGCGTTTTGCCAGAGCGCGGGCAAGCGGCAGGTGGCGCAGAAACTGTGTTTCAATGTAGACGACCTTCTGGGCCTGCGCGAAGAGATCGAGATGCGCGGTCTCATGATCCCGGCGCTCGATCGCCGGACCGAAGCTGACGGGATGGTGCCGATGTGCCGACACCGTGCGGATCAGGGACATGTCCGGCCGTGTGTCGGCGCCGGTCGGGGGAGAAGATACCTGACTGTCGCGCGACAGCGGCGTGGCGCCAGCGCTGAACACCGTTCCGCAGCCCGACCGGGCGCGGTCCCAACATTCGGCAAAATGATCGCGAATGTCGCGGACAACCGGGCCGGAGACCTCGACCGAGACATCGTGCCAGGTTTCTTCGGGACGCCGGTCATGGTCCGGTGTGTCCCAGCGGCGGTCGTCGACATCGATGCCGCCGATAATGGCGTGGTCTGCGTCGATCACCGCGAATTTCTGATGCAGCGTGACCGGGCGCAGCCGGTAGTCCCCGTTGAGCGCCCGCAGCTGAAGCGGTGTCAGCCGGTCGCCGGGCCAGGTCCTCAGCTGCGCTTTGCGGGCCCGGATCTGGCCCGCAAGTGCCAGATGCCACACCGGGGCAGGGGCACAGTCATGCAGGGCGCAGATCAGTTCCGCATTGTCATATTCGCGCAGCCGGCTGGCAAAACGCGCGGCGCTGTCCCAGGCCGAGCGGTGCAGATCGGCGGTAAAGACGGGGTCGAAATCTGACATCAGCAGGCGGATGGTCAAGCCACGCTCGGCCACATGGTGCAGAAGATCGGCAAAGGTTTCGAGGCCGGCCTGGTGCGATTCCGGCGCATGCAGGCGGGTGCGGGGGTCGAAAATGCGAAATGCCAGAAGAACTTCGGTCCGGGCAGACAGGATCATCCGTTCCAGGGCGGGGAACATCTCGGATGCCGTGATCAGGGGTTTCGGGTCTGGAACATGAGCGACGTCTGCCTCTGCCACGATGGTCGTCTGGTCAGAGATGTTGTTCATCTGGTTCATTCCGTCCCGTCCGCGCCTGATCGGTTTCGCGGGTCTCACGGCCCACGGCTACCTTGAGGCAACACCTGGCCACGGGCGAGGGTTCCCGGTCGGGATCAGAGTTTTCCGCGATTTGTGGCGCTGCGCAGGTCGCTGAGGCGGAAAGCGCCAAGCAGGTGGCTGATCACGAAATAGACACCCGTCCCCCAGAGGATCAGAAGCGCCAGCGACCCCGGTCGCGACCAGCCTGTGAACAGTGGGTCCAGCGCCGCGCGTCCCGCCAGAAGTGCAACCGCAAGCCCGGCACTGGAGATCACAATCCGGGGGATGCGGCGCCGCAGCCGATCATCCAGCCTTGCTGCGTCGCCCATGTCGCGCGACCCCCGCCAGAGCTGCCACATCATGACCCAACCGGCCAGAGTCGTCGCAAGCGCGGCGGCGAGATAGCCGATAACAAAGGCAAGGCCGATGGCCAGCACGACATTCACCACCATGGCGACGACGGCGTAATTGAACGGGCGCCGGGTATCCTCGCGCGCGTAATACAGTGGTTGCAGCACTTTCTGCATCACAAAGGCGGGCAGGCCCAGCCCGTAGAGGGCAACGGCCATCGCGGTGGCCTCTGCATCTGCGGCGGTGAACCGTCCGCGCTGAAAAAGGGTGGCGATCAGCGTTTCAGGGATCACCAGAAGGGCCACCGCCGAGGGGACGGTCAGAAACAGCGCGAATTCCGTTGCCCTGTTGAAGGCGTAGCGTCCGCCGGTGTCATCGGCATTCCGCAGGCGGCGCGACAGTTCGGGAAGAAGAACAACGCCAATTGCAATCGCGACTACCCCGAGTGGCAGCTGATACAGACGGTCGGCGAGGTTGAGATACTGGATCGACCCTTCGAAAAAGCTGGCAACCTGACGCCCGACCAGCAGATTGACCTGAACCACGCCGCCGGCAAGGGCGGCAGGCGCCGCGATCCGCATGAGGCGTTTCATTTCGGGCGAGACGCGGGGCAGGCGCGGGCGCAGGGCAAAACCGGCGCGGGCCGCAGCGACCCAGAGCATCCCCGCCTGCAGAGCGCCGGCAACCGGCACGCCCCAGACCAGCGCATCGCCGACGTCGTAGCCCGCCCGCCAGGCGCCATACATGGCCGCCGACAGAACGACGTTCAGCAGCACCGGCGCGGCGGCGGCGGCGGCGAATTTTCCGGTCGAATTCAGGACGCCGGACAGAAGGGCCGCGATGGAGATGAAGAAGATATAGGGAAAGGCCACGCGTCCGTAATCAACGGCCAGGTCGAACCGTTCGTCCCCCGCAAAACCCGAGGCCATCGCATAGACCAGAAGCGGCATGCAGGCCATGCTGACCAGAGTGAACACCGCAAGAACGGCCATGAGAAGCGATAGCGCCTGTTCGGCAAATTCCTTCGGGTTCTCGCCGCCTTCGAGCTTTTTGGAAAACAGCGGGATAAACGCCATGTTGAAGGCGCCTTCGGCAAAGAACCGGCGGAACATATTGGGCAGGGAAAAGGCCACGACAAAGGCCTCTGCCACCGGGCCGGCGCCCAGAAAGGCGGCCAGAAGGATGTCGCGCACAAAGCCCAGGACGCGGCTGGCCAATGTCCAGCCGCCCACCGTCATGAAGCTGCGGATCATCCGCACGGGTTTCACGACCGGGCCCTTTCCTGGCCTTCCGAAATGGCGGTGCGCAGCCGCGCTTCAAGCGATTTCTGCTTGGCCTCGCTGAACAGCTTCAGTCCGAACATGTCCTTGACATAGAAGGTGTCGACCACCTGCTCGCCGTATGTGGCGATGACGGCCGAGAAGATCTGGATATTGGCCGCCGCCAGCGTGCGGGTCAGGTCGAACAGAAGCGCGGGGCGATCGCGTGTATCGACCTCGATGATCGTGAAAATTTCGGACCCGTCATTGTCGAAGCTGATCGCGGTATTCACGTTGAAGGCACGCTCGCGCTTCTTGATCTTGTCCTTGTCCTTGATCGCCTCGCGCGCGATGACCTCGCCCTTCAGCGTCTTGGTGATCATCTGGCGCAGCCGGGTCAGGCGGGACTGTTCGTAGGGATGGCCGTCGGCATCCTGGACCCAGAAGGCTGCCGTCGCATAGCCATCCTTGGTGGTGTAGGTGCGGGCATCCACGACGTTTGCGCCAACCAGCGCCAGCGCGCCGGCGAGGCGGGAAAAGATGCCGGGGTGATCCTCCATCGCGAAGAGGGCGCGGGTGGCATCGCGATCCTCGTCCAGGTGCAGGTCGATGCGGATCTCGTCCGGGCGGCAATCGCGCAGCATCTCGGCCAGCTTGGCATGGGCTGTGACGTGCAGACCCTGCCAGTAGGTTTCGTAATGGCGGCGGATTTCACGGTCGAGATCGCCCTTCGACCAGTCCGGCAGCGCCTCCCGCAGGTTGCGCTTGGCTTCCTGACCGCGGAATTCACGATTGAGGTCTTCCAGCCCCGTCTCAAGGGCGCGGCGGGTCTGACGGTAGAGCGCGCGCAGCAGCGCGGCTTTCCAGTTGTTCCAGACGCCGGGCCCGACGCCGCGAATATCGCAGACCGTCAGGACGCAAAGCAGATCGAGCCGTTCCTTCGTCCGCACCGCCTTGGCAAAGTCGCGCACGGTGCGGGGGTCCGCGATATCGCGCTTCTGGGCCATGTCGGACATCAGCAGGTGGTAGCGGACCAGCCATTCGACAGTTTCCACCTCTTTCGGCTTCAGGCCGAGGCGCGGCCCGACCGTGCGGGCAATACGGGCGCCGACAATCGAATGATCCTCGTCCCGCCCCTTGCCGATGTCATGTAGCATGAGTGCGAGGTAGAGCACCTTGCGGTTGACGCCGTCGTTCAGAATGGTCGAGGCAACCGGCAATTCTTCTGTCAGCTCGCCCGCCTCGATCAGGGCAAGGTGCTTGAGGCATTGGATCGTATGTTCGTCCACGGTGTAGTGGTGATACATATTGAATTGCATCATCGCGACGATCGGTTCGAATTCCGGGATGAAGGCGGCCAGCATCCCCAGCTCGTTCATGCGACGGAGCGCGCGTTCGGGATTGCCGTGATTGAGCAGGGTGGCCATGAAAATGCGTGCGGCTTCGGGATCGTTGCGCATGTCGTCGTCGATCCGGTCCAGGTTCGCCGTGACCATGCGCATCGCATCGGGATGGATCAGCATGCCGGTGCGCAAGCCCTCGTCGAACAGGCGCAGCAGGTTGAGCCTGTCCTTGAGAAACTCTTCCTCGTTTTCGACGGCCAGCCGGTTGTTGATCACCATATAGCCCTTGCCGACGCGGGGGCGCCTGCGGAACACACGGTCGAGAAGCGGCTCATTCTTGACATGGGCCGCTTCCATCTTGGTGAGGAAGATGCGGGTCAGTTCGCCGACCTCGGTCGCCTCGCGGAAGTAGTCCTGCATAAAGACCTCTACGGCGCGGCGGCCGGCGCGGTCCTTGTAGTTCATACGCTCCGCCACCGCGACCTGCATATCGAAGGTGAGCTGATCCATGGCGCGACCGGCGATCAGATGCAGATGGCAGCGGACCGCCCAGAGGAAATTGTCAGCCTGCCGGAAGCGGTTGTATTCCTCCCGCGTGAACACGCCAAGTGCCACCAGCTGCGATGTGTCACTGACGCCATGGACATATTTCGCGATCCAGTAGAGCCCCTGCAGGTCTCTCAGGCCGCCTTTGCCTTCCTTGACGTTGGGCTCCACCATGTAGCGCTGCCCGCCCTGTTTGCGGTGGCGCGTCTGACGTTCGGCCAGTTTCGCCTCAACAAAATCGGTTTCCGATCCGCGGAAGAGATCGGACCAGAGCGTGTCGGCCAGCTTTCGGGCCAGCGACCGGTCGCCGGCGACATAGCGGTTTTCCAGCAATCCGGTGCGGATCGTATAATCTTCGCCTCCCAGCCGGATGCATTCGCGGATCGTGCGCGTCGCATGCCCAACTTTCATATGCTGATCCCAGAGCAGGTAGAGGATCGTCTCGAACAGAGCCGACAGCGGCTCCGTCACCCGCTTGGGGGCGAGAAACAGCAGATCGACATCCGAATAGGGCGCCATTTCGCCACGGCCATAACCGCCAACGGCGCAGATCGCGAAATTGTCGCTGCGGCTGGCTTGCGGGTTCAGATGATGCTGCGCGACATGCAGGGTCGCGATGATAAGCTGATCCGTCAGCCAGCAATAGGCGCGTGTGGTGGGGCGGGCCGCGGCCGGGCTTTTGGCGAAAGCGGCGGCAATGGCGGCGCGTCCGGCTTCCTGTGCGTCCTGAAGGATGCGCACGGCAGTTTCGCGATAAGCCTTGTCCGAAGCCTCCTCCGCCCGGGCGCTGTCCAGAGTGGCGATCAGGGTGTCGGGGGACAGAATCTGATCGGCGGGGCAAATCAGATCATCGGGCAGGGCGGTGTCATATTTCATGGCGCTCAGATGGATGTAGCGCCCCCGGTTTGCCAAGAGGTAAATATGGTCCGGGGCCGCTTTTGGGCCCCGAAATGTGGTTTCTCAGCCGCGTGTCGTTCCGGGGCGGACGGCAGTTTCAGAAACCGAAACCGCCGAAGCTGCGCGGCGCCGGGTCCAGAACAACAACCTGACGGTTGCGGATCGTCGCGATCGCGAGGCCCCGTTCAACCACGCCGTTTCGCTGGAACCGGAAAACCCCGTTCACGCCGTTGAAACCGGCGCTCTGGGTCAGGGCGGCGGCGCTCAGCGCGTCGGACCGGCCCTGTTTCACCAGCGCACCGATCGCGGCGATCCCGTCATAGGCCAGTCCGGCCAGCGGGTGGGGGGGCTGACCATAGGCCGCGGAGTAGCGGCTGTCGAACTGAGCCGTCAGGTTGGGGTCCGGCATGGTGAACCAGCCCCCTTGCAGGCCGGGCAGATCCGCCGTCTGTGGCGGGATGTCCCAGCGGGTCAGGCCGAGGTACTGGGTGACCGTCGGGTCAACGCCTCGTTCCGGCAGGAGCTGCGCAAAGAATGGCAGGGCTGCATTGGCATTCGAGGCCAGGAACACCGCGTCGGCCGACGTGGACTGAACGGCGTTTGCGACTTCATTGGCGGCGGTGGACACGCCCTGCTGGGAATAGCCGTAGGTGACCTCTGCGACGACGGTTGCACCGGAGGCCGCGGCCGCCGAGGCAATCGCCGCGCGCCCGACCTGACCGGCCGAATTGTCAGCTGCGACCGAGACGATGCGGCGTTTGCCGCGGCTCACCGCGTAGCGGGTCAGCCGGTTTGCCGAATTTTCAAAGGTCTGGCCCAGAACAAAGACGTTGCCGCCCGCCAGCCCGGCGTTATTGGTAAAGGCGAGGACGTTGACGCCGGACGATGCCGCTTGCAGGCCCGCTGCATTGGCATTGCCGCCATAGAGGGGGCCAAGGATGATCTTGGCACCGTCCGACAGGGCCTGTCGGGTCACGGCGGCCGCCTGCGCCTCATTCCCGGCGGTGTCATAGACGGCAAGATTGATCTTGGCGCCATCGAGATCGGCAATCGCAAGCCGGGCCGCGTTTTCGAGATTCGCCGCCACAAGCGCGTCGCCGCTCGATCCGGTTTTCGGCACGAGCAGGGCGACGGTCACCGGCTGGCCGGCGACAACCGATCCGCCGGAGCCGCCGACAATATTGCCCAGGCTAACGGGCTGGCAGGCGGTCAGGGCGAAGGCAGCGGCGCAAAGCGCGATTCGGGCACTGGCCTTGCGAGTCCGGCGCAAAAGGGCAAACATAAGAAACTCCTTGGTGGCAGGCCGGGCGCCGTTGGGCCACAGGTTGATCGGACGACCCCCGGGATGTCAGTACCAGAGGATCATAGCCGCCAATGTCCGAGGATCCAGATATGAATGCGTCAAATTCCAAAGGCGGGGTGCCGGAGCTCGGATCCCGGCCTGCGCAGGGTCGCGGGGCGGCCGGCCCGGCAGGAGCGACGGCAGGAGCCGAGCCTGCGGCGGCGCCAGTGACGGGCCTCCCGGCGGGCGCGCGTCCGGCAGATCCCGGGCTGACGCTCATCGCGGTGCCGATTGGGGCTGCGCGCGACATCACGCTGCATGCGCTGGATGTCCTGATCTCGGCTGATGTGCTGGCGGCAGAGGACACACGGTCGCTGCGGAAACTTATGGAAATTCACGGGATCGCTCTGCGCGGACGGCACATTGTGGCCTATCACGACCACAATGGCGACCGCGCCCGGCCCGGGCTGCTGGCCGCCATGGCGGAAGGCAAATCGGTGGCCTATGCGTCCGAGGCCGGCACCCCGCTGATTGCCGACCCCGGCTTTGATCTGGCAAGGGCTGCGCGTGCCGCCGGATATCACGTGACCACCGCGCCGGGCGTCTCCGCCGTGGTAACGGCGCTGAGCCTGGCCGGGCTTCCGACGGATCGCTTCTATTTCGGCGGATTTCTTCCTAGCCAGGCCAAGGCCCGGCAAACCGCGCTGAAATCGCTTGTCGGGATCGAGGCGACCCTGGTTTTTTACGAGTCGCCAAACCGGCTGGTTCAGATGCTGGACGCCGCAGCAGAGGCGCTGGGGGCCGAGCGGACTGCGGCTGTCTGCCGGGAGCTGACAAAGAAATTCGAAGAAGTTCGGACCGGAACCTTGTCTGAGTTGTCCCGGAGTTTTCAACAGAGCGGCGCGAAAGGCGAGATCGTCGTCGTGATCGATCGTGGAGAGCCGCTTGTCCTTGGTCAGGAAGAGGTTTCCGGCATGCTTCGCGATCGTTTGCAGCATGGCGACAGCGTGAAAGATGCCGTGCGGCTGGTGATGAAAGATACAGGATGGGCGCGAAGGGATGTCTATCAGCTGGCGCTGGAGGTCACGAAAACGGAAAGCTGAACGTTATTTGGCCGGACGGGTGTTAGGGAAAAATTTGGTTTTTTGTGGGATGGTTCGGACACCGGTTTGAACCGTGTGACTGATTTTGCCTTCGGTCACCTCGCTTTGTCGGGGTGTCTCTCGATTTCAACTGGGGATGTCGAAACGCAGTTAAAATAAATCTGGCGGGAAAATCGGTGCGAGCAAGATGTTGGAGTAGACCATCGGTGAGATGTTTTGCCGAGGCAGGGCCAGTTGTCGCGAAAGAGCCGCGGCTTGCTACTGGTTTTGGCAATAATTTGGAAGTGCGGCCGCTGCGCAGCTCTTCCTCGATTTTGGCCGCGCGATCGGGGATTTCTTTGTAACGCGTCACCGGCCGGTCTGCGGCGGTTCAGTGTCAGGAGGAAGAAGGATGTTAGAAATGACAGGATTGCGGGCTGATCCGGGTGACGCCAATTGCAAGTCGATGGCGCGATGCGACCTCGAACCCATCCGTCCTTCCGAAGGACGCAGGCACAGGGGGCGGGTCAACGATTTGGCTGGCAGGGCCGGGGAAGACGCCGCGCTGAGGGCTTACGCGGATCTCGGCTACAGACCGGTGACCCGCAGGTGGCGCGGGCCGGCCGGCGAGATTGATCTGATCTTTAAGACAGAGAGCGGCGCTGTGCTGTTTGTGGAGGTGAAATCAGGCGCAACACATGATCGGGCTGCGGAACGGATTTCGACCCGGCAGGTGCGGCGCATATTCCGATCGGCAGAAGCCTATGTCGCAAAAGAGCCGAAAGGCAGCCTTACGCCGTTCCGGATCGACGCCTGCCTTGTGGATGCGACGGGCGTCGTCAAGATCATGGAGAATGCATTTGCGGGATTTTTCTGAACGGCCAGGTCCAGCCATTGCGCCCCGCGCAGGATTGCGCCATCAATCGCGTCGCGAAGTGACGGAGAACCGTGGTGAAAATCGCCTTTCAGATGGACCCGATCGAAACGGTCAATATTGATGCTGACAGTACATTCCGGCTGGCGGAAGAGGCGCAGGCGCGCGGTCATGAGCTGTTTTACTACCTTCCTGAAAGATTGAGCTACCAGGAGGGGCGTGTGATGGCGCGCGGACAGGATCTGCGCGTGCAGCGAGAGCAAGGACATCATGCCCAGCTTGGCGATCTGAGAGAGGTCGATCTGGCCGATTTCGATGTTGTCTGGTTGCGACAGGACCCGCCATTCGACATGTTCTACATCACGACCACGCATTTGCTGGACCGTCTTGCGGGCACGACACTGGTTGTCAACAACCCGTTCTGGGTCCGGAATTATCCCGAGAAGCTGCTTGTCCTCGATTTTCCCGACCTGACGCCACCAACGGCCATCGCCCGTGATCTTGAGACGATACGCAGTTTTCGGGCCACCCATGGCGACGTCATCGTCAAACCTCTGTACGGCAATGGCGGTGCGGGCGTGTTCCGGATCACGCCCGAAGACCGGAACCTTGCCTCGCTGCATGAAATGTTCACCGGGTTTTCCAGAGAGCCGCTGATCGTGCAGAAATTTCTTCCTGCCGTCTCGAAGGGCGACAAACGCATCATTCTCGTTAATGGAGAGCCGGTTGGTGCGATCAATCGCGTTCCGGCGGAGGGTGAAACGCGATCCAATATGCATGTGGGGGGGCGGCCGGAGAAAGTGGGGCTGACCCCGCGCGATCTGGAGATCTGTGCCACGATCGGGCCGAGGCTGCGTGAAAAGGGACAGATTTTTGTGGGGATCGATGTGATCGGTGACTGGCTCACCGAGATCAACGTGACCTCGCCCACGGGCATCCAGGAACTGGAGCGGTTCGATGGCGTGAATATCGCCGAGAAAATCTGGCTCGCGATTGAGGCGCGGCGCGGATAGAGCTGTCGCGTCTCAGGCGCTGCCAATCGCCAGCCTGTATCCCAGTGCCTCGGCAATGTGGTGGGCCCTGACCTGCGGGTCGGCTTCGAGATCGGCGATGGTGCGGGCCACGCGCAGGATGCGGTGATAGCCGCGGGCGGTGAAGTTGAACTTTTCCGCCCCTTTGCGAAGCAGATCGCGACCCTCGGCATCGGGCGTTGCAATCTCTTCCAGCAGTCGCCCTTCGGCATCTGCGTTCAGCCTCGCATTTGGGTGGTCACGGAACCTTTGCCGTTGCAGGTCACGTGCTTGGGCGACCCGTTTCGCGACGGTGGCGGAGGTGTCGCCCGTGGCAGGCAGGTCGAGATCGGTAAAGTGGATCGGCGGCGTTTCCAGCCGAAGATCGATCCGGTCCATCAGCGGCCCCGAAATTTTGTTGAGGTAGTCCTGCCCGCAGGCCGGGACCCGGGCGCAGGCGCGGGACGGATCGGGCAGGTAGCCGCATTTGCAGGGGTTGGCGGCGGCGATCAAAAGAAACTTGCTGGGGTAGCGGATATGGGCATTCGCGCGGGACACCAGAATCTCTCCGGTTTCGATGGGCTGGCGCAGGGTTTCGAGCAGGCTGCGCGGAAATTCCGGCATTTCATCAAGGAAGAGCACGCCGTTATGGGCAAGGCTTATTTCACCCGGGCGGGAGCCGCGTCCGCCGCCTGTCACGGCGGCCATGGAGGCCGTGTGATGGGGTGTGCGGAACGGGCTGCGGCGTGATATGCCGCCATCGCGCAGCAGTCCGGCCAGGGAATGCACCATGGATGTCTCAAGCGCTTCTTCGGCTGTGAGGTCAGGCAGGATTGTCGGCAGGCGCGCGGCCAGCATGGATTTTCCCGAGCCGGGCGTGCCGCAGAGCAGCATGTGGTGGCGCCCGGCAGCGGCGATTTCAAGCGCACGTTTGGCACGTTCCTGACCTTTGACATCGCGCAGGTCGCGGGTCTGGTCCGGGGTGAAGGCCTCGCCCGGGCGGGCGGCGGCGATGGGGGCCTGTCCGGTCAGATGCTGAACCAGCGCCGTCAGGCTTGGGGCGGCAATGACCTCCGTCCTGTCAATCCAGGCAGCTTCCGCGCCGCAGGCTTCGGGGCAGAACAGGCTGCGGTTGTCCTGAGCTGCGGTCACCGCGGCAGGCAGGCATCCCAGGACGGGAATCAACGTGCCGTCGAGAGACAGCTCGCCCAGGGCGACGGCGCCGGCCACGGTATCATGGGGCAGGACGTCGATCGCGGCGAGCAGGGCCAGCGCGATGGGCAGGTCGAAATGGCTGCCTTCCTTGGGCAGATCGGCCGGGGACAGGTTGATTGTGACGCGGGAGGAGGGCAGGGCAACCTGCATGCTGTTCAATGCCGTGCGGACCCGATCACGGGCTTCGGACACGGCCTTGTCGGGCAGGCCCACGATGGAAAACGCGGGCAGGCCGGGCGTCACGGCGCATTGGACCTCGACCACGGTCGCGTCAATTCCCTCGAATGCGACGGTATAGGACTTGGTGATCATCAGGTCTCCGGCCAGGTGCAGTGACAGCTAGCCGGAGAACAGGTTGACAGATGGTTAACGGCTTAGCCCAGCAGAGCCATGAATTTGGGAAATGCCTCGGGATCGCGGACTGTCTTGTCGCGGCAGACAGGGTTGCAGAACCCGAAGACGCGGCCGTCAATTTCCAGAAGATCGGTTACGGGACGTCCCGAATAGGGGCAGGCGGTGTTTTCCGGTTCGCCGGACTGAACCGCTTTGGCCGGCCGTGGCGCGGGCCCGGGCCAGGGCTGCGTCGGAAGGTCACGCGCATAGGGGACCGGATCGTAGTCGACCGTCAGTCCTTCGGCCCGCCAGCGACGGAAGGCCGGATCGGCCAGTGTGGTGTCTACATAGGCTTGCGCGACGGGGCCGACGGGCAGGCCATAGCCGGCGATCCTGGCGCAGACCGGCGCGTAGAAGGCGTCGGCAAGGCTGTAGTCGCCAAAAAGCCAGGGGCCCTGCGCTCCCAATGTTTCGCGCGCCCGGGACCAGAGCGTTTCGATCCGGGCGAGATCGGCCAGCACTGCGGGCGCGGGCTGGTAGCCTTCGTAGCGATGCAGCAGTTGCATGGGGCAGTCCGATCTGAGCGCGGTAAATCCGGCATGCATTTCCGCGCTGATCCAGCGGGCAAAGGCGCGGGCGGCCGGGTCGGACGGCCAGAGACCCGCCTGGGGGTTCTCTTCGGCCAGCGTCTCTGCCATGGCGAGCGTTTCGCCTATGACGGTGCCGGCGGGCGTCTTCAGAACCGGGACGAGGCGGGCGGGAAAAAGCGGTTCAAGATCGGCGGCCATTGTTCCGGAGTACAGCCCGACGAGCCGGGTCCGGAACGGGAGCCCGAATTTTTCCAGCATCAGCCAGCCTCTGAGCGACCAGCTGGAGAATGCCCTGTCTCCGATAAACAGCTCGTATTGCATGTCTTTTCTGTCCCCTGTCGGTGTCATTTCAAGTTTCGCCAAGTCTGGCGCGCCGTCCGCGCCTGGCAAAATGAAACTTTGTTCCGTTCGGGATCAGAAACGGTGATTGACCCGTTCCACCGACCAGCCCCTGTCATCCAGCGCGAGGCTGGTCACCGAAAGGTTGTCGATCTTCTGCCCCAGGGCCGTTTCGGGGGGCACGTCCAATGCGCGGCGGAGCTGAGTCAGGATCATGCCGAAATGGCCGACCACGACGATGTCGGCACCGCGATACTGGGCATGAAGTCCGTCAATGGCCGATGTGACGCGTGCCTCGGCCGCGTGCCAGCTTTCGCCGCCGGGGGCTGCAACGGAGCCGGGGCTTTCCCAGTACCGCCGGCTGAGCTCCGGATGCGTTTCGGCGGCCTGTGAGAAATGCAGCCCGTCCCAGTCGCCGAAATCGAATTCGCGAAGGGCCGGATCATGGGGCAGGCGCCGGCGGCCGTCCGCAATGGCGTCGGCTGTTTTGACAGCGCGGGTCAGGTCGGAGGAGATCACAATCGCGTGGCCAGGCAAACCCGCGCTCAGCCTGCCAAGCGCCGGGGTGTCGGAGAGATCGGCCGGAACGTCGCGCCAGCCCACCAGTGTTTTCTGGTGCGTCGGGCCGTGGCGAACAAGGTGAAAGCGGGTCAGGGCATCTTTCCTTTCAGCAGGTTCGGCAGGCCGGCGACGACATGAACAACCGTCTCTGCCCGGGCGGCGAGCCGGATGTTCAACCGGCCCTGCGCTTCGCGGAAACGGCGGGCCAGGGCATTGTCGGGAACGATGCCCTGACCGACCTCGTTCGACACGATCACCACCGGGGCAGGGCAGGATGCCAGGGCGCCGAACAGCGCTTCCTCTTCGGCGGCCAGGTCTCGGTCCTCCAGCATCAGGTTCGTCAGCCAGAGGGTCGCGCAGTCGATCAAAACGGTGTGATCGGGGCTGGCGTGATCCAGCGCGCGGGCCAGATCGAAAGGTTCTTCGATTGTTGTCCAGCGGTTGCCGCGTGCCGCCACATGGGCCGCAATTTTCTGAGCCATTTCAGTATCAAAGCGCTGAGCCGTGGCAATGTACAAAGGGTCGCCGCCACATGCCAGGGCGAGCGTTTCGGCGATTGTGGATTTGCCGCTGGCGGCACCGCCCAGCACAAGTGTGACGCCTTGTGTCAATTAAATGCTCCTGTGCCGTGAACCAATTCCGGTTTCATGCGTATACTCCATGTAAGCACGAACAAGCCAGTGATGGCGCCGGGTTCTTGCGGCTGCCGGAACCGGGGTCACCACACAGGGGGCACTATGGCACTGGATCAATCCAACGACTTTTCACTTTCCCGACGCGCGATGAAAGCCGAGCTGCTGGACGCGGAGACAGAGTTTTCTCTGGCCTATGCCTGGCGCGACCATCGGGACGAAGCCGCGCTGCACCGGCTTGTGACCGCCTATATGCGGCTGGCGATCTCGATGGCGTCGAAATACCGGCGCTACGGTGCGCCGATGAACGATCTCATTCAGGAGGCCGGTCTGGGGCTGATGAAGGCTGCGGACAAGTTCGATCCCGACCGTGGGGTTCGGTTTTCGACCTATGCGGTCTGGTGGATCAAAGCATCGATTCAGGATTACGTCATGCGGAACTGGTCGATGGTGCGGACCGGGTCGACCTCTTCGCAGAAGTCGCTGTTTTTCAATATGCGCAGGGTGCAGGCCCAGATTGAACGGGAAGCGATGGCGCGGGGGGAAAATCTGGACCGGCATCAGCTGATGCAGATGATCGCGACGGAGGTCGGCGTGCCGCTGCGCGATGTTGAGATGATGGACGGGCGGCTTTCCGGGTCCGATTTCTCGCTGAATGCGACGCAATCGGCAGAGGATGAGGGCCGCGAGTGGATCGATACGATCGAGGATGAGAGCGATCAGGCCGCGCATAAGGTGGAGGCGGACCACGACCGGACCCGGCTTCGTGGCTGGCTATCGGGCGCGATGGGGGCACTCAATGATCGCGAAACACTGATCGTGACGGAACGCAAACTGCGCGATGCGCCGCGGACGCTGGAAAGCCTGGGCGAGGAGCTAGGGCTGTCCAAGGAACGGGTGCGACAGCTGGAAGCCGCGGCCTTCAAGAAAATGCGCAAGCATCTGGAAACGCAGGGGGCGGAGGCGGCAGGCCTGCTGAACTGACGTCCCTTCGATGGTAATCTTATGCGTGCGGGCCGGATCTTCCGGCCCGTTTTGCGTTGCGGCCCTGTCGGCTTGTGTCCGCCCGGGGCGCGGCCTACTGTCGCCTCGGGCCGTGGAAACAGGGTCGAGGACGCAGACGGGGACGGGGATGCTGTCGGGCAAGACCATATTGCTGATCATCGGGGGCGGGATCGCTGCCTATAAGAGCCTCGATCTGATCCGGCGATTGCGGGATCAGGGGGCGGTGGTGACGCCGGTTCTGACCCGCGCGGCGCAGGAATTCGTGACACCGCTGAGCGTTGCCGCGCTGGCGGGGCGCAAGGTCTATACCGACCTCTTCGATCTGACCGACGAGGCGGAGATGGGGCATATTGAACTGTCCCGTTCCGCCGATCTGATCGTGGTGGCCCCGGCCACGGCCGATCTGATGGGCAAGGTTGCGGGCGGGCTGGCGGATGATCTGGCCTCGACCCTTTTGATGGCAACGGATACGCGGGTGCTGATGGCGCCCGCGATGAATGTGCGGATGTGGGAGCATCCGGCCGTGCAGCGGAATGTGGCGCTGCTGAAAGGCGACGGGGTGCTCTTTACCGGGCCCAATGACGGGATCATGGCCTGTGGTGAATTTGGCCCCGGCCGGATGTCCGAAGTGCCGGAGATCGTGGCCGCCGTGCAGGCCGCGCTGGTGAGCGGGCCGCTGCAGGGCAAGCGAATCCTCGTGACCTCGGGCCCCACGCATGAGCCGATCGATCCGGTGCGGTATATCGCCAACCGGTCGTCGGGGGCGCAGGGGACGGCGATTGCAAAGGCGCTGTCGGGTCTGGGGGCTGATGTGGTTTTTGTAACCGGGCCCGCTGACGTGCCGCCGCCCGAGGGTGTTTCGGTTGTGAAAGTGCAATCGGCGCGGGAGATGCTGGAGGCCGTTGAGGCCGCGCTGCCGGTCGATGCGGCGGTGATGGCGGCGGCCGTGGCGGACTGGCGGGTGAAATCGGCGTCGGGCTCGAAGATCAAGAAGGTGTCGGGTGCGCTGCCGGTGCTGGAGTTCGAGGAGAACCCGGATATTCTGGCGACCGTGTCGCAGATGGCCGAGGGCCGTCCAGGGCTGGTCGTGGGCTTTGCGGCGGAGACGGATGATGTGGTGGCCCATGCGACGGCCAAGCGGGCGCGCAAGGGCTGCGACTGGATCGTCGCCAATGACGTGAGCCCCGAGACGGGGATCATGGGCGGGGCGGAGAATGCCGTCGTGCTGATCACGGCAGAGGGGGCCGAGGACTGGCCCCGGATGAAGAAGCAGGATGTGGCAGACCGGCTGGCGGAACGGATCGCGGCGGCCTTGAGCTGATCCGGGCGTTGCGCGGGCGGCGGGGTTTGCCTCCGGCGGGAGTATTTGGGCCAAGATGAAGATCGAAATTGAGTGGACCGACGGGGCGGACCGGGAGATCGGCCTGCCTTTTTATGCAACGGCAGGGGCGGCTGGGGCCGATCTGCGGGCGAATTTTCCGGATGGGTCGCGCGGCGGGCTTGTGCTGGCGGCGGGGTCGCGGGCGCTGGTGCCGACAGGTCTGCGGATGGCGATCCCGGAGGGGTATGAGGTGCAGGTGCGGCCACGATCGGGTCTGGCGCTCAAGCATGGTGTGACGGTGGCGAATGCGCCGGGGACCATCGACAGCGATTATCGCGGAGAGTTGGGCGTGATCCTCGTGAATCTGGGGGATGCGCCCTTTGTCGTGACCCATGGCGAGCGGATTGCGCAGATGGTGGTGGCGCCGGTGGTTCAGGCGGAGCTGGTGGTTGTCGAGACGCTGGACGAGACCGCGCGCGGCGCGGGCGGGTTCGGGTCAACGGGGCGCGGGTAGATGCTGCTGGTTCTGGCGCTGGTCGCCGTGATCTGGGGCATGGGCGCGCTGGCGGGCATGCCGGTGCGGCTGCGCTGGATCCTCGTCGTGTGTCTGTGGCTGGCCGTGGTGCTGGCGCAGCTGGTGCTGCCAGAGGGGAATGGGCTGCGGCTGGCCACGGGCGGGTCCGCGGCGCTCTGGCTGATGGTCGGAGCGGCGGTGGTCTTGGTTCTGGCCTATCGGGCGGGGCTGCGCTGGCTGAAGGCGCGGGCGCATGTGGCGGAGGAGGTGGCGCCGGAGGGCCCGTTTCGGGATGCGGAGCTGACCCGGTACGCCCGGCACATCATCCTGCGGGAGGTTGGCGGGCCGGGGCAGGTGAAGCTGAAGCGGGCCAAGGTGCTGGTGATCGGGGCCGGGGGGCTGGGATCGCCCGCCATTATGTATCTGGGGGCGGCGGGTGTCGGCGTGATCGGGGTGGTCGATGACGATACGGTCGATGCGTCGAACCTGCAGCGGCAGATCATCCATCACGATGGCGATATCGGGCGGGCCAAGGTGCAGTCCGCCGCAGACCGGGTGCGGGCGCTGAACCCTTTTGTGGAGTTTCGCCCCTATCAGCGGCGGCTGGCGGAGGCCGAGGCGGAGGCGCTGTTTGCCGAGTATGACCTGATCCTCGACGGGACGGACAATTTCGAGACGCGCTATCTGGCGAACCGCGTGGCGGTTGCCCTGGGCAAGCCGCTGATCTCTGGGGCGCTGACACAGTGGGAAGGGCAGCTCTCCGTCTTCGATCCGGCGCGCGGGGGGCCCTGCTATCGCTGTATTTTCCCGGAGGCGCCGGCGCCGGGCCTCGCGCCCTCCTGCGCGGAGGCGGGGGTGATCGGGCCTTTGCCCGGCGTTCTGGGGTCAATGATGGCCGTGGAGGCGGTGAAGGCGATCACCGGGGCGGGCGCGGTCCTGCGGGGCGAGATGCTGATCTACGATGCGCTCTGGGGGGAAACCCGCAAGATCGGGCTGAAGCCGCGCGCGGACTGTCCGGATTGTCAGGGCAGGGGGCTGGCGGCGAGCGCGGGGGGCGCTTAGGTTCTGGGGCAAAGGAGTTCTGCCATGACCAATCCGTTGCTTGCGCCCTGGGACACGCCATTTGCCCTGCCGCCCTTTTCCGAGATTTCCGACGAGGACTACGCCCCCGCGCTGGAGACCGCGCTGATCGAGCATAATGCGGAGATCGCGGCGATCATCGCCAATCCGGATGCGCCCGATTTCGAGAATACGATCGCGGCGCTGGAAGGCTCAGGAGAAGCGCTGGACAAGGTGCTGTCGGCGTTCTTTGCGGTGAGCGGGGCGGATGCGACCGACCGGCGGCAGGAGCTGCAGCGGACGTTTTCGCCGAAACTGGCCAAGCATTTCGCCGATATCTCCGGCAATCCGGCGCTTTATGCGCGGATCAAGGCGGTCTGGGACCGGCGGGATGAGCTGGGGCTGGATGCGCAGGATGCGCGGCAGCTTTTCCTCGTGCATCGCGGCTATGTCCGGTCCGGCGCGGCGCTGACCGGGGCTGAGGCCGACCGGATGAAGGAGATCAAGGAACGGCTGGCCGTTCTGGGCACGGAATTCACGCAGAACCTGCTGGCGGATGAGCGCGACTGGGCGATGGATCTGGCAGAGGCCGATCTGGAAGGCCTGCCGGAGTTCCTGATCGATGCGGCGCGGGCCGCGGGCGAAGAAAAGGGGCGGGAGGGGCCGGTGATTACCCTGTCGCGGTCGCTTGTGGTGCCGTTTCTGCAGTTTTCGCCCCGGCGGGAGCTGCGGCAGAAGGCCTATGAGGCCTGGACCGCGCGCGGCGCCTTTGGCGGCAAGACCGACAACCGGGCCATTGCGGCGGAGATCCTGGCGCTGCGGGAGGAGCGCGCCAAGCTGCTCGGCTATGAGAATTTCGCGCGCTACAAGCTGGATACGGAGATGGCGGGCACGCCCGACAATGTCCGCAAGCTTCTGATGGATGTCTGGGCCCCGGCCAAGGCGCAGGCGCTGGCCGATCAGGATGTGCTGGCGGGCATGGCGGCGGAAGATGGCGTCAACGGGCCGTTTGGCGGCTGGGACTGGCGTTATTACGCAGAGAAGCGGCGCAAAGCGGAGCATGACCTCGATGAGGCGGCGATCAAATCCTACTTCCAGCTGGAGAAGATGATCGAGGCCGCCTTTGCCTGCGCGACGCGGCTTTTCGGACTGGAATTCAAAGAGTTGGAGATCGAGAGCTATCACCCGGACGTGCGCTCCTTTGAGGTGACGCGGGGCGGGGAACATGTGGCGATCTTCCTGGGCGATTATTTCGCGCGGGGGACGAAACGGTCGGGCGCCTGGTGTTCGGCGATCCGCTCGCAGGCCGTGCGGCCCCGCGAACAGGCGCCCGTGGTGGTCAATGTCTGCAACTTTGCCAAGCCGCCGAAGGGCAAGCCTGCGCTCTTGTCCTATGACGATGCGCGGACGCTGTTCCACGAATTTGGCCATGCGCTGCACCAGATGCTGTCGGATGTGCGGTGGGAGGGCGTCTCGGGCACCTCGGTCGCGCGGGACTTTGTCGAGCTGCCCTCGCAGCTTTACGAGCACTGGCTGGAAGTGCCCGAGGTGCTGAAGGAATTCGCCCTGCATGCGGAGACGGGAGAGCCGATGCCGCAGGCCATGCTCGACAAGGTGCTGGGGGCGGCGAATTTCGACATGGGCTTCCAGACGGTGGAATATGTGGCCTCTGCCCTGGTCGACTTGGAATTCCACGATGGCGCGGCGCCGGAAGAGCCGATGGCGATGCAGGCGGAGGTGCTGAAGAAGCTCGGCATGCCCTCGGCCATCGCGATGCGCCATGCGACGCCGCAATTCGCGCATGTCTTCTCCGGTGACGGCTATTCCTCGGGTTATTACAGCTACATGTGGTCCGAGGTGATGGATGCCGATGCCTTTGCCGCCTTTGAGGAGGCGGGCAATGCCTTCGATCCTGCGGTGGCCAAATCGCTGGAGGAAAACATCCTGTCGAAAGGCGGATCGGAAGAGGCGGCGGAGCTTTACGAACGCTTCCGGGGTCGCCTGCCGGGGGTCGAGGCGCTGCTGAAGGGGCGGGGTCTGGCGGCCTAGGCCGCGTCCGCGCCCGCCAGAGCGGCGTCGAGCCCGTCGCCCAGCAGGTCCACGATCCGGTCGATCTGGTCTTCGGTGACGGTATAGGGCGGGGCGACCAGAACGTGGTCGCCCGCTATCCCATCTGCCGTGCCGGAGCCGGGATAGACCAGCAGGCCAATGTCGCGGCAGGCGTCGAACACCATCGTGGCCATCATCCGTTCGACGGGAAACGGGGTCTTGTCGTCGCGGTCCGTGACGATCTCGATCGCCTGAAAAAGGCCGCGTCCCCGGATGTTCCCGACATGGGGGTGATTGCCGAAACGGGCGTTGAGCCGTTGTGCCAGATAGCTTCCCATCGGGGCCACGCGATCCGCCAGCCCGTCCTTTGCGATGACCTGCTGCACGGCCAGCGCGGCGGCGCAGGCAACGGGATGGGCCATATAGGTATGGCCGTGGATAAAGCTCTGACCGGCCTCGATAAAGGCATCATAGACGGCGGCGGTGCACATGGCCGCCGCAATGGGCTGATAGCCGCCGCCCAGCCCCTTGCCGAGCGTGACGATATCCGGCGCGATCCCCTCCGCTTCAATGGCGAAGAAGGGGCCGCAGCGGTACACGCCGCACATGATCTCGTCGATGATCAGCAGCACGCCGTAGCGGTCGCAGATCTCGCGGATACGTTTGAAATAGCCGGGGGCCGGGGGGACGCAGCCGGTGGTGGCGCCAACCACGGTTTCGGCGATGAAGGCGGCGACCGTGTCGGGGCCGAGGCGCAGGATCTCCGCCTCAAGGCTGTCGGCGGCGCGGCGGCCGTAGTCCTCCGGCGTCTCGCCGGGCAGGGCGTGGCGATATTCGAAACAGGGATCGACAAGGTGCGCTTCGGTCATCAGCGGCAGATAGGGCAGGCGGCGGCCCATATTGCCCCCCCGGGCCAGCGCGCCCAGCGTATTGCCGTGATAGCTCTGACGGCGGCCGATGATGTGGATGCGGCTCTCCTCGCCTCGGGCTAGGTGGTAGCCGCGCGCCATTTTTATCGCGGTCTCAACCGCTTCGGAGCCACTGCTGACGATGTAGGCCTTGTCGAGCGGCAGGGGCGTGGCGGCACAGAGCAGGTCCGCCAGCGCCTCTGCCGGGGGGGAGGTGAAGGCGACGGTATGGGCATATTCCAGCGTCGACGCCTGTTTGGTCATCGCCGCCACCACGCGCGGATCGGCATGGCCGATGCAGCTGACCGCCGCCCCACCGGTGCTGTCGATGTAAACACGCCCGTCTTCATCCGTGATCTCGATGCCGCTGGCGGCGGTGGCCAGCGTCGGGCGTGTGCGCGTACGGTGGAAGACGTGGGTCATGCGGGTGTCCTCGGGGCCGGTGGGGCCACGGGGATATGGTCGGGGGCCATCGGGGGAAGGTCAAGCGGGCGAGGCCGGATTGAAGCGATCCGGCCCGCCATCCGGCACGATGTCAGCCTTTATGGATCGGCTCTTCGGTGAACTTGCCGCCGTGGTAGACGCTTTCGGGCGCATCCGCTGCGGGGCGGGGGGCGGCGGCTTCGACCTCGGCCCGGTAGGCTTCGGAATTGTCCTTGGGGCGCCAGCCGATCAGCTTGGCCGTCTCGGTGTTCCACCAGCCCTCGTCATTGTCCGATACGCCCCAGATCACCGGGCAGCCCAGCATCGGCACGCGAAAGACGCATTCGACCAGCGAGATGAAATCGTCCGGCGACATCCAGGTGCCCAGCATCCGCCGGTCGCGCGGTTTTTCAAAGCAGGAGCCGATGCGGATCAGCGCAGTCTCCTGCCCGAATTTGGAATGGTAGAGGGAGGCCAGCGACTCCCCGAAGCATTTCGAGACACCGTAGAGCCCGTCGGGCTTCATCGGCATCCTGGTGTCGATAACCTCGTCCTGCTTGTAATAGCCGATGGTGTGGTTCGACGAGGCAAAGAAGATGCGCGGCATGCCATGGGCGCGGGCGGCCTCATAGAGGTTGTAGACGCCGGTGATATTGCCGCGCTGGATCATGTCCCACGGCCGTTCCACCGAGACACCGCCAAGGTGCAGGATACCGTCGCAGCCCGCGACAAGGTCCATAACCGCCTGTTCGTCGCCCAGATCGCAGGTCACGACCTCTTCGTTCGGGCCCGCGGGCTCCATCTCCGAGATATCGGAGAGGCGGATCGTCTCGGCCAGATGACCCAGACGAGCGCGGGCGAGTTTGCCGAGATTGCCGGCAGCGCCGGTGATGAGCAGTCGTTTCAAAGCGTCGGCTCCTATTTCAAGAGGTTGGGCAAGGTCATGGAGAAGGCGGGTACATAGGTGACCAGCATCAGCGCCACGAGGATGGCCGCGTAGAAGGGCCAGATGGTTTTCACGGCCTGTTCGATCCGGATACCGCCCACGACACAGCCCACGAAGAGACAGGCGCCCACCGGCGGGGTGCAGAGGCCGAGGCCGAGGTTCATCATCATGATGACGCCGAACTGGATCGGGTCCATGCCAAGGCCCACGACCACGGGCAGGAAGATCGGCGTACAGATCAGGATGAGCGCGGCCATATCCATGATCATGCCCAGAACCAGCAGGGTCAGGTTCAGCAGCAGCAGGATCACAATCGGGTTGGAGGAGATCGAGGTGACGAAGGTCGCGAGGTTATCGGGCACCCGGTAGAGCGCGAGCAAATAGGCAAAGGAGGAGGCCGTGGCGACCAGCAGCATGACAAGCGCCGTGGTGCGCACCGCTGCGGTGACGGCCAGTTTGAAGCCCGGCCAGCTGAGTTCGCGGTAGACGAAGATGGTGACCAGCAGGGCCCAGATCGCTCCGAAGGCGCCGGATTCCGTGACGGTCATCACGCCCGAGAGCACGCCGCCGACGATGATCACGGCGGTCAGCAGACCCGGGATCGCCACAGCGAAGTTGAGGAGCAGGGCGCGCCAGCCGGGGAATTCCTCCGACGGGTAGCCACGCTTGACGGCGATATACCAGGCCACAACGCCAAGGCAGAGGCACATGAGGACGCCCGGGATGATCCCGGCAATGAAGAGCTGGCTGACCGAAATGCCGCCCGCCGCCACCGCGTAGAGGATCATATTATGCGAGGGCGGGATGACGACGCCTGCGACTGACGAGGTCACGGTCACGTTCACCGCGTAATCGGCATCGTAACCTTTTTCCTTCATCACCGGCATGAGGATCGCACCCAGGGCCGAGGTATCGGCCACGGCGGAGCCCGAGATGCCGCCGAAGAGCATGGAGGAGGCCACATTGACCACGCCCAGCCCGCCGCGCGACTTGCCCACGGCAGAGGCCGCGAGGCGGACGAGGCGGCCGGCGATCCCGCCCTGCATCATCAGCTCTCCGGCGAAGATGAAGAAGGGGATGGCCAGCAGGGAGAAGACGGAGATGCCAGACAGGATCCGCTGGAAGCCGATGAAGAGCGGCAGGCCTTCGTAGAGAAAGCCGCCGACGGTGGCGATGCCAAGCGCAAAGGCCACGGGCATGCCGGATATGAGGCCGAGGAAGAAAAGTCCAAAAAGGATTGCGAGGCCCATCAGAGGTCCGCCGGGTCTTGGCCGCGCGCAAGCGTGGCGAGGTGATAGAGGGAGTAAAAGATACTGAGGATACCACAGATCATCATCGGCACGGCGCGCCAGCCTTCGGCGATGGCGAGCATCGGGATGCGGCGCTTCCATGTCTTGCCCGCCAGCTCATAGCCGTACCAGGCGAGGTAGGCGGCGAAGATCAGCACGCCGATCACAGCGATCCAGCGCAGCGGGATGCGGATCGGCATGGGGAGCATCTCGCGCACGAAGTCGATCGACAGATGCGCCTTGTTCCAGACGCCCGCCGCACCGCCGAGGAAGGTGATCCAGACCACCAGCAGGAGCGCAGCCTGTTCCACCCAGGTGGGCGTGTCGTTCAGGATGTAGCGGCCGAAAACGAGCCAGCCGAAGATGGCAATCAGCGTGACCAGCTGCACGCCTGCAACGAGGATGCAGAGCCGTGCGGAAAGGTCCAGCGCCCGGTAGACCGGGTCACGGGCAGGGGGGGTGATGTCGGGATGCGTCATCCGGGTCTCCGGCGTGAAAAAGCCCCGGCCAGACTGCGGCCGGGGCCATCCGTGTCAAGCCATTCAGCTGGTGGCCTGAATGTCTTTGATCAGCTGTTCCAGATCAGGATTGGCTTCGATGAAACCTTCGTAGACCGGGCCCATCTTGTTCTGGAAGGCAGCGGGGTCCTTGACCTCGTTGATCTGGGCGCCGGCGGCTTCGACTTTCTCGCGGCTTTTCATTTCGCGGTCGGCCCAGAGGCTGCGCTGCTCTTCCGCGGCATTGACCGCGGCCTCTTTGACGATGGCCTTGTCCTCATCCGAAAGCCCATCCCAGGTCGCGGTGGAGACGCAGAGGCATTCCGGGATGATCAGGTGGTTGGTGATGGAGTAGTATTTCGCCACTTCGAAATGGTTGGAGCTGTCATAGGAGGGATAGTTGTTCTCCGCCCCGTCGATCACGCCGGTCTTGAGCGACTGGTAGACCTCGCCATAGGCCATGGGCGTGGCGTTGCCGCCCAGCTGGTCGACCATATTGACGTAGAGGTCGTTGTTCATAACCCGGAATTTCATGCCTGCGACGTCTTCGGGCGTCTCGATCGGGTGCTTGGTGTTGTAGAAGGAGCGGGAGCCGCTGTCGAACCAGCTGAGCGCGACAAGGCCTTCCTCTGCCAGAGCGTCAGAGAAACGCTGACCGATCTCTCCGTCCATGACCTTGTGCATCTGGTCGACGTCTTTGAAGATGAAGGGCAGCGACAGAACGTTGGTGGCGGGCACGATCTGACCCATCGGGCCCATGTTGAAATTTGCGAAATCGAGGCCGCCGTTGCGGACCTGTTCGATCGCATCGGGCTGATCGCCGAGGACAGCGTTGTGATAGACCTGCGGTTCAATCCGGCCTTCTGTCTTTTCCGCCACTTCCTTGGCGAAGCCCTCCAGTGCGATGGAGTTGGGATATCCTTCCGGATGAATATTCCAGCCGCGCCACTGATCGGCAAGGGCGGGTGCGGCGGCCAGCGCGGCGATTGCGCAGGACAGCGCGATACGAGTGAATGACATTTGGTTTCCTCCCAGGTGTCAGACGATGTGAACGTCGGTTTGCAGGGTATGCGGAATCATCATACAACTTGTCAATACATCTGATGCATTCGGGATCGTTTGACAAAACCCCTGTCATTCCGCTTATGTTCCGGCCAGAGGAATTTCGTCATGACGCAGAACCCGACCGAAAACACCGCGCCCCGCATCCGGCGGAACCTAGTTGCCGAGGTTGTGCAGGAATTGCGCGACAAGATCGAAGGCGGGGTGTTCGTCGTGGGCGACAGGCTGCCCACCGAGGCGCAGCTGACGGAACGGTTTTCCGTGTCGCGGACTGTGGTGCGTGAGGCGATAGCGACGCTGCGCGCGGATGGTCTGGTGGAGCCGCGGCAAGGCTCCGGCGTCTTTGTGCTGGAGCCGGCAGAGCAGGTTCAGCGGCCGTTCCAGATTGTCGATTTTGACAAGATTTCCTCTATTATCGAAATGCTTGAGCTGCGTGCAGCTGTAGAGATGGAGGCGGCGGCTCTGGCGGCCGCGCGCCGGTCTCCGGCGCAGGAAGAAGAGATTTACGAGGCGGAAAAGACGATCCGCGCACTCGCCAACAGGGGCGAGACCACATCTGAGGCCGACCTGCAATTCCACCGCGCAATTGCCCGCGCCACGAATAACCCCCGGTTTACTGAATTTCTGGACCTGATGGGGCAGTCGGTGATCCCGCGTTCGGCCTTGCAGGCTTCGGGCGCGGGGCGCAGTTCCGATGCCTATATCGCGCTGATCTCTGCCGAACACCGGGCGATTGCCGATGCAATTGCGGCGGGCGATGCCCAGGCCGCACGGGATGCGATGCGGAAACATCTGCGGGGCAGCCAGCAGAGATATCGCGGGCTTCTGCGCGGACCTGCAGAATAGATCATACAAATTATTGACACTTGTCCGGTGTCTCGGCTAGCCCTGAGCCCGGCGGGTCCGGGGCATGGGCCCGTAGCCATGGCCTATTCTGGGAGGAAGAGGTGCCCGGATTCAGCGGGCCCGATAACATCATGAAGATCGACGCAATCCGCACCCACCTTTTGGAACACCGGCTGCAAACGGCTTTTGAAAGCGCGTCGATGCGGTTTGATCGCCGGCAGCATCTGCTGGTCGAGATCATCTGCGATGACGGCACGGTGGGCTGGGGCGAATGCCTGGGGCCGGCACGGGCCAATCGTGCGGTCGTGGAAACCTATGCGGACTGGCTGGTTGGCATGGATCCGCTGGAGACGGAGAAAATCTGGGCCACGCTTTATAACGCGCTGCGCGATCAGGGGCAGCGCGGGCTGACGGTCACGGCCCTGTCCGGGATCGACGTGGCGCTCTGGGATATCAAGGGCAAAAGGTTCGGCGTGCCGGTCTCAACCCTGCTGGGAGGGCGGTTCCGCGACAGCGTGCGGGCCTATGCGACGGGCGCCTTCAAGCGCGATGGCGTGGACCGGGTGACAGATAACGCGGAGGAGGCGGCCCGGCACCGGGTGGCCGGCTTCCACGCGATGAAGATCAAGATCGGCTTCGGCTTTGACGAGGACATGGCGGTCATCGCCGCCGTGCGGGAGGCCCTGGGCCCGGACATGCGGCTGATGATCGACGGCAACCATGGCTATGACACGGTGGAGGCCATCCGCATTGGCCGGGCCGCGGCGGAGTATGGCATCGACTGGTTCGAGGAGCCGGTGACGCCTGAACATCTGTCGGCCTATCGGGAAGTCCGGGAGAAACAGCCGATCCCCGTTGCGGGCGGTGAGACATGGCACACCCGCTGGGGCATGCGCGAACCGGTGGAGAGCCGGGCGGTGGATATCCTGCAGCCCGACCTCTGCGGTTGCGGCGGCTTTACGGAGATCAAGCGGATCGCCGATCTGGCCTCTGTCCACAATATACGCGTGGTGCCGCATGTCTGGGGGACGGCGGTGCAGATCGCCGCGTCGCTGCAGTTTATGGCGGCGATGGTTCCGAACCCGGTCCGGCTGAAGCCGGTGGAACCCATTCTGGAATTCGACCGAACCGACAATCCGTTCCGGCAGGCCGTTGTGACGCAGCCCATCGACCATCTGAATGGTGTGGTGACGATCCCCGACGGGCCCGGCCTCGGGATTGAGATCAACCGTGACACACTCTGGGATTTTGCCCCGAAGGAGGATAGATGATTGACCGCAAACTGACCGGCGCCGCGCCGGCGATCAAGTTGCCCAAGGGCGCCATCGACAGCCAGAGCCATATATTCCTGCCCGGCTATCCCGCATTGCCCGGTGGTCCGGGCAATCCGCCCGATCCGCTGCCGACGCCTGAGATGTATCTGGAGATGGCAAAATGGCTGGGGATCGACCGCGTCGTCATCACGCAGGGCAATGCGCAACAGGGCGACAATTCCTGTCTGCTGGCGGTGCTGGAGAAGATGGGCGCCATGGCCAAGGGCGTGGGCGTCATCGATGGCGATACCTCCGAGGCAGAGCTAGACCGGCTGAGCGATGGCGGCATCGTGGGCGCACGGATCATGGATCTGAACGGCGGTGCCGTGGGGCTTGAGGCGCTTGAGGCCGTGGACGAGAAGGCCGCCGCGCGGGGCTGGATCATGGCGGTTCAGTTCAACGGCTCGGACATTCTGGACCATGAGGCGCGGCTGGCCGGGCTGAAATCGCGCTGGATTCTCGATCATCACGGCAAATTTTTCCGGGGCGCCGCCCCCGACGGGCCCGAGGTTGCGGCCGTGAAACGTCTGATCGACGGTGGCAATTGCTGGTTCAAGCTGGCGGGCTGTTATGAAAGCTCGCAGACCGGCGCGCCTTATGAAGATATTGCCGCGGTGGCGCGGGTGATCGCCGCACATGCGTCGGACCGGCTGCTCTGGGGGACAAACTGGCCGCATAACCTGGCCAAGACGACGGAGGAATATCCTGACGACGGGCTGCTTCTGGATACGGTGCTGGGCTGGCTCGATGCGGAGACGCAGAAAAAGGCCGTGCTGGACAATCCGGAAGAATTTTTCGGGTTTTCCTGAGGGCCGCTTCTGACGCCGGAAAGACAAAGGGCAGCATCTGCATGCTGCCCTTTTTCGTGGTCCATGATGGGCCGGATCAGAGGTCGATCGTGCCCAGAACCTCCGGCTCCACCACATCGACGCCGGGAAGGGCATCCTTGAGGGGCTGCGCGCTCTGCTCCAGCACCGGGAAGGTCTTGTAGTGGCAGGGGATCAGCGTCTTGAAGTCAAAGAAGGTCTTGGCCGCATAGGCCGCCCGCTTCATGTCCATCGTGTAGAAGCCGCCGCAGCAGAGGATGCCGATATCCGGATTGTGCAGGTCGTTGAACACCTTCATGTCGGCCATGACGTCGGTATCGCCGGAGAAGTAGATCGTGTGGCCTTCGCCCTCGATCATGAAGCCGGCCTCGCTTCCGGCATAGACGCCGTCTGGGGTGGCCGAGGAATGGGTGGCATTGACCATCGTCACCTTGACCTCTCCGATGGAGATCGTGCCGCCCTTGTTGAAGCCGGTTGTGGTCTCAACGCCCTGTCCGGCGACATAGGCCATCAGTTCTACCATGCCGGAGACGGGCAGGCCCTTGTCCTTGGCAATCGTGCAGGCGTCGCCCACGTGGTCGCCATGGCCGTGGGACAACAGGATATGGGTGACGCCATCGGTTGCCTCGGCCATGCGGTCTGACGGGAAGACGGGGCTTCCGGTCAGGAAGGGGTCGATCAGGAGCGTTTCGCCCGCGATCTCGATCTTAAAGCCGGAATGGCCAAGCCAGGTGATTTTCATGAGGTCCTCTCCTATCTCTTGGGGCATAGCCTAGCGCGGGAATGTGACAAGGGAAGGCCGGGAAAAGCATGGACTGGACTGCATCCGTAGACGGCTATTGCGAAAGGCTGGGGCCGGAGGTCTGGGCAGAGCCGCTGAATGCGGTGACAAATCTGGCCTTTGTTATCGCCGGGCTCTGGGTCTGGCGGCGCGGGACGCCGGGGCCGGTGCGGGTGCTGGCGGCGTTGTTGATCGCCATCGGGGTCGGGTCGGGGTTGTTTCACACGCTGGCTGTCCGCTGGGCGGGCGTGGCGGATGTGCTGCCGATCCTCTTCTACGTGCTGGCCTATATCTTCTTTGCCAACCGGTATTACTGGCGGCTGCGGCCGGTCTGGGCCGGGGCTGTGACGCTTGGGTTCTTTCCCTATGCCGCCGCCACCGTGCCGCTCTTCGGGCTGGTGCCGGGGCTCGGGTCCTCCGCAGGCTATGCGCCGATCCCGCTGCTGATATTTGGCTATGCTCTGGCGCTTTGGCGGCGGCTGCCAGAGGTCGCGCGGGGGCTTGCCATCGGGGCGGCGATCCTGTGCCTCTCGATCCTCTTCCGGGCGCTCGACATGCCGCTCTGTTCCGGCTGGCCGCGGGGCACGCATTTCCTGTGGCACCTGCTGAATGCCGTCATGCTGGCATGGATGGCCGAGGTGTTGCGGCGCCACCTTGCGGGGGCGGGCGGAGGGCGGTAAACCACCCCGGATTGAGACCCGCCCGAAGAACCAGCCCGAAGAAGGGGAGACCCCCATGTCCATCGATGAAGGCACCGCCGCGCGCGTGGCCAAGCTTGCCCGGATCAAGGTCGAGGAGGCCGATCTGCCGGCGCTCGCACAGGAATTCAACACCATCCTCGGCTTCATCGAACAGCTGAACGAGGTCGATGTCGAAGGCGTGGAGCCGATGACCTCTGTCACGCCGATGCGGCTGAAGCGGCGCGAGGACGTGGTCACGGATGGAGAACAGCAGGACAAGGTCCTGTCGAATGCGCCGGATGCGCGGGAAGGGTTCTTTGCAGTGCCGAAGGTGGTCGAATGAGCGAGCTGACGAAACTGACGATCGCGGCGGCGCGGGATGCGCTGCGCAAGGGCGAGGTGACCTCGGTCGAGCTGACGGAGGCCTGCCTGACGGCCATCGACGGCGCCGATGCGCTGAACGCCTTCGTGCACAAGACGCCGGAGATCGCGCGGGAGCGTGCGGCGGCGGCGGATACCCGGATCAAGGCGGGCGAGGCGCCCGCGATGTGCGGCATCCCGGTGGGGATCAAGGACCTCTTCTGCACCAAGGGCGCGCCCAGCCAAGCAGCCTCCCGCATTCTTGAAGGCTTCCTGCCGGAATACGAGTCGACGGTCAGCCAGAACCTGATCGACGCGGGCGCGGTCATGCTGGGCAAGCTCAACATGGACGAATTCGCCATGGGCTCGTCGAACGAGACCTCGGTCTATGGCAATGCGGTGAACCCCTGGCGGCGTGGCAATGACGACACGGCGCTGACGCCCGGCGGGTCGTCGGGCGGCTCGGCTGCGGCCGTGGCGGCGGACCTTTGCCTTGCGGCGACGGGCACGGATACCGGCGGGTCGATCCGCCAGCCTGCGGCCTTCACCGGCATTACGGGGATCAAGCCGACCTACGGGCGCTGTTCCCGCTGGGGCGTGGTGGCCTTTGCCTCTTCGCTGGATCAGGCGGGGCCCATGACCAAGGATGTGCGCGATGCGGCGATCATGCTGCAGGCCATGTGTTCGCATGACCCGAAGGATTCGACCTCCGTCGATTTCCCGGTCCCGGATTTCGAGGCCGCGCTGACCGGCGATATCCGTGGCAAGACGATCGGTATCCCCAAGGAATACCGGATGGAGGGCATGCCGGAGGAGATCGACCAGCTCTGGACCCGCGGCAAGGAGATGCTGGCGGATGCGGGGGCGAAGGTTGTCGATATCTCTCTGCCCCATACCAAATACGCGCTGCCGGCCTATTACGTGATCGCCCCGGCGGAGGCGTCCTCGAACCTCGCACGTTATGACGGGGTGCGCTACGGCCACCGCGCGAAGCTGGCGCAGGGTGATGGCATCACGGAGATGTACGAAAAGACCCGGGCCGAGGGCTTTGGCCATGAGGTGCAGCGCCGCGTGATGGTCGGGACCTATGTGCTGTCGGCCGGGTTCTACGACGCCTATTACAACCGGGCGCGCCGGGTGCGGACGCTGATCAAGCAGGATTTCGAGCAGGCCTTTGCCGCCGGTGTCGATGCGATCCTGACGCCCGCGACGCCGTCCTCGGCCTTTGGACTGGGCGAGATGACGGATGCCGATCCGGTGCAGATGTATCTCAACGACGTGTTCACGGTGACGGTGAACCTGGCGGGCCTGCCGGGGATCAGCGTGCCTGCGGGCGTGGACCGTCAGGGCCTGCCCATGGGGCTGCAGCTGATCGGGCGGCCCTGGGAAGAGGCGGATCTGCTGAATACGGCCTATGCGCTGGAAAATGCAGCCGGTTTTGTGGCGAAGCCTGCCAAGTGGTGGTAGGCTTTTGGCCAATCAAGGCCCGGATCGCCGGGCGAGCAGCGGATAATCGGATCATGGATATGTCGATGAAACAGATGCGCCTTGGCCTTTCGGCACTGGCCCTTGCGGGGCTGGCGGCCTGTCAGCCCGCGGTTCCGGACAGCGGGGCGGGCGTGGGATTTGGCGACTATGCCGAATACCAGCGTCAACGTGAGGCGCAGCTTGCGGGGCAGAACAACGGCATGGCCATTCCGGCCGCGCCGGTGGTCAGCGCGCAGCCGCTTGATGCAACAGGATCGACCTTCCCGGGCACCACGTCTTCGGACGATACGGGCGACTCGGCCGAGGATATCGCAGCGGAAACCCGGGCTGCGCTGGGTCAGGCAGAGGTCAATTCCGGCGTGACGCCGCTGAATGCCAGCCCGTCGAACCCGGAGCCGGCCCCGGTGGTGGTCAATAATATCGGTATCTCGAATGAAAACGACTTTGATGCGGTTGGAGAGCAGCGGTCCATCGCGGATGACAAGGCGCTGATCGCGCAGAACCGGGCGAATTACACGCAGGTTCAGCCCTCGGCCCTGCCGACGCGGACGGATACGGGGCCAAACATCGTGGCCTATGCTTTGCAGACCTCGCATAATCCGGGCCAGGCGCAGTACCGGCGGACCAGCCTGCTGGGCAACCGCTCTGGCGCCAATTGCGCCAAGTTCCCCTCGCCGGATCTGGCACAGACCGAGTTCCTGAAATCCGGCGGGCCTGAGAGGGACCGCAAGGGGCTGGACCCGGATGGCGACGGCTTTGCCTGCACCTGGGATCCGCGCCCCTTCCGCAAGGCCGCGGGCGGCTGAGCTTGGCTGACGGCGGCACCCGGCATCCCGGGGCCCGCTGGGTGGCGTCGGGCAATTTCGGTGCGCGCCGTCATGGTGGCGCGCCGGACATGGTGGTGATCCATTTCACGGCGATGGCGACGGCGGAGGCCGCTCTTGAGCGGCTCTGCGATCCGGAGCCGCCGGAGGGGCTCTCGCCCGTCAGCTGCCATTACCTGATTTCCGAGACAGGGGACCTCTGGCAGATGGTGGCCGAGGAGGACCGTGCCTGGCATGCCGGGGCGGGGGCCTGGGGGCCGGTAACGGATGTGAACTCCCATTCCATCGGGATCGAGCTGGCCAATACCGGCGCACACCCGTTCCCTGAGCCGCAGATGGCGGTGCTGGAGGGGCTGCTGGGCGGCATTCTGGGGCGCTGGTCAATCCCTGTGGAGAATGTGATCGGCCATTCGGACATGGCGCCGGACCGGAAATGTGATCCGGGCCCAAGGTTCGACTGGCGTCGACTGGCATGGCAGGGGCTGGCGATCTGGCCGGGTGCGGATGCCTGTGCCGCTGACGATGCCGGGCGTGAGGTGGATGACGCGGGTTTTGCCGCCGATCTGGCGCGGATCGGGTATCACCGGCCCGAGGTCGAGACTGCGGAGGCGCTTCTACTCTGGGCCTTTCGTGCGCGGTTCCGGCCCTGGGCGGCCGAGGGTCGCGCGCCGCTGGAGCCTGAGGATTGCCGGATCGCGCGGGACCTCGCGGTCAGGAGCGCTCTGCGCGGGGTGTAGGATGGGTGCTGGCACCCATCCCTGAGCAGGCAGATGGGTGCCAGCACCCATCCTACGGTCAATAGCCGCGGGTCCGGTCGACCATGTGCAGCAGAGGCTCTCCGGCCGCGCCGCGCCGGACATTTTCCGCAATCACCTGCGCTGCCGTCGAGGCACGCGTCTCCGAGGCGATATGCGGGGTGACGGTCACCTTGTCATGCGACCAGAAGGGATGATCGGCGGGCAGTGGCTCCACCCGGAAGACATCCAGCGTGGCATGGCCGATCTGTCCGCTGTCGAGCGCCGCCAGCAGGGCCTCGTCATCGATCAGCGGCCCGCGTCCGGGGTTCACGATGCGCGCGCCCCTGGGCATGAGCGCGAGGCGGTCGGCGTTCAGGATGTTCTCGGTCTCTGCCGTGCGCGGCAGCAGCAGGACAAGGATTTCGGCAGTGGACAGCGCCTCCGTCAGGCCGTCATCGCCGTGCAGGGTGGTGATGCCCGGCACCTCCTTCGGGCTGCGGCTCCAGCCGGTGACGGGGAAGCCGAGCCCCGCCAGCGTCTCCGCACAGGCGCGGCCCAGCTCACCCATACCCAGCACCGTCACGGGGCGTTCCTGGGCCACGGGCGGCACGTGACGTTCCCACTTGCCGTTCTGCCGGGCGAGGAACCAGTCGATATCCAGATGGTAGCGCAGGACATGGCCCGTGACCCATTCCACCATCCCCTGCGTCAGGCTGGGATCGACCATGCGGGCCAGCGGCATGGTCAGGGTTTTGTTGGTCACGATATTCTCCACCCCGGCCCAGAGGTTCAGCACCGCCTTGCAGCGGGTGTAGGGCGTGAAATCCTGAACGGCGCTGTTCGGAGCGTAGATGATAAAATCGGTCTCGGCGGGGGATAAGTCGGTGGACAGGCGGTAATCGAGCCCTGTTCTGTCCAGCGCCTGGATCAGCGGGCGTTCGTAATCGGGCCACATATCGGATGCGGCGGCGAAGAGGATGTTTACGGTCATTACCTTGGCCTGTGGATATGCGCGCTCTGCACCAGTCCGAAGGCGGCCATGAGCACGAGCATGGCCGACCCGCCGTAGGAGACGAGCGGCAGAGGCACGCCCACGACAGGCGCAAGCCCCATCACCATCGACATGTTCACGGCGAAGAAGAGGAAGAAGGTGCAGCAAATCCCCAGCGTCAGCAGCGACGAATAGCGGTCGCGGTTGGCCAGCGCGGAAGAGATGCAGAAGACGATGATCAGCGCGTAGAGGCAGAGGAGGGAGAAGGCCCCGACAAAGCCGAACTCCTCTGCCAGGGTGGTGAAGATGAAGTCGGTGTGCTTTTCGGGCAGGAAGTTCAACCGCGACTGCGTGCCTTGCATGAAGCCGCGCCCGGTCCAGCCGCCGGAGCCCAGGGCGATCTTGGCCTGTGTGATGTGATAGCCTGCGCCAAGCGGATCGTTGGACGGGTCGAGGAAGGTGTCGATCCGGCGGAACTGGTAGTCCTTGATCAGCTGCCAGTCGGTGCCGCGGGATTCAAAGACGGCCGTCACTCCGGCAATGCCTGCGGTGATCACGGCCACGAAATAGGCCCAGTGGACACCTGCAAGAAACATGACCGCCGCGCCGCCGATCATAAGAAGAAGCGCCGTCCCGAGATCGGGCTGACGCAGAACGAGGAAGGTGGGCAGCAGGATCAGGATGACGGGAATGATGACCCATATGGGACGGGATGTCCGTCTCAAAGGCAGGGCGTCGTAATAGGCCGCCAGGATCATCACCAGTGTGATCTTCATCAGCTCCGAGGGCTGAAGGCGCATGAAACCGATATCGATCCAGCGCTGCGCGCCCATGCCAACCGCGCCGAAGAATTCGACCGCGACCAGCAGAAGGACGGAGCCCAGATAGGCCACGACGGACAGGTTGCGCCACAGCCAGACCGGCACCATGGCAACGAAAAACATCACGCCCAGCCCCATCACAAACCGTTTCGCCTGCGGATCGGCCCAGGGCCGGGCGGAGCCGCCGGCAACGGAATAGAGCATCAGCACGCCAAAGGCCGCGACCGCCGTCAACAGCAGCAGCAGCGGCCAGTTCAGATACAGCACCTTGCGGAAGCCGCTGGGCGTCGTCTTGACGTTATTCTCAAGATAACTCATGCGCGGCTCTTGGTATCGCCGGGGTCGCGGGGGCGATATTCACGCATTTTTTCCTGCAGCGTCTTGATCTTGGCGCGGTCCTTGGTCGGGTAGGCATCCAGCGGCGGTTCGCTGCCGTAAAGCGCCTGCAGGGTGATGTCGCGCGCCACGGGTGCCGCCACGGCAGAGCCGCCGCCGCCATGTTCAATGACAACAGCCACGGCGACCTGCGGGTTTTCATAGGGCGCGAAATCGACAAAGAGCGCGTGGTCGCGGCGTTCCCAGGGGAGGTCGGCATTGGAGGTCACGCCGGCGGCGCGTTCCTTGGCGGTAATGTTGCGGACCTGGCTGGTGCCGGTCTTGCCGGCCATGCGCATATTCTCGGCTATGATACGGCTGCCATAGGCGGTGCCTTTGCGATTATTGCTGACCGAGAACATCGCCTTGCGAACCTGCCGCAGGTGATTTTCGTTCAGTCCCAGCGTCTCGCCGGCGCCGGATGGCTGTTCGACGCCGTTGATCGTTTTGATCAGCCGCGGCGACACCGCGCGCCCCGTGGCAATGCGGGCCGTCATGATCGCCAGCTGCAGCGGGGAGGCCAGCACGAAGCCCTGTCCGATTGACGAGTTGACCGTGTCCCCGATCACCCAATCGGCTTCGCGGGCGGTTCGTTTCCATTCCTTGGTCGGTGCCAGGCCCTGCGCGATGGCGGACATGGGAATATCGTGGCGTTCACCTATGCCCAGCCGGCGGGCCATGTCGGAGATCTTTTCGATCCCGATTTCCAGCGCCAGCTCATAATAGTAGACGTCGCAGCTTTCGCGGAGCGACCCCTCAAGGTTCATATGTCCATGGCCGGCCCGCTTCCAGCAGTGGAACCGGCGGCCCGCGACTTCGAGATGCCCGCGGCAGTAGTAGGTGTCCTCGGGGCCGATGACACCGGCCTCAAGTCCGGCAAGGGCGACCACCATTTTGAAGGTCGATCCGGGAGGGTAAATCCCCTGTACGGATTTGGCCGCCAGCGGGCGGTACTTGTTTTCCGTCAGGGCGCGGTAATCGCTTACGGAAATGCCGCGGACAAACAGGTTGGGGTCAAAGCTGGGCGCGGATGCGATGGCCAGAATGTCGCCGTTGCGGGTGTCCATGACCACGGCGGCGGCGCTTTCGCCGTCCAGACGCGCCTGCGTGTAATTCTGCAGGTCGGCGTCGATGGTCAGCTGGAGATCCTCGCCCTGTTTGCCCTCGCGCCGGTCAAGTTCGCGCATTTCCCGGCCAACATGGTTCACCTCGACCCGGCGGGCGCCCGCCTTGCCGCGCAGCTCTTCCTCCAGTTTCGATTCAAGCCCGACCTTGCCGATCTGAAACCGGGGAATAAGCAGCAGCTGATCGGGCGCCTCGATCTTTTCCAGGTCGTAATCAGAGACCGGTCCGACATAGCCAACCACATGGGCAAAGTCCGATCCGCGCGGATAATTGCGGGTCAGGCCGACTTCGGGTGTAACGCCGGGCAGGGCCGGGGCGTTGACCGCAATCTCGGTCACGGTGGACCAGTCGACCGGGTCGACCAGGGTGACGGGAAAGAAGGGCGAGGTGCGTTTCAATTCGGCCCGGGCGCGGTCCAGATCCTCCGGGTCGATACTGATAAGCGACTGCAACCGCCCGATAACGGCATCGATATCGCCGGCATCTTCGCGGGTCAGCGTAATCCGGTAGGAGGGGTCATTGGTGGCAATGGGCTTGCCGTTGCGGTCAAAGATTTCACCGCGCGCGGGCGGGATCAGACGGATGTTGATCCGGTTTTCTTCGGCCAGCAGGCGGAATTTGTCCGCCTCGTCCACCTGCATGTAACGCATGCGCAGCGCCAGAAGCCCCATGAACCCCAGCTGCGCCCCGCCCAGAATGAGCGCGCGGCGGGTGATCTTTCGGGCGCCATGTGCCGTATCGCGGGCCGGGCGTTTCACAGGCGGTGCCCCATGGTGTCCATCTCTCCCGGTGCGACCCGCCGCATTCCGAAGAGGGCAACCACCCCAATCACCATGACCGGGTAGAACAGGGCGGAACTGGCAATCTGGGTGAAGGTCAGCAGAATTGGCGGCTGCGAAATCATAAAGATCGCAAGCGCGATCCGAAATCCGAGAAGGACGGCCGTCAGCGCCAGAGCCGCCGTCAGCCATTCCACGCTGAAGGGCAGGGTGCGCAGCCCTTCGGAGCGGTTGCGCAGGGCCTGGGTCGCCACAACCGTCAGCCCGGCCATCAGGCCCGGCGGACGCTGCAACAGCAGGTCGGCCAGCAGGGCCACCGAGCCGACCAGTGCGGGCGGCACAAGTTCGGGGCGCCGCAGCGCGAAGGCGAAGGTCATGATCAGCATGATCTCGGGGCCGGCAATATCCCGCGGCATCGTCTGAAGCGGCAGAAGCTGCAACAGGATAATGCCAAGGCAGATCAGCCCATAGGCAATGCGCAGCGACCAGGTGCGGGTGGGGGCGGCGGTCAGCAATTCGGACATCAGTTGCCTCCGCTCGTCAGATCGACGCTGTTTTCATCGACCTCTGGCGCCTGCGGGATCGACACGCCGACCGTCGCATCGATCAGGCTGCCGGGGTCGCGGATTTCCTCCACCCCGTGGTGACGCAGCACGCGCAGATATTCGAGCCGTTCGAAATCGGCCGCCAGCCGGACCCGCAGCCGCCCGCCCGGATCCTGCGCGACACGCCCCACCAGCAGACCGGGGGGAAAGACCCCGCCATCACCGGAGGAAATGATCCGGTCGCCCGGCCGAACCAGATCCGGCGCTTCGAGGAATTCAATCGGCGGGGCGGCGGAGTTGTCGCCTTCGATCAGGGCGCGCTGGCCGGAGGGCTGGATGACAACGGGCAGCCGCGACGAGGTGTCGGTCAGAAGCAGCACGCGCGAGGTCTTTTGCCCGACGCCCGAAATCCGTCCGACCAGCCCGATCCCGTCCATCGTGGCCCAGCCGTCGATGATGCCATCGCGTTCGCCCACGTTCAGCAGGACGGATTGCCGGAACGGAGAGCCGCTGTCGGCCATCACAACGCCGGTGATATGGGTCAGGCGCGGGTCGAGGCGGACCTTGTTGAGGTCCAGCAGCCGGGCGTTTTCCTGTTCCAGCTGAAGTGCTGCCTCTTTCCAGGCTTTCATCTGCTGCAGCTCCCGCCGCAATTCCTGGTTCTGCTGCTGGATCCGGGCGTAGGACTGAAAGTCGCGCAGCACATTCATCGTGCCGTTGACCGGCGCCATGGCCCAGTCGAAATTCGGGATGACGCGGTCGATCACCTGGGCCCGGAACCGTTCGATGCGCGGGCTGTCGATCCGCCAGAGCAGGAAGAGGCCGAAGAGCGCAAGGATGAGGACGCTGGTCAGCAGGCGCCGCAGCGGTGTGAAATAGTCCTCTTCCCTGTTACGGTCCTGTGCCAAGGTCGGCCCTCTTCATCCGAAGGGTGGGCGCGTTAACTGTCGTAGTCAATCGCGTGGCGGAGGAGTTTTTCGTATTCCAGCGCTTTGCCCGTTCCAAGGGCCACGCAGTTCAAACTCTCGTCAGCGATGGACACGGCCAGCCCGGTCTGTTCGCGCAGCGCGAGGTCCAGATCGCCCAGCAGCGCGCCGCCGCCGGTCAGCATGACGCCCCGGTCGACGATATCGGCGGCCAGATCCGGCGGGGTGGCTTCCAGCGCGGTCATCACCGCCTCGCAGATTTGCTGGACGGGTTCGGACAGCGCCTCTGCCACCTGGGCCTGGGTGATCTCCGTCTCTTTCGGGACGCCGTTCAGCAGGTCGCGGCCGCGGATCATCAGCGAGGTGCCGCGCCCGTCGTCGGGCATGCGGGCGGTGCCGATGGTGGTCTTGATGCGCTCGGCGGTCGACTCGCCCACCAAAAGGTTCTGCTGGCGACGCAGGTAGGAGATGATCGCCTCGTCCATGCGGTCGCCGCCGACGCGGACGGAACGGGCGTAGACGATATCACCCAGCGACAGGACGGCCACTTCGGTCGTGCCGCCGCCGATGTCCACGACCATGTTGCCGGTCGGGTCGGTGATGGGCATGCCGGCGCCGATGGCGGCGGCGATGGGTTCGGCGATCAGTCCGGCGCGGCGGGCGCCGGCGGAGAGAACCGACTGGCGGATCGCGCGTTTCTCAACCGGGGTGGCGCCATGGGGCACGCAGACGATGATCTTGGGCTTGGAGAAGGTGGAGCGTTTGTGAACCTTGCGGATGAAATGCTTGATCATCTCTTCGGCCACGTCGAAATCTGCGATCACACCTTCGCGCATCGGGCGGATCGCCTCGATCGTGCCGGGGGTCCGGCCCAGCATGAGCTTGGCATCCTCGCCGACGGCCAGCACCTTTTTCACGCCATCCTTGACGTGATAGGCCACAACGGAGGGTTCGGAGAGGATGACACCTTTGCCCTTGACGTAGACCAGAGTGTTCGCTGTGCCGAGGTCGATCGCCATGTCCGAGGACACAAGGCCCGGTATCTTATCCCAAAAGCTCATTTTTTCCCGTTATCCTGCCAATAACCCCCAAGAACCCGCGACTCGGGTAAGGGCGGGCTGAGCGCCCTTTTAACCGGGCGGATGCCTCGGCGAAAGGTCTGGGGGGCGCAAATCAGCATCAAACCGCCCGCGCCAGCCACGCTGCCGATTGCCGCAGCGCCCGGCGCGGGCTAGGGGAGGGCATGCTGTCCTATCAACACCTCTATCATGCCGGGAATCCCGCCGACGTGCACAAGCATGCGCTTCTGGCGTGGATGCTGGCGCGGCTGACCGAGAAGCCGAAGCCGCTGAGCTATATCGAGACGCATGCCGGGCGGGGCCTTTATGACCTGACGGCGGCGGAGGCGGTGAAGACCGGGGAGGCGGCGGCGGGCGTGGGGCGGATGCTGGGCAGTTTTGCCGCGGATCATCCTTATGTTGCGGTGCTGGACAGGGTGCGGGCGGCGCATGGGGCGGCGGCCTATCCCGGCTCTCCGCTGATCGCATCCGACATGCTGCGCGTTGAGGACAGCCTGCATCTGGCAGAGCTGCATCCACAGGAACATGCGGCGCTGGAGCGGGCCGTGGGCCGCCGCGCCAAGGTGCACCGGCAGGACGGGTTCGAGCTCGCGATGTCGCTGGCCCCGCCCGAGCCGCGCCGGGGCCTGATGCTGATCGACCCGAGTTTCGAGGTGAAGGCGGATTACGACACGATCCCCAAGTTCATCGGCCGGGTGCACCGGGCGTGGAATGTGGGGATCATCGCGCTCTGGTATCCGATCCTGAAGGACGCGCGCCATCGCGGCATGGTGCGGGGGATCGAGGCACAGGGCCTGCCGAAGCTCGTGAAAAGCGAGGTTTCCTTTCCGCCGGTGCGGGAGGGCCACGGGATGGTCGGGTCAGGCCTGACCGTGGTCAATGCGCCTTTCGGGCTGGAGGAAGAGGCCGGTTCGCTGGCGGCTCTTTTCGCGCGCACGTCTTGATGACGGGCCGGTAAGAACCAGGCTGGCTTGATCCGGACCGGCGCCAGGGCGGTCGGGCTGGCTTATCAGTCACGCCAGATCGGCGCGTCCTTGATGCCGGAGATATCGGCCATGACCAGCCCGCTGCCGTCGAAAGAAAAGGCCGTCAGGGGAAACAGGCGTTCGTGGTCGTCGGCTCCGGCCATGTCATCATCGAAATCGACTACGATGGCCTGGGCGGTGCGGCGATCAGGGCCGACGATTTCCTCGATCTCGCCGATTTTGCGGCCGTTGGCGTCGTAGACATCAAGATCGTCGGCAAGATCCGAATTGATCCCGAATTCGGAAATTTGGGTGCGATCGCGCACCTCGACCATGCCGGATGCCATATTCGTGTTCGCCAAAGCGGGAAAAGCGGCGAACGAGATCACGGCTGCGATGAGAAGTTTCATCTGGGTCTCCTGTCCTGTTGCAGTGACAGGGACATAGTTACCCGGACGGCGCGCATCTGCGACGCTGACAGAAACGTGATGGGACGCCGGCCAAACGCGCCGAAGGTTGCCCATGTTGCCCGAAGCAAAAAAGGCCCGGCGCGGGGCCGGGCCTTTTGCTTCGTTGGTCGGCGATGGATCAGCTGACGTCCTTGTAGCTGATCTCGCGCTGGTCGGCGCCCGTTCCGACCTTGTCGCGCCGCACCAGCAGGCGGTTGAGCGCGTGGATATAGGCGCGGACGGAGGCCACGACCGTATCCGTATCGGCCGACGAGCCGGTGACGATACGCCCGTCCTCGTTCAGCCGGACCGACACCGTCGCCTGCGCGTCGGTGCCCTGGGTCACGGCGTTCACCTGATAGAGCTCCAGCTTGGCGGCATGCGGGAAGATCTCCTTTACCGCGTTAAACGACGCATCCACAGGGCCATCGCCGGTGGTTTCGGCACGGATTTCCGCGCCGTCGACGGTCATGACCATCTCGGCCGACTGGCCGCCGGTGCCGCAGATGACCTTGAGCGATTTGAGCTCCAGCCGGTCGGGCGTGGCATCTTCGGTCACCCGGATGAGGGCGAGGAGGTCGTCGTCATAGACCTCCTTCTTGCGGTCGGCGAGGTCCTTGAAGCGCACGAAGACATCGTTGAGCTGGTTCTGCCCCAGCTCGATGCCAAGCGCGGTGAGCTTGGATTTCAGCGCCGCCCGGCCGGAATGCTTGCCGAGGACGATATTGTCTTCGTTCAGCCCGATATCGGCGGGCTTCATGATCTCGAAGGTTTCGACGTTCTTGAGCACGCCGTCCTGATGGATGCCCGACTCGTGCAGGAAGGCGTTCTTGCCGACGATGGCCTTGTTGAACTGCACCGGGAAGCCCGACACGGTCGCGACGCGGCGCGAGAGGCCCATGATCTTGGTGGTGTCGATGCCGGTCTGATAGGGCATGATATCGTTGCGGACGCGCAGCGCCATGACCACCTCTTCCAGCGCGGTATTGCCCGCCCGTTCGCCCAGCCCGTTGATCGTACATTCGATCTGGCGGGCGCCGGCCTCTACGGCGGCGAGGGAGTTGGCCGTCGCCATGCCGAGGTCGTTGTGGCAATGGGTGGCAAAGACGATCTCGTCGGCGCCGGGGACTTTTTCGATCAGCATGCGGATCAGGTCGGCGGATTCGCGGGGCGCGGTATAGCCGACGGTATCGGGGATATTGATCGTTGTGGCGCCGGCCTTGATGGCGATCTCCACCACGCGGCAGAGATAGTCATGTTCGGTCCGCGTCGCATCCATCGGCGACCACTGGACATCGTCGCTGAGGTTGCGGGCATGGGTGACCGTTTCGTGGATGCGGTCGGCCATTTCGTCCATGGTAAGGTTCGGAATGGCGCGGTGCAGCGGCGAGGTGCCGATGAAGGTGTGGATACGGGGGCGGGCGGCGTGTTTCACGGCCTCCCAATTGCGGTCGATATCCTTGAAGTTGGCGCGACTGAGGCCGCAGATCACCGAATTCTTTGAGTTCTTCGCGATCTCGGTCACGGCGTTGAAATCACCTTCGGAGGCGATGGGGAAACCGGCCTCGATAATGTCCACGCCCATCTCGTCGAGCATGGCGGCGATTTCCAGCTTCTCCTCATGCGTCATGGTGGCGCCGGGCGATTGCTCCCCGTCGCGAAGGGTCGTGTCGAATATCAGGACGTGGTCCTGTTTTGCGGATGTGTTCATGGGGTTCTCTCTTTCTCCTAAAGCCATGGCGCGGGACGGCATACCTCTGAGCGGTCGCGCCGAACCGGCACGCTCAGAGGCGGATTAGGAGTAGGCACAGGGCAACGCGGCGCGTGGCGCCAGCGGTTGTGATGATATGCCCTTTGGTTTCCATGAGGGCGATATAGCGCGGCTGGCGCGGCTTGGGAACCCGTGTCTTTCGCTGCTGCGCAGCGATGCCTTCGGCGAGAGGTTTTTGGGAAAGATGAAGAGACCGGTTTGATCCGGTTGGCTGGCGCGCCACGTAGACCGGACATGGAACGGGCATTGATCATCGGAGAGAGCGGGGCGGTCGGCGGCGCGGTTGCGTCGGCGTTGCGGGCGCGGGGCGTGGAAGTTGTCGGACTGTCGCGGTCGCGGGACGGGCTGGATGTGACGGATGAGGTCGCCGTCGCGCGGGTGCTGGGGGCGGTCCAGGGGCCGTTTGACCTGGTGCTGGTGGCAACCGGGGCGCTGGAGATCGGCGGGGCGGGGCCGGAGAAGGCCCTGCGGGAGATATCAGCGGAGGCGATGCTGGCGCAGTTCGCGCTGAATGCGGTGGGGCCGGCGCTGCTGCTGGGCCATGCGGCGCGGCTCTTGCCGCGGGACGGCAGGTCGGTCTTTGCGGTGCTGACGGCGCGGGTCGGGTCGATCGGCGATAACCGGCTGGGCGGCTGGTATTCCTACCGCGCGGCCAAGGCTGCGGCGAACCAGATCGTGCATACGGCAGCGGTGGAGCTGGCGCGGACGCACAGGCAGGCCGCGGTGGTGGCGCTGCATCCCGGCACGGTGCAGTCCGATCTGACGGCGCGCTATCTGCGGCGGCATCCGGCTGTCGCGCCCGCAGAGGCGGCGGGGAACATCCTGTCGGTGCTGGACGGCCTCGGACCGGCAGATACGGGCGGCTTTTTCGACTGGCGCGGGGATCGGGTGGAATGGTGAGGCGCGTGATCCTTGTGCTGGGCGACCAGCTGTCACCGGAGCTGGCGGTGCTGCGCGACGGCGATCCGGCTCAGGACGTGGTGGTGATGGCCGAAGTGCCGGACGAGACCGGCTATGTGCCGCATCACCCCAAGAAGATCGCGCTGGTCCTCTCGGCCATGCGGCATTTCGCGGAGGAGCTGCGGGAGGCCGGCTGGGACGTCCGCTACTTCCGGCTGGACGGTGACGGCCCGCGGTCGATCTGCGGCGCGCTGATGGCGGTGCATCAGGACTGTCACCCGGAGGAGGTCGTCGCGGTCCGTCCCGGCGAATGGCGGCTGATAGAAGCGCTGGAGGCCTGTCCGGTCGGGGTCACGCTGGTCGAAGACGACCGGTTCCTCTGTTCGCTCGACCGCTTCCGCGACTGGGCGGAGGGCCGCAAAGAGCTGCGGATGGAGTGGTTCTACCGGGAGATGCGGCGGGAGAGCGGGTTCCTGATGGACGGCAAGGACCCGGCCGGGGGCGACTGGAACTACGACAAGGAAAACCGCAAGCCCGCGCAACGCTCCCTTCTGCAGGCGCGGCCGATGGAATTCACCCCCGACGCGATGACGGAGGAGGTGCTGGCGATGGTCCGCGACCGGTTCTCCGACAATTTCGGCACGCTCGATCCCTTTGTCTTTGGCGTCACCCGGACGCAGGCGCGCCGGGCCCTGACCCATTTCATTAAGACCCAGCTGTCCGATTTCGGGGCGACGCAGGATGCGATGCTGCTGGACGAGCCCTACCTCAACCACGGCGTGCTCTCGGTCTACATGAACCTCGGGCTGCTGCTCCCGCGGGAGGTCTGCGCGGCGGCGGAGGCGGCCTATCGTGACGGTCAGGTGCCGATCAATTCTGCCGAGGGGTTCATCCGCCAGATCCTTGGCTGGCGGGAATATGTGCGGGGGATCTATTTCCTGAAGGGGCCGGACTATACGGCGTCAAACGAGCTGGGCCACAGCCGCGACCTGCCCGCCGCCTATTGGGGCGGAGAGACGGAGATGCGCTGCATCCGGGAGGTCGTCGCCCAGACCCGCGATCTGGCCTATGCGCATCACATCCAGCGGCTGATGATCACGGGGAATTATGCTCTGTTGCTGGGGGTTGATCCGGCTCAGGTCCATGAATGGTACTTGTCGGTCTATGCGGATGCGTTTGAATGGGTGGAGGCGCCGAACACCATCGGCATGTCGCAATGGGCGGATGGCGGCGTGGTGGCGTCGAAGCCCTATGTGTCCTCGGCCAATTACATCTCGAAGATGTCGGATTATTGCGAGGGGTGTTCCTACGATCCGGAGGTGAAGGTGGGGGAGGGGGCCTGCCCGTTTAATTTATTGTATTGGGATTTTCTGGTGCGCCACCGGGAGCGGTTCGAGGGGAACCGGCGGATGGGGGTTGTGTATCGGGCGTGGGATCGGATGGGGGAGGAGAAGAGGGCGGAGGTGTTGAGGGGGGCTGAGGGGTAAGAGGCTGAATTCAGAGATCTTGGAATATGTGTATCGGGTTCTTATTGTATTTGTTCGTTTCTTTGTGTTTCATAATATCGTTGAAATTCCAGGGGCCAATTTCTGGCATTGTCACTTCAAAAAAGTTTAGCAGCCTTTCCTTGTACTCCGCGCTAACATCAATCGTCAGGAACTGAAAGTGAAAATCATATCGCCTGTTGTCGTGGGCGATATTTACCTTGTCCTCATCAATAAAGGTTCTACTTATTCTTGAAATCGAAATGCTTTCGGCGGTTTCAGAGTCAACATTGAATTGATCTCTTATGGCATTTCTGAAGGATGCTTGCGTGAATTCAGTGGGTCCATTTCCTTCAGCCTGATGATGCCACTCTATTGATGGCCACAAGAAAACATCTTTTTCGCCATTTCGGGCCTTGTAAAGATAAGTCGTGTTTGTCTCTCCAGTGAATCTGAGGTGCATCAGTACTCGTACAGACGGAGGCCGGGTCATCCGCACGGCTTTCTCTAGCTGTTTTAGCCATACGGAGAAATTTCGGTGTTTTTGATTTTGTTTTTTTTCGTCCTCAGATTCAGCGCTCGGGTATCTAATGGTGTGGACGTTAAAGTGTTTCTGGAGAAAGCGGGATTTTATTGATGCAAGTGTTTGGTTGTCCGAAAATGCATAGTGCCGACGGTAATTTTTACCAAGTTTCAGGAACGAAGATCGCAGCGCGCTCATGATTGGTGGGTCTCGAAATCCAAATCCAATAAAGAGGATTGTGTACCTACTGAGAATTGTTGTAAACAGTGTTTCAATTCTGCCCGATGCGTAAGCCTCCTCGTAATCCCTATATGATAAAACAAAGTTTTCTGATGTTCCAATTTGCCCGTGCATTTTTATAAGCCACGGTGAATGCGTTTCCATCGTCGCAATTGCAAGCGCATCAAGTGAATTGGCTGAATACACTTGCAGCGGTTTCATGTGCTCGGATGCAAAAACGGTCTCCAAGTAGGTGTCGTAATTGGTTGATATGTAACCTGCTACCGGAAGCCTCCCAACAATCTGGTGGGCTAATCCAGGCGAAAATTTCGACAATAGTTGGGAGACTGATAGCTTTAAGTCTTCATTTCCGTTATCAAACTTGTCCTTAAGGTACTCGGCCGCGATTTGGTAGTCGTCGGGGCTACCATTCTTAATGATCCGCTCCAGTTCCCTCTTCCGATCTTCTTTGTGGAGGAGCCCTTTCTCTTCGGCTTGCTTTTTTAGGTGTTCCAGCAACCCTTGCCAGCTTGGCGCACTTCTTCCAAAGCCTGACTTGGCTTGCGAAGAAAGTCCTGAGCCTATGAACAATACGACTTGTCTGTTGTGGAAAGCCCTTATCAAATCCGGAGGCCAAAAAGAGTATCGGTCTTGGTCTTCTGAATCCATAGGATTAGAACTCGCTAAAAGTTATTAAGCAACTTTTTTTTAAGAACCTTGCTTTGTCAAGCTGCGATTGGGCTGCCACCAGTGAATTCCTCACCCAACCCTATTCACATGCCCCATCTTCCGCCCCGCCTTCACCTCGGCTTTCCCATACAAATGCACCGCCACCTCAGGCTCCCCGACAAGCGCAGGCACCCGGTCCATATCCGCGCCGATCAGGTTCTCCATCACCACGTCGGCATAGCGTGAGCCATCGCCAAGCGGCCAGCCGACCACAGCTCTGATATGCTGTTCGAACTGGTCGACGACGCAGCCGTTCTGGGTCCAGTGGCCGGAATTATGCACGCGCGGGGCGATTTCATTGACGATCAGTCCGGCGGGCGTCACGAAAAGCTCCACCCCCATGACGCCCACATAATCCAGCGCGGTCAGGATCTTGGCGGCCAGAAGCACGGCGTCGGTGCGGGCGGAGGCGGGCAGGGCGGCGGGGACGGTTGTGGTGCGCAGGATGCCCTCGCGGTGCACGTTCTCTCCGGGATCGTAGCAGGCAACAGACCCGTCGAGCCCGCGGGCGGCGATGATGGAGACCTCGGAGGTGAAGGTGACGAACCCCTCCAGCACGGCGGGGGCGCCGTTCATCTCCGTAAGCGCGGTTTCGGCATCGCCGGGCGATTTGAGCCGCGCCTGGCCCTTGCCGTCATAGCCGAAGCGGCGGGTTTTCAGGATCGACGGGGTGCCGATCGTGTCCAGCGCGGCCTGAAGGGCGGCGGCATCGGGGATATCGGCGTAGGGGGCGACGGTCAGGCCGAGCCCGGTGAGGAACTCCTTCTCCGTCAGGCGGTCCTGCGAGATACGCAGCGCCTCGCGGCCGGGGCGGATCGGTTTGAGCGTTTCGAGACTATCCAGCGCGGAGGTGGGAATGTTTTCGAATTCGTAAGTAATCACGTCCACACTGTCGGCGAAGCGGCGGAGGGCGGCTTCGTCGGTGTACTCAGCCTGGAGGTGATAATTGGCGGTATGAGAGGCGGGGCAATCCCCGCCCGGTTCGAAAATGACGGTCTTGAAGCCAAGCCGCGCGGCGGCAACCGACAGCATGCGGCCCAGCTGGCCACCGCCGAGGATGCCGATGGTGGAGCCGGTGGGCAGGATCTGGGGCGTGTCAATCATCTGAGGGCTCATCGGGGATGGAGGCAGAGAGGGCCTCGCGCCAGGCGTCGAGGCGGGTGGCAAGCTCGGCGTCGCTGATCGCCAGGATCCCGGCGGCCATGAGGCCGGCATTGGCGCCACCGGCCGCACCGATGGCCATGGTGGCAACGGGGAAGCCCTTGGGCATCTGGACGATGGAATAGAGGCTGTCGACGCCGGAGAGCGCCCGGGTCTGTACCGGCACGCCGATCACGGGGACGCGGGTCTTGGAGGCCATCATTCCGGGCAGATGCGCCGCGCCACCCGCGCCTGCGATGATGACATGCAGGCCGCGTTCGGCCGCCGTCTTGCCATAGGACCAGAGCCGGTCCGGCGTCCGGTGGGCAGAGACGATCTTGGTCTCATAAGCCACGCCCAGCTCGTCGAGAATGGTTGCCGCTTCCTTCATCGTGGGCCAGTCGGACTGGCTGCCCATGATGATGCCTACCTTGATATCGCCCATATGCGTCCCCCGCAGTTGAGACTACGCGTTATAAGGGCTGGGGCGGCGGGCGCAATCAGCCGCATGGCCGCGTCAGGCGATGATATCGGGGGTTAGCCGGTCCTCGATCCGGGCGATCTTGTCCTTGAGCATCAGTTTCTGCTTCTTCAGCCGCTGCAGGGTCAGCTGATCGGCCGTGCCGCGGTCCTGCAGGGCCGAGATGGCGGCATCCAGATCGGCATGCTCGCGGCGGAACACTTCAAGTTCCACGCGCAGCACATCCTCGTTCTGCATCGACATGTCGCTACGCGCATTCATGATCCGCGATTCTCCTGCATTCTCAAGGGCTCCAGAATACCCCCTAACCGGCGGCGAGGCAAAGCCCGAGCCTTAGGGAGGCTTGAACGCTGCGCGGAGGGCGACCATATTGATAGCAGGACGGGTCGCCAGACGGGGCCCGCCGCACTGTCGCTTACGGATCAAGGACGTGTTATGACGAAGATGACGCTGGGGGCGCACCCCTATATGCTGGGTTTCGAGCAGTTGGAGCGGTTGCTCGAACGGTCGGCCAAGACCGGCAATGACGGATATCCGCCCTTCAATATCGAACAGACGTCTGAAGGATCCTACAGGATTACCCTGGCGGTTGCCGGGTTCTCGGAAAGTGACCTGGCCATTACGCTGGAAGACAGCCAGCTGGTGATCCGCGGCCGCCAGAGCGACGACGCCGAGGGCCGGGTGTTCTTGCACCGTGGCATCGCGGCCCGACAGTTCCAGCGCAGCTTCGTGCTGGCCGAGGGAGTCGAAGTCGGCGAGGCTGTCATGGAAAACGGCCTGTTGCACATCGATTTGACGCGGGTTGAACCCGCCAAAATCGTTCAGACCATCCAGATCAAGAGGGGGTAATTCCATGAACGAACGGTATGAAATTACAAAGGATGCGGCGCGGATCGTCTATGTCCGGCCGGTGGCTGTGACCGACCTCCCGGAAGAGGTGCAGGAGCAGGCCGAAGGGCTTGATACGCTCTATGCCGTGCACGATGCGTCGGGGGAACGTCTGGCGCTGGTGCGCGACCGGTCTTCGGCATTTATCCTTGCACGTCAGAACGATATGGCGCCGGTGGCGGTGCACTGACAGCGCAGGCGCCACCATTCTGGCGACCATTTAACGGGCGGGCTTGTCTTCCCGTCCGGACCCCGGCTAGCTGAGGACCAATCGGTTCCACCGTGGCAGGGGCATGACATGACTGCGCGACGCTTTTTCGAGATCGGAAACGCCCGGATCGCTCCGGGGCAGCGTCAGACAGTTGATCTTCCCGTCTCCGTTCTGCCCGATCATACGCCGGTCTCGCTGCGGGTGCATGTCATACACGGGCGGCGCGACGGCCCGGTCAGTTTCGTGAGCGCTGCGGTGCATGGGGACGAGGTGATCGGGGTGGAAATCACCCGCCGTCTGCTCAGCCAGAAATCACTCTCGGGGCTGCGCGGGACCCTGCTGGTTGTCCCGATCGTGAATACATTCGGGTTTCTCAACCGGTCCAGATATCTGCCAGATCGGCGGGATCTGAACCGGTCGTTTCCAGGCAATGACGGGGGGTCTCTGGCCTCCCGGCTTGCGCATCTTTTCCTCAACGAAGTCGTGCTGCGCTGTCAGTTCGGCATTGATCTTCATTCCGCCGCCGTTAACCGGACGAACCTGCCCCAGTTGCGGGTCACGCCGGAGGATGTGGGGCTGATGGAGCTGGCGCGGGTCTTTGGCGCGCCGGTCATTATCCCTTCTGCGGAACGGAGCGGGTCGCTTCGGGCCGAATCGCGGGATCGCGGAGTCAGCACCATTCTTTACGAGGCCGGTGAGGGGTTGCGGGTGGATGAAACGGCGGTCCGGATCGGCGTGGCCGGAATTCTGCGGGTGCTGCATCACCAGGGCATGATGAGCGGGCGCGGCCCGGCTCAGCCCAGGGTCGGGTCCATGCTGGCCCGGCGCAGCCAATGGGTCCGGACGCCGGGCGGGGGGCTGCTCACGACCTATCGCCGGGATGGTGAAATGGTTGAGAAGGGCGATCTGCTTGCGCGGGTGGCCAACCCATTTGGCGGCGCGGAAGAAGAGGTGAGGGCGCCGCTTCGGGGGCTGATCGTCGGGCAGGCTGTCATGCCGGTGGTCAATGAGGGCGACGCGATCTTTCATCTCGCAGAAATCGAGAGCCCGGTGCCGGAGGGTGTCGCGCTGGAGGAAATCGCGCGCCACCTGTCTCGTGACCCGCTGTTCGACGAAGACGAGATCATCTGAGCTGTTGCCGTTCGCCCCTGCGGGGCGATCCAGGGGCGCTGCCCCTACGCCTCGACCTGCGGTCGCGGCTACCCCGGGATATTTCAGGACCAGAGAAGGAGGCGCGTGCCTTGTTTCTCTGGTCTTGAAATATCCCGGGAGGTCCGGAGGGCAGCGCCCTCCGGGGTCGTCATATGTGTCGCGGCCGGATCAGTGGGCGGCGATCAGCCCCATGCTTTCCAGTTTCAGGATCACCTGGTGGGCGCAGTTGTCGACATCCGTGCCCTCTGTTTCCACGCGCAGTTCGGGCTTTTCGGGAACATCATAGGGATCGGAGATACCCGTGAATTCCTTGATTTTGCCTTCCCGGGCGAGCTTGTAGAGGCCTTTGCGGTCGCGCTTTTCGCATTCTTCGATCGACGTCGCGACATGGACCTCGATGAAGGCACCAAAGGCTTCGATATCCTCGCGCACGGCCCGGCGGGTCGTCGCATAGGGCGCGATGGGCGCGCAGATGGCGATGCCGCCGTTCTTGGTGATCTCGGAGGCCACGTAGCCGATGCGGCGGATGTTGAGGTCCCGGTGCTCTTTCGAGAAGCCGAGCTCGGAGGAGAGGTTTTTCCGCACGATGTCGCCATCGAGCAGGGTCACCGGGCGGCCGCCCATTTCCATCAGCTTGACCATGACGGCATTGGCGATGGTGGATTTGCCGGAGCCGGAGAAGCCGGTGAAGAAGACCGTGAAGCCCTGTTTGGAGCGCGGCGGCTTGGTCTTGCGCAGTTCGGCCACGACTTCCGGGAAGGAGAACCATTCCGGGATTTCCAGGCCTTCGGCAAGGCGGCGGCGCAGTTCCGTGCCCGAGATGTTCAGGATAGTGACGTCATCCTTGTCTTTGATTTCGTCATTGGGTTCGTACTGGGCGCGTTCCTGCACATAAACCATGTGTTTGAACGGGACCATTTCGATGCCCATTTCCTCTTCATGTTTTTTGAAGAGCTCCTGCGCGTCATAGGGGCCGTAGAAATCCTCGCCCTGGGAGTTGGAGCCCGGGCCGGCATGGTCGCGGCCGACGATGAAATGCGTCACGCCGAAGTTCTTGCGGATCAGGCCGTGCCAGACCGCCTCGCGGGGGCCGGCCATACGCATGGCGAGCGGCAGCAGGGACATGGAGGTCGTCGAAGCCGGGTATTTGTCCAGAACCGCCTCATAGCAGCGGACGCGGGTGAAGTGGTCGACGTCGCCGGGTTTGGTCATGCCGACAACCGGGTGGATCAGCAGGTTGGCCTGGGCCTCTTTCGCGGCGCGGAAGGTCAGTTCCTGGTGGGCGCGGTGCAGCGGGTTGCGGGTCTGGAAGGCCACGACCTTGCGCCAGCCCAGCTTGCGGAAATAGGAGCGCAGTTCGTTGGGCGTGTCGCGGCGGGCGCGGAAATCGTAATGCACGGGCTGCTGGATGCCGGTGACGGGGCCGCCGAGATAGATCTTGCCGGCGGTGTTATGCAGATAGTTGACGGCCGGGTGCGCCTGATCGTCGGCGCCGAAGACCATCTCGGCTTCTTTCGACTTATTGGGCTCCCAGCGGTCGGTCACGGTCATGGTGCCGAGGATCACGCCTTCCTGGTCGCGCAGGGCGATATCCTGGCCGATCTCAATGCTTTCGGCGAATTTTTCGTTCACATCGAGGGTGATCGGCATCGGCCAAAGCGCGCCGTCCGCCAGGCGCATGTTGTCGACGACGCCATTGTAATCCTCTTCCGTCAGGAAGCCCTTGAGCGGGTAGAAGCCGCCATTCATCAGCAGCTCGAGGTCGCAGATCTGGCGTGGGGACAGGTCCCAGCTTGTCAGTTCCGCCGCTTCGAGCTTCATTTTCTGGGCGCTCTCGTAGGAAACGTAGAGCTCGGGGATCGGAGCAAGGTTATTCTGCATAAGGGTGGTCCTATCAATTAAGGTAACTTGGCCAGAGCCGGAGCCGGACAACTCGGCGTGGAGTGCCTGGAATTCCTGGAATTTGCGAGCGAGAAAACGGTCCGTCAGCCGGACTTTTTCGGCCGCTCCGCGTGCAGTCAGGGCATAGGCAAAGCGATGGCGCCGATCGGGACCGTCGCGTTCGCTGATTTTGATGAACCCGGCTTCTGCCGCCGCCCTGAGCTTTGCGTTCAGCCCGCCCAGCGACACTCCGATGGCCGAGGCGATGGTGCGCTGCGAAGCGTGGGGCGCCATGTCCAGATGACGCAGGAGGCGGAACAGCTCTCCTTCTTCATCGGTAATGGGCTGGGCTCTCAAAGCGGACAATGCAACGGTCTCAAAAGTGTGTTCACGGATGAACGCATCGCATAGTTTGCAGTTGCAGAAAAGCCTTTTGTGCCGCGGGTGGCGATTTGTGGCCAATGCGCTGACAGTTCAGGTGACTGAACGTCAACTGTTGTCCGCTTGGCGGCAAAGGCGTTGCGGATGGGTCACGGTCGACGTGGGGCGGAGGGCGAATCCGGAGCGTTTTGCCCTGTGCCGGGGCCGGCACAGGGCAGGGGGCGCGGCAGGCGACCGGTCGGACGGCTTATTGCGCGCCTTCGGTTTCGGGTGCGCCGTGGCCAAGCGGAAGATCGGTGTCGCCTTCGGCCTGTCCATGTTCGGCAAGAAACCGTTCCGCATCGAGGGCGGCCATGCAGCCCATCCCGGCAGAGGTCACGGCCTGACGATATTTGTGGTCGGTCAGGTCGCCGGCCGCAAAGACGCCGGGGACGGAAGTTTCGGTGGAGCCCGGGTTCACCTTGACGTAGCCGCCGTGGTGCAGCTCCAGCTGGTCCTTCACCAGTTCGGAGGCAGGGGCGTGGCCGATGGCGACAAAGACCCCCTTGGCCGAAATCTCGCTGATCTCCCCCGTGTCGACGTGTTTTACCTTCACTCCGGTCACGCCTTTGGGGCTGTCTTCGCCGACAACCTCTTCCAGCACATGGTGCCAGAGCGGTTCGATCTTGGGGTTCTTCATCAGCCGGTCGACAAGGATGCGTTCTGCACGCAGCTCGTCGCGGCGGTGGATCAGCGTGACCTTGGAGGCGAAGTTCGTCAGGAACAAAGCCTCTTCCACAGCGGTGTTGCCGCCGCCGATCACCACGATCTCCTGTCCGCGATAGAAAAAACCGTCGCAGGTTGCGCAGGCCGAGACACCAAAGCCCTTGTAGGCTTCCTCGCTGTCGAGACCGAGCCATTTGGCACGCGCGCCCGTCGCCAGGATCACGGCATCGGCGGTGTAGGTCACGCCGCTGTCACCCTTGGCGGTGAAGGGGCGTTTGGAGAGGTCGAGGTCGGTGATGATATCGCTGATGATCTCACAGCCCATTGCCTTGGCATGGGCTTCCATGCGGACCATCAGGTCGGGGCCCTGCACCTCGGTATCGCCGGGCCAGTTCTCGACCTCGGTCGTGGTGGTCAGCTGGCCGCCGGGTTCGATCCCCTGCACGAGGATCGGGTTCAGCATGGCGCGGCTGGCATAGACACCGGCGGTATAGCCGGCAGGGCCGGAGCCGATGATGAGGACGCGGGTGTGGCGGGTGTCAGTCATGAGGCAGCTCCGGGACGGAAGGATCTTTGGGCGAACACTGGCAGATCGTATCGGTGACGGTTATCTAATGTGCCCGGCCGGTGCCTGCAACCGATGCGCGACGCGCGCATGGCAGGCCTGTCGCTGGCGCAAAATCGCGAAACAATATTGCGTGCGCTATAGCTACTGCTATAACAAACGCAAATTTTTGGAGGCGAGTATGGCGGGAACCCGTCTGGACCAGATCGACCGGAAAATCCTGGCAGAGCTTCAGGCCGACGGTCGTATGACCAATGTCGAGCTGGCCAAGCGCGTGGGGATTTCAGCCCCGCCCTGTCTGCGCCGGGTCCGGACGCTTGAGGATTCGGGCTATATCAAGGGCTATCATGCGCGGGTCGACAGCCGCGAGCTTGGGTTCGAGGTTCAGGTGTTTGCCATGGTCGGGCTGGTCAGCCAGGCCGAGGCCGATCTGGCCGCCTTTGAAGAGAAGTGCCGCCACTGGCCTCTGGTCCGGGAGTGTCACATGCTCAACGGTGAGGTGGATTTCATCCTGAAATGCGTCGCGCCGGATCTGTCGACCTTTCAGAGCTTTCTGACCGGTCAGCTGACGGCGGCCGATAATGTCGCCAGCGTTAAGACCTCTCTGGTCATCCGCGGGGCCAAGAACGAACCCGGGGTGCCCTTCGATATCCTTGAGGAACGCCTGGGCCGGACGGCCTGACCCGTGCCGGCGGCGCGGCGCGCGATGGCGCCGCGGCCGGATGCCTGATCAGACGTATTCGCGTGTGCCGACGTTGCGTGCCGACATGCGGGGATGGGCCAGCTGGCCGAAATCCGTCAATCGCCGGACATGCGGGAAAATCGTCAGGTAGAGGTCCAGCGTATGGGGCCCCATTCGATTGCAAAGATCGGTGCCCGGGTGGAATGATTCGAGGTCCAGCCCGGCCGCAATGATCGTGGCATGGTGGTGCAGCGCCAGGTGGTAGGTTTCAACCGCCATCCGGGGGCGGATGCCAATGACGCTGTCGCCGTCGATGAAATCTCTCAGCGGGCTGTAGATGAGACGGCCTTGCGGGTCGGAATGAGATGCCGCGGGGCGATGCAGCATCCGGGCGCCGGGGCCTGCCAGCAGGTCGGGATGGGGCTGCCCCTGTCCGAAGCGGTCGCTGGTGACCCGTGTCAGCAACGCATCCGGGCCGGACACGGTCCTGTGCGTCATGATCCCGATCCAGAGCACTTTCTGAGCGCCACGTTCGCGCGTCAGCACTTCCATCCCGGGACGCAGATCCTCGATCGCGACCGGCCCGTCGGCGGTGGCCAGCAGGGTGCCATGTGCAAAGGCATTAAATGCGGCTTCGAAATCAGGTGTGGCGGGCGCCAGCACTTCGCGTTCGACGGCCCTGTCGGCCGGCGAATAGGACATGGTGTAGTAGGGGCGCATCGCCGGCGGGCTGGTCAGACGGGATGCTTCGGCAATCGTCGTGCGAAACGACGGTATTGGGGCGGACATAGCAACACCTTTTGCTGGCGTCACGTCTGCGTCGGCCCCCACCGACAACACAGAGGACTCTGTGGATCAGATGGAGAGAATTTGCCTGAACTTTTGGGAAAAGACAAAAATCAGGGAGGATTGGAGGGAGGGGGCGAGGCAATCCGTGTCAGCAGCGCGGGATTGTTGCCGGCCAGGTGCCGAATGGCGACATATTCGGCGGTGGGTCTTGGGAGAGCGATTCGGGAAAGGCTCATGCGGGGCGGGCATTGGCCGTCAGCTGCCCCGGCAGTCCCGGAGACAACCGGGTGGCACCCGGAATGCACCCCGCCTGTGCGTCTGGCAAACGGGGTATGCGCCGGGCCGGATCACCGCCGAAGCGGGCAGCGCGGCGCGGCGCGGTATCTGGTCGTGGCCGTAGGCGCCGGCAGGCGCCTCAGGCGGCTTTCTGTGCGGCCTTGGCCTTCAGGCGGGCAGCGACCTTGGCGCGGTGGCCGCGCGCATAGGGCATTTTGAGTTCCGTTTTCTCTGCCGTTTCCAGCAGTGACTTGATCCAGCGTTTCTGTTTCGCGTGCATCTGTTCGTCCTTTTGGTCTGCCTGCTCTGCCGGTTGGTCCCGGTCTTGACCCGACTATGCGCGGGCTTTGCGGCAGCTGTTGGACGAAAAAGGGCTTTTTGAAGATATCTCGTGGCGTCGCCGGGCGCCGCCACCGGGCCGGCTCAGAGCCGGATGACAGAGATGAGGCGGCCGTAATCCGCCTCACCGGCATGAGTGGTCCGCCGGTAGGAGAAAAAGCGCTGCGGGTCGCTGTAGGTGCAGTGACCGGTCCATTCCACCGCTGCGATACCGGCGGCGCGCAGCCTTTGCAGCCCGAAGGACGGCAGGTCGAAATGGACGCGGTCCGCTTCGCCACCGGCAAAGAAGCGGGCGTTTTCCGGATCGTCCGACAGAAAGGTGTCCAGAAATTCGGGGCCGACCTCATAGGCGCGCTGGCTGATCGTGGGGCCGATGGCGGCCACGATGCGGTCCCTCTGCGCGCCAAGGTCGATCATGGCGTCGACCGTGGCCTCCAGTATCCCGTCCAATGCGCCCCGCCAGCCGGCATGCGCCGCACCGATCACCCCCGCGTCCGGGTCAGAGAAGAGCACGGGCTGGCAATCTGCGGTCAGGATGGCGAGGCCCAGCCCGGGCGTGGCCGTCACGACCGCGTCCGCCTCGGGTACAGAGGCCGGCACGGCATCAACCGCCACGGCGGAGGCTGAATGGACCTGACGCAGTGTCACAAGGTCATGGTCGCCCACGCCCATGGCGAGCGCGACGCGATTGCGGTTGATCTCGACGATCTCGCTCTGGTCCGAGGAGCCGGTGCCGCAGTTCAGCCCGGCGAAGATGCCCGAAGAGGCGCCGCCGCGGCGGGTGAAAAAGCCGTGGCGTGTCGCGCTGAGCAGGGGGGATGTTATGATTTCGAGCGTCATTGGGGAAACTGCGGGCTTCCGGTGCCGGGAAAGGAAGGGGCGTCTGGCGGCGTCATTGCGATGACTTTGAAGAGCGTCCCCATTTCGTCGGGATGGGTCAAGCGGCGATATGCGGCGATGTGGTCGTTCAGTGCCTGACCGCTCAGGCGGGTTGCCAGAGTTTCCGCGCGGATCGCGATGCCCAGCCGCTCCAGAAACTGACCCTGCGGGAGCGGTGGCGCAGCAGCAAGCGGCGCGGCGGCACGCGCCAGGGCCTCGAAATCGACATGGGCTGTTAAATCCGTGTCGCCGGGTGCGGTCAGCGGATCGACATATTCTTGGGCGCGTATGGCCTGGAAGGTATCGCCCAGCGACCGCCAGTCGCCGTAGTCGACGATCAGGGCCGCACCGCCGCTGCGGCTGATTCGGTCCGCCAGCTGGTGCATGATCGCGGGCAGGGCGGGGCAGATCTCCACGATGTCGTCTTCTGCCGTATCGGCAAGCCGGTGCGCCAGTTCGGGGATGTCCGCGGGGGGCGCCAGTGCCAGCTTCAGCCCGGTGTCCGACAGGGCAACCATGACCTCCGCCCAGCCGCTGCCACGCCGTCGCAGTTGCCGGATGGGCAAAGCATCGAAAAACTCGTTGGCGACGAACCAGAGCGGTGCCTGCGGAAGGTCGGCCACGTCATCCAGAAAGGTGATCCGATATCCGTCCAGGGCCTGCCGCTGGCGATCACGCAGGGTCGGAGAGGTTTCCACCAGATGCAGCCTGAGGGCGTCGTGAAAGCCCGGAACGCGCGCCGTCGCCCGCAGGATATCCGCCATCAGCGTTCCGCGCCCCGGCCCGGCCTCTGCCAGGGTAAAGGGGGCGGGGCTGCCCTGATCCGTCCAGGACTGGGCCAGCGCAAGGCCAAGGAGTTCGCCAAACATCTGGCTGATCTCCGGCGCGGTGGTGAAGTCTCCGGCGCTGCCGAACGGGTCTCTGGTGGCGTAATAGCCGTGGGCGGGGTCGGTCAGGCAGACGGACATATACTCGGACAGGGGCATCGGCCCCTCCGCGGCGATGCGGGTCCGCAGTTTCTGCATCAGGCCCGTCACCGCGCCCGCCGGATCGCGACCAGGATGAACAGCAGCCCCAGCACGACCATCGGCAGCGACAGCATCTGTCCCATGGTAAAGCCGATCGTGTCGGTCAGGCGCAGGACATGGCCAAATGGATTTTCAGGCGTGATGTATTGGGCATCGGCCAGCCGGAAGAATTCGACGATGAACCGCGCGATACCATAGCCCGCAACAAAGACGCCCGACAGCAGCAGCGGCCGTTTCAGGGCAGAGGTTGCGAAGGCCAGCCAGAGCAGGACCGCGCCTAGCAGCAGCCCCTCCAGCCCAGCCTCGTAGAGCTGCGAGGGGTGGCGGGCACAGGGCAGGCCATCACAGAGCGCGCCCTGACCGGGAAAGACCACGCCCCAGGGCACATCGGTCGGGCGCCCCCAAAGTTCGGCATTGATGAAATTCGCGATCCGCCCGAACAGCAGGCCGGGCGGGGTGGCCAGCGCCATCATGTCGAAGGCCTGCAGTTTCGGGATGCCCTGACGATGCAGGTAAATGGCGGCGGCGATGACCACGCCAAGGAACCCGCCGTGGAAGGCCATGCCGCCCTGCCAGATTTTCAGGATGTCGCCGGGGTGGGTCAGGTAATACCCGGGCTGGTAGAACAGGACAAAGCCAAGCCGGCCGCCCAGAATGACGCCAAGGATAATCCAGGTCATCATGTCTTCAAGCTGCTGGCGCGTCATCGGGGCCGTGTCGCCGGGCCAGAGCGCGGGGCGGGAGATAACGGTGCGCGCCAGCCACCAGCCCAGGATGAGGCCCGCAATATAGGCCAGCGCGTACCAGCGCAGGGCGAATTCCATGCCGCCCAGGGCGATGGTGAAAATCTCGGGCGAGATGTCGGGGAAGGGGATGGCGGCGATCATGGGCGTGACATGGCAATGGGCTGCGGGGGAAGTCAACCTTGTGGGATGCGGCAGTGCGGCCCATATAGGGGGTAAAGGTGACAACCCCTTAGGTGGAGACTGCCATGCAGACCCGTTCGAAATTTTTTGACGATATGTCGCAGCTGATGACCAATGCCATGGGCGTGGCTCAGGGTGCCAAGGATGAGGCGCAGACGGCCGTGAATTCCATGGTCGACCGCTGGCTGGCGGAGCGCAATCTGGTCACGCGCGAGGAATTCGACGCCGTGCGCGCCATGGCCCAGAAAGCGCGCGAGGAGAATGAAGCGCTGAAAGCGCGGATCGATGCGCTGGAGGCGAAGATAAGCCAGTAAGGCTGTCTCCTCTCATCGTGTTTGGTGTGAACGAGAGGCCGGGGTCACCCCGGCCTTTTGCATGCCCTGTGTCCGGTCAGGTCGGGCGTCGACCGATCGCGACGTGGACGGCATCGTCGTAGATCAGGCCGTTTTCATCGTGATGGTCCGCCAGCGCGGCCTCGACATTGCGGATCAGCGCGGATTGCACGCTGTCGGGCAGGGACAGGAATGCGCCCGCGATGGGCATCGAGCGCAGGTGCAGGGACACAAATTCAGCGGCGGGTGGTGTCGTGATGCGCAGGCTCTGACGCAGAACCTGCACGTCGGTATAACCGGCTGCCTCCAGTTGGTCCTGCAGGGCTTCCGCCGAAGGTGTCGCCCGCTGCGCGCGCTGTTTGGCGGCCACATCCGGGGAGATATGGGTCGCGACTGCGGCGCATAGCGCCTGTGTATAGGCGCTGTGCCCGTCCCAGATGGAAAAGGCGAGCCGTCCGCCCGGTCTGAGAAGACGCAGGAATTCGGCCAGCGCGCCGGGCTTGTCCGGGAAATAGTGGTAGCCGTGCTGAGACAGGATCAGATCGAACGCAGCATCCGGCAGGGCCGTATCGGTCACATCGCTCTCCAGCCAGTCGATGGGGCGGTCCCCGGCAAGCTGCTTTGCCGTTGCCAGCATTCCGGCGTTGATATCGAGGCCGGTAACCTTGCCTGCCGCACCAACGGCATCAGCGGCGAGGCGGGTGGTCACGCCTGTGCCGCAGGCCACGTCGAGGACCCGGTCGCCGGATGCCGGTGCCAGGAGGCCGATCAGCGCCTCTGCCCAGGGCTGCATCCAGAGCGGGACAAGAACCTTTTCGTAGATCGCGGGGCCGTCATCGGCCAGCTGAAAGGTCATGGCGGGCGCTCCTGTCGAATCGCGGGGCTGTAGACCTGAGCCTATGAGAGCCTCTGGCATTCGCCAAATCGGCGCACCGCGTCCCGGGCCGGAGGCATGAGCCCTTGCGGAATGACGTGTTCCCGTCATGTCAGTTTAACAATCCGGGCAATTCGGGAACTAATCTTGTGTTGTTCTTGGGCTAATCCACAACTAACTGCGTTTATCCCCAAGTTTTAGCTTGCCTGACGGGCCAGCCCCCCTCACCATATCTCGTAGGGACATCGGGAAGTCGCCCAGTCCCTAGAGCAGGCACCTAGCGCTTGGGGCGCTTTCGCAGCCCCTTCGCTACAACCAAAACGAGGTGGCGCAAATGGCAATGACCGAGCAGTTCCTGACCGAAGAACTTCACCCCATCGACATCGTCGAGCATCTGGCCGAACACCATGAGTGGGAATTCGACCGGATCGGAGACAACCAGATCGCGATGGCCGTGGAAGGTCAGTGGCGCACCTATTCCCTGACGCTGGCCTGGTCCGACTATGACCAGACCCTGCGGCTGGTCTGCACCTTCGAAATGGAGCCGCCCGAGGAGGCGCTGGCAGAGCTTTACGAGCTGCTGAACCTCGTGAACGACCAGTGCTGGTCCGGCTCCTTCACCTACTGGCCGGAGCAGAAGCTGATGGTCTTCCGCTACGGTCTGATCCTGGGCCATGACCAGATGGCCACGCCCGAGCAGATCGATACGATGATCGGCGCCGCCGTGATGTCGGCGGAACGCTACTACCCGGCGATGCAGTTGAATGTCTGGGGTGGGCAGAGCCCCGCGCAGGCGGTGCAGGTCGCCATTGCAGAGGCCTACGGGCGCGCCTAAGGTCCGGCTCCGAAACGGGGGGCGGTGAACGCCCCCCTGCTGAGGGAGCAAGACATGGCGAATGACGTTGCCCGCAAGGGCATGGTTCTGTTGGGATGCGGGAAGATGGGGGGGGCGATGCTCTCCGGCTGGCTGAAGGGCGGGCTGCCTGCCTCTTCGGTCTGGGTATCCGACCCTTATCCATCTGATTTCGTAAAATCTTCTGGCGTGCATGTGAATGCCGACCTGCCAGAATCGCCCGCTGTGGCGCTGATCGCCGTGAAGCCGCAGATGATGGGCGACGCGCTGCCGTCGATGGCGGCTTTGGGTGGCGGGAATACGCTGGTGATCTCTGTTGCGGCCGGCACGCCGATTTCCAAGTTCGAAGAGGTGTTTGGATCTGGCACGCCGGTTATCCGGGCGATGCCGAATACACCGGCCGCCGTTGGTCGGGGGATCACGGCAATCATCGGCAACGATCTTGTGACCGAGGCGCATCTTGCGCTGGCCGAAGAGCTGCTGTCCGCTGTGGGGCAGGTGGTGCGGCTGGAGAGCGAGTCCCAGATGGATGCAGTGACGGCCGTGTCGGGCTCCGGCCCGGCCTACGTCTTCCACCTGATCGAGACACTGGCCGCCGCCGGAGAGGCGGAAGGGCTGTCGCCTGAGCTGGCCCTCCAACTGGCACGGGCAACTGTGGCCGGGGCTGGTGCGCTGGCCGAAGAGGCCGAGGAAGGCCCGGGCCAGTTGCGGGTCAATGTGACCTCGCCCAATGGCACGACGCAAGCGGCGCTTGAGGTGCTGATGAATGAAACGGATGGCTTCCCGGCGCTGCTGAAACGCGCGGTGAAGGCCGCTGCCGACCGATCAAAGGAGCTGAGCCGTGGCTGACGAGATCACGTTTGACGATTTCCTGAAGGTGGATATCCGGGCCGGAACCGTGATCCGGGCGGAGCCCTATCCGGAGGCGCGCGTGCCCGCGATCAAGCTCTGGATCGATTTCGGGCCTGAAATCGGGGAGAAGAAGACCTCTGCCCAGATCACCGCGCATTACACGCCCGAGGATCTGGTGGGCAAGACGGTCATGGCCGTGGTGAATTTCCCGCCGCGCCAGATCGGCAAGTTTATGTCCGAGGTGCTGACGCTGGGTGTGTCGGACCCCGACGGCGGGGTGATCCTCGTCACGCCCGACAAGGAGATCGCGCCGGGGGCGCGCCTGCATTGAGCCGTATCCTGATCTCCCGCCCGATGCCGCCGCAGACGCTTGCCAAGGCGGAGGAGCTGTTTGACGTCGAGGTGCGGTCCTCCAACAAGCCGATGAGCCCCGGAGAGCTGCGGGCGGGCTTTGCGCTGTACGATGGGATGATGGTGACGCTGGGCGACCAGATCAATCTGGAAACGCTGCAGGATTTCGGGCGTCCGCGCTGCCGGATGGTGGCGAATTTCGGGGTTGGGTATAACCATATCGACGTGGCGGCCTGCACCAAGCACGGGGTGACCGTGTCCAATACGCCGGGTGCCGTGACCGATGCGACGGCTGATATCGCCATGACGCTGATGCTGATGACCGCGCGTCGCGCAGGCGAGGGCGAGCGGATGGTGCGTGCGGGGCAATGGGAGGGGTGGCATCCGACCCAGCTTCTCGGCCTGCATCTGACGGGCAAGACGGTCGGCATTGTCGGCATGGGGCGGATCGGGCAGGCCATTGCCCGGCGCTGTCACTTCGGATTCGGGATGCGGGTGGTCTATGCCAACCGGTCCGAGAAAGAGATGGATTTCCCGGCAGAACAGATGTCGTTGGAGGCGCTGGCCGGTGTTGCGGATGTGGTTGTGGTGGCCGCGCCGGGCGGGGCGGAGACCGAACATCTGATCGATGCCTCGGTGTTGTCCGCCATGCAGGGGCATGCGATCCTGGTCAATATCTCGCGCGGGTCGCTGGTGGATGAGGCGGCGCTGGTGACGGCGCTGCAGACGGGCCAGATCGCCGGGGCGGGGCTTGATGTCTATGAGAAGGAGCCGGTGGTGAGCCCGGGGCTCTTGAAGTTGGAGCAGGTCGTGCTGCTGCCGCATCTGGGCACCGCGTCCATGGGGGTGCGGGAAGAGATGGGGCTGATGGCGGTGGAGAACCTGCGCGCCTATTTCGCCGGCGACGAGGTGCCCAACCGGGTCGCCTGACGGTGCGGGCGGGGGGCTGTCTGCCCCCCGAAGCGGCAAAGCAGGCTTTGCCGCACCCCCCGAGGATATTTGACGACCAGAGAAGGGGGCGGCCCGGCGTCGGGTGGTCAGCCGGGCAGGTCGCCCATTTCCTGGCGCCAGTGGCGGCGGCAGAGGCTGACATAGGTTTCATTGCCGCCGACCTGCACCTGATTGCCTTCGCGCAGGGCCAGGCCGTCGGCGCCGCGCCTGACAACCATGGTGGCTTTGCGGCCGCAATGGCAGATGGTGCGGACCTCCCGCATTTCATCGGCGAGGGCGAGCAGGGCGGCGGAGCCTTCGAAGAGGTCACCGAGGAAATCGACGCGCAGGCCATAGCACATGATCGGCACCTGAAGGTCATCCACGGCGCGGGCCAGCTGCCAGACCTGATCGCGGGTCAGGAACTGGGCCTCATCGACAAAGACACAGGCGCAGGGGCCGGCGTTGCGGCGCGCGGCTATGCGGGCGAAGAGGTCATCTGACGGCGTGAATGTCTCTGCCTGCTGACCGATGCCGATGCGGCTGGCGATGCGGCCTTCGCCCGCGCGGGTGTCGATGGCGGCCGTCAGCAGGTAAGTCTGCATGCCGCGTTCGATATAGTTATGGGACGCCTGCAACAGGATCGTCGACTTGCCGGCATTCATCGTGGAGTAGTGAAAGTAGAGCTTGGCCATGGCGGCAGATAGGCGCGCTTTGCCGGGCCTGTCCAGAGGGGCGGGTATTTCGGGGTGCATTCGCGCCCGGGTGGCGTTAAGCAGCGGGCAATCTGTCAGGAGATGTCCGGATGAGTGATCTGCCCGCCCTCGACCCCACCCAGTTGCCCGCAGTGGATGTGGAGATGCTGGCCGCGCCCGGCGATCCGCGCCATCCGCCGCGTATTCTGCTGCTTTACGGGGCGCTGCGACCGCAGAGCTATTCGCGCAAGACGGTGCTGGAGGCGGAGCGGATCCTGCAGCATCTGGGCTGCGAGACGCGGGTGTTCGATCCTGCGGGCCTGCCGGTTTATGACCCGGGCGACGCGGATCATCCCAAGGTGCGGGAGCTGCGCGATCTGGCGGTCTGGGCGGAGGGGATGGTCTGGTCGTCTCCGGAGCAGCACGGCACGATGACCGGGCTGATGAAGACGCAAATCGACTGGCTGCCGCTGAACATGGGCGGGGTGCGGCCGACGCAGGGCAAGACGCTGGCGCTGATGCAGGTCTCGGGCGGGTCACAGTCGTTCAATGCCGTAAACCAGATGCGTATTCTGGGCCGCTGGATGCGGATGGTGACGATCCCGAACCAGTCCTCCATCCCGCGGGCGTTTCTTGAGTATGAGGAGGGGGAGCGGCTGCCGGAGGGGCCGTTCTACCGCCGTGTCGTCGATGTGATGGAAGAGCTGGTGAAGTTCACCTGGCTGGTGCGGGGGCGGGCCGATTACCTTGTCGACCGCTATTCCGAACGGGTGGAATCGGCGGAGAAACTGTCGGAACGGGTGAACAAGAAATAAGGCCTGCTCGCGGGCGCTTGACTTGCTTCGGGAAGGGCGTAAATGGCGCGGGCCGGGCGCGTGGTCCGGATTTCTGGCGTCGCGTCTTCCATGATCCCTGTCATGCTGTCTTCGGGCAATCTCCTCGCCGACCGGCGGGCGGATCATGCCGAATCCTACCTGCCCGATTGTGCCGATGTGGCGCTCGACCTTTATGCCCAGGCGCTGGAGCTGGCGCCGGACTGGGCGGCGGGCTGGTACCGGCTGGGGGAGATCGCCTTGGAAGTCGACCGCGACAGGGCGCGGGAGGGGTTCGAGACGGCCTTGCGGCTCGATCCCTCGGACCGGCTGGGGGCGGGGCTGCAGCTTGACCTGCTGCGGGACCGGTCTCTGTCGGACGGGATGGCGCCGGCCTTTGTCGAGGCGCTCTTCGACCAATATGCCGCCGGGTTCGATGCGGCTCTGGTGGACCGGCTGGACTATCGCGCGCCGGAGCTGCTGGCAGAAGGGCTTCGCGGGCCCTACCTGCGGGCGCTGGATCTGGGCTGCGGGACCGGGCTGATGGGCGCGCTGCTGCGGCCCCGCTGCGACGTGCTGGAGGGCTGGGACATCTCGGCTGAGATGCTGCGGGAGGCGGAGGGCAAGGCGCTTTATGACCGGCTGGAGAAGCGCGATCTGGGGGCGCTGGAGCTTTGCGCGCCGGAATGGGACCTGATCACGGCTGCGGATGTCTTTGCCTATCTGGGGGCGCTGGAACGGATCGTGGGCTGGGTTGCGTCTGCGCTGAAGCCGGGCGGCACCTTTGCCTTTACCGTGGAGGCGCATGCGGGGCGGCAAGCCTATGTGCTGCGCGAAAGCCGCCGCTACGCTCATGCACGCGGCCCGCTCGAGGCGCTTCTGGACGGGGCGGGGTTTGACGCGCGGATAGAATGCCGGGTGCTGCGCAAGGACCGCGGGGCAGAGATCGCGGGCTATTGCGTGACGGCGGTCCGGCGGCGCGATGCGCTGGCGGAGACGCGCCCAATGGCGGTTCCGGTCACGGCCTGAGGGGCCAAGCCCGGATCAGAAGACCAGCGAGCTGGAGGTTCCGGCGGGCCCGCAGGCCGCCAGCAACAGAAGCGCGAGGCAGAAGAGACGTGCGGTCATAGTGCGAGCTCCTGCAGGGATGTCACCTTGAGGCTGTCCATATCGCGCGACGCGATGGCCTGTGCCGCCGCCTGGGCGCCTGCCGCCGTCGTGTAATAGGGGATCTTGTCGTAAAGCGCGACGGAGCGGATTTCGCGGCTGTCGGCAATCGACTGGGCGCCTTCGGTCGTGTTCAGCACCAGCGCGATCTGACCGTCCTTGAGCATGTCGACCACATTGGGGCGCCCCTCGTAGACCTTGTTCACGATATCGCAGGAGAGGCCCGCCGATTTCAGCCAGGCGGCCGTGCCGCGGGTGGCGATCAGGGTGAAGCCCCCGTCGACCAGGGATTTTGCAGCCTCCATCATCGCCTCGGTCTTGTCCTCGTCGCGGATGGAGATGAAGACCTTGCCACCCGTCGGCAGGTCTGTGCCCGCGCCCAGCTGCGCCTTGAGGAAGGCGCGGGCGAAGGTGGTGTCCGATCCCATGACCTCCCCGGTCGACCGCATTTCCGGCCCCAGCAGCGTGTCGACGCCCGGGAAACGGGCGAAGGGCAGCACCGCCTCTTTCACCGCGAAACGGTCGATCATCGGGTCGATCAGGGTGAAGTTCGACAGCGGCTCCCCGGCCATGACGCGGGCGGCGATGGTGGCGATGGGGCTGTTCACGGCCTTGGCCACGAAGGGCACGGTGCGGGAGGCGCGGGGGTTCACTTCGATCAGGTAGACCTCGCCATCCTTGACCGCATATTGCACGTTCATCAGGCCGACGACGCCCAGCTCCAGCGCCAGCGCCTCGGTCTGGCGCTTGACCTCGTCGATGATCTCCTGCGCCAGCGAATAGGGGGGCAGGGAGCAGGCGCTATCGCCCGAATGCACGCCGGCCTCTTCGATATGCTGCATGATACCCGCGACATGCACCTGGGTACCGTCGCAGAGCGCATCGACATCCAGTTCCACCGCATTGGCGAGATAGCTGTCGAGCAGCACGGGGCTGTCGCCCGATACCACGACCGCGTCGCGGATGTAGCGTTTCAGCCCGTCCATATCGCGCACGATTTCCATCGCGCGGCCGCCCAGGACGTAGGAGGGGCGGATGACCAGCGGGAAGCCGATGCCGCCCGCGATTTCCAGCGCCTCGGCGTCGGAATGGGCGATGCCGTTGTTGGGCTGCTTGAGGCCAAGGCGGTTGACCAGATCCTGGAACCGCTCGCGGTCCTCGGCCAGGTCGATGGCGTCGGGCGTGGTGCCGAGGATCGGGATGCCCGCAGCCTCCAGCGCATTGGCGAGCTTCAGGGGTGTCTGGCCGCCGAACTGGACGATCACGCCGTGCAGCGTGCCGTTCGACTGTTCGACACGCAGGATTTCCATGACGTGTTCGAAGGTCAGCGGTTCGAAATAGAGCCGGTCGGAGGTGTCGTAATCGGTCGAGACCGTCTCCGGGTTGCAGTTGACCATGATCGTCTCATAGCCCGCGTCGGTCAGCGCGAAACAGGCGTGACAGCAGCAATAGTCGAACTCGATCCCCTGGCCGATCCGGTTGGGACCGCCGCCGAGGATCACGACCTTCTTGCGGTCAGACGGGCGCGCCTCGTCCTCGACCTCGCCCATCATGGGGGCTTCGTAGGTGGAATACATGTAGGGCGTCTGCGCCTCGAATTCGGCGGCGCAGGTGTCGATCCGCTTAAAGACGGCGGTAACGTTCAGGTTGTGGCGGGCGCGGCGGACATTGTCTTCGTCGCGGGCGCAAAGCTTGGCGAGGCGGGCATCGGTAAAGCCCATCATCTTGAGCCGGCGCAACCCGTCCTCCGTCACCGGCAGGCCGTTGGTGGCGACCTCCGCCTCGGCGCGGATGATCTCGCGGATCCGCGACAGGAACCACGGGTCAAAGGAGGTGACGCCCTGAATTTCGTCATCCGAGAGGCCGTGGCGCATGGCCTGGGCGACAACGCGAATGCGGTCCGGGGTCTGCAGGGCCAATGCCTTCGTGATGGCGGCCTTTTCAGGTGCGCCTTCGATTTCGATTTCATCAAGGCCCGAGAGCCCGTTCTCCATCGAGGTCAGCGCCTTTTGCAGTGACTCGTGGAACGACCGGCCGATCGCCATGACCTCGCCCACGGATTTCATCGCGGTGGTCAGGTGCGGCTGGGCGCCCGGGAATTTCTCGAAGGCGAAGCGGGGGATCTTGGTGACGACATAGTCGATGGTCGGCTCGAACGACGCGGGCGTGACCTTGGTGATGTCATTGTCCAGCTCGTCCAGCGTATAGCCGACCGCCAGCTTCGCAGCGATTTTCGCGATGGGGAAGCCGGTGGCCTTCGACGCCAGAGCGGAGGAGCGCGACACCCGCGGGTTCATCTCGATCACCACCATGCGGCCGTCGGCGGGGTTGATCGCCCATTGCACGTTCGACCCGCCGGTTTCCACGCCGATCTCGCGCAGCACGGCGATGGAGCCGTTGCGCATCGCCTGATATTCCTTGTCGGTCAGGGTCAGGGCAGGGGCCACGGTGATCGAGTCGCCCGTGTGCACGCCCATCGGATCGACGTTTTCAATGGAACAGACGATGATCGCGTTGTCGGCCTTGTCGCGCACCACCTCCATCTCGAATTCCTTCCAGCCGAGGAGGGATTCGTCGACGAGGATCTGGGCGACCGGAGAGGCCTCCATGCCCGAGCGGCAGTAATATTCGTAATCGTCACGGTTATAGGCCACGCCGCCGCCGGTGCCGCCAAGGGTGAAGGCGGGGCGGATGATGGCGGGCAGGCCGATCTCTTCCAGCGCGTCCATAGCCTGGGCGAGGCCCGCCTTGATGTCACGCTTGCCATTGTCGAGCTTGGGCGCGGTGATGATGGTGGCCTTGGGGTTTTCCAGGCCGATGCGGTCCATCGCCTCCCGGAAGAGCTTCCGGTCCTCGGCCATCTCGATGGCCTCGCGGTTGGCGCCGATCAGTTCAACGCCGAATTTCTCCAGCACACCCATGTCGGCAAGGGCGAGGGAGGTGTTGAGGCCGGTCTGACCGCCCATCGTAGGCAGCAGCGCATCCGGGCGCTCCTTCTCGATGATCTTGGCGACGACCTCGGGGGTGATCGGCTCGATATAGGTGGCGTCGGCGAGGCCGGGGTCGGTCATGATCGTGGCGGGGTTGGAGTTGACCAGGATGACCCGGTAGCCCTCTTCCCGCAGCGCCTTGCAGGCCTGGGCGCCGGAATAGTCGAATTCGCAGGCCTGGCCGATGACGATAGGACCTGCGCCGATGATCATGATCGATGAGAGATCGGTTCTTTTCGGCATCGTTCTACCCCGGCTGGTCGCAAATTGATGCGGGTTATAGGCATAAGCGGAACGGGCGCAAGGGTGGTCGGCGGGAATCTTCGATCAGAGCCCTGTGGCGAATCACTCCCTTGTATCTGGCGGGCTGGTGATTAGAATAGAGAGCCAACGGGGGGCGGTGCGGATGACGTGCCGCCCTCGACATTCCGGGGGGCGGTTTGCCCCTCAACCGAAAAGACCGCAAGATAAGGATGGCAGGTATGTCCTGGACCGATGAACGCGTCGAACTGCTCAAGAAAATGTGGACGGAAGGCCAGTCCGCAAGCCAGATCGCGAAAGAGCTGGGCGGCGTGACCCGCAATGCGGTGATCGGCAAGGTCCACCGTCTGGGATTGTCCAACCGCTCCGGCGGGGCGGCGCCCGCGGCACCTGCTGCCCCGGGCAAGCCTGAAGCCAAGGCCAAACCGGCTGCGAAACCCGTGCCGCAGACCAAGGCGGAACCGGAGCCTGCCGATGACGAGCCGCGCACGGTTTCCGCCGCGCCGGCCGGCTTGCCGTCCCGCAAGGCCGTTGTGCCTGCTGGCCAGCCCCTGCCGCCGCAGCCCTCGGCCAATGAAATCAGCCCCGAAGCACTGGCCAAGGTCAATGAGATCGAGAAGAAGGCCAAGAAACTGACGCTGATGGAGCTGACGGAACGGACCTGCAAATGGCCCGTGGGCGATCCGGCGACCGAAAAGTTCTGGTTCTGCGGTCTGCCGGTGCAGGCGGGCAAGCCTTATTGCGAGGCGCATGTGGGCGTGGCGTTCCAGCCGATGTCCTCGCGCCGCGACCGCCGGCGCTGAGTTTCGATACGGTGAGACCTGATTGCGGCGTGGCTCAGAAAGAGGCGCGCCGCAATGTCATTTCGGGCAGGCTGAACTGCGGTATGCGCAGCCAGCCGCGGGCCGCCGGGGCAGGCGTGGCGATGCTCTGTCTGAGCTGCTCCAGCGGCATCGGCGCCTGTCGCACCAGAAGGGCGGAATAGAGGTCAAAGACACCGGGCCGCAGGTAGGCCGACCAGTGGCAAACCCAGCGTTCGGCGGGCGGGATGTCGAAGCCCAGCGTGCGCAGCCCTTCAAGCGTTTCCATACAGTCCAGCGGCAGGGTCAGCCAGTTGGGCAGGTCCGGGGCCTGACGGCCGATCGCGGGGCCGTTGGCCCGCCCGAAGGCCTGCTCCAGAAGATGATCGTAGAGCCGGTTCTCCCGGCTGGTCACAGAGATGACCTCCGTCTGCCGGCCGGCATGGGTCATCAGGGCGGTCTGCGCTCGGTCCGAGAGCTCTGCTCCGGCCAGCAATACGGCGCGGCTCAGATCGCCCGGGGCGAGGTGGGGCAGGGCCGACAGGACCACCCGCGCGCCCAGCGAATGGGCCAGCGCATGGACCGGACGGTGCGGCATCAACCGGCGGATTTCGGTGATCATCTGGGCCAGCGCCCGACCGGCCTGCGCGGCCCGGTCATAGGCCTGCCAGATCGACCCGCGCGCGGGCCAGCCAAAAGCAACAGTCAAAACGTCGTCGGCATCCTGGCGGGTCAGCTCCCGCGGCCAGCTCTTGGCCTTCCAGCAGGCGTGCTCGTCATGCAGGGCAAAGATGTGCCGGTGCGGGCAGTGCCGCGGATCGCCGGGGGCGAATTTGAACCCGTGGATCATGATCACCACAGGTCCGGTCGCGGACATGTGGCGGGCGAGCTCCGGTCCGACGGGGGCGCCGGAGCCGTGCAGTGCCAGCCCGCTGTCCTCCAGATTGATCCGTACCAAGGCCATATCCCTAGCCCCCGACCTACGATTTGGGGCTCTTTTACGGCGGACATACGAAATCTGGGTGATGGTTCGGTAACAGATCGGTAACGCTTGACCGGCCATTTTCAGGGGCGTACGAACAGCCCCGTGGCGATTTGTTACCGGATTGCGGGCCACGTTAAACATTCCGCTAAAAGGTCAGTCGGAAGGGACCCCCTTACGCTTGGCCGCGTCTGGGGGTTTTGTTATGGCCGACCCGCCCGAGAGTGGCCGGCCCGGAGAAGAGACCATGAGCAACTGGAAACCACGTACGACCCTGGTGCATGGCGGCGCGCGCCGCTCGCAATATGGCGAGGTGAGCGAGGCGATCTTCCTCACCCAGGGGTTCGTCTATGACAGCGCAGAGGCAGCGGAGGCCCGGTTTCAGGATCTGGGCGATGACGAATTTATCTATGCCCGCTACGGCAATCCGACCGTGCGCATGTTCGAAAACCGGATGGCGCAGATCACCGGCTACGAGGACGGATTCGCCTGTGCGTCGGGCATGGCGGCGGTTACCGGGGCGCTGACGGCGCTCCTGAAGGCCGGCGATCACGTGGTCAGCTCCCGCGCGCTCTTTGGCTCCTGCCTCTATGTGCTGGAGGATGTGCTGGCGCGGTTCGGGGTGGAGGTCACGCTGGTCGACGGCACCGATAATGACGCTTGGACTGCCGCGATCCGGCCGGATACCCGGCTTGTGTTCCTCGAAGGCATCTCAAACCCGACGCTTGAGGTGGTGGATCTGGCCCATGTGGTGAAGGTGGCCCATGCCAATGACGCGCTGGTCATTGTCGACGATGCCATGGCGACGCCGATCTTTTCGTATTCTCAGCGGCTTGGCGCGGATCTCTGCGTCGTGTCGACCACGAAACATGTGGACGGGCAGGGGCGGATGCTGGGCGGGATCATCCTCGGCTCCAAGGAGCTGGTGCGCGGCCCGATCGAGACCTATGTCAAACATACCGGCGGCGCGATGAACCCGTTCACCGCCTGGGTGCAGCTGAAATCGCTGGATACGATGGACCTGCGGGTGCGGGCACAGGCCGCCGCGGCCCTGCAGATCGCAGAGGCGCTGGAAGGACATCCGAAGCTCAGCGCCGTTCGGTATCCGCAGCTGCCAAGCCATCCGGAACATGCCGTGGCGATGTCGCAGGCCCCCTCCGGCGGGACCGTGCTGGCCTATGAGGTGAAGGGCGGGAAAGAGGCCTGCTTCAAGATGCTCAATGCGCTCGAAGTTTTTACCATTTCGAACAATTTTGCCGACAGCAAATCCATCGTGACCCACCCGTCCACGACCACGCACCAGCGCCTCCCGCAGGAACAGAAGGACGTGCTGGGGATCAGCGACGGGCTGGTGCGGCTCTCCGTCGGGCTGGAAGACCCGGAGGACCTGATCGCCGACCTGATGCAGGCTCTGGATAAAATCTGACGGGCCGGTGATCCTGCAGGGGCATTCCGCCGTACCCTATGCAAGAACTGGTAACGGGCCGGGGGCGGCCTATATCAGTCAGGTGTGATGCTGACCGGCCCGCGGGGCCAGAGGGGGCGCGATGAATATCCACCCGAAAGACATGAACCAACCGGATCGGGAGGCGGCGCAGCAGGCGCTGTCCACCCTGCGCCGCTGGGCAGAAAGCGCCAGCAATGCAGAGATCAATGCGCTGGACCCTGCCGTGGGTGCCATGCTGGCCGGCGCGCCGGAGTATCCATTGCTGTCGAATGTCTATCCCTCTGATTTTGCTTCAGATGAGGAATACAGAACGACGCTTCCTGATTTGCAGAACGGTCCGTCCAGTCTGATCCGGGGCTCGCATCGGGCTATCCAGCACGTGGGGATTTCCAATTTCCGGCTGCCGATCCGGTACCGGATGCGCTCGGGCGGAGATATGACGCTGGAAAGCTCTGTCACCGGGACGGTCAGCCTGGAGGCCGACAAGAAGGGCATTAATATGAGCCGCATCATGCGGTCGTTCTACGCCCATTCGGAAAAGACCTTTTCCTTCGAGGTGATCGAGGCGGCGCTGGACGATTACAAGGCGGACCTGGAAAGCCTTGATGCGCGGATCCAGATGCGGCTGTCCTATCCGCTGCGGGTGGAGAGCCTGCGCTCCGGTCTGCAGGGATACCAGTATTACGACCTGGCTTTGGAACTGGTTGAGCGTGCCGGACAGCGCCTGCGTATCCTGCATCTGGACTATGTCTATTCCTCGACCTGTCCGTGCTCACTTGAACTTTCCGAACATGCCCGGCGGGAGCGGGGGCAGCTCGCCACGCCGCATTCGCAACGTTCCGTCGCGCGGATTTCGGTGGTGCTGGAGGGGCGCGGAACGCTCTGGTTCGAGGATCTGATCGACCTTGCGCGGCGGGCCGTGCCGACGGAAACGCAGGTTATGGTCAAGCGCGAGGACGAACAGGCCTTTGCAGAGCTCAACGCCGCCAATCCGATCTTTGTCGAAGATGCCGCACGGCTCTTTGCGGCAGAGCTGGAGGGTGACGTCCGGATCGGCGATTTTCGTGTCGTTGCCAGCCATCAGGAAAGCCTGCACAGCCATGACGCCGTGTCGATCCTGACGGAGGGGGAGACTTTTGCGGCGGCAAGCCTTGATCCCAAGCTCTTCTCTACGTTGCATCACTGCGGGTGAGCCCGCTGAAATTCTGCACTTTTGCCAAGGCTTAGGCGCGGCCCGCGGCTGAAAAACGCTGCGGGCCGAAGATTCCGCTCCCCATCCGGGCTGCAGGCGTTAATGTCTGGGGTGGGAGAGGACCAAGACCCTATTGCCGACGTGACATTTGCCCAGATCACCGCCGAAACGTTACCGCGCCAGCCCCGTGCCCGAGGCAGGCTTGCGGTATCTGCGCGGCTGAAAAACGGGCGCTCCCGGATTGGGGAGCTGCATCAGGCCGGCTCCTTCAAGATGTTGTTTCCTCATGGTTTTGCCCGCACCCTTCAGGCGGTTTCGTTGAATACCGCCGGTGGCGTGACCGGCGGCGACCGGTTTCATATCTCGGCAGAGGCGGAGGCGGGGGCCGCGCTGGTCCTGACCACCCAGGCGGCGGAGCGGATCTACCGCGCCCAACCGGGTGAGGTCGGGCAGGTCCGGTCGGTGCTGACCGTGGGCCCCGGCGCCCGGCTCGACTGGCTGCCGCAGGAGACGATCCTCTACGATCGCGCCGCGCTCGACCGGCGGCTTGAGGCAGAGGTCGCGCCGGACGGCCAGCTTCTGGCCGTGGAGCCGGTGATCTTCGGGCGCCATGCCATGGGGGAGGTTGTGGAATCCGGACATCTGTCGGACCTCTGGCGCATCCGGCGCGGCGGAGAGTTGGTCTTTGCCGACAATTTCCGCCTCTCCGGCGATATCCACACCCAGCTTGGCCGTGTCGCGGGTGGGGCGGGGGCGATGGCCTCTCTCCTGCTGGTGGCGCCGGATGCGGAGCGGCATCTGGACCGGCTTCGTATGGCCATTGGTCTCCAAGGCGGGGCGAGCCTGATCCGGCCCGGCGTGCTGTTCGCGCGGTGTCTTGCCGAGGATGGGTTCCTTCTCCGCCAATCACTTCTTCCCGCCATCCGGACCCTTTCGGGTGAAGACCTTCCCAAGACATGGATGCTTTGACATGCAGCTAACCCCCCGAGAAAAAGACAAACTTCTGATCTCCATGGCCGCGGAGGTCGCGCGCAAGCGGCTGTCGCGCGGGGTGAAGCTGAACCATCCGGAGGCGATCGCGCTGATCACCGATGCGGTGGTGGAGGGCGCGCGGGACGGCAGGTCCGTCGCCACGCTGATGGAGGAGGGGGCGCGGGTCGTAACCGCCGCGCAATGCATGGATGGCATCGCCGAAATGATACACGAGGTCCAGGTCGAAGCCACCTTCCCCGATGGCACCAAACTGGTGACCGTGCACAATCCCATTCGTTAACCCACAGAGTTATCCACAGGAAGAAAGGCGCTGAACATGTCGGAACTGATCGAGAAAATCGCCATCGCTCTGGGCCTGCGCCCGGCGCCGCAGCCTGTTCCGGTCCGGGTCAGCGCAGGACCACGGAAATGATCCCGGGAGAGATCATAACCGCCCCCGGCACGATCGAGCTGAATGGGGACCGGAGCGCCATCACGATCATGGTGGCCAATACCGGCGACCGGCCGGTTCAGGTCGGGTCGCATTACCATTTTGCCGAAGCCAATCCGGCGCTGGATTTCGACCGGGCCGCCGCGCGGGGCATGAGGCTGGATATCGCCGCCGGGACGGCTGTGCGGTTCGAGCCCGGTCAGCGGCGCGAGGTCAATCTGATCCCGGTTTCCGGCGGGCGGGTGATTTACGGCTTCAATCAGCAGGTTATGGGAGAGCTCTGATGTCGGTCCTGCGGCAGATGGCGATGGGCGGGCTGATCGCACTGGCCTGTGCGGGGGCGGCGGCGGCACAGAACTGTGTCAATCCGCAGACCCAGGTCGATATGAACCAATGCGCCAATCTCGCGGCACAGGCGGCAGATGCGGAGCTGAATGCGGCCTATGGCCAGGCGATGGCGGTTGCCCGGCAGGATGGCACGGATGCCCTGCTGCGTGACGCGCAGCGCAAGTGGGTCCCCTATCGCGATGCGGCCTGTCAGGCGGAATCGGCCGGGTTTTCCGGAGGGTCCATTATGCCACTGATGCATTTCAAATGTCTTGAACGACTGACCCGGCAGCGGACCGGCGATCTCTATATTTTCGCTCGTCCCTGACGGTTTTCCGCAGTACGGAAAGGAACTTCGATGCCCACTCAAATCTCCCGCGCCGATTACGCCGCCATGTTCGGGCCGACCACCGGCGACAAGGTGCGGCTGGCCGATACCGACCTGATTATCGAGGTTGAGCGTGACCTGACCGCCGATCTGGCCGGGCGGGGCAGCAATGGCCCGCTTTATGGTGAAGAGGTCAAGTTTGGCGGCGGCAAGGTGATCCGCGACGGCATGGGCCAGTCGCAGAAGACCCGGGCCGAGGGCGCGGTGGATACGGTCATCACCAATGCGCTGATCCTCGACTGGGCGGGGATTTACAAAGCGGATGTGGGGTTGCGGGACGGGCGGATCGATAAAATCGGCAAGGCGGGGAACCCGGACACCCAGCCGGGGGTCGACATCATCGTCGGGCCGGGCACGGAAGTGATTGCCGGTGAAGGAAAAATTCTGACGGCCGGCGGGTTCGACAGCCATATCCATTTCATCTGTCCGCAGCAGATCGAGGATGCCTTGCATTCCGGGCTGACCACAATGCTGGGCGGCGGCACCGGCCCCGCGCATGGCACGCTGGCGACCACCGTGACGCCCGGGCCCTGGCATCTAGGGCGGATGCTGCAGGCCGCCGATGCCTTCCCGATGAACCTCGCCTTTGCGGGCAAGGGCAATGCCTCGCTCGCCGCCGGGCTGGAGGAGCAGATCAAGGCCGGCGCCTGTGCGCTGAAGCTGCATGAGGACTGGGGCACGACGCCCGGTGCCATCGACTGCTGTCTGGGCGTGGCAGATGATTATGACGTGCAGGTGATGATCCATACCGACACGCTGAACGAGTCGGGCTTTGTCGAGAATACGGTTAAGGCCATGAAAGGCCGGACCATTCACGCCTTCCACACCGAAGGCGCGGGCGGCGGACATGCGCCGGATATCATCAAGATCTGCGGAGAGGAGCATGTGCTTCCATCCTCCACCAACCCGACGCGGCCCTTCACGGTCAATACGCTGGACGAGCATCTCGATATGCTCATGGTTTGCCATCACCTCGACAAGTCGATCCCCGAAGATGTGGCCTTTGCCGAAAGCCGCATCCGGCGGGAGACCATCGCGGCCGAGGATATCCTGCATGACATGGGCGCGTTTTCGATCATCGCCTCGGACAGTCAGGCCATGGGCCGGGTAGGGGAGGTGATCATCCGCACCTGGCAGACCGCCGACAAGATGAAGAAGCAGCGCGGGCGGCTGGCCGAAGAGACCGGCGAGAACGACAATTTCCGCGCCAAGCGTTATGTCGCGAAATATACGATTAACCCGGCGATTGCGCATGGTCTGTCGCATCAGATCGGCTCCATCGAAGAGGGCAAGCGGGCCGATCTCGTGCTCTGGTCGCCTGCGTTTTTTGGAGTGAAGCCGGAGATGGTTCTGATCGGCGGTTCTATCGTGGCAGCGCAGATGGGCGACCCCAATGCGTCCATCCCGACGCCGCAGCCGGTCTATACCCGGCCGATGTTCGGGGCCTATGGCCGCGCGGTGGAACGGTCGGCTGTTACCTTCGTCTCGGCCGCCGCGCAGGCAGAGGGAATCGGCCGCAGCCTCGGCCTCGCCAAGGAGACGATCGCGGTGCTGAACACCCGCAATATCGGCAAGAAAGACCTCAAGCTGAACTCCGCCACGCCGAAAGTCGAAGTGAACCCCGAGACTTACGAGGTGCGTGCGGATGGAGAATTGCTGACCTGCGAACCCGCAGAGGTGTTGCCGATGGCGCAGCGCTACTTCCTGTTCTGAGGCCCTTCGCCATGCCCGCCGCCGCCCGCCTGTTTCCCGCCATGCTGCAGTCGCAGCATCGTCATGCCGCATTGCAGCGGGTGCATGGCGGGCTTGCCCCATTGATGGTGGTTAGGGATGCAGTGCTGACTTATTGTCTGACCCAAGGGAGGAAACCGAAACGCACCGAAACAGAGGTTTCCTATGGCACAGGCAACAACACAGATTACCACTTCCGGCTTCCGCGATCGCATCGACGCCTTCTTCACGGCTGTCAGCGTTGGCATGGGCGCCTATATGCACCGTCGTTCGCGCGCCGATCAGATCGCCGCACTGAACGCGAAATCCGACGAAGAGCTGGCCAAGCTGGGCATCACCCGCGATGGTATTCCGGCCTACGTCTTCCGCGATCTCTTCTACGTCTGATCGCGACGACTGACTTTGGCGAAAGGGCAGGCCGTTGACCGACCTGCCCGCCGCATATTCGGTCCTCTTCGCCGCGGACCGGACGGGCGAGACGCCCGCAGAGACAATCACGCTGGACTATGAGGCGCGGTTTCTCCGGCGCAAGGTTCTGACCTCGGATGCGGGGCGTCCCTTTCTTGTCGATCTCTCGGAGACTGTTTCCCTGGAGGAGGGGGATTGTTTCCGGATCGGCGACAATGCTTCCGAGCTGGTCGAAGTGCGTGCCGCTCCCGAAGCGCTCCTCGAAATTCACACCTCCGATCCCGTTCGCATCGCCTGGCATGTCGGCAATCGCCACACGCCCTGCCAACTATCCAAGGGGCGTCTGCTGATCCGCGCCGACGCGGTGATGGAGGACATGCTGCACCGGCTGGGTGCGCATTGCCATGCCGTGACGGAACCTTTCCGGCCCGAGGGCGGCGCCTATGGTATGGGCCGGACCCATGGCCATGATCATTCGCATGTCCACACCCATATCGGGCATAGCCATGGGCCGGATGATGAAGACCATGATCATGAGCATCTGCATGACCATTGAGGCGATGACCTTGCATCAGTGGCTCTCGCCCGCCTTCCCGGTTGGCGCCTATTCCTATTCGCAGGGGCTGGAAACGGCAGTGGCGGAGGGGCAGGTGACGGATGCCGCATCCGCCCGCGACTGGATCGCCATGGTGCTGGAGCAGGGGGCGGGCCAGTCCGATGCCATCCTTCTGTCGGCAGCATGGCAGGCCGCGCCCGATGCGCTGGCGGCGCTCACCGAACTGGCCCGCGCCCTCTGCCCGAGCCTGGAGCGGCTGACGGAGACCGACCGGATGGGTGCGGCCTTTGCCCGGGCCATCCGCGCGCTCTACGGTCACGATCTGCCGGATATGCCCTATCCACTGGCCTTTGGTCGGGCAGCCCGGCTACAGGATCTGCCGCTCGATCTGACACTGACGCTCTTTCTGCAATCCGTGGTGGCCAATCTCGCCTCCGCCGCCGTCCGGCTCATACCTCTGGGCCAGACCGACGGTCAGCGCATCCTGCGTGACCTCTCCACCCGGATCGCGCCCCTTGCAGAGGCCGCAGCGCCCGGCGATACCGACAGGATCGGGACCTCGGCGCTGCTGGCAGACCTCGCGTCGATGCGCCACGAAACCCTGCCCACGCGCCTGTTTCAAAGCTGAAAGGACATCTCATGCCGTCCCCTCATGGTCCCCTCCGCATCGGCCTCGGCGGCCCCGTTGGCGCCGGCAAGACCAGCCTCACCGCAGCCCTCTGCCGCGCGCTCCGCGATCAGCTGTCCATGGCGGTCGTCACCAACGATATCTACACGCAAGAAGATGCGGAGGCGCTGGTGCGCATGCAGGCGCTGCCCTCCGACCGGATTCGCGGCGTCGAAACCGGCGGCTGCCCGCATACGGCGATCCGGGAGGATGCCTCGATCAACCTCGCGGCCATTGCCGATCTCAACACGGCGATCCCCGACCTTGACGTGATCCTGGTGGAATCGGGGGGCGACAACCTCTCCGCCACCTTCTCGCCGGAACTGGTCGATCTCACGATCTACGTCATTGACGTGGCGGCGGGGGAGGAAATCCCGCGCAAGGGCGGGCCTGCCATCTGCAAATCCGACATTCTTGTCATCAACAAGACCGATCTCGCGCCCTATGTCGGCTCCGACCTCTCGGTGATGGATCGTGATGCAAAGGCACAGCGCGGCGCGCGCCCCTTCGTCTTTTCCAACCTGAAGACAGGTACGGGGCTTGAGGAGATCATCACCCATATCGCGGCAATCGGCGGGCTCAACCTCGACCGCGCCCGGGCCAGCGCCTGACGCCGTCACAAATCCCGATGCGCCTTCATCTTGGCAGAAATACTCTCGGGGGGAGCCGCATGGCGGCGTGGGGGGCAGACAGCCCCCCTCGGCCCGCGACCTGCCACAAACACCGCCGCTTGACAGGCTCGCGACCACAGGCCAAGCCTGCGCCATGATCGACCTGCGCCCCGTCGGATATGTCATCGGCCTGCTTGTCGCGGTGCTCGGGTTGACGATGCTGCTGCCGCTTGCCGTGGATATCGCGGAGGGACGGGGGCACTGGCCGGCCTTTGCCGAAAGCGCGCTTCTGTCCTTCTGCATCGGCGGGCTGACCGCTCTGGCCTGTCAGAACGGCACGCGCGAAGGGCTGACACTGCAGCAGACCTTCCTGCTGACCACCGGCATCTGGGCGATTGCGCCGCTTTTCGGGGCGCTGCCCTTTATCCTGGGCGATACCCAGGCCAGCGTCACCGATGCTGTGTTCGAGGCGATGTCGGGCATGACCACCACCGGCTCCACCGTCTTTTCCGGGCTGGACACAATGCCGCGTGGGCTGTTGCTGTGGCGGGGGATGTTGCAGTGGCTCGGCGGCGTCGGGATCATTGTGGTCGCCATGGTCTTCCTGCCGGAGCTCAGGGTGGGCGGCATGCAGATTTTCCGCTCAGAAGCCTTTGAGACGATGGGGAAGATCCTGCCGCGCGCGACGGCTATCGCGGCCCAGATCTCGGTGGTGTACGTGGCGCTCACCGTGGTCTGCGCCCTGACGTACCTCGTGCTTGGCATGAACGCTTTTGACGCGACGGTGCATGCGCTCACCACGATCTCGACCGGGGGGTTCTCGACCCGGGACGCCTCTTTCGGGGCGTTTTCCGGTCCGATGGAATACGCGGCGTCCTTTTATATGATCCTCGCGGCGCTGCCCTTCGTGCGCTACGTGCAACTTCTGAACGGCAATGTCCTTGCGCTGCCAAGGGACGTGCAGGTGCGGGGGTTTGCCCTGACCATCCTTGCCTTTGTCGGGGTCACGTTCATCGGCCTGCTGCACATCTTCCCGCACCATTGGGAGAAGTCGCTGAGAGAGGCGCTGTTCAATATCGTGTCGATCATGTCGGGAACCGGATATGCCTCGGTCGACTACATGTCCTGGGGGTCGTTCCTGATCACGATCTTCTTTTTTGTCGGGCTGGTCGGAGGCTGTGCCGGGTCGACAGCCTGTTCGATCAAGATCTTCCGCTACCAGATCCTGTTTGCCGCAATCCGCAGTCAGATCCGGCGTATCCATATGCCGCACGGCCGGTTCACGCCGCGCTATGACGGGCGTCCGATACCGGTCGATGTCATGGGGTCGGTGATGTCGTTCTTTGTGTTCTTTGTCGTCTCAATGGGGGTGCTGGCCATTGCCCTCGCGCTGACGGGGCTGGATTACGTGACGGCGATCAGCGGGTCCGCCACCGCGCTTGCAAATATCGGGCCGGGATTGGGTGATATCATCGGGCCTGCCGGAAATTTCGGGCCGCTGAACGATACGGCGAAATGGCTGCTGACCATCGGAATGCTGTGCGGGCGGCTCGAATTGATGGCCGTCTATGCCATCCTGACGGTTCAGTTCTGGCGCGCCTGAGCCGGCCAAGCTTCATCCGGCCCTGATCCAATTGAAAAACCCGGCCTGGGCCGGGTTTTGTTTCATTCTTTATCGGCGCTCAGGCGAAAGGACATGTCCGGGTGCCCACAAGGATTGTCCAGACGCGGGGGCCTTGAGGCGCCTATTCGAACCTGAAAACAGACGACTGGCCCGTTTCCAAGGGCGGTCCTCACTCCCAGCAGCTGACGAGGACGGTCATGTCCATGCCGATTTTGGTCAGGTCTTCGGGGGCGAGGTTCTGATCGGGTTCGGCTGCAAGCGCCGACAGGCCGGCCTGTCCCATGAGATTGACCAGATTCTGCGCATCGACTGCAAAGGCAACGCCCGGGGGCAGCTGACGACCGTTGGCCTCATGTGGTGCCAGCATGCCGATCACGGCTCCGCCCGTATCCATGACCGGGCCACCGGCTTCTCCGGGCAGCATATCGAGAGACAGGCGCTCCAGCTCCTGCTCGCCCGACAGGCCCTGAAGCTCTTCGAGTTTGCCAAAGCTGATCGTGGCCGAGGTCAACCGCCCTTCATAGGGGAAGCCTGCGCTGGCCACATCGCTTTGCAGTCGCGGCGGCTGGGTTGCGAATTTCGCGAAGCTCATGGGCGCAATACGGTCGGCAGGGCGCAGAAGGGCGGCACCCGATTGCCCGTCGACCTGCACCAGTTCGGCCGCAATGCCATCGCCGATTGTGATACGGCCGCACTGGCCCACAGCATCGGCCGTGGTCAGGACCGCGCCGTCCTGGCTTATGAAAAAGCCCGAGCGCGACATTTTGGGCGTGCGGATTTCCAGGCCGGAGAGCAGGTCGATGCTCTGTTCGCTATCGGCGCCCATGGCGGCAGGCAGGACGATACCGTCGAGCGGCTGGAAGCTTTTCTGCATTTCGCCCAGAAGGCGGGTCCGGCGCTCTTCGTCGCCGGCGGGCCAGACCAGGCTCCAGCCTTTGATGCGGCCATTGGTCAGCGTCACCTCTGTATGGGAGATCAGGCTGGCGTTTTCGCCGACAATTGTGAACCCGTCGGCGCGGCGCTCGCGGGGGCCGGTTTCGGGGATCACGGCAAGCGTCTGAAGAATGTCGTACAGACCGAAGAGGGTTTTCTGGTCGCCCTGCTGAGAAATCAGAAAGACCCGTGCATCGATATCGCCGGTCGGGGTGTAATGGGCAAAGGGCGCCTCGTACCGGTCAAAGCCAACCACACCCATGGGCAGTTTCATCGTGATCCCGGCGGTGTCATCCGTGACCAGCCGCAGATCCAGCCCGTCAAGTACGGCATTGTACTGCCGCAGAAGTTCCGCACGCTGGCGCGTGGTCAGAATGCCGGTGACGTCCATGCCCTGATATTCCTGCCAGGCCGCCATGGAGGCGCGGGTGCCGCGGCCGTAGGCGCCATCGATGGCGCTGCCGTAGAACCCGGCCCATTTCAGGGCCACCTGAATATCCATCCGCTCCTGCTGGGTCAGCAGGGCTTCGCTGCGGCGGGCCTCGGTCGGGGTTTCGTCGGGCAGGGCAGGCACGGGCTGCGGTTCGGGCGCGGCCGCAATTTCTGGGGCCGCTTCCGGCAGAGGCTGGGTGCCCTGATCCGGTGCGGGGACGGCTTCGGGCGCGGGGGCCGGCTGCGGCGCCACAGGCGCAGGCTGCGCCAGTGCCGCGCCGCCGCGGGGCCAGAACTGGTCGCGGTAGGCTGTCGAAAAGGCGACGTAGCTGTCGCGCGGGATTGTGCCCTCCGCACGCAGAACCTGCAGCACACGATTGGCGTCTTCGGGCGCATAGGGGCCAAGCGCAATCGCATACCAGCCGCCGCCAATTGAAAAGCCGTTCACATCCTGCAGGCGCTGCGCATATCCGCGGATCGCGGCTTCGGCCTGAGCGATGGAGGGTTGCGCTTCGATCTGGACCCAGACCGTTTCTTGCTGCGCGAAGGCCGCAGCGGGTGCCAGAGAGGTGAGGGCGGCTGCGACCGCCACAACGGGAAATGATTTAACGAACATATGTATAGCCTCAGCCCGGACGTTTCTTGTGCTTGCTTTGGGCCATAGCATGACCAAATCCGGCGCGCCATGCATCCAAATAATGCGTGATGCGGCGATTGACCCGCCACCTGTGGCCCCGTAACTAGACCTCGCGCCGATCCGGCCCGAAAGACAGGTGATCACATGGCTCAGACCCAACCGCCCCGTTCCTTTCAGGAGATCATCCTGCGGCTCCAGACTTACTGGGCCTCAAAGGGCTGCGCGATCATGCAACCCTATGACATGGAAGTGGGGGCAGGGACGTTCCACCCGGCGACGACGCTGCGTTCGCTGGGCTCCAGACCCTGGGCGGCGGCCTATGTGCAGCCCTCGCGCCGGCCGACAGACGGGCGCTATGGCGAGAACCCGAACCGGCTGCAGCACTACTATCAGTATCAGGTGCTGATCAAACCCTCGCCGCCGGATCTGCAGGCGCTCTACCTCGGCTCGCTGGAGGCGATCGGGGTGGATATGGAGATGCACGACATCCGCTTTGTCGAGGATGACTGGGAAAGCCCGACGCTCGGCGCCTGGGGCCTGGGCTGGGAGGTCTGGTGCGACGGGATGGAAGTGTCCCAGTTCACCTATTTCCAGCAGGTTGGCGGGCATGACTGTCATCCGGTCTCGGGAGAGCTGACCTACGGGCTGGAGCGTCTGGCGATGTATGTGCTGGGGATCGACCATGTCATGGACATGCCCTTCAACGATCCGCAGGCGCCGATCGCGTTGAAATATGGCGATGTTTTCCGCCAGACGGAGCAGGAATATTCGCGCTGGAATTTCGATGTCGCCAATACCGAGATGCTGCTGAAGCATTTCGAGGAGGCGGAGGCGGAATGCGAGGCGATCCTGTCGCAGGCGTATGACGACCCCAAGACCGGCAAGCGGATCGTGATGGCGCATCCGGCCTATGACCAGTGTATTAAAGCCTCGCACCTTTTTAACCTGCTTGATGCGCGCGGTGTGATCTCTGTTACCGAACGGCAGGCCTATATCGGGCGGGTGCGGGCACTGGCTAAGAAATGCGCCGATGCCTTTGTGATGACGGAGGCCGGGGGCTGGACGGCGGAGGCCGAGGGGGACGCCGCCTGATGGGCAAGTTTCTGGCCGCCGTTATCGTGGTAAGCGCGCTGCTGGCCGGCGCGGGCATCTATTATTTCCAGGTCTACGGCTATTACGACGAGGTCGTGCCCACGGGTGATGATGTATATCTGACCGATAAGGCGGGGGAGGCGGTGCGGATCCCTTACGAGGATTTTGAGGCGATTGACGCCTATTCCTCCCCGATCCGGTACCGCGCCTGTTTCCGCACCTCGCTGTCGCTGGAGGAAATGTCCGAGGGGTTCCAGCCCTATGCCAAGCCCGTGCCGCTTCAGGCGCCCTATTGGTTCGGCTGCTACGAGGCCGACGGGATCGGGGAGGCGCTGGAGGCCGGCAAGGCGCAGGCTTTCCTGTCGGTGGAAAATATTCACTACGGGATCGACCGGGTCGTGGCGATCTTTCCGGATGGGCATGGCTATGCCTGGCACCAGATAAACCATTGTGGCGAAGTGGTCTTTGATGGCCAGCCTGCGCCAGAAGGCTGTCCGCCGCCGCCCGAAGGCACGGCCCGCCAGTAGGCTCGGCCCGGCGGGCCACCCGGAAATCACGGAACCGCGAGGGTGTTTCGCGCGATGATCTGTCAGCCATTGCAGACAGCCATCGAGGAACCCGCCATGTCCGAAAACCGTGCCCCCGCCTGGGTCGTCCCCGTCATGCGCACCGGATATTCGGCGCGGGGAGGCACTTACATCGTGCTGGGTATCCTGACGCTTCTGGCCGCCTGGACCGGGCAGGAGGCCGAGGGTACGAAAGAGGCGCTGGAAAAGCTCCGGTCCGTCCCCTTCGGCTACGCGGCGCTCTGGGGGTTGTCCGTGGGCCTCATGGCCTATTGCATCTGGCGGCTGATCGACGCGGCCATGGACCTCGAAGATTACGGTAGTGGCGCCAAGGGCGTCGTGGCGCGCGGCGGGCAGGTGATCACGGGGCTGATCCATGCCGGTCTGTCGATCTCTGCCGCGCGTCTGGCCATGGGGCGGGGCAATGGCGAGGGCGACTCGGCGCAGAGTGCGGCGTCCTGGGTTCTCCAGCAGCCCTACGGCAAGGTTCTTATTATGATCGTGGGCGCCGTGGTGATCTGTACGGGCGCCTATTACGCCTGGAAGGGGATCGACGAGAAGTACAAGGAACATGTGCGCCAGACCCGCTGGGCGCTGAAGCTCGACCCGGTCATCAAGGCCGGGCTGGTGGCGCATGGGCTGGTCATTGCGCTGATCGGCGTCTTCCTGATCTATGCCGGTCTGAACAGTGATCCAAGCCAGGCAGGCGGCATTGGCAAGGCGTTTCAGACGGTGCGCAGCCAGCCATACGGGCAGGCCCTGCTGGCCGCGCTGGCCGTGGGCATGCTGGGCTTTGCCGTCTACTGTTTTGTCGAGGCGGTCTACCGTGTCCTGCCCGCGCGCAACGGGGGCGATGTGAAGACGCTCGCCACCCATGCCAGGATGAAAGCCGAGCGGCTGGCGCATGGCCATTAGGCCCGGATTTCATCGCATTTGACCGGGGCCTCTGGACGCCCCGGCGGCCCTCCGTTATTCCGGCGGGGATTGCGTCCTCCGGGGCGCTCTTCGCTGGAAGGACGCCATGCCCGATCTCCTCATCGAACTGTTTTCCGAGGAAATTCCTGCGCGGATGCAGGCCCGTGCCGCCGATGACCTGAAGCGTCTGGTCACCGATGGTCTGGTCGAGGCGGGTCTGACCTATTCCGGCGCCGCTGCGTTTCACACGCCCCGACGTCTGGCTCTGGCGGTCGAGGGGCTGCTGGCCCAGTCGCCGACCCTGCGGGAGGAGCGCAAGGGTCCGCGGACGGATGCGCCGGAGAAGGCAATCGAGGGGTTCATGCGCGGGGCGGGTGTCGCCAAGGAAGACCTGAGGGTTCAGGACGACAAGAAGGGCCAGGTCTACGTCGCCGTGATCGAAAAGCCGGGCCGTCCGGCGGCAGAGATCGTGGCGGAGGTACTTTTGTCGGCTATCCGCAATTTTCCCTGGCCTAAATCTATGCGTTGGGGCTCCGGTGATCTGAAATGGGTAAGACCGCTGCATTCCGTGCTCTGCATTCTGACGACGGAAGCCGGGGCCGAAGTGGTGCCGTTCGAGCTGGACGGCGTCACCGTTGGCGACACGACGGAGGGCCATCGCTTCATGGCGCCCGGCCGCTTTAGCGTCACGAATTTCGAAGGTTACGGGGCGGAGTTGAAGCGCCGGTTTGTGGTGCTCGACGCCTCGGAACGGGCCGATCACATCTGGCAGGATGCGACGAACCTTGCCTTTGCCGCCGGGCTGGAGGTGGTCGAGGATCGCGGGCTTCTGGCCGAGGTTGCAGGGCTGGTCGAATGGCCGGTGGTGCTGATGGGCGAGATTGGCAGCGATTTCCTTGGCTTGCCGCCCGAAGTTCTGCAGACCTCGATGAAGGAACATCAAAAATTCTTCTCTGTCCGCAAGCCGAAGACGGGGCGGATCGAACGGTTCATCACCGTGGCGAACCGGGAGACGAAGGATGACGGCGCCACGATCCTTGCGGGCAACCAGAAGGTGCTGGCGGCGCGTCTGTCGGATGCCAAGTTCTTCTGGGAAAACGATCTTCGCGTGGCCAGGCAGGGGATGGAAAGCTGGACGGAGCAGCTCTCCAACGTGACCTTCCACAACAAGCTCGGCTCTCAGGCGGCGCGGATCGACCGGATCGCGGCGCTTGCGCGGGAGATCGCGCCGATGGTCGGGGCGGATCCGGCGCTGGCAGAACAGGCGGCGCGGGTGGCCAAGGCCGATCTGTCCTCCGAAATGGTCTATGAATTCCCCGAATTGCAGGGGCTGATGGGGCGCTATTACGCGGAGGCCGCTGGTTTGCCGTCCGAGGTCGCCGCCGCCTGTCAGGAACATTACTCGCCGCTCGGGCCCACGGATGACGTGCCGGAGGCGGCTGTGTCCCGTGCCGTGGCACTGGCAGACAAGATCGACACGCTGACCGGCTTCTGGGCGATTGACGAGAAACCGACCGGGTCGAAGGACCCGTTTGCGCTGCGCCGGGCGGCTCTGGGGGTGACACGGATCGTGCTGGCGACGGGCATGCGCTTGTCATTGCAGAGCATTTTCCTCTCCGGCCTCGAATTGAACGGCAAGGCCGATCCGGAGGTGGCCGCCGATCTGCTGGCCTTCTTCCACGACCGTCTCAAGGTCTTCCTGCGTGACGAGGGCATCCGGCATGACGTCATCGACGCCTCCATCGACATGCCCGGCGCCGATGATCTGGTCCTGCTGGTGGCGCGTGCCCGCGCGCTGAACGCGGTGCTGGAGACGGAGGATGGCAAGAACCTGGTTCAGGGTTACAAGCGCGCCAACAATATCCTGAGCCAGGCGGAGGAGAAGGACGGGGTGGCCTATGAATTCGGCGCCGATCCGAAGTTCTTCGAGGATGGGTCCGAAACCGCGCTCTACGAGGCGCTGGAGGCGGCAAAACCGCGTATTGTCAAAGCCATGGAGGCGGAGGATTTCGCCACGGCCATGTCGGAGATGGCGGCGCTGCGCACACCCATCGACGCGTTTTTCGAACAGGTGCAGATCAATGCCGACAATCAGGTCGTGCGGCGCAATCGTCTGAACCTGCTCTCGACCATCCGCAGCACCTGCCTGTCGGTGGCCAATCTGACACGGCTGGAGGGCTGACCGGCCCCCAGCTTTTCCTTGCTCCGCGCCACGGCGCGCGTATTCTGCCGGAACCCGGAGGAGCGCTGCGGCGCAGCAAGGCATGAACGACCCGACACTTATTACCCAGACCGCCCCGATCGCCGTGTCCAGCCATGGCGGGCGGGCGAAATGCCTGCAACGTCTTGTCCGGCTGGGTCTGCCCGTGCCCTGCACGATGGCGCTGTCGTTTTCGCAGGTGCATGATATCGCCGCCGGCAAGATGCCTGATATGGCGCTTCTGCTTGCGCCTTTCGGGCCGCATCCTCTGCTCTGCGTCCGGCCCTCGTCGGAGGATCCGGACTGGGGCGGGCCCGGGGCTGTGCTGAACGTCGGGATGAATGACGAGCTGCTTGAGATCCTCGCCGGTAAGATCGGGCGGGAGGCGGCCTGCGCGCTCTATATCCGGTTCGTCATGGGCTATTCGATCCATGTCGCGCGGCTCGACCCGGATATGTTCGACGGGCTGGTGGTGACGGGCGAGGAGGGGCTGAAACAGGTCCTCGACGCTTATGAAGAAGAAATGGATGAGCGGTTCCCGCAGGACCCGGCGGTTCAGCTGAGCGCAGTTCTGCGGTCCATGGCCCGTGCCTGGGAAGGCACAACTGCGCGGCTGTTGCGGCAGGCCAAGGGGGCGCCTGCGGATGCGGGGCTGGGGCTGGTGGTGCAGGAAATGGCGCTTGGCCTTGGCAAGGGCGAATGCGGGTCGGGGGTGATCCAGCTTGTCAGCTCTGCCACCGGGCGGCCGAAAATTACCGGGCGGTATCGCAGCCAGAGTCAGGGGCGGGAAGCGCTTCAGAAAGAGGGCACGTCGATCTTTCTGGCGAAAGACCCGCGCGGGCCCTCGCTGGAGGAGCTGGCGCCCGAGGCGTTCAAGGCGCTGATCGACTGCACCAAGCTGATGCGGGTCAGGTTGCGCGAGGAGATGCAGACCGAATTCACCATAGAGAATGGTGAGGTGCATGTCTTGGACGGCGTGCGTATCCGCCGGTCCTCGCGCGCGGCGGTGCGGATTGCCGTGGCGCTGGCCGAGGACGGGATCATTCCACCGGAGGAGGCGATCCTGCGGGTCGAGCCGCGTGCACTGACGGAGATGCTGCACCGGCAGGTCGATCCGGATGTGCAGCGGGATGTGATCGCGCGCGGGATTGCAGCGAGCCCCGGCGCGGCCTCCGGCAAGATCGTGTTCACGGCGGCGGCGGCGCAGGCGGCGGCTGCGCGAGGGGAGTCGGCTGTGCTGATCCGGCGGGAGACGACGCCGGAGGATATTCGTGGCATGCATGCGGCGGTGGCCGTGCTGACCGAACGTGGCGGGATCACCAGCCATGCGGCGGTGATCGGACGCGGCCTGGGGCTGCCCTGCGTGGTGGGGGCGTCGGACATCCGTTTCAACCTGCGGACCAATAGTATCGTGTCCTTTGACGGCCGGACCTTCCGTGAGGGGGACGAGATCACCGTCGATGGCACCAACGGGCAGGTTCTGGCGGGGGCGGCGAAGCTGCTCGAGTCCGCGCAGGACGAGGCCTTTACCACGCTTATGGGCTGGGCCGACGAGTTCCGCGATATTGGTGTGCGGGCCAATGCCGACACGCCGGCGGATGCGCAGATCGCGCGCGACTTCATGGCCGAGGGGATCGGGCTCTGCCGTACGGAGCATATGTTCTTCGACGCCGGACGCCTGACCGCGATGCGGGAGATGATCTTTGCCGCCCGGGCGGAGGACCGGCGCGCGGCGCTTGACCAGCTTTTGCCGATGCAGCGGGGCGATTTTATCGACCTCTTCCGGATCATGCAGGGCCATCCGGTCTGCATCCGTCTGTTCGACCCGCCTTTGCATGAATTCCTGCCGACAGACCGCGACGGCATCCGGGGGCTGGCGGAGGCGCTGGACCTGCCGGTCTCTGTCGTGTCGCACCGGATCGAGGAGCTGGCAGAGCATAACCCGATGCTGGGTATGCGCGGCGTCCGGCTGGGGATCACCATGCCGGAGATCTACGACATGCAGGCGCGTGCGATCTTTGAGGCGACGCTGGCTGCCAATCGCGACGGTGCCGCGGTGGTGCCGGAGATCATGATCCCGCTGGTCTCGGCCAACCGGGAGGTGGAGCTGGTGAAGACCCGGATCGAGGCCGTAGCGGCAGAAGTGCGCACTGCCACCGGCCGGGATTTCAAATACCGGCTGGGGGTCATGGTGGAAACGCCGCGTGCCGCTCTCAGGGCGGGGGAGATCGCGCCGCATGCGGCCTTTCTTTCCTTCGGGACAAACGACCTGACGCAGATGACCTATGGGCTGTCGCGCGATGACGCCGGGCGGTTCATGAAGACCTATGTCCAGCAGGGGGTCTATCCGGAAGACCCCTTCCATACCCTGGATACGGATGGGGTTGGCGAGCTGCTGCGTATCGGCGCCACGCGCGGGCGGGACGCAAGAAAAGACCTTGTGCTTTCCATTTGTGGTGAACACGGCGGGAACCCCGAATCAATCGCGTTTTGCAGGGCGGCTGGTTTCGATTATGTGTCCTGTTCGCCGTTCCGGGTTCCGGTGGCGAGGCTTGCGGCCGCCCAGCTTGCCGTACGGGACCGTCCATAAGGGGAAACTGGTTTACCCTTCTGAATCAAAGAATTGGTTAACGGTTTTAAACCGACCCGCATTTAAGGGGTAGTCAATCTTCCGCCGACATAAACCCCCCGGACTGGACCGGATGGGCCTCATGGGCTATGCGCCAGTGGATTGCTGATGACGTAAAGCCTTTGGGCCTGGGGTAAGCTGCTATGAAATTCGGAATGATTGCCGGGGCATTTTTGCTCCTTGCTGGCGTGAGCCATGCAGAAGGGACTGTATATGACCTGACGTCCGCTGAAAAATCGGGCATTATGGCCGGAGGGGATACGCGGATCGCGGCCTTTCTCGATACCGATGTGATCCGCGAAGTGCGTCCCAAGGCGCGCCGCCAGAAGATCGAATATACCCGAAAATTCCTGAACGCCCTGCCGCAGCCGAAACTGAGCGAACAGGCCTCCTGTCTGGCAGAAGCTCTCTATTTCGAAGCGCGCGGCGAAAGCGTCAAAGGCCAGTTTGCCGTGGCTGAGGTGATCATGAACCGTGTCGACAGCCCGGCCTTCCCGGACAGCATCTGCGGGGTTATCCATCAGGGCACCGGGCGGAAATATGCCTGCCAGTTCACCTATACCTGCGATGGCTACCCGGAAGTGATGTCGGAGAAATCCGCGCTGCATCAGGTCTCCAAGGTGGCCGGGATCATGGCGCGCGGGGCCGAACGGCCGCTGACACATGGCGCGACCTATTATCATACGCTGCGCGTGCGGCCGGCCTGGGCGCGCAAGTTCTCGCGCACGGCGACGATCGGTGTGCATCATTTCTACAGCCGGCATACGCGACTGTCGTCGAACTGACGCAGGGCGCCGGGCGCCGCGCCGCAAATCCCGCGCATGATGCCGGTCGCGGCTTTGCCATTCCCGCAGCGGCCCGCTACACGGGGGCCAATTGCCCCTGTGAGGGCCCGGCTGCAGGGGCGCAGAATGAACAGCACCATTTCCCAGGCCTTCGGTCATCCGCTTGATCGGTCGGAGGCGATGGCGGGCGCTGCGCCGCGTGACCGGATATCCCTGCGCGACTATATTACGGCAGTCGAGATCGGCGCCTATCAGCTGGAACGCGGCACGACACAGCGCCTGCGGTTCAATGTTGTGGTGGAGGTGCGCCCCTTCGATGACCCGCTCGAGGATGACGTGGACCGCATCCTGTCCTACGATCTGCTGGTCGAGGCGATAGAGGCGGAGCTGGCGTCGCAGCGGCTGAACTTATTGGAAACACTGGCGGAAAACGTCGCGACCCGCATTCTGCGGGAGCCGCAGGCGGAGCGCTGTTTCATGCGGATCGAAAAGCTCGATCGCGGCACCTTTGCCCTGGGGGTGGAGATCGTCCGCAGCAAGGCGGAGGCGCAGCCCCTGGCCGATATTGCCGCCCAACAGGCCACGGCGCCCCGCGTGGTTTTCCTGAACAACGCGGCGATCGGCTCGGCAGGGCTGTCGGCCTGGCTCGACGCGATGCAGGCCGATGCGGTGCCGCTGATCCTGACCTGCGGTCCGTCAGACCTGACCCCGCCACAGGCCGCACAGCCGCTGGCGCAGCGCCGGATCACCCTGCTGGCCATCGAACAGAATGCCTGGGTGCTGGCCGGGCGCGATCCGCGCTGCGTTGTCGTGGACAGCCGGTCAGAGCTCGACTGGGGGATGAAACACGGCCAGATCAGCGTCTGGGCGCCCTCCAAGATGGTGCTGGATGCGGTGACCCCGCCAGCGGTCGCCGCCGGTGCGGAGGCCATGGCACGGTGGCTGGCCGAAGGGCTTGGCGCGCTGGAGTTCCGCGTGCTCACCGGGCCGGACCTGGCGCAGGGCCCTACCGGATGAGCCGCTGGCTCCGCCCGATTGCCCTGCCGGGGAGCGAAGGGCAGGGCGTGCCTCTCGCGGGACAGCGGCATGTCCGGTTCGGCTCGACAGAATTCATCGCGCCCGGATCGCGTGCTCCGGGGCCCGTGGTCTCGGCTTTGCCGGGTGCGGATCGGCAGCGCCTGACGGCCCTCAGGCCCGCGCTCTGCGGTCTGACACTGGACCGGCCCCGCATCATGGGGATCCTCAATGTCACGCCCGACAGCTTCTCTGACGGCGGGCTGCATCATGGGTTCGACGCGGCCGTGGCCCATGCCCGCAGTCTCGCTCTGCAGTCCGACATTCTGGATATCGGCGGTGAATCCACCCGGCCGGGCGCGGCGGAGGTGCCTGTAAAAGAAGAGATCGCGCGCACGGCCCCGGTCATCTGCGCCATCCGCGATGCCGGGCTGACCCTGCCCATCAGCATCGACACCCGCAAGGCCGCGGTGGCCGAGGCGGCGCTCGACGCCGGCGCCGATATGGTCAACGATGTCTCCGCCCTGGCCTATGATCCCGAGATGGCGGCGCTGGTGGCCGAGCGCGGCGTCCCGGTCTGCCTGATGCACAGCCGCAGAACCCCGGCCGATATGCAGAGCGCTGCGGTTTATGAGGATACGCTGGCGGAGGTTCTGGCGGAACTCTCTGCCCGGGCCGGCGAGGCACAGGCCGCCGGGATCGCGGCGTCCCGGATCATTGTCGATCCGGGGATCGGCTTTGCCAAGACGCTTGTACATAATCTGGAGCTGCTCCGGGGCCTCACGGCCTTGCATGATCTGGGCTATCCCGTGCTGCTCGGCGCCTCGCGCAAACGCTTTATCGGAACGATCGGCGGGGCGGAGGAGGCGGCGGCGCGCATGCCCGGCTCCCTTGCCGTTGCCCTGCAAGGCGTGGCACAGGGGATGCAGATCCTCCGTGTACATGATGCGGCGGAGACGGCGCAGGCGGTGCGCCTTTGGCTGGCCATGACCAGCCCGGACGGGGAGACAGGCTGATGCGGGAACTTTTCGGGACGGACGGCATCCGGGGGCGCGCCAATTCACATCCGATGACGGCAGAGATGGCGCTGCGGATCGGCGCGGCGGCCGGCCGCTATTTCCGCCGCGATCAGAGCCGGGCGCATCGGGTGGTGATCGGCAAGGATACCCGGCTGTCCGGCTATATGCTGGAAAATGCCCTGACGGCCGGGCTGACCTCCACCGGGATGAATGTCCTGCTGCTCAGCCCGATCCCGACGCCGGCGGTCGGGCTTCTGACCTCGTCCATGCGGGCCGATCTGGGCATCATGATTTCGGCCAGCCACAACCCGGCCGAGGATAACGGGATCAAATTCTTCGGCCCCGACGGCTTCAAACTGTCCGACGAGGCGGAGACAGAAATCGAACGGCTCGTCCTGGAAGGGGTGGAACCGGCCCAGGCGATGAATATCGGCCGGGCCAAACATATCTACGATGGCCGGTACCGCTATAACGAACGTCTGAAAACGACGCTGCCCTATGGCATGCGGCTCGACGGGATCAAGGTTGTGGTGGACTGTGCCAATGGCGCAGCCTACCGCACCGCGCCCGAAGTGCTGTGGGAGCTGGGCGCAGAAGTCGTGCCCATCGGCGTCACGCCGGACGGGTTCAATATCAACCGCAAATGCGGCTCCACCCATCCCCAGGTCGCGGCCGAGGCCGTGGTGGCGCATGGTGCGGATCTGGGCATCTGCCTGGATGGCGATGCCGACCGGGTGATCCTGATCGACGAGACGGGCACGGTGGCCGATGGCGATCAGATCATGGCCCTCATGGCGCGTCGCTGGTCGGAACAGGGGCGGCTCAAGGGCGGGGCGCTGGTCGCCACGGTGATGTCGAACCTGGGGCTGGAGCATTTCCTGCGCGGCCACGGGCTGCGGCTGGAACGCACCAAGGTGGGGGACCGCTATGTCGTGGAACGCATGCGCGAGGGCGGGTTCAACCTCGGCGGCGAACAGTCGGGCCATATCGTCATGACAGATTACGCGACGACCGGCGACGGGCTCATGGCCGCGCTTCAGGTCGTGGCCGAGATGGTCCAGAGCGGCCAGCCCGCCTCGACCCTTGTCAATCAGTTCGACCGCGTGCCGCAGGTGCTCAAGAATGTGCGCTTCACCGCAGGCGCCGCGCCGCTGGAGACAGAGGCGGTTCAGGCCGTAATTGCCCGCGGCGAGACGCGCCTTGCGGGCCGCGGGCGGTTGGTCATCCGGAAATCGGGCACCGAACCGCTCATCCGCGTGATGGCGGAATGTGATGACGAGGCTCTGATGACCGATGTCGTGGATGAGATCTGCGCCGCCGTGGAGGCCGCCGCCTGACCGCTCTATCTCTGGTCCTGAAATATCCTCGGGGGGCCGTCAAATGCCCCGCATTTGACGGGTGGGGGGCAGACAGCCCCCCCGTCCGCCGCCGCCACCTGCCGCATCGCTGTGCAGTTCTAAGGATAATTGTTGTTGTCCGGGTTGCGGGCGGCCACATCATGTTGACGGTACCTCAGGTGTTATATCACACTAGAGCACATGGGAGGTACGTTCCGAAAGGAGGTGCTCCCATGTGCCTGACAACCGAAGCCCTGCTGCTTTTTCTCAGCCTTCTGCCGCCCGAAATCGTCGAGCACGGCGAAAACCGGATCACGGTCCGGGCCGAAACCCGTGATGCCATCTGGCAGATCAAGGGCGAAAAATGGTGTACCACCGCGCCTCAGATCGACGCCGTGTTCCGTCTGAAACAGGGCGAAGAAGCCTGACATGAAAACAGCGCCGGCGGACCGGCGCTGTCTGATGTTGTCCGTTCTGACCGCGGTCAGATCTTGCTGCGTCCCATCGCGAGGATGCAGAGCATCGTGATCGCGGCTGCCACCAGCATGTAATAGCCGACATAGGCCAGGCCATAGGTGCTCTGCAGCCAGGTGGCGATGTAGGGGGCAAGCGAGGCGCCGAAGATGCCCGCGAAGTTGAAGGTGAGCGACGACCCGGTATAGCGGACATGGGTCGGGAAGGGGGCGGCCAGCGCCGCGCCGATCACGCCATAGGTCAGCCCCATCAGGAACATGCCCAGCGTCACGAAGCCATAGATCCGGCCGATTCCGCCGCCCAGCATGGGCGCCAGCAGGAAGGAAAACACCCCGATCAGCGCGGTGACGACCAGCAGGAAGGCATAGCGCCCGGTCATGTCGGCTGTCTTGCCCGCGATCACGATCGAGATTGCGAAGACGACGGAGCCGTAGATCTGCACCAGCAGCGCGTCGAGGAAGGCGATCTTCACCACCTTGACGTTGTAGGACAAGAGCCAGGCGGAACAGATGTAGAAAAGCACAAAGGTCGCCAGCGCCACGAAGGTGCCAAGCACCAGACTGCGCTTGTGTTCCCGGAAGATCTCGGCCACCGGCACGGCGGCGCGCTCGTCCTTTTCCACAGCCTTGGCGAATTCCGGCGTTTCGGAGATCGAGAGCCGCACCCAGAGGCCCAGCACGATCAGCAGGATCGACGACAGGAAGGGCAGCCGCCATCCCCAGCTCAGCAGCGCGTCCTCGCTGATGAAATGCAGCAGGATCCAGAAAAATCCCGAGGAGAGGAACAGCCCGACAGGCGCGCCCAGCTGCGGGAACATGCCATACCAGGACCGTTTTCCCTCCGGCGCGTTTTCGGTGGCCAGCAGCACCGCGCCGCCCCATTCGCCGCCCAGGCCAAAGCCCTGGCCAAACCGACACAGCGCTAGCAGGGCAGGGGCGAGTATGCCGATCTGGTGATAGGTCGGCAGCAGCCCGATGATGACGGTGGAGATGCCCATGGTCAGCAGCGCCGCCACAAGGGTCGCCTTGCGGCCCACACGGTCGCCGAAATGGCCAAAGACCACGGCACCGAAGGGCCGCGCGAAGAAGGCGATGGAGAAGGTCGCGAAGGAGGCCAGCAGCGCCGTCATCGGGTCGGTGCCCGGAAAGAAGAGCGCGGGGAAGACCAGCACAGCAGCCGTGGCATAGACGTAGAAATCGAAGAATTCGATCGTCGTGCCGATCAGGCTGGCCAGCAGGACGCGGGCGGGAGAGTTCACGGGGCCCGCGGGCGCGTGAGAGAGGTCGGGAGCGGTAAGAGTGTCGGACATGATGCGATCCGCGTAATTTTCTTTCGTTTGTTTTGGTGTTTTTGTCTTTTTGCGTGCGCTATGGGCGCTACGCCTTTGTTTCATGGAAGGAAAGGGGGGCGGGCGGCTTGGGTAGCGGGACTGCAGAAAACGCATGGCTCGGCCCGCGCTCTGGCATCCTCTGTGGCCTTGCGTCTTCGCGGTGACGCGGCCAATCTGGTGTTCCAAAGAAATTCAATTGAAAGTCATAGAGATGAAAAAACAATGTCTTGCAGCTGCCTTCATTATGCTGGCGGGTGCCGCGCAGGCTGAAATTTCCGTGGCCTTGCAGGGCGGCTGGGACGGTCAGAAGGTCCCGGCCGGGCAGCAGTGCACGCTGCACGGCGGAAACGGGGCCACGCCGCCGATGAAGGTCAGCGGCCTGCCGGCGGGGACAGCGGCAGTGCTCGTGGAATATGACGACAAATCCTACTCCAAGCTCGCGACGAAGGGCGGCCACGGCACGCTGCTTTACCCTGCCAAGGCCGGGACAGTGACCCTGCCGTCTGTGCCGGGGCTGACGGACCAGCTGCCGGGCGGTGTCCGGGTGCACAAGAAGGCGCGCGGCACAGGCAAATATGCCTCCAAGGGCTATATGCCGCCCTGTTCCGGCGGAAAGGGAAACCGGTATACCGCAACGCTGTACCCTATCGGCGCCGATGGCAAGAAGATGGACAAGGTGCTGGTTGAGATCGGGCGGTACTAAGGCTTCGGTGCCTTTGACGCTCTTGCCCAAAGAAAAAGGCCCGCGTCGGACGCGGGCCTTTCGGTTTCCGGGGCGTGAAGGCCTCAGTTCTTTTCTTTGTCGACCATCTTGCCGGCAGAGATCCAGGGCATCATCTCACGCAGCTTGGCGCCGACCTGTTCGATCTGGTGCTCGTCGTTCAGGCGGCGGGTGCCTTTGAAGAAGGGCTGACCCACGGCGTTTTCCTGCATGAAGTCACGCACGAACTTGCCGGTCTGAATGTCGCGCAGGATCGCCTTCATCGAGGCCTTGGTCTCGTCATAGGGCAGGACGCGCGGGCCGGAGACGTATTCGCCATATTCGGCCGTGTTGGAGATCGAGTAGTTCATGTTCGCGATGCCGCCTTCGTAGATCAGGTCGACGATCAGCTTCACCTCGTGCAGGCATTCGAAATAGGCCATTTCCGGCGCGTAGCCGGCCTCGACCAGGGTTTCAAAGCCCATGCGGATCAGCTCGACCAGACCACCACACAGAACGGCCTGCTCGCCGAAGAGGTCGGTTTCGCATTCCTCGCGGAAGTTGGTCTCGATGATGCCGGAGCGGCCGCCACCGATGGCGGAGCAATAGGACAGGCCGATTTCCAGCGCCTTGCCGGAGGCATCGTTGTGAACGGCCACGAGGCAGGGCACGCCGCCGCCTTTGGTGTATTCGCCGCGCACGGTGTGGCCGGGGCCCTTGGGGGCCATCATGATGACGTCGACGCCGGCTTTCGGCTCGATCAGGCCGAAATGCACGTTCAGGCCGTGGGCAAAGGCGATCGCCGCGCCTTCGCGCAGGTTGTCGTGGACGTATTTCTTGTAGGTTTCGGCCTGCAGTTCATCGGGCATGGTGAACATGATCAGGTCGGCCCAGGCGGCAGCCTCGGCAATGCCCATGACCTTGAGGCCTTCGCCTTCGGCCTTCTTGGCCGAGGGCGAGCCTTCGCGCAGGGCGACGACGAGGTTCTTGGCGCCAGAGTCGCGCAGGTTGAGGGCATGGGCGTGCCCCTGGGAGCCATAGCCCAGGATCGCGACCTTCATGTCCTTGATCAGGTTGATGTCGCAGTCGCGGTCATAATAAACGCGCATGGATTTTCCTCCGGTTTGTTGCCGCCAGCACGCTGGCAGGGCGGGATGGGCGGCAGCATAGGTCGCGGTACTAAATTTGCAGCACATATCTTGAGAAATTTTGCCCAAATGATAGAAAGTCATTCGTAATCTTTATCTTTCCATAAATACTCATGTTCGACGATACCGACAGGCGCATACTCCGACAGTTGCAGGAGGACCCCTCCATCAGCACCGCGCTGCTGGCGGAACGCGCGCGGCTGAACCCGGCGACCTGCTGGCGGCGCCTGGAGAAGCTGCGCGAAGCGGGCGTGCTCAAGGGCAGCCGGGCAGTGATCGACTGGCGGGTGCTGGGCTATGCGGTGGAGGTCTCGCTGCGCATCACGCTGGACAAGACCAACCCGCGCGCCTTTGACGAATTCGCGGCAGAGGCCCGGAAGATCCCCGAGGTGCTGGAGATCCAGACCTTCCTCGGTCAGGTCGATGTCCGGCTGGGGCTGATCGCGCGCGACATGCCGCATTACCAGACGCTGTACCGCGAGCGGATCCTGACCCTGCCGCATATCACCGATCTTGAGGCGTTGATGCATATCGCGCGGATCAAGACCGATGAGACGGTGCCGCTGTGAGCGGGGTTGTCGACCTGGATGAGCTGGACCGGGCGATCCTGCGGCTGCTGATCGAGGATGCAGGGCTGCCGGCTTCGGCTATTGGCCAGCGGGTGGGGCTGTCGCAGCCGGCGGCCTGGCGACGGATCCAGCGGTTGCGGGCGGCGGGCGTCATCCGGGGGGAGCGGCTGGAGCTTGACCTGGCGAAGCTTGGGTTCGGCGTGACGGTGTTTCTGGGGGTGAAGCTCGGGACCAAGGGTCGCGTCAGCCTGGCGGAATTCGAGCGGGCAGTGAGTGCGATCCCCGAGGTGCAGACGGTGGAGCATGTGCTGGGGCTCTATGATTACCGGTTGCGGGTGTCGGCGCGCGATCTGGCGGATTTCGAGCGGGTGTTGCGTCGGCGGATCATGACCCTGCCCGGGGTCGGCAATGTCGATGCCAATGTGATGCTGAGCGAGGAGCGGCTGGCGGGGCCGATCTGATCGGCGGGGTAGAGTCTTTATTGCGCCCGCCTTCGGCGGTCGCGGTGCGCTCCGCGCGGGAGTATTTTTGCCAAGATGAAGGGGGGCGCTGCGCCCAGGCTTCGGGGCTCAGGTCTCCGTCCGGGCGCCGAGGCCCATCTGCATGAGCATGCGCCGTACGGGGGCGGAGCCGTAGAGGGCCGAAAGACCTGCGGCGCGGAGGTCGCGCAGGGGCTGGGCGGAGATCTGAGACGCGCGATTGAGGGCATCGATACCGGCGGCGCGGAGGCGGATTTCGGGGTGGCGGCGGCGGTGATAGGTGTCGAGCATGGCCGGGCTTCCGAGCGTGTCGGGGCTGGCCGTGGCGAGCTCATGCAACAGCCGCAGATCTCCCAATGACATGTTGAGCCCCTGGGCGCCGATTGGAGGCACGACATGGGCGGCTTCGGCGAGCAGTGCGACACCTGCGCCGGACATGCGGTCGGCCACCTGGGTGATGATGGGCCAGAGACTGCGCCGGGTTGCCAGCGTCAGCGGGCCGAGCAGGCCGCAGGAGCGTACCATCAGGGCGGATTCGAATTCCGGGACCGGCAGGCGGGAGAGGCGGAGCGCGTCCGGTCCGTCCTCCATCCAGACAACGGCGGAGCAGGGGGTGCCGTCCCGGTCCGGCAGGGGGACCAGTGTGAAAGGGCCTCCCGTGCGGTGAATCTCTGTGGAGATATTGTCATGCGGGACAGGGTGGGTGACGGCGAAGGCCAGCGCTTTCTGGCCGTAGCGGGTGGTGGTCACGCCAATTCCGGCGGCCTCCCGCATGGGGGAGTTGCGGCCATCGGAGGCAATCACCAGCCGGGTTCTGACGCGGCTGCGGTCCGAGAGGGTAACGATGGTTTCGGCATCGCGTGCCAGCAGCCCTGTGGTGGCTGTGCCGGGCAGGAAGGTCACGGTGTCGAGATCGTCGAGCCGGGCCAGCATCTCGCGGCGCAGAAGCCAATTGGGCAGGTTCCAGCCAAAGGGGCCGGTGGAGATATCGGCGGCATCGAAGTCGCGGGTGATCCGCGGGGCGGGCTGCGGCCCGCCCGCATCGACGATCCGCATGATCCGGAGCGGGGCAGCATGCGGGGCCAGGCGGGACCAGAGGCCGGCGGTTTCCAGCAGGCTGCGCGCGGGCTGCAGCAGGGCGGTTGTGCGCAGATCGGCCCCGTCTGCATCCTCGGCCGTGACGGGCGGGGCGGGGTCGCACAGCAGGACGCGGAAGCCGGAACTGCCAAACAGGGCGGCGGCGGAGAGCCCCGCCACACCGCCGCCGGAAATCAGGATATCGCAGCTCTTCATCGGTCGTATCTTGGCCTGTGTTGGTGGGTGAGAAACGCGATGCCGGTCGGGCCGGGCGGGGCGCTGGTTGATGTGCCGACGGCCCGGTCCGGACCGTCGCCTCATATGGCTATTTTCCGAGCGTGATCGCAATAAGCAGGGCGAAAATCATGGGAACGAGCGACAGCGCGGTGAGGCCGAGTGCGACCAGGCCCCAGGTCTTTACGGCAAATACCAGCGCGGCGACGGCAATTGTCACGGCATACCAGATATTGCCGTGGAAATCGCGGGCGAGGTCCCGGGCGATCCAGCCCAGAACGGGAATGTGGAAGAGGGCGGAGGTCGGGGGAGCGGTTGTGGACATCGGAGCTTCCTCTGCGGCGGGGTGCTACAGATTTAGGGGGCTGGCGGGGGGTGATCAAAGCGACACGGTGTCCCGGCGCCTGGCATGGGGGCCGGGGCAGGACAAAAGGTAGGGGCATTCGTGGCGGGCACGCGGGCTAGCCACGAAGGCAGGAGAGGAAACCCGCCAGATCGTCGGTATGGTAGTGAATGTGGTCCTGAGGCAGAGCCGTTTCGGCGACATGGACGGTCATCAGCCCCATGGCATGCGGAACCGACAGATTGCGCGGGTCGTCTTCGAACATGGCGGCACGCTGTGGGTCGAGCCCGTCGAGCGCGAAGACGACCTCAAAGGCGCGGCGGTCGGGCTTTGGATGGAATTGCGCATGTTCGACGCCGTAGAAGGCATCGAAGAGCCCTTCCAGCCCGCGGGCGGCGGTGACGCGCTGCGCATAGGGGGCCGAGCCGTTGGTATAGACGATCTTGCGCCCGGGCAGGGCGGCGATGTGATCGGCAAGCCCTCTGTCCGGGACCAGGCCGCCCAGGTCGATTTCATGGACATAAGAGAGGTAGGGGCCGGGGTCGACGCCGTGGTTTCGCATGAGCCCCGCCAGCGTTGTGCCATGGTCACGCCAGTAGAGGGCGCGCAGGCGGTCGGCCTCTTTCCGGTCGACCTTCAGCGCATCCATCACCCAGTCTGTCATCCGCTGTTCGATCTGGTCAAAGAGGCGCGCAGCGGGCGGATAGAGCGTGTTGTCGAGGTCAAAAACCCATGTCGTGACATGGGAAAAGTCGAGCGATATTTCGGCGTGTTCCGGGGCGGGGGGCTGCATGGGCCAGAAGCTAGTGGGGCGCGACAATGGGCGCAAGGGCGTGTGCGCGGCGGGCAGTAGACGGGGCGGGGTGCTGCGGTCTAACCTCTGTCGACCGTAACGGAGAGAGTGCCGGTGCAGAAAGACGCCTATTCCCTTATTCTGGAAGCAATCGATCACGGGACCTATCGGCCCGGCGACCGTCTGGTGGAGAGCGAACTGGCGGACCGGTTCGGCGTCTCGCGGACACCGATCCGCGAGGCATTGCAGCGGCTTGAGACGCAGTCGCTGCTGGCGCGTGACGGGCGATCCCTGATTGTGGCGTCGCTCGATCATAATCAGCTGGCAGAGCTCTATCCCGTGCGGGCGGAGCTGGAGGCGCTGGCGGCAAAGCTGGCGGCACGGCATGCCTCTGTCGAGGAGATGCGGGTGCTGCGCGACATGGTAGAGGCGGATCGTGGGCTGCTGGGCGACCCGAGTGCACTGTCCCGCGCGAACCGGCGGTTTCACAAGCAGATACACCTGGCCTCTCACAACAGGTTTCTGGTGCAGCAGCTGGACCTCGTCCATCGTTCGATGGCGCTGATGGCGCAGACCTCGCTTGCCGCCACGGGACGCGGTGAGCGGGCGCTGGCCGAACATGAGGCGATCGTGCAGGCGATCGAGGCCCGCGATGAAGAGGCCGCGGCGCAGGCGCTGCGCGATCACATATCCAAGGCTTTCGTGACCCGGCTGAAACTGGATTCCGGCGGGACGGCGTCCATCGGGTGAGAGAGCGTGCCATAGCCGCGCGCCTTGAGCGAATGGCCGTGGCTGGTCTTGTCCCAGAAGAACGGATCAAAGATCAGTTCGTAGAGCGCCTTCCACATGGCGAAGCATCCCAGTGGCCAGTAGACGTGCAGTGAAGGCACCCAGAGCCACAGATGACGATGGCTCGGCCGGCGCGTGGCGATGACGCCCAGGATCATCGACAGAAGTTCGACCGAGATCATCATCAGGATCATGAAGCCAAGGACAGGGTCCGGGACTACGTTGTTAAACGGATGCGACATGCCGAAGGCGATTGGCCAGAAGGTCCAGAGCATTGGCGCAAAGGCAAATTGCGACAGGGCCGTGACAAAATGGGCCTGAAATCCCAGAAATTGCCAGGGGCCGAGGTCGCGCAGCAGCTGAACCGGCTGGCGCATATGCACGAGGTAGGTGACCAGATATCCCTTGAGCCAGCGGGATCTCTGTTTGATCCAGGGGTAGGGGCGATTGTTGGCCTCTTCGCCTGTGGTGGTGTCGAGAACGAGGGTCCGGTAGCCGGCCCGGGCTAGCCGGAACCCCAGATCGGCATCTTCGGTCACATTATGGGCGTCCCAGCCGCCCAGTTCCTCCAGCCGGTCGCGGCGCATGAAGAGGGTGGTGCCGCCCAGTGGCAGGGCAAAGCCCAGCTTCGCCATGCCGGGCAGGAGAAGACGGAACCAGGTGTTGTATTCGATAGCAAAGCAGCGCGACATCCAGTTGTCCCGCGCATTGTAGTAATCGAGCGCCCCCTGAACGCAGGCCACATCTTCGTCGGCGCGGTCAAAGCAGTCCGCCACCCTGAGCAGCTGATCGGGGTCGGGCGCATCCTCGGCATCATAGACACCGACGATATCGCCGGTGCAGAAATCCAGCGCATAGTTCATCGCACGCGGTTTTGTGCGTGGCGTGCCGTCCGGGACAATGACCACCCGCATCCATGCCGGCAGATCCGTGCGCCGGACGACGCGCCGGGTGACGCTGTCGCTTTCCTCCAGCACCAGAATGACCTCAAGCCTGGAGGGCGGGTAGATCAGACGGCTCAGCCGCTTGATCAGAACCTCCGCGATCTCTGTCTCTCGGTAGAGCGGCACGAGGATCGAAAACCGGGGGAGCCGGTCTGACTTGATCTTGGCCGGATCGAACTGGTCCTGTTCGGGGCGCAGAAGATGGGCAGCAGCCGCGGAAATTTTCAGCGTGCCGGCAATGGCGAGCGTCATGCAGGCCCAGATGACCAGAACCGCTTGGACCTGGAGCGGGGCCAGCGCGGTGATACAGCCCAGGCAGGCCGTCAGCGCCGAGAGTTTCAGCAAACGTTTGCGGTGATCGGAATTCCATGTCCGAAAGGACAGATGCGGGGCAACCCGGTTGAGCATGCGTTCGCTCAGCCCGGAGCGGAACTGGCGCGCGACATAGTCCTGAATCTGTTCGCGCGGGGCAATGACGGCCGTGACCTTGCCGATATCACCCGGTTCGGACCGGTCGAGTTCGGCCCGCACTGCATCCAGTGCCTCGGGTCGTGAGGTCGCCACCCAGAGCACGCGGCCAAAACGTCGCCAGGGCACACATTCGTGGCGAAGGCAGAAGGCCGGGTCCAGCAGGTCCGACAGGGCAGGGTCGGGCGGCAGCAGGTGGAGCGGCACGCTTTGAAAGGCCGTGGTGCGGGCGAGGTCGCGCAGAAACTTGGTTTCCGAGATCTCTCCGTTTGCATGTTTCTCGCGCAGGCGGTCGGGCGGTTCGTCCGGGCCGGCCAACCGGGGTTTCAGCGATGACAGCGTCGCCAGGGACCGGAGCCGCAGCGATGGCGGCAGCGTCTGAGGGTTGGCAACACCGCTCCGGGCGGGCTCTGCCGCATCGGGACCGGGCATTGGCAAGGGGGGCACGGCCGGCTGATGCACCGGCCCGGCCGTGCCGGTGGCCTGCCCGTCAGTCTGCTGCCGCGCCATTCCGTCCTCCGCAACCCGTTCACGGAGAGCTTTGCCAAAGACAGTTAAGAAAGACTGAACAAGAAGTTAATGCGCGGTCCCGCGCGGCGCCACAGGGGCGGTCATGCCACAGCTTCTGGTCCGGACCATAAGTGCCGGGCCATGACCCTACATCCGGCCGAAGTGGCGGGGCGATTTCAGGCGCGCGCGTCCATCGAGCCGACGAAGCGTTCGAACAGGTAGAAACTGTCCTGCGGGCCGGGGCTCGCCTCCGGGTGATACTGCACGGAAAACACCGGGCGGTCGGTCATCCGGATGCCGCAGTTCGACCCGTCGAAAAGCGAGACATGGGTTTCCTTGACGCCCTGGGGCAGGGTCTGGCTGTCCACGGCGAATCCATGGTTCATCGAGGTGATCTCGACCTTGCCGGTCTCCATGTCCTTCACGGGATGGTTGGCGCCGTGGTGGCCGTGGTTCATCTTGACCGTGCTGGCGCCAAGCGCCAGCGCCAGCATCTGGTGGCCCAGACAGATGCCGAAAATCGGCAGGTCCGTCTTGTCCATCACCTCGCGGATCATGGGCACGGCATAGGCACCGGTGGCCTCCGGATCGCCGGGGCCGTTGGACAAGAAGATACCGTCGGGATTGTGGGCCAGCACCTCCTCCGCCGTGGCGGTGGCCGGCAGGACGGTCACATCGCAGCCGGCGGTCGACAGGCAGCGCAGGATGTTGCGCTTGGCACCGTAATCCAGCGCCACCACCTTGTGGCGCGGCGCGGTCTGAGTGCCGAAGCCCTCGGGCCAGGCCCATTTGGTTTCGTTCCAGCGGTAGGACTGGGCACAGGTCACATCCTTGGCCAGGTCCATCCCGACAAGGCCCCTGAAGCCGCGCGCCTGGGCGACCAGCGCCTCGATGTCGAAATTGCCGTCGGGATCGTGGGCGAGGGCGGCATGCGGCGCGCCCTGGGCCCGGATGGCGCGGGTCAGGCGGCGGGTGTCAATGTCGCCGATGGCGATGCGCCCGCGGGAGGCCAGCCATTGCGATAGCTCGCCCGTGGCGCGCCAGTTCGACGGCTCTGTCGGGTTCCAGCGCACGACCATGCCGTTGGCGACCGGATCGGCGGTTTCGTCATCTTCCGGGGTGACGCCGACATTGCCGATATGGGGGAAGGTGAAGGTCACGATCTGGCCCGCGTAGGACGGGTCCGTCATGATCTCCTGATAGCCGGTCATCGCCGTGTTGAAGCAGAGTTCCGCCACGGTAACGCCAGTGGCGCCGAAGCCGCGCCCCATGAAGATCGTTCCATTGGCAAGGGCGAGGCAGGCGGTCGGTTTCGGCTGATAAGTATGCGGCATCTCCGCCCCCTGCTGATGGCAAATTGGCGGTTAAATAGGAGTGTGAGCGGAGAGGGTCAAGGGGCTTCTGGGGCTGTCTTCGCATCATGTTCCGTGGCGTCTGCTGCAGTGCAGCGGTGGTTGTGCACATGTCGCCGGTGGTCTAGTCTGAGGGACTTGATGATCCAGGGGATGGGACCATGACACTTCGCGAGAAAGTGACCGCCGCGATGAAGCAGGCGATGAAGGACCGCGATTCAGCGCGGCTGAGCACGCTGCGCCTGATCAATGCAGCCATTAAGGACCGTGACATTGCCGCCCGCGGCGAGGGCCGCGAGGATGGTGTGGACGAGTCGGAGGTTCTGGCGATCCTCGGCAAGATGGTCAAACAGCGCCAGGAAAGCGCACGAGTCTATGAAGAGGGCGGCCGGCTCGATCTGGCTGAACAGGAGCGCGGCGAAATCGTCTATATCGAGGAATTCCTGCCGCGCCAGCTGAACGAGGAAGAGGTCGCCTCGGCCGTGGATGCCGCGGTGGCAGAGGTCGGGGCCGGCTCTATCCGTGACATGGGCAAGGTGATGGGCGCTCTCAAGGCCAAGTATACCGGCCAGATGGATTTTGCCGCAGCCGGGCCGCTGGTCAAGGCGCGGCTGAGCTAACAGCAAAAGCGCTGCCATGTCTGCAATTTCAAAGGCCGGTGTCCTGCACCGGCCTTTTTTATATCACGCGCCGGCTGTCCGGGGTCCGGGGCCGCAGGGCCAGCCAGATCAGCGCGCCGCCCGCCAGCACCAGGAACGGCGCCATGGCGAGGTTCACCGCCGTCCAGCCGGTCTGGGCGTCGCCGCCCGAACAGTTCATCAGCCCGCCCGAGGCCAGCGAGGCCATGGTCACGCCGCCAAAGACGATCAGGTCGTTCAGCCCTTGCATCCGGCCACGTTCCTCCGGCCTGTGGGCGCCCGCGAGCATGGTGGTGGCGCCGATGAAACCGAAGTTCCAGCCGATCCCCAGCAGCACCAGCGCGACGAAGAAATTCTCCAGCTGCACGCCCTGAATCGCGACGGCCCCTGCGCCGGCCAGAATCACCAGCCCTGCGCCGAGAATTTTTTCGACCCCGAAACGCGCGATCAGGTGGCCGGTGAAGAAACTTGGCACATACATGGCCAGCACGTGGGAGGTTACGATATCGGCGGCATGGGATTTCTCATAACCGCAGCCGACCACGGCCAGCGGAGTCGAGGTCATCACGAGGTTCATCAGCGCATAGCTCACCATGGCACAGATCACCGCGACGGCGATACGCGGCGTGGTCAACAGTTCCGCGCGAGACCGACCGCGCGGCGCGTCCTTTGCCGGGACCGGCGGGCGTGGAATGTCGAGCAGCGTGAAGAGAAGGGAGCCCAGCACATTCACTGCGATTACGGCGATATAGGTGCCGAGGAAGGGGATCACCATCGCATCGGCCGTCACCTTGACCAGCTGCGGCCCGATGATGGCAGAGGCCAGCCCGCCTGCCATGACATAGGAAATCGCCTTTGGTCGATAGGCATCGGAGGCGGTATCGGCGGCGGCAAAGCGGTAAAAGCCATGCGCCGACATGTAGAGCCCGGTAAAGAGCGAGCCCAGCAGGAACAGCGCAAAGGATTGGTGGTAGAGTCCGATTGCCCCCACGATGCCGCCGATCGTGCCGCCGGTCGCCCCCAGGAAGAACCCGGCGCGGCGGCCGTATTTCTGCATGATGGCCGAGAGCGGCGTGGCCGAGAGCATCGACCCCAGCACAATGAGCGAGATCGGCAGGGTGGCGAAACAGGGGTTCGGCGCCAGCGACTGCCCGGCGAGGCCTCCGATCGTGAAGATCATCGGCATCTGCGCGCCCAGGATTGCCTGGGCCAACACCAGAACGGTCACATTGCGACGGGCCCGGCTGTCGTCGGGGATATATTCAGCACTGCTCATATGTCTCGCCTAGTCGGGCCCTTGGGCTGGCGCAAGGGGCGCTGATGTGCGATCCGGTCAGGCCCGGTCGATGATATGTGCAAAAGAGCCCGCGACGCGCCCCTCGATCAGCCCCATCGGCGGCAGGGCATGGCCCTCGGCATCCTCGGCGTCGAACAGATGCGCGCCGCTCGTGTAGAGCGTGGTGGCATAATGGAATTCATGCGCCTTGTGGGTGCCGGGGAAGGGGCCGTGGTCCGCGGTGACGGTGCGGTAGCCCAGATGCAGCTGGCGCTTCTTGAACGATGTGGCGAGCGGCAGCAGCCCGGCCATGCGGTGCGGCACGCCCTCGGCATCGGTCAGGCTGGCACCCAGCACCATGTAGCCGCCGCATTCGCCATAGATGCCGCGCGTCTCCGCATGGCGCTGCAGGCTTTTGAGGAAGGTCGCAGCATTGGCGATGCGGCCGGCATGCAGCTCCGGATAGCCGCCGGGTAGAAAGACGAAATCCGTCTGCGGCACCGGATCGTCGTTCAGCGGGGAGAAGGTCGAAAGCTCCGCCCCCTGCGCATGCCAGTCCTCCAGCATATGAGGGTAGGCAAAGGCAAAGGCCTCGTCATAGGCCACGGCGATCCGCTGGGCGGGCGGGGCGATCCGCGGCGCCTGCGGCGCGGGCAGCAGCCGCGTGGCGAGGTCTAGGATATCGGACAGCGGCGGATTGGGCCGGTCGGGCACGCCCGCCGCCAAAATGGCCGCGGCATGGTCGAGATAGTCATCGAGCGCCCCCGTCTCTGCCGCCTGCACCAGTCCCAGATGGCGGGAGGGCAGGGCAAGATCGGCGCGGCGCGGCATGGCCGCCAGCACGGGCAGGCCGGTCGGCGCCAGCGCCCGGGTCAGCATGTCGTAATGCCGGGCGCTGCCGACATTGTTCAGAATGACGCCGGCGACCTTTACCTCCGGGTCGTGATGCGCAAAGCCCGCGACCAGTGGTGCGACGGACTGCGCCATCTTCCCCGCATCCACAACCAGCACGACGGGCAGGCCCAACAGCCGCGCCAGATCGGCCACGGCCCCCTTGCCATCGGGCGGGGCGCCATCGAACAGCCCCATGGCGCCTTCGATAATCAGCGGCAGGTCCCCGGCGGCCAGCGCGCGCAGCCGGGCGGGCGACATGGCCCAGGCGTCGAGGTTGACGCAGGGCTGGCCGCAGGCGGCCTCGTGAAAGCGCGGATCGATATAGTCGGGCCCCGATTTCGCCGCCCTGATGCCGATGCCCGCCCGGGCAAGGGCACGCAGCAGCGCGAGCGTGACGGTCGTCTTGCCGCTGCCCGAGGCGGGCGCGGCCAGGATCAGCCCCTTCACGAGACTTCGGCCGGCCGGCCCCGGTTCAGCGGGTCGAGGTTGCGCGGTGCCTCACCGGCCATCAGACCCTGCCAGTCTAGCACCTGCCGCATCAGGACCGAGCGCCCGATGCAAAGGATGGCGGGCGGCTCCAGCTCTGCCGCGGCAATGTCGGCCACCATGCGGCCAAGCGTCGTCTCCAGTACCTTCTGGTCGCGGGTGGTCGCGGCGCAGACCACGGCGGCGGGCTCATCGGCAGGCCGCCCGGCCTCCAGCAGCGCCGTGGCGATCTGGTCCACATGTTTCATGCCCATGTAGATCACCAGAACCTGCGCGCCCTCGGCGATCGCTTTCCAGTTCAGCGATTGCGGCGTGGCGCCGGACTGGTCATGGCCGGTGACAAAGGTCACGGACTGGTTCACGTCGCGATGGGTGACGGGAATCCCGGCATAGGCCAGCCCGCCGATGCCCGCGCTGATGCCCGGGATGATCCGCACCGGCACACCGCGCTGGATCAGCGTCTGCGCCTCTTCGCCGCCCCGACCAAAGACAAAAGGATCGCCGCCCTTCAGACGCAGGACCCGCTTGCCCGCCTTGGCCAGATCGACCAGCCGGAGCGAGATGTCGCGCTGCTTGGCCGAAGGTTTGCCGCCCCGCTTGCCGGCATAGATGCGCTCCGCCTGCGGCGCCCAGTCAAGGATCGCCTCCTCCACCAGCGCATCGTAGACCACAGTATCGGCCTGACGCAGCGCGTTCACCGCATGCAGGGTCAGCAGCCCCGGATCACCCGGACCGGCACCGCAGAGCCAGACCCAGCCGGGCTGCAGCTCGGGCCAGGCCCCCATGGGCCCCGCGGGAAGAGAAAGGGATTCGCTCATGTCTCCTATATGGCGGGTCCCGACAGGTCTGAAAAGATTGCGACCACAGAGAGAGCTACCCCCTGGTCTTTTTCTTGCCGGAAATATCCCGGGGGTGACCGGCAAATGCACCGCATTTGCCGGTAGGGGGCAGCGCCCCCTTTCCACCTCCGTTATTTGTACTTCAACTGGGATAGAGTGCCGAGGTCTCAAGAGGCCGTTACGTTTCGCGCCGGGGGGCACGGCAAATAACGGTCAGACCGGGTCCCTAAAGCCCGTCCTGCCCGAAGGGCGCATCTGGATACAGCACGCCAACAAGATAGAGCCCCTGCGGCGGACAGACCGGCCCGCAGGCGGCCCGCGCGCGCGCCTCCAGCGCGTCCCTTACCCGGTCGGGCGGCCATGCCCCCGAACCCACCCGCTCCAGTGTTCCGACAATCGAACGCACCTGATTATGCAGGAATGACCGCGCGCGCAAATGAAAGCGGATCTCGCTGCCGGACGGGGTTTCGACCTCTTCGATCCGGATCTCGTCCAGCGTCTTGACCGGCGATTTTGACTGGCACATCACCGACCGGAAGGTGGTGAAATCGTGCCGGCCGACAAGATGCGCTGCACCCTGCCGCATCAGATCGGGATCGAGCTGATGCGGAACCTGCCAGACCAGACCGGCATCATGGGTGGCCGGCGCGCGGCGCATGAGCAGCCGGAAAAGATAGCGGCGCTCTTCTGCGGAAAAGCGGGCATGCCAGTCGGTGCTCACCCGGGCGCAGGCCCGGATGGCAATAGGCGCAGGTTTAAGATGGTAGTTCAGCGCCTCTGACAGCCGGAACGGGTCCCAGTCTTTTGTGAGATCGCAATGGGCGACCTGTCCTGTGGCATGAACGCCTGCATCGGTGCGGCCCGCCGCCGCGATTGTATGCGGTCCGGGCTCAAGCTTGCCGAGAGCCGTTTCGATCGCGGCCTGAACGGAGGGGTGGCCGATCTGGCGCTGCCAGCCGGAAAAGGGGGCTCCGTGATATTCGACAAGAAGGGCGTAGCGGGGCATAGGGGCGGTCATATCTCCGGGCTGCGGGCGGGTCCAGTGGGGGAAAGGACGGCGCGCCGTCTATTGTTATGCCCTCGGTGAGACGGCCTGTCGGGGCCTCCGGTCCGCGCGCCGTGTCTGTGCCTCTGGCAGGGCGGGGAGTGTTGCCTCTCAGGGCGCAGTCGGGTCGCTGCCGCGCGCCCCGGCGATAGTCGGATCAAGATGAATCGGGGGCGGGGCTGGCGGGCGGCCGCGGGCGGGCCTATGTTTCAGACGGGGCAAGGGAAAGGTCCGGGCAGGGTGATTATCGGCACGATTGCGGACAGCATGGCACGGCAGGTGGAGGCCGTGGGCGACACGGTGTCGGAGGCGTTTTTCGAGCCGGTCATCCGGCTGGGCGTGACCGGGCTGGCGCGCGCGGGCAAGACCGTCTTCCTGACCTCGCTGGTGGCGAACCTGATGGACCGGGCGCGGATGCCGGGGCTGCTGGCGCAGTCGGAGGGGCGGATCCTCTCGGCCTATCTGCAGCCGCAGCCCGACGATACGGTGCCTCGGTTCGAGTTTGAATCCCATCTGGCGGCGCTGACCGGCGCGGAGCCACACTGGCCCGAAAGCACGCGGGCCATCAGTGAGCTGCGCCTGTCGCTCAGGGTCAAGCCGCATGGGCTGCTCTCGGCCTTTCAGGGGCCGCGTGTCGTGCATCTGGATATCGTCGATTATCCCGGGGAATGGCTGCTTGATCTGGGTCTGCTCGACCGCAGCTACCGCGAATGGTCGGAGGAGATGCTGGGCCGGATCGCGCTGCGACCGGCCGCCGGTGCATTCCTGTCCGCGGCGCGCGGGGCCTCCGGCAAGGACAGCTGGGAGGAGGCGGATGCCCATGCGCTGGCAGAGCTCTATACCCGCTATCTGGAGGCGGCGCGGGAGGAAGGCTATTCCGACCTGACGCCGGGACGGTTCCTGTTGCCCGGCGAAATGGCCGGCTCGCCTGTGCTGACATTCGCGCCGCTGCCGCCGGAGGATCAGCCGGCACGGCGTGGCCTCTGGCGGGAGATGGAGCGGCGGTTCGAGGCCTATAAGTCCCGCGTGGCCAAGCCGTTTTTCCGCGATCACTTCGCGCGGATCGACCGGCAGGTGGTGCTGGTCGATGCCTTGGGGGCCATTCACAAGGGCCCGGCGGCGGTGGAGGATCTGCGTCAGACGCTGGCCGATACGCTGGCGGCCTTCCGGCCCGGGCGGAATTCCTTTCTGTCGCGGCTGCTGATCGGCCAGCGGGTGGAGAAGATCCTGTTCGCCGCAACCAAGGCCGACCATCTGCATCATGTCCAGCACGGCGCCATGACCGCGATCATGGAGGCGCTGGTGCGGGAGGCCGTCGACCGGGCGGAATTCGCGGGGGCGGAGACGGGGGCGATGTCCATCGCCTCCCTCCGCGCGACGGTGGAGGAGACGCTGCAGCATCAGGGCGCGCCGCTGGACTGCGTGCGGGGGACCTTGCTGAATGCCGACGGGACGCGCGGGCGGATGGCGGCGATGTATCCGGGTGAGCTTCCTGCTGATCCTGCCCGGCTGCTCAACCCCGCGCGCGAGGGCCGGCGCGACTGGCTGGATGGCGAGTATGATCTGATGCGCTTTGCGCCCGCCGAGCTGCGGCTGAAGCCGGGCGAGGGGCCGCCGCATATCCGGCTGGACCGGGCAGCGCAGTTCCTGATCGGGGACAAGCTGTGAGCCTGGTTCTGCGGGATGCGGAGGTGCTGGATGCCGGCGGTCTGGGCGCGATCCTCGACCAGTCGATCCGTGACCATGCCTGGATGCCGGTGTTGCACAGCCTGGCGGAGGATATCTCCTTTGTCGGTGACATGATCGAGATGGGCTGGGTCCGGGTCGCGCTGGCGGCAGGCGACGGGCGGACGCTGCGCGGCTTCCTGGCGCGGGAGGGTGAGCTGGTCCATGCGCTTTACGTTGCGCGGGGCGCGCGCGGGCATGGCGTCGGGCGGCAGCTGATGGAGGATGCGATGGCGGCCTGCGAGCGGCTGGAGCTCTGGACCTTCGTGGCCAATATGGGTGCGCGGCGGTTCTATGCGCGGTTGGGCTTTGACGAGGTGGAATTCGGCGATGGCACCACCAATGACGAAGGTCTGCCGGATGTCCGGCTGGAATGGCACCGGGAGGGTCACAATGGCTGAAGAGGGCAAGAGACGCGGTCCGGTCCTGATCGAGCTGGAGGAGGCCGGGCCTTCGCCTGCGGAGGCGCCTCCGGTCCCTGACAGCGGGCCGGGGTTCGAGACGCCGAAGGGGCAGGCGATGCAGGTGGCGGCGACGCTGGCCGCACGTCGTCCGTCACGTCTGGCGCGCTGGTTCTGGCGGCTGCTGACAGCGTTGCTGGGCGTGGTCATCTCGGCGCTGGCCTGGCAATTCGTGACCTCGCTCATCGCCTCAACCCCCTGGCTGGGCTGGGCGGTGGCGGCGCTGATCGCGGCCTTTGTCGCAGTAGCGCTGGCCATCGTGGTCAAGGAGCTGGCGGCCTTTTCCCGGCTAGAGCGGATGGACCGGCTGCATCATCTGGCGGAGGAGGTGCTGGCTTCGGGTGAGCTGAAACAGGCGCGCGACTTTGCCGGGCGGCTGGAGGCGGTCTATCGCGGGCGGGAGGATCTGCGCTGGCAGCGGGCCCGGTTTGCCGAGCGCCGGGACGAGCAGTTCGATGCCGGTGCGCTGATGGCGCTGGCGGAGGCGGAGCTGGTGGCACCGCTCGACGCCGCTGCCCTGCGGGAAGTGGAGGCCGCCGCGCGGCAGGTGGCAACGGTGACGGCGCTGCTGCCGCTGGCCTTTGCCGATGTGGTGGCCGCGCTGACCTCCAACATCCGGATGATCCGGCGGATCGCGGAGGTTTATGGCGGGCGGTCCGGCACGCTGGGCTCGCTCCGGCTGCTGCGGGCGGTGATGACGCATCTGGTGGCGACGGGGGCGGTGGCCGTGGGCGATGACCTTGTCGGGTCGGTTCTGGGCGGGCACATGCTGGCACGGCTGTCGCGGCGCTTTGGCGAGGGCGTGGTAAACGGGGCGCTCACCGCGCGGGTCGGTGTCGCCGCGATGGAGGTCTGCCGTCCGATGCCCTTTGGCGAGGGGCGCAGGCCGCGGGTGACCTCCGTCCTGCGACGGGCGCTGACCGGGCTCTTCGGGGATGATACGCCGAAGGAATAGGGGGGAACCGGGCCGCAGCTCTTTGGGTTTGCCCTGAAACCGGAGGGTAGACCATGAAGGCACAGTCCAAGGCACAGCAGCGCGCCGCAGGAGCGGCGCTGTCGGCCAAGCGCGGCGAGACCAGGGTCAAGGACCTGCAGGGCGCGTCGCGCGAGATGTATGACGATATGACAGAGGCGGAGCTGGAGGAGATGGCCTCCACCGATCATGACGGTCTGCCGGAGCGGGCCGATTAAGCCTTGCGGAGCCTGGCGAACCGGTCGGCGAGATCACCATAGAGTTCGATCCGTTCCTCTTCGGCGAGGAAGGCGCCGATCTCCACCTCCCGGCCATTGCCATTGAGGGTGACGTAATGCGGCACGGGCCCCTCCGTCGCGTATTTCTGCACGCGGACCCAGTACGGATTGCAGGCCCAGTCCTGGGTCTTGCCGTCCGGCGTCTGACGGGTCAGCCGCGCCTCCGTCTCCCCGATCTCCAGGGTCTCCAGGATTTCGCCGTCGCGGTAGCTGCGCTGGAGCGCCCACCAGAGCGCGGCCAGCGCGATCATGGCGAAAGGCAGCAACCCCCAGAGCACCATGGTCCCCACCATCGCCGCCATCGGCACGGAGACCAGCGTGAAGAAGAGCAGGATCACCACGGCAAATCCCTGTTTCGGCAGGGACCTGTGCGGCCGCAGCTCCATCTTGTCGGGGGTGATCCAGCGATAGCTCATTGTCAGCGGAGGGGCAGTGTGAACGGGAAAGGGCCGGAGGTTTCCCTCCGGCCCCTTAGTCTTGTGTCAGGCCGGGATCAGGCCGCGCTTAATGCGCATGGCCCTTGTCCCAGTCTTCCTGCTTCGGCAGCTGCTCGAACGTATGTTCGGGCGGCGGGGAGGGCAGGGTCCATTCCAGCGTATCGGCATATTCGTTCCAGTAGTTGTTCTGGGTGACCTTGGCGCCGCGCATCAGCGAGTAGATCACGATCCCGAAGAACAGGAGGAACGAGGCGAAGGAGATGAACGCACCGATGGAGGAGACGAGGTTCCAGGTGGCAAAAGCCTCCGGGTAGTCGATGTAGCGGCGGGGCATGCCCTGACGGCCCAGGAAGTGCTGGGGGAAGAAGGTCAGGTTGGCACCGATGAACATCATCCAGAAGTGCAGCTTGCCGAGCGCCTCGGGATAAGCGCGGCCGGTCATCTTGCCGAAGTAGAAGTACATACCGGCGAAGATGGCAAAGACGGCGCCCAGCGACATCACGTAGTGGAAATGTGCCACCACATAGTAGGTGTCGTGATAGGCGCGGTCGACGGCAGCCTGGCTCAGCACCACGCCGGTCACGCCGCCCACGGTGAAGAGGAACAGGAAGCCAAAGGCCCAGAGCATCGGCGTCTTGAACTCGATAGAACCGCCCCACATCGTGGCGATCCAGCTGAACACCTTCACGCCCGTCGGTACGGCGATGACCATGGTCGCCAGCATGAAGTAGCTCTGCTGCGACAGGGACATGCCCACCGTGTACATGTGGTGCGCCCAGACGACAAAGCCCAGCACGCCGATCGCGATGATCGCCAGAACCATCGGCAGGTAGCCGAAGATGGGCTTGCGCGAGAAGGTCGCGATCACATGGGAGATGATGCCGAAGCCGGGCAGGATGATGATGTACACTTCCGGGTGGCCGAAGAACCACAGGATGTGCTGGTAGAGGATCGGGTCACCGCCCCCGGCCGGATCGAAGAAGGTCGTGCCGAAGTTGCGGTCGGTCAGCAGCATGGTGATGGCGCCGGCCAGAACGGGCAGGGACAGCAGGATCAGCCATGCAGTGACAAAGATCGACCAGGCGAAAAGTGGCACCTTGAAGAGCGTCATGCCCGGGGTGCGCATGTTCAGGAAGGTGGTGATCATGTTGATCGCGCCCAGGATCGAGGAGGCACCGGAGACGTGCACCGCGAAGATCGCGAGGTCCATGGAATAGCCGCCTTCGGACGTTGAGAGCGGCGGGTACAACACCCAGCCCACACCGGAGCCCATCTGACCATTGCCGCCTGGCGCCAGCAGCGAGGCGACGCCGAGCGCCACACCCGAGGCATACATCCAGAAGCTGAGGTTGTTCATCCGCGGGAAGGCCATGTCCGGAGCGCCGATCTGCAGCGGCATGAAATAGTTGCCGAACCCGCCGAAAAGCGCCGGAATCACAACGAAGAACATCATCAGGACGCCGTGATAGGTGATCATCACGTTCCAGAGGTGCCCGTTCGGCGTACATTCGGCGGAGGAGGGGAAGAAGCGCGCCCCCTCCATACACATGAACTGGACGCCGGGATGCATCAGTTCCATCCGCATATAAACGGTGAACGCGACCGAGATCAGCCCGACAAAAGCCGAGACGATCAGGTAGAGAATCCCGATATCCTTGTGGTTGGTCGACATGAACCAGCGCGTGAAGAACCCGCGATTGTCCTCATGCCCGTGGCCATGAACGGCTGCGTCCGCCATGTGTGCCTCCTGCTAGAGTGGGTGTGCGCCTGATCGTCTCCAGCGCCAAATTATGCGCTTTTTAGAATGATTGGCGGGGCCGGGCAATGGACGCTTTTGACGCAGATCAAATAAATTTGCGCCACAGGGGCTGAGCCCGACGCCATCCCGGCGCCGATAGGGGCCTGACGTGGGAGGAGGGGGGGGCAAATGTTTGAGTGGGACATGCATCTGTTTCGCCGTGTGCTCCGACGGGTGGAATGGGTTTGCAAATTCGTGAAAATCGGTCTGGACAAGCCTTCGCCTGCCGCATAGAACGCCGCAACCCGAGGTCGGCACATGTCGCACTTCACCCGTGCCCGGGTAGCTCAGGGGTAGAGCAGTGGATTGAAAATCCTCGTGTCGGTGGTTCGATTCCGCCCCCGGGCACCACTATAAATTATCTCTAGAGAAAATCAGATACTTAGGTCGCGATTCTGTCCCACTGGCGGAAATGTCGGGAAAAGGTGGGACACTTTTGTCTTAGCTTTGTTCTCCTGACAGGCGGCGAAGGGCGCTTTCGGCGCGGGTCTTTTGGCTCGCCGCTCTAGTGTAGCGCGTCACTTCTTTGCTGGTTCGATGGCCGGTGATCGCCATGATCTCCTGTTCGGTGCATCCCAACTCCGCCAGGCGCGCGGCGGCGGCCTTGCGTAGCCCGTGAACCGAACACTTTTTCAAGCCCGCCTCATCGCACCATTTTCGGAAACGATTGCCGAAGCCGTTTGAGGTGAATGGGCGGTTAAAGGCCGTGACCAGGAACGCAAGGTCACCGGTTTGTGTCTGGTCAATGATCCGCTGCAACTCAGGAATGATCGGAATTTCCATCTGAACGGGGTTGCGATTGCGCCCCTTGTGCTGGGTGAACACAAGCCATCCGTCCCTGACATGCTGGCGGCCGAAAAGAACCAGGTCCGAACGGCGCTGTCCGGTGTAGATCGCCAGGGCAAGGGCAAGCCGCGCCTGGGTCCCAACCGGATGGATTTCCTCGAACCGGGCGATTTCGTCCAGCGTCCAGGAATGGAAGCCGTCCGGGTTGCCCTTAAGGTATTCGACCTTTTCCGCCGGGTTGTCGTCGTGCAGATCATAGCGCAAGGCAAACCGGTAAAGCTGGCGCAGGGCCTTCACCATCCCGTTGGCGGCCTCGGGACGGTCCGACATTTCGTCCCGGCGGATACGGACATGCCTGGGCAACAGAAGCGCAAAAGGCTTGTCCCCGTCGCTCTTGTGCTGGCAAAACCTCTCAAGGATCGCGCGCCGGACCTTCTGGGTCCTGGGGTCCAATTCCTTAAACATCGCGCTCTTGTAATACTGGACGCATAGCCACCGAATGCTGCGCGGTACGACATGCCCAGGTCCTTGCTCTTTTTTGGGGGCCTCGAGGGCACCGGAGGCGGCCGCCTTGTAGTCCGCTAGGAACTCGGGCGACCCGGCCGGGCCGCGCAGCCTGATCTTGCGGCCATGTCGCCGGTAGTACAGGCGGACATTGCCGTGCCTTTCGGTGTCCTCCACCACATATTTCAATCTGAATTTCATGGTCTCCCCCCGCCCCTACTCATCCCAAGGATTGTGGTCCGCGTCTTTACCACCGGGTAAAGCATCAAATGCTCGATCCAAGGACCGGACGTCCCATACCCGACGTCCGTCAATCTTCTTAGGCTTTGGCATCCGCCCATCGGAGACCATTGCGTCGAATTTTGACGCACCAACGCCGATATACTCGGCCGCTTCAACTCTCGATAACCCACGCCGGGTCGGTAACGGCACAGCGTTGATGAAATGTTTGGAAGCGGCGTGCAGCATCGGGACCTCTGGTGCAGAATGTGAATAGTTTGCCCGCCCCAGGTCCGGCGTAGAAGGGGCGAGCGTTTGTCCGTAGGTGCCGATTAGACGGTCTGGGCGTCCTGGATCGCGGCGAAAGATTCCGCGTGGCGGGCGGCAATGTCCCATTCGGAATGCGCCACCAGGCGGACGTTGCCTTTTGCGGCTTCCGTCACATCGTCCACGATCAGGTCGATACCGCCCCACTGGCCGATCAGAAGGTCAGCCCAGGCCCCGAAGATCACGGCCGAAAGCTGGGTCCCGGTCCCCTTGGTGAGGTCGGACGGCACGTTGCCAGAGAACCGGGCCTTGTAACCGGCCAGGCGCAGGTCCTCGGTCGTGGCCGCGGCGTCCGGGTCCAGCATCATGGTATCAGTCCCCGAGATACGGGGCGTGGACATGAGGTGGCCTTTGACCTTGAGGTTGGACAGAAAGCCTAGGGACATGGGATCGACGTTGGCCGACTCCACGGTGCTGACCAGCTCCATGAGCTTGGCCCAGGTGACGAAATCGCCGTTCGTTCCCATCGCCACGTCACCGATACCGGCGATATTCAGAATGCCGGTGGGCTGGGGACCAACGCCGGTCCCGGCAATCGCTGCCTTGTCCAGGGCGACCGCGATCTGGGCGCGCAGGTCATTGGTGAGTATCTGGTCCACAGCGGGCAGGCTTTGCTTGAGCTGGCGGCGTGAAATCCGCGTATGCGCCGAAAGCTGATGCATGGTCAGCGTCACCGCGTCGAAAGCCGGGGCCGATTCGGTCGCCTCGCTGTTTTCCGCGATCCATTCGGCGGAACACCCGGCCGTCTGGCGCGGGATCGACACGTTTTCAACCAAGCCAGGCAGAACGGTCGCGCCCAGCTCCATGACCCGCACCTGCGGTTTCAGGACCTCGACAAAGGCGTCGTGCATCTGCTGGGTGCCGATCAGCGACGGCGCAGTCCCGGTTGTCACCAGGTTGCGTCCGGCCAAAGCGGCCGTGGGAACGTAGGTCCCCGAGGCGCTGCGGCCGATCTGCCCTTTCAGCTCCTGGGACACTTCCAGCTCGAAACCTGCCTGGGACCAGTCATTCGTGACCTGGGCGTGGGCGACACGGGACAGCGAATAGGACCGTTCGGCCGCTGCGATTACGGGCAGGCCCATGCGGCTGCGCGTAGCGCCTACTGTCGCGGTTTCATTGCCCATGCTGTCCAGAATAGATCGCTGGAAGGCGTCCACGGACAGTCCGTCTGCAATGGCGCTTTCCACGTCCTCGGCGGGCACGTTGAAGCTGCGACCCAGGGCAGAAATCTCCGACGCGCGGCGGCGTTCGGCATTGACGGAACCAGACGCCGGGGCGGCCTGGGGTTGCGTCGTGGTGGTGGGTGTCGTCATGTTTGAACCTTTCGGAAAATGAGGGATGGACGCGGAAGAACCGCCCGAGAGCGACCGGCCGACCCCGACCGTGGGGTCTGCCGGGACCGCGACGAGTGACACCTCGACCGCTTCCCATTGCGTGGCGCGCAACACCGGATAGCCCTTGTGTTCGCCCGCCGGTTTCAGCTCATGGACGGCGTAACCCACCGACACCGATTGCACTTCGCCCGCCTTGATGCGGGCAAGCATGGAGCTGCCTTCTGGTGTGTCTGACAGCCGCACAACCGCGCGGCCTCGGCGACCCTCGATCCGGGCGGAAACGACCGTCCCAACCATCGAGTCCACGTTGCGCCGATGATCCTTGAGGACCGGGGCCGATCCGCCGTTGAGCCGTGACAGGTCAACCTCGCTCGGATCATGCCCCAGAATCTCATAGGCCGGTCCCATCGGGCTATCCCGAAGGACTGGAATTTCGCTTGAGAAGGACAGGAGAATCGTACGTTCCCCATCCTCCATCTTCATCTCGGCCGCAACCTGCGGGCCGAAGGCAGGCTTTTTCAAATCCGCAAAACGCTCATGTTTCATGGATCAGGCATCCCTTTTCAGAGACGCTGCGCCCGCGTCGATATGGGCGGCCAGCTCGGCAATCGCGCCGGGGCAGAACCCGAAAAGCGGTGCGCCCTCTTGTTCGGCGGCGACCGTGAAACGCCCCAGGCAGGACTCGCTGTCACTAACCACACCCCGCGCCCCGCGACGGTCTAGGCGGTAAACCACCAGCGCCCCAGGGCCGCGCGTCAGGGCGGCGTCAATCTTGTCCGGCGCATCCCGCAACAGGTCCAAGGCGTCGTGCTTTTCGAGGCCAGCGCCATGAACCTCGCGCGTTAGAACTGCGAGGCAAGCGGCCACGACATGCGCGCGGCCAAGGGGGCCAGTAGCGATCGGGGTTGGGGTGGTGGTTTTGGTATCCATTTAACGGGTTCCTTTGGGGGTTCGTGATCGGCGGGGAAGGATGAGTGGGCAGGATTATTCCTGCCCTAAAGCATCGGATAGCAGGGCCTGCGTGGCCGGGGTTTCGCGCCACTCAATGCCTGCAAAGGTCAGTTTTCCGTTCGATTTCATCTTTCGAACGCCGAGATCGGCCAGCGCCTCGCCCAATACTGAACTGAGGCCCCGGCCGTGTTTTCCTCGATCCGCAATCGGGTCGCCCTTCCAACGGACATACCAGGCAGAAAACGCCAGCCGGAAATCAAGGGCGGAGGTGCGTCCGCGTGGATCGCGATCCACATGCTCCGAAAGGAAAGCCACCACCGGATCGAACAGACGGTCTGGCCAGTCTTGGGCCGGGGTTCCGGGCAGATACTCTACATCGATTGCAACGGAGTTTAGGTCCTCGGCGCCAGCCCGAATTTCCGCGATCAACTCTGACAGATTGACCAAACAAACCGGCGCACTGTCCGCATCCCGTTCGCCCAGCCATTCAGCCAGAAGGTCGGAACTCAGGTCTGGCCCAGGGACAAAGGCGAACCCGTCGCCCGCCCCCTTCACCAGCTTCTCTAGGGTCGAGGCGTCAGAAATCGCGGCGACGATGGTGTCGTGAGGTCCTGGGAAAACCTGCCCAGCAGGTCGAGGATTTCCAGGTGCAAAGGCTCGATCTCGGTTCCCCGTCTCGCCCAGAAAAATGAAAGTTTGCGCTATGCGCAACGCTTGGGCAGATGGGACACCACCTGAAATCAGGCGGAAAAACACCCCCAGGCCGATGGCACCATCCCAAGTGATAAATCGACCACCATCGCGGACAACGCCCGTGCCACGCATAGGGATTGATATTTGAGAGACCAGCGATGTCTCGGTGATCTCTTGCAAGGGGGTGGCCAGAACCCCCTTGTAAACGTGCTGGTGAAAAGCCGCAGGCGTCACCCCCAGAGTTTCCAGGATCGGCTGCAGAGGATACATTTTTTTGGTCTCGTTCGGCTTCATTTTGACTCGCACCCCATTATTGTTGATAACCAATCTAAGGGACTTATGCCGTCATGTCAAGGAAAACGAGGTTTTGACGCCAGCTGCGAGAGGGAAGGAGATGCGGACACCTGGCGCCCTTGGTGACTTGCGACCCGCGCCCGGTCCAAGGAGCTATCTCGGCAAATCCGGGGAGCGTGCGGACAGAAATCGTGGGTCATACTTTGCGGCCGACTCCACCAGACAGTGCCAGTCGCCCCCCGCACCCCTGCAGTACCGTGAGTGCGACACTCCCCAGCCGCTACACTAAGAACAGGACCGAGTGCTTCCTACCATTGGGGCGGGGCAGACGCCTTCCAGTGCAAACGAAATGGCGGTGTATGGCAGCAATCTACTTTCGGCAAAGCGATCAACAACAACCCCAATCGAAAAGCCCATGTCGCCAGCAAGCAACTTCATCCTGAGCAACGGGGCGCGAATATACCCACGTCACAACCAACAGGAAGGACCCAAGACCGCTTAGGCCTTTCGTTAGCCTTCCCGGTCGGGGGAGGCCGGGGCACCCGGGGAGGCTTAGCACCTTCCTCCGAGAAATATGCTGCTACAGGTGCTTTTCTCGTATGCGTTATATACCCCTCCCCATCTCCCCTATATCAAGAGAAGATACTACAAGGTACTGTTGTAAAATGATTTTACCCGACATTACCCCCTCCCCGAACCCCACTTTTGCCTCCCCAGACCTCCCCAGCCCTCCCCAAGATTGTTCATTTTCGCTGTCTCACTTCTCACTGCAGGCACAAGTTATGGGACGGCAGTACCAAACTGGGGGAGGGGCGGGGAAGGACGGGGACACCAGCGGGGCGCGGGGAAGACGCTCGGGGTGCGTCGCTTCAAGTCATTTTTGTCGACTAGGCATCTCGAGATTACGAAAGAAGATAGCACCAAGGGCTCGGACCGTCTCCTTCAGGCAGTTCAGGGCTACCCGTGAACCGGAAGCGTTCAAGGCGCGGATGATAGGTGCCAACGGAACCAAGCGTTTAGCATGCCCACCTACGCCGCAGGGTGCGAATACCAGACCTGCTGGTTGCCAGCGCCTAACCCACAAGATATGCTTTGGGTGGCCTCCACTATGTGAGAAAGAACAAATTTGCTCATATCGCCCCGCTTAACCGATTTTCATGGCATATTGAAACCTCAAGCCGAATTGCCGTTTGCTATCCCGCATTTCAATGAGGACATACCTCTTTATGTCGATCCATTCCTATTGTGGGCCTCTCCCTCACAACCTGATCAAATGGCACATACCGGCATTATCAATGCGTTTAATCACATGGGGTACACCTATAACAGCGGCGATTCAGAAGTCGCAATTGACACGCTAATAAGGGCGACTGAATGTGACGAGGTGGGGTTGGGGTCATCAGCCAAACGCCAAGGCAAGCGTATTGGGCGAGAAAAAGCAATTGAAATTCTTGAGCTTTTCAAGCGTATACCGAATTATCAGAAGAACGGATTCCGGCATTTTGAAGAAATACAATTTTTTGTCGATGGAATCTCCAAGGACCGAATTAGCGATATTGCCTGTAATTTCCTAAAGTCTTTTCTGATCGACTTCACGATTGACGAGTGCAATCGCATCGGGCTGCCGCTGCGGCCATCAACTATTCCAGACCTCTACGACTATAGGAAGAATGCCTTTGAAAGGGCAGAAGGCATTGAGCTGCCTGTCAATCCCGAGACCGGGGAGCCGCTTATCCTAGTTCCGAAACGCTGGCTCCGTTTCACTCCGTGGATCAGCTACGATGACTATTTCCGAGCCCATTGTCCACTTGATGATATATCTCATGATCCCGACAAGATCGAACGAGTGAAGGTCCTGGCTTACAATCGGGAAAATTTTGGCGTTATCGACGCCTACGTAAAAGAGAAAGAGCGGACATTTGCGGACTGCTACAACGACCCATTGTTCTCACAGATTCCGATTGTGTCGGCTCGCAGAAAGCTCAAATTGATTCAGGGTCTGCCAACTGGAAAAACAAACAATGCAGATCGAGACTATGAGGACGCAGTCTGTGAACTTCTCCCATCGCTTCTATATCCACAGCTCGACTTTGCCGCCGCGCAGAGCCGGACTGAGAGCGGTTCACAGATCAGGGACCTAGTTTTCTACAACAATCGGTCGCATCCTTTTTTGGAAGAGCTTCTGCAACTCTACGATGCACGTCAAATCGTATTTGAAATGAAGAATGTGGGCGCGATTAGCCGCGATCACGTCAATCAGATCAATAGATACATGACGGACAGTCTTGGGAAGTTTGGCGTGTTGGTGACGCGGAACCGACTTACCAAGGCTCGACTCCAGAACACGATTGATCTTTGGGCAGGACAGCGGCGCAGTATCATTACCCTTTTGGATGAAGACCTTGCGCAGATGGTCGAGCTGTTTGAGAGTAAGCAACGCCTGCCATTGGATGTGGTGAAGAAAAAGTACGTAGATTTTACGCGGGCGTGCCCGAGTTAGGAGATGCGAATGCAACGCAGTGATGTAGAGACCCTCGAAAAAGTCTCAGGCCAGATACAGGGATTGCATCGAGAAATTTCTCTTTTAGCTAAGAAGTCCAATAACGATGGCTTGAATGTATTTAAGCTAAGAATGCTTAACGCGGCTTTGACCTCTGCCAATGCCATCTTGGCTCAGGGATACAAGCCTATAGATGGTTTCGAGGAATTCGACTTAGACGACGTGCCAAGCAACAGTGATGCTACACTTGTTCTTACCGCATATTTAGAAGAGCTGGAGAGATACAGGGCTGATAATATCGTTCAGGTGATGGGCGATCACTGGAAATATGTTTTGAACGACGGCGAGTATATTCGCGCTGCACCACCTAAGAAAATAAGGGCCAAATGATATGCAAGAATATACGACACAACAAAAAGCACGCGCATATGACGGAGTTGCCTCACCGTTCAATCATCTCGTGAAAGAGGTCAAAGCACTTGGAATGAAGAAGCCCGCGGAAACTTTGAGCGAGAGTAAAGTGAAATTCATCAATCGGATATTGGAAGATATTCAGGGATTCATCAAGGATGAGCCGGAAGCCCGGTATCTTGATCTCTTAGACGACGAGGCTTTACCACAGTATAGCGATGCTATCCTAATACTGTCGCAGTATGAGGGCGCGCTGCACGGCTTTCTTAGCCGATACCACGGCTACCAAGGTAGCACGAAGGGGCATGACTGGTTTGTCAAGGGTTAGGCCTTGCTATCGACACCTTGAGAAACGGAGATTCGCTCCGGGGAACAATGGCGCCATAAGAGGTGGGACATTTTCGGACAATTATCCTGTATTTTTGCGGGAAGTTCGAATGTCCCACTATGAGCTAATCGATTGATATTAAGCCGTTAAGGCAGCCCGCCCCCGGGCACCAAACACTTTCCGAAGGAAAGTGGCCTCCATCTGACAAGCAGACCAGAGCGGCAGCGGTTCTGGAAAAACCGCGAGAGCTGTCCCGGTTCGAGTTTTGTCCGCTTGGGCGCGTCACTTTTTCATGCGCTACCACTTCGTTACTTGAGCGCGACGGCGCTTGCGAACTCTGTCCGCCCAGGTGCACCACTCATATTAATGAAATGCGTATTCCTGCCGAATGGCATGCCGCCGGCCGGCAACTATTCTCTGCCGAATGCCCTTACGGTGCATTTGTGCTTCAAAAGGCCTTGGCGGCGCGCTCCGCGATGCCAAGGCACAGCCGGGTTGCCAAGCCCATATCCTGAACCGACACCCATTCCAGCGGTCCGTGAATGTTCTGCATGCCGGTAAACAGGTTCGGCGTCGGCACGCCCATTTCGGTCAGCCGGGAGCCGTCGGTGCCACCGCGGATCGGGGCCGAGACGGGCTCGACCTCCAGATCGCGGGTGGCGGCGCGGGCCAGGTCGACAGGGGTCATGTCGTTTTCCAGCCAGTACCTCATGTTGCGATACTGGGGGTGGATGTCGCAGGTGATTGTCGCCCGCGGCTCTGTCGCCTGAACGGCGGCGCAGACCTGGCGCAGCAGGGCGCCCTTGGCCTCCAGCCCGTCAAGTTCGAAGTCCCGCAGAATGAGCCGGATCACCATTTCAGAGGAGCCGCCGGTCATCTCTGTGGCATGGATAAAGCCCTCGCGGCCGTCGGTCACTTCGGGCGTCTGGGTCGCCTGGGGCAGGGTGGCGATGATTTTCGAGGCCAGGTGTATGGCATTTACCATCCGGTCCTTGGCATATCCGGGATGGATGGAGACGCCGGTGATGCGCACTTCGGCGCCATCGGCGGAAAAGCTTTCATATTCAATCTCTCCGACCCGGCCACCGTCGAAGGTAAAGGCGAAATCTGCGGCCAGATCGGCCGGCAGCTCAGACCCGACGCCGCGGCCGATTTCCTCGTCCGGGGTAAAGGCGATGCGCAGCGGGCCGTGTTTCAGCCCGGGCGTCGTCAGCATGTGGCGGGCGGCGGTCATGATGATGGACACGCCCGCCTTGTCGTCGGCACCCAGCAGCGTGAGGCCCGAGGCGGTGATGATATCATGCCCCTGCTTTTCCACGAGATAGGGGCTGTCTTCCGGCGAGAGGACCAGGTCGGGATTGTCAGGAAAAGTGATGTCGCCGCCGTTATAGCCCCGGATCACACGGGGCACGACGCCGGAGGCATTGAATTGCGGTGCTGTATCGACATGGGCCAGAAAGCCGATTGTCGGGCCGGGGACCGTCCCCGGAATAGTGGCCAAGACCACACCGTAATCGGTGAGGGTGACATCCTGCGCCCCCATCTCCTCCAGCTCGGATTTCAGCAGCCTCAGCAGATCCAGCTGTTTCGCCGTGCTGGGGGCGGAGGGGGAGAGGGCATCGCTCTGGCTGTCGATGGCGGCATAGCGTGTCAGGCGGTCTTCGAGTTCTGCGTCAAACTGGGTTTTCATCACGCGGTCCGCTGTGGGGGGCGGGGCCGGGCCCCGCCGGAAGGGTCAGTTGCCGAAAGTGGCCAGATAGGCCGCCACATCTTCGGGGTTTTTGCGATGACGATAGGTCATGTTCGATTTTGCCGACCCCTTGTCGAGGACTTTGGCCAGGAACGCCTTGGGGTTTTCCAGATATTCGGCAAGCAGTTCTTCGGTCCAGATCAGTCCGGCTTCGCCGGCGGCCACGGTGTCGGCGCCGTATTTGAAATCGAGACTGCCAGCCTGGCGTCCGATGACCCCGTACAGATTGGGGCCCAGCTTGCCGCCGGGAACCAGGGTTTCCTCCGGGCTGGCGATCATGTGGCAGCCCTTGCAACGGGCAAAATCCTTTTCGCCTTTGGCAGCATCGCCTGCAGAATGGCTGTCGGCCAGGGCCGGCGTGCTGAGGAGCGCCATCAGGGCGGCAACAGTCAGATGTCGTGTCATCAGATATCCTTTGATGGTCAGCGCGCGTTCCGGTTCGACGATAGGCGACCCGGGGGCAGGACAACAGGGGGGGCAGGTCGCTAAATTGTCGCGCCTGTCGTTGTCCTTGACTGCTCCGGGGGCGGTGCGGGTCGGCGAGTGCCTTGGTCTGTGACATGCTCTGTGCGATGTTGCCCCGGGTTGATTTGCGTTTTGTCCGGGACGGGCAAAGTCATGCGGGGGACACACGGGGTGCGCCACTGGATTGCAACGCTGCTGCGGGCGGTCTGCGTCATGCTCACTCTGTGGGCCTGGCCGGCGGTTGCCGTCGCGCAACAGGCCGCCCCACCTCCGGGCCCGCAGGCCAGCCCGGAAGAGATGCGGCCGCAGGACCGCGCGATCGAGCGTCTGGCCAATCAGGGGCAGATCGCGGCGGCGGAAGCCCTGTCGCGGGACGTACTGCGCGATGACGTCGCACAATTGGGCGAAAACGATCCGGTAACGCTGGATAGCGTGGCGCGTCTGGTGACGATTCTGGCGAAGATGAAACGCGGGCAAGAGGCCATTCCCCTGGCGGCTCATGCGCTCCGGGGGATGCGGGCGCAGTTGGGCGATACGCACCCAAAAACCCTTAGCGTTGTGGTCGAACTGGGGGACCTGCTGTTCGCAGCGGGACAGCGCGATACGGCAATCGCCGTGCTGTCCAAAGCCGTGGATGGCTACCGTGAGACAGGTCTTTCCGGCGAAGAACAGTCGATGCGGGCCAAGAACAATCTGGCTCATTTCCTTTTCTTGGAAGGACAGAAAGAAGAGGGCTGGCGGCTGCAGGCCGAGGCCGTGCGCGATGGTTTGTCCGCTCTTGGTCCAGCCGATCAGCTGGTCGTGAGCATGTTGTCTGGATTTGCTGATATGGTTAGAGCAGGTCCCGGCGTCGCGGAGATGCCGGAACCGTGGCTGGTTCAGGCCGAGCTCATGTTAGAGAGCTTCGGTCCAGAACACCCCGATACGCTGCGGGCCATGAGCGCTCTGGCGGATGGATATTTCGAGGCCGGTCAGTTCGGGGCTGCGATACCCTGGCTGCAACGGGTCGTCACGATCAGCGAGACATTGAAGGGTCCGGATGGGACCGACACGCTGGATGCGTTGCAGAAACTGGCCGACAGCTACCGGGAACAGGGCGCGGGGTCGCAACAGCTGGCGGTGCAGACCGAACTGCTGGGGCGGATACAGCGCAAATACGGGCCCGATGCAGATGTCACTCTGATAGCGATGCAGAAATATGCGCTGGCGCTTCAGGCGGTGGGCCGCCCGGCCGAGGCGCGCAGCGTCCTGCAACGGTCCCTCGCCGGGTTCGAAGCGATGGGCGCCGGGGCGGGCATGCTGGCGAAACTGCGCCACGATATCGGCATGACCTACGCGGAAACGGGAGAGACAGAGCAGGCCATTGCGGAGATCGAGCAGGCGCTGGCCGGGTATTTTGACGCGGGCGGGGAAGACTCGCACTTTGTGGACGAGGCGTTTTCCAATCTGGCCACTCTGCTCTTCGAGGCGGGGCAGGAGGACCGGGCCATCGCGCTCATGCGGGTCGTGGCGGAACGTGTGCCCGACCCTGTGCTGCAATTGCGGAGCATGATGAATTTCGCCTCGATGCTTCTCTATGACGGCCAGAACGACGCGGCGGTGCGTCTGCTGCAGCTTCTGCGGCCCGAGGCGGAGCGGCGCTTTGGCCCCGCGTCGTCCCATGCGATCGATATCCTCGACAAGCTCGTGACGGCGCATCTGCTGGAGGCGCCGGATCAGGCGCTGGCCTATGCGCGGGAGGCACGGCGACGGCAGGCCGAGGCCGGGCCGGTGGTCGGGCTGATCGCGGAGGCAGAGCGGCGGCGCCTGCTGCATCAGTCCATGCAGGTGGCCTGGAGCCAGATGGAGGCCGCCTGGCATCTTGACCAGGTGGCGCCCGATCCCGCGCTGCGGGAAGAGGCGTTCGAGGCGGCGCAGGTGCTGGGGCTCGGGCCCTCCAGCGTGGCTTTTGCGCAGGCATCGGGGCGACTTGGTGCAGCCCGGGCCGGTCTGGCGCCCCTGGTGGAGGAATACGAGGAGCTGCGGCGCGCGCTCGACCGGCTGGACCGGCAGGTTGCCGGTGGGCTGTCGGGCGATACCGCCGGCTCTCAGGCTCTGCTCGCCCGGAAATCGGAGCTGGAGCTGCGGCGGCGGGCGGTGCTGAACGATCTGCGGGTGTCGTTTCCTGAATATTTCGACCTGATCAACCCGGGCCCGGTTCCCGCCGGTCAGCTTCAGGGGCGCGGAGGGGGCGCTCCGATGCTGGCGCCGGAAGAGGCGCTGGTTCTGATCACGCCGGGCTATACCGATCCGGGGGTCAATCAGCCCATGGATTTCGTGGGCTTTGTCTTTGTCGTCACGCGGGAGGGGATGAGCTGGTCGCGCCTGCAGGTCACCGACAGGGTGCTGTCAGAGGCTGTTCGGGACTTCCGCACATCGGTTCTGGGTTCAGACGGTGGCGTGTTGCGCGCGCCGGTCAGCGCCCCGCAGGAGGCCGGTGGGGGCGCGCGGCCCTTTGACGGCGAGCTGTCGCATGACATCTTCAAGGCGCTGTTTCCGACGGCGGAGATTCAGTCGGCACTGCTGGGCAAGGAGCGTTTGTTGATCTCGCCCCAGGGGGCGCTGCTCAGCCTGCCGTTTGGCGCGCTGGTCACTGCGCCCGCGCCCGCGGCGGTAAGCCGGCCCGACGACCTGCGCGCCCTGTCCTGGCTGGGGCTGGACAAAGCGATTGCCATCGTGCCGGCGGTCTCGATGTTGTCCGATCGCGGGGGCGCGCGTGACACTGCCGGCGGGACCTATATCGGGTTTGGCGACCCGGATTTTCAATCCGCGCCGGAGCGGTCATCGCTCAGGCTTCTGCCGCAGCTGCCGGGGACGGGGCGCGAGGTCCGGGATGTCGCGGTTTCGCTGGGGGCGGGGCCGGGTTCGGTGTTCCTTGGAGCGGGGGCCAGCGAAAGCCAGCTGATCGCGCTGGACCGTTCCGGGCAGCTGGCCGGGGCGCGCATCCTTCATCTGGCGACACATGGGCTGACCGGCGGGCAGCTGCCCGGGCTGGAGGAGGCCGCGATCGCGCTGGCCGCCGGACCCGGCGGGCCCGATCCGTCACGCGACGGGTTCCTTACGGCGACCGAGGCGGCGGCGCTGTCGCTGGGGGCGGAGCTTGTGATCCTGTCGGCCTGCAACACCGCGGCGGGCCGGGGCATCGGGGGGCAGGGGCTGACGGGGCTGGCGCGCGGGTTCCTTTATGCAGGGGCGCGCGGGCTTTTGGTGACGCATTGGGAGATCCGGGACGATGTCTCCGCCCGGCTGGTGGCCGATATGGTGTCGCCACAAAGCACAAATGGCCCGGTGTCCGAAGCGCTCCGCCGGTCGTTGCAGAAGGTCGTGGCCGATACCTCGGCAGATGGCGGGGCGGTCAGTTTCGCCCATCCTTCGGTCTGGGCGGCATTCCAGGTTGTCGGGCCGGACGGCTGATCCGCCGCGGCGGGGTTCAGGCGGGCCAGCCGGATGACAAAATATGTCGCGTGACCCATTAGGGGGCAGGCGTATAGGTTGAATTTACGAAGTTTGGACGTCGTTCATTGGGGATGGGACCGGATCATGCGTTTTGGTTTTTGTGCATTTGCGGGGCTTCTCGCCTTGACTGTCGGGGTGTCGGGGGCGGCGTCGGAGGAAAAGAAATTCAAACCGGCTATCATCGGGTTAGAAGCCCTAATGCGCATGGAATGCGGCAATTACATCGTCTGCGGGCATTTGTACGGTACTCCCGGTGCTAAGCCCGAAGGTACCAAATCCGATTTAAACAAGAAGCGCCGTGAAGCAAGGAAACAGCTGATCAAGGAACTCAATTTTTTCGGATTTGGGGCCGGGTTGCCGGACGGGGTGATCGGCAGAGAGGCGCGTGCGGTGATATCGGCGTTTCAGACTGCCCTGGGCATGCCGGCAACCGGCCATTTTCGCCCCCATGAACGGGGTTTCCTGAAGTTTTCTTACGAACGCGCGCTCAAGGACGGGGACGCGCCAACTGTCGAAACCCTGACGCGCTATTATCAACAATCCAGCTATGCTTTCCCCCTCAAAGCGGTAAAGCAGCAGGACAAGAACGCCAAATGCACGGCCTCGTCATTTGTCGATCTCTATTCTGGAATGATGGGCATCATTGCGTCGGTGTCGATCCGGGCCACGTTGGAGACAGACCCAAAGTTTTCAACGCGTTTGATAGAACAATGCGACCTTGCCAGGGATATGATCCGCGCCGGTCATGAGATTGAAATCCAACACGGTCTGGCGAAAAGCTCCACGCCGGATGGGCCATATCGGGCAAGGCTTGAGTTCTGCCAGCCGCTGCGGTCGGGGATGGCCCAGCTGGTCGGTCGCCTTGATGAAGCCTCACCCGATGTGGTCCGCGTTGAGGCGAAGGATCTGGCGCAGCGCTTTGGTGTTGAGGATGCCGAAAACGGCCGGCGCATCGGGACCATGTGCATGGGGCTTGGTTACCGGGATCGGGATGGCCGGATGACTTTGGCAGGTGCGCTGATAATGCTGGGCACCGGGGGCGGCGTTCCCGCGGCCGAAGTGATTGCCGCGCATTTGCTCTACGGTTTCCATGGCCAGAAGAACAAGGCCCTCGCCATGGACTGGTACGAATTGGCGGTCACCGCCCTGGAGGGGGAGGTTGCAGCTGAACATCCTGTCCCCCGGGCTGATCGCCGTGTCGCGATGATGCGTGAGCTACTCGATGCGCATCAAGCCAATGCGGCCGGGTTTCCCCCTCCGGACGCTACCCCGGCCAAGCCTGTGGCAGTCACGACCGATACGGACACGGACTGACACGGCAGATATCGCGACCGGGCCGGTCCCATGGGGCCGGCCCGACCTTTTTTGGGGGCAGTCCTGAGCGCCCGACCCGGATGACATTTTTTGTCGCAAGCTATCCGACCGGGCCCGCAGTACTGATTTGGGTATCAAGTTTATCATCCTTCTGGGGGACATCTCATGATCAGGAATTTTACAAAGATCGCCGCTGCCACCGCCGTTCTTGCTGTGCCTGCCAATACGGCTTCGGCCGATATCGGCAGAGCCATCATCGGTGCGGCTGTCACCGGGATCATCGTATGTGCTACGGGTGCAGCGAACTGCAAAGGGCAGAAACGGTCTTCGGGCGGTGGCAAGGTCTACCGCAAGCCGCAGCTCACGCAGGCGCAGATCGCGCAGCGTGCGGAAAACAGGCAGGTCCAGACCGCGCTGAACGGCTTTGGTTATGACGTCGGCACCCCCGATGGCATGTTCGGCAAGAACACCCGTCGCGGCATTCGCGCCTATCAGACGGCCCTGGGTTTTCACGCGACGGGCGATCTGACCGAATATCAGCGCCGGTTCCTGCTGGACAGCCACAACCGCGCTTTGGCGCAGGGCGCTTATATGGGGCAGGACACGCTGCGCCGGTATTATGGCGAAGAGAACCCACAATGGGCTGCGGCCAACGGGCTTGGCGGGGCCTATCCGGGCGGTAACACCTACCCTCCGGTAAACACCTATCCGCCGGTAAATTCCTATCCGCCGGTCGCGCCGCCGCAGGTGCCGCAGACCGCACCGACCGTGCCGGGCTTTAACACCGCCAAAGCCGAAGAGCCGGCCGGCCTGCCGCCGCTGCAGCCCAAGACCAATGCGCTGAGCGCCAGCGCCTCCATGTCCGACCGCTGTGATCTGGTCGACCTGCTGAGCCAGAGCAATGGCGTGATCCAGGCCTCTAATATCACCGATCCCGATCAGGCGCTGAGCGAACAGTTCTGCGGCATGCGTGGCTATGCCATGGGTGTGGGCGATCAGGTCATGCAGGAATATGAACTGGATGCCGCATCGGCAGCGGCGCAGTTCTGCGATCCGATCTCTCAGCAGATGATGACGGTGGCCGAAACTGCCGCCACGGCCAAACCGGAAGAGATCGCGGCGCAGGCCGCTGCCAAGGCACAGGTGCTGAAAGTTACGGATGCGGACACTGCCCGCGCGCTTGGCACCATCTGCATGAGCGTGGGCTACCGGCAGGATGACCCTTCCATGGCGATGGGCGGGGCGCTGATGATGATCGGGCAGGGCGACTATGCCTATTCCGAGGTTCTGGGTCACCACCTGCGCGAAGGCTTCGGCATGCCGGCCAATGCCCAGGCGGCGGATCCTTGGTACCGGGCCGCAATCGCGACCCTGGAACAGGGCGGCACACCGGCCTTCCTGCCGGCACAGTCGGCCAACCGTACGGCCGTGATGCGTGGCGCACTGGACATGGGGGTGACGGCATCCTCCAACGGGTTGCAGGGCGTGGTTCCGGTCGGCGGCGCCCCGGTGCTGCCGGTCCTGAAAAAGAAGTGACAGATACGGGCGGGCCCGCGAAGCCCGCCTGACGACCCGACAAGGACAACGCCTGCAGCGCGGTCGCGGCTGTGGGCGTTCGGGTGGGAGAGGGTCGGGGAGAAGTCTCCCAAACCTTGCCCGCGCACAGGTCGCGGTTTTCTGCCGGAAAGGCGGACCGGGGATGGGCGCGCTTGCGAATCAGTTGCCCGGCGATGTCCCGGTCTTGTGGCTGAAGAGCCGGCCATTCGGTCATTGCGTGGCGAAATAGGCTGTAATCGCCGGAATTCGTAAAAATCAGGCGCCGGATTACAAATTTTGTCGTGTGCCATTTGGCGCGGTCCGATATAGTCTTTTGGATATCAAGAGAGCCATTTCCCTGGGGGACCCATCCTATGATGAATAATTTCACCAAAGTCGTCGCTGCCACCGTCGCACTTTCGGTGCCCGCAAATTCCGCATCTGCCGATATCGGCAAAGTCATCATCGGTGCGGCGGTCGGCGGGATCATCGGATGTGCCACCGGCGCGCTGAACTGCAAAGGGCAGAAGCGGTCTTCGGGCGGCGGGCAGAAGACCTACCGCAAGCCGCAGCTGTCGCAGGCGCAGATCGCTCAGCGGGCTGAAAACAAGCGGGTGCAGAGCGCGCTGAACGCATTTGGCTATAACGTCGGCACCGCCGATGGTGTGTTCGGCAAGAACACCCGCCGTGGCATTGGCGCCTACCAGTCGGCGCTCGGCTTTCCCGGCACCGGCGAGCTGACCGATTACCAGCGCCAGTTCCTGCTGGACAGCCATAACCGCGCTCAGGCGCAGGGCGCCTATATGGGGCAGGACACGCTGCGCGGCTATTACGCTGAACAGAACCCGCAATGGGCCGCGGCCAACGGTTTCGCCGGAAATGGCTATGCCGGAAACGGTTATGCCGGAAATGGCGGTTATACTGGTAATACCGGATATGACGCCAATACCGGCTACGCTGGCAATAATGGCTATACCGGCAATGCGGGCTACACCGGAAATACCGGTTATGCCGGCAATACCGGAAATACCGGCGGCTATGGCACCGTCACGACGCCGCAGGTCCCGCAGACCGCTCCGACCGTGCCGGGCTTTAACACCGCCAAAGCGGAGGCGCCCGCCGGCCTGCCGCCGCTGATGCCCAAGACCAATGCGCTGAGCGCCAGCGCCTCCATGTCCGACCGCTGTGATCTGGTCGACCTGCTGAGCCAGAGCAATGGCGTCATCCAGGCCTCCAATATCACCGACCCCGATCAGGCGCTGAGCGAACAGTTCTGCGGTATGCGTGGCTATGCCATGGGTGTGGGCGATCAGGTCATGACCGAATACGGCCTGGATGCCGCTGCGGCAGAGTCTCAGTTCTGCGGCCCGATCTCCAACGGGATGATGGCTGTCTCGGAAACGGTCGCGACGGCCAAGCCTGAGGAAATCGCCGCAAAAGCCGCCGCCAAAACGCAGGAGCTGGCGGTGACGGATGCGGACACCGCCCGCGCGCTCGGCACCATCTGCATGAGCGTGGGCTACCGGCAGGATGACCCTTCCATGGCGATGGGCGGGGCGCTGATGATGATCGGGCAGGGCGATTATGCCTATTCCGAAGTTCTGGGTCACCACCTGCGCGAAGGCTTCGGCATGCCGGCCAATGCCCAGGCGGCGGATCCCTGGTACCGCGCCGCGATCGCGACGCTGGAACAGGGCGGCACACCGGCCTTCCTGCCGGCACAGTCGGCCAACCGCACGGCTGTGATGCGTGGCGCATTGGACATGGGCGCGACCGCCTCCTCCGGCAGCCTGCCGGGCGTGGTTCCGGTCAGCGGCGCCCCGGTGCTTCCGGTCCTGAAAAAGCAGTAATATCAGTCGGCGGGCCTGGGGGTGACCTGAGGCCCGCGTGACGCACCGACATGGAAAACGCCTGCGACGCGGTCGCGGGCGTTTTTTGTCGCTTTCAGCCGTCGCAGGACTGGCTGCGGCTGGGCGGCGCCATGACAACCGCTTCGACCGCAAAGGCCGAGCGGTTTTCTACACGAATGCTGTAGAGCCCGCAGCTTGCCGGCTGCCAGTTGGTCAAGGCTCCGACACCCGGTCGCCCGGTCATCGGGCCCAGATCCTCGGCCACAGTGGTTCCGGTCGCGTCGAGGATCAGCAAATCGACATCGGCCTCCTGCGGGCCGGGCTTCAGGCGGATCTCAACAAGGGCGGGCTCGCCTGCCGCCATCGTGATTTCAATGTCCTGGCGCGCGCCCGGCGGCAGGGTCAGATCCAGCCGCGTCACGCCCTGCCAGACGCCGCGGGCCTGGGCCGTCACGCTCTCCAGCCCGGCCGCGATCTCGGCGGGAGCCGCGGCGGCGGCGATCCTGTCGCGGAGCGGCGCGGCGCCAAACGGGTCGTCGGGGGCCAGTGAGGCGCCGCCGGCGATCTGCGCGGCAAGCGCCCCCAGTTCGGTGACGGATAGGGTCTGCCCCCGGGCCCAAAGCGCCAGCGTCTCGCCCGCATTGCGGAGCGCGGCTCCGCCGACGATGGTGTCAGGGGCGGCTGACTGGGCCCGGGCGGGTTCTGTCATCCCGGCCAGCTGTGCCAGGGTCAGGCCCGCCACCCCGGTGGCAAATGCCAGAACAGCGACACCGGCACGCGCGGCGCGCAGGGGAGGGGGGGCGCCGGTCATCGGGGTTCTTCCTGCGTGGGGCCGAGCCGAACCGCGGCAAAGGCGAAATCGTCCGGCGCCACGGCCGCGCCCCGGTAAGTGGCGGCCGGTTCCGCGGAGGCGACAAGGCTGTCCAGACGGCTTGGGTCGGCGTCGTCCGGCAGGCGTCCGGCGAGATGCCGGAAATCGCGGACAGGCTCCGGTCCCGGGCGGGCGGGAACGGCAAGCGCAACCAGATCGACGATCTGGCCGGGGGCGGTGCCGGCATCTTCGGTAAAGGCCACGACGCGGCTGGTGCGCGGGGGCAGGCGCAGGCCCTGCCGGTCGCCCCCCGGATAGCCTGTCAGGAAATACACGGCATCCTCCGCGTCGACATAGAAGGGCGACACGTCGAGCGGCGTATCCGCGAGGTTTCTGAGGCGCAGGTAAACGGCATCGCAGGCGGCCAGCGCATTCGCCGTGTCGGCGGGCAGCGGCCGGGCATCCGGCGGTGGCTCCGTCACGATGCTGGCTGGGTTTGCGCAGGGGGTCGACCCGCCGCCGGGCTGACCGGCACGGACCAGAACCTGCATGTCCAATGCATCGGTCATGCCGGAGGCAGAGCCGGGAAGGTCCCGCAGCAGGGCGGCGCGGGCCATCGTCGCCAGCGCGCGGGAGATCGCATCGCCCTGACCGGGGCCGGCCGGAAATGTCCGGGTCAGGGGCGGCGCGCCCCGGCGCGTCAGGACAAGCCCGTCCGGGGATGGCTCAAGCCGGATATCGGCCTCTTCGTCTGTCGACCAGGTGATCCAGCGCTGCGTGAGCCGGCGCAGATCGGCCATCAGCTCTGGGTGAGCGGCATCGGTGTCCGGTGGAGTAAAAAGCGCCAGCCGGGCGCCGGGCCCGGGTTGTTCGAGCCGGACCTGCAGCAGCGGCGCACGGTCGCCGATCCATCGCAGCCGGACCCGGTCGGGATCGAGGTTCTCGGCGCGGATCATCCTGTCCAGACGCAGGTCGGGCGCGCCGTCGGGCGGAAGGAGCAGGCTGAGAACGGCCTCTCCCGGCCCGGCGGTTTCGACCCGTGCCCGCGCCAGGGCCCCGTCGGGGCCGTCCGCATCGGCGGCTTCGATCGTGACAACCGCGCCCTGTCCAATCCCGTCCAGCCGTCCCGCGGCAAGGACAAGTTCGCCATCGCGCAAGGTTAGCCCGTAGGCCGGCTCGGCCAGTTGCGGGGCAGAGACAAAGCTGGCCCGGTTCAGCGCCCCGCTGAACACCGGGCGTTCCTTGCCGGCAGAGAGGCGCCAGGCCTCGGCCGCCGTCGCCTGAGCCAGGTCGGAGAAACTGGGCCCCTTGACCCGCGCCATGGCCCGGCTCAGCGCCAGGGTAAAGACGCCGTGGACCGTCGTGGCGCCGGTCTGCGTGGTGACCGGCCTTTCATAGGCTTTGCCTGACGGGGCTGCGGCATAAAAGGCGATCAGCCGGGGGGCTGCCATGCGGTCCGGCTGCACGGTGGCGCCGGTCTGCGCCGCGGGCAGAACCGGGCGATCCGGGGCCGCGATACTGAGCGGATCGATCGCCCGCGCCACAAGCGGCGCCGACCGGTCGAGAGAGCCGGAATGACAGGCGTCGACGATCAGCCAGACTTCGGCGTCCCGGTCCAGCATCTGGTCCAGCGCCTGTCCGATTTCGTCGTCGCGGATGGCATTGTGAAATTCGGCGCGTCCGTTCTGCCGGATGATTTCGATATCGGAGGGGAGGAAGATTTCGTCCATCCCGTCGGTTTCGGCCAGCGCCTCCGGGGGCGCCGGAATTTGTGCCCCATGGCCAGACAGATAGATCAGGATACGGTCCTGCGCCCCGGCCGCATCGGCCAGCGTGGCAAGTGCGGACAGGATATTGTCACGGGTCGCCGGGCGCTCTGGCTCTCCCAGGGTGGTGGTCGTGGCATCCGGCCAGTACTTCGCCAGCGACTGCTGCATCAGCCTAAGGTCGTTTTTGGGCCCGAGCAGCGGCTGAAAACCCGCGTCGGCCACCAGAGGATAGTCGGTCACGCCGACCAGCAGGGCGCGGTCAGCGGCGCGCAGAGGTAGGCAGAGGAGGGGCAGAAGCAACGCCGCAGCAACGCATCTCTGAACCGGCCCGGCAGGCCGTCTGACAGACATCGGATATCTGGCGTCGCGGCGGATCATGGCCGCGTCTCTGCAACCGGCACAGCGAGGAATACCGTTGCATCGGTCTCGGCCGGATTTTTCAGAACAACATCGCCCTGCGTGTGACACAGCAGGGCCAGCCCCGGTGCCGGCGCGTTGCACTGGCCGGAGCTCGCCTCTATCCCGGGCCCGGGCTCTATCAGGATGGTGTAGGGCGCCGAGGTCGGTGCAATGGATACGGCGCCGCCGGAGGGCACGGGCACCTCCGTGATCGACAGCGCGGCGGCCCCGTCGGCGGCGGTGGCCCTTTCGGGGAGCGCCTGGCCGCGGGTCAGGAACCGCAGTTCATCGTCGAAGGTCGTCAGCCGGTCAGTCCAGCGCTCCGGCGCCCGGGACATGTCCGTCAGTATCTGCAGAGCTTCAAGGCCGCCGTTCAGCATCCAGACATCCTCGCGCTCCATGGCGGCATGGGCGACCAGCCAGGCGGCCGCAACGGCCTCAGCCGGGCCGGGGCGCGCCTGCGCCTGCACAAGCGGCGGTGCGCCGGTCAGAAGGCCAAAAGCGATAGCAGCAAGTTGCATTCTCATGATGAAACCCGTGCCACTGCGCCGGGACCCCCTGCCGGAGCCGCGCAAGCCCCTGTGATTTCAACAATCGCTTTGGTATCGCTGGCCGGCAGGCTGGCGTGAAAATCATGCGCGTCCACGATCGCGGCAATCAGGCTCAGCCCGAGCCCGGCACTGGTCGCCTCGCGCCCATCCGTGCCACGCACGAACCGCCGGAAGGCGCGGTCCCGGACGACCGGGGGGAAACAGGACCCGGTGTTGCTGACCTCAAGCCGGAAGGTGTCATTCTCTGCCGTTAGCGCGACACAGACCTCGCTTCCGGGGGGGGCGTATTTGCCAATATTGGTCAGCAGATTGGTGATCATCAGCTCCAGCAGGGGGCGGTTGCCCGCAACGACAATACCGGGTTGAAGGCGCAGCTCGCACCGTCTGTCCTGATCATTGACGATGCTTTCCAAATCCTCGATCACACTTTCCGTCAGGTCCGACAGGTCTACCGGGTCATCCAGCGTAGCGACCTCGCCTGCGTTAAGCCTGAACAACTGCATCAGATTTTGCAATCTCAGACGGGTCACATCCAGCACCGTTTCGATTTCATTGATCGCGATCTGACGGTCTTCGTCGGTGCTGGCCCGGGACACGCGCGACAGGCCACCGCGGATTTTCTGCAGCGGCGAATTCAGTTCATGCGCCATATGCGCCGAAATGTGGCGCAGGCCGCCCATCAGCTTGTCCAGCTGGTCCATGACATGGTCCAGCCGTGCATGCAGGCGGCGCAGTTCCGGTGTTCGCGGGTCGGCGGGCATGCGCAGGTCGGTTTCGCCGGCGGCAAATCGGTCGAGCCGGTCCGATATCGCATCCAGCCCCGCAGCATGGCGCCGACGGTGGTCCAGGCTGAGGTAGACCAGCGCGGCAAGGAACAGAAGCGTAATGCCCCAGATCAGGATGAGGATGCCGCGCGTTTTCCGGATCTGGTCGGTCGGGCGGGGCTGGGCGATGGCCAGTGCCACGTCGCGATAGGGGGTGCGCCAGTCCTGCGTTGCGGTGGTGGTGTCGATCCAGCGCAGCGACAGACGGCGCCCGTTCAGCGATGCCTGCCCTTCCGGTGACGTGGCGTTGCCCTGATCATCCGTCAGGGCCATGCCCAGCCCGGGCCAGGTCTCGGCCAGCAGAGTGCGCCTGTCGCCGATCACCCGCCATAGTGCGATGCCAACGGGATGGGCGGCGGGGACAAGTGTGGCCCCGCTTTCCTGCACCGCGACGGTCAGACCGGACAGGCCGCCCGACTCCAGCGTGGCCAGCAGACGCCGCTGGGTCTCATCCAGATACTGGCGATCGCTGCGCAGGGCCGAGCCGACCAGCATGGCCGAAAGCGCCGCGACCGCGATCAGCGAGAACACCATCAGAAAAAGCACAAGCAGGTTGGACGAAATGCGGTCGCGTCCGCGCAGGTTGCCTTGGTCGCGCTCTGTCGGGGCAGACATCGGGTCAGGCCCTGTCCGTCAGGCTCAGCAGGGGCGCGGGGTCAAACAGGTAGGCGTCGTTTTCCGACAGCAGGATATCCGGCATAGGTTCATTCCGGTCCTTGAGAAAGGTTTTCAGCGTCTGAACCATGCGATGTTTGGCGGCCGAGACGGGGTTTGAGCCCGGCTCCATATGCACTTTGCCCCAGATGTCGAAATACAGCATGCTCTGCGGGATGCGCATGCCATAGCGTTCGGCCAGATACATCAGGATCGCTGTCTCCTTCGGGCGCATCTCTATCCTGTCACCGCGCCAGCGGATGATCCCGTCCCGCCGCCGCAGTTCCAGCGGGCCGAAGGTCAGGGCCTCGTCCTGCGTGCGGGGGCGCAGCGCGACGCGGACGCGGGCCACCAGCTCTTCGGCATGGACCGGCTTGCAGAGGTAATCGACCGCCCCCGCCGCTTCCAGCCCCTCGATCCGGTCCGACATGCGGTCCATGGCCGTGTAGATCAGGGCAGGCGTGCGGATGCCGTCGCGCTGCAGCTGCGCGACCAGATCAAGCCCGTCGCCGTCGGGCAGATTGCGGTCCACGATCAGGGCATCAACGGGATGTTCGGAAAATGCCGCGCGGGCGGCCTGGAGCGAACTTACCAGCGTGGCAGACATGCCCACAGCCGTCAGTTCCTCGCAGACCCAGCGGCCGATGTTTTCATCATCTTCCAGCACCAGCACGCTGGGGTCTCGCGTCAGCAGAAGCAGCGCCCTGATCCGTGTGATCGCCTCGTCATCGCCGGCGTCCGATTTCAGCACATCCTGTGCGCCACGGGCCAGGAACCTTGCGCGCATGTCCCGGTGATTGGTGCCGTGGCGAAGGGCATAGCGGACAAGTACGGGCCGGTTGTGACCGAGCTGCGCCTGAAGGGCGGCCTCTGCCATGTCCGGCGTCATCCCGACGGTGTCGACCAAAATCACATCGCCCGGCGCACCGGCGTTTTCGGGCATGACGTGGAACTGCTGGCGCTCCAATGCCGCGATCAGGCTGTCGGGCCGGGCGCCCTCGGCGTGGATACAGGTCACTTGCCGCATCATCTTCTCCTGTCGGCCGCCTCACGCGGTCCTTGCAAACTGGTGCCGGCCGCGTGTCGGACGCGCGTCCCTTTTCAGGCGGTCCGCCCGCGGCCTGGCTGCAGCGGTTCTACCCCCGCTGCCGTCGGTTCCGGAAATGACAGCTTCTGTCATCCGCTCCTTGGGCGGCCCGCGCGTTCCGGTGCGGGTCGCGACATGACTATCATGCTGCGCTTCGACCGCTATGCGATTAAGATCACAAAAAATATCGCGCCTTGGCAAGAATGGCGCGTTGACCATGCGGATCCGGTGAAGGTAGGCTTTGCGAGGTTAGGGAACGGGAAATTAATGCGACCTTCGATTTTTTTAATCCTTGCGTCGGGTCTTTTCATCTGCGTCGTCGGGACTTCGGCCTATCTCATTCTGGGTGCCTGCGGTGTCCGACTGCCTTTTGGCCTGGACGGATATTCACATTGTCCCAGAACCAGCGATCAGGCGGTTCTGATGAATATCTCGGCGCTTGATGAGGAACGCGGCGCGCTTGTGACACGCATTTCGCAGCTGGAGGCAGAGCTGGGCAAAATGCAGTGCGAGGCCCGGGTGGAAGAGCCGGCGCCCACGCCTGCACCATCGGGCGGCCTGGACACAGAGGCTTTCCGGAACCGGAACCTGAGCGCGATGCAGGGCTGCTGGAACCTGATCACGGAATTCGATGTGGAGGCGCCGCGCTCCAATAAAATCACGACGTTCAACCGCTGGGATGTCTGCTTTGCCGAAGACGGCACGGGGCAGGAAACGCTGACGGCGACAGATGGGACAACCTGCGAGGGAGAAGTGACCGGGTCATTTGCGACAAACGGGAATTTCGACATCGACAAAACCGGTAATCTCAGCTGCAGCAATGGCACAATTATCTTCCGCACTCTGGCCTCCTGCCATGTGGCGGCAGGTGGTGACGCGGTGTGCGATCTTTATCAGCCGGCAACAGGCGGGCGCGAAAGCGTCGAAATGCGGCGCGGACAGGGGAGCCCATAATATGGCGGATCATTTTCTGACGAAATCTCAGGTCGATCTTTCAGACTGTCTGCCGGCGGGCGATGATCTGATTATCGAAAAATACGAAGCTCTGACCGACTATATTACCGAAGGGGCGGGCCCGTCCGTGGCCAGGCTTTTTGCCGAACCGCTGATCAGCCGGGGCAATGATGTGGCGGCGCCGACCATCGCCTGGTACAGCGATTTCGACGGTCAGGGCGTGCCCTTCAGCCATCTGGATTCCGAGGCGCGGGCCGATCTCTCCGATGTGCTGTCGCGGCGGCTGGCGGCGCTGCCCGATCTGATCAACGATACGCCCGAAGGTCAGCTGGTGGCGTCGGCGCTGCATACGCTGGGGCCGGACAGTGTCTGGTCGGTGGGCGGACGGCCGGTCATCCTGAACTGGGGCATGCTGCCCGAGGCGGCCCGCGGCGACGCCCGCGCGCGGGAGAAACATTATACGGCGGCTCTCGGGCGGTTCCTGCCCGGCGATGCGCCGCCGCTGCCCGGCGAGGGCGATGCGGCGGGATGGTCGGCGGGACGGGCCGGTGCGGTCGCCGCCGCCGGTGCCGCAACCGCTGCCGTTGCCGCAGGTCAGGCGGCTGCGTCGCCGTCGCGGGTGGTGCCGCCGGCCGCTGCGGCATCCGGTGCCAAAGCCGGGGCCGGTGGTGCAGGGGCAGGGGCAGACAGCGCGAACGTACCGCCGCCACCGCCGCCGCCCTCCGGGACGCCGCGCCGCGTGCCGGTCTATGCCTGGCTGCCTTTGGTGGTGCTGCTTGTGCTGTTTTCCGGCGTGCTGATCTGGCTCTTGCTGCCCGGCAACCGGATCGTCGCAGAGGCCCAGCCAGAACCGGCGATCACCGATGAGGCGGCCGTACGCATGGCCGACAGTGTCAACGAGGCCCTGCGCGCCCGTGTGGCCGAGCTGGAAAAAGGACTGGCCGGGGCGATCTGCGAGGCCGACGGGACCCTCGTCATGCCCGAGGGCGTCATGATCGAGGGCATGCTGCCGCCGCGCCCGGAAACGCCGATGCAGGCACAGAAGAAGCGTGTGACGGCGGTCGAACATTCGATCCTGCCCGCCGATCTGACACGGCTCCAGGCCGTCGCGTCGGCGGATGATGAATCCGTGCGTGACATGATCCGTGCCCGCACGGTTCTGGTCATGACCGAGACGCCCAATGGCATCGGGACGGGGACCGGCTTTGTCATCGCTCCCAATACCGTGCTGACCAACAATCACGTCGTGGACGGGGCGCGCCCTGGCAGCGTGAGCGTCACGAACAAGGAGCTGGGCAAGGCCACCATGGCCGATGTGGTCAAATCGAGCGGCGCTTTCGAGGTCTCGGGGTCGGATTTTGCGCTGCTGTCGGTGCCCGGTCTGAACCTGCCGGCCTTTCCCATCTATCTGGGCGATGTCGATCTGGAGCGGCAGGCCGTCTTTGCGGCCGGCTATCCGGGGGATGTGCTGCTGTCGGACAGCGAATTCACCGCGCTCAGGGCAGGGGACCGCGAGGCGGTGCCGACGCTGACCATTACGGATGGCAAGGTCCTGACCGAGGAAACCGTCGCGGCGACGACGCATGTGGTGGTGCATTCCGCCCCCATTTCTCAGGGCAATTCGGGTGGTCCGCTGGTTGATGCCTGTGGTCGCGTGGTCGGGGTCAATACCTTTGTGCGGCGCGGCACTCTGATGGATCAGAACTTTGCCCTGTCATCGCGCGATCTGCTGGGGTTTCTGGAGCAGACCCAGGCGGTTCCGACCGTTGTCAGCCAGGTCTGCAAGCCAGAGCTGCTGCGCCCGTCTGTCCGGACGGTGCAATCCGGCAGCGCACCCGCTCCGGAGACGCCGGCCCCCGGGGGCGCACCCTCCGCAAAACCCGGGCTGCCCGCCCTGGTCAAGCCCAAGCCCTGATTTACGGAGCGCAAGAAGCGAATGCCGAATACCAAGCTCGAACACCTGCGCAAGCTGATCCAGTGGCGGGAAGAGACGACGCTCGTGCCATTTTCCGGCATCCAGATGCTGGATTTCGGATTTTCCCTGCACGACATTGCCACCAAGCCGTCAAAATTTGTCGAACGCACCGTGAACTCCGGTGGCGAGGAGGTCGAGCGCACCCTTCTGCCCTATACCGGCAATGAGGAGATCGACAACAAGATCGACGAAGGCACATTGCCGGACGACGACAATTACGCCATTCGCCCGCATGCCGCGTTGGAGCCGTTTCTGGAGAAATGGGTGCCGGTGCCGGTTCTGCGGCTCAAGCCGGAACGCGGTGCGGACGGGTCCGAACGGTATGATGCGGGGCCGTCCAGTTGGGCCCGGATGCGCACCGTGGAACTGCCAGAGCCTGACCCGGTGACCGGGCATACGCACCGTGTCCAGCTGGCGCTCGAGACCTCGCTCATCGCGCAGAATTCCCCCAATCACTATGTCGCGCCAGAGCTGTCGGATGCCGAAAAGCCGCGCGAATTCCGGCTTGTCAGCGATCCCGCGCATATGGACTGGTTCCTGCGCCGGCTGGAGGTGGATGAGGATGGCAACGTCAATGACCTGCAGCTCTGGGTGTCGGACTGGCTCAAGGCCATTTTCCTGGCGTTCAAACGGGCCGAACGGCCGGGGCGGCGGATCCTTGAAGAAGACCTGCTGTACCAGTTCGAGCATTGGGCACGGTATCTGGCCTATCTCAAACTGATCACCACGGTCTGTCAGCCGCCCAAGATCCGCTTTGTCGATATCGTCTCCAAGGACGATCCGGTGACGCCTGTGGATGTCGATCTTGTGCTGGACGTGGGCAACAGTCGCAGCTGCGGTATCCTGATCGAACGGTTCCCGGGCGAGGCGCGCGTCGATCTGGCGCGGTCCTTTCCGCTGCAGGTGCGCGATCTGTCGCGTCCGGAATTCTATTACTCCGGCCTGTTCGAAAGTCGTGTCGAATTCGCCGAATTCCGGATGGGCGACGAACATTTCGCGTCGCGGTCCGGCCGGCGCAATGCGTTCCTCTGGCCGTCTTTCGTCCGTATCGGGCCAGAGGCCGTGTCGAAGGTGCAGCAGGAAGAGGGGACAGAGACCGCCTCCGGCCTGTCATCGCCGAAACGGTATCTGTGGGACGATGGGGCGACCCAGCAGGACTGGCGGTTCCACAATCATTTCGATCCGACGAACCTGCCGAAATCCGTCCGGTCGGCCATGCGGCACATGACCGAGAGCGGCGATGTCATCAAGCAGCTGCAATATGAGATCGAGCACCGCCTGCGGCCCGCCAAGGGCACCAATATGAATGGTGCGATCCGGCCGCGGTTCTCGCGGTCGTCGATGTTCGGGTTCATGCTGGCCGAGATTTTCGCCCATGCGCTGGTGCAGATCAATGATCCGGCGTCGCGGTCGCGGCGGCCGCAGTCGGATCTGCCGCGGCGTCTGAACCGAATTATCCTGTCGCTGCCAACGGCGACCTCGATGCAGGAACAGGCCATCATGCAGTCGCGTGCCTCGGGCGCGCTGCGGCTGGTCTGGTCCATGCTGGGGATCAAGGAAAAGGACAGTTCGATCGCGCAGCTGCCTGCGCTGAAGGTCGAATTCGACGAGGCGAGCTGTACGCAGCTGGTCTATCTTTACAGCGAGGTGACGCAGAAATTCGACGGTCGCATCGACCAGTTCCTGTCGCTGAAGGGGAAATTGCGCCCGCCGCCCGGTGGCGGCACGCCCGCGCCGTCGCTGCGCGTGGCCTGCATCGATATCGGGGGCGGGACGACCGACCTGATGATCACCACCTACCGCGGCGAATCCAACCGGGTGCTGCACCCCGAACAGAATTTCCGGGAAGGGTTCCGGCTTGCCGGGGACGATCTGGTCCAGCGGGTCATTTCCGGGATCATCCTGCCGTTGTTGCAACGGTCGATCGAAGCCGGCGGCGGACGGTATGTCGGCGAGAAATTCCGCGAGATTTTTGGCGGTGATGTCGGGGGGCAGGACCAGCAGACCGTGCAGAAACGCCGCGTCTTTGCGCTTCGGGTCCTTGTGCCGCTGGCAGAGGCGATCCTGGCGCATTGCGAAACCGCCGAGGAGTTCGACAGGTTCGATCTGAGCGTGGCGGAGGTCCTGGGACTGACGCCGACGCCTCAGGAGACGGAAGAGAGCAGCGACGAGGAGACGCCGCAGGACGATATCGCGCCGCCCCCCGCTGTCGATGCAGACACGACTGATTTCCTTGAAGCGCGGGCAGATGAACTGGGGGCGATCGGCTGGCGACTGGCCGATGTCATCCTGTCGACCAGCCGGGAAGATGTCGATGCGATCTCTCGCGAGACGTTCCAGAAGGTGCTGGGTAATATGTGCGAGGTGATCGACCACCTGGGCGTCGATATCGTTCTTCTGACGGGACGTCCGTCGCGCCTGCCTGCGGTACGGTCGATTGTGGAAGAGCTTCAGATCGTGCCGCCGCATCGCATGATCGCCATGCACAGCTACAAATGCGGGCGCTGGTATCCGTTCCGCGATCCGGTCACGCAGCGGATCGGCGATCCCAAATCGACCGTGGCGGTCGGGGGGATGCTGATCGCGCTGTCGGAAAACCGCATTCCCAACTTCAAGGTCTCGACCGATGCGTTCCGGATGCGCTCAACGGCGCGCTATATCGGCGAGATGGACAGCAATGGCCAGATCGTGAAGGACCGCGTGCTGTTTTCCGACATCGATCTGGACAAGGCGAAATCGGGCGGTGCGCAGATGGCGGAGGTGCAGATGTTTTCGCCCGTCCATATCGGCAGCCGTCAGCTGCCGCTGGAGCGGTGGACAACGACGCCTCTGTACCGGCTGGATTTCGCGAATTCCGGCGCGCAGCAGCGGCCGACCCCGATCCGGGTCATGCTGGAACGGGTGGAATCGGACGATGACGGTGGGGATGAGACGCAGAGCGCCGAACAGGTCCTGCGCCGGGAGGCCGTTCGCGAAGCCTTCCGGATCGAAGAAGTGGAAGATGGAAATCAGACGCCGATGAAACCGACAGATCTTGTCCTGCGCCTGCATACGCTGGGCTTTGAGGATGAGTATTGGATGGATTCCGGGGTCTTCCGGCTGTGATGGGGAAAGTAAGATGATCGATCAGGATGCCGTGAGCGCCCGTTGCCGCGATGTAGCGAACCTCTCTGCCCAGGCACTGGAGTGGATGTCCGATCCGGAAGCGGCGGAGATGGTAGGCCCTGACCGCAAGGGCCTGACCAAGATGCTGCGCCGGGCCCGCCGGCGGGCCGCAAAGCTGGGCAAATCGGCAGAAACCAAGGTCTCCGTCAGCGTCTTCGGGCCCAGCCAGGCGGGCAAGTCGTTCCTCGTGTCGGTGCTGGCACGGCCTTCGGATGGCCGGTTGGTGGCCGATTTTCCGGGGCCGGGCGGGGTTCTGGATTACCTGAACGAAATCAACCCGGCGGGGGACGGGGAATCGACCGGGCTCGTGACGCGCTTCACCATGAGCAAGGACGCCGCGCCGGACGGGTTCCCGATCAAGCTGCAACTGCTGAGCGAGGCGGATATCGCCCGCACGATCCTCAACAGTTTTTATATGGACGGCGACCAGTCGGAGGAACCGCCGTCGCCGGAGGACCTCGCGGCCCATTTCGACGCGTTCAAATCGCGGGCAGGTTCTGCCGGGGGCGGGCTGAGCGAGGACGATGTCTACGACATCTCCGAATATGTGGAATCGAACTTTAAGAAAACCGCTTACGCGGCTGCGCTGCGCGGGTTCTGGGACGACGCGGCGCAGCTGGTCCCGCGGCTGTCCCTCTCGGATCGGGCGCAGTTTCTGGCAATCCTCTGGGGGCATCATCAGGCTTTCAGCGACCTGTTCCTGCGCCTTGCGACCGCGAGCGGCAAGATCGACAATTCCGAGGTGGTGCATGTGCCGCTCGCCGCGCTGACACCGCGCGAGTCGTCGATCATCGACGTGGGCACGCTGCGTGACCTGCTGAACGACAACAGCACGGATATGCTTCAGGTGCGTACGCCTTCGGGCAAAACCGTGGACCTGCCGCGCGCCGTCGTCTGCGCGCTGGCGGCAGAGCTGGTGTTTCCGATGCAGACGCAGCCGTCGGAGTTTCTGGGAGAAACCGACCTGCTGGATTTCCCCGGCGCGCGGAACCGGTTCGATCAGCCGCTGAAAAAGACCCTCGCCGATCCGGAGAGCACAATCGCCGGGATCTTGCTGCGGGGTAAGGTGGCCTATCTCTTTGACCGCTATGTCGAAAATCAGGAAATCAGCTCCATGCTGCTGTGCGTTCCCGACAGCAATATGGACACGGTCGATCTGCCGAAGCTGGTCGAGAACTGGATCGCGCGCACCCATGGCGCCACGCCGGAGGAGCGGGCAAAAAACGACTGTATCCTGTTCTTTGTCCTGACCAAGTTTGACAAGCATCTGGGCAAGAGCGCCAGCGGCGCCAAACCGTCCGAACGGTTTCAGCGGCGGATGTATTTCTCGCTTCAGGAGAAGTTCGGCAAGGACGATCCCTGGGTCGACAACTGGACGCCAACGGCGCCGTTCCGGAACTGCTTCTGGTTGCGAAACCCGAACTTCCCGATGGAAGGGATGATCGAGTACGAAGGCGACCGCGAGGTGCGCATCCTTCCCAATATGGAGGAACGCGTCGAGGAACTGCGCGAGGGCTGTGTCACCGAACCTTCCGTCGTGAAGCATTTCTCCGATCCGGATGCGGCCTGGAAAGCGGCGCTGGCGATGAATGACGGCGGTGTCAGCTACCTGACCGATGCGCTGACCAAGGTCTGCACGCCGGATAACAAGATGAACCAGATTCAGGCTCAGATCGAAAAGACGGCTGCTGAGATGGGTGCGGCCCTGTCACCCTATTACGTATCCGACGATATCGAGAAACGCATTGAGGAGAAGCAGCTGGCGGCTGCCGATATTATCGACGGCATGGAGCTGACGCTGGAGAACCATCGCTTCGGGGCCTTTCTGAGGTCGCTGAGCGTCGACCAGGAAGTTATTCGCGACCAGATTGCGAATGTGCCCAGCCGCATTCGTATCTCCAGCGCAATTTCGACAGCGGCTGTGACAACATCGGCGCCGGGTGCACCGGTGGCGGCTGCTACGGCTGCGGCACGACCGGGGCGTCCCGGTCGACCGGGACGGCCGGGGCGCCCTGGTCGCCCTGACAGTCCGGCATCCGAGGCACCTCAGGAAAACGGCGATAGCACTGCCGCCGAGGAGCAGAATGGCATCCGCACGATGACGCTGACCAGTTTTCAGGCGGAACAGGCCATTCAGGTCTGGGCGGACCGGTTGAATGATCTGCGCGAAGACGAGGCGCAGCTGCGGATCTTCAATCTGACGCCTGCCTCTGCGTCCGATCTGGTCAGCGAATTGTTGCACGGGGTGCGGCGGACCGGCGTGACCAAGGCCATCATGGAGGAGCTGGACTCCATCAGCTTCGGCCATACCGTTGACAAGCAGGCGCCGCCCGCCGCGATCGTCTGTGCCGAGCGGATCAATGACTTCGTCAATACGCTGGGCTATTCCTCCGTCCCGGAAGCCGAACGGCCCGTTGCCACCGACGGCGCGGGGCTGGAACGGCCGATCTTCACCTCTCGGAAAGTCTTTGACGATGCCACGGCGCTGCCGGCGGTTCAGCGGGCCTCGGCTCAGGACAAATGGACGGACTGGGTGTTCGGCATGGAGGCCATGTTCGTCGAGAATGCCAAGGACAGCGGCGGTGGCTCGACCGTGAATATCGAGCTGAACGGCCGCATCGGTCGGATACTCAAGGAAATTGAGGGCGGGGCGGCGTGATGCAGATTGAGATCGAAGCAGATCGCGACCATCCGCGCGGCGGCTTTGCCCGCGTGAGCCTGATGCCGGCACCCGCGGCGGAGGGGCCGCTTGCGGTTGAGGTGAAGAACAGTTTCAACGGCCAGTTTCTGGGCGAGGATGGCTGGCAGCCGACGCGCGTGGCTTTTGGTCCCTATCCGCTCCAGTCGGATGAGGATGGCAGTTACCTGGTTCTCGGGCCCGAGATCGTCGATCAGATCGAGGAATATACCCAGCTGGAACTGATCATCGCCGGGTCCAGTGCCACGACGAGCTGGCCGGATGACATCGCCAAGGCGCCGGCCTCGGCGCGGCGCGGTGGTATTGCAAGCTTTTCGGCCCAGGGTCAGGAGAAGAAAGAAGACCGTCTGAAAGCGCCGGTTGTGGCGCCTCCGCCTCCACCTCCGCCTGGCCAAGGGATGGATGATCCGAAGACCGGAGGCGATGAGACGGCGGACGGTTCCGGTCAGGAGCCGGTCGAGGGAACTGACGAAACCGATGAAACCTCTGGCAAGTCCCGCAAGGCGATGTTTGCCGTGGGCGGCATCCTTCTTCTGCTGGCCGCGCTGGCGGCGGCCTATTTCCTGTTGTTCAAGCCCGAGCCGGAGCCGGAACCAACGCCGGAGCCTGAGCCGGTGGCCGCGGTGGAGCCCGCGCCGGACCCCTGCGGGGCGGAGGCGATCGAGGCCCTGCGCGGTGGCGCCTTTGCGGAAAGCCGTCAGGTGCTGGCGCAGTGCGGCGGGGCCGTGACCCCGGATATGGCTCTGTCGATTGTCGATGCGGCGGCCGAAGGCTCCGATGCCGAGGCGCTGACGCTATACGGCAAGCTCTATGACGGAACGGTGGAAGATGCCGATTTCGAAGCGGGCATCGGCCTGACCTTCCCGGCAGCGGATTATAGCGCTGCGGAATATTATTCGCGGGCTGTCGCGGCCGGCTCGACAGAGGCGGCGGGTCTGCTTGAGCAAACCTGTACCCGGCTGGCCGATGACACAGCGTCGCTGGCCCAGAATGCGCTGGAGGAATATTGTCCATGAGGTTTTCGATGATCCGCCCGCGCGTCCGTGCAGGGCTGCGGGTTATGGCGCTGGTGACTGTTGCGCTCGGGCTTGGCGGCGCGGGTGGGCCTGCGATGGCTCAGGACGTCCGGCCGATGCTGGTGGAGGGCAAGTCGACCGTCTATCAGCGTGTTCTGACCCGACCGGGGGCCAAGCTCTATTCCATGCCGAACGGCCCGGTGGAGGATATGATCCCGGCCTTTCAGCCGCTCTATGTGTTCGAACGCAGGGGGGAATGGATCAGCGCCGGACCGTCATCGACGCGGGTGCCGCAGGGATGGGTCAAACAGGACGAGGTGCTGCCCTGGAAGCAAAATATCGTTGGTGCCTTTACCAATTCCGCGGGACGCAAGCGCCAGCTCTTCTTTGATACCGACGCGAACCTGATGCAGCTGATGTCGGATGAGCGGCTGACGGCCACGCAGGACCGGATGCTGGCCGAGGCATCGGCCGGAATATCAGAAGGCAAAGGTGGCGTCGTGGCGGTCGAGCCTGAGGAATTCGTGAATATCCGCGACAACCTCTACATTATGCCGATCCTCGACTTTCGGCAGGAACTGTCGCCGATCAATTATGACACCGTCCTGATGATGGAACTGGCCTCGGTTCCGCTCAAGGTATCGGCGCCGCAGGTCCAGCAGGCGACGGGGCCTGCCAGCGATCCGTTTGATGTGGGCATTGTCTTTGTGCTCGACACGACGAAGTCGATGGACCGCTATATCGCGCGCACCCAGAAATCCCTGGCCAATGTGATTGCCCGGATCGAGGGCACCGATATCGGCGATCTGGTGAATTTCGGCGTCTGGGGCTTCCGGGACAATGTGGACGCGGCGCCGGGGCTGGAATATCGCACGAAGGAACTGGTGCCACTCACGCGGCGGGATGACCAGACGCCGGTTCTGGATGCGATCGGTCAGGCGACCAATGTCGCGACGGTCAGCTCGCCGGGGTTTAACGAGGACAGCCTCGCCGGTGTCGAGGATGCGATCGACAAGAGCGACTGGGCCCAGGGCGACAACCCGTTTAATGCGCGCTATGTCATCCTTGTGACGGATGCAGGACCGAAGGATCCGCGCGATCCCAATGCCCGGTCACAGATCGGCGCGGCGGAGCTTCAGCTGGATGCGGAAGGGCGGCAGATTGTTGTCATGACGCTGCATCTGGAAACGGATGCGGGCGGGTCGGCGAACCATAGCTATGCGGCGGATCAGTACCGGGCCCTGTCGCGCTTTGGCAATGGCACCTTCTATTTCCCGATCGAAAACGGCTCTGAAGAAGCGTTCGAGGATGTCGTGACCCGTCTGGTCACCGCGTTGACGGATCACGTTCATGTCGCGCGCGGCGAGGCGTCGAGCCTGACGGAAGAAGAGGCCGGCGAAGAGCTGGTGGAGCTGGGCCGCGCCATGCGGCTGGCCTATCTGGGCGATCAGAGCGGCACGGCCGCGCCCGATGTCATCCGGGGCTGGGTGTCGAACCGCGCGGTCGAGAACCCGCGCCGCCTGGCGATCGAGCCGCGGCTTCTGGTGACCAAAAACGAACTGGCCACCATGGCGGATCTGGTGCGGGCGCTGGTGCAGGCGGCCGAGTCGATCAGCAGCTCCGAGGATGCGGTGAACTTTCTCAGCGATGCGCGTGAGATCATTGCCCGCATGGCGCAGGATCCCAAAATGCTGGTTGATGCCGGGGCCACCGATCTGGGCGGGGCGCTGGAGTTCCTTGAGGACCTGCCATACCAGAGCCAGCTGATGCAGATGACGGAACAGCGCTGGACACAGAGCGCAATGTTCCGCAAGCCCGTGACCGATACGCTGTCACAGAAACTGACGCAGTATATGAAATGGCTGCGTGACCCGACGGTCTGGACGGCGCTGTGGGACGATTCTCCGGACGGGGAATATGTGTTTGCCATGCCGTTCGACATTCTGCCGTGACAGGGCCGGGCGCGCATAGTCCATCCGCGGATCCGGGGCTCTGCCTGCAGGCGGACAGCCTTGCCGTCACCCTGCGGTCGCCGGAGCGGAGCTTTCGCCTGGAAATCGAGGGGCTGAGGCTTGTCGCGGGCGAAGCGACCGGCCTGACCGGGGGGAGCGGCACCGGCAAGACGCTTCTGCTGGAGCTGCTGGGCCTGCTGCGACGCCCGGACCGGGGGGCACAATATCAGGCGCGCACCGCCGAGGGGGTGATCGATCTGGCCGCAGCCTGGGACAGTCGCGCGGCCCGGTCTGATCTGACGGCGCTGCGCGGTATGCTCTTTGGCTTCGTGCCGCAGGCGGGGGGGCTTCTGCCATTCCTCACCGTGTTGGAAAATGTCACGCTGGGCCAGAAGATTACGGGCCGGGAGGACGCGGAGCATGCCGCCGCTCTGATGGAGCGGCTGGGTATCGCGCCCCTGGCCGCGCTCTATCCTGGATCGCTGTCGATCGGTCAGCGGCAGCGGGTGGCCATCGCCCGGGCCCTGGCACACCGTCCGCCTTTTGTCATTGCAGACGAGCCGACGGCGGCGCTGGACCCCGATACGGCGGCAGAGGCGATGTCGCTGCTGGTGGGCGCGGCGCGGGATGACGGCGCGGCGCTTCTGGTCTCTTCGCATGATCTGGGGCTGCTGGACCGGTTTCCGCTCCGGCGGCTGCACCTGAGCGTGCCCGTTGTCACGCCGGAGGCCGTCGTGAGCCGGCTGTCCGAACTGCAACCGGATGCCGCGTGATGCTGGTGGTGCACCTGGCCCTGCGCGATCTGCTGCGCGAACGGATCCAGTTGATCTGCAATGCGGCAGTTATTGCCGGGGTTCTGGTTCCGCTGATGGTTCTTTTCGGCGTCAAGAACGGGGTCTATGACGCGCTGATCGGCCGATTGCTGAGCGATCCGGCCAATCTTCAGATCGACACATCCGGCAATCTGTCCTTTTCGACCGAGGATGCGGCCGAGGTCGCGGGCTGGGCGGAAAGCGGGTTCGTGACGCTGAAAACCCGCAGCTTGTTCGATTTTGTGAATGTGCGTGCTGTGGAGGGCGGGCCTTTGCGCGATGCCGTCATCTCTCCCTCCGGGCCGGGCGATCCGTTTCTGCCCGAAGGCACGCAGCTGGGCGGAGAGGATGTAGCGCTCAGCTTTCAGCTGGCGCGGCAGCTTGAGCTGTCGGAGGGCGACGAGGTTCTGCTGGTCACACAGTCGGACATGCCCAAGCAGCTGGTGTTCCGGATGACCGTCGCGGCGATTGTTCCGGCAGACCGGCTGACGGGGCGGTCGGTGCTGGCCGGGATCGACAAGATGGACCTGATCGAGGCGTTCTACGACGGGTTCGCGCTGCCCGAGTATGGCGTGACGGCGGGCCGGCCGCTGTCGTCCCGCGTGCCGGCCTTTGAGGGCATCCGGGCCTATGCCCGGACGCTGGAAGACCTGGCCCCGCTGCAGGACCGGATCGAGGCGCGGTTCGGTGTCTCGACAGAGGCGCGGACGCGGCAGGTTCAGGCCACGCTCAGCCTGGGGCGGAACCTCAATCTCGCGCTGCTGCTGACGGCGGTGGTGGCCAGTCTGGGGCTGGCAGCGGCGCTGCTGTTCGGGTTCTGGGGCGCGGTCCAGCGCAAGGCCCGGGTCATGGCGATGCTGTCGCTGATGGGGATCGGGGGGAACCGGCTGTCGCTTTTTCCCATCACACAGGCGGTGACATCGGCATTGGTGGCGCTGGCGGCGTCTTTTGTCCTGCTTGGGCTGGCAAGTCTGGCCATCACGGCGATGTTCGAATCCGGTCTGACCGAGGGCTCGCTGGTGAGCCTGACGGCGGGGCAGATCGTGACCATCGTGGTGGCGGTGCTGGTCTTTGTCGTGGCCACGTCGCTCGCCGCGGCCCGGGCGGCACAGAAGATCGACCCGGCCGCCATCCTGCGGGAGGAGGGGAGCTGATGCGCCTGCTGTCTCCTGCCTTCGTCGGGGCCGCCGCTTTGGCTGTCCTGTCCACGACATCGGTTTTCGCGCAGGAAGCTCCGGCTGAGATCAGCTGGCCGGACAAGATGATTGACCCCGCCGCAGAGGCCGGCGCGCCTGCGGATCTGATGCTGCCGATGCCCTGCGGGGCCGGCATGGCATTTCAGCGGGTCGACATCCCGGTCGACTCCGCCGATCCGCTGTCGGACATGCGGGTGCGGCTTGGCCAGTCCAATCCGGACACCGGGTTTTCGGATTATCTGCGGACCGAATTCCTGCGCGGGCCTTTTGTCGATGAAGCGCAGGCGCAGACCTATTTCTATATTGCACGGTATGAATTGTCGGTCGGTCAGTACCGGGCCCTGAGCGGCGATTGCGCGGCTCCGTCGGGGCCGGACCGTCTGGCCAAAGGCGGGCTCAGCTGGTTCGACGCCGTGGCCCTGTCGCGAGACTATTCCGAATGGCTGATCGCCAATGCCGCCGAGGCGCTGCCCAGCCAGGGCGGGCGGCGCGGGTTCGTCCGGCTGCCCACTGAAACGGAATGGGAATTTGCGACCCGGGGCGGATCACGGATCGATCCGGCGCGCTATCCGGGCCGGCGGTTTTTTGAAGAGGGCGAACTGGCGGATTATGCCCTGTTCGCGGATGGCCGGCGCGGGGCACCGGGGCCTATCGGGATCCGCAAAGCCAATCCGCTTGGCCTGTTCGATGTCTACGGAAATGCCGAAGAGCTGATGCTGGAGCCGTTCCGCATGAATGCCCTGGGGCGGCAACATGGCCAGGCCGGCGGGCTGGTGACGCGGGGCGGATCGCTGGACGCGTCGGAGGCGCAGATTTATTCGGCCCAGCGAACGGAATACCCGATGTATTCTCCGGGGGGCTCTCAGGCGCTGGCGGGCGACTATTTCGGCGTTCGTTTGGTGCTGTCGACACATGTCGTGTCGGAAGAAGTCTTTGACACCCTTCAGCAAAGCTGGATCGCTCAGTCCGAAGAGGGCAATGCGGCGACCGGCGATGCGATGACGCAGCTGACCGCTTTGGTGAAGTCAGAGCTGGACCCGCGCCGCCAGACGGCGCTGAGCGGCGTCCAGCTTCAGTTTCGCCGCGCGCAGGAAGACGCCAGCCTTGCGCAGGTGGAAAGTGCGCGCGCCACGATGCTGAGCGTCGGCGCCTTTATGGATGTGTTGCGCAAGGACGCCGGTGAGATCGACCGCCTGCAGCGCTACAATCTGGAACTGGCGGACCGGATCCGGATCAGTTCGGGGCAGGAGAGGGGAGTTCTGCTGTCGACCATGCGGCAGTCCGTCGACAGTATTACCGGGCTGCGCGGCGTGCAGGAAACCTATCTGCTGGTCCTGCGGACGGCGCTGACGACGCTGGCCTCTGACATTACGCCCGATCAGCTGCAGTCGGCCTATGACGGGCTGGTGCAGCGATTGGAAAATGCCAAGCAGAGCGTGGTTGTCGCGCAGGTGAATTCTGCCTGGCAGCTGCTGGATAAGTTCAAATCGGCGCCCGATATCGGGCAGCCGGAACTGCTGACGCTGGTCCTGGGCTGAGCGGAGGGTAGGGGAATATGGGACAAGGGGACAAGAAGTGAGCGGAAACCTGATCGCCACGACCAGTTCTGAAGGGATGAAGCCGCTGGGCTCTCAGGCCCAGAGGTCATTCGAACTGATACAATCCGTCGTGTCCTCCCGTTTCGGAGAGGATCACGCAGCCCTGTTTTCGGAACCCGTCAGCACGGATTTCGGGGATCAGACCGACTGGTACGCCGAACGCGAGGGCCGGATCGAAAAGCTCTCGGATCTGAGCGAGGAGGAGCAGGCAGAGCTTCGCGCCACGCTGGAACGGCTGGTCGGCGATATCCGGGCCGGCGCGACAGAGCTGTCGGCAAGTTCGGAGATGGACGATCAGCGCCTGTCCGAAGCGCTGATGAATGCGGTCGAGGTCCCGGACGAATCCGCAATCTACGCGGTGCGCGGGCCGGAGGGGCTCTCTCCGGTTCTGGTCAACTGGGCCCGGGTCGCGGATGTTCAGGCGCCGGTCCGTGGCGTTCTGTCGGGCCAGTCGCGTGCCTCCCAGAAGGCCGCTGCGGGGGCTGCGGCCGCTGCCGCGACCGCTTCTGTCGCCGGGGCAGGGGCGGATGCTGCGGAGGCGGAGGCGTTGCGCGACAGGCCGGGTATATTGCGGCGGTTCGCGGGGCTTTTCATCGGGCTGGGCTGGCTGCTTCTGGCTGCCATCTGTACCGCCATTCTGGTGTTGATGATTGAACCCTGCCGCCTGAACCTGCCGATACTGGGGTCGTGGTGCCCCGTCGCGGTGATCGAGCCTGAACCGGAGCCGGCCCTGTCGGAATCCAATGTGTTGCGGAACCGGATCGCTCAGCTTGAACGTCAGATCGCCATCGCGGACCGCGTCTGTCAGCCGGAGATCGAGGAAAAGGCCGAGATCGTGCCGCCCGTTGTGCCGCCCGCCGCGCCGCCCGCCCTGCCGCCGATCCCCGAGATGACGCCGTCGCAGACGGCCCAGCTCTGCGGGCCCGACGGGCTTGCCTTGCAGACGGAGGAGCTTGTGATCCTCGTCGATGCCTCTGGCAGTATGGAATTGCCGGCGGATTTCCCCCCGGGTCTGGGAGAGCGCTATTATTCGGTGGCGGAGCAGATGCAGTCTGCTTCGAGCAGTTATGAGAAAAACCGGCTCGGTCGGGAGTTGGACCTGCTGGTGTCGCAGCTGGAGCGGGTTCCGGGCCCGGACCGGATGTGGCGGACGCGCGATGTGCTGTCACAGACCGTGCAGCGGGCACCGGCAAACATCGGGATCTCGATGCTGGTGTTTGAAAATTGCGGACGCGTACGCGATGCCGGGTCCTATGGACCGGCACAGCGTGGTCAGCTGCAGAATGCCATCAATTCCCTGCGGCCGGTCGGACGGACAGCGCTGGCCGAGGCGATCCGGCAGGCGGGCGGGAAGATCCGCGGTGGCCGGTCCGTCGAACAGCCCGCAAACGTTCTGCTTATTTCGGACGGGCTCGACAATTGCAGCGGCGATCCCTGCGCCGCGGCGCAGCAGCTGAAGCGGCAGCGCCCGGGTGTTTCGGTGAATATCCTCGACCTCGGGCGCAGCTCTGCGCTGCGCTGCGTGGCCGATGCAACCGGCGGATTTTACGTTCAGGCCGATCAGGTCGGCCGGACCGATCTGGCCACGGTTGTACGCGAAGCAGCCGGGTTCGAAGGGCGCGGGCTCTGCCGTTAGGCGCGGCTGGCCATCGCCCTTAGGCGGGGTCGGGGAAGACCTGTCCGAATGTCTGGGCCAGCGCGACATCCAGATCCTGCATGGTGACCGGCAGTCCCAGATCGACCAGGCTGGTCACACCGTGACCGGAGATCCCGCAGGGGACGATCCCGTCGTAATGTGACAGGTCGGGTTCCACATTGATGGAAATGCCGTGAAAGCTGATCCAGCGCCGCAGGCGAATGCCGATGGCTGCGATCTTGTCCTCTCGCGGCGTGCCGTCCGGCAGGCGGTGCAGGTCCGGACGGTTGACCCAGACACCGACGCGGCCATCGCGGATCTCGCCCCGGATATTGAACGTGGCGAGCGTTTCGATCACCCAACGTTCGAGGTCCTGCACAAACCGGCGTACGTCCCGGCCGCGACCGCGCAGGTCCAGCATCACATAGACAACCCGCTGGCCCGGTCCGTGATAGGTGTATTGCCCGCCCCGGCCGGTGGCAAAGACCGGGAATTTGTCCGGCGCGGTGAGGTCAGCCGGTCTGGCGGAGGTGCCTGCGGTATAAAGCGGCGGATGCTCGACCAGCCAGATCGCCTCGCGGGCTGTGCCGGCATAGATGGCTGCCGCACGGTCTTCCATGCGGGCCACCGCGTCTTCATATCCGGTCAGGCCCGGTGTGACGATCCATTCCGGCATCGGCGGCTCCGTGTGCTTTGTGTCTGCTCCGGGAGATATTCCCGGTTCGCCCGTTCCGCAATGGGGGAGGCCCGTCGCATCGGGACGCTGGAGAATTTCCCGCAAAGCGCGCCGGGACGTACATTTTCCGCTTCACATTGGTTCAGCGCGTCGCTATACGCCCGCTACCAACATGACAGTGCGGTCGTGGCGGAATTGGTAGACGCGCAGCGTTGAGGTCGCTGTTCCTTAACCGGAGTGGAAGTTCGAGTCTTCTCGACCGCACCAACTTACTTTCGCAAAGCGAAAGTAAGACGCCGATTTCCACGCAGAAACAAGCGGCAGCGGTTTTGGAAAAACCGCGAGAGCTGTCACGGTTCGAGCTCTGTCCGCTCGGTCGCACCACAACACTTTCCGCAGGAAAGTGATTGCACTCCGATCAGCAGACCAGAGCGGCAGCGGTTTCGGAGAAACCGCGAGAGCTGTCACGGTTCGAGCTCTGTCCGCTCGGTCGCACCAAATATCCCCATTTTCGATATGATTTTGCAGGATATTTTATGCCGGTAATTTTCCAGCCCGCCGGTGAGCCCGGCCAGCTTTTCAACGAAATCTTGCAGGCCCGAAACCCGCCAGCGCGTGGATTAATTCGGCCTGGTTCAAGGACGATAGGAGCGGATCTTGCAAAGCCGATCCGTTTGCATAACCCGGGGCAGGGCGGTAGGGTCCACTGCGGTCCGGCCCATGCCTGAACAGGTGAGGGACCGTAACACCATCAGCCCGTGGCAGGAGAACGACCATCGCAAGACTACGCGAAAGCCGCTTACGCATCCTGGTGACCGGAGGCGCGGGGTTTCTTGGATCCCATCTGATCGACCGGCTGTTGGCAGAGGGGCATGACGTGCTCTGCGTCGACAATCTATTTACCGGAAGCAAGCAGAATATCGAACATCTGAACCTGCATCCCAGGTTCGAATTCATGCGCCACGATGTGACATTCCCGCTCTATGTCGAAGTGGACGAGATCTATAATCTGGCCTGCCCTGCCTCGCCGTTTCACTATCAGCATGATCCGGTTCAGACGACGAAAACCAGCGTGCACGGCGCCATCAATATGCTTGGGCTGGCCAAACGGCTGCGCTGCCGGATACTTCAGGCGTCCACCAGCGAAGTGTACGGCGATCCGGCACAGCATCCTCAGACGGAAAGTTATTGGGGGAACGTGAATCCCATCGGCCCCCGGTCCTGCTACGACGAGGGCAAGCGCTGTGCGGAGACCCTGTTTTTCGACTACCACCGGCAGCATGACCTGCAGATCAAGGTGGCCCGTATCTTCAATACCTACGGCCCACGGATGCACCATGCCGATGGCCGGGTGGTCTCCAATTTTGTCGTTCAGGCCCTCAAGGGCGACCCCTTGACCATCTATGGCGACGGTCAGCAAAGCAGGTCCTTCTGTTATGTTGACGATCTGATAGACGGTCTGATCCGGCTGATGCGCAGCGACGACAGCGTCACCGGGCCGGTGAACCTTGGAAATCCCGAAGAATTCACGATCAAGGAACTGGCGGAAAAAATCATTTCCCGGACAGGCGCGGCCTCTGGTTTGATCCGGTCGCCCAGCCCGGTGGACGATCCGATGCAACGGCGGCCCGATATCAGCCTGGCGGGGTCGCTGCTGGGATGGCGTCCGGAGGTCCGGCTGGACGATGGTCTGGACCGGACCATCGCCTATTTCCGCAGCCGTATGGACGAGATCCTGGCGATCTGACCAACCGGCCGGCGGACCGGTCGGGCTTTAGTCCGCTCCGGCGCGGGCGTAGAGCGCCGCGATGTCGGGGTAGTCCTTGTACGTGCCGCCCGCAAAATGCAGCATCACCCCGGCATTGGTGGCGCGGGGCCATGTCACCTTGATCCGGGTCAGATCGTCGCCTTCAAGTGCAAAGGAATAGAGGGTCGTCGCCGGGGGATTTGTGATCGCGATATCGGTCGGGCTGAGGATGTTCAGGTTCAGGTCCGGGTTGATTGCAAAGTAGCAGCGGAAAAAGTCCTGATCATGCCAGCCGAAGCCAAAGTCGTTTGTGTCCTTGTTCGCATTGAACGGCTCTGACAGCATGAAGCCGGTCCATGCCTGCAGCAGGTCCATGAAAGGCCCGCGTTCGGCCAGAAAAAAGCCGGTGCAGACTTCGGGCTTGATCCGGGAAATCAGCAGGTCGCTGATCTGACCGGCATCCACGGCCTTTTGCAGGCGCCGGACGCAATGATGGGCGATGGTGGGCAGCAGAGATTGCGATACGGTGACCTGTCCGGGGCGATGCAGGGCCAGCAGCCGGGACATGCCCGCGACCATAAGCGAGTCCGGATCGGCGTAGATGTAAAGCGGCCCCTCCGGCATCTGTTCGAGGGCCCACTGCAGGAAAAACGGTTTCGCCACCTTGCCGAGGGCATGCGCATTCGAGGCAATCGACCCGTTAAGCCGATCCAGGACATCATCGGGCAGGATATCCACGCGTATGTCCATGCCGGTCAGCTGCGCTATGGCCGGATCGGACAGATGGTCGGAGACGACAACAAATTCCAGCGCCGCGTCGATATCCCAGAACGCCCGGAATGACCGGACCATGACCGAAATCAAGGGCACCTGATCGTCATTCCCGTTGGTGATTACCACGACTTTGTCCGTCATACTGATGTGCGCCTTTGTCTCTTGTATGTCTGATCCGGGCGGCGATCTGTTTCTGCTGCACCTCCGGGCCACGGCTCCTGCCGCGCGCAGACCCTAACGCCGGCCCGGGCGAAGGGAAAGCGGTGCCCTCAGCGGATGTGGCATCGAAAGCTGCGGCCGCGAAGGGACGGGCTCAGCCCTCAAACACCGGAAGGCTCTGCAGGGCCGATTTCAGCGCATCGCCCCAGCCTTGCGAGACGGTCTCGAAATAGGGGTCGTCCTTTTCGATCCGGCCATGGGTGCCGACCTTGAAGCTGTCCGTCTCATAGAAATGGTAATCGAAGGGCAGGCCGACCGTCAGGTTGGCTTTCAGCGTCGAGTCAAAGCTCACCAGAAGCAGGCGCATCGCCTCGGCAAAGCTCATGCCCTTCTCATAGGCGCGCACGAGGATCGGGCGGCCGTATTTCATTTCACCGATCTGGAAAAAGGGCGTGTCCTCTCCGGCTTCGATGAAATTGCCTTCGGGGTAGATCAGGAAAAGCCGGACCGGGCCGCCCTTGATCTGACCGCCAAGGATGACCGTGGCGTTGAAGGCCGAAGACGCCTCCTGTCCGGCCTGATCATGTTCGCGGATCACGTCGCGCAACGTGTCTGCCACGATGCGGGCGGTCTGGAACATGGAGGGTGCGGAGAGCAGGGAGGGCTTGCGGTCGTCCGGCGCCTTGGAGCGTTCGTCCAGCAGGCTGACCACGGCCTGTGTGGTGGCAAGGTTGCCCGCGGTCATCAGGGTGATGGAGCGTTCGCCCTCCACCTCCCAATGATGCATCTTGCGGAAGGTCGAAATATTATCGAGCCCCGCATTGGTGCGGGTGTCGGACATGAAAACCAGTCCGCGGTCCAGAACCATCCCGACGCAATAGGTCATTTCCGCCTGCTACTGCTGTGCAACCTCGATCTGAACAGAGAGGGATTCTGCCTCTCCGCCCATTCGTGTTCCAGTTACAGGGGCGGCGTCCGAATAGTCCAGACCCGTTGCTACACGAACATATCTTGGATCGGGACAGATGCCGTTCGACACGTCGAAGCCGACCCATCCGATATTGTCCAGATAGACCTCTGCCCAGGCGTGCATGGCGTCCTGTTCGATGGTGTCATCCATCATCAGATAGCCCGAGACATAGCGGGCGGGCAGGTCCAGTTCGCGGGCGCAGGCGATGAAGATATGGGCATGGTCCTGGCAGACGCCCTTGCCCTCCGTCAGCGCTTCTTCGGCGGACCAGGTGGGTTCGGAGGCGCCAACCTCATAGCTCACCGTTTCGCCGATGATCGCCATCAGCGAATGCATGCGGGCGATGGAGGTCTCGCCCTCCGCCTGACGGGCCAGTTTCTTGATGCCCGAACCAGCACGGGTGCGCTTGGTCGGACGTTTGAAAAGCCACAGCGGCGCAGGGCCCAGATGTTTGCCGGTCACGCCATTGGTGTCGGTCACCTCGACCTCGCCATGAGAGGTGATCGACAGCTCTGTCGTGCCGCGGTCATAGGTGATCATCTCAACCGTGTTGAGGAAATGATCCTCAAACGACAGCTGGCGAATTCCGCCGGTGATATCGGTCTGCCAGTTCAACACCTTCTGGGCGTCGCGGGACTTGGGCGTTTCGCGCAGCTGCTGCATGCCGAAAAAAACCGGCTCATCAAAGGTGTAGTGGGTCGTATGACGTATCTTCAGGCGCATGGTCATTCATAGAATCGGTAATCGATTTCGATCTGACGTCCTAGCTCACCCAGTTTGATCAGAACATCCTGAATATACTCGTGCAGACCTTCTTCGAAAACCGCCTCGATATCGTGGTTTTTCAGCCGCGCCGCCAGTGTCTCTGCCAGCCCCATGCTGTCGGGCGTGGTACCATAACTCTGGTTCAGATGGCCGAGGTTCAACCGGATCTTTTCCACGCAGAAGGACAGGGAGCGTGGCATGCGCCCGTCGAGAATGAGGAAATAGGCGATGTCGCGCGGGTCATAATCATTGCCATAAGCCATCCGGAAGCCGCCACGGGCAGAGACGGAGCGCAGGATCGTTTCCCATTGCACATTGTCGATGGAGGACCCAACCGACCGCACGGAGGGCAGCAGCACGTAATATTTCGTATCGAGGATCCGGGCGGTGTTGTCGGCGCGTTCGAGGAAGGTGCCGATGCGCGCGAAATTGTAGATATCGTTGCGCAGCATGGTGCCATGGGTGGCGCCCCGGACCAGGGCGGCGCGCTGACGGATCGTGCCGAGGATATTGGGCAGATCACGTTCCGACACCTTGCGGGCCAGCAGGTCGCGGGTCTTCATGTAGCTGCCGTTCATCGCCTCCCAGACGTCATGGGTCAGGGCGGTTCTCACCATGCGGGCGTTCTGGCGCGCACCAGCGATGGAGGTCATGACGGAGGAAAAATTCTCCTTGGACCGCAGCATCCAGTCGATGGCGGTTTCCTTGGTGATCTCTTCCTCGGTCGCCTCGAACCCGCCGAGGACACCGGCGGTTTCAAGGATGGATTTCCATTCGCCGTCGGCCGGTCCAAGCCGGGTAAGGGCCATACGCTGGCCGGTTTCGACGAGGCGGGCGGTATTCTCGGCGCGTTCCAGATAGCGGTACATCCAGAACAGGCCATTTGCAGTCTTGCCGAGCATCAGTCCTCCAGAACCCATGTATCCTTAGTGCCGCCACCCTGCGAGGAGTTGACGACGAGCGAGCCCTTCTTCAGCGCGACGCGCGTCAGGCCGCCGGGGGTGATATTGATCCCCTCCGGGCTGACCAGCACGAAGGGCCGGAGGTCGACATGGCGGGGCGAGAGGCCCTTCTGGCTGAACACGGGCACGGTCGACAGCGCCAGCGTGGGCTGGGCGATGTAATTGCCGGGCTTGGCTTCCAGCTTCTTGCGGAATTCGGCGATGTCCTTCTTGGTCGCGGTCGGGCCGATCAGCATGCCGTAGCCGCCAGAGCCGTGCACCTCTTTGACGACAAGGTCCTTGAGGTTGTCGAGCACATAGGCCAGCGCGTCCTTTTCCGAACAGCGCCAGGTCGGCACGTTTTCCAGAAGGGCCTTTTCGCCGGTGTAGAACTCAACAATCTCAGGCATATAGCTGTAGATTGCCTTGTCGTCCGCGATGCCGGTGCCGGGGGCATTGGCAATGGTGACGCCGCCCGCACGGTAGACATCCATGATGCCCGGCACGCCAAGCGCGCTTTCGGGATTGAAGTTCAGCGGGTCGAGGAAATCGTCGTCCACACGGCGGTAGATGACATCGACAGGCTTGTAGCCTTCGGTCGAGCGCATGGCGACGCGGCCGTCGATCACCCGCAGGTCATGCCCTTCGACCAGTTCGACGCCCATCTGATCGGCAAGGAAGCTGTGTTCGAAATAGGCGGAGTTGAAGATGCCGGGCGTCAGCACCGCGACCGTCGGGTTGGACCCGGCGATATCGGGGGCGCAGGCGGCGAGAGAGCGGTGCAGGTCGGAAGGGTAGGTTTCCACCCGTTTCACCCGGTTGCGGGCAAACAATTCGGGGAACATCTGCAGCATCGTCTCCCGGTTTTCCAGCATGTAGCTGACACCGGAGGGCGTTCTGGCGTTGTCCTCTAGGACATAGAACTGGTTGTCATCGGTACGGACGAGGTCGATCCCGACGATATGGGTATAGACGCCACCCGGCGGGTTCACCCCGATCATATGGGGCAGGAAGGCCTCGTTCTGGGCGATCATATGCTCGGGCAGGCGGCCTGCCTTCACGATCTCCTGCTTATGATAGATGTCATAGAGGAACATGTTGATCGCGCGGACGCGCTGTTCGATCCCCTTGGACAGGCGCTGCCATTCAAGGCCGGAGATGATCCGCGGCACGATGTCAAAAGGGATGAGCCTCTCCTCTGCGGCGGCCTGCCCGTAGACATTAAAGGTGATGCCGGTCAGGCGGAAGAGGTCCTCCGCCTCCCGTTGCTTGGCGCGCAGGTCCTTGGGCTGTTCGCCGTCAAACCATTGTTTGAAAAGCTCATATGGCTGTCGGAGCGTATCGGACCGGCCATACATTTCGTCGAAGATTCGATTCTCATCCATGAGCAAAGCCTAGAGCGGGATTTCATTTAATCAAAATCTACTTCTGACCGAGTGGTCAAAGACCAGTATATTTCTGCCGAATGTCGGGCTATCGTCAGGGCATCGCAACATTCTTAATCAGGCGGGTCGCTTTGCCCCCTGGCCGTCACGGCTGTGCCGTTATGGCCGCCGGTGCAATGTCCAGTTTCCCGGCGATATTGGCACGGACATGTCCCGGCGGTAGGTCTGGCTCTGTCACCGCACCGGGAGATTGCCGATGATCAGCCAGCCCCCGCTTACCAGAGACCTCGTCCTTGTCGGGGGCGGTCATGCGCATGCGCTGGTGCTTAGGAAATGGGGCATGCGACCGCTTGCCGGTGTGCGGGTCACGCTGATCGATCCGGGGGCGGTCGCGCCCTATACCGGGATGCTGCCGGGCTATGTCGAAGGCCTCTACCGGCAGGAGGATATCGGGATCGATCTTGTCCGGCTGTGTCGCTTTGCGGGGGCCGCTTATGTGCAGGGTCGGGTCTCGGCCATCGACCCGGAGGCCCGTGTGCTGCGGCTGGGCGATCGGGAGATCGAATATGATGTCGCCTCTCTCGACATCGGGCTGACGACCGAACCCGGCGGCGCGGCAGAGGGGGAGGATACCGCCGTTCCCGTCAAACCATTCGCGCGGTTCATCGAGGGGTGGCACGCCTATCTCGCCGCCGGGGCGCGGGACCCGATTGTGGTGATCGGCGCCGGGGTGGGCGGCGTGGAGCTCGCCCTGGCCATGCGGCGGCGGATCGGGCCGGGCGGTCAGGTGACGCTTGTTGGCGCGGGGGGCATTGCGGGGGTCGGTCCGGCGATGCGCGCGCGGCTCAGCCGGGCTCTGGCAGAGGCGGGGGTGCAGCTTGTAGGCGGGCGGGTCGTGTCGGTCCGTGCCGACGGGCTGAGGCTGGAGGATGGGCGCGAGCTGCCGGGCGGCTTTGTCGTGCGGGCCGGCGGCGGTCGGGGGCAGGTCTGGCCCGGTGCCGGGGGGCTTGAGGGGGTGAATGGCTTTGTTAAGGTTAATAACGCCCTGCAATCTGTTGACTATGATAATTTATTCGCTGTTGGAGACTGTGCATTCCAATTTCAGAATGTACGTTCTAAGGCCGGAGTCTTTGCCGTTCGGGCCGCGCCGGTGCTGTTTCACAACCTTCGGGCACGGCTGACGGGCGGTGCTTTGCGTCCCTTCCGGCCGCAGCGGCGGTACCTGCGTCTGGTTGCGCTTGGTGGCGGAACTGCGGCGGCCGAACGCTATGAGAGGCTGCCGGCGGTGCTCTCGGGTCGGCTGATCTGGCAGTGGAAGGATCGGATCGACCGCCGGTTCATCGACCGGCTGACCACCCTGCCGCCCATGCCCGAGCCGGCGCGACCCAAGGAGCTGGCAGATGGCGCGGCAGAGATCATGTCCGCCGCGCCGCTCTGTGCCGGGTGCGGCGCAAAGGTTGGGGCCGGCGTGTTGACGGATGTCCTGACCGGGCTGCGGCAGCCCGACAGGCCGGATGTTCTGACCGGGCCCGGCGATGATGCGGGCATCCTGAGGATGGGAGAGGTCCAGCAGGTTCTGACCACGGACCATCTGCGCGGGTTCACCGGCGATGTGGCGCTGATGGCCCGGATCGCGGCGCAGCATGCGCTTGGCGATATCCGTGCCATGGGGGCTGAGCCGCAGTCGGCGCTGGCGCAGATCATTCTGCCGCGCGCTTCCGAACCGCTGCAGCGGCGGATGATGCAACAGATCATGACCGCGGCCACCGCGGTCTTTGCGGAGGACGGGGCAGTGATCCTTGGCGGCCATTCGACCATGGGCGCAGAGCTGACGATCGGATTTTCCGTGACCGGGCTGTGCCGGGGGCGGCCGGTGACGCTGGGCGGGGCGCGCGCCGGGGACGTGCTGCTGATGACCGGGGCCATTGGAAGCGGCGTGCTGCTTGCGGCGGAGATGCAGTTGAAGGCGCGGGGCCTGGACATCGCGGCGTTGCTGACGCAGATGGCGCGCGGCCAGCGTCGCCAGGCGGCGCATCTGAAAACGGCGCGGGCCATGACGGATGTCACCGGATTTGGCCTGGCCGGGCATCTCATGGCGATGTGCCGGGCCTCGGGTCTGGGCGCAGAGCTCGGACTGGCGGATGTGCCGCTTTATGACGGTGCGCTCGACCTCGCACAGGGGGGGGGGCGGTCGACCCTCTATTCGGCGAATGCCGCGAATGCGCCCCTGTTCGGGCCGACGGGGCCGCGCGTGGAGCTCATGCATGATCCGCAGACAGCCGGCGGATTGCTGGCGGCCGTCGATCCGGCCGATGCCCAGCGGATTATCCGCGACATGCGGTCCGAGGGGCTGGCGGTGGCCGTGATCGGGCGGATGACCGACGGACCGGTTGCCATCACCCTGATCTAACGGCTGTGGGTGGCAATCAGCTCTGAAATCCGGGTGGCCGTCATGGCGAGGTCATCGGGTGAGAAACCGTCGATCTGCAGCGTGGCCATGTCGTTGGCGGTACGGGCAGAGCTCTTTTCGTACCTCGGGTCGTAGTGATCCTCCATCAGCGACCGGGCGAGGGCCGCAAAGTCGCCCTGCCGCGCCTGATCCTGCCAGAGCGTGATCCGGTCGGCTGCATGGTAGGGGCGGAGCTTGTCGATAAGGTCCAAAAGCTGGTCTGGGTGGGATGTCAGCTCTTCATAGGTGTCGATCAGATGCCGGGCCCGCGCGGCGGCGGGCGCCCGCAGACGAATGCGGGGGGCGGCAAGCATCGCTTTCCAGAGTGTCGGCGGGATCATCAGATCGCCGATCTTGTTGCTTTCGGCTTCCAGGAAAACAGGGGCGGCGGGGTCGATCCGGCGCAGCTCGGCCGCCAGCCGGCTTTCGAACATCTTCTGCGCGGGCTGGGGTCCGGCAAGCCCGCCAAAAAGAGACCCACGGTGCTGTGCCAGGCCTTCGAGGTCGATCACCTGCGCGCCCTGCCGGGACAGGTGGTGCAGGATCTCCGTCTTGGCGGTGCCGGTATAGCCGTCGATCAGGATCGCATTCAGCGCGAGAGGCTGATCATGCAACCGTTGTACCACAAGCCTGCGATAGGATTTGTAGCCGCCCTGCACCGTGTCGGCCCGCCATCCGATCTGCTGCAGGATGGAGGTGAAGGACCCCGACCTTTGCCCGCCGCGCCAGCAATAGACCAGTGGCTGCCAGCCGCCGGGCCGGTCGGCCAGCGGCCCCTCAAGATGGCGGGCGGCATTCCGGGCCACCAGCGCCGCACCGATCTTTCGCGCCAGAAACGGGTCCTGCTGGGTGTAGATCGTGCCGACGCGGGCGCGTTCGGCATTGTCCAGCGCGGGAAGCGAGATCGACCCGGGTATGTGATCTTCGGCAAATTCGGCGGGGGAGCGGACGTCGATGACCTCATCGAAGGGCAGGGTTTCAAGGGCGGCGAGGGTCGTGAGGGCGTAGGGCATTCTGGCTCTGGCTGGCTGCAACTGAGACGCGATACTGCGTCGGGGGTGACGCCGTCGCAAGGGTTGCGCCCGGTTGCGAACCACTTTAGCGATTTGTCCAATCCTGAGAACGTTTTGAACTGGTTGACCTATGCGGATGATCCTGCTGATTTTGAGTGTCCTGTTCGGCACCTGCGCGCCAGCCTCGGCAGAGCGGGTTCTGGTCTTTGCGGCCGCCAGCCTGGCCGGTCCGCTGGACCGTGCGGCAGAGATGTGGTGGCGCGAAACCGGCCATGAGGTCGTGATCTCTTACGCGGGCTCTTCGGCGCTGGCGCGGCAGATCGAGCAGGGGGCGCCCGCAGATGTTTTCCTGTCGGCCAACACCGCCTGGATGGACCATCTTGAGGCCGCCGGTCTGCTGGAGGATGCGTCGCGTCAGGACCTCTGGCGCAACAACCTGGTTCTGATCTCGGCCGAAGCGGGACCAGAGATTGCGATCGACCGCGATCTGGACCTGATGGGGCTTCTGTCGGGTGGCCGTCTGTCGGTGGCGCTGACCGGGTCTGTTCCGGCCGGGATCTACGCGCGCCAGGCGCTCGGCTATCTGGGGCTGTGGGAGGCGGTTGAGCCGATGCTGGCAGAGGCCGACAATGTGCGCGCCGCGCTGGCGCTTGTTGCGACGGGGGCGGCGCCCTATGGCGTGGTATATGCCACGGATGCCATGGCCGAACCCCGGGTACATCTGCGCGGACAATTTCCGGACGGCAGCCATGATCCGATTGTCTATCCCGGCGCCGTAATCAAGGCCGGCAGTGCCACTGCCGCTGACGATTTTCTGGAATATCTGCGCACTGTCGATATCGTCGCCATCTTCCGCGAGGCCGGTTTCGGAACCGGCCGGGACGAGTGACGGCCGGGCTCGGCCCTGCTGAATGGGAGGCGGTGCGGCTCTCGCTCCGCGTGGCCTTCTGGGCGACGCTGATGTCCCTGCCGCTTGGGATCGCCGTGGCCATGGCGCTGGCCCGGGGGCAGTTCCGGGGGCGGGAATTGCTGGGCATCGTGGTGCATCTGCCGCTGGTTCTGCCGCCGGTCGTGATCGGCTTTCTGCTGCTTGAAACCTTTTCCCCGGCGGCCCCGGTTGGCGGGTTTCTGCAGCGGCTGGGCATTGTCTTTGCCTTTCGCTGGACCGGGGCGGCGTTGGCGGCGGCGGTCATGGGGTTTCCCCTGATGGTCCGGGCGATCCGCCTGGCCGTAGAGGCGGTGGACCCCCGGCTGGAGGCCGCGGCGGCGACGCTGGGCGCCAGCCGATTGCGCGTGTTCATGACCGTGACCCTGCCGCTGATCCTGCCGGGTGTCCTGGCGGGCGCGGTGCTGGCCTTTGCCAAGTCGATGGGGGAATTTGGCGCGACGATCACCTTCGTCTCCAACATTCCGGGCGAAACGCGAACGCTGCCGTCGGCGATCTACGCCTTCCTTCAGCAACCCGGCGGGGAACCGGCGGCGCTACGGCTTGTGGGCGTGTCAGTCGGTGTCGGTGCGCTGGCGCTTGTGGCGTCAGAGGCGCTGGCGCGGCGTGTGGCGCGGCGGCTGGGATGAGCCTGCTGGTGGATATCCGCCATCGCCTCGGTGCGATGGAGCTGGTGGCCGGTTTCGAGGCGCCGGGGGGTGTGACGGCGCTTTTCGGGCGGTCGGGTGCGGGCAAAACCTCCGTGGTGAATGCGGTTGCGGGGCTGCTGCGCCCCGACGCAGGGCGGATCGTACTGGGCGGCCGGGTGCTTTTCGATGCGCCATCCGGAGTGAATATGCCGGTGCCGCGCCGGCGGGTGGGCTATGTGTTTCAGGACCACCGGCTGTTTCCGCATATGAGCGTCCGGACAAACCTGCTCTACGGGGCGCCGGGCGACACACGTCTGGGCGAGATTGCCGAGATGCTGGGGATCGGTGCGCTGCTGGACCGTCGCCCCCGCGCGCTCTCCGGCGGGGAAAAGGCGCGCGTGGCGATCGGTCGGGCGCTGCTGTCTGCGCCCGACCTGCTGCTGATGGACGAGCCGCTGGCCTCTCTCGATCAGGCGCGGAAGGAGGAGATCCTGCCCTATCTCGAACGGCTGCGGGATGCGGCGGGGCTGCCGATCCTGTATGTCTCGCATTCGGTGGAGGAGGTGGCGCGGCTGGCCAATACGCTGGTTCTGCTAGAGCAGGGGCAGGTGGTGCGGGCGGGCGATGCCGCGACGCTTTTTGCCGATCCTGATCTGGCGCCGGTGTTTGGCCCGCGCCATGCGGGGGCGCTGCTGACAGGCCGGATCGTGACCCATCACGCGGACGGGTTGACGGAGGTAGAGGTCGCCGGCGGGCGGCTTTGGCTGCCGCGTGTCGACAGCGCGCCGGGCCAGCCGCTTCGCGTGCGGATCGCGGCGCAGGATGTGATGATTGCGCTCACGCGGCCGGAGGGGATTTCGGCGCTCAACATCCTGCCCGTTACGGTGGCAGAGGTGCGGCCGGGGCAGGGGCCGGGCGTCATGGTGCAGCTCATGGCCGGGGGGGAGCCGCTGCTGGCGCGCATCACACGCCGCTCGGCAGAGGCTCTGTCGCTGGCGCCGGGGCTGAGCTGTTTCGCCGTGCTCAAATCGGTGGCCGTGGCGCGCGGCGATGTGGGTCAGGGGCCCGGCTGAACCTGCACTTGTCATCGCGGCCCCTGCAGACCAAAGTGCGCGCGAGTGAGGAGAGGAGAGGCCGATGACGCTGACGACCAAGGCGCTGCCCTATGCGGGCGTGCACAACATCCGGTCGCTGGGCGGCTATGAGACAGCCATGGGACCGACGCGCGCCGATGCGATGTGGCGCGGCTGTGCGCTGAACGGCATCAGCGTGGAGGACCGGGAGGATCTGCTGGGCCGGGGCCTGTCGACCATCATCGACCTGCGCCGGGATGACGAGATCGCAAGCGCGCCCAATCCGCTGGCCGACGATCCCCGGGTGATCTACCTCAACATCCCGCTCTTTGACGGTCTGGCGCCACTCGATCAGATGGCGGAGGAGGTTGGCGGCAAGTTCGACATGGGCATCCGCTACCGCCGGGCGCTGGATGAATGCCAGGACAATATGGCCCGCGTCATGCGCGCCATCGCCGCGGCGGGCGAGGGCGGGGTCTATTTCCACTGCACCGCCGGCAAGGACCGGACCGGGCTGATCGCGGCGCTGCTGCTGTCGAATGCCGGGGTCGCGCGGGAGGTCGTCGTGGCCGAATATGCGCTGACCGCCGATCTGGGGCGGCCGCTTATGGATCAGCTGCGGGTGGCCATCGGTGCGCGCGGGGCGACGCCGGAACGGGTGGAACAGATCATCGCCTCCGCCGCAGAGACGATGGAGGCGACGCTGGCCTATCTCGACGTCGAATACGGTGGGCCGGTCGATTACCTCGACCGGATCGGCATCGGGACGGAGATGCGCCGCCAGCTGGCCGCGCGGCTACTCTGATCACTTGTTGAAGAGCTTCAGGAGGCCCTTGGCGGCCTCCTCCCCGATCGTGCGTTTCACCGCGTCCTCGGCGGTCTCGCCCTCCTGCTGGGTGATGCCCAGCTTTTCGCTGACCTCGTCCTTGACCTTCTGCTTCACCTTCTCCTCAAGCTGCTTCTTCTCTTCGGCGGCATTGAGTTGAATGGCTTTTTCCACGTCGAGACTGATCTTCGGGCTGGCCCAGGCGCCCCGGATGCGCACGGGAATTGCGATGCCGCGCCCGTCACGCGCCTTGAGGCTGACCGGCGTGAAAAGGTAGTCGAGCGATTGCTGGCCGAGGTCGATCCTGCCTTCGCCGCGCGCCTCGATCCCCGCGAGCTTCATCAGCAGGTCTGAGTTTGAGACGACGCCCTGCGCGATTGAATAGCTCAGCGCGGTGCTGTCAAAGATCGTCGTGCCGCCGGAGACGTCGCCGGTGCGGAACATCCGGTCAAGGTCGATGCCTTCGATCGTGCCGGAGCCGGTGTTGATGCTGCCCTCGCCCGAGAGGGAGGACATGATCGCGGCCAGCGTCTGCCCGGCGCCCAGGAATTTCAGCTTTGCGCCAGCCTCGCCGGTGAAGCGGGTGATGCCCGCAAGGTCGGTCAGCGCGTTTTTCAGCGCGATGCTCTGGGCGGTCAGGTCGCCGGCAACCGAAAGGCCGTTGCGATTGTTGGCCACCAGCTCGCCGGAGAGCGTTCCGCCAAAGGCCTGAACCTCCCTGATCGTGGCAACTGCGCGGGCGCGGTCCACCGTCAGGACCAGGCGGGTGGTGCCCAGCTTTGTCAGGCCAAGATCAATCGACGGCGCGACGAGCGAGATTTCGGCATCGGCAAGTCCCAGGGCCGAGGCGTCGATGGGGGCGGGGGACCAGCCCGTCTCGGCCGGTGCCGGGCTGCCGCCGGAATTGAGCGCGGTGAGATCCAGCGCCTCGGCCGATATCTGGGCGTTGATGCGGGGCCTGTCGCCTGTGGTCACGACATCGGCGGCGATGGTCCCGGCATTGGGGCCGGACCGGAACGCGCCCTGCCGCAGAGAGAGCCGGCCGTCGCTGGTATAGGTGATCTGACCCGAGACCCGGGCATCGCGGCCCAGTCCTGCAGGCAGGGCCGGGTCGGGACGGCCCAGGGCCGCCGCAAAGCGGGCGGTGTCCGACAGGTCCAGCACCAGATCGCCCTGCGCCTCGGGCTTGAGAGAGGCACGTCCGTCGAAACTGGCTGTGCCGCCCGGGGCTTCGATGTTCAGGTGGAGCGTGCTGATCTTGGTCGCGACCAGCGCCATCGGGTCGGCAATTTCGCCGGTCAGGCGGATCGGCTGGCCGACCGGGCGCAGGGTCAGGTCGATATCGGCAGGGCCTTTGACATCGGGAAAGGTCAGGACCAGGTCGATGTCGCGTTGCGTAATCTCTGTCCCGGACTGGCGGTCGATATAGAAGATCGAGGCGCCGGTGATCTCTGCCCGGTCCAGCGTGAATGCGGTTGGGGTGGTGGATGCTGCGGGGGCCGATGCTTCGGGCTGCGCGGTTTGGGAGGGGGCGGGCGACGACAGGCTCAGCTCCCAGTTGGGCGTTCCGTCCTTGCGCCGTTCCAGCAGGATCTGAGGGGCGTCGGCCCGCAGGGCCCGGATGTGAATATCGCGGTTGATCAGGCCCCTGGCATCCACACCGATGGTGACGGATTTCGCCTGGAACATCGGCCCGTTCTCGGACCAGTCCGCATTGGCGATGGAGAGCGCGTCGACCGTGACGCCCAGTTCCGGCCAGAAACTGATATGCGCGTCGCCGCCGACGGTGACCGCGCGTCCGGTCCGCCGCGACAGCTCATCGGCCGCCAGCTGCGCGATACGGTCCCCGGGCAGCAGGAAGAGCCCCGCCGCCAGAACCGCGACAAAGACGATGACCATGCCGATAAGCAACCGGATCAGCCGCATGATGCCCCCATATGTTTTGCCGTCAGACTATCACGCGGCCATGGCGCGGCAAGTATCGCGGGGCTCTGGACCATTGCAAATTTCCCCGGCGGGCGTATAGGGCGCAGCATGTCCCAGAATCCGCCGAACCTCCGCCCCGACCTGGCGCCGCTGCCGCGCTTCGATGATACCCGCCGCGCGGGGCAGCCCGCCATCGGGATGGTCTCGCTTGGCTGTCCGAAGGCGCTGGTGGACAGCGAACGCATCCTGACGCGGCTCCGGGCGGAGGGATATGCGATCTCTCCCGATTATGCCGGGGCGGATGCGGTGATCGTGAACACCTGCGGATTTCTTGACAGCGCCAAGGCGGAAAGCCTTGAGGCCATCGGGGAGGCGCTGGCCTCCAACGGCAAGGTCATCGTGACCGGCTGCCTGGGGGCGGAGCCGGAGTTCATCACCGGCACCCATCCCAAGGTTCTGGCCGTCACCGGCCCGCATCAGTACGAACAGGTGCTGGATGCGGTGCATGGCGCGGTGCCGCCCGCGCCCGATCCGTTTATCGACCTGCTGCCGGCCTCGGGCGTGACGCTGACGCCGCGCCACTACAGCTACCTCAAGATCGCAGAGGGCTGTAACCACAAGTGCAAGTTCTGCATCATTCCCGACATGCGCGGGCGGCTGGTGTCGCGCCCCGCCAATGCCGTGCTGCGGGAGGCGGAGAAACTGGTGGAGGCCGGGGTGAAGGAACTGCTGGTCATCAGCCAGGATACCTCCGCCTACGGGCTCGACCGCAAGCATGACCTGTCGATGTGGAAAGAGCGGGAGGTGCGGGCCCATATCACCGACCTGGCGCGGGAGATGGGGCAGCTGGGCGCCTGGGTGCGGCTGCACTACGTCTATCCATATCCGTACGTAAAAGACCTCATTCCCCTGATGTCTGAGGGGCTGATCTTACCATATCTCGACATTCCGTTCCAACATGCCCATCCGGAGACACTGCGCCGGATGGCCCGTCCCGCGGCCGCTGAACGGACGCTGGATCGCATTGCCGAATGGCGGTCGATCTGCCCGGAGATCACCCTGCGGTCGACCTTCATCGTGGGATATCCCGGCGAGACGGAGGAAGAGTTCCAAGTGCTGCTCGACTGGCTGGAGGAGGCGCAGCTCGACCGGGTCGGGTGCTTTCAGTACGAGAATGTCGCCGGGGCGCGGTCGAACGATCTGCCGGATCATGTGCCCGAAGAGGTCAAGCAGGAGCGGTGGGACCGGTTCATGGAAAAGGCGCAGGCCATTTCAGAGGCCAAGCTTGCCGCCAAGATCGGCAGCCTGCAGCAGGTCATCGTCGACGAGATCGACGCCGACGGTATTGCCACCTGCCGCACCAAGGCCGATGCGCCGGAGATCGACGGCAACCTCTTTATCGACGAGGGGACGGAGGCGCTGAGCCCCGGCGATATCGTCACGGTCGAGGTGGACGAGGCCAGCGAATATGACCTCTGGGGGCGGCTGGTCTGAGGCTGCCTGACGGCTGACGGACGGGCGCCACCAAAAAGCGACGCCGGCCGGGCCCCTCTGCCCGACCGGCGTCCTACCGATCCTGAACTATGCGAGGCCGCCTGCTCCCGTAGGCTTTCCCGCGCCCGGATCGATAACCCCTGCTGCTCGGCCTGCCTCAGGCCGGACGTCGGGCGAGGAGGTCGAAGCTCGCCCGGTTTTCGCAATAGTCGGGGGCTGTGGCGTGATCCTCTCCCTGCAGTTCCGCCTGCTGGAGCCAGCCTGTGCAGGCCCCAGGGCAGCTGCAGCCCCGGCAGTTGGTGACCATCTGCGACCAGTCCTGCTGATCAAGCTGACCGTCCATCATCGCCTCGCCCAGATCGACGCCCGTGGCACGGGCCATGCGGTGCACGAGCTTCAGATGGTCCGCGATGTCGCCCAGAACTTTCATACCCGTCTCCGGCTGTTGCTGGGACGGGTATAGGGCCCGAATCGAGGTCCCACCTTGATCGGGATCAAATGACGTTAAGGTCAGCCGCCGGCGAGGGCGCGCCGCACGGCCTCGACCCGGTCGCCATTGGGCGGATGGGTCCCAAGGAAGCGGTTGCCGGGATCGGGGGCGCGTTCGAAATACCGCGCGCCGTTGATCGCGTCGAACCCGGCATCACGCGCGATCAGCGCCCCAAGCGCGTCGGCCTCCAGCTCATATTCCTTCGCGTAGGTGCGCGATCCCACGAGGGCGCCCAGACGCGCCGCGGTCGAGACACCGACATTGCCGCCAGACGCGGCCGCGATCTGGGCGAAGATAAGAGAGGTGGCCTCGGTGCTCTGCCGGCGCCGGTCGAGATGGCGCGATATGTGATGCGCGGCCTCATGCGACAGGATAAAGGCCATTTCGTCGACATTCCGGACATAGGCGATCAGCGGCACGGTGACCGCGATGACCGGGTTGCCGGCGTCATCGCGCATCTGAAAGGCGTTGATCGGCGCATCCGGCCGGTCATCGATCACGATCCGGAAGTCGCAGCGCAGATCGGGCGTCCGGCGGCGGCAGGTGCGTTCGGCCACCGGCTCTACCCGTTCGGCTGCGGTGACAAACCGCCGGGCGGCCTGACGGATCGCGTCATCGGGCAGGGGGGTGGCGGTCGCAGTTCCGGCGGCGGGCGTAGGCAGGGGCGTGGTCGGCACATCGCATCCCGCAAGGGCAAGGCAGGCCGGGATCAGCCAGATAATGCTGCGAAACGTCAAAAACATGCGCGCCTGCTCTCCCCTCGTCCTCTTGTGCGCCGGGCCGGGATGGCAGGCGGCGCGAGGTCTTTGACGCAGTCTATCGTGAAGATCGGGTGGGCTTGCAACCGTGCAAACGTGACCTTGTGGCGCAGATGCCGCACATGTGTTGCGCGGTGCTCTGCAGCGGGCCTAACCTGATCCCATGTTCACGATCGAGCACGAATTTGATTCGACCCTCATTACCATCGTCGATGACGGGCCCAGCCCGCTCCAGGAAGACGTGGTGATCAATGCCTTCGCGGAATGCGTGACGGTGGAGCAATATGATCTGCGCGAGGATGCCGTGCACAAGATCACCCTGTCGATGGCGCAGCTGCGCGATCTGGCGGCGGCGCTGAACCTGCCCGAGGGCAGCTATTCGCTGGCCAAATCCAAACAGGACTGATCCTTAGCGCGTGATGCGGAAGGTCTTGTCGCGGGCGGTCTGTCCGCGCAGCAGGGTCAGCTGCGAGGGCGCCAGGCCCAGGGCCTTTGCCAGCAGTTTCGTCACCGCCGCATTGGCCTTGCCATCCTCCGGCGGGGTGGTGACGTAGACGCGGATCTGATCGCCCTCGCGGGTGATGCGGTCGCGGGCGGCCTTCGGGGTGACGCGGACGGTCAGCTCTTCAGCCATAATGTCGCTGAGATCGGGCAGATCGGCGGCACGGGCCATGCGGGTCTTTCCTATTGGCGAGCGGGGTCTTGAAGCCCGGACCTGCGAGGGCCAAGCTCTGCTTCAGAAATCTGGAAAGGATGGAATGATGTCAACGGGGTTTTACTGGGACGAACGCTGCTTCTGGCATGCGGGCGGGAATTACGCGCTGACGCTGCCGCTGGGCGGGCTGGTGCAGCCGCTGGCCGCCGGTGGCCTGCCGGAAAACCCGGAGACGAAGCGCCGTCTGAAGAACCTGATGGAGGCGACGGGGCTGGTGAAGGACCTGTCCGTGCGCGGCGCCGAACCCGCCACGCGGCAGGTGCTGGAGCGGGTGCATCCGGCCTCCTACCTCGATGCGTTCAAAGAAATGTCGGATGCGGGCGGGGGGGAGCTGGGGCTGCGGACGCCCTTTGCCAAGGGCGGGTATGAGATCGCCTGTCTGTCGGCCGGGCTGGCCGTGCAGGCCGTGGCCGATGTCATGGCGGGTGAGGTGCAGAACGCCTATGCGCTGTCGCGTCCGCCGGGGCATCACTGCCTGCCGGACTGGCCCAACGGCTTCTGCCTGATGGCCAATATCGCGATCGCGATTGAGGCGGCTAAGGCCAAGGGCCTCGGCCGGGTCGCGGTGATCGACTGGGACGTGCACCACGGCAACGGGACGGAGCATATCTTTTACGAGCGCGACGATGTGCTGACGATCTCCCTGCATCAGGAGCATAACTATCCGCTGGATAGCGGCGATGTAGGCGATACGGGGCGCAGCGCGGGGGAGGGGTTCAATATGAACATCCCGCTGCCGCCCGGCACCGGGCATGAGAGCTATGTCGAGGCGATGGCGCGGATCGTCCTGCCCGCGCTCGACCGGTTTCAGCCCGATCTGATCATCGTGGCCTGCGGGTTCGACGCGGGGATCTACGATCCGATTGCCCAGATGCTCTGCACGGTGGAGACCTTCGGAGAGATGACGCGGCAGGTGATGGGCGCCGCCGACCGTCTGTGTGATGGCCGGGTCGTCATGGTTCATGAGGGCGGCTATTCGGAGGTCTATGTGCCCTTCTGCGGCCACCGGGTGATCCAGGAACTGTCCGGGTCGGACTGCGATGCGCCCGACCCGATGGCCCCGACTGTCAAGGCGCGGCAGCCCAATGCCCGCGCCATCGCCTTTACCAGCGGGCTGATCGAGGAGATGGCAGCGGGGTTTGGCCTCTGATCAGGGGGTGAGGATCACCTTGCCGACGGGCTTCCCGGCCAGCGCGGCAAAGGCCTCCGCCGCACGGGAGAGCGGGAAGCTGGCGGCAACCTTCACGTCGAGCTTGCCCCGGGTGGCGAGATCGGCGAGCGCCGTCAGCCCCTCCGCATCCGGTTCGACGACGATCCGGGTGAGGGTGACACCTTTGGCGGCGGCGGCGTCGGTATCCGCCTCCTCGACCGGCAGCAGGGCGATCACCCGACCACCGGCTTTGACCCGGGCGAGGCTGTCGGCGATCTGTCCGAACCGGGTGTCGAAGATTAGATCAAAGGGCCCCTCGGGCTCTGCCTCTGCGTAATCCACCGTCACATCGGCCCCAAGCGCCTGCATAGCTGCCTGCTTCCCGGCGCTGCCCGTGGCCGTGACATGGGCGCCAAGGGCCTTGGCAATCTGCACCGCCAGATGGCCGACACCGCCTGCGCCGCCATGGACCAGCACCTTTTCCCCGGCCTTCAGCCCACCATGGCGGACCAGCCCCTGCCAGGCGGTCAGCCCGGCCAGCGGCAGGGCACCGGCCTGCGCGTCGCTCAGCGCGTCAGGCGTTTTTGCCATCTCTGCCGCCGGGGCAAGGACATAGTCCGCAAATGCGGCGGCCTGTTTCGGGAAGAACGGCATGCCGAAGGCACGGTCAACTGTGGCCCAGCCCGTGACGCCGGACCCCACGGCCTCCACCGTGCCGGCGACGTCCCAGCCCACGGAGAATGGCGGTTCGCCCAGAATGGGGAACATGCCGGAACTGACGCCGGGATCGACCGGGTTCACTCCGGCGGCGGCCATACGTATCAGCAGCTCTCCCGGTCCCGGCTGCGGCGTGGCGACCTCTGCCAACTGGAGAACATCGGGGGTGCCAATGGCGGTCTGTGTGATCTGTTTCATGTCAAAGCTCCTGTCGATTTGCGTGACTGGAGCCAAGTTTTGCTCTAAACTAACTTTTGTGAAGTAGGCACTATTTTGGAAAGTAGTTACGAAATGGATAGTAATGCGCTCCGCAGCATCAGCTATGATGTGTTCCGCAAGACCTGCGCCTCTCATACGGTCCTTGAAATGCTGGCGGGAAAGTGGACCTACCTGATCGTCTGCGCCCTGCTGCCGGGCCGTCTGCGCAATTCCGAGCTTGCAAAAAAGATCGAGGGGATTTCGCCCAAGATGCTGTCCCAGACCCTGCGGGAGCTGGAGCGGGACGGGCTGCTGACGCGCACCGTGCATCCCGAGGTGCCGCCGCGCGTCGAATATGAGCTGACGCCGCTGGGGGAGGAGCTGGGGCGGCTTATGCGCACGATCTGCAGCTGGGCCGAAGCGCATGTGCCGGACATTCTTGAGGCGCGGATCGCCAATGGCGTGGCGGTTGACCAGTGTCTGCAGCCGGGGCGGCTGGGGCGCTGAGCCGCCCTTGACCCCGCGCGGGGGAGGGCCGACATAGGGGACGACAGACAGGAGGCCCGATGCCCGAGAAGAACTTGCCCGCGCTGGAATTTCTGGCGAAACGCCGATCCCATTCCCCCAAGGTCCTGACCACCCCCGTCCCCTCCCGCGAGGAGCTGGAGGAGCTGCTGGTCTACGCCGCCCGTTCGCCCGACCACGGTGCCCTCGTGCCCTGGCGTTTTGTCGTGATCGAAAAGCCCGCCATGCCGCGCCTTGCCGATCTGGCCGAAGCGCGGGCGAAATCGCTGGGCCGGGATCCGGAGGCCACGGCCAAGGCGCGCGGTCAGTTCGATCGGGGGCATCTGGCGGTGGTCGTGGTGGAATGCCTGACAGAGTCGGAAAAGGTGCCGGGCCGGGAACAGACACTATCGGCCGGGGCGGTCTGCCTCAGCCTCGTGAATGCCGCGCTGGCCTCTGGCTGGGGGGCGGGCTGGGTGACCGGCTGGATCTCCTTCGACCGGGGGTTTGTAGAGCAGGGGCTGGGCCTCTCGTCTCATGAACAGGTGGCCGGCATCGTGCATATCGGCAGCTTCGGTTCCGCGCCGACCGAGCGGCCGCGCCCGGACATCACGGGGATCACCACGTGGCTGTCGGAGTAATCCTCAGCTCCTTCTTCGCGGCCCTCGGCCAGATCGGCGATCCGCGGTTCCGACGGGTTCTGCTGATGGGCGTCGGGCTGACGATTGCGCTGCTGTTTGGTGTTTATGCGCTGTTCCTCTGGGTGCTCCAGTGGCTGACCGGCGACACCGCGACCATTCCGCTGATCGGAGAGGTGACCTGGGTCGATGACCTGCTCACCTGGTCCAGCATCGGGGTCATGCTGGTGCTCTCGGTCTTCCTGATGGTGCCGGTGGCCTCTGCCATCACCTCGCTCTTCCTCGAAGATGTGGCAGAGGCGGTGGAGGACCGGCATTATCCGCATCTGCCGGCGGTGCCCCGCATCCCGTTCATGGAAGGGCTGCGGGATACCTTTGCTTTTCTTGGCGTGCTGATCGTCGCGAATATCGTGGCGCTTGTCCTGTATGTTTTCTTTCCGCCCTTTGCGCCCTTCATCTTCTGGGGGATGAACGGGTTTCTGCTGGGGCGTGAATATTACACGCTGGCGGCGATGCGCCGGGTCGGGCGCGACAGGGCGCGCGACCTCAGGGGCAAGCATGTCGGCACGATCTGGGCGGCCGGTATCCTGATGGCCGTGCCGCTGTCGGTGCCGCTCCTCAATCTGGTGATCCCGATCATCGGGGCGGCCACCTTTACCCACATCTTCAACAGGCTGGAGCGGTAAGGGTCAGCAGCTCTTGCTGATTTCGCGGTCAAGAAGTCCGGTTTCGACCAGCATGCAGCGGTTGCGGGCCTCGTAGTAATAGCCCTTGGCATACCAGCCGACGGCCTCCGGTTCCGTCTCCGACAGGAGCCAGGCACCGCGCAGGTATTTGACCGCCCATTTCAGGTTGGTCTCCGCATCCAGAAGATCATGCGCCTCGCCCTGAAATCCCATGCCGCGCGCCGTGGCGGGCAGGATCTGCATCAGGCCGAAATAGGGGCCGTTGCGGGCCTCCGGCCGGTAGTCGCTTTCGCGCTGGATGACGCGGTGCACGAGGGTGCGGGGCACCTCGTATTCATCGGCGTATTTGTTGACGAGAACCCGCAGTTCAGCGGTTTCTCCGGGATAGAGGGGAGGGGCCGCGCGGCTGACCTCCATGTCCTTTTCGGGGGCGGCGCAGGCCGCGAGTGACAGACATGTGACAGCGCAAAGCGACCGTATCACCCGATTTACCATTTTGAGGAGCTCATATCCCGTTAACCCTGATCCGCATTGGCATTTGGACAGGCCTTCAGGCAAGCGTTTCGTCACCGCATGCGCGGATAGTTGCCGCAGGGGAACTGGTGCCCCGGATCAGCCCGCCGCACCGGGGCCCATGCGGTGGAACATGTCGAGGTCTTCGATCGTGATCCAGCCCGACAGGATCACCCCTGCGATGATCGCAAAAAGCACGGCGGAAATGCCTGTGGTGATCCAGAGTTTCGCCTTCAGATGATGCACCTCGGGCGCGCCCGACTGGGTGCCCGGGGTCACCTCTCCCATGTCCTGCTGCGTTTTCATGCGCAGCGGCACGACGCAGAGCAGGGTCAGCCACCAGATGACGGCGAACAAGACGATGGCTGAGGTGATGCCCATGATGGCCTCCGTTAAACCTGTTCCAGCTCTACCAGGCAGCCGTTGAAATCCTTGGGATGCAGGAAGAGCACGGGCTTGCCATGGGCGCCGATCTTGGGCTCCCCGTCGCCCAGCACGCGGGCGCCGGTGGATTTCAGATGATCGCGGGCGGCAAGGATATCTTCGACCTCGTAGCAGACATGGTGAATGCCGCCGGAGGGGTTCTTGTCGAGAAACCCCTGGATCGGGGATCCTTCGCCCAGCGGATAAAGCAGTTCGATCTTGGTATTGGGCAGTTCGATGAAGATGACGGTGACGCCGTGGTCGGGCTCGTCCTGCGGGGCGCCGACCTTGGCGCCAAGCGCGTTGCGGTACTGGTCCGCTGCGGCTTCCAGGTCTGGCACGGCAATGGCCACGTGGTTCAGGCGTCCGATCATCTGTTTCTCCTCCTGCTCGGGTGATGCAGTTATGAGATGTGAGGGCGTGTCTGACAAGCGTGGCAGGGCGACGCGGGGCGGGGAGGCGTCTTGTCGTAAAGGAAATATGTGCCAGGCGGCGGGCGCGTTAATCAAAGTTTCAGAATGCTGTCCGACTCTATACCGGCAGAGTCGGCGCCCCGGGCGGGTGGTCGACCCCATGACCAGAAGGATGCGGATAATGGACGACCAGGACTATCTGATCCGGGAACGTGTCGCGACGGCGCAGCAGCCATTGCTCGGCATGACGATCCTGCTTGTAGAAGACAGCGTTTACGCGAGCGAGGCGATGCGCATGCTCTGTCTGCGGTCGGGGGCGCGGATCCGACGGGCGGACTGTCTCAGATCGGCGCGACGGCATCTGCAGGTCTACCGGCCGTCTGCCGCAATCGTGGACCTGGGTTTGCCGGACGGATCCGGGATTGAACTGATCACCGAAATGGCGGCTGTCCGGCCCCGCGTGCCGGTGATCCTGGCCATTTCCGGGGACGAGGCCGGCGGCGGGCAGGCCGTCGCTGCGGGTGCGGACGAATTTCTTGAGAAACCGGTCAGAACTCTGGGCGTGTTTCAGAACGCTTTGCTGAAACATCTGCCGGAGGAGCATCAGCCGTTGGGCCCGCGGTCCATCGATCCTGAGGAGATCCGGCCCGATGCGCTGTCTTACCGGGATGATCTGACACTGATGTCAGAGATCCTCGGTCCCGGCATGACGGCGCAGGATCTGACCTATGCGGCCCGTTTTCTGTACGGGATCGCGAAATCCGCCGGTGATGACCGGCTGCGCGATGCGGCGGACAAGGTTCTGTCCGACATGCGGGGTGCCGGAGACTGCCTTGCCCGTGCTGCCGTGCTGAAAGGGCTGATCGCGGATCGGATGGCGTCGGCGGCCCCGATCTGATTTTGCCCGGGCATTTGCCGCCTGATGCGGAACTGTCCGGGCTTTCCCGGGCCAAGCGGCGCCCCATATTCTGCCAGGGACAGCCATACCGTAAAGGCCCAGGAATATGTCGCCGGATGAAATGCTTGCCGTCATGAGGCGGGTCGTGGAGGGATTTCCGCCGCCGCTGCGTGATCTTGCGCGTGAGGTCCGGCTGTGTGTTTCAGACGTCGCCGCGAAAGAGGTTCTGAGTGATCTCGGCATTTCGGACCCGCTGGACCTTACGGGTCTTTATGAGGGGGTTCCGCTGACGGAAAAGAGCATCTGGGACGGAGCGCTGCCGCCGGATACCGTCTGGCTGTTCCGCCAGGCCATTTTGCAGGAATGGCAGGACAGGGGCGATATCGATCTTGAGCGGCTGGTTGTGCATGTCACGGTGCATGAATTCGCCCACCATTTCGGCTGGTCGGATGACGATATTGCACGTGTCGACACATGGTGGCTGTGACCGGGCAGGTGCACTGGCCTTTGGTCGGGCCGCCGGATGCCGCTGGTCACGTCACCTCATAGCCCAGCTTGCAGAAACAGGTGATCACCCGTTCGACATTGACGGGGCTGCCGTCGGTCCGGTCGATATTGCCCGCGATCTGCGCGGCAAGGTAGCCGGTTGCCTTCAGCGGATAGCTGCGGCCCTGCACATTCAGATATCGCGTCGCTTTCCGCCGGCGTCCGGTCTTGTGCTGCACCCAGTCTTCGCCGTGGCGGTCGATCAGAGCCAGTGCGGCATCGACGTGATCCCGCGTGAGGTGACGAAAGGCCAGTTCGATTGGATCTTTTGTATCGACATTAAGGGTCATGACGCATTCTCCCTGCCATGCCCGCTCCCGCTATTGAGTATGCCCGAACGTGCGATTCTGGTCATCGCGGCTTTGAACAACAGGCGGAGAATGACCGATTTCTGCAGTGGCCCGGTGAAAATTTATGCGGTGCCGGGCAGGGACATGGCAGCTGAGTCAGAACGCCCCGATCGCCAGGCCCGCGGCCAGCGCGGCGCCCAGATCCCGGCATCCGGTCAGATCGGTTTCGGATATCGTCTTCTGCGCGAGAATGGCCTCCGGGCTGTCGGTATGGGTGCGGAGGATCAGCGCCTCCTGCACCTGCCGCAGACGCCAGCCCGTGGCAATGCGCGCGGTCTGGCGGGCAGCATTTTCGCCGTCGGTGCCGGCGCAGACCATCTGGGCATAGGGGCGGCCTTCGATCCGGCCCAGAACGGGGTAATAGCTGCGGTCGAAGAATTCCTTCATCTCGCCGGAGATCGCGGCGAGGTTTTCCGGCGCGCAGAAGAGGTAGCCGTCATGGGCCAGCATGTCGTCGGGCCCGGCGTCGCGGGCGCGCAGCAGGGTGGTGTCACATTCCGCCCGGGCGGCCTCATATGCCGCCTCTGCCATCTGGCGGGCGCCGCCGGTGCGGGAATGCCAGACTATCAGCAGCCGGGGCATCTGGGCTGCGTCACTGGCCATCCCGCCAGCGGTTCACGATGGGGTAACGCCGGTCGAGCCAGAAGGCGCGTTTGGTCAGCCGTGTCCCGGGCGCAGACTGGAAGCGTTTGTATTCGCTGAGGTAAATCAGCCGCTCGACCTTTTTGGCATCCTCACGGGTATAGCCCGCCGCGACGCAATCCTCGATAGAGGCTTCGCGATCCACCAGCATCTCCAGAATACCGTCGAGCACCGGGTAATCGGGCAGGGAGTCGCTGTCCTTCTGATCCTCGCGCAGTTCGGCCGAGGGGGGCTTGGTGATGATCCGTTCGGGGATCACCGTGCCCTCGGGGCCCATCATCCAGCTGCGGTGATTGGCATTGCGCCAGCGGCACTGTTCGAACACGCGGGTCTTGTAGAGGTCCTTGATCGGATTGTAGCCGCCTGCCATGTCGCCGTAGATCGTGGCATAGCCCACGGCGACCTCGGATTTGTTGCCGGTGGTCAGCAGCATCTCGCCAAACTTGTTCGACAGCGCCATCAGCAGCAGGCCACGCAGGCGGGACTGGATGTTTTCCTCGGTCAGGTCGGGCTTGGTGCCTTCGAAGAGGGGGGCCAGCGTATTGGTGATGGCCTGCCGCCCCTCGCTGATCGGCACGAAATCGTAACGGCAGCCGAGCGCTTCGGCACAGGCCTTGGCATCCTCCAGCGAATGGTCGGAGGTGTATTCGGAGGGCAGCATGACACAACGCACATTCTCCGGCCCAAGCGCATCGGCCGCGATGGTGGCGACGATGGCGCTGTCGATGCCGCCCGAGAGACCCAGCAGGACCTTCTTGAACCCGGTCTTGCCGCAATAGTCGCGCAGGCTTTCCACCATGCAGCGGTAATCCTGTTCCCATTCGTCGGGCATATGCGCTTTCTCGCCCGGCGCGATCCGCCAGCCTTCTGGTGTGCGGGAGAGGTCGATATCGGCATAGGCTTCGTCAAAGACGGGCATGTGAAAAGCCATGGCGCCGCCCGGGTTGATGCCGAAGGTGCCGCCGTCAAAGACCTGATCGTCCTGACCGCCAACCATGTTGAGGTAGATCAGCGGCAGCCCGGTTTCGACCACGCGGGACACCATATGGCTGAACCTCGTGTCCATCTTGTTTCGGTAATAGGGCGACCCGTTGGGGACCAGCAGGAATTCCGCGCCGGTTTCGGCCAGGGTTTCGGGCACTTCGGGGTGCCAGGCATCCTCGCAGATGGGCGAGCCGATGCGGGTATTGCCCACCGAATAGGGCCCGCCCAGCGGCCCGCTGTCGTAAAGGCGCACCTCGTCAAACACGGTCTCGTTGGGCAGGTTGTGCTTCAGGACACGGCTCATGATCTTGCCCTTCGACAGGATGTAGTAGCCATTATACAGGCCGGTCCCTTCGAGGGCCGGGCCGCCGATGGCGAGCGCGGGCCCATCGGCGCAGTCGCGGGCCAGCGCCTCGATCGCGGCGATGGCGGTCTGGTGAAAGACGGGCTTTTCGATCAGGTCCTGGGTCTGGTAGCCGGTGATGAACATCTCGGGCAGGGCGACGAGGTCGGCCGCGGCGTCCTTGCCGCGCGCCCAAGCGGCACGGGCCTTGGCGGCATTGCCCTCGATATCGCCCACCGTCGGGTTGAGCTGTGCCAGAGTGATGCGGAAGCGGTCGGTCATGGGGGCCTCTTGCGTCGTCCTTGCGTCTGATTACCGGCACGAGTTCGTGAGGGAAAGGCGATTTGCCGGAAAGGCATTGCGGGGCGCCGGGCCGGGGGCTAGGTTTTGCGCACTTCGCCAGACCCTAACGCGGTCAAGCCATGGGGCGGAAAAGGCAAGCAGGGGGAAGACATGCGCCTGAAACTGACCACATTCATGGGCACGGCCGCGACGCTGGCGCTTTTCGCTGCGTCCATGGCCTCTGCACAGGATGGCGAGGTTCTGACCAAGCAGTATGACGATGGCGGTGTCTATGAGGGCACGTTCAAGGACGGGCTGCAGCATGGCACCGGCACCTACCGTCTGCCCAATGGCTATGAATATACCGGCGACTGGGTCGAGGGCGAGATCCGCGGCCGCGGCATTGCCAAATTCCCCAATGGCTCGGTCTATGAGGGCGAATTCTCCAAGGGCAAGCCGGACGGGGTGGGCAAGATCATCTTCTCCGACGGGGGCACCTATGAGGGCGACTGGTCCGAGGGCAAGATCGTCGGTCAGGGGATCGCGAATTACGCAAATGGCACCCGCTACGAGGGTGGCTTCCGCAATGCGATGCATGACGGCAAGGGCGTGATGACCGCACCGGGCGGCTATGTCTATGACGGCGACTGGGTCAATGGCGTGAAGGAGGGGCAGGGCAAGATCACCTATCCCGATGGTGCGATCTACGACGGCCAGATCGTGCGCGGCGCGCGCGAGGGGCAGGGCAAGCTGACCATGCCGGACGGTCTGATCTACGAAGGCACCTGGGCCAATGGCCAGATCGACGGCACCGGCCAGCTGGTCCAGCCCAATGGCGACGTCTATGAGGGCGAGCTGGTCGAGGGCAAGCGACAGGGCCAGGGCAAGGTCACCTATGAGAATGGCGATGTCTACGAGGGCCAGTTTGCCGATGACCTGCGCGACGGGACGGGGACGTTCACCGGGTCCGACGGTTATGTCTACACCGGCCAGTGGGTGAAGGGAAAGATCGAGGGGCAGGGGCGTGTCACCTATCCCGATGGCTCTGTCTACGAAGGCGCCTTTGCCGATGATCTGGCCAATGGCACCGGCAAGATCACCTATCCCGATGGCGCGACCTATGAGGGCGACTGGAAGGACGGCGTGATCCACGGTCAGGGCACGGCGACCTACCCCAATGGCGTGACCTATGTCGGCGGGTTCCGCAATGCACTCAACCACGGCAAGGGCGTCATGACCTATGCCGATGGCTATCGTTATGACGGCGACTGGGTCGATGGCGAACGGCAGGGGCAGGGTGTGGCTACCTATCCAGACGGCACTGTCTATGAGGGCGGTTTCGTCGCCGGGGAGCGTGAAGGCGAAGGCAAGATCACCATGGCGGACGGGTTTGTCTACGAAGGTGCCTGGTCCGGCGGAGAGATCACCGGCAAGGGTGTTGCGACCTATGCCAATGGCGATATCTACGAGGGCCTCTTCCTCGAAGGTCGGCGTCAGGGTCAGGGCACGATGAAATATGCCTCGGGCGAGCAGGAGGCGGGCGAATGGAAGAATGGCGCGCTTCAGGCCAAGCCCGGCGAAGAGGTCGCGACGCCCGTGGATGCGGACGGGGCGGAGGCGACGGTCAGCGAGTAGGGGCTGGCCGCCTGGCCTGTCATCCCGCCTCCACCGGCGTTCCGAAGACCGTCACGGCGAGGCTCAGGAGCGCCAGCAGCCCGTAGCCTGTCCGCGCGCCCCCCAATGTCCCCTTTGCCGCGATCGCGCTTTGCACCGCGTAGTAAAAGGCAAAGGCCCGGGAGGCATAGCTGACGATCTCAAACACGTCAGAGGTCCAGGTCAGCCCGATCCCCGCCACGGCCAGCACCACATAGCCATGACGCGGGGCGAGGCGCCGCGCGCTTAGCTCCTCAAGCAGCCCGCCCGCGCCGCCGGTATCGGCCACGGCTGCGCTGAACTGTGCTGTCAGGGCGGCGAGGATCAGGAGGGCAGGCAACAGCGGCGCGACATCTTCCATCAGGCGGATGATGCCGGTCTCGCTGCTGGTGAACTCCTCGGCCGGGAAGGCATATGTCAGCAGCAGGATATAGCCCATGTAGATCGCCGTGGCCGTCAGCTGTGCCACCCGCATCGACCGGATCCGCAGCGGCGCCTTGTATTCGTCGTCAAGGTAGCGGGAGGTCTCGAACCCCTGCACCGTCACGATCAGCCCCATGCCGAGGGTCAGCGCCGCCCAGCCCGTGGTGGCGGAGGGGCTGACGACCAGCCCGCCCGAGGCGCCAAGGTCGCCGAAATGCACGGCAAGCCCCGCCAGCAGCCCGCCGATCACCGCAAGCTTCAGGGTGACGGAGAGTTGTTCAAGCCGTTCCAGCGCCCCGAACCCCTTCAGCCAGCCGGTTGCAGCAATCGCCAGATAGACCGCCGTCGTCAGGACCCGCCGCGCGACGGGGGAGGTGATCCCCGTCTTCTCCAGCGCGAAGGCCCCGAAAAGATTGAGGTAATAGGCGACGGAGATGACATAGGCGAAGGTCAGCGCCGCGGAGGCGAGCGTGTCGAGCCGCTGCTCCACGACCGTGCGCGGCCCGGCCGCGATCCGGGCGATATTGCTGCGGATCGCCCGCCCCAGCAGCCAGGCCAGCCCGCAGAGCGCCGCCATGGCCAGCGGCGCCCAGCCGCCAAAGGCATGGCCCAGCACGGGGCCGAGGATCAGAAAGCCCGAGCCGATGATCGACGCCAGCGGCGTGATCGCCGCCCGCCACAGCGGCGCGCGGGCCAGCCGCGGCCAGCTCAGCACCAGCCCCGTGGCCACGAGGCCCAGCATCACGATCGCATTCATCATGGCGCGCAAGAGACACCTGCCGCCGCCGGGGTTCAAGGCCCGCGCAATCCCTCTTCACAAATGTCGCAGTTGGGCGTATGTCCGCGCCCATGACAACCACGCTGCATATCGCCCCGACCCGACGCCGACGCACCCGCGCCTGACGTCCCGTCCCCCTTGGCATCTGCCTGCTTGTCTCTCCGCGCCGCATCGGCGCAGTATCCCACCAAAACTTGACATGGCCCGTGGCGCATTGTTTCGTCCGGGCTTCCTTACAGAGGATATCGCGATGATCCCGTCCGTTCTGCCGACCTATTCCCGCGCCCCGCTTCATTTCGTGAAGGGCGAAGGCTCCTGGCTGATCGAGGAGGACGGGCGCCGATTCCTCGATCTCGGCTCCGGCATCGCGGTGGCGGCGCTTGGCCATTCAAACCCGGTTGTGGTGAATGCGCTGATCGATCAGGCGCAGAAGCTCTGGCATGTGTCGAACCTCTACGAGATTCCGCAGCAGGAGGCGCTGGCCCGGAAACTTGTCGACAGCACCTTTGCCGATACGGTCTTTTTCACCAATTCCGGCACGGAGGCGACGGAGCTTGGCGTCAAGATGTGCCGCAAATACTGGTACGAGAAAGGCCAGCCGGAACGGGTGGAGATCATCACCTTCACCGGCGCCTTCCACGGCCGCTCCACCGCCGCCATCGCCGCCGCGCCGACGGAGAAGATGGTCAAGGGCTTCGGGCCCCTGCTGCCGGGGTTCGTCAATCTGAAATGGCGGGACATGGAGGCGCTGAAGGCCGCCGTGACCGACAAGACCGCCGCCATCCTGATCGAGCCGATCCAGGGCGAGGGCGGCATCAACGTGCTGCCCGATGAGGAGCTGAAGGCGATCCGCCAGCTCTGCGACGAGACCGGCACGCTGCTCATCTGCGACGAGATCCAATGCGGCATGGGCCGGTCCGGGCGGCTCTTTGCCCATGAATGGGCGGGGGTGACGCCGGATATCATGCTGGTGGCCAAGGGCATCGGCGGTGGCTTCCCGCTGGGCGCGGTTCTGGCGACCGAGGATGCGGCTTCGGGCATGGTGGCGGGCACGCATGGCTCCACCTATGGCGGCAATCCGCTGGGCTGTGCCGTGGGCCTCGCCGTGGTCACTGCGATCACGGAGCCGGGGTTCCTCGATGAGGTGCGCCGCAAGGCCTCGCTCTTCCGGCAGAAGCTGGAGGGGCTGGTGGCCGACAATCCGGAGGTTTTTGATAGCGTGCGCGGGACCGGCTTCATGATCGGTCTGAAATGCAAGGTCGCGCCCGGCGATTTCGTCAAGAAAGGCTATGAGAACCTGCTGATCACCGTGCCGGCCGCCGATAATGTCGTGCGCCTGCTGCCCGCGCTCACCCTCTCCGAGGAGGAGATCGCAGAGGCGATCGACAAGCTCGACGCCACGGCCAAGGCCATGGTGGCCCATGGCTGATGCGACGCGGGCGATCCGGACCGGGGACTGCGGTCAGGCGGGCGCCACCCGGCGCCGGACCTGCCGCGCCTTCGTCCCCTATCCGGGCCAGAGGGGCTGACCCCTTGCGACGCCCTGAGCTTCATCTTTCTAAAAATACTCCGGGGAGGCCGTCGCCTGCGCAGCATGCGACGGTGAGGGGCAGCGCCCCTCTCCATCCCCGCCACAAGGACTGACCATGAACCATTTTCTCGACATTCACACGACCGAGACAGCCGCGTTGCGGCAGATCATCGACCATGCCCGCAGCATGAAGGACGCGCGTGCGGGCCGTCCGCGCGGTGCGGCCGATGATGAGCAGCCGCTCAGCGGGCATATGGTTGCGCTAATCTTCGAAAAGCCATCGACCCGGACCCGCGTTTCATTCGATGTGGGCGTGCGGCAGATGGGAGGGCAGAGCATGGTTCTGTCGGGCCAGGACATGCAGCTGGGTCATGGCGAAACCATTGCCGATACGGCCCGTGTCCTGTCACGCTATGTCGATCTGATCATGATCCGGACCTTTGACGAGTCGGTGCTGCAGGAAATGGCGGAATATGCCAGCGTGCCGGTCATCAACGGGCTGACCGACCGCAGCCACCCCTGTCAGATCATGGCTGATGTGATGACCTTCGAGGAGCATCGCGGGCCGATCAAGGGGCGCAATGTGACCTGGATGGGGGACGGCAACAATGTCTTTGCCTCGTTCCTGCATGCGGCTCAGAAGTTCGATTTCAATCTGACGTTCTGCGGCCCGCAGCAGTTGGATCCGGACCGGGAATATGTCGATTTGGCCCGCGACGCGGGGGTAAATTTCACGGTTCAGCGTGACCCCTGGAAGGGCGTGGAAGGCGCGGATCTGGTGGTCGCCGATACCTGGGTGTCGATGCATGATGCGCAGTCGTCGCGCGAACGTCGGCACAATATGCTTCGTGCCTATCAGGTGAATGATGCATTGATGGCCGCCGCTGGCAAGGATGCATTGTTCATGCACTGTCTGCCGGCGCATCGCGAGGAAGAGGTGACCTCTTCGGTCATGGATGGTCCGCAGTCGGTCATCTTTGACGAGGCGGAGAACAGGCTGCATGCACAGAAGGCGATCATGCGCTGGTGTCTGGGGGTCTGACCTCCGGTTGCGCGGACTTTCGTCCGCGCGGGGGAAGGGAGGGCGCTGCCCTCCCTCGTCGCCTCCGGCGCCTCACCCTCCCGAGATATTTTAGGCAAGAAAAAGCTATAGTCAGGATCTTGGCTTGGCGCGCAGGGTCGGGTCGGCCCTGGTCGGGTCCTCGGGCCAGGGATGTTTGGGATATTGGGCGCGCATGTCCTTGCGGACATCGGCATAGGAGCCGGCCCAGAAGCCGGGCAGGTCGGAGGTGGTCTGGATTGGGCGGCCGGCCGGGGAGAGGAGTGTGACTTTGAGCGGGGTGTCTCCGATCATCGGGTGGGTCGTCTGGCCGAACATTTCCTGTAGGCGGAGCGCAATTTCCGGCGGCGTGCTGTCGTAGTCGATGGGGATGGAGCGCCCGAGCGGCGTTGTGAAATCTGGCGGGGCCAGGCTGTCCAGCCGCTGTTGCTGGGACCAGTCGAGACGGGCGCGGAGCGCCGGAAGGATATCGAACCGGCGCCATGCTGCGGCGTCCCGGGTGCCGCCGAGATAGGGCAGGAGCCAGTCTTCGATTTCGGTCTCCAGCGCGGCGTCGGAGAAATCCGGCAGGCCGGCCTGTCCTTCGAGAAGTCTTGCGCGGGCGAGAAAGCGGCGGGCCTTGTCGGAGATCGTCAGCCCGATCTCGCGGACACCGTCGAGCATGGCAAGGGCGACGACATCATCGGGTGCGTCTTTCCAGGCGCGGTCGTCAAGCACCGCCGCGCCCAGCCTTTCCTGCAGGCGCGTCTCCACGCGGCGGTTGCGCCGGGACCATTCACAGGTCTCTGTCTGTCGGATCCGATCCCTGAGGGCGTCGCGCAGATCTGCCAGGCTGATGGAAAGGGCCTGTCGGATCGTGGCCTCGCGCGGGTTGCCGTCGGTATCGGTGATGACGAGGAACTTGTCCGTGGCCAGCGGATCGCCATCGGGCAGAATCGCGCCTTTGCCTCCGGAGAGCAGATAGCGCGGACGGTCGCCGGGGCGGCGCTGACCGATGCGGTCGGGGTAGGCCAGTGCCGCCATCTCTGCCGGAGGCATGGGCGGTGCGTCAGGGGCAAGGCGGGCGAGGCGTTTTGCCTCCTCCCGAATGCGGGCGAGGGCGCCGTGGTCCGGCGTCCAGGGGTGGCGGGCGGCAAAGCGGCGGGGATCGGCCAGCGCCTCAAGTCGCAGGGAGAGGTCGACGGGGGCGGCACGCGGCAGCGGGTCACGCTCCCCCAAGAGGGCGGCGAGGGGGGCGGCTGACTGCCCCGCCCGCAACAGCATATTGGCCAGGCGGGGATGGGCGGGCAGGCGGGCCAGAGCGCGGCCGTGGTCGGTAATGCGGCCGTTCTTCAGAGCACCGAGATCGTCCAGAAGGGCGCAGCCTTCAGCATAGATGCCGGGGCTGGGCTGGGTCAGAAGCGGAATGTCCTGTGGTCCGGCGCCCCAGTTGGCAAGCTCCAGCGCCAGCGGCGCAAGGTCGGCCGTTTCGATTTCGGGCGGGGCAAAGGCGGGCAGGGCGCCATCCTCTCCGCGGGTCCAGAGGCGATAGCAGATGCCCTCTGCCACCCGTCCGGCGCGGCCGGCGCGTTGCGCGGCCTCCGCGCGGGAGACGCGTTCGGTGACAAGCCGGGACATGCCCGAGCCCGGGTCGAAGCGGGCGCGCCGGGCGAGGCCCGCGTCGATGACCACGCGCACATCCTCGATCGTGAGAGAGGTTTCGGCGATGGAGGTGGCAAGCACGATCTTGCGACCGGCCTCTGCCGGGCGAATGGCGGCTCGCTGCGCGGGCAGCGGCATGGCACCAAACAGCGTGTGCAACTGGCAGTCCGGTGGCAGGCCGGGTTTCAGGAGCGCTTCGGTGCGGCGGATCTCGCCTTCGCCGGGCAGGAAGACAAGCAGCCCGCCCCGGGTCTCTTCCAGCGCGGCGCGGACGGCGGCGGAGACGGTCAGTTCGATCCGCTCGCCCCGGGGCGCAGGCCGGTCGAGATGGCGGATATCGACGGGAAAGGCGCGGCCCTGCGAGGTAATGATCGGCGCCTGCATCAGTTCGGCAACCGGGGCGGCGTCGAGAGTTGCGGACATGGCGATCAGGATCAGGTCGTCGCGCAGGGCACCGGCAATTTCCAGACAGAGGGCGAGGCCGAGGTCGGCATTGAGCGAGCGTTCGTGAAACTCATCGAAGATCACGGCGCCGATGCCGGGGAGTTCCGGGTCAGACTGGATCAGGCGGGTCAGGATGCCCTCGGTCACCACCTCGATCCGGGTGGCGGCAGAGGTCTTCGCCTCACCCCGGATGCGGTAGCCCACGGTCTGGCCGGTCTCCTCGCCGCGTTCTGACGCCATACGGTCGGCGGCGGCGCGGGCGGCGAGGCGGCGGGGCTCCAGCATCAGGATGCGGCCCTCCGTCAACCCGGCGTCGAGCAGGGCCGGGGGGACGCGGGTGGTTTTGCCCGCGCCCGGCGGCGCCTGCAGCACGGCGCGCCCCCGGTCGCGCAGGGCGGCGATCAGCTCTGGCAGGGCGGCATCGATGGGCAGGGCAGACAGCATTTCCGCCTTATCTGACAAAGCCGCGACGGGCGCCAGCCCCGTGCCCGCTCTTCGCTTCTTCGGGCTGCAAATATCCCGGGGGTGAGGCGCAAGGCGCAGCCTTGCGACGAGGGGGCAGCGCCCCCTTCCTAGGCCGATATTTGCACTTTCAAGGGACAATGGGAGCGATGTTGCACCAGGCCGCCGCGTCTCGCGCCGGGGGGCACTGCAAACAACGGTAAGACTGGGCCCGCTTCCTCCTCTGTCATGTGCACTTTCATCGGAGAAAGAGGCCGAGGCCTCAAAAGGCTGCCCCGTCCCACGTAGGAGGCTCAATAACAAAACGATTAGACTGGGCCCCACCCGGATCGGATGCAAAGCATCCGACCCTGCCATTCACGTTGCGCTGCAGGGGGCGCCCGGGCACAGCGCCCGCACCGTACCCGTGGTCAGTTCGGGTTGCCCGGACCGCCGTCGCGGGGCATACCGGGCCGAGGCAGCACGGAGACGACGATGGACATCCTCAGCATGGCGGAAAAGATCGCCGCGGGCGACCGCCGCAGCCTGTCTCGCGCCATTACGCTGATCGAAAGCGGCCGGGCCGATCACCGGCAGGATGCGCTGGCGCTGATGGAGGCGCTGGCGCAGCGTCCCGAGCGGCGCCAGGCGATCCGGATCGGGCTGTCGGGCACGCCGGGGGTGGGCAAGTCCACCTTCATCGAGGCCTTTGGCATGTTCCTGACCGGGCTGGGCAAGCGGGTAGCGGTGCTGGCGGTCGATCCGTCTTCGGCGCGGTCGGGCGGGTCGATCCTGGGCGACAAGACCCGGATGGAACGGCTGTCGCGCGATCCTGCGGCCTTCATCCGGCCCTCGCCCTCGCAGTCGCAGCTGGGCGGCGTGGCGCGGCGCTCGCGGGAGGCGGTGACGCTCTGCGAGGCGGCCGGGTTCGACGTGGTGCTGATCGAGACGGTGGGCGTGGGCCAGTCGGAGACGATGGTGGCGGAGATGGCCGATCTCTTTCTGCTGCTGCTGGCGCCTGCGGGTGGGGACGAGCTGCAGGGGGTGAAGCGCGGGATCATGGAGATGGCGGATATCATCCTCGTGAACAAGGCCGACGGAGAGCTGAAATCGGCCGCCACCCGGACCTGCGCGGATTATGCGGGGGCGCTGCGGCTGCTGCGGAAACGGCCGCAGGATCCGGAGGGGTTCCCCAAGGCGATGACCGTCTCGGCGGTGGAGGAGACCGGGCTGGAGACAGCCTGGTCGGAGATGATGACCCTCATCGGCTGGCGGCAGGAGACCGGCCATTTCGAAGGCCGCCGCGCGGAGCAGGCGCGCTACTGGTTCCGGGAGGATGTGCGCAATGGTTTGTTGGCCCAGCTGGAGACGCCGGAGGCCCGGGCGGAGATGGTGCGGCTGGCCGAGGAGGTGGGTGCGGGGGTGATTCCCGCCTCGGCCGGGGCAGAGGCGATGCTGGGCTGGCTGCGCGGCTGATTTCGGTCTGTAGCGGCGGATGGTGGGGCTGCCTCCGGCGGGAGTATTTTTGCCAAGATGAAGGGGGGGCGGGCGCCTTTCGGGGCTTTCCGCACGGGGATGAGAGGAATTCTACCGGCGGACTTGACTGAGGGGGGGAAGGCGCGTATCAGGCCCGAACTGAATTTTGGGCACGCTTGCCAAGGCTGTGCCCGTTTGTTTTCCGAGAGTGGGCGCGACCCGTTGCCCCGAGAGATGAGACGAGGAGTGACCCATGTCGCGCCGCTGCGAACTGACCGGTAAAGGCCCGATGACTGGCAACAATGTCAGCCATGCGAACAACAAGACCCGTCGCCGGTTTCTACCGAACCTGAATGACGTTTCCCTGCGCTCCGAAGTGCTGGGCCGGAACATCAAGCTGCGGATCTCCGCTGCTGCGCTCCGCACCGTGGATCACCGCGGTGGGCTGGACAAGTTCCTGGCCAAGGCGAAGGATGCCGAGCTTTCCGCCGCTGCGCTGAAAGTGAAGAAAGAGATCGAAAAGGCACAGGCCACCGCCTGATCCTTTTCGGATTTCGATCCGGGACAGTGAATGTCTTGCCCCGCCCGCTACAGCTGGCGGGGTTTGACGTTTTGGGTGGTGGCTGTTGCGTGCCTGCGTTAAGCGGGGCGCGTGGATCATGGAGGATGCGGTATGTGGCAGGGTCTGATCGCGGGTGTGGCTCTGGCCGTCGCGTTGGCGGGGGCGACAAGGGCGGAGATCGTGTTCGGCGATCCCTATGCGCTGTCCTCAGGCCCCGGGGCCGTGGCCGGGGCGGCCTTCATGGAGATCACCAATACCGGATCGGAGGATGACCGGCTGGTCGCGGTGAGCACCGCAGCCGCGCGGAAAGTTGCGCTTCATACGCATATCGCAGGCGACGACGGGGTGATGCGGATGCGGCCGGTTGCGGATGGGATCGTTGTTCCGGCCGGGGGGCATGTTCTGCTGGAGCGGGGCGGATATCATGTCATGCTGATGGGGCTGACCGCCCCGCTGGAGCAGGGCGCGATGGTCGAGATGGTGCTGCGTTTTGAGAAGGCCGGGGACATTACCTTGCAGGTTCCAGTCGATCTGGACCACGCGCCGGGCGCGCATGGGGATCACGGCAGCATGGGGCATGGCAGCGGCGGATAAGGGCCTGACCCGTGCTCAGGGCTTAGGTCTCAGGGCAGCAGGTCGGCCACCCATTGCGGCACGGTCTGCGTGGCCGGGCCAAAACGTGTTTCCGCAAAAGCCGACACGACGGCGGAGGGTTCGAGATTGATCTCCACCGTATGGGCGCCGGCGGCATAGGCTTGCTGGACGAAGCCCGCGGCCGGATAGACCTGGCCTGAGGTGCCGATGGCGGCGAAGAGGGTGCAGGTGGAGAGCGCCTCGAATATCTCGTCCATCTGGTAGGGCATCTCCCCGAACCAGACGACATCGGGCCGGGCGGCGGGGGCGGCGCAGTGAGGGCAGGGATGGCCGGGGTGCATTTCCGCAGGCGCTTCCCATTGATGGCCGCAGGCAGCGCAGAGCGCCCCGGCGAGGCGGCCGTGCATATGAATGACCTGCGGCGAGCCGCCCTTTTCATGCAGGGCGTCGACATTCTGGGTGATCAGGGTGACGGCGCCCGGATAGTCGCGCTGCAGGCGGGCGATGGCGCGATGGGCCTCGTTGGCCTCGACCGTGGCGGCCTTCTGGCGGCGGGCGTTGTAGAAGGCGTGGACGAGGGCCGGGTCGCGGGCGAAACCTTCGGGGGTGGCGACCTCTTCCACCCGCTTGTTCTCCCAGAGGCCCCCGGCACCGCGAAACGTGCCCATGCCGCTTTCGGCAGAGATGCCGGCGCCGGTCAGGATGACGATGCGGTCCATGTTTGCCCCCTTTGGCTGGTCAGGCTAAGGATAGGGCATGAGCACGCCTGAACGCATCCTCTTTGTCTGTCTCGGCAATATCTGCCGCTCTCCGGCCGCGGAGGGGGTGGTGCGTGCCCTGGCGCCGGGGCTGGAGCTGGACAGCTGCGGCACAGGCGGCTGGCATGTGGGGGAGGCGCCCTACGGGCCGATGCAGGCGGCGGCGCAGGCGCGGGGCTATGATCTGTCCCGGCTCCGTGCGCGACAGTTTTCTGTGAGCGATTTCAGTCTGTTCGACCTGATCCTTTGTATGGACGGGCAGAACCTCGCGGATGTGGAGGTGCTGCGGCCCGAGGGGGCCCATGTGCCAGTGCGGCTGTTCACGGATTATGCGCCGGAGGCGGGGGCGGATGCCGTGCCCGACCCCTATTACACCAGGGATTTTGACGGGGCGCTGGACCTGATCGAGGTCTGCGCCCGCGGTCTGCTGGCCAAAGCCTGAGCGATCAGGACGAGCAGGTCTTGGTCGCGGTCGCGCCGAAGACCTGATAGCGTTCCCAGAAGACGTCATTGGCAGTGGTCTTGGACATCTTAATGTCCTGCGCCAGCTGCGGCTCCTTAAAGATTTTCGCGACCGTGCGCTGGTCGCGCCGGGTCAGCGTCTTGTTCGCCACCTGCTGCAGGCAAGAGCAGAGCGCGTAGCTGCTGCTGGCGCGGTCAGACGCGATGCAGGCGCGGCTGACGGGCCCTGCGGCCATGGCGGAGGTGGATGTCAGAATAAGAGCGGCCGTCGCCGCGAAAATCGGAAAGCGCGTGTTCACTGCCTTATGTCCCAAGTTCTTTGTCCGGCTCTGTTCCCGGGTTCCGCTGACCGGCCGGGGTCGTTTTACGCCCCGGTTTGCCCCGATTTCAGATGCCCGGATTTACAGTGTTGTTGGTGCTATTTTGCCGAATCGGTGGTAATTTTTCAATTGACGGGAAGATGCAAAAATCCTGTCGGCGGATTTTTGCTCATGTCGCCCGGGCCGCGGAGGTTCCGTCGCGGCCCGGGCGCGAATTACAGCCAGACCTGTAGTCAGGTGCTGGTGCCGTAGAAGGATCCGATCCGTACCTCCGATCCGCTGCCGCCATCGGCGACGAGCTTTGCAAAAAGCTCGGGATCGCTGTCCCGATAGTGGTAGGGATAGACGACTTTCGGCGCGAATTCGGTGACGGCGGAGGCGGCCTGTTCTTCGTTCATCGTATAGGGGAGATTGAAGGGGACAAAGGCGATGTCGATATCGGTCAGCGCGCGCATTTCGGGGATATCTTCGGTATCGCCGGCGACGTAGACGCTCAGCCCGTCGATCGACAGGACATAGCCGTTGTCGCGGCCCTGTGGGTGGTACTGAAGCCGGTCCTCGGTGGTGTTGTAGGCCGGGATCGCGCGGATCGGCAGGCCCATGGCCGTGATGCTGTCGCCATTTGATACGGACTGGGTTCTGGCCTTCATCTCTTCGGGGAGCTGTTCAAACACCGTGGGGTTGGCGATCATCTCGACTTTGTCGTTCCAGAGCGCCTGCAACGTCTCTGGGTCGAAATGGTCGCCATGATGGTGGGTCAGCACGATCAGGTCGGGGGCAGGGTAATCGTCATAAAGCGCCGCGCCGCCGACGGGGTCGTTGTAGATCACGCCTGAGGGCGTCTCCATCACGAAGGAGGCGTGGGATACGGGGTGGATCGTGATCTCTCCGCTCTGGGTTTTGAACATGTCACCGCCCATCTCACCGTGGCTTTCGGCCATGGCGGCATAGGGGCGGATGAGGGTTGCACCGGCCACGGCGGCGCCGGTCATCAAGAGGCTGCGTCGGGTCTGCATGAGGATCTCCCTGGATGTGATGGCGGAAAGGTAGCGCAAGGGTCCGGCATGGCGGTTCACGAATGCGTCAGCGGGCGGAAGGCCTCAGTCCCCATCCGGCCCATCGGGCCCGTCCGGGCCATCGTCGGGCGGGCCGCCGTCCAGCCTGTCTGTGATGTCGCGACCATGGTCGGGGCCGGGGCTGGGAAAGCGGTCGGGATTGCCTTGTCCCAAGGCCGCCCCTGCGAGCATGCCGACACCAAGTCCAAGGATGGCACCTATTGTGACGCTGCCCGTCAGCGCGCCCAGGGCCGCGCCCAGGACAAGGCCGCCGATCAGGGGGATGCCGCGTTTCATATCCATTGCTCCTTGTTCGTCCCGGCAAGGTAATGCCTGCCCGCGTGGCGTCCAGAAATAAAGGCGCCGGGGCGTGATCAAGCCATCTTCCAAGGGCACGAAAGCTCTGGTATCTGACCGCGCTATGACCGACCTCGCACATATCCGCAACTTCTCCATCGTTGCCCATATCGACCACGGGAAATCCACCCTGGCCGATCGTCTGATTCAATCGACCAACACCGTGTCGGAGCGCGAAATGAAGGCGCAGCTCCTCGATGCGATGGATATCGAGCGGGAGCGCGGGATCACCATCAAGGCCAACACGGTCCGCATCGATTACGTCGCCCAGAATGGCGAGACATACGTGCTGAACCTGATCGACACGCCTGGCCATGTCGACTTTGCCTATGAGGTCAGCCGGTCCATGCGCGCGGTTGAGGGGTCTTTGCTGGTTGTCGACGCCACCCAGGGGGTTGAGGCGCAGACACTGGCCAATGTCTATACCGCCATCGACGCCGATCATGAGATCGTGCCGGTGCTGAACAAGATCGACCTGCCGGCGGCGGAGCCGCAGCAGGTGAAGGACCAGATCGAGGATGTGATCGGCATCGACGCGTCCGAGGCCTGCCTGATCTCTGCCAAGACCGGCCTCGGGATCCCCGATGTGCTGGAGGCGATCGTGCACCGTCTGCCCGCGCCCACGGGCGAGCGCGATGCACCCCTCAAGGCCATGCTGGTGGACAGCTGGTACGACGCCTATCTCGGCGTGGTCGTGCTGGTCCGGATCATGGATGGCGTGCTGAAGAAGGGCGACCAGATCCGCATGATGCAGACCGGCGCGAAATACGCGGTCGACCGGATCGGCGTCTTCCGCCCCGCGATGCAGGTGGTGGATGAGCTCGGGCCGGGGGAGATCGGCTTTCTCACCGCCCAGATCAAACAGGTGCGCGACACCAAGGTCGGCGATACGATCACGACCGAGAAGAAGGGGACCGATAAGCCTCTGCCGGGCTTCAAACCGTCGATCCCGGTGGTGTTCTGTGGTCTCTTCCCGGTGGACAGCGCTGAATTCGAGGATCTGCGCGACGCGATCGAGAAGCTGGCGCTGAACGACGCCTCGTTTTCCTATGAGATGGAGACCTCCGCCGCGCTTGGCTTCGGCTTCCGCTGCGGCTTCCTGGGGCTCTTGCACCTTGAGGTGATCCGCGACCGGATCGAGCGGGAATATGATATCGAACTGATCACCACCGCTCCTTCGGTGATCTACCATGTCTATATGCGGGACGGCACGAAGATCGACCTGCACAACCCCGCCGACATGCCCGACATGACCCATGTCGATCATATCGAGGAGCCGCGGATCCGCGCGACGATCATGGTGCCCGACGATTATCTGGGCGATGTGCTCAAGCTCTGCCAGGACCGGCGGGGCATTCAGCTGGATCTGACCTATGTGGGCGGGCGGGCGATGGCGGTCTATGACCTGCCGCTGAACGAGGTGGTCTTTGACTTCTACGACCGTCTGAAATCGGTGACGAAGGGCTATGCCTCGTTCGATTATCAGCTGGAGGGCTATCGCGAGGACAGCCTGGTCAAGATGCAGATCCTGGTGAATGACGAGCCGGTCGATGCCCTGTCGATGATGGTGCACCGCGACCGGGCGGAGATGCGGGGCAGGGCGATGTGCGAAAAGCTCAAGGACCTGATCCCGCGTCATATGTTCAAGATCCCGATCCAGGCGGCGATTGGCGGGAAAGTTATTGCGCGGGAGACCTTGGCGGCATTGCGCAAGGACGTGACGGCCAAGTGTTACGGCGGCGATGCGACGCGGAAGCGGAAGCTTCTGGACAAGCAGAAGGCCGGTAAGAAGAAGATGCGTCAGTTCGGGAAGGTGGATATCCCGCAGGAAGCGTTTATTAGCGCCCTAAAGATGGACAGCTGAGGGCTGTCCATCTTTAGGGTGAGTGCGCGAAAGCGAATTGCCGGAAGGCAAATCGCGTGCGGCACCCGGTTGGGGTGCCAAAAATCTTCGAAAGAATTTCCTCAAGGTGAGTGATATCGAAGCGGGAGATTTTCCTGAGTGGATCGAAACCTTTTCTTGACTTTGAAGGCGCTTTTTTAGAATTTTCTATTACGATTTTGTGAGGTGGTACATGAGTGGAAATGCATTGGCTGGTTACTTGAATATGAGTCAGCCGGTTTGCTACTACCACTACTGCGATGCGCACGCATTCTTGCAGATCATTCAAAACAAAGCTATTTGGGCTAGCGATTTAAAGTATATGAACGATCCACGTGAGGTTGGGGAGAGTTTTCGTATTGTTGCGGAGTTTCTTGAAGGGATGGATTTTGATGCCCGGTCGCCAAACGGAAATTTCCTAAGTGGGCTTCGTGATCATTTCAATGGGCTTCGGGAAAGCACTCGGATATTTGGTTGCTCCTTTAGCAAGAAGGCTGATGATTTATATTCATGGCTAAATTATGGCTCGAAAGGGGTCGGTTTTTCGCTGGGGCTCGATCGAGATTATTTCATGAACTTGTGGACTGATGTAGTTTACGACACTAAGGACTTTCAAGACAAGATTGAGAAAATTTGGCAGGATGGCGTTCTCAAATTCTCTGGTGCCGCTGAAGATGAGGAGCGTAGGGTCGCTGTATATACAACCAGTTACCGTTTGCAGGAGGCGAGTGCGGCCTTCAAGCATACCTCTTGGCGTGCGGAAGACGAGGTAAGATTGACTTCTCTCGTTTGGGGGCCGGAGAATTCAGATTCTCCTATGTCTATCCTCGGCGGAGGAGTCTACGAAATAAATGGAACTGTAAAATACCGTTCTTCGAAACGTGGTATAGTGCCGTTTGTAAATTTGCGCCTCGATGCCGAAGATTATGGTGGTCAAAAATTATCTCAATCGATTGCTGAGGTGATTGTGGGGCCGAACAACAAAACTGATATTGGTGTCCTGCGGTCTCTTTTGGTTGAGAATGGTTTTACCGGAGTAAGAATTCGTAAGTCAAATTGTGAATTTGAAGACTGAAATGATTCTACTAGATTTCGCCCGGCACCGCCGGGCTGCGCCTGCCTGCCCTCCGGCAGGCGCATTCGCGCCCGCCCAGGCAGGCGCAGCCCTCATCTCTGACGTGCAACCGTTAAGCTGGAGGTCGTGACGCACGTCAGAAGCGCCTGCCGTTCGACGGGCTTACGCCGCGCCACTGGCGCGACGGTCCCGTCTCACCCCGGCAGGTGCAGTCGCGCCCGCCCAGGCAGGCGCAGCCCTCATCTCTGACGTGCAACCATTAAGCTGGGGGGCGTGACACCCGACAGATGCACCTGCCGTTCGACGGGCTTACGCCGCGCCACAGGCGCGACGGTCCCGTCTCACCCCGGCAGGCGCAGTCGCGCCCGCCCAGACAGGCGCAGCCCTCATCTCTGACGTACAACCGTTAAGCTGGGGGCGTGACGCCCGACAGATGCGCCTGCCGTTCGACGCTCCCGCCTCAACCAGCTCAGACCTCCGCTGCCCGATATTCGACCGCCGGAACAACCTCGCTGCCCGGAACTGCGCAAAATCCTTGCGTCCGACCGTCGATCCATGAAACAATCACGGCATTAAATTAACACTTTTTCGAAAATCGGACCAATGCGAGGCATTTTCCTCTCTCTCCCGGTCCTGACGGCTTTGTCAGCCTGTGCGGGACCCACCACTCACGGAACATACTCTGCGCCCGCCGCCGGGTTCTGCTCTGGCAGCGATACGACGCTCTGCACCTTTGTGAACGCGCCGCTGCAACTGGCCGCGCAGATCGTTCGCCTGCCGCGGCGGGCCTATCCTTTCCGGCCGCTCGCGTCGGATCTGAGCTTTGTCGATGCGGGCGGGCGGCGATGGGTTGCGCCGAAGGGCATTCTGACAGACGGGGCGTCGATCCCGCCGGCCTTTGCGGATATGATCGGCGCGCCGACCACCCGGCAATTTGCCGGGGCCGCCGCCATTCACGACAGCTACTGCGGCGTGGGCAACGAAGGCTCGACCTATTATCACACCCGGCCCTGGCGCGACACGCATCGTATGTTCTACGAGGCGCTGCGGGTCGGGGGCACGGCCGAGCGCAAGGCCAAGACCATGTTTGCCGCCGTCTACCTTGGCGGGCCCCGCTGGCCATTTGTCCGGCCCGATCCGCTGGCGGAGGGGGAGGTTCTGTCGTCCCAGGGTCAGGTCGATCCGCTGGAGCGCGACGATCTGACCGGCATTCCACTGGCAGAGCTGCGCGCCCTTCTGGCCAGCGTTCAGGCGGAGATTTCAGCGTCCAACCCCACGATCCCGCAGATCGAGCGGTTTCTGGACCGGGGGCTTTCGGACCTGCGGCGGGCCTATCTGCGCCCGGAACCTCCGGGGGAGGGGGAGCCGGAGGGGCAAGCTCAGGCGGAGCCGGAACCCTCGGTAGAGGAACCCTCCGTCGAAGAGCCATCGGTGGAAGAGCCGTCGGTCGAGGAGCCTGCGGTTGAGGAGCCTGCGGTTGAGGAGCCGGCGGTGGTCGACCCGGAGGCTCCGGTCGCGGAATAGGGGAGAGCCTCAGGCCATGATCTGGCGCTGATCCACGGCAGACAGAAACGCGTCCACTGCGGCGACAAATTCGCGCGGCTTGTCGGCATGCAGCCAGTGGCCTGCGCCGGGGATCTTGGCAAACCGGGCGGCGGGAAACAGGTCTTGGATCTTCGGCCTGGCCTCCCGCGTGACGTAGTCGCTGTCGGCGCCGGCGAGGAAGAGGGCGGGGCGCGCAAACTGCCCGGCGAGATCGGGGAAGCCGATGATCTTGTCCATCTCATCCCGCAGGACGGGCAGGTTGAACCGCCAGCGTCGGTTCTGGATATCCAGCGACTGCGTGAAAAAGCTTTGAAGGGCGGGGTCTATGCCCTGGCCGGCCAGAGCCTCGGCCGCCTCGGAGCGACGGGAAATGGTGCCCAGGTCCACTGCCTCCATCGCGTCGATCTTGTCAGACTGGCTGTGGGCATATCCAACCGGCGCGATGTCGGCGACGATCAGGCTTTCAATGCCGGCGGGATGCAGCAGGGCGGCAGCCATGGCCGCCTTGCCCCCCATGGAATGGCCCAGCAGATGGGCCGGGCCTGTGGCTGCGATGACCTCGGCAAGATCGCCTGCCATGTCGGTGTAGCTGTTGGTGTCGAACCGGGGGCTTTCGCCATGATTGCGCATGTCAACGGCGATTACCTTGCGGGTCCCCGAGAGGCGTTTTGCAATGACGCCCCAGTTGCGCCCGGACCCGAAGAGGCCATGGGCGATGATAAGGGGCGGCTGGTCTGTCGGGCCATCATGGCGGATCATTCTGAGCATGTCGGGACAGTAGTCGTGACGCGGGACAGTTACCAGTATGGTTGAGGCTTTGCGCCGGGCGCAGTATGAGGCGTTCTGCGAGGTGCATAGTGATCGACGAAGCCGAATTTAACACCAGGGCCGAAACAGCCCGGAAGGCGCTGGCGGCGCGGTTTGGCGGCCGGCCGGACACGCTGCGCGAGGCGCTGAACCGGGCCGGGCGGCGGCTTCCGGCGCGGGCCCGCGCGGCCGGTCAGGAGGTGCTGCAGGCCCAGGCCCGGATGTCGCATCCCGATCTGCGCCTGCAGGTCGAGGAGAAGCCCATTCTGGACGCTTTCGACCGGCTGATGGCCGGGATCGAGACGACGGCGCCGGGTGAGCTGCGGAAGACAAAGCTCGTTGGGGCGCTGGCCTCGCTGGCGTTCAATTTTATTCTGTTTGGCATTCTTGCCCTGGTCGTGCTGCGCTGGCGCGGGCTGATCTGATCGGGCTGATCGGTGGCGCTGCTCTGATGGAGAGCGCCGGGGGCTTTGCCCCCGGACCCCCAGGATATTTCCGGCAAGAAAAAGGGGGGGGGCTTGTTCTTCGGGGCGGTCGTTGGTCAATAAAAAGGGCCGCACGAGGCGGCCCTTGGATGGGTCTGTCCGGAGGTATCACATCTCGGCGTAGAGCGGGAATTTGGCGCAGAGGGCGGAGACCTCGGATTTCACCTTTTCCTCGACCTCGCTGTTGCCTTCGGGGCCGTTGGCCGCCAGCCCGTCGACCACTTCGACGATCCAGTCGGCGATCTGTCGGAACTCTGCCTCGCCAAAGCCGCGGGTGGTGCCTGCGGGGGCGCCGAGGCGGATGCCGGAGGTGACGAAGGGCGTTTCGGGGTCAAAGGGCACGCCGTTCTTGTTGCAGGTGATATGGGCGCGGCCAAGCGCGGCCTCTGCCGCCTTGCCGGTCACCTTCTTGGGGCGCAGGTCGGCGAGGCAGAGGTGATTGTCGGTGCCGCCGGAGACGACGTTGATCCCGCCCTTCATCAGCTGGTCTGCCATGGCCTGAGCGTTCTTGACGACCTGGGCGGCGTAATCCTTGAACTCGGGGCGCAGCGCCTCGCCAAAGGCCACGGCCTTGGCGGCGATGACATGCATCAGCGGACCGCCCTGCAGGCCGGGGAAGACGGCGGAGTTGATCTTTTTCGCTATGGTTTCGTCATTGGTCAGCACCATGCCGCCGCGCGGGCCGCGGAGCGACTTGTGCGTGGTGGTGGTGACAACATCGGCGATGCCGATGGGCGAAGGGTGCACGCCGCCAGCCACGAGGCCCGCGATATGGGCCATGTCGACCATCAGGTAGGCGCCGACCTCGTCTGCGATATCCTTGAATGCCTGCCAGTCCCAGACGCGGGAATAGGCGGTGCCGCCGGCGACGATCAGCTTGGGTTTGTGTTCCAGCGCCTTTTCGCGGATGTCTTCCATATCGAGGAGCTCATCCTGCTGGCGCACGCCGTAGGAGACGACGTTGAACCATTTGCCCGACATGTTGACGGGGGAGCCGTGGGTCAGGTGACCGCCGGAGTTCAGATCGAGGCCCATGAAGGTGTCGCCGGGCTGCAGCAGAGCGAGGAAGACCGCCTGGTTCATCTGGCTGCCGGAGTTGGGCTGAACGTTGGCGAATTTGCAGCCGAAGAGCTCTTTGGCGCGTTCGATGGCCAGCGTCTCGGCCACGTCGACATACTGGCAGCCGCCATAGTAACGCTTGCCCGGATAGCCTTCTGCATATTTGTTGGTCATGACCGAGCCCTGCGCTTCGAGCACGGCGGCGGAGACGATGTTCTCGGAGGCGATCAGCTCGATCTCGTCGCGCTGGCGACCAAGTTCGTTGCGGATGGCGCCGAAAATTTCGGGGTCGCGGGATTCGAGGGCTTCGGTAAAGAAGCCGCTGTCCGTCATGGCGTCTTTCATGGCCGATCTCCTTCAGAGCTGGGTCCGGGGTTGCGGGTCATGTATCGCATCGTGGGGCGCGGAGGAAGGGTCGAATGTGACGCTTTGATGTTGGATTGCGGCAATGGGCGGGGTGCGGGTGCCGGGGCGGTGCCGGACGGGGCTGGTCCCTGCGCCGGGATTATGCTTGTTTCCGAATGCGATGGATCGGAATGGCCCCGGGCGGGGCGGGGAGTGCAGATGAAACTGGCCTTTGTCGCCAGCCGGGGCCCCAGGGCGCGCGAGGCGAAAGATGTGCTTGTGGCGCGCTTTGGCCAGATGCCCGAGGCGGAAGCGGATGTGATCGTGGCCCTTGGCGGCGACGGGTTCATGCTGGCCACGCTGCACCGCACCCAGCATCTGCATGCGCCGGTCTACGGTATGAACCGGGGCACGGTCGGCTTCCTGATGAACGAATATCACGAGGAGGATCTGCTGGAGCGGGTGATGGCGGCCGAGAAGGCGCTGATCAATCCGCTGCTGATGCGGGCGACGCGGGCCGATGGCAAGATGCAGGATGCGCTGGCGATCAACGAGGTGTCGCTGCTGAGGGCAGGGCCGCAGGCGGCAAAGCTGCGGATCACCGTGGATGGCAAGGTGCGGATGGAGGAGCTGGTCTGCGACGGGGCGCTTCTGGCGACGCCTGCGGGGTCGACCGCGTATAATTATTCGGCGCATGGGCCGATCCTGCCAATTGATTCCGATGTGCTGGCGCTGACGGCGATTGCGCCTTTCCGGCCGCGGCGGTGGCGGGGGGCATTGATCCCCGTGGCGTCGTCGGTGCGGTTCGACGTGCTGGAGCCGGAGAAGCGGCCGGTGATGGCGGATGCGGATTCGCGGTCGGTACCGAATGTGATTTCGGTCGATATCCGGTCGGAGCCCAAGGTGGTGCATCGGCTGCTGTTCGATCCGGGGCATGGGCTGGAAGAGCGGCTGATCCGGGAGCAGTTTGTCTGAATGTGGTGCGGGGGCAGCTTTGGGCGCTGACCGACGCAACCCTCCAGAGTTGACTGACGCAACATTATAGTGTTGACTGGCGCAACATAAGTGTTGCGAGGGTCATCATGCCGGGTCAGTTGCCAGAAATTCCTGTCGCGCAGGTCGATGCGGTGCGCCGGTTCAACCGGTTTTACACGCAGTTTGTAGGTGCTCTGGGGGAGCAGTTCCTCGGCTCCGGCTTCGGGCTGACGCCGATGCGGGTGCTGTTTCAGGTGGGTATTGCCGGGGCCGCCGCGCCGACGGCGGCGGAGCTGGCGCGGGAGATCGGGCTCGACAAAGGGCAGATCAGCCGGGCCGTCGCGGAGCTGGAGGCGGGCGGGCTGATTGTCCGGGAGGTCGACCCGGAGCACGGGCGGCGCCAGCCGCTGGTGCTGACGGAGGCGGGGCGGGCGCTCTATGCGGAGAACGTGACGCGGCAGCGCGGGCAGATTGCGGATTATCTGGCGGGGATGCCGCCAGAGATGCAGGCGCGGCTGACCGGTGCCATGGCGGAGATCGAGGGGCTTCTGGGCGCCGCGACGGAGCGGGCGGTTGCTTTGCGGGAGGTGCGGCCGGGCGATCTTGGCTGGGTGGTCTCGGAGCAGACGCGGCTTTACGTCCGGGAATATGGCTGGAACGGAGAATATGAGACGCTGGTGCTGAAGATCCTCGGCGAGTTCGCGGCGCGACAGCCGGCAGAGCGGGAGCGGGGATGGATTGCGGAGGTGGATGGCGTGGCCTCCGGCGCGGTCTTCGTGATGGAGAAGAGCCTCGATGTGGCGCAGCTGCGATTGCTGCATGTGGGCGCGCGGGCGCGCGGGCTGGGGATCGGGGGTAAACTGGTTGATCAATGCCTCACATTCTCGGCGCAGGCAGGATATGCGCGGATCGATCTCTGGACCAATGATGTGCTCTCGGATGCGCGGAAACTTTATCAATCCCGGGGGTTTATGTTGGTGGAAGAGGAGCGGCACCGGTCATTTGGCGCCGATCTGAACGGCCAGATCTGGCGCAGGATGCTGTGAGGTGGCGGGAACCCTTCGGGTGGGCTGCCAGTTGATCCCGCGAATGGCAACCCAAGGAGGACAGAGCCATGAACTGGGATCAAATCGAAGGCAACTGGAAGCAGTTCAAAGGGGAAGCGCAGGCCCAATGGGGCAAGCTGACCCATGACGACTGGGACGTGGTGCAGGGCAACCACCAGAAGCTGGTGGGCAAGCTGCAGGAGCGTTACGGCTATGCCAAGGAAGAGGCGGAACGTGAAGTGGACGCCTTTGTTCAGAAGCACTGAGCTGTAGGGTCGCTGAGCGGTCGGGACCGCAGAGGTCCGACCCATCCGACCCAAAGGAAACGGGCGGGGCCGATGGCCCCGCCCGTTGTTCTATCTCAGGCGCCTGCGGCGCGGATCGGGGGCTTTGCCCCCGGGCGCTGGCCGCGCCTCCCCCAGGATATTTGGGGACCAAAGAAGCTGGGGTCAGGTCGCGTAGCCGATGGTTTTCAGCACCTCGCGGATTTCATCGAGGATGGCCGGGTCATCGATCGTGGCGGGGAGCTTGAAATCTTCGCCATCGGCAATCTTGACCATTGTGGCGCGGAGGATCTTGCCGGAGCGGGTCTTGGGCAGGCGGTCGACGATGACCGCAAGCTTGAAGGCGGCGACCGGGCCGATCCTGTCGCGCACCAGTTTGACGGCTTCGGCGGTGATGTCGTCATGCGGGCGGTTCACGCCCTTGGTCAGGCAGAGGAAGCCTATGGGCAGCTGGCCCTTGAGCGTATCGGTTACACCGATGACCGCGCATTCCGCGACATCGGGGTGGGAGGCCAGCACCTCCTCCATTCCGCCGGTAGAGAGGCGGTGGCCCGCGACATTGATGACGTCATCGGTGCGGGCCATGATGTAGAGATAGCCATCCTCGTCGATCATGCCGGCATCGCCGGTCTCGTAATAGCCGGGGAATGTCGTGAGATAGCTCTTTTTGAAGCGTGCCTCGGCGTTCCAGAGTGTGGGCAGGGTGCCGGGCGGCAGCGGCAGTTTGATGGCAATCGCGCCGAGCTCGCCGGGGTTCATCGGGTGGCCGGCCTCGTCCAGGATGCAGACGTCATAGCCGGGCATGGCGACGGAGGGGGAGCCGAGCTTGACCGGCAGTTCCTCGATCCCCATCGGGTTGGCCGCGATGGCCCAGCCGGTTTCGGTCTGCCACCAGTGGTCGATAATGGGCAGTCCGGTGTGGTCGCGGGCCCAGGTGATCGTGTCCGGATCGGCGCGTTCGCCGGCCAGATAGATCTGTTTCAGGCAGGAGATGTCGTATTTCTTGAGGAATCCGCCCTTGGGGTCGTCACGCTTTACGGCGCGGAACGCGGTGGGGGCGGTGAAGAAGCTGCGCACCTTATGTTCGGAAATGACGCGCCAGAAGGTGCCGGCATCGGGGGTGCCGACGGGCTTGCCCTCGAACACAATGGTGGTGTTGCCGTGGATCAGCGGCCCGTAGCAGATATAGCTGTGACCGACCACCCAGCCGACGTCGGAGGCGGCCCAGAACACCTCTCCCGGATCGACGTTGTAGATATTCTTCATCGACCAGTTGAGGGCCACGAGATGGCCGGCGGTGGGGCGGACGACGCCCTTGGGCTGGCCGGTGGTGCCGGAGGTGTAGAGGATATAGGCCGGATGGTTGCCCTCCACGGGTACGCATTCTGCGGGTTCGACGCCATACTGAAAGCCGTGCCAGTTGACATCGCGGCCGGGGGTGAGTTCGGCAACTTCTTGTTCGCGCTGGAAGATCACGCAGAAGTCGGGCTTGTGGTCTGCCAGCTCAATGGCGCCGTCGAGCAGCGGTTTGTAATGCACAACCCGGCCCGGTTCGAGGCCGCAGGAGGCGGCGATGATGGCCTTGGGTGTGCAATCGTCGATGCGCACGGCCAGTTCGTTGGCGGCAAAGCCGCCGAAGACCACGGAATGCACCGCGCCGAGGCGGGCGCAGGCGAGCATGGCCTCCAGCGCCTCCGGGATCATCGGCATGTAGATGATGACGCGGTCGCCTTTTTCGACCCCTTTCTTGCGCAGCGCGCCGGCCAGGCTGGCGACACGGTTGCGCAGCTCCACATATGAAATTTCGCGCTTGGTGTGGGTGATCGGGCTGTCGTAGATGATGGCGGTCTGTTCGCCCCGGCCATTTTCGACATGGCGGTCGACGGCGTTCCAGCAGGTATTGACCATGCCGTCGGAGAACCATTCGTAGAGGGGCGCCTTGCTGTCATCGAGCGCTTTCGATGGTTTGCGATCCCAGTCGATGGCCTCTGCCGCCTGCATCCAGAAGCGTTCGGGATCCTGCTGCCAGTCGCCGTAGATGTCCTTGTATGCCATTTGGTCCTCCTCCTCGTCGCCTATGGAGTAGGGGATGGGCGGGCCATGGGGCAAGAAAATCGGTGGCAGGCGCGGCGCTTTGGCGCGGAAAATTTGCAATTTTTGCCGTTAGCGCACTGCAAAATTTTGCAAAGTTATGCTGTCGGCGGGGTATCGGCGCGAAATCTGGCCGGATTTGCAAATTCCGCACTGCGGATAAGCAAATCCGACCGTCACAGCAAAGGGGTCACCCGTAGGCGGCCACCGGCGTGCCGGCAATGGCCGCCATGTTCAGCAATCCGCGCGGCGTGATCGAGGGCGTGACGATATGGGCGCGGTTGCCAAGACCCATCAGGATCGGGCCGACCTCCAGCCCGCCGCCCTTCATCTTCAGGATGTTCCGCACCCCAGAGGCCGCATCGGGATTGGCGAAGATCAGCACATTGGCCGCGCCTTGCATCCGGCTTCCGGGGAAGACACGTTCGCGCAGCGCCGGGTCCAGCGCGCTGTCGATGTTCATCTCGCCTTCATAGGTGAAGTCGCGAGGCGCGCTGTCGAGGATTTCCAGCGCGCCGCGCAGCCTGCGGGCGGATTCCGTATCCTGGTTGCCGAACTGGGACCGGCCGCAGAGCGCCACGTTAGGGTGCAGGCCAAACCGTTTCACATGCCGGGCGGCGCCAATGGCGGCTTCTGCGATCTGTTCTGCCGTGGGGTCGGAATGCACATGGGTATCGGCCAGGAAGAGCGGCCCGTCCTCCAGGATCATCAGCGACAGCGCGCCATGGGGGTGCATCTTCTCCGTCCCCAGAACCTGGGTGATGTAGTTGAGATGCCAGCGATATTCGCCAAATGTGCCGCAGATCATGCTGTCGGCCTCGTCACGATGCACCATGACCGCGCCGATGGCGGTGGAATTGGTGCGCATGATGGCACGGGCAAGGTCGGGGGTGACGCCGCGCCGGGCCATGATCTCATGATAGGTGCCCCAGTAGTCGCGGTAGCGGGGGTCGTTTTCCGGGTTTACGATGGTGAAATCGGTGTCCGGGCGGATTTTCAGCCCGGCCCGTTCGCAGCGTGCCTCGATCACCTCGGGGCGGCCGATCAGGATGGGCTGTTCGGTGGTCTCCTCCAGGATCGCCTGGGCGGCACGCAGCACGCGTTCATCCTCGCCTTCGGTAAAGACCAGCCGGCGGGACGCGGTGCGGGCTGCTTCAAACACGGGCCGCATGAGCAGGGCGGATTTGAAGACGGAGCCGCGGAGTTTCTCCTTATAGGCCGCCAGATCCTCGATCGGTCGTGTTGCCACGCCCGACTCCATCGCAGCCTTGGCCACGGCGCTGGAGACGGTGGCCGACAGGCGCGGATCAAAGGGTTTCGGGATCAGGTAGTCGGCCCCGAAGGTCAGCTTTTCGCCCTGATAGGCGGCGGCGGCCTCGGCCGAGGTCGTGGCCCGGGCCAGCGCCGCGATGCCTTCGATACAGGCCAGCTCCATCTCGTCGTTGATCTCCGTCGCGCCGACGTCCAGCGCGCCACGGAAGATGAAGGGGAAACAGAGCACGTTATTGACCTGATTGGGGAAATCCGAGCGGCCCGTGGCGATGATCGCATCGGGCGCAACCTCCCGCGCCTCGTCCGGCATGATCTCCGGCGTCGGGTTGGCCAGCGCAAAGATGATGGGCTTTGCGGCCATGCGCGCCACCTGCTCGGGCTTCAAAACGCCCGGGCCAGAGAGGCCCAGGAACAGATCGGCCCCCTCGATCACATCCTCCAGCGTCCGCTTGTCCGAAGCCTGGGCAAACTCGGCCTTCTGCGGGTTCATATCCTCCGCCCGGCCCTCGTAGACCAGCCCGTGGATATCGCAGAGCCAGACATTCTCCCGCTTCACCCCGAGCTTCAGCAGCATGTTGAGGCAGGCGATGCCCGCCGCGCCGCCGCCGGTCGACACGACCTTGATCTCCCCCCAGTCCTTGCCCGCGACATGCAGCGCATTGGTTGCCGCCGCGCCCACCACGATGGCCGTGCCATGCTGGTCGTCATGGAAGACAGGGATGTTCATCCGCTCGCGGCAGAGCTGTTCGACGATGAAACAGTCCGGCGCCTTGATATCTTCAAGGTTCACGGCGCCAAAGGTTGGCTCCAGCGCGCAGACGATCTCGGCCAGCTTGACCGGATCGCTCTCGTTCACCTCGATGTCGAAACAGTCGATGCCGGCGAATTTCTTGAAGAGGACGGCCTTGCCCTCCATCACCGGTTTCGACGCCAGCGCGCCGATATTGCCGAGGCCAAGCACGGCGGTCCCGTTGGACACGACCGCCACCAGATTGCCGCGGGCGGTGTAGCGCGAGGCATTCGCGGGATCATCCTTGATCTCAAGGCAGGCCTCGGCCACGCCCGGCGAATAGGCCAGCGACAGGTCGCGCCCGTTGGCCAGGGGCTTTGTCGCCCGGATCTCCAACTTCCCGGGGCGCGGCGTCTCGTGATAGGTCAGCGCCGCCTGTCGCAGAAGGGTGCGGCTGTCGGGCTTGGCATCATCGGGCATCATCGGGCTCCTTCACAAAATCGCGCGGGCAGGGGATGGTTCAGCGTTAAACCGTTTGTTCCCGGGGCGGAAGCCCCGCCTCGCGCTGCCGCCCATAAACCACGCCGGTGGAAACGGCCATATGACAGCCCTCCTGATCCTAACCGCTGATCAAGGTTAATCCCTATCAAGGTTTATGCGCCCCCCCCCCTTCATCTTGGCAAAAATACTCCCGCGCGGAGCGCATCCGCCCCCGACACCCGCACCCCGTCCGGCTGACCCCGCGTCCTGCCCACTTGCATTGCGCGCCCGCCCGACCAAGACTGCGACTCCCGGTAAGGAGCACGATATGGACCTGATGCAAGCCGCCCGCGAGGTATGGGACAATGCCTATGCCCCCTATTCCAACTTCAAGGTGGGTGCGGCGATCCGCACATCCTCGGGCGCGATCTTCACCGGGGTGAATGTCGAAAATGTCGCCTATCCCGAAGGCACCTGCGCGGAGGCCGGCGCCATCGCCGCCATGTGCGCCGCCGGAGAGCGGGAGATCGCGGAGGTCGCCGTCATCGCCGACAGCCCCGCGCCTGTGCCCTGCTGCGGCGGCTGCCGGCAGAAGCTGGCGGAATTCGCCGGGCCGGATGTCATGGTCACCCTCGGCACGCTCGGCGGAGAACGGCTGCAGCTGACCGTGGCCCAGATCTTGCCGGGCAAATTCGACGCCGGGTTCATGGAGAAAAGCTGATGGATGCCCGCCGCATCATTGCGCGGCTGCGCGACGGCGACACGCCCTCCCGAGCCGAACTTGCCTGGTTCGCCCAGGGGCTTGCGGATCAGAGCGTGACGGATGCCCAGGCCGGGGCCTTTGCCATGGCGGCGCTGCTCAACGGCCTGTCCGACGAGGGGCGGGTGGCGCTGACGCTCGCGATGCGCGACAGCGGCGAGGTGCTCTCCTGGTCGCTGCCGGGTCCGGTGCTCGACAAGCATTCGACGGGCGGGGTGGGTGATTGCGTCTCGCTCGTGCTGGCCCCGGCGCTGGCGGCCTGCGGGGCCTATGTGCCGATGATCTCCGGCCGGGGGCTGGGCCATACCGGCGGCACGCTCGACAAGCTGGAGGCGATCCCGGGGCTGATCACCGGGCTGGACGAGGGCCGGCTCCGCGCCGTTGTCGAAAAGGCCGGCTGCGCCATCGTCTCCGCCACCGCTGAAATCGCACCCGCCGACAAACGACTCTATGGGATCCGGGATGTGACCTCGACCGTGGAAAGCCTCGACCTGATCACCGCGTCGATCCTGTCCAAGAAACTGGCGGCGGGGCTGGACGGGCTGGTGCTTGACGTAAAGATCGGCTCCGGCGCCTTCATGAAGAATATGGACGAGGCAAAATCGCTGGCGGAGGCGCTGGTGACCACCGCCAATGAGGCGGGCTGCCGGACCTCCGCCGTGATCTCCGACATGAGCCAGCCGCTGGCACCCGCTCTTGGCAATGCGCTGGAGGTGGCCGCCTCCTGCGCTGTGCTGACCGGGGAGGCGGAGGGGCCGTTGCTGGAACTCACCGCCATGCTGGGCGGCGTGGTGCTCGCCGGGGCGGAAATGGCCAAGGATGTGGGGCGGGGCCACAGGATGATCCTCGACGCGATCGCCTCCGGCAAGGCTGCAGAGCATATGGGCCGCATGGTCGCCGCCATGGGCGGGCCGGTGCAGTTCATGGAAAACTACGCCCGTTTCCTGCCCGAGGCGACCGTGATCCGCGAGATCCCCGCGCCGCAGGATGGCTATATCGGCGCGATGGACGGGCAGGCGCTTGGCCTCGCCGTGGTCGACCTTGGCGGCGGCCGCAAGGTGGAGACGGACCATATCGACCATGCCGTGGGCCTGTCGGACATGCTGCCGCTGGGCACTCCGGTGAAGAAGGGGCAGGCGCTGGGCCGCGTCCATGCCTCCCGCATGGATCAGGCCAGCCAGACGGTGAAGGCCGTGCAGGCCGCGATTACCATCACGGAGGCCGAACCAGATGTGCCGGAGCTCATCCGCGAGGGGATCGGCTGATGGCCCGCGTCTTCCTTGTCGTCATGGACAGCGTCGGCATCGGCGGGGCGCCGGATGCGGACCGGTTCTTCAACGGCGACCTGCCCGATACCGGCGCCAATACGCTGGCCCATATCGCGCAGGCCTGCGCGGAGGGCCGGGCGGAGGAAGGACGCTCCGGCCCGCTGCACCTGCCGCATCTCGACGCGCTCGGCCTCGGGGCAGCGGTACGGCTGGCCAGCGGCGATGCGGTGCCGGGTCTCTCCGCCACGCCCACCGGCACATGGGGGGCGGCAACGGAGGTCAGCCCGGGCAAGGATACGCCCTCGGGCCACTGGGAACTGGCGGGCGTGCCGGTGCCATGGGACTGGCATTATTTCAAAGATACGCAGAACAGCTTCCCCGAAGAGCTGATCGCCGCCGCCTGCCGGGCCGGCAATAGTGACGGCATCCTCGGCAATTGCCACGCCTCCGGCACCGCCATTATCGCGGAGCTGGGGATGGAGCATATCCGAACCGGCCGCCCGATCTGCTATACCTCCGCCGACAGCGTCTTCCAGATCGCCGCGCATGAAGTGCATTTCGGCCTCGACGCGCTGATGGAGATGTGCCGGAAGCTGGCGCCCACGTTGCATGCGATGAAGGTGGGGCGGGTCATCGCCCGGCCCTTTACCGGCGAGACGCCGGAGACCTTTGCGCGCACCAAGAACCGCCGCGATTTCGCGATCGAACCCCCGGCGCCCACGCTGCTCGACCGGGTGCAGCAGGCCGGTCATCCGACCCATGCGATCGGCAAGATCGGGGACATCTTTTCGATGCGCGGGATTGATGATGTGGTGAAAGGCACGGATGACGAGCTGATGGAGCATCTTGCCCGCGCGGTGGCAGAGGCGGAGGACGGCTCGCTCACCTTCGCCAATTTCGTCGAATTCGACAGCCTCTACGGGCATCGCCGCGATATCTCCGGCTACGCCCGGGCGTTGGAATGGTTCGATGCAGAAATCGGGGCGCTTCTGCCGCGCCTGCGCCCGGAGGACATGCTGATCCTGACCGCGGATCATGGCAATGACCCGAGCTGGAGCGGCACGGATCATACGCGGGAACGCGTGCCCGTGCTGGTCGCCGGACAGGGGGCTGGGGAACTCGGGCTGATCCCCTTTACCGGGGTGGCGCAGCTGGCCGCAGGGCATCTGGGCGTCACATGGGCCTGAACGCGGACATGCGGACGGGCCGGGAAGGGGGCGCTGCCCCCGCCGGCCTGCGGCCGACACCCCCGGAGTATTTTAGGAAAGATGAAGACGGGCCGCGCGTTCCGGCTTCATCTTTCCTAAAATACTCCCGCCGGAGGCATCGTGCCGCCGGAGGCGGCGCGAACAATTCAGAGAGACCCCATGAGCCTGCGTGACCTGCCGAAGCTGGAGCTGCATCTGCATCTGGAAGGGGCGGCGCCGCCTACTTTCATCCGGGGGCTGGCGAAGGAGAAATCCATCGATATCTCGGGTGTCTTCCGGGAGGATGGCAGCTATGCCTTTCGGGATTTCGTGCATTTCCTATCCGTTTATGAGGCCGCAACCTCCGTCCTGAAGACGCCGGAGGATTACGCCCGGCTGGTTACGGCGGTGCTGGAGGAAAGCGCGGCGCAGGGGGTGATCTATGCCGAGACCTTCGTCTCGCCGGATTTCTGCGGCGGATCGGATGTCGGGGCCTGGCGGGAGTATCTGCTGGCCATGCAGGAGGCGGCGGCCCGGGCGGAGGCGCGGGACGGGATCATCCTGCGCGGCATTGTCACCTGCATCCGTCATTTCGGACCGGAGAAGGCGCGGGCCTCCGCGCTCTGCGCGGCGGAGACGGTGGGGGATTTCATCACCGGTTTCGGGATTGCCGGGGATGAGGGGCGCGGGGCTCTGCGCGATTTCACCTGGTCCTTCGATCTGGCGCGGGAGGCGGGGTTGCGCCTGACCGCCCATGCCGGCGAATGGGGCGGGCCGCAGTCGGTGCGCGATGCGCTGGACGTGCTGCGGGTCGAGCGGATTGGGCATGGGGTGCGCGCCATTGAGGATCTGGCGCTGGTCGACCGGCTGGCCGAGGACGGGGTTGTACTGGAGGTCTGCCCGGGCTCCAATGTCATGCTTGGGCTCTATCCCCGCTGGGACCGCCATCCGATTCAGCGCCTGCGGGAGCGGGGGGTGAAGGTCACCGTCTCGACCGATGATCCGCCGTTCTTTCACACGACGATGACGCGGGAATATGAGGAACTGGCGCGCGCTTTCGGCTGGGGGGCGGAGGATTTTCTGGAAATCTCCCGCAATGCTCTGGACGCGGCCTTCTGTGACGGGGATACCAGAGACAAGATCGCCGAAAAGCTGAAGGACCACCCGCAATGACCGAACATCTGACCGTCGTCGACCATCCGCTGGTCCAGCACAAGCTGACGATCATGCGGGATCAGGCCACGTCCACGGCTGTGTTCCGGCAGCTGCTGCGCGAGATATCGCAGCTTTTGGCCTATGAGATCACGCGCGGGCTGCCGATGACCACGCAGCGGATCCAGACGCCCTTGGAGGAGATGGATGCGCCGGTGCTGGAGGGCAAGAAGCTGGCGCTGATTTCGATCCTCAGGGCCGGGAACGGGCTGCTCGACGGGGTGCTGGAGCTGATTCCCTCCGCCCGGGTCGGGTTTGTCGGGCTCTACCGGGACGAGAAAACGCTGCAGCCGGTTCAGTATTACTTCAAGGTGCCCGACAGTCTGGAGGACCGGCTGGTGATCGCGGTCGATCCGATGCTGGCCACCGGCAATTCCTCTGCCGCCGCCGTGGACCTTCTGAAGAACGCAGGCGCGACGAACATCCGCTTTCTGTGCCTGCTTGCGGCGCCGGAAGGGGTGGCGCGGATGAAGGAGGCGCATCCCGATGTGCCCATCGTCACGGCATCGCTCGACAGTCACCTGAATGACAAAGGATATATCGTTCCGGGACTAGGGGATGCGGGTGATCGGATGTTTGGCACCAAATAGGCCGTTTTTTCCGCTTGTCCCGCTTTACTCGCCTCGGGGTTTGATGCAGGATCGGCGGAGCAACCCGGGGGGGCAGATGTCCAGGTTCACACGCAACGTCACCACGTATTTTCTGCTTGCCGCCCTGGCGGCCGGCGGCGCAGCGGCGCAAAGCCGCAAGGATGGCCCGGCAGAATATCCGCCCGCCTCATTTTCCGGCAAGCAATATGTCGACAGCCGTGGCTGCGTCTATATCCGCGCCGGCGTGAATGGCGCGACGCAATGGATCCCCCGGATGACGCGGGCCCGGCAAGTGGTCTGTGGCTTTCAACCCACGCAGGTGGCGGGCACCACCTCGACGCCGCAGCAGACGGCTGGCAGGGTAACCGTGATCACGGCGGCCGATCCGGAGCCGCAGAGCGTGGCGAAACCGGCTCCGGCCCCGGTGGCAGCGCCGGCCCGGGTGGCGCAGGCTGCGCCCAAGCGCAAACCGGTTCCGGCCAATCTGAAACCGGCGCGGTCGGCAGCGCCTGTCACCACATCGCCCGTTGTCATTCGTCCTGCCAGTGCCGTGACCGGCCCTGCGACCCAGCCCGTGCGCCCCTATGCTGCGGCCCCGGTCATCACCGCGCCTGTCCAGCCGGTGCGAGAGGCGCGTCCGGTTGTGGTGGCGCCGTCGCGCGCGCCTGTTGCGGCGACCCGGGTCACCGGTGGCTGCCCGGGCATGTCCGCGATGGCGCAGCGGTATATGACGGGCGCGGGGCTGCGCTGCGGCCCGCAGGATGTTGATTATGCGACCGGTGCACCGCGGGTCATGGCCCGCACCACGGTCGCGGGCACGGCACCTGTCTCTCCTGCACCGACCTTTGCCGCCCCCCTTGCGCCGTCCTATGACGGGTCGGTGCCGCGCCGTGTTGTGGCTGTCGCCCCGGCGCCTGTGCGGTCCACCGGGCCCAAGGTGTTCACGCCGCCGGCCCAGACCCGCCAGGCCGCAGTCAGCGTCCGGCGCGTGGACCCGGCCACGATCCATCCCGATGCCCGGATCATGCCGCGCGCCGCATACGAGAATCGGGTTCAGACCGCAGGGGTCATCACGGTGCCGAAGGGATACCGTCGTGTCTGGGAAGACGACCGGCTGAACCCGCACCGGGCCGAGGGGACGCTGCGCGGCAAACAGCAGATGGAAATGGTCTGGACCAAGACCCTGCCGCGCCGGCTTGTGCCGGTGACTCTGGTCGACCAGACGGCGGGTGTGGCGCCGGCACCGGCGCCGGTTGTCCGGTCCACTGTGTCGAGCCGCAACGTCGCGCCGGCCCCCAAGCCTGCGCGCGGCGAGGCCAGCTATGTTCAGGTCGGGACCTTTTCGCCGGAAAGCGCGCAGAAGGTGGCGCAGCAGATGGCGGCGCGCGGTCTTCCCGTGCGGATCCGTGACACGGGCATGGCGCATGTGGTTCTGACGGGGCCGTTTGGATCTGCGAAGGATGTCGGGCTTGCGCTGAGAACGGCGCAGAGCGCGGGCTATCGCGGCGCCTTTCCCCGGCGTTAATCGTTAAGACCTTCCGGCAGCAGTCTGATCTGCCGCCGGGCATGGCCCCGCGCGCCCCGGGGCCGCTGTCGGGCCTGGCCAGGGCTGGAGCCGTTCTAGCCGGTTCCGGCCATCCGGTAGCTGCCTTCGATCGCGAGCAGTTTTTCCTTGCGCCAGAGGCCGCCGCCGTAGCCGGTCAGCGATCCGTCCGCGCCGATGACCCTGTGGCAGGGGATCAAGACAGCGATCTGATTGGCGCCGTTGGCCCGGGCGACCGCACGGGTGGCCTCGGGCCGGTTCAGACGGCGGGCGAGAGTGGAGTAGCTGATCGTGTCGCCGGCCGGGATCTGGCGCAGCGCCTGCCAGACCGCCCGGGTAAACGGCGTGCCGTGCAGCGTGAGCGGTGTGTCGAAGCGGGGGCTGCGGCCGGCCAGATAGGCGTCAAGCTCTGCCGCGGCCTGATCCATGGGGGCAGTGCGCCCGATCCCGAGCCGACCTTTGACGGCGGCGCGCAGCCGGGCCAGTTCGCGGGGCAGGGCGGGGCGGTCAGCAAATTCCAGCAGATGCAGGCTGCGGTCATCGGCAACGACGATCAGCGGACCGAGGGAGGTTTCTATCCAGTCGGCCCGCAGCAGCGCCTCTGCGCCGGCGCGGGCCAGGGTTTCGGGGGAAGTGCCCATCAGGCGCGCAAAGGCGTCACGGAAGCCCGAACCGCTGTCGAAACCGGCTTCAAGCTGCGCGTCGATCACCCGACCGCCCCTGCCCAGCTGGCTGAACCCGGCCTGCAACCGGCGCATCCGCGCGAGGTCGAGGAAGGTCATGCCAATCGCCCGCTTGAAGGCGCGCCGTATGGTGGAGGGGTCATGGCCCATGGCAACCAGATCGCTTTCGGTCCAGCGCCGTGCCGGGTCGGCTTGAAGCTCTGCCATCAGGGCGGCGACGATGGGGTCGGCGCCGCGCGCCTCCAGCGGGTGGCAACGTTTGCAGGGGCGGAACCCGGCTTCGACACAGTGCTGCACGGAGCCGAACCACTGGCAGTTTTCGAATTTCGGCTGCCGTGCCGGACAGCCGGGGCGGCAGAAGATGCCGGTTGAGGTCACGCCGACCCAGAGCCGGTCGTGCATGTCCTCACGCGTGGCCGGGTCGAAAAAGGCCTGATAACAGGTCCGGGGGATGTCCAGATCAAAGCTCATGCCGGCAGTTTAGCCGACCCGTCCGGGGCCGCCGCCGGAAATCGGGCAGGACATAGAATTTCGGGCTGTTATCCGCCGCAGATGTTCTGAAGCCGAAGCCAGTCTGCATCCCGGATCAGGATCGGAGCAGTGGAGCTTCCATAGGGGTCGGATTCGATCAGGCGCAGGGTGGTTTCGCCCGTCATATCAAGAGCGTAGGCGAAGGGGGTCGCGCGAAGTTCGGAGCGGCGGAAGCGTTCCAGCAGCGGCTCTACCGGCAGGCGGCTGCGCGGGGCGGTGACGATCTGGCGTGCGTAGCGGCGCAAAGTGGCCCGCGGCAGTTCGCCCGTTGTCACCAGATGCAGCGTCGCGGCAATGCTGATATTGTCCAGCACCTCGCCCAGCGGATCGACCAGATCGGCCCGCAGCGATTCGGCGACGGCAAATCCGGCCGCGACATCCGGCTCTTCGTAATCCTCGATCACGGTATGGCTGAGAAGCAGCAGGCGCCCCGGCAGCATCAGGGCATGTGTAACGCCGTCCGGCACCACCCGGATCGTCACCGGGGTGTAGCCGCCCGAAATCCGCTCTGCCAGCCGGTCGAGGATGACCTGACCCTGCCCCTGGTTGCAGGGCGGGCCCGAGACGCGGGTGATTTCCTCCATCAGCGCCATGCCGATCTCCTGCCGTTTGACGGCGGGCATGACGGCCAGAAGATGTGTCTTCAGCGCGCCGGGCAGCCAGAACACCGCACCGCCGAGCACGGCCAGGATCACCACGACAAATACAAACAGACGAAGGCGGCCCGGCCGGGGCCGGCGTCGGGTCACGGCGTGCCGGAGCTTGTCCAGCGCCTGGATCATCTCCTGTTCCGAGGCATCCAGCTCCAATGTCTCTTCGGGATCGCCATCGGGGTGGTAGATGGCCGGTGTCCGGCCGGGGTTGACGCGGGTGATGGCGGGGATTGACCAATGCGCGACGGGCCGGTCGGCCGTGTCGCGCAGCGTGAGTGTGGCCTCACCGATGGTGACGGAAACATCGCGCCGCTGAGCGTCCGGCGTCTCCCGCCACAGACCTGCGGCGACGAGCTGCTGATAGTTCTTCATGACCGGCATACGGGGCCTGCTCCGCCTCTTTTGGCGACGATATCATGGGGCTTGGATCGGGGCAATTCCGCCGATTGCGATGGCCGGGCAGCGGGATTTTGCCGGCGGGATGTGGGTTTCGGGATTTGGGTTTCGGGATTCCGGTTTCGGGCCGCTGGCGCGGCCCGACCGGGGGCCGGCCCCGCCTGCGGCGGGCCCGGCCTGCCTCCGGCGGGAGTATTTGGGGAAAGATGAAGGGGGGCGGTCCCGGCTTCGGGCCGGGCGGCCCGGGTCAGAGGGCGCGGGCGGCGGCGCGGAGTTCGAACTTCTGGATCTTGCCGGTGGAGGTTTTGGGAAGTTCCCGGAAGACAATCGTCTTGGGGGTTTTGAAACCTGCCAGCCGTTCGCGGGCAAATGCGATCAGCGCGGCGGCGTCGCCGGTGCGGCCGTCCTTCAGTTCGACAAAGGCGCAGGGCACCTCGCCCCATTTGTCGTCCGGCCTGGCGACGACGGCGCAGAGCAGGACGTCCGGATGGGCCATGAGTACGCCCTCGACCTCGACCGAGGAGATATTCTCGCCGCCGGAGATGATGATATCCTTGGCGCGGTCGGCAATCTGCAGGTAGCCGTCGGGATGCTGCAGGGCGATGTCGCCGGTGTGGAAATAGCCGCCGGCAAAGGCTTCTTCGGTGGCTTTGGGGTTTTTGTAATAGCCCTTCATCACGCCGTTGCCGCGCATCATGATCTCTCCGGTCGCGACCCCGTCCATCGGGATTTGTTCCATCTGCGGGGTCATCGCGGTGATATGGTCATAGGCGGGCATGGCGACGCCCTGACGGGCCTTGATGGCGGCGCGGTCGTCGCCTTTGAGATCGCCCCAGAGGGCATCATCCCAGGTGCATTCGGTGGCGGGGCCGTAGACCTCGGTCAGGCCGTAGACCTGGGTGACGTTGAAGCCCATCGGCTCGATCTTGGCGAGGGTGGCCGGGGCGGGCGGGGCGCCGGCGGTAAAGACCTCGACCGTCTGGGGGAAGCTGCGTTTCTGGTCGTCGGGGGCGTTGACCAGCATGTTGAGCACGATGGGCGCACCGCCGAAATGGGTGACGCCTTCATCGGCAAAGGCGGAAAAGAGCGCCGGCGCGGTGATGTCGCGGCAGCAGACAACCGTGCCGCCGAGCAGCGGGATCATCCAGGTGTGGCACCAGCCGTTGCAGTGAAAGAGCGGCACGATGGTCAGGTAGCGCGGGTAATGTGTCATCTGCCAGGACAGGATTTGCCCCATGCCGTTCTGATGCGCGCCGCGGTGGTGATAGACGACACCTTTGGGCCGGCCGGTGGTGCCGGAGGTGTAATTGAGCGCGATGCTTTCCCATTCGTCCTGGGGCATGATCCAGTCGAAATCCGGATCGCCCCTGGTCAGCAGGTCCTCATAGGTGAGGTGATCGGTCTGGGCATGGACGCCCGCCTGATCGTCGGGGCATTCGATGATGATGGGGGCGGGGCCGTCCATCCGTTCGACCGCTTCGGCGAGGCTATGGATGAACTGGCTGTCGCAGAGCACCATCTTTGCGCCGCCATGGTCGAGGATATAGGCGATCGTGTCCGGCTCCAGCCGCGTGTTGATCGCGTTGAGCACCGCCCCGCAGGCCGGCACGCCGAAATGCGCTTCGGCATGGGGGGGCAGGTTGGGCAGGATGGTGGCGACAACATCGCCGGGCTGGATCCCCATCTTGTGGAGCGCCGAGGCCAGGCGCGTGACGCGGTCGTGATATTCGGCGTAGGTCTTGCGGAAGCTGCCGTAGACCAGCGCCTCACGGTCGGGCCAGATGCGCCGGGCGCGGGTCAGGTTCGACAGGGGGGTCAGCGGGACGTAATTCGCCGCGTTCTTCTCCAGTCCGGTTTCGTCAGCCATCCAGCCCATAGGTTCCTCCCTTGGAATTCCGCAGACCGGATTACCCCAGATCGGGGCGCGAGGGAATTGCCGTCAGGTCAGGAGCGCTGTCGTGCCGCGGATCAGAAGGATGACCGACAGGGCGAGGAGCAGGATTTCGATGACACGGACATAAAGCGCCTGAGGCAGGACCTCTGTCAGCCAGCGTCCGGCCAGGGTGCCGAGCACACCGGTGCCGATGAGCCAGGGGGTCTGGGTCCAGTCCAGCCCGTTAAACTGGCCGGCGAGGGCATAGCCCGGCAGTTTCGACAGGTTCACCACGGCGAAGATGATGGCGATTGTACCGGCATAGATCAGCTTGGGCATCTGCTGTGGCAGAAGATAGGCCTGGGTGGGCGGGCCGGCCGAATGGGTGAGGTAGGAGGCGATGCCCGCCAGCGTGCCCCAGAAGAGGGCCGGGCGCGGCGCGGGGTCTGTTTTCCGGGCCGGGGTGCGGCGCAGCCAGGCGCGCAGGCAGTACCAGAGGCCGATCAGCCCGGTGACGATCAGCAGAAGCGCTTCGGGCGCGACGGTGACAATCATCGTGGCGATGGCCACGCCCAGCAGCATGGCGGGCAGGAGATAGGTAATGTTCGCCCGGGAATAATTGCGCCGGTAAAGCCAGACGCTGACCCAGTCGGTGACGATATAGACGGGCAGCAGGGTGGCGGCGGCCTCGACCGGGTTCATGGTCAGGGCGAGCAGCGGCACGGCGAGCGAGCCCACGGTCGCGAGCCCGCCCTTGGCGGTGCCGACCATAAACGCGGCGAGGAACAGGAGCGGTGTGGGGTCCATGGAGTGCCTGTGACGGTTGCGGATTGGTAGGCCAGCGGGGAGAGGAGGGCAAGACGGGGCGGGCTTGATGCGGCGGATGTCACGGGGCTGATGCGAGGGGGCTGATGTGACGGGGCTGATGTAGTGGGGCGGGGGCTGCGGCGCGTCTCGGGCGGGGGATAGCAGGCGGGAGGCAGACTGTGGGCGGCGGGGGGGGGGGGGGGGGGGGGGGGGGGGGGGGGGGGGGGGGGGCCCGGGGGGGGGGGGGGGGGGGGGCTTTGCCCCCCACGGCCTTTGGCCTCCCCCCCAGGATATTTCGGGCAAGAGGAAGCAGGGGGCAGGTGCCTGAGACCACCGGCTTGCCAGGCGGGGCGGGTTGGGCCTAATTCGTCGTATGATCCTGTCGTCTGGCCGTCGCTATTTATTCATTCATATCCCCAAGACCGGGGGGACCTCGCTGGCGCTGGCGCTGGAAAGCCGCGCGATGAAGGATGACATCATGCTGGGCGATACGCCCAAGGCGCGCAAACGGCGGGGGCGGCTGAAGGATGTGCAGACGCGCGGGCGGCTCTGGAAACATTCGACGGTGGCGGATCTGGACGGGCTGGTCAGCCCGGCGGAGCTGGACGAACTGCTGATCTTTGCTCTGGTCCGCAATCCCTGGGCCCGGGCGGTCAGCTATTACCACTGGCTGAGGCAGCAGAGTTTTGATCATCCGGCCGTCAGGATCGCCAAGGCAGAAGCGTTCAGCCCCTTTCTCAACCATCCGCTGGTCGGGCGCAGTTTCCGGGCCAGCCCCGCGCGCCATTACGTGACCGATGCCAGCGGTGCTGAACGGCCGGCGCTTTTCCTGCGGTTGGAGCAGTTTGGCGAAGATGCAGCCCCACTCTGGCGTCATCTGGGGTTCGAGCTGGCGCTGCCGGAGGAGAACAAGACCGGCACCGGCGCCGGATACCGCGATTTTTATTCAAAAGCCGATTCGAATCTGCTGGCGGAGCTCTGCGCGGAGGATATCGCGCGCTTTGGCTACCGCTTCTGAGGGCGCGATTGTCGCCGGAGCTGCGACAAAGCGGGGTTCTGACCCCGGCTGTGTCTCTGAAATGGCGACAGCATCTTATTATTGCCACATTTCGAACCTGATTCCGTCCATTCCCGCTGGCAGGTTGGACCCTGTCACCAATCCGGCACGAAGCCGAGGACGGGAGTTAAAGAAATGACCAAAGCATTCGACAAGGCCGCACAGATCGCACGCCGCATGTCCGACGCCTCCGGCGCCTATAACGGGGCAGGCACGGGTGCGAACACCGGCCTCATGGAAGGCACCAAGGTCATGACCGCCATGGGCTACCAGATGATCGAGGACCTCGAACCCGGGGCCCGCATGATCACGGCCGACAACGGCATCCAGTTCGTGCGCTCCGTGCGCCGCGAACCGCTGTGGTTCTCCACCGCCGAATGCCCGAAGTCGCGCCAGCCGCTTTTCATTCCGGCCGAGGCGATCGGCAATGCGCAGGATATCACCCTGTTGCCGCACCAGGCTGTCATGGTCGAAAGCGACATGGCCGAGAAGGTGCTGGGCGACCGCAATGTGCTGATGCTGGCACAGGACCTCGAAGGGGTCTGCGGTATCCATCGTGTGGCCCCTGAGGGCCCCGCAACCGTGGTGACGCTGGAATTCGACAATGACGAGGTGATCTTCGCCGGCTCCGGTGCCATGTGCATCTGCGAGGCCCGCGAGAGCGCCGATGGCAAGGAATACCGTACGCTGGAAACCTTCCGCGATGCCGCCCTCGTGGCCGCGATCCGGGGTGAGCTGAACGGTGGCCGCGCCACCGTCGCCGCCTGATCCCACAAGTTTATCCCCCCGCACCTGTCCCGGTGCGAACCTGTCTCTACTGAGCCTGTAGAGTGACTGGCCCCGGTTCTCCCGGGGCCAATTTTTGGCTCAGAGGATCCCCGCTGCCTGCAACCGCCAGCCCAGCAGCGCCAGCGCCGCCATGCCGGCGATGAAGCCGCGCGGCCCGAACAGGATGCGCATCAGCCACATCGACAGCACCATAAATACCATCACTCCGGCGATGATCAGGGCCGTGCGTTCATCCTCGCCCGCAGCGCGGAGGATGATGAAGGTGATCAGCGGCATGACAATCGCCATGGCGGGCATCAGCTGGTTGAGGCGGGCGCGCTGTTCCTCTTCCGTCAGTCGTTTCATCGGTAACCTCCCGGGCACTGTTGATCTGGCGCCCGCATAGCATCGGCGCGGCCTGTCAAGAACGGGGGGCGGTGCCGTGGCCGCTCCGGCGGTGTGCGGAAGCTGGCGGGATTATAGCACATCACATGGCATCCGGGGACGGGTCGCATTGCGGCAGACCGCCCTGCAGCCACGGATCGGCGGATATATGCGCCCGGGTGTAGTCGCGGAAGAGCCGCGCCCGGGCGCTCAGCAGTCGTCCGGCAGGCCAGACCAAGTGAATGATCCGATCCGGACCGCGCCAGCCGGGCAGCACATGGACAAGGCGTCCGTCCCGGATTTGCGGCCCAATTTCGGAGACGGGCAGCAGGAGGATGCCCAGGCCGTCCTCTGCCAGCTGCGCGGCAAAGCCGATATCATCGGCCACGGCGGCGGTGACCGGTTTCAGCGGCAGGCTCTCGCCCCTTATGTCATGGGTCAGGTCCCAGTGGGGCAGGGTGGTGACGCCAATGATCCGGTGATGCGCCAGATCCGCAGGGGTGTCGGGGGTGCCGTGACGATCCAGATAGGCGGGCGCGGCCGACAGGATTGTGCTGACCCGGCCCACCCGCTGCTGGAGAAAGCCGGAATCGGGCATGGGGCCCACCCGCAGGGCGATATCGACATGGTCGGCCTGGAGATCGGCAAAGCTGTTGGACAGCCGGATATCCAGCCGCACCTCCGGATAGTCCCGCAGGAAGCCGGACCAGAGGTCGCGCAGCGCGGTCACGGCAAGGTTCGTGGGCGCCGCCACGGTCAGATTGCCGCCTATGCGATGGATATCCTCGCCCAGCCCGCGCAGGCGGCCCTGCATCTGATCGACGAGCTCTGCCATTTCGCGGTAGTAGCTTTCGCCTTCGGTCGTCAGCTCGAACCGCCGGGCGGAGCGGTGGATCAGGCGGCAGCCGAGGTGATCCTCCAGCCGGCTGAGATGCCGTGTGACTGTGGCCGCGGACATGTCGAGATGGGTCGCGGCGGCGGCGAGGCCATTGCTGCGGACAATCTGGATAAAGAGGGCGATTTCGTCGAGCATTTCAATTCTGCAATTATAGACGCCATTTCTGTCTATATATTCCGGATATGTGTCTGGCTAGATGTCATTCCGGGATCAATCCCGGTCCCGGAGAGCGAGGGAACATGTCGTATTTTGTCAGCGCAGGAATTGAAGCGGTCGAGGGCACGGACCTCGCCCATGTGGAACGGGAGCTGGCCATTCTGGTCGCGGCGACGGTGAAAGAGCCCGGCTGCATCCGCTTCGAGATCCGCCAGAACCTTGAAAACCTGCGCCGCTTTGTGCTGTGGGAGGAATGGACCGGGCCGGAGGCCCTGGCGGACCATTTCCGTTATGCCCATACGGAACGGGTGATCGGGGCGCAGATCACCCGGGTGATCTACAATGAAAAGCTGGGCGAGATCGGCGCGCGGGCAGATACCGCGACGCTGGCCGCCGTGCCGGAGCACTGAGCCATGCGCAGACGTCTGATTTTTGCCGTGCTGCTGTCGAGCATGTTGTCGTTTCTGATGACGCTCTGGATCTGCTGGCTGACCCTCGGGTTCGGGCCGCAGTTCCTGGGGCAGTGGATGCATGCCTATGTCGTGGCCTGGCCCTCGGCTGCGCTGATCTCCTTTGCATTGGGTCCGGTGGTGCTGCGCTGGACGGCGGCGATCGAGGCGCGGCTGGATGGGATCGAGCTGGCCCGCCAGTCGTGAAACGCAAACGGGCCGCCCGGAGGGGAGGCCCGTTCTGGTCTCTGCTCTGGTCTCAGGCGGCTTTCTTGCCCTCGCCGAAACGGCCGTAGAAGCTCTGCCCCTTGTCGGCCATCTCCCGCAGGAGATCGGGGCAGGAGAAGCGCGGCCCGAATTTCTCGGCCAGCTGGTCGCAGCGTTCGGCGGCATATTCGGCGCCGATGATATCGAGCCAGCTGAACGGCCCGCCGGACCAGGGCGCAAAGCCCCAGCCGAGGATCGCGCCGACATCGCCTTCGCGGATGTCTTCCAGCACGCCGGATTCCAGCGCGCGCACGGCCTCCAGCACCTGGGCGAACATGAGGCGATGCTGAACCTCGATCAGGTCGGGCTGTTCCTCGAGCGTGGGGGTCAGACCGTCCAGACCGTCCCAGAAGCCCTGCCGCTTGCCGGCCTCGTCATAGCTGTAGAAGCCCGCCTTGGCCTTGCGCCCCAGACGCCCCTGATCGTAGAGCGCGAACATCAGGTCATCGACCGGCTTCGCATCGGCCGGGTATTTGTCGCCAAGCGCCTGTTTCGTGGCCTTGGCGATCTTCACCGCGAGGTCGATGGAGGTCTCGTCGATCAGCTGCAGCGGACCCACGGGCATGCCCAGCAGGCGGGCGGCATTGTCGACCAGCGCCGGCGCGACCCCTTCGGCCACCATCCGCGCCCCTTCGTTCAGATAGGGGATGATGCAGCGGTTGGCATAGAAGAAGCGTTCGTCATTGACGACGATCGGCGTCTTGCGGATCTGGCGCACATAGTCGAGCGCCTTGGCCACGGCGCGATCGCCGGTTTCCTTGCCCTTGATGATCTCCACCAGTGCCATCTTTTCAACCGGAGAGAAGAAGTGGATGCCGATGAACTGCTCCTGCCGGGCGCTCGCCTTGGCCAGCTCCGTGATCGGCAGGGTGGAGGTGTTGGAGGCATAGATGCAGTCGGCGGGCACCACGGCCTCCACGTTCTTGGTCACCTCGGCCTTGACGCCGACATCCTCAAAGACCGCCTCGATGATGAGGTCGGCATCAGACAGCAGGGAATAGTCGGTGGTCGCGGTGATGCGGCCCAGGATCTCCGCCTTCTTCTCCGGCGTGGACTTGCCGCGCTTGATGCCCTTATCGAGGTAATCCTCGGTATAGGCTTTGCCCTTGTCCGCGCTCTCCTGCTTCTGGTCGATCAGCACAACCTCGATCCCGGCCTGTGCCGAGACCAGCGCGATGCCCGCGCCCATCATGCCCGCGCCCATGACGCCCAGTTTTTTCACGCGCTGGTCGGGGGCTTCGGGCCGGTTCGCGCCCTTCTCCAGCGCTTCCTTGTTCAGGAAGAGCGACCGGATCATCGCCCCGGAGGAGGGGTTCATGATGACGGAGGTGAACCAGCGCGCCTCGATCTTCAGCGCGGTGTCGAAGGGCACCATGAGCCCTTCGTAAACGGCCGAAAGCATCGCCTTGGGCGCAGGATAGGCGCCCCAGGTCTGGCCCATGATCATGGCATTGGCGCCGACGAAGGTCTGGAAACCGGCGGGGTGATAGGGCGCGCCGCCCGGCACCTTGAAGCCTTTCACATCCCAGGGTTTGACGATATCCGCATCCTTGGCATTCAGCACCCAGTTCCTGGCGGCGGCGACCGGATCGGCCACGACCTCATCGATCAGCCCGGCCTTCATCGCGCCTTTGGGATCAACCGATTTGCCCTGCAGCAGGAAGGGAGAGGCGGTCATCACACCCAGCTTGCGGACAAGGCGGGTTGTGCCGCCGGAGCCGGGGAAGATGCCGACCATGATCTCCGGCAGGCCGATCTTGGCCTTGGGATTTTCGGCCACAAAGATCCGGTGGCAGGCCAGCGGCAGCTCCAGACCGATGCCCATGGCGGTGCCGGGCAGGGCGGCGGCAATCGGTTTGCCGCCCTTGTTGGTCTTGGCGTCCATCCCGGCGCGTTCGATCTTGCGCAGCATCTGGTGCAGCGACATGACGCCGGCAAAGACACCCTCCGCGCCCTCTTCCTTCATTGCGGCCAGGACGTTCAGGTCCATGCCGCCGGCGAAGCTGTCCTTGCCGGAGGTGATGACGATACCCTTGACGGCCTCGTCCGCCAGCGCGTCGGTCACCGCCGCATCCAGCTCCTCCGCGCCCTGGAGGGTCAGCACGTTCATGGATTTTCCGGGCAGGTCCCAGGTGATGATCGCGACGCCATCGGCGCCTTTTTCCATCGTGAATTCAGTCATTTGATATCTCCTTGTCCGAAGGGATCTCAGGAATTTGTCGGATAGGGGGTGCCATCGAGATGCTGGTAGGCAAAGCCATCCGGCCCGGCCTCCACCTTCATGTCGATCCCCGGATAATAGGCGGTCTCCTCCGGCGTGCGGGTGCCGATGCAGAGGAAGGTGGCGGGGCTGTCGGTCCGGTTGACCATGCAATGGCCATCCTCGACGCCGGCCGGGAAGGCGGCACAGTCGCCGGGACCCATCAGGGTCTCGCCGCTGTCCATCTCCAGCACCAGCTCACCCTCCAGCACGAGGATGAACTCGTCCTGATTGACGTGCCAGTGGCGCAGGGACGACGCGGACTGCGGCGCAACCTCTGTCCGGGTCACGCCGAACTGGGTCAGTCCGCCGGCATCACCCAGCCGCCAGTTGGTACGGCCGGCGAACTGTGCGCCCCAGGGCGCCGGATAGCCGGAGCCCGTCTTGCCCGGAACGGAGGCGAGGTCGATCTTGCCCATCACACCCGCTCGATGATCGTGGCGGCGCCCATGCCGGAGGCCACGCAGAGGGTGGCCAGGCCGGTGCCCTTGCCGGTCCGCTCCAGCTCGTCCAGCAGCGTGCCGATGATGATCGCGCCGGAGGCCCCCAGCGGGTGGCCCATGGCAATCGCGCCGCCGTTCACATTGACCTTGGAATGGTCCACGTCAAAGGCCTGCATGAAGCGAAGGACCACGGCGGAAAACGCCTCGTTCACCTCGAACAGGTCGATGTCGGAGATCGACATGCCCGACTGTTCAAGGATGCGCTGCGTCGCCGGAACCGGCCCGGTCAGCATGATCGTCGGATCGGTGCCGATCTTGGCCGTGGCGCGGATGCGGGCGCGGGGCTTCAGCCCGTATTTCTCGCCGAATTCCTTGTTGCCCACCAGCACGGCGGCCGAACCATCCACGATGCCGGAGGAGTTCCCGGCATGGTGCACATGGTTGATCTTCTCCAGATGCGGGTATTTCAGCAGGGCGACCTTGTCGAAGCCTGGCATGACCTCGCCCATATCCTTGAACGAGGCCTTCAGGCTGCCAAGCGCCTGCATGTCGGTGCCGGGGCGCATGTATTCATCCGTGGCGAGGATCGGCAGACCGTTCACGTCGCGGATCGTCACGATGGACTTGTCGAACCGCTTGTCCTCCCAGGCCTCGGCGGCCCGTTTCTGGCTCTCGACGGCCAGCGCATCCACGTCATCTCGGGAAAACCCGTATTCCGTTGCGATGATATCGGCAGAGATGCCCTGGGGGACGAAATAGCTCTCCATCGCCACGGTCGGATCGACGGCCACGGCCGCCCCGTCGGATCCCATCGGCACGCGCGACATGCATTCCACACCGCCTGCGATATAGGCCATGCCGGCGCCACCCTTCACCTGATTGGCGGCAAGGTTGACGGCCTCCATGCCGGAGGCGCAGAAGCGGTTGATCGAAAGGCCGGGGATATGTTCGTCCAGATCGGAGGCCAGCACGGTCGTGCGCGCCAGGCAGCCGCCCTGTTCCATGGCCTGGGTCGCATTGCCCCAGATCACGTCCTCCACAGCATGGCCCTCAAGGCCGGAGCGGTCCTTGATCGCGTTCAGCATCTGCTTACCAAGCGCGACCGAAGTCACCTCGTGCAGGGAACCGTCGGCGCGGCCCTTGCCGCGCGGGCTGCGCACGGCGTCGTAGATATAGGCGTCAGACATAATGCCTCCTTGGTATTAAAGGCCGCGGTCGGAGGGCCGACCGGGCATCAGATCATAGGGGTGTTTCCAGCCGGGCAGGGCCGCGATGCGGTCAAGCCAGGCGTCGATGGCGGGGAACTCCTTGCGGTCAAAGCCGAAGGGTTCGGGATAGAAAAGGTAACCGCAGCAGGCAAAATCGGCGAGGGTGACGGCATCGCCCACCATCCAGTCGCGGCCGGTCAGGTGTTTCTCAAGCGTCTTGAGCGCGGCCATGACCCGGCCGTTGACAAAGCCGATGGCCTCTTTGGGGCGCTTGTCCTCGGGGATGAAGTTCAGCAGGAAGCGCAGTGTGCCCTGCTGGCCGGAGCCCTTCTGCCCGTCCCAGAACAGCCAGCGCAGGATTTCGTTGCGGTCGCCCTCCATGAACTTGCCGGTCTTTTCGGCGACATGCAGCATGATCACGCAGGACTGGGTCAGGGTCAGATCGCCCTCGACCAGCACCGGCGCCTCGCCCATTTCGTTGATGGCGAGGAATTCCGGTGTGCGGCTGCCGCCGTTGAAGAAATCAACAAAGACCGGTTCCCAGTCGTAGCCCGCCAGCTCCATCGTCAGCGCCGCCTTGTAGGCATTGCCGCTTTCACCGAAGCAGTAGAATTTCGCCGTCATTGGTGTCCTCCCTTGGACCGTTTCGCGGCGGGGGCCAGCCCCCGCACCCCCGGAGTATTTTTGCCAAGATGAAGGGGGGGCTTCATTTGGCGTTAAGGTTAACGCGCCTAATCTGTCCCGGCGTCACAGGCTGGAGAGCCGATGGACGTCCAAGGTGAAGCCCCGTCCTGACATATCCGGTAGCCAATCCGGTGGAGCAGGATGGGGTGGAACTGTACCGAGCATGTTTCTTCATCTTGGCAAAAATACTCCCGCCGGAGGCGTCCGCACTCCAAACCTGGGGCTGATGCCAGAGGGGCCAGGCTGCCGTCATCTCTTGCGGTCCTCCAGTTCGGAATTGAACAGCCGCAGGCGGTGGGTGAGGTTGTCCTCATCCGTCACACTGTCGAAATTCTCGAAGAGGAAGGACAGGGCCTCGCCTTCGTCGAGCCCGCCGTCCTGCGCGAATTTGCGCAGGCGGCGCCAGGCGTCTTCCGTCAGGGCCAGGTTTACGCGGCGGGTCATGCGGAAGCGTTTGGGCATCAGACCTCCGGTGCCTGACGGGAGGCAGATGGTGGCGAGCCTTCGGCAGGCCGGCGGGGCAGGGCGCCCATGGCAAGCGACCAGGCCGGGAGGTGTTCGCCACGGACCATGTGGGACGGGGTGTAGGGCGTGCCCTCGCCCAGTGTTGCGGCCAGCAGTTCGATCGTGCTGCCATTTGTCTCCCGGAAGAAGAGCGGCGTGCCGCAGCTGGCGCAGAAGCCGCGTTCGGCCACGTCTGAGGAGCGCCAGACCTGGGGCGCTTCGATCCAGCTCACCCGGGTTTCCTCCACTTCCCGAAAAGCGACCACAAAATTGCCTGTCGCGCGCTGGCACATGCGGCAGCCGCAGAGCGTGTCGCGCACCGGTCCGGCGGCAATCGAGTAGCGGGCAGCACCGCATTGGCACATGCCGTGGCTTGCCGGGCGGTCGATCCAGTCTGACATGGCTGCTCCTCTCCCAGTTAGCACATCCACGCCTCCCTATGTGGGGCGGTGTCGGGGGGCCGTGCAACCCCTTGCACGGCCCCGCCAGCCTCGAACGGCGGGAAATCCGCCGGTTCCGTGAGTGGAGGCAGGACGCCCCCTGTCGGCGTTAGGGCCGGGTTGATCCCGGCTCAGAAATTGGCTGCGTCAAGCGCCATGACGGGCGCGGCGCCGGAGGTGATCCGGGCCACATGCATGGCGCAGGCGGGCAGGCGACGGGCCATGTAGTAGCGGCCTGTCGCGAGTTTGCTTTCGTAGAAGTCGCGGTCGCCTTCGCCGGTGGCCAGTGCAGCCTTGGCCGCGACCGCCATACGCGCCCACATATAGCCCAGGCAGACATGGCCGAAGAGGTGCATGAAGTCATAGGACCCGGCCAGCGCCTCGTTCGGGTTCTTCATGCCATTCTGCATGAAGAACATTGCCGCTTCCTGCAGCTGTTTGGAGGCGGTTTTGAGCGGCTCCATGAAGCCGTTCTTGAGGTCCTCATCCTCGGAGTTGGCCTTGATGAAGCCTTTGATCTCCTCGAAGAAGGCCATGGCGGGCTTGCCGCCGCCGGCGGCAAGTTTGCGGCCGACAAGGTCCAGCGCCTGCACGCCATTGGCGCCTTCGTAGATCATGGCGATCCGGGCGTCGCGGGCGAACTGGGACATGCCCCATTCCTCGATATAGCCGTGGCCGCCGTAGATCTGCTGGGCCAGCACGGTCATGTCGAAGCCCTGATCGGTCAGGAATCCCTTCAGCACCGGGGTCATCAGCGACACCAGCCCTTCGGCCTCGGCATCGTTCGAGCGATGGCCGCGGTCGAGCAGGTTGGCCGCCCAGAGGCCGAAGGCGCGAGCGCCCTCTACAAAAGACTTCTGGTCCATCAGGGAGCGGCGGATATCGGGATGCACAATCAGCGGATCGGCCGGGCCGTCGGGGTTTTCGGCGCCGGTGACGGCGCGGCCCTGCAGGCGGTCCTTGGCGTAGACCAGCGCGTTTTCATAGGCGACGGTGGCCTGGCTGAGGCCCTGCATGGCGACGCCCAGACGTGCCTCGTTCATCATGGTGAACATGGCGCGCATGCCCTTGTGGGCCTCGCCCAGCAGGTAGCCGGTGGCGCCGTCGTAGTTCATGACGCAGGTGGCATTGCCGTGAATGCCCATCTTCTCTTCGATCTTGCCGACCGAGACGGCATTGCGTTCGCCGGGGGTATTGTCGTCCTTCACCAGAAACTTGGGCACGATGAAGAGCGAGACGCCCTTGATGCCCTCGGGGCCGCCGGGGATCTTGGCCAGCACGAGGTGGATCACGTTGTCGGACATGTCGTGATCACCGGCGGAGATGAAGATCTTCTGGCCGGTTACACTGTAAGTTCCGTCGCCCTGCGGTTCGGCCTTGGTGCGCATGAGGCCCAGATCGGTGCCGCAATGCGGCTCCGTCAGGTTCATGGTGCCGGTCCATTCGCAGGTGACCATCTTGGGCAGGAAGGTCTGCTTCTGCTCGTCCGTGCCATGGGCATGGATGGCGGAATAGGCGCCGTGGGTCAGGCCCGGATACATCATGAAGGCCATGTTGGCGGCGGAGAAAATCTCGCCCGTGGCCGTGGACATGAGGGCAGGCAGGCCCTGACCGCCGTAGTCCGGATCGCAGTCGAGGCCCGGCCACCCGCCTTCGCGGAACTGATCGAAAGCTTCCTTGAAGCCCTTCGGCGTACGGACCACACCGTTTTCCAGAACCACGCCCTCGCGGTCGCCCACGGCATTGAGCGGGGCAAACACGTCAGAGGAGATCTTGCCGGCCTCTTCCAGAATGGCCGCGGTGAAATCGCGGTCCAGCTCGTCATATCCGGGCACATCCTGTTCCGAGGCTTTCAGAACCTCGTGCAGGACGAACTGCATGTCTTTGACGGGTGCGGTAAAGGTCGGCATCGCTCTCTCCTCCTTCGGGGCGGAGGGGTTACTCCGCCGCTTTCTGTTCCTGCCCGAGGTTGGCGATCATCTTCGCACCCCAGGCCATCTGGTCCTTGAGCTCCTGAATCGCGGCGTCCAGTTCGGCACGGCGCGATTCCATTTCCGCCAGGCGGTCCTCTGCGATGGCATAGGTCCGGACAAGCTGCGTGTGCTGCTGGTCGCCCATGTCGTAGAGTTCCAGAAGCTGGCGGATATCCTCAAGGCTGAACCCGAAACGCTTGCCGCGCAGGATCAGTTTCAGCCGGGCTCTATCACGCCGCGTAAAAAGACGCTTCTGGCCTTCGCGGATCGGAAACAGGAGCTCCTTTGCTTCGTAAAACCGCAGGGTGCGCGGGGTCAGCTCGAAAGCATCGCACATCTCGCGGATGGTCATCGTACGGTCGGTATCCATCATTTTATCCGTCAGATCGTAAAACAAGAATTTGATCGGACGGTCAAAAACAGATCCTATTCATCATTACAACTGTGGGTGACGTTAACGTAAGCGGAACGTTGCGTAATTTTGCGGATGACGTAAGATCAAGCAAAGTGACGGTAGGTAAGGCGCAACATTCGTTCTGGCCAAACTTGTTTGTGTGCTAACAATTTGAGCAGTGCTTTTCGGGGCCTATCCTAAAGTATTAGCCTTGGTCCTGTACGATGTCCTGAACCGCATCGGGTGATTCGTCATAGACGGCGAGGGAGGCCGCCGTGCGGTCGCGCAGTTTCTGCAATTCGGCCAGGGTTTCGTCGATCTGGTCGCGCTGCTCGCGCAGTTCAGACAGTTGCGCATCGGCGCTTTCGATCCAGCTTGTCATCTGTGCGGCAGAGCCCTGCTCGTCATAGATATCCAGCCACTGGCGGATCGCCTCAAGTGAAAAGCCATATTTCCGGCCACGCAGGATCAGGCGCATCCGGGCGCAGTCGCGATTGCCGTAATAGCGAGAGCGTCCCTGTCGTTCCGGGTGCAGAAGTTCAATATATTCGTAATATCGCAATGTGCGTGGGGTCACATCGAACCTTTCGCACATCTCCTTGAAGCTGAGGCGCATCTCGCCCATCCTCCAAGCCTCCACCTTACCCGAAGCCAATTTGTGACGTTAGGTCATTTTTACCGGGCGAATGCGCCTGTGCAAGCCCCGCTTCCGGTCATCCCCTTGCCGGTGCGCGACTTTGTCGCTCATATGCGGGCGAAAGGACATTCCATGACGACCGAAGACGCCCTGCCGCCCGATCCCGATCAGCCCCATGCGCCGGAGGAGTCGGACAAGATCGCCCGCCAGTTCATGGATGCGCTACCACATGCGCGGGCGCTCGGGCTTGAGGCGGTTTCGATGGGGCGCGGCGTGGCGGAATTTGCACTTCCCTATGCCGAGCAGCTGATTGGCGATCCGGCGACCGGGGTGCTGCATGGGGGCGCAGTCTCGGCGCTGCTCGATACGACATGCGGCGCGGCGGTGGTGTCGCATCCCGAAAGCGCGGGGGGGACGGCGACGCTCGATCTGCGGATCGATTACATGCGGCCTGCGACGCCCGGCCAGACGGTGCGGGCACGGGCGGAATGCTACCATGTCACCCGCTCTGTCGCCTTTGTGCGGGCAGAGGCGCTGGATGACGATGCGGCGCGGCCCGTGGCCTCGGCCACCGGGGCCTTTACCTTCACGATGCGCAAATGAGCGCGGGACGGTCCCGGCCGGAACCGGTTCAGGTCATCAAGCAGCGGCGCGACGCGGCCCTGCGAACCTTGGTGGAGGGGGTGCCCTATATCGGCTTCCTCGGCATCACCTTCGACCGGCGCGGCGATGAGCTGACCGCCGTTCTGCCGTATGACGAGAAACTGATTGGCAATCCCATTTTGCCGGCCTTGCACGGCGGGGCCACGGCCGGATTTCTGGAGACGACGGCGCTGGTCGGCCTCGCCTGGTCGATGCTCTGGGACGAGGTGGAAAGCGGCGAGGAGATCGCGCCGCCGCGCCTGCCCAAGACCATCGACCTGACGGTGGATTACCTGCGCTCCGGCCTGCCGCGTGATGCCTATGCGCGGGCCGAGATCACCCGCGCCGGGCGGCGCTATGCCTCCGTCCGGGTGGAGGCCTGGCAGGACAACCGGCTGCGCCCCTTCGCGCAGGCCACGGGGCATTTCCTGATGCCGGCGCGGGGCGAGGGCGCGGATGGCTGAGCCGATCACGCACCGGCGCGTCGTCCGGATCGCGCTGCCCATTGTGCTGTCGAATGCCACCGTGCCGCTGCTGGCGGCGGTGGATACCGGCGTCGTGGGTCAGCTGGGGGAGGCCGCGCCGATTGGCGCTGTGGCCATTGGCGGCATCACCCTGACGGCGATCTACTGGATCTTCGGCTTTCTCCGGATGGGGACGACGGGGCTGACCGCCAATGCGCTTGGCGCCGGACATCATTACGAAGTGGCGGCGCTGCTGACACGGGCGCTGCTGATCGCCGGGGCCGGGGGGCTGGCGATCATCGCGCTTCAATGGCCGCTCTTTGCCGGGGCCTTTCTGCTGTCGCCGGCCACGCCGGAGGTGGAGGCGCTGGCGCGCGACTACATGTCGATCCGCATCTGGTCGGCGCCGGGGGCCATTGCCGTCTTTGGCATGACCGGATGGCTCATCGCGCAGGAACGGACGCGGGCGGTGCTGGGCATCCAGCTGGTGATGAACGGGCTGAACATGGGGCTCGACGTGCTGTTTGTGCTGGGGTTCGACTGGGGCGTGGCGGGGGTGGGCTTTGCCACCTTCCTGTCGGAATGGGCGGGCTGCCTGCTGGGGCTGTGGTTCTGCCGGGCGGCATTTGGCGTGCCGGCCTGGCGGGACTGGGCACGGGTCTTTGACCGGGCGCGGCTGGTGCGGATGGCGGTGGTGAACCGCGACATCCTGATCCGGTCGCTGCTGCTGGAAGTGATCCTGGTGTCGTTTGTCTATTTCGGGTCGGATTTCGGCGATGTGCAGCTGGCCGCCAATCAGGTGCTGACGCAGTTCCTGTTCATCACGGCCTATGGGATGGACGGCTTTGCCTTCGCGGCGGAGGCGATTGTCGGCCAGGCGCTTGGCCGCCGCGACCGGGCGGCGCTCAGGCGCGGGGCGGTGCTGACCTCTGTCTGGGGGTTCGGCGTCTGCGTGGTGCTGTCGCTGGCCTTTGCTGTGGCCGGGGGCGCGATCGTGGATCTGATGGCCAAGGATCCGGGAGTGCAGCAGGCGGCACGGGTCTTTCTGCCGTGGATGGTGGCGGCGCCGGTGATCGGTTGCGCGTCGTGGATGTTCGACGGGATCTTCATCGGCGCAGCGCGGTCCAGGGACATGCGCAATATGATGGCGGTGAGCTTTGTGATCTATTTCGCGGCTGTCTATGCGCTGGTGCCGGTGATGGGCAATCACGGGCTCTGGGCCGCTTTGCTGATCTCCTTTGCCGCGCGCGGGGTGACCCTTGGGCTGCGCTATCCGGCGCTGGAGGCCTCGGCCGACCTCCCGGCGGAGGCGTGAGGCGGAGAGGGTGGCGGGGGGCTGTCTGCCCCCCGAACGGCAAGGCGGGGCCTTGCCGCCCCCCCGAGGATATTTTCCGACCAGAGAAGGGGGGCGGGGTTTCCGGCGTCAGAGGCTTTGCATAAAACGGCTGAGGTAGGGGTCGAAGAGGTCCGGGACCTCCCAGAAGGGGGCGTGGCCGATGCCGGGCAGGCGGTAGACGGTGTCTTCCCAGAGGTTTTCATAGGGGATTGCAGCGATGTAGTCGTTGTTGATGAAGACGTCCTCCTCGCCGTTGACGATGGCCAGCGGCACCTTGGCGTGGATGGCGATTTCCTGCTGGTTGCAGCCCTCGGGCGCCAGGATGCGGGAGAACATCAGGGCGCGGGCCCGTCCGTCCGTGCGGGCGACTGCCTCCAGCAGGAAGGGTTCGAACGGGGCGTTCACGCCGCAGGTGGAATGCGCGTAATCCGACACGTTCTGTTCGGTGAAATCCTGTTGCCCGGCGAGGCCCATGTGTTCGCTGGGTTTGAACCCGGCGCCGAGGCTTTCCTCCTTGGGCTCGACCGGCGGGGTGCCGGTGATCATCAGGCCGGTCATCGCATCGGTGCGGGCCAGCATCTCAAGCCCGATATGACCACCGAGCGACCAGCCGAGCACGGCATAATTCGGGATGCCCAGTTCCTTCATCACCTCGATGGCCGTATCGGCATAGCCGGGCATCCAGTAGGTCTTGTCCGGGCTGAAAGCATTGGAGCTTTCGCCATGGCCCGGCAGGTCGAAGGCGATGCAGCGGTAGACCTTGCCGATCTCGCCCTCCAGCTGGTTGCGGAAGACCTGACGGCAGGAAGAATTGCCGTGGATCATCAGCAGGACAGGACCGTCGCCGCCAGTGTCGGTCAGGGCGATATTGGCGTGGGAGGTCTTGATGGTCTGGGTTGTCATGGCAGGGCCCTCAGCTTTTGCGTGGTCTGGTGAGAAGTCGTCCGAAGATGTCGATGGCGCCGCTGGGCGCGATGCGCAGCACGAGGATCATGGCGACGGCGACAACGATGAAGCGCGCCTCCTCCAGCCCGCGCATGCCGGCCATGGCCTCTGTCGCGAAGGTGAGTGCGAGGGCGGCGAAGACCGGGCCAAGGATGGAGCCGGCGCCGCCGATCAGGACCATGGAGAGCACCAGCGTGGCGACAGAGAAGCCGAAGACCTCGGGCGAGGCGACGCGCAGGTAGATGGCGTAGAAGCCGCCTGCGATGCCGGTGCAGACGGCGGAGGCCACAAGCACCAGCACCCGCTGCCGCGCGACGGAGATGCCGCGCGCGGCCGCGTAATCGGGGTTGTCGCGCACGGCGCGCAGGGATTTGCCAAAGGGCGAATGGGCGACAAGCAGCATGGCGATGGTCGACAGCGTCAGGATGATGAGACCGACGTAGTAATAGGCCAGCTTGAAGTCGCGTATGAACTTGTAGTCGCCGATCGACAGATAGGGCAGGCGGACCAGCCCCTCTGCCCCGCCGGTGAGGTCGCCCTGCGACAGGACGATCTGAAGGCAGAGCTGGCCAAAGGCAAAGGTGACCAGCACGACATAGATGCCCTGCAACTTGGCCACCGGCAGGGCGATCAGCAGCGCCGCCAGCGCCGCCGTGATGCCGCCTGCAAGGATGGCGAGCCAGGGCGAGAGGTCGAGCGAGGTGGTCAGGATCGCCGCCGTGTAGACGCCGATGCCGAAGAAAGCCAAATGGCCGAAGTTGAAGAGGCCGGCGAGGCCGAGGCTGAGGTCCCAGTTCACCGCAACGGTGGCGTAGATGAAGGCCACGATGAAGACATGCCTTGTGTAGCTGTCGGTGACAACGATCGGGACCAGCGCCAGCAGGACCAGCGCGATCAGGGCGGAGAGGCGTTGCTTGTGCGTCATGAGGCTCTCCCGAAGAGGCCGTTGGGCCGGAAGATGAGGACAAGGATCAGGGCGAGGAACAGCACCGAGGGTGTCCAGTAGAGGCCGAGCCAGAGCACCAGAAGCGCCTCCAGCATGCCAATGACATAGGCCGCGCCCGCCGTGGCGCCAAGCGATCCGAGCCCGCCGAAGATCACCACGATCATCGCATTGACCAGCGGGTCATTGCCCAGCCCCGGTGTGACGAAACGGATGGAACCCAGCAGCACGCCCGTCAGCCCCGCCAGCGCCGCCGAGAGGCCGAAGGCCAGCGAGAAGGTGCGCGGCACGTCGATGCCGATCAGCGCGGCACTGTCCTGGTTCTGGCCCACGGCCCGCAGCGACCGGCCCGACCGGGTGCGCCCGGTGTACCACCAGAGCGCCAGCAGCACTGCCGGGGCCAGCACGATGATCAGCGCCTCATGGGTAGAGACGGGGGCGCCCAAAATCGACACCTGACCGTCGATCACCCGGGGCAGTTGTTTCAGCCGCGGCCCCCAGATGATGGAAATGCCGCGTTCAAGGATGGTGGAGGCCGCCAGCGTGGTCATCACCGTGATCAGCATCATGTTGCGGCTTTCGTAGAAGGGGCGGACGAGCAGCAGCTCGATCAGCACCCCCGCGATCACCGCCGCCCCGATCCCCGCCACGAAGCCAAGCGCGAGGCCGAGGCCCAGCTGGTCCGTTACGGTCCAGGCGATATAGGCCCCGAGCGTCATCAGCGCGCCATGGGCAAAGTTGAAGACGCCGAGCGTCGACCAGATGAGGCTCAGGCCGGAGGCCATCAGCGCGTAAAGCGATCCGAGCAGCAGGCCGGATACGAGCGTGGGGATTAAGACGCCGTCCATCAGTGTGCCTGTTCTCCGAAATACATGTCCATGATCTCCTGATGGTCGGGGGCGTTGGCCTTGTCGATTTCGCTGGCCACCTCGCCCTGTTCAACGAGGTAGAGCCGGTCCGACAGGGCCAGCAAGAACTCCACATCCTGTTCAACGACGATGAGGGGGACGCCCTTCTTGGCGATCTCTCCGATGGCCTCCCGCAGCTCGCCCTTGAGGCGGGGGGACAGGCCCAGCGTCGGCTCGTCCAGGATCAGCAGGCGCGGGTTGCACATCATGGCGCAACCGATGGACAGCATCTGCCGCTCGCCGCCCGAGAGCGTCTTTGCCCGCTGGCGGCGGCGTTCGGCGAGGCGGGGAAAGAGGGTGTGCACCTCCTCCAGCCGCTGTTTCCAGCCGTCGCGGGCGCGGGGGGAGAAGGCCGAGAGCTCCAGCGTCTCCTCGACGCCCATATCGCCGAAGAGCGTGTTGCCCTGTTGCGCCTGCACCAGCCCCGCCGCCACGATGGCGGAGGGTTTGGCGCCGGTGATGTCCTGCCCGTCAAAACTGATCTTGCCGGTGGAGGGGCGCAGCAGGCCGGAGATCGTATGCAGCAGCGTCGTCTTGCCATGCCCGTTGGGACCGAAAAGCCCGATGGCCTCGCCCGCGTCGAGATGGATGTCGATGCCATGCAGCACCGGCACGGTGCCATAGCCCGCCCGAAGGTCCGTGACGTCGAGAAGGCGGCTCATGCGGCGGCCCCCCCGAGATAGGCCTCGACCACGCGCGGGTCGCGGATGACGGTCTGCGGGTCGCCCTCGGTCAGGACGGCGCCGTGGTTCAGCACCAGCAGGCGCTGACTGACCGACAGCAGCAGGCCAAGGACATGTTCGATGATCAGGATGGTGACGCCGGTCTGGTTGACCTTGATCAGCAGCGCGTCCAGCGCCGCGATCTCCGGCCGGGTCAGGCCGGAGGCAGGCTCGTCCAGCATCAGGATATCGGGTTTCGACACCAGTGCGGAGGCGATCATCAGCTGTTTCTTTCCGTAGACCGACAGATCGGCCGTGGCCATGTCGCGGCGGGCCTCGTCGAACTGCACGAGCTCCAGCGCCTCTTCGGTGGCGTCCTTCAGGGCCGTGCCGCGCAGGGCGCCGCCGTAATGGCCACCAAGCGCCACGGTTTCGCGTGCGGTCAGGTCGGGGAATTCGGCATCCTTCTGGAAGGTGCGGCTCAGCCCCTGACGGAAAATCTGATGAGGACGCGCACCGTCGATGCGCGCCCCCTTGAACCGGATTTCTCCGGCCGTCGGGCCGAAGGGAATGCCCGTAATGCAGTTGAAAAGGGTCGATTTGCCGGACCCGTTCGGCCCCGCGACGCCGTAGATCTCTCCGGGCGTGACGGTAAAGCTGACGTCGTTCACGGCGGTCAGGCCACCGAACTTCTTGGTGACGCCCCGCAGGTCGAGGATCGGGTCCGGCATCTGGATCACTCCATCCAGGGCGGCGTCATGAACTCGCCGTCCTTGTAGCCCTCGGGGGCGAAGAGCACGCGCTTGCCGTCCTGGATCTGGTAGAACTGGAGCGGGATGTTCTCGTTGCCCTGCAGTGCGAGGTGGGTTTCCGGGTCAAAGGCCATCAGGCCCGCAGCGGTGTCCTTTTCGGCCTTGCCGATCCATTCGCCGATGGCGACGCGGTCCGACGGATCACCCACGGCGGCGAGGCCGTCGGCATACATCATCACCTCTTCATAAAGCGCCGGACCATAGGCGCCGGGCTCATTTCCGAAGGCCGCGACGTATTTGCCGATCACCTCCTTGGAGCGTTCGGAGGCGGAGGTCGGCAGCGTGCCGCCCAGCAGGTTATAAAGCACGCCGGAGGAGGCATCCTTCGTCAGCTCCAGGAATTCCGGCACGGAGGGCGCGTACTGGATGAAGACGAGGCTGTCGGTCGGCTGTTCCATGAACTGCGACATGAAGGCGGCCGCATTGCCGGGCAGGTAGTCGGTGTTGATGACAACCGCGGGCGGGTTCTGCCGCACCTTGGCGAGGAAGCCGCGCCAGTCGCCCACTTCGCCGAAGGGGACGAGGTCGTTGACGGTCACTTCCCAGCCGCCGGCCTCGAAGCTTTCCACCAGACCGTCTGCGATGGTCTTGGAATAGGGGTTGTCGGAGGAGATCAGCGCCAGCGTCTTTTCCGGCAGGTCCAGCGCGCCGCTTTCGGCCAGGCCTTCGATCACCGGCAGAACGCCGGTGTTGTAGGCGTCGAAGGACGGGGTGAAGGACCAGATCGTCGGGAAGGCCGAGGGGTCTTCGGAGATGATGTCGCGCGTCTGGGCGGAGTTGGCGGAGACGAGGTAAATCATCTCCTGTTCCGCCATCATCTCGATCTCGAAGTTCGACCCGGAGGCATAGCCGGTGACGATCGCGCCCATGTCGCGGTCGCCCAGCAGACGCTCGGCGGCGGTGGCGACGGCGGCGGCGGACTGGTCAGCCGCATCGCCCACGACCAGCTCGAACGTGTAGCCGGCGATGCCGCCGCCCGCGTTCAGCTCATCGACGGCCATCTGGGCGCCGTTGACCATTTCCTGACCGTCTGCGGCAGCAGGGCCGGAGACGGGGGCGAGCACGCCGATCTTGACGACATCGGCCTGGGCCAGGACCGGAAGGCCCAGACCCGTGACAAGCGCCGTGGTGGCGAGGAACATCCTTCTGTTCAGCATTTTTTCACTCCAGGTTGGTAAGAGGTTGGGTGTTGTTATTGTTGGGTTATTTCGTGCCGCAGATATCGAGGACGGCAGCCGCGATCACCTTGGTCGTCAGGTGGAGGGAGGCGGTATCGACATATTCGTTGTCGCCGTGGAACCCGTCGCCCGAGGGGCCGTAGATACAGGCGTCGACGCCCGCACCGGCGTAATGGGCGGCATCGGTCACGGCGTCGAAGCCGCGCACCTCGGGTTCGGATTTCAGCCGGGTGTGATGGCCCACCAGCGACTTGACCAGCGGGTGGTCAACCGGCGTATCCATCGGCGGGAAGTGCAGCCCGCCCAGTTCCCACTGCACCACCGGCGGATGCGCCTTGGTCCACGGGTCGAGGCCCGCGAAGGACATCACGAATTCCTCGAATTCCTTGCGGATATTGGCAGAGGTCTCATGCGGCAGGAACTTCAGGTCCAGATCCAGCGTCACCCGGTCGGGTGTCATCGCCGGGTTCGTGCGGATCAGCGGCAGCCCGTCCTCATCCGTGCCGACGCCGCCGTGGATGACGCCCGGGTTGATCGTCGACAGGCCGGGCGGGCAGAGCGGGTGGTAATTGGTGCGGCAGCGCGCGGCTTCGAATTCCTTCAGCGCCATGAGGAACCGCGTGGCGATCTCGATGGCATTGACCGCCGGTTGCAGGCGGCCCTCCACATCGGGCTGGGGGAAGATGTCGTTGTAGCGGAACCCGGCATGGCCCGACCGCCCGATCAGCGTGACACGGACCCATTCAAGACCGCCCTCGGCGGGCACGACCTTGTCCCACGTGGGTTCGGCGACGATGGCGTTTTTGGCCAGATGTCCGCGCTTCACCGCATCCATCGCGCCAAAACCGCCCGCTTCTTCGTCCACCACGCCGTGGATCGACAGCCGGCCGTCGAGAGTAATACCGGCGGCCTTGATCGCCTCATAGGCCGCGATGCAGGCGGCGAGGCCTGCCTTCATATCGACCGATCCACGGCCAAAAAGCTTGCCGTCCTTGATCTCTCCACCGAAGGGATCGACCACCCAGTTGGCCTGATTGCCGACCGGCACAGTGTCCATGTGGCCGCAAAGGATCAGGCTGCGCTCTTCATTGCCGGGGATGGTGCCCACGACATTGGGACGGTCGGGGAAGGTCTCGAACGTCTCGGTCGAGAACCCGTTGGATTTCAGCCGGTCCTCGACCAGGGCGCACATCAGCGGCTCGTTATTCAGCCCCTGCTTTTTCTCGAATTTCGGATTGACGGAGGGGATGCGCACCATCTCCTGCGTCAGGGACAGGACACGGTCCTGATTGGCGTCGATATTGTCGAATACCTTGTCGAGGGCGGTCATGCGGCGGCTCCTTTCAACTCGTCGACGATCTGGTCGGTGGTCACCTGGCGGCAGTAGCCCTTGATCGCGTTGATGGAGGCCGCCTGGCGTTCGGGCGAATAGGTGAGGCAGGCATCGGTGACCTGCGTCACCAGATAGCCAAGGTCGCAGGCATCGCGGATCGCGCCTTCGACGCACTGGTCGGTGACGAGGCCGCAGATCACGACCTGCCGGGTGCCGAGGCAGCGCAGGATGTAGTCGATATTGGTCGAGACGAAGACCGAAGACGAGTTCTTGGGCAGCCAGATCTCGTCCTCGCCCGGCGCCAGCGCGTCCAGCGGTTTGCCGTCCCAGGACCCCTTGGGCACGTTGAAGCCGGTGATCTTGTAATCGAGGCTGCGGTCGCGGCCGTCTTTGGTCAGGCTTTCGATGGTGGTGTAGATGACCTCAACCCCGGCGGCGCGGCAGGCGTCGCGCAGGCGCTGCATGGCGGGCAGGGTGTTGGCCTCAAACTCATCGAAGAAGGCGCCGTATTTCGCCTCGAATTCCTCAGGGGAGAGATGGGCGAACTCACCGCCGTCGCGGCGGGCAGAGAAGTTCTGCACATCGATGATGATCAGCGCAGAGACGGCAGGGTCGAGGGGGACGTCACGGGTCAGCATGGGGTCTTCTCCAGTAGGTGGCGCACGGCGCGGGAGAGCAGGCCGGCATATTCGGACTGCCCCTCGGGCGTGCGGATCAGGTCATGGCGGATTTCGATGAGGCTGTGCGGCAGGCCCGAGGGCTCGCCATGGGCCGGGACGAACCAGTCCGACTCGTCGTCAACCTGGTAAGGTTCGTTCAGCGCGAGGCTCAGGTCCGGCCGTTCAGAAGCCACGGCATCCATCAGCGCCTCGGAGGTCGCCATATCGCGGCGGCCCAGAAAGCCGACGTGCCAGGGGCGCGGGCCGGGGCGGGAGGCCATTTCGGGCGTGAAGCTGTGAATGGCGAGGATCATCTGCGGGCCTGCCGCCCGCGCGGCAAGAACCGCAGCGTGGAAGGGGGCAAAGATCGCCTCGATCCGGCGGGACCGGTCGGCCGCATTCAGCCCCATGTTGCCCGGAACCGCCACCCCGTCGGATACGGGCGGAATGGCATCGGGCGCCTGCGTCGGACGATTGCAGTCGATCACCAGCCGGGAATAGCGCTGCAGGACCGCGGTGCAGCCAAGCTCTGCCGCCATCAGGCGGGTTACGGCGGCCGCGCCGATATCCCAGCCGATATGCAGATCGAAGACATCGGGGGCGAGGCCGAGGGAGGTGAGCCCCTCTGGCACGGCCTGTCCGGCATGTTCGCAGACCAGCAGGGCAGGCAGTCCGCCTGTGCCTTCGATCCGTTCGACCGGGGCCGGGTCAGCCTTGCTGAGGAGGGGCGATCCGACTGTCGTCATGGGCGCGTGGCCCGTGGCGGGAGGCAGGATCGGGTCTGTGAAATTTCAAGGGCCGTCATGGCTTCAGAATTGATCAGATAATTTCAGAGTCAACGTTGTGAGTGCATCTGACACAATTTGTTCGGTCTTGCCGGGGCGATTTCGCCCCGGTCGATGAATAAAAGTGCAGCCCGCGCAAGCTAGCCCAGCACCGATTTCGGGAAGTAGAAGGAGACGGTCCAGTTCGGCATGTCCACGATCTCTGAAATCCGCAGGTCGCCGGCGACGCTGCAAAGCATATAGGCCTCCACGGCGGACATTTTCGTGGCCTGACAGATCCAGTCGATCATACCGCTGACGGCATCTTTTGAGGCCTGCATCAAGTCCGGCCCGATGCCCGTGGTCACCTGATAGCCCATGCCGTCGATATGGTTGGTAACGGGCCCGGAGGTCTCCAGCCGGGGGACGGGGTAGTTGGCATCCTTAACAAGGTCGATCTTCACCTGTACCGACATCGGGCTTTCGATGGCGGTGCCGCAGATCTCCCCATCTCCCTGCGCGGCATGGGTGTCACCCAGCGACAGCAGGCCGCCGGCGACTTCGACGGGCAGGTAGAGCGTGGTGCCCTTGGAATTGTCGCGGATGTCGAGGTTGCCGCCAACCCGGCGCGGCGGCACGACGCTGTGCAGGCCGGGTTCGGCCAGCGCCAGACCCACAGTACCGACGAAGGGTTTCATTGCCACCGCGCCCATTGGCGAAAAGGCCGCCGGTTTGCCGAGTGAGGTGTCATAGGTCCAGATGTGCAGCGCCGGGTCGGGAAAGGCATCTGCCAGCAGGCCGAAGCCGGGGATATTGGCGGTCCAGCCCCAGCCGGAGGGCGCGAAATCAAGGAAGGTGATGGCGACGGCATCGCCGGGTTCCGCGCCGTCGATATGGATCGGGCCGGTGACCGGGTTCACCTTGCCGAAATCCAGCGCCTTGAGGTCGTCGAGCGTGGCCGTGGCCGAGAGTTGCCCGCCGGAGCTGTCGACCGTGTCGATCTCCACCGTCTCACCGGGTTTGACCGTCAGGGCAGGGGCGATGGAATTGTCCCAGCCATGATGGTGGTGGTGCTTGTGGATCGTGTGGTTGCAGCTCATGTCCGGTCTCCCTCAGGGTTTCTTGACGACGATATCCTCGATTTCCCGGTTGCCCATGATGCCGTTGGGCAGAAAGGCCATCACCGCCACGATTACGACGCCCAGCATCAGGCCCGAGAGGCCCAGCATCTGCGGCAGCTTCACCCCCACCAGCTCCGGCCCGGTCTCCAGCCAGCGCACCGTCTCCAGCCCGATGGAGATCAGCAGCGTGCCGAAGACCGCGCCTGTGACGCTGCGCAGCCCGCCAAGGATCAACATGGCGACGGTCAGGAAGACGAAGTTGAAATAGAAGGGCCGGGCCGAGATCGTGCCGAGGAAGAAGGCATAGGCGATGCCCGCCACCGCAAAGAACAGGGTGCCCAGCACCCAGGCGATCAGGCGGGTGCGGAAGACCGACACGCCCATGGCCCGCGCCCCGATCTCGTCATCCGCGCAGGCACGGAGCTGCACGCCCCAGCGGCTTTCGCGAAACCAGCGGGCGAGGAAGATCGCGCCGATGACCATCGCGGTCAGCTGCGGCAGGTCCAGCACCTTGGGGATGCCAAAGAGCGCCTGATTGCCTTTGAAGATATCGGTCCGGTGCAGAAAGATCGAATGCACGATCACTAGGATCGCGATGCTGACGATGGTGACGCCCACGCCGGTCAGGCGGACGACGAACAGCCCGGTCAGCAGGCCCAGAATGCCGGTGATCGCCAGCGCCATGCCGGCGGCGGCCCAGGGCGACATCTCAAACGCGTTCAGCCCCCAGGGCGCATCGGGGAGAGAGATCGCCTTCATCGCCGCGGGCGTCACGCAGATCGCGGCGGCATAGGCGGCGATGCCCATAAAGGCGGCGTGGGAGAACCCCGTGAGATTGGCATTGCCGGTAAAGACCTGAAGCCCCACGACGACCAGCATGTTCACGAATGTGGCATAGAGGATCCGCGCCTGCCAGCTTTCACCCCAGAGGTAATAGGCGCCCACGATCAGCAGGATCAGCAGGCTGAGGAGGGCGGAGCCGATGAGGCCGCGGCGCTGGCTGTCGCTCATATCTTGTCCCCCTTTTCCTTGGCGGGCGAGAGGATGCCGTCCGGTCGCCAGAGCAGGATCAGCGCGACCAGCGCAAAGACCACCGCATGGGCGAGCCCGCCGTAGCTCTGCGGCAGAAGGACCAGCACCGCGACTTCGACCGCGCCCAGCAGGAAGCCCCCCAGCACCGCGCCGGGCAGGGAGCCGAAGCCGCCTATGACACAGGCGACAAAGGCCGTCAGAACCGGGTCGAACCCCATATGCGGAGAGACGGAGCCGCGTCGCGCCATGATGAAGATGCAAGCCAGCCCCGCCAGCAGGCCCGAGACGGCGAAGGCCGCCGCGATCACCCGGTTGGCGCGCAGCCCGCAGAGGCGCACCATCTCGAAATCCAGCGCCGCCGCCCGCATGGCGAGGCCAAGCGTGGTGCGGCGCAGGAAGAACAGCAGGAAACCGATGGCCGCCGCCGTGGCGACGGTCTCGTAGATCTGGAGGGAGGACACCCGGACCGACCCCAGCGACACCGTCTGATCAAGGAAGATGAACTGCGTGGCCGGGATGGGCCGCGGCGATCCCAGCAGCAGGAAGAGGTTCTGCAGGATGATCGACACGCCAAAGGCCGTCAGCAAACCCGTCGTCAGGTCGGCCTTGCGGACAGTCGAAAAGGCCACCCGTTCCAGCAGGAGGGAGACCAGAACGCAGGCCACCAGCACGCCCAGCATCAGGATATAGGGGTTGCGGGTTATGAGCGTGCCCATCACCACCATGGCATAGCCGCCAAATGCGATGACCTCGCCATGGGCGAAGTTCACCAGCCCCATGATCGAAAAGACGATGGCAAGGCCAAGCGCGATCAGCGCATATTCCGCGCCAAAGCTCAGCGCGTTGAGGATCTGCTGGATCGCATAGTCCATCAGCGGTGTACCCCCGTGATTTCATCCATCAGGGCGGCGCCGTCGCCGAACTGTGCCGCGGGCCCCTCGCTGGAGATCAGCCCGTTGTTCAGGACGTAGACATAGTCCGACAGGCCGATGGCCTCCGCCGCGTTCTGTTCGACCAGCAGGATGGTGATGCCCTCTGCCTTGAGCTTGCGGATGATGTCGAAGATGCGGGCGGTGATCTGCGGGGCGAGGCCCAGCGACGGCTCGTCCAGTAGCAGGATGCGGGGGCGGGACATCAGCGCACGGGCGATGGCCAGCATCTGCTGCTCCCCGCCCGAAAGGGTCCCGGCGGGCTGGTCGCGACGTTCGCCGAGGATCGGGAACTGTTCGAACCAGCCTTTGATTTCCTTCGATATTCCGCCCTTGTCCCGGCGTCCGGCCGCGCCCATCAGCAGGTTTTCCCGCACCGTGAGGTTGGAGAAGACGCGCCGCCCCTCGGGCGAGATGGCGATGCCCTGCTTGCAGCGGTCCTCCACCGACAGGCGGGTGATGTCCTGTCCGGACAGGCGCAGCGACCCGGTGGCGCGGGCGACGCCGGTGATGGCCGACAGGGTAGAGGTCTTGCCGGCGCCATTGGGGCCCAGAAGGGTCACGCAGGCGCCCTCTGCCACCGTCAGGTCGATGCCGTGCACCGCCTCGATCGGTCCGTGAAAGACCTTGAGTTGCTGGATCTCGAGCATGGGATTTCTCGTGAAAGGGCCGCGCCGGGGAGGGCGCGGCCCGGGGTCAGGTTACGGCCAGGCTGGCACGTTGTCGGGGATCTCCTCGGTCAGGATGACACGGGTGCCGTCCTTGAAGCCGATGACGGGGATATCGCGCAGCGCATAGCTTTTCGTATCCTTGAAGGAGATCGCATCGACGGACATCACCGGAATGCTGTCGGCGGCGCGGATCGCGTCACGCACGGCGGTCGGGTCAACTGATCCGGCGGCCTTCACACCATATTCGATGATCTTGATCGTGTCGGCGCCAAGCGCGGGGAAGAGGCCGTTCACCTCCATCCCCATTTCCGCGCATTCCTTCTGGAAGGCGTCGATCTTGCTGTCGGGCACGGCGGGGGCCAGCGTGCCAAAGAAGACCTTGTCGAGGATCGTCGGGTCTTCCTCTGCCAGCGAGTCGAGCGAGGGGTCGTCGAACCCGTCGGAGCCGACGACATAGGCGTCGAGCCCGGCCGACCGCATCTGGCGGATCAGGATGCCGATATCCGGCATGGCCCAGGAGATGAAGACGGCATCCGGGGCCGGGTCCAGCGCCTTGAGCTCCGCGATCTGCGGCGACCAGTCGGTGGTGCCGGAGGTGTAGTTCAGCGTGGCCTGCAACGTGCCGCCGTTTTCGGTGATGACCTCGGCGAACCATTCGGGCAGTTTCGCGGACCACGATCCGCCCTCGTCAGAGGTGAAAATCGCGACGTTCTTCACGCCCTGCGACAGGGCATAGTTGGCCGCCGCGGTCGCGGTATAAGGGTCGGGCGCGACGTTGGTCAGGAAGTTGTCGACAACGCCGGAATGCATCTCGACCTGAGTAGATTGCGCCTGAATGACCGACACGCCCTGCGCGCCCGCAATCTGCGCCACCGGGATCATCGTGTCCGAAAACGGGATGGTGGCAAGCGCCACGATGCCTTCACCCAGGTAGCGTTCGGTCAGGGAGATCGCGGTCTGGGTGTCGGCCCCGGTATCCTGGATCAGCAGTTCGAACATCTTGCCGTCGACACCGCCGGCCTTGTTGATCATCTCGGCCATGCAGCGGGCGCCGTCGACCTCGTTATAGGCGGCGTAATCGCCGGTCAGCGGGACCGGGAAGGCCACCTTGATGACATCTTCGGCCGCAGCCGCCTGTCCCAGCACGGCAAGGCTGGCTGCCGTGCCGAGCAAGAGGTTACGCATGTGCTTCATCTTGTTCATTTTCCGTACTCCCGTTGGTTGAAGGTCCCTGACCGAGGTAGGCCTTGATGACCTCCTGATTTTTCGTGATCTCGTCAGGATTGCCGGTCGCCAGAAGGCGACCCATGTTCATCACCGTCAGCTTTTCGCAGGCGGCCATGATGAATTTCAGGTCATGTTCGATCAGCAGGATCGAACAGGGGTGACGCTGGCGCAGCCAGGTCAGGTTGTGGAAGAGCTCATCCGTCTCCGTGTGGTTCATGCCCGCCGCCGGTTCGTCCAGCATCAGGACGCGGGGCCGCAGGGCCAGGGCGCGCACGATCTCCAGCCGCCGCATCTGGCCGTAGGGCAGGCTGTCGGGTGTCTGGTCCAGCACCGGGGCCAGGCCGAAGCGTTCGATCGCCTCCGGGATCAGACCGGGGTCGCTGTCGCCGCGCCGGTGAATCTCTCCGATCTCGATATTGCGCCGCACCGTCAGGTTGCGGAAAAGCCGCAGGTTCTGGAAGGTCCGCGCCAGCCCCAGCCGCGCCCGCTGTTCGGCGGGAAGCTTGTGAACCGGGGCGCCGTCCAGCACGATCTCGCCCCCGGTCACGCTCAGCAGGCCGGAGATCAGGTTGATCATCGTGGTCTTGCCCGCGCCGTTTGGTCCGATCAGCCCGTGGATCTCATTCTCTCCGACAGTGAAACTGACATCGTCCACCGCCTGCACGCCGCCGAAATTCTTGGAGAGGCCGCGGCTCTCCAGCATCAGTAGACCTCACCGTAGCGGGCGCATTTCTCCGCCCAGTCGAGGCCCGCGATCTGTGCCATCTCGCCCGTCTTGTGGGCCACGAAGAGGTCGACAAAATCATCGCCGAACCAGGACCTTACGGCCGCCGATCCTGACATGACCTCCAGCGCCTCCTCCAGGCTGGTCGGAAGGCGTTTGAACCCTTTCTCCGCCAGCGCTTCGGGCGAGAGCAGCGACAGATCCTCCTGCGTGGGGGCAGGCGGGTCGATCCTGTCGCGGACGCCCTGGGTGCCCGCAAAGACGATGGCGGCCAGCACCAGATGCGGGCTTGCCGCCGCATCGCAGGCGCGGACCTCGAAGTTGAACTGTTTCGCGATGCTCTCGGGGTCCTTGGCCGTCACCGGGCAAATCCGGACGGAGGCCTCCCTGTCCCGGAAGCCCAGATTGTTGAAGGCCGCCGACCAGCGATGCGGGGTCAGCCGCAGATAGCTCACCTCGGACGGCGCCAGCAGGGCGAGGATCTGGTCGAGGTATGTCAGCACCCCGCCGATGAAATGCTTGGTCAGCTGGCTGGTGCCATAAGGGTCATCGGCGTCATAGGTCAGCGGCTCCCCCGCATCGTCGAGAAAGCTGAAATGCACATGCACCCCGTTGCCGACCGAGGCCGGATCGAGGATCGGCGCAAAGCTCGGGCGCAGCCCGAACCGGCCCAGCACGTCATGGGCCAGCAGCCGCAGCACGGCGGCATTGTCGGCAGAGGTCACGCCGGTGGCAGGTTTGTTGGTGATCTCGTACTGGCCGGGCCCGTATTCCTTCATGAAGGTGTCGGGCGCGCAGCCGGCGGTGGCCAGCGCATCGATATAGGCCTCCGCCCAGTCCTGACCGTCGCGGAACCCCCTGAAGCCGTAGCTGTCGCCCTTGCGGGGCGGCTGACCCACCAGCTGAAATTCATGCTCGAAGGCCGAGAGCACCTTGGCCCCCGCCACCTCATGCAGCCCCGCCATGGCGCGCCGCGCCAGCGACCGGGTGCAGAAGGGCCAGGGCTCCCCCTCCAGCGACTGGATATCGCCGAGGGAGAAATCGAGCCGCTGGCCATCCTCCAGCACAAACCGCGTCTCCGGGTCGGGCACCAGCACCAGATCGCCCAGCGACCCGAAGGGCGTCTCGGAGATGCTGTCGAAACAGGTGATCTGCACATTGGTCGGCGTCCAGCCGACCCCGCGCTTGGACCGTTTCGGCCATTCACTGTCGGGAAAGGATTTGCCGCGCAGCATGCCGGCAATGTCTGAGGTGCCCACAAAGGCAAGTTTGGTCTTGGTCGTCATGTCTTCATTCCGGCCGCAGGTTCATCCCGCAGCTTGTCCCATTCAGAGATACGCTGTTCGGTCGCGCTCCAGTCCCGCTCCGCCATCGGCACCAGCAACGCCTCGATCAGCGCAAAGGCGGGGGCGTAGCTGTCCCAGATCGTGCCGGATTCGATGGGGACAGAGATCAGCTCCGTCGCCCCCTTGGCCGCCGGGCTGATCCATTTGTCGGTGATGACGATGGTCTGCGCCTTGCGGTTGCGCGCCCGGTCCGACAGGCTCGCCAGATTGGCCTGGTAGCGACGGAAATCGATCACCAGAAGGATATCCCGCGGCTTCATCCTGAGGATATATTCGGGCCAGAGCTCGGGGTCGGAGGGCACATGCGTCACGCCCGCCCGGATCTGGCGCAGATGGCGCACGAAAAACTCGGCGATCGTGTCGCTCATCCGCCCGCCAATCATGTAGATCTGGCGCTTGGGATCGGTCAGCAGATCGCAGAGCCGTTCGATCTGGCCCGTCGTCACCGTCTCCACCAGCTCCTTGTTCAGCGCATCGATCCGCGCGAAATAGCTGGCCAGCGGGGCAGAGCTGTCGAAGGTCGAGCCGGAGCGCAGGTCGATGGGCGATTGCTGCCCCTCCTTCAGCTCCTGCACCAGCTTCTGCTGAAACTCCTGAAACCCCGCGCAGCCCAGCTTGGTCACAAAGCGAGAGATCGACGGGGCAGAAATATGCGCCCGTTTCGACAGATCCTGAATCGGCTCCAGCCCGGCAAAGGGATAATCGGCCAGCAGAACAGAGGTCAGCTGCCGCTCTGCCGGCGTGAACTGGTCCGACATGGCTTCAAGTTTCTGGCGGATATGCATCTTGCCCCTGTCATCACGCGTCTTGCCGATCACGATAGGGGTGATGAAAATAATCCGTCAAACACAATCAAACGATACTGATTGATGAAAGTCTTGCGGCTGAGAATTTCAGCATCCGGCTGAGGTCCAGCCCGCCGCCCCCCTTCATCTTGGCGAAAATACTCCGGAGGTCCGGAGGCAGAGCCTCCGGCGCCCGCCGCCAGAACTGCCGCCGGGCTCAGGCCTCTTCCAGCAGCGGCACAACGTTCTCGGGCGGCCGCCCGATGGCCGCCCGGTCGCCGGCGATCAGGATCGGCCGTTCGATCAGTACCGGCGCCGCCGCCATGGCGGCAAACAGCGCATCGTTGGAGGCATTGATCGTCAGCCCCATCTCCTTAAAGGCCTTCTCCTTGGTGCGCATCATGCCCAGCGGGCCGACGCCCAGCTTCTCGGCCACCTCGCGCAGCTCTGCCTCGCTTGGTGGGTCCAGCAGGTAGGGGCGGATTTTCGGCCGGATGCCGTAGTCCTCAAGCAGGTTCAGGGTTTGCCGCGACTTGGTGCAGCGGGGGTTGTGCCACAGGATCATAGCCAGTCCTTTCGTCCGCTGCCGACGGCCTCGGACAGGGTTTTGTAGCCTTCGCGTTTGAGGCGCTCATCCAGCCCCTGCGCAATCCGCGCAGCGAGTGAGAGCCCGCCATAAACCAGGGCCGAATAGAGCTGCACGGCCGAGGCGCCGGCGCGTATCTTCTCATAAGCCTGCTCCGGGGTGGAGATGCCGCCAACGCCGATCAGCGGAACCTTGCCCTCTGTCAGCTCCGACAGCTGCGCCAGCACGCGGGTCGATTTCTCGAAAAGCGGCGCGCCCGACAGACCGCCCCTTTCGTCGCGATGACGGGAGGACAGCCCCTCCCGGTCCAGCGTTGTATTGGTCGCGATGATACCGTCGATGCCGCGGTTCATCACGATGCGGGCAATATCGGCCAGTTCGGACCGGGTCAGGTCGGGCGCGATCTTGAGGAAGACGGGAATGCGGCGGGGCAGCCAGTTGCGCGCCTCGATCACGCCGGCCAGCAGCGCTTCCAAAGCGGCGGCACCCTGCAGATCGCGCAGGTTCTCGGTGTTGGGAGAACTCACGTTGACCGTGGCGAAATCCAGATGCGCGCCGCAATGCGACAGGACGCGGGCGAAATCTTCGGCCCGGTCGGCGCTGTCCTTGTTGGCGCCGAGGTTCAGACCGATCACAGCGTCACGGGGGCGGGCCTCCAGCCTTTTGCCGATCGCCTCCATCCCCTCGTTGTTGAAGCCAAAGCGGTTGATGACCGCGCGGTCTTCGGTCAGCCGGAACAGGCGGGGGCGGGGATTGCCGGGCTGGGGCCGGGGGGTGGCCGCGCCGACCTCGACAAAGCCGAAGCCGGCGCGCGACAGCGGCGCCAGGCATTCGGCATTCTTGTCGAAGCCTGCGGCAAGGCCCACGGGATTGGCCAGTTTCAGCCCCGCGATCTCTGTCACCAGCCGTGGCGAGGTGACCAGACCGGCCAGCGGCACCGCGCCCGCGCGCAGGCCAAGGAGCGCGATCTTATGCGCCGTTTCCGGGTCGATCCGGCGCAGCGCGGCAAGGCCGATATCTTCGACGAGGGTGGTGCCGAGGCTCATATCATGCGGTCCGGGAAAAGATGAGTGCCACCGGCCAGAGGCAGGTCGTCCTGCCAGGCCACGTCCTTAATACGCAGGTTTCGGTAAAGATGCGGGAAATCCGCGCCCCCGCGCGACACTTCCCATTTCAGTGCATCGCCCAGGGGTGCCGCCTCGACCGCAACGAGGATCAGCCCGTCTTCGCCCGCGAAATGTTTCGCCGCCGTCTCCCGCGCCTGTTGAGCGGTGGAGAAATGGATGAACCCGTCGGCCAGGTCCACAGGCGCGCCTGCGGTCTCTCCGGCGGAGACAAGCGCCTGCCATTCGGCGGCGCGGAATATCTTGTAGATCAGCATGGGCGGGAGATGCCCCGCCGCCCGGTCTCCGTCAAGCCTCCCTGAGAGGCGGTGGCGATCAAAGCAGGTTTATCGCCGCCGCCCAAGGCGGCGACGGCTGACCTGCCGTCATCCGCCCGTCATGCCCGCGCTTTACGTTTGTGCTTTGACAGCCCTGCATTTGCGTTGCAGCATCGTCACATAACTTTCACATAACAGGGGACGTCAATGTCTGTCCGTTTGCTTTCCGCCTCTGCCGCGCTCGCGCTGACCGCCGGCACGGCCATGGCCGATTATTCGCTGACCATTCTGCATACCAACGATTTCCATGCCCGGTTCGAGCCGATCTCGAAATACGACAGCGGCTGTTCCGCGGAAGACAATACCGAAGGCAAATGCTTCGGCGGCTCTGCACGTCTGGTCACCGCGATCGAGGACGCCCGCGCCCGTTCCGCCAATTCCATCCTCGTGGATGGCGGCGACCAGTTCCAGGGCACGCTCTTTTACACCTACTATAAGGGCAAGCTCGCCGCCGAGATGATGAACAAGATGGGCTATGACGCGATGACCGTGGGCAACCACGAGTTTGACGACGGTCCAGAAGTGCTGCGCGGCTTTATGGATGCGCTCGATTTCCCGATCCTGATGTCCAATGCCGATGTCTCGGGCGAGCCGCTGCTGGCGGATGTGCTGATGAAATCGACCGTCATCGAAAAAGAGGGCGAAAAGATCGGCCTGATCGGCCTGACGCCGCAGGATACGGATGAACTGGCCTCGCCCGGGCCGAATGTCATTTTCACCGACCCCTCCGACGCTGTGCAGGGTGAGGTCGACAAGCTGACCGAAGAGGGCGTGAACAAGATCATCGTGCTGTCGCATTCGGGCTACGGCGTCGATCAGAAGGTGGCGGAAAACACCACCGGCGTCGACGTGATCGTCGGTGGCCATTCCAACACCCTTCTGGGCGATATGGACGGGGCAGAGGGGCCCTATCCGACCATGGTCAACGGCGTTGCCATCGTCTCGGCCTATGCCTACGGCAAGTTTCTGGGCGAACTGAACGTGACCTTTGACGATGCCGGGGTGATCACGGAGGCAAGCGGGGCGCCCATCATCATGGACGCCGCCGTGGCCGAGGACGCGCCGACCGTGTCGCGGATCGCCGAAGCCGCCGTTCCGCTGGAGGAAATCCGTTCCAAGGTCGTGGCCCAAACTGCCGAGGCGATTGACGGCGAACGCGGGTCCTGCCGGGCGATGGAATGCACGATGGGCAATCTGGTGGCCGATGCCATGCTGGACCGTGTGGCGGATCAGGGCGTGACCATCGCGATTGCAAATGGCGGCGGTCTGCGGGCCTCGATCGACGCGGGCGAGGTCACGATGGGGGAGGTTCTGACGGTGCTGCCGTTCCAGAACACGCTCTCCACCTTCGAGGCGACCGGCGAAACCATCGTCGCGGCACTTGAGAACGGCGTCAGCCAGTATGAAGAGGGCGCCGGGCGTTTTGCGCAGGTGGCCGGTCTGAAATACACCTTCGATCCGGCGGCCGAGGTCGGATCGCGCGTGTCGGATGTCATGGTCAAATCCGGCGACGACTGGGCGCCGATCGACCCGGCCGCCACCTACCTTGCCGTGACGAATAACTACGTCCGGGGCGGGGGCGACGGTTTCAAGATGTTCGCGGATGCCGCGAATGCCTATGACTTCGGACCCGATCTGGCCGATGTGACCGCCGAATATCTGGCCGCGCACGCGCCCTATACGCCTTATCTCGACGGGCGTATCACCAAGAAGTAAGCCGCTATTCGGCTGACCTCTCAAGGTTCCGACCCCCGCCGGCGCGATCCGGCGGGGGTTATTGTTGTCTGGGGAAAAGTGTCAGCAGTTGGGCCATTAATTCTAGGGCGCGACCGTCTGGATGTAGAGATTTTTTCAACTGATTTGGTCCCACTATCTGGTATATCTCCTCTAGAATAACTATCGCCTTGTCGGGCTTTTTGGTTGATAAGGATATTTCCCCAAGAAAGTCTGCGACTAGACACTGGTCAAAAAAAATTTGGGTCCTCAGCGTAATCTTCATTTGAGTCTTTCGCGCTAAACATGAGTCGTCGAGCGCCCTTATCGAATTCAAGTGATCTCTTGCCCGGTGGTGAAGTGTATAAAGCGGACAGGAAGCCTGTTTGCAGTGCTGGGAACGGAATCTTGGTAAACAATATGTCTACCGAGAAAATTTGTCCTGGTATTGAGTGCTTCAGATACAGGTTTTCATTTTTGATCAATGCTTTGGAAGACGTTCGTCGGGCAAAGACGTGGGCCATTAGACACTCTAGGCGCGGATCCGTACTGCATGTAACTAAAGATTTCTTGTGGGCGGGCGTCAAATATTTTGCACTTGCGAAATCGGAGAATCGTTTGGAAAGAAGGTGTTTGTGTTTTCCGTCTCTTAGCCGTCTTGATCCAATATTGTGTGATTGTTCCATGTTCTGACCATTCTGAGTTATGTGAATGGTGCATTCGTGCTCCGATGCGTTGCTGGGGTGAATTGATATCTTTTGATATTTAATGGTGTCTTCCGAGGCTGCTGCAGTTCCATCTCTGCGAAATCCTCCAGAAATCACTTCCAGACAAAATTTTCCATCCGTCATCTCAAATTGTCTAAACAAACTCTTTTCACCAGTCGGTGTTTGGACCGTTATCCTCTGAGTTTTTTGGGTCGGCATTTATTTTCCTTCATGGAGGGCGGTTGGAGTAAGCTTGGCTTGAGATCCGGGATTGATAAACAATAGCCTGTCTTAGCATAGTACATCGGCTATTGTGGTAGTTATTAACAGGGGAACAACGCCATGCAGGGACAATGCAACTGCGGTGCCGTGCGCTATACGCTGACCGTTGCGCCGATCGTCACCCATGCCTGCCACTGCACATGGTGTCAGCGCGAAACCGGCGCCGCGTTTGCGGTCAACGCGGTTGTCGAACGCAGCGCTATCACGCTGGATGCGGGGGCGCCCGTCGCGACAACTCTCGCCTCGCAGAGCGGCAGGGGACAGATCGTACAGCGCTGCGCCGCCTGTGGCGTGACGCTCTGGTCGCATTATGCGCAATCCGGCCCGGCGATTGCCTTTCTCAGGGTCGGCACGCTTGATCCGGATCATGACATCGTGCCGGATGTGCATATATATACCTCGACCCGTCGGCCCTGGCTGCCCCTGCCGGAAGCTACGCGGGTGTTTGAGGAATTCTACAACCCGCGCGAGGTCTGGGGGGAGGAGGGCCTGTCCCGTTTTGCCGACGCGCGGGAGGCGTATAAGGCAGAAGGGTGTGCATGATGGACCATCCCCTGATCGACCTCATCAGCGCAAAGATCGCCGAGGCGGAACGCAATGGCGAATTCGACAACCTGCCGGGCGCGGGCAAACCCTTGCCGCGGCTGGAGGATCCGGAGAATGCGCTGCTGCGCCGGGTGATGGAGGAAAACGGGGCGGAACCGGAATTCGTCACCCTGTCGCGCCAGCTTCGCGCGCTGCGCGCCGAATTGCTGGAGGAGTCGGACCGCGACCGCCGTCATGTGCTCATGAAAGACATGTCGATGATGGAGGCGCGGATCGCGCTGGCGCGGAAAGGCTGGACCGGCTGAGATGTGTGGCCGCTTTGCCGTCACCCTGCCTCCCGATGCGATGGCGCAGCTGTTTGCGGCTGTGCCGGACAATGACCTTGCCGCCGTGCCGAATTACAATGTCTGTCCGACAGTTCAGATCAATGTGATCCGCGCCGGTGCGGATCGCCGGCGGCTGGTTGTGATGCGGTGGGGGTTCCTGCCGCACTGGTACAAGACCAAGTCAGACGGGCCGCTGCTGATCAATGCGCGGGCCGAAACGATTGCAGAGAAGCCGGCCTTCAGGGCCGCCGCGCGGGATCGCCGCTGCCTGATCGTGTCGGATGGGTTTTACGAATGGGACCGGTCGGGCAAGGACAAGCTGCCGTGGTTCATCCACAGGGCTGACGGCGCGCCGCTTGTCATGGCGGGGATCTGGCAGGACTGGGCGCAGGGAGAGGATCAGATGACGACCTGCGCCATCGTCACGACCGAGTCCACCGGCCGGATGGCCGAAATTCATCACAGGATTCCGGTGATTCTGGACAGTCAGGACTGGGCCAAATGGCTGGGCGAGGAGGGGCCGGGGGCGGCCCGGCTTATGACCGCCGCGTCCGACGAGACCATCGCCATGTACCGGGTCGGTCAGGAGGTCAATTCCAACCGGGCCACAGGAGCGTCGCTGATGCAGCCGCTTGGGACCTGACCGCGGTCAGTTGGTGTTGTTGCCGTCGCCGTAATCGTTGGTCAGGCCGTTGGCATTGCCGTTGCCGTTGCCATTACCGCTGGTGCCGCCGGTCAGTCCGCCAACCAGATCCTGAACGACACCGCCAACGGCGGCCAGGGTATACCCCAGCCCGGTGGCGACTCCGACGACCACGCCGTCCTTGCCGATGATATTGCCGTTGCTATCGATGAGCTCTCCATAGTCGAACTCGTCGGGGACGCTCTCCATCAGGATCTTGCCGGTCATGGATGTGTTTCCATAGGTCGACTTACGGAATTCGATATCATTCGTGCCTGACACCATCACGGTATAGGACTGGTTGCGGTACAGCGTGGTGCTGGACCAGTCATTGTTCTTTTCTTTGACCTTCAGGCCGTTGCTGGAGAGGTTGTAGAATTTCACCTCATCCCCTGCGGCCGCGAAGACGCGGTCGGGCATGAAGGCACCGCCGACGCCATAGACCACATGTACCACGCCGGTCGCTTCGACGTCTTCGTCATCATCGTCGTCGCAGGTGTTGAAGAGCGCGCAAAGCAGAGAGGCCGCAGAAGCGGGAGAGGGGGCGGCGGGCGTCAGGGCCAGTGCCACCAGAATCGCGGGCAGCAGGCGCATCCAAAGGGAATTTTGCTTGATATGCAGCATTTCAAGTATCTTCTCAAACGGGTGTCTTGCGATTTTTACAAATGAAATGCGGCCGATTTGCGGTTGTTCTGCGGCAAAATCTTTGCGATGTGGCCATGGAACCATGAGCGGGCGGTCGCCGTTTAGCTTCTGAAGGTTTTGAACTGACAGGAGATAAGACATGGCTTCGAACGGAACCGCCGCCGCCAAAAAAACCGAGATCGGCGCTGATGACGTAAAGGCTCAGATCGCGACTCTGCAGGCGGATGTGGCTGAACTGACGCGGACGATGTCCGCCTATGGGAAAAATCGCGGCAATGAGGCCCGCGCTGCGGCCTCGCGCCGTGCGGAAGAGGTGCGCGTCCGGGCCGAAGCGCTGGGCCACGATGCCGAGGCGCAGCTGCGTCAGGGCTATGCGCAGGCCGAAACCGCCGTGCGCGACAATCCTGCCGCTGCCGTCGGGATCGCCGCTGGCGTCGGCTTCCTGCTCGGGCTGATTTCGGCACGTCGGTAAGAGGGGCGTCAGGTGCTCGCATCACTCAGATTGTCGCTGCGCCGGGCCGGTTTTGGCCTGGCCGGTCTCTGCCTGTTTTGCATCGGTCTGGCCTTTCTGACCGTCGCGGCATGGATTGCGCTCAGCGATCTGCGTGACGCGCTTTTCGCGGCCACCGTGATCGGATGCAGCTACGCCGGGCTCGGCCTGATCATTGCTGTGCTGGGCATGCGGCGACCGCGCCGGATGCCACCGCCACAGCCCGTATCGCTTGCCGGTCTGGGCGCAGCCTTTGCGCAGGGGTTTGGTGCCGGGGCGGCGACAAGGTCATCGATGCGGCACCGGAGTTGACGGAGGGCCGCAAGCCACCGGGCCGCTCCGGCTTTCGTGATCACTTGATGGGAACAGCTTGTTCCCGCAGGTCGGGTCTGCCTCAGAAAGTTGTGCGTTTTAACGCGACGGTAGGGTTGGTCTGAGATTGTGGTCCTACCGGACGGGGCGACCTGTTCGGCACGTAATAGGTCCGTTAATCGGAAAATTCATTTAACGAAGACCCCGGGGGCGCTTGCGCCTCCGGGTATTTTCTTTGGTCCTGATCGGAGCTGTGTTTTGCGTTTTGCCAGCGGTGTCGCTTTGGCGAACCCGGGTTTGCACTGGACAAGCGGGCCGCTCTCCTTAACGTTCGGCGCTGGAACAGGCGACGGAGAATTTCCTTGGACAAGACGACAGGCAGCCTGGCAGAGGCCGTTTCGGTCCTGCAGGACGGGATGACGGTCATGATCGGCGGCTTTGGCGGCTCCGGTGCTCCGGTTGAGCTGCTGCATGCGGCAGTGGACCATGGCGCAAAAGATCTGACGATCATCTACAACAATGCCGGCAATGGCCGTGTGGGCGTGGCCGCGCTGATCGAGGCGGGGCTGGTGCGGAAACTGATCTGTTCCTTCCCGCGATCGTCGGACAGCTCCGCCTTCAGCTCCCGCTGGCTGGAGGGCAAGATCGAGCTTGAGCTGGTGCCACAGGGCACGCTGGCAGAACGCATCCGCGCGGCAGGCGCCGGTATCCCGGCCTTCTACACGCCGACCTCCTACGGGACGGAACTGGCAGAGGGCAAACCCGTGGCCGAATTCGACGGCAAACCCTATGTGCAGGAACGCTGGCTCAGGGCCGATGTCGCGCTGATCAAGGCCGAAGAGGCCGACCGGCACGGCAATCTGACCTACCGGCTGGCGGGCCGCAACTTCAACCCGATCATGGCCATGGCGGCGGATGTCACCGTGGCGCAGGCCCGCAAGATCGTGCCGCTGGGCGGGATCGAACCGGACCATGTCATCACCCCCGGCATCTTTGTCGACCATGTCGTCGAAGTGCCCGATGCCCAGCAGGAAGAGGCGCTGATCCGCGCCGGAGCGACCTACCCATGACCGATATCGCCAAGATCAAGCTCAGCAATGCCCAGATCGCCTGGCGCGCCGCGCAGGATATTCAGGACGGGGCCTATGTGAACCTCGGCATCGGCTTTCCGGAGATGGTCGCGCGGTTCCAGCCCGAAGGCCGGACGGTGATTTTCCATACGGAGAACGGCGTGCTCGATTTCGGCGCCGCGCCGCCCGAGGGCGAGGAAGACTGGGACCTGATCAATGCCGGCAAGAAGCCGATCACGATCAAGCCCGGCACGTCCTTTTTCCACCATGCCGACAGTTTCTCGATGGTGCGGGGCGGGCATCTGGATGTGGCGATCCTCGGTGCCTTCCAGGTGGCGCAGAACGGCGATCTGGCGAACTGGTCGACGGGCAAGGGCGGTGTTCCGGCCGTCGGCGGGGCGATGGACCTTGTGCACGGGGCGAAACGCGTGGCCGTGGTGACGGATCACGTGACCAAGGATGGCAAGCCGAAGCTGGTGGATACCTGCACCATGCCGCTGACCGGCGTGGGCTGTGTGACGCGGGTCTATTCCTCGCTCGCGGTGGTCGATGTCGTGGACGGGCATTTCGTGCTGATCGAAAAGCTGCCCGATCTGTCGATGGACGATCTGCAGTCCGTGACCGGCGCGCCGCTTCATACCGATGGCGGCGTGGGCGATCTGATCGTGCCGGATCTCGGCTGATCGTCATCGCGCGCAAAACCTCCTGACAGCCGGGGACGGGGCCGCTACCCTGTCCCGGGTGGTGGCCCGGGCCAAGGGAGTGTGCGATGGACAGGAAACAGGCGGTTGTGGTCATTCATGGCATGGGCGAGCAGATGCCCATGCAGACGCTCAATGACCTCGTCAATGCGGTCTGGACCACCGATGCCACGCTGACCGATCCCGAGGCGCCGGACCCGGAAACTGGCGGGCCGCGGATCGAGAATGTCTCCTGGACCAAGCCCGACGACCGGAATTTCACCACCGAGGTCAGGCGCATCACGACAGAGCCCGATATCGAGGGCGATCGCACCGATTTCTACGAATTCTACTGGGCGCATCTCATGCACGGCACCACGCTGGAGCATGTGAAGGCCTGGCTGGTCGGTCTGCTCTGGCGCAATCCGTTCAAACGGGTGCCGCGCAATGTGCTGACGATCTGGGTGCTGCTCTGGGTCTTTGTCATCGTCGGTGGCGCGGGGCTGATCTATTCCTGGTGGCCCAAGGAGGATCCGTCGCCCGTCTCGCCCTTCATTGCCGTGGGTTCGGGGCTTGCGGGGCTGATCGCGGCGGGCTTTGTCTCCAACGTCATGCTGAAACGGTTTGGCGATGTGGCGCGCTATGTCCGCGCCGCGCCGCCCAATGTCGCGCGGCGGATGGAGATCCGGAAGGAGGGCGTCGCGCTGCTGCATCGCCTGACCGAAAGCGGCGATTACGACCGGATCGTCGTGGTGGCGCATTCGCTGGGCACGATCGTGGCCTATGACGTGCTCAACATGCTCTTCGACGATTACAACAAGGATCTGAAGGGCGGGCGCGCCTCTGCGCTGAAACAGCCGGAGCGGGTGAAGCTGGAGGATATGATCCGCGCCGCCGCCGGTCTGCCGGTGTCTTCGGGTGACTATATGGAGGGTGGCGAGCTCGACCTCGACGCCTATCAGGCCCAGCAGGCCAGGGCGCTGGCCGAATTGCAGGGGCAGGGGTTCAAATGGCTGGTGACGGATTTCGTGACGCTTGGTGCGCCGCTGACCCATGCCGAGTTTCTGCTGGCCGAGGATCGCGCCGGGCTGCGCCGCCGCCAGCTGCACAGGGAGCTGCCGACCTGTCCGCCCGCGCTGATGTACGATCTGGTCACGCAGATGTGGCACATCGGCTATGACCCGGAGGAGACGAAGGGCCGCAAGCATGACTGGCGCCGGGTGCCGCATCATGCGGCGGTCTTTGGCTATACCCGCTGGACCAACCTCTATTCGGAGGCGAAGGCGATTGTGCTGGGCGATGTGATCTCCGGCCCGGTGGGAGAGGTCTTTGGCCATGAGCTGGGAGAGAAGGCGATGGTCGGGATCCGCGATGTGGCGGTGATGCCCAAGCTGACGCCCTTCGGCCGGGTGGATGAGGGGCATGTGCGGCGGCTCATCACCCACAACAATTACTGGCTGGTGGGCAAGGGGACGGACAAGTCCTCGGACAAGGGCGAGCACCATATCGACGCGCTGCGCAAGGCCGTGGGGCTGCGGCGGAAGATGTGACTTTACCGGCACCGGTGGACCGGTGCCCCTGCGCGGAATCACGGCCGCAGGCCGCCGCGCCAGCGCCGTCCCGCCCCCCGGGGCGGCGCTTGGTTGCCGTTATCGATGACCGCAGAGGTCAGAGGGATGTGTCACGATAAAGCGCACCCGCTCAGGCGTTTCAGCGCCGCCCCGCGGGACGGCGCTTGCGCGGCTGGAGCTCTATTCGGAGGGTAGAAGGAGCGGGGGGCGAGCCACCCGCGCGGAATCAAGGCCGAAGGCCGCCGCGCCAGCGCCGTCCCGCCCCCCGGGGCGGCGCTTGGTTGCCGTTATCGATGACTGCAGAGGTCGGAGGGATGTGTGAAGATAAAGCGCACCCGCTCAGGCGTTTAAGCGCCACCCCGCGGGACGGCGCTCGCACGGCTCACTCCACCGGCACCACATCCACCGCATGTTCGGTCTCATGCTCTCCGGCGGTCCGGAACGACCCCTTGACCGGCGCCACGTCCGAATAATCCCGCCCGATCGCCACGATCACGTGGTCGCGCCCCGCCGGCATGTCATTGGTCGGGTCGATCTGGACCCAGCCGATTTCATGCCCGCACCAGGCGCGCACCCAGGCGTGCATGGCATCGGCCCCCTCAAGCCGCGCCTGACCTTCCGGCGGCACCGTCCGCAGGAAACCCGAGACATAGCCCGCAGGTATCCCCAGCGACCGCAGCCCGGCGATCATCACATGGCTGATGTCCTGACAGACGCCCTTGCGGTTCTCAAACGCCACCTCCGGGTCGGTGGTCACATCCGTGGCGCTCGGGTCGAAGTCAAATTCCTTGTGCAGCCGGGCCGAGATCGCCTGCACGGCCGAGAGCACCGACATCTGCGGCGCTGTCGTCTCCCGCGCAAAGGCTTCCACCGCCGGAAAGGGCCGGACCCGTTCCGATGCGCCCAGGAAATGATGCGGGGAGAAGGGGCCGATGGAATTGACCTCTGCCAGCTCCTTCGCCAGCACCGAGAGCGGGCAGGACAGATCCATGCCCATCGGCGCCTCATACCGTTCCACCCGGCCCTGAAAGCGCACGGTCAATTCGCGCAGGGGGGCGTCAAAGGCGACCTCCGTCATGGCATTGCCGAAGAAGTCATAGCCGTCGCGGCGATCGTCGGGGCGCGGGTCGATCTCCAGCAGGCCGGTGATCAGGCGCTGGCCGGTCATGGTCTGGGGCAGCATGCGCAGCACCATCCGCGCCGCGCCCGCCGGGCTGGCATAGTGATAATCGACCGCAAGGGTGATGTCGTAGATCATCGGATCAGCCCCCTCAGCCCATATATTGCGCCGACAGATCGTCGGAAATGCGCATCAGCTGCTGGCTGAGACCGTAGAGCGCCTTGGTCTGCATATCCTCCGGCGCGGCAATGGCCAGCTGGGTGTGCAGGCGCAGGATGCGGCGGGCGGCGGGGCGCATCTGGGTGCTCAGGCTTTCGCGCGGCAGTTCCTCCTGCTGGGCCATCAGGATCGCGGCCTGGGAGATCACCGAGCGCGGGTTCTCCGGGTCGAGCGCCAGCAGGTCGATCACCGTGTTGCGGTTGGTCTCCACATTGTAGCGGCGGCGGTGGGACATGACGCTGTCGCCGATCTCGATCGCCACGTCGAAACTGCCCGACGGCGCGTCGGGATCGGCGAAATCCGCCAGCAGTTGAGAGATCTGGATGCCCCGTTCCAGCGCCCGCCCCATGGTCATGAAGCGCCAGCCGGAAGAGCGGAACATATTGTCGCTGACCAGACCCGAAAACCCGGCGAGCTTCTGCAGGAGGAGGCTCATCACGGCAGAGGTTTCGTCCCCGTCCATCTCCAGCGTCGAATAATGCCGGGCGGTGCGGGCCAGATCATCAAGCGCATGCAGACCATCGTCGGAGAACCGGTCGCGGACCTTGCCAGCGCAGCCCTGCGCCAGTTCGAACATCTGTAAAAGGCCTGTCGGCACGGCGGTCTTCATGTCGATGCCGCGCGGCTTGAGGTGCCCGCGCAGGTGGTCGAGGACGGGCAGGGGCCGGTTGCCGCTTTCGTCCTTGCGCAGGTGATAGGCCCGCAGGGTCCGCACGGTCGATTGCGCCCGTTCGATATTCCGCCCCAGCCAGAAAAGGTTATCGGCGGCCCGTGCCGGAAGGCGGCCCGGACGGCGGCGCAGGAAGGCGCTGTCGGTCTGGCCGGAGATCGTCTCATAGGCCACCGGTCGGGGGCTGGCGACCCAGACATCCGCAACCGACCCGCCGTTCTGCATGGCCAGCGCCGTCGGGTCCTCGGTCCGGCCGATCCGGGCATAGCCGCCGGGCATGACGGTCCAGCCCTGCGGCGTGCGCACGGCAAAGGCGCGGATGACCATGGGGCGGGGGACCAGCTTGCCCTTGATCATGGCGGGGGTGGTCGACAGCGTCACCGCCTCCTGACCGACCAGATCGGCGCCGTTTTCCTGCAGCCAGTCCATCACGGGGCGTTCGGCGGCATCGCGGAAGCGGCCGCCAAGGGCCGTGGCGCTGTCCAGCTCAAACGGCAGCTGGGTGGACATGGCCGGGCCGATCATCATCCGTTCGAGATTGTCGCGGACATAGGCCATTTCGCTGCCCTGACCGCACCACCAGGTTGCGATATTGGGCAGCTTCAGCTCTTCGCCCAGCAGGGTACGGGAAATCCGGGGCAGGAAGGCCATGAGCGCCCGCGCCTCCAGCACGCCGGAGCCCAAAGCGTTCATCATCGTGACCGTGCCCGCGCGGATCGCCTCCACCATGCCGGGCGTGCCGAGGGCGGAGTTCTCGTCCAGTTCCAGCGGATCGGCAAAGCGGGAATCGAGCCGGCGCCAGAGGACCGAGACCGGCTCAAGCCCGTTGATCGTGCGCACCATGAGCCGGCCCTTGACGACCCGCAGATCCTCGCATTCCAGCAGCAGATAGCCGAGGTAGCGCGCGATATAGGCATGTTCGAAATAGGTGGAGGTATGCTGCCCCGGCGTCAGGATCGCCACGCGGCCCTCGCCCTCGGGGCGCAGCGCATTCAGCGCCTCGCGGAATTCGCGGTAAAAGCCTGCCAGCCGTTCGACATTCGCCTCTGCAAAGACGTCCGGAAAGACGCGGCTGGTGGCCATGCGGTTTTCCAGCGCAAAGCCATTGCCCGAGGGCGCCTGCGTCCGGTCGCCCAGCACCAGCCATGACCCGTCCGGGGAGCGCCCGACCTCAAAGGCCAGCACATGCAGGAAATGGCCCGAGCGGGGGTGAATGCCCACCAATGGCCGCAGCCATTCCGGGTTGCGCGCCACCAGCTGCGCGGGCAGCAGCCCGCCGGACACCAGCGCGCCGGAGCCGTAGAGGTCAGCCATGACCCGTTCCAGCAGGTCGGCCCGCTGAATGAGCCCCTCCGCCAGCTGATCCCATTCCTCCTGCGCGATGACGACAGGCACATGGCTCAGCGGCCAGTCGCGGGGGGTGGAGCCTTCGGCGGTGTAGTGGCGGAAATAGACCCCGGCATCATGCAGATACTGGTCGCCACGGGCAAAGCTCTGGTCGATCTCGCCGCGCTTCATCTCCGACAGGTGACGGATCAGCGGCTCCCAGACCTCGCGCAGGCTGCCGTCTGCACGCAGAAGCTCGTCCGCCACGCCGTCAGGCGGGCGATATCCGTCCAGCAGAGGGAAGCGGTGCGGCACAGGCTTCGCTTTTTCCATGTCATCCGTTCCGACCCGAGGTACCCCCGGGTCAGATACCGGGCGACCGCCGCAGGTCGAGCGTCATCGGAAACTCGGGATGCGGGGTTTCTGGCGCGGGCCAATAAGAGCCGATGGTATGACCAGTTTTCTCGAACCGGGCAAGACGGCGGGCGTCGGCCTCGTTGCCATTTACCGGGAATGTGTCGTAGTTGCGTCCCCCCGGATGCGCCACATGGTAGGTGCAGCCGCCAAGCGCGCGACCGGTCCAGGTGTCGAAGATATCAAAGGTCAGCGGCGCGTTGACGGGCAGCACCGGGTGCAGCGCATCGGCCGGTTGCCAGGCCTTGAAGCGCACGCCGCCGACCTTGACGCCAGAGGTCTCCGTTTCCGCCAGCGGGATCGCCCGCTTGTTGCAGGTCACGATGTATCGGCCCGGATCGGTGGCGGTCAGCTGCACCTGCATCCGCTCGACCGAGCTGTCGGTATAGCGGACGGTGCCGCCGATGGCGCCGCGTTCGCCCAGCACATGCCAGGGTTCCAGCGCCTGCCGCAGCTCCAGATGCACGCCCTCGTAATCAACCTCGCCCGAGAAGGGGAAGCGGAATTCCTTCTGCGCCTCGTACCATTCGGGGCGCATCTTGAAGCCGTGATCGTCCAGTTCGCGCAGCACGCCCAGGAAATCCTGCCAGACGAAATAGGGCAGCATGAAACGGTCGTGCAGGGTGGTGCCCCAGCGGACCGGCTTGCCCTTGATGGGCTTGTCCCAGAACCGCGCCAGAAGCGCCCGGATCAGCACCTGCTGGGCAAGGCTCATCTTGGCATCCGGCGGCATCTCGAACCCGCGGAATTCGACAAGGCCCAGACGCCCGGTCGGCCCGTCGGGGGAGAAGAGCTTGTCGATGCAGATCTCCGCCCGGTGGGTATTGCCGGTGACGTCGATCAGCATATTGCGCAGCAGCCGGTCGACCAGCCAGGGCTGCGGCTGCGGATAGTCGTCCGTGGGATCGGGGATCTGGGCCAGCGCGATCTCCAGCTCGTAGAGCGTATCGTGCCGCGCCTCGTCGATCCGGGGCGCCTGGGAGGTCGGCCCGATGAACAGCCCGCTGAAGAGGTAGGACATCGAGGGATGCCGCTGCCAGTGCAGCACGAGGGAGCGCAGAAGGTCGGGCCGCCGCAGGAAGGGGCTGTCGCCCGGCGTGGCACCGCCCACCACCACATGGTTGCCGCCGCCGGTGCCGGTGTGCCGCCCGTCGATCATGAACTTGTCGGCGCCAAGGCGGGACTGCCGCGCCTCCTCATAGATGCCGGTGGTGATATCGACGCAATCCTGCCAGTTATGCGCCGGATGCACGTTGACCTCGATCACGCCCGGATCGGGGGCGACGCGGATCACGTTCAGGCGCGGATCATCGGGCGGCGCATAGCCTTCGATATGGATCGGCAGGCCCAGCTCCTCTGCCGTGGATTCGGCGGTGGTGAGCAGCTCAAGGTAATCCTCCAGCGTCTCCACCGGCGGCATGAAGAGGCAGAGCCGCCCGTCGCGCGGCTCGATGGCAATCGCGGTGCGGACCTCGCCGCCCACAGGCTCCAGCGATTGCTCGTTGATATCCTGCCGTTCGGTTGTATCGGCCTTGAGGGAGGAGACGGGCTGCTGGCGGTCGGTGGCGACGTCCGGCGTGGCGGCGTTTTCCTCCTTCGCGATCCGCTCCAGCTCTTCCAGGATGGCGCGGCGACGCTCCGCCAGATCGGCGTGGAAGTCGGGCAGGGGCATGCGCGGAATCGTTGGATCGGCCTGATAGGTGTAGGGGTAGTTCGACGCCGGGATATAGGGCAATTTGCCCAGCGGCAGGCGGAATCCGACAGGGCTGTCACCCGGAATCAGGAAGAGATGACCGCGCCGCGTCTTCCACTTTTCCGACTTCCAGCGGGTCGAAGGCTGCGCTTTTGACTGCCATCGTTGCACAGGTAAGATAAATCCGCTGGGTTCGGTCAATCCGCGATTGAACACGCGGGCGATCCGCGCGCGCGCCTCCGGATCCTTCAGCTTGGGGTCGTCGGGGGTGACATTGGCGGGCAGGTCGGCCTCTTTCAGGATCCATTCCGCCGGGTCCTCATAGGCGGCCTGGGCATTGTCCGCAGGCAGGCCCAGCGTCTCCGCAAAGGTCCGCATGAAATTGCCCGCATCCTCGGCCGTGGCGCCTTTCGCGGTCTCCTTCGCCACCAGATCAGCGTTCTTCCAGACCGGCTGCCCGTCGCGCCGCCAGAAGAGCGAGAAGGTCCAGCGCGGCAGCGTCTCGCCCGGATACCATTTACCCTGACCGTAATGCAGGAAGCCGCCCGGCGCGAAACGGTCCCGCAGCTTGCGGATCAGCTCATCGGCCAGCGCCCGTTTCTGCGGCCCGACGGCGGCGGTGTTCCATTCCGGGCTCTCGAAATCGTCGATCGACACGAAGGTCGGCTCGCCCCCCATGGTCAGCCGCATGTCGGCCTTTTCGATCGCCGCATCGACCTTCTTGCCGAGCGCATCCAGCGCCTCCCAGGCCTCGTCGGAGAAGGGCTTGGTGATGCGCGGATGTTCGGCCGTCCGGATCACCTCCATGTCGAAATCAAAGGTGGTCTGGGTGTCCGGATCGCCAGAAAACCCGCCGACAATTGGCGCGGCATTGGCGTAATGCGGGGTGGCGGCCAGCGGAATATGCGACTCGCCCGTCAGCAGGCCGGAGGTCGGGTCGAGCCCGATCCAGCCCGCGCCCGGCAGGTAGACTTCGCACCAGGCATGCAGGTCGGTGAAATCGTGATCCGTGCCCGAAGGCCCGTCGAGCGAGACCAGATCGGGCTTCAACTGGATCAGGTAGCCGGAGACGAACCGCGTCGCGAACCCCAGATGCCGCAGCAGATGCGCCAGCAGCCAGGAGGTGTCGCGGCAGGAGCCCTTCTTCAGCCGCAGCGTCTCCTCCGGCGTCTGCACGCCGGGCTCCATCCGCACGATATAGTCGATATGCTGCTGCAGGCTGGCGTTGATCTCGACGAGGAAATCCACCGTGGTCGTGGTCTGGCGCGGGATCTTCGACAGGTATTCGAGGAAGAGCGGACCAAAATCCTCGGTCTTGCGATATTGCACCAGATCGTCGGTGATCTCGGCCGGATAGGTGAAGGGCCATTCCTTGGCCGTGTCATCCACGAAGAAATCGAACGGGTTGTAGACCGTCATATCGGCCACCAAGTCGACCTCGATCTTCAGCTCCCGTACCGGCTCGGGAAAGACAAACCGCGCCAGCCAGTTGCCGTAAATATCCTGCTGATGGTTCACGAAATGCCCCTCGGGGCTTACCTTCAGCGCATGAGAGATCACACGGGTGCGCGAATGCGGCGCGGGCCTGAGCCGGATGATCTGAGGCGTCAGCATGACCGGCTTGTCATACATGTAATGCGTCAGATGGCGGATGCTCGCGGTGATGGCCATGGTCTGTCCCCGTTCCTTGCTGGTCCGGCCTCTAATGGGCCAGCCCTTCTCTAACATGTAAAGGGGGGGTGTTGCGCGTAAAGGGGGGGAGCGTACGGTGGCTCGCTCTCGGCGGCGCCCTGCGGATTTAGCAGGCATATCCGGTGCTTCGCGCCCGCGCCCCTGCTTTTTCTTGCCAAAAATATCCTGGGGAGCCCGAGGGGTGAAACCCCTCGGCCCCTCCGTATCGCGGGGCTCCGGGCTTCCGGGCGCTCAGTTGCCGCTGCGCCCTTCGGCGCGGGCCGCATCCAGCTCCGCCTGATCCCAGAAGCCGATCACATAGCCGCGCCGCAGCTCCCCGTCGGAGCGTTGCGCAATCACCTCGTCTGAAATCGTCACCCGGTTATGATGCTGCAGCGACCAGCGTAGCATCATCTTCTCCAGCCGGTCCCGTTCGGCTGCATGGGCCGGATCGGCGCCCAGATCCCGCAGCTCCTCCGGATCGCTCTTCAGATCGTAGAGCATGGGGCGGAAGCCCTCCGCATGGACATATTTCCAGCGCCCGTCAAACACCATGACCAGCCGGCAGTCTCCGATCGGCTGGTCCAGCAGCCCCCGCGCCCGCCGCACCGAATAGTCGTATTCGGATATCACGGCCGGCCGCAGCGGCGCGGTCTCTCCCGCCAGAAGGGGCAACAGCGACCGGCCTTCCAGAATATGCGGCACCGCCTTGCCACCCGCCCAGTCGAGGAAGCTCGGCACCAGGTCAATCGCTTCCACCAGCGCGTCGCAGACCGTCCCCCGCGTCGCATCCGCCTCCGCGCCGGGATCGACCACGATCAGCGGGATGCGGACGGAAGGCTCATGAAACAGCTCCTTCTCCCCCAGCCAGTGATCGCCCAGATAATCGCCATGGTCGGAGGTGAAGACGATCAGCGTCTCCTCGGCCCGGCCCGTCTCGTCCAGCCATGCCATGAGCCGCCCGATCTGGTCGTCAATCTGGCTGATCAGCCCCATATAGGCCGGGATCACCCGATCGCGCACCTCGTCCCGGGCAAAGACACGGGAAAAACGGTGCTGGTAATAGGCCTCCAGCACCGGATGGGCGCCCTCGCGCTCGGCCTCCGACCGCACGGCGGGGATCACATCTTCAGGCCCGTACATGTCGTGATAGGGGGCGGGCACGATATAGGGCCAGTGCGGCTTGATATAGCTCAGGTGCAGGCACCAGGGGGTCTCCCCGGCCTCCTCGATGAACGCCATGGCGCGGGTGGTGGTATAGGGCGTCTCCGCCTCCGCCTCCGTGACGCGCGCGGGCTTGTCGGCATGTTCCATCAGCCAGCCCGAGAGGATCTCCCCCGCATCACCTTCGGCGGAATTGGCCCATTGTTCCCAGGGGTTGGGCCCGTCGAACCCGAGGCTCCGCAGGTGGTCATTGTAATGGCTGGGCTCTTCCACCCCGTCCGGATGCAGCCCGTCCAGCCGGTCCCAGACCTCGAACCCGCATTCGGATATCCGCGCCCCGATCCCGGAGCCCGGATCGATGCCCAGCCGCTTCATCCCCTCGATATCCGCCGACATATGGGTCTTGCCACAAAGCGCCGTCCGCACCCCCAGCGGCTCCAGATGATCGCCCAGCGTCATCTCGCCCACCCGCAGCGGAAAGTTGTTCCAGCTTGATCCATGCGACCGGACATAGCGCCCGGTATAAAACGACATGCGGGACGGGCCGCAGATCGGCGACTGGACATAGGCCCGGTCGAACCGCACCCCGCGCGCGGCCAGCGCATCGATATGCGGCGTCCGGATGGTGGGATGACCGGCGCAGCCCAGGTAGTCGTACCTCAGCTGGTCGCACATGATGAAGAGGATGTTCTTCCGGGCCAATGCAGCCTCCCGGTCTGCCGCAATCAGGGGCCAAGCAAAACGCGCCCCGCGCCGAAGCGCAAGGCCCCATTTCGGTCATGGCAGGCCCAATCCCGGCCAGGCCCGCGCCACGCCCGCCCCTTCATCTTGGCAGAAATACTCCCGCGCGGAGCGCGCCCGATGTCCGCAGGACATCGCAATCATGGCGTGCGCCGCAGGCGCTCCTCCGGATCAGACCACCGGATTAATCGGCGTCCAAACTTGCCCGGCCAAAGACCAGCTCCACCGCCGTCAGCGGCCAGCGGCCGATGCTGAATTCCACCGGGACCCCCTCCGGGTCGCAATTCACCGATTTGACGATGATCAGCGGGGTGCGCGGGGTCAGCTGCAGGGCCTCGGCCTCCTCCCGGCTGGCAAATCCGCCGGTGACCCGGGTTTCGGTGCGGGCATAGGCAGCGATCCCGTGACCGGCATAGACATCGGCGATGGACTGGCGCGGGCGGTAGCGGGCGTCGAATTCGGGAAAGCGCGCGGCGGGCAGGTCCTTGGTGGTCAGGTAGGCGGGTGCCCCGTCGACGATACGGACACGGTGCAGCCGGATCACCGGGGCGCCGGGTTTGAGACCAAGCGCCCGCGCGGCTTCGATACCGGCAGTGGCGGGGCCCAGCGACAGGGTCCGCGTCTCGATCCGCGCCTGTGCTGCGTCGAGGCTCTGGGAGAAGCGCAGGTTGTCGGCCACGGTATAGCGGGCGGGGATGTTGCGCACGAAAATGCCCACCCCCTTGCGCGCCTGCAGCTGGCCTTCCTGCTGCAGTTTCGACAGGGCCTTGCGGATGGTCAGGCGGCTGACGTCGAACATCTCCGCCAGGTCGTTCTCGCCGGGCAGGCGGGTGCCGGCCTGCAGGGGGCCCGTGGTGCAGGCCTCGCCCAGACGGTCGCAGATTTGCAGCCAGACCGCGCGCTCCCCCCGCGACCCATAGGGTTTGCAGGCCAGCGCCCGGATCTGGTCCAGCGTCGCCGGGTCCACGCTGTCGATATTGAGGCGTTTATTCACGGTCCAGCACTTTCCGGCCCGCCACAAAAACCGCGCGGAGGCGGCGGCTGGCCCTGTCGACCACGATCATATCCGCCCTTTGCCCCATGCCAAGGGTGCCGCGATCCGTCAGCCCCGCCGCCCGCGCCGGGCCGGAGGAGACAAGCGCCCAGGCCCCGGCCAGCGGTAGTGTGCCCCTGTCCGCCAGGGTAAAGGCGGCGTGGAAGAGGGCGGGGTAGTAATAGTCGGAGGTGAGCGCGGTGCAGAGGCCCTCTGCAATGCTCTCCTCCGCGCCGATGGCATTGTTCTGGGAGCCGCCGCGCACGACATTGGGCGCGCCGAGGATCACGGGCTCGCCAGCCGCGATGGCCTCTGCCGCCGTGTCCCGGCTCATCGGGAATTCGGAGGTGGTGACGCCGAGGGCGCGGTTTGTCCGCCGCTCTTCGGGCGTCATCTCGTCATGGGCAAAGATCATGCGTCCTGCATTTAGCGCCGCTTCAGTCATTCGGGCGATGGCGGCGGGCACCTCGCCGCGGCGGGCATTCTGGCGATGCACGGCGGCGATGCAGTCTGCGCGCGACAGGCCGGTGCGGTCGGCCATGCGGGCGATCTTCTTGCTGGTCTCGTCATGCTTGAGATAGGCCGACAGGTGGTCGTTCAGCGACAGCAGGATATCGGGGCGGGTTTCGACCCAGCCCGCGATCTCCTCAAGGTCGTCGAGGCAGAAGGCTTCCCACCTGAGATTCACGCGGGTATCGCAGTCGAGCCGGGGCCGGGCCGTGTCGAGCCCTGCGAGGAAGGCGCGGGCGGCCCCCACGCTGCGCTCGCCCGGCTCCCACGAGGCCGTCAGCCCGTGATAGGCGGTGGTGATGCCGTTGGCGATCATCTGGCGGTCGGCTTCCTCCAGCGCGAGGGGCAGGGCGAAGCTGACGCCGGGGCGGGGGTTCACCACCCGTTCGAACCCGTCGCCATGCACATCGACGATGCCGGGCAGGACATAGCAGCCCGTGGCGTCGAACCGGCGGGCGGTGGCGGGTGACATATCGGTGACATGACCCGCCTCTATAGACAGCGGGGTCTGCGTCATCTCGCCGTCCCGCAGGACCGACCCGTTTTCGATCACCCAGTCATTCAAGCGCATTCACAGGCCTTTCCGTCATCAACGCGTCACAGGAATCACCTATCGCAGGCTTGTGTGACATTGCTGTATATACAGCAGATACCAAGGGGGACCACATGCTTCGCACGATCATGACTGCCGCCGTACTTGCCGCGGCCACGCCGCTTGCCGCCGAGCCCATCAAGTTCGCGGTCACCGATATCGAGGGGCTGGAGGCGCTCCAGCAGGAATTCGCGGCCTTCGAGGCCAGCCTTGAAGAGATCACCGGGCTCGATGTCGAGCTCTTCCCGGTGTCGTCGCGCACCGCCGCCGTCGAGGCGATCAACCAGGGCGCTGTCGATCTGGTTCTGACCGGTCCCGCCGAATACGTGGTGATCAAGGAGCTGACGGATGCCGAGATCGTCGTCGCCTGGCAGCGTCCGAACTATTACGCCCAGATCGTGACCCTGTCCGAAGGCGATATCGGCTCGGTCGCCGATCTGAAGGGCAAGGTCGTGACCTTCGGCTCTGTCGGCTCCACCTCCCAGCATCTGGGACCGGCACAGGCTCTGGCAGATTTCGGTCTGACCTATGGCACGGATTACCAGCCGCAGATCCTGTCCCGCAACGTCGCCATCGAGGCGCTGATCCGGGGTGACGTTCAGGCCGTGGGCATGAACGAGGGCCATCTGCGCCGTATCCGGGAGGCCTTTCCGGAGCAGTCCTTTACCGTGATCGCCCGTGGACGCGACCTGCCGAACGATATCCTCGTGGCGCGCAAGGACATGGATGGCGCGGCCAAGCAGAAGATCGCGGATGCCTTTGTCAATGACGGTGCCAAGCTGATGGCGGCGGTGATCCAGGGCGAGGACAACAAGAAATACGAGGGCGGGTTCTTCCTGACCAAGGTGAAGGACGCGAATTACGATTATGTGCGCGACATGTACCGCACGATCGGCGTCGATACCTCGGCCTTTGTGGGCGATTGAGCCGGTTTTGTCCGGACGGCGTTGGGGGCTGCTGCGGTGGCCCCCGGGGCTGTTTGGGGATGTTCCTGGGAAATGGGCAGGCTGGTGCTTTGATGTCTCTTTGCGCGGCTAACATCAGGCCGATTTCGCGGGACGCAGATTTTAGGTCCCGCCCGGCGTTCACGCCGGGCAGCGCCGACCCGCCCCCCTGGGGCGGCGCTCATGCGCCACCCCGCGGGACGGCGCTGCCCTTATTTCTAATGCCACATCTTGGTGGCACGCCGTCAGCTTATCTGCGCAAGCCAAGAAGCCACATATCCCGAAAGGCCAATCAGTTTGACTGACGTCATCGAAACCCTTCGCGAGGTCACCGCGCCTGCCGCCCCGGCGCCAGTCTTTGGCCCGCCCGTCATCACGCTCCGCGACGTCCGGAAATCCTATGACCGTCGCCGCACCATCCTGCAGGGCGTCGATCTGGAGGTCTGCGAGGGCGAGCGGGTGGCGCTGATCGGGGCCAATGGGTCCGGCAAGTCGACCCTGCTGAAATCGCTGATCGGGCTGCATCCGATCTCAGGCGGAGAGGTCACGATGCTGGGGGAAAGCTTTGCCAGCCAGCCGACGGCGGCGCAGCGGGCGCGGATGCGGAAGATGACCGGGTTTGTCTTTCAGAAACATTGCCTTGTGCGGCGCCGGACCGTGCTGTCGAATGTCGTGCATGGCATGCTGGGAGAGGGCGGCAGCTGGCGCGCCTTTTCGCAGGCTCTGGCGCCGGAGGGTTGGCGCCATGCCGCGCTCGATGCGCTTTCGGAGGTCAATCTGGCGGAATTCGCGGCCTCCCGCGCCGATGCGCTGTCGGGCGGGCAGCAGCAGCGCGTGGCGGTGGCCCGCGCCATCATCCGCAGGCCGCGCCTGCTCATTGCGGATGAGCCGGCGGCGAGCCTCGATCCGGTGGCGGGGCGGGATGTGATGGAGCTCTTCACCCGGCTCTGCCGCGATCATGGGATCACACTGCTCTTCACCTCGCATGACATGGCGCATGCACGGGAGTTTTCGGACCGCGTGGTGGCGCTGCGGCGGGGGCGCATCTTCCTCGACCGGCCAAGCGGAGAGGTGACCGACCGCGATCTTGAGGAGACATTCGATGGCTGACACACCCGCATCCCGCAGCCTGCCGGGCCGGTTCGAAGGGCTGTCGCCGGTCAGCTTTGTGCTGATGGTCGCGGCGGGGGCGGTGATCCTTGCCTCCATGGGGCAGGTGGCCCCTTCGCCACAGCGGCTGATCGACGGCGCGCCGGGCATGGTGCGGCTGATGGACCGGATGATGCCGCCCAATACCGATCCGGATTTCCTGATCCGCATGGGCTGGCGCATCGTGGAGACCTTTCAGATCGCGCTGGTGGGGGCCGCCATCGGCATCGTGCTGAGCCTGCCCATCGGCTGGCTTTCGGCGCGGGGGATCACGCCGCTTGGGCGGGGCGGTTTCCTGATGAAGGCTTTCGTGTCGCTGATGCGGACGGTGCCGGATCTGGTCTGGGCGCTGCTTTTCGTGGCGACGGTGGGTCTGGGCGCGGTGGCGGGGACCATGACCATCGTCGTCGACACGATCGGGTTCTGCGGCCGGTTCTTTGCCGAAGCGATGGAGGATTCGGACAAGGAACCGCAGGAGGCGCTGGCGGCCATCGGGGCCAGCCGCGTCTCCATCCTGCTGGGGGCGATCCTGCCGGATGCGGCGCCGTCGATGATCAATACGGCGCTTTTCGCGCTGGAAAAGGCGGTTCGGTCCTCGGTCGTGCTGGGGCTGGTGGGCGCAGGTGGCATCGGGCAGGAGCTGAAGGTGGCGTTTGACCTCTTCCAGTACCGGAATGCGTCGATGATCATCCTGGCGATCTTTGTCATCGTGCTGGTGATGGAATATCTGACCGACCGGCTTCGGGCGCGGTTGCAGTGAGGCGGCCCTAGGCCGTCAGCGTGTCGATGGGCAGGACGGTTTCCGATTTCAGCCGTCTGAGGGCAAAGCTGGCCGTCAGCCCGCGTACCGGCACGGCCGAGACCAGCCGCTGCCGGACGCGTTCGAAATCCGGCATGTCCCGGGCGACGATACGCAGGACATAATCCTCGGTCCCGGCCATCTGATAGGCTTCCATCACCTCGGGTATCGCGGCGAGAGCTTCGGCAAAGCTTGTGTGCCATTGCGCCGATTGTTCCGGGGCAGACACGCCGACAAAGGCCACCATGCCCAGACCAATGCGTTCGGGGTCGACGATGGCGACGCGGGCCCGGATGATGCCGCTGTCGGTCAGCCGGCGCACACGTTTCCAGCAGGGTGTCACCGTCAGGCCCACACGATCCGCAAGCCGCGCCAGCGGGATCGTCGCATCCGTCATCAACGCGGTGACAATCTTTCGGTCTATCCGGTCCAGCGTCATCCGATCCTCCTGTCGAGTCGGTCACGGGCTAAGGGTGACGCAAAAAAACTATAAGTCTACCGATTTTATCGTGATTTGATGAAAGACGACTTTTCCTGCCGATAAAACGGTGATTAACTTCTCATATGATCACTCAGAAAACCAAATACGCGCTGAAGGCGCTGATGGCTCTTGGCGGGCTGGAGCAGGGCGAGGCGCTGACCATCGAAGAGATCTCGCAACGCTCCGGGGCGCCGAAACGGTTTCTTGAACATATCCTGCTCGACCTGCGCAAGGCGGGGTATCTGGGGGCAAAACGGGGCCGGTCGGGCGGGTATTTCCTGATCCGGGATCCGGCCTCTGTTTCGCTGGGCGGGCTCTTGCAGCAGATCGACGGGCCGATTGCACCGCTGGGCTGTCTGTCGCGCCGGGCGTACCGGCGCTGCGACGATTGCACCGATGAGGCCACCTGTCAGCTGCGACGCGTCTTTGGCGAGGTCTTCTGGAATTATCTGATCCTGATCGAGTCGCTGACCCTGCGGGATTTGCTTCAGGACCCTGATAATAATCAGATATTTTCTGAAGGCATGGCGGGGCGCAGCGGCGGCGCAGTCTGAATTTTTTCCGGTCTGACGGCGGGAGAGAATAATTTTCCCTCTGCCGGAGCGAGAAGGCAAAGAGGTTTCTCTTTATACACGACTTAATCGGTGGATATTTTGATGATAAGCCCGGGCCGCCCTGAGCCGCGGGTCATCAGAGGAGCAACCGATATGACACAGACCCCCGCCGGCATGCTGCGCCGGAGCTTTCTCGCCGGGCTTCTGGCCGGCACCTGCCTGATCAGCCCGGCTGCCGCCGAGGCAGAGATCACTTTGCTGAACGTGTCCTATGACCCGACCCGCGAATTCTACCGCGCCTATAACGCCCTGTTTGCAGAGTGGTGGGCGGGGCAGGGCAAGCCGCCGGTCAGGATCGAACAGAGCCATGGCGGCTCGGGCGCGCAGGCGCGGGCCGTGATCGACGGCCTGCCTGCCCAGATCGTCACGCTGGCGCTGGCGTCTGACATCGATGCGATCGCGGCTCGCAGCGGCGATGTGTCGGAGGGCTGGCAGGACCGGCTGCCGCACAATGCCTCCCCCTATACTTCGACAATTGTGTTCCTCGTGCGGGAGGGCAATCCGAAGGGGATCAAGGACTGGGACGATCTGGTGCGCGACGGGGTTCAGGTGATTACGCCCAACCCAAAGACATCGGGCGGGGCGCGCTGGAATTTTCTGGCGGCCTGGGGCTGGGCCATGCGGCAGCCCGGCGGTGACGCGGCATCGGCGACCGACTTCCTCCGCCGGCTGTTTGCGCAGGTGCCGGTGCTCGACACCGGCGCGCGGGGGGCGACGACCACCTTCGCGCAGCGGGGTGTGGGCGATGTGCTGCTGGCATGGGAGAACGAAGCCTTCCTCGCGCTGGAGGAAATCGGCGAGGACAGGTTCGACATCGTTGTGCCGTCGGTCTCCATCCTGGCGGAGCCGCCGGTCGCTCTGGTCGACGCGCATCTGGATGACGCGCAGCGGGAGGCGGCCACCGCCTATCTTGAGTATCTCTACAGTCCCGAGGCACAGGCGCTTGCGCTGAAGAACTATTACCGGGCCTGGGATCTGTCCGGCGCGCGACCCGAAGATGTGGCGCGGTTTCCGGATCTGGAATTGGTGACGATCGAAGATTTTGGCGGCTGGTCCAAGGCGCAGCCGGAGTTCTTTGGCGAGGGCGGCGTGTTTGACCGCATCTATTCGGAGTAGGGCGATGCGACACGGATCCACTCTGCCGGGGTTTGGCCTGAGCCTGTCGATCCTGATCGCCGCGCTGTCGGTCGTGGTGCTGCTGCCGCTGGGCGCGTTGCTGGGGCGCGGTGTGATCATGGGCCCGGCCGAGGTGTTGGGCCATCTCGGGTCAACCCGGGTCATGTCGGCGCTGGCGCTGTCGTTCCGGGCGGCTTTCGTGGCCTCTGTCATCAATCTGGTCTTCGGGGTGATCCTGGCCTGGGTTCTGACGCGCTACCGCTTTCCCGGCCGCCGGCTGATCGATGCGGCTGTCGATCTGCCCTTTGCCCTGCCGACGGCCGTCGCGGGCATCGCGCTGACGGCGCTTTATGCGCCCAACGGCGCCTTTGGCCGGATGCTGGAGCCGCTTGGCATCCGCGTGGCCTATACGGAAACCGGGATCTGGCTGGCGCTGATCTTTGTCGGCCTGCCCTTTGTGGTGCGGACCGTGCAGCCGGTGATCGAGGAAATCGACCCGGAATGGGAAGAGGCATCGGCAACGCTCGGGGCGTCGCGGGTCCGCACGCTGCGGCGGGTGGTGCTGCCGGTGCTGTCACCGGCGCTGCTGACCGGGTTCGCGCTGGCCCTGGCGCGATCGGTGGGAGAGTACGGATCGGTCATCTTCATCGCCGGCAATCTGCCACGTCAGACGGAGATCGCGCCGCTGCTGATCGTGATCCGGCTGGAGGAATACAATTACGACGGGGCGGCGGCGATCGGGCTGGCGATGCTGGCGATCTCTTTCGCGATGCTGGTTGTCATTAACTCGGCCCAGGTCTGGAGCCGCAGGAGGATCGGACATGTCTGACGTTTCGGCAAAACATTCTTATCGCGTGGCATCCGGCGCGGCGCTGATCATCGCGCTGGTGGCCGGGGGCGCGGGGGCGGTCACGGCAGCGGTGCTGTGGCTTGGCGGCGCGACATTCTGGGCCGGGCTGCTGGTCTGGCTGGGGCTGCCCAATCTGCTCTTTGGTCTGTGGCTGGCCCGGCTCTTGCTGGCGCGCCACGTCCCGGGCTGTCCGGCGGCGGAACGCCGGGCCCGGCGGATCACATGGAAGGAGGGCCGCAGCCATGGCTGAGGTCGGATTGATGTCGCGCGCGGCGCCCGGTGTGCGCACCGAAACGGCGGCGGTACGGGCCGGGCTGATCCTGGTGGCGGTCGCGGGGGCGGCGATCCTGCTCTTTGCACCGCTGGCGGTTGTCTTCGCCGAGGCGCTGAGAGAGGGGGGGCGCGCGGCTGTTGCGGCCCTGTCGGAGCCGGACGCCCTGGCGGCGATCCGTCTGACGCTGATCGTCGCCGCCGTGGCCGTCCCGCTGAATACGGTCGCGGGGTTGGCCGCCGCCTGGGCGATTGCGAAGTTCGATTTCCGCGGCAAGGCGATGCTGATCAGTCTGATCGATCTGCCGTTTTCCGTGTCGCCGGTGGTGGCGGGGCTGGCGCTGGTGCTGGTTTATGGAACCGGCGGGCTGTTCGGGGCCTGGCTTGTGGCGCATGGGCTGACTGTGGTGTTTGCCCTGCCGGGGATCGTGCTGGCCACCATGTTCATCACCTTTCCCTTTGTCGCGAGAGAGCTGATCCCGGTGATGATGGAACAGGGCCGGTCCGAAGAAGAGGCGGCGCTGACGCTGGGGGCCTCCGGCTGGCATATGTTCCGCACCGTGACGCTGCCCAATGTCCGCTGGGCGCTGCTGTATGGTGTCCTGCTGAGCAATGCGCGCGCCATGGGTGAATTTGGGGCGGTGGCCGTGATCTCGGGCAAGATCCGGGGGCAGACCACGACCATGCCGATCATGATCGAGATGCTTTACAACGAATATCTTTCGGTCGCGGCGTTCAGCATGGCGGCCCTGCTGGGCGGGCTGGCCCTGATCACCCTGCTTTTGAAAACCCTGCTGGAATGGCGGCATGCCGATCTGCTGTCGGCCATGCGGCGCCATTGACGGAGAGCATGATGCATATCGAAATCGAAGAGATTACCAAGTCGTTCAAGGGCGTTCCCGCGCTGTCCCCGGTGTCGCTTGCGATCCCGTCGGGCGCGATGGTGTCGCTTCTCGGGCCGTCGGGGTCGGGCAAGACGACCTTGCTGCGGATCATCGCAGGGCTGGAACGGCCAAGCTCGGGCCGGGTCCTGCTGGACGGGGTCGATGCGACGGGCGTCCCGGTTCAGGACCGGCGGGCGGGATTTGTGTTCCAGAGCTACGCGCTGTTCCGGCACATGACGGTGGCCGAGAATATCGCCTACGGATTGCGGGCGCGGCGGCGCAGGGACCGGCCGCCGGCGGCAGAGATCGCGCGCCGGGTCGCCGGGCTTCTCGATCTGATCCGGCTGCCGGATATCGGGGGCCGGTATCCGTCGCAGCTGTCCGGCGGGCAGCGTCAGCGGGTGGCGTTGGCGCGGGCGCTTGCGACAGAGCCGCGGATCCTGCTGCTGGACGAGCCGTTCGGGGCGCTGGATGCGCAGGTCCGTCAGGAATTGCGGGCAGGGCTGCGGGATATCCACGATGCCACCGGCCTGACCACGGTTTTTGTGACCCACGATCAGGACGAGGCGCTGAGCCTTGCCGACCGGGTTGTCGTCATGTCGATGGGGCGGATCGAACAGGTTGGCACGCCGGCGGATATCCGGACCCGCCCGGCGCCCGGGTTTGTGGCGCAGTTTGTGGGGCTTGGCGCGGTGGGATGAGGCCGGCCTCCGCCGCGCGGGCCGCGATGTCGCGCGCCCCGGGGGCCGGCCCCGCGCGCGGCGCAGGCATCGGGAAAGGTCCGGCCGGGTGGATCGGGCGGAGACGGACCAGCCGGGATGGGCGCATAGCTCTCGTGGCGCGGGTTCGGGTCGGGCCGCGACCCTGATGCGCAGGGCCTGGCAGCGTCTGACCAGGCAGGACCGTCAGGCGGCGCGCGACCGGCACAGGCAGCTGGCGCGGATCGGCACATCGGCGCGGGCCGTGGCCTGATCGAGCAGCGCCTTGATATGCGGGCGCTCCACCGTTTCGGCCCGCCGCTCCAGGCATTCGTGCAGGCCATGCAGGGCCCAGACGTTGCGCGGGTGCTGGCTGGGGCGGGGCAGCGCCCCGTCGAGCCCAAGATCGGCGCGGTAGACGGCCTCGGCCTCGTCAAACTGGCCAGCCTCCATCAGCAGGGCGCCAAGCGCATGCCGGGCAGGCTGCGGCCAGGCCCAGGGCTCTTCGTACATCAGCCCGTCATCCAGCGTCACGGCCCGGCGCAGATGGGCGAGCCCCTCTTCCCGGCGGCCGGCCTTGAAGGCGGTTTCGCCGTGCATCATCGCGGAGGCGACGGCAAGCACGTCGCGGGCCGAATTGTTAAAGAGCATCCGCTGTTCGGGGACGGCGTCAAAAGCCGCGTCAAAGCGGGCCTGCTCCGCCGCGGCCTCCTCCGCCCGGCCGAGATTGGCGAGCGCAATGGCGCGGGCATAGAGGATCAGCGCATTGGTCGTGACATAGAGCGCGGTATCCTCGGGCGGGTCGATGTCCAGGATCTCCTGCCACATGCCAAAGCGGATGTAGACATGCGGGAAGGCCGCCACAAAGGTTTCGAACAGGTCGGGATAGACGCGGACCACCTCGTCGGGCACTTCGATGCGCAGACGCCGGGCCGCATCGACCGCCGCGGCGCGCTGGCCCAGAAACATCGCGCCGTAGAGGGCGAAATGCAGATTGTGGATGCGGTAGAGCGCGTAGAAATTCGCGCCGCCCGCATAGGCTTTGAACCTGTCGTCCACCGCAGCCGCCGCCAGATTGCGTGCCAGCACATTCTGATAGTCGCCGCACAGGACGTCGATATGGGTGGCCATGTGCACCAGATGGCCGGCATCGGGCACCAGCCCGGTCAGCCGGTCGCCGTGGCGCAGGGCCTTTTCCGGGTGCGGCGACATTTCCATCAGGTGGATATACATATGCAGCAGGCCGGGATGGTCCCAGGCGCCGGGGGTTGTGTCAAAGGCCCGCTCAAGGACCTGCATCGCCTCTGTGGTGGAGGAGCCTTCGGTCGGTATGCGCAGGCGCAGATCCCAGAGCTGCCAGGGCGTACGGTTCATCAGGGCCTCTGCATAGACAAAGGCGAGGTCCAGATCATCTGGTGCCATCTCGTAGACCGGCGCCATCGCGGCGGCGAACCCGTCGTTGAACGGCTGGTAATCCTCGATCTCGGGATCGTCGGGGTAGCGGGAGGACAGCGCGGTCAGAAGCGCGCGTTCCGCCGGCGTCGCATGCGGCAGGGCCATACCCCGGGCCAGCGCGTCGCGGGCCCGGGCGAGGGCAGGCGCCTTTTCCTCGGGGGTGAAAACCTCCCAGGGTTTGTTGTAGTTCGGGCCCATGGCATAGGCGATGCCCCAGTAGGCCAGGGCACAGCCCGGGTCGGATGCGATGGCCTTTTCGAAACAGGCCACGGCCTCTTCGTGGTTATAGGCGAAAAGCCAGTTCAGCCCGCGATCGGACCAGAGCTGCGCCTCTGGCGTCGCGCTGGCGGGCCGGCTGTATTGGCCGAGGTCGAAATAGTGCATGTCCTGTCCCCCCATGGCTTAGTGCCGGCTGCGACGGTAGGGCAGACTGCCACGGTCCGACGCCGCTCTGGCAGTATACCATGTTAATCGCGACCACGTAATACGGCGGCGGTCTGGCCGGGTCGGGGCCTTGGGCGGTGCGATCGTCTGTCTCAGTTCTGGTGTCTGCCGGATTTTCGGGCGTTTCCCGTCGAGACACTGCCGTAAAGGCACCTTTGTCTTGATCGACGGGGGCAGGCGGGCTCTGCTGGAGGGGCAGGGCGTTTAGGGTTCCACCGCCATCCCAGGCGGGTTCGGTCCGAGAAATGCCACCCGGCGGGCAAATTCCCCCGGGCACACGGCGGGCCAAAATCCCGGGAGGATCACTGCGCAGGTTCGACCCGCGCTTTAGTCCTTGTTCCGCCAGCGGGCCGCGAACCTCCTCATCATAAGGCGGAACGCAACGGGGAAGATCATGACAAGAGCCAAGTTCCTGTCCGCCACCGCCCTCAGCCTCGGGCTGCTCGGCGCGACGCTCTCGCCTGCCATTGCGCAGGAAAAAACCGAATTTAAGGTCGCCTGGTCGATTTATGTGGGCTGGATGCCCTGGGGCTATCTCGAAACCTCCGGCATCATGGACAAATGGGCTGAGAAATACGGCATCGATGTCGAGATCGTGCAGATCAACGACTATGTCGAGTCGATCAACCAGTATACGGCCGGTGCCTTTGACGGTGTGTCGGCCACCAATATGGACACGCTGTCGATCCCGGCAGGCAGCGGTGTGGACACCACGGCGCTGATCGTGGGCGACTATTCCGACGGCAATGACGCGGTGATCGCCAAGGGCGACACGACGCTGGAGGACCTTAAGGGCACCAAGGTGAACCTCGTGGAACTGTCGGTGTCGCATTACCTGCTGGCGCGGGCGCTGGACAGTGTCGGGCTGGCGGAGCGGGACCTCGACGGGGTCGTCAACACCTCCGACGCCGACATGATCGCGGCCTATGCGACGGATGATGTCACCTCCGTCGTCACCTGGAACCCGCTGGTCTCGGAAATTACGGCGTCGAACCCTGATGCCAAGGTGCTGTTCGACAGCTCGCAAATTCCGGGAGAGATCCTCGACCTGATGGTCGTCAACACCCAGACGCTGGCCGACAACCCGGCCTTCGGCAAGGCGCTGGTCGGCGCCTGGTACGAGGTCATGGGGCTGATGGCCGCGGGCGATGAAGAGGCGCTGACAGCCATGGCCGAAGCCTCGGGCACCGATCTGGACGGCTACAAGGCGCAGCTCGCCGCGACGGAGATGTTCTATGATCCGGCCGCCGCCGTGGCGCAGGCCTCCTCGCCCGATCTGCCCGCCACGATGACGGAGATCGCGGAATTCCTCTTCGACAAGGGCATCCTTGGCGAAGGCGCGCCCTCCGCCGATTTCGTGGGCGTGGAATATCCCGGCGGCACCATCTCCGGCTCTGACCAGAACGTGATGTTCCGGTTCGACGCCAGCTATATGCAGATGGCCGCCGACGGCGCGCTCTGAGCTAACGCGCCCCGGCGGTGACGTCGGGGCGCAGGACCGGACCCATGCGACTGATCAACCGGATCCCCGCCCGCCCGCTCGCCGTGATCCTCGCGGCGCTGCCCTTCGTGCTTGTGCTCGTGGCCTATGCCGTGGGATCGGAGATCCGGCTGGCCGCGAACCCGGCGGACAAGCTCCTGCCGGCGCTGAGCACCATTCAGGACACCGCCGCGCGGCTTTTCACCGAAGGCGACCGGCGGTCGGGCGAGATCCTGCTCTGGCAGGACACATGGGCCTCGCTGCGCCGTCTGCTGAGCGGCGTGGCGATTGCCGCCGCCACCTCCCTGCTGATCGGCATGGTGGTGGGGCTGCTGCCGCTTTTCCGCTCGACCCTCTCGGGCTTTGTCGCGGTGCTGTCGATGGTGCCGCCGCTGGCGCTGCTGCCGATCCTCTTTATCGTCTTCGGGCTGGGAGAGACCTCAAAGATCGTGCTGATCGTCATCGGCATCACGCCCTTCATGACCCGCGACCTGGCGCAAAGGGTGCTGGAGATCCCGCATGAACAGCTGGTCAAGGCACAGACCCTCGGCGCGTCGTCACTGGTGATCGCGCTGCGCGTGGCCCTGCCGCAGGTCCTGCCGCGCCTGATCTCCAACATCCGGCTCTCGCTCGGCTCCGCCTGGCTGTTCCTGATCGCGGCAGAGGCGGTGGCGGCCGATGTGGGGCTCGGCTACCGGATCTTCCTCGTCCGCCGCTACCTCGCCATGGATGTGATCCTGACCTATGTCATCTGGATCACTTTGCTGGCCTTCCTGCTCGACTGGGCGCTGAAACAGCTCTCCCGTCGCGCCTTCCCGTGGATGGAGGCGGGCCTATGAGTTTCGTTCAGGTCCGCAACGTCTGGCAGGCCTATGGCGGCCGGTCGATCATCGAACGCGTCAACCTCGACGTGGCCGAGGGGGAATTCGTGTCGATCGTCGGCGCCTCCGGCTGCGGCAAGTCGACCTTCCTGCGGCTGCTTCTGGCCGATGAACGCCCGGTGAAAGGCGAGATCACGGTCGACGGCGGCGCAGTCGCGGTGGAGCCGGGGCGCGAACGCGGTGTCGTCTTCCAGCGCTATTCGGTTTTCCCGCATCTGACCGTGCGCGACAATATCATTGCGGGCGAGGGGTTTGCGACCCGCCTTGGCTGGCTGACCGGTGCCGCGCGCCGTGCGGCCGGCGAACGGGCGGATGCCATGCTCCAGCGGATCGGGCTGAACCATGTGGCGGGCCAATATCCCGCGTCGCTCTCGGGCGGGATGCAGCAGCGGCTGGCCATCGGGCAGGCGCTGACCGCGCGGCCCCGCGTCCTGCTGCTGGATGAACCCTTCGGCGCGCTTGACCCGGGCACGCGGGTGCAGATGCACGAATTCCTGACAGAGCTGCGGAACGAGACGCTGATGACCGTCTTCATGGTCTCCCACGATCTGGAAGAGGCCTTCAAGCTGGGCGACCGCGTCCTCGTCTTCGACAAGCCGAAATGGGACCCGCAGGATCCGGGCCTTTACGGCGCAACGATTACCTACGATTTTGACGCGCGGGACGGCGGCATGCCGTTCCAGCGTATCCTCGACAGGCACCCCTCGCTCTCTGCCCGGGTGGCGGAACCTGAACCGCCGGTTCCCGAGCCCGCGATCTGACCCATACCCACGCGCGCCGCCGGGCCCCGCGCGTGGGACAGCCAAGGCCCGGACCCTATCCGCCCCGTTGGGCGACCGATTAGGAGACAGCGATGTTTTCTGAGCTTCACCGCAGCCGTTCCCCGCAGAGCCCGCAGGCGCGGGCCGCCCGCCACGCCGCGCGCGATCAGCGGCCCCACCACCCGGACCTCACCAAGCTTGCCGGCTGGAAGGCCATGCGCAAGGAGGCCGAGCTGCCCGAGGGCCGTTGGGCCGAGGAACGCGCCTGGGCGCTGCGCATGGGCCTCACTGGCGCCGACAGCATCGACGATAAGTCCATCCCGACCTTCGCGCGGGGCGAGCTGCCGCATTACGCCGGCATCAACACTTTCCTCAAGGCGCCCTATACGGAGGATGTGACGGAGGTCGGCTATTACGATGCGACCGTGCTGGGCATCCCCTTTGACGGCGGCACCACCTACCGTCCCGGCACGCGGTTCGGGCCGCAGGGGGTGCGCAAGATTTCCGCCCTCTATACGCCCTATAACTACGAGGTTGGGGTCGATCTGCGGGAACAGATGACGCTCTGCGATGCGGGTGATGTCTTCACGATTCCCGCCAATATCGAGAAGAGCTTCGACCAGATCAGCCGGGCGGTGAGCCATGTGTTCAGCTCCGGCTCCCTGCCGATCATGATCGGGGGCGACCATTCCATCGGCTTTCCCTGTGTGCGTGGCATCGCCGAATGTACGTCGAAGAAGATCGGGATCATCCATTTCGACCGCCATGCCGATATCCAGGAAAAGGACCTGGACGAGCGGATGCATACGACGCCCTGGTTCCATTCGACGAACCTGCCCAATGTGCCCGCGAAGAACCTCGTGCAGATTGGCATCGGCGGCTGGCAGGTTCCGCGCGAGGCGGTGAAGATCGCCCGCGAGCGCGAGACCAATATCATCACCATGGGCGATATGGAGAAGATGGGCATCGACAAGACCGTCGAAATGGCGCTGGAGATGGCCTGGGACGGGGTCGACATGGTCTATATGTCGTTCGATATCGACAGCATCGACTGCGGATTTGTCCCCGGCACCGGCTGGCCGGAACCCGGCGGCTTCCTGCCGCGGGAGGCGCTGGCGCTGGCGTCGAAAGTCGCGGCGGAAGGCATCTGCGGGATGGAGCTTGTTGAGGTCTCCCCGCCCTATGACACCTCGGACATCACCGCGCTGATGGGCACGCGGGTCATCGTCGACGTGCTGGGCGCGATGGTGTCGAACGGCACGCTGGGCAAGCACCGGCAGCATATCGACAAGCCCGTCTCGATCCCGCATGGCGAATTTGAAGGCAAGCGCTGGTCGAATGAGACCAAGCATTTCTGAGCCCGGGAGCGAGCGGAGGGGGCGAGGGGCGCTGCCCCTCGCGCTCCCCGGAGTATTTCTGCCAAGATGAAGGACAGGCGTCATGCCGCATGATCACGGCCCGCAGGGGCACCATCACCACCACGACCACCCGCATCCCCATCCGCACGACCATAACCATAGCCAGGACGCCGAGCATCTGCATTCGCATATGCATGAGCATGACGAGGCGGCCGATCTGCAGGTTCTTGCCGCGCAGTTCATCGATGGCTTCGTGCAGGCCAAGGACAAGACGAGTTACCTCAAGCTGGCCGGGGTGCCGTTTGAACGGCCCGGGCAGGGCGGTTCGAAGGCGCTGAAGCTGGTGGATGTGGAGCTGACCACCGACTGGCAGGTGGGCACGGCCTCCCCCAGCTTTGGCTCGCGGGAGCTGAGCTATCTGCCGTTCCCCGGCGAGATGGTGCGCGAGCGGACCAATATGAGCCTGATCTATGTTTCGATGGATGAGAAATCCGTCTTGGATCTGCGCGATTTTCTGGCCGGGCGGAAGCGAGATATCGAAGGCTGAGGCGGTTGGTGCGCTGGGCGCGGCGCATGTCAGGGGCAGCGCCTCAGGGAATGACCGAAGTGGACCTAGCGCTGTTGGGCCGGGGCGGGGGCGCGTCGGGCCGGGCGAGGGGTATCCCGTGTCTTGCCCGTAGGGCCGGCAGATCGCGACATGTGCTCCACAGGCCCTGCAAAGCCCGGCTTAGGGCGCCGCTGGCCGGGCTGACGAAAGCCAGGGGCGGGGGCAGGATCGTGGCGGGCTATGCCAGAAACGGTCCGAAGTCGGCCCTGGCATAGGCGGGGCGCCGGGTCAGGGCCTGCCACCAGCTGGCGCAGTTGGGGCGGGTTTCGAAGGCATCGGGGGCGATTTCCTCTTCGATGCGGCGGACGAAGGGGGCGGTGGCGATATCGGCCAGCCCGTAGCGCCCCCCGATCAGCGCGTCGTTTTCGATCATGCCCTCCATCTGGTCCAGCATGGCCAGCAGGGCGCGGCGCGAGTCATCCAGTTCGGCCTCCGTATAGGGATTGCGGGCGGCGCGGCGCCAGGCCTCCTTGCGCTCTTCCGATGGGACGGATTTCAGCATCTCCTCGAACTCTGCCTCGGTCATCCGTGCCGCGCCGGCGGCCATGCCGTGGCGCCAGTTGAACCGGATGAGGTTGGAGATCAGCCCGTCGACATAGCGCACCCAGTTGCGCATCTGCGCAAGGTCATAAGGGTCCGCGGGCCGTAGTGGCGGCTCGGGCCGGATGGCATCGAGATATTCGCAGATCGTGCTGCTTTCGTGCAGCGCCCTGCCATCATGCACAAGCGTCGGCACCACGCCCATGGGATTGATCCTGAGATAGGCGGGGCTGTGCTGCTCCTGGACCGCAAGGTTGATGACATGGCCCTCATAGCTCAGCCCCTTTTCTTCCAGAAAGAGGCGCAGGCGGCGCGAGGCGCTGGATTTGGGCGCGTGATAGAGGACCAGAGACATCAGCGCCCCTCGAACCGGGGGGCGCGCTTTTCGCGGAAGGCATCGCGGCCTTCGCGGAAGTCGCGGCTGTCCTTGCAGGCGATGCCCAGAGCGGCGATGCGGTCGGGATCGCGCCGGTCAGGGTCGGCGAGGATATCCGCCACGGTCTGTTTGGTGGCGCTGATGGACATCGGGGCATTGGCGGCGATTCTCTTGGCCATCTCCATCGCGGCGGTCCAGAGCTCCTCCGGCGGGTAGAGATGTTCCACGAGGCCCCAGGCCAGTGCGGTGTCCGCGTCGATGCGATCGCCCAGGTACAGCAGCCGCCGCGTGCGGGCGGGACCGATGGTCTCGACCAGCCCGCGCAGCCCGTCCGTGCCGTAGGAGAGGCCCAGCCTGGCCGCCGGGACACCAAAGCTGGAGCCGGTGGCGGCGAGGCGGAAATCACAGTTGAGCGCCGTCATCAGCCCGCCTCCGATGCAATAGCCGTGGATCACGGCAATGGTCGGGATCGGGCAGACAGAGAGGATACGCTGGCGGTCGATGAAATCCGTGCCGGTCGGGCGGGGGCCGTCAAAGCCGGAGACGTCGGCGCCGGATATGAAGGCCTTGCCACCGATGCCGGTAAGGAGGAGGGCCCGGGCGCCGGCATCCTCTGCCGCGGCAAGCGCATCCACCAGACCGGCGGTTGCCGGTTCGTCCAGCGCATTGTGCTTTTGCGGGATCTGGACGGCGACCACGGCGACCCTGTCTGCAATGCGAAAGCCGATGCGGCCCTCGGCAAAGGTGCGGTCGGGGTGCCAGTTCGGGGGGAAGGGGGTCTGCGACATTGGGGGGCCTCCGTTCACGGTTTCAGAATTATCGGGGCAGTGGTCACGCGCCCTTCCAGCTGGCGGTGCGCCTCTGCCGCCTGAGACAGGGGCAGGATCGCGCCAATCGGGGTGCGAATGTCGGGATCGGCAAGAAATGTGAAGGTCGCACCGGCGGCGGCGCGGGCCTCTTCGGGGTCGGCAATCCAGCTGCGCAGGGTGGGGCGGGTGACGATGATCGACTTGGAATGCAGCAGCTGAAGGTCGAAGGCCCCGACATTGCCGGAGGCCGTGCCATAGCTGATGACCATGCCGCGCGGGCGGATACAGTCGAGCGATGCGCGGAAAGCCGATTTTCCGATGCCGTCATAGATGACGTCGGCGCCGGTTCCGTCCGTCAGCTCCATGACCCGGGCCGCGAAATCTTCGGTGTTGTAGTTGATCGCCGCATCATAGCCAAAGCTTCTGGCGATCTGCATCTTTTCGTCCGATCCGACCGTTCCGATCATCCGGGCGCCAAGTTTCCGGCCCCATTGCCCCAGGAGGATCCCCATGCCGCCGGCGGCCGCATGCACCAGCGCGGTCTTGCCGGGACCCAGAGGGTAGAGCCGCCGCACCAGATATTCGGCTGTCAGGCCGCGCAGCAGATACCCCCCCGCAACCTCGTCCGACAGGGCATCGGGCAGCGGGAACAGCCGGGCGGCGGGCATGACCGTATGTTCGGCATAGCTGGCGGGACCGATATAGCCGACACGGGCACCGACAGGGGGGGAGGACACATCCGGCCCGACCTCCTCCACGATGCCAACGGCCATATGGCCCATGACGATGGGCATCGGTTTGGCGGAATGCGGCCCGCCGTGATCGCCTTCGCGTTCGTAGATATCGGCATAGTTCACGCCGCAGGCGGTGTTCCGGATCAGCGCCTCGCCTGATTTCAGCGGCGGCAGCTCTGTCTCTTCGAGTGTCAGAACATCGGGCCCGCCGTGCTGTCTAATCATTATAGCTTTTGTTTTCAATGTATTGCCCTCTCTCCCCTGCCGGGGTGTCCTGCGTTCCCCGACTCTAGGTGAGCATAAAACCACTTAATGAATATATACAATCTCTTTACGTATACGTAGAATCAAGCAATGAATACGTGAAAGCGGAGGGAATGCCTTGGGGCGTGTGAGCGAAACAGTGCGGCGGAAACTGGAGCGGGATATCGCGTCAGGCGTGCTGCGACCGGGCGATTCGATTGATGAGAAATCGCTTGCCGCGCGGTTCGAGATCTCCCGGACCCCGGCGCGGGAGGCGATCATGCAGCTGGCCGCGTCAGGGATTGTCGAGATCCGGCCGCGCCATGGCGCCGTTGTGGTGTCCATCGGTGCGGAAGAGGCGGTCGCGATGATGGAAACCCTCGCCATGCTGGAGGCAGAGGCGGCCGGTCTGGCCGCGCATCGCATGCCGCAGGACGAAAAGGCGAATATGGCGCGGATCCATCAGGACAGCGCGGAAAGCGCGGCCAGTCTCGACAGTCTGGCCTATATCAAGCTGAACCGGCAGTTCCATGACACGATCTACGTCGGAGCCAGGAATGACTATCTGCGCAGTCTGATCATCCAGACCCGCAAACGTATGACGTTTTACCATTCATCCAGCCTTTACCAGAAATCCCGGATCGAACGGTCCTGGGACGAACATGGCAAAGTGGTCGCCGCGATCACGGCGGGCGAGGTCGAGGCGGCCCGCGACGCGATGCGCGATCACATCCTGTCGGGCGGCCGGGTCTATGCGGATCTGGTGGCCGCGCTGAAACAGCCGGAGAGGGCGGCGGCGACGACATAACAGTTTGGCCGAGCCGGGTCCGCAGGGAGAGGGCCCGCTCGCTATGGCTGCAGGGGGATGCGGTCCGGTGACAGAGTTCTTAGGGAGGAGACTACACATGAAACGCAGAACATTTCTGATGGCATCTGCCGCAACGGCGGCGCTGCTGCCTGTCGGGGTACAGGCTGCCAGCCATATGAGCGACGACATCGCCGCCTTGTATGAAAAGGCGCAGCCGGAGGGGGAGGTCACCTGGTATGTGGTGCCGATGGATAGCGAAACCGCCGAACGCTGCGGTCAGCTGTTCACCAGCCTCTATCCGGGGATCAAGGTCAATGTGGTGCGCTCGACGGCAACGGTCGCCTTCCAGCGTCTGAACCAGGATCTGGATACCGGCGTGGCGAATTGCGACGTTCTGACCACCTCGAACATCGCCCATGCCGAAGACCTGAAAGGCCGCGATCTGCTGACCGGCTACAGCCCGATCCGAAAGGAAGAGGTTCTGCCGGCGTTTCAGGGCATCGATCCCGACGACACCTATCATGTCACAACCGCGGGCCCGATGGGGATCGTCTATAATACCGCCGAAGTGTCGGAGGCGGATGCGCCAACGAACTGGCCGGATCTGCTGGACCCGAAATGGAAGGGCAAGCTGGCGATCGGCCATCCGGGCTTTTCCGGCTATGTCGGTATCTGGGCGGTCAAGATGCGGGAGCTTTACGGCTGGGAATTCTTTGAGAAACTGGTCGATCAGGAGCCCTATATCGGCCGGTCCTCCATCGACGTGGTGACAACCACCGCTGCGGGCGAAACCGTGGTGGGGGCAGGGCCCACGACATCGGCGCTGATCTCGGCCGAGAAGGGCAACCCGATGGCCATGAAGGCCCCGACCGATGGTCTGGTCGTGATCACCTCGCCGTCGTGCATTCTGAAGAATGCGCCGCATCCCGAGGCCGCGAAACTCTTTCTGGAGTTCCTGATGGGCACGGAAATCGCGGAGCTGACGGCGGAGAATTTCTCCACTCCGATCCGGGGGGACGTCAAGGTGCGCGAGGGGGTCGTGCCGCTGAGCGAGGTCAAGGTCATCACCGCGAGCAAGGATCAGATCATCTCCGAGGTCAGTGAGACCGCAGAGATGTTCCGCGATACGTTCGGCATCTGATGGTGCAGGTCGCCGACACCGAAAAGGAGGCGCGCGTCGGTTGGCGCGTGCCCCGTTTCGACTGGACGATCGCGGTGTTCGCGCTGATCGCGATCCTGCTGGTGGTGCTGATCGTCAGCCCGCTGTCGCGGCTGGTGATCGAAAGCTTCACCGACCCCGACACCGGCGGGTTCACCCTGCAGAATTTCGTCGATGTGTTTACCCGCAAACGCTACATGACGGCCTATTGGCAGACGTTGCAGCTGGCGGGCGTGACGGTTCTGATGTCGGTTTTCATGGCGCTGCCGATGGCCTTTGCCGTGTCGCGTACCGATACGCCGGGCAGGGGGCTTATGTATTTTGCCGTGCTTGGGGCGTTCATCGTGCCGCCGTTTCTGGGGGCCATCGGATGGATCCTGCTGGCCGGTCCCAATGCCGGCTGGATCAATCAGATATGGGAGAGCCTGACCGGATCGGAAGAGCCGCTGTTCAACATCTTCTCGATGTGGGGGCTGGCCTTTGTGATCGCGCTGAATGTCTTTCCGCTGATCTTCATCTTTGCGACCTCGGCGCTGGACCTCATTTCGTCGGAGATGGAGGAGGCCGCGGCGATCCATGGCGCGGGTCCCATGCGGGCGACCTGGCTGATCACCCTGCCGCTGGCGCTGCCGGCGATCCTTGGCGCGTCGATGCTGGTGTTTCTTGAGACGATCGCGCTTTACGGGACGCCCGCGCTGATCGCCATTCCGGCCCGGTTCAACGTGGCCACGACCCAGCTGACGACCTTTTTCGAGTATCCGGCCAAGATCGAACTGGCGATGGCGTTTTCTGTGCCCATGGTGCTGATTACAATTGTGCTGCTGATTGCGCAGCGTCTGATGTTGCGCGGTGGCACGGTTGCCGTCAGCGGCAAAGGCGGCGCGCGGGAGCCGATGAAGATCGGGCGCTGGAAATGGCTGTTCCTTGGCCATGGCATTGCCGTTGCCCTGCTGGCCGTGGTGCTGCCGGCCTTCATTCTGATCACCACGTCGTTTTCCATCGCCTGGGCCAAGCCCTTCGGTTTCGACAATATGACCCTGGCCAATTACCGCGAGATCCTGTTCGAGCAGCAGACGGTGCGGGATGCGCTGTGGAACACCTATACGATCTCGCTGTCGGGCGCGACGCTCTGCACGGCGCTTGGGTTTGTGATTGCTTACATGGTGATCCGCAAGCTGGTGCCGATGGCTGCCGTGATCGCCTTTCTGACGGTGTCGCCGGTGGCGGTGCCGGGGATCGTTCTGGCGATCTGCTTTTACGCCGCCTATGCCGGGCCGCCGCTGTCGCTTTACGGATCCTCGACGCTGATTGTCATCGCCTTCGTGACGCGGTTCCTGCCGATTGCCTTTGTCTCCTGCGCCTCGGGCGTGCGGTCGATGAATCCTGAGCTGGAGGAGGCGGTGCGCATCCACGGCGGGGGGCGGTTCCGCGCGCTGGCCGAGGTGGTCGCGCCGGTGCTGAAGAAATCGCTTCTGGGTGTCTGGATCCTGGTCTTCGTCATCTGCTCGCGAGAGCTGTCGACGGCGATGTTCCTGTCCTCCTACCAGAACCGCGTGATCTCGATCCTGACGCTCGATCTGAGCGAACAGGGGGAATACGAAATGCTGGCGGCCATGGGGGTTGTCCTGCTGGTCATCACCACGGCGGTGGTTGCCGTGGGCATCCGGTTCCTGGGCCGTGACTTCATGCTGCGAAGGAATTGACGATGACGACCCTGCAACTCAAGGGGCTGAGCAAAGCCTATGGTCCGTTCAAGGCGGTGGATGACCTGTCGCTGACCCTGCGGGACGGCGAATTCCTGTCGCTGCTGGGCCCGTCGGGCTGCGGCAAGACCACGACGCTGCGCATGATCGCCGGGTTCATCACGCCGACCGAGGGGACGATCCTGCTGGACGGGCAGGAGATTTCGTCGCCTTCCGGCGTGGTGCCGCCGGAAAAGCGGCAGATGTCGATGATCTTCCAGTCCTACGCGATCTGGCCCAACATGACCGTGGCGCAGAATGTGGGCTTTGGTCTGCGGATGAAAAAGCTGCCCAAGGAGGAGATTGCCCGGCAGGTGGCCGAGGTGCTGCGCGTCGTGCAGCTGGATCACCTTGCGGGCCGATATCCGGCAGAGCTCTCGGGCGGGCAGCAGCAGCGGGTGGCGCTGGCGCGGGCCGTTGCCCTGCAGCCCAAGGTGATGCTGCTGGACGAGCCGCTGTCGAACCTCGACGCCAATCTGCGCGAGGATATGCGGAGCGAGATCAAGCGCATGCATCTGGAATACGGGATCACCACGGTCTACGTGACGCATGACCAGTCCGAGGCGATGGCGATCTCTGACCGGATTGCGGTGATCAACGCGGGCCGGATCGAACAGATCGAGGCGCCGCATGCGCTCTATTCCCGGCCCCGGACCCGGTTTGCGGCGGAATTCATCGGGCGGACCAATCTGATCGAGGGGCGCAGGCAGGCCGGCAAGATGGTCTTTGACGGATTCGAGGCGCCGTCGCCGGGCGGGGCGGACGGGCCTTTGCTGGCCTCCGTCCGGCCGCAGAACCTGCGCCTTCTGGTGCGGGCGGGGGCACCTGCTCCGGAAGAGCCGGGTGTGTTGTATCTGCCCGGCCGGGTGGCCGAGCGGATTTTCCTTGGCGAGCGCTGGGATTATGGCCTGTCGCTGGAGAGCGGGCAAAGCCTGCGCGCGGCCGGGCCTCCGGAGGAGGATTTCCCCGAAGGCTCTGAGGTCTGGATTGCCTTGCCCACGGCCGCCGTCATCCCGGTCGAAGAGGAACCGCTGCGTGAGGCTGCGGAATGACCGGGCTGCCGTTTGATCGTTTCACCGTCCTTGATCTGACGCGCATCCGGTCGGGCCCGACGTGTGTCAAGCAGTTCGCGGACTGGGGCGCCAATGTCATCAAGATCGAGCCGCCCGAGGATGCGGCGGGCTATGGCAATCGCGACAGTTCCGATTTCCAGAACCTGCACCGCAACAAGCGCAGCCTGACGCTGGACCTCAAGACCCCCGAGGGGCAGGAGGTGCTGGGCAGGCTGGTCGACCGCGCGGATGTGCTGGTCGAGAATTTCCGCCCCGGCGTGCAGAAACGCATCGGGGTAGACTGGGAGACGCTGCATGCGCGCAATCCGCGTCTGGTGGTCGGGTCGATTTCCGGTTTCGGGCAGACCGGGCCCTATGCGGAACGGCCGGGGTTTGACCAGGTGGCGCAGGGGATGGGCGGGTTGATGTCGATCACCGGCCTGCCGGGGCAGGGGCCGGTGCGGGCGGGCATTCCGGTGGCCGACCTGACGGCGGGGCTGTTCTGTGCGCTGGGGATCACCATGGCTCTGCTTGACCGGGATCGTACCGGCAAGGGCCAGTGGATCCAGTCGAGCCTGCTTCAGGCCCAGATCGCGATGCTGGATTTTCAGGCGACGCGCTGGCTGATCGACGGAATGGTGCCGCAGCAGGCGGGCAATGATCACCCCACAGCCGTGCCCATGGGGGTTTATCCGACCGCTGACGGGGCGATGAACATCGCGGTGAATGGCGCGCGGATGTGGCAGGATTTCTGCCGGGTCATCGGGCGCCCCGATCTGGTCGATGACCCGGCCTATTGCGGCCCGCGTGAGAGGCTGGCCAATCGCGACCGGCTGAATGCCATCCTGCACGAGATCACGCGCACATGGTCGTCGCAGGCGCTGACCGAGGCGCTGCTGGATACCGGCATCCCCTGTGGTCCGATCAATTCCATCGACCGGGTCTTCGAAGACCCGCAGGTCCGCCATCTGCCCATCGTGGTCGAGGTGGATCATCCGACCCGCGGGCGCCAGCATCTGCTGGGCCAGCCGTTCCAGGTCGACGGGCTTGAATGTGAAATACGGACCGCCACGCCCGAAGCGGGCGAACATACCGAAGAGATCCTCGCCGAATTGGGCTATACGACGGGAGAGATCAAAACATTTCGTGAGAAGAACATCGCATGAGCAAGCTTGAAAAAATCGTCCCCGAAGCCGAGGCCGACGGCTATGCGCCCACCATCCGGATCGAGGTGAGGGACGGCGTCGGCTGGATGATCTTCGCCAATCCGAAACGCCGCAATGCGGTGACCTATACGATGTGGCGGCAAATCCCGGCGGCGCTGGATGATCTTGCTGCGGACGACGACGTGCGGGTTGTTGCGCTGCGGGGGGAGGGCGAGGCGTCGTTCATCTCGGGTGCCGATATCTCGGAATTCGCGACCAGGCGTTCCACACCAGATCAGGTCGCGGAATACGACCGCGTCGGGACAGAGGCCCATGCCGCCATTGTCGCCTGTCCGAAGCCGACGGTTGCCGTGATCCGCACGTGGTGTGTCGGCGGCGGCGTGGCGACGGCCCTTGGCTGCGACCTGCGCATCGCCTCAGAGGATACGCGCTTTGCCGTTCCGGCCGCGCGGCTCGGGCTGGGGTATCGTTATTCGGGCATCAAGGCGCTTGTCGATGTGGTGGGGCCCGCCAATGCCCGCGAGATCTTCTTTACCGCGCGCAAATACCCGGCAGACGAGGCGCTGCGCATGGGGCTGATCAACAGAACCTTTGCGGCCGAGGGGTTCGATGCGGCGGCGCAGGCCTATCTGGAAGAGATCGCGGGCAACGCACCTCTGACCATTGCGGCGGCCAAAATGGCGATCCGTGCCGTCGGGCAGGATCCGGATCAGCGCGATATTGCGGCCATCACCGAGGCCGTGCAGACCTGTTTCGACAGCGAGGACTACCGCGAAGGCCGGGCGGCCTTTGCCGAGAAACGCCCGCCCCGGTTCCGCGGGCGCTGAGCCGGAGCCGAGGGCGGCGCCGGGCGTCGTCCCGGCCTGTGCTGGCGTTCCGGTGTCGCATATTGGCGCTGCGATTGGAGCCTGCGAAGCAGATGGTCGTGATGTCGCTGGCTGGCGTGCGCTTGCCAATTCCCTGTCGCTGTTTATCGACCTGCGCGATGCCGCGTAATGCGCCACCGTACATCTGCTCCTCTGAAAAGGCGGTGTTCTGACATCAGCCTGTTCCCAGAACGACAATCAGATGAGGCGGCAGCGCCTGGTCACATGCTGCGTCTTGCGCCGATATCCTGAACGGGCGGCACGCCGCCGTTCACGGCGCTTGCGCATGTCCTCAGGATAGCGGTGACATCGGTCAGAACCCGAGGGCCATCCCGTCCTTGCGGGTATCGCTGGCGCCGGTGAGCAGGCCGGTTTCGGGGCTTAGGTGGATCGCCTGGCTGCCGCCGATCGGGCTGGTCTGCAACGCCAGTTTGTGGCCGCGCGCGGCGAGGTCGCTGCGGGCCTCTTCCGAAACGCCCGGCTCGATCTGAAGCTCACCGTCATGGGCAAAGCTCCGGGGCGCATCCATCGCCTGTTGCAGGTCCATGCCGCAATCCAGCACGCCAGAGAGGAAGGCTGCGTGGCCCGCGGCCTGATATTGCCCCCCCATCACACCGAAGGGCATGACCGGGACACCGTCCTTGCACAGCATTCCGGGAATGATCGTGTGCATCGGGCGTTTCTTGGGGCCGATCGCGTTCGGGTGGCCCTCGATCAGGCGGAAGGATGCCCCGCGCGAATGGAAGAGCACGCCTGTCGCGGGGTCGAGCCGGGTCGATCCGAAGCCGTGAAAGATCGAGTTGATGAAGCTGAGCGCATTGCCGTCGCGGTCCACCACGCAGAGGTAGATCGTGTCCTTGTGCTCCGGCTCGTCCCAGAGCGTGGGCGGCAGGGCACGGGACATGTCGATGCGCGCGGCCAGCGTATCGACGACCTCGTCCGACAGCAGCGTCTCGGTCACGCCCGGGCAGGCGGCGGGGTCACCAATGAGTGCGTCGCGGTGGTGATAGCCCAGCTTGGTCGCCTCGGCATGAAGGTGGATGCGGTCGGCTTCGGACAGGCCGCGTCCCATGTCGAACTTGGACAGGATGCGCAGGATCAGCAGCGCGGCAAGGCCCTGACCGTTGGGCGGGCATTCATGGACCTCGTGGCCCCCGTAAGGCGTCGAAATCGGGGTGGTCCAATGTGCCTGATCCCGGGCCTCGTTGAAATCCTCCTCGGTATGCAGACCGCCGAGCGTGCGAAGGTGCGCGGCCATGCGCGCGGCCGTCTCGCCTTCGTAAAAGCCCGCCGCCCCCTTGGCCGCAATCTCGCGCAGGCGCAGGGCCAGCAGCGGCTGCGCAACCATCTGGCCGGTGACCGGCGCCTTGCCGTCCCGCAGGAACAGCTTGGCGGCATGTTCGTCGCCGCCGATGATCGCGGCATTGGCGGCCCAGTCCATCGCGACGCGCGGCGTCACAGGGAACCCCTGTTCGGCGTAATGGATCGCACGGGCGAACAGCCGGTCCATGGGAAGCGTGCCGTGATCTGCATGCAGACGGCACCAGGCCGAGATCGCGCCGGGAATGGTCACCGCATGCGGGCTGGTCTGGGGGATCTCGTCGGTGAGGCCGGCCGCCTTCAGCGCCTCGACAGTAGCTGCGGCGGGCGCACGTCCCGACCCGTTCAGCGCCTTCACCGGCCCGTTCTTGGGCGCATAGAGGGCAAAGCAGTCGCCGCCGATGCCGGTCATCAGCGGGTCAACCACGCATTGCACGGCAACCGCCGCCAGCGCCGCATCGACAGCCGTGCCGCCGGCGGCAAGGATATCAAGGCCCGCCGCAGTGGACAGCGGATGCGAGGTGGCGATCATTGCCTGAGAGGCAAGCGTGCTGGGGCGTCGGGCGGAAAAGAAGTCGAACATATCGGTGGTCCTGTCAGTCTGGCCTGTGTTTCCGGGCAGTGTGATCCTGGCCGGGGGGCGCAATCGGAGGCGCGCCCGCGGTTGTGAGCGGATGCAGGCAGGCGACTGCCCGCCCGGCACCCTGTCGTCCAAGTTGCGGATCGCGCTGCCGGCAATCCGGTTGAGCTGCCGGGCAACGCGTGGAGAAGCGGCAGCCCCGCGGCAGATCAAGGGGGCTGGGGATTTCGCCGGGCAGCGGTTCCGGCAGCGGTTCGAAGAACTGCGGTGCTGCGGCGCGCAGTGCGGCGGAATAGGGATGCGCGGGGGCATTGAGAACGGCGTCGGTCGGTCCGGTTTCGACGATACGGCCAAGGTACATGATCGCGATCTCTTCGCACAGATAGCTTGCGACGCCAAGGTCATGGGTAATGAAAACCAGCGTCAGCCCCATGTCGCGCTGCAGCCCCCGCAACAGCGTCAGCAGTTGTGCTTGGGTCGAGACGTCGAGGCCCGACACCGCCTCGTCAGCCACCAGCACAGTGGGTTCCGACGCCAGGGCACGGGCGATGGCAACGCGGCGGACCTGTCCACCTGACAGACCGGTGGGATAGCGCTCGGCCGCGTCCTGCGGCAGGCCCACGCGCGCCAGCAGCTGGGCGACACGCTCGGCTTCCTGCGACCGGGGCACGATCCCGAAATGCCGCAGCGGTTCGGCGATCAGCGCGCCGACCGTCATGCGCGGGTCGAGCGAGCCGCGCGCGTCCTGATAGACCATCGCCACGTCACGGGCAAAATGGGTGCCGCGGGCGCGGGTTTCCCGGATCGGCCGCGCACGGTAGAGCGCGCGGCCGCCGCTGGGGGCATCTAGCCCCAGCAGCACGCGCAGCAATGTCGACTTGCCCGAACCGCTTTCCCCCACCAGCGCCAGCGAGGCGCCCTGATTGATGGTCAGCCGCACGCCGTCGAGGGCCCGCAGCCCCACGGTTTCACGACTAAGCAGGCTGCGCCCGGGTTTCGGCACCGGAAACACCTGTTCGACCTCGATCAGTTCGAAGACCGGCGGCACCGGGGCGGGCTCTGTCGTCCGGGGGGCGGGGGGCGGCATGATCATTCCGGGTTCCAGCAGGCAAAATGATGGTCGAGCGGGCCTGACGCCCCGGGTCGCGCGGGCTCAACCGGAGGCGCCTCCGTCCAGCAGCGGGGCAGGGCCCGCGGGCAGCGCGTGGCAAAGCGGCAGCCTGCGGGCATCTGGCTGTGCGGGGGCACTGTACCTTCCGGCGCGGCCACCTCGCCTGTGCCGATTTCCAGAACGCAGGATTTGAGCTGCCGCGTATACGGGTGGCGGTGGTTATCGAGGACATCCCGTGCCGGCCCGGATTCGACCACCTGCCCGGCATAAAGCACGACAATGCGGTCGCAGGCCTGACTGGCAAGCGCGAGATCATGGAGCACGAAGATGCAGCTCGCCCCCCGCGCGCGCGTTTGCGACAGGATCAGCCGGACGATCTGTGCCTGAATGGTGACATCGAGCGCGGAGGTCGGCTCGTCCGCCAGCAGCAGGTCGGGATTGCCGGCAAGTGCGATCGCCACCATGACACGCTGCTGCATCCCGCCGGACAGCTGATGCGGATAGGCGGACAGGCGGCCTTCGGGGTCATTGATCCCGACCGATCTGAACAGCTCCACTGCCCTTGTCCGGGCCTCGGCCTTTGTCAGGCTGAGCGTGCGGCGCAGCGTGGTCGTCAGTTGCTTGCCCACGGTGTAGGCGGGGTTCAGCGCGGCGCCCGCATCTTGAAAGATCATGCCAAGGCGGCGGCCCCGCAGCTTGACCATGCGCCGTTCGGGCAGCGTCAGCAGGTCGCCCTCGCCGTCGAGTTCCGCCGTGCCCTCGACCGTCGCGCTGTCGAGCAGCCGCATGAGTGCGGTCGCGACCGTCGACTTGCCTGCGCCGCTTTCGCCGACCAGCGCCAGCGTCTCTCCCTGTCCGACCGACAGGCTCACCCGGTCGAGGATTTTCGCCGTGCCGCGATGAACGGTCAGCCCTTCGAGCGTCAGAAGCGGTTGCGACGTTATGTCCTTCATGCGCCTTTCCGCAGCTTGGGGTCGAACTCTTCGCGGATGCCGTCGCCCACGATGGACAACGCGATCAGCAGCAATGCCAGGGCAAAGCCGGGCATGGCCGACATCCAGGGCGCAAAGCTGACGAAATCGCGCCCCTCCGCAATCATCAGGCCCCAGTCAGGGGTGGGCGGGGTCACGCCGATGCCCAGGAAGGACAGGGAGGAGGATACGAGGATCGCCTCGGAAATGCGGATCGTGACCTGGACTGCCAGCGGAAAGATGACATTGGGCAGGATGTGGCGCCAGATCACCCTGAGGTACGGGATCGACATCAGCTGTGCCGCCTCGACAAAAAGCTGCACGCGGACCTGCATGACATCGGCGCGCACGGTGCGGGCAAAGGGCCCGATCATCGACAGGCCCACGGCGATCACGACCTTGTCGACCCCCTGACCGAGAATGGCGATGAAGGCCACGGCAAGGATCAGCGAGGGCAGCGCAAGGATGGCATCGATCAGCCGCATGAGCGCCCATTCCGGCCAGCCGCCCGACAGCCCGGCAGCCAGCCCGATTACCAGACCGCCGGCAGCACCGATGAGCACCGACACGAAGCCGATGATCAGCGCATATCGCGCCCCGTAGATCACCCGCGACAGGATGTCCTGACCATAGCTGTCGGTGCCCAGCGGATGTACGGCGGAGGGCGCTTGCATCATCACATTGAAGTCCTGCAGCACCGGGTCAAAGGGCGCAACCTGCGGTGCAAAGCTCGCGGCGAGCACATAGGATGCGGCGACCATCAGTGCGACGGTGAAGAACGGCCGGCGGAGAAAGATCGATCTGCGGCCGCGCCCGGCGGGACGGCTCACGGCGCCGGTGGTCTGAATGGTCATTTGCGCGCCCTCAGACGGGGGTCGAGAAACGGATAGGAGAGGTCGACCAGCAGGTTCACCACGATGAACAGCGTGGCGGTCACCATGACGCCCGCCTGCACGACCAGATATTCGCGCCCCAGCACGGCAGAGGTCAGCATCTGGCCGATCCCGGGCAGGTTAAAAACGGTTTCGGTCAGGACGGTCCCCTGCAGCAGCGTGCCAAGCTGAAGGCCAAGGATGGTGACAAGCGGCATGGCGATGTTGCGCACCCCATGTACCCAGACCACGCGCCAGCTTGGCTCGCCCCGCGCCCGGGCGGCGGCGATATAGGGCTGCTCCATCACCTCGATGAGCGTGGCGCGGGTCAGCCGGGTGATCATGGCGATGAAATAGGTCGACAGCGTGAGGCCGGGCAGGATCATGTGATAGATGCCGGTCCAGAAGTCCTCCCAAGGAGAGACGTAGCCCATCACCGGGAAAAGCTGGAGCTTTACCGCAAAGAACCAGATCAGCAGGATCCCCAGCAGGAAGGATGGAAAGGCGGTACCGGTCAGCGCCAGCACCGCCGATCCCGCGTCATAGGCCGTGTCTTTTTTGACCGCAGAGAGCACGCCAAGCGGCACGCCGATCAGGATCGCGAAGGCCAGCGAAAAGGAGGCGAGCGTCAGCGTGACGGGCAGTGCCTCTGTGACGGCAAAGGTAAAAATCTCGGTTCGCGCGACATAGGACGTGCCCCAGTCGCCCTGCACGAACCGCATTGCCCAGTCCGCGTATTGCACGAGGAAAGGTTGATCGAGCCCGAGTTCCGCCGTCAGCGACTCGTAGCTTTCTTTGGAATATTCAGCGCCCAGCATGATCTGGACCGGATCGCCCGGCGCCAGCTTCAGAAGTCCGAAGCTGGCCACCGAGACGATGATCAGAACGACGATCGTCTGCGCGATCTTTCCCATCGCCTGAAGAAGCATTAACCGATGCTCACCGTGTGCAGGTTCACCAGGTCGGCGGGGATGTAGTTGAACCCCTTCACCTTGGTCGAGAACACTTTGTAAATGGGCATATGCGCCATGACGGCGATGCCCGCCTCGTCCATCAGCAGATCCTCGGCCTTGTAGTACAGCTCTCGCCGTTCAGCAGGATCGAGCACGACCTGCGCCTGAGCACAGAGCGAGTCGAATTCGGTGTTGATCCAGCCGCCGAAATTCCAGGCGCCATCCGACCGAAACTCGGGATAGAGCGTCTCGTCGGGGTCGAGGTCCGCCACCCATTCGAAATCGTAGAGGTCGAAGTCGGATTCGTTCCGGCGTTTCAGCCAGGTTGCAGGTTCGACCAGTTCGAGGTTCGCCTTGATGCCGATCTGGGCCAGCATCGGTGCGACGGTCTGCGCGATACGGGTGCCCACGGGGCCACGTTCGGCCATCACATAGGTCACTTCGACCTCGCCCTGGTTGGCGGCCTTGGCCCGGAACTCCTTGGCCTTTTCCAGATCAAACCACTGGCCGCGCCCGCTCGTCGCGATATCCGGGTCGAAGAAGTCGGTCATCGGCGGGGAAATCGGGGTGAAGGCCTTTTGTGCCCGGCCGAAATAGGCCTGTTTCACGATGGCATCCCGGTCAAGCGCCCAGGCCACCGCGCGGCGCAGGTTGATGTCGTCGAACGGCGCGCGTTTGCAGTTCATTCCGACGAAGGTGTAGTTGCCCTCGATCTCGCCATAGAGGTTGGCCCCCGGGAAGGCATCAACCTGATCGACCAGCTGCATGGGGCAGTCGGTCATGCCGTCGATCTGTCCGGCCAGAAGCGCGGCCAGCGCGGTCGAGGCCTCGTTCATCAGGATGAAGGTCGCGCGTTCCAGCTTGGGCAGGCCCGGTTCGAAATAATCGGGGTTGGCCTCCAGTTCGATGGAGTCGTTTTCCTTCCAGGACACGAATTTGAAGGGGCCGGTGCCGACCGGATTGCGGCCGTAGTCGATCCCGTATTTCTGCACGGCGGCCGGGCTGACGATGGTGCCGGCACGTCCGGTGGAGCCGTTCAGCGCCACGGGAAGGAACGCATAGGGTTTCGAGAAGGTCAGCTTGATGGTCAGCGGGTCGATGATGTCGATCGTATCCAGCAACGCAAGCTTCCAGGCATGCGGCGATTTGGGCTCGCCTTCCTTGACGCGCAGAAGCGAGAATTTGACCGCCTCGGCGTCGCAGGGCGTGCCGTCGTGGAATTTCACGCCGTCGCGCAGTTTGAACACATGCGTCTTGTCGTCTTCGAGGTCCCAGCTTTCCGCCAGATCCGGCTCGAATGTCACGTTGGTCCCGTCATAGGAGATCTTGAGCAGGCCGTTATGGATATTGTTGATGATCTGGATCGCGGACAGGAACCCGGTGAAATGCGGATCCAGCGTATCGACCACCTTGATCGAGGCGATCTTGATGTGACCGCTCTGCTGTGCCCGGGCGAGCGTCGGCATACCGCCTGATGCTGCCGCGGTCAGAAGACCGGCCCCCATTCCCTTGAGGATGGTTCTGCGTCCAAATCGCGCCGAGAGCTTTTCGGCGAGGACCTTCTTGTGGTCGATCTCTTTCATGTGTCGTCTCTCCTGTTGGCATGGTCTCCTCCCCTATTTTCAATGAGGCCAGCGCGCTTCAGCGGTTCCGATCCATCCCGGATTGGCCGGAAGGGACTGATTTCGAGGCGTTTTTGGATGATTCCTCCCGTTTCCATCCTGGACTGGTGAATTCAGGTTGAAACGACATGTATACATAAGCAAGATAAAAGTGCACCAAACGGCGAAGGCCAGCGACTGATGACTATTCGGACAGCAGAAAACATCCTCGAGACGCTGATCGACGAGATCGTGGCGGGACGAATGGGCCCGGGAGAACCGCTGATAGAGCAGGCCCTGGCCGAGCAATTCGGCGTGTCGCGCACCCCCGTGCGCGAGGCGCTGCACAGGCTGGAACAGGCAAGCCTGGCCGAACGCGGTGCCCGGCGGGCCTTTGTCGTGCGCCGACTTGCACCAGAGGACCTTTCCGAGCTGTTCGAGGCGGCAGGTGAGGTGGAAAGCGGGTTGGCAGCCCTTGCAGCCAACCGGATGAGCGAGATCGAACGGCGCAAGTTGCTGGCCATCGTCGAAGAGGGGGATGCCTGCGAAGACCCTGAACTTTACAGTGAAATAAACGCGCGCTTTCACGACACCATCAAATCCGGCGCCCGCAATGCGATCCTGTCCGCAACTCTGGACGAGCTGAACCTGCGTACGCTCGGCTGGCGGACTGCGAACTTTCACGAAGACACAACCCGTCTTGTGTCTTCCCGTGCCGAGCACCGCACCATAGCCGATGCAATTGCCGAACAGGATGCCGAGACCACGCGACGGCTGATGCGCTCTCATGTGGCGTCGTCCTTCGTCGTTCTGGCTGATGTCCTGGCGCGGCGCAGACCCTGACGCCGGGAGACGGACCGAACTGAACCGATGGAAAATCCGCGATGACAGATATGACGCTGACGCTTGAACTGCTGGCCTTTCTGATCGTGATCGGTGGCTTTGCCGGTGTTTTGGCGGGGCTCCTGGGGGTGGGGGGCGGCATCGTGCTGGTGCCGTCGTTCTTTTTCACCTTCCAGATGCTTGGCCATGATGGCCCGCAGACGATGCAGGTCTGCCTTGCCACCTCGCTTGCGACGATCGTCGTGACCTCGCTGCGGTCCGTCGTCAGTCACAACCGCAAGGGGGCGGTGGACTGGGGCATTCTCAGGAGTTGGGCGCCCGGCATTGTCGTCGGGGCAGTGGTGGGCATGCTGACGGTATCGTCGCTGCGCTCGATGACGTTGCAGATGATCTTTGGCGTGCTGGCACTGGGTGTCGGCCTGTATATGGCCGTGGGCAAGAACGGCTGGCGGGTCGCCGAAGAGATGCCGGGTGGCGGAAAACAGTATGTCTATTCACCGGCCGTGGGCTTTCTGTCCGTCCTGATGGGCATCGGCGGAGGCAGCTTCGGCGTGCCGCTGATGAACCTTCACAACGTCCCGATCCACCGGGCGGTGGCGACAGCGGCGGGTTTCGGCGTGCTGATCGCAGTGCCGTCGGCGGTCGGTTTCCTGCTGCTGCCGGTCGACCCGGCCTCACGCCCCCCGTTCACCATCGGCGCCGTAAATGTGCCGGCGTTCATCGTGGTCATCGCCATGACCCTGATGACCGCACCTCTGGGTGTCAGGCTGGCTCATGCCATGGACCCGGCACCGCTGAAGCGGTTTTTCGGACTGTTTCTGATCCTCGTCGCGCTCAATATGCTGCGGAAGGCGATTATGGGGTGATTTCCCGACGGGTCGCGGCCGGTGCACTTGCCCCTCGCGGTTCGTCCGCTGTCCTTTCAGGAAAGATAAGCTCTGAAGCCCGATGGGGCGGGGGTATCAAACGTTCAATCGGTTTCCTTCGGGGGCCCGTGTGGGCCTTCAGATTTCTTCGCAGGGAATTATTGAGGGGGCCGCCCGGAAAAGGCGGCCCGAGAAATTCAGATATCTGCGTATATTTCCAACAGGTTGCCGTCAGGATCGCGGAAAAATACAGTCCGGTGGCCCCAGGGCTGATCGGTCACAGGCAAGGCAAGCGCGATGCCTTTGGCCTCCAGCTCTTCGGCGCAGGCATTTACCTCGTCGGGCGTGACGCGGAAGGCGAGTTGCAGTGACAGCTGACCTTCGGGCGTCGGCGTGTCGTTCCACATCATCCCGTGTTCGGTCAGCGTCAGGATCTGTGATCCGACGGCATATTCGACCCACTGCGGGCCAAGCTCTTTGCGGAGCGGGAAGCCAAGCACATTCTCGTAGAAGGCGCGCATCGCGGGCATGTCGCGGGCGAAGATGATGGTGTAGTCGATGGCTCGGATCTTTGTGAGTGCATTCATTGAATAATCTCCCGTTTCTGCATACAATTTTTGGGGCGCGATCAGGCTCGCCATGGCCGCAGAGGTCAGGGCAAGGCTGTCGCGTCTGGTGATGTTCGGCATGTGGTCAGTCCGTTCATTTCCGATGGGCCAGACATGCCAGAGCCAGGGAAGCGGACCAGATGAAAGATTATACGGGTATCCTGACTACCCCCTTTACGGCCGGGGCCGCGCGGCGCGAAGAGCTCGCCCGGTTCCTGCGGGCGCGGCGAGAGGCGCTGGCACCGCAGCGGCCCGGCGGGCGACGTCGGACCCCCGGTCTGCGGCGCGAGGAGGTCGCGGCAGAGGCCGGGATCTCGGTCACCTGGTACACCTGGCTGGAACAGGCGCGCGATGTGTCGGTTTCGGCCGAGACGCTGCGCCGCGTGGCAAGGGCGTTACAGCTGAACGAGACCGAGGAGCACTATCTTACGGGCCTTGCCCGGCCTGGCGACTTTCGGGCTGCCTCACCCGAAAAGGTCCCGGAGGCACTGCTGACGATCGTTCAGGGTTTATCCCCGCATCCCGCCTATGCAATGGACCGGGTGTTCAACGTGGTGGCGTGGAACGACCCGGCTGAGACGCTCTTCGGTGCGTTCACCACCGGCGATCCGGTCACGGGGAATGTACTGGCGCGGCTTTTTCTGGATCCAGAATGGAAGCGGCTCTTTGTCGACTGGCCCGGAATTGCGCGAAGCGCGGTCGCACAGTTCCGCACGGCGACAGCCGCGTTTGCGCAGGACCCGGAGGTCACCGGTCTGGTGGCGCGGCTGTGCGACGAGGCGCCGGTCTTTGCGACCGTCTGGCAAGCCGCGGAGCTTGCACCGTCGCCGGACTGGACCAAGGTCATCCGACGCGGCAACCGGACGGAAAGCTGGCGCTATTCCGTGCTCCGCCCGGAGGGCGCGGCCAAGGGATTCACCGTAACGCTTTATCTGCCGCTTACCCGGCCAGAGGGCCCGGCAGCCACATGACCAGCGCCTTGCTGCAAGTCAGCAGGGCGCGTGCGACAAGGGCGATGACGATGAAGGGTCGAAGGGTGCCAAAGATTTCCCCGAAGCTTGCGTTGAACGTCGCTATGGCCTTGAAGATGTTGATGCCAAAGGGCGGGCTGATCATGCCGATGGCGATGTTCAGCAAGCTGATCGCGCCGAAATGCACCGGGTCGATCCCGGCGGTGGTCGCGGCGGGACGTCCACCTTCATGGTCAACTCGGCAGGGGCAAGCGACGGGATCAGGAGGGCGGCGGCCAGGCGCAGGCACATTATGGTCCGGTTCCCGCTGTTTGAATGTGTTGTGTCCGGTCCTCCCCGATCCGGCCGGAGCCGGGCTAGACCGTGTCAGGCCGGGCAAACGTCCGAATACCAGTCGAAAATCTCTTCTCCTGTCATGAAGGCGACGTCCTCGTAAGCGGCGATCCGGCGGATGAGGTCGCGGAAATACCGGGCGCGATGCGGGGCGCCCATGATATAGGGATGGACGACCAGCGCCATGATGCGCGCGCTGTCCTCTGCATCTTCGTAGATCTGCTGGAACTGGTCCCAGCCGCGCTGGAAATACTCGCCCGCCTGATGGTGCTGGATCAGCATCATCGCGACGTCGTTGCATTCCTGCGTGTAGGGCAGGTTCACGATCTGGCTGGTGCGGGTATTGAGCCGCACCGGCTGGTCGTCCAGCACCCAGTCGCAGACGTATTCATAGCCCTCTTCGACCAGAATGTCGGGTGTCTCCCATGTCTCGGTCAGGCCCGGTCCAAGCCAGCCGCGGGGGCGTTTGCCGGTGTAATCCTCGATGGCTTTGGTGGTCGCGATGATGTCGGCGCGCTCATCCTCGACCTTTTGCATGTTCTTTTGGGTGAAGCCGTGGCCCATGAACTCCCAGCCCCGGTCATGTGCGGCCTTTGAGATGGGGGCGTAGCTTTGAACCGCCGTACCGTTGATTGCGAGCACGGCCTTTGCGCCGATCTCGTCGATGGATTTGAGCAGCCGCCAGAACCCGACCCGGTTGCCGTATTCGTGCCAGGCCCAGTTGGGGATATCGGGCGAAGGTGATCCGCCTGCGGGCGGCGTCAGCACCGTGCGCGGCATGGTGGCCTTGGGATCCCATTCCTCGATATTCACGATGATCCAGACGGCCATGCGCTTGCCGCCGGGCAATGTCAGTTTCGGCCGGTCAGGGATGGCGGAGTATGAGATGCGTTCAGTTGGCAGCATGGGCTTTGTCCTTTGTCGTAAGTGCGGGCGCGACGGTCACGGTCAGGCCGGGCAGTCCGGCACAGCTTGCCTCCAGCACGTCGCCGGGGACAACCGGGCCAACACCTGCGGGGGTGCCGGTCATGATCACATCACCGGGCATGAGGCGGTATTGGGCAGAGAGATGCGCAATCGTATCCGCCACCCCCCAGATCATAAGGGAGATGTCGCTGTCCTGTTTGACCGCGCCGTTCACGGCGATGCGGATCGGGCCGTCACTTAGGTCACCCGCCCGCGCACGCGGCAGGACTGCACCGATCGGCGCGGAATGGTCGAAGCTTTTCCCCATCTCCCACGGGCGGCGCATGTCGCGGGCTTCGAACTGGAGGTCCCGGCGTGTCATGTCGAGCGCGACGGCATAGCCGAAAACATGATCGAAGGCCTGCGCAGCGGGGATGTCGGCGCCTTCGGTGCCGATGATGACGGCCAGCTCGACCTCGAACTGGAAGTCCGTTGTGGCGGGCGGATAGGGCATTGTACCGTCGGTGACAATGGCATCGGTCGGCTTCTGAAAGAAGAAGGGCGGGTCCTTTTCATCGCCTTCGGCCATCTCCTTGATATGGGCGACATAGTTGCGGCCCACGCAGTAGATGCGGCGCACGGCAATCGTTTCTGCGCTGCCATGGACCGGGATCGTCACCGGGCCTGTCTGGAAATGGGTCTTGGTCATGGGGTCTCCGGGGTCTTCAGGTGAAAGCGGTGGCCAGCATCCGCAGGGCGGTGATGGCGAGGAACAGGGCAAACGCGCGTTTGAGCGCCTGCTGGTTGATCGAATGGGCGAGGCGCGCGCCGATGGGGGCGAAAACCCAAGTGGTCGGAACGATGGCGAGCGCGGCGGGCAAGCTGACATAGCCGAGCGATCCGGCGGGCAGGTCGGGCCGCCCCCAGCCCGCCCAGATGAAGCCAAGCGTGCCGGGAATGGCGATCAGCAGTCCAAAGGCGGCAGCGGTGCCGACGGCGCGGTGGACGGGCACGGACCAGGCGGATTGCACCGGAACGGCGAGCGTGCCGCCGCCGATGCCCATGAGCGAGGAGAACGTGCCGATGAAGAGCGGGACCGGCTGGGCGGCGGGGCCTGTGGGGAGGGCGGGGCCAACGACCAGCGTCTTGGGTATGGCCATGTTGATCGCCACGATCACGGCCACCGCGCCGAAGATCAGCCGCAGCGCATCACCGCTGACATAGCGGGCGGCGAGGCCGCCGATCAGGGCGCCTATCACGATGGCGGGCCCCCATCTGCGGATCAGGGCGTCGTCAACGGCGCCTTTGGCGCGGTGCGCGCGGGTGGAGGAGATGGCGGTCGGGATGATCGTGGCGAGGGAGGTCGCGACGGCCATATGCTGGGAAATCTCGGGCGGGAAGGCGATCAGGGCGAGCACCCAGGACAGCACTGGCACGATGACGATGCCGCCGCCAACGCCGAGGAGGCCGGCGAGGGTGCCGGCAACGGCTCCGGTCGCCAGAAGTCCGGCGGCGAGCGCGATAAGGGTGGGGAGCGTCAGGTCCATGGGGTCTTACCAGGCAAGTGCGCCACCATCGGCGCGGGGGTCGTGGGCGGCTTCGATCCGGCCACCGGGATGCAGGACGACGCCCCCGGCATGGCCGGTGAGGTCGGAGAAATCGGGGATCACCTCGGTGTCGTGGCCAAGGGCGGCGAGGTCGGTGATCACGTCGCCGAACCGCGCCTCCAGCTTGAGGGTGGTCGAAACGTCGCCCCATGTCCGGCCCAGCAGCCAGCGGGGGGCGGCGATGACCTCGGCCAGTGGTTGGTTCAGCCCGGCGTAGCGGGTGAAGATCGCGGCCTGTGTCTGCGGCTGCCCCTCTCCGCCCATGGTGCCGTAGGCGATGCGGCGGCCGTCTTTGAGGCGGGCCATGGCGGGGTTGAGCGTGTGGAAGGGGCGCGCGCCGGGGCGCAGCATGTTCGGCCCTTCCGCCCGCGAGAAGGCCGCGCCGCGGTTCTGGAACAGGACACCGGTCGTGGGGCAGACAAGGCCCGAGCCGAACTCCCAGAACACCGACTGGATATAGCTGACCATGGTGCCGTCGCGGTCGCAGCAGCCCATCCAGATCGTGCCGCCATCGCGGGAAGGGGCGGGCCAGGCGGCGGCGCAGGAGAGGTCGATCCTGGCCGCCATGTCGGTGAGGGCGCGGTCGGTCAGCCAGTCTTCGGGGCGGGCTGTCATATAATCAGGGTCACCGATATGCGCGTTGCGGAGGCGGAAGGCAGGTTTCGTCGCCTCGACCAGACGGTGGACAAGGCCGGTGCCGTCTGAGGTCGCGGCACCGAGCCGGTCATAGATTCCAAGGATCATGAGTGACGCTGCGCCCTGGGTCGGAGGGGGCATGTTCCACAGAGTGGCTCTGCCGATCGCGGCAGAGAGGGGCGTGACGGTTTCGGCCTGCGCGGCGGCGAAATCATCGGTTCGGAGGGGGGAACCGACCTCCTGCAGCCAGGTGGCGTGATGCGATGCGGTTTCGCCGGTATAGAAGTCCCGTAGGCCTTTCCGCGCCAGCCGGTCGAGCGTTTCGGCAAGCGCGGGGTTGGTGAGGGTATCGCCTTCGGCCGGGGCTTTGCCGCCGGGCGCGAATACCAAAAACCCCGGCTGGTCCACCAGTTCCGAGAGCTTGGCCGAGGTATGGCGTGACTGGCTGCCGGTGACGCGTATGCCGTCCCCGGCATAGTCTATCGCGTCGCGGAGCAGGCGAGACAGCGGCAGGCGCGTCGACGCGGATTCAAGCGCTTCCTGCCAGCCTGCAACTGCCATGGGCACGGTCAGCGCAGCGCGGGGGCCGCGGGTGGGGATATCGTCGGAATAGCTTTCGGGTGTGGCCAGAGCGGCGGCGCGGCCTGCCGCGGAGATGCCGTAGACGGACCCGTCCGCCCGCGAGATGAGCCAGAATCCGTCGCCGCCGATTCCGTTCATATGCGGATAGGTGACGGCGATGGTGGCGGCGGCGGCCACCATCGCCTCGATGGCCGTGCCGCCGTCCTGAAGGACAGACAGGCCGGTGCGCGCGGCAGCGCTATGGGGGGCGGCAAAGGCACCGATCTGACCCGTAGCTGAATACATTGGCGGCGTTCCTGCGGTTTTGTTGTGCACTCTGTGCGAGATGCATCCCTGTGTGGGTCAACTTTGCTATTGGAATCAGAATTGCATACAATTTGGTGGTTGACAACGGGGAATGTATTCGTCCTGTATGGCCCCAGAACAGGACGTGCCGTGCAAGGTGCGCCATTGACGTCACCGACATTCCACTAGGGACCCACAATGAAACATCTCATGACGACGACCTTTCTGATCGCACTGGCACCCGCCGCGATTGCAGAGGGTTTCAAAGACCTCGATATGGCTGACGGAAAGGTTGGCACCCGCGCAGAAGCCCTCCCTATGGAGCAGTTCTGCGGCGACAAACCCCTGCGCGTGGCCTATTCAGACGGGTGGGGGGGCAACTTCTGGCGCCGCGCGACCCGCGCAGAGTTCGAAGAAGAAGCGGCCAAATGCCCGAACATCACCGAAGTTCGCTACACCGATGCTGAGGGCAATCCGCAGAAGCAGATCAGTGACATTCAAGGGCTGATCGCCCAGGGCTTTGATGCGATCATCGTGCAGCCTGACGGCGGCGCCGCCATCGTCCGCGCAATGCGTCAAGCGATGGATCAGGGGATTGCCGTGGTCCCGTTCGAAACCGGGAATACTTTCCCCGGTACGCCGGGCACGGATTACGTTGTCAACGTCTCTCCGGATGTGGTGGGCATCGGCCGTACCTCGGCCGAATGGGTGGTGAATGCGCTTGGCGGCGAAGGCAATGTCGTTGTCATGGGCGGCACACCCGGCAATTCCTACACCGCCAATCAGGCCATCGGCTGGAAAGAAGTGTTCGACGCGACACCCGGTATCACCGTGCTGGAAGGCCCGGTCGTGACCAACTGGGATCCGGCCAAAGCCCAGCAGGTGATGACAGCGATGCTGTCGAAATACGAGGCGATCGACGGCATCCTGTCGGAAACCTCGGGTCCGATCCGGGCTTATCAGGCGGCGGGCAAATCCGTTCCGGCCTGGGTCGGGCAGGACGGCAACGAGCTGAGCTGCCTTTATAAAGAGTTGTCGCCGGAGATGGGGGATTTCCAGATGGCCAACCTTGAAAGCCACACCTGGACCTCCCGAATTGCGCTGCGCAAGGCTGTCGCGGCTGCGAATGGGATGAACAACCCTGAACCGTCGATCATTGAGGTGCCGCTTTTCGAGGACTCGCTGTCAGACGACCCGGCGCTGGCCGTGAAGTGCGACCCCGACCTTGCCGCGGGGGCGATCCTGTCCGCTGGGATCGACAAGGCGAAACAGCAAGAGATGCTTGGCCAGTAACGTGGCCCAGCTTGTGTTGAGCAGAGGTGCCCTGCCTGGTTTCGGCCGGGTGGGGGCCATCCTGACCGCGACGGCGCTGGCCTTCGCGGTCGGGGCCGTGGTTGCGCCCAGTTCCCTCTCGTCTGCTTCGATCTGGGGGATGCTGCCGCTGGTCGCGGTGCTCTCTATCGTCGCGCTTGGGCAACATCTGGTCATCCAGCAGCGCGGGTTGGACCTGTCGGTCGCGGGGGCAGTTTCGGTCGCGGCGGTGATCGTGACGGCCATGCCCGACCGGGCCGCCGGGGCCGGAGATGTGGTGCTCTGGTCTGCTATGGCCATAGGTGGTGCCTGCGCCATCGGGCTTTTGAACGGTGTGCTGGTGGTGCTGCTGAATGTGCCGGCCCTCATCGCGACAATTGGCGTGAACTCGCTTTTCACCGGGGTCGCCATCTGGCTGGCCGGAGGTGTCCCGCGTCAGGGGCCGCGCCCTTTGGTCGCGCTTGGGCGGGCGGAGGTGCTTTCCCTGCCGGTGATCCCGATCCTTGCCCTGATCATCGTTGCCGTGACAGCACTTGCGATGTCGCGCATGGTGATCGGGCGCAATCTGACCGCCGTTGCGGTCAACCCCGCGACCGCCCGCCTGCTGGGGCTGCCGGTCCGGTCGCTGCGGCTGGCCGCCTATGCGACGGCAGGCGCCTTTTACGGGATCGCAGGTGTTCTGCTGGCCGCGCACCTTGCGACACCTTCGGTGCTGTCCGGTCTGCCTTACGTTCTGGCCTCGGTCGCCGCGGTGGTCGTCGCGGGCAATTCGGTGGCCGGCGGAGCCCCCGCCAGCGTCGTCGCCACCGCCATTGGCGCGCTCTTCCTAACCTATCTTGGTCAGCTGGTGTTGTCGGTCGGCATGCCGGTGTCGGCACAGGCCATCACCCAGGCGGCCATTGTCCTGATCAGCGCGGTCATCGCCGCACGTGCCGGAGGCCGGGGATGAAAATGGAAGCACCCCTGACCCCTGTGATGACGCTTGAAACCGTGTCGAAAAGCTTTGGTGAGGTTCAGGCGCTGAAGCCCGTGTCGCTGGCATTCCTCCCCGGAGAGGTGCATGCCATTGTCGGTGAAAACGGCGCCGGGAAGTCGACTCTGATCAATATCGCCAGCGGCAACCTCGTGTCGGATACCGGTGCGGTCACGGTTGCCGGAGAGACGGTACCCGCCGATCCTGCAAGTTTTCTCGCCGCCGGTGTGGCGGTGGTTTTTCAGCATCCGTCGCTTCTGCCTGACCTTACGGTTCTCGAGAACCTCAAGCTTGTCGCCCCGGCGCTGACCCCATCCGGAGCGAGGGACCTGCTGCATCGCGTCTCGCCCGCACGGAGCTTTGACCTTGGTCGTCGGGTCGACAGCCTGTCCATCGCCGAGCAGCACGTTCTGGAAATCGCCAAGGCCCTGGCAACCGCGCCCAGGCTGATCTTTTTTGACGAGCCGACTGAACCGTTCCAGCGCGATGAGGTGGACGCCCTTTTCACCCTCATCGACGACCTGCGGGCGGCGGGCCTTGCCATCGTCTATGTCTCGCATCGCCTGCATGAGGTGACGCGCATTGCCGATCATATCTCGGTTCTAAGGGACGGTGCGCTGATTGCCGGGGCCCCGGCGTCGGACCTGTCGCACGACCAGATCGTCACGCTGATTGCCGGACGCGAACTGAATCAGGTCTTCCCCGCAAAATGCGCGACCCCGGGGCGGGTGGAATTCGAAGCCGTGGGGATGTCGGGCGACGGCTTTGACGACCTCTCCTTCAAGATCCGCGCGGGAGAAATACTCGGCTTTGCGGGGGTTGAGGGCGAGGGCCAGCGCGAGGCGCTGCGCGGACTGGCGGGGGCCAACCCGGCACCGTCGGGCGACATGTTGATCGGCGGGCAGGCGATTGCAGTCTCGGGCGTAGCGGCGACCCGGGCGGCGGGCCTGCGGTTTGTGCCGGACGACCGGCACCGCGAAGGCGTGTTTCTGAACCTCTCGGTCCGCGAGAACCTGAGCCTTGGTGCCCTGTCCAAGGTCAGCCGGTTCGGCTGGATCCGTCCCCTGTCCGAGGTCGACCGGGCGGCAGAGATCGTGCAGGGCTCGCAGGTCAAAACGGCGGGGGTCGAGGCGCCGGTCTCCTCGCTGTCCGGGGGGAACCAGCAGAAGGTCGTGATCGGCCGCGCGCTGGCCGACGCGCCACGGGTCCTGCTGGTGGACGAGCCAACCAAGGGCGTCGATGTCGGTGCGCGCAGCGAGATCTACCGCCGCATCCGGGAGCTGTCTGACAGCGGTGTGCCGGTCATCGTGCTGTCGTCGGACGCGGTGGAGCTTGAAGGGCTTTGCGACCGCGTGCTGGTATTTTCGCGCGGCCGGGTTGTGACCGAATTGACCGGAGAGGACGTTACGGAACGCCAGATCACCCATGCTAATATGACTGCCACGGCCACGCGAACCGAGCGCCAGAACAGGACACGGTCCCGCTGGCGGCGGGTCGCTGACAGTGACGTGACGCCGGTGGCGGTCCTGTTGCCGCTGGTTGCGCTGATCGCGGCGGGAACGCAGATGATGTCGCCCTATTTCCTGACCGCATTCTCGATCCAGTCGATGCTGATGCTGCTGGCCATCCTCGCCTTTGTCTCGGCCGGTCAATTGCTGACTGTCCTGACGGGTGGCGTCGATATCTCGGTCGGAGCCTTGGCGGGGCTCTGCGTGGTGCTGGCGTCCTTCCTGTTGCCGGATGGCGCCGGGGTTGGGGCACTGGTCCTTGGCGCGGCAGGAATCCTTGGCATCTGCGCGGCTTACGGAGCTGCGCAGGGCTGGCTGATCGCCTATCGGGGTTTGCCGGCCATCGTGGTCACCGTGGCAACCTTCATGGGTCTTCAGGGCGTATCGCTGGCGCTGAGGCCTGAGCCTGCGGGAATGATCTCTTACCCGATGGCATCGGTCTTCGCCTCGCCGCTGCTGGGGGTTCCGGCTGCCATGGTTGCCGCCCTGATGGCTCTCGTCGCGCTTGAGGCCGTTCTGACGCGTAGCCGTCTCGGACGCGCGTTTCGTGCGACCGGGTCGAACGCGGGCTATGCGGCCAGGCTGGGTCTGCCCGCGCGAAGGCTGACGGTCATGGCCTATACTGGCTGTGCCGTTCTGACCGGGATGGGGGGATTGCTGCTGGCCGCGCAGGTTGGTGTCGGATCGGCGGTTACGGGGGTAGACCTGTCCATTATGTCCGTGACGGCGGTCATGATCGGCGGCGTTTCGGTTACCGGAGGGCGGGGCTCGATGCTGGCCACGCTGGCCGGGGCGGCGCTGGTGCAGGTGATCTCCTCTGCGTCGTCGTTCCTCTATTCCGACAGTGCCCTTCACAATATCGAGCTGGGCCTCGTGACCATCGCCGCAGCCGTGCTCTTCAGTCTGGTGCGCCGATGAACGGTGCGCTGTCAGCCGCGGGCCCGTGCGAAATCACGTGCCACCGCCCGGCGCACGTCCAGCACATGGGCGCGCATAAGATCCTCGGCCTCACGCGGCTGGCGGGCGAGGATGGCGGCGTAGACCTCATGGTGCTGATGGGCGCGCGAGCGGACGGAGTCGAGCGAAAAGCTCATCACGTTCTGGGTCAGCGTCTGCGGGATATTGTTGCACAGCCCGATTACATCGGCGACCAGACGCGACCGCGCCGCGCGGTGGATCGTCAGGTGGAACCTGTCGTTGGACTGGGAATAGGCGCGGCGTGCTTCGGCAACGTCGTCAAGCTCCAGCGCACGGTCGCCTTCGGCCAGCGCCGCCTCGATCTCGATCTCGTCTTCGGGTTTGAGACCGCGTTCGGCCGCCAGTCTGGCCGCGAGCCCTTCGGCCAGCGCCCGCATCTCGAAGGCATCAATGATATCGGCGACGTCAAACTGACGGACAAAGAAGCCGCGGTTGTCCTTGTATTCGACCAGCCCTTCGCCGGCCAACAGCTGAAGCGCCGTGCGCACCGGCGTCCGCGAGACACCGAGCTGCCCGGCAAGCTGAACCTCGTTCAGCCGCGCGCCCGGCTCCCACACACCATCGAGAAGCGATGTCCTGAGGCTGCGCGCAACACCTGTGCCCCGCTTCTCACTGTTCTCACTGACCATTTTCGTCTCCGTCCTTCGGGTGTTTTCAGGATATTAGGGTGGGCGAGAATTGGCAAGATTGCATCCATCAGTGGCCGAATGGTGAATAACTGTACCACTTTAGGTTCAATGATCGGATTTCGATCAAATATTGCGCTCAATTTACGGAGGATCATATGACCCTAACGCGCCTTTGTCCCGAGGGGGTCGCGGATTCCTCTCCCTTTGGCTACATTCCATCAATCAGGTGCGACGGGCCCAACCGGCTATGGATGATCTCCGGTCAGATCGGCACAAGTCCGGAGGGTCCAAACGATTTCGAAAGCCAGATGCATCGTGCCTTCGACAGGCTTGAAGCGGTGCTCGCCTCGGAGGGGCTGGCCCCCTCTGATGTCGTTCGGATTACTTTGCTGGTCGTTGACCACGACACGGACAAGCTGGGCTTGATCTGTGCCAAGCGGAAAAGTTTTTTTGGATCCAGCCTGCCGACATCCACGCTGATCCCGGTGCCGTGCCTTGCGCTGCCGGACATGGTCTTTGAAGTTGACGCCATCGCCGTGAAGGAGGCCTGAGCCATGATCCTGTTTCAGAACGGACACGTTATTTCCATGGACCCCGGCCGCCCCCGGACCGAGCGCTGCGACATCCTGATCGACGGCGACCGGATCCGGGACATGGGTCGGATCACACCGTCTGAGGGGGTCGAGGTGATCGATGCCTCGCGCATGATCCTGTTGCCGGGGCTGGTCAATGCGCATCTGCACACATGGCAGACAAACCTGCGGGGGATGGCGGGGAACTGGACTTTTGGCCGCTATCTGCAGGCGATGCACCAGGGCCTCGCCACCGCATATCAGCCTGAGGACATTGCGCTGTCGAACCGGATCGGAGCGATGACGCAGATCCACGGCGGCACCACGACGCTGGTCGACTGGTGCCACAACAACCCCACGCCCGAGCATACCGACGCGGCCATCGACGGGCTGCGCGCCGCGGGCATCCGGGCGGTCTTCATGCATGGCTCGCCCAAGCCAGCGCCCGCGCCCGGTCAGCGTCCCTATTCCGAAATCCCCATGTCGCGGAGCGAGGTCGAGCGGCTGGCAAAGGCGGAGCTCGGGCCGCTGATCGACCTTGGCCTTGCCATCCTCGGGCCGCGCGATTCCACTTTTGAGGTCAGCGTCGAGGATCTGAAGCTCGCCCGCGAATTCGGGCTTGTCGCCTCGGCGCATACGGGCGGACGGCCCTTCATGTATGACGGTGCGATCATGCGGCTTGCGGCCGAGGGCCTGATCGACGGCAAGGTCAACTTCGTGCATGCCAACAATTTTACCGACGACGAACTGGCGCTGTTTCACGATTGCGGGGGCACGATCACCACGACGGCCGAGGTCGAGCTCTCCATGGGGTTCGGCCGTCCGCTGACCGGGCGCTGGCGCGATCTGGGTGGCGATCTTTCGATCGGAACCGATGTGGAACCCGCCTGCGGTGCTGACATGTTCGCCTCCATGCGCATGACGCTGCAATATCAAAGGGACGAGGATTACCGGGCCGCCGCCACTGCGGCGGTGCCGCTCGACGAGAGCAAGCTTCTGACCGGCTATGACGCACTTGGATGGGCCACCATGGGCGGGGCGCGCATGCTGGGTCTTGAGGATCGGATCGGGTCGCTCGCGCCGGGAAAAGCGGCGGATCTGATCGCGTTCGACTGCGACGACCCGCTCCTGGCGCCGGTGCTCGACCCGATTGCCACGGTGGTCCTTCATGCCGGACCCAGCCAGGTCGAGACCGTGATGATCGCAGGTCGATTTGTGAAACGTCACGGGCGGCTTGTGCAAGCCATCGCGCGATCAGATACTGAGGCAATGGAACAGTCGGCCAAACGGATCATAGCAACTGCTGGTGCCCAATTGGATTGACGGCCTGGATCAAGTGACCGCGACTTCGGGCCTTCACTGCGTCGGAGCGCGTTGAGAGTTCTTCAATCAGTCCATGCCAAACGTCCGCTCTTTGAGGATAGGTGGCCTTCTTCCAGCTCGTAGCGGATGACAGCGTCCCGCCTCAAATGCCAGCGGCTGCTTTGGACCCAGTGCCGACTTTGGTGCCAGGCGCGGCGGATGGCCGGTGCCTGTCCGAAGCGGTCAGCCGACCAAGGTACAGCCAAGCTCCATAAGGAGACAACGTGACGGATGCAACGCGGCGTACCGTTGTCAGCTCATGAGAAACCATTCCACGCGCCGCATGATGTGTTCATCGCAAGAAACCGCCTAAGCGATGTAGTGCCTTGCCGTGTAGCACTGCTGGAACAGGATAGTCGGCCTTGCTGTCGTGCCGCCAGAGCGGACGATCGCAACAGAAGTTTGCTCTCCGATGTTGTTGTTCGAGGCAGTTCCCGCTTAGTTCAAACTGGAAATTGCAAGAGTGTTCATGTTGTCGACGAGCCTTGCTGAACCAAAAGTTCGAGTTTCTTCCGAACCGGATGCGCAACTATGTCTTCATGGCTCGAAATCAGATCGAGTTCATCCAAGAGTTGGCGGCCCTCATACATTCTCTGGGCGAAAGGCATTCCCTCTATGGCATCTAGTGCATTAGATAAAGCGCGATCACGAACTCCATTAAAGAACTGGTTTTGATTCCAAGCAGCTAGGGCCGCACTTAGTGCCCCCTTCCAATCTCCTTGCTCCGTTAGAACTGTTGATAGCTCCGATGCCGCATCATACAGCGTTGGGTTCAGCTCTACTGCACGGGTAAGAGAAGATGCTGCGTGAAAATAGTCCTGTTCCTGCTTGAGGGCACGGCCAAGCCAATAATGGGCACCTGCCCATTCCGGTGATTTTTCGACAAGTGATTTCAATGCGAGAACTGCAGTTGCGCCGTCATTTTTGAACATACCTTCTGCAGCAAGAATTACCTCTTTTTGCAAATCGCCAAGGTTTCGTTCAAGGGACGCAGATTTCAGATCTACATTCTCGCCGTTTTCAACAAATGCGCTCAGTAAGCTGCGAAATAGGTTTAAATCATTGAGCTTTCTTGCGACGAGATGCGTTGCGCCCTTTATGACCCGGATATTGAGGTCTGGCCAATACCCCAGCCGTAATAGGCTGTACAAATCGAAAGGCTCGTCCGCGCCGATGACCACTGTTGTGGCCGGAGAAGGTGGGCGCTCGAAAATTGACAAATCTACATACTCTCCGGAATGCCGCCTTTGATCGAATCGAGGATACGGTGCAGAGAGAAACGTCTGTGGTGCCATCGCCAGTATCGACGACGCCTTCAGTTCCATCCCGAACAAAAGCGCGGCATATCCGCCCATTGATGTGCCAAGGCATCTGACCTGGCTAAAACCGTTTTTGGCAATAAGCTTCTGCAGAGAAATGGCTACCGAAGGAATATCGTCCCCTAAGCCGATTACACCTCGATTGTACCATTGGTTTTTTCGATCCTTGATATAGATAATGTTGGAGGTCATTCCGGCGAGGATATGGCGAAATGAAAATGATCTGGCGCCACGGTCTTCAGCTAGAAACTCCGAGAAGACCAGATTCACTGAACTTGAGGAAGGGTCTTTAAACTCACATAGAAAATCGACGGTAGCCTCGGTCATTTGCCTTCCAGTACAAATATGCTGCTGGATATGAATGACTTACTTTCGCAAACGAGGCCGACGACTTGCGAATGGTCTCGCTTGGCATAATTTAAGTCGTTCAGGCCCCCTTGCAGCAGTTGAGGACCATTGTTCGAGCTTGCTAGTTGCATTTGCTGGCTTCTGCAAGGATATTTGGGGCCTGCAAAAAGACATGGGGCCGCAGCTGATCTTCACTGAAGCAGTCGAAAAGTCGCATGGTAACAGCTCAATCCTGAGAAGATTCTCGACGGATCTAGTTCAGCGGTCGGCTGCCTGATCGAAATCCAGCAAGGTTGGCGCCAGAGTATGTAGTAAAAACACTGCGTGAATCCGTCTTTGGTAGCGCGAAGTGGCAGAGCAAAAATGACCGCACAGGAAGTAGAATTGATCTGGATTGACGAGCCTGAACCGCCGAACTTCCTGCTGTCGTGATCCTGGTTCTCCTGACAGAGCGGTGACCGCATGCGGTGTAAGGTCGGGAAGGTGGTGCGCATGGCTTTGGAAGGGCGCGTACGTCACTTGGTCGGCAGTCTGGTTTTGGGGGCGCGCGCGTACGATACCGTTAATTTGCTGGGCGCTGAGTTCATCTCAAGTGCAATGCAACCGCTCGACAGCTTTGGCGGTCCAGTTGTTGGTCGGGGCGTTTCGGCGACCGGCAGCTTGCGGCACTAACAGCTCCGACTAGAAAAGGCTGGCGTTCAGTGTCCGCTTGACTACGTTTAGCGACTATTGGTTCAAACCGCAGCGAACGACCTGTGTGGATGGCTCCCGCATAGCAAGTCGTAAATGATTTCGTGTACCTTTTCAGAAGCGGTCTTGTGTCTGGCCTGTTTGCGCGGTTCACACCGCTGACCCTGTTGGGATCCGCAGATCAGGTTCCTATCTGCTTTGCGGGCAATCGCGCCCGGGACATTCGGCGGAGCGTTCTGATCATTGCGGCTGAAGGGTACACCATCACATCGTCGGTCTTGCTATCGCGCTGTTTCTGTACGTCTCAGACTATGTGCCGGCGGTAGGGTTCGTTCCTGGTCAGCACAGCCCATATGATCCGCGCCCTCTTGTTCGCCATGGCGACGGTCGCGAGCAGGACCGGCTTTCTCGGTAACAGCTTCGCCAGCCAGGTTTCGGCTCGCTCGGGATGATTGGTGATCTGCCGCAGGCGCGATGTCATCCCGACAACGATAAGCTGGCGCAGATGCCGATCGCCCAAGGGTCGTTCGTGCTCCACGACACACGTACGGCGGAAAGCGGTCGTTCGCTGCTATAGTGTCGAAAGTCCGCTTCGGGCCGTTTTCGCCCACCCTGGACTATCCGCGAGCATCAGATCACGACCGGGCTCAGAGATCTTTTTCCGGTCCGCGCGTCGCGATGCTGGCCAGCTCGGACAGCGCGAATTCCCAGGTCTCGAGATCAGGCGCGGAGAAAGCGATCCTGACCCCTGAAGGAGCGGTGCCAGAAGCGACGGCGAAGGCCTGACCCGGGGCGACAGCGATGCCCAGTTCGGCGCTGGCGGCCGCAAAGCTCTCGCCGCGCCAGCCCTCGGGAAGGGAGAGCCAGCAGTGCAGCGCGTCGGGCTCTGCGCGAACCTCTAGCCCGGCAAACGACCGGCCGGCGATCTCGAACATCGCCGCCGCCTCCTGCCGCTTCGTCGCCTCGACCGCGGTGACGACGCCGTCCTCTATCCAGTGCCGCGCCAGCGCCACGGCCAGCGACGGCGCCATCCAGCCGCCCGTCCGGAGCGCCTTGGCCAGGCGTTCATGAAAGCTGGCGGGCGCCTCGATCAGGCCCAGAGCCAGCCCCGGCATCAGCCGTTTCGAGAGGCTGTCGATCCGGATCACCTGGTCCGGGGCATAGGCTGCAAGCGGCTGCATCGGCTTGAGGAACCCGTAGACGCTGTCCTCGACCGCCGTCAGGTCATGGCGGGCGAGGAGGTCCGCGATGGCCGCGCGCCGGCCCTCGGACATGGTGAGCACCAGCGGGCTTTGATGGGTCGGTTGCAGATAGACGCCGGCGAGACCCTGCCGGGCCTGCGCCTCCAGCGCGGCGGGCTCGATGCCCTCGTCATCGACCGGCAGTGGCACCAGGTCGATCCCCAATAGACGCGCGGCGGAAATGGCGAAGGGATAGGTCAGCGCCTCGACCGCGATGCGTCCACCGCGCGGGGCGAGAGCGGCAAAGGTGGCGGCGATGGCCTCCTTGCCGCTGCCCGCCAGCAGGAGTGTCTCGGGCGGCGGCCGGTGATCCGCGACGCGGGTCAACCCGGCGAGCACGGCGGCGGTGGCGGCATCGGCCCTGACCGATGCGGGCGCGGCGGCCCGGCCCGGCAGGCCAGCCTTGAAAAAGCGCGCCGTGGACTGCGAGATCACCTCGCGCGCCGGGCCACCCAGACGGAACACGATCTCGAGGTCGATGCCGGTTCCCGCGGGCTCCTGCAGCGCGGGGTCGAGCGGCGCGAAGCGGCTCGCGACATAGGTGCCGCGACCGACCTCGCCCGATATCAGCCCGCGACGGCGCAACTCGTCATAGACCCGGCTCGCCGTCGAGACCGCGATGCCGTGCTCATAGGCGAAGCGGCGCTGTGGAGGGAGTTGCGCTCCGATCGGCAGATCTCCGGTCGCGATGCGCCGGGCAATGCTGTCGGCGATCCTCACATAGGGTTTGGGCATAATTGCTCCGAGAGCAATGTTTCAATTGATCAGAGCAATATTGGCGTGGCAGAGCGGGGCAATCAAGGAGGTTTCCGATGCCCGATCTATCCAACATGCACATGATGGCGGCCTACATGGCCTGGGCCGATGATGTGATGCTTAAGAATGCTGCCCAGCTGCCGGAGGCCGAGCTGATGGCGCCGCGCGACACCCTGTTCCGGACCATCGCCGGGACTTTCGACCACATCCTGGTCGTTGGCGAGATTTTCCGCGCCCATCTGGAAGGGCGCAGCCATCCGCACAATGCCCGCCACCGGGCCGAGCCTCTGCCATTCGACGAGGTTGCCAGCCTGTTGCGGGCGATGAACGAGTACTATGTCGGACTGGCGCGACGCTGGACCCCGGCAGATCTGGCCGAGGTGATCGAGTTCGAATTCGTTGGCGGCGGCAGCGGGGCGATGACGCGGGAAGCGATCCTGCTGCATCTGGTCAACCACGCCACCTATCACCGCGGCTTCGTCAGCACTCTACTCTATCCCTTCCGCCTGAACGGCGCGGCGAGCGATCTGACGGTGTTTCTCAGGGATGCCTGGCCGGGCATCGTGCGCCAGATCGAGGGCGCGGCATGAGCCGGATCGCCTGGATCGGTCTCGGCGTCATGGGCTTTCCCATGGCGGGACACCTGGCAAAGGCCGGGCACGAGGTGACGGTGTTCAACCGGACCGCCGCGAAGGCCGAGGCCTGGACCCGAACCTTCACGGGTCGCGCCGCCCTGACGCCGGCAGAGGCGGCCGACGGGGCCGAGATCGTGTTCAGCTGCGTTGGCAATGACGACGACCTGCGATCGGTGACGACGGGCCCCGACGGAGCCTGCGCCGCCATGGCGCCGGGCAGTTGCTACGTCGATTGCACGACGACTTCGGCGGAGGTGGCGCGCGACCTGGCGGAGGGTCTGCGTCGTCGCGACATCGGATTTCTGGACGCGCCGGTCTCGGGCGGCCAGGCCGGCGCCGAGGCTGGCACGCTCACGGTGATGGTCGGCGGGGCCGAGGCCGATTTCGGCCGCGCAGCGCCCGTGATTTCGGCCTTTGCCCGCAAGGTGACGCGGATTGGCGAGGTGGGCACGGGGCAGACCGCCAAGATGGTCAACCAGCTCTGCATCGCCGGTGTCGTGCAGGGCCTGTCCGAAGGGATGGCACTGGCGCTAAGGGCGGGCCTCGACATCCCGGCGGTCATGGAGACGATTTCCGAAGGGGCTGCGGGGTCTTGGCAGATGTCGAACCGCTGGAAGACCATGGCCGAGGGCAAGTATGACTTCGGCTTCGCGGTCGACTGGATGCGCAAGGATCTGGACATCGCGCTGAGGGAAGTGGCCCACCTTGGTGGCTCCGCGCCGCTCGCCGCGCTTGTCGACCAGTTCTACGCCGACGTGCAGCGCGCCGGAGGCGGCAGATGGGACACGTCCAGCTTGCTGACGCGCCTGGGGTAGGCACCAATATTGCATGGATCGCCCCTCGGTATCGCCCCGTCTCCGATCTGCGAAGGAACGATAGACGGCAGCCCGCGGAAAAGTATGGATCGGCTTGGGTCGTCGCGGCACAGGTGCCCTGCCTGTAAGGCATCCAGACAATCGCTTCATCGGCAATGACGACATCTGATCGCTGATCCATGCTGCACGTCATAGCGAACGGCCGCTTCGGGCAGGCTGCGGATACATGCACGGCGCCCGGCGAATTGCAACTTGGGGCCGTGAGCGATCCAGGACCCTTGGGCGGGAAGCGGTCTTTCGATGCACCTTCGGTCCGTGACCGCAAAGCCGCCCTTAGCGCCCGTTGCACTGACGTTCTCTCTGAGCGTCAAAGGGTTTACGACCTTCTTCACGCCGTGTGATGCTTGCCGTGACACTTGTTCTTAACCCGCGGCCTGGCACCGTTCATCCCGGGCAGACTTTGCCACCTCGGCAAAGCTGCTTCGCATAAGCCACTTGGTCAGAGTTCTCTCCATCAGATCGTGCCCGGTCAAAGAAATGCGCCCACTTTCAATCTCCGCTTCGAAGGTTGAGTGCCCCATCCACGCGGATGTGAGCGCGCGAAGGTCGCAGACAACGAACAAATCGACGTCGAACTTGGGGTCGGTGTAGCAGAGGTCCGTTTCTTCGCCAGGTTTCGCCACAAGCCAGTAGTTTGCCGTCTCGTTCGGCGCATCGTTGAGAATAAACTGGATTACGCATTTCGGCTTGGGCAGTTGCAGCCGGTCGATCTTTCCCCGGATTTTCCACATCAGGAGACGCGCATCGAGGTTTTGCAACGATACCTCGCAATCAATATTGCGATGCGCCCATTCCCCGAGACCAAAGATCAACGGCTCAAGCTCGTCGGCAAGCGGGGTCGTCAGATACTCTGCATGCCCGGGACCGTCGCCCCGGCGCAAGACCAGACCATTGGCCTCCATCTCCTTCAGGCGCTTGGATAGCAGCCCGGGCGACATGCCCGGAACCCCTCGCTGGATCTCGTTGAAACGCGTCGAACCGGACCACATTTCGCACAGCACGAGCATGGTCCAGCGCGGCTCCAGCAGGCTGGCCGCCATCGCGACCGGGCAGAACTTCGGGTAGCTTGTGTCTGACATGGCGTCACCTCCGCCTGAAGCAAAGCATCTGGTGGCTGTCTGCGTCTACTTCAGAATCTGTAGTGGGTTTCCTTCTTTTGCTGAACTGGAGCGCCGGGCGGGGTGAATGCCAGCCTTGTAATACCAGAATTTGCAGCAACGGAGGTAACCCATGCCACTGGTGGATATCGAAGTGATCGAAGGCGTGTTCGACGACGAACAGAAGGCCCGGATGATCGAGAAAGTGACGAATGCGATGGTGGAGGTCGAAGGCGAGGGCATGCGGGCGGTGACCTGGGTGCGCGTCAAGGAAGTGCGGAGCGGTCAGTGGGGCATCGGGGGCAATACGCCCAGTGCCGCCGACATCAAGGCGATGGCCGCGGGATGAACCCATGCTCTGGCCGGATCGCCCGCGCGGCGGTTCGGTCAAGCCTATGACTGTCTGGCTTTAGAGGAGAAAATGAGATGGATCGGAACACCCACGCCCGTGATGCGCAGCTGCGCGCGATCTCGGTCTATGCGACGCGGCCGGAAAGCGCCCGTGTCGTCAATCGCGGTTCGGCTTTGGTTGGTGACGGGCTGAGCTGCACCTATGAGCAGGACGGACACCGCATCGCCCTTGATATGCCGAAAGCGATAGGTGGAAGCGAAGAAGGTCCGTCACCCGGCTTCTTCGGACGCGCCGCGATCTGCGGATGCATTGCGATCGGTATCAAGATGGCGGCGGCGCGCGATGACCTGTCCATCGAGGCGGTGAAGGTGGGAATCGAACAGGATTGGGACAATCGCGGCATTTTGGCGATGGAAGGTGCCAGTCCGGGTCCGGGGGCGACCCGCATCGCCATTGAGATCACGAGTCCGGAACCTGAAGAGAAGATTGAAACGATGGTGCACCGGGCGCTTGACCATGACCCGTGGCTTCTGGCCTTTCGGGATGCGCAACCGGTGACCACATCCGTTTCCGTCAGCGAGGACGTCCGGTGATGGACGCCCGGCTTCAACTTCGCGTGCAGCGTTATGGCTGGGATGCGGCTGCAACCCATTACCATCATTCCTGGGTGGATCAGCTACGGCCGGCCCATGACCGCATTCTACAAATGGCAAAGGTCGGACCCGGACAGAAGGTCATCGAAACGGCCTGTGGCAGTGGCCTGGTGACCATGCGGCTGGCAGCGGAGGTGGGACCGGCCGGGTCCGTTCTCGCTACCGACCTGTCCCAAGGCATGATCGATGACTTGCGGGCCCGCCTGTCGGACGGCCCCCTCAGCAATGTCCATCCACAGCGCATGTCTGCGGAGACCCTCGATGTCGATGACCGGACATTCGATGCTGCCGTCTGCGCGCTCGGGCTGATGTATGTGCCTGATCCCGCAGCGGCCGTTGCCGAGATGGCCAGGGTCACTGTACCCGGCGGAACTGTCGCGGCGACTGTCTGGGGCGAGCGGCGGAATTGCGGATGGGCGGAGGTATTCCCGATTGTCGACGCCCGTGTCGCATCCGAGGTATGCCCGATGTTCTTTGGAACAGGCGTCCCGGGTGCGCTGAAACGCCTCTTCGAAGAGGCCGGGCTGGAGCAAATTCAGGAACATCGACAATTTGAGCGCTTGAATTTTGCAACCCCAGCGGCAGTCCTGGATGCTGTTCTCCTGGGCGGCCCCGTTGCCCTCGCCATCAAGCGTTTCGGCGATCAGGATTGGCATGAGGTAAGCGAAGAGTTTCTGGCTTCTGTCGAAGACTACAAACGATGTGATGGAGGTTATGAAATTCCCGGTGAGTTCGTTACCGTCAGTGCGAAGCGTCCCTGAACCGAAACGTCCATGCGCGATCGCTTTCGGGGCTTTCCGACCTGAGACATGCAATCCGGGAGGGTCCGACCTGAGCCGGCAACTTGGAATGGGTTGTAGAAAGCACCGGAAATCGTAGCTTAGTCACGGTGCCGGAACAAAAATCCAGGCGGACAGCGTGGCGTCTCGTTCGCAAATACGCCGGCTAAAATATGACCTTGCGCGACCGCCCGTCGGACCTCAATCACCTTTTCTGGCCGATGCTGCGATCATCACGCAAGGTCCAATGAATCCCTTTTCGGTCTCAAAGCGTTCAAGGGCGGCCTCAACGTCTTTCCAGGCTGCTGTCCTGGCATACTCGCCCAGATTACTTAGCATCTGGTGCAGGGCTCCGAAGCTCTCCTTTTCGAAGCGAAGACAATCGCTTGCGCTTTCAAGCACGACCGGCGCGTCAATCTTGCGGGTTTGAATATCTTGCAACCCGGCCGCATTGAAAAGGCTCTCGATTGCGCCGGGCCGACCCAAGCTGAACGGCCCCGGCGTACCAGGCGCAGGCGGAGGCAGGCCCGCATGTTTGCGGATTACTCCAACCGGGTCCGAGAAAAAGCGGCATTCTTCCGGTGTTGCGTATACTAGGGCACCAACCCGTCCGCCGGGTTTCAATGCGGCCATCTGGCTGCGCACCGACCCCAGCTGGTCGGGAAAGAAAATCAAGCCGACACGGGAAAGAACGACGTCGAAGGGATCGCCGCTCACTTCGATAGCCTCGCCGTCCATGGTCACGGCCGAAAGGTTTTTCAGCCCGGAGGCTTCGAAGTTCTGCGCGGCGATCCGTGTGAGTTCGTCCGAGAAATCGGTGGACAGGACGCGACCCATCGGCCCGACGCGCCGGGCACTTTGCATCGCGTCCTGTCCGGAACCGCCGGCCACGTGCAGGACCGCAGAGCCGCTCGTCACTTCGCACATATCCAGAAGCGTCTCGGTCGCAGGACCGAGCCAGGTGTCGAGAAGGGGACCCCACGCGTTCCATCGACCGGCGACAGCATTCCATTGGTCCTTTGTCGAAGCTTTGAAGGTGTTGGCGTCAAACGTCATGGCGGAACTCCGGTGTTGCGGTGATGGCCCGGGGGCAAAAGTCTGTTGATGCGAAGACGGTCCTCTTGGACCTCTCTACAACGACCTTCAGCTCGCCCTTGCGCCACACCGTTGTGTCCGGCACTGCGGCTGCATCGCGACTGAATCCGATGTCGTTGAGAAGGTGAGGTGAGAGCAGTGCCATCCGCTCGAGATCCTCGAGCAGACGATCTCCGGGCGATCGCTGGATAAATCGAGAGATAGACTTTTTGATCCTATTGAAGAACACGGCCATGGCCAAAGCCTCACGGTCGGGGGCGAGGTATCGCGTCTGCATTGAAGCCTCCTTCTAAAATTTCCCTTTTCTGATACAGTTCGGTCCGTGAGCGCCGCAAACCAAGTTATTGAGCTCTCTGGATGATGAAAGCTAATCCTTTGCCATGAATCGAATGCCGCCCCTCAATGCGCTCAGGGCATTCGAGGCCGCCGCGCGACACGGCGGGTTCATCGGTGCGAGCGAAGAGCTCAACGTCACCCGAGGTGCGATCAGCCGGCATGTCAGATTGCTCGAAGAACATCTGGGCGTTCAGCTGTTTGTCCGTCTGGCACAGGGGGTTCGGTTGACAACGGCGGGGCGGCAGCTCCAACCGGTCGTTTCGGAGGCCTTCGCCCTGATCCTCAGGGAGTCGGAACGGCTTTCCTCCGATGCTTCAGAATTGAGGGTCATCTGCCCTCCAGGAACGTCGATCCGCTGGCTTCTCCCAAGGCTGGAGGATTTCCGAAGATTACATCCTGAGCTGCGTGTGCGACTGACGACGGATTTTCTCGCTGACGGCGGCTTCGACCCCGTCGAGTCCGATATCGGTTTCTCCGTAGCCAACTGGCCAAATCGATTGAAACCGTTAGAGACCCAAGAACTCTTTCCGGTCCTACTCACTCCGGCTTGCGCACCAGCATATCTGAAGGAAAAGGCTATTACGACGCCGAAGGATCTCGCAGCTTGCAACTTGTTGCATGAAACCAGAAACCATACCGACTGGACCGATTGGGCAAAGAATTTTCCTCAGCCAGGTATCAACCCGTCGGAAGGGCAGGACTTTCCTAACATCGACATTGCGACAAAGGCGGCCGTCATGGGCATCGGTGTCGTCATGGCCGATCTCGTGCTGTGCCGCGAGGAACTCGAGGCCGGCACGCTGGTCGCGCCGTTTCCTAAAATGGTGTCGGAATCACCGCTGGGCGGCGTATGCCTGATCGGAGGAACCGAAAAATGGTCTTTGCCCAAGGTCAAGGCGTTCAGGTCTTGGGCGTATGACAGGGCCGCGGCAGACCGGGCGTCGGTCTGTCATTTGATGTGTGGTTCGGGGTAAGGTTGCATGGGCCCACTGTGTCCGAACAACTTATTCCTAAGTGGATGACGCTGCTGCGCGCCGCAGCCGAACGGCCGCTTTCATGACGCCGCCTTGCGGCATAGGAAGGCAGTCCGAATGTCCGGATCGGGCCGTCAGCGGCTATATTTTTTGCGGAGCTTTGGGCGAAGGGGCAGGGGGCTGCAATCGGCACGTGCTCAGGCGGGGCGACGTTCGGGAACTGCAGCTCGTTTCGAATGGCAAAAGGCTCATGGCCACCATGGGCGACTTTGTTGCACAGCTTTGAGCGTGGTCTTTCGTTGGTGCCTCGGGTCTCGTGGGTCCCGACTAAAACAGGTCGTTCCTGCCCAATACTTCCAAATGGTTGGGTACGATTTACGGCACTGTGAAACCTTCGGCTTGACCGCAAAAACCCGTTGCCATAGGTACTGCGGAACTGGGCGGGCGTTGTGTAATGGTAAGACCTCAGCCTTCCAAGCTGATGATACGGGTTCGATTCCCGTCGCCCGCTCCAGAAAAAACTTTCAGACAAATGACCTGCTGAATTTTGCCGGGAACCTCTTCAGGCCTCTGAAAATATTCTGTTTTTAGTCAATTGCTCCGATGTCTTCCAGGCGGATGACGTTAGCTCCGGTCTCATCGCACGCCCCGCATATGTTTTCAGCCTGTTCGGATCCGGGGCCGGCCTGCCTCTGGCGCATTGCTGGCGCAAAAGGGGCGGTGTGGCGCGGCGGCCGTATGACATGCCCCATGCCGCAGGGCTGACCCCTGGTTGACCTTTTAGCGGCTTATGCCGCCTCCGCGATATCGGGCCGCCGCCGCGACACAAAGCCCGGAGGCATGACGGTGGGTTGACCGATCTGATCCGGGCCGCCATGAAACAGCGGGCCGCGCATGGCTCGTCCAGTAGCACGACAGACGGAAGACCCATGGCCCGACAGCCGATGCCCGCACCCGCCGCAATGGAGCGCGAAAAAAGCCGCCGCGTCGGCGCCCTGTCTGCCTTGGCGCCATTTCTGCGGCCCTATCGGCTGTGGCTCACGGCGGCGCTGGCGGCGCTGGTGCTGACGGCTTCGGTGTCGCTCATGCTGCCGCTGGCGGTGCGGCGGGTGGTGGACAATTTCGGCGGCGATGCGCCGGGGCTGCTCGACCAGTATTTCGGGGCTGCGATCGGGTTTGCGGCGCTGCTGGCCGTCGGTACGGGGCTGCGCTATGCGTTGGTCACGCGGCTGGGGGAACGGGTGGTCGCCGATATCCGAAAGGCCGTGTTTGGCCGGGTGATTGGCATGTCTCCGGCCTTTTACGAACGCACAATGACCGGCGAAGTTCTGTCGCGGATCACCACCGATACAACCCTGATCCAGTCCGTAATCGGGTCTTCGGTCTCTATCGCGCTGCGCAATCTGCTGATTTTTGTCGGGGGGCTTGTGCTGATGCTCTTCACATCGGCCAAGCTGACCGGGCTGGTCCTGCTGATCGTGCCGGTTGTGGTCGTTCCGATCCTGGTTCTGGGGCGGCGGCTGCGTGCCCTGTCCAAGGAAAATCAGGACTGGATCGCGGCCTCCTCGGGCACGGCCTCGGAGGCGCTTCTGTCGGTCCAGACGGTTCAGGCCTTTACGCATGAACAAAGGTCGCGGGCGGGGTTCGATCTGGTCACGGAACAAAGCTACGGGTCGGCCCTGCAGCGGATCAAGACCCGCGCCGTCATGACGGCAATCGTTATTTTCCTGGTGTTTTCGGGCGTTGTGGGCGTGCTCTGGATCGGCGCCCATGACGTGCGGGGCGGTGAGATGACAACAGGCGCGCTGATCCAGTTCGTCATCTATTCCGTCATGGTTGCGGGCGCGGTGGCTGCGCTGTCGGAAATCTGGGGAGAATTGCAGCGCGCCGCGGGGGCGACCGAACGGCTGGTCGAGCTTTTGCGGGTTGAGGATGCGGTGCGGGACCCGGCTGCGCCGGCCATGCTGACGGAGCCGGTGCGCGGGGCTATCGGGCTTCGCGATGTGACCTTTCGCTATCCGACACGTCCGCAGGTCGCGGCGCTTGACGGCGTGACGCTGGATGTCGAACCGGGGCAGACGGTGGCGCTGGTCGGACCCTCCGGCGCCGGCAAAACCACGATCATCCAGCTGATCCAGCGGTTTTACGACCCGGATGCGGGCCAGGTCACGTTGGACGGTATGGACCTGACCGGGCTGGAACGGCAGGCGTTCCGTCGCGAGATCGCTCTGGTGCCGCAGGATCCGGTGATCTTTGCGATGTCGGCGCGGGACAACATCCGCTTTGGCTGGCCCGAGGCAAGCGATGCCCAGATCGAAAAGGCCGCCCGCGCTGCCGCCGCGCATGAGTTCATCATGGCCCTGCCAGAGGGATATGACAGCGCGCTCGGGGAACGGGGGGTCATGCTGTCGGGGGGCCAGAAGCAGCGGATCGCCATTGCCCGGGCGATTTTGCGGAATGCGCCGGTGCTGCTGCTGGACGAGGCGACCTCGGCGCTGGATGCGGAAAGCGAGCGGCTGGTACAACAGGCGGTTGAGCGCGTGTCGCAGGGGCGGACGACCATTGTGATCGCGCATCGCCTGTCCACGGTCAAACGGGCGGACCGGATCGTGGTGATGGAACACGGGCGCATCGTCGCGGAGGGGCGCCATGACCAGCTGATCGCGCAGGACGGGCTTTATGCCCGCCTGGCCCGGCTGCAATTCACCGATGGCGGTGACGGAGGCTGACGCCGAAACCCCGATGAAGGCTTGTTTCCGCGCTCTGGCTGCGGGATGCCTTATCAGGGTCCGACGTGTGGTCACGCTTGCCTATGCCCTGCATCCATCACATGTTAGCGGACACAAGGGACGATGACATTTCGAGGGAGGAATGAATGGGCGTCGCAAACCTGGCCGAGACGAGGGCGCTCGAAGCGCAGATGCCATATGCGGACCGGGGCCTGCCGGTCACCGTATTTCAGATGCTGGAGCGGACGGCGCAGCGGTTCCCCTCTCATAATGCGATCACCTTCCAGTTGTTGTCCGGCCCGACGGACAAGGCCGAAACGCTCAGCTGGTCCCAGGTGCTGGAGCAGACCTGTCAGGCGGCCAATCTGTTCCGGTCCCTTGGTGTGGGCGAAACGGATGTCGTCGCGATTATCCTGCCCAATTGTAACGAGACGGCCGTGGCGCTTCTGGGGGGCATGGTGGCCGGGATCGTCAACCCGATCAATCCGCTGCTGGAGCCGGAGCAGATCGCGGCCATTCTGCGCGAGACCGGCGCCAAGGTGGTCGTGACGCTGAAATCCTTCCCCAGTTCCGATGTGGCGCAGAAGACGGCAGAGGCGGTCAAGCACGCCCCCGGCGTCAAGACCGTGCTGGAGGTGGACCTCAACCGGTATCTTACCCCGCCGAAAAGCTGGATCGTGCCCTTCGTCCGGCCGAAAATGCCCGTCAGCCATCACGCCGATGTGCTGAGCTTTGCCGATGCGATGGCCAAACAGCCCCGCAAGCTGGCCTTTGCGGACAGCGCGACGGACCGGGTGGCGGCCTATTTCCATACCGGCGGCACGACCGGGATGCCCAAGGTGGCACAGCACAAATACTCCGGCATTGTCTATAATGGCTGGATCGGGCACGAACTTCTGTTTTCCGAAGAAGACAATGTGATCTGCCCCTTGCCGCTCTTCCATGTCTTTGCCTGCCATGTGATCTTTATGGCCATGGTCAAATCGGGCGGGCATGTGGTGTTCCCGACGCCGGCGGGGTACCGTGGCGACGGTGTGTTCGACAATTTCTGGAAGCTGTGCGAACGCTGGAAAATCACCTTTATCATCACCGTACCGACAGCCATTTCCGCGCTGATGCAGCGGCCGGTCGATGCGGATATCTCGACGGTCAAGACATCCTTCTCCGGTTCCGCGCCGCTGCCGCAGGAGCTGTTTCACAGGTTTGAAAAGGCGACCGGTGTGACCATCGTGGAGGGGTATGGCCTGACGGAGGCGACCTGCCTTGTCGCCTGCAACCCGGTGGAGGGCGAGAAGAAGATCGGCTCTGTCGGGCTGCCGTTTCCCTATACGGATGTCAAAATCCTGCACCATGACGGGGCGGGTGCGCCGAAGGAATGCGCCACCAATGAAGTGGGGGAGATCTGCGTGTCGAGCCCCGGCGTCTTTGAAGGGTCGACCTATACCGAAGAGGTCAAGAACGTCGATCTGTTCCATTCGCGCCCCGATTCCAACCGTCTGTATCTGCGCACCGGCGATCTGGGGCGGCTTGATGCGGACGGCTATCTCTGGATCACGGGGCGGGCCAAGGATCTGATTATCCGCGGCGGCCATAATATCGACCCGGCCGAGATCGAAGAGGCGCTGCTGGGCCATGAGGCGGTGGCCTTTGCCGGTGCGATCGGTCAGCCCGATGCCCATTCCGGCGAGGTGCCCTGTGTCTATGTCGAACTGGTGGGCGGTGCCTCGGTCACCGACGGGGAGCTGATGGACTATGCCCGGGCGCATATCCATGAACGCGCCGCCTTTCCGAAATATATCGAGGTGATGGCGGAGCTGCCGAAGACAGCCGTCGGCAAGGTTTTCAAACCCGATCTGCGCAAGACCGCGATCCGGCGCGTCTATAACGAGGCGCTGGAGCATGCGCAGGTGGAGGCCGAGGTCGTTGATGTGATCGACGACAAGATGACCGGGCTGACCGCACGGGTGAAGAAAACCGGCGAGGTGGACGATATGGCCATCGGCGCATTGCTGGGCAAGTTCACCCGCCCCTGGATCTGGGCGGACTGAGACGGTCCCGGGCCGATCGCAAATCGGTCCGGGAATTCGCGACAGGCCAGCCGAAAACACCACGCCATGTCGCAAAGCGGCAAGCGACTCGGTCGTGACTGCGTTTGATGAACGCAAAACGAACGAGCACCGCTGATGCACGACAGACGAATTCCCGAATGGCTGCGCCATGCGCCGGTGCCCTCCGTGCGTGGCTTTGCCGTGCTTGCCGGGACAGAGGCGGTGGCGCGCGGCATCCTGGTCTCTGTCTTCCCTCTGGTGATGTATCATACGCTGGGGGATGCGCGGCTGGTTTCGGCTGTCTATTTCGCCATCGGGGTGGCCTCGCTTCTGGCGGGGCTGATGATCCCCTATCTGATCCGGTTCGTGCCGCGCCGCTGGGTCTATGTGGCCGGAACACAGATGTTTGCCGGTGGCGCGCTGCTGACCCTTCTGGGCATGCCTGCCGCAGTGGTTGCGGGTCTGGCGCTGGTGACGATTGCCGTCGTGACCTGTTTCGTCTGTTTCAACGCCTATGTGCTGGATTACGTGGCCAAGATCGAACTGGGCCGGCTGGAGACCTCGCGGCTGTTCTACAGCGCGCTTGGCTGGACGGGCGGGCCGGTGCTGGGGGTCTATCTGCATGGCTGGTGGGCGCCTGCGCCCTTTGTTATCGCCGCCGTCGCGGCCTATGGCATGCTGGCGGTGTTTCTGGTGATGCGGCTGGGCAATGGGCGGCTGATCACCCGTGCCCGGGTGGCACCTGCCAATCCCTTTGGCTATTTCCGCCGGTTCTTCGCCCAGCCGCGGCTGGTGACGGGCTGGCTTTTTGCGGTGATCCGGTCCTGCGGCTGGTGGGTCTATGTCGTCTATCTGCCGATCTTTGCGGTGCAGGCGGGGCTGGGCGACCAGCTGGGCGGGATCGCCCTGTCGATGTCCAATGCGGCGCTTTTTCTGGCGCCGCTGATGCTGCGTTTCATGCAGCGGACCTCGCTGCGGATGGCGGTGCGCACCGGGTTTGTCGTGGCGGGCGGGCTGTTTCTTCTGGCCGGGCTGGCGTCGGGGCTGCCCTGGCTGGTGGTGCTGAGCCTGATGGTCGGGTCGGCCTTTCTGATCCTGCTCGACGTGAGTGCGGGCCTGCCGTTCCTGCTGGCCGTGAAGCCGTCTGAGCGGACGGAGATGTCGGCCATCTATTCCAGTTTCCGCGACGTCTCGGGCATCGTGACGCCGGGGGTGGCCTGGCTGGTGCTCTTCGTGGCGCCGATCACCGGCGTCTTCCTTGCGGGCGGGGCAGGGCTGCTGGTGGCCTGGGGGCTGGCCGGGACCCTGCCGGCGCGGCTGGGCCGGGCCCGGATCGCGGTGGAGCCGGCGGCCGCGCCGCTCACGGCGCATGGGCGGGCCGAAGCCGTCTGACGTGAGGGCAGGCCGGGCAGGGGTTGCGCGGCGCGGCGGTTGAGGCTCCAATAGCCTTACCCGCACGTCATCCGGTGCGGCGTCAGGAGGGAGGCCTGATCATGGACGATTTCCGTATGCCGACGCTGGACGAAGCCCGGGCGGAGGCGCTTGCGACCCCGCTGGAAGAGATCAACGTCGCCCGCGCATCCAAATTCGCAACCGACACGATGTGGCCCTTCTTTGAACGGCTGCGCAACGAGGATCCGGTGCATTGGTGCGAGACCGGCAATTACGAACCGCACTGGTCGATCACCCGCTATGAAGATGTGGCCGCGGTTGATCTGGACCACCGGCGGTTTTCCTCGGCAGAGGCGATCACCCTGCGCACCCATGAGGCCATCGACTTTTCCAAGGGGGACGATCATGACGGGGTGGGGTTCATCACCATGGACCAGCCGGCGCATGGGCCACAGCGAAAGGCGGTCAGCCCCGTTGTCGCGCCGCCCAACCTGACCTTGCTGGCGGGGCTGCTGCGGCAGCGTGCGGGGGCGCTTCTGGACCGTTTGCCGGTCGGAGAGGCCTTTGACTGGGTCGATCTCGTGTCCAAGGAATTTACCGCCATGACGCTGGCGACGCTCTTTGATTTCCCCTTCGAGGACCGGCGGAAGCTGACCCATTGGTCCGACATGATCACCAATTCGCCGGGTCACGGCCCGGTGGAAAGCTGGGACCATAAGCGGGCCGAGATGGCGGCCTGTTTTGCGGCTTTCGATGCGCTCTGGACGGCGCGGGCAGAGGGGGCCGGCGGGTCCGATCTGATCTCCATGCTGGCGCTGGGGGCCGAGACGGCACAGATGCCGCGAGAGGTTTTCTACGGCAATGTCATCCTGTTGATCGTGGGCGGAAATGACACGACACGGAACACTCTGTCGGGGTCCGTCTATGCGTTGAACCGGTTTCCGGACCAGTATGCGCGGCTGCGGGCGGATCCGGCGCTGGTTCCGGGTATGGTGAGCGAAACCATCCGCTGGCAGACGCCGCTGGCACATATGGCGCGCACCGCGACGGAAGACGTGGAGATGCACGGCAAGCTGATCCGCAGGGGCGACCGGGTGGCGATGTGGTATGTCTCGGCCAATCGCGACGACCGGCATTTTGCCGATCCGGATGCCTATGACATCACCCGCGACAAGGTCCGCTCGCACCTGTCTTTCGGCTTTGGCATTCACCGGTGTTTCGGCAATCGCGTGGCGGAGATGCAGCTGCAGATTCTCTGGGAGGAGATACTGGCGCGGTTTCCAGTGATCGAGGTGCTGGAGGAACCGCCCCGCACATTCTCGGTTTTTGTGCGCGGCTATGAGCAGCTGATGGTGCGGATCCCCCGGCGGGTCTGATCCAACGGAGGCCCCTGCGGGGCCATGCGATGTTTTGCGCCCCCTGGCGGGGGCGCGGTGCGCTCCGCGCGGGAGTATTTGGGGAAAGATGAAGGGGATTTGCCGTACTGCGGCCGGGGCCGCTGTCGCGGATTCCGTGGAACTGCTGCCGGCGTGTACTCGATGGGGAAGAGGAGCTCCTGTTCGACTGCGCAAGTGAGCTGATGCTTCTGGAGGGAGAGTGTTTGAACTCTCAATGCTCTCGCGGTTTCGGTGAAACCGCTGCCGCTGTATCGCGATGTTCAGATGACATCCACCTTTCCTGCGAAAGGTGCGTGGTGCTGCTGGACAGGATTGAACTGTCGACCTCTCCCTTACCAAGGGAGTGCTCTACCACTGAGCTACAGCAGCCCGCTGTGGGCCCCATATCGGGCCGTGGCGGGTGATTAGACGGAATGCTCTGGTCATGCAAGCGCAATCTGGACGGTTTTTTCCGGTTGCACTAAGGATTGTCTATGAGCAATGAAAAGACGTCTTCCGGGCGCAGGACGCCCCCCGGATCGAGCCGCGAAGATCGGCTCAAGGCCGCGCTGAAGGCCAATCTGGGGCGGCGCAAGGCGCAGGCGAAAACCCGGGCGCAGGGGCAGGCGGCGGATCGCGATGCGCCGGGGGAAGACCGGGGTGATGACGCAGGATAATAACAAGGGGTCGTGACCCCGGTTTTCGAGAGGTAAGCAGATGGACCAGATACTTGTGACGGGCAACGGCCCGCTCAACGGCACGATTCCGATCGCAGGGGCCAAAAACGCCTGTCTGACCCTGATGCCGGCGACCCTGCTGAGCGAGGAGCCGCTGACCCTGACCAATGCGCCGCGGCTGTCGGACATCCGGACCATGTCGAGCCTGTTGCAGTCCCTCGGGGCGGAGGTCTCTCTGTTGCAGGAAGGCAAGGTGCTGGCGTTGTCGTCGCATGGGATCGACAATCACAAGGCCGATTATGATATCGTGCGGAAAATGCGCGCCTCTATCCTTGTTCTGGGGCCTTTGCTGGCGCGGTTCGGCCATGCGGTGGTCTCTCTGCCCGGTGGATGTGCCATTGGCGCGCGCCCCGTGGACCTGCATCTCAAGGCGCTGGAGGCCATGGGCGCGGAGCTGGAGCTGCGCGAAGGCTATGTGCATGCCAAGGCGCCGGGCGGGCTGAAAGGCGGGACCTTTGAATTTCCTATCGTGTCGGTCGGCGCGACGGAAAACGCCCTGATGGCGGCGACGCTGGCCCGTGGGACGACCGTTCTGAAAAACGCCGCGCGCGAGCCGGAGATCGTGGACCTGGCGGTCTGTCTGCGCCGGATGGGGGCGCAGATCGAGGGGGAGGGAAGCTCCACCATCACCATCCAGGGGGTGGACCGGCTGGGCGGGGCGACCCATCCGGTGGTGACCGACCGGATCGAACTGGGCACCTATATGCTGGTGCCGGCCATCTGCGGCGGAGAGGTGGAATGCCTGGGCGGGCGGATGGATCTGGTCGCAGCCTTTGCCGAAAAGCTCGATGAGGCCGGGGTCGATGTTCTGGAGACGCCGACCGGCCTGACCGTGCGCCGCCGGGGCGACCGCGTGAAGGCGGTGAATGTCATCACAGAGCCCTTTCCGGGGTTCCCCACTGATCTGCAGGCGCAGATGATGGCGCTCATGTGCACGGCGGAGGGGACCTCGGTTCTTGATGAGAAGATCTTTGAGAACCGGTTCATGCATGCGCCGGAGCTGATCCGGATGGGCGCGCAGATCGATGTTCATGGCGGGACAGCCACGGTCACGGGTGTGGCGCGTCTGAAAGGTGCGCCGGTGATGGCCACTGATCTGCGTGCCTCGGTCAGCCTGATCCTGGCGGGGCTCGCGGCAGAGGGAGAGACGCTGGTGAGCCGGGTCTATCACCTCGACCGCGGCTATGAGAAGGTCGAAGAGAAATTGCGGGCCTGCGGGGCCAAGATCGAACGGGTACAGGCAGCATGACGCAGGGGCGGGGCGACGCAACCTTCGAAGACGGGCGGGAGGCGCCGCTCAATCTGGGCGCGGAGGATGCGGCAGATGTGCAGATCATCTCTGCCCTGATGCAGGACAGCGTCTTTACCCTGTCAGAGGTTGCGTGGCAGTCCCGGCGCCAGCGATTTTCGCTTCTTGTGAACCGTCTGCGATGGGAAGATGCCGGCGAGGGCCGTCACGGTGTGGAACGGGTCCAATCGGTTCTGAGCATCGAAACCGTCCGCAAGGTGTCGAGCATGGGCTTCGACCGGCGCGACAGCGACCTGGTTCTGTCGATCCTGTCGGTCACGTTTGAACCGGGCGAGGCGCCGCCGGGCGGGGCGATCGTCCTGACGCTTGCCGGGGACGGCGAGATCCGTATGGAAGTGGAGGCGCCGCAGATGGTTCTGCGCGATGTCACGCGGCCCTATCTCGCGCCGTCCGGCAAACGGCCCGATCACGGCTGAGCGGCGCGCATGAGGCCATGATCCGGCCTGTCGAATTTCCGCCCTGCGGGACAGCGAGGCCGGAAAAGGCCCGTCTTCGGCAAAGTCTCTTGCATTTCTTACGTCCCTGTCGGAACCAGAGTTGCACAAAGCCAGAGAGACTTGATGACCGACGCCGCTGCCGACCCGCATTCCGATGTGCCTTCCAATCGTCTGACCGATATCCTGACCGTGGAATCCCTGGAACAGAACTTCTTCCGGGGTCGCGAGACACCGGGCGGAACGGGCCGGATGTTTGGCGGTCAGGTTCTGGGCCAGGCCCTGATGGCCGCCTCGCATACCGTGGGCGAGGATAAGGTGAACCATTCGCTGCATGCCTATTTCATGCGGCCGGGCGATGCGACCAAGCCGGTTCTTTACCGGGTCGAGCGGGACATGGACGGCAACAGCTTTGCGACCCGGAGGGTGATCGCGGTGCAGAACGGGCAGCCGATCCTCAATATGGCGGCATCCTTTCAGGTTCAGGAAGAGGGGATGAGCCATGCCGATGCCATGCCCGAAGGTATTCCCGCGCCCGAAGACCTGCGTAATGAGGCGGAGCTGGTCGAGGAATATGCCGATGATCTGCCGGAGGCGTTCAAGGCATTTGCCCGCTGGGAACGTCCGATCGAAATCAGACCCGTGCAGCTGATGCCCCCGTTTGATTTCACACCGCATAACGGGCCCAGCTATCGCTGGATCCGGGCCAAGGCAGATATGGGAGGTGATATGACGCTGCATCGGGCCGGGCTGGTCTACAGTTCCGACATGGGGCTGATCGGGGCGGCGATTGCGGTTCACGGGCTGGGATTTTTCTCCAGCGGGATGCGGGTTGCCTCGCTGGATCATGCGATCTGGATGCATGCCGATTTTCGTATGGACGACTGGCTGCTGTTCGAAATGGAGTCGCCCTGGACCGGAGGTGGCCGCGGCCTGACCCGCGGCCGGTTCTTCACGCGGGACGGGCGGCTTGTGGCCAGCGTCGTGCAGGAAGGCATGACCCGGCGAAAACCGGCCAAGTAAGCGCCCGCTGCGCCGGTCTCAGGCCCGGTTGGCCGCTGCGTCGATCCCGTCCAGAACGCGGTCATAGACCTCGACCGGGAAGTTATGGCCCATGCCCTCGATCTCGAACAGCTGGGCTGTCGGGCAGTTCGCGGCGGTGTCGCGTCCGCCTTCGACCGGGACCAGCGGATCGTCCGTGCCATGGATGACCGACACCGGCATGGTCAGCTGCCGGAGCTCCGCGCGGCGGTCGCGGGTGGCCAGGATGGCGGCGTACTGGCGCGAAAATCCGGTGGGATGATAGGACCGGTCCAGGTTCTCCTCGGCCTCGGCGCGCAGGACCGCGTCTGGCACCGGATAGGCCGGGGAGCCGATCACCCGGTCGGTTTCCATGCGGCTGCGCAGAAACCCCTCGCGGTCGGTGCGGGCATCGGGCCGGGGCGTGGTCAGGGCCTGGCGTGCCTCCGGCGTGGCGGGGGGCAGGTCGGGGTTGCCGGTGTTGGACATGATGGATGTCATCGACAGCACCCGGTCGGTATGTTCGATCGCCATGAGCTGAACGATCATGCCGCCCATGGAAAATCCGCAGATATGGGCCCGGTCGATCCCCAGATGATCCAGCAGGCCGATCCCGTCGCCAGCCATGTCGGAGAGGGTATAGGGCAGCTGCGGCACCCGTCCCGCCTGTTTGTCATCCAGTATTTGCCGGAAATCGGGGATGCCCAGATCCGTGAACTTGGTGCTGAGACCGATGTCGCGATTGTCCATCCGGATGACCCGGTAGCCGCGCGCGACCATGCGACCGACTAGGTCGGCTTTCCAGCGGATGCATTGCGTGCCGACGCCGGAGACAAGCAGCAGCGGCCTGCCATCCTCCGGGCCCGCGACGTCGTAATAAATCTGGAGACCTCCGATATCGGCCTTTGGCATCACCTGTCCTCCTCAGTTTGCCGCCCGCTGGGGCCCGCGCGATGGTACAGATGGATGCGGCCAGCGAACAGACTGTTGCCGGAGATTGGTCAGGATTGTCTGTGAGGCCAATGGGGTCTCGCGATATGATCGGGGGGAGTTTCAGGCGATTTATGGCTGTCACCGGGGCCGGCGAAAGTTCGCCGTTGTCGCGGTGCAGGGGCCATGTCGGGGAAGCGCGGGGCTGTCTCAAAAGAATTGAGGCGGCGACTGGTGGGTCACCGCCTCTTTATCCGTACTGAAATTATTCGAAGGATATGCCAAGTTTTTAACACTTTTTTGAGGGGTTTTCCGCAATTATCTGACCTTTCGGTCAGGTTTTTTTAGGAGTGCTTAAATATTATTGAATATCAACCCGTCAGCGGAACTTTGCTGATCTCTTCGAAGCGTCCGTCGGCACGTTCTCCGACAAAGCTTACGTATCTTGCAATCACAGGTTGAATAACTATGCTTGCAATCCGCGAATCGATCCAGTCGAGGACCGGGCCCGCGATTTCCGCATCCAGCGGGCCGGTCAGCGTGCAGTGGAAGCGGAATTCCTCCATGACGTAGGGGTAGCCCCATTGCATCAGCAGCTCCTCCTGGCGTGGGCTCAGGCGCTGTTTCCGCCGCCGTGCCAGTTCTTCCGGTGATGGGGGCGCGCGAAACTGATCCAGCCCACGCACCAGCTGCTCTGCCAGCGCGGCGAGTTCCGGGGTCGGTCCCTCCGGAACGAGGGCAAGGAATTTGCCGATACGGGCGGGACGAAGGCGACCAAGCGGCACGGGGGCGATGCTGGCGCAGATCAGGCGGGCGGTCTCCTCGACATCCTCGGCGCGATAGCCGGGCGCCAGCCGGAAGGGCGGCTTCAGCGTGCCGTGCATCCCGTATTTGCGCGGCACCCGGGTGAGGGTTTCGACCGGGACCGGCAGATCCGCACTGTCCGGATGCGGGCAGGGCTGGCCCGTCGCGATATCCCAGCCCAGCCAGGATGACCCGAAATCGGCCAGCGGGCCGGGCTCCGGGACAAAATAGAGGGCGACTCTGCCATAGTCCTGCATGCGCATCTTCCACCGTGTTGCGGCGCCAGATGACATGACCGTCCGGGCCGGGACCACCCTCTATTTCAGGGCGATGCATGTTTTGTGACACCGGTTGCGAGAAGAGGCGCGCCGCAGGTGCCGCGCGTCGCGGCCATCGCGTCCCGGTCCCGCCCAGGCCAGCGCCAGTCGGAAAGCTGCCTGGGTGGCCTTGCAGCCGGTCAGCCGCGTCACTAAGATTCTGTTAGAACATGATCGTTACGGATCGAAACGGTAGAACAGGCAGGGTGCGGGATGAGCGACCTTTACGAAAATTATATGAATACCCTTGTGCCCATGGTGGTTGAGCAAACCAGCCGGGGCGAACGGGCCTATGACATCTTCTCGCGCCTGCTGAAGGAGCGGATCATCTTCGTCTCCGGTCCGGTGCATGACGGGATGTCCTCGCTGATCGTGGCACAGCTGCTGCACCTTGAGGCGGAAAATCCGTCGAAAGATATCTCGATGTACATCAACTCCCCCGGCGGCGTCGTGACTTCGGGCCTGTCGATCTATGACACGATGCAGTATATCCGGCCCAAGGTCGGTACGCTGGTGATCGGGCAGGCGGCCTCCATGGGCTCCCTGCTGCTCGCGGGCGGTGAGGGGGGCATGCGCTATGCCCTGCCCAATGCAGAGGTGATGGTGCACCAGCCTTCCGGCGGCTATCGCGGTCAGGCGACGGATATCATGATCCACGCCAAACATACCGAACGGCTGAAAGAGCGGCTGAACCAGATTTATGTGAAACACACCGGTCAGGATTTCGAAACAGTTGTGGATGCGCTGGAGCGGGACAATTTCATGACCGCCCAGGAAGCCAAGGACTGGGGCCTGATCGACGAGATCTTTGAAAGCCGCCCCAAGGGCGATGATGAGGCGAAGTAATCACGCTTCTGTCACGCGGCTCGCGTGACGAATTTTTGACATTGTGGTAGCCGGGGCCCTGTCCTAGGCTACCCTCCATAGAATAAAAAGGATGCCCGCCTATGATGCGGGCGAACCTCTTCGCGGTGCAGGGCAGCGCCGCGTTCCGGATGAAGACCCCGGGCGTCGGGGCGAAAGGTGTATGATGGCGAACAACTCAGGCGGTGACAGCAAGAACACCCTCTATTGCAGCTTCTGCGGCAAAAGCCAGCACGAGGTCCGCAAACTGATCGCCGGACCGACGGTGTTCATCTGCGATGAATGCGTCGAGCTCTGCATGGACATCATCCGGGAAGAGACCAAGGCGACCGGGCTGAAAAGCTCCGAAGGGGTGCCGACACCGCAGGAAATCTGCGGCGTTCTGGATGATTACGTGATCGGTCAGAAGGTGGCCAAACGCGTCCTCTCCGTCGCCGTGCACAACCATTACAAACGTCTGAACCATTCGGCCAAGGGCGGCGATATCGAACTGGCGAAGTCGAACATCCTGCTGATCGGCCCCACCGGCTGCGGCAAGACGCTGCTGGCGCAGACGCTGGCGCGCATCCTCGATGTGCCCTTCACCATGGCCGATGCGACCACGCTGACGGAGGCCGGTTACGTGGGCGAGGATGTGGAGAACATCATCCTCAAGCTGCTGCAGGCGTCTGAGTATAACGTCGAGAAGGCGCAGCGCGGCATCGTCTATATCGACGAGGTCGACAAGATCACCCGCAAGTCGGAAAACCCGTCGATTACGCGTGACGTGTCGGGCGAAGGCGTGCAGCAGGCGCTGCTGAAGCTGATGGAGGGCACCGTGGCCTCCGTTCCGCCGCAGGGCGGGCGCAAGCATCCGCAGCAGGAATTCCTGCAGGTGGACACGACGAACATCCTCTTTATCTGCGGCGGCGCCTTCGCGGGCCTCGACCGGATCATCGCGCAGCGCGGCAAGGGTTCTGCCATGGGCTTTGGCGCAGAGGTGCGGGATAATGACGACCGCGGCGTAGGCGAGCTCTTCAAGGAGCTGGAGCCCGAGGATCTGCTGAAATTCGGTCTGATCCCGGAATTCGTCGGCCGTCTGCCGGTTCTGGCGACGCTGGAGGATCTGGACGAGGAAGCGCTGGTCACCATCCTGACCCAGCCCAAGAACGCGCTGGTCAAACAGTACCAGCGTCTGTTCGAGCTGGAGGATGCGGAACTGACCTTCACCGACGATGCGCTGACCGCCATCGCCAAGCGCGCCATCGAACGCAAGACCGGCGCGCGGGGCCTGCGCTCCATCCTCGAAGACATCCTTCTGGACACGATGTTCGACCTGCCGGGCATGGAGAATGTGACCGAGGTTGTCGTGAACGAGGAGGCCGTGACCTCCGACGCCAAGCCGCTGATGATCTACGCCGAGGCCAAGAAAGAAGGCGCGACGGCGGGCTAAGTAGCCTGCCGTGCGGCGTCTGCTTCGCTGGGGGCTGACGGCAGTTCTGGCGGCTCTGGCGCTGCTCCTGCTTGCGTTTGTGCTGCTCTGGGCCGCCTGGACCTGGCGACAGCTGCGGGAAAGCTGGTCCCTTCATCGCACCGCGTTTGGAGAGGTCGCGCCGGGCGCCGAGCGGTTGGAAAGCCGCGCCCGGCTTGGCCTATTTCAGGGCTTTGGCTGCAGCTATTCGGTTGTCGACCTGCCCGATGGCACGCCGGATCAGGCGCCAACGCGGGACATTGCCATTCCGAATGCTGTCCTGCGGGCAGGCGACTGGCGCGCCGGTCCTAGCCCGTTTTTCGCACCGGGCGCGGGATATGAACGCGACCCGCTGAGCTTTTGTGCCCATGACCACTGGTCCGACACCCTGACTGCGCGCATCCGCGATGCGGCGCATGATCCCGCCAGCTGGTGGATCGAGGGGTATGAGGAAAGCGGGCTCTACGCCCCCGCACATGGCCTTGCCCTGATTGTGCGCCGGAGCGACTGATGTGCTGCATCATGGGGCTGGAAATTCCCGCGGCCCCGGGGAATCTTGGCGCGACATGGCATAGGGGGCCCATATGCAACGTATTTCTTCCGGTGGCGAATTCGAGGCGAAGATCGGCTATTGCCGCGCCGTGGTGGCGGGCGGATTTGTTCATGTCGCGGGCACGGTCGGGCAGGGCGATACGGTCGAAGAGCAGTGCCGCGCGGCACTGGCCATCATCACAGCGGCGCTGGAAAAGGCGGGCTCGTCTCTGTCGCAGGCCGTGCGGGTCACCTATTACCTTCCGGACCGCAGGGAATTCGAACCCTGCTGGCCGATCCTGGCAGAGGCGTTCGGACAGAACCCGCCCGCCGCGACCATGATCGAATGCGGGCTGATCGACCCGAAATACCGGATCGAGATCGAGGTGACGGCGTTGGCGGGGTGACCCGCTCAGCCCAGCAGGACCGACGGATCCGGCGCCGGCGGCTGTCCGTCAAACTGCGGCAGCCCGTCAGTGATATCGCAACAGGGCGATTTCTGCCCGACAAAGGCATGACGGAAGACGGGTAGTTCTGCCGTGCCATCCAATATTCCGGCCTGCAGGATCACGATCCCGGCCTCTGCAATCACCACTGGAAGCGGCGATCCGCAGCGGTCGCAGAAACACCTGCGGTAGGCGGGCGGTTCATGCAGGATCGGGGCGTCGTACTGCCGGATAAGGCCCTCGTCGCCGACCCAGCGGAAGGCCGCAGCGGAGGCCGCGACCTCCGGCGAATATAGCGCCCCGGTGGCCTTGCGGCAGCGGCTGGCGTGGCAGGCCTGAACGGGGCTCGCCCAGCCGTCGAGCTCAAATCCGATGCCACCGCAGAGGCAGCTTCCTGTCAGATGCATATCCATCTCCTCGTTACCTCCGGCAAGGCTAAAGCGCGGCCTGAGGTTAGACAAACAATGTCCGGACCAGTGGCGGAAAGGTGATCGCGCGCGTGGCGCACTCCGGGCTGGATCTCCGGCCCCGGATCGGTCATATCAGGGATGACTTACCGGAGGCGTCTTATGGGCATTCTCAATACCTTGCTGCGTGCGGCCACCTGGTGGAACGGGGCAACCCTGAACACCATGCTCTACACCCGCCGCAAAGGCACCAAGGTGGGCGAGGATGAATATGGCAATGTCTTCTATTCCGCCAATGACGGCAAGAAACGCTGGGTGATCTACAATGGTGAGGTTGAGGCGTCGCGTATCGGGCCCGACTGGCACGGCTGGCTGCACCACACGTTTGACGAGCTGCCCTCGGACAAGCCGCTGCCCCACAAGGCCTGGGAAAAGCCGCATCTTCCGAACCTGACCGGCACGCCGGAGGCCTATGTGCCCGCCGGGTCGCTGCGCCGTCCGGAGCCTGTCGCGCGGCAGGATTATGAGGCCTGGAGCCCGGAATAACCGGTCGAAATCGGCCAGAGACGGGCGGGGGCCATGTCGCAGAATACCACAGAGGTTATTGTCGGGGGCGTCGTACTGGCGCTGGCCATTGGTTTTGGCGTCTATGCGGGCCAGGCGGCCGGCGTGGGCGGGGCATCGGCCGGCTATCCGCTGACGGCTTCCTTCCGCTCTGCCGAGGGCGTCAAGCTGGGCACGGATGTCAGGCTTGCCGGGGTCAAGGTCGGAACCGTCACAGGCATCACGCTTGACCCGCAGACGTTTCGCGCGGTGACCGAATTTACCGTGAAGAATGGTATCGAGGTGCCGGATGACAGTTCTGTCGTGGTGTCCTCGGAAGGGCTGCTCGGGGGGAATTTTTTGGAAATCCTGCCAGGCGGGTCCACCTTTCCCCTCGCAGCGGGCGATGAGGTTGTCGATACCCAGGGCGCCGTCAGCCTGATCTCTTTGCTGATGAAATTCGTGGGCGGCGGCGGAGACAGCTGATGCGGCGCCGTAGAGTTCTGAGCGGCCTGTTGTCCGCGGCCATGCTTGTTCTGCCGCTCTCCCTGACTGCGCAGGAAGATGTCAGCGTCGGCGCGGGGGCTGTGCTGCGTGGTCTCGACAAGATCAGCGGAGAGACGCTGGACGTCACGATCCCCGCCGGATCCGCGGCCATGATCGGCAAGCTTTCCGTGACCATGTGGGAATGTCGCTACCCGGAGGGGAATCCCGCAGGCGATGCATATGCCTTCATGACCATTTCGGAACCGGCAAAATCGGCGGACCCGGTTTTTTCCGGATGGATGGTCGCGTCCAGCCCGGCGCTGAACCCGCTGGACCATTTCCGTTACGATATCTGGGTATTGACCTGTACGACCGCCTGACCTGATGCCGGCAGGGGGGCGGCTCTGATGTCCGCCGGATGAGGCAGGGCGTCGGCCAGAAGCGCACGATACTGGGCCCGGCTGACCTCGATCGCGCCCAGAGAGGCGAGATGACTGGTCAGAAACTGGGTGTCGAACAGAACGAAACCGGTGGTCCGCAGATGCGCCGTCAGCCAGGCCAGCGCGATCTTCGACGCATCGCGGCGGCGTGAAAACATGCTTTCGCCAAAAAAGGCGCCGCCGAGGCTGACACCGTAAACGCCGCCGATCAGCCCGTTTTGGTCGTTCACCTCCAGTGAATGGGCGTGGCCTCTTTCATGCAGCTGGGAATAGAGGTCGGCAATGCGCGTACTGATCCAGGTTTCCTCCCGCGCGGCGCAGGCGTCGACCACGCTTTCAAAATCTCGGTTGAGGGTCACGCTATAATCGTCGCGACGCAGCGCCCTGGCGAGAGAACGAGATATCCGGAACCCGTTCAATGGGAAAACGCCCCGCCTGCGCGGCTCAACCCAGAAGATTTCGGGATCATTTCGGTGGTCGGACATGGGAAAAACGCCCGAGGTATAGGCATGCAACAGCAGTTCGGGTGAAATGTCGTCGGGGTCGTGGTCTTTCATGTCCGGCTGCTTCTGATCGCTCTCACTCAGTGTGGCATGGATCAGAATAAATGACGAGAGGGGCTGCGCCTGCGGCAGGCGGGGCGGGGGGCCAGCCCCCCGTCGCTGACGCGACTCCCCCCGGGATATTTCGGGCAAGAAAAAGAACGGGCGGGCTTTGTCAGGCCAGTCCCATAATCTGACGGGCCTCTGCTTTTTCTTGCAGAAAATATCCCGGGAGGTCTGGAGGGCAGAGCCCTCCAGCCCCGCCGTTGGCACAGGCGTCAGCCGAGCTTGCCCTGTTCCAGCCAGTGTTCCAGCCAGTGGATATTGTAATTGCCGGTATGGATATCGGGCTCATGGAGAAGCGCATCGAAAAGCGGCACGGTGTTCTCTACGCCGTCCACGATCAGCTCGCCGAGCGCGCGGTGCAGGCGGGCAAGCGCCTCGGGGCGGTCGCGGCCATGCACGATGAGCTTGGCGATCAGGCTGTCATAATAGGGCGGGATGGAATAGCCGTCGTAGAGGGCGCTGTCCATCCGGACGCCGAGGCCGCCGGGCGCGTGGAAGGCCGTGATCTTGCCCGGGCGCGGCGCGAAATCGGGCAGCTTTTCCGCGTTGATCCGGACCTCGATTGCGTGGCCGTTGATCTGCAGGTCCTCCTGTTCGAAGGACATGGGCAGGCCGGAGGCCACGCGGATCTGTTCGCGCACCAGATCGACGCCGAAGATGCCTTCGGTCACGGGATGTTCCACCTGCAGGCGGGTGTTCATCTCGATGAAGTAGAACTCGCCGTTTTCGTAGAGGAACTCGATCGTGCCGGCGCCGGCATAATTGATCTTGGCCACGGCGTCGGCGCAGGTCTTGCCGATACGGGCGCGTTCTTCCGGCGTGATGCAGGGGCCGGGGGCCTCTTCAAAGACCTTCTGGTGGCGGCGCTGGAGGGAGCAGTCGCGTTCGCCCAGGTGAACAGCGCGGCCCTTGCCGTCGCCGAAGACCTGAATCTCGATATGGCGCGGGGTGGTGAGGTATTTCTCGATATAGACTTCGTCGTTGCCGAAGGCGGCCTTGGCCTCGGACCGGGCGGTCTGGAAGGCCGATTCCATTTCGCCTTCGTTGCGGGCCACCTTCATGCCGCGGCCGCCGCCGCCGGCGGTGGCCTTGATGATGACGGGGTAGCCGAATTCGCGGCCGATCTTCTTGGCCGCGGCCAGATCCGGCACGCCGCCGTCGGAGCCTGGAACGCAGGGCACGCCCAGGTCCTTCATCGTGTCCTTGGCGGTAATCTTGTCGCCCATGATGCGGATATGTTCCGCGGTGGGGCCGATGAAGGTCAGGCCGTGATCCTCGACGATCTGCACGAAGGCCGCGTTTTCCGACAGGAAGCCGTAGCCTGGGTGGATCGCCTGGGCGCCGGTGACTTCGCAGGCGGCAATGATCGCAGGGATATGCAGGTAGCTTTCGGTGCCCGGCGGCGGGCCGATGCAGACCGACTCGTCGGCCATGCGGACATGCATGGCATCGGCATCGGCGGTGGAATGCACCGCCACCGACTGTATGCCCATCTCGCGCGCGGCGCGGATGACGCGCAGGGCGATCTCGCCACGGTTGGCAATCAGGATTTTCTCGAACATCTGGCTGGGGGCCTTATTCGATGATCATCAGGGGGGCGCCGTATTCGACGGCGGCCTTATCCTCGACGAGGATGCGCTTTACCGTGCCGGATTTGGGCGCGGGGATCTGGTTCATGGTCTTCATCGCCTCGACGATGAGCAGGGTCTGCCCCTCGCTCACCTGATCGCCGACCTTGACGAAGGCGGGGGCGGTCGGTTCGGGCTGCAGATAGACGGTGCCCACCATGGGGGAGGTCACGGCGCCGGGATGCTGGGCCGGGTCTTCCTCGGGCGCTGCGGCCGGGGCGGCAGCGGCGGCCGGGGCTGCGGCTACGGGGGTCGCGACGGGCGCGGGGGCCGCCAGGGGGGGCGCATATTCGACCTTCTTGGAGACCCGGACGTTCAGACTGTCATCCTCGCCATAGTCGCGCTTGACCTCGATCTCGGTCAGTTCATTGTCGCGCAGCAGTTCCGCCAGCGCTTTGATGAAGGCCACGTCGGCTTCGGTCGTCTTGTTGGTCATGCGTGTCTCGCCAGTGGTTGCGGGACCGGTCATGGTTGCGCCACCACCGGGTGGCCCGCTTATAGGGCATGCGGTTCCGGGTGAAAAGCATTGCCGTTGATGATGCGTTAACCCTTGAGAAAAAGGGCAAAAGCAAAGGGCCGCCCCCGGATGGAGACGGCCCCTCTGCATATAGTCGCCTTGCGCGGTGCGGGGATTACGAGTCGCCCAGCTCCACCACGGCGTCACCTTCGATATCGGTGGCAAGCTCGGCATTGTATTCGGCCATGCTCTTGAGCTGCTCACGGGTGTAGCCCATCGCGACGATGGTATTGCCGTCATACATCAGCTCGGACACGGGCAGGGCGACGTCATGTTCGCCAATCCCGAGGAAGCCGCCCACACCGACCACGGCCATCGTCTCGCCGTTGATGTCAACGATGCGGTCGATCTCACCGATGCTTTCACCGGAGGAGGCGGCGACATTCGTGCCCACAACCGTATCTACGGTCATCGGGCCGGCGTCGGCGGTCACTTCGGCGTCGGCGCTCATGCTGCTGTCGGTATCAGTGGCCATGTCGGTGGCCTCTTCAGCGGTGTTTTCCATTGCGTCACCGGCGGCATCGGCGGTGTCGGTCACGGCGTCACCGGTCTCCTCGGCGGCCTCTTCGGTCGCGTCGGCGGTTTCATCGACGGCTTCGGCGGCTGCGTCGCCTGCCTGATCCATCGTGTTTTCAACCGAGTCAGCCGCCTGACCCATTTCGGTTTTCACGGATGCGTCGGCATCCACGGAAGTGTCCTGAGCGATGGCGGGCGCGGCAATGGCCAGCGCGGCAACAGTCGTCAGCAGAGTTGTCTTCAGCGGTTTCATGAGATGTCTCCTTCTCTCTGTTTCGCTGTTTCGATCGTCTGCAGGGAGAACGGGCGGGGCGGCGATGGGTTCCCATTGGCGTCAGGCTGGCGTGCGGAAAACTGCCGGTGCGGTATTTCTTACTGGGTTTCATGGGGTTGGCGCGAATGCCCCGTGGGGTGAAACAGAAAACGCCCGGGCGAAGCCGGGCGTTCTGGAATTTTGTGACGTTACGGAAGGCGCGTCAGCGGTTCGCGCGGTTCTCGATCAGGTCGTCGACCACCGAGGGATCGGCGAGGGTCGAGGTGTCGCCAAGCGCGCCGTAATCATTCTCCGCGATCTTGCGCAGGATGCGGCGCATGATCTTGCCCGACCGCGTCTTGGGCAGGCCCGGGGCCCACTGGATCAGGTCGGGAGAGGCGATCGGCCCGATTTCCTGACGGACCCAGGTGCGGAGCTCTTTCTTCAGCTCCTCCGACGGCTCTTCGCCGTTCATCAGCGTCACGTAGCAGTAGATGCCCTGACCCTTGACCTCATGCGGGTAGCCGACCACGGCGGCCTCGGCCACCTTGGCATGGGCGACAAGCGCCGATTCGACCTCCGCCGTGCCCATACGGTGGCCGGAGACGTTGATCACGTCATCGACCCGGCCGGTAATCCAGTAATAGCCGTCCGCGTCGCGGCGGCAGCCGTCGCCGGCGAAGTAATAGCCCTTGTAGTCGGAGAAATAGGTCTTCTCGAACCGTTCATGGTCGCCCCAGACGGTGCGCATCTGGCCGGGCCAGCTGTCCTTGATGGCCAGCACGCCCTCGCATTTCACCTCATGGATTTCGTCGCCGGAGGTCGGTTCCAGCACCACAGGCTGGACGCCGAAGAAGGGCTTGGTCGCCGATCCGGGCTTGGTGGGCGTGGCGCCGGGCAGGGGGGTGATCATGTGACCGCCGGTTTCTGTCTGCCACCAGGTGTCGACGATGGGCAGACGGCCCTTGCCGATATGGTCGTTGTACCAGTTCCAGGCCTCCGGGTTGATGGGCTCCCCCACCGTGCCCAGCACCTTGAGGGACGACAGGTCATGGCCTTCGACAAAGGAGGTGCCGGCGCCCATCAGCGCCCGGATCGCGGTCGGGGCGGTGTAGAACTGGTTCACCTTGTGCTTGTCGATCACCTGCCAGAAGCGGGAGGCATCGGGGTAGGTCGGCACGCCCTCGAACATCAGCGTGGTCGCGCCATTGGCGAGCGGGCCGTAGAGGATATAGGTGTGGCCGGTGACCCAGCCGACATCCGCGCCGCACCAGAAGACATCGCCCTCGTGATAGTCGAAGGTCAGCTCCTGCGTGATGGAGGCATAAAGCAGGTAGCCGCCGGAGCTGTGCACCACGCCCTTGGGTTTTCCGGTGGAGCCGGAGGTATAGAGGATGAAGAGCGGGTCTTCGGCAGTCATCGGGCGCACCGGGCAATCGGGCGCAACCTGCTCCATCATCGCTTTCACATCGACATCGCGGTCCTCGATCCAGGTGGTCTGGTCGCCGGTATGCTTGACGACAAGGCAGCGCACCTTGTCGGAGCAATGCAGCAGCGCGGCATCGGTGTTGGATTTCAGCGCGGTGCGGCGGCCACCGCGCGGGGCGGTGTCGGCGGTGATGACGACCTTGGCCTGGCAGTCGTTGATCCGGTTGGCGAGGGCGTCCGGGGAGAAGCCCGCAAAGACGACCGAATGGATGGCCCCGATCCGGGCGCAGGCCAGCATGGCATAGGCGGCCTCCGGGATCATTGGAAGGTAGATGATGACGCGGTCGCCACGCATCACGCCCTGCGCCAGCAGGACATTGGCGAAGCGGCAGACCTTTTCATGCAGCTCTGCATAGGTGATGTGCTGGGCGGGCGTCTCCGGATCGTCGGGCTCGAAGATGATCGCGGTCTGCTCGGCGCGCGTCGCGAGGTGGCGGTCGATGCAGTTATGCGCGACGTTCAGAACGCCGTCCTCGAACCATTTGATGCTGACTTCGCCCAGATTGAAATTGGTGTCCTTCACCTTGGTAAAGGGCTCGATCCAGTCGAGCCGCTTGCGCGCCTCTTCGCCCCAGAAGGCGTCGGGGTCGGTGACGGAGGCCTGATACATCGCCTCATAGCCGGCGATGTCCACATGGGCGTTCTTCACGATATTGGCGGACGGGGGGTAGGTCTGATCGGTCATGACAGATCCTCTGGTCTTTGCTGCATGGGGTCGCCTGCGCCGCTCCTCTACGGCACAGGCTGGGCCATCGTCAGATGGCGAGGTATTCGGCGCGGAGTTCGGCGTTCGACAGAACCTCCTTGGCGGAGCCGTCGAAGACAACCGATCCGGTGTCGAGAATAACACTCCGATCCGCAAGTTCCAGAGCGCGCACGGCATTCTGTTCGACAAGGATCGTGGTGATGCCCTGTTCCTTGATGATGCGCAGCGTCTTCTCGATCTCGTCGACGATCACGGGGGCGAGGCCCTCATAGGGTTCGTCCAGCAGCAGCACCTTGATGTCACGGGCCAGCGCCCGGGCAATGGCCAGCATCTGCTGTTCGCCGCCCGAGAGGGTCACAGCCTCCTGCTTGCGGCGTTCGCCGAGGCGGGGGAAGAGGTCGTAAAGCCGGTCGAGCGACCAGCCGATGGGCGGGGCGATCTGGGCGAGCTGCAGGTTTTCCTCCACCGTCAGGCCGGGGATGATGCAGCGATCCTCCGGCACGAGGCCGATACCGGCCTGGGCGGCCTGGTAGGAGGACATCTTGTGCAGCGGCTGGTGATCGAGCCAAATCTCGCCATGTGTCACCTGCGGATTGTCCATGCGGGCGATGGAGCGCAGGGTCGAGGTCTTGCCCGCGCCATTGCGGCCGAGCAGGGCGAGGATCTCGCCCTCATGGACGTTGAAGCTGACGTTCTGGACGATGTAGCTCTCGCCGTAATAGGCCTCCATGTTCCAGACGGAGAGGAAGGCGGGCGCGGTTTCGGCCAGGTTGTGGCCCTTGGAGAAGTCGGGTTTGACGTTCATGTCCTGTCCTTTCGGTGGAGATGGGTGCAGGCACCCATCCTACGGGCGTGGAGTATTGTGGCCGGGGCGGCGGGCCATGGCGTAGGATGGGTGATCTCACCCATCCCCGGGCCAGTCGGTTTTGCCGCCACGCGCCTCATCGTTCAGGCGGCAACCTGGGTTTCGCCCAGATAGGCTTCGCGCACCTTCGGATGGCCCTTGATGTTTTCCGGCGTGTCCTCAACCAGCGGTGTGCCCTGAGCCAGCACCGTGATCCGTTCGGCCAGCGAGAAGACCACATGCATGTCATGTTCGATGATGGCGATGGTGATGTCGCGCTCTTCCTTGATCTTCTTCAGCAGGTCGATCGTGTTGTTGGTGTCGGCGCGCGCCATGCCGGCGGTCGGTTCGTCCAGCAGCAGCAGGCGCGGCTCCTGGCTGAGGCACATGGCGATCTCCATCCGGCGCTTGTCGCCGCGGGACATCGACGCGGTGTGCATGTCGCGCTTGTCGGCGAGGTTCATGCTTTCCAGCATATGCTCCGCCTTTTCCACGACCTCCTTCTCCTTCATCATGTTGCCGATGGCCTGCAGGGTGAAGGCGCCGTCGCGTTTGGCGAAACAGGCGATCATCATGTTCTCCATCACGTTCAGATCGCCGAAGATCTCGGGCGTCTGGAACACGCGGGAGATGCCCATCTGGTTGATCTCATAGGGCGAGCGGCCCAGCACCGACTGGCCGTCGAACATGACCGATCCGGTATCGGGGATCAGCTTGCCGACGAGGCAGTTCAGCAGGGTCGACTTGCCCGCGCCGTTTGGTCCGATGATCGCGTGCACGGTGTTTTCGGCGACGCTGAGGTTGACCTCGGACAGGGCCTTGAGACCACCGAACCGCTTGTTGACGTTCTTGACTTCGAGAATGCCCATTGTCGTGTTCCTTATTCTGCGGGTTCGGTCTTGGTGGCGCGGGCCTCTTCACTGCGGGATTTACGCGAGAAGAGGTTGAGAAGACGTTGTCCGCCTTCGACAAGGCCACCGGGCAGGAAGATGATCACGGCCATGAAGAGCGCGCCCATCATCAGGTGCCAGCCTTCGCCGGTGAACTTCGACACGCACCAGACCACGGTCTCCTGCAGCCAGTGGGGCAGGAAGGCGAACCAGTGCTCCAGCAGGCTCTCGTTCATCTTGGAGAAGACGTTTTCGAGGTACTTGATCGTGCCTGCGCCCAGGATCGGGCCGATCAGGGTGCCGGCGCCGCCGAGGATGGTCATGATGACGACCTCGCCGGAGGCGGTCCACTGCATCCGCTCGGCGCCGGCCAGCGGGTCCATGGAGGCCAGGAGACCACCGGCCAGCCCCGCATACATGCCGGAGATGATGAAGGCCGCCAGCGTGTAGGGTTTCGGGTTGAGGCCCGTATAGGTCATCCGGGTCTGGTTCGACTTGATCGCCCGCAGCATCAGCCCGAAGGGAGAACGAAAGATGCGGATCGACAGGTAGAAGGAGGCCAGCAGGATGATGGCGCAGAGGTAGTAGCCCACCGGGAAGGTGAAATCCCAAGGGCCCACGGAGATCGTCTCCCGCGCCCGCATCTCCAGCCCGAAGAGGTGCGGCACATTGTTGACGCCGTTCGACAGGATCTGCGGATCGTCCGTGTAGACCTGCAGGCCGGTCTCACCATTGGTGAGCGGGGTCAGCACCGAATAGGCCAGGCGGAAGGACATCTCGGCGAAGGCCAGCGTCAGGATCGAGAAGTAGATGCCCGAGCGCCGGAGCGAGATGAAGCCGATCACGGCAGAGAAGAGGCCCGCGACGATGACCGACAGGATGATCGCCGGAATGACATTGTAGCTGAGCAGCTTGAACATCCAGACCGCCGCGTAGGAGCCCACGCCGAGGAAGGCCGCATGGCCGAAGGAGAGGTAGCCGGTCAGGCCGAAGAGGATGTTGAAGCCGATGGCAAAGATCCCGAAGATCACGAAGCGCTGCATCAGGTCGGGATAGCCCGCGTTGAAGAAGGCCAGCTCCGAATTCGTCGGGAAGAGGTTGAGGATGAACGGCGCGAAGAGGGTGAGCACCGCCACCACGGCCAGGATGAGAGAGTCTTTGCGGTTGAGTCCGAGCATTGGATTAGTCCTCCATCACGCCTTTGCGGCCCATCAGGCCACGTGGCCGGGCAAGCAGGATGACGATCGCGACAAGGTAGATGATGATCTGGTCGATACCGGGCAGCAGCTGTTTCACGGCATTCATCGAGGCAAAGCTTTCGAGAACCCCCAGCAGGAAGCCCGCGGCGACAGCGCCGGGCAGGGAGCCCATGCCGCCCACCACGACGACCACGAAGGAGAGCACGAGGAAATCCATGCCCATGTGGTAGTTGGGGCTGTTGATCGGCGCGTACATGACCCCCGCCAGTCCCGCGACAGCGGCGGCGAGGCCGAACATGATGGTGAAGCGCTTGTCGATATTGATGCCGAGCAAGCCCACCGTGGCGCGGTCCGCCATGCCGGCACGGACAACCATGCCGAAGGTGGTGAACTGCAGGAAGGCGAAGACGCCGCCGATGATGATTGCCGCGAAGGCAAAGTAGACCATACGCCAGTAGGGATAGATGATGACGTTCGGGTCAAAGCCCAGCATCGTGCCGAAATCGAAGGAGCCGCGGAACATCTCGGGCGCCGGGGTCTGGATCGGATTGGCGCCGAAGTTTGACTTGATGATCTCCTGCAGCACGATGGCCAGACCGAAGGTCACGAGGATCTGGTCGGCATGGGGGCGCTTGTAGAAATGCTTGATCAGGCCGCGCTCCATGATGAAGCCGAGGGCGATCATGATCGGGATCGAGAAGAGGATGGCGAGCGGCACCGACCAGTCGATCAGCGCATGGCCAAAATCGGGGCCGAACCAGCTTTCGACATAGGGAACCTTCACCTTCAGCGGATTGCCGAGGAAGTCCTTCTTGGTCGGATCGATCACCTCGTAGGAGAGGTTGAAGATCTTGTTCAGGGTCACGGCGCAGAAGGCGCCGATCATGAAGAGCGCCCCGTGGGCGAAATTCACCACGCCGAGCGTGCCGAAGATCAGCGTCAGGCCAAGGGCGATCAGCGCATAGGCCGAACCCTTGTCGAGGCCGTTGAGTATCTGCAGGATGATGGCGTCCATTGTCCCCCCTCAGGTCTGGCTTTTGAATGAAAGGTGCCGGCCCGGCCGCTGTGGCCGGGTCCGGTTCCGTGTCCTACGGAATGGTCTGTGTGGTGTAGGATGGGTGCTTGCACCCATCCTGTGTCAGGCTCAGGCGCCCGGGTTGCACTGCCCGAGGTTGCCGCCGGCAAACATCGGGTGATCCGGCGCGTATTCGACCTGGCCGCGGGGGGTGATTTCCACCACTTCCAGAAGGTCGAATTCGGAGGTCGGGTTTTCTTTCCCGCGCACCACCAGAACGTCCTTGAAGCACTGGTGATCCTCGGCGCGGTAGAGGGTCGGGCCATTGCCCAGACCGTCGAACTCGAACCCTTCCAGCGCCGCAGCCACATCGCAGGGGTTGAAGGAGTTCGCCCGGGTCACCGCATCGGCATAGAGCAACGCCTGGACGTAGCAGGTATGCGCTGCCTGGGACGGCGGGAAGCCGTATTTGGTGCCGAAGGAGCGTACAAAGGCCTGGGAGCCCTCGTCCTGCAGCGACCAGTGCCAGTTGGTGGAACCAAGGATACCCTTGATGTTCTCGCCGGCACCGCGTGCCATGAGGCGGGAGAAGAGCGGCACGACGATCTCGAAGTTCTTGCCGTTCACCTGCTTCTCGCGCAGGCCGAACTGCACGGCGTTGGTCAGGGAGTTGACCATGTTGCCGCCGTAGTGGTTCAGCACCAGCAGGTCCGCGCCTGAGTTCAGAACCGGGGCGATGTAGGAGGAGAAGTCGGTCTGCGCCAGCGGCGTCAGCACGTTGTTGACGGTCTCCCAGCCCATGGCCTCCGTAGCGGCCTGGATCGATTCCTGCTGGGTCCAGCCCCAGGTGTAGTCGGCGGTCAGGTGGTAGGCCTTGCGGTCGCTGCCATACTGCTTTTCCAGCACCGGCGCGAGGGCCGCGGCAGACATGTAGGCGTTGAAGAAGTGGCGGAAGCCATTGGCCTTCTTGTCTTTGCCGGTCGTGTCGTTGGAATGGGTCAGGCCGGCCATGAAGATGACGCCCGCTTCCTGGCAGAGACCCTGCACGGCCACGGCCACACCGGAGGAGGAGCCGCCGGTGATCATGATGGCGCCGTCCTTTTCGATCATGGACTTGGCGGAGGCGCGGGCGGCGTCGGATTTCGTCTGGGTGTCGCCGGTCACATATTCGACCTTCTTGCCCAGGATGCCGGTGCCGTCGAGCACCTTGGAGCTGAAGGTGTTCAGCATGCCGCCATCGCCGCCACCGTTCAGGTGTTCGACAGCCAGCTCATAGGCGCGCAGTTCGTCGGCACCCTCGTCGGCATAGGCGCCGGACTGGGGCACGTTGAAGCCCAGCGTTACGGTGCTGCCGGTCGGGTTGTTGGTGAAGGCATGGGCCGAGGGTGCGGTGAAGATCGTGGGCAGTGCAAGGCCCGCGCCGGTTACGGCACCGGTCTTCAGCAGGCCACGACGCGACAGAGTCGGTTTGGTCATGAGTTTCCTCCCAAGTGGTGGTTGCAGCGCATCTCCTCACGCGCTGCGGACACGAATGTGCAAAGGGTTTATCGCCCGGTTCGTGTAAACATCGCAACAACATCTTTTACTTGTTGTATTTTTCTGTAAATATTTCCACGCTGCATCTGCGGTATTTGTAAATTAATTTTTTCGCGCTGCAGAAAGGCGTTGAAATGCTACGGAAAACCACGTGTCGCGCGGGGGGCTGACTGGCAGCCGGATCCGCGAACGCCGGATGATGTCGGGGCTGCGTCAGGCAGAGCTTGCCCGGGGTGTCGGGATCTCTGCGTCTTATCTTAATCTGATCGAACATAACCGGCGGTCCATCGGGGGCAAATTGCTGCTCGATATCGCTGCGGCTCTGGGGGTCGAACCGGTTCATCTGACCGAAGGGGCGGAGGCGGCCCTGACGTCCAGCCTGCGGGAGGCCGCCGCGGCCCGTCCTGCTGCCGGGGCCGAGCTGGACCGGACGGAGGAGCTGGCGGGACGGCTGACCGGCTGGGCGCAGCTCATCCGCGACCAGCATCACCGGATCGGGGATCTGGAGCGGTCGGTCGAGGTGCTGACGGACCGGCTGGCGCATGATCCGCTTCTGGCCGCATCCATGCACGAGGTGCTGTCGACGGTCACGGCGATCCGGGCCTCCGCCTCCATTCTGGTCGAAACGGAGGGGCTGGAGCCGGAATGGCGTGACCGCTTCCATCGCAATATCCACGAAGAAAGCGCCCGGCTGGCGCAGGGCGCCCAGCGGCTGGTGTCCGAGCTTGATGCCGCCGACAGGGCCGACCGGGCGGGGATGGCCGGGCAGATGCCGCAGGATCTGGTCGATGCGTTTTTCGAGGCGCGCGGCTATCACATGGCGACGCTGGAGGACGGCGGGGATGTGGAGCCTCTGCTGGAGGAGGCCGGTCCGGAGGCCGCAGGGCCGGGGCTGCTGCGCGCCATGTTGCTGCAGTACCGCGATGATGCGCTGGCGCTTCCCTTGCCGCGATTGCTTGAGGCCGCGTCGGATCCGGGGCCGCTGCTGGACCCCAGCCGGCTGGCGGCAGAGCTTGGTTGCGGAACGGCGCTGGTCATGCGCCGCCTGGCCTGCCTGCCGGAAGAGGCGGGGGCGCGGCTTGGCGGGCCGTTTGGCCTGATTGTCAGCGATGTCAGCGGCACGGTGCTGTTCCGCAAGGTGCCGCCGAATTTCCCGATGCCGCGGTTCGGCTCTGCCTGTCCGCTGTTGCCGCTGTTTGAGGCTGTGCAGCAGCCGCTGACCCCGATCCGGGCGCATCTGGCCTTTGCCGGCCGGGGCAATTCAAGCTTTGTGGCCCATGCCGTGGTTGATCCGCAGGGGCCGCCGATGGTGGGCCGCGCGCCGCTGCTGCGGCCTCATATGCTGTTGCAGACCGATGTCACGGAGCCCGCCGCGCCGCAGTTGGTCGGGCCAAGCTGCCGTATCTGCCCCAAGGCCGGATGCCCGGCGCGACGCGAACGGTCGATCATGGACAGGGGGGCGTGACATCTTGGTCTTTGACTTGGCTCACATCCATGTGAATAACTGCTAGAACTTACGAAGAGGTGGCCTGAACGGGAGGGGAGGACCGGATGGGCAAAGACGTTCTGGTGATCGAGGACGAACCCAATATCAGTGAAGCAATCAGTTTCATCCTGTCCCGCGACGGATGGCGCGTCAGCACGCATGCTAATGGCACGGATGCGGTCGCGGCCGTGGTCCGGCGAAGCCCGGACCTTGTAATCCTGGACGTCATGCTGCCGGGCCGGTCGGGCTATGATATCCTGCGCGATCTGCGGGCGGATGACCGGACTGCGGCATTGCCGGTGCTGGTGCTGACCGCACGCGGACAGACGAAGGACCGGGAAATGGCCGAAAGCCTGGGCGCCAGCCGCTTCATGTCCAAACCCTTTGCCAATGCCGAGATGCTGGAGGCGGTCAACGCGCTTGTCACATCCTGAAGATAGCGGTGAAAAGGTCGGAGATATGACCGGGGGTGGGCAGGACAAGGCTCCGCCGCCGACGCGCCGGCAGGGCACGTTGTTTCTGGAAAAGGGGTCTTACCGGCAACGCCGGCTGGCCGATGCGGCGCGGTTGCTGCCTGTGCTGGGGGCTGTGCTGCTGGCGATCCCGCTGCTCTGGCCCGAGGGAGAGGCCGAGGGCGCGCCGGCGACCTCGACCGCGATCATCTATGTGTTCGGGGTCTGGTTTCTGCTGGTCGGGGCGGCGGTTCTGCTGGCCCGCTGGATCGATCCGGGGGCCACGCCGGGCCCGGATAGGCGGGAGGACGAGGTGTGAGGTGCCGCCGCTCCGGCCTGCTGCCGGCCTGCCATGGTGATCCCGGGGAGCCCCGGGGACGGACGGGATGTCAGGCCTGCCGGGCCGGGCTGGCGCGGGCGCATGCGGGCGGTGCGCGCCTATGACCTCGCTCAACCTGCTGATCTTTGTCTGTCTGCTTTACGTCGCCTTCCTGTTTGCGGTGGCGTTCGGCGCGGAGCGGGCGGCGTTGCGCGGGCGGGGGAAATGGCTCCGCTCACCGCTGGTCTATACGCTGTCGCTGTCGATTTACTGCACCGCCTGGACGTTTTACGGCGCTGTCGGATATGCGGCGCGGTCCGGGATGGAGTTCATGACGATCTATCTGGGCCCCAGTCTGGTCATGGTCGGCTGGTTCTGGGCGATCCGCAAGATGGTGCGCATCGGGCGGTCGCAGAACATTACCTCGGTGGCCGATCTGATCTCGTCGCGCTACGGCAAATCCAACAGCCTGGCGGTGCTTGTCACGGTGCTGGCCGTGATCGGGACAACGCCTTACATCGCCCTTCAGCTGCAATCCGTGACCCTGTCGGTCGCCGCCTTTAGCCAGGCCGATCCGACCATACGGCCGCTGGGCGATCAGAATTCCACAGCCCTTTGGGTGGCCTGCGGGCTGGCTTTCTTTACGGTCATGTTCGGGACCCGCAACCTGGATGCCAATGAACGCCATCACGGCGTGGTCATGGCAATCGCGGTCGAGGCAGTGGTGAAGCTGGTCGCGCTGCTGGCCGTCGGGCTGTTTGTGGTCTGGGGGATCGGCGGCGGGCTGGGGGCGACGCTCGACCGGATCGATGCCTCGGCCATGGGGCAGTGGCGGATCGAGGGCGACCGCTGGCTGGCGCTGACCGGGCTGTCGGCGGCGGCGCTTCTATGTCTGCCACGGATGTTTCAGGTGCTTGTCGTGGAGAATGAGGACGAGCGGCATCTGCGCACCGCCTCCTGGGCCTTTCCGCTGTATCTGCTGCTGATGAGCCTGTTTGTCATGCCCATTGCGGTCTGGGGGCTGGCGACGCTGCCCGAAGGGTCCAATCCTGACCTCTTTGTGCTGTCGCTGCCTCTGGCCGAGGGGCGTCCGGTGCTGGCGATGCTGTCGTTTATCGGCGGGTTTTCTTCGGCCACCTCGATGGTGATCGTGGCCTCGCTGGCGCTGTCGACCATGGTGTCGAACCATATCGTCATGCCGATCTGGCTGTCGTCGCAGGTCCAGGGGGCGATTGTGTCGGGCGATGTGCGCCATATCGTGATGCTGTCGCGGCGCTTTGCCATCGTGGGGATGCTGGCGCTTGGCTATCTGTATTACCGCGTCTCGGGCGGGGGGGCTGCGCTGGCGGCCATCGGTCTGATCTCTTTCTCGGGGGTTGCGCAGTTCCTGCCGCCGCTGATCGGGGGGATGTTCTGGCGCGGCGCCAACAAGACCGGCGCGCTGACGGGGCTGGCCCTGGGCGGGGCGGTCTGGCTGTGGTGCCTGTTCCTGCCGAGTTTCGGGGCAGGGGTCGTCCTGCCCGCGTCGGTCTGGGAGGCCGGACCGCTGGGGCTGGGCTGGCTGCGGCCCTGGGCGCTCTTCGGGATCGAGGGGATGGACCCGCTGGTGCATGGCGTGTTCTGGTCGATCCTGATCAACACGCTTGGCTTTGTCGGCGTGTCGCTGTTCACCTTTCCCACCCCGATGGAGCGGTTGCAGGGCGCGCAGTTCGTCAATGTCTTTGATCACACGGGCGCCACGCGCGGATGGTCCGGCGGCATGGCGCAGAGCGAGGATCTGATGATCATGGCGCAGCGCATTCTGGGGCCGGAAGATGCGCAGGCGCTGTTCCGGCGGGCGGCTGCGGTGCAGGGGTTGCAGGGCTATCTGCCGGAGCCGACGCCGGATTTCCTGAGGCTGCTGGAACGCGAACTTTCCGGTTCGGTCGGGGCGGCGACGGCGCATGCGATGATCGGTCAGATCACCGGTGGCACGTCAGTGTCTGTCGATGACCTGATGGCGGTTGCGGATGAGGCGGCGCAGATCATGGAATATTCCAGCCAGCTGGAGGCCAAATCGCAGGAGCTGCAGCGCACCGCCCGGCAATTGCGGGCCGCCAATGACAAGCTGACGACGCTGTCGGTTCAGAAGGATGCCTTCCTGAGCCAGATCAGCCATGAGCTGCGCACGCCGATGACCTCCATCCGGGCATTTTCCGAGATCCTGCGGGATGCTGCCGTGATCGAACCGGCGGACAAGGACCGCTACGCCGGGATCATCCATGATGAGGCGATCCGCCTGACCCGGCTGCTGGACGATCTGCTGGACCTGTCGGTGCTGGAAAACGGTCAGGTCAGCCTGAACCTGCGTCAGGTGCGGCTTGGCCAGATCCTCGACCGCGCGGTCAGCGCCGCCGGCGTTGCGGAAAATGACCTTTCGATTCGGCGGGAGGGGGCAGAGGATGCGCTGCTGGTGACGGATGCGGACCGGCTCTGTCAGGTCTTCATCAACCTGATCTCCAATGCGGCAAAATACTGCGACGCGGTGCCGCCGGAGCTGGTGATTACGGCGCGGCTGCGGGCCGAGGCGCTGCAGGTCGATTTCATCGACAATGGCTCCGGTCTCGATGTGACGGCGCAGGATATGATCTTTGAAAAATTCAGCCGTGTTGGCGAACAAAAGGCGGGTGGTGCCGGTCTCGGGCTGGCCATTTGCCGCGAAATCATGACCCGTCTGGGGGGGACGATCATCTATCTGCCGGGGCAGGAAGGTGCGGCCTTTCGGGTCACGGTTCCGGTGGCCGCGCCGCGCGTGGCCGAATAACCGCGAAACCGGGCAAAGGGACCTGCCGACACAGGGCCGATCGTGTTTGCCGGGCAATTACATGCGCCGGCAGTGGTGATCGGACAGGGTTCTAAACAGGATCGTAACCATCCCTCTCCTAGTGTTGCGCAAGGGGCGGGAAGGGTTGCCTGAGGTTATGGAACAACAGGGCTCAAACGCGATATTGCGCCGCAAAGCCGGCGCCGCGAAGGACGGGGCGCAGAATCGTGCGATGTCTCCGGCAAAAGCGCTGCGTCTGGCTTTTGCGCGGACGGCAGATGCGCTCTGGGATATGCCGCTTGTCGTTTCGGGGCTGGAGCAGACTGAGGTTTCGGCCGATGACCTGATTGCCAGCCTGGAGGAAGACGGGCTGCTGATGCTGCTGGACGGCCCAGATGGGGCCATAGGTGGTGCCCGGGTTGACCATGCCATTCTGTCTGGCGTGATAGAGGCGCAGACGATGGGCGCAGTCAGCACGTTTTCACCTGAAAAGCGGCAACCGACGCGCACGGACGCGGCCATGGTTGCGCCGCTGATCGACGGCGCGATGGAACGGCTGGAGGTGCTTCTGGGCGAAGAACCCGAAGCGGCCTGGATCAACGGGTTCCGGTTCGGCTCCATGATGGAGTCGCCGCGCATGCTGTCGCTGGCGATCAAGGCGCCCAGCTTTCACATGCTGCGGTTTACGTTAGATTTGGCGGGGCGCCGGGACGGGGAGGCGATGCTCATCCTCCCGGTGGCGGAAGAGGTATCGCAACGGCCACAAAACGGTGACCCCAACACGCGCCTGCAGTCACAGGTCATGCAGGCACCGGCCGAGCTGGAGGCAATATTGCACCGGGTGAAGATGTCGCTCGCCGGTGTTTCGCGGTTGCAACCCGGCGATGAGATCCCCGTCCCGCGTACGGCAATCACGCGGATGTTTCTGGAAACCGCGTCCTCTCACCGGGTGGCAGAGGCGACGCTGGGACAGTTACGCGGTATGCGCGCGGTGCGTCTGAAACTTCCCGATGGGGCGCGGGCAGAGGCGCAGGCGGGGGGGGCAGGCGCTGCCGCCGGTTCCGGGGCGCTTGCAGCCGAAGGTGTGTCCGATGCGGTCTCCCTGCAGGATGGGGAAGACCGCGCCGGGCCGGGCGGTCAGGCGACCGCCATCACCCCCGTGTCGGTCCAGAGCGAAGCGCCCGAACCGGCAGAGCCTGCCGCCAGCGATTTCGACCGTGACGGTGAGCTCGATCTGCTGGGGGATCTTCCGTCGCTTGGCGATTTGCCCGGCATGTCGGATCTGCCGACGCTCGCGCCTGACGAGGGTGACGACGACGGGATGGCGACGCCGCTGTCCGGGCTGCCGGCAATCGAATAGGCGGGTGCGGCGGGTCAGCCCTGTTCCAGCCGGGGCCGCAGTCCGGACAGATCGTATCCCGCCTTGGCGGCCGTGGCGAGGATCTCATCCGCCGGGGCGCCTTCACCGGCCTGTTGCAGCGACCAGATGACGGTGCTGCGCGTTCCGGAGGCGCAATAGGCCAGGGTGGTCGCTGCGGCTGCGGCACTTGCCTGCAGGGCGATATTGTCCGGTGTCATCGTCTGATGGGTCAGCGGAATATAGGTGAAGGTCAGACCGGCGGCCTCGGCCGCCGCCTGCATGGCCGCGGCCTGCCATTCCGGCGGGTTCTCCGCATCGGGGCGATTGCAGATGACGGTTGTGAAACCGGCCGCCTTGATCGCAGCCATATCTTCTGGCGCGATCTGGGGGCTGACGGAATAGCGGGGGGTGATCTGTCGGATATCCATGATCAACCGTTATTCCGCCGGGACCATCCTGTCCAGCCGGGCCTTGAGCGGCGGGGCGATCAGCATGCCGGCGCCCATGGCAAGGACAAAAATCAGGCCAGGGAGCCCCCCGAAACTGAGCGAGGCGATGCTGGGCCCCGGGCAGAGCCCGGCCAGGCCCCAGCCCGCCCCGAAGAGCGTGGAGCCGAGCACAAGCCGGCGGTCGATCTCGGGTTTGGGGGGCGCCGGGAAATTGCCGCCGGCCAGTGGTTTGCGGCCGCGAGTCAGCTGCCAGGCGACGGCCATCGGAATGATTGCTCCGCCCATCACAAAGGCCAGCGTCGGGTCCCACTGACCAAAGACATCCAGCCAGCCCTGCACCTTGGTCGTATCCGTCATGCCGGAGATCAGAAGCCCGGCGCCAAACAGCCCGCCGGAGAGAAGTGCGATCAGGATGCGCATCAGATGACCCCCAGGATGTGACGGAACAGGACAACCGACAGGCCGCCCGCCAGAATGTAGAAGACCGTCGCGACAATACCGCGGAGCGAAAAGCGCGAGATGCCACAGACGCCGTGGCCGGAGGTGCAGCCATTGGCGATGCGCGTGCCGGTCCCGACCAGCAGGCCGGCGGCGATCAGGACGAACAGGTTGCCGGTGGCATGTGTCTGCGTGTCTCCCATGAGCAGGGCGATCACGGCCGGTACTCCGAAAAGCGCTGCGACAAAGGCGATCCGTTCCGTCCGGTCGGATCTGCCCGAGCCATCGACAAGGCCGCCGATGATACCGCTGGCGCCCATGATCTTGCCATTGCCCAGCAGCAGGACCGCGCCGGCCAGGCCGATCATCAGCCCTCCCAGCAGTCCCATGATCCAATCGGTTTGCATGAACGTCGTCTCCTTTGACTTTGCTGGCGCTGACATCGGCACCGTCCGGGCCGTCCGTCCGGGCGGTGCTGACCGGCCCGGATGTGTCAGAGCTTGTTGACCGGAACCTTCAGGTAGACATTGCCCTGGGGATCGGCTTCGGGCATGCGGCCGGCCCGCATGTTGACCTGCAGCGAGGGGATGATCAGCTTGGGCATGGCCAGCGTGGCGTCGCGTGCGTCCCGCATGCTGACGAAATCCTCGGCGGATTTGCCGGCACCGACGTGAATGTTCAGCGCCTTCTGCTCGCCCACCGTTGTTTCCCAGGCATAGTCATCCCGGCCCGGCGCCTTGTAGTCATGGCCCACGAAGATCCGCGTCTCATCCGGGAGGGCGAGGATTTTCTGGATCGACTTGTAGAGGTCTTCGGAGGAGCCGCCGGGAAAGTCGCAGCGTGCAGTGCCAAAATCCGGCATGAACAGCGTGTCGCCGACAAAGGCGGCATCGCCGATGACATAGGTCAGGCAGGCCGGGGTGTGTCCGGGGGTATGCAGGACATCGCCGCGAAGCTGGCCGATGTGCAGGCTGTCGCCTTCGTGGAACAGCTGGTCGAACTGGGACCCGTCGCGCTGGAATTCGGTGCCTTCGTTGAAAACCTTGCCGAAGGTATCCTGAACGATCCGGATATTGTCGCCGATGCCGATCTTGCCGCCGAGTTTCTGCTGGATATAGGGGGCGGCCGACAGGTGATCGGCATGCACATGGGTTTCCAGAAGCCACTGAACGTCCAGCTCGTGTTCCCGGACATAGGCGATAATCGCATCGGCAGAGCGGGTGTCCGTTCTGCCCGAGGAATAGTCAAAATCCAGAACGGAATCGACCACCGCGCAGGCGCTGCCAGCGGGGTCGCGAACCACGTAGGATATGGTGTTCGTCGTTTCGTCGAAAAAGGCTGTGATGTCGGGTTGCATGGGTCTGTCTCCAAACTGCGCGACATTTCATATATACAAAATGGAATGTATTGCAAGTGGCTTTGGGCCGCATTTTTTGTCCGCATTTTTGCTGGGCCCGCCACGTTGTGGGTGCGCCGATGGTAAACGGCGTCCGATTGTGCCGGAAGAAGCCGAAGAACATAAAATTTGACTTGTCTGTTTGAATTCGGGGCCGGGGGTTATATGTTGGCTCCACGGCACCCGGCCGAAGGAGGACGGCCTGGCACCGATCCCATAATATTGCCGACGGCCGTCTTGCGGTGACCGATCGGCGCCCTGTCCAGTCTCCGGCCGGAGGCGGACCCGATGCAGGAGGAGAATAAAGATATGACCGCAGATCAGCTGGATCGTGTCACGAGCACCCTGATATCCGACATTACGGCCCATACGCCTGGGTACAGGCATCAGTATCTTGACCGCGTGCATGAGGTGATGGGCGCCTATTCCCGCGCCGGACTGGCCGCACCCGGCACCATGCGTCGCCTGCTGGAAGAGCTGACGGCAGAGGCCGTCGAAACCGGTTACGACCGGATGTCCGTCTGATTTCAGACGGGGTGCGCCCTGGCTGTCCGGGGTGCTGAGGGATGTGGCGGCGCGTGTGCCACGGCCACGATTCTGTGCGAATAATTTCTGAATTGTCCGATTTTGTTGACCAATGACCGCGAATGCCGGACATTCGTTTGCAAGCAAGAGCCCCGCAACAGGGGCCGCAGGCAATCGAGAGGGCGAGCGTGGCAGAGCATATCATTCGTGGTAACCGGCGTCGGATTGCGGTCCTGCGGATCGACAACCCACCGCTGAACAAGGTCAACCGGACCGTGCGCCTTGCGCTTTTGCGCGCCTGCGAAGAGATCGAGGCGGATCGCGAGGTGGACGGCGTGGTGCTGATGGGGGGGCGGGGTGTCTTTGCCTCTCTCATGCCGGACGAGGAGCTTGATGCCGGGGCTCCGGCGCCGCGACTGGCAGAGGTGTGCCGCCGGATCGAGGGTCTGTCGAAACCGGTTGTGGCGATGCTGTCGGGGCAGGTGGCCGGGGCGGGAACCGATCTGGCGCTGGCGGCACATGCCAGAATTGCCACGGAGTCGACCAGCTTCGGATTTCCGGAAGTGAGCCTTGGATATTGTCCGTCGGGCGGGGCGACGCAGCGGCTGCCGCGGCTGATCGGATGCCGGTCGGCGCTGCATCTGCTGACAGAGGGGCGGCCGATGCGGGCGGATGCTCCGGAATGCAGCGGTCTGATCGACCGGTTTTTCGAAGGCGGGGCGCAGCTGGATGGCGCGGTCACCTTTGCAGAGGAGCTGGCGCGCACCGGCGACTGGACCCGCAGCCGCGACCGCTGGGCGGGGCTGTCGGATGTGACCGCGCATTTCGAGGCGGCGGATGACATGATCCAGCGGTCCGAGGGGCCCCGGCTTCAGGCGCGCCGGTATGTGGCAGAGCTGGTCCGCGCAAGCGTCATGCTGCCTTTCGATGCCGGCTGCGCGATGGAGGAGTCGTATTTCGATGAGCTTCTGGCACAGCCGCTGAGCCGGGGGCTGCGCCGCGCCCAGTCGAGCGAGGCCGCCGCAATGCAGGCGCCCGGGCTGGCCTCCAGGGCATCGATCTTTGGGGTGACGCCGGCGAACGGGCTGGCCGAACGGCTGGCCGGAACGATCATCCTCGCCGGGAGCCGCGTCATCGTACAGGACCCGATGCCCGAGGTTCTGACCCGGTTTGTCGAGGATCTGAGCCCCAAGGTCGAGGCGCGGGTGGAGATGCGGGTGCTGGCCAGTGGTGTGTCCTGTCCCAGCCTGGTCAGTCCCGAGCCCGCGCCAGAGGCGCTGGCGGGGGCCGATATCGTCTTTGTCGCAGCGCCGGATGATGCGACGCATATGCAGGCAGCATTGCAGCGGCTGGCGCCGTCATTGCGCGACAGCGCCACGATCCTACTGTGCCTGACCGATCATCTGGACCCTGCGCCGATGGTTCCGGACTGGCTGCGGCCGCGGGTCATGGCACTTGGGTTTGCCGACCGCAGTTACCCGGCCCGGCTTGCCGAACTCAGCGTCGGGCCGCAGGTGAATCCGGCCGTTCTGGATACGGCGCGGACGGCGCTGCGGGGGCTGGGACGGCGCGTTGTCGTCAGCCGGGCCGGACAGGGCATGATCGAGGCCGGGCTGATCGATGCGCTTGTCCGGGCGGCGGATGCGCTGGTGCGGGCGGGGCTGGACCCGGCCCGGATCGAACAGGTGCTGCGCAGCCGGGGCTATGCCCGTGGCCCCTATGGCATCGTGCTGAATGTGGGGCCCAGCTACCAGCGGCGCGCCGACCGCGATTTTCACGTGGCGGGGTTGTCGTCGGCTCTGATCGATCAGGAGCTGTCGCTGACCCTGAACGAAGGGCTTATACAGGGCATGTCGCGGCTGGGCGCGTCCTTTGGCCGGCCAGAGCTGGCAGAGCATGGCGCCGCGCTGGACGATGCGGCGATCTTCGCCGCGATCGACGCCGCGCTGGTTGTGGCCGGGGCCCGTCTGATCGAGGCGGGCACAGCCGCGCGCAGCTCTGATATCGATCTGGCGATGCTGCACGGGCTGGGCTACCCCAGAGACAGGGGCGGGCCGATGGCTGCTGCCGATATCGAGGGATTGTTCCAAACCGTCCTGCGGCTCAAATCCCTGTCGGCCATTGATGCTGATATCTGGGGCGCGGGCGGGCTGCTGCTGGATCTTCAGCGCAACGGGCGGCGGTTCGGCGATCTGGACATGAGCCAGGCGGAGAAGGTGCCGGCCTGAGTTTGCGGCCTGTTTTCTAGGGGCAGGTTGCTGACCGGTCCGGTGCGGGGACTTAGGTGCATGCTACAGGACGCGAAGCGAGGGGCCCGGCGATAGACTTAGGGTCCGGTTGCTTGGCGCTTTTGCCTTGTCCGGGCGATCAGCCCAGGAAGATGCCCATTATGACCATCATCAGCCCGATGACGGACAGGAAAAGGGCCGCCATGTTCCAGGGCACGACCTTTGCGACCGCGGCCTTCAGCGCCTCGTCATCCAGCCCGGCCCGTTTCGCGCCGAGAACGCGCAGAATGCACCAGATCAGCCCGGCCAGCCCGGCCAGCGATACGGCTGCACCTGTCCAGATGAGGAATTGCATGGTCAAGGTCTCCGGTTTGGCGTTCGGATGGGTGCCTAAGCCATCGCCGCCGGCTTGCCAAGTCCCGGCTGTGACGCTAGTCAGAACGCCAATTCGGTGTGGCCCGGCAGGCAGGGGCGGCACCCCGATCATCCCCTTCGCAGAGCAGGAGCGAGACCCATGACCGATACCCCCGACGTGATCGACCAAGGCGAGGCCAATTACCGCGTGACCGCCGGTGAACTGCGTCAGTTCGTGGAGCGGATCGAGCGGCTGGAAGCCGAGAAGAAGGATATCGCGGATCAGATCAAGGAAGTCTTCGCGGAAAGCAAATCGCGTGGTTACGACCAGAAAGCCCTGCGCGCCCTGATCAGCCTGCGGAAAAAGGACAGCGACGAGATCGCGGAGCAGGAAGCCGTGCTTCAGATGTATAAAGAAGCTCTGGGGATGAACTGAGCAGCCGCAGGCGACATCCTGCGGTGGTTCGGGGTAACAGGCCGGGTGCAAAGCTGACGTCCATCCTGTGCTGAGACATGCCTGGCCCGGCTGGGTCGCCCTTGGATGAAGTTCCATTGCCGGCCCGGATTCCGTTCAATGTCCCTGAGAGGCATCCGAGGGTCATCCGGCGTTGCTCCGCGATGTCGGGGAACGGGGCATGTTGGCCGGGCAGGCGATGTCCCGGCAATAGCTCGGGAGGGGCCGGTTCAGCGACAGTCAGCGGCGATGTCAATTGTTCCTCCCGTCGGCGGCTCGATCCATTGAGCGGCGTCTGGTGATTGGCACGTAAATGGCTGACCAACCGCAATATCGCCGCATAGCCCCCCGTGTTCGGCACGTCAGGACGCAATGGCCGACCCCGGACCCGCGTCTGCATCAGGCGGGGTGTCAAACCGACCAAAGTACCTGCCCCTTATGCCGGCGAGGGGAGTTCTTTCAAATCTCCGCTGGTTCAGCGTTTGCCAAACTGCCTTCGAGCATGATGCCGAAGCAGCCCATAGAGCAGCCGGTTTATGTTACATTCCGGCGGCGGCTTTATGGAACGGCGATATCTCTTCCTGTTCAGGTCCTGTTGAGCTTTGATGCGGCGCAGTGAAAGGGGGCTGGGGAGGAGTGTATCGGTGCCAAGTGTCGCATTCCGCATGGCGATGACGATGAGTCATCGGAAATCGCGCTCTATTGGCGATGATCCAACATGTGCGACCGGGAAAAGAGAGGCTAGGCTGTCCGAATACGCATTGAGAAGGTCATGACGTGAAACACTTGTCCGATACCGATTTTGCCCGGCTGAGAACTCTTCGTCAGTCGCTGCACAAGATCCCGGAGATGGGATTTGAAGAGATCAAGACCTCCGATCTCATCGGCCAGACACTCGCCTCCATCGGCGTGCCCTTTGAGCAGGGCATTGGGGGGACCGGCGTGGTGGCGACGCTCTCTAAGGGGGTGTCGGGCAAATCCATTGGCCTGCGGGCCGATATCGATGCCCTGCCGATCCAGGAGGCGACAAACCTGCCTTACAGGTCGACGCATGAGGGGCGGATGCATGCCTGCGGGCATGACGGGCACACAACCATGTTGCTGGGGGCGATCCGGGCACTGAAGGATGTTCCCTTCGACGGGACCGTGCATTTCATCTTTCAGCCAGCGGAAGAACACGGCAAGGGAGCCTATGCCATGATGGAGGATGGCCTGTTCGACCGCTTTCCCGTGGAAGCGGTCTATGGGCTGCACAATATGCCATGGCTTGAGGCGGGCCGGATCGCGCTGAACCCCGGGCCGATCATGGGGGCGGAGGACAATTTTGTCATCCGGGTGCGCGGGCAGGGGGGCCACGCGGCCATGCCGCATAAGACAAAGGATGCCATGGTGATCGCGGCCTCGATCGTCTGCGAGCTTCAGACCATCGTCGCGCGCAATATAGACCCGCTTCAGGGCGGGGTTGTGTCCTGCACCGAATTCCTGACGGATGGCGCGGTCAATGTCATCCCGACAGAGGTGACGATCAAGGGCGATACCCGCAGCTTTCTGCCCGAGGTGTCTGAGTTGATCGAAGACCGGATGCACCGCATTGCCAGGGGGCTCAGCGAGGCGCATGGGGCCGAGCTGGAATTCAGCTACGCGCGCGTGTTTCCCTCGACCGTCAACACGGCGACAGAGGCCGGTGTTGCCGCCACCGCTGCCGTAAAGGCCATCGGGGCGCAGAATGTCGATGCCAATTGCCCGCCGATGATGGCGTCCGAGGATTTTGGTGCCATGCTGCGCCGCCGCCCGGGCTGTTACGCCTTTATCGGCAATCGGGGTGCCGATGGCCAAGGCGGCGTGATGCTGCACAACGCCTCCTATGATTTCAACGATGCGATCATCCCCGACGGGGTGGCCTATTGGGTGTCGCTCGTCGAAACGGCGCTGCCGGTATGAGCGGGCCGTCGGACCTGCTCCGCCTCTGCCCGATCTATCGGGAAACGCCGTTGTTCGAGGTGGTGATCGACGGGCTTTCGGTTCTGGTGAAGGACGAAAGCCAGCGCATGGGGCTGGGCTCGTTCAAGGCGCTTGGCGGGATCTATGCCGTGGCGCGCCTGCTTGAGGCGGCGACGGGGATCACGCTGTCGGCCCCCCAAGACCTCGACCGACTGCGCGCCGCCGCCGGGGCACAGGCCTTTGTCTGCGCCTCTGCCGGAAACCACGGGCTGGCGGTTGCGACAGGGGCGCGGCTCTTCGGGGCGCGGGCCACCGTTGTTCTGGCCGACCCGGTGCCGGAAGGTTTCGCGCATCGCCTGCGCGACCGCGGGGCGACCGTGCTGCGCCGGGGCGCGACCTATGAGGACAGCGTGGCGGCGGCGATCGACTTGGCGGAGGAGACCGGCGCGATCCACCTCGCCGACAGTTCCTGGCCCGGCTATACCGAACCGCCCCGGCTGGTGATGGAGGGCTATTCCGTGCTGGCGGCCGAGATGCAGGCCCGGTTCGAGACAAGCGGAGACTGGCCCGACGTTGTCTACCTTCAGGCCGGTGTCGGCGGGCTGGCGGGGGCGGTCGCGCGGGACATCCGGGCGAACTGGGCGGTGCAGCCGCGCATCATCGTGGTGGAACCCGAGGCCGCGGCGTGTCTGAAACAGAGCGCGGCGGAGGGGGCCATCGTCACAGCCGGGGGGCCGGTGTCCTCCATGGGGCGGCTGGACTGCAAGACACCCTCGATGCTGGCCTTCGACATTCTCAGATCGGCAGCGGACCGGTTCGTGACGGTCACGGACGCACAGGCCGAGGCGGCGGCGGGCTGTCTCGGGGATGCGGGCCATGCGACGACCCCTTCCGGTGCGGCGGGGCTGGCTGCGCTTCTGGCGGATCGGACCCTGGGCAAGCGCCCCCTGATAATCCTCAGCGAAGGGGCCGTGGCATGACGATCCGCGCCGGCGATACCCTGGCCTTCGATGTCTACGGCACGCTCATCGATACGCAGTGCCTTGTGCCACTGTTGACGGGGGTCGGGGCACGGGACGCGATCTCTCTCTCGGCACTCTGGCGGGAGCTTCAGCTGGAGTTCAGTTTTCGCCGCGCCCTGATGCAGGACTACCAGCCCTTCACCACGATCACGCGGCAGGCCCTACGCACGGCCTGGGCGCGTTCGGAGGGCGCAGAGATCCCGGTTCCCGCGGAAGAAGCTTTGCTGGCGGCCTATCTCACGCTGGCTGCGTTCGACGAGGTGCCGCAGGCTCTCACCGATATCGGTACCACAGGTGTTTCGACTGCCGCGTTCTCTAACGGGGATCCGGCCGACCTTGATCATCTGCTGCATGCCAACGGGTTGGCGGGCAGTCTGGGCCAGGTGATCAGCGTTGCCCCTGTGAAAACCTTCAAACCCGATCCGCGCGTCTACGCCCATTTTCTGGCGCAGAGCGGGACCACGGCAGACCGGACCTGGCTTGTTTCCGGCAACCCGTTCGACATTCTGGGCGCGGCCCGGTCAGGGTGGCGGACGATCTGGGTGCAACGCGACGCCAACCGCCCGTTCGATGACTGGGGCGCCGCCCCGACGATTACCGTGTCATGCCTGCGCGAAATCTGCGCCCATATCGTGTAACATGGCCCCGAGATTCCATTGATTGCCTGCCCCGAATGAACGCGCCACTTCCGAAATCGGACCTCGACGTCACGGACCTTGCCATCTTGTCAGCGCTGGCTGGGAATGCCCGTATGCCTTTTGCCGAAATTGGCCGTCAGGTCGGCCTGTCCCAACCTGCCATGTCCGAACGGGTTAAGCGGCTTGAGGATCGCGGCATTATCTCGGGTTATCGCGTTGTGGTGGATCTGGACCGGCTTGGGCTTGGGCTGACGGCGGTCATACGGCTGGCCACGGATCACAGTCAGATCCGGCCGTGCCTGGAAACATTGCGGTCGCTGCGCGGCGTGACAGAGATCCTTCGCACGACCGGGGAAGATTGCCTGCATGTCCGCGTCAGCTTGCCCAACACCAGAGAGTTGGAGCGGGTAGTGGACGCTGTTGCGCGGTTCGGGCTCGTGCGGACGTCGGTCGTCCTCAATCGCGAGGGATTTGATTACCCGGATTTCGATATGCGGTGACACGACCTGATCCTGACCGCAGGCGCAATGGTTCAAGGCCGCCCGTTTTGTCATCTGCACGACGGCGATGGCTAAAAGGGGCGCTCTGCGGTCCACGCCGGCTCATACCGAACGGTCGGGCACCGTGAAGGCGGGCATGGCGCCAGGACCCGGTTCATGGTCAAGGTTCAAGACGTGGAGCGCGCTCGGCTTCTGCCCGGTGCCTGTCTGCCACGCGGGGTGTTCCGGGACATGACGGCGTAGAGCCTCTGCCCATTTGCCGCGCCGGGCTTGTACGGTCCCGAACCGGGCCCATATTTTTTCTGTCCGGTATCTGGAGGCGGAAATGGGCTATGTGAAGACAGCAATGCTGATGGCAGCGATGACCGCGCTTTTCATGGGCGTGGGCTATCTGATCGGCGGGGCTGGCGGGGCGGTGATCGCCCTTGTGGTCGCGGCGGCGATGAATGTTTTCACCTGGTGGAATTCGGACCGAATGGTCCTGCGCATGCATAATGCGCAGCCCGTTATGCCCGGCGATCGTATGGGATTGCATGACATGGTGGCAGAGCTGTCGCGCAATGCCGGCCTGCCGCAGCCCAAGGTCTATCTGATCGACACGGCCCAGCCCAATGCCTTTGCCACCGGGCGCAACCCGGCCAATGCCGCTGTTGCCGTCACCTCCGGCCTGATGCGGGTCCTGAGCCGGGAGGAGCTGGCGGGCGTCATCGCGCATGAGCTGGCGCATATCCGGAACCACGACACGGCGATCATGACCGTGACGGCGACCTTTGCCGGGGCAATCTCCATGCTGGCGAATTTTGCACTGTTTTTCGGCGGATCGCGCGAAAGACTGGGGCTGGTTGGCACGCTGATGATGATGTTCCTCGCGCCGATGGCGGCCGCGCTGGTGCAGATGGCGATCAGCCGGACGCGGGAATATGCGGCGGACAAGGCCGGCGCCGAGATTTGCGGACAGCCGCTCTGGCTGGCCTCCGCGCTGGAGAAAATCGCGCAGGGGGCGGCGCGGATCGACAATGACGCGGCAGAGCGGAACCCGGCCACAGCGCATATGTTCATCATCAACCCGCTGCATGCCCACAAACGCGACAACCTCTTTGCGACCCATCCGGCGACGGAAAACCGGATCGCCGCGCTGCGCGATATGGCGGGGCAGGGCAGAGGGGCGGCGCGATCCGTGCCTCAGGCCGCAACATATTCCGCCAGCCGTGTGCCCAATACGCGGCGGCGGCGGCAGACCGGGCCGTGGTCCTGAGCCGTCGCGGCCCTCAGGGTGACAGCAGCGTCACACCCGGAATGGCCTCGATCACGTCAAGGTCCTGTTCATAGGCGTCGGAGATGAAATCGAAGATCTCTGCCGGCCAGTCGGGCAGTTCGACATCATCCTCGATCGCCTCTTCGCGGGCGTATTTGTCCAGAAAGACCATCATGACCCGTCGTTTGTAGTGATCGGCCATGACGGGATGCGCCTTGAAATAGGTGCGGAAGCGTTTCATCCCCTCGGGCGACATGATGTCCTTGAGCAGATCGAACCCGCCCTTGATCTTTTCGCCGACGGGCAGGCTGGCCATGTCGCGGATGATCTCGGGCCAGATCAGCGGGCTGTCTTCACTGCACCAGACGGTGATCGGCATATCGGGCGCCACGCCCCGGATCCGGGTAATCAGATCTGACCAGCGCAGCCGGGCCGGTTCCGTCCCGTCGAGTATTTCCGACATGGAGGCGCCGGAGGCCGCATGCGTTGCGGCAATGAAGGGGCCGGGATCGCGGATCGCCATATGCAGGCTGATCTCTTCGGTCGGGAAAAGCTGGCGCAGATCGACGATGCGCTGTTCGGCCATCGGATAGAACTGATCCTCCTTCATGACCATGCGATGGGTTCCGAAAAAGCTTTCATTGGTCAGCACGACGCGATCCGCGATGTCATCCTGCAGAATGGCATCCATCAGGATTTCATGCGCCTCCGGGGCAGGGGGGCCGTCGAGCAGCGCATGCAGGGATTCGCGCAGCAGCACCTGATAGCGACGCAGCGGCGGCACGGACACGCGCCGTTCCAGAAAATCCTCGCGATTGTTCAGAAGTGTCGCGGCCAGTTTTCCGTCGTCCGTGCAATGGGCGCCGACATGGAGGGCAATCTGCATAGGCTGGCAATCCTTGTCCGGGTCATTGCGGCGTGGCGGTCCGGCCAGACTATAAGGCATCGGCTGGACAGGAAAACCCGTTTCAGGCAACAGGTTCACATGGATAGCGTTCAGAACACACCGGCCGCGCCGCGACGGCATTTGCGGCTGTCACCATGGACATTGGGGGCATGTGCCATTGCCGCGGTGGTACTGGTGCCGATCCTGTCGGTCCTGTGGATTGCCCTCAGCCCGAAGGGCGATACCAGCAGTCTCGAACTGTGGTCACATCTGTGGAGCACAACCCTGCCGCGCTATCTGCGGACGACGCTCTGGCTCATGGCGGGGGTGGGGCTGCTGACGGCGATGGTGGGAACCGGCGCCGCCTGGCTGGTGGCGCGATACCGGTTTCCCGGCTCTGGCTGGATCGCGCCGGCCCTGCTGATGCCGCTGGCCGTGCCGGCCTATATCGGCGCCTATGCGCTGGTGGATTTCCTGGAATATGCCGGCCCGGTGCAGAGCTTTCTGCGCGACCTGATGGGATGGCGGTCGATGCGCGACTACTGGTTTCCCGAGATCCGGTCGCTGGGTGCTGCGATCATCGTGCTGTCGGCCGCGCTTTACCCTTATGTCTATCTGCTGACACGCGCGGCCCTGCGTGAACAGTCGGGCGGCGGTGAAGAGGTCGCGATGTCGCTTGGCGTCGGGCCTCTGGCACGGTTCCGCCGGGTGGGGTTGCCGATGGCGCGTCCGGCCATCGCCGCGGGCGTGGCCATTGCGATGATGGAAACCGTAAACGATTTTGGCACGGTGGATTATTTCGCGGTGCAGACGCTGACCACAGGTATCTTTACGACCTGGCTGGAAAGCAATTCTGCCTCGGGCGCGGCCCAGATTGCGGCTGTGATCCTGCTGCTCATCGTCGCTCTGGTCCTGATCGAGCGGCGGTCGCGCCGCCGGTCGCGGTTCTACAACCTGTCATCCCGGCACCGGCCTGTCGCGCGACAGCAGCTGTCGGGATGGGCGGGATGGATGGCAACCCTCCTGTGCCTGATCCCCATCTGCGTGGGCTTTGTCCTGCCTGCGGGCGTGATCCTGAGCCATGCGTTGGACCATAGCGGCGCCTGGACCGATCCGGGCCTGCTGCTGGCGCTGTGGCACACGGTCGCCGTGGGCGGGATCGCGGCCGGTCTGACGGTGCTGGCGGCGGTGTTTCTGGTCTATGGCGTGCATCTGTCGGGGCAGCCGCTGCCGCGACGGCTGATGCCGGTCACGACAATCGGATATGCAGCGCCGGGCGCAGTGCTGGGCGTGGGTATCCTGCTGCCGCTGGCCCGTGTGGATCATGCGCTGGCCGACGGGGTCGAGGCGCTGACGGGGCGCGACATCGGGCTGATTCTGACGGGGTCTGCCTTTGCGCTGGTGCTGGCCTATGCGGTGCGGTTCTTTGCCATTGCGCAGGGGGCGGCGGACGGGGCGTTTGGCCGGGTCTCGCCGTCGCTGCCGATGGCGGCGCGGTCGCTGGGCCGGAGCCGGGGCGGCGTCCTGCGCGAGGTCTATGCGCCGCTGATGCGGGGCTCGCTTGCCTCCGCCATGCTGCTGGTGTTTGTCGACTGCGTGAAAGAACTGCCGGCGACCCTGCTGCTGCGGCCGTTCAATTACGATACGCTTGCCACGCGGGTGCACGATCAGGCCAGTCTTGAACAGCTGGGGCTGGCCGCGCCGGGGGCCATTCTCGTGATGCTGGTCGGGCTGATGGCCGTGGCGCTGCTGGTTCGTGCAAATGCGGAACCGAAATTCACTTGATCGCCCCGATCGAAGCGCTTAGACAGCCGCCTCAGGCATGCCCCTATAGCTCAGCTGGTAGAGCAACTGATTTGTAATCAGTAGGTCCGCGGTTCGAGTCCGTGTGGGGGCACCAACTTTCAGAACATATCGGCTCATTCTGGCACATTTCGGTGCAAAACATGTGGATATGAGCCAAAAGCTGTGCATATCGGATTGCCCCGGTGCACTGCGGTGCACTCAATTCACTCACGCATCACGCAGCGTGAGGGATTCGGTGGCCAGTATCATCAAGCACGGAAAGAAGTGGCGGGCGCTCATAGATCGGAAGGGCGTCCGAAAGTCGCGCGTATTCGCGTCTAAGCAAGAGGCCCGCGATTGGGCAAATAGCGAAGAGGCCGCGATTCTAGGCGGGGCCGGGGCGTCATCCAAGGCGGTCCTTCGGGATGTGCTGGATCGTTACGCGCGGGAGGTTTCCCCAGCGAAGAAGGGCTATCGCTGGGAGGCAATCCGGCTGGAAAAGATCGGCAAGGGCGATCTCGGCGACAAGCGCATGTGCGATATCAAGCCCGAGGATATCGCGAAGTGGCGAGAAGACCGGCTGAAAGAGGTCGCGCCCGGTTCGGTCATCCGGGAAATGACGCTGCTTTCGTCGGTGTTTTCTGTCGCGCGCCGCGAATGGGGCATGCTGGACAAAAGCCCGATGAAGGGCGTTCGGCGCCCTGCCCAGCCGCCCAGGCGCGACCGGCTTGTGACAGCGGACGAGTTGGACCGGCTGCGACTGGTGGCCGGTGACGACCTGACCCACGCACGTGCCCGGGCGTTTCACGCCTTCCTTTTTGCCATCGAGACGGGGATGCGAGCGGGCGAGATTGTCGGGCTGACGGTGGGGAATGTGGATTACTCGGCCCGTGTCGCGCATTTGCCCCGCACGAAAAACGGCGACCCGCGCGACGTGCCCTTGTCGTCTGAGGCCGTGCGGCTGCTGCGGGCGCTTCCCCCTGCCGATCCGCTCTTTGCCATCACGTCTCGCGACTTGGACGCATCATGGCGGGCTGTGAGGGATCGGGCGGGCATCGAGGGGCTAACATTTCATGATAGCCGCGCCTGTGCCGCCACTCAGTTGAGCAAGAAGCTAAACCCGTTGGAGTTGGCCCGAATGCTTGGGCATCGCGACCTAAATATGCTAATCAAACACTATTACCGAGAGACTGCCGAAAGTATTGCACGTCGCTTAGATTAGCGGGGTAGGTGCGCCCATGTCAGCCCCTTCATAATCTTTGTAATGCAGGAGGGAGACACACCAAAGCGAACAGCTACCTTTGATCTCATCCCCCCTGAATTCATTTCGGATATAATCTCCTTAACATCCTCTTCGGTGAGTTTGCTTCCGGGTCTTTCGCCATGCTTCGGCGCTTTCTTTCGTATCGGCCCTCCGCAGTGCGGCCAAAACTTTCCGATCAATATGCCTGACAATTGCGCTGAGGATATGGAGAATTTTTCCGCCAATTCACTCCGAGATTGCGCCGTTCCGTCAAAATTGTTGCGAATATACAATACATCCGATACGGTGATTTTGGCACTAGGATTCCGTTCCCCCAAAGCTGTCGTCCCGTGTCTCTTGCAGTCGGCCATGTTGGCAGCCCGATCACCGTACCTAAGGTTCTCAAGCCGGTTGTTGTGCTTATCTCCATCAATGTGGCAAACCTCTGTTCCTTCCTTCGGTTGCCCTAAGAATGTCAGCGCAACAAGCCTGTGAACAAAGGCGTTGTGCGATTTCTCTACGCTTGAAAGCACCACTTGGAAATAACCGGACCCGTTTTTGTTTTGCCTGAGCACGCGGCCCTTTAATTTCTTCCTGACCCCATGAGAGGTAACTACAGTTCTATCCAAGGATCGAACGCGACCAGTGCTGCTCACCTCGTATGCGGGCCAGCCATCTATTCCCTTCCAAGCCTCCATACGGATCATCCATCTAGTTAGACAATATGCGGTAACTATACCGCTGTGCCAGAGTGGCAGCAAGATGCTCATGACCTACTACGACGAAAGCGCGGAGGACTTGGCAAAGCGGCTGGATTAGCACGGTCGAACCCGACGCATCTTGCCGCAGCCTTTCGCCTTCCATCGTCCGTCGCGCACCCAGCGATTGACCGTGGCCGTGGATACGCCATGTGCCTCAGCGGCCTTCTGGACGGTCTGCCATTCCTCCGGCGGGGACAGGCGGCGCAGTTGTTCCTCCATGCGGGCCAGCCGGTTGGCGATGTCGCGCATGGTGGCGTCGGTGGCTATGTTGATCGGCGCACCCATCGTCAGCCCTCGAACTTCATTTCAACAGGGTTCCGCATTTCGACAGACACCGTGGGGCGTTCGCTATCTCCGGCGGCGTGGATCTGGGCGAACATGCCATGCCGGTATGTATCGGCCAGAACCTCGTTTAGATCGGCCACGGCTTTTGCCATGCGGAGCTTCAGAAGGGTTTTCTGGGTTTCGCTTAGCTGTGTCATCGTCAGCCCTCCCCCTTCCGCCCGCACTCGGGGCAATGGTGGTTTTCGAAAACGTAGCTGGCCCACGGCTCGTAGCGCTCAAGGGCGGTCTCTGCGGCTTCCAGATCGCGGCGCTGAATGGCGTCCCGAAGGTCGTCGTAGGCGTTGCGGATTTTGCCGATGCGGGTGCGTCCGTAGCGGGGTGTCATTCGATCCTCCCGAAATCCACGACGCGGCCTGTCTGCGGGCATTGCGCCCACATCGTCCGGCCCAGCGGGAAATGCCATTGCCAGTCAATGTACCGGGTCACGATCATGGCGCGCTTTTGGGCGAATTTGTCGGTCATCACACCGCCCCCTTGTCGCTGGCGAGGGGCGGGGCAAGAAGAGGCGTCCAGTGCGAGTAGTCGGACGGGCGGAAAGAGAATTCCTCCCCCTCGTAGTTAACAAAATATCCGTATTCAGTCAGATACCCACTGTCGGCCTGCCAGTAGGTAGGTCGGCCCCCGAAATCGCATATCCATGTACCGCGAATATGAGGGGTGTCGTCTTTCGGCGCGGTCTCAATTGGCTGCCACTTTTCCACGCTCGGCCCGCTGGACGTGAGGGCGGAGAGAGGCACCATTTCGATTATTTCACCGTCAGGATGTTCTTTCGCGTGAGCAAGAGCGGCGATTTTCCCATCGTCCCACATGCCGACATGAGCGCCGGTTGCGGACTGCAGCGCGAAGTATCGAGGCTTCACCCCTGGCGCACCCTCTGCGGGTTCGGGCTGGCTGTCCTCGGGGAGGCGGAGGGCCGACAAAGCAGCTTTTGCATCAACGACCCTCTCGACCGGCAGGGCGGTCTTAGTCATCAGGAAGTTGTCGATCTTGTGGATCGCCGCATCTATCGCGGCGTTGTGGGTGCGGGGGTCAGTCATAGGCATCTCCGACAAGACGGGTGTTCATCGGCTTTTTCTGGTGATAGCCAATCTCCCTGATGAGGTTGGCCGCGTCGTTCCGCAGAGGTTCGTCACTGATCCACCACCTGCGGAAAAATGAGCGCCAGCCCGTTCGCTCGACGGCCATATTGTGAAGGATGCAAAGCGCGCGCTCTTGTTGATAGCTGTTCATCCCTGCTTCTCCTGTAGGGCGGCGCGGGCGATTGCGGCCATGTGTTTTGCGGCCAATCCCGTGTCGGTGTAATGATCCTTGATCCGGCTCAAAGCCTCCTCCAGCCGCTCCACCCTTGCCGCCAGAGCATCGCGCTCGGATGGGAGGGCGTCGAAGTCCACGAGACGGACCCACGGGCCGTAACCGGCAACGGTTTCGGCGTCCATATAGTGCCAGACCGAGTTCTTTAGGCTGACGTCGGAGGGGTCATATTTCGGCATATCCGTCATGCCTTCGTCTCCTTCTGTGCGACGACATAATAGTCGCCATTCTGAGGGTCGATCACGGTCACGATCCGGAATCCCTCGACGGCTAGCCAAGATACCATCGTTTGCAGTTCGTGGACGCCTCGGGCGGTGTAGACCCCGGCCTCGCGCTCCGGCGCTGTCGTGTCGGTCATTGGTCGGTCTCCTTGCGGGCGGCGGTCAGTATTTGTAGACACCGCTATCGCCCCATTTGTCGTCGGCGGTTTCGCCAAGGTCATCCATGATGGCTTCATGCTCATCCATCTGATCCCAGAACTCTTGATCCTTGCGCTTGCGTTCTTCGCGGTTGAAATCTCGCCACATGGCTCTGGTTTCTTTTGATGCAGGCAGTCGGCCTTGCTTTTTTGCCTTGCAGGATTTGGAGCAGAATTTGCCCCATCCCCGATTTACGTCAGCAGTTCGCGCCTGAAATTCCTTGCCACACTTCTTGTTGTGGCATTTTACGGTTGTCATGCTGGGCATCACTCACCTCCCTCAGCGCGGCGGATGGCGGCGGTGAACCCAATCCAAGCACCATTTCCAGCGGCCACGATGCGCCGTTCTTCGTCTCCAAAGCGGTCGATACGGGCACGGGTCAGCATGTCATCACGCAGGGCCTTTGCTGCCTCCAGCAGCTCCGGCGCAGCCTCCCGCACAGGGTCGCGCGGGGTGGGGGTGGACTGGTAGGCGGCGAGGGCGGCTTCCAGTTCTTCCCAGACTTCAAAGACAAACTCGTAATCGTCTGGCGAGGCCGTGTCGTCTGCGGCCGATTCCGCTTGTTTGTAGCTTTCGAGATTCGATACCAACCGATCCGCCGCAGCCACCTTCGCCTCAAGCGCCTCGATCCGGTCGGCGTAGGCAAGGATGCAGGATTCCATTTCTTCAAAGCGCCCTTTGCGCCGGAACAACAAATACCCAGCCTCTTCCGAGGCCCCATCTCGGCTTGCCGCTTCGAACGTAAGCTGGTCGCGCTTGATCGCTTCAATCAGTTCATCGGTCATCACAGCGCACTCCAAAAGATCGCCGCCCAAAAGAGACAGCTGAGAAAAGCTAACGGCAGGATCCACCAACCCGAGGGCTTCACATCAGGCATCTGATAACCTCCGGGTCACGATCACGCGGCGCGTCCACCAGGGGCGGCATGGCGGGCAGGGCCGGGGGCACCTGGGCGAGGGTGACGTTCATCGGCCCGGTGCGCTCCTGTAGCAGCAGGCGACAAACCCGCTTGGCTTGGGTCAAAGCGGCCCGGCGGGTGTCGCCTTGGCCTTCGGGGGTCATGCGGATGGTCATGGGTATCTCCGGGTTTTCTTGATTTCTTTCGGCTGACCGGGCGCGGGACGGTCCGGCCAGACCTCGTGGAATGTCTCGGGGTCGGCGGCGTAGATCATTTCTCGATCCTCGTGGTCCATGTCGCAGACGTTGAGCAGGCAGTCCTCTTCGCCGCTGATGTCGCGGTCCCAGAGGATTTCACCAGCCTTCTGGCAGGCTAGGTGGGTCTTCCATGTCCACGCCTCGCCGCCGTCTACGCACCTCGCCCGGCGATATGCCGTTCCGGCTGCGATCTCGCGCAGGCAGCTATCGCAGCGGTGCGACTTTCGGGCGGTCGGTGTTGACGATCCTATGACGGTGACCATTTGGGCCTCCGGGTTAGCTTTGGTATCCGCACACCCCCGCCACCACGGCGAGGGCTACGGTCGCGACAAGCACAACGGCACGGCGGCGGGTCCAGATTTCGGTTACGGCGTCACGGCGCATCTGCGGCGCGTTGCGGGCTGTCAGGTAGCGGTGGGAGGCGGGGGTCATTTCGGAGGCCTCGGAAGAGGCATCCAGTGGGTGGGGCCGTAAGGCTTGACCCAGTAATTCAGTTCAGCGCACAGGTCGCGCATTCCTTCCTCTGGCCAAAACACATCGCCGTGGTCCCCTTCCCAGAAACACCAGTTTCCGTCGAACCAAGCGCCCATTGCGACAATGCCGCCACCGTCTGTCAGGAGAATTCCTTCTTCCTTCGGCGCGGTATCAATCGGTTGCCACTCCATCCCCTCACACTCCCCAGACATGCGCCCAGACACCCACAAGGGCGATCAGAGCGGCTACGTAGAAGACAGCGCGGGGGCTGTCGGTGAAGGCGGTGATAAGGGTCATTGGGTGGCCTCCGCTTTGGCTAGGGCGGTTCGGATGCGCTTAAGAACGTCATCCGTGACTTTACTTCTGCAGGTCGGGTCCGGCGCGTAGGACGCAAGTTCATCTTCCGCCCACTTTAGCGCGTCGTACATGTCGGGTGCGGCGGCGATCAGGCGGGCATTCGCGTGGATTTCTTCGTCACCCCTCGCGCTTCGCCAATAGGGTTGAACAAACCCATCCCAGTGAACAATTCCGCAGTCCAATTCTTCGGATGACATGACGCTCGGACGCCCGGATAGCGGGTTTCCGTCGTCGTCTATGACAACTCGCCAAGGCCCCGGTGTGTGCTTCCCACTCATTCCGCAGCCCACCCCATATCCCATGCCCGATCCGCAGCGTCCCCAGCGGGGAAGGCGGAGAGGATCAGTTCCTCCGCAACGCCTTCCTCGATCCGTTCAACGGTCGCCTTGTCCAGCGCGTCGATCATCTGCCAGCGGTACAACCTGAGCGTGCCAATCTTGACGTAAACCAGTTCGCAGAGGTCCAAGGTGCCGCCGCTCCATGCGGTGCTGTAGACTGCGGTTCCGACGATCATTTGCCCGCCGTCGCCTTCAAATTCGGCTTGCTCTTCGATGTGGAGGGTCATCTGTCTTGCTCCTTCGGTTAGGAGCGCCCCCGCAAGGGCGCGGGGGTTACCAGCGTTCGAATTCTTCCCGCGCGGCCTCAAAGGCGAGATCACGGTATTCGCGCTGCATCTCTCGGATTTCCGCGTTGTAATCGGCTTGGCTGATCAGGCCGTTTGCCAAGTCTTCGGCAAGTCGGCCCTCTTCACGTTCCATTTGGCTGGCTGCTTGGTCAGGATTCATCTCTCATTCCCCTCTTTGCCTTCCGGCGTGGTGCCGCGATCTGCTGTGCGTCTCGGCGGGTTGTAGGGGAGGCGGCTATTGCCGCTTCCCGTTTTCTTGAAAAGCCGCAAGCTTGGCGGCGAGGTAGACGAGGCCCACGACTATGAAGTCCAAAATCCAGTCCATGAATTTTGGGGCCACCATCTGCGCCAGCGTTAGGGTCGCCGCCGCAGAGGTTGTCCACGCCAGTACGTGAGCGCGGAGCCAATCCATCAGAGGTAGTTGGACGGGTTGAGGCCGAGGCGCTTGCCGATCTTGTCGATCATCGCTTTTTCGGAAGCGTCGACCTCGCCGTCCGCGTCCGCGATATCCAGCGCGGTCAGAAAGGTCATTTCGGCGTCGTCGGTATTGCCCGCGATATCGTCCAGTTCCTTCATGAGGTTCATCTGGCCGACGCGACCACCTCCAGCGCGATCGAGCATCCGCTGCATGCAACCTTCGATCTGGCGGGCGTCGAACGCGGTGTTTAGCGCCTCATTTGCGGTAACCGCTTTGATCGTGGCCTCGATTTCGCTGTCATCAACAGAGCCATCCGCAGCGGCGACGAGCGCTGCGGAGGCGCAAACAGATTCGAGAAGGTCCGTGCGGCCTTGCAGGCGGTTCGCGCCGCCAGCCATGCGTTCTTTCAGCATCTTGAGCATTCAACTCTCCATCAAGCCTAGCGGTGCGGGGTGCAGCGCTTACGGCGGCTTGTGGGGGTGAAGGTAATCCACAAAAAGTGGAGCATCAAGATAAAAATTCACAGATAGTGGATTATTTTGATATTCACAGTCTAAGCGACTGTTCTGTGACGGTTTCTTAAAGGCTGCAAACAGGTGATCGGAGGAGATATCAACATCTTGATTCCGAATCAGTGGAAAACAATATGTTGTGTCAAAAAGCCTTCATGGTTAAGAATCGTCTAAGTGTCGCGGCTTTCATTTTTTCCCCGTTCACCTTATGTTCCAGATGCTGCCAGGAGGTATTGATATGAAGGTAGTGGACCAGCGTTTGGACCGTATGATTGAAATTGCAGACACGTTGAACTGCCCGCTAGATCACGTCGTGTCCCACATGGGGCGGTGCGATCAAACTACGTTTGACGCCCTCTCAGACAACCCTGACCGCCTGCCGCGATATATAAAATCCAAATCAAGCCCGTAAGTATCCGCTAAACGCTCTGCATCATCCACAGTGATGCGCCGCGTTCCCTTTTCCCAGTTGTTGTACTGGGTAACGGAGAACCCGTGCTTGGCGGCCCAATCCTTTTGGCTGAGGTCTGAGAACCCCTCTCGGATAGCTTTAAGCCTTTGGCCTATCTCTATGTATGGCGCGTCTGTCATGGCCATATAATCCACCGGAAGTGGGTTTTTTCGCAAACCACCATTTGTGGTCTTGCAGTGATCCACCAAATGTGGATATGATGCGCTCATGACAGCCATCAGAGATATCGCAGACGCCATTGGGCGCAAGCAGATCGCAGACGCGGTTGGCGTTGGCGTAACTGCTGTGAGCAACGCTGTAGCGGACCGCAAGAGGTTCCCGGCATCGTGGGTTTCGATAGTTCGCGGCCTCGCCGCCGAGAAGGGCATTGAGTGTCCAGATGAAGTCTTTGGCATAAAGCCATACGATCCGTCTCCTTCGTCTGACAGCGCCCCCTCTGATCGGAGGGCTTCCTGATGCTCGAAGGTCGCCTCGCACAAAAACATGATCACGCCGATTTGAGCAATCAAGGTGCGGCAGTGCAGAAAAATTCGCCAGACGCCCTACCGGCGATGGTGCAGCGTGCTGCTGATGCGCTGCTGGCAGCAAAGGACAGTGCGGAGGTGCTTGAGGCCCGTGACCTTGCGCGGGTTGTCTATGACGCAGCCAAGAGCACCGCCCGAATGGCTCGCGCCAAGAAGGCGCATGATAGCCTCGTCGCGGAGGTTCACCGGGCGCAGGCGAACGCTCTGGCGATCCGCGCCCGCGCTGAAATGCGCTTGGCGGAAGAGTACGACGCGGCGCAGGAGCGGGGTGAGGTTGCGGGTCACGGAGCCACATCGGGTGGTCGCGGAAATCAGCATGGTAAGGTTGAGGACCACAACGTTAGCACTGCCGCCGACCTTGGGCTTCGCCGCGACGAAATCTACGAAGCCCGCCAATTTCGGGATGCCGAACGCGAAGAGCCCGGCACGATCCAGCGGGCTATCGACAACATGGTCGAACGCGGTGAGGAGCCGACCCGCGCCGCCTTGCGCCGGGAGGTTGCAAAACCGAAGCCGCAGAAGGTCATGGACCCAAAGGCGCTTTGGATTTGGGGCAGGCTAAAGGACTTCGAGCGCGACGGCATCTTGAGTGCCGACCCCGATCATCTGCTTTCCGAAATGACTGAACCCATGCGGGCTGACGTTAAGCGGCTGCTGCCTCTGGTCCGCGACTTCATCGAAAATATGGAGGTTCGCGCATGAACCAGCACCAGCGCATTATGTCCGAAATGGCTGTTCAGTACGGCTATTTTTCCGAAGCCGTAATTGTTGCCCCCTCCGGTCTGGCCCACCGGGTATTTGAGGCGTTCTGTGTGGGCGATGAGGAGGCGCATATCCAATATGCCAGCCTTGAGCACTTGAAGCACATGGCTCGCGTATTCCTTGCCCGTCGAAAAGATGCTGATGGTGATGAAGGCGAGGCATATGTGCGGCAAGGCGAATTTGACCTTGGCACCGCTTTCTCTGGGCAGTTGCAGGACCGCTATCCATTGCCGCGAAAGCAAGGCGAGGAACCCGTTTACAAGCTGCGCCGCGACCTGACCGCTGACGAACGCGCATGGAACGTCGCACAACTGCGCAAATCCGGCAAAGCCCGCCTTGAACACGCTGACGCTCTGGAAGCGGAAGGTCAGCTTTCGGGGGCCGCATGACCCCCACACACCACACCCCCGCTTACGCCGCCCGCGCCTATCGCGCTGGCACAGCCATTTCCCCCACCGCAAGCCCGGGCCTCTCACCGGTTACCTCCCCGTCCTCAGGCGGGTCGCTTGCGGCAACTGGAGGCACTCCCTTTTCCTCCTCCCTTGGGGGTGCCGCCTTTTTTGTTCGGGGGGTGGCATGACCTTCCTCACCCGACTTTTTCGCCCTGTCATCGCACAGCCTGACATTGCCGCCCTCACAGAGGCCCGGGAAGCCGCCCTGACGCGCCTAGCAGACGCACAGCGCCGCCGGGACAGCCGGGGCATCCACTACGCCAACAAGGCCGCTCAGCGGGCCACGTTGGCGCTTATGCGGGCATGGGGGTGAGATGCGTAGGGCTGCGAAGGTTGACGCCAATCAGCGCGAACTTGTCGAACAGCTTCGCGGCATCGGCATGTCCGTGCAGCCACTGCACTCAGTAGGGGGCGGATGCCCTGATCTTCTCTGTGGCTGGCAGGGGCAAAATTTCTTGCTGGAAGTGAAACCGGAGGGGGTGGGCGTATCGAAGCAACGCCAGAACCTGCGCGGGGACCACCAGCCGAAATGGCATGACGAATGGCGCGGCCAAGTGGCTGTTGTCCACAACGTGACCGAGGCGCTGGAAGCCTGCGGCATCCAATTTAGAGGGCAGATTTCGTGATGAAATCCTTTGTTTCTAAGGCAAAAAGTGCTATAAACGAAACGAGCCGAGGCGACGTTGGCGCGTCATCCCCGGCTCTTGACATAACGACCTACTGAGGAGGTTCGAGCTATGCCCGTTGATGGGAAATATAGCGATTCTGTGCGTCAAATCAATGACGCTGATCGCCAGCAATTCAAAGACAGTCAGGAAGCCGCGTTTCGCCGTCTTGTACGGGCCACGATCCGCAAAGGGCCGTTCACCAAGTCAGAGCGGGACGTGATTTTGGCGTTCGTGAACCACTGGTTCAAGCACCGGGCAAAGGGCGTCGTTCATCCGGGCCGCAAGAAACTTGCGAAGCGGGCAGATGTTGCCGTCATCACTGTGAAGCGGACGCTGGCGAAAATGCGTGACGCTGGTGTGATCAATGCAGAAGCACACCTGCACGGATTGCGGGGGAAAGCCACAGAATACACCGTCGATACGGTGGCCCTTTTTGCCTTCTGTGGGTCGAAAATTCCCGGCGATTTCGTAAACGGTGGGTCAAATGAGCCTACTCGCGGGTGGGTCAAAATGAGCCCCCGTATAAACAATATCATCACCTTCCCTAGCCAAGAATTGGAAGGCTGAAATGTTCGATCTCTTTTCTCAAACGGGATCGGCCCCGAAAACCCTTCGCCCCCACCAGTCCAAGGCGATCAATCTGATCCGTCAATCCTTGGTAAGGGGAAACCGCCGTGTCGTCTGCCAAGGGCCGACAGGCTTCGGTAAGACGCTCACCGCTGCCAAGATCATCGAAGGCGCTCTGGAGAAGCGTAACCGGGTGATCTTCACCGCACCGGCAATCAGCCTGATCGACCAGACCGTTTCGGCTTTCGAGAACGAGGGCATCCGCGACATTGGCGTGATGCAGGCGAAGCACCCGAGAACTGATGCTCTGGCACGGGTTCAGGTTGCATCGGTCCAAACTCTGGCACAGCGGGAAATCCCCGATGCGGCTCTGGTGATCGTGGACGAATGCCACATGCGGTCCAAGGTCATCGAAACGATGATGGATGAGCGCGAGGATGTTTATTTCATCGGCCTGTCCGCAACGCCTTGGGCAAAGGGCATGGGTCGCCGTTGGCAGGATTTGGTTATCCCCTGCACCATCGGTGATCTGATCGAAGGCGGGTATCTGTCGCAATTCCGGGCGTTCGCCCCTGACGTGCCTGATCTGTCTGGCGTGGCGTCCCGTGCCGGGGACTATGCCGAGGACGGCGCGGCTGAGGTCATGGAAGGCAAGGCGCTGATGGCGTCGGTTGTCGAGACATGGCTTGAGAAGGGCGAGAACCGGCCCACACTGCTGTTCGGCGTGAACCGCGCTCATGCCAAGGCGCTGTCCGAGGAATTTGAACGGGCGGGTGTTTCAACGGCATACGTCGATGCCTTCACCGACACGGTGGAGCGGTCCCTGATTGAACGTCAATTCCGGGCGGGCGAGGTCAAGATTGCCTGTTCCGTCCGCACCCTGACAACCGGGATCGACTGGCCGGTGTCCTGCATCATCGACGCGGCCCCGACGAAATCCGAAATGCTGCACGTCCAGAAAATCGGGCGCGGGCTTCGGATCAATCCTGGTACGGAAGATTTGCTGATCCTCGATCATGCTGGAAACAGCCTGCGTAACGGCTTGGTGACGGATATTCACCACGACACGCTGGACAAGACGGAACCGGGTGAGCGCCAGCCGCGCGAGAAGGCCGAAAAGCTGCCCAAGGAGTGCGCCAACTGCGCCGCGCTGCACACTGGCCTGACGTGTCCATTCTGCGGCCATGAGCGCAAGCCGGTGGCGGGCGTTGAAACGGTTGATGGCGAATTGGTCGAGCTGACGCCGAACAAGAAGCCTGAGGCGACGAAAGCCGAAAAGCAGCGGTTCTATTCGATGGCTCTCTGGATGGCTGATCAGCGTGGCTACAAGCCGGGTTGGGCGGCGAACCTCTACAGAAAAAGGTTCAGTTGTTGGCCTCGGGGCTTGTCTGAGGTCCGTGCCTCACCAAGCCAATCATTCCTGAATTACGAAAAGTCTAGGCGGATTGCCTACGCAAAAGCCAAAGAAAAGCAGGGGGCAGCGTGATGTTTCACAATCGCACGGCAGACGTGGCACGGGGAAAATGGCGCGGCATCCTTATGACGCTTGGGGTGCCGGAGGCATCACTCAAGAACAAGCACGGCGCATGCCCGCTTTGCAATTCCAAGGACAACTTCCGGTTCGACGACAAGGACGGTCGGGGAACGTGGATCTGCACCTGTTCCGCTGGAGACGGGATGAAGCTGGCAATCGAATACACCGGCAAATCCTTCTCCGAAGTTGCCAATATCATCGACGGCATGGTGGGCAATCTGAAGCCGGAGACGCCCCGCCCTGCGATGACGGAACAGACGAAGCGCGAGGTGCTGCGCGACACCTACAAGGCTACCCGTTCGGTTTCTCCCGGCGACTTGGTGCACGCCTATCTTGAGGCGCGTGGCGTGGACGAATTGATTTACCCTGACGCGCTGCGGTTCGCCCCGAAGCTGACTGACGGTGAAGGTGGGTTGCGGCCCTGCATGGTGGCGATGGTTCACGGGCCGGACGGCGCGCCGGTTTCCATGCATCGGACCTTTCTGCGGCCTGACGGCAAGGCTAAGGCCGAAATGGCATCGCCGCGCAAGATGATGCCGGGTGAGCTGCCCGACGGTGCCTGCATTCAGCTTTGCAAATACGTGTCTGGCGGGCCTCTCGGAATTGCCGAGGGCATCGAAACGGCAATGTCCGCATCGGCCCTGTACCAGATGCCTGTTTGGGCTGCGATCAACAGTTCAATCCTCAAAAAGTGGACGCCGCCCGAAGGATGTGAGGAGGTCGCGATTTTCGGGGACAACGATCCGAAGTTTGGCGGACAGGCGGCAGCGTGGGGCTTGGCTCACAAGCTGGCCGTAAAGGGTATCCGCGTGACGGTTCACATTCCGCCCGAGGTCGGAACGGATTGGAATGATGTTTTGCTGAAGCACGACAAGGAGAAAGCCGCATGATGCTTGCAACCTACACCAGAGAAGAAGGCCTGAGAATGCAGGCGGCACTTGCCCGGCTGATGCAGAAAGAGGCGCGCTCTGTAATCGCTAACAAGGATCACATGCCCCGTGAAGGCAGGCCAATTGCGACCATAAAAACGAGCGAGGCTCAGGCGCAAATCCACAGCCTTCTATTGGCAAGGGGGCCGATGATCGTTTCGCAGATAGCGGAGGCGCTTGGCCGCACCGGCCCTTCTGTCTCATCGCGCCTTCAGGACATGCGCCGCCAGGGATCGGTCAAGATGATCGAGCGCGGCGTGTGGGCAGTTTCCGAAATTTAACGACCGACGCGGGCTGCATCCCGCGCCAGTCACATCACCAGCCCAAAGGAGGGGCCAATGACTGACCAACGTGTAATTCAAACCGCCGGATCGGAGCAAGTGCCGTTCTACAACCCAACACAGGGCGAAATCCGCCTCGCCATCAGCACGGTGTTCCTTGAGGACCAGCGGGAGAGCGACGAGGCCCCCATTCCGGCGCGCGTGTTCCGGCTGATCCGTGAAGCCCTCGACCGGGCCAATGCAGGGGAGTTCCGCTGATGAACGTGCGTGCAGACCTGAAACTGATCGAGCGCGTCTCTGCGGAGTTGCGGGACATGCTCGGCGAGGACTTCGACGGCGAAACCTTCTGGGACAGCCTGGACGGAGAAACCGATGCCGTCGATCTGGTGGACCACCTTCTGCGGAAGGCGCTGGACGACAAAGCTTTGTCTGAGGCGGCAAAGGTGCAGGCGGCGGATATTTCTGAGAGAGCGCGACGGATTGCTGCCCGATCCGATGCCCAGAAGCGCGCAATCCTCTCCATCCTCAGGGCGACTGGCGAGAAGAAGCTGGAGCGGCCATTGGCGACTGTGTCTCGCCGTGCGGGTGGCGTGTCCCTGAAAATCACTGATGAGGCCGCAATCCCGTCGCAGCTCACGGTTACCACCACGTCGCCCGACAAGGCGGCGATCAAGAAGGCCCTGCAAGCGGGCGAAGCCATTCCCGGCGCAGAGCTGGTGACGGGTGATGAAACGATCAGCCTGAGGACGAAGTGATGGACTGGGACAAAGCAACCGCAGAGCTGTCCAAGAAGCTGGACCCCTCGCACGTTAAGAGCCGGTCGCAGGGCGGCGGGAGCGTTTCGTATGTTGAGGGCTGGCACGCCATAGCAGAGGCCAATCGCATCTTCGGCTTTGGAGAGTGGACCCGCGAAACTCTCGAACTGCGCCAGCTTGGCGATCCTCGCGAGGTAGGCGGAAAGATGCGAGTGGAGTACATGGCCCGCGTCCGCGTCACTGTCGCGGGCGTCGTCCGGGATGGCTGCGGCTTTGGGCAAGGGATCGACAAGGACGTGGGGCAGGCTCACGAAAGCGCGCTCAAGGAGGCAGAGACCGACGCGATGAAGCGGGCGCTGATGACCTTCGGCAACCCCTTCGGCCTCGCCCTCTACGACAAGAGCCGGGAGAATGTCGGCACGCCAGAAAAGCCGTTCGATCCTGCCGAAACCCGCGACCGGATCAAGAATGCGCTCTCTAAAGCCCGTGATCTGGCGGAACTGGAAAGGATCTGGAAGCACCCGGCCACCGAAGAAGCGTTCGGCAAGCTGCATCCCGCGATGCAGGGCGAGCTTACGAAAGCGCACACCGACCGGGTGGCCTTTCTCAGCCAAGCACCGGAGGGCACGCATTGAAACAGGCCGTTCTCACTGGCGATGTGCAAAGACGCTACGCTCACACCCTCATCAATGACGCTCCCGACGACGCGTTGGTCACGATCACAGAGGCCAAGGAGGCGCGGACGCAGCAGCAGAACCGCCTCCTGCACCGCTGGTTTGGCGACATAGAGCGGGCGCTGATTGGCCAGACGGCAGCGGAGGTCAAAGCCCACTGCAATCTGGCGTATGGCAGGCCCATTCTCGCCCGCGATGATCCAGAGTGGGAAAGCGCGTTCGGCTACATTTTCGACAGCCTGAACCACGCGGCCAAACTCAAGGCCGTGCGGGTTCTGGACGTACCATTCACCCGGCGGATGAGCGTCAAGCAACTGTCGGAATACATGGACCAGATGCAGCGGGATTACCGGGAGCTTGGCGTGATCCTGACGGACCCGGAGCTGCGCGGATACGAGGGGAGGGCGGCATGAGAATTCTCGTCTGCGGAAGTCGTCATTGCGACGAACGCCTATCCGAACTGGTCTGGAACAAGCTGCAAGAAATCATCCCGATGGATGAGCCGTGCACAATCATCCACGGCGCCGCAACTGGCGTTGATACTCAAGCCATGATCGTCGCCGACATGCTGCCGAACTGCAAACACCTGCCCTTCCAGGCCGACTGGAATGCGCACGGACGCGCCGCAGGGCCGATTAGGAACAAGAGAATGCTGGATGAGGGCAAGCCTGACTTGGTCGTGGCCTTTCCCGGCGGTCGTGGCACAGCGAACATGGTCAAGCAGGCCAAGGAACGCGGATTCAAGGTGATCGAGGTATCAGAATGACCTTCGCAATCAACACCGGACGCCCGATCTTCCAAAAGGGCCAGAAGCCCGCCAAGCCCAAAACGCAGCGCCACCCACTCCGGGAAAACGCACGGGGCCAGCGGTGCGCCCTACGCCTCGACTGCTGCAACCATGACCCGGAAACGACCGTCCTTGCGCACCTTCGTCATTTCGGATGGGCCGGGACCGCACAGAAGCCAAACGACATGCTGGCGGTGTTCGCCTGTTCCGCTTGTCACGATGTGATCGACGGACGGCGCAACGACGCAACCTTTGGCTATGACGACCTTCTCCGCGCACTTGGTGAAACCCTGATGGCGCAGGAAGCCGATGGAGTGATCCGCACATGACCCGCCCCCGCAACCCCGCCGAACGCCTCATCCTGGACGCCATGAAGCCGGGCCGCGAATACACACTGGACGACATGATGACCCGCATGAAGGGCCACGGGAAGTTTCAGCCCGAAGCCCTCAAGACCGTGCTGGACGGCATGGCGAAGTCCCGGCTGCTACAGCGCGACATGGTGAAGGACGGCAAAAAGGACCTGCCGACGTGGAGGGTGATATGACCGAAGATGAATTCCGCACCCGCGCACTTGTCGCCCGCTACGCATGGACCTGCGGAAGCCTGACGCTGGACCGCGTGGCGCAGGACATGGGCATATTCCCTCGCCGCGAAAGCCCGGATGCGGGGAAGCCCTATACCCCGGTAATCGCAACAGCGGAGGAAGCGCATGACTGACAACATCGTTGATATCTCACCACAGCGCAGGGTGTGGGTCTGCAACTGCGGATGCAGCTCGTTCCGCCTGTTCTCAGATGGTGTCGCTGAGTGCTGTCACTGCTGTTCACCTGTCAGCGGGGCCACGGACGGATGGCAGAGCGAAACAAAAGACGCCGGGGTCCGGGGAAACGCATCACCCGAAAAGACCAGTATCGAATTCAACAGCAATGCGGATTTCGCCCTCTATCACATCCGAAAGAGGGTATCCGCCGACGATGTGGCTTTGATCATCGTGGCAGCGGAAGACAGTCGCACATCCATTTGGGCGCAGGCGCAAAACATGGCCCAAAAGAAGTGGACGGAAGACCGTATCGCGGACGCGGTTGGCCTGCTGAATGACTGGCAATTCGAAGCCTCAGACATCGAGGGGGAGTGATGATAATCCCAGCCGAAAGATGCCCATGCTCTCACTGTTGGCCAGACTACCCATATTTTCGCGTCTGCCCTGAATGCGGCAACAAGCGATGCCCTAAGGCCAAACACCACGATCACGCCTGCACCAACTCAAATGAGCCGGGGCAGAAGGGCAGCAACTACGAATAACCACCAAGGGGACAGAGCAGATGGGCAAGGGCGACCGCAGAGGCGGACACAACCGAAAACAGGGCAAGCGGACGTCATCCGGGCAGCTATCCCGGTCAGCGACCGCGCTGGCGGAAAATCAAGACCGCGAGCAGCGCACTCAGTTCGAAGAGGGGCCGACACAAACCGTCTTGAAGGCAAGGCGAATGCATCGTACCCCGTTCAAGGAGCCTAAGAGGCCTGAAAAATGGCGCGAGAAGCACGACAAGCCCGTTTCCAAGCAAGAGGTGCGCGAAAAGCGACTTGACGCTGTAGGGTCGGTCCTAGGGCGTCTGTGGGCAGACAAGCACATCACCGACCAGCAGCTTGCCGCAGGGCAGGACTACTGCGAGAGATATCTGCGCTACTCATCCCTCAACGGACTGCCCCGCGTGACACCCAAAATCGCGAACTACGGAGAGGTCACGGGCGGCAGCAGGCCAGACCGGATCAAGGCGGCAATCGCAGCGAAGGCGGCGCACGACGCCGATCAGCGCATTCTGCGCAAGTGCAGCGCAGGAACGCTGTGGGCCATGAAGCGGGCATGTGTTGCGGATGAGGCTGCGCCGATCCACCTCATCAGGGAAGGTCTTCAAGCGCTTGTGGCGAATGGCCGTTGACAACATAGTCAGCGCACGGCAAAATATAATCGCACGCGATTTTGCGCCCCGCCGGATGGTTGGGGCGTATTGCTTATCCACCAATCACCTCTCTGAAAAAATATCAGGAGAAATCAACATGCCTGCAGGCGGTAAGCGTCCGGGCGCTGGCCGACCCAAGGGTGTGCCGAACAAGGCAACCCAAGCGCAGCGCAAAGCGATCAAGGAAAGCGGCCTGACGCCACTGGAGCACATGCTCCAAGTGATGCGTGACGAGGATAACGATCCGGCTATGAGGCTGGATGCTGCGAACAAGGCTGCGCCCTACGTGCATTCGAAGCTGGCGACCGTTGATCACAAGTCGAGTGACGGCAGCATGTCGCCTCAGATGCCAGCGGTCATCCAGATTGTCGGCGTGGATGCAGACGGCGAGGGTTGAGCTTCCGCGAAAGATCACCAAGGTTTTCGCGCAGCCACGCGGGGCTTTCCAGTATCGCTGGCTGAAAGGTGGTCGGGGGTCTGGAAAGTCATTCGGCGCGGCCAAGGTCGCGGCAATATGGGGCGCGGTGGAGCCTCTGCGAATTCTTTGCGCTCGTGAGTTCCAAGTCAGTATCGCCGAGAGCTTCCACGCGGAATTGAAAGCGGCCATCGCATCTGAGCCTTGGCTAGACGCGGCCTACGATGTGGGTGTCGACTACCTCAAGGGTAAGAACGGAACGCAGTTCATCTTTCGCGGGCTGCGGCGGAACGCGCAAAGCATCAAGTCCCTGGCTGGGATCGACCTCACAATCGTGGAAGAGGCCGAAGACGTGCCTGAGGAAAGCTGGCTGGCTCTTGAAGCCACGGTGTTCAGAAAGCCCAAGTCTGAACTGTGGGGAATCTGGAACCCGCGCGATGAAGGTAGCCCGGTTGATAGCCGGTTTGTGCAGCACCCACCTGAGAACGGCATCGGGGCGCATGTAGACTGGGCGGACAACCCTTTCTTTCCGCCGCTGATGGAAGACCTGCGGAAGCGGGAGCAAGAACGCCTTGACCCCAGCACTTACGCCCATGTTTGGGAAGGTGCTTATCTGGTCAACAGCGACCGTCAGGTGTTCGGCGACAAGGTTCACGTGCAGGAGTTTACCCCCGGCAAGGACTGGGATGGCCCATATCAAGGCGTGGACTTTGGCTTTCGCCCCGATCCTTTGGCGGCGGGTCGTGTCTGGGTTCACGATGATCGTGTCTGGATCGAATACGAGGCATACGGCGCTGGCGTGGAGATCGACGGGATGGCGGGCTTCATCGCGGATCGCATACCGGACTTTCATAGCTACGCGACGCGGGCAGACAGTGCAGAGCCGAAAACAATCAGTTATGCGCGGCGGAATGGTATGCCGCGAATTGAGCCGGTGAAGAAATGGCCGGGCAGCGTGATCGAAGGCGTTCGCTTTCTCCGTAGCTTCCGGGAAATCGTCATCCACCCCCGCTGCAAGGGCAGCATCAAGGACTTTCGCCTCTACAGTCACAAGGTCAACGCCGCAGGAGACATCCTGCCTGAGCTTGTGGATGCGGACAACCACGCGCCCGACATGGTTCGGTACGCGCTGGCACCTCTGATCAAGCACAGAGGCGAAACCAAGACAGCACACGTGGTCGGGATGTACTGATGAGCGTAGAGACGAGACACCCCAAATATACCACCGCGCGCATTGCTGACTGGCAGCTATGCGCGGATGCGTATCAGGGGGAGGGTGCGGTAAAACAGGCGGGGGAAACCTATCTGCCGAAACCTTCGGGCTACAGCACCGCAGGCGGGCACAGCGACAACGGCGAAGCGGCCTATCGAGCATATAAAGACCGCGCCCAATTTCCCGAAATCATGGCGATCACGGCCGGCGCAATGGTTGGCATCGTGCATCAGCGCGAAATCACGATAGAACTGCCGGACGCGATGACGTTCCTGCATGAGAACGCGGACGGCGACCGTACAACGCTGGTGGACTTCCACAAGGAAATCACACGCAACCTGCTTATCTCGGGCCGCTACGGTGTTCTTGCGGATGCGCCAGAGGGCGGCGGCGATCCTTACCTTGCCGGGTATTCCGGGGCCTCCGTCATTAACTGGGATCGTGACTTCTACGTGCTGGACGAGAGCGGCATGGTTCGAGATGGCTTCAACTGGACCCACCAGAGCCGCTATCGGGTGCTGTCGATGGCGGACGGGGCTTACACCCAGACGATTTATCAGGACGGCGCGGAAAACGACGTGACGCCGGGTGCGCTTGGCGGTGGCTCCCTTTCGCGCGTTCCGTTCACAGTGGCATCCGCAAAGGACATTGGCCCGGACATTGAAACGCCACCTCTGGTCGGCGTGGCGCGGGCGTCAAAGGCGATCTATCAGCTTTCGGCTGACTGGCGGCTGCAACTCTACATGAGCGGGCAGGAAACGCTTGTCGCGATCAACGGCGACGCCCCCAAGGCGGTCGGCGCGGGCGTTGTGCACGAAATGCATGGATCGGAGCAAATGCAGCCCGATCTGAAATACGTCAGCCCAACATGTGCGGGCATTGAAGCGCACCAAAGCGCAATGGAGACGAACAAGGAAACCGCCGTTCAATCCGGCGCACGGCTGTTTGAGCAATCACAGCAGGCGCAGGAGAGCGGCAACGCCCGCAAGATGCGGTTTCAGTCCGAGACGGCGAACCTGATGACAGTAGCGCAGGTATCTTGCTCCCTCTTGGAGCGGGGCCTGCGGGGTATCGCGATGATGCTGGGCCTGAATGAGGCGGAAGTCATCGTGAAGCCGCCTGCCGATCTGCTGGATCCAACTATGGATGCGGCAGAGGTATCTGCCCTGTGGGCGATTGTCGTTGATGGCGGCATGTCTTGGGAAACCTTCTACGAGCGTCTGCAAAAGGGTGGCGTTATGTCGCCCGAGCGGGACGCAGAACAGGAATACGCGCTCATCAGCGGGCGTGAATTCGCAGGGGCTGACAGCCTCTAACCCGCGCCGATGGCGCATCCCCACAAAAGGAAACTGAGCGATGCTCAAAACCGTGCTGGAAAGCCTAGACGGCCTCGATGATGCTGTCAAATCCCTCTACGCCGAAACGGATGGTAAGTTCATCCTGCAAATCGAAGGCGTGGATCATCACCCCGACGTTGCGAACCTTAAGAGCGCATATGAGCGCGTGAAAGCCGACAAGGCGACCGCTGTGCAGGAGCGCGATGCGCTCAAGGCCAAAACCGATGCCTTCCCCGATGACTTCGACGCCGACAAGTGGGCGAAGCTGAAGGACGGCAAGCCGGATGAGGCCGCGCTGATCAAGCTGCGTCAGACCCTCGAAGCCGATCGCGACGAGTGGAAAGGCAAATTCGAGGCATCGCAGGAAACGGCGCGGAAAAACGCCGTGGAGCGCGATCTGACGGACGCTCTGAACGCGGCAGGCGTGACCAAACCCCTCTATGCGAAGGCGGCGCGAGACATGCTGTCGTCGTCTGTGAAGGTAGGTGAGGACGGGAAGCCCTTCGTCGAGACAGACATGGGGCCGATGCAGCTTTCCGAACATGTCAAACGCTGGTCCGCTGGCGAGGGCAAAGACTTCGTTACCCCGCCCACTGGTGGCGATGCTCCGGGAAGCAAAGGCACGGGCAAGGGCGGAAACGCTCTGATCGACAAGGTTCCTGCACTGGCAGACCTCCCTGAAAAATAGACATGAAAGGATAACCACATGTCTCTCTCCCAAATGCAGGTCTTCAATGATTACATCATGCCTGCGACCATCGTTTCGCTCGCTCAGCAGATCGACAAGTTCAACGCTGCATCCGCTGGCGCTATCGTCCTTTCTTCGGAGGGGATGACCGGCGACTTCATGCGGGAAAGCTTCTTTGCTTCGCTGGCCTCGGCCCGGCGTCGCGTTGATCGCTACGCTGCGCAAGCGTCTGTGACCCCGACCGACCTGACCGAACTGGTCGGCTCCAAGGTCAAGATCGCGGGCGGTTTCGGCCCGGTCCGATATGAGCCGTCGCAGATGACTTGGCTGCAACGTCCGACGCAACAAGGCGTTCAGGCCGCAGCATCGGCGTTTGCTGAACTGCTGGTACAGGATCAGCTCAACACTGCAATCGCTGCGCTGGTGGCCGCAATCGAGAACAACTCGGCTGTGACCAACGACGTGTCCGGCTCCGCAGGGATCACCTACGGCGCGATCAACGGCGCACATGCCAAGTTCGGCGACATGTCGGGCCAGATCGTTGCGAACGTGATGACCGGCACCACGGCGCACAACCTGATTGGCGACAACCTCGCCAACGGTCAGCGCCTGTTTGAGGCGGGCAACGTGAACGTGATCGACATTCTCGGCAAGGCCGTGATCATCACCGATGCACCGGCCCTCTACGAGAGCGGCACGCCGAACCTGTCCAAGGTTCTGGGCCTTGTCTCTGGCGCTGCTGTCGTGGGCAACACGTCCGACATCATCACCAACGTCGAGACCACCAACGGCCAGACCCGGATCGAAACCACGTTCCAGGCGGACTACAGCTTCTCGCTTGGCCTCAAGGGTTACTCGTGGGACGAAACCAACGGCGGCAAATCCCCGACCGACGCCGAAGTCGCGACCGGCACCAACTGGGACAAGGTGGCGCAGTTCGACAAGATGACCGCTGGTGTCATCGCGGTCGGCGACGCAGACGCCTGATAAATCCGGGCGGCGGGGGCAACCTTGCCGCCTCCTTGATAACAGGAGGCCTATATGGGTCGTATTCCGAATATGGGCCGCTCCTTTGCGGCTGTCACGCCGCACGACACCAATCGGCTTGCGGGCGGATCGGCTGATGCCTTTTGGATCGGTTCGCCAGGGGACGTTGCCTTGAAGGGTGAGAACGGCGAGACCGTTACTTTCATAGATGTGGCCGGTTTGCTTCCTGTCGGAGGCAGTTTCGTCCTCTCTACCGGCACCACAGCGACGGATATCGTCGCAATCTACGGGTGAGAGATATGAAGATCATCTACGAGCCGCACCCAGTTTCCCCCGAGCGCAAAGCAGAGCTGCGGGCACAGGGTTTCAAGATCATTGATGCGCGATTTGCCCCAGATGGCGAGGAGCCGAAGGCGCTGGACGTTCCGGAAAGCCCCGAAGATATCGACGCAATCACCGACAAGGAAAAGTTGGGCGAATGGCTGGACGCGCACGGAGTCGAGTATGACGGCAGGATCGGCGTTGAAAAGCGTCAAGAGCTGCTGAAAAAGGCCATGTTCGTCTGATGGCCGTTACCGTCGAGGATGGCTCCAACGTTGCCGGGTCAAATGCTTATACCAATGAAGCGGCATACATCGCTTGGGCATCGCTGACCTTTGACGAAACGGTCACGACGAGTGATGCCCTAAGCGCAGCTATCGTGCGGGCCTGCCAGCGCCTTGACAGCCTGCCTTGGAAGGGGTGGCGCACCTATGGGCGGGCGCAAGCCATGGCTTTCCCCCGGTCCGAGATGACGGACGGCGAAGGCAACGAGATTTCGGAAGATGAAATCCCCGCAGAAGTGATCGAAGCGCAGCATTACATGACGCGGGCTGAATTGGCTTCTCCGGGAAGCCTGTCGCCGTCTATCACCCGACAGGGGCAGAAGGTTCTGAATAAGGTCGGCGATCTGGGCTGGGAAGTCACCGGCGCACCCAACACGATTGACTCTTACCGGCCTGTCATGACGGCTGTTGACGATCTTTTGGCTGGACTTCTCATAGGGGGCGGCGCAACCACGCTGTTACTGCGTGGATGAGCGGCGCTGACATTGCCGCAGAGGTTGCCGCCGCTATCGCTGAGGCTGGTGCGGAGGTCGGCAACGGAGCCCCGCGTACAGGCACCATCACCCGAACCACCGGCGCAGACGAAACGACATATCCCCCGACGCCGGGGTCTACCACGGATTACGCCTGCACCCTCATCCTGAGCGAGTACAGCGCCCGTGACCGCGACGGAGCGCAGATCACTGCCCGCGACGTGAAGGCCATGATTGCGCCGGATGCTGAGACAGACCCGCGCAACGGCGATACCTTGACCGTGGCCGGGAAGGTGTTCAGCATCGTAAACGTGGATGCGATGCAGCCGGGTGGCGTGGTGCTTTACTGGGAATGCCAATGCCGGAAAGGTGAGGACTGATGCCCCGCGACACCCGCCGCGCCTTCCTTGCCGAACTGGATAAGGTCAGCCCTCAGATCGCCCGCGCGTTTGAGGAAGCCATTCAGGACGTTCGCAGCACGGCGCAGATGCGGGTGATCGAGGAAGCAATCGAGCGGGCAATTCGGACAGGTAACATCGGGCAGGGCGTTCGAGAAGTCACAGCGGCCTTGCAGCTTGGCGCAGAGTTCTTCGCGCCTTTGGACCAGTCGATAGACGCGGCATTCAGGGCGGGGGCGGTTTACCAGCTGAGCACGCTCCCAAAGCCGTCCTCAAATACCGCGCCTTACTTGCAGGTGCGGTTCCAGGGGAGACATCCCCGGGCGGAAGCGTGGACGCGGACAGCAGCGGCCCGGTTGATCACGGAAGTCACTCTGGACACGCAAGAGGTGATCCGGGGGACGATAGCCGAAGCGGTTGAGCAGTCCCGCTCGTATCGGAAGGTCGCTCAAGACCTGATCGGTCGCACTGAGGGCAACCAGCGCAAGGGCGGGCTGATCGGCCTTCACAGCAGGCAGGCCGCAGCGGTGCGGAAGGCACGGGCTGAACTTGAGGAACTGGACAGCAGTTATTTTCGCCGGGAAAAGCGAGATCGTCGGTTTGATCCGATGATCCGCAAGGCGATCAAGGATGGCAAGTCGCTGGCGCGGGCGGACATCGACCGGATCACTGGGCGGTATTCGGACAGATTGTTGAAGGTCAGGGCCGACACCATCGCGCGGACTGAGGGCAACGGCGCAATGAACGCCGGACGCCACGAAAGCACGCAGCAGATGATTGATGACGGCAAGGTGCCGGTCGAAGCCGTGACGAAGATATGGGACGCAACACCCGGCCCGCGTACCCGCGACAGCCACCGGGCATTGAACGGGCAGGAAATCAGGTGGGGCGAAATGTTCGTCTCGCCCGTCACCGGGGCCTTGCTGGCGCATCCGCATGACGAGAACGCCCCGGCTGCAGAAACGGTCAACTGCCGGTGCTCGGAACGCATCCGCATCGACTGGGCCATGGTGGCGCGGATCGCGCGGAGGGCTGCGTGATTACATTCGCAGCGTCGGTTCGCGGCTGGACGCAAAAGGCAACTGAGAACGCCGAGCACATCATCCGTGGAGCGACCCAAGACGTCGGCGAACTGATGACCCGGCGACAGGCCAGCGTAAAGGACACGGGCGGCACCTTTCAGGTCGGCTTTGTGCCGGTCGATACCGGCGAACTGATCAACTCGCAGCAGGTCAGTATCAACGGCGGTGTGATCGGACAAGGCGATGTGTCCTATGCCGCGCTCGTGGCTGGGATGGACCTTGGCGATGTGTTCGAGGCGGTATTCACCGCGCTCCACGCCAGACCGCAGGAATACGGCGTGACCGGCAAGTTCGCAGGACGGTTTTTCGTACGTAACGCGGTGCAGCAATGGTCGGTGATCGTTGCGCAGAACGCGGCGCAGTTCAAGGACTGACCCATGAGCATCACAGCGGGCCAAGCGGCCCTGATCCGGCGGATCGTCACCATGACGGACCCGCCCAACATCGTATTGCCCAATGGACCCGGTAAGGGTTTGCCGCGCTACGTGGTGCAGGTATCCGGCGGGGCGCAGCGCACCATGGGCGTGAATGGATCCACAGAGGCCCGCCCGGAAATCGTCGTGCGCGTTGAAACCGGCACCGACTACAGCACCGAAAACGACGCCCTCGTTTCCGCACTGGTTGCCCGCTTCGCCGTTGGTGACCTCTTCGACGGCGTGAAGATCACCGCCGCACCTTCGCCCCGTGCCGCCTTGCCGGTGACTGATGGCGTCTACAGCGTCCCGGTCGTCATCCGGGGCAACTACCATTTTTGACTGCAAATAGGAGGGCGATATGCCACTAGCAGGACTTGAGAACGTCACCGGCTCGTCGGTCTATGTGGCGGTCGGTGAACCCACGGCAGAGACTGCCGCAGCCTACAAGACGCTGTTTGCCAGCGCCGAGGAAATCGTCGGCCTGGTCGAATTCGGCGAGTGGGGCGATACGGAAAACGACGTGGCCGAAGGGCTCGTTTCGGAAGGCCGTATTTACCACACCAATGGCGCATCTGATGGCGGCGAAGTCACTATCACGATCCAGCAACGCGACACCGATGCAGGCCGCGATATCATCACGGCGAATTCCGGCGGCAATACCCTGCTGACCTTCTTCAAGGTATATTCGGACAGCGGCGATTATGAATGCGCTTCCGGTGTCTGCACCTCGCCGCGCTACCGTGCGCTAACGCAAGACAGCATTCGTGGCCAGATGTGCACGGCGCGGATCAACACTGCCGTTCTGCCGATCACCGCTGCCGCGTGGGCCGCTGCATGACGGATATCAGCAATCTGAACCTGTCGGAGGCGTCCAAGGCGGGTGCCTTCGTTGACTTGGTGGCCCCGGGCACCGGCACGGACCTCGGCATCAAGATCGGCGTGATCGGCTATGACAGCGAGGCCGTGAAGGAAGCCGAGCGGGCTTATCTGCGCCAGATGCAGGACCGCAAGAAAAAGGCTGATGCATCAGAGTTCCTGACGGGCCGTCGCGTGGCCGTGGCCGCTGCTGCCGTGGCCTCCGTAGAAGGCATGGAGATCGGCAAGGAAGCCGTCACCGTGGACAAGCTGCGGTCCATGCTGGCGGAACCGGCTTGGGTCTGGATCCTTGAGCAGATCGAGGAGGTGGCCGGGGATCGCGCCTCTTTTTTCAAGAGTGCCGGGAAGCCCTGACCCTCTGGGCGAAGCATCTCGGCTTTCTGAACGGAAAGCCGCCTAGCTGGATCAACCATCGGGGGCATAAGTCGCCCGATCTGCCGCCGGTCCCGAAAGAAGCCGAATACATCGCGGCGGCTTTCAGCGACATGGGGCGAGTGCATCAAGGCGGGTTCGGCCCGGTCCCGCTGCCTTACTCTGAAATCGCTTCGGCTCTGCCTTGGGCGAACGAACGTGAACGGCACGTCATCCGGGGAATGTCAGCGGCGTATCTGCGGGGCAAGGAGATCGGGGATGACCCGCTAGGGCGGCCGCCTTGGGAGGGTTAGTCGGGATAGACGATTTTGCCGCACTTCCGGAGCCAATCCGTCGCATCCCGCAACTGTTTTAGCCGCTCCTCAGAATCCTTCGCCAGAGGGTTAACCCTCAGCGCCACTTGCGTACCTGCGACCTTTAGGCGCTCTAGGGCATCCTTTTTGCCCTTCATGAACCAAGCGTTTTCGCAGTCGGAAAACGCCTTTCTGGCGTCCTCGTAAGGCTCTGATGTCGCGCTGAAGGGCAACAATATCACGATGAATAGAAACACTTTTTTCATGGGGGTATCCTTGTGACCGATATCGCAAGCCTCGGATTTGCCGTCGATTCCTCGTCCGCTGTCAAGGCCACGTCTGACCTTGACCGGCTTGGGGACCAGGCGGCGATCACCGAAAAACAGGTGGTGAAGGCTGGGAAGAACTCAAGCCGTGCCTTCAGTTCGATGTCCGCACCGATGCGAGACATATCGAAAGCTAGCCGGTCTTTCGATAGTCGCGGCATCGCGATGCAGCTTTCGCAGGTGGCACAGCAAGCCAGCGCGACAGGGCAACCGCTGCGGGCGCTGGCGATCCAGCTTCCCGATATTGCGATGTACCTTGGCGGACCGCTGGCGATTGGTGCCGGTGTGGCCGCTGGTGCGCTTCTGCCGCTGGTCGGGAACTTCATTTCCGCAGCGTCTGGCGCAACCGATTTCGATGACGCCATGGACCAACTCGCCAGCACAGCGGAAGGACTTGAGGCTGTTCTCAGCACTCTAAAAATGGACGTGGTTGACCTATACGAGGAATATGGCAACGCCGCTGGTCGGGTCCGTGAATTTGCGCTGTTGCAGGCCGAACTGCGGGTAAATGCGGCGCAAGATGTGTTTAAACAGCAAGCCAGCATTCTGCGAGACACGGCAGGGGCATACTTTACTGCATCTCATTCTCTGCGTGATCTGAGAAATGCCCTGACAAGGATCGAGGCAGACTTTGGCCTAACCAACGCGCAAGCGAAAGAGTTCGAGGCGATCGTGCAGGCTTCCGCGACTGCCGACACATTCGACAAGCAGCAGGCTGCACTACAGGATATGGTGCGTTACCTGGACGATGCTGGCGTATCTTTGCGTGATATTCCTCCTGAATTTGCTGCTGCGCTAGACAAGACTATCGATCTGTCCAATGAGACTGACCGGCTCGCAGCTCTTGCTGATGCCGTAGTGGACGCAACAGACGGCCTAGCGCCCTCGATTGGTGCTGGTGCCAATGAGGCGTCCCGGTTGGCTGAGAACCTCGCCGTTGCCGCGATGAATGCCCAAGCTGCGCAAACTGCCCAATGGAAGGCCCTTCAAGGCCCAGTTTTGGGAGGCCGTGGCAACGTGGTTCCGGATCGCACCGACGTGGCACTGATGGGTCTCGGGGGAGTACGCGTCACCTATCCGAGCAAGGGCCGTTCCGGCGGACGCAAGGGCGGAGGCGGACGTTCCGCAGTAGACGAACAGGCCCGCGAGGCCGAACGCTGGATCAGGCGCGCCGAAACCGCGCTGGACAAATACAACCGCGAGATTGCCGACCTGAACGAGTTGCAGGAGGCCGGGTATCTATCGGCGGAACAATTTGCGCAGGCGCAGGCCCTCGTCACAGAAGAATTCGAGCGCACCGAATTTGGCCCGATCCGCGATGGCATCCAAGGGCTGACAGAGGATTTGCTACAGGCGGCGGTTGCTGGCGATAATGTCGGCAAAGCGCTTCTCAGGTTTCTTGCTGACGCTGCCATTCGATCCGCAGCGCGTGATTTGTCCAATGCGCTGTCCGGGCTTTGGGGTTCGGGATCGGGTGGCAGCTTCCTTGGCAATGTGGCTGGTTGGCTCTTTGGCGGCTTCCGCGCATCTGGCGGGCCGGTTTCCAGCGGCACAAGCTATATCGTGGGCGAGAAAGGTCCGGAGCTGTTCACGCCAACGGCCAGCGGCACTATCACGCCAAACCACGCCATGGGCGGCAATTCCAAAGTCACCGTTGAGCTTGCCGTGCCGGAGGGTGTGACCATCGGGCAAGTCCGGCAGGTGGCCGGGGACGTGGCTGTGCAGGTTGTCACCCGCAACAACCAATCGCAGGCGCGGCGCATGTCGTCTCAGCCCAAAAGTATGACGGGGATTGCATGACGAACGTTTACGCATGGCCTCCTGTCGGCTTGACCGGCTGGGAACTGACGACGGTCGATCCGGTTTCGCGGTCGGTCGAGTTGTTCAGTGGCCGCGCGCGCACATCGTCTTTCCAGCGGTCGCGGCGATACGCGACGGCGCATGTCACCGGCATTGGCAAGGATCAGAACGGCGCGGGCTATATCGAGAACCTGAAACGGCTCCTGGTAGGCGGCGAACATCTGGTGCGCATAGATGCCTTTCCGCACCTTCATCCGGTTCGGGGGCAGATATCCGCAGAGGTGCAGTCGATCCTTGAATGGACTTCGAGCGGTACGGAAATGCTCTGGACTTCGGACGGCACGTCCATGGTTTGGGGCGCCGGGGATTACGCTGTTTCCGGGACGCCTACGACAGACGGGGGCTGGCTTGCCGTTTCGTTGACGGGCTTGCCGCCGAATGTGCAAGTTGCCCGCCCGTCGCAGCGCATTGTGATATCGAACGGCACCGACACAGAGGCCAGCACGGCACTGGCGGCGGCTACGTCTGACGGTTCCGGCAATGCCGTGATCCGGCTTTTCGAGGCATTCACGATTGAGGGCCTTGTCAGCATCGGCGCGCGGGAAAGCATCGTATTTGAGGCACTGGACATGCCCCGGTCTGTCATGCCCGCCACTGGCACCTTCGGATATCAGTGGGACTTTCGCGAGGTTTTCTCCGACGAATATGAAAGCTGGACGGAGCTTAACCCATGGCCCTGACGCGCAACGCCCCCGCCGGTCTGATTTCTGCGCTGGCCGGTCACTTTCATCCGGTTATGTTGATCGAGGCGGAATGGCCGGATGGCACCGTGCGCATGCATACAGGCACGGGAACGCTGACATGGGGCGGCGAGGACTGGTCCGGCACAAGTGTCGATATCGACGGGGCGCTGGTGTCTCTGGTGCAGCTTGAAATCCCTGCGGAAACGGGCGGGCTGGCCACGGGGGACGCGGTGGCGCATGTCGCGGCGCGCCTTGAGGATGTTATGGATCAGCGTGGCAAGTCGATCCGTAATCTGCCTTTCACCGTCTGGTTCGGCGTCACGACGGAGCGGGGCGGCACGACGCTTGTGACCGATCCTGTTTCGCTTTTTACCGGGTATTTCGCCGGGCAGAGTTTCCGGTTTTCGGGGCAGGGGATGGAGTTTCTGCACGACATGACGTTGCCTCTCGGGACCGGCCCGTCTGCCCGTGCCAAGGCATCCATCACACATGGATATGAGGATCAGATTGCCGCTTATCCCGGCGATACGGCGGGGCGGCAGGTGCAGAACGCAATCAAGCGGGCGCGCAACCCGGCGGTGTGGTGATGAGCGGCAAGTTTTGGCTGAACAACGTCCCGGCCTTCGCGACGATCACCATAGCGCAGTCGGCAAACCTGCAACTGATCAGCGCCGGAGTGCGCAAGGTGACAGTGCCGCTTGACGGCGTGACGAAAGGCAGGCCCTATCTCCTACTGCCGGTGGAGGCGCTGCCTGCGGGCTATGCTCTGCATCACGCGGTTGCATCGTCGGATGACGCCTTGTCGGTCACGCTGACAGCCCCGCTTCTGTCGCTGGGCCAGTCCTACGCAATCACGGCGCGGGTCTATTCGCTGTGACGGTAATCGAGGCTGTGCGGCTGCACATGGCGGGGCCTTTTGAGTGGGTATCTGCTGACTGCTTTTCGGCCACGGATGAAGTGCTGTTTGCCCTCTTCGGAATTCGCCCGTTTGCCAGCCTCCGGGACGCATATTCGGGGCCGGTCAGCGCAGCACGGCTGGCACGCCAAAGAGGCGGATACGTGGCGGGTGTTACGGCGCTCTGCCGGGATGCGGGGATGCGTGAAACGGACGATCCGCAGCCGGGCGATCTTGTGATGATCGCACACAATGGGCCGCTTGGTGCGGTCCTGGGGATTTGTGTCGGCGGCGGATGGACGGCGACCAAAGGCAAGTCGGGAATTCGGTATCACCGGGGGCCGATTTTGGGGGCAATGACATGGGTTTCCTAGCTCCGGTGGCTCTCGGCTGGTTTTCTGGCGGCGGCTTTCTGACGGGCCTTGGTATCGGGGGCGTAACTGCGACGGGTGTGTCTTTGAGCGGTATTGCGCTCAGGATAGGCGGGTCGCTTCTGTTGAATACCGCAGTCAATGCCCTTTTGGCATCTTCTCAGCGCTCACAAGACATCGAGCGGGAGCTATCCGCCCCAACAACTGCACCGGGCTATCGGTTCGTCTATGGTGAAGCCCGCGCCACGGGGACGCCAGTCGGGACGCCGGTTCGCGATGACTACATCTGGGGGTGCTGGATCCTCAATTCCCGGCCGTCTGCGCTGCCAGACTTCACGCTGTTCTTCGACAAGCGCGAGGTCACGCTGACGGGCGATGCCTTTGACTTCGACGGCACACCGGACGGCGGCGGCACGGGGGGCGACTTCGGGGGCGCGGATGCCGATGCCGACCCGTTCGACGGCTACGCGCGCGTCTGGATCAGCCGGGGCGATCAAACATCGCCGCCGCGTCAGTTTCTGGAAGAGGCTCCTTGGGCTTCCGGTGACGATGAAGAGCTTTGGAAGGATACAGACGGCTGGCAGGGTCGAACGGTCATCTGGTGCCGCCTTGATCGGGGGCCGAACCGCAGCCGACAGGAACGCTGGCCCGCTACGCCGCCGCTTGTCGAGGTAGAGGGTAAATTCAGTCTGGTATGGGATCCACGCGACGGGGCGCAGGACGCAGACGATCCGGATACTTGGGAATGGTCGGACAACCACGCGCTCTGCACGCTGGACGCGCTGCGGCAAAACCCGATCCGGCAGTACCGCGATGCCAACCTGCATCTGGATAGCTTTATCGACGGCGCGGATATCTGCGAAGAAAGCGTTGATCTCAAATCAGGCGGAACCGAGGACCGCTATACCGCCGCCGGGACAATGCTGTTTTCGACCGGCGAAATCGAGGACCAGATTAACCCGTTGGTGGCATCCGGTGCGGCTGACCTGATCCGGATTGGCGGGCAGCTTGGCTATGCTGCCGGGGCGTATCGGGCACCCTCTGTGACGGTCACAGACTTTCTTGAAGACGGGTTTGAGGAGCAAATCCTAGCGCACGAAACCGAACTGGTGAACGTTCTGCGGGTATCCTACCTGTCACCGGCGCGCGGCTATGAGACTGCCGATCTGGAGCCATGGGAAATCCCCGGCGCACTGACAGAAGACGGCGGGGTTGAGGCGGTGCGCGATCTTGCGTTGTCGTTCTGCCCGTCAGCCACGCAGGCCATGCGGGTGCGCAAAATCTCCGGGATGCGGTTGCGGCGGCAAAACCGGATCACATGCGTATTGCCGCCGGAAGCTTTCGATCTGGTAGGCGGTGCCACCGTGACGCTGGATATCGACCACCCGGAATTTGATGCTCTGAATGGAATATTCGAGGTTGAAAGCATCACGCCGGGGATCGACCCTGTGGGCGCGACTGGTGGTGTCGCCATGCGCCTGCCCGCGACTTTGGTTAAGCACACGTCCGATATTTACGATTGGGACGAAACGACCGAAGAAGAAGAGGTTGTAAACGAGCCATACGACGGCACCCGAGAGGGTGTTGCCCCGCCCGGCGCAATCACGGCCACCACGGGCGATGCGGCGAACCAAGACACCGGCGGCTATATCTCGCCGCGCGTGCTTTACGAATTTGCGCCGTCTCCGTCGTCTGGCGTCGATCTGTACGAATGGCAAATCCGGGCAACCACGGGCGGCATTTGGGGTGAATTGCAGGGCGTCATAGATGCTGAAACGATCAACGGCTCTGGCGATGTGTTTGTCTATGTGCCGGGCGTGGCCGGGGATGCGCAGGACTTTCGGGTGCTGGCCGTGTCTGCATCCGGCAAGTCCGAACATGTGAGTATTACCGGCGTGACGCCTGTTGTCGATATTGATCTGGATATCCCGACGAACGGCGCGGCGGCAGAGACAACACCGGGAACTATCGAGGTGAGCTTCCGCGTCCCAAATGATCCGGACGTACGGGCAATCGAGATTTACGCCGGTCCAACGAGTGATCCGGACGATGCGGCCCTGCTTTCCGGGCCCGTCTATGCTTCGCAGAATGCCACCGTCACGGCGGAGGAAACCGGCCTTGGTTCCGCAGTGACGCGATACTATTTCGCCCGGTCGCGCGGGGACTATGCCAGCGCCTCCGACTTCACCGCTGCGGTCTCCGAAACCACGGCCTGACGATCCTGAACATCTGAACGAACTGCCCCGCCTGCGGGGTCTTTGAGCATGGAGGCAATATGACCATCACCGTAGGCGAACTGACCATCCCGACGACTGGCACCGATCCGAAGATCGCGACCAGAGGCGGCACAGAGAATGCGATTGAAGATCTGCTTCAAAGCGTGGTGGATCAGCTTGGCACGGCGGCGGAGGTGGATACCGGGGATTTGCCGATCTCCACCGCCCAGCAAGCCGCTCTTGATCTGAAAGCCGATGCGGACAAGGTGCCGGGACTCATTGACACCGACGCGTACGGATCGGTCTGGGTTGACGCCAATGGCTATGCGACCCGCGTCGATTTGCTGGACGGCACTACCCGCTCCGCCGGATCATGGTCCGAGACGGATGCTTATGACCGTGTGACCGTCGATGCGGCCGGCTATGCCATATCGGGCTTTCATACGGACGGTGCTGAGATCGGCGCCACCGCCGACAGCGACCTCGACCGGGCGCGTCTGACTGGCGGCACGGCGTTCCTGATCCTTTACGGGCAATCGGTGCTGCGAGGGTTTTCGACTACTCCGATCAGTACGACGCCGGTTCCAAATCTGAAAATGTTTGAATGCGGCACGGTTCCATCGTCTACCGCCTGGGCCGATCCGGAAACCTACATGGATGAGATGGTCGATCACGTCACCATCGGAACCGCCGAAGAGGCGAGCCGGGGCGTTGCGGAAAGCTTTTTGTCGGCATTTGCAGACGAGGCCGGGTTTGCGTTCAGCGCGGCATATGATCAGGTCGTGTCGATCAACTGCTGTGAAAGCGGGCGACGGGCCGATGAGCTGGGGCAGAACGGCGCCTACTGGTATCGCATCACCACGGCTATCGATGCGATCGCGGCCTATGCCGACGCGCAGGGGATCACGGTGGGCATCCTGCCGCTGGTGTACACCCAGGGCGAGGCCGACAATACCGAAAATCCTGAAATCTGGCTGCGGCGGATCGAGGACGATATCCGCCGACCCGCCGAGGCATATGCGCAAGCCGCTCTGGGCTATCCCGTGACGCTGGTCATGGTGATGACACAGGTGGCGTCGCATCAGTACTACGGAAACAGCTATCCGACACTCGCCGAGGCCGTGCTGGACCGGTGCATTTCTGACCCGAATTACGTATTCGGCGGCACGATGTATCAGTACGAATACGGCGATGGCGGCGGCGTCGGGTCGCATTTGGCCACTGCGCAGGAGGTCAAATGGTGCGGCGCGATGATCGGGCGTGCAGTGGCGCGTGTGTCGCTGGGAATGGACGGCGAGTATATTCGCCCGATCCGGGCCTGGGTGCAGGGCGCCCGGACAATCCAGATTGAATATGACGTGCCGGTCGAGCCGCTGGTGATCGACACCACGAATGTCGCGGCTCTGGCGGCGCGCGGGTATCAGGTCTATCGGCGCGACAGCAATCTGGCGCTGACCATCGCATCGGTTGCGGTGGTGGCGCGGCGGTTCGTGCAGATCACCATGTCTGCCGATCTGCCTGCCACTGACATACAGGTCCGGTATGCATGGCAGGGCGGGGCCACCGGCGTAAACGCTGGCCGCACCACAGGATCACGCGGCAACATGCGCGACAGTGATGCCGCGACATTCGGGATATCGGGTGACGATTACGCGCTCTGGCATTGGGCGCCCATCCATCATTTTGACATCGACGCCTGAGGAGGCAGCACCATGGCAATACAGACAATCATTCCCGGCGCTGACTTCAGCGAAAGCGGTATCGGATACTACGGCGAAAGCTGGCCACCGATTGGTGCTCTAAAGTGGGCGGGCATGTTTGGGCATGCGTACCCGGAGGACCCCAGCTACGATTATTCACTGCGGGGAAAGCGCGCTACCATGCACGGGCTGGTCACGCCGCTGACGGGCAGCTATGCGGAGCCGGATCAGGTTGCGTGGTGGACATTACCCTACACCGACGAGGAACTGCTGGAGTCCGGTGTGCCCGGATCACTGACCATTGCGGCGGTGGTTAAATGGCTGAACAATGGCGAGGATGGCGTGCCCGCGTCGTCGTACAACACATCGACCACGCCCGGCCTGAAGATGGAGGTCGATAAGGCCGCTGGCACCATGCAAATGCACACCTACGCCGGGGGCGTGTCTGCTGATACAGTGTCGCGGGCGCCCGGACTGTCTGCTGGCGGATGGGAGTTCATGGCTTCGGTCTGGTCTCCCTCGGGCATGGCGCTCTATCGCAAGGGAGCAGCGGACAGCGCCATGTTGGTATCGACTGGATCTTACGTCAACGGGTCTGCGCCGGGCACACAGAACCCGCGTGCTTTCCGGGTTGGTCGCGACTGGAATGGCAACGTCGCAGGTGGTTGTGCCGTGGCCGGGCTGGCGGTTTACGACATCGCCGCAAATTCCGCCCAAATCGACAAAATCTATTCCGGCATTAAATCATGGCTGGCGGCGCACGCCGGACCGGTGATTTAGAACAGGATCGGGGCGTGGATGCTGGCCAATGTCGGGCCGTCGATCACCAGCTAACCAAGCGCCGCCGCCCTATCGTGCAGGATCGGGCGACGGCTAACCGACACGCGACACTAGGAGGCCGCGCATTGGCTAAGAGATCAAATCGGCGTGAGGCTGTGATTCTGCAACGGTTGAATTCCGCCGACGAAACACCACTGGGGCAACTTTTTGCGCCGGAGGTGCGTTTTTATGGTGAGCTGTGATGGAGCCTTCGATCATTTCCCCGGTGGTGGACATGCTTCTGGGGCAGGGGCTTTCGGGATTGGTGATCCTCTGGCTCGGCTGGGACAACTACCGGAAGTCGCAGCGGATCGACGCACTGACGGACAAACTCTACGAGGTGAGCATGGCCGTGAAGGATGCAATGAACGACCTCAAGAACAGCGTGGATCGTCGGTGATGCGCTTCTTTCGTCGTGAAAGCACGGATGAGAAATTCGACCGCGCCGTGAAAGCTGCGCAGGCCGCCAAAGCATCATCCGATGAGTTGAAGGAAGCAATCGCCAAGCGCGACCGCGACCTGGACCGCCTCTTTGCGGAACTACTCCCTAAGCACCGGGACGACTAATGCTCTACCATCTGAACGAAATTGCCGCCCTTCTGGCGGTTCCTACGCTTGTCCTGTCGTTTCGGGGGTTTTGGCCGCACATGATGCGGATGCTGCGTAATCGGCAAGACTATCCGCCCCAGATTATCGCCATGGTTCTGATGATCCTTATTGTCGATATCAAGGGTGTGGCGCGAATGGCCTACTGGGATCTATGGCGGTCCTTTGTGCATGGCAGCGTCGGCAGCCTGCATGGCACGCTGGTGAATGCGTCCCTGAACATGGCGGCTTTCGCGGCTGGTTTGGCTGCTTTGGCCGCGCTGTTCTACACGATCCCGGCAGAAGATCGGAAAGGCTGGAGTTGGTTTAGCAGCCCATTCTATCCGAAGCCCTGCAAAATCTGGATTTGGCGGAAGTAGAGCGCGGCGACCGTTGCCAGCCCTTTGCGTCACGACCGGGGAAGCCCAGTCCGTTCCGCGCTCTGGTGGATGCACCCGGTAAAGCCTCGATCAGTCGTCACAAGGGCGATGCACCCGCCAGAAGGCGTTTTGAGCGCGGGCCGGGCGCTACTCCGGCTCTCAGCTTTTACGGTCGTTACACCGTCGCCCGCTTGGGTGGCGTTAACTGAGTCTAAGTTCGTCTGCGGGTCTGCTTTCCCCGCCGCCGCGCTCCCCCACACCATACCCCACATCACCCAAATAAGGGAATCCCCCATGAAAGTCTCCGACAAGGGCCTCGTGTTCATCGCGGGGCATGAAGGCATTGTGCCTGCGCCTTACTTCGACAGCGTGGGCGTCCTGACCTACGGCATCGGCCACACAGCCGCCGCAGGAGCGCCAAACCCGGCCAGCATGGCCCGTGGGATGCCCGCTGACATGGATGCAGCCCTAGCCAATGTCATGGCGGTTTTTGCGCGCGATATTGAGCGGTACGCGGCTGACGTGCTGGCGGCGGTAAAAGTGCCGATGGCGCAACACGAATTTGACGCGGCGGTCAGCTTCCATTTCAACACCGGAGCGATTGCCCGCGCATCGTGGGTCAAGCACTGGAACGCGGGCGACAGGGTGGCCGCTGGCAAGGCGATCATGAACTGGTCGAAGCCCCCCGAGATCATCCCGCGCCGTTCGGCAGAGCAAACGCTCTGGCGGTCTGGCAGCTACGGCAGCGGCAAAGCAACGGTCTGGCCCGCGACTGAGGCCGGGAAAGTCATCTGGAAGCCCGTCACGACGCTGACGCAGGCGCAGTTGATCGACCTGATGCAGCCTGCACCCCCCGCCACCGAAATCCCCGCCAAAGCCCCCGGCCTCTGGCGGCTGATCCAGCTTATCATCGAAGGCTTTCGCAAATGACCTATGCACCTTTGGCCCGCATTGCCCTGCGATATCTCTCCGGCGCTCTGGTGGCCTACGGGCTGGCAGCGGAGGGCACAGACCTTGCCGCTGATCCTGACATGGTGGCCGTGGCTGGCATGGCCCTCGCTGGCGTCGTGGAGGTGGTCTACGTGCTGGCAAAACGGCGCGGTTGGTCGACGTGATCGCCCGCTACCTCCTCCCCGGCGCGCTCCTGCTGGCCTGCCTAGCCGTTGCCACTGCCGGATACCTCGCATGGCGCAATGCCGCCCTGCGGGCCGAAAACGAGACGCTGACGATCCGCGTGAACGGATGCAGCGCCCGCCTTTCCAACATCATCAAAGACAGGGTTTCCGATGAAGAAATCGACCGCATTCCTGATGACGGCCTGCGCTCTGTGCCTCCCAGCTGGCTCCTGCCTTCGCCCTGACGTGATCGAAAGCACCGCGCCGCTGTTCTGCGACGTGGAAGAGCCGCGCCGGTTCACGCAAGCGGAGGTTGACTGGCGGGCCGCGAATGCCCCCGCGAACCTGCGCCGCGACTTCAAGACAAACACCACTTGGGACCGGGAGTGCGACGAATGATCAGCATCGGCATCAACCTCTGGTTCCCTGCACTTCACGGCGGCGGGGGTGGATCCGCCCCCCAGCTATCCAACGACAATAGCACGATTACGGCGACTGGCGGTCAGAACGCAGCGCCGACCCTCACCAATGACAATTCGAGCATCACAGCGGAGGCCGCATAATGGTCACTTTGCCCACCACTACCTATTACTGGCGCGTTCGCGGCGGCGCTGACAGCAGCTGGACAGAGGCTTCATCGGGCGACTTCGATCCGACAGACGGTGATGAGGTTGAGGTTGTCTCCGTAGGCGCGTCTGCCCCCGCCTACATCGTCGCCGACACCGTGATCGACGCAGGCACGGCCATTGCCGACCAGTCGCTGGAATACGGCGATAGCGTCAGCCTGAGCGCATCTACCGGCGTGACCGGCACCAACCCGGTATATTCGATCACTGGCGCGGATTGGCTCTCAATCGACAGCAACACGGGCGCGATCACCGGCACGGCACCGGATGCGGATGCCAGCGGCACGGCCACTGTGACTGTGCGGAACAGCAAGTACAGCGATACCAAGGCTTTCGCATACACCGTGACCGATCCGGCGTCTGTTACATTCACCGGCCTTGTCGGCTCCGGCAAAGAGGGGCAGTCGAATGCGGATGGCACTTGCGCCCTCGCCGACGTACCTGATGCCATGCAGGGCGTCTACGACCGCGCGCTTATGGCCGAATTTGACAACCTCGGGGATACTGCTCCGCTGACCGTGGTTAAGGACGGCTTCACCGTGGATGGCGTGACCGGCCCTGTCGCAGAGGCGAAAGGCGGCGGGCAGGGCATTTCCACCCTGTTTGGCTTTGCGCAGTTCATCACTGACACCGCCGCAGGTTCTCCGCTTTATCCGGGCACTGCCGGGGCGCTTCTGCAAAAGCGGGCAATTGGTGGTCAGCCGCAATCGGGCTTTGTCCCGAATGGCGCGCACTGGCGCACATCTGACAGCATCTATCGCCAGACGATTGACGTGGTTGTCCGCGCCAATGACGTGCGCTGGTCGCACTTCGATTATGCACAGGGTGAGCGGGAGGCCGAATTGGCCGTTTCGACCGCTGAAACGACCACGGGCAACAGCAACGTGGCGGAGGTTATGCCGCTTGCCCTGGCGGACGCACTTGTCACCGGATGGGCGGCAAATCACGTCGATATCATCCGCAGCAAGCGCGAGTATTTCGATACCGCCGCAACCATCCCCTATATTTTCTTGGGCTTTGTGCTGCCGGGCGACAGCGGCGACCCCTATGCAGACAACCAAGAGCGGGTGCGCGAAGCGGTGGCGGCACAGCAGAAATCGCTTGCGCGCTGGCATGTGCGTCTGAACGAGGCGGGTGATGCGATCACGGTGACGGACGCTGCCGGTGATGAGGGCTACGTCACAAGCTGGAACACGGTGGACGACGAGCCGACCTATGCCGACGCAGCCGCACCCTATCGCGACGACAACTGCTATTACATCGACATGTCGGGCTATGCGTCTTCGGACAGTCTGCACCACAACACCCTGACCCATATCGAGAAGGGCGGTGTCGCGCTCAAGCTCTTGATCGAGCATATCCACGGGACCGGCGGCATTCCATCGGCGGATTACGCGGTGGACCGGGTTCTGCCGGTCTGGATCACAGAGCCTTATGTCTCGGCATCCACGGCCACGTCTCGGACCTATACCTTCAACGCTTCTGAGACCGGCGATATCTACGTCGGTGCATGGCCCGAAAGCACGCCGCAGCCCTCTGCCGCTGACGTGAAGGCAGGGACAGGGGCGTCCGTCACGGGAACCGCTATCGCGACACGTCGCGTTGATCGGACAGTGACGCTTTCCGGACTGACGGAAGGCGCGGGCTATGAGGTTTACGCAGTCCTCGGCATGGACCCGGATGCGGAAACCTCTGTTGTGAAGCTGGCGGAGAGCATCGCTGCGGTAGAGGCCACCGTGCCGGATGCATTTGAAAGCGGCGACTGGACCCTGACGAATGCGGGCGACGGTGATGCGCTGACGGTCGGTATCAGCAGCCTTCCGGACAATGGCGGCGCGACGATAACCGATATTGAATACCGCGTTGACGGCGGCACATGGACAAGCTCCGGCGGCACCAGCGGGTTCGATATCACGGGCCTTACGGAAGACGTTGAAGTGGACGTTGAAATCCGCGCGGTGAATGCGGAGGGTGAAGGCGACCCGTCTGACACCAAGTCGGAAACCCCGTCAGTCGTGGCTGCAGCGGCCTCTACGTGGGATGCGACGTTTGAAACGTCCCAGATCACGTATTCCAGCGGAAACCTTGTGGCTACCCGTACGGCGTCCGGCGCGGATAATATCCGGGGTCAGACGCCTGTTTCTTCCGGCAAGCGGTATTTCGAGGTTTACCACAATGGTTCCGGCGCGACGGTTCGCTGCGGTATCGGCGTGACGACCGCGCCGCAGGGTACATCCGTCTCTGAGCCGACCGAGTTCGTCGGTCTGTCCGGTGGCAATGTCGTGCATGCGGGCGGGTCGACGGCAATCAGCCCGGCGCTCTCTGGTGACAACTCCGGCGGCTATGTCGTGCAGGTCTGTATTGACCCGGCGACAGAGGAGTTCTGGGTGAGGCTGCATAATATCGGCGCGGCGCTCTCCAGTAATTGGAACAGCAATGCCTCTGCCGATCCGGCAACCGGTGTAGGTGGCCTCAGCTATTCCACCCTGACGAGCGACCCGGTCCCGATGGCATCCATGAACGCGCCCGGCTCAGAGGTTACTTTGCGGGTGGCGTCTGGCGATTGGGACTATTCGGCGCCGACCGGGTTCGATCCTCTGCCGTGATCTACGGTGACAACCCCATCACCGCCTGCGCTGCGGCTTACAAGCTGACATGGGCGCAGGCGGTGGTCTTTTATACCCTGGCGGTTTCGCCGGGGCGCACCGTGACCGTGGCCACAATCGTCCGGCATCTACACCATGGTCGTAAGGTACAACATGCGCGAAGCGGGACGTACAAGCACATAAGAGACCTCGGGCGCAGGTTGCCGGAGGGGTTCGCAGTCGAGAACCTACACGGCGTGGGCTATCGGCTGACGGTGCCGGAGGGCTGGGAGCCGCCGTGGGAGTAGGCTATCGCACATAAGCCGCTGCCAGCTTCCGCCGCTGCTTTTCGCGATCACGGGCGTGTACCAGCACTGCGCCAAGAAACACCTGCACCGCTATGCAGCGGAATTTGAGTTCCGTTACAACAACCGTTCGGCCAATGGCGTTGAGGATGCGGAGCGTGGCGAGATTGCGCTGCGTGCGGTAGTCGGAAAGAGGCTGACGTATGCAGCGCCTATCGCATAAAACCATTGATCCCGCTGGCAATATAAAAATTGCCAGCGGAATCACTATATTGTATGAAGGTGGTGCGGATGACCGGGATCGAACCGGCACGGGCGTCAGAGCTGTAGGAGGCTCGCCCGGTGGCATCCAAAGCCACTGTGTCTACCTATTCCACCACATCCGCAGTGTGGCCCGCCCCTCGCCAGCATATCGCGTGGCAGGAGCGGGATGGTCCCTCCGCCGTGAGGCGGTCAGGCGATCAATTCAAGGCGGCGGCATTGGATTTACCTCCATAGCTGTTTCCTCAAGAAGAAGCGGAGGTGTCACCCTCCAAGGTATCGTCCTCCGCTTCTTCAAAATCCTCACCGGGGAAGGGGCCGGGATATTCCAACTGAAACCCCCAAAAATCACGCAAATACTTCATAAGTAATTGAAATAAATAAATATCCGGTGCCGTGTGGGGGCACCAACTTACTTTCGCGCAGCGAAAGTAAGGCGCCGGTTTCCAAGCAGAGAAGAGCGGCAGCGGTTTTGGAAAAACCGCGAGAGCCCTGCCGGTATGAGTATTGTCCGCTTAAGCGCACCACTTTTTCATGCGCTACCACTTCGTTACTTGAGCGCGATGGCGTTTGCGAACTTTGTTCGTTCAAGCGCACCAACATTCCGCAATCCCGGTAGCGGCGCAGGTCATGCAATGGATGCTTGCAGGGGTTCGTTCGCCGGAGTGGCCTGCCAACTGAATCGCAGGCGATCATATGCCGGACAGCGTCCCGCCGGATGGTTGGGGCGTATTGCTTATCCCTGAACCGCGAAGTTCACGAAGATCAAAACAATGATCGCCACTGACAGGGCGATGGACAGGTTCACTTTCCAGTTCGGCATGAGTTTACCTTTCGTATTCGTTCCAAGGCTTAAGCCCCTGAGCAATGGCTGACATGGCAAGGGACATATATGGCGCAAGGTCCAGTTCCTCACCGGCTCTTGCGGAGGCAACATACCGTGTCGCGGTGTTTCGCCCGACACCAAGTACACGCTCGACATCGCGGGCAGTTCTGCATCCCGTTCTGGTCATCCAGTCCAGAAAATCTTGAGAAGTCATGTCGCCTCCGTTATATTTGCTATGCTGTCCCCGGTTTCCCGAGACCAGCCGCCAGACTTACCATTGGTGGACGATGTTTGCGACCAAAGCCACCAAGGTAACAATCTGGAGGATCAAGGCGATATCTTCTCGCTTCATGATACCCTCCGTGCGTTGGGGCAGGGCCATCCTGCCCCTTCTTGCATGTTTAGAATGCCGCAATAGTGACGGAACGCAAAAACCAAACACCCCAAAGGGTGACTTTTGCGCCTATTGGCACTTTCCTCCATAGAACAGGTCGGGCGGTCGGGCCTCGTCATTGCCTCGTATCGGGAGAGAACGGATTGAGCCCCGCGGCCGGTTCGGGTTAACCTGAAACAATAAGACGGAGGGGACGATGAAGGGGCCTTACTACGATGCGCTCCGGGCGGAAATCCGGAAACTGGGCGGTTATCACAATGCCCATACGCATCTTGATCGCGCCAATACGCTGGCGGACGGCTATGTGGAGCATGGCGCGCTTCGGGTGCTTGAGGCATCGCATATTTCGCTGCAGCAGAAGCACAAGCTGATCGCGACGGTTCATGACGGGCCCGCCTATGATCCGGCGGATCTGGAGCGCCGGGTGCGGGAGACGCTGGATGTCATGGTCGGCTGCGGCACGGCTCGGGTCGACAGCATGGTCGATGTCACGCCGGATCGCGTCGGGACATCTGCCCTGACGCTGTTGAGATCGATCGCAGAGGCCTATTCGGGGCAGATCGACATGCGACTGGCCGCCTATACGCCCTTTGGGTTTCGCGATGACATGCCCCGGCAATGGGCGATCTTCGAAGAGGGCGTCGCGCTTGCCGATTTCATCGGCTCGCTTCCCGAAGCGGACGATACACGCGATTATCCCGGCCATATCGGGTTTGATGAACATTGCCGCCGGATGCACGATCTGGCGCGGCGCAGCGGCAAGATGCTGCATGTCCATACCGATCAGCTGAATATTCCGGAAGAGGACGGGACCGAGCGGCTGATCGAGGTCGTCCGTCAGGAGGGCGTTCTGGCTGCAGGGCAGGAGCCGCAGATCTGGGCGGTGCATGCGATCTCTCCCTCGACCTATGACGACCGGCGCTGGCAGCGCTATGTCGAGGGGCTGCTTGAGACCAATATCGGCGTGATCTGCTGCCCGTCGGCGGCCATTGGCATGCGTCAGATGCGCAGCCGGCCGGGACCGACCTACAATTCCATCGTGCGTGTGCTGGAGCTGGCCGAGGCCGGCGTTCCGGTGCGGCTGGGTTCGGACAATATCGCCGATATGTGTTCGCCGTCGACCACCGCCGATCTGGGCGATGAGGTCTTTATGCTCTCTGCCGCGATCCGCTATTACAAGGTTGAGATCCTTGCGAAACTTGCCGTGGGACAGGTGTTGACCGCCGAGGAGCGCGCGGTGGTGTCCGAGCATTTGAGGTTGAATGATGCTGAAATCGTTAAGCGGCTGGATCGCTGGTCGTCCCCGGCGAACCGGGGGGCCGCTCGCGCTCCCGTTCGATCCACTGTGTGACGCTTTCGTCTCCGACCCCGCGCCGATCTATGCACAGTTGAGGCAGGATCATCCGCTGGTTCCTCTGGCGGGGGGCGGATATCTGTTAAGCCGGGCGGCGGATGTGGAAGCTGCGTTCACCGACCGGCGGCTGGGAAACGCGCCGTCGCGGTTTTCCGTTCTGGCCGAAAAGAACCGGGGGCAGAGCGTTGCCGCCGATCTCTGTGCCAATATACCGCCGTTTCTGGATATGCCGCGCCATGCCGATCTGCGGCGACCGCTGTCTGCGGCCTTTCACGCCACCTTTGCGGGCAGCGCGGATTGGCTGGGGGCTCTGGCAGAGGAAGAGCTGGACGGGCAGGCGGCGGAATTTGATGTGGTTGCGGATTTTGCGGGCCCTTTCGCGGCGCGCGCGATGGCCCGGTTTCTGGGGCTTGCCGCTGATGCAGAGCTGATGCGCCGCAGTTCGGCGGCGCTCTTCCGGTTGTTCGCGCCCATCACCAGCCGCAGCGATCTGGCGCAGGCGGATGCGGATCTGGCCCGGGCGCGCCGCGCTATGACGCCGGTCGCGGGCGGTGCGGGGCTGATTGCGGCGATGGCGGAGACGGGCGCGATGACGGATCAGGAAATCGCCGACAATGCCATTCTGGTTCTGGCGGACGGGATCGAAAATATCGAGGCCGCCGTGGCGCTTGTTCTGCTGACCCTGGAGCGCGTGCCGCAGCTGCGCGACGACTGGCTGGGCGGCAGGCTGGGCACGGCGGAGATGCTGCCCGAGGCGCTGCGGCTGAACAGTCCGGCGCAGATCATTCCGCGGGTGGTGCGCGACGGGCATGACCGTCATGGCATCCGGCTGGAGGTCGGAACGCCGCTGTTCCTGGCGCTTGGCTCTGCCAATCTCGACCCCGATGCCTTTGACGGACCAGAGAAGTTCGATGCCACGCGGGCCGATCCGGGCCGCTATGTCTTTGGCCGTGGCCGCCACAGCTGCATCGGCGCGCCACTGGCGCGGGCCATGATCGCGGCCGCGCTGGAGGCGTTGCGACAGCGCGGTGTCGGTCTGGCCGGGCAGGCGGACCGCGTGCGGTACCACCGACGGTTCGGGCATCGCTGGCCCGAGGCGCTGCCGGTGCGGCTGGAGGGCGCGCGCGCCGCGGGTTAACGGCCCGGGGCAGGCATCACGAGGCGGCGCAGACGGCCCTGTCCGGTGCTGTCGAAATCGGCGATGCCGTCATCGACCATGCGCAGGCACAGAAACAGCGGTGCGCGCCTCTGCGTGGCCGGCCAGTGCAGCTCGATCTCGGCCGAGAGGCTTTCGCCGGGGTGCAGCGGCTCTGTCAGCTCGATAACCTGGCGGCGCGGCAGATAGGGCCGGCGATGCAGCAGGCTTTCGTATCCAAGGTTCAGGGCGATCCCGCTCAGTGCTGTGGGCGGCCATGTTTCATGGCTGGTATTGGTGACGGTGACGCGGACCCGTGCCGGGCGCCCGGCGGACAGCAGGCGGGGGATGCGGGCCCGGATGCGGGCGGAATAGCGCGCCTTTCGATCCGCCTCCTCCAGGCTTTCGGGGTGGGGTCGGCGCGGTGCCGGCAGGCCGGCCAGGACCGGCGCAATTCCGGCCCGCACGGCCTGGGTCTGTTCGGGGTCCTGCAGCAGCTTGATATGATCGGTGGGGCAATGGACATAGGCGGCGCCTTCGGGATGCAGCCAGCCGAACCTGCGCCAGGGCTCCTTGTAGAGAGCGGCGGCCGAGAATTTCGGATCGTCCGACCAGATATAGAACACAGGATAGGGCGTCGGGCGGTCCAGGATCACGTCGATGCCCACAAAATGGCTCGGCGGGCGGCCGCGGGCGGTCATTTCATCCGCGACACGCTGCATGACCAGCCCGCCGGCGCAGTAGCCCCCGAGGATGAAAGCCTCACCCGGGTCGAGGATGGACAGGATTTCCTCGACATAGATGGCGGCCAGCGCATCCGAATGCTGGTGCCGGTCGCGTCCCATGCCATGCAGCGAGCGCAGCAGAAAGACCGGGTGTTCGGCGAGGATCTTCTTTTCGAACCGGTTGGGCAGCATCAGCCCGTTGGCGCAGAAAAACACCTTTGTCCCTTTGCGGTAGGTATTCCTTGCCACGACAAGTCCACGCGCGCCCACCGGCTGGCCACGCCAGCCCGCGATGCGGCTGCGTACAAAGCGCAGATAGTCCGGCTCTGCCGGGGCGGTCGTATCCGCCATGTGCTGGTCCAGCCGTGCGGCCAGATCGTCAAAGCGCGGCGCCTCGAACAGAAGGTTGGGCGGCAACGGGCGGCCCAGGGCCTTTTCCAGCCGCATCAGAAATTCGGTGGCCGACAGGCTGTCGCCGCCATCGTCGAAAAAGTCGGACCCTGGCTCCGGGGGCTGTCCGTTCAGGGTCAGCTGCCAGATGCGGGAAACCACGGCCTCGATGGGGGATGCCGGCGCCTTTTCCGTGGCGGGTTTGACCGGCTGGGCCCGCGCGGCCAGGGCGCGCCGGTCGGTCTTGCCGCTCGGCAGGCGGGGCAGGCTGGCCTCGAAACTGACGTGGCGCGGCATCTCGTGCGGGCTCAGCCGGGGTTTCAGCACCGCCAGCACCTCTGCCTCGGTCAGCGGGCGGCTGGTCACCACCGCCAGACCGGGCTGTTCGCCAAGCGTCGGATGCGGCAGGGCAAAGGCGGTGGCCTCCAGCACGCCGGGCAGGGCACGGGCGGCGCGTTCTATGACCAGCGGAGAGATCTTTTCACCGCCGCGGTTGATCATCTCTTTCAGGCGGCCGGTCAGGTAGAGATTGCCGGAGCTGTCCAGCCGGCCAATGTCGCCTGTGCGCAGCCAGTCGCCGTAGCGCGCCGTCTGCTCTGTGCCCTCATAGCCTGCCATGACCGTGGGGCCGCGCACGCAGACCTCGCCATCCCGGCCCTGTGCCACGATCGCGCCCTCTGAATCGATCAGGGCCAGCTCCGGGCCCGCCGACACGCCGACAGAGCCCAGCGTCCGCGCCGCGCCGTCCAGCAGCTGAGAGGTGATCTGCCCTGCGGTTTCGGTCATGCCGTACATCTGGATGATCTCGGTCAGCGGCAGGCGGTTTTCGGCGTCCTGCAACAGATGTTCAGGCAGATCCGCCGACACCATACGCACCAGCCGGAGGGTTTTTGTGACCTCTGCCGCCTCTGCCGGGGTCAGGGCTTCCAGAAAATGCTGCAGCGAGGTCGGCACGAGCTGAATCCAGGTCGCCCCGAATGTCAGCACGGCGGTCCTGAGCCGCGCCGCCGCTTGACCGCCCGACACAATGGCAGAGCCGCCCGCCAGCAGCGGGGCCAGCAGCAGGTCGACCACGGCGCCGACATGGAACATCGGCAGGGCATGCACGGCACGGTCCTCTGGCGTCAGCGCCAGGTGCCCGGCGATATTGCGGGCCGAGAGCACCAGCTGATCCGGGCTGAGCGGGACGCGTTTCGGCGTTCCCGTACTGCCGGAGGTGTGCAGGACAAGGCCCGGCCCGCGCGGGCTGCGCGGCGCCTTTGCCGCCGGGCCGGTGAGATGGATGCGCGACCGCCTGCGACGCCAGGAGAGGCCCGTGGCGCCTGTCTGTTGCTCCAACTGGTCGCGCCAGTGACTGTCGCGGTCTTCGGGCCAGATGATCAGATCGGCCTCTGCGGCCTCGATCTGTTCGATCAGGCGGGCGGGGCTGGCATCTGGGCTGAGCGGCACAAGCGAGACATGGTCGATCAGCGACAGCAGGGCCGCGGCGGTGGCCGTATCGTCGGGGAGCAGCAGAACCACCCGGTGCTGCGGCGTCACCTCCAGATGGTCCAGGGCGCGGCGCCACTGGTCGCGGATCGTCAGCAGGTCCGAATAATGCAGGACATCGTTTTCAGATAACAGGGCGGGCCGGTCGCCAGCGGCCTGAAGGCCCGCCACGAAGGCATCCCATTCCGGAAAGATCTGCATGTCCTGGCTCAGGGCGGTCATAAAGGCGTGTCGCTCTCGATTGCGTGATTCCGCTCTAGTGAACACGTTTGGCCCGCCCGGAGGCAAGCCCGGCCGGATCATCCCCCTCGCGGGGTTCTATTTCTGCATGCTGGACATTTGTTCCGCAGTGGTAAACCCTGCCGGCGCGGCGGGGGGCCGCAGGAAGAGGAGGAGCCATGTCAGAGGCAGCCCTGGAGCGCGACCACGCGGTGTTGCGCTATGTTCTGGAACGCCACGCGGCAGAGCGCGGGTCCGAGACCTTCGTGCATTTCTACGGCGGGCCGGTCTGGGATTATGCAGAGGTCTGGGCGCGGGTCTGTCGTCGCGCGGCGGCGCTGAAGGCGGCGGGCGTCGGGCAGGGCGATGCGGTGCTGACCTTTCTGGGCAATGGCCCGGACTTGCTGACCACATGGTTCGCGATCAATACGCTGGGCGCGGTCTATGTGCCGCTCAACACCGCGCTGGTGGGGGGCGCGTTGGAACACATCCTGTCGGATGCGGGCGCCAAGGTCATGGTGGCGCGGCCCGATCTGGCCGTACGGCTGGGCGCCGTGAACAGCGGCACGGTGGAGACGGTGCTGATCGTCGAAGGAGAGACGCCGCCGGACCTGCCGGGGCTCGTCGTTTCGCTGCTGGTCGATCCGGCTGAGGCGGACCCGCCCGTTCTGGACCGCCCGCTGGAGCCCTGGGATACCTTCGCGATCATGTATACCTCCGGCACCACGGGCCGGTCCAAGGGGGTGCTGTCCTCCTACACCCAGATCTACACGATGGGGCCGGATGCGTTCGATTGCGTGGGGCCTGAGGATCGCTGCATGATCTCCGGCCCGATCTTTCATTGCGGATCAACGCTTTACGTCTATGCCATGCTGGCGCGGGGGCTGTCGATCGGCATGATGGCCGACTTCAAGACCGACCAGTTCTGGCCCGCGATGCGGGAGACGGGCTGCACCTATGGTCTTCTGCTGGGCGTCATGGCGGCCTTTCTGCTGAAGGTCCCGCCGTCCGACGACGACCGCAACCACCCGATGACCCATGTTTTCATCACGCCGTTCGGCGAGGATGGCCCCGCGTTTGCGGAGCGGTTCGGGGTGGAGGTCTACACGATCTACAATATGACGGAGATCGCCAGCCCGATGTATGCGGGCCCCGGCATCACCGCCAAGGGCATCGCCGGCAAGCCCCGCCCGTGGTTCGAGGCGCGGGTGGTCGATGCCAATGACATGGAGGTGCCGCGCGGCGAGGTGGGCGAGCTGATCCTGCGATCCTCGCGCCCCTGGGCCATGATGAAAGGCTATCTCAACCGGCCCGAGGCCACGGCGGAGGCGATGCAGAACGGATGGTTCCATACCGGGGACAGCTTTCGGCAGGATGAAGATGGAACGTTCTATTTCGTCGATCGCGCCAAGGATGTAATCCGGCGGCGGGGGGAGAATATCTCCTCCTTCGCATTGGAGGGCGAAGTGCTGGTGCATGAGGCGGTGCGCGAATGCGCCGCCGTTGCCGTGCCGTCGGAGGTGTCGGAGGACGAGGTGCTGATCTGCGTGACGCCGGTCGCGGGGGCGTCCATCGACCCGGCGGTGCTGATCGGCTGGCTGGCACCGCGGGTGCCGAAGTTCATGGTGCCGCGCTATGTCCGGGTGATGGAAGAGCTGCCCAAGACGGCCAGTGGCAAGGTGCAGAAACATGTCATGCGGTCCGAAGGCGTGACCCCCGACACATGGGAGCAGCCCGCGCGGCGCTGATCGGCGGGCATCAGAGGAGGTGTGAGATGGAAAGCAAGGCAATCGTGCTGCGCGAACTGGGCAAGGACGGCCCCTATGCGGAAAGCAAACCGCTGCTGATCGAGACGGTCACGCTGCTGCCGCCGAAACCCACGGATGTGGTGGTCAAGGTCATGGGCGGGGGCCTGTGCCATTCCGACCTCTCGACGATCAACGGCGCGCGGGGCCGGGTGGTGCCGATGGTGCTGGGCCATGAGGGCGCGGGCGAGGTTGTGGAGGTCGGCGCGGGCGTCGATGACGTGAAGGTTGGGGACAAGGTGGTCTTTCAATTTGCGCCCTCCTGCGGGCGGTGCTCGAATTGCCAGTCGGGGCGGCCGCAGATCTGCGAAAGCGCGTTGCAGGCGCGCAAGACGGCCGGTTTGCTCTCGGGCGGCACCCGGATCCGGGGCGCCGGGGGCGAGGAGATCTTCCACCACACCGGCGTGTCATGTTTTGCCGAATATGCGGTGGTCAACCGTGGCTCCATCGTGGTGATCGACGATCCGATCTCTGCCGTGGATGCGGCGGTCTTTGGCTGCGCGGTGATGACCGGGGCCGGGGCGGTGCTGAACACGGCGCGCATTCAGGCGGGGGAGACGGTGGCGATCTTCGGCCTGGGCGGCGTGGGCCTTTGCGGCGTCATGGGGGCGGTGTCTTCGGGCGCGGAGACGATCATCGCCGTCGATCTGACGGAGGCGAAGCGGCAGAAGGCGCTGGATCTGGGCGCAACCCATGCCTTTGACGCCGCCGATCCGGAGCTGGCGGTCAAGGTCGCCGATCTGACGCGCGGCGGCGTGGATGTGGCGGTAGAGCTGGCGGGCGCGGTCAAGGCCATGGAGGGCGCCTATTCCGTGCTGCGCTCAGGCGGGCGGCTGGTGACGGCGGGGCTGTCCCCGGCGGGGGCCAAGTTCGGCTTTGAACATGGCGATCTGGTCAGCAACGAAAAGGCCGTGATCGGCTCCTACATGGGATCCTGCGTACCGGTGCGGGATATTCCGCGCTTCCTGCGCATGTTCCATGCCGGTTCGCTGCCGGTGGACAAGCTGATCGACGGCTACCTGACGTTTGAAGAGATGAACGACGGCTTCGACAGGCTGGCCGCCGGGACCGCGCTGCGCCAGATCCTCGCGCCGCATGGGGTTCCGGCATGAGCGTGAAACTCTTCGAACCGCTCATTATCCGGGGTGTCACCCTGCCAAACCGGGTCGTGATTTCGCCCATGTGCATGTATGCGGCGGAGGAGGGGCATCTGACCCCTTTCCACCACACGCATTACGGCAAATTCGCCTTTGGCGGCGCCGGGCTGACCTTTGTGGAGGCGACGGCGGTCACGCCGGAGGGGCGGATTTCCAACGGCTGTCCCGGCATCTGGTCGGACGATCATATCGAGAGCTTCCGCCCCGTCACCCGCCAGATCCGCGAGATGGGGTTCAAATCGGCGCTGCAGCTGGCCCATGCCGGGCGCAAGGCCGCGACACAGCGGGCGTGGCAGGGCAACGGGCCGCTGACGCAGGAAAATCTGGATGCAGGTGACAAGGTGTGGGAGGTGATCGGGCCTTCGCCGGTGCCGTTTGACGCCGGCTGGCTGATCCCGCGGGAGATGACGCGCGCGGATATGGACGCGGTGCGCGATGCCTTTGTCGCGGGGGCGGGCCGGGCGATGCAGGCCGGGTTTGACCTGGTAGAGCTGCATATGGCCCATGGCTATCTGATGCAGAGCTTCCTGACGCCGCTGGCCAACCACCGGACCGACGATTACGGCGGGTCGCTGGAGAACCGGATGCGCTTCCCGCTGGAGGTGGCGCGGGCTGTCCGGGCGGTGCTGCCAGAGGACGTGCCTCTATTCGCGCGCATCTCTGCCACCGACTGGATCGACGGCGGGTTCGAACCCGAAGATGCCGTGGTTCTGGCCGCCGCGCTAAAGGCGGCGGGGGTGGACGTGGTCGATACTTCGTCGGGGGGGAACATGCTGCACGGCGCGACCAATGCGAACCTCAAGCGCGGCCCGGCCTATCAGGCGCATCTGGCGCGACAACTGCGGGCAGAGACGGGGGTGATGACCCAGACCGTTGGTCTGATCCGCACACCGGAGCTGGCGGAGGAGCTGTTGCAGGAGGGCGCGGCCGATCTGATCGCCATCGGGCGGCAGGCGCTCTTCAACCCCTACTGGGCGCATCACGCGGCGGAGCGGCTGGGCGTGACGGACTGGGATCACTGGCCCGCCCCCTATGCCTGGTGGCTGTCAAAATGGGCGCGCGGGCTGGAGCATACGGGCGAGGCGCCGCTGGCGTGACAGAGGGCGCCGTCCCTTCTGTCCCGGCAAGGCAGGGCCCCGAACCAGATACACATTTCTGTGAAGGCCAGGGCCCCGTCGCTGGCCCGGTTTCCCCGCTTTTCCGGCAATTTCCTTACAACCTTCGCTAAAGAGCGTCATATCATTTCCGCATTGCGGAACTATTTTTTGCGGTGGTAATCTGGGTATTCCTTATGCTCATCAAGGTGATGATAATATCTCCAGTTTCCTTACGCATGACGTTGACGCGTATGAGCGAAAGTGGTCTCCTTCCGGTCGAGGGGGAGGAGAATGGGACGAGGACTCCAGGCTATCTCCCGGTGACACAGGTGCCATTTGGCGCTGTCTCTGAAAAAACTGGTCTAGGGAGGATCATATGACCGAATCCAAATCTCTCAATCGCCGTGCGTTGCTGCGCGGGGCTGGCGTTGCGGCAATTGCCACGCCGGCGCTGGTCGGTAAGGGCATCGCCCAGGGCAAGGCGACGTGGCGCGTTCAGTCGCACTGGCCGAAATCGTCCAGCTCTTTCGAAGGCAGCCTGGGTGTGATTGCGAACCGTCTGGAAGAAAAAACGGACGGCGCGTTCAAGCTTGAACTTTTCGGCGCGGGTGAATTCGCCAAAGGCCCCGACATCTTTAACATCGTGCGAAAAGGCGTCGTATCGATGGGGTCCATCGCGGCCTCCTACATCCAGGACCATGCGCAGACCGCGAACTTCGTTTATGGCATCCCCGGCACGTTCCGTGAAAGCTGGGAGTTCCAGCACGCGACAAAGAACATGGGCCTTGAGGCACTGATCAACGAGGAACTGGCGGAAGACGGTATCCTCCTGATGGCCGACAAGGTTCTGCCGGTGGAGATGGTGCTGAAGAAGAAGATCGAAAGCGCAGATGATTTCCGCGGCGTGAAAATCCGTTCTTCCGGTGCGATGCTCGACTATCTGCAGGCGGCGGGTGCTGCACCGCAGTTCATTCCCGGCTCGGAAATGTATCAGGCGCTGGCCTCCGGCGTGCTGGACGGCGCGCATTGGGGGGCGGCCGTCGGCGCGAAATCCATGTCGCTTTGGGAAGTCTGCCCGTATCATTACAAGCCGCCATTGGGCTTCACCACCGACAGCTTCATCTTCAACATGTCCGAGCTGGACAAGCTCGACCCCGAGCTGCGGGATGTTCTGCTTGAGACCGTCGATGTCCGGTTCTACCAGCGTTCGGCCGAATATCAGCTGGGCGAGGTTGTGGCGCTGCAGTCCGGCATCACCGAAAATGACCTTCAGGTCATGACCCTGCCGGACGATGTGCTGGAAATCCTTGCGGCAGCTTCGACCAAGATCCTCGAAACCGAGGGTGCCAAGGGTGAGTACGCTGCAAAGGCCAAGGACATCTACCTGTCCATGATGGGCGACCTCGGCTACGTCTGAGCCCAGGCGCATAGGACTGAAACCGGGGCCGGCGCGGGGAACTGCGCCGGCGCCGCCGTCCTCCGGAAGGCCGGAGGCGAGGACATGCTCCGCGCGGTCGTGCGGAGACCTTTTCTGAGAAGGACCGGAAATGCTCAAGCTTGCGCGGGGTATCACCACGTTTAACAGGTTTATCGGGCGGTGGGTGTCACTGCTCGTCATGGTTATTTTTGTTCTGCTTCTTGCCGATGTCGTTATGCGCTACATCGTTGGGCAGCCTGCTATCTGGACATCGGAACTGGCGACGCTGATTTTTGGCGGATACGCCGTGATCGCGGGCGGTTTCCTGCTCTCCGAACGTGGACATGTGAATGTCGATATCTTTTACGGCTCGCTGTCAGCCAAGCGTAAAGCGCTGGTGGATATCATAACCTGGCCGCTGTTTTTCGTGTTTGTCGGTGTGCTGCTGTGGCAGGGCTACGATATCGCGCACGAGGCCATCGTCGATATGGAACGGTCGAATTCCATGTGGAAAGCGCCGCTCTGGCCGACGAAGTCGCTGATCCCGATTGCCGCGATACTGCTGTTGCTGCAGGGCGTTATACGGTTGTGGGGCGATATCCGCGTCTTGATGGACCTGCCCGTGGACGAGGCGACCTTCGGCAAACTGATGAAAGATGACGAAGAGGTGCACGCATGAGCGTCGAACTTCTGACCTTTCTGTTCTTCGGCTCGCTCCTGGTCTTTGTCCTGCTGGGCACGCCGCTGGCCTTTGTCCTGGGCGGTATTTCCGTCGTGTTTCTCTATTTCGAGATGGGGCCGATCGGGTTCTACCTCCTTGCCTCGAAAATGTGGGAGAGCATGGCCAATCCCACGCTCATGGCCATACCGCTTTTTGTCTACATGGCAATTCTGCTTGAGAAGTCCGGGGTGGCCAACGACCTCTATGACATGATGCATATCTGGTGGGGTGGCCTGCGTGGCGGGCTGGCGATCGGGACGGTTCTGATCTGCGTGATCTTTGCCGCAATGTCCGGGATCTCGGGCGCGGCGGTGGTCACGATGGGAACCATTGCACTGCCTAAGATGCTGGAGCGCGGATACGACAAGAAGATGGCACTTGGTGCGATCAATGCCGGCGGTGGCTGGGGGATCCTGATCCCGCCGTCGATCCTGATGGTGTTGTATTCGCTGTTGACCGAAGTGTCGGTCGGGCGGCTTTTCGCGGCCGGTGTCGGGCCGGGCCTCACGCTGTTCGTGCTGGTGTCGATCTATATCGGCGGGCGCTGCTGGCTGCAGCCCGAGATGGGACCGGCGCTGCCGCCGGAGGAACGTGGCAGCTGGGCTGACAAGTTCCGGGCACTGAAATCGGTGATTCTGCCGATCGGAATCGTGGCCTTTGTGCTGGGGTCCATCTTTGGCGGTTTCGCGACCCCGACCGAGGCTGCGGCCATCGGTGTCTTCGGGGCGCTGATTGCGGCTGGTGTGAACAGACAGCTGAACCTGCCCATGTTGCACGAGGCGGCGATCGCGACACTGAAACTGACGGCGCTGATCATGTGGATCCTGTTTGCGGCGCATGCCTTCTCAACCGCCTACACGGCGCTTGGCGCGCAGAGCTTCATCAGTGATTTGATGTCCTACATTCCGGGCGGGAAATGGGGCGCGCTGGCCTTTATGCTGCTGGTGCTCTTCTTCCTGGGCATGGTGCTGGACCCGGTGGGGATCATGCTGATCACCCTGCCGGTGTTTCTGCCGGTGGTGCGGGAGGCGGGGTTCGATCCGATCTGGTTCGGCATCCTTTTCATCATCATGATGGAGGTGGGCTATATGACGCCGCCCTTCGGGTTTAACCTGTTCTACCTCAAGGGGGTGGCCCCGCCGGGGGTGACGATGGGCGATATCTATGCCTCGGTCATTCCCTATGTGCTGGTGACGCTGCTGGGGGTGCTGCTGATCATCCTCTTCCCGGGGATCGCGCTCTATCTGCCGGGGGCGTTCTTCGACTAGCTTTGCCTTCTGGTGTGTGATTGGCCGCGTCCCTTCGGGGGCGCGGTTTTTCTTTGCGCCCCCTGTGGGGGCTGAGCTGTGTATTGCGCCCCCTGTGGGGGCTGAGCTGTGTATTGCGCCCCCTGTGGGGGCTGAGCTGTGTATTGCGCCCCCTGTGGGGGCCGAGCCTTGTATTGCGCCCCCTGTGGGGGCGCGGGGGAAGGGAGGGCGCTGCCCTCCCTCGGCGCGTGCCGCGCCTCACCCTCCCGGAGTATTTTGGGAAAGATAAAGGGGGGGGGAGGGTTTTGTCGGATATGTGTAAATGGGTCCGGGTGTTTTCCGAGATGACTAGATATTTTGCTGTCTTTGTGATGTTTTGGTTGGTGCTTTTGAGGTGGGTGCAGGGGCGCGAAGGGCGGCTGTTCAGGGGGGCTCCCTTGCTGGAGCCCCCGGATTTTGCGACCTTCCCAGACGAGTCTCGAAGAGCGGGCCATACCCATGGAGAATGCCATGCCGATCACCCAGTCGAACCGCCGGGGCCGGGTTGAAGATCATCGGCTGATCACCGGAGCCGGGCACTATACGGATGATCTGAGGGCGGAGGGCGCGCTCTGGGCGGTCTTTGTCCGCTCGCCCTATGGCATGGCGCGGATCGACGGGATTGATGTGGCAGAGGCGGCGGCCCTGCCGGGAGTGGTGGCGGTGCTGACGGCGGCGGATCTGGCGGCGGATGGCGTCGGGCCGGTGCAGGCGGCGGCGGGGCTGGCGGGGCCGGACGGGCGCAGCTGGGAGGCCACATCGCGACCGCTGCTGGCCAGGGACATCGCGCGGTTTGTCGGGGAGCCGGTCGCAATGGTCGTGGCGGAGAGCCGGATGGCGGCGCTGGACGCGGCGGAGGCGGTTCTGGCCGATCTGGAAGAGCTGCCGGCTGTGGTGAGCGTGACGGAGGCGCGGGCGCCGGGGGCGCCGCTGGTGCATGACACCCGGCCGGGCAACCTCTGTGCCGAATGGGAGCGCGGCGACGGGGCGGCGGCGCGTGCGGCGCTGGAGGCATCGGCGCACCGGGTGCGGATGGTCGCACCTGTGACGCGGGTCGCGGCGATGACGATGGAGCCGCGCACGGCGCTGGCGCGGGCGGAGCCGGGCGGGCGTATCGGGCTCTATCTGAGCCATCAGAGCCCGGCCGCGCTGCGAGATGCGCTCGCCGGGGCCTTCGGGATGGAGGCCACGCAGATCCGGGTTGTCGCCGGCGATGTCGGCGGGGCCTTCGGGATGAAATCGGGGCCTTTGCGGGAGGAGATGCTGGTTTTCTGGGCCGCGAAACGGCTGGGGCGGCCGGTGCGCTGGCGGGCGGACCGGAGCGAGGCGTTTCTGTCCGACGAAGGGGGCCGGGCGCTGGAGTTCGAGGCGGAGCTGGGGCTGGATGCCGACGGGCAGTTTACCGCGCTGAGCGTGCTGATGCGGATCGATGCCGGCGCCTATATGTCGGCGCGCAGCCTGCCGCCGGTGCTGAACATGGGCGGGATCGCCGGGGTCTACCGGACGCCGGTCATTGCAGGCCGGATCGAGGGTTATCTGACAAATACCGTGCCCGTGGCGCCCTATCGCGGGGCCGGACGGCCGGAGGCGACCTTTGTCATCGAGACGCTGATCGACAAGGCGGCGCGGGAGCTGGGGATCGACCGGGTCGCGCTGCGGCGGCGCAACCTGATCGGGGCGGATCAGATGCCCTGGCCCGCCAACTGGTATTTTGGCTATGACTGCGGGGAGTTCGAGACGGTGCTCGACCTCGGGCTGGCGCGGGCTGGCTGGGAGGGGTTCGAGGCGCGGCGCGCGGCCTCGGAGGCCAAGGGGCTAGTGCGGGGGCGCGGCCTTGCGCTCTGTATCGAGACGGCGGGCGGCATGTGGGGCCGCAAGGGGCAGGACTGGGCCAATCTGGAGCTGCAGGCGGATGGCACGATCTCTGTCGCCGCCGGGGCATTTTCCGCCGGGCAGGGCTGTGAGACGACGATGACCGATATCGCGGCGCAGATGTTTGAGGTCTCTCCGAGGCGGGTCACCTATTCTCAGGGCGATACGGATGTGCTGGCCAAGGGCGGCGGCATGGGCGGATCGGGGGCGACGATCAAGGTGGGCTCGGCCGTGCGGGGCGCGGCGGAGCGTATCCTGGTGGAGGCCAAGGCCATGGCCGGGGAGGAGCTGGAGGCCGATATCGCCGATATCGAATATCAAGGCGGGGTTTTTACGATCGCCGGGACGGATCGTTCGATTGAGCTGACGGAGATTGCCCGGATCGCCGCCGACCGGGGCACGCCGCTGCAGGCGGAGGGGAATTTTGCCCCAGATGCGCCGACCTTTCCCAATGGCTGCCATATCTGCGAGGTGGAGCTGGACCCGGGGACCGGGCAGTTCACCATCGCCTCCTATGCGGCGGTCGAAGATATCGGGACCGTATTGCAGCCGCAGATGGCGGAGGCGCAGATCCAGGGCGGGGTGGCGCAGGCTCTGGGGCAGATCTTCATGGAGGAGATGCGCTATGGCGAGGGCGATGCGCAGCTGCTGACCGGATCGCTGATGGATTACGCCATGCCGCGCGCCAAGGACCTGCCGATGTATGACTGTGGCTTTCACGAGGTGCCGACGGGGATGAACCCGCTGGGCGTCAAGGGCGTGGGCGAGGCCGGGTCGGTTGGCGGCATGGCGGCGGGGATGAGCGCCGTCATGGATGCGCTGGCGCAGCTGGGCGTGACGGAATTCACCATGCCCGCGACGCCGGGCAGGGTCTGGCAGGCGATCCGGGCGGCGGAGTAGCTCTGCCCGCGCGAAAATGGCGCCAAAGCCGTTGACGCATGACAAACGCATGGATTAGCGTGGCCTCAGCGTGCAAAATCAATTTCTGCAATGCGGAAAGGCGCGCCGGGAGGATGATATGCGATATGAGGAGGAGGACGCCCGTCGGGGCGGCCGTCCGGCTTTGTGTCTGACCGCGTCGGGGGGGAGCCCGGCCGGTCAGGGTCTGAAGCTTAATGACATGATGGCGGACTGGGGGCGGCGGCGCGCGGAGACCAGCGCACGGGAGATGGTCGCGGCCATCCGCAGCCCGGCGCGGGAGGACAGGCCATGACCCGGCTGGAGAGGCCCTGGTACAAGTGGTATGCCGAGGGCGTGGACCCGCATTTCACGCCTGTGCCGCAGACCGTGAACGACCGGCTGGCGCATAGCTTTGCCACCTGGCCCGATGTTGTCATGATCGAATATTATGGCACGGAATACACCTATACCCAGATGCATGGTCTGGTGTCGCAGGCTGGGCGGGCCTTGCTTGCGGCGGGCATCGGGCGGGGCGACCGGGTGGCGCTGCATCTGCCGAACTGTCCCTGGCATCCGATCTTTTTCTTCGGCGCCCTGTGGGTGGGGGCGACAATCACCCATCTGTCGCCGCTGGATGCAGAGCAGGAGCTTGAACACAAGCTCCGCGATAGCGGGGCCAAGCTTGTGATCTCGCTGACGACGCCGGAATTTTCCGGCCGGTTCCCGAAGCTGCTGGCGCGCGGCAGTTGTCCGCCGCTTTATCTTGCGCCCGATCCTGTGTCGGCGCGCGGGCGTGACTGTCCGGTGATTGACGGTGCGTATAGGGTCGAGGATTTGCTGGCCGGACAGAGCGTACAGCCGATGCCGCCGGCCGATGTGGCCCCGGGCGAAGTTGCACTATTACAATATACCGGTGGGACAACTGGGATTCCAAAGGCGGCAATATTGACGCATTCGAACCTTTCTGCGACGGCGCAGATGTATTCGGAAATGGGCAAGAATGAAGCGGCGTCCGCCCCGGGCAAGGCGGCTTTGGCCTATTCGCCGTTGTTTCATATCATGGGGCTGAGCTCTGGCATGATCAAACGGGTGAGCGAGGGCGGCACGCTCTGCCTGCGTCTGCGGTTCGATGCGGCCGCTGCCATTGACGAGGTCGAGCGGTTGAAGATCGTCTCGCTCAGCGGTGTGCCCACGACCTGGATTGCCATCCTCGGCTTGCCCGATATCGACCAGCGCGATCTGTCGTCGCTCGACTATGTCGGCTCTGGCGGGGCACCTCTGCCGGTGGAGGTCTATAACCGGGTGAAACAGCTGACGGGGCTGAAGATCCGGGGCGGCTGGGGCATGACCGAAACCTCACCCGCGGGCACCACGGTGCCGCGTGGTATGCCCGACGACAAGCTGGGCACCATCGGGGTGCCGGTGCCGGGGCTCGACATGAAGATCGTCGATGTCGACGATTGCGAGAAGGTGCTGGCGCCCGGCCAGTCAGGCGAGATGGCGATCAGGGGCCCCAATGTGACGGCGGGCTACTGGAACCGGTCGCCGGAGGAAAACGCGCAGAACTACAGCGCTGACGGATATTTCCTGACCGGCGATATCGGCTACATGGATGAGGATGGCTGGTTTTACATCGTGGACCGCAAGAAAGACCTGATCCTGTCGGGCGGGTTCAACGTCTATCCGCTGACCATCGAGAATGCGATCCACCAGCACCCTGACGTGTTGGAGGCGATGGTGATCGGCGTGCCCGATGCCTATCGCGGCGAAAGCGCCAAGGCTTTCGTGGTGCTGAACGCCGGCGCCCGAGAATTCACCCTGGAGCAGCTGCAGGATTTCCTGGCCGACAAGCTGGGCCGGCATGAGATCCCGCGCCATCTGGAATTTCGCAGGGACCTGCCCCGGACGGCCGTGGGCAAGGCATCGCGCAAGATGCTGAAGGACGAGGAGCTGGCGAAAGCCGCCGAAGAGACCGCGTGAGGAGCAAGCGATGGAATTGACGTTCACCCCCGAGGAAGAGGCCTTTCGTCAGGAAGTCCGCAGCTTCATCGAGGCCAATCTGCCGGCCGAGACCAAAGAGCATCTGCTGCGAGGCCATGCGCCCACCAAGGAGATGACGGTCCAGTGGCACAAGGCGCTGCATGCCAAGGGCTGGGCCACGCCGCGCTGGCCTGCGGAATGGGGCGGGCCGGGCTGGTCGGTGACGCAGATGTACATCTTCCAGCAGGAAAACCAGCGCGCGGGCGCGCCGGATCCGCAGGGGTTCAACGTGGGCATGATCGGGCCGGTGCTGATCCAGTTCGCCTCTGACGAGATGAAGAAGAAGTTCCTGCCCAAGATCGCCTCGCTCGACTACTGGTTCTGCCAGGGGTTCTCGGAGCCGGGGGCGGGGTCGGACCTTGCCTCGCTCAAGTGCAAGGCGGAATGGGACGAGGCCGGGCAGCAGTGGATCGTGAACGGCCAGAAGACCTGGACCACCTATGCCCAGCATGCCGACTGGTGTTTCCTGCTGGTGCGGACCTCGAACGAGGGCAAGAAGCAGGAAGGGATCTCCTTCCTGCTGGTGGATATGACTTCGCCGGGGGTTGAGGTGCATCCGATCCAGACGATGGACGGCGGGCATGAGATCAACTCCGTCTTCTTTACGGATGTGAAAGTGCCGGGGGAGAACCTGATCGGGGAGGTCAACAAGGGCTGGACCTATGCCAAGTTCCTGCTGGGCAATGAACGTCTGGGCGCGCCGCGTGTCGGCGCGTCGCAGCAGAAGCTGGAGCAGCTGAAGGCGATTGCCAAGGAACGGATCGTGCGGGGCAAGCCGCTCTGGGATCATCCGCGGTTCCGCGACCGCTTCGTGGAGGCGCAGGTGGAACTGAAGGCGCTGGAGATGACGGTCCTTCGCGTGCTGTCCTCGATGCAGGCGGGGGCGGATACGGGCAAGCCCGATCCCGCGACCTCTGTCATCAAGATCAAGGGGGCGCAGATGATCCAGCGGATGACGGAGCTCTATCTGGAGATGGCGGGCGAACAGGCCGTGCCATGGACGGATGGCGAGGAGGGCGACAATGCCCGGGTGGGCCCGGACTGGGCCGAACGCGCGGCGCCCAACTATTTCAACTACCGCAAGTCGTCGATCTACGGCGGGTCGGATCAGGTGCAGAAGGGCATCATCTCCAAGGCAATTCTGGGGCTGTGAGGGTAGCATGGATTTTGAACTGAATGACGAGCAGCGGATGCTGGCGGACAGCCTGAACCGGCTGCTGGCGGATCGCTATGATTTCGAAAAACGCCGCAAGTACATGGGCGGAGAGACCGGGATGGAGCCCGCGATCTGGTCCGCCTTTGCGGAGATGGGGCTGTTTGCCCTGCCGTTTGCGGAAGAGGATGGCGGGCTGGGCGGCTCTGGCGTGGAGGTGATGATCGTGGGGGAAGCCATGGGGCTGGCGCTGGCCAATGAGCCCTGGGCGGAGGCGATGGCGCTGGCGCCGTCGCTCTTGCAGGCGGCATCCCCGGAGCAGCGGACGAATATCGCGGAAGGCATCATCGCGGGCGAGGTGTTGACGACATGGGCCCATGTGGAGCCCGGCATGATCGACCGCGACGAGGGTGTGGCCACGGCAGAGGTGGGCGGCAGGCTGTCGGGCACCAAGACGGTGGTGGCCTTCGGGGCGGAGGCGGATCTGCTGTTTGTCACCGCGAAGGACGCGGGCGGTGCGCTGGCGCTCTACGTGGTGGAGAAGGGCGCGGCTGGGCTGGAAGCCCGACCCTACAAGACGCAGGACGGGCGTCGCGCGGCGGAGCTGACCTTTGACGGCACGCCGGCGGAGAAGCTTTCGGGCGGTATTGCCGCGGCGGAGGCCATTGCGCTGGCCGAGGCACGGGGGCTGGCGGCGGCAGTGGCCGAGGGTTTGGGCTGCATGGAGAAGGCGATCGATCTGACGGTTGAATATATCAAGGGGCGCGAACAGTTCGGCCGCGCCATCGGATCCTTCCAGGCGCTGCAGCATATCGCGGCGGGGGCGGTCGTGGAGAAGGAGCAGGTGCGGTCCATGGCCATGTATGCCTCTGTCATGTGCGACGATCCGGATCCGGAGGCGCGCGACCTCGCGCTGTCGGCGGCGAAGATCAAGATGATCGATGCCTCACGTCATGTCGGGCAGATGGCAATCCAGCTGCATGGCGGTGTGGGGATGACGATGGAATATGCCATCGGGCATTATTTCAAGCGGCTGACGATGCTGGAGATCGCCTATGGCGACCGCGATTACCATATGGACCGGCTTTGTGCTGCGGGCGGGCTGGCCGCCTGAGCGGCGGCCCTGCCTCCGGCGGGAGTATTTTTGCCAAGATGAAGAGGGGGGCGGCGCGTTATTGTGCTGTCTCCGCCAGGCTGCGGCGGTAGTCGCGGGGCGTGGTTTCCATCACCTCGCGGAAGGCGGCGTTGAAGGCCGAGAGGGAGCTGTAGCCGGTGTCGAGCGCGACCTGTGTCACGGGGGCATCGGTGGCGGCCAGGAGTTCGACGGCGCGGATGATGCGCAGCCGCCGCAGCGCCTCCCGCCAGGTCATGCCCATTTCGCTGGCAAAGCGGCGGGCGAGGCTGCGGGAGGACAGGCCCACGTTGCGGGCGATGGTTTCGAAATCGGGCGCCTCGGCAAGCTGAGCTTCGGTGAGGTCCATGGCGCGGATGAGGGCGGTGCTTGTCGGGCGCGGAAGGGAGCAGCGGCTGGGCGTGGCGGCGAGGCGGGTCACCTCGGCGGCCATCATGGTGAAAAGGGTTTCGGCATAGGCGGTCTGAGGCGCGTCTTCGGTCCAGGGGCGGGCGGCGGTGGTGAGTTCGCGCGCCAGCGGGGACATGTCGAAGACGGTGACCGGATGCGGGACCGTGAGCATATCGGGGGCGAAGAGGGTGGAGGCGGTGGTGAGCCGGGTGAGCAGCGTGACCTCGATCTGGGCCCCTGCGCGGATCAGCGCGGCCCGGGCGGGGGGCAGCGTCCAGCGCCGCCCCTCTGCCTCCAGCCGCATCACGCCGGAGAGGGCATAGAGAAGATAGTGCCGCTCCATCAGGAAGGGCGCGGGGGGCGCCGGGTCGAATGTGGCGTGAAAGCAGTAGGCCGGGGGTGTCATGCGGTCAGTTTATGACCTCAAGCCTCTCGGCGTGGAAGCGTTTGCTGACCGGCGGTGCGGTCATGAGGGGGCGCAGGGTGGTGCCGGAATTTTTGAAAGCGTCGGAGGCGAGGTAGGCGTTGAAGGCCTCTTCGCTGTCCCATTCATGGAGGACGCCGATTGTGGTGGCATCCTCGGGCAGGGCGAAGGGGCGGAAGGTCAGGCAGCCGGGCATGGAGCGGACCGTAGAGGCCTCTGCCAGCAGGGTGTTGACCGCCATGGCGCGCTGGTCAGGTGCGACGGTAAAGGTAAGATGGGCGATGAGCATGTCTGTCTCCTGTCGGGGGGGCATGTAGGGAGAATATGGCGGCGCGGGGTGTCCGGTCGCCCGTGGGTCTGACATTGATAGGCGCGGGCCGGACAGAATGGCCCGGGAAAGGGAGAGAGATGAAGCTGGATGAGGCAATGGCGGAGCGGCGGTCGATCCGCGGGTTTACGGATGAGCCGGTGAGCCGGGCGCTGATGGAGGAGGTGCTGGCGCTGGCCAATCTGGCGCCCTCGTCGATGAACACGCAGCCCTGGCATTTCCATGTGCTGTCGGGCCCGGTGCTGGAGGCGGTGCGCAAGGGCAATACGGAGCGGATGCTCGCCGGGGTGCCGCCCTCGCGGGAGATTGCGGCGCATGGCAAATACGAGGGCGTACACCGGGACCGGCAGGTGGAGATCGCCAAGCAGCTGTTTGCCGCCATGGGCATCGCGCGGGAGGATGCGGAGCGGCGGCAGGACTGGGTCATGCGCGGCTTCCGCCAGTTCGATGCGCCGGTGTCTGTCGTGGTGACCTATGACCGGGCGCTGGAGGAACACGGGCCCATCGGGATATTCGATGCGGGGGCGGCGACCTATGGGCTGGTGCTGGCGGCCTGGTCGCGGGGGCTGGGCGCGGTGATCAATGGGCAGGGGATCATGCAGTCGCCGGTGGTCCGCGAATGTGCGGAAATCCCGGAGGATCAGGTGATCCTGACCTGCGTGGCGCTTGGCTGGCCGGATGAGGGGTTTGCGGCGAACAATGTGAAATCGCTGCGCCGGGAGGTGGCGGAGAATACGACCTTCCAGGGGTTCGACAAAGACGGGCAGGGGCGGCGGATCAGCCGGTCGTGATGGTGACGGCGGGGGCGGAGCGGGCGGTGACCCGCTCGTCCAGCTTGGCCTCGATATTGTTGCCGTCTGGGTCGAGCAGGAAGGCGGCGTAATATCCGGGATGGTAGGGGCGCAGGCCCGGCGCGCCGTTGTCGCGGCCACCGGCGGCGAGGCCCTGCGCATGGAAAGCGTCGACGGCGGCGCGGTCACGTGCCTGAAAGCAGAGGTGCAGCCCCGTGGTCACCGGGCCGCCGGGGTTGGCGGCGGTGATGTAGACCTCGTCGAGGTTGATGGCGCCGTCGAGCACCTCGATCTCCGCGCCATGGCCGAGGGCGGTCCAGATGGCGCGGTAGAAGCGGTGGGAGGCCGGTGCATCGCCCACCCGGATATCCAGATGGTCAATGAGCCGGCCGAGGCGATAGATCACTCCGCCGCCTTGGACATGGCGGGCCAGCCGAGGGTGGCGGCGAGGCGCTGCTGCGCGGCCTCGTATTCGCTGGCAAGGCGGTCGATCATCTGGGCGGCGGGGACCACGTCGCGCACGGCGCCGATGCCCTGGCCGGAGCCCCAGATGTCCTTCCACTTCTTGGCCTTGGAGCCGTCGCCGGAGCCGAAATTCATGGTCGACGGATCGGAGCGTTCCAGCGCATCCGGATCCATGCCCGCATTGGCGATGGAGGGTTTGAGGTAATTGCCCCAGACGCCGGTGAAGAGGTTGGAATAGACGATGTCCGACGCGCCGTTTTCGGTGATCATCTTTTTGTAGCCATCGGCGGCATTGGCCTCCTCCGTCGCGATGAAGCAGGAGCCGGCATAGCCGCCATCCGCACCCATGGCCTGAGCGGCGAGGATCGAGTCGCCCTTGGCGATCGCGCCGGACAGGAAGAGCGGCCCGTCGAACCATTCGCGAATTTCCTGCACCAGCGCCAGCGGCGACAGGGCCCCGGCATGGCCACCAGCCCCGGCGGCCACGGCGATCAACCCGTCGGCGCCCTTGTCGATGGCCTTGTGGGCGAACATGTCGTTGATGATGTCGTGCAGGACGATGGCACCGACGGAATGCGCGGCCTCATAGACCCAGGGCTGCGCGCCCAGCGAGGTGATCCAGACCGGGACCTTGTGCTTGACGCAGATCTCCACGTCGCGTTCCAGCCGGGCGTTCGATTTGTGCACGATCTGGTTGACGGCATAGGGGGCGGCGGGGCGGTCGGGATTGGCCTGATTATGGGCGTCAAGCTCCTCGGCGATGCGGGTCAGCCATTTGTCCAGCTCGATCTCCTCGCCTTCCTTTTCGCGCGCGTTGAGCGCGGGGAAGGAGCCGACGATGCCCGATTTGCACTGGGCGATCACGAGGTCGGGGTTGGAGATGATGAAGAGCGGGCTTCCGATCAGGGGGATCCGCAGGTTCTGGAGTTGGGCTGGCAGCGTCATGTCTTTAGGTTCCTCCCTCAGGCGCGTTGCGGCAGTGTGCGACCGGCGGGGCCGGAATGCAATTGCCTGCATGTGCATGTTTTTGGCAGGTCTCGGTCGCGCTGTCACGGGGGGCGTTACGTAAAGGTCAGGCTTGCGCGGACCCGCGTCCGGGGGCAGCGTGGCGGTCATGAGTGAGGTGCATGTCCATTCCGTCGAAACCCCGTTCGGGCCGTTCAGTCTGCGAGAGGCGGGCGGGGCAATCACGGGTGCCGGTTGGCGGCAGATGACCGGTGCCGCCCCGACGCCGCTGCTGGAGGAGGCGGGGCGGCAGGTCGCGGCCTATTTCGACGGGCGGCTGGAAGTGTTTGACCTGCCGGTTCACATCGAGGCCTCTGCGCTGGTGCAGGCGGTCTGTGCCTGTCTGATGGCGATCCCCTTTGGCGAGACGCGAACCTATGGCGATCTGGCGAAGGAGCTGGGACAGCCTGCGCAGGCCGTGGGGCAGGCCTGTGGCGGCAATCCGATCCCGGTGATCGTGCCCTGCCACCGGGTGTTGTCCGCGACGGGGCTGGGCGGGTTTTCGGCGCCGGGCGGGGTGGAGACGAAGGTGGCGCTGCTGCGGCTGGAGAAGGCGGCGGGGCTCTTGATCTGAGGGTGCCTCAGCGGCCCTCTTTGGCCAGCCGGGAACCCAGGTTTACAACTGAATAGAACAGTCTTTGCGGGTCCTGGATCGTGTCGATCAGTGGATACAGCGTCATGCTATCGGCAAGTGTCTTGGCGTCGCGGAGGCTGTCGGTAATGCTGTCGTCGCGCCGTGGATGCGTGATCCCAGACAACATGGACAGGGCCAGGTGCATTTGGCCGCGTCGGGTGAAGGCTTTGGCAAAATGTTCCAGGTCGGATTGCGTTAGTGGCAATGACACGATGACATCCTGAAGCTTGTCCGCACGGGCGCTGTCACCGCAATTGTCGAGCTGGAATAGGAGAGTGCTGGCATTGTATCGCCAGGAACGCCCGGCCTCGACATCCTGGCCAACCTGGTTGATCGCGGCCCGCAGAAATTCGATGCCGTCCTGTTTCCGGCCCCACCGGCACAGGGTGCCTGCGATGCTGATATTGTTCTCTGCCGTTTTGGTCTTCCAGCGCCGGTTGACAAAATCTGCCGCCTCCGCGTCCCGACCGGTTTCCAGCAGCGTATCCAAGACCCATGAATAAGTATCGCTCGGGTCTTTGCCAGTCAGCCGCGCATATCTGTGGAGATAGGCCAGCGCGGGCTCCAGCCCTTCGTAGCGGTTCAGCAGATAGACGGCACGTCCTGGCCGGGCGTCTTTTGGCGGGGGGCTTTGCAGATGATAGGCGATCTCCTGATAGGCGCGCAGGGCCCCTCCTTCGGTTTCAGCCATCCGGACATAGTCGTAGCTGGCTTGAATCGCGGTTTTGCCGGTGTTGCGCTTGGCTATGGCCAGCGCGGTAGACTGCAGGTACCTGCGGACCTTGCGCGGAAAATTCGCGTATCTGCTGTCCTTGTCTGCGGACGTGAACGCCAATGAAAGTAAAGCAAAATTTCGGTCGCGGTCGTCCTTGGCGGCGGCAAAGGCAGCCTCGACGATATCCAGCCTGCCTTTGCGGGCGGCCAGTAACGCAATATTTCGCAGGGCGGAGGGACGGTCGGAGGCAGGCAGGGTGTCGCGGATATAGCGTTCGGCGCGACGCAGATCCTCGCGTCGGATCAGATGGACCAGGTAGCTGGACCTGATTGCGCGGGCCAGTTCGGCGTCACCGCGTTGCTGGGCGAGCACGGCCGTGCGCACCAGCAGATCCTCCGCTTCGTCCCGGCGCCCCATGTCGCGCAACAGGCCGGCGATGGACAGGACAAAAGATCGTGGCGTGATCCGACCGGGGTTCTGTTTGAACAGCGTGCGGGCGTATTCCAGCATGCATTGCGATGTCGGCGTCAGTGTGCAGCTGCGCACAAGGGGGCCGTCGGCAGCCGTGGTCGGGGTGGGACCGGCGGTCGCAACCGCAAAGGCGAGAAGGCAGGCAGAGAGCAGCCGAAAGGTCTTGGTCATCGGGCCCTCCGGCCGGGAAAACACTTAGGTCGTTGCAAATTGAGGATGAGAATGGCCGAAGGCCGGGCCTGTGGCAAGTTTTGCGCGGACCGGCCTGTGATCGTGAGCCGCATCATACAAAAGGCCCGGCGGTGAGGCCGGGCCTTGATCGGGCTACACTGGTCAGTGCCAACCCTTCGCGAGTTAGCCTGTCGGTTGCCCAGTTTCGGTTCAGACCGCCTTCAGGTCCGGCTTTTTGGCTGCCGTCTTGCCGCGCGAGCGGGTCTTGGCAGGGGCCTTGCCGGCATTGGCGTCGATGAAATCCAGCACCAGCGGGCGGATGTTGTTCCGCCAGGAGGAGCCGGCGAAGATGCCGTAATGGCCAGCGCCGGGTTCGAGGTGCGAGGCCTTCATGCTGTCCGGCAGGCCGGTGCAGAGATCGAGCGCGGCAACACACTGGCCGGGGGCGGAGATATCGTCATTCTCGCCTTCGACCGTCTTGACCGCGACATTGGTGATCGCCCCGATATTGACCTTGTGGCCGTCCACGACGAATTCGTTATGCGCGATCTCGTTCTTCTGGAAGATACGCTCCACCGTGGTCAGGTAGAATTCCGCCGTCATGTCCATCACGGCGAGATATTCGTCGTAGAAGCGGTTGTGCTGGTCCTGATCCGAGGCCTCTCCGCGCATCTCGCGCATGATCTGGTCCTGGAAGGCCTTGGAGTGCCGCTCTGCATTCATCGAGATGAAAGAGGTCAGCTGCAGCAGGCCCGGATAGACCCGGCGACCGATGCCCTTGTAGGACATGCCGACGCGCTGGATCATCGTCTCTTCCAGCTGGCCCATGGTGACGGAATGGCCGAAATCGGTCACTTCGGTGGGCGCGGCGGCGGTGTTGATCGGGCCGCCGATCAGGGTCAGGGTGGAGGGCTGGTTCTCAGGTTCCTTCTCTGCCAGATAGGCGGTGGCGGCGAGGGTCAGCGGCGCGGGCTGGCAGACGGCGATGACGTTCACATCCGGCCCCAGCTCCTTCATGAAATCGACGAGGTAGAGGGTGTAATCCTCCACGTCGAACTTGCCTTCGGAGACGGGGATGTCACGGGCATTGTGCCAGTCCGTAATATAGACCTCTGCATCGGGCAGCAGCGACACGACGGTCGAGCGCAGCAGCGTGGCATAGTGGCCGGACATCGGCGCGACCAGCAAAACCTTGCGTGCGACCTCTTCCCGGCCCTGGACGTTAAAGTGGATCAGGTCGCCGAAGGGGCGCTCGACCACGGTGTCTATCGACACGAGGTGGTCGCGCCCGTCTTCACAGGTGACGGAATGGATGCCCCAGCCGGGCTTCGCAATCATCCGCTCGAAGGACCGTTCCGTGACCTTGCCCCAGGCCGCGAGCCAATGCAGGGCCGGATTGGGCACCAGAGCAAAGGCGGGGTAGGAGGCCATCGACAGGGCCGTCGCGCCGAGCCACTGGTTGGTGTTGCGGATCGACTCCATTAAATCGTAAGTTGCCATATAGCGCATGAGCGTCTCCCGGCAGTGAGGTTCGGGGCAGCCGTGTGTTGATCCGTCTCCGGCGGCTATTGTCGGGTCCGACAGCGTCGCGCGGCGGATCATGCTGCGTAGCAGCGAGACTAGGGGGGAACAGCCGTTATGGCAACTGATGATGAGTCAAACGGTAAAAATTCCGATATGCGTGACACTGAAACCATGCGGGAGGAGGCGCAGGCGCTCACCCGCATGCAGGAAAATCTCGACCGGATAGATGCGCTGGTTCAGCGGCTGACCTCCGCGATGAGCAAACGCAATCCGGTCCATGCCGCGCTGAACGCCCCCGATCCGGAGGTGTTCACCAAGGCCGCCGGTGCCTGGTGGCAGGAGGCCATGCAGAATCCGGCACGCATTTTCGAACATCAGGCCACGTTCTGGACCAAATCGGTGCAGCATTATCTGGAGGCGCAGCAGGCGCTGGCCTCGGGGCGTCTGACTGCGCCCGAAGATACGACACCGGATGATCCGCGCTTTTCCAACCCTTTGTGGAAATCGCATCCCTGGTTCAATTTCATCAAACAGCAGTACATGCTGAATGCCGAGGCGATCCGCGCCGCCGTCGCCGATGCCGAAGGGCTGGACGAGACAGAGCGCAAGCGGCTCAGATATTTCTCGCAGCAGATCATCGATATGATGGCTCCGACGAATTTCCTGGCGACCAATCCGGATGCGCTGGAACGCGCGGTCGCGACCGAGGGTGAGAGCCTGGTCAAAGGGCTGGAAAATCTGGTCGCCGATATCGAGGCCGCGGATGGCGAATTGCAAATCCGGCTGGCCGATACCGATGCTTTTCACGTCGGCGATAATGTCGGGTCGGCCGAGGGGAAGGTGGTCTATCGCAACCGGATGATGGAGGTGATCCAGTATGTGCCGACAACAGAGAAGGTGCATGCCACCCCGCTGATCGTCTTTCCGCCCTGGATCAACAAATTCTATGTGCTCGACCTCAAGAAAGAGAATTCCTTCATCCGCTGGGCGGTGGATCAGGGGATCACGCTGTTTGTCGTGTCCTGGGTCAATCCGGATCGGAGTTATGCGGCAACCGGGCTCGAACAATATGTCGAAGAGGGCTATCTCACGGCTGTGCGCGAGGTCAAAGCGATCACCGGGCAAAAGCAGGTCAATGCGATCGGATACTGCATTGGCGGCACAACGCTTGCCCTGACCCTTGCGCTGATGAAAAAGCGCGGCGATCGGTCGATCAAATCCGCGACCTTCTTTACGGCGCTGACCGATTTTTCAGATCAGGGGGATTTCACGCCCTTCCTGCAGAATGATTTTGTCGACGGAATTGCGGCGGAAGTGGAAGAGCAGGGGATCCTGCGCAGCCATATCATGGCGCGCACCTTTTCATTTCTGCGGTCGAACGATCTGATCTACCGCCCTGCAATCCGCAGCTACATGATGGGCGAGGCGCCGCCGGCCTTTGACCTTCTGTATTGGAACGGCGACGGAACTAACCTGCCCGGCAAGATGTGTGTGCAATATCTGCGGCGGCTGTGTCAGGGCAATGAATTCGCAACTCAGGGCTTTGCAATGCTGGATGAGGTTCTGCACGTGTCAGACGTGACCCTGCCGGTCTTTGCCGTCACCTGCGAGACAGATCATATCGCTGCCTGGCGTGCCTCTTACAGTGGCGTGCAGAAAATGGGGTCGCGGGACAAAACGTTTATCGTGTCGCAATCCGGGCATATCGCCGGCATCGTCAATCCTCCGTCCAAAAAGAAATATGGCCATTACACCAATGAGGACCTGACGCTCGGCCAGGACGATTGGCTGGCCGGCGCGACATTCCATGATGGCAGCTGGTGGCCGCGCTGGTATGACTGGATCGCGCCGCGCTCCGGCCGGATGGTCAATGCCCGGACGCCGGGCGATGCGACTCACCCCGCGCTTTGCGATGCGCCCGGAGATTACGTTAGGGCACCTCTGCCGGCGTGAGGCACCTCAAGATCCGGGTGGCATCCATCGGAAAGCACTGAAAAATTCTGCGCTGCAGCAAAACTTCTTGATTTTCTGCGTCGCAGCATCCATATTCCTTCTCGGAGACGCAATACGGGGGCGAATGGTTGCTCCCACCCGCCAGAGAGAGGAAAGATCGATGGCTACCACTCAAGATTTTACCACCATGATGAAAGATATGATGGGCGCATTCCCCGTCGACACCAAAGCGTTTGAAGAGGGCTTCAAAACCCAGGCCGCTCTGGGCGAGAAACTGTCCGGTGTCGCGCTGTCCGCTGCCGAACAGTCCAGCGAGCTGTCCTCCAAATGGACCAAAGACACGCTGTCCAAAATGACCGAGCTGGCCAAAGTGAAATCCGAGCCCGCCGACTACGCCAAGGCGATGTCCGATTTCGCAACCGCTTCTGCTGAAATGGCTGCCGAAAACCTGGCCGCCTTTGCCGAGATCGCGAAGAAGGCCCAGACCGAAACCGTCGACCTGATGATGGCTGCCGGCAAGGACATGGCCGAAGAAGCCTCTGCCACCATGCAGAAGGCCACCAAAGAGACCACCGCCGCTGCCAAAAAGGCCGCTGCGAAGTAATTCTCGCCGCACCCGCTCCTCCCTCAGGGTGCGACAGTTAGGGCGGGTCCTTCGGGGCCCGCCCTTTTCTTTGTGTTGTGGGCCCGAATGATCGTCCGTCTGCCGGGGGATGCTCAAATCGCTGGGTGTGGGTATGACTTATGTCTCATGTGATCCGGGCGATTGCGGTGGCAAGGTATATGCTCTCGCCCAAGAAATCCGGCACGTCAGAACAATCCCTGTTGCCGCCGCGACAGGAAAAAGCCGTGGCCGCTCTGATTGCGGCAGGTCAGGCCGGTCTTTTCGGATGTGCAGCGGATGGGCCCGAAATCGGCGGATTGGCCGTAGCCTGCGATATTCGTGTAGGTCGATTTGCGGGGGCGGTAGCTGGAACAGCTCATCCGTGCCGGACCTGTGCCGTCCATTTCGAACGTATGCCCCCAGATACCATTGCAATTGCCCGGTTTCGGTTGCAGGGGGGCGCCGTTGAATTCGACAATATTGCAATCGATCGCCCCGTCGATCACGGTTCCGTTGCAGTAAATATTGCCCGAGGGCGTGCGGAAACCATAGCCATCGGCGAGGGCTGCTCCGGGCAGCAACAGAAATAGCAGTGCAATCATACGCATGAATTATTCCTTTCTGACTCTGTGGACCGCTCTGTCGGGAGCCTATCGGAAATGCTGTCCCCAGGCGGTTTTTGCAATTTTCAATGTCAGATCACGCGGGCTGTACCATTTCAGTTCAACGGTCACGCTGGTTTGATCGACGGCCGTAATCACCCCGGGCGTGCCTTTGGGCAATGAGGGCGGCGCGGCATTGGACAGGGGCTTGACGTGAATATTGCCAGTAATGCGCAGGGTCTGGGTCAGGCTGACCTTGTCGCCTTTTTTCGGCGGCAGGAAAGGCGCGCTTTTGCCGGCCTGCTGAGAGCAATAATCCCAGTGTGCGCAGATAATTTTCGGTGTGTAGCGCTCCACGGTTTTCTTGATGAACCGGGCGGCCACGCTGTCTTTGTTTCTATAGTCCAGAACGAAACTGACCGACCTGGCCTGCCACTGCCGCGTGATCCTTGCCGCACAGACCATGTCCATTTCGCCGTCGATCGACTTGCAGGCCGAGAGCAGGTCGCTTTCAAATACTTTCAGCGCACCGCTGGCCTCCGCCGCCGCATTGCCGATATCCTGCCCCGTACTTACGGCGATCTGCAGCCTGTTGATTGATTTTTTCAGCCCATCGGGGATGGTGCCGCCCATGGCTTCGATGTCTCTGAAGAACCGCTTTATGTCCCCGATCTGCCGTTGCATTTTCTGAAGATCTTGATCGGTCACAGGCATTGTCCCGCCCCCCCTAAAGCTGCGCCCCTAACGGGGCGGCAGAGGATAAAATCTGGCGGTGGCGATGGCCGGAATAGATCGGGTGCAACCGCTGCGCCGTTTGGAATCGTATTATAATATGTGTCCAACTCTGTGCGGGGCGGCGGCTTTTCACAATAGTTATTCCGTCCGCCCAGCAGGGGTGCTACCTGACTGACAAGCTGATGCGCATGTCCGTGCGCGCCTTGCAGGAGACATTGATGCAAGCGATTTCCGACATGTCCGAACTGGAGGGCCTCTACGGGGAGCCGGTCAGGCGGTCCATTGATAAGGTCTTGACCCGTCTCACACCGAGCTATCAGCGCTGGATCGCGGCCTCGCGCTTTGTGATCCTCAGCAGTGTCGGGCCGGAGGGTACCGATGCCAGCCCGCGCGGTGACGATGGCCCGGTTGTGCGGATCCTCGATGACCGCACTGTCCTCCTGCCGGACTGGATGGGGAATAACCGGATCGACAGCCTGCGCAATATCGTGCGCGATCCGCGGGTCAGTCTGATGTTCATGGTTGTGGGAAATATGAACGTGGTCCGCATCAACGGGCGGGCCATCGTGACGCGGGACAGTGCCGTCCTGGCTTCATTTGACCGGAGGGGCAAGCAGCCGCGTACGGTTGTCGCCGTCACGGTCGACGAGGTCTATTTTCAATGTGCCAAGGCGCTGATGCGCGCCGGGATCTGGGGGGGCGGGGACGATAGTGCCACCGTACCGACAGCCGGCGACTTTGTCCGCGAGGTCGATGCGGTCTTTGACGGTGAAACCTATGACAGAACCTATGCGGAATATGCCAAGCCCCGGCTGTGGTGACGGCAGCATGAGCCGACGGCCGCTGCCGTATGGTTCCGCCGCGGAAGGTGGAAAACCTTTTACAAATCAAAGCCGGGCGCCTAGGCTGTGCTGCAGTGCTGCATAGGGAGGGATGGCCTGTGGCTGACACCGACAAACCGCTGCTGATCAAACGCTACGCCTCGCGTCGACTGTATAATACCGAGACCAGCGATTACGTGACGCTGGAGGATATCGCGGGTTTTATCCGGGACGGCCGGGAGGTGCAGATCGTCGATCTCAAGTCCGGGGATGATCTGACGCGGCAATATCTGCTGCAGATTATCGCGGAACACGAAAGCCGGGGCGAAAACGTTCTGCCGCTTGGCGTTCTGACCGATCTGGTGCGCAGCTATACCACGCAGGCGCAGTCTGTGGTGCCGCAGTTCCTGGCCCAGAGCTTTGACATGCTTCGTGAAAGCCAGTCGAAGATGATGGAAAACATGACGGCGATGAACCCGATGGCGAAGATGCCGGGGTTTGAAGCGCTGCAGGCCCAGCAGGAAGCCTTCCTCAAGGCCATGACCTCGGGCATGTCCGGCTGGACCTCCGGCGGTGATGCGGGCGCGCGCCCGAAGACGTCAGAGGATGCCGACGATCTGGATACGATCAAGCGGCAGCTGGCCGAGCTGCAGGGCAAGCTCAACAAAATGAGCTGAGGGAATGCAGTCAAGCCCGGGCCGGATCACGCTCTGGGGGATCGAGGTTTTTGTCGCTGCGGTGGAGGAAAAATCGGTCACCGCGGCGGCCCGGCGGCTGGGGGCCAGCGCCTCGGCCGTATCGCAGCAGCTGACCAATCTGGAGACGGCGCTAGGCGTGACCCTTCTGGTCCGCAATTCCCGTCCCTTGACGCTGACACCCGCCGGTGAGGCGTTCCGCCGTCGTGCACAGTCCATTCTGAACGAGGCGGCGCAGGCGCGGGCCGAACTGGCGGTGGCCGGCGGGCCGCTGCGGCGGTTGCGGCTGGGGATGATCGACGATCTGGAGGCGGATGTGACGCCAAGTCTGCTGGTGCGGCTGGCGGATCGGCTTGAGGGCTGTCAGTTCCTGCTGGATACCGGGGCGTCGCACTGGCTGATCGATCAGCTGGAGGCCGAGGCGCTGGATGCGATCGTCACCGCCGAGATGGGCCCGGCGCCGTCCTGGGCCGAAGTGCATCCGATATTGTCAGAAGGCTTTATCGTCGCGGCGCCGAAAGGAATGGCCGATCCGGCGCAGCCGCTGTTGCCGCAGCTGCAGCGCCATCCGCTGATCTCCTACACGACGCGGCATCATATGGGGCGGCTGATCGCGACGCATCTTGCCCAGCAGAACCTCACGCTGACCCACCGGTTCGAGCTGGACAGTTATCATGCGATCCTGGCGCTTGTCGGGCGTGGCATGGGCTGGACGATCCTGCCGCCGCTGGCGCTGATGCGGGCGCGGCGCCTGATCGGGACACTGGATCTGATGGAGCTGCCCTTTGCGCCGCTGTCGCGCCGGATTGTCCTCATGGCGCGGGACGGTGTGCTGGAAGAAGTGCCCGGCACGATCCTTGCGGAATTGCAGTCGCTGCTGCAGGAGGTGGTGATCGCCCCGGCGGTAGAGGCCTATCCGCATCTCAGCGCCAATCTGCGTCTGCTCTGATCCGGCCATGCCAGCCGGCATTGCGTGGGCTGGCCGGCGCGCGTGGTCTCACCGGCGCAGCATCAGTCTTTCCAGCCCATGGAAGTGGTAGCTGTCGGCATAACGGGGCGTCTCGGTCAGCCGGAGCGTGGGGCAGCTCCGGAAGAGGGCCGGGAGGGCCATCCGCAGTTCCAGCCGGGCCAGTGGCGCCCCGATACAGAAATGCAGCCCGCCGCCGAAACTGGCGTTCGGACGGGCCGGCCGCGTCGGGTCGAACCGGTCCGGGTCCGCCCAGACCTCCGGGTCGCGATTGGCCGCGCCCAGCAATAGCGCCACCTGATCGCCGCGCCGGAAGGTATGCCCGTCCAGCTGCACCTCTTCATACGCCCAGCGGGTGAACATGTGCAGCGGCGGGTCATAACGCAGGATTTCCTCGACAGTGGTGTCGATGGCATCCGGCGCGGTGGCATCCAGCGGGTCCAGACCGGAGGACAGCAGGGCGGCCACCCCGTTGCCGATCGTGTGGACCGTGGCCTCGTGCCCGGCATTCAGCAAAAGCACGCAGGTCGCGATCATCTCGTCGGTAGAGAGCCGTTCGCCGTCTTCCTCGGCGGCGATGAGCTCGGTGATCAGGTCGTTTGCGGGGCGACGGCGGCGGCTGTCGATATAGCTGCGCAGGTAGTCCGAGAACTCGGTCGCGGCGCGGGCCGCCGCATCTTCGATCTGCCGGTTCCGGCGGGCCTGGTACATGGCGACCATGGTGTTGGACCAGCGCAGAAGGTCGGGCGCCATATCCTCCGGCACGCCCAGCAGGCGGGCGATGACAATGACCGGAAGCGGGGTGGCGAAGGCGGGCAGAAGATCGGTGTCGCCCTCGGGCAGGGCCTGCGCCAGCCGGGTGGCCAGCGCCTCGATCTCGGGGCCGAGGGCGGCGATGCGGCGGGAGGTGAAGGCACGCAGGACGAGGTTTCTGAGCCGCGTATGGGCGGGCGGCTCCAGCTCCAGCATGGAATGGTCGTCGATGGCGTAAAAAGGCGCCAGGTGGTCCGGCACGGGTTCGGCCAGTTCCGCCGGGACGGCGCGGCCGAACCGGCGGTCGCGCAGAATGGCCTGGACGGCGGCATGCGAGACGGCGGCGGTCATGCCGTAGTCTTCCCAGTAAAACAGGGGGCCGGTCGCGCGGGCGCGGTGGTAGAAGGGGTAGGGGTTCTGAACGAAGGCCGGATCCGTCGGCGACTGGCTGAGGCGATGCATGGGCGTTCTCTGCGCCGGCAGGCTTTCCAAGGCAAGGGGCGGGACGGTATAAGGCGGAATGAACTCAGGCGTCTGGCGGCGAACCGCCCTCATTGCGGGATATCTTGCGGTTGTGCTTGCCCTGGCGGCCGGCGTCTGGCGCATGGGCTATCTGCGGGCGCTGGAGCCGTTGCGCGACCGTGGCCTGTCGGATCTGGCGCTGACCGTGGACCGTCTGACCGGCCAGTTGCAGCGCTATCAGGACCTGGCGGTGATGATGGCGCTGCATCCGGCGCTGGCGGCCCTGGCCGAAAGCCCGGACAGCCCCGCGGATCAGAGCCAGGCGACCGGCGTTCTGGTGGCCGCGGCGGATCGCACGACCGCGCTGACCCTGGCCTTTGTCGACCGGCAAGGGCGGGTTCTGGCGGATGCGCGGGAGGTGACGGCAGGGGCCGAACCGCTGGCCGGATTTGCCAAGGGCGCGATTTTCCGGCGGGCGTTGTCCGGCGCTCTGGGCAGCGGTATCGGCCCGTTCGCGCCGGGGCTGGTGCGGAGCTACCTGTTCGCGGCGCCGGTCTTTGGGCCGGACGGCAGTGTGCGCGGGGCGCTGGTCGTGGCGGTGGATATCGATCATCTGGAACAGGCCTGGCGCGGAGAGCGTCCGGCTGTGTTCTTTACCGATGCGGGGGGGCAGGTCTTTGTGACCAACAGGTCGGAACTGCTCTATTGGCGCGCGGGCGAGGCGGCGTTCGAGGCGCCTGACGGAAGGTCTGTGGCGCTGAGCCGGATCGCGGTTGCGGGGCTCGATCTCTGGCGGGCGCCGCTGGGGGATTACGTGCCGAACCCGGCGCTGCTGCTGCACCGCAATCTGCCACAGACCGGCATGCAGGCCGTGGCCCTGATCGATGTCTCGCCGGCGCGGCGGGTGGCGCGGCTGCAGGCCGCGCTGGCCGGGTTTGTCGCGCTGGCATTTGGCACGGTTCTTTTCTGGGCCGTGGAGCGCCGCCGGGTTCTGGCCCGTGCCAATGCGCAGCTGGAACATCGGGTTGCCGCCCGGACGGCCGAATTGTCGGGGGCCAACCTGTTGCTCCGGCGGGAGGTGACAGAACGGCAGGAGGCCGAGGCGGCGCTGAAACAGGCGCAGAGCGATCTGGTTCAGGCAGGCAAGCTGTCGGCCCTGGGGCAGATGTCCGCCGGGCTGAGCCATGAGCTGAACCAGCCGCTGATGGCGATCCGGCAATTCGCCGAGAACGGGGCGCTGCTGCTGGAACGGGGCAAGCCCGATCAGGCCGCCGCCAATCTGGGGCGGATCGGGGATCTGGCGGGCCGGATGGGGCGGATCATCCGCAATCTGCGCGCCTTTGCCAAACAGGAGAGCGAACCGGCGCGCCGCATCGATCTGGGGCAGGTCGTGGCCACGGCGCTGGAGATGACGGAGGCCCGGCTGGCCAAGGACGGGGTGCGGCTGGACTGGACGGCGCCGGTGACGCCGGTGCGGGCCATGGGCGGCGAGGTGCGGCTGGCGCAGGTTCTGGTCAATCTGATCACCAATGCCGCCGATGCCATGGCGGGGCAGGAGGAGAAGGGGCTGGTGATCCGCGTGCGCGGCGGGGCCCGGCCGCAGATCACCCTGGCCGATACCGGCCCGGGCATTGCCCAGCCCGAGCGCATTTTCGATCCGTTCTATTCGACGAAGGAAGTGGGCGCGTCGGAGGGCATGGGGCTGGGCCTGTCGATCTCCTACGGGCTGGTGCAGAGTTTCGGCGGCGCGATCCGGGGCCGGAACCGGGCCGAGGGGGGCGCGGAATTCACCGTGGAGCTGGAGCCGGTGGCGGGCGATCTGGCGGCGGAATAACGGCGTGATCCAAAGGCGCGCCTGCGGCGCATTCTATCTATGAGGGGATGAGGGGCGCGGCCCCTCAAACTCCCCGGGATATTTCAGGCAAGAAAAAGTCGGGGATCGTCTATGCGCCGGGCCAGCCGCTCAAACCGCAGGCAGGAGGGCAGAGGATGTCACGGCATTTGGCCGGTTCATAAAACTTTCGTCAAAACGATACATTTCCGTCTCCGACCGGGCCTAGCACCGCCTCGACAGGTAACGGGGGTGACCTTTGCTTCGCATCGAGCAGCTGACGAAATCGTTCGGCAAAAACACGGCCGTGGATGCGGCCAATATCCATGTCGACCGGCCCATGATGATCGGCATCATCGGGCGGTCGGGGGCCGGAAAATCGACGCTTCTGCGGATGCTGAACCGGCTGACGGATCATACCTCTGGCTCGATCATGTTTGAGGGGCGCGATGTGGGCTCTCTGACCGGCCGGGACAAGCGGCGTTGGCAGGCAGATTGCGCGATGATCTTCCAGCAGTTCAACCTGGTGCCGCGGATGGATGTGGTGTCCAACGTGCTGCACGGGACGCTGAACCGGCGCTCGACCTTTGCGACGCTGTTCAATCTTTATCCGACCGAGGACATCCACAAGGCGATCGATATCCTCGACCGTCTGGGGATCGCGGAACATGCGCCCAAGCGCGCGGAGGCGCTGTCGGGCGGGCAGCAGCAGCGGGTGGCGATTGCGCGCGCGCTGATGCAGGATCCGAAGATCATCCTGGCCGATGAGCCGATCGCGAGCCTTGACCCGATGAATGCGCAGATCGTCATGGATGCGCTGCGCCGCATTCATGAGGAGGATGGGCGCACCGTCATCGCCAACCTGCATACGCTGGATACGGCGCGGCGCTATTGCGACCGCGTGATCGGCATGCTGCACGGACGGATCGTCTTTGACGGCACGCCGGAGCAGCTGACCACGGGCGTTGCCCGTGACATTTACGGGGCCGATGCCTCGTTTTCCGAAGAGGCGACCTCGACCCAGATCGACGCGATCGGTCGCGCCAAGGTCACCCCCCTTCACGCCTGAGTTTCATCTGCCCCCGCCCGATCCGAGGCGGGGTTTTACTATGGGAGCTACCACGATGAAAAAACTGATCGCCGCCGCACTGGCAACCACCGCCCTGACCTCCGCCGCCATGGCAGAGGACATCACCGAGTTCCGTCTCGGCATCCTGGGCGGGGAAAACGCCCAGGACCGTATGTCCTCCAACCAGTGTTTTGCCGACAAGATCGCCGAAGCGCTTGGCGTCGAGGTGAAGGTCTTCACCCCGGCCGATTACAACGGCGTGATGCAGGGCCTGCTGGGCGGCACCATCGACGCGGCCTGGATGGGTGCCTCCTCCTATGCCGGCACGTATATTGCCGATCCGGAGGCCGTTGAGCCCGTGCTGGTCAAGCAGAACATGGACGGCTCCATCGGCTATTACTCCATCGGGTTTGCCCGCGCCGACAGCGGTGTGACCAAACTGGAAGACCTGAAGGACAAGAAATTCGGCTTTGGTGACCCGAACTCCACCTCCGGCTACCTGATCCCGTCGATCGAGATCGCGGAAGCCGGGTTCGACATGACCCCCGGCACCTTCTTTGGTGACGTGGTCTTCACCGGCGGTCACGAGCAGACCATCGTTGCCGTGAACAATGGCGACGTCGACGGCGGCGTGACCTGGGCCGACGGCCAGGGCAACTGGGAAGACGGCTTCAACTCCGGCGCGCTGCGCAAGGCGGTTGATGCGGGCCTCGTCGACATGAACGACCTGGTGCAGATCTGGCAGTCCAAGATCATCCCCGAAGGTCCGTTCGTGCTGCGCAAGGCGCTGCCGGATGAGGTGAAAGCGAAAGTGACCGAGCTGACCGCGAACCTCTGGGAAGAAGATGCCGACTGCGCCTATGGCGTGGCTGCGGGCGAGGCAAAAGACTTCATCCCGGTGACCCATGCCGAGTACGAGTCGATCGTCGCGGCACGTCGTTCCAAGATCAACTGATCCCCGTCTGGGAGGGTCTGCCAAAGCGGCAGGCCCTCCACTTTTTCCGAGATAGCCTATGTCCGAAAGTTCCGCCTTTTTCGGCGCCAGCACGGCGCAGATCCGCGAGAATTACGTGGCGCTGACGCGCCGCCGCCGACTCTACGGCGGTATTCTCCTTGCGGTCTTTGTGGCGCTGATGGCGTCCGGCTTCATCGTGGCGGACGGGCGCAATGCGGGGGGATTCTGGAATGGCCTGCCGCAGCTTTTCGATTTTCCCGAGGCGGTGCTGTCGGAGGCGTTCGCGAAGATCGCCGAACTGCCCGCCAACCTCGTGACCTATGTTCCGGCGCTGGTGGAGACGCTGAATATCGCTGCTGTCTCGACCCTGATCGGGGCCTTTGGCGGCACGGTGCTGTCGATGCTGGCGACGCGGGGCATGGCGCTCTGGCCCGGGCTGATCCCGGTCTTTCGTCGTATCATGGATGTGATGCGCGCCGTGCCCGAGATCGTGATCGCGCTGGTGCTGATCTTTGTGCTGGGCGGCGGGCCGGTGCCGGCCATGATCGCGATTGCCTTTCATACGACCGGTGCGCTCGGCAAACTCTTTTCCGAGGTGAACGAGAATGCCTCCCTCAAGCCCGTTGAGGGGCTGACCTCCGTCGGGGCCAACTGGTCGCAGCGCATGGTGCTGGGGGTAATGCCGCAGGTGGCGCCCAACTATCTCAGCTACGCGCTCCTGCGGTTCGAGATCAATATCCGTGCCTCCGCTATCCTGGGTTTCGTCGGCGCGGGCGGCATTGGCTATGAGCTGAAGAATGCCATGGCCTGGGGGATCGGGCGATATGACGAGGCCTTTGCGATCTTCCTGCTGCTGTTCCTGACCATCGTCGCGGTGGACCAGATATCGAGCGTGTTCCGCGACCGGCTGACCCATGGCCGCAGACAGGAGATGCTGGCATGAGCCTCGCCGCAACCGATGTGAAACTGGGCGATCTGAAGGGGGGCGCGGAGCGGCTCTTTGCCACCAAGCGGCTCTGGTCCTTCGGGATGCCGGCGCTGGTGCTGGCCTATCTCGCCTATGCGGTTTTCGCCTTTGACGTGCCGGGACTGCTGGGCCGGGCCAACCCCGAAAACGCGGGCATCCTGCTGCGCGACAGCTACAGCTACAAAACCCATGTGACCCGCGACAACCGGTCGGGCGAGGTAGAGGTGGCGATCGAGGGCGAGCGCAAGGGCACCTATCCGCAGGGCGAGGCGCCCGACTGGGTGCGCCTGGGCGAGACGACCACCATCGCGCTGCGCGACGGCAGCATGGTGACCTATGCGCCGGATCAGGTGCGGCTCGAGATCCCGGATTACGGAGTGATCACCGCCGCGCCGGGACGGGGCGGCGTCGATGCGATTTTCCCTGAGGGTGATCTGCCCGACTGGATCTCTGCCTCCAAGAACCGGGTCATGGTGACCCTGCCGGATGCCCGGCTGACCATCACCCGCAACAAGACGGAGCTCTTCCGCTATCAGGCGGGGTGGGAGCTCTTCTTCTTCACGCTCGACAGCCCCTATCACGGGCTGAGCCTCGGCGCGCTTGCGACGCGCGCCATGAATGGCGAAGCGGGCGCGATCTGGCATGACTTCTGGTTCAACCCGATGTGGCACCATGCCGATACGGCCTGGGCGCTGTTTGAGACGATCCTTATGGCCTTCCTCGGCACCTTCGGCGCGGCTGTGGTGGCACTGCCGCTGGCCTTCCTCGCGGCCCGCAACTTCGCGCCGCTGATGATCGTGCGGCAGTTCTTCCGCCGCCTCTTCGACCTCTTCCGGGGGGTGGATGCGCTGATCTGGACCATCGTCCTGGCCCGCGCCTTCGGGCCGGGGCCCATGACCGGGGCGCTGGCGATCCTCGTCACCGATACCGGCAGCTTCGGCAAGATGTTCTCCGAGGCGCTGGAGAATGTTGATGGCAAGCAGATCGAAGGGCTCCAGTCCGTCGGCGCCAAGCCGGTGCAGCGCTACCGCTTTGGAGTGATCCCGCAGGTAACGCCGGTGCTGCTGAGCCAGGTGCTCTATTTCTTCGAATCCAACACCCGCTCGGCCACGATCATCGGCGCCATCACCGGCGGCGGCATCGGCCTCCTGCTTACCCAGGCGATGATCACGCAGAAGGACTGGGAGGAGGTGAGCTGGTACATCCTCCTCGTCATCCTGATGGTCTTCCTCATGGACTGGTTTTCCGGCTGGCTTCGCCGCAAACTGATCGCCGGAAACGAGTCCGGGCACTGAGCCTGCTCTTTTTCTTGCTGAAAATATCCCCGCCGGAGGCAGGCCGGGCGTTCGCGCCCGTGCTGGCGTCGCAGAAAGAGGCACCATGGCCCGCCTGAATGAAGACACCCCCACCATCCAAGACGGATGTTCGATCACCGAGACGACCTTTGGCCGATATGTCGAAATCGGGCAGGGCAGCCGGATCGCCCATTCCGAAATCGGTGACTATTCCTACTGCGACCGCTATGCCGATATCGCCAATGCGACGGTTGGCAAGTTCGCCAATATCGCGGCCTTCGTGCGGATCGGCGCGACGGATCACCCGCTGGAGACGGCGGCCTGTCACCATTTCCTCTATCGCTCAGCGGATTACTGGGAGGATGCGGAATTCGACGCGGAGTTCTTTGCCCATCGCCGGTCGCGGCGGGCCTTTGTGGGGCATGATACCTGGCTGGGGCATGGCTCGATGGTGAAGCCGGAGGTGACGGTCGGGCACGGCGCTGTTGTGGCCTCCGGCGCGGTGGTGACCCGGGATGTCGCGCCCTATACGATCGTGGCGGGGACACCTGCGAAGGTCCTGCGGCTGCGCCAGCCGGTGGAGATCGCGGAGCGGCTGGTGGCGCTGGCCTGGTGGGACTGGGACCATGCGACGCTGCGGGCGGCGCTTGCGGATTTCCGGGCGCTGAAGGCGGAGGCTTTTCTGGAGAAATACGGCGGGTAGAGGTATTTGGGCGGAGCTTTGGCTCCGCCGGATTATTGTGTTGCGCGGAGCTTTGGCTCCGCGCGGGGGGAAGGGGGACATTCTGTCCCCCTCTGCCGCCTTCAGGCGGCATTCACCCCCTGGAGGATATTTTCAGCAAGAAAAAGAGCTCGGCAGGAAGGCTGCTGAGGGTGCGTCAGAGGGGCTTTTTGAGCCATTTGCTGAGGACGCCGATGATGCCTTCTCGGAAGAGCAGCACGCCAAGGACGAAGATGATGCCCTGGATCACCGTCACCCAGGCGCCGAGATAGGCGAGGTAGTTCTGCATCGTCACCACGATGGCCGCGCCGACGATGGGGCCAAAGACCGTGCCCATGCCGCCCAGCAGCGTCATGAGAACAACCTCGCCCGACATGGACCAGTGCACATCCGTCAGGGAGGCCAGCTGGAAGACCTGGGATTTCGTGGCGCCCGCAAGGCCCGCGAAGGTGGCCGAGAGCACGAAGACCATAAGCTTGTAGCGGTTGACGTGGTAGCCCAGAGAGATGGCGCGCGGCTCGTTCTCGCGGATCGCTTTCAGCACCTGGCCGAAGGGGGAATGCACGATGCGGTAGAGGAAGAGGATGCCGCCGAAGGTCACGCCCATCACCACCCAGTAGAGCCAGCGGTTGTCGCGCATCGGCACCATTCCCAGCAGTTCGTTGCGGGGGACGGACTGGATGCCGTCCTCGCCGCCGGTGAATCCGGCCTGCAGGGCGAAGAAATAGACCATCTGGGCGAATGCCAGCGTGACCATGGCGAAGTAGATGCCCTGGCGGCGGATGGCGAGATAGCCGATGGCGAGGCCCAGAACGGCCGCAACGGCGGTGCCGGCGAGGATCGAGAGCTCCAGCGAGAGGCCCCAGACCTTGGCGGCATGGGCGGCGACATAGCTTGCCATGCCGAAATAGGCGGCATGGCCGAAGCTGAGCAGCCCGCCGAAGCCCAGCAGCAGGTTCAGCGCGCAGGCGAAGAGCGCAAAGCACATCACCTTCATCGCGAAGACCGGGTAGACGAAGAAGGGCAGGGCGGCGAGGAAGGCGAAGAGGCCAAGGAAGATCGCCTTGTGCAGCAGCGGCATGCCGGCCTTTTTCGCCTTGGGCAGCGTGTTGGGGGTGGTGTCGGTTGCGGACATCAGGCGGCCCTCCCAAAGAGCCCTTCGGGCTTGAGCATGAGGACGATGGCCATGATGACGAAGATCACCACGGCAGAGCCCTCGGGATAGAAGACACGGGTCAGCCCTTCGACAATGCCGAGGCCAAAGCCGGTGAGGATGGCGCCCATGATGGAGCCCATGCCGCCGATGACGACGACGGCGAAGACGACGATGATCAGATCCGCGCCCATATTGGGGTTGACCGAGTAGATCGGCGCGGCCAGCACGCCCGCGAAGGCCGCAAGGCCCACGCCGAAGCCATAGGTGAGCGTGATCATGCGCGGCACGTTGATGCCGAAGGCGCCGACGAGCTCGGGGTTCTCGGTCGCGGCGCGGAGATAGGCGCCGAGGCGGGTCTTTTCGATCATGAACCAGGTGCCGAAGCAGACGATAAGCGAGGCGACGACAACCCAGCCGCGATAGTTCGGCAGGAACATGAAGCCGAGGTTCTGTCCGCCCGAGAGCGAGGCGGGGATCTGATAGGGCAGGCCCGAGACGCCGTAATAATTGCGGAAGAGGCCCTGGATGATCAGCGCCAGCCCGAAGGTCAGCAGCAGCCCGTAGAGATGGTCGAGCTTGTAGAGCCGGGAGATCATCGTGCGTTCCAGCGCGACCCCGATCGCACCCACCACGATGGGCGAGAGGATCAGCGCCGGCCAGTAGCCGATACCCACGTAGTTCAGCAGCATCCAGGAGACGAAGGCCCCCATCATATACTGCGCGCCATGGGCGAAATTGATGATATTGAGCAGGCCGAAGATGACCGCGAGGCCCAGTGACAGAACGGCATAGAAGGAGCCGTTGATCAGCCCGATCAGCAATTGCCCCATCAGCACCTGTGGCGGTACGCCGAGAAGTTCGAACATGCGGTCCCCCTTGATGTCGGGGGCGCGGCAGGTCTGGCAGCCGCGCCCCGTCCAGGTCACGTGATTAGTCAGCCAGTGCGAATTCGCAGCCGCCGTCTTCCATGGGCAGGAAGGCATCCTCGCCTGCGATGGTGGCCACCGGCTTCAGCAGGTCCCAGGGGCCGGTGGATTCATCCGGCGACTTGACCTCCATCAGGTACATATTGTGGATGACGCGGCCGTCCTTGCGGATGTAGCCCTTGCCGAAGAGCGGATCGTCGGTCTCCATCTCCTTCATCTTGGCGATGATGGCTTCGGGGTTGTTCTCACCCACGGCCTCGACCGCCTTAAGGTAGTGCAGGGTGCCCGCGTAGACGCCGGCCTGCACCATGGAGGGTTTGGCGCCGATCTCTGCCTCGAACCGGTCAGAGAAGGCGCGGGTGCCGTCGTTCTGGTCCCAGTAGAAGGCCAGAGTCATTTGCAGGCCCTGCGCGGTCTGGGTGCCCAGCGAATGCACGTTGTTGATGAATAGCAGCAGGCCCGCCAGTTTCTGGCCCGCCTGGACGATGCCGAACTCGGCCGCCTGCTTGATGGAGTTCACCGTGTCGGCACCGGCATTGGCGAGGCCAATCACCTTGGCGCCGGAGGCCTGGGCCTGCAGCAGGAAGGACGAGAAGTCGTTGTTCGGGAAGGGCACGGCAGAGGCGCCCAGAACCGTGCCGCCGGAGGCTTCGACAACCGCCGTGGTGTCACGCTCCAGCGCGTGGCCGAAAGCATAATCGGCGGTCAGGAAGTACCAGGTGTCCCCGCCTGCCTCGGTCACGGCCTTGCCTGTGCCGTTGGCCAGCGAGGCGGTGTCATAGGTCCAGTGGATCGTGGTGGGCTGGCAATTGCCGCGCGTCAGGTCCGACGTAGCTGCACCCGAGTTGATGAAGATCTTGCCGAATTCGGCGGTCACATCGGCCACGGCCAGCGCAGTCGAGGAGGTCGGCACGTCGAGGATCACGTCGACGCTGTCCTGATCGTACCACTGGCGGGCGATGTTCGATGCGATGTCGGGCTTGTTCTGGTGATCGGCGGAGATGAGCTCCACGTTGATGCCCTTGTCGGCGGCGCCGAAGTCATCGATCGCCATCTGGGCGGCCACGACGGAGCCCTGGCCGGACAGGTCGGCATAGACGCCGGACTGGTCATTGAGCACGCCGAGTTTGACATCCGTGGCGAGTGCGGGCAGGGCCAGCGCGGCAAAAGCCACCGTGGACAGAGCCATTTTCTTAAACATTTTAGTCCTCCCTTGGGTTGGGTGCAGGGCCTCCCCCCGATCACCCGGTTGATCGATCAGACGCCCAGATAGGCGTGCAACTTGTCGATATTCGCGTCGAGCTCGGCATTGGGGATCATGTCGATCACCTTGCCCTGTTCGACGACGTAATGCCGGTCCGCGACGGAGGCCGCGAAACGGAAATTCTGCTCCACCAGCACGATGGTGAACCCCTCCTGCTTCAGCGCCTGGATGGTGCGGCCGATCTGCTGGACGATGACGGGGGCCAGCCCCTCTGTCGGTTCGTCCAGAAGCAGCAGCTTCGACCCGGTGCGCAGGATCCGGGCGATGGCCAGCATCTGCTGTTCGCCGCCCGACAGCTTGGTGCCCTGCGACCGGCGCCGTTCCTTCAGGTTGGGGAACAGGGTATAGATCCGGTCCAGATCCAGCCCGCCCGGCTGCAACGTGGGCGGCAGCATCAGGTTCTCCTCTACCGAGAGGGAAGAGAAGATGCCGCGTTCCTCAGGGCAGATGGCGATGCCCAGCTTGGCAATGTGGCGCGCCTGCAGGCCGATGGTTTCGGTACCGTCCATTTTTACGGACCCGGCGCGCTTGCCCAGCAGGCCCATGATGGCCTTGATCGTCGTGGTCTTGCCGGCGCCGTTGCGGCCCAGCAGGGTGACGACCTCGCCTTTTTTCACATGGAAGGTCATGCCGTGCAGGACATGGCTTTCGCCGTACCAGCCTTCCAGCCCATCGATATCGAGCAGGGCGGTGGTCGCGGCGGCGGGGGGTGTTGCTGTCGCTGTATCAGTCATGTCCGGCTCCGATATAGGCGTCGATGACCTCGGGCGATTTGGAGACGGTGTCGTAATCGCCCTCGGCCAGGACCTCTCCGCGCGCCAGAACCGTGATCCTGTCGCTGAGATTTGCCACGACCGAAAGGTTATGTTCCACCATCAGGATCGTACGGCCTTCGGAGATGCGTTTGATCAGGGCCGAGATCAGCTCCACATCCGCCTGCGCCATGCCCGCCATCGGCTCGTCGAGCAGCAGCATGGCCGGTTCCAGTGCCAGGGTGGTCGCGATTTCCAGCGCGCGCTTGCGTCCGTAGGACAGCTCGCCCGCCCGGGTATGGGCAAACTCGGTCAGGCCCACGTCCTCGACATATTTCAGCGCATCGGCGTCAAACTGGCTCAGCACGGCCTCTGACCGCCAGAAATCATAGCTGTCACCGCGCTGGCGCTGCAGGGCGATGCGCACATTCTCCAGCACGGTCAGATCGCCGAAGACGGCGGAGATCTGAAAACTGCGGACCAGACCCAGCCGCGCGATATCGGCCGCGCTCATCGCGGTGATATCCTTGCCATCATAGGTGATGGACCCGCGCGTCGGCTGCAGGAACTTGGTCAACAGATTGAAGCAAGTCGTCTTGCCCGCGCCATTGGGGCCGATCAGCGCATGGATCGTGCCCTTCTCAACGACGAGATTCACGCCGTTGACGGCAACGAACCCAGCGAATTCCTTGGTCAGGCCCCGCGCCTCCAGCATGGCACTCATGCCACAGGTTCCCGATTTGCAGATTGCAAACGTGCCAACTCAATATCCTCCCTGACAGTTTCATACTCAGCGGTATGTTCTGCTGTCTCTCGGGAGGGACCGTACGAAGGCAATATGCCCCTGTCAATCTCCTCCCATGAACCGAAACTTAATGACTTCCAAAGGTTTGTCGAGCCGTTCTATTTCCTGAAGAGAGGCGCCGAGCCACCGGATCAGGCGGGCTGAGCTGTACTTTCGGGCGATGATTGCGCGTGTGGTTTTGGGGGCGTCAAAGGCGCGTGCGCAACAAAATTTCGCGCATTGGCAAGGGGTTGCAAGCCGCTGTGCGGATTAATTTTTCGCCTATCGAAATTTGATCACGGGATCGTTGTGTGGGACAGTACGCTTAAAGCTAGCCCGTGGCGCTAAAATTTTTGCAAAGACGCGTTTGCGAATATTGTTGGTCGCTGATTGGCGACGCCGCACATGTAAGGTGCGAATGCCGCGGGGAAATTCCCGATATACGTGTACGCTATTCTGCAGCCAGGGTTGTGGCCAGACCGCCGGACCAGGCCAGCCTGTGCGCGACTTCGCCTGCCATATGGCTGATCCGGCCGCCGGAGATCGTCGCCTCGATCGCGCGGGTGCGGGCATTGACGACGATCAGGTCGGCCCTGCGGCCCGGGTCAAGCCGTCCCCGGTCGGGCATGCGCAGAATATCGGCCGGCCGCTCCGAGATCATGGCCCAGGCCTGGGGGAGCGTCATGACGCCGGTATCGGCCAGGTGAAAGGCGGCCAGGTGCAGGGCGGGGTAGTAGTAATCCGACACCAACGCATCGCAAAGCCCGAGACGCACCAGATCCTCGGCCGCGATATTTCCGGACTGCGACCCGCCGCGTACCACGTTGGGGGCGCCCATGAGGATGGGGTCGCCAACCGCACGGGCCAGCGAGGCGGCAGAGCGTGCCGTGGGGAATTCGCAGATCTTGGCGCCGATCATGGAATAGGTTTCGCGGGTCTCCCCGTCGGGATCATCGTGGCTGCCATAGCTGACCCCCATTTCGTCAAAGGCCTCGGCCAGACGGCAGAGATAGCGCGGGACTTTGGTCTTCTGCGACATGGCGGTGCGGATGGCGGCTTCGTGCTGCTCCGGTGTCCTGCCGGCATTCTTGGCCCAGCTGTACAGCTCGCCGGGATTGCTGGCGAGGATCTGTTCGGCCTCGGTCAAGTGGTTGTTGAAGACCACATAATCGATCCGGTGATGTTCGACGGCCTCCAGCAGGCGGTCGGCCGTGTCCACCGTATGCGTCTCGCATCTGATCTGCATGCGGAGATCGGTCAGGGCATGGCTGCGGTAGCGATCGAGCGCGCGCATCATGGCCAGCGCATGGTCCGGACCGCGACGGCCGCCTTCCCAGCTCCAGCTCTGGGCGAGGTAGGCGGTGGTCACGCCATTGGCCGCCGCATCGCGGTCACAGGCACGCAGCCCGATCTCTGCCGCAAAGGGGGCGGAGGGGCGCGGGGCGGTATGGCGTTCAAAGGCATCGCCGTGCAGGTCGATGATACCGGGCAGGATAAGATAGCCCGAGAGGTTCACCTCGGGCAGCGGGCCGCGGGTGATACGGCCATCGGCAATCGCAATCGAGCGCGTCTGAAGTTCGCCGTCGCGCAGGATCTCGGCGCCGGTAAAACGCAGGGCGGGGTATGCGGGTAGGGTCCGGAATGACATGGATTCGGGCTCTGCTCGGCTGAAGTTTTCCTGTGGATAAGCTGTTTCTGTATCGCTCACATGACAATTTACGGATGTATTCTTGTCGGTCCCCGATGGTGGTTCGGTCATCTCACGCCTCCAGATCGAGCGAGAGGGTCACACGGTCGCCGACAAACCAGGTATGGCCGTATTCCACCGGTAGGCCCTCTGCGTCGATATTGACCGATACGGCCCGCAGCAGCGGCGTCCCCTCCCGGCACTGTAGGTGCAGTGCCTGTGTGGCGCTCGCCAGGGTTGCGTTGAGACGGGTGTAGGCGCGGGTGTAATCGGGCACGCCGCAGGCTTTCAGCGCCATCGTGACGGAGGTCAGTTCCGCCAGATGGTCGAGGATGCCGGGCAGGCGCGCGGCGGGGAAAACGGACCGGTAGAGCGCCATTGGCACGTCATCGGCCAGCGATAGCCCTTCGGAGACATGGACCTGCGCGCCCTCGGTAAGCTGCAGCTCTGTCGCTTCGGTCGCGTCGGCAGCGCGGGTTTCGCGCAGGAAGGAGGTCCGGCTTGGCAGGCGTCCGGCCGCGCGCAGGTTCTGGTGGAAGCGCACCCGTTTGCCGATGGGATACTCGGCGGGGGTCTGGGTGACAAAGACGCCTGCACCCCGGCGGGACAGGACTAGCCCGCGGGCCGACAGGTCCTTGAGCGCATGGCGCACCGTATGGCGGTTGACGCCGAAGCGGGCCGACAGATCGGCCTCCGTCGGCAGCTTGTCCCCGGGGCCGTAACGCCCGGCGGCGAGGTCTTCGGTCAGGGCGTCCGCGATGGATTTCCAGAGCGGTGTCTTTTCGCCTGTCATCAAAGTTTCACGCATTTCGGGCTGGTCCGGGGTTGTGCGACTCGGCGCGATGTGGGTATCACTTGTCTAGTTGTATAGATGTATAGACAACTCTGCAAGGTGTCTAGATGAAAGATTTCGTAAGCGATCCGAATGGCGATCCGAACGGGGCCCGGAAGGGCTGGATGTCCACCCTGGCCAAGGCCCCGGCAGAGGCGCTGCTGGCTGCGTGGCAGGGCTACGGGCAGCAGGTGCCCTTCAGCTGGCTGCGCGCGCCGGAGGTTGGTGCTGTCATGGTGCGGGGCCGGGCCGGGGCCGTGGGGGCCGCCTTCAACCTTGGCGAGATGAGCGTGACGCGCTGTTCGCTGAAGCTGGAGGATGGCCGGGTCGGTCATGCGGTGGTGCAGGGGCGCGACCGCAAGAAAGCAGAGATCGCCGCGCTGGTCGATGCGCTGATGCAGGGGGCAGAGGGTGAGGCGGTCGAGGCGGCTGTGCTGGCGCCGCTGCGCGCGACTGCGGCGGAGAAGGCCGGGGCGCGGGCCGAGAAGGCCGCCGCCACCAAGGTCGAGTTTTTCACCATGGTCCGGGGAGAGAACTGATGGATGCGCTGATGCTCGAAGGCGGGTTCGCGGAGGCGCCGGTGCAATCGGCCCATGCCTTCCGCGCCGCGATGATGGCCATGGCCATGCCCGGCCGGATCGAGGCGATCTCCGGCGCCCGGGGCCCCGCGCCGCTGTCCGAGGCGGCCGCGACGCTGATCCTGACCCTCTGCGATCCGGAGACGCCGGTCTATCTGGCCGGTGCCCATGACACGGAGGCGGTGCGCGGCTGGATCACCTTCCATACCGGCGCGCCCTTTGCCGGGCCTGAGGCGGCGAAATTTGCCGTAGGGGACTGGGCCGCTTTGCACCCGCTGGATCGCTTCGGGATCGGGACGGATCAATACCCCGACCGTTCCGCCACGCTGATCGTGGAGATGCCGGAGCTTTTGGCCGAGGGCGCGGAGCTGACCGGGCCGGGGATCAAGGACAAAGCCGCGCTGAACCTGCCCGATGTGGCGGCCTTCCAGCGCAACCGGATGCTCTGGCCGCTTGGCTTGGATTTCTTCTTCACCTGCGGGGGGCGCGTCGCCGCCCTGCCGCGTTCGACGGAGGTGCGCTGATGTATGTGGCGGTGAAAGGTGGCGAACGGGCCATCGACAATGCGCATCGCTGGCTCGACGAGGAGCGGCGGGGCGATACCTCCGTCGCAGAGCTGTCGGTGGCGCAGATCCGCGAACAGCTGGCGCTGGCGGTGAACCGGGTAATGGCGGAGGGCTCTCTCTACGACCCCGACCTGGCCGCGCTGGCGATCAAACAGGCGCGCGGTGATCTGATCGAGGCGATCTTCCTGATCCGCGCCTATCGCACGACCCTGCCGCGCTTTGGATATTCTGAGCCGGTCGAGACTGGCGCCATGGCCTGTGACCGCCGGATCTCTGCCACCTTCAAGGATGCACCGGGCGGGCAAGTTCTGGGGCCGACCTTTGACTATACCCACCGGCTGCTGGATTTCGCGCTGGCCGCCGAGGGGCTGGAGGTTCGGGGCGCGGAGCGCGGCGCCGCGCGGGAAGAGGCCACGCCGCATGTGATGAGCTTTCTCGATCGCGAGGGGCTGGTGCAGGGCGATGCCCGGCCCGAGGTGGACGTGCCGCGCGACCTGACGCGGGAGCCGCTGGAGCTGCCTGCCGGTCGGCCGCTGCGCCTGCAGGCGCTGACGCGGGGCGACGAGGGGTTTGTGCTGGGCATGGCCTATTCGACGCAGCGCGGCTACGGGCGCAACCATCCGTTTGTGGCGGAGCTGCGGATCGGCGCTGTGCCGGTTGAGATGGAGGTGCCGGAGCTGGGCTTTGCCATAGAGATCGGCGAGGTGGTGCTGACCGAATGCGAGACGGTGAACCAGTTTGTCGGCTCGAAATCCGAGCCGCCGCAATTCACCCGGGGCTATGGGCTGGTCTTTGGCCAGACGGAGCGCAAGGCGATCTCCATGGCGCTGGTCGACCGGGCGCTGCGCTGGGAAGAGCTGGGCGAGGACAATGTCGGCGCCCCGGCGCAGGACGAGGAATTCGTGCTGTATCATTCGGATAATATCCAGGCGACCGGGTTCCTCGAACATATCAAGCTGCCGCATTACGTCGATTTCCAGTCCGAGCTGGAGCTGATCCGCAAGCTGCGCCGGGAGGCGGAAGAGGCCTCTGTGGTCAGGGAGGCGGCGGAATGATCGGCGGGACGCGCGTGGTGGGGGCGGATGCCTCCGGCGGGGATATTTTTGGCAAGAAAAAGAAGGGGGCGCGGTGATGGGTGTCGAGGCGCGGGCTTATAATTTTGCCTATCTGGACGAGCAGACCAAGCGGATGATCCGGCGGGCCATTCTGAAGGGGCTGGCAGTGCCGGGTTATCAGGTGCCCTTTGCGAGCCGCGAGATGCCGATGCCCTATGGCTGGGGTACGGGGGGCGTGCAGGTCTCCGCCGCCGTGATGGTGCCAGAGGATTGCTTCAAGGTGATCGACCAGGGGGCCGATGACACGACCAATGCCGTGTCGATCCGGAAGTTTTTCGAGAAGACCGCCGGGGTGGCGGCGACGGAGCGGACGGCGGAGGCGACGGTGATCCAGACGCGGCACCGGATCCCAGAAGAGGCTTTGGCGGAGGGACAGGTGCTGGTCTATCAGGTGCCGATCCCGGAGCCTTTGCGGTTTCTGGAGCCGTCGGAGGTGGAGACGCGGAAGATGCATGCGCTGGAAGAATACGGGCTGATGCATGTGAAGCTTTATGAGGATATCGCGCGGCACGGGCATATCGCGACCGCCTATGCCTATCCGGTGAAGGTGGAGGGGCGCTATGTGATGGATCCCTCTCCGATCCCGAAGTTCGACAATCCGAAGCTGGAAATGGCGGCGGTGCAGTTGTTCGGCGCCGGGCGGGAGCAGCGGATCTATGCTTTGCCGCCTTACAGTCAGGTGGTGTCGCTGGATTTCGAGGATCATCCGTTTGATCCCAGCAAGGCAGAGGCGCCCTGTGACCTCTGCGGGGCGGAGGACAGCTACCTCGACGAGGTGATCGTGGATGATACGGGCGGGCGGATGTTCGTCTGCTCCGACACGGATTTCTGCCGGGGACGGCGGGAGGCCGGGTTCAGAGGCCGGCTGGCGGGAGATGCGGCATGAGGGATTTCGGAACAACGGGGCCGCTGCTGCGGGTCGAGGGGCTGGCCAAATATTATGGCGCGCGTGTGGGCTGCGAGGGGGTCGGGTTTGACCTCTGGCCCGGCGAGGTCATGGGGATCGTGGGGGAGAGCGGGTCGGGCAAGACGACGCTGCTGAATTGTCTGGCCGGGCATCTGGCGCCGGATGCGGGGCGGGTTCTCTTCGATCAGGGGGGCGAGATGGTGGATACGGTCACCATGTCGGAGGTGCAGCGCCGGGTGCTGGCGCGGACCGACTGGGCCTTTGTGCATCAGCATGCGCATGAGGGGCTGCGGATGAATGTCTCGGCCGGGGGGAATGTGGGCGAGCGGTTGATGGCGGTGGGCGCGCGGAATTACGGCGATATCCGCGACAAGGCGCTGGACTGGCTGGGCCGGGTCGAGATTGCCGGCGACCGTGTGGATGACCGGCCGTCGGCGTTTTCTGGCGGGATGCGGCAGCGGCTGCAGATTGCGCGGAACCTCGTGACCGGGCCGCGGCTCGTGTTCATGGACGAGCCGACTGGGGGCCTCGATGTCTCGGTGCAGGCGCGTCTTTTGGATTTGCTGAGGGGGCTGGTGCGGGAGATGGGGCTGTCGGCCATTATCGTGACGCATGATCTGGCGGTGGTGCGTTTGCTGGCGGACCGGCTGATGGTGATGAAATCGGGCCATGTGGTGGAGCAGGGGCTGACCGATCAGGTTCTGGACGATCCGCAGCATGGCTATACCCAGCTGCTGGTGTCGAGCGTGTTGCAGGTGTGAACGCCTTTGGTGGGGGGGGGGCGGGGGGGGGGGGGGGGGGGGGGGGGGGGGGGGGGGGGGGGGGGGGGGGGGGGGGGGGGGCCCCCCCCCCCCCCAGTCCTGCGGACTTCCCCCCCGGGATATTTGAGGCAAGAAAAAACATGGGCCGGGGCGCTGGGCGGGGCCGGTCAGGAGATGGGATGATGATCCGGATCGAGAATGTGACGAAGACCTTTACCCTGCATAATCAGGGGGGCGCGGTGATCCCGGTGATGACCGGGGCGGAGCTGGTTGTGGCGCCGGGGGAATGCGTGGCGCTGACCGGCGCCTCGGGGGCCGGGAAGTCGACGCTGATGCGGATGATTTACGGCAATTACCTTGCGGCCTCCGGGCGGATCATGGTGGGCGATGTGGATGTGGCGCGGGGCGATCCGCGGGAGATCCTGCAGATGCGGCGGCATGTGCTGGGCTATGTCTCGCAGTTCCTGCGGGTGGTGCCGCGGGTGCCGACGCTTGACGTGGTGGCGGAGCCCTTGCTGGCAGTTGGTGTGCCGGGGGATCAGGCGCGGGAGCGGGCGCGGGATTTGCTGGGGCGGCTGCGCATTCCCGAGACATTATGGGGGCTGTCGCCGACGACCTTTTCGGGGGGCGAGCAGCAGCGGGTGAATATCGCGCGCGGCTTTGCCCATGAATTTCCGGCGATGCTTCTGGACGAGCCGACGGCCTCGCTCGATGCCGCCAACCGGGAGACGGTGCTGGGGCTCATTGAGGAGGCCAAGGCGCGGGGGGCGGCGATCGTGGGCATCTTCCATGACGAGGCGGCGCGGGACCGGGTCTGTGACCGGGTTGTCGATGTGACAGGCTTTTCGCCTCAGGTGGCGGCGTGACGGGACGGCTTTACGGCGTGGTCGGGCCTTCGGGTGTCGGCAAGGACACGGTCATGGCGGCGGTGGCGGCGCGGCGGCCCGGGTTGCATATCGTTCGGCGGGTCATCACGCGGGCGGCAGAGGCGGGGGGCGAGGTCTATGAGGCCGTCGACCGGGCAGAGTTCATGGCGCGGGTCGCGGCGGGGGACTTCGCGCTCTGGTGGGAGGCGCATGGGCTTTGCTATGGCGTGCCGGCCTCTGTCGGGGATGAGCTGGCGCGGGGCGGCGATGCGATGGTCAACCTCAGCCGGGCGGTGCTGGGCGAGGCGGAGGCCCGTTTTCCAGGCTTTACCGTGCTGTCGCTGACCGCAAGTCCGGAGGTGCTGGCCCGCAGGCTGGCGCAGCGCGGCCGGGAGAGCGAAGAAGAGATCGCGCGGCGGCTGGCCCGGGCGGGCTATGCGCTGCCCGAGGGGCTGGCCCGCGTGGTGGTGATTGGAAATGACGGGCCGCTGGCGCAGACGGTCGGTGCCGTGCTGGCGGCAATGGATGCAGGCCGGGTATCGGCCAAGGAAGAGGTGACGGAATGAAGGATGTGGTGAGCGGAGAGCTGGTTCTGTCGAACGCGCAGCTGGTGCTGCCGGGCGAGGTCATTGAAGGCCACATCGTTATCCGCGACGGCGTGATCGCCGAGGTCGGGCAGGGCGCCGCGCGGGGCGAGGATTGCGAGGGCGATTACCTGGGGCCGGGCCTTGTGGAGCTGCATACCGACAACCTTGAGCGTCACATGGTGCCGCGCCCCAAGGTCAACTGGCCGCATGATGCCGCCATTGTCGGCCATGACCGGGAGCTGGCGGGCTGCGGGATCACGACGGTCTTTGATGCGATCCGGGTGGGCTCTATCGTGTCGGACGGCGGCAAGAAGCGCTACGGGCGTTATGCCCGGGCCATGGCGGATGAGATCCTGTCGATGCGCGACAAGGGGGCGCTGAAGATCAGCCACCATCTGCACCTGCGGGCAGAGACCTGTTCGGAGACGCTGCTGGAGGAGCTGGCAGAGTTCGGGCCCGAAGATCGCGTGGGGATCGTGTCGCTGATGGACCATACGCCCGGCCAGCGGCAATTCCGCGATATCCAGAAGTTCGAGGATTACGTCTGCGGCAAGAACGGCCTGCCGCGCGAGGGGTTTGGCGAGTATTGCGACTTCCTGCTGGACCTGCATGCGCGGCTGGGGGCGACGCATGAGGCGGGTACGGTGGACGCAGCGCAGCGGTTTGGTGCGGTGCTGGCCAGCCATGACGATACGACCGCCGAACAGGTGGGCGTGTCGGCCGGGCATGGCATCCGGGTGGCGGAATTCCCGACAACGGTGGAGGCGGCGCGGGCCTGCCATGCGCATCACATCCAGGTGATCATGGGGGCGCCGAACCTTGTCCGGGGCGGGTCGCATTCGGGCAATGTGGCGGCGTCGGAGCTGGCAGAGCTGGGGCTGCTCGACATCCTGTCGTCAGACTATGTTCCGGCGGCGCTGCTTTACGGGGCGGTGATGCTGGGGGATCTCTGGGGCGATCTGGCGCGGGGGCTGGCGACGGTCAGCCTCAATCCGGCGCGGGCAGCGGGGCTTGATGATCGGGGCGCGCTGGAGATCGGGCAGCGGGCGGATGTGATCCGCTTCGGGCGCAGCGCGGGCGTGCCCACGCTGAACGGCGTCTGGGCGCAGGGGCGGCGGATCGGCTGATCCCCCGCCGCGGGGCTGCGCCTGCAGCATGGGAACGGTGCGTAACGCATGCTGAGAGCAGACAAATTTGTCTTTGAATTTGCGGCGTGTTTGGGTATCCGCGATATGTGTTTTGAAAAAAAACCGGCCGTGTCAGGGCCGGATATCGGGAGGATACCTATGACCAAATATCTTCAGGGTGCGGCTGTGGCTGCACTGAGCGTGGCGATTGCGGCTCCGGCCGTGGCCGAGGAATGGAATGTCTCTGTCTGGGGCAAGCGTCGCGCCTTTACCGAACATGTTGAAAAGCTGGCGGAACTCGTCTCCGAGAAGACCGGCGGCGAATTCACCATGAACATCTCCTACGGCGGTCTGTCCAAGAATACCGAAAACCTCGACGGGATCTCCATCGGCGCCTTTGAGATGGCGCAGTTCTGCGCGGGCTACCACGAGGACAAGAACCCCACGATCACCGTTCTGGAACTGCCCTTCCTGGGCGTGATGAACCTCGATGAAGAAGTGGCGGTGTCGAATGCGGTCTATGCGCATCCGGCGGTTCAGGAAGACCTCGCACGCTGGAATGCCAAGCTGCTGATGACCTCGCCCATGCCGCAGTACAACCTCGTCGGCACCGGCGATCCGCGCGAGACGGTCGAGAGCTTTGACGGCATGCGGGTCCGCGCGACCGGCGGTCTGGGCGAGGCGTTCAAGGCTGTTGGTGGCGTGCCGACCTCCGTGCCCTCGAACGAGGCTTATAACGCAATGGAAGCGAATGTCGTGGACACTGTGGCCTTTGCCCAGCATGCGCATCTGTCCTTCCGCACCATCGACCAGGCGACCTGGTGGACGGAGAACCTGAACCCCGGCACCGTGAACTGCCCGATCGTCGTGAATATCGACGCCTATGAGGGCCTGTCGGATGCGCATCGCGAGGCGCTGGACAGCTCTGTTGACGAGTCGATCCAGTACTATGTCGACAACTATCGCACCTCTGTTCTGACCAAATGGGACGAGATCCTGGCCGAGAAGAACGTGACCAAGGTCAACTTCTCCGACGAGGAGCTGCAGAAATTCCGCGACGCGACCAAGGGCATCGCCGATCAGTGGATCGAAGAGAAAACCGCGCAGGGCCTTCCCGCGCAGGAGCTTTACGATCTGGTGCAGGCCAAGCTGAAAGAGCTGCACGGCATGTGAGACCCGCAAGGGTCCGTTTCGAAGGCCCCGCATTGTGCCGGGGCCTTCGGGCTTTCCGGCCCGAGGGCCGGGCGTGCAGTCCGGTCATGAGGCCGGGGGCGCAAGACCCGGTCACATGGCCGGTGACAAAAAAACCGGCCAACCGGTCGGGGCGTATCCGGATGTGATGCCGGACAGGTAACAGGGGGCGAAAATGGCAGGATCTCAGGCCGTTCTAGAAGACGGCAGTGTACTCAGCCGGCTGGACCGGGGATTGTACCGGCTGGAGAAGGTGTTCGGCGTGATCTCGGGGCTGGCGGTGCTGGCGCTGATGATGCTGGCGGTGGTCTCTGTCGGGGGGCGGAATTTCTTCAACTCGCCGCTGCCGGGCTATGTGGACTGGATCCAGATGGTCATGCCGCTGATCGCCTTTCTGGGCATTTCCTATGCGCAGCGCGATGGCACCCATATCCGGATGGACATCCTGATCGGGCGGCTGAAGGGCCGGGGGCTGTGGTTTGCGGAATTTCTGACGACGCTGGCCACGCTGGCGCTGATCGTGCTGCTGATCTGGGGCAGCTGGTCGCATTTCGGGCGCAGCTTCGACTGGGGCGCGCCGAACTGGAGCCGGGACAGCACGATCGACATCGGCCTGCCGCTCTGGCCCGCGAAACTGCTGGTGCCCGTCGCCTTTTCGGTGATGGCGCTGCGGCTTGTGCTGCAGCTCTGGGGTTATGTGCGGGCCATAGTTGTGGGCGGGGATGAGCCCATCGGGGTGCCGCTGATGAAATCGGCCGCAGAGCTTGCGGCGGAAGAGGCCGAGCATGTCTCGTCGCTCGACAGGTAAGGGGTAGGACATGACCAGCATTGATATCGGCCTCTGGGTCACGGGCGGGCTTTTTGTCCTTGTGCTTCTGGGGATGCGGGTGGCCTTTGCCGCCGGTATGGCGGGCGTCGCCGGCCTGATCTGGATCTTCTGGGAGAAGAAGGATTACGCCTGGGACCAGCTGGGCTGGGCCCTGGGCGTGGCGGTGAAGACGGCGGGGCAGGTGCCCCATTCCAAGATCGCCAGCCAGGAGCTGTCGCTGATCCCGGTCTTCATCCTGATCGGCTATATGGCCTATTACGCGGGGCTGACGACGGCGCTGTTTGATGCGGCCAAGAAATGGCTGGGCTGGCTGCCGGGCGGCATGGCGGTGTCGACCGTCTTTGCCACGGCGGGCTTTGCGGCGGTGTCGGGTGCCTCGGTCGCGACCTCCGCCGTCTTTGCGCGGATCGCCATTCCGGAGATGCTGAAGGTGGGCTATGACAAGCGCTTTGCGGCGGGCGTCGTGGCGGCGGGTGGCACGCTGGCCTCGCTGATCCCGCCCTCGGCCATCCTCGTGATCTATGCGATCATCGTGGAACAGGACGTGGGCAAGCTGCTGTTGGCGGGGTTCATCCCGGGCGTGTTTTCGGCCGTGGTCTATGGTGCGATCATCGTCGGGCTGGCGCTGGCCATGCCGCGTCTCGGGCCGCCGGTGGGCGGGTTCGGCTGGGGCGAGCGGGTGAAGTCGATCTTCCCGGCGCTGCCGATCTTCCTTGTGGTCTTCATCATCATCTCCTTCATCTACAATCCGTTCGGGGGCGATCCGCTGGGCACGCCGACCGAAGGGGGCGCACTTGGCGCGGCGCTGATCTTTGTGATGGCGCTGGTCAAGGGGATGCGCTGGTCGGAGCTGAAGGATGCGCTGCTGGAGACGGCGAAGCTTGCCACGATGATCTTCACCATCATCTGGGGCGTGCTGGTCTATGTGCGCTTCCTGGGCTTTGCCAACCTGCCGCGGGCGTTTTCGGACTGGATCCAGGGGCTGGAACATTCGCCCATGCTGACGCTGGTGCTGATTCTGCTGGCCTATGCGGTGCTGGGGATGTTCATGGATGCGATCGGCATGCTGCTGCTGACGCTGCCGGTGGTCTATCCGGCGGTGATGGCGCTGAACGGGGGCGAGCTGGTGTCGGCGGCGGATTCGGCCTTTGGCATGTCGGGGCCGATGTGCGCGATCTGGTTCGGCATCCTGGTGGTGAAGATGGCAGAGTTCTGTCTGATCACGCCACCAATCGGTCTGAACTGTTTCGTGGTGGCGGGTGTGCGGCCGGAGCTGTCGGTGCAGGATGTGTTCCGGGGCGTGACGCCGTTTTTCATCGCGGATGCGCTGACGATTGCCGGGCTGGTGGCCTTTCCGCAGATCGTGCTCTGGCTGCCCTCGCTGGCGTGAGCTGATTGCGCGCGCTGTCGCGCGCAAGCGATGTTTTGCGCCCGCATCCGCGGGCGCGGTGCCGGAGGGCGTTGCCCTCCGGACCTCCCAGAGTATTTTAGCCAAGATGAAGCGGGAACCTGTCGGTTTCGGGCTGCGTTGCTTCGGCTCAATGGAAGGCGGTGGTTCATGCGCATTTTTCAATGTCCGGCCTGCGGGCAGCGGCTTTATTTCGAGAATTCGGTCTGTGGGGCCTGCGGTGCCGAGGTCAGCTATGACCCGGAGCGGCGCGATATGGTGGCGGGTGGTGCGGGCTGTACCAATCGCGGCGAGATCGGGTGCAACTGGGTGGCAGAGGCGCGCGGGCTCTGCCGGTCCTGCGGGATGACCGAGACGGTGCCCGACTTGCGAGCGGCGGAGAACCGGGACCTCTGGGCCTGGACGGAAGCCTCCAAACGCTGGCTTCTGGCGAATCTGTCGGAATGGGGGTGGTTCATGGCGCGGGATGCCGGGGCGCGGCCGCTCTTCCGTCTGTTGTCGGAGAAGACGGCGGCGGGGGCGGAGAACGTCGTGATGGGTCATGCCGACGGGGTGATCACCATCAATGTCTCGGAGGCCGGGGAAGCGGAGGTGACCCGGCGGCGGGAAGAGCTGGGCGAGCTCTACCGCACCATGCTGGGTCATATGCGGCACGAGATGGCGCATTTCCTGTTCCTGCGGCTGGCCGAGGATGCCGAGTTTCTGCCGGCCTTCCGGGCACTATTCGGGGATGAGCGGGCGGATTACGGGGACGCGCTGAAGCGGCATTATGCGCGGCCCGGTCAGGCCGGGTCGCATTACGTGACCAGTTATGCCAGCGCCCATCCGCATGAGGACTGGGCCGAGACGACAGCGCATCTGCTGCATCTGATCGATCTGCTGGACAGTGCCCAGGCGGTGGGACTGACCCTGGGCGCCGTGCCCGCCTATGCCGTGCGCGAGACGGAGCATCTGATCCGCCAGGCCATCGACGTGAGCATTGCCGCGAACCATGTGAACCGGGCGATGGAGGTGCCGGACCTTTATCCCTTCGTGCTGGGGCAGGGGGTGGCTGAGAAGATGGCCTTTGTCCATGGCTGGCTGCGGCGCGGGGTCAGCTGAGCCTCAGACATCGCGCCACTGACCGGTGGGCAGCTCGCCCAGATGCCAGTCGCCGATGCGGATGCGGATCAGGCGCAGGGTCGGGTGGCCGACATGGGCGGTCATGCGGCGGACCTGGCGGTTGCGGCCTTCGGTGATGGTCAGTTCGATCCAGCTGTCGGGGACGGATTTGCGGTAGCGGACCGGGGGCGTACGGGGCCAGAGCCAGGCGGGTTCGTCGACACGGCGGGCACGGGCCGGGCGGGTCGGGCCGTCCTTAAGCGTTACGCCCTCCGCCAGCGCGGTCAGCGCCTCTGGCCCGATATCGCCCTCGACCTGCGCGAGATAGCTCTTTTCGGCCTTAAATCTGGGATGCGAAACGCGCGCCTGCAGGCGCCCGTCATCGGTAAGGACCATCAGCCCTTCGCTGTCGCGGTCCAGCCGGCCCGCAGGATAGACGCCGGGCAGGGAAATGAAATCCGACAGGGTCCGACGGGCCGTGCCTTCGGTTCCCCGGTCGGTGAACTGGGACAGCACGTCAAATGGCTTGTTAAAGAGGATCGTCCGGGCCATGGCATAGCCATACCAACCTTTTCCGCCTTCGCAATAGCCGGACGAACGCGCCGCGCCCCCCTTCTCTGGGATAAAAATATCCTGGGGGGAGTCTCGGAGAGACGGGGGGCAAAGCCCCCCTCCACCCCTCAGCCTTTGCCGTCTCCGGCAAATGGGTCCCCTTCCGGCAGGATGTCCCGGATATAGTCGCGGGTTTTCCATTCCGGCGGCGGCGGGCGATGTCCGTCGCGCGGAACATTGGGAGAGGGCGCGGCCCCGGCAATATCCGGCAGGTAGCGCGGGCAGTTGGGGTAGATCTCGTCGCAGGTCACGCGGACGGCCATGTCTGTCTCTCCCACCCTGCCGGGGCCGGGACGGGACAGGATCTCGGCCCGGCCGCTGATGCGGATGCGGCGGCTCTTACCGTCGAAGCTGACGAAAAGCAGGCCGACATGGGGATTGGCAGAGATATTGCCCAGCGTCCGGTACATGGAATTGCCGTCGAATTCGGTCCATTCCAGCTGGTTTTCTCCGATCAGACGGACAAAGCCCGGATCGCCCGACCGCATCGAGCAATCGGTATAGCTGCCGTCCGTGGTTGCGATAAAGAAGAAGGGCGCGGCGGCGATCATCTCCCGCTCGTCGTCCCAGAAGCTCTGGTGCAGGCGGTGCTTTTCCAGGGCATCGGCCACGCGACGGCCGTCGCGTTCGTCCTGCAGGCGGCGCATCGGTGGGCTGTAGAAGTCGCGGGTCACGGCTCAGGCCTTTTCGGTCAGACTGGCGGAGGATACCGCGTGCTTCGGGCGGTCGTCTACCTTGAGTGAGAAGACATCTGGACGGGCGTAATGGCCCGCCACGTCGAAATCAAACTTGCCGCGCGGGATCTCCGCCAGGTCGAGATCGGCATAGAGCACCGTCTCGCCCGAAAAATCCGGGCCGGCCAGCACCTCTCCCAGCGGGCTGATGATGACAGAGCCGCCGCGCATCAGCACCGCGTCTTCATCGTCGCTGATGCGGTTCGCCATGCCGGAGGGGTAGCGGTCGCGGGTCAGGTACTGGCAGGCCGACAGGACAAAGCAGCGCCCCTCCAGCGCGATATGGCGCATGGTGGCGGCCCAGCTGTCGCGATCGTCCGCCGTGGGGGCGCAGTAGATTGCGACATCCTGCGCATACATGTTCATCCGCAGCATGGGCATGTAATTCTCCCAGCAGATCACCGCACCCATCTTGCCCCAGGGCGTGTCGACCGCCTGCATGGTCGAGCCGTCGCCAAAACCCCAGCAGAGCCGTTCGGCCGCCGTGGGCATCAGCTTGCGGTGTTTGCCCAGCAGCCCTTCGGGCCCGAAGTAAAGCGCGGTGCAGTAGAGCGTGCCGCCCTCGCGTTCGATCACGCCGACGGTGGCGTAAACGCCGGCCTCCGCCGTGGCCTCTGCCAGGCGGCGGGTTTCCTCGCCCGGGACGGGGATCGCGGCCTCAAGGTAAAGGCGGTATTCGTCGCGGCCTTTCAGCGTGCGCTGGCCGATCGCGATCTCGAAATCGGCGCCCTTGGGATAGCCGCCGATATAGGCCTCCGGAAAGACGATGATCTTGGCGCCTGCGGCGGCACAGTCGGCGATCTGGGTCAGGGCGCGATCGAGCGTCGCCTGGGTGTCGTCGCCATGGCTTCCGGCCTGGATGACGGCGGCTTTGACTTTGGTCATGTGGGTCTTCCTTTATGATCGCAGCGGGGCTCACATCCCCAGGTAGCTGCGCTTTACGTCCTGGTTGGTGGAGAGCTCTTCCGCCGTGCCCTCCATCACGATGCGGCCGGAGGAGATGACATAGCCGCGGCTGGCAATACGCAGGGCGCTTTTCAGGTTCTGCTCGACCAGCAGCACGCCGATCCCTGCGGCATTGACCTTGGCGATGGCGCCGTGCACCTCCTCCACCATGAGCGGGGCGAGGCCGTGGCTCGGCTCGTCCATCAGCAGCAGTCGGGGTTTCGCCATAAGCGCGCGGCAGACCGCGACCATCTGCTGTTCCCCGCCGGAGAGCGTCCCCGCCATCTGGCGGCGGCGTTCGCGGAGCCGCTCGAAGAGGGTGAAGCACTGCTCCATATCCTCCGTCAGATCCTCGGTCCGGCGGTGATAGGCGCCCAGCATCAGGTTCTCCTCCACGCTCATGCGGGGGAAGACGTGGCGGCCTTCGGGCACACAGGCCAGACCGGCAGCCACGCGGTCGAAGGGGGCGCTTTGCGACAGGTCCTGCTCGCCCAGCCGGACGGTGCCGCGACAGTCCGGCAGGATGCCGCAGAGCGCCCGGATGAGGGAGGTCTTGCCGGCCGTGTTCACGCCCAGCAGGGCCACTGTCTCTCCCGGATCGACATGCAGGGTGAGGTCGTGCAGGACGGGGCGGCCGCCATAGCCGCCGGTCAGCTCAGTGATGCTCAGCATGGTCTGCTCCCAGATAGGCCTCGATCACCAGCGGATCCTCGGCGACGGCCTGCGGTGTGCCGTTGGCGATGAGCTTGCCGAAATGCAGCACGAGGATGCGTTCCGACAGGGACATGACGGCCTGCATGTGGTGTTCGACCACGACAAAGGCGACGCCCTGCCGGGCCCGGATATCGCGAATGGCGTCCATCACCTCTGTCATCTCGACGGGCGTGAGGGCGGCCATGACCTCATCGAGCAGCAGCAGCTTTGGTTCGGTCGCCAGCGCCCGCGCCATCTCGCCCAGGGCGCGTTCCGGGAAGGTCAGGTCGTCGACGTCGCGGTCGGCGGCGCGGGTCAGGTCCAGCTCTGCGATGCAGCTTTCGGCCACCGCGCGCGCCTCGGTCAGGTTGCGGTGCGAGAGCGCCGCGGTGACCACGTTTTCGCGCAGGGTCATGCCGGGGAAGAGGGCGGTGTTCTGAAAGGTCTTGGTCATGCCCGCCCGCGCGATGCGATGCGGTTTCTGTCCCAGTACCTGCTGGCCCTTGAAGTGGATCGTACCGGATTGCGGCCGGTTGAGGCCCACGAGCGCCGAGAAACAGGTGGTCTTGCCCGCACCGTTCGGACCGATCAGGCCCACGATCTCTCCCGGGGCGAGGTCAAAGGTCACGTCGGAGAGGGCCTGCAAGCCGCCGAAGCGGATGGAGAGCCCCGCGACGCGGAGCAGCGGCTCAGTCATCGCTTGCCCTCCGTGTCATGAGTTTGCCGATGGACCAGAGCCCGTCGGGCCGGGCCACAACCACCACCACGAGCATCACGCCGAAGAGGAAGGGCGAGACGCCGGGCAGGGCATCGGAGAGGGTGGAATTCAGGATCTCCTCGACCGACACGACCAGCACCGCGCCCAGGATCGGCCCGCCCACCACGCCGACGCCGCCGACAATGGCGATGAGCGCCGCGCGGATGGAGATCTCCGGGATGGAAAAGACCGAATCCGGATCGATGAAATAGGTGAACTGGGCAAAGAGCGTGCCCGCCATGGCCATGAAACCCGCCGATATGACGGCCCCCGTCATCTTGACCCCGAAGGTGTTGACGCCCGCGACCTCTGCCGCCTCCTCGTTCTCGCGCACGGCGCGCAGGAGGTAGCCCATCCGCCCCGAGGCCATCAGGGTGAAGGCGGCCGAGACGGCGAAGAAGAGCAGGGCGAAGAGCGGCACATAGGCGCCCGGCTGTTTGAACTGCATCATCGCCCAGCTGTTGCCGTAGAAGGGCACGGACAGGCCCTGCGGCCCCCCGGTGACGCCCGGCATGGCGGTGGCAAGGATTCGGCATATCTCTCCGAATGCCATGGTGGCAAGGGTGAAATAGGGCCCGTGCAGGCGCATCGTGGGCAGGGAGATGGCAACAGCGGCGGCCATGGCCAGCGCGACGCCGACCCAGATGCCGACCCAGGGCGTCAGCCCGTACTGGACCTGCAGGATCGTGGTGGCATAGGCGCCGATCCCGAAGAACCCGGCATGGCCCAGCGAGATCTGGTTGGCGAGGCCGCCGACGATGTTCCAGCTCTGCCCAATCGCGGCTGCCATGAGCATCAGGCAGAGCACGCGCACCCCGTAGGAGCGCGGGTCCATCATCAGCCCGGCCGCCACGGCGGCGAGCGCGAGAAGGGCGAGGATCACAAGTGTCCGGGTCATCGCGCGATCCTCCCCAGAAGGCCCTGCGGACGGAAGGTCAGCACGGCAATGAAAATGGTGAAGAGCGCAAGGTTCTGCAGCTGGATCGGCATGATCAGCGTCGATGTCGACTGCACCACGCCCACGATCACGCCCCCGATCAGCGCGCCCAGCACATTGCCCAGCCCGCCCAGCACGACCACGGTGAACATCAGCACGACATATTGCGCGCCCACCGTCGGATAGGCGGGCGTATTGGACAGGATCACCCCGCCGCCAAAGGCCGTCAGCGCGGTGCCAAGCCCAAAGGCCACGGCATAGATGCGCGTCGTGTTGATCCCGAAGAGCCGCGCTGCGGTCTCGTTCTGCGCAGTGGCGCGGATGGCCCGGCCGGTCCAGGTCCGTGCCAGAAAGAGCCACAGCAGAACGGAGGCGACCAGAGCCGCGACAAAGGCATGGGCATTCGGGGCAGAGATGAAGATGGGCCCGGCGCGGTAGGAGATCATCTGCGCCTCTGTCCGGACCGACCGGAAGTCGGGGCCGAAGATCATCAGCGCTGCATTCTCCATCACCGCCAGCAGACCGACGGTCAGGAAAATCTGCGCCAGAGGCGAGGCGCCCATGACCCGCTGCACCAGCAGGCGCTGCGTCAGGTAGCCGATCGCGAAGCCTGCGGCCAGCGCCAGCAGCGCGCCCAGAACCGGGTCAAGGCCAAGGTAGGCCCAGGCAAAATAAGCGGTGTACATGCCGATCATCATGAATTCCGCCTGGGCGAAGTTGATGATGCCCAGCACGCCAAAGACCAGCGACAGGCCGACGGCGATCACGCCGTAGACGCCGCCGATCAGGATGCCGTCGGTGACGGCCTGCACGAGAGCGATGAACATATCTAAGTCCTGTAGGGGACCGGCCCCGCGCGGGGCCGGTCAGATCGGGGCTCGGGTGGTGGCTCAGTCGGCCTCGGGCCAAATCGGCTCTGCTTTGGCGGATTCGGGCGGATAGACCGTCACCAGCCCGTCGCCGCGCCACTGCACAAAGATGGGTGTGGCGACAGAGGTCAGGCCGGTGTCGTCAAAGGCGGTGCAGCCGCCGGGCAGGCCGGTGGCGAAGCCCTCGCAGTTCTCCAGGCTGGCGATAGCGTCCCGGATTTCCGCTGTATCATCCGTGCCCGCCTCGGAAATCGCCTTGACCAGATGTTCGAAGGCCGCGCCGTACATCAGCGCCTCATGCGCCATGAAGACGCCGTGGTCTTCCTCATAGCGCGCCGCGATATCGGGCGAGAGGTCGTAATTGGTCGGGGCGATGGAGAAGACGTCTTCGGTATATTCGCCAAGACCTTCCTTGAAGGCGGGGATGATATAGCCCGCCGCACCGCCGATCACCGGCGTCGACAGACCCTGCTGGCGCATGGTGCGGATGATCAGCAGAGAGTCGTTGAGGTAGGAGACCGGAAAGACGAGATCGGGCTCGCCGCGACGGATGGCGTTGACCAGCGGCGCGGCATCGGTGATGCCCAGTGGATAGGCCTCGTCCATGACCACTTCGATGCCGGCCTTTTCGGCGGCGGCACGCAGGCCGCCGGCCTGGGCGGTGCCATAGGCGGTGTCCTCGTAAAGGATCGCGATCTTGCTGACGGTGTCACCGGCGGCCTCGGCGATGGCCACGGCCTGATCGAGCTGGGCCGCACCATAAGTGGTGGCCTTGTTCGACACCTGGAAGATGTATTCGAAGCCACGCCCGGTAATCTGGTCGGCGAAGGAATGGGTGATCATCGGCACTTCGGCCCGTTCCGTCAGTTCGGAAGCCGCCAGCGTGATAGAGCTGGAGAAGGAGCCGATCACGCCCAGAACGCCGTCCTCGTTGATCATGCGTTGGACGGCGGCGGGGGCATCGCCGGGGGAGGGGGCATCGGCGATGACAAGCTCCACGTCATCGGCCAGGGCCGCGCCGCGTTCTTTCATCATCTCCAGCGCCAGCTCGATACCGTTCTTGCTGTTCTGGCCGAATTGCGCGGTCGGGCCGCTGAGGGGGAAGAGCAGGCCGATTTTCACCGGATCGGCCTGGGCGGCCACCGGGGCCAGAAGCGCGACGGCGAGGGTCGCTCGGATCGATATGGATGCAGTCATTGTCAGGCTCCCTGTTTTGGTGACCCCAGTTGCTGCGCTGCGGAAAGTGGAGTCAAACAATTCTGACAGTTTGATCTGAGATGATGGAAATATCCCAAAATATTAGTTGAAATTTGACAAAAATTCGAGCATCTAGTGTGTCATAAATCTACGACAGTTGATGTTTCTGGCGGATGTGGAGCGGAGAGCGATGGAAATTGCACTCGAAGCCTTCGGGCTGGGAGACAAGGAACGGCGGTTCTATGTCGCGGCGCTGGAGCTGGGTTGCGCCCCGGTATCGGCGGTGGCTGCGCGGGCGGGAATCGCGCGGACGCAGGGCTATGATGTTTTTGCACGTCTGCAGGAGCGGGGGCTGCTGTCGCAGATGGAAAGCGCGGAGGGGCGCATGGTGGCGGCGGAAGATCCGCGCCATCTGCTGGCCGAACATGACCGCGCCCGCGACAGGATCGCAGAGGTCATGCCGATGTTGCAGTCGCTTTATGCCGACAGCAGCCGCAAACCCCGCTTCCGGGTCTATGACGGCGTCGAGGGTATCCAGCGCGCCATGACGGAGGCGCTGGACTGCCCGTCGCGGCAACTGCGCGGAATTCTTTCGATGCGATCCCTGGCGCTGGTGCCGGGGTTGCAGTTCATGGACCAGTTCATCGCCGACCGTCTGCGGCGGGCGGTGCATCTGGACGTCATCCGTGCGCGCAGCAGTGAGACGGATGCGATCTGGCCCGCCTCGGATGCGGAGCGGCGGGCGCTGCGGTTTGCGCCGGGAGAGATGGATCTGAAGATGACGATGTTCGTGGCGGATACACGGGTGGTCTATGTGTCCTCTCAGAAAGAGAACTACGGCATCGTTATCGACTCGCTGGAGCTGGCGGAGTTCCAGCGCAGCCAGTTCGATTTCCTCTGGGCGCAATGTGAAGCGGGGGAGGGGTGATCGCAAGGGCGAGCGGATCGTGACCCGGCGGGTTGCCCCGTGCTCTTGGCTGACCATGAAAAAAGGCGGCGGCACTTTGGTGCCAGCCGCCTTTTTCAAGTGTTAGGTCGGCGTCACGCCACTGATTTCAGCCGCGCTTCGCCGTCAATAAAAGCGCCGTGCAGCGCCTTTATGGCGGGCTTCAGAATATCGCGTTCCATCACGAACTGGACGTCGACATTGCGGGGGCCCTGAGTGGCGCCGATCGTCTCCATCCCGGCATCGGCAATGGCGCAGAGGCCGCGCGTCAGCACCGAGAGCCCGCTCAGGTCGCGCCCGATCACCGAGGCCAGCGCCAGCGTGCGGGATTTCACCTCCGCCGCGGGGTAGAGGTCGTTCAGGTCCTTCTCCACCCGGCGCATGATCTTGAGCGAGGTGTCGAGGTAATGGGTGATCGTATTGGCATTGGACACCTTTGACACGATCCGCACGTCATGGCGTTTCAGCACGTCGAGGATCGCGGCGTCATAGCCTTTGACGCCCACCATGTCCTGTTCGAAGACCTCCAGCGCGATGATGTCGAGGCCGGTGACGATCTCCACCGCCGGGCTTTCGGCTGGCTGGTCGTCGATCAGCGTGCCGGGATCCTCGGGCTCAAAGGCATTGGTCACACGCAGCGGCACTTCGGCCTGGCGCAGGGTCTTGGCGGCCTTCGGATGGATCGCCTCCATCCCCATATTGCTCAGCTGATCGGCCACGTCGTAATTGGTCCGGCCCAGCTTGCGCACGGCCTCCTGTCCGACAAGGTTCGGGTCGGCGGAGCTCAGGTGGAATTCCTTGTGGATGATCGCCTCCCGCGCGCCGGTCAGCGCGGCGAGCTTGGAGAAGGTGACCTCGGAATAGCCGCGGTCGAACTCCTTCATCAGCCCTTCGGCACATTGGGCATAGCCGGTGACGATGGGCATTTCACTGGCGGGGTCGACGCGCGCCATGGCCGTCTCGATCCGTTCCTCCAGCGTCACATCGCCTTCGTCGCGCCAGCCGGAGAGATCGACCAGACGGGCATTCACCCCGGCGCGCTGCAGCATCAGGACGGTAGTAAAGGCGGAATGCGCTTCCCCCATGCCCGAGAGCAGCTCGCGCACCTGCAGCATGTGGGAGGCGAGGCGGAAGTGGCCGTAGGCGCAGATACGCTGCAGGTCGATCAGGGCGTTGCGCGCGTCAGACACGCGGCCGCGTACGAAATCCGTGGCGCGTTCGATATCTGCGGGATGGTCCAGCACCTCTTCATGGGCGGCGATCATCGCGTCAGCGACGCGGTCCAGCGCCTCCTGCCAGCCGGGGCCGGTGTCCGAATTGGCGAACTGGGCGTAGACGCCCGGTTCCCCGGATTTCTTGTGCTCCAGCAGCAGGTTGGTGATCCCGCCAAAGGCGGAGACCACGAAGATGCGGCCATAAAGGTCCGCCCCTTTGCGACCCCCGATAAAAAGCGTGTCGCGCAGGTCATGGACGCGGGACATCGACGTCCCACCGATTTTTTCGACTGTATGGGTCATGAGACCTCTCAGCTCCTTCAGGCGTCTTCGGTCGCCGGGGCGTAGGAGCCGTCTGCCTGATGCACTTCCGTCCCGGTGACGGGTGGGTTGAAACAGCAGGCCATGACGAGTTCCTCGTCAGCCACCAGCGTGTGTTTGTCATGTTCGTTCAGCGCATACATGACGCCGGGCGTGATCTCATGCGTCTCGCCGGTGGCGAGGTCAGTGATCCGGCCCTTACCCTGCATGCAGTACACGCTCTCGAAATGGTTCTTGTAGTGGAACGTATGCTCCGACCCGGCTTCGAGGAATGTGATGTGGAAGGAAAAGCCCATGCCGTCGTCGGCCAGCAGCATCCGGACCGAGGTCCAGTTGGCGTCCGACACGACGCGGTCTTTCTCTTCCTTAACGATCTTGTTGAAATCACGTACAATCATGGGGGTTACTCCGCTGCAATCTTTTTGGTTTCGAGTGTCTCACGCGCGGCGTCGAGCAGCAGCTCGAAGCCCTTGCGGAACGTCTCTTCGGATGTGGTGAGGGGGGCCAGCACCTTGACGACCTCGTCATGCGCGCCCGAGGTCTCGATCACGAGGCCCTTTTTGAAGGCATGCGCACAGATGTCGCCCGCAAGCTCACCGGAGCCCACATCGACGCCCTGCATCAAGCCGCGACCCTTGAGCTTTGCGCCCGGGATCAGGTCGGCCAGCTGTTGCAGGCCGGTGGTGATGAGCGTCGCCTTGTCGGCCAGTTCGCGCTGGAAATTATCGTCCTTCCAGAACTTCTCGATCGCGACGCGGCCTGTGACAAAGGCATGAGTGTTGCCACGGAAGGTGCCGTTGTGTTCGGCCGGCTTCCAAGTGTCATATTCCCGCTTGATCAGCAGGGCCGCGAAGGGCAGGCCAAAGCCCGAGAGGCTTTTTGCCTGGGTCACCATATCCGGGTGGATGCCGGCATTCTCGAAGGAGAAGTAGCTGCCGGTCCGGCCGATGCCCGCCTGAATGTCGTCGACAATCAGCAGGGCGCCGTACTTCTTGGCCAGCCGCGCAATGCCGCGCATCCAGTCGTCGGAGGCGGCGTTCAGCCCGCCTTCGCCCTGTACGGGCTCAAAGATAAAGGCCGCAGGGGCGTCGATGCCCGAGGACGGATTGTCGAGCAGCTGCTCGATCACGTCGACGGTGTTCAGATCACCCATGGAGCCCTCATAGGGCATGTGGGTCACATCCGTCAGGGCGCCGCCACCGGCACCGCCGCGCTTGCCGGCGTTCCCGGTCAGCGACAGCGAGCCCATGGTCATGCCATGGAAGCCGTTGGTAAAGGCGATGATATTGCGGCGGCCGGTATGCTTGCGGGCCAGCTTCATCGCGGCCTCAACAGCATTGGTGCCGGTCGGGCCGGTCATCATGACCTTGTAGTCAAAGCCGCGCGGCTTGAGGATGACCTCCTCAAATGCCGTCAGGAAGGTTTCCTTCGCGTCGGTATGCATGTCGAGCCCGTGGGCCACGCCATCGTTCGAGATGTGCTCGATCAGCGCCGCCTTCATGTCGGGGTCGTTGTGGCCGTAGTTCAGGGAAGAGCAGCCGGCGAGGAAATCGATGTATTCCTTGCCCTCTGCATCCCAGAGTTTGGATCCCTGCGCCTTGACGAAGGTCACGGGGAAGGAACGGCAGTAGGAGCGGGCTTCGCTCTCGCGGCGGGCATAGATATCTGGTGTCTGATTGGTCATCTGTTGGATCCTTTCAGGACAAATGAAGGCCGCGGCGGAAAGGTTCCGCCGTTCAGGCCATGTTCAAGTTCGGGGATTCAGGTCAGGCGGCTGCGCGGATGTCGGTCACATTCGCGTCGGAGGGCAGGGTGATGGTCACCATATGCTCCGTATCGTGCTTGCCGCCGAAGTGGTCGTCTTCGTGGAAATGAGGTTCATCGGTCAGTTCGCCACCGATCTTGCGGGCAAAGCTGCGGAAGAGGCCCCAGGAGGCGTCGTTATCTTCGGTGATGGTGGTCTTCAGGGCCCGGGCGTCGGCGCATTCGTCACGCTCGATCAGATGCTTGAGCATCTTGCCGCCGAGGCCGAGGCCACGTGCCTTGGGGCTCACGGCGACCTGCCAGACGAAATAGGCATCCTGACCGGGGATCATGTGGCCGGAGATCCAGCCAACAATATTGCCGTCCAGTTCGGCCACGACGCAGGTATCCGCGAAGTGATCGGCCTGGATCAGGTTGCAGTACATGGAGTTTTCGTCCAGCGGCTTGCAATCGCGCACAAGTTCCCAGATCGCAGAGCCGTCGGTGCTCCGGGGTTTGCGCAGGATCGGTGCGCGGGTTTCGGTCTGGGTCATGTCTTTCGGCATTGCTGCGTCGCCTCTTTTGTTTCCTTCGTTGATCTAACTAATGGAGCGGCGATAAAGTTTCAACCGTCTAAGTATTTTTCTTTCTTATGAGCGGAAGTGGAAAGAAATCTCAAGATTTATCGTTGAAAATCGCAAATCACCTCTCATGTCAAAGAGGGTCATGGCAAAGTAAAATGGTTTGTCGTGGCTGCATGATATAGGCTCTTCTGGCCTGTATGCTTAGCTTCTTGAACCATTTTGCAGGGAATGCGATACTATCGGACATGAGTGAAACCGACCCCGACCGCGTAGATGAAAGCCTGATCGCCCTGCGCCGCATCCTGCGGGCGACAGAGCAGTATGAGCGTGACCTTGCCCATTCGGCAGGCCTGTCACCTGCGCAGCTGCGCGTGCTGCAGATCATTGCGGGCAAGCCGGGAAAGTCGGCCACCTCGAAAGAGCTGGCGCAGCAGATGGGTGTGACCCAGGCCACAGTGACATCGGTCGTCGACAAGCTCGTCGCGCACGGCCATGTCCGGCGCGTGCCCTCCGAAACGGACCGCCGCCAGACCAATATCCTGATGACCGTCACGGGCCGGTCCGCGCTGGAAGATGCGCCAGATGCGTTGCAGCAGCGCTATGTGCGGGAATTCGTCAAACTTGCGGATTGGGAGCAGGCACAGCTTGTTGCCTCTCTCGAACGGGTGGCGTCCATGCTCGACGCCCATGATCTCGACGCCTCACCGGTGCTGACGATGGGGGAGATCGACGGGGCCGGGAAGCGCAAGTAACGCCCTTCGCCCGGTCCCGGTAAAGGGGCGTTTTTGCCGGACGCTGTTTCCCCATCCGCGCTGCGGTGGCTGATCCGGATGCCTCCGGCGGGGATATTTTCCGACCAGAGAAGACAGGGTCGCCTTATAGCCGAACGGCCCCCCTCTCTCTGGTCCGGCAAATATCCCGGGGGGAGGGCGGCGCAGCCGGCCGTGGGGGGCAGAGCCCCCCGCCCGTCGCGTCGGGAAGGCGAAAATCCGGGTCATTGTGCACCGTGGTATGCAATAAAGTGCCGCAGCTCCGGCTGTGGCTGTAGATCTCCGGCGCGCCGTAGGTTAAGCGTCGCTCAGGACAACCGGAGGCTTGGACATCAATGGCTGACAGCAACACCCCCGACATCATCTATACCAAGGTCGACGAAGCGCCGGAGCTTGCCTCCGCCTCGCTGCTGCCGATCATCCAGAAATTCGCCTCCGCCGCGGGCGTTTCGGTGGGCACGATGGATATTTCCCTCGCCGGTCGTATCATTTCAACCTTCCCCGAATACCTGACGGCAGAGCAGCAGATCCCGGACGATCTGGCGATCCTGGGCGAGCTGGTGAAGACGCCCGAAGCCAATGTGATCAAGCTGCCGAATATCTCGGCCTCCGTGCCGCAGCTGGAAGCGGCGATCAAGGAGCTGCAGGCGCAGGGTTACAAGCTGCCCGACTATCCCTATGACCCCGCCACGGACGAAGAGAAGGCCGTGCGCGCGAAATATGACGCGATCAAGGGGTCGGCTGTGAACCCGGTGCTGCGCGAGGGCAATTCCGACCGCCGCGCCGCTATCGCTGTGAAGAAATTCGCCCAGGCCAACCCGCACCGGATGGGCGAGTGGACCAAGGACAGCAAGACCCGCGTCGCCTCTATGTCTACCGGCGATTTCTGCTCCAACGAAGTCTCGGCGACGCTGGACAAGGCCGCGACCGCCAAGATCGTGCTGGAGACCGCGTCGGGCGAGACGGTTCTGAAGGATGGTGTATCCTATCCCGCGGGCACCGTGGTTGATGCGACCTTCATGTCGGCCAAGGCGCTGGATGCCTTCCTGGCCGAGGAGATCGCCAAAACGAAAGACGAAGGCGTGCTCTTCTCCCTTCATATGAAGGCGACGATGATGAAGGTCTCCGACCCGATCATCTTTGGCCATGCGGTCAAGCAGTGGCTGAAGCCCGTCTTCGATCAGTATGGTGACAAGATGGCCGAGCTGGGCGTCGATCCGAACGGCGGTATGGGCGCGCTGCTGGAGAAGGTGAAGGGCGATGCGGAGATCATGGCCGCCATCGATGCCGTCAATGCCGAACGCCCGCCGATGTATATGGTGAATTCCGACAAGGGCATCACCAACCTGCATGTGCCGTCTGACGTGATCATCGACGCCTCCATGCCCGCGCTGATCCGTGACGGCGGCAAGGGCTGGGGCCCGGACAACAAGCAGCATGACACCGTCTGCGTCATCCCCGACAATTCCTATGCGCCGGTCTATGACGAGACGATCGAGTTCTTCAAAGCCAATGGCAAGCTGAACCCGGCCACCGCCGGCACCGTGCAGAACATCGGCCTGATGGCGCAGAAGGCCGAGGAATACGGCTCCCACCCCACCACGTTCGAGATTGCCGAAGCCGGGACGGTGAAGATGATCCTCGACGATGGTGCTGTGCTGCATTCCCATGCGGTTGAGGCTGGCGACATCTGGCGCTCCGCCTCCGCGCGCAAGGCGCCGATCGAGGACTGGGTGAACCTGGCCATCGACCGTCAGAAGGCCGAGGGCTGCGAGGCGATCTTCTGGCTGGACGAGGACCGCGCCCATGATGCGGAGCTGATCGCCTATGTGAAGCCGATCCTTGAGGCCAAGGGTGTGGCGTCCAAGTTCAAGATCATGTCGCCCGCCAAGGCGACGGTCGAGACGCTGAAGACGATCACCGCTGGCAAGACCTCCATCGCGATTACCGGCAACGTGCTGCGCGACTACCTGACCGACCTCTTCCCGATCCTGGAACTGGCGACCTCTGCCAAGATGCTGTCCATTGTAAAGCTGATGCAGGGCGGCGGGCTCTTTGAGACCGGCGCCGGTGGGTCGGCCCCGAAACACGTGCAGCAGCTGCAGGAAGAGAACCACCTGCGGTGGGACTCGTTGGGCGAATTCTGCGCGCTTGGCGAGAGCTTCAAATTCCTCGCCGATGCCAAGGGCAATGAGAAGGCGCGGATCCTGGGCGAGGGCGTCGATGCCGCCACGCAGGGTATCCTCGACCATGACCGCAGCCCTTCGCGCAAGGTGGGCGAACCCGACAACCGTGACAGCCACTACTGGTTTGCCCGCTACTGGGCTGAGGCGCTGGCGCGTCAGGACAAGGATGGCGAGCTGGCCGATTTCTTTGCCCCGATCGCCGAGGCGCTGGTGGATGGAGAGGCCGATATCGTTGCGGAACTGGCGGCGGCTCAGGGGTCTGCGGCCGATCTGGGCGGCTATTACCACGGCGATCCGGAAAAGGTCGCGAAGGTGATGCGCCCCTCTGCGACGTTGAACGCGATTATCGGCTGATCTTCGGCCGTGGCGTAAGACATGACGGGCCCGTTCCCTGATCCGGGGCGGGCCCGTTATCCTGTCTGGATGGGCCGGGGCTAGCGCGGGGCAAGCCTCCGCGATACCCGGCACCCTTTGATGGCGGGGCGGACATGCGGCTCACCGCTTGTATAATGCGCTATCCGTGGCCCGCGGCCGCGCGCGGTTCGCAGCGGCGGGTCAGACGAGTTCCGTGTCGAAGATTTTCATCCCGCCATCGGGCTGGATCAGAACGGCGGAGAGGCGGTTCGTCAGATAGGCGCCGGTATCGACATTGATCCGGCCCTGTATCGGCTTCACCAGGTCGATCACGGTATGGCCATGCAGGACCCAGATGGAATCGCGCCGGATCTGCTGTTCGAACTGGGGATGGCCCCAGATCAGATGATCGCGCTCCTGTTCAAAGATCGGCAGGGTGGGGTCGCATCCCGCATGTACCACGGCGATATTGCCGTTGGCGAACACCGTCCGCATATTGCGCAGCCATTTCAGGATGTCCGGACCGATCGCCAGTGTCAGCCGGTCGCGCAGCGTATCCAGCAGCTCCTGAACGGGGGGGGTGTCCTCCGCTGGGCGTTTGGCCAGATGTGCCGGGGCCTCGATCCCGTAGCTTTCCAGCGTGGCCATCCCACCGTGCCGCAGCCAGCGCAGGCCAGCGACGGGATCGGCCAGGAACTGCAGCATCATCTCTTCGTGATTGCCCAGGATGCAGAAGGCTTTGCCGGACCGTGACAGGCTGTAGAGCCGGTCCAGCACGCCGCGGCTGTCAGGGCCCCGGTCGATCAGGTCGCCGACAAAGACAAGCTGAGCCTGCCGTGCCACCGGATTTGCATCGATTGAGGCCAGCAATCTTTCCAGCAGGTCAGCGCGGCCATGAAGGTCACCGACAACGCACAGGGGATTTTCCGGCGCAAGCGGCGCCGTGAAACGTGGCCGTCTGTCCCGAGACGGCGAAAATAATGTCTTCAGCACCCAGATACCCCAAACATCCCGGTTTCAGAATAAAACCCGGGGGGGATGGCTTCAAGCTTGGGGATAAAAAGGGTGCGTTTCGTGTCTGGCACCAATCGCGATTGCTCACGGCGCGCTCATATGGGCGCGCCGGGGGGTGAAGATCACACCTCGACGGAGACTTTGCCCATCGGGTGGGAACAGCAGGCGAGGATGTAGCCGTCCTCGATATCCTCTTCGGTGATGCCACCGTTATGGACCATATGGACCTGACCTTCGGTCTTCTTGATGCGGCAGGTGCCGCAGACGCCGAAGGTACAGCCGGAGGGGATGACGATCCCGGCGGAGCGGGCGGCGGCCAGGACGGTATCGGTCTCTGCGCATTCGACGGTGACGCCGGAGTTCGCGAATTCGAGCATCGCCTTGGCCTCTTCGTCGGGGGCCACGTCGTCTGGCACATCCTCGGTCGAGCCGACGGGGGCATGGAAGCTTTCCTGATGGTAGCGGTCCATGTCGTAGCCGAGGCCCTGAAGCGCCTCGCGCACGGCGGTCATGAAGGGCTCCGGCCCGCAGCAGAAGACCTCCCGCTCCAGGTAGTCGGGCGCGGCGAGGCCCAGCAGCAGCTGGTTCAGCTGGCCGCGATAGCCGGTCCAGGGCTGGAATTTGTCGGTGCTCTCGACCACCCAGGCCAGTTCCAGCCCTTCGATCCGGGAGGCCATATGTTCCAGCCGTTCGCGGAAGATGATCTCCGACGGGCGGCGGGCGCAGTTGATGAAGACGATGTCGGGGTTGCGGCCATGGTCATACATGTCCGTCGTCATCGACATCATCGGCGTGATGCCGGAGCCTGCGGAGATGAAGAGGAACTTCTCCGCCGGGTGATTGATGTAGGAAAAGGTGCCGCCCGGCCCGATCGCCTTGAGCCGCATGCCGGGGCGGAGGTTGTCCAGCATCCAGCGCGTCCCGATGGAGCCTTCCTGCGCCTTGACGGTGATCGACAGCGATGTCGGCCGGGAGGGCGAGGAGGAGATCGTGTAGGTCCGGTGCAGCGGCCCGCCCGTAACCGGCAGTTCGAGCGTCACGAACTGGCCGGGCTTGTAGAGGAACATGGCACCCGACGGCGCCTGAAAAGTGAAGGTCACCACATTGGGCCCTTCCGGCAGGACGCCTACGCATTCGAGCGGTTCCTTGTCGTCCCAGAAGGCGAGCGTCGGGGTCATGGCCGTCATCAGATCACTCCGCCGCGACGGCCTGGGGGCCGAGGTTGCGCAGCATGGTCTTCACGTACCAGTCCACGAACTGCTCCACGCCGTCTTCCTGCAGGGGCGAGTAGGGGCCGGGGGTATAGGCGGGGGAGTTGATGCCCCACTGATTGCCCTCGACGATCTCGCGATCCTCGTCATTGGTGGCGATCCAGACCTCGGTCAGGCGCTTCATGTCGTAATCCACGCCCTCGACCGCATCCTTGTTGACCAGCCAGAAGGTGGTGACCTCGGTCTGCATCGGGCCGATCGGGATGACTCGGAAGGTCAGGGAATGGTCGGGCAGGAAGTGGTTCCAGGTGGTTGGGTAGTGGAATTTCAGCAGCGTGCCGGCATCGGGCAGGGTGACGCGGCCCAACGGTTTGGTCACCGCCGCCTTGCCGTCCATCGTGTAGGACAGCGCGTTTTCCTGCAGCGGCATCCGGGCCAGTCGGTACTGGCCGGCATAGCCCGCCATGGCGAATTGCGAGGGCGCTCCGGCGGCTTCGCAGCGGTCGTAATGGGCCTGCAGGCGCGGCGGGACCGAGCCGTCGGCGGCAACGCCCACGACATCCGGATCCAGCGGGAAGGACCGGCAGAGCGCCGGATGGGTGCCCGCGCAATGGTAGCATTCGCGGTTGTTTTCCCAGACCAGCTTCCAGTTGCCATTCTCGATGATCGAGGAGGAATAGGCGACCTTGGCATTGCTCAGGTCGTGCACCTCCAGGTAGGGATGCGCGAGCTTGGCGAATTCCTCGAAATCCGGCGCGTCCTTGGCCAGGCAGATGTAGATCAGCCCGGCGAGGTTGCGGGTGTGGACCGGGTGCAGGTTGTGCTTGGACGGGTCGAAATCGGGGCCCATGTCGCGCGCCCACATCAGCTTGCCGTCCAGATCGTAGGTCCACTGGTGATAGGGGCAGACCAGCTTGGCCACGACGCCGTCGCGCGCCTTGCACAGGACCGACCCGCGGTGGCGGCAGGAATTGTGGAAGCCGCGGATTTCGCCGTCCGCGCCGCGCACCAGCACGATATTGTAGATGCCGATGGTCATCTGCACATAGGCGCCGGTCTTGGTCAGCTGGGCCGCCGGAATGGCGAACAGCCATTCGCGGTACCAGATCGTCTCCAGATCCTGCTGGTAGATATCGGCATCGGTGTAGAAGGGCCGGTCGAGGGACTGGCCGGGGATGCGGCGGGAAAGGAGATCGACGAGGGGCTCGGACATGTGAAGAACCTTAGAAGAGCGAGTCAGGCATTACCTTATTTGTTGCATTGCGCCCGGCGGTGTCAGGCTGCAATGTCAAATATTCTCATCTTGAGTTAGTTCATCTCAACTGTCTCCAATAACGACTCCCTTGGCAACAATTGCGACTCCATGCCCCGACCATATGACCTTCCTTCGCTTACCGCCCTTGTCTGTTTTGAAGCTGCTGCCCGGAATTTGAGCTTCAAAGCGGCCGCGGCAGAGCTGAACGTGACCCCCGCCGCCGTCAGCCATCAGATGAAAGGGCTTGAGTCGTCGCTGGGCGCCGCGCTCTTCCGGCGGCAGCATCGCGGCGTCGATCTGACGGAGACGGGGGCCTATCTTTTCGTCTCTCTCCAGCGCAGTTTCGAGAGCATTTCCGACACTGTGCGCGATATCCGGGGCGCGTCGGAGGATGTGACGGTACAGGCCACAACCGCCGTCTCGGCCTTCTGGCTGACGCCGCAGATCGCGGAGTTCTGGAAGGCTCATCCGGAGATCACGGTCAGCCAGATGGTCAGCGACGGCGCCACAGCTGGGACGCGCGCCGACCTGACGATCCGCTATGGCGACATGGGCGACGAGGAGGGCGACTGCCGCTTGCTCTTCCATGACGAGATCATCGCCGTGGCGACGCCGGATTTTGCCGCGCAATACGGTGTGGGGTCGGTGGAGGCCCTGCGCTCCGTCCCGCTCATTCACATGGAGGCGGCGGAGACGGGCTGGACCACCTGGGCCGACTGGTTCGCCGCTTTGGGGGCGGAGGGGCCGACCGGGCGTCGGGTGGCCGTGAACAACCACATGATCGCGCTGCAGCTGGCCCGCGACGGCGCCGGGGCGGTGCTGGGCTGGACCGGGCTGATCGGGCCGCTTCTGGAGCGGGGAGAGCTGGTGCGGCTTGTCCCCGACAGCATGCCGTCGCCGCATCCGTTTTATCTGCGGATGCAGCCCGGCGCCTCTGCCCGGGCGCTGGTCCTGCGGGACTGGCTGGCGCGGGGGCGGGGGTAGGGCGCCTGTCCTTGCGACTGCTCCGGGGCATCTGACCACATGGGCGTGGTTCAGGCGCGGCGGGCCAGGGCCTCTGGCCGGACCACCGCCAGCGTCTGCGCGGCGATCACCGCCTCCTCGTCGGTCTGGATGGCCAGCACCGGGACGGTGCTTGACGGAGCGGAGACGACCTCTGCCCCCGCATCATTGGCCGCCGCGTCCAGCGTCACGCCAAAGAGCGCGAGCTTCTCGCAGACCGCGGCCCGGACCGGGGCGGCGTGATGGCCGATGCCGCCGGTGAAGACGATCCCGTCGAGCCCGCCCAGCTCTACCGTCATGGCGCCGATCCCCTGGGCCACGCGGCGGACAAAGAGCGCCACGGCTTCCTCCGCTGCCGCCTCCGGCGAAGCCAGCAAGGCGCGCATGTCGGAGGAGAGGCCGGAGACGCCCAGCAGACCCGACTCGCGGTTCATCAGCTGGTCGACGGCATCGGGCGACATGCCGCGTTCGCGGATCAGGTGCAGCACCAGCCCGGGGTCAAGCGCGCCGGTCCTTGTGCCCATCATCAGACCGTCGGTGGCTGTGAAACCCATCGTAGTATCCATGCTCTGCCCGTCCCGCATCGCGCAGAGGCTGGCGCCATTGCCCAGATGGGCGGCGACGATCCGGCCCTTCGCCAGCTCGGGGTGATGGCAGCGCAGGTGGCGCGCGACATAGTCGTAGGAGAGGCCGTGGAAGCCGTAGCGCCGGATGCCTTCCTTGTAATAGTCGCGGGGCAGGGCAAAGAGTTTCGACAGGCGCGGCATGCCGTGGTGAAAGGCCGTGTCGAAACAGGCGACCTGCGGCAGGCCGGGCCGGATCGGGCTGAGCGTGCGGATCGGGTCGAGGTTATGCGGCTGGTGCAGCGGCGCCAGCGGGATCAGGTTCTCCAGCGTGGCGAGCAGGGCAGGGGTGACCTTTTCCGGCTGCCAGATATCCGGGCCGCCATGGACCACGCGATGCCCCGCCGCGATCAGTTTCTGCCCGCCCTGATGGGCATCGCACCAGTCCAGCAGAAAGGCGAGGAGGGTGTCGAACTCCTGCTCCTCCTCCCAGCGGTGCTGCTCTATGACCGTGCCGTCCGGGGCCTCGGCATGAAAGAAGGGGGCGGTGCCTAGCGTCTCGATCTCGCCATGCAGCAGACGTCTTGGCAGGCCGGTGGCGTCAGGCTCCACCCCATGCAGGGCGAATTTCAGGCTGGAGGAGCCGGCGTTGAGGACAAGGATCGCGCTCATGCGGCGGCCCCGCTGGCGCGGGCGCGGGCCAGCAGCACGGCAATGGCGCAGGAGGCGAGGCGGGCGCGTTCATTGTCGGCCCGGCTGGTCAGGATGATCGGAACGCGTGCGCCCAGAACAAGGCCCGCCGCCCGGGCACCGGCCAGGAAGGTCAGCTGTTTGGCCAGCATATTCCCGGCCTCCAGATCCGGGACCAGAAGGATATCGGGATCGCCCGCGACCTCTGACACGATGTGCTTGTCCTGCGCCGCCTCCCGGCTGATGGCATTGTCGAAGGCCAGCGGCCCGTCGACCAGCGCGCCGGTGATCTGCCCCCGGTCCGCCATCTTGCAGAGCGCGGCGGCATCGAGGGTGGAGGGGATCGCGGGGTTCACCGTCTCGACCGCCGACAGCACCGCCACCTTGGGGCGGGTCACCCCCAGCACCCGGCTGAGGTCCACGGCATTCTGCAGGATATCCCGCTTGTCGGCGAGGCCGGGCGCGATGTTGATCGCCGCATCGGTGATGAAGAGCAGCTTGTGATAGCTGCGCACATCCATCAGGTAGACATGGCTCAGCCGCCGCCCGGTCCGCAGCCCTGCGGCCGGGTCAAGGACCGCATGTATCAGCTCGTCGGTATGGAGCGAGCCTTTCATCAGCATCGTCGCTTCGCCGCTGCGCACCAGGGTCACGGCGGCGGCTGCGGCGGCTTCGGAATGGGGGGCATCGATCAGGCGGAAGGGAGAGATATCCGCCCCGGCTTCGGCCGCGGCCTTCTGTATCCTGTCTTTTGGCCCGACCAGCACGGGGTCGATCAGATGCGCGGCGGCGGCATCCACGGCGGCGGCAATGGCCGTGTGGTCGCAGGGATGGGCGACGGCGGTCACCGGCGGCTCGTGCCGCGCGGCCTGAACCAGCAGGTCGTCAAAGCGGGAGGGCAGGCCGGTGCCGGGGCGTGCGGGGGCAGGTGTCGGCATGGCGGGTCCTTTTGTCAGAAGCGAGGGGCAGGGACTTATGCGTGACGTCCGGATCAGTCCGGCAAGGCCGATGTGCCAGATCGGCAGGACACCGCGCTTTGATACCGATCAAAGGCGACAGAGACATTGCAGCGCCCCTGGCCGCGCAATTTTCGTGACATTTTCCTTGAGCCGGAGGACTGAATGCCTAACCTGACAATGGTTTTTTAACGGGTTCGATATTGATGGTGCGCTTTTTCCTGATCTTTTTCCTGTGTCTGGCCGCGCCGGTTTCGGCGGCCAATGGCAAGAAGGTCGCGCTGGTGATCGGCAATTCGGACTATGCCGACGTGCCTGTTCTGAACAATCCGCGCAATGACGCCCGCGATATCGCTGCGGCGCTGAAACGGCTGGATTTCGATGTCTCGGTCGGGTTCGATCTGAACCATCAGGCGCTGCGGCTGGCGTTGCGGGATTTCTCCAGCACCAGTGTGGATGCCGAGATCGCGCTGATCTATTTCGCCGGTCACGGGATCGAGGTGAATAACGTCAATTACGTGATCCCGACCAATGCGCGGCTGCGCCGGGGGCGGGATGTCGAATTCGAGGCGGTGCCGCTGCAGTCGCTGGTGACCGCGATCGAGGACCAGGGCGGTGTGCGGATCGTTCTGGTGGACGCCTGCCGCAACAATCCCTTTGCCGCCCGGATGGAGAGCGGGACGCGATCCATCGGGCGGGGCCTGGCGCGGGTCGATCCGGGCGGGACTCTGGTCGGCTATTCGGCGCGCGGCGGGACGCTGGCGCTGGACGGGGAGGGGCGGAACAGCCCCTATGCCAAGGCTCTTCTGGAGCAGCTGGAGGTTCCGGGGCTTGAGATCGGCAAGATGTTCCGGCTGATCCGCGACCGCGTGGTCGAGCTGACCGATGGCGCGCAGGAGCCTTTCACCTACGGCTCTCTGCCCGGGCGGGACATCTTCCTGGCGGCCGCCCCGCCACCCGGCCCGACGGGTGCACCGGGGACCGGGGGGGTGACCGGGTCCGATGATCTGGATCGCGCCCCGCTGCCGCCAGCCGAAAAAGACGATCTGATCGGCGATTTTGCAGTGGCCGACAAACGCGACACGGTCTGGAACTGGGAGAAATTCCTCGAAAAACATGGGGAACGGCAGTTCAACCAGCTTGTCGTGGTGGCGCAGCGCCGTCTGGATGATTTGCTCAAGCAGACCGCGGCGCGGCGCCTGCCGGACCGGCCCTGGATCGCGCCGGATCTGGAGACATCCGTCAGCGAATCCGATCTGACGCGGGACCAGCGGATGCTGGTTCAGGAAGCGCTGAACATGATGGGGCATGATGTCGGCGCCATCGACGGCGCCTTCGGGCCGCAGACCCGGCGCGCCATATCCTCGGCCCGTATTCAGTTTGGCATGACCTCGGGCGCGGGGGTGGATCATACCTTTCTGCGGAACCTGGTGAATGTCCCGGCGATCAAGGCGCTGCAGTCGGACAAGGCGCGGCGCTATACCAATGTGGCCCTGCCGCCCAATATGGAGCCGCGACTGGAGCGGGTCATCAACGGGATGCGGACGCGGGACATCATTTTCGGATATTTCGGCGGGCATCTCTATGTCGTCGTCAAGAAATACACATCCTCAAGCTGGCGAACCAACCAGACGGAGGCGCAGAGCGTCGGCGGCCACCTGGTGACGATCACCTCTGCCGCGGAAAACCGGTTTGTCTACGATCTCTTCCGGCAGGACGAGCGGCTGACACGGCGGGAGGGGCAATATATCTACGGTCCGATGATCGGGCTCTACCAGATCCCTGACAGCGCCGAGCCCTCCGGCGGCTGGGCCTGGGTCACCGGAGAGCCGATGACCTATAACGGCTGGGCGCGCGGGAATCCTGACAATCACAAGGGCAGACAGCATTTCGGCCGGTTTTACACAAACACGACCCACGGCGTATCCGCTCCGATCAAATGGGACGATACCTCGGAAAGGTGGGACATCGGCTTTATTATGGAAGTCGATTGATTTACAGCGGCCACTGACAGGAGGGGCTTGCCAGACAGGGCGGGCTTGCCTATACACCGCGCGTCCGGGGCTCTCCGAGTCGGCGGTCCCTCGTCATATGGCTGAAAGCGGGTCTTCTTCTGCCCGATGTGCCCGGTGACGTGGCTCACAAGGAACGGCGGCTTATCTCTGGCGGGCGCTCAGGCGGACCCGGACGAAGACCAGAGCTCTTGGACGGCATGAACGTCGCGGGCAAACCGCGGGCACAGGAGATATAGCGATGGACCTGATCGCACAGCTGGAGGCGGAACAGATTGCCGCCCTGGGGAAAACCATCCCCGATTTCAAAGCGGGTGACACCATCCGCGTCGGTTACAAAGTGACCGAAGGCACGCGGACCCGTGTGCAGATGTACGAAGGTGTCTGCATTTCGCGCAAGAACGGCTCCGGCATCGCCGGGTCTTTCACGGTGCGGAAGATTTCCTTCGGTGAGGGCGTGGAGCGTGTGTTCCCCCTCTATTCCACGAATGTCGAAAGCATCGAGGTCGTGCGCCGTGGCCGCGTCCGTCGTGCGAAGCTCTACTACCTCCGCTCGCGCCGCGGTAAGTCCGCGCGGATCGCCGAGGTGAGCAATTACAAACCCAAAGCTGAAGCCGAAGCATAAGGACCCGATGAAATGAAAAAGGATATCCATCCCGATTATCACTTCATCGAAGTGAAAATGACCGACGGCAGCGTCGTGACGATGCGCTCCACCTGGGGCAGCGAAGGCGACACGCTGTCGCTGGACATCGATCCCTCTGTGCACCCGGCCTGGACGGGCGGCTCCTCGCGTCTGCTGGACGCCGGCGGCCGTGTGTCGAAGTTCAAGAACAAATACGCAGGCCTGGGCTTCTGAGCCTTTCGGGCATTTGCCAATTCGAAAACGCCGCGCCGCAGGGTGCGGCGTTTTCATTTGGGGCGGGATGGGTGCAAAGCACCCATCCTACAGTTGTCCGTTGCCGGTAGGATGGGTGCTTTGCACCCATCGCGCCCCAGGTCATCCGCTGCGCTGTGATCCTATCGTCGGGTGGTCACCGTTTGCTCCTGGCGTTAAAGCCGTCTGATTGATGGCGGCCAGTCTGGGCCGATGTGCGCCAGACAGTTGCCGCGCAGGCGGCAAGGATTTGCGCGGGGCTGTTTGCATCCGTTGACAGAGACGCCGTCCCGGCATAAGTCACCTTTGGGTGACATTTGTCGGCGGAGGCGCGGTACCGGTGATGGCCAGTGCAGACAAGACAGTCAGGAAAGACCGTCAGGCCACGAAAGAGCGGATCATGAAAGCCGTCAGCACGGTCCTGATCCGCGACGGGTTTACGGGTCTGACGCTAAAGGCTTTGGCTGGTGAGGCAGGCGTCGACAAGGTTCTGATATACCGCTACTTCGGGCCGATGGACGCCGTTCTTGCCGCCTTTGCGGCCAGCTCTGTGTTCTGGCCGTCGGCACAGGATGTTGTTCCTGATGCAGATACGGCGCTGACGGAGTCTGACCGGCTGGCGCGGTTTCTTGACAGAACCATTACGGAATTGCGCAGCCGGCCGCTGACGCTGGAGCTGCTGGCCATGGAAATCGGGTCTCCAAACCCGCTGACAGCGGCGCTGGACGAGGCGCGCGAGGCCTGGGGCACCGATGTGGCACGCCGTCTGGGCCGGGCGCATGCAGCGGATGCCGAACACCTGAATATTGCCATTTCGCTCATACTGGCCGGTGTCCAGAACCTCGCCGTGCGGGGAAGGGGCACGCCCGTCTACAGCGGTATTCACATCGGATCGGATGACGGCTGGGACCAGATACGGGCGAGCCTCGGCTGGATCAGTTCGCGGCTGATGGGGCCGCCCGGTTCTGCCGGACCGGTTGACGAGGGCGTTTGATCCGTCGCGGCACCGGCCGCAGAACGCGTCCCCTTAAATCTGAACCTCTCTAAAATGGAGCCGGATCGCATGACGAGACTGCTGTTCGCAGACCAGGTCTGCTTGTTCTTTTATGCCTCTCCCCAGCTTCCGGAGACGCGGCAGTCAGTCGCCCCCGTCCAAGACCTGACAGCCGATGCACGGCGCAGCGCCGGGGGAGAGGGCCGATGAACCTCGCGCGGGCCGCCGAGCAGCTCATGGCCATGACCGACGGCAGTTGGGAACGCCATGCCAATCCGGCCAGCGCCTGGAGCCGGGTCTCTGTCCTGCCGCTCATTGCACTGGCTGCCTGGAGCCGCATCTGGCTTGGCTGGTGGGCGCTTGGTCCGGGTGCGATTGTGCTGGCCTGGCTGTGGATCAATCCGCGTCTCTTTCCGCCGCCGCGCGACAGGTCCTCCTGGATGACGCGGGGCGTTTACGGTGAACGGATTTGGATCGCCCGGTCGGATCGGCCAATTCCGCGATGGTATGTCATCCGGGGGCAGGCTCTGCTGGGTCTGGCCGGGGTGACCTTTCTTGCCTTTCTCTATGGGCTGGTTCAGCTGGACCCGGTATGGACTGTGGTTCCGATGATCGTCAGTACCGGGGCCAAGATGGGATTTGTCCGGCTTATGGCGCATCTCTTTGATCATCAGGGTCCTGTGCCGGATGCAGGGGCGCCGCCGTCCTGATCATGGCCATGGAGGCCATGCCCGGGCGGGTGCCATGGCCTGTATCGCGATTGGCGGCGAGGGTCCGGTCCGTGTCGGGGACGTGTTCTGCCGTCTCGGACCGGGCCCGCGCCTGCAGGCCCCGGGGTGTGATCCGCGCGGCCCGACCTGTCAGGCGGTGTCCCCGGCATGTCGCTTGGCCAGCCGTGCCGCGTAGCGCGGAATGACGTCGGGCATGATCGTCTGGCCGTCGGCCGGCCGGTCCACGCCAAAGACAAAGGACGGGAAATTCAGCTCTTTCTGGATCGCCCAGATCTCGTCATGGCGGTCGGGCGGCAGAATGACCGCCGGATCCCCGACGGCAACCCAGCCCAGAGGCACCATGGCATCGGGCGCGAGCTTCGTCCGCAGGTGGACAATCGCATTGATCCGGACTTCGCAGCGGGCGCCAATGTCGGCGCCGTTGAACACGGTTGCGCCGGTGGCGATAAAGGCCTCTTCGCCAACGGTACATCCGTTCAGGACGGCGCGGGCGCCGATCATCACGTGTTTGTCCAGGCTGAGCGCCGCGCCCCGGAGGCCACGCAGAATCGCACCATCCATGATGACGGTCTGCCCGGCAATCCGGACCGGGCCGGATTCGGCAATGATAACGGCGCCGAAACCGACCGAGGTTCCGGGTCCGATCTCGACATCGCCGCTGATCACGGCCGTTGGGGCGATGCGGGCCGAGGGGTGAATTCTGGGCTGGTGCGGGCCGTCGGGCAGGATCATCACGGGGTCTCCGATAAGGCGCGGGCGCGGGTGTCCACCGGGCAGGCGGGACCGTCGCAGAGCGCGTGGTCACTGAAGCGGCACATGTGACGTGCGGCTTCGGGGGATGGGGTCAGGGTGGTCAGCATCTTGGCCAGCAGGGGCGCCAGCTGCGCCTGTTCGGCGGCCGACAGGGCCGATGTGGCCTGTCGCAGGACGTCGTCCCGTGTGGCCACCAGATCATCCGCCCGCCGGAGCCCTTCTGGGGTCAGATCTGCGGGGCGGGTACGGCCGGTATCTGGCCAATGCACCAGCCCGTCATCGCGAAGCCGGTCCAGCGCGCGCTGCGTGGCGGGCTGGCTGAGCCCCGCGATCGCGGCCAGCCGGGTGGCGGGAAGCGGGGCGTGGAAACGCAGGGTCTCCAGCAGGGCGCGGGAGCTGTCGGACAGGGCGCTCGTCTGTGACACGGTATCCAGAAGCCGCACGGCGAGTGCGCCAAGGTGATTTGCGAGGAGTGTTTCATTCATGCATGCAGTATGCATGATATTTGAAGGCTGCCAATAGCCAAAGGGATGGCGCGCCTGTCCCCGGATGCGGTGGCGGGGAAAGTCGCGGGACGCGGGCGCGTCACCATTCCGAAGCCGGTGCCTCAGACAGACCGTCACAGCGCGCGGCGCCGGCCCTGTGGCGCCTGCGAAGAGGGCAGCCGGTCGGGCCGGTCAATCTCACGCGCCGGCAGGGCCTCAGGAGGCGATCATGCGGCGGATCTTGGCCACGGCGCGGGTAAGATCCTCCTGGTATCCGATGGGTTCAAAGAAATGGCCTTTGCGGTCGAACAGCAGGATGTTGGCGGAATGGTCCATCGTGTAGCCGCCGTTTTCCAGTGGCACCTTACGGGCATAAATCCGAAAGGCCTTGATCGCTTTCGCAATCTCTTCTGGCGGGCCGGAGACGCCCTGAACGCCGGGCGCCCAGCCGACATAATCGCGCAGCTGTTCGACCGTGTCGCGGTCCGGATCGACGGTGACAAAGAACACCCGGATTTGGTCTTCGCCCAGCTCTTCCTGAAAGGACGCGATATCGCCCAGCGTCGTGGGGCAGACTTCGGGGCAGTGGGTGAAGCCGAAAAACACCGCCGAGGGCGCACCTTTCAGGCTGTCTTCGGTGAATTCCGCCCCGTCTGTCGTGGTCAGGTGGTAATCGCCGGGGCCGATCACCTGGGCGAGCCCGGACTGGGCCGTTGGTCCGATCAGGCGGGTCCAGGCCAGGGCGATGAGGGCCAGCAGAGCCAGCCCCCACAAGACGCCAATGACCAGATGCTTTCGCTGAATGGTCATGTTGCCCTCACTCCTTCGTGCCGTGGCCGCTGTGGTCGTTATGGTCCATCGTCCCGCGGCCCTTGGCGTTCATCGCGCCGACGGCCAGCGGGACGGTCGCCGTACCGGCGGTTTCAAAGGTCAGGGTCACGGTCACCGTCTCGCCTTCGGTCAGCGGTGTCTTCAGGTCCATGAACATCAGATGAAAGCCGCCGGGCTTCAGGGTGACCGTCTCACCGGCCGGGACGGGGAGGCCCTGGCTCAGCTCGCGCATGCGCATGACATCGCCCTCCATCGCCATTTCGTGAATTTCCACATGACTGGCAATGTCGGAGGTGGCGGCGATCAGCCGGTCGTCTGCCGATCCGGTGTTGGTGATGGTCAGGAAGCCCCCGCCAACCGGTGCATTGGGCAGGGTGGCGCGCGAAAATCCTCCGGTGATTTCAAGCGATCCGGCCGTCACCGGGGCCGCCGCATGATCGTCGGCAGCGGGTGCTGCGCCATGCGCATGCTCATGCCCGGCCCCGCCCGCGACAATGGTAAGTTTGGGCGACGGGTTTGGCACATCATGCGCGCCGGATGTATCGGTCCAGTCGGCTGTGCCTGTTGCGCAGTCCTGCACGGCCGGGAAATACAGGACGGTGCCCGGCGCGATATCGGGTCCGAATGTGCCGCGCACCGTGAATTCGTCGTACCAGGCATCGTCGAGCTGCCCGCCCGACCAGATGACCTGCCGCAGGCCCTGGGTCATTTCGGTGCCGTGGTTGTCGTAGGCGGCGGCATAGGGGCCGGTTTCCGTGGTCAGCTCCCAGCCCGGTTTGGGCATGGGTTTGGCCGCATAAAAGCCGTCGGGCAGGGTCAGGCGGACGGTATGCGTCGCCTCGCCGGCACAGCCATGCGGCACGCGCAGGGTGATCTTGGCGGTCGCGCCGGCCTCTGCCTCTTTGCGGTCAAGCGTGGCATGGGCAAATGCCGATCCGGCGATGGCGGCAAAGGTGCCTGCCAAAAGAATGGTTTTCATCTGTCTCTCCATCGGGTTGCGCGCGCGGACACACCGCTGCCTGCGCAGATTTGCGGCCGTGGCCGCGACTGGTCGTTTGGCCCCGGAGGGCCGCGATCAGATGACGGAGGGGGGTGCCCGAGGTGACCGGGCGTGATCGCGCGACTGTGCGGCGCGGTGCAGGTGGCCGGCCTGATGCCAGGCGGCAGAGTCCAGAATGACCATGGCCCGGGCCTCGGGACCGGCGGGTCCCGTGCCGGAGACGAGGTGACAGAAGGGGCAGCGATGATCATGCGCGGCGTCGCCGCCACAGAGATCGTCCAGGCTGAACCCCATGACCGCGATTCGCGCCTCTTGCGCATCGTCGCGGTCCGGCGCCATCATGCCTGCCGAGATCGCGCTTCCTGCGACAAGCAGCAGCACGGCCAGGAGCGTGGTCAGGCGATGGCGGAACCCGGTGGTCATGCGCCTGTACTACAGGCTAAGCTTGGCCGGGCGCCAGTTCCAATTTGTCGCTGCCGTGGTCATGTCCGGGGCCAGAGCACCGGGCCGGCCGCATCGGGGGAGGTTGCCGAAATCAGAATTCCGGCCGACAGTTGGCCTTCGGGCCGGTTTCGACTGGCATGCGGGTGGCTTTTGGGCCTTCCGGGGCATGGCGCCGGCCCGAATTTGGAGGAAAGGGAGACTGAATGAACATCGACGGACAGGCCGCCATTGTGACCGGCGGCGCCTCGGGACTTGGGGGGGCGACCGTGGACCTGCTGGCCGCGGCCGGGGCCCGCGTCACGATCTTTGATCTGAACGAGGCAGAGGGCACGGCCAAGGCGCAATCTGTCGGCGGCAGGTTCTGCAAGGTCAACGTCACCAGCGAGAGCGAGGTCGCCGCCGCCATCGCAGAGGCGGAGGGCCTGCATGGCAAGGCGCGCATTCTGGTCAACTGCGCCGGGATCGGTCCGCCGAAAAAGGTGATCGACCGCGACGGCACCGCCAATCCGCTGACGGATTTCACCTCGATCGTGAACGTGAACCTCTTTGGCACGTTCAATGTTCTGTCGAAATTCGCCGCCGCCTTGCACAGCGCCGACCCGATCGGGGAAGAGCGGGGCGTGATCGTCAACACGGCATCGGTCGCGGCCTTTGAGGGGCAGATCGGGCAGGCGGCCTATTCGGCCTCCAAGGGCGGGATTGTCGGCATGACGCTGCCGCTTGCACGGGAATTCGCCCGGTACGGCATCCGTGTGATGACCATCGCACCCGGGCTTTTCCTGACGCCGCTGCTGGCCAGCCTGCCGCAGGAGGCGCAGGACAGCCTTGGCCGTCAGGTGCCGTTTCCGGCGCGTCTGGGCAATCCGTCGGAATATGCCCGGATGGTCGGGTCAATTGTTGAAAATCCAATGCTCAACGGCGAGACAATCCGCCTCGACGGGGCAATCCGGATGGGGCCGAAATGACATTTACGCTTGATAACAGGGGTATGAGCGACCGCGCCGTCGCGATTGCCGACAGGGTCGAAACCTTCGTGCGCGAGGTTGTGGCACCCTATGAGTCAGATCCGCGGCGGAGCTCGCACGGGCCCTCGGACGTGCTGGCCGTTCATCTGAAGGAAGAGGCGCGCAAGGCCGGCGTTCTGACACCGCATATCCCCGCGGACGGGGCGCATTTGACGCACCGGGAAACCGCCTGCGTGCTGATCCGGTCGGGCCTGTCACCGCTTGGCCCCGTGGCCTGCAACACTGCCGCGCCCGACGAGGGCAATATGTATCTGCTGGGCAAGGTGGGCTCGCCCGAGCTGAAGCGCCGGTTCCTCGATCCGATGGTGAAAGGTGCGATGCGGTCGGCGTTTTTCATGACCGAACCTTCGGAGGATGGGGGGGCCGGGTCTGACCCGTCGATGATGCAGACGACCTGCCACATGGACGGCAACCACTGGGTGATCAACGGCCGCAAGACCTATATCACCGGGGCCGACGGGGCCGGGCTGGGCATTGTCATGGCGAAATCGGCGGATGGCGCCTGCATGTTTCTGGTGGACCTGCCCGACCCGGCGATCCGGATCGAGCGTGTTCTGGATACGATCGACAGCTCCATGCCCGGCGGTCATTCCGTCGTGACCATCGACAATCTGCGCGTGCCTGCGGACCAGATGCTGGGCTTGTCCGGCGAGGGGTTCAAATACGCGCAGGTGCGGCTGTCACCGGCGCGGCTGACCCATTGCATGCGCTGGCTTGGCGCCTGTATCCGCGCCAATGAGATCGCCTCGGATTATGCCAACAGGCGGCATGCCTTTGGCAAACCTCTGGTGGATCACGAAGGTGTCGGTTTCATGCTGGCCGATAATCTGATCGACCTGAAACAGGCAGAGCTGATGATCTACTGGTGTGCCGATGTGCTGGATACCGGGGTGCTGGGAACCGCCGAAAGCTCCATGGCCAAGGTCGCGGTCTCAGAGGCGCTGATGCGTGTGGCCGATCGCTGCGTGCAGGTGATGGGCGGGCAGGGGGTGACCGCGGATACGATCGTCGAACAGGTGTTCCGCGAAATCCGCGCCTTCCGGATCTATGACGGGCCGACCGAGGTGCATAAATGGTCGCTTGCCAAAAAGATCAAGCGGGACTGGAAACAGGCGCAGCAGGGATAGGCCGCACGCGCCGGTCGGGCGGCTGACCGGCGCGCGCAGCCCATTGCGTCGTGTCCCGATACGCGGTAATCGGAACCTGCTTCGGTCCGGGCGTCTGACGTCCGGTGAAAAGGGAATGCGGTGAGGATTTCGATCCGATTCCGTGGCTGCCCCCGCAACTGTAAACGGAGAGCGAAGCCGGACCATGTCACTGTCCCCGCCATGCGGGACGGGAAGACCCGGCCAAGCCTTGACCCGCGAGCCAGGAGACCTGCCGAAGCCGATCACCTTGTCCGGACGCGGGGCGCGTTCGTGGCTGCGGACCTTTCCGTCGTGGTGGCATTTCGGGGCCGGCGGCGGGGGCATCTCCTTCCTTCGGTCAAAGCTATGGCCATGCGGGCCCGGGTACGGGCGCTGCGGGGAAGGAAAAGATATGAAACAGGTTTTCAGGGCCGCGCTTGCGGTCTCTTGCACGATTGCCGTGCCGGCACAGTCGCAAGATGTCATCGGGCTGGACCCGATCATCGTATCGGGTGGGCTGATCCCGGTCGAGGCCGCGCACTATGGCCGCGCCGCCACTGTCATCACTGGCCGGGAGATCGAAGAGCGTGGGATCCTCTCGGTACAGGAGGCGTTGCGCGCGCTGCCCGGGGTCGCCGTCAATGGCGCGGGTCACAGCAGCACTCAGGTGCGCATCCGCGGCGGCGAGGGCAATCACACCCTCATCCTGATCGACGGGGTCGAGGCCGCGGGCGGCGACGGGGAATATTTCCTGACCGGGCTGGAGACCGCCAATATCGACCGGATCGAGGTGCTGCGTGGGCCGCAGTCGGTCTATTACGGGTCCAACGCCTCTTCCGGGGTGGTCAATATCATCACCAGGAAGGCCAGCGGCGGGCTTCAGTACGGCGGCAGCGTGGAGGCCGGGTCGGGCTGGATGGCCTCCGGGTTTCTGGCCTATCGCGGCGACCGGGGCGGGGTGTCCTTCGGGCTCACCAAACGCGACGACAGGGGATATGATTATTCCGGCTCCGGCGGGGAAAAGGACGGGATCACCCGCTGGACGCTGAACCTGGCCGGCGATTACGCGCTGACAGAGGGGCTGACGCTGGGCTTCACCTATCGCAGGTCGGAGGAGCGGTTCGATTCCGATCTCAATTCCTACGTAGCGGCGACGGCAGACCAGTATGTGGTCGACGATCCGACTGCCTTTACCGACCGCGACGAGCAGACACTGCAGGTCTATGCCGACTATGCGACGCCGGGCGGCCGGCTGACGGGGCGGCTGTCTTATGAATATACACGCAATGAAGAGAGCAGCAGCCTCTACGCGCCGAGCGATACCGACAGCCGCGCGGCCAAGCTGCGGCTGAGCTACGGGCTGGACGGGGCCGTGGAGACCGCCGCGCATCTGGTGATCCTGATGGCAGAGAGGGAACGCGACAGCTCTGCCGCCAATCCGCTTTATGCCCGGTCGAACACCTCCTATGCGCTGGAATACCGGGGCAGTTTCGGCAGCGGGCTGGATGTGCAGGCCGGGGCGCGGTTCGATGACAATTCGGTCTTCGGCGACAGCGTGACATGGACCGTCGCCGGGTCCTACCAATTTGCCGGCGGGGTCCGGCTGCATGCCTCGGCCGGCACGGGCGTGGTCAATCCCAGTTATTTCGAGCTCTATGCCAACAGTTTCGGCTATGTCGGCAACCCGCGCCTCGATCCCGAGCGGAACCGGTCTTTTGACATCGGGGTGGAACTGCCCGTGGCCCAGGGGCGTGGCACGCTGGATGTGACCTATTTCAACGAAACGCTGACGGATGAGATCACGGCGATCAGCACCGGCCCCGGGACATACAGCTACATCAACCAGTCGGGCGACAGCGCCCGTCAGGGGGTAGAGGTCGCGGGCCGGATCGCGGCAGCCGAGGATCTGGATCTGCGGCTCAGCTATACCTATCTGGACGCGACGAACCCCGATGGCAGTGTCGAAATCCGGCGTCCCAGACATGAGCTCGGGCTGGGGGCGACGCTGCGCAGCTTTGGCGGGCGCGGGACGGTTTCGGCCGATGCGCGGTTCGTGTCCGGCAATTACGACAGCCAGTTCTTTGGCAGCTATGCCACGGCGCAACTGCCGGACTACTGGAAGGTGGATGTCGCGGCGACCTACCGGATCTCTTCCAATGTTCAGGTGAATGCCCGGGTCGAGAACCTGTTCGACAAGGTCTATTCGGACAGCTGGGGCTATGCCTCGCGCGGGCGGACCGTCTATGTCGGGCTGAGCTCCAGTTTCTGAGGCGACGGTGGTGGGAACAGGCAGATCGGTCAGGGTGGTGAAGGTGCGGGGGATGGGCGCAGCGATGGCCCTGACCCTGACATTGGTCATGGGTCTGACCGGGGCCGCCTCTAGCGACGGGCCGGGCGGTGCGGTGCCAGAGATTGGGCCAGAGATTGGGCCAGAGATTGAGACTGTGGCCGGACCTGTGACTGAGACTCTGACCGGGCCAGTGGATGCGGCAGTCCGTCCCGGGCGGGTGGTGTCCATCAATCTGTGCACCGATCAGCTGGCGATGATGCTGGCGGCGCCGGGGCAGCTGCTGTCGGTCAGCCATCTCGCCGCCGATCCGCAGAGCTCGGCCATGGCGGACAGGGCGGCGGGATATCAGCTGAACCGGGGCCGGGCAGAGGAGGTCTGGCTGATGCAGCCCGATCTGGTGCTGGCCGATGCCTTTACCGACCCGGCCACCGTGGCTTTGCTGCGCCGTCTGGGGCTCAACGTGGCGGTCACCGCCCCGGCCTATGGCATGGCCGATATTCCGGCGCGCCTGCGCGAGGTCGGCGTGGCGCTTGGCCGGGCGGAGGCGGCAGACCGGGCAGTGGCCGCATTCCAGACCCGGCTCGCCGCCCTGCGCGAGGAGGTGGCGCATCATCCCCGCGCCGCGCTCTACTACGCCAACGGCTATACATCCGGTGACAGCTCGCTTGCCGGAGAGATCATCGCCACCGCCGGCTTCGCCAATATAGCCGGCGAGGCGGGGGTGCCGGCGGGCGGCCATCTGCCGCTGGAGGTGCTGGCGCTGGCGGCGCCGGAGCTTGTCATCTCCGGCCGTCCCTACCCGGGCGGGTCGCGGTCGGAGGAGGTGCTGCATCATCCCGTTCTGACAGCCCTGCAGCGCCGTACTGCCGGGGCCGTGCACACCAGCGCCGACTGGGTCTGTGCCACGCCCCATGTGCTTGAGGCCATCGAAGAGATGCGGGAGACCCGCCGCCGGATGGAGCGCAGATGACCCGCCTGTTATCTGTTCTTCTGCCGCTGGTCGTCCTGCTCTGTCTGGGGTCGCTGGTCATCGGTCCGGCGCAGGTGGGCGTGTCGGAGAGCCTGCGCGCGCTGCTGGGCGGCGGCGATGGCCCGCTGGCCCTTGTGATGCGCGAAATTCGTCTGCCCCGGACGATCCTGGCTGCCAGCATAGGCGCCTCGCTGGGGCTGGCGGGGGCGGCCCTGCAGGGCTATCTGCGCAATCCGCTGGCCGAACCGGGGCTGATCGGCGTGTCGGGCGCGGCCGCTCTGGGCGCGGTGCTGGCGATCCAGACCGGGCTGGCGGCGGCGTTTTATCTGGCACTGCCACTGGCGGCGCTGGCGGGGGCGGTGCTGGCGGTTGTGCTGCTGCTGTCGCTGGCCGGACCGCGCGGCGGGGCGCTGACGCTGATCCTTGCCGGCGTCGCCCTGTCGGCCCTGACCGGGGCGCTGACCTCGCTGGTGCTGAACCTGTCGCCGAACCCCTTTGCCGCAAACGAGATCGTGTTCTGGATGATGGGATCGCTGGCGGACCGCTCGATGCTGCATGTCTGGCTGGCGCTGCCGGTCATGGCCATAGGCTGGGCATTGCTGCTGCCGCTCGCCCGCCCGCTGGAGGCGCTGACCCTGGGCGAGGATGCCGCCGCCGCCATGGGGGTCAATCTGGCGCGCCTTCGCTGGCAGGTGGTGCTGGGAACCGCCTGTGTCGTAGGCGCGGGCACCGCCGTGGCCGGTGTCATCGGCTTTATCGGGCTGGTTGTGCCGCATCTGCTGCGTCCGCTGGTGGGGGCGCGGCCCGGACCGCTGCTGATCGCCTCTGCTCTGGGCGGGGCGGCCATGCTGCTGGCGGCCGATATCGCGGTGCGCGTGGTGCTGCCCGGGCGCGATCTGAAACTGGGGGTGCTGACCGCGCTGGTGGGGGCGCCATTTTTCCTGCATCTGGTCTGGCGGACGGGGCGGATATCGGCATGAGCCTGTTTTCGGTGCAAAATCTTTCCGTGGCGCTGCGCGGCAGGGCGGTGTTGCGCGATGTCTCGCTCTCGGTCAGCGCGGGCGAAATGGTGGGGGTTATCGGGCCAAACGGGGCGGGCAAATCGACGCTGATGCGCGCGGCTCTGGGGCTGATCCCGTTCGAAGGCACCAGCCTGCTGGCCGGGATGACGGCCGCAGCGCGGGCCCGTCACGTCGCCTGGATGCCGCAATCGCGGGAGATTGCCTGGCCGGTCTCGGTGGAGGCGCTGGTCCGGCTGGGCCGCCTGCCGCATGGGCAGGGCGGAACCGTTGCCGATCGCAGGGCGGTAGAGGCTGCGCTTGATCGTATGCGCCTCGGCCCTCTGCGTCAGCGGACCGCGACCCGGCTGTCGGGCGGGGAACAGGCGCGGGCCCTGATCGCCCGGGCGCTGGCGCAGGAGACGCCGCTTCTGATGGCGGATGAGCCGACCGCAGGGCTCGACCCGGAACATCAGCTGGCCACGCTGGGCACGTTCCGGGCGCTGGCGCAGGGCGGACAGGGGGTGATCCTGTCGTTGCATGATCTGGGGCAGGCGGCGCGATTCTGCACCCGGCTGGTGCTGCTGGCAGAGGGCGGCGTCCTTGCCGACGGGCCCCCTGCAGAGGTGCTGACCCGGGATCGGATCGCCCGGGCGTTCCGCATCCGGGCCTTTCATGCCGAGACACCGGAGGGTCCGGTGTTTCAGCCCACAGGCGTGATCCGCTAGCCGCTATTCCGCCGCAACGGCATCGCTGTCGCCGGGGCGGTAGTTCAGGATCGGGGCCAGCCAGCGCTCGGCCTCCTCGATCTCCATCCCCTTGCGGGCGGCATAATCGGCGACCTGATCGCGTTCGACCTTGGCGACACCAAAGTAATATGCTTCGGGATGCGCGATATAGAGCCCGGAGACCGAGGCGCCCGGCCACATCGCCATGCTGTCCGTCAGCTCCACCCCGGTGTGGTCCGTCGCCTTCAGCAGGTCAAACAGCGTGCGTTTTTCGGTGTGGTCAGGCTGGGCGGGATAGCCCGGCGCGGGGCGGATGCCGCGATAGGGTTCGCCGATCAGCGCCTGCGGGTCGAAATCTTCTTCCGCGGCATAGCCCCAGTGATCGCGGCGGACCCGTTCATGCAGCATCTCGGCCATGGCCTCCGCCACGCGGTCGGCCAGCGCCTTGACCATGATGGCGCTGTAATCATCCCCGGCCTTTTCGAAATCTTCGGCGATCTTGATCTCTTCGGGGCCGGCCGTCACGACAAAGCCGCCCACCCAGTCGGGCGTGCCTTCCGGGGCGACGAAATCGGCCAGTGCGAGGTTGGGGCTGTCCTTGCGTTTGGCGCTCTGCTGGCGGAGCGTGTGCAGGCTGGCCAGCGGCGCCGTCCGGCTGTCATCGGCAAAGAGCCGGATGTCGTCGCCGTCACGATTGGCCGGCCAGAAGCCCACAACCGCGCGGGGGACAAACCATTTCTCCCCGATGATCCGCTGCAACATGGCCTGCGCGTCATTGTAGAGGTTGCGCGCGGCCTCGCCGTATTTTGCGTCCTCAAGAATGCGCGGATAGACGCCCTTGAGCTCCCAGGTCTGGAAGAACGGGGTCCAGTCGATATAGCGCGCGATCTCGGCCAGGTCCCAGTTGTCGATCACCTTGGGCCCGGTGAATTTGGGCGCAGGGACGGCGTAATCGGTCCAGTCGATCTGAAACGCATTGGCGCGGGCGGCGGCCAGCGGCAGGCGGCTCTTGGCACGTTCGGCGCGTTCGTGACGGTCGGACACTTCCGAGTATTCGGCGCGGATGCCGTCGATATAGCTCTGCTTGTTGGTCTTCGACAGAAGCGAGGATACAACGCCCACGGCCCGGCTGGCATCGGTGACGTAGATCGCCTGACTTTTCTGATAGCGCGGCGCGATCTTGACGGCCGTATGCACCTTGGAGGTCGTGGCGCCCCCGATCAGTAGCGGCGTGTCAAAGCCCTCCCGCTCCAGTTCCGCGGCAAGGTGCACCATTTCATCCAGCGAGGGCGTGATCAGACCCGACAGGCCGATAATATCGACCTTGTGGGCCTTCGCCTCTTCCAGGATCTTCTGCGGCGGCACCATGACGCCCAGATCGATGATTTCGTAATTGTTGCAGGCCAGGACGACGCCGACGATGTTCTTGCCGATGTCATGCACATCGCCCTTCACGGTGGCCATCAGGATGCGACCGGCGCTGTCGCGGCTGCCGGCGGCTTCGGCCTCCATATAGGGCAGCAGCACGGCGACGGCCTGTTTCATGACGCGGGCGGATTTGACCACCTGCGGCAGGAACATCTTGCCGGCGCCGAACAGATCGCCGACCACGTTCATCCCGGCCATCAACGGGCCCTCGATCACGTCGAGCGGCTTTTCGGCGGCCAGCCGCGCGGCCTCTGTATCCTCGTCGACAAATTCGGTGATGCCATTGACCAGCGCATGTTCCAGCCGCTTTTCGACGGGCCAGTCGCGCCAGGCCAGATCGCGGACCTTTGCCTCGCGCTTGTCGCCCTTGAAGCGCTCGGCGATCTCCAGCAGGTTCTCGGTCGCGTTGCCGCCATTCGCAGGCACACGGTTCAGAACGACGTCCTCACAGGCCTCGCGCAGGTCGGCGTCGATCTGATCATAGACCGCCAGCTGCCCGGCGTTGACGATCCCCATGTCCATGCCGACCTTGATCGCATGATAGAGGAACACCGCATGCATCGCCTCGCGCACGGGGTCGTTGCCGCGGAAGCTGAAGGACAGGTTGGAGACGCCGCCCGAGACATGGGCATGCGGCAGGTTTTCCCGGATCCACCGGGTCGCGTTGATGAAATCCACGCCGTAATTGTCGTGCTCTTCGATGCCGGTGGCGACGGCAAAGACATTGGGGTCAAAGATGATGTCTTCGGGCGGGAAGCCCACCTTTTCTGTCAGCACCTTATAGGCGCGTTGGCAGATCTCGATCTTGCGGTCATAGCTGTCGGCCTGACCGTCTTCGTCAAAGGCCATGACGACAACCGCCGCGCCATAGGCGAGGCAGAGAGAGGCATGGTGGATAAACGCCTCTTCTCCCTCTTTCAGAGAGATCGAGTTCACCACGGGCTTGCCCTGGACGCATTTCAGGCCCGCTTCGATCACCTCCCATTTGGAGCTGTCGATCATGACGGGCACGCGGGCGATATCGGGTTCAGCGGCGATCAGGTTCAGAAACTCGATCATCGCCTGTTTGGAATCGATCAGCCCCTCATCCATGTTGACGTCGATGATCTGGGCGCCGTTTTCCACCTGATCCCGCGCCACGTCCAGCGCGGCGGCATAGTCGCGGTTGGTGATCAGCTTGCGGAACCGGGCCGAGCCGGTGACGTTTGTCCGTTCGCCCACGTTCACAAAGGGGATGTCGGAGGTCAGAACAAATGGTTCCAGACCCGAGAGGCGCAGCAGAGGCTCAGGCATCGGCGGTCTCCTTCACCTTGCGGGGGGCGTGGCCGGACAGCCGGTCGGCAATGGCGCGGATATGGTCGGGGGTGGTGCCGCAGCACCCGCCCGCGATATTGATCAGCCCCTCTTTGGCAAAGACCTCGACCAGACCGGCGGTTTCGTCGGGGGTCTGATCGTACTGACCAAAGGCATTGGGCAGGCCGGCGTTGGGATAGGCGCAGATCAATGTCTCGGCCACGCCGGACAATTCGCTCAGATGCGGGCGCATGGCATCGGCCCCAAGCGCGCAGTTCAGCCCGACGGTAAAGGGGCGGGCATGGCGCACCGAATGCCAGAAGGCGGTTGGCGTCTGCCCCGACAGCGTCCGGCCGGAGGCATCGGTGATGGTGCCGGAAATCATGATTGGCAGGCGCTTGCCCGCGCGGGTGAAGGCCTCGAAGGCGGCAAAGATCGCCGCCTTGGCGTTCAGCGTGTCAAAGATCGTCTCGATCAGGATCAGGTCGGATCCGCCCGCAATCAGCCCGTCGATCTGCTGGCCATAGGCGGTGCGCAGGTCGTCGAAGGTCACGGCGCGAAAGCCCGGGTCATTCACATCCGGGCTGATCGAGGCGGTGCGGTTCGTCGGCCCCACGGCGCCCGCCACATATCGCGGCCGGCCGTCCTGAGCCGTGGCGCGGTCGGCGGCGCGGCGGGCGATCTGTGCTCCGGCCAGGTTCAGATCATGTACCGCGCTCTCCAGCCCATAATCCGCCTGCGCAATCGTGGTCGAGGAAAAGGTATTGGTTTCAAGGATATCCGCCCCGGCCAGGGCGAAGTCCAGCTGGATATCCTCGACCGCCTGCGGCTGGGTCAGGACCAGCAGGTCATTGTTGCCCTTCTGCGGGTGATCCGAATGATGCCGGCAGCCGGGGCCGTGGATATGCCCCCGGGCGGAAAAATCCTCTTCGGTCATGTTGAGCGTCTGGATCATCGTGCCCATGGCACCGTCGAGGATGAGGATCCTGTCGCGCGTTGCGGCCTGCAGCTCTGCGAAGCGTTCCGATACCGGAAGCGATAACGTGTTCATGTACAACCTGTGGTCTGGAGTGGCCGGGGTAGCGCATTCCGGGTGCCGTGATCAAATTCATAACTTTCGTGATGAATATGAATTTCATTCAACTCAGCGCAGTTTGATGCCTCCGGCCGGTCCTGCTATGACCGCCGGAATGAGGCGACACATCCGGGCAAGGGCCCGGCCTTGTCGTCCGCAAAGTAGCAACACCCGCGACAGGCGGCCAAGGACGGACAAGCCGGATGCGCGATCCTGCGGACATGCCAATGAAACATGGGATTTCCAGTATCCGAGCGGCGGCGCGTCTGTCCGTCGCCCCGATGATGGACTGGACCGACCGGCATTGCCGCTATCTGCACCGGCTGCTGTCGCGGGACACGCTGCTTTATACGGAAATGGTAACGGCTCCGGCGCTGGTGCGCGGGGGGGCGACCCATCTGCTCGATTTCTCGGAGGAGGAACACCCGGTCGCACTGCAGCTTGGCGGCTCGGACCCGGCGGAACTGGCACAGGCCGCCCGGATCGGCGCGGCGGCGGGGTATGACGAGATCAACCTGAACTGCGGCTGCCCGTCCGACAGGGTTCAGTCCGGCACCTTTGGCGCCATATTGATGACCGATCCGGCACGGGTGGCCGACTGCGTTGCGGCCATGCGGGCGGCGGTCGATGTCGAGGTCACGGTCAAATGCCGTATCGGTGTGGACGACCAGATCCCCGAAGCTATCCTGCCGGAGTTCCTCTCCCGGGTCGGCGCCGCCGGCTGCGAGCGGTTCACCATTCATGCGCGGAAGGCCTGGCTTCAGGGGCTCTCGCCCAAAGAGAACCGGGAAATTCCGCCATTGGATTATGCGCTTGTCCAGAAGATGCGCGGCATGTTCGGCGGGCTTCATCTGTCGGTGAACGGCGGTATCACATCGCTCGATCAGGCGGAGGCATTTCTGGATGCGGGGCTCGACGGGGTCATGGTCGGCCGCGCCGCCTATCATGATCCGGTGTCCATTCTGGCGCAGGCCGACCGGCGGATCTTCGGCCGGGCGGACCGCGGGGATGGCGATCCGGTCGCGGTCGCGCAGGCCATGCAGCCTTATATCGAGGCGCATCTGTCCGGGGGCGGCCGGCTGGGGCAGGTGACCCGCCATATGCTGGGCCTCTTTGCCGGACGTCCCGGGGCGCGGCACTGGCGCCGGGTGCTGTCCGAAGGGGCGCATCTGCCCGGGGCGGGGCCCGAACTGGTGGATCGTGCTCTGGCGGCCGTGACCGGTCAGCCCGCATGAGACTGTCGCAAATGTGCGACATGTCGCATCCCGGGGGCCGGATGGTCGCTTCCTGTCTCCGCAGGCCGGACAATTCGTGCCATGTCACACCTGCCGACGGGTGCTGCCCCGGCCTTTCCATCTGCCCGGCGCCCTGACGCCGTGCTCTCAGACCGGAGACCCCGTTTATGTCATCCTATGTCCTGACCGTTTCCTGCCCGACCGGGCGCGGCATTGTTGCCGGCGTCGCGGGCTTCCTCGCCCGGAACGGTTGCAATATCACCGCCTCCTCCCAGTTCGATGATCAGGAGACCGGGCGCTTCTTCATGCGGACCCGGTTCGTCTCGGAAGAGGGCGCCACGCAACAGGCGCTGGAAGACGGGTTTGCCGAGATCGCGGCGGCCTTCGGAATGGATTACGCCTTTCATGACGAAGCCCAGAAGATGAAGGTGCTGATCATGGTCTCGCGGTTCGGCCACTGCCTGAACGATCTGCTTTACCGCTGGCGGATCGGCGCCCTGCCGATCGATATCGTGGGCGTGGTGTCGAACCATATGGATTATCAGAAAGTGGTGGTGAACCACGACCTGCCGTTCCACCACGTGAAAGTGACGCGGGAAAACAAGCCCGAGGCCGAGGCGAAGCTGCTGGACATCGTCGAGGAGTCAGAGGCAGAGCTGGTCGTCCTCGCGCGCTACATGCAGGTGCTGTCGGATGCGCTGTGTCAGAAAATGTCGGGCCGGATCATCAATATCCACCATTCCTTCCTGCCCTCCTTTAAAGGGGCAAACCCCTATAAACAAGCCTATGAGCGTGGGGTGAAACTGATCGGGGCCACCGCACATTACGTGACCGCCGATCTGGACGAGGGCCCGATCATCGAACAGGACACGGTGCGGGTGACCCATGCGCAGAGCCCGTCGGACTATGTCTCACTCGGACGGGATGTGGAGGCGTCGGTACTGTCGCGGGCGATCCATGCCCATGCGCATCATCGCGCCTTCCTCAATGGCAATAAGACCGTGGTTTTCGAGGCCTCTCCCGGGTCCTACGTCAGCGACCGGATGGGCTGACCGGACAGGGGGGCGTTGCCCCCCACCGCCTGCGGCGGCCCCCCCAGGATATTTGACGACCAGAGAAGGGGCAGGCCGCGCCCCTGTCTTCTCTGGTCGAAAAATATCCTCGGGGGGAGACAAAGCTTGCTTTGTCGTGGGGGGCAGACAGCCCCCCTGCAACGCATCACTCCTGCGAGACCGTCCGGGCAGGGCGAAGAACGGCCCAGCCCAGGCCCGCTGTCATGAGCCCGCAGAGACCGATTGCGAGGAGCATCGGCGTTGCGGTCGCGTCGAAAAACGGACCTATCGCAACGATCATCAGCCCGCCCGTCACCATCTGGAGCGTCCCGCCCAGTGAGGAGGCAAGGCCGGCAATATCGCCGTGGTCTTCGAGCGCCAGCACCATTGTTGTCGGGATGACCAGGCCCAGGAAAGCATTGGCGATCAGCAATCCGGCCACGATCACCGGAAAACTGGCCAGCCCGGCGAGCGCGATCACGCAAAGCAGAGCGGTGGTCGCGGCGAAGCCCGTCGCTCCGATCAGCACCAGCCGGCGGATGCCGATGCGCTGGCCCAGCGGCGCGGCCGCCTGCGAGGCTCCGAAAAAACCCACAGCGTTGATCGCAAAGGCGATAGAGAACCCCGTCGGGCTGAGGCCGAACTGACGGACATAGACGAAGCTGGCAGAGGCGATGAACACAAAGAAGCTGGCCATGCCGAACCCGCCCAGAAAGGTCAGCCCCATGAAGGTCGGATCGCGCAGGAGGCGCCGGGCGGCCGCAAGGAGAGGTGTGAGCCGGGCGGGCTGGCGCTGCGTATTTGGCAGGGTTTCGGGCAGAAGGAAAAGGCACAGCGCCACCGCCGCCAGCGACACGACAAGCAGGAGGACGAATATCATCCGCCAGCCGGACAGGGCGATGACCGCAGACCCGGCCAGCGGTGCCAGCATCGGCGAGACAGATATAACCAGCATGATCATCGCCATGAGCTTTGTGGCCTCATTGCCGGTATATCTGTCGCGGATGACGGCGCGGGGCACTACCATCAGGGCGGCGCCTCCCAGCCCCTGAAGAAAGCGCCATCCGGCGAGCGACATCACCGAGCCAGCCGAGGCGGCGCCCAGCGATCCTGCCGCAAAGATCAGCAATCCGATGACAAGCGGGCGTTTGCGGCCCGCGGCATCCGCCATCGGGCCATAGATCAGCTGAGCCACCCCAAAGGCGATGAAATAGGCCGTCAGGGTGATCTGGGTGGCGGCCTCGCTCGCGCCGAGGTCCGACGCAAGGCGGGGCAGCGCCGGCAGATACATGTCGATGGCAAAAGGCCCGACTGCTGACAGCAGGCCGAGGATCAGGGCAAGGCGGAACATCGTATCTCCGGGGATGCGGCGGCCCGGTTTGGTTAGGCGCAGGGGACCAGCCGGTCAATCTGCAATGCTGCAACTGCGGGGCGTGGGTTTGCGGACAGGACTGGCCGCACAGATCGGATCAGGGCGGATTTCCGGGCATTGAGCGGGCGTGGCCGGAGATGGTTCCGTCGCCGCTTGATTGTTATTTTGCAACATTGCGGGGCGTGACGCGGCGATTGTTTCCAAAAATGTGTCAATAATCCGGCTGTTCCGCCTGAATGCGTATTTTTTCTGCCACTGCAACGTCAGGTTGCTGCCCTAACCGGGACGCAATTGCGTGCAAAACAGATTGCATCACGGAAAAAGGCCCGGATCATGATCGAACTGCTTGTTGTCATTGCCATTGCAACCATCGGCGTCGTCTACACCTCCTCTACCGGAGAGGAAGAAAGCCGGGCCATGGCGGAAAAGACCGCCAAGGATGCGTTGAACGAAGCCGAGGATCAATCGGGGCTCGGCGTTCTGGGGATCGACGTAGTCGCGCGCAAGGCAAAGGCCATCCTGCGGCTGAAGGATGGCAAGGTCAGCGCCTCTGTTCTGGCCCAGCGGCCGCGTCGCGCGCCCAAGTCCGAAGAGCAGGCGGCATCGGCGGCGGAGCCTGATCCGGAGGAGCTCAAACCCCTGCAGGATCTGTCCAAAGGTCGCCGCAATGCCCTGCGCAATGCCAGCCCGGCGGCGCAGGACCCGGTCGCGCCTGACGCGCAGGTCGAAGACGACCACGTCGCGAATGCAGAGGATCTGACACCGGAACCGGTTATCGCGGCTGCCGAGGCGGCTGCTCCGGCGGCGGCGGCTGAGGAGAGCCGTCCGCCTGCCACGGCCCCGGCGGCGGCGCACCATGAGGAGGCGTCACCAGCGCCGGTGCGTCCCCGCCGGACCGGCCCATCTGCGCCGTCTGCCGCGCGGACCGCGGCTCTCGATACATCCAAGGCGCCGGTTGTGGAGGAGTTCGACCCCGAGCTCGACGAAATCGTTATCGGCTATCGTCCGGGTGAGGCCGGCAATGGCCGGATTGGCATCATGGAAGACCCGCAGCGGCCCGGCTCTGCCGCCGTGACACTGGGCGGGCGTTGCGTGGCCGTGGTGCTGGGTGCGCATGGTAAGGTCATGGCACATCATATCGAGCTGGTCTGCGAGGAAGGCGATATCGCCGCCTGACCCGCACCCTTTCAGCTTTCCCCCGAAGACCGGCGGCCCTGCCTTCCAGCACGGCCGCCGCGTCGCTTTGCGATCTGCGGTTTGCGCGCGGGCAGCTCTGCCATGATGCTGCGGCGTTCCTCAGGCGAGAGGCGGCCCCAGGCGGTGATCTCGTCGATGGAGCGCAGGCAGCCGGTGCAGAGCCGCGCCTCCGGATGGATGACGCAGATCTTGATGCAGGGGCTTTCGGGTTCGGCCCGTGTCCAGATATCGTCGGTCATGACGCCCCTCGCAGATGGCGCAGCCGGTCCAGCGCGCCTTGCAGGATATAGCCCGCCGCGACATGGTCGATGACCTCTGCCCGGCGGCGGCGGGAGGTGTCGGCCTCCAGCAGCGCACGTTCGGCGGCCACGGTCGACAGGCGTTCGTCCCAGAAGGTGATCGGCAGATCGGCAAAGGCGGGCAGGCGGGCGAGGTTGCGGGCAAAGGCGCGGGTGGCCTGGCAGCGCGGGCCCTCTGTCCCGTCCATATTGCGCGGCAGGCCAAGGACCAGACCGCCGATCATGCGGGATTTGATCATCGCCTCCAGTGCCGTTGCATCCTGGGTGAATTTCTTGCCCCTGCGGACCGTATCTAGCGGGGTGGCTACCGACTGGAAGGTGTCGGAGACAGCGACGCCGATGGTCTTGTCGCCATAGTCGAGGCCCGCGAGCGCCTGCATCGGTTTTATCGCGGCGGCGAAATCGGCGATCTCTTCGTGGATCATTCGCTGGCCTCCGGGGCGGGCGCGTCTTGGGGGAGGGAGGCGGCGGCGTCCTCGATCTGCGCCAGCGCCTCCGGCACGGCAGCAAAGACCTGGCGCGCCTCATCGGCAATCGCGCGGGCGCGGGTGACCTCGCCCAGCACGCCATAGGCGCGGATGAGCCGCGCCCATTCCTCGGGCGATCCGCCCTGTGTCGCCAGACGTTCGGAGAGGCGGGAGACCATGCCGCGGATCATCTCCTGCCGGTCCTCCGCCGTCATGTCCTGCGCATTGGCGACATCTTCGGCCGTCGGTCCGGCAAGGCTTTCTGCGGGGCGGGGCTGTTCGTATTCCACACCGGCAAGGCGCGCCGCCTCGTCGATCTGGGCGCGGATCGGCGGGATCCAGGGGCTGTCCTCCGGCCCGGCGCGCAGCAGCTGATCCCAGAGGCGGAAAGCAATGTCGGGGCGGTCGTTCTGGCGCAGCATCAGCCCCATGTAATATTTCGCGGCGCCGTTCTCGGGGTCACGGGCGAGGGCGGCACGCAGGGCATTTTCCGCCTCCGGCGAGACATAGCCGCCAGCGGCGAGGATCTGCAGGTCGGCATAGGTGAGGTAATCGTCGGAGGTGGCCTCCGCCCCTTTGATACGCAGGATATTCTCTGCCGCCGTATAGGCCGCCTTGTAATTGCCAAGCGCGGCCTCGTTGCGGGCCAGCAGCTCCTGCCCCTGCAGATCGTCGGGGCGTTCGGCGGTGGCGTCGCGCAGGCGCTGGATCAGGGCCTCATATTCCGGGCCGGGGGTGGCGCCCTGTGGTTCGAGCAGGCCCGCAGGCACGGCATTTTCGGCCTGGGCCTGATCGGGGCGGGTTTCCCGGCGGGTTTTGGCGGCGGCCAGACGGTCCTCCAGTGCCATATCCTGATAGCCGGGCACACCGATCCGGGCATAAAGCGCGAGTGAGCCGCCGACAATCAGCAGCCCCAGCACCGCCATCAGATAGGGGCGCAGCCGGGTCGGTTCGCTGGTCGCGGCGGTGGCGGAGGCGCGGGTATCGGCAGCAATCAGGCGACGGGCGATTTCCGCGCGCAGGCGCTCGGCCTCATCCGGGGCGATGGTGCCCCGGGCGGCATCCTTTTCGACCTCACGCAGCTGGTTGCGGTAGACAAGCATGTCGGGCGCGCCGTCGGCCTCGGGCGCCGCACTGCGCGCGCGCCAGACGGCGAGGCCAATCAGGGCGGCGACGGCCAGCGACATCAGCGCGGGAATGGTCCATTCGAGCATCGTTTACTCCTCCGGACCCGTCTAGCGGGGGGCGCGGCGTCGCAAAAGGGCAAATCTCTGTGACATGGGGGCGCGGGGGCGTGCGACGTTCATTCATCGAAGCACGGAGATCTTGTCCCCGCATCGAACTGAACACCCGCCCGGCGGCACGCCGGGCTGCGCCGACCCGCCCCCACGGGGCGGCGCAGCCCTTCGTTTTGACCATCCCCCCTTGTCGCATCATGCAGGGGAGCGATCTGACAGCGCTACCCCTGACACCCCCTCCCAACCCTCTGCCTTGATTTCAGGCGCCAGCCTTGATCCATTACCGGCAATCACCAGACCCGTGCGTCTCTGCCGCACCTGCAAAATGCCGCTTGTCGTGATCGTGTCGCAAAGTGACGGTTTGCGGCGTGGATCCGGCCCACGCCTTGATATGGCTCATACCAAATCACCCCGCGCGCCAAGGAGTCGCCCCGATGAAACGCTATTCCGCCTTTGCCCTCGCCCGCGAAGCCCTGCGCGACCATTCGGGATGGAAACGGGCCTGGGAAAAGGCCCAGCCCAAGGCGCATTACGACGTCATCATCGTCGGTGCGGGGGGGCATGGGCTCGCCACGGCCTATTACCTCGGCAAGAACCACGGCATCACCAATGTCGCGGTGATCGAAAAGGGCTGGCTGGGTGGCGGCAACACCGGCCGGAACACGACGATCATCCGCTCGAACTACCTGCAGGACCCCTCGGCGGCGATCTATGAAAAGGCGCGCTCGCTCTATGAGACGCTGTCACAGGACCTGAACTATAACGTCATGTTCTCCCCCCGGGGGGTGATGATGCTGGCGCAGACCGAACATGAGGTGCGCGGCTATCTGCGCACCGCACAGGCCAATATCCTGCAGGGCGTCGCGACCGAATTCATCAGCCCCGAAAAGGTCAAGGAGCTGGTGCCGATCATACGCCTCGACGGGCCGCGTTACCCGGTTCTGGGGGCGCTCTGGCAGCCGCGCGGCGGCACGGCGCGGCATGATGCGGTGGCCTGGGGCTATGCGCGGGCCTGCTCGGCCATGGGGATGGACATCATCCAGCAGTGCGAGGTGACGGGCGTTCGGTCGGAAAATGGTAAGGTTACGGGCGTCGAGACAAGCAAGGGCGCCATTTCCTGTTCGAAAATGGGAATCGTGGTGGCCGGCCATTCCGGCGTGATGGCGGAAAAGGCGGGCTTCAAACTGCCCATCGAATCCGTGGCGCTGCAGGCGCTGGTGTCTGAGCCGATCAAGCCCTGCATGGATGTGGTCGTCATGGCCAACACGGTGCATGGCTACATGTCCCAGTCCGACAAGGGCGAGATGGTGATCGGTGGCGGCGCGGACGGCTATAACAACTACACGCAGCGCGGGTCCTTCCACCATATCGAGGAAACCGTGCGCGCCCTGATCGAGACCTTCCCGATGGTGTCGCGGCTGAAGATGCTGCGGCAATGGGGCGGGATCGTCGACATGACCGGCGACCGGTCGCCCATTATTTCCAAAACGCCGGTGGAGGGGATCTTCATCAACTGCGGCTGGGGCACCGGCGGGTTCAAGGCGATCCCGGGTTCCGGCTGGGCGATGGCGGATATGATGGCGAAGGGGGAACCGGGGCCGCTCTGTGCGGAATTCGGGCTCGACCGCTTCAGGGCCGGCCGCTTTGTCGATGAAAGCGTGGCCGCAGGCGTGGCGCACTGATCCATGGGACCGTCGCGCCATATCGAGGTGCGGACGCCGCTACTGGGCGGCGATCTTGCGGGCCTGCGCCTCTGCATGCAGCAGGGCGTTGGCGCTGTCGATTTCGGCCAGCGCCATGGCGGCGGCATTGACGGGCGCGTCCTGGGTGATGGCAAGCGCCGTCACCAGATCCTCCGCCTCCTGCCCGCCGGGCACAAAGGCAGTAGCGAAATTCACCGGGCCACGGCGGATCGCCTGGGCGAAACCGGGGTCATAGGGAACCTGGCGAAGCAGCGACCGTCCACAATGTCCGAAATAGACCGGGGCGCCGGCATCCGGGCCAGTACGGCCCATCAGAACGAAGAGCCCCGGCCGGTCCGGCAGGGCGGAGATATCGTCGTGACGGATGAAAACAACCTGCTGCCGTTCCAGGTTGTCACCGATCGAAAAGAGAATTCTGTCAGTCATGCTCTGGCCTCTTTGGTATTCGGATACGTCGAGACTTCTACTCAAACATTACCACAAAATATTGTGGTCCTGTTAGCGGAAACCCACCGCCGGGTGCCGTTCGCTGGCGTATTGCCTAAAACATGTACTCAACGCGCGGGTTTGCAGAAACGTTCCCTCCGTAACCATGAATCTTTCGTGAATGCCGGTGGAGCGATCACGGAAATGTGGAACTTTCCCCAGCCTCTGCCTGTTTCGTCATCAATCGAAACGAAACCGGAGGCTATCACATGGCCGAACAGCATCATCATTATGAGACCACGCGCTCTTCCGGCGGTGGCTCGCTCGCATTCATCGTTGGTGGCCTTGTGGTCGCCGTCGCCGTCATCGCATGGCTCATCTTCGGAGAGGGCTTCGGCTCGACCGGGGCGCGTGTCGCGCCGACCAATGTTGAAATCAACGCAACGTCCGACAGCTCGGCCGATACGGGCAGCGGCGCTGTCGCGGACACGGCTGACACCGGCAGTGCAGAAGCTGGCGCTGCAGCCGACAGCGGCTCTGCCTCCGCTGGCGCCGAAGCCACGTCCGGCAACTGATACCCTGCGCCCCCGGGGCGCGGCAGATCGTGATCAATCCCGGTCGGGGGCAGCCGCCCCGGGCCGGGATTTTTCGTGGCTGACCGGTGCGGCTGCATTCGGTGCAAACCAAGGTTTGCAAAACATCAATTCCGGAGCCGGGAACCAAACCGCCGTGGCGGGTGTTTCTTCTCCACTGCCTGGGAACGATACGGCACCCGTATTTTCCCTTGTCCCTTACCTGTCAACTGTGCCGGGCGCTTCGCGCGTCCGGCCTTTTTTTGTTGCGCAACAGCACGTTGCGCAAAAGGAGGCCCCATGCTGATCCTTACATGCCCCTATTGCGGCGTGACCGCCGAAGAGACGGAGTTCCACGGCGGCGGGGAGGCGCATCTGAAACGCGAGGGGCCCGGGTCCGACGATGCGGCGCTGGAGGGCTACCTCTTTCACCGTGAGAACCCGCGCGGCGTGCATTTCGAACGCTGGCGGCATGTCTATGGCTGCGGCAAGTGGTTCCACGCGGCGCGTGACACCGCCACGCTGGAGGTCTTCGGGGTCTACAAGGCGCAATCCACCACGCCGCCCGAGGATCTGCTGGAAAAAATCCGGGAGAAACGTCCCGGCTGGCGCTGGAGGGATTTCGCGTGACCTTCCACAACACCATGACGCGCAACATCAATCTCGATTTTGATTTCGGGGGCAGGGCATGAGCACGAGGCTTTCCACCGGCGGCAGCCGCATCGACCGTACGGCGCCCGTGCGGTTCACCTTCAACGGGCGCAGCTTCAAGGGCTATCAGGGCGATACGCTTGCCTCTGCGCTCTTGGCCAGCGACCAGATGATGCTGGGCCGGTCGTTCAAATACCACCGCCCGCGCGGGCTGGTGTCGTCGGGCACGGAAGAGCCGAATGCGCTGCTCGGCATCGGCTCCGGCGGGCGGTTCGAGCCGAACCAGCGCGCCACCATGCAGGAGGTCTTCGAGGGCGTGGAGGCGCAGTCGCAGAACCACTGGCCGTCGCTGGAGTTTGACGTCGGCGAAGTGAATGCGAAACTGTCGCGTTTCCTGCCTGCGGGCTTTTATTACAAGACCTTCCTCTGGCCGCGCGCCTTCTGGAAACATGTCTACGAGCCCTTCATCCGGCAGTCTGCCGGCCTCGGCAAGGCGCCAAAGGAAGAAGACCTCGACACCTATGAGCATTACTACCATTTCGCCGATGTCGTGGTGATCGGCGGGGGCCTTGCCGGTCTGACCGCCGCCCGCGCCGCCGCCGCCGGTGGCGCCCGCGTCACGCTGATGGAGCAGGAGGCCCATTGGGGCGGCCGTGCCCCCGTCGACGAAGGCGCGGCCGGGGCTGATGCCGTCGCCGCGCTGGTGGCAGAGCTGAAGGGGATGGAGAATGTCACCCTGCGGCTGCGCTGCATGGGGGCGGGCGTTTATGACCACGGCTATGTGCTGGGCTATGAACGGCTGACCGACCATCTGCCCGACGCCCAGAAACAGGGCCCGCGCCACCGCCTGTGGCGGGTCCGGGCGGGGCAGATCATCACCGCAACCGGCGCCATCGAACGTCCTTTGTCCTTTGCAGGCAATGACTTGCCGGGCGTGATGCTGGCGGGGGCCGTGCGCGATTACCTCGTGCAATACGGTGTGTCCGTGGGTGACCGCACCGTGGTCGTGACCAATAACGACGATGCCTATCTGACCGCGATCAAGCTGGCGGAGGCCGGTCTGTCGGTTCCCGCCATCATCGATGCCCGCGTCGGCGGCGCCGGGGATCTGGGCACCAAGGCCGAGGCGCTTGGCATCCGGGTGCTCAAGGCGCATGGCATCGCCAAGGTGAAGGGCCGCAAGCGCGTCACCGGCGTCGTCATCTGCCGTCAGGTGGGCGAGGGCGCCCCGGTGGAGGAAATCGCCTGTGATGCCGTCGCCATGTCCGGCGGCTGGTCCCCGGTGGTGCATCTCTGGTCGCATTGCGGCGGCAAACTGGTCTGGGACGACCATCAGGCCATGTTCCGCCCCGATGCCGACCGCCCGCCGACGGGTGCCGACGGGCTGGGCTTTGTCACCACGGCGGGCACGGCCAACGGGTTGCTCGACACTGGTGCCGCACTGGCCGATGCCGCCGCCGCCGGCGCGCGGGCGGCAGAGGCCGTGGGTCATCCCGGCTCCGCGCTTCCGCCGGAGGGCTTCACCTCCCGCCACGAAAACCCGATCAAGCCGGTCTGGCTGATGCCCGAATCCGCCAAGCGGGATCTGCGTGCGAAGGCCTGGCTCGATTACCAGAACGACGTGAAGGTGACCGATATCCAGCTCGCCGCGCAGGAGGGGTTCGAATCGGTCGAACATGCCAAGCGCTACACCACGCTCGGCATGGCGACGGATCAGGGGAAGCTTAGCAATATCAACGGTCTGGCTATCCTGTCGGGGGCGCTGGATACGCCCATTCCGCAGGTCGGCACGACGACCTTCCGCCCGCCCTATACGCCCATCTCCATGGGGGCGATCGGGGGGCAGGCGCGGGGCAGCGTCTTCCAGCCGCTGCGCCGCTCGCCCATCCACGCCTGGCACGAATCCAATGGCGCGGATTTCGAACCGGTTGGCGCCTGGCGTCGTCCCTATTGCTTCCCCAAGGCCGGGGAGGATCGCCATGCCGCCGTGACGCGGGAGATCAACCAGACCCGGGGCGCGCTTGGCCTGCTCGACGCCTCGACGCTGGGCAAGATCATCGTGAAGGGCCCGGATGCCGGGAAATTCATGGACATGATGTACACCAACATGATGTCCAACCTCGCCCCCGGCAAATGCCGCTACGGGCTGATGTGTTCCGAGAACGGCTTCCTGATGGATGACGGTGTTGTCGCCCGCTGGGACGAGGACACCTTCCTCTGCCATACCACCACCGGGGGCGCGGACCGTATCCATGCCCATATGGAGGAATGGCTGCAGACAGAATGGTGGGACTGGAAGGTCTACGTGGCCAATGCGACCGAACAATATGCCCAGGTCGCCGTGGTCGGCCCCAAGGCCCGCGCAGCACTGGAAAAGCTCGGCGCCTCCGGCATCTCGGATGCAGAATTCCCGTTCATGACCTTCCAGGATCATACCCTGGCCGGCATCGACGCGCGGGTCTACCGCATCTCCTTCTCCGGCGAATTGTCCTATGAAATCGCCGTGCCGGCCTCTCAGGGGCAGGCGCTGTGGGATGCGCTAATGGAGGCGGGCGCGGGCTGGAATGTCTGCCCCTATGGCACCGAGGCACTGCATGTGATGCGGGCCGAGAAGGGCTTTATCATGATCGGCGACGAGACAGACGGAACGGTTATTCCGCAGGACCTCGGCCTGAACTGGGCGATCTCCAAGAAGAAGACCGATTTCATCGGCAAGCGGGCGCAGGAACGGTCGGATATGACCCGGGCGGACCGCTGGAAACTGGTCGGTCTGGAAACGCTGGATGGCTCCGTCCTGCCCGATGGCGCGCTGGCGCTGGCGGAGGGGCAGAACAGCAACGGACAGCGGAAGACGCAGGGCCGGGTGACCTCGACCTACCATTCGCCAACCCTGAACAAGGGCATTGCCATGGGCCTCGTGCTGAACGGGCCGGACCGGATGGGCGAGACGCTGCAGTTCAATACGCTCGCGGGCGGGTCCGTGGCGGCAAGGATCGTCGACCCAGTGTTCTTCGACAAGGAAGGGGTAAAACAGAATGTCTGATCTTGCACTCCCGCTCGGCGGTGCCGTCCACAAGCGCACCGTCACCATCGAAGAGGCCGCGCCGCAAGGCATGCTGACGATCCGTGGCCGGCTGGATGACGCGGCCATCACGGGCGCCGTTGCCACGGCCACGGGGCTTTCGGTCCCGGATCAGCGTCAGGTCACGATCGACGGCGCCCGCCGCCTCGCCTGGATGAGCCCGGACGAGCTGCTGCTGATCCTGCCCCGCGCGGATCTGAGCGCGACCAGCACAGCGCTGACCGAGGCGCTTGGTACGGCACATTCGCTGGTGGCGGATATGTCCGATGCGCGCTGCCTGTTCCGGCTCTCAGGTCCCGACGCGGCGCTCCGCGACACGCTCGCCCGGCTCGCCCCGGTCGACATGTCCCGTGTCATGCCCGGAGAGATCCGCCGCACGCGGCTGGCCCAGGTCGCGGCCGCCATCTGGATGCCCGCCCCGGGGCAGCTGGAGCTGATCTCTTTCCGCTCCACCGCGCAATATACTTACGATCTGCTGGTCAATGCCGCGACGGGCCCGGCCCTGTCCTGATCCTTTTTCTTGCCGAAAATATCCTGTCTTCGGCCAACACACTAGGCGGCGCTTGTCTGCTTGGGCAGGCGTGCCAAAGGGACGGGGGGCCACGCCCCCCATCCCACCATCCCCGCCGACGGGTCCATGCGGATCAGCGGTCCTTCCAGCGGTGATAGGTCAGGGCCAGCGCGATACATTCCCGCAGCATCGCCTCTGGCAACGGGTCCGCGGTTTTCATGACGATGGCCCGGCTGCCCGAGATCTCGATCTCCGGGAACCGGGCGCGCATCCGGTCCGCAAGGACCGTACGGCAATTGACAAAAATCGCGACCTTGCCGGGCTCTTTCGGCATTCGCCCCAGTCGCAGGGTGCTGCCGCTGCCGGTGGCCTGCGTCAGATAGGCGGGCTCGCCCCATTTCAGGGTTTCGGTCAGGGGGCCGACCTCCGGCATATCCGAGGCGACCTCAAGGATCATGTCCCGTAGCCGCGACAGGGTCGCGCGCTCGGGGGGCGGAAAGGCGGCAAAGGCCGCCGCGACCTCTGCCGGTTGAGAAGAATGTCGCGTCATCGGTCCAGTGCTCCGCCTGTCCCGGCCAGTCTAACAGGTCGGCTCCCGCCGGTCTCCAGACAATGTGGGACAGCGAGAGGTGGCCACAGGCGGCCGGCGGCGGGTTCCGCGCGCTGCTGCACAGGCGGGGTGCACCCGGTTCGCCACCGGCCCCCCCTTGACCTTCGCCCGATCGGGGTAACATGTAGGGGCAGACGGAATTTCTCAGGAAAAGGAGCCTTATCATGGCCTTTGAACTCCCCGACCTCCCCTATGCCCACGACGCGCTTGCCGATCTCGGCATGTCCAAGGAAACCATGGAATATCACCACGATATCCACCACAAAGCCTATGTGGACAACGGCAACAAGGCGATTGCCGGCACCGAATGGGAAGGCAAATCCGTCGAAGAGATCATCAAGGGCACCTATGATCCCAAGGCGGTTGCGCAGAACGGCATCTTCAACAATGCCTCGCAGTACTGGAACCACAACCAGTTCTGGGAAATGATGGGCCCGGGCGAAAGCAAGATGCCCGGCGAGCTGGAAAAAGCGCTGGTCGAGGCCTTTGGCTCGGTCGACAAGTTCAAGGAAGATTTCTCCGCCGCGGGTGCGGGCCAGTTCGGCTCCGGCTGGGCCTGGCTGGTGAAAGACACCGACGGCGCGCTGAAGGTCACCAAGACCGAGAACGGCGTCAACCCGCTCTGCTTCGGCCAGACCGCGCTCCTGGGCTGCGATGTGTGGGAGCATTCCTACTACATCGACTTCCGCAACAAGCGCCCGGCCTACCTGTCGAACTTCCTCGACAAGCTGGTGAACTGGGAAAACGTCGCCTCCCGCATGTGATGCGCGGCACCTGCCATTGCGGGGCGGTCTGCTGGACACTGGCGGACCGCCCTGACTGCGCGACGGCCTGCAGCTGCAGCCTGTGCCGTCGCTACGGGACCCTCTGGGCCTACGGATACGAAGGCCATGGGGTCCGCCTCGACGGTGACGTGACCGCCTATGCGCGGGCGGATGCCAGCGATCCCATGCTCGACGTGCTCTTTTGCCGGACCTGCGGTTGCGTGGCGGCCTGGCGGGGGCGCGGCACGGATCAGGACGGGCGCCGCAGAATGGCCGTCAACCTGCGTCTGGCAGAGCCGGAGGAGGTGGCGGATATCGAGGTCGAGCACCTCAACGCACTGCATTCCTTTGAAGATTTCACCTTTGATGACCGGCGCGTCCGCGACATGTGGTTCTGACAGCGGGCCGGTTGCCAGCATGTGCGGGGCCGGACAGCCGGCCCCGGCACAATCTCACAGCGGCCAGTTCTCGATCCGCTGGACAGGCTTCGACATCAGCGCCATGACCGGGGACATACAGCCGACCATGCGGCCGGAAAAGGCCGGGCGGCCGGTTTCCGCCAGCGCCCGCAGATTGCCGCCAATGAATTTCTGCGCACCCAGCATCTGTTTTTCCAGCTTTCCGCCCGCCGGGGCGTTTTCGATGATCAGGTCGAACTGCGTGCCGCCCTCTGCCTCCGTCAGCCGGTAGGTCACGGTGGCCGGGCCCTCGTCGATATGGGTCATGCGGAAGGTGTGGGAATAAAGATGCGGCGGCTCAAACGCCAGCACCTCTCCCACGACCATGGCGATCCGGCGGTTGGGATGGACCATGCGCATCCGGGCGCCGGGTTTCAGCCCCTCCGTCGTGTCGCATACCGCGCCGAAAAAGAAGGGCAGGGCGCGATCCGTGGCGACGAGGATCGACCAGACGGTGTCCACCGGGGCCTTGATGAAGGTGCGGGTGCGGTGAACGCCGGGACCGGTGGCCGTGCGGAGATCAGTCATCATCTTGTAAGTCCTTTTTGTGCTGATGGGCGGCTTCCGCCATGGATTTTAATGTCAGGGCCTGGTCGGCCCAGTAGGCGCCATAGGAGTCGATCCAGCGCTGGTGGATGGCATGGATCGGCGCGGCGTTCAGATAGAGGTTCCGGGCGCGCCCGTGTTTTTCGCTGATCACCAGACCCGCTTCCGTCAGGGTGGCGAGGTGGTTCATCACCGTGATCCGGCTGGTGTCGAAATGACTGGCCAGCGCGCCGACGGTCAGGCCGGGCTGATCGCGGATGATGTCCAGCATGCGGCGGCGGCTGGTATGGGCCAGCGCGGCAAAGACGGCATCGGTTTCTGTATCTTCGTCATATGTAGTCATGTAGTTACATTGCTACATATGTGGATGCCGGTCAAGCGGAATTGCACCGCCGTGACGGGCCGGGCCGGAACCGCCGCACAGCCCGCGCGTTTTTCCCTCAACGCTCCGGCACAATGCCGGACAGACTGAAGGAGGACCCGAGATATGGCAGAGCGCCACAGATCACAGGACATGCGCCGGGAGACCGAGGAGATCCTCGGCCAGGCCCCCGAAACCCTCAACGCCCCGGACCATCAGGGCGCGAAGGGCGGGGAGCTGCAGCGCAAGGTTGGCTCCCGCGATGAGAAGAAGCGGCTGGACGAGACCTCGGCCGGAGCGACGCGGCCTCTGGCGCAGGATCAGGACAGCAGCGGCGACAAGGAGAAGGTGTGATGAAAGATGTACTGACCGACGGCATTCCGTTCGACGCCTGGGTGCTGATCGCCGATGGCGAAAAGGCGCTCTTCCTGCGCAACCTCACGGACGGGCAGGACCCGCATCTGGAGGTGGTGCGCAAGGAAGAACAGGACAATCCTAAAGATATCGACCAGTCCGCCAACCGGCCCGGCCGGATGAACGACACCGGGGTGGGCCAGCGCTCTGCCCTGGATGATACCGACTGGCACGAGCTGGCCAAGGAACGCTTCGCCGATGATCTGGCCGATCTGCTTTACAGGCAGGCGCACAAGGGCCGGTTCGACAGGATCGTTCTGGTCGCGCCGCCCAAGACGCTGGGCGAGCTGCGCAAGGTTCTGCACAAGGAGGTTGCCGACAAGGTGATTGCCGAGGTGCCCAAGACCCTTACAAACCACCCTCTGGACGAGATCGAGGCGGCGCTGAAAGCCGCCTGATCCCCAAAGTCAGGTCTTGACGTCTCGCCTCCATGCCGGGCGTCAGGTCAGGCGCTCCCGCAGGTACTCCAGAGCCTCGTCGGGGGCGCCCGCAACATGGATCAGCCCGCGCAGCGAGGCATCGGCAAAACCCTGTGTAATCATATGGTCGATCAGCGTCACCAGCGGATCCCAGAAACCTGTGATGTTCAAAAGAACGATGGGTTTTGCATGCAGCCCCAGCTGGGCCCAGGTCAGGACCTCGAAAAATTCATCCAGCGTGCCGGCGCCGCCGGGCAGAACCACAATCGCGTCGGAATTCATGAACATGACCTTCTTGCGTTCATGCATGTTCTCGGTCACGACGAACCGGGTCAGATCGCGTTTTCCGACTTCCATGTTCATCAGGTGAACCGGGATGACGCCGAAGGTCTCTCCGCCTGCGGTCTGGGCCGCCCGCGCGGTCAGGCCCATCAGGCCGACATCGCCGGCCCCATAGACCAGCCGCCAGCCCAGCCCGGCCAGCCCCTGGCCCAGCGTTTCGGCGGCGACGGCATAGTCGGGGCGTGATCCGGGGCGTGATCCGCAGAAAACACAGACGGAGCGGGCAGAGTCTGCTGAGGACATTCGGCAACCCTTTCTGATTGAATGCACAGGAGTTTTGACCCGTGCATAGCTTCTTTGATATACACGCTCAACCGCGGGGAAGGTGTTATGCGCCGCACCCGGCACAGGCCAGCATCGGGAGCTCGGAAAAGGTGGCATTCAAAGGCGTAGTTTCGGGCGTTTTTGCCGGCGTGGCCGTTGTCGGGCTGGCGCTGCTGGGGGAGGTCTTCTTTGGCGCGTGGCGGTCGGAGCCCGGGACGGCGGAGGGGACGGTCTCGGCCGCCTTGCCCTCGGGGTCGTCCACGGATGCGTCTGACGCGGGGACAGGTGGCGCCGGGACTGAGGCCGGGAGTACTGCGTCGGGCGGGTCCGTGACGGATTCCGCGACTGATATGGCCTCGGGGACAAGCCCGGACGCGGCGGCCGACGGACAGCAGGGCGGGTCACAGACCGCGGATGCGGCCGGCGATCTGGGTGCGGAACAGCCGGATGCCGGTGCCGTGCAGGATGCCGATGGTGGCGCGGTCGTTACGGCTGAGACTGAACCGGTGGAGCAGGGCGCCCAGAGCCCGTCTGTCGCCGATACCGGCGCTGCGGATTTGGATACAACGGATACTGCCGCGACGGATACGGATACAACGGATACTGCGGCGACGGATACGGCAGCAACAGATACCGGCGCGTCAGACACGTCTGTCGCCACAGATACGGACAGCGCTGCCGCGCCGACCGACACGACAGACACGGCAGAGGCCACGCCCGATGCCGCAGGAGATACGCCGACTTCCACCGCGCCGGGTCAGGCGCCCGGGATCGACGTGGTCCGGGTGGAACCCGATGGCTCCGGCCTGATCGCGGGGCAGGCGCAGCCTGACATGCCGGTCGATGTCCTGATCGACGGAGAGGTCGTGGCGACGGAAATCGCCGGTCCGGATGGCAAGTTCGTGGTCTTCCTCGACCTCCCGCCCAGCGATCTGCCCCGGGTCCTGACGCTCAGGACCGGCACGGAGGAGATGGCGCTTTCCTCCAACGACCAGGTTATTCTGGGGCCGACAGTCATGGCCGCCGCGCCGGAGGCGACGGGCGCGACATCGACGGGCGCGGCATCAACCGGCGCCGCACAAGAGGGCACCGCGGGCGACGCGCCTGTCACGACTGCCGCAACCTCTACAGATCCGTCGGGCTCTGCTGTTCCCGCCGATGCGACGGGGGGCAATACCACGGCCGCCGGCACTGCCGATGCGACCACCACGGCGGGCGTCGCGTCGACCTCCAGCCCGGCAACAGCCGGAGCAGAGGCCGTCGCCGCGGCCGCGGCGGATGGCGACGGAACGACAGTTCCGGAACAAAGCGCTGCAACGTCGGAGGCCGGAGCTGGCGCAGGCGGGGATGCGGATGCGGCCTCAGCTCAGATGGCGGCTGTCAGCCCGACCGTTCTGCTTCAGTCAGACGATGGCGTGACGGTGCTGCAATCCTCGGCGCCGCGCCAGTCCGATACGGTCGCGATCGACGCGATCAGCTATTCCGATCTGGGTGATGTTCAGCTCTCGGGCCGGGGCGTGACCGGGCAACTGGTGCGGATCTATCTTAACGGGGCGCCGGTCTCTGAATCCCGGATCGGCCAGGACGGCATCTGGCGCACCGCCCTGCCAGAGGTCGATACCGGGGTCTACAACCTGCGCATCGACTCGCTCGGCGCGGATGGCAAGGTCGCCAGCCGGGTCGAAACCCCCTTCAAACGCGAGGCGCCGGAGCTTGCGGCGCTTGCCTCCCAGTCGCAGGTGACGGTGCAGCCGGGCTTTACGCTCTGGGCCATTGCGACGCGGAAATACGGCGACGGTTTGCTCTATGTGAAGGTGTTCGAGGCGAACAAGGGCCTGATCCGTGATCCGGACCTGATCTATCCCGGTCAGGTGTTTGAGCTGCCGGAGCAGTGAGGCAGCACGCCATGGGCGTGACCATGCCCGTGGCCCTGCGCCTGATGGCCGGCCTGACAGCAGCCCCGCACCGTGGCATCGCCGGCGCAGCAATCGTTCAGCAAATAGTGGATCAACCCGCCGATCTGACGCCGCTCGGCCGAATAAATCACCCGCCGCCCGTCGCGCCGCGCCGCAATCAGACCGGCCTGTTCCATCGCCGACAGGTGGAACGACAGGCGGGAGGCGGAACAGGCGACCTGCGCGCCGATCTCTCCGGCCGCCATGCCGTCCCCGCCATGCGGCACCAGCAGGCGCAGGATCTGCAGCCGCGTCTCATGCGCAAGCGCGGAAAGCGCGGCAAGGGCTTGTGTCTCCTGCATGATCGGACTAGGTCTCCGTTCAACAATTCATGAAGTGTTGAACAAACAGATACGCCAGCCCGGGCGCCCGGGCAAGCCCGAAGGACCGCCGATGCGCCGCATGCCGCTGACCACGACCGAGACGCCCGACAACGGGCGGGAGATCATCCGCAAGGTGCTGCCATATCTCTGGCCCAAGGATGCGCCCTGGGTCCGCAAGCGGGTCATCTGGTCGCTGCTGATCCTGATCACGGCCAAGGCGGTCGCGGTCGGCACGCCGTTTCTCTACAAGGCCGCCGTCGATGCGCTGGCGGGCGAGGGGGACAGCGCGGAATGGCTGATGGGGCTGGGCGCGGTGGCGCTGACGGTGGCCTATGGCATGGCCCGGCTGATGAGCACGGGCTTTCAGCAGCTGCGCGACGTGGTCTTTGCCCGGGTCGGCCAGCGCGCCCTGCGCCAGCTGGCCTTTGAGACGTTCCAGCATATGCATCGCCTGTCGATGCGCTACCACATCACCCGCAAGACCGGCGCGCTGTCGCGGATCATCGAACGCGGGGTGAAGGGCGTCGATTTCCTGCTGCGCTTCCTGCTGTTTTCCATCGGGCCGCTGATTATCGAGCTTTTTATGGTCGGCGTCGTGCTCTGGCTCGCCTTCGACATCTGGTATCTGGTTGTCGTGGCCGTGGTGATCGCCGCCTATGTCGCCTTTACCTTCAAGGTCACGGAATGGCGCGTGACCCTGCGCAAGCAGATGAATGATCAGGATACCGATGCCAATCAAAAGGCCATCGACAGCCTGATCAACTTTGAGACGGTCAAGTATTTCGGCGCCGAGGGGCGGGAGGCCGCGCGCTATGACCGCGCCATGGCGGGCTATGAGACGGCGGCGCTCAAGACCGCCTATTCGCTGGCCTTCCTGAACTTCGGCCAGACCCTGCTGATCACGCTGGGGCTGGTCGGCGTGATGGTCATGGCGGCCATGGGGGTGGCCAATGGGACGCTGACCGTGGGCGACTTTGTCATGGTCAATGCCTATATGATCCAGATCTCCATGCCGCTGAACTTCCTCGGCGGGGTCTACCGCGAAATCCGTCAGGCGCTGGTCGATATGGGCGAGATGTTCGGCCTGCTGGAACAGCCGTCCGAGATCCAGGACAAGCCCGGCGCGCCCGCGCTTCTGCCCTCCGGCGGCAAGGTCGAATTCGACGATGTGGCCTTTGGCTACGACCCGGCCCGCGCCATCCTCAAAGGCGTCTCCTTCACCGTGAACCCGGGCGAAAAGCTGGCCATCGTCGGCCCCTCGGGGGCGGGCAAATCCACCATCGGCCGGCTGCTTTTCCGCTTCTACGACACGACAGGCGGCGCGGTGCGGATCGACGGGCAGGATGTGCGCGACGTCACCCAGGACAGCCTGCATGAGATGATCGGCGTGGTGCCGCAGGACACGGTGCTCTTTAACGATTCCGTGGGTTATAACATCGCCTATGGCCGCGACGGCGCCACGCAGGCAGAGATCGAGGCCGCCGCCAAGGCCGCCCGTATCCACGATTTCATCGCCGCGCTGCCGGAAGGCTATGATACCAAGGTGGGCGAGCGCGGTCTTAAGCTCTCCGGCGGCGAGAAGCAGCGCGTCGGCATCGCCCGGGCGCTGCTCAAGAACCCGCCGATCCTGCTGCTGGACGAGGCGACATCGGCGCTCGATACCGAAACCGAACGCGGCATTCAGGAGGCGCTGGAACGCGCCGGGCAGGGTCGCAGCGTGCTGATGATCGCGCATCGCCTCTCGACCGTGGCCGATGCCGACCGCATCGTCGTGCTGGAGGATGGCCGCGTGGTGGAGGAGGGCACCCATGCCCAGCTCCTGACCCTCGGCGGCCGCTACGCCGGTCTCTGGGCCCGGCAGGAGGCAGAGGCGGCCTGAGACGCGCTCCCCCTCCGCCCGCAACCGCCCCCCGGCTTCATCTTGGTAAAAATACTCACGGCGCAGCGGCCGGGCCCGCACCCGGCCCGGCAGATAAACCAGAGCGCCGTCGCGTCATTCCAAAACGAAAAGGGCTTGGAATACCGCCGAATTCCCCCATATCCTGCGAATTGGAATCCGTTTGCGTCGCCTGAACCATGTGATATAGGCGGCGCAGACCAGCCGGGCGCACGGGAACGTGAGCACGGTCTCTCGCATCTTGCGGGATCCCGCATTCCGCGGGAAGCAACCGCCCTCCGGGGCACTTTGGCACGACCCCAGGCAGGTTTGTTCGGGGCGAGGGCAGAACCGGGCGCAGGCCCACAGAGATATGAGGGGATAATCCCATGAGCGATGTCGCAGAGCGCGTGAAGAAGATCGTCGTCGAGCATCTGGGTGTGGAAGAAGACAAGGTGACCGAGAACGCCTCGTTCATCGACGACCTTGGCGCAGACAGCCTCGACACCGTCGAGCTGGTCATGGCCTTCGAAGAAGAGTTCGGCATCGAGATTCCCGATGACGCCGCCGAGAACATCCAGACCTTCGGCGACGCCGTGAAATTCATCAAGGAAGCCGCCTGATCCTTCAGGCCGCCTTGCCAGGTGACACGACAGACCCCCTGCCTCCCGGCGGGGGGTTTTCTTTTGCAACAATCCATGTGGTGTGACCCGGGCCTTATGCCGGCGGCCTCTTCGCTGGTCCCTTGTCCCGTGTCCCTCACCCTTCGGTCCGATGTCCGTCACGCCTGTGACAGGCTCTGGCGTGATGTGACCGGTCCGCATCAGAATACCCCTTGCCTCCGGCAATTATATACCCTGTTATATAACCATGAATGACTCACCTGATGCCCTCCGTGCCCTTGGTCTTCTCGTGCTCGGCTCTCGCCTGCGCCGTCTGGGCGAGCGATTGCAGGCCGACACACAGGTTCTGCTGGACGGGCTGGAGCCGCGCGTGGCCGCGGGCTGCCATCCGCTCCTCAACCTGCTGGATGAGGCGGGGGCGCAGTCGGTGGGCCAGATCAGTGCGGCGCTCGGGGTCAGCCAGCCCGGGGTGACCCGCAATCTGGCAAGCCTGTCCAAACTCGGGGTGATCGCGATAACCCCGGCGCCGGAGGATGCCCGCGTGCGCCAGGTCGCCCTGACCGCGCGGGGCTCCGCGCTGGTGGCAGAGGCGCGCGCCGGCGCTTGGCAAAGGGTCGCCGCCGCGATGGAAGAGCTCTGTCAGGGGTTCGGACCAGAGCTGCTGGATCAGCTGGCCCAAATGGAAGACCGGCTGGCCGACAGGCCGCTGTCGCAAAGAGGAGAGACCAGATGACCCCGCATCCGCTCGACATGCCCGCCCGGGCGGCGCTCAGCTCCCGGCACCGGCCCTTTGGCCTGTGGTCCGGCGAGGCGGCCTGCTACCGGCCCGATATCGTGCCCTTTGCCACCACATCCCCGGCGGAACCCGGCGCCCTTGCGCGGCTGGTCGCGCCGGGCGATCAGGTGGCTTTTCTCGAAACGGGGCTGGTGCCCGACCTGCCGGGCTTTACGGTTCTCGCCCGGGCTCAGGGTCTCCAGATGGTGGCAGAGACATCCTTCGCGCCCGCTGGTGATCCGCGCATCCGGCCGCTCACGGCGGAGGACGCGCCGGACATGCTGGCCCTGGCAGAGCTGACCAAGCCCGGGCCTTTCACCTTGGGCGCGCTGCAGCTTGGCCGGTTCTGGGGCATTCACGAGGCCGGGCGCCTCGTTGCCATGGCGGGTGAACGCATGGCCTGCGACGGCTTTACCGAGGTCAGCGGCGTCTGCGCGCATCCGGAGATGCGCGGGCGGGGGCTGGCCCGGAGCCTGTCTGCACATGTCGCCGGGGTGATCCAGTCCGAGGGTGGTACGGCCTTCCTGCATGCCTTCGCGACCAATGCGGCGGCCATTGGGCTCTACGGATCGCTGGGTTTTGTGCCGCGGGCCGAGATGCAGGTGGCCTTTATGCGGCGCCTGGAGGCGCCCGCCGACTGACCCCCTTGCCATTCCCGGCGCGCCAAGCTCATCTTGACCCGTCCCAGAGGAGGCAGCCATGGTACTATCGCTCAAGGAACTGCGCGCGCTTTACGGCAATGACAAGGGGACGGTGTTCCGGGTCCCGCATCTGAAACGGGTGGCCGATGCGGTCTTTGACGGCGGGCGGCGGGCCTGGCCCTTTGCCGGCGTCTCGACCCTGCTCGACGCCCCTTTCCGGGCGGAAGCGATGACGGCGCTGATGGAGGGGCACCCGGTCGAGGGGATCGATGTGGCGCTCATCGGGGTGCCAATGGACCTGGGCGTGACCAACCGCGCCGGATCGCGACGCGGCCCCAAAGCGGTGCGGGAGATCGAGCGGATCGGCCCCTATAACCGCGTGCTCGACTGCGCCCCCCTCCAGACGCTGCGCTTTGCCGATATCGGCGATGTGCCGATGCGGTCTCGCTATGACCTGACCTCCTGCCACGAGGATATCGAGGCCTGCTATGACAAGGTGCTGGCGGCGGGGCTGATCCCGCTCTCGGTGGGCGGGGACCATTCGATCTCCCGCCCGATCCTGGCGGCGCTTGCCAAGCAACATGGGCCCGTCGGCATGGTGCATATCGATGCCCACGCCGATACCTCGGGCGTCTATGAGGATACCAAGTTCCACCACGGCGGTCCCTTCAGGCAGGCGGTTCTGGAAGGCGCGCTGGACCCGACCCGCACGATCCAGATCGGCATCCGGGGCGGCGGCGATTTCCTGTGGGAATTCAGCTACGAAAGCGGAATGACGGTGATCCATGCAGAAGAGGTGGCCGAGATCGGCCTGCCAGGCGTGATTTCAAAAGCGCTACAGGTGATCAACGTGGGTCCCACCTATGTCAGCTTCGATGTCGACAGCCTCGATCCGGCCTATGCTCCCGGAACCGGCACGCCCGAGGTCGGCGGGCTTGAGCCGCGCGAGGTCATGACACTCCTGCGCGGGCTTAAGGGCATGAACATCGTGGGCGGCGATGTGGTCGAGGTCGCGCCCTCCTATGATCCCACCTCCAACACGGCCCAGGCGGCGGCTCAGATCCTCTTCGAGATTGCTTGCCTGATGGCTCTGAAACCGAAGATATAGAGGGGCGCTGCCCCTCGGCCTGCGGCCTCACCCCGGGATATTTAGAGCAAGAAAAAGCAAGGGGCCGGCGCTTTTTCTTGCCGGAAATATCCCGGGGGGAGCGGCCCTCCGACAGGAGGGGCGCCGGGGGGCAGCGCCCCCCGATTGAGCCAGAAGAATGCGCCCCGCAGGGGCGCGCCTCTGGGTCAGGGACGGGCGGAGATCCGCCCTGCGCCCTCTTGCCCCGTCGCAAGCGCGTGGGGTAAGAGCATCTGACGGAAATTTTGGAAGGGCAGTATCCATGCGTCGTGTCGTTGTCACCGGGCTGGGGCTCGTGACTCCGCTGGCCAGCGGGGTTGAGGAAACCTGGTCGCGTATTCTGGACGGTCAGTCGGGCGCGGGCCCGATCACACGGTTCGATCCGGAGCGGGTGACCACCAAATATGCCATGCAGGTGCCGCTGGGCGATGGCTCCGACGGGACCTTCAATTCCGACGACTGGATGGAGCCGAAAGAGCGCCGCAAGGTCGATGATTTCATCCTCTACGGGATCGCCGCCGCCACCCAGGCCGTGCGCGACGCCGGCTGGACGCCCGAGGACGAGGAAAGCCGTCTGCGCACCGGTGTCATGATCGGCTCCGGCATCGGCGGGCTGCAGTCCATTGAACAGACCACGCTGCTGATGGCCGAGAAGGGGCCGCGCCGCGTGTCGCCGTTCTTCATCCCCGGTGCGCTGATCAACCTGATCTCGGGTCAGGTGCAGATCAAGTTCGGCTTCAAGGGCCCGAACCATGCCGTCGTGACCGCCTGTTCCACCGGCGCCCATGCCATTGGCGACGCGGCGCGGCTCATTCAGTGGGGCGATGCGGATGTGATGGTTGCCGGCGGGGCCGAGGCCGCGATCTGCGAGATCGGGATCGCCGGGTTCAACGCCTGCAAGGCGCTCTCGACCAAGTTCGCAGACGACCCCAAACGCGCCAGCCGCCCCTATGACAAGGACCGCGACGGCTTTGTCATGGGCGAGGGCGCGGGGGTGGTCGTGCTGGAAGACTACGAACATGCCATGGCGCGCGGCGCCAAGATCTATGGCGAATACCTGGGCTATGGCCTCTCGGGCGATGCCTACCATATCACCGCCCCGGATGAGACGATGGATGGCGGTTACCGCTCCATGAAGGCAGCGATCGAACGCGCTGGTCTGACGCCGGCCGATATCGACTATATCAACGCCCATGGCACCTCGACCATGGCGGATACGCTGGAGCTGGGCGCGGTGGAGCGGCTGATGGGCGATGCGGCCAGGAAGGCCACCATGTCCTCCACCAAATCCGCCACCGGCCACCTGCTGGGCGCCGCTGGCGCGATCGAGGCGATTTTCGGCATCCTGGCCCTGCGCGACCAGGTGGCACCGCCCACGATCAACCTCGACAATCCGGAGGTCGCGCCGATGCTGTCGCTCGCGCCCAACGTCAAGGAAGAACGGGAGATCAACGTGGTCCTGTCGAATTCCTTCGGCTTTGGCGGCACCAATGCCTCCATCATCTTCGGAAAGGTCCGGTAAGACCCATGTGGCGCGCCATTGCCTCCAATGCCCTGACGCTGTTTGTGGTGCTAATCTTTCTGGCCGGGGGCGTTGTGCTCTGGGGCAAGGAGCAGTACCGCGCCGAGGGACCGCTGACAGAGGCGATCTGCGTCCGTGTGCCCTCGGGCGAGCGGCTGTCTGCCGTGTCGGAAGAGCTGGAGGAACGGGGCGCCGTGACCTCCGGCGCGATCCTCAGGATCGGCGCCGATTACACCGAGAAGACCGACCAGCTGAAGGCGGGCAGTTTCCTCGTTCCGCCAGGCGCCTCCATGGAGGAGATCGTCGATATCGTCACCCGGGGCGGGGCCAATACCTGCGGGACGGAGATCGTCTATCGCATCGGTGTGAACCGCGAGTCGGTACAGGTGCGCGAACTTGACCCGGCGACGGGCCGCTATGTCGAAATGGCCGAATTCGATCCGACCGAAGGCGCGGAACCGCCGGCGGAATTTACGACGATGCGGGCCCGGGGAGACACCCGGTATCGCGTAACCGTGGCCGAAGGCGTCACGTCATGGCAGGTGATCGAAGGGCTGAAGTTTGTCGATGTGCTGGAAGGCGAGGTGCCCGCGCGTCCCGCCGAAGGGACGCTGGCACCGGACAGCTACGAAGTGCGCCCGGGCGACGACCGGGCGGCACTGGTCGCGCAGATGGAAACGGCGCAGGCGGCGCTGCTGGCCAGTGCCTGGGAGAATCGCGCCTCTGATCTGCCTTACGCCTCACCGGAAGAGGTGCTCGTCATGGCGTCGATCATCGAAAAGGAGACCGGGGTTGCGGAAGAACGGGATCAGGTCGCCTCGGTCTTTGTCAACCGGCTCAATCAGGGGATGCGGCTGCAGACGGACCCGACCGTCATCTATGGGATCACAAATGGCGAAGGCGTTCTTGGCCGTGGCCTGCGCCGCTCCGAACTGGATCGCGCCACGCCCTACAATACCTATGTGATCGAAGGGCTGCCGCCGACACCAATTGCCAACCCCGGCCGCGCGTCGCTTCTGGCCGCCGTAAACCCGGCTGACACGGACTATATCTTCTTTGTGGCAGACGGCTCCGGTGGGCATGCATTCGCGACCAATCTCGAAGATCACAACCGGAATGTCGCGGCCTGGCGCGAGATCGAGGCGTCACGCCAGAACCAGTAGTCTGATCCAATTGCGCGCCTGCGGCGCATTCCGATCTTTGGGCGGGCCTTTCGGGCCCAGGGGGGCTTTGCCCCCCGCACCTCTCCCTGCGGGAGCGGCGCTCCCCCCAGGATATTTTTGTCCCGAAGAAGCCCGGGTTCATCTTCTCTGGTCCGGCAAGTATCCCGGGGGGAGCCGGCGTCAGCCGGCGGGGGGCAGAGCCCCCCTCCGTCGCGATCCGCTCGCGGAGCGCAAAATTCTTAATAATTTGTTACCTGAAAGAGCGTGCGTTAACAGGGGGTTATTTGACCCATCGCGCGGTTCAGGATAGATATACCGCTATGCTGGAACAGGCATGCGAACGGCCCCGGAGGTGTATCCTCCGGGGCCGTTTGCGTGTCTGGCTCCTGCGGGCGGTCGATCAAAACCATCTCAAGAATGGGGCAATAAAAATGACTCTGATTACCAAGGAGCGTGAGACCAGCGCACTCACCGGTCACATCGAAGAAATCGTGGGTGAGCTATGCGAGCTGAAATCCTGTCTGCGTGCAGTGCAGGATCTTGTCCGGCAGGACGATCCCGGGGCGGTGAAGGAGGCGCTGCGCCTCTCGGCCGATATCCGGGGATTTCTGAAAAACACATGGGACCTGGAGGCCCGGATCAATGAAGACAGACGCAAGGAGCTCGGCATTGCCGGAGATATCGGATTCGACCTCGGCGCTGCCCGGGCTGAGATCGGGTGCAAGCTGGATCGCCTCAGAGGATGCTGTGGTGCAGGATCTGTTTCTGGATGATCTGACGGAGGGAGAGCTTCTGGCTCTCCCTTTTCTCTTTGAATTCTGGGCCATGCCGCATCAGCTGCCGCCAGAGGGGGACTGGCGCAGCTGGGTAATCCTCGGCGGGCGCGGCGCGGGCAAGACGCGCGCCGGGGCGGAATGGGTGCGGTCCATGGTCGAAGGCGACCGTCCGCTCGACCATGGGCACTGCCGCCGTGTCGCGCTGGTGGGGGAAACGATCGACCAGGTGCGGGAGGTGATGATCTTTGGTGACAGTGGCATCCTCGCCTGTTCGCCGCCCGACCGCCGCCCCGACTGGTCCGCCACCCGCAAGCAGCTGACATGGCCCAATGGCGCCGTGGCTCAGGCCTTCTCGGCGCATGAGCCGGAGGGGCTGCGCGGCCCGCAGTTCGACGCCGCCTGGGTCGATGAGCTGGCCAAGTGGAAAAAGGCGCGGGACACCTGGGACATGCTGCAATTCGCCCTGCGGCTGGGCGACGACCCGCGCTGCTGCGTCACCACCACGCCGCGCAACGTGGGGCTGTTGAAGGATCTGCTGCAGATGCCCTCCACCGTCACCACCCATGCGCCGACAGAGGCCAATCGCGCCAATCTGGCCGACAGTTTCCTGCGGGAGGTGCGCGCGCGGTATGCCGGGTCACGGCTGGCACGGCAGGAGCTGGACGGCGTGCTGCTCGACGATCTGGATGGAGCGTTCTGGACTTCGGACATGCTGGATGGCTGCCGGGTCGACTCTGTGCCCGCTTTGGACAGGATCGTGGTGGCCGTGGACCCGCCCGTGACCGGCCATTCTGGATCGGATGAATGCGGGATCGTCGTGGCGGGGGTCACCGGCGGCGCCACACCCGCCGACTGGCGCGCCTATGTGCTGGAGGATGCCTCCGTCACCGCCGCCTCCCCGGTGCAATGGGCGGAGGCCGCCGTGGCCGCCTTTGCCCGTCATAACGCGGATCGCATCGTGGCGGAGGTCAATCAGGGCGGCGATCTGGTAGAGACGGTGATCCGCCAGATCGACCCTCTGGTGCCGGTCAAACAGGTGCGCGCAACACAGGGCAAGGCCGCCCGGGCAGAGCCTGTCGCGGCGCTTTACGAACAGGGGCGGGTGTCGCATGCCGCCCCGATGCCTCTGCTGGAGGATCAGCTTTGTGCCATGACCACAAGGGGTTACGAGGGAAAGGCCAGCCCCGACAGGCTCGATGCACTGGTCTGGGCGCTGCATGAGCTGATGATTCTCCCGGGGGCGTTGCGTCGAAACCCGAGGGTGCGTTCGCTCTAGGAAGACCGTCTTAACCATTTGCGAACACATTGCCCTTCAAGCGCCGTGGGGGCGTGGAGTGGAAGGAGCGACAGGATGGGTGTCATCGACTATTTCCGGCGGGACACGCCCGTGGAGGAGGTCAAGGCCAGCGCCGCTGGGCCGGTGATCTCTTACCATTCGGCGGGGCGCGTGGTCTGGTCGCCGCGCGATATGGCCACGCTGACCCGGACCGGGTTCGCCGGCAATCCGGTGGGTTTCCGGGCGGTCAAGATGATCGCAGAGGCGGGCGCGGCCCTGCCTCTGGTCCTGCAGGATGCGGAGCGCCGCTATGAGGTGCATCCCGTCCTGTCGCTTCTGTCCCGTCCCAATGGCGCGCAGGGCCGGGCAGAGCTGCTGGAGGCGCTTTATGCCCAGCTTCTGCTGACCGGCAATGGCTATCTGGAGGCCGTGGCGGGCGAAGAGGGCGCGCCGGTGGAGCTGCATGTGCTGCGCTCCGACCGGATGGCGGTGGTGCCCGGGGCGGACGGCTGGCCGGTGGGCTATGACTATGCCGTGGGCGGGCGTAAGCATCGGTTCGATGCGACCGGGCCGCGCGCAAGTGTCTGTCATATCCGCAATTTCCATCCGCAGGACGATCATTACGGGCTGTCGGCGCTACAGGCCGCGGCGCAGGCGCTGGACGTGCATAATTCTGCCTCCGCCTGGTCCAAGGCGCTGCTGGACAATGCCGCGCGGCCTTCGGGTGCGATCGTCTATGGCGCCGCAGACGGGGCGGCGATGGCTGGCGATCAATATGACCGGCTGGTCAGCGAGCTGGAGGCGCATCACATGGGCGCGCGCAATGCGGGGCGGCCGATGCTGCTGGAAGGGGGGCTCGACTGGAAACCGATGGGGTTCAGCCCCTCGGACATGGAATTCCACGAGACCAAGCTCGCCGCCGCGCGCGACATCGCGCTGGCCTTCGGCGTGCCGCCCATGCTGCTCGGCATCCCCGGAGAGGCGACCTATGCGAACTATCAGGAGGCGCACCGGGCGTTCTTTCGCCTGACCGTGCTGCCGCTGGTCAGCCGGGTGACGGCCTCCATCTCCCACTGGCTGCAGGGGTTCACCGGCGATTCGGCGATGCTGAAGCCGGACCTCGATCAGGTGCCGGCGCTGGCCGCGGAACGCGACGCGCAATGGGCCCGTGTGGCCCGCGCCGACTTCCTGACCCGCGCCGAGAAACGCGCCCTGCTGGGCCTCCCGGCGGAGGAGGCGGAATGACCGATCACGCCCCCCGCCGCTACGGGTTTGAAAGCTTCGACTGCGCGCCGGCGCTGCGTCTGGAGGCGCATGAGCGGGTGTCGCGGCTGGAAAACGACCGCATCCACGACCAGCTGACCCGGCTTGAGGTGGTGATCGAACGGCTGGAACGACGGCTCTGGCTGACCGTCTACGGCGTGGTTGCGGTGATACTTGCAGAAGGCTTCCAGTCGATCTTAACCCGGCTGCCCTGACAGTGAAGGAAAAGGGATTAACCCATGGATATTGAATGTAAATTTCTGCCCATGACGACCGGCGTTTCGGTCACCGACGATTTCCGGATCACGGGCTATGCCAGCCGTTTCGGCGCCTCCGATCAGGGCGGCGATACGGTGGCGAAGGGGGCCTATGCGGCCTCTCTGGCGACCGGGCGCAAGGTGATGATGCTCTGGCAGCACGACCCCTCGCAACCCATCGGGATCTGGGAGGAAATCCGCGAGGATGACGCCGGGCTCTGGGTCAAGGGCCACCTGCTGGAAGGGGTCGAAAAGGCCCGCGAAGCAGCGGCGCTGATCCGGGCCGGCGCGATTGATGGCCTCTCCATCGGGTACCGTACGGTCCGGGCGGAGAAGGCTGCGGGGGGCGGCAGGCTCCTCACCGAACTGGAGCTCTGGGAGGTGTCGCTTGTCACTTTCCCGATGCTTCCCAGTGCGCGGGTTTCGGCCAAGGGCGACAGCCCCGACGACCCCCTGCGCGATGTGGCGGCGGCGCTGAATGCGGCGCGGCAGGAGATGGCGGGCCAGGCCCCGCGCTGAACCCTTCGAAGGGAAACGAAGATGACGACACCCGAGAGCACTTCTCGGCCCGGAGAGGCTTTGTCTCCGGCCGCCGAGGTGAAGACCGCAGTGGCGGGATTCGTGACGGAATTCAAAAGCTTCCGTGACGGGATCGAAACCAGATTGAAACAACAGGAAAGCCGTTTGACCATGCTTGACCGCAAGACAACCCTGGGCCAGCGCCCGGCGCTCGCGACGGAGGCCGATGCCGCCGCGCCCCATCTCAAGGCCTTTGGCGCCTATCTCCGCTCCGGCGACGATGACGGGCTGCGGGGGCTGGTGCTCGAAGGCAAGGCCATGAGCACGGCCATGGCGGCCGATGGCGGCTACCTTGTCGATCCGAAGACCTCTGAGACAGTGCAGAACGTCCTCTATTCCTCCGCCTCGCTGCGTCAGGTGGCCAATGTCGTGCAGGTGGAGGCGACCTCCTACGACGTGCTGGTCGACACGACCGACATCGGATCCGGCTGGGTGTCGGAGACGGGGTCGGTGTCGGAATCGACCACCTCCGTCTTCGACCGTATCTCCATCCCGCTTTATGAGCTTTCGGCGCTGCCCAAGGCCTCCCAGCGGCTGCTGGACGACGCGGCGTTCGATATGGAGGGCTGGCTGGCCGCGCGGATCGCCGACAAGTTCGCCCGCTCCGAGGCATCGGCGTTTGTCTCCGGCAATGGCACCGATAAACCCACGGGATTCCTCACGAAAACCAAGGTAGCCAATGCGTCCTGGGACTGGGATGAGCTGGGCTATATCGCCACCGGATCGGATGGCGCCTTTGACCCCAACGACCCGGCGGATGCGATTGTCGATCTGGTCTATGCGCTTGGCGCCCGCTACCGCGCCAATGGCACTTTCGTGATGAACTCCAAGACGGCGGGCGCAGTGCGCAAGCTCAAGGATGGCGACGGCCGGTTCCTCTGGTCCGACGGGCTGGCGGCGGGCGAACCGGCGCGGCTGATGGGCTATCCGGTGCTGGTGGCCGAGGATATGCCCGATATCGCCTCCGGCAGCTTCTCCATCGCCTTCGGGGATTTCCGGGCGGGCTACACGGTGGCCGAACGTCCCGATCTGCGGGTGCTGCGCGATCCCTTCTCCGCCAAGCCGCATGTGCTCTTCTACGCGACCAAACGCGTCGGCGGCGATGTGACCGATTTCGCGGCGATCAAGCTGCTGAAATTCGGCGTGTCCTAAGGCGCGCCGGGTCGCCGGGGGCCTTCGGGTCCCCGGTGTGGGCGCGGTCCTTTGCTGTCCAGCTGCTCCCTCCGTCCGCGGCAGCGGGGTGGCCGCGCCTGACGGATTTACGAAAGGGTTCGGGAATGTTGATCGAGGAAAACGAGGTTCCGCTGGCCGCGCTGCCGGTCGAGGCGCTGAAATCCCATCTCCGGCTGGGGACGGGCTTCACGGGGGCCAGCCTGCAGGACGAGGTGCTGGAGAGCTTTTTGCGCGCCGCGTTGGCGGCCGTGGAGGCGCGGACCGGCAAGGCATTGATTCAGCGTACGTTTCTTTGGACTTTGCCGCGCTGGCGCGACCCCCGGGCCCAGGTGATTCCCTTGGCGCCGGTGTCGGCCATACTGGAGGTCACCCGTCTGGATGCCGCGGGCGTCAGCGAGGTTGTGGATGCGGCGCGCTACCGGCTGGTGCCCGATGCCTTTGCCCCCATGCTGGAAGCGCGCGGTCCCGATCTGCCGCCGGTGCCGGAGGGCGGGTTGATGCAGGTGCGCATGACCGCCGGGTTCGGTCCGGACTGGGACGGGATTCCGGCCGATCTGGCACAGGCGGTGATGATGCTTGCCGCGCATTACTATGACAATCGCGATGCGATGGGGCTGGGACCGGGCTGCATGCCCTTTGGGGTCACGTCGCTGCTTCAGCGGCACCGGCCCTTGCGGCTGTTCAACGGGGGAGCGTGGTGATGGTCCGGCTCAACCGCAGGCTGATCCTTGAGGAATTCCTCCGTATGCCGGACGAGGCGGGCGGATTCACCGAAAAATGGGTGCCGCTGGGCCAGTGCTGGGCGGAGATCATGGCACGGACCGGCCGGGGGGCGGAGTTCGGAAATCTGCCGACGTCCCGGATGTCCTGGCGGATTGTGGTGCGCGGGACACCTGTGGGCGGCATCGAACGCCCCCGCGCCGGGCAGCGGTTCCGCGAGGAAGACCGGTTCTACCGAATCGAGGCCGTGGCAGAACGCGACCCGGAAGGCCGGTTCCTGACCTGCTTTGCGACAGAGGAGGTCGCGGCATGACTTATGCCCTGTCGGGGGCCTTGAAAAAGGCTGTATATCAGAGGCTTACGGGAAGTGATGCGCTGCAGCAGATGGTTGGCGACGCGATATTCGACGCGCCTCGGGTCGGGGCCATCCCGTCGCTTTATGTGAGCATCGGGCCGGAGGTGGTGCAGGCGCGTTCCGACCGGAGCGGCGCTGGTGCCCGGCATGACTTTACCGTGTCGGTCGTTACCGACAATGCCGGGTTCCAGCAGGCCAAGGCCGTTGCCGGGACCGTGACCGATGTGCTTTCCGGACCGATTGGTCCACTCGATCGCGGGCGGGTGGTCGCTTTGAATTTTCGTCGGGCCCGGGCCCGGCGTGACGAGGCCGGGCAACAGAGAAGGATCGATCTGATCTTTCGTGCCCTGCTGGATGATCAACCTTAAGGTGATTGGAGCCTGACATGGCAGTACAGAATGGCAAGGACCTGTTGGTCAAGGTGGATATGGCCGATGACGGTCAGTTCCAGACCCTCGCGGGGCTGCGCGCGACGCGCGTCTCCTTCAATGCAGAGACGGTGGATGTGACATCGCTGGAAAGCACGGGCGGCTGGCGGGAGCTGCTGGGCGGTGCTGGTGTCCGGTCGGCCTCGATTTCCGGGGCCGGGGTGTTCCGCGATGCCGGGTCGGACGAACGGGCGCGTCAGATCTTCTTTGACGGCGAGGTGCCGGATTTCCAGGTGGTGATACCGGACTTCGGCATTGTGGAAGGACCGTTCCAGGTCACCGGGCTGGAATATGCCGGGTCGCATGACGGGGAGGCGACATATGAGATGTCGATGGCCTCTGCCGGTGCGCTGACATTCACCGCGATCTGAGGAGGGCGACATGGTCAACCCCCATGCCGGAGAAGTCGCGCTGACCATCGATGGCGAGCGCTTTGTGATGCGGCTGACGCTGGGTGCCCTGGCGGAGCTTGAGGCAGCCATGGCGGCCGGGTCTCTGGTTGAGCTGGTGGAACGATTTGAAAAGTCGGGGTTTTCTACCCGGGACGTGTTGTCGCTGATCGTGGCGGGTTTGCGCGGTGGCGGCTGGAAAGGCGGGGCGGAGGACCTGCTTTGCGCGCAGATCGACGGCGGCCCGGTGGGGGCGTCGCGGGCCGCGGCAGAGCTGCTGACGCGGGCCTTTTCCCTGCCGGGAGAGCTGCGGTGAAAACCGACTGGGCGGGTCTGCTGCGGGCTGGACTGATCGGTCTGCGGCTCCGCCCGGCGGAGTTCTGGGCGCTGACCCCGGCCGAGCTGAGGATGATGCTGGGCGATGCGGGCGACCGCCCGCTGGATCGCCGGCGGCTGGATGAGCTGCTGGAGGCGTTTCCGGACGAGGTGATCTGGAAAGAAGGTGGAGAGAATGGACGAGATTGAGGGGTTCGGGGATCTGGGCACTCAGGTGGCCGCGCTGGAGCTGTCGCTGGGCGGGGCCACGGATATGGCCGCCGGATTTGAAAGCGAGCTGCGCCGCATGCGCACGGCTCTGGCCGAGACGGGCAAGGATATTTCCACCGTCGAGAGCGGGCTGAGCCGGGGGCTGCGGCGGGCGCTGGACGGTGTTGTGCTGGACGGGGCGAAGCTGTCGGATGCCCTGCAGGTGGTGGCGAATTCCATGGTGAATGCGGCCTATTCGGCGGCGGTCCGGCCGGTGACGGATCACTTTGGCGGGATGCTGGCGCGTGGGGTCGGGTCGTTATTTCAGGGGCTTATGCCTTTTGCCGAGGGTGCCGCGCTGTCGCAGGGGCGGGTGATGCCCTTTGCCAGCGGCGGCGTGGTGCGCAGCCCCGTGACCTTTCCGATGCGCGGCGCCACCGGGCTGATGGGCGAGGCCGGGCCGGAGGCGATCCTGCCGCTGTCACGCGGCACGGACGGGCGGCTTGGCGTGCGCAGCCAGGGCGGCGGCGTGACGGTCGTGATGAACGTCCAGACTCCCGATGTCGAAACATTCCGCCGGTCGCAGAGCCAGCTTGCCGCCCAGATGGGCCGCGCGCTGAGCCGCGGCCAGCGCAACCGCTGATTTCCTGAAGGAGGGCGCGATGTTCCACGAGGTCAGGTTTCCCCCGGCGCTGAGCCGCGGTTCCTCCGGCGGGCCGGAGCGGCGGACGGAGATCGTCACGCTTGCCAATGGCTATGAAGAGCGCAACGCGCCCTGGTCGCAGTCCCGCCGGCGCTATGACGCCGGGGTGGCGATGCGGTCGATGGACGATATCGAGGCGCTGATCGCCTTTTTCGAGGCAAGGCAGGGCCAGCTTTACGGGTTCCGCTGGAAGGACTGGGCCGATTACCGGAGCTGTGCGCCCTCGGGCGTGATTTCTGAGACGGATCAGGTGGTTGGTCTGGGCGACGGTGACAGCCTGACCTTTGGTCTGGCGAAGAATTACCGCTCCGGCGCCTATGTGCACCGGCGGGAGGTGACAAAGCCTGTGGCCGCGACGGTCAAGGTCGCTGTGGGCGGGGATCTGTTGAGCGAAGGGGTGGATTACACTCTGGACCTGACGACTGGACTGATCGTTCTGGTCAGCGCGCCGCCCGCGGGCATGGAGGTGACTGCGGGGTTCGAGTTCGACGTGCCGGTGCGGTTCGATACGGACCGGATCGCGGTCTCCGTCGCGTCGTTCCAGGCAGGCGATGTGCCCTCGGTGCCGGTGGTGGAGGTCAGGGTATGAGCTTTGACGCGGGTCTGAAGGCGCATCTGGCGGGCGGGGCGACCACGGTCTGTCACGCCTGGGCGATTGTACGGCGGGATGGCGGGACGCTTGGCTTCACCGATCACGACCGGGATTTGTCCTTTGATGGCCTGGAGTTCCGGGCGGACAGTGGGTTGTCGGCGCTGGCCTTGCAGCAGGGCACGGGGCTCTCGGTCGACAATTCGGAGGCTCTGGGGGCGCTGACCTCCGCCGCTTTGACGGAGGCGGAGATCGATGCGGGCCGGTTCGACGGGGCGGAGGTGCGGGCCTGGCTGGTCAACTGGGCCTCTGTTGGCGAACGCCAGCTGATGTTTCGCGGCACGATCGGAGAGATTACGCGGGCTGCAAATGGCTTCCGGGCGGAGCTGCGCGGGCTGGCGGAGGGGCTGAACCAGCCCTCCGGCCGGGTCTATCAGAAGGGCTGCGGTGCGGTGCTGGGGGATGCGGCCTGCGGGATCGATCTGAGCTTGCCGGAATATCTGGCGGAAGCGGCGGTCCTTGAGGTCGAGGGCGGGCGGCTGGTACTGCCCGCGCTGGCGCAGGCGGAGGGGTGGTTCGAACGCGGCAGACTGCTGGTTCTGGACGGGGCGGCCGAGGGGTTGGTCGGCGCGGTGAAACGCGATCTGGTGGTGGAGGCCGGGCGGGAGCTGCATCTGTGGCAGACCCTGCGCGCGCCTCTGGCCGTAGGGGACCGCGTGCGGGTGACGGCGGGCTGTGACCGGCGGTTCCACACCTGCGGGGTCAAGTTCCATAATGCGCTGAATTTTCAGGGTTTTCCGGATATTCCCGGCGATGACTGGATGACCGTTGTTCCGGCCGCCAGCGGGCAGAGCACCGGGGGGAGCCGGCGATGAACGACTATGTCACGGCAGCGCGCGGCTGGATCGGCACGCCCTATCTGCATCAGGCCTCTGCGCGCGGCGCGGGGACGGATTGTCTGGGCCTGATCCGGGGGATCTGGCGGGAGGTGCTGGGGGCGGAGCCCGTGGCGGTCCCGGCCTATACCCGCGACTGGTCGGAGGCGGGCGGGCAGGAGGCGCTCTGGCAGGCGGCGCTGACCCATCTGGAGGGCAAGGCGCTGACCGCGGCCGCGCCCGGCGATGTGCTGCTGTTCCGGATGCGCGACCGGGGCGTGGCCAAGCATCTGGGGGTGCAGGGGGAGGTCGGGGCCAGCCCCAGCTTCATCCATGCCTATTCCGGCCATGCGGTGGTCGAAAGCGCGCTGACGCCCCCCTGGGCGCGGCGCATCGTGGCGCGGTTTGCCTTTCCGGTGAAGGAGTAACCTCATGGCAACATTGCTTTTGTCGGCGGCGGGGGCGGCGATTGGCGGGTCCCTTGGCGGGACGGTTCTGGGGCTGTCCTCGGTCGTGGCGGGGCGGTTCGTCGGCGCCGTCCTGGGCCGGGCGATCGACCAGCGGCTGATGGGTCAGGGATCGGATACCGTGGAGACGGGGCGGGTCGAGCGGCTGCGTCTCATGGGCACGGGCGAGGGCGATCCGGTGGTGCGGGTGCACGGGCGGATGCGGGTCGCGGGCCAAGTGATCTGGGCCACCCAGTTCGAGGAGGTCGTGACGGAGACGGGGGGCGGCAAGGGCCTGCCTTCGCGGCCCACGGTGCGGGACTATTCCTACCGGGTAAGCCTGGCCATCGCGCTCTGCGAGGGGGAGATTTCCGGCGTGGGCCGGGTCTGGGCCGACGGGGCGGAGATTGCGACGGATGATCTGGGGATGACCGTCTACAGGGGCAGGATGGACCAGCCGCCCGATCCGAAGATGGAGGCGGTGGAGGGCACCGGCCTCGTGCCCGCCTATCGCGGCACGGCCTATGTGGTGCTGGAGGATCTGGACCTTGGCCGGTTCGGCAACCGGGTGCCGCAGTTTTCGTTCGAGGTGGCGCGGCCTGCGCCTGTGGAGATCGGGCCGGATGATCCGGCGCGGGCGGTGCGCGGCGTGGCGATGATCCCCGGCAGCGGCGAATATGCGCTGGCGACGACGCCGGTCACGGTCGATCTGGGGGCGGGCAATGTGCGGTTGGCCAATGTGCATGCGGCCTCGGGCAAGGCGGATTTGCCCACGGCGCTGGATCAGCTGGAGATGGAGCTGCCGGAGTGCCGCTCGGTCTCGCTCATCCTGTGCTGGTTTGGCGATGACCTGCGCTGTGACCGTTGTTTTATCCGCCCCTGCATTGAGTTTACGGAACAGGAAGGGGAGGAGATGCCCTGGTCCGTCGCGGGGCTGGACCGTGCCTCCGCCGAGCAGGTGCCGCTGGAGGAGGGGCGTCCGGTCTATGGCGGCACACCTGCCGATGCCTCTGTCGTGGAGGCGATCCGGGAGATGACTGCGCGCGGGCTGAAGGTGATGATCTACCCGTTCATCCTGATGGACCAGATGGCGGGCAATGTGCTGACCAACCCCTGGACCGGGGAGGCCGGCCAGCCGGTGCTGCCCTGGCGCGGGCGGATCACCGGGTCCGCTGCACCTGGTGTGGCGGGGTCGCCGGATGGGACGGCGGCGGCCGGAGTTGAGGTGGCGGCGTTCTTTGGCACCGCCGCTGCGGCGGATTTCACGGTGGGCGACGGGGTGGTGAGTTACGGCGGCCCTGATGAATGGCGATATAACCGGTTCATCCTGCATTGCGCGGCGCTGTCGGCTGCGGCGGGGGGCGTGGATGCCTTTTGCATCGGGTCGGAAATGCGCGGGTTGACGCAGCTGCGCGACGATCTGGGGTTTCCGGCGGTGGGGCAGATGCAGGCGCTGGCGGCGGAGGTTCGGGCGCTGCTGCCCGGGGCCAAGCTGGGCTATGCCGCTGACTGGTCGGAATATTTTGGCTACCAGCCGCAGGACGGGACGGGGGACCGGTATTTCCACCTCGACCCGCTCTGGGCCGATGCGAACTGCGATTTCATCGGGATCGACAATTACATGCCGCTGTCGGACTGGCGGGAGGGCGAGGCGCATCTGGATGCGCATTGGGGGGATATCTACGCGCTCGATTACCTTCGGTCCAATGTCGAAGGGGGCGAGGGGTATGACTGGTATTACCATTCGGCAGAGGCGCGGGCGGCGCAGATCCGCACCCCGATCACCGATAGCGAGGGGGAGCCGTGGATCTGGCGCTACAAGGACATCCGCAACTGGTGGCTCAACGCGCATTACGAACGGATCGGCGGTATCCGGCAGGCCGAACCCACGGCATGGGAGCCGCAGTCGAAACCGATCTGGTTCACGGAGCTGGGTTGCGCCGCCATGGACAAGGCGACGAACCAGCCGAACAAGTTCCTCGACCCGAAATCCTCGGAATCGGTGCCACCCTATCATTCGACCGGGGCGCGGGATGACCTGATCGCGATGCAGTACCTGCGGGCGATCTATTCCTATTGGGACGATGTGTCGAAGAACCCTCGGTCTGTCATCTATGACGGGCGGATGCTGGATATGGACCGCGCCCATGTCTGGGCCTGGGATTCGCGGCCTTTCCCGTGGTTCCCGGCCAATGAGGCGGTCTGGTCGGACGGGGCGAATTATGCGCGGGGGCATTGGCTGACGGGGCGGGCCTCGTCCCGCTCTCTGGCCTCGGTCGTGACGGATATCTGTGCTGCGTCAGGGGTTTACGAGATCGATACTTCGCGGCTCTGGGGTGTGGTCTGGGGCATGGAGGAGCCTTTGGGCGGCACGCCCCGGCAGGCGCTGCAGGCGCTGATGCTGCGCTTCGGCTTTGATGCGGTGGAGCGGGAGGGCGTCCTGCGGTTCCGGATGCGCGACGGGCGTGCGGACCGGGTGCTGGAGCCGGGGCGGCTGGCGCTGTCGGATGAGGTCGAGGGCGGGCTGGAGGAGGCGCGCGCGTCTGAGGCAGAGCTGGCGGGGCGGGTCCGCGTGCGGTTCGTGGAGGCGCATGGCGCCTTCGAGACGGTGGCGGAGGAGGCGTATCTGCCCGGGGCCGATACGGATGTGGTGGCGGGGCAGGAGCTGCGTCTGGTGATGCTGCGCGGCGAGGGGCGGCAGGTGGTCGAACGCTGGCTGATCGAGGCGCAGGTGTCGCGCGATACCGCGCGGCTGGCCCTGCCGCCGTCAGAGGGCGATCTGGGGCCGGGCGATGTGGTGGAGATCGCGGAGTCTGGCCTCTACCGGATCGACCGGGTGGAGCGCGCCGGGATGCTGCTGGCGGAGGCGGTGCGGGTCGATCCGGAAGCCTACCGGCCCGTCGTCGTCGACGGCGATGCGCTGCGCGCGCCTGAGTTCGTGCCGCCGGTGCCGGTGCTGCCGCTCTTCCTCGACTTGCCGCTGATGACGGGGGCGGAGGACCCGGTGGCGCCGCATCTGGCGGTGGTGGCCAACCCCTGGCCGGGGGATGTGGCGGTCTATTCCTCTGCCGTGGCCGGAGAGGGCTATGTCTTTGACCAGCTTGTGGAAAGCTGGTCCGTCATCGGGGTGACGGAGACCGCGTTGCAGGCCGCCGGACCGGGCCGGGTGGACCGGGGCGCGGCGCTGAGGGTTCGGCTGACGCGGGGGGCATTGGCGTCGATTTCGGACGCGGCGCTGCTGGCGGGTGGGAACCTGCTGGCGATTGGCGATGGCTCCCCGTCCGGGTGGGAGCTGATGCAGGTGCGCGATGTGGTGGCGCTTGGCGGTGGCGGGTTTGACCTCAGCTACCGGCTGCGGGGGCAACTGGGGACGGATGCGGGCATGCCTGCGGTCTGGCCCGCCGGGTCTTACGTCGTCGCGATGAACGGCCGGCCCGGGCAGATTGCCCTGACGCCGGCGCAGCGCGGCCAGACCCGGCATTTCCGCATCGGCCCGGCCTCGCGCGATCTGGGGGACAGCAGTTACCGGGCGGTGAGCCATGCGTTTCAGGGCAACGGGCTGAAACCGCTGAGCCCGGTGCATCTGCGGGTTTCCGGAACAGGCGATCTGGATGTGACATGGATCCGGCGCTCGCGGGTCGATGGCGATGGCTGGGACGTGCCGCTGGGCGAGGAGGCAGAGCGCTACAGGATCGAGGTCCGGGACGGCGCGACGCTGCTCCGCGAGGCGGAGGTGACGGCGCCGCAATGGCTCTATTCGGCGGCGATGCAGGCGGCGGATGGCGGCACGGCGGGGCGGGAGCTGCGGGTGGCGCAGATCTCGGCCAGTTTCGGGCCGGGGGATGCGGCGGTTGTGATGCTGTGATATCATCACAGATGGGAATGCATTCGGATCACAGCATTGCGTTTTCCAGCGGCGCGCCTATCTGCTAGGGTAATCCAGATCAAGGCCCGTCCGGCGGGCGCCCGATGCAACCCAATGCAAGGACCAAGCCATGGCCGAAACCCGTGCCCGCCTGACGCCTGTCGATCCCGTCTGGGACCGGATCACCCGCGAAGCCGAGGAGGCGATCGCGAAGGAGCCGATGCTGGGCGGTCTGATCCATTCCGTCATCCTGCACCACAAGTCGATCGAGAATGCGCTGAGCTACCGGATCGCGATGAAGCTGACCAATTCCGAGATGTCGGAGCAGCTGCTGCGCGAGATCTGTGACGAGGCGCATCAGGCCGATCCGTCGCTGGCGGCAGCCGCGCGGGCCGATGTCATGGCGGTCTATGACCGCGACCCGGCCTGCCACCGCTACCTGCAGCCCCTGATGTATTTCAAGGGCTTCCAGGCGGTTCAGGCCTATCGCGTGGCACATTGGCTGTGGACGGAGGGGCGCACGGATCTGGCCTATTTCTTCCAGATGCGGACGTCAGAGATGTTCGGCGTCGATATCCATCCGGCGGCGCGGATCGGGCAGGGGATCATGATCGACCACGCCCATTCCATTGTCATCGGGGAGACGGCGGTTGTCGGCAACAACGTGTCGATCCTGCATTCGGTGACGCTGGGTGGCACCGGGAAAGAGGATCAGGACCGGCATCCCAAGATCGAGGATGGCGTGCTGATCGGCGCCGGGGCCAAGGTGCTGGGCAATATCCGCATTGGCCATTGCTCCCGCATCGCGGCGGGGTCGGTCGTGCTGGACGAGGTGCCGCCGATGAAAACCGTCGCGGGCGTGCCGGCGCGGATCGTGGGGGAGGCGGGCTGCGCCCAGCCCTCGGTCAGCATGGACCATATGTTCGGCGGCTGAGCCCCGGACCCTATCTGTATGGAGCTGGACGGCCCTCGCAGAGATTTGCGGGGGCCTTTTGCGTTGAACGGCAGCTATGGCATCCCGTCCGTCGCTGTCCCCGTTGGGGTCCGGGCCCCGGGGATAGCACCCCCCGTTACAGCAGGGTGACGCGCACCTCCTGCCGGACCAGCTCTGCCGGCAGGTCGCTCTCCATGAAGGCGATGTCATAGGCGTCGCGCCCAACCGCGATGATCGTCAGGTCCTCCGGCCCGCCCATGCCGGTGCCATCCACAAGGTGCCATTCGCCGTCCAGCCAGACCTCGACCACGGCATGGAAATCCTGCGGCGCGACCCTTGGGCCATAGGCGGCGACGGCGCGCGCGGGGATCCGCGCCGCCCGGACCATGGCGCAGAGCAGATGGGCATAGTCGCGGCAGACCCCCTGACGGCTGGCAAAGGTCTCCAGCACATGGGTATCGGCGTCAGAGGCGCCGGGGACATAAGACAGCTCCCCCTCGATCCAGTCCCGCATCGCGGCCACCTTGGCGCCGCCCTGCAGATGGCTGAAATGCTTCTCCACATAGGCGGTGAACTTGTCGGACTGGCAGTAGCGCGACGGGCGGAGATAGGGCACCGCCTCTGCCGGTAAAGCATAAAGCGGATCGGCCCCGAGGCCCGCCAGCGGCGGCGCGGCGCGGGTGATCTCCACCTCCGCATGATACGCCAGACCCATCTCCTGGCCCTGCGGCCGGGCCCAGATACGGTCCCCGATCCCGCAATCGCCCGCCACGCGGTCGATCCTCGCCTCTCCCAGGTGCAGCGCGGCATTGCGGATGATCTGGCCCGGCATCTCTGCGGCCTCGACCGCGAGGAGGACCAGCGGCGGCTCCGCAAAGCGGTAGGTCATGCTGACGTCAATTGCATAGCGCATCAGAAGCCTTTCAGGCGAGAGAAGGACAGTCTCTCCCCTCAGATGCGCCCCTTTGCCGCCAGGGCAAGACATTGCGGCGGAATTCCCGCGGCAAAAGACGCTCAGACGACGCCCCGGGCCAGGTGCCAGCCCCGCCCCCTTCTCTGGTCCCAAAATATCCTGGGGGGAGGCGACGGGCGCGTTCCGCGCCTGTCGACGGGGGGCAACGCCCCCCACCACCGCCTGCGGGGCCGCAAGGCCGCGCAGGCAATCGCATTACGGGGTGACGGTGACCGTCACCATACGGTCGGGCTCGCCCACGACCGATCCGTTCTGGCCGGAACCGCGTTTGATCGCATCGACCACCTCCATGCCGGAGGTCACCTTGCCCACCACGGTGTACTGGCCGTTCAGAAACGGGCCGGGCGCAAACATGATGAAGAACTGCGAATTGGCGGAATTGGGGTTCTGCGACCGGGCCATGCCGACGACACCGCGGTCGAAGGGCAGGTCCGAGAATTCCGCCGGGATATCGGGGCGGGCGGAGCCGCCCATGCCGGCACGGCGCATATCGCCGCCTTCTTTCGCAAACTCCACATCGCCGGTCTGGGCCATGAAGCCGTCGATCACGCGGTGGAAATAGACGCCGTCATAGGCGCCTTCCTTGGCGATTGCGGTGATCTGCGCGACATGTTTGGGCGCCACATCGTCCAGCAGGTCGATATGGATCGTGCCATTGGCCTCGCCCGCGACCTCGATATCGAGGCCGGTGGCAAAGGCCGGGGCGGCGGCCAGCAGGGCCACCAGGGAGAGCGCGAGCTTACGCATCAGCGGCCACCTTGACAGAGATCATCCGGTCCGGCGTCGCGGGCGGCTCGCCGCGGGTGATCGCATCGACATGATCCATGCCGTCCACAACCCGGCCATAGACGGTGTACTGGCCGTTCAGGAAGTGGTTGTCCTTGAAGTTGATGAAAAACTGCGAATTGGCAGAATTCGGGTTCTGCGACCGTGCGGCGCCCAGCGTACCGCGGTCATGCGGCAGTTTGGAGAATTCGGCCGGCAGGTCGGGCAGGTCCGACCCGCCGGTGCCTGCCATGCGCAGGTTGAAATCGTTTTCCATATTGCCGTGCTTCACATCGCCGGTCTGGGCCATGAAGCCGTCGATGACGCGGTGGAAGGCCACGTTGTCATAGGCGCCGGCGCGGGCCAGTTCCTTCATGCGGTTGGAATGTTCGGGGGCCACGTCGGGCAGCAGCTCGATCGTGACGGTGCCGCCCTTGAGTTCCAGCAGGATGGTGTTTTCGGGGTCTTTGATGTCGGCCATGGGGGTCTCCTGAGTTCGTTGGGCGGAGATGTAGGGGGTCAGGGCGCGAAAGGGAAGGGCGGCTGTGCGTTGCGGTGTGGGCACCGGGGCGGCGGCGGGAGTGTCTCCGGCGCCTCCGGCGGGAGGATTTGGGGCAAGACGAGGGGCTCAGCGCGCGCCCCAGGTGTCGGTCAGTCGGTAGCCTTCGGGCCAGGGATCCGAAGGGTCCAGCATGTGCTGGTGGATGCCGGTGATCCAGCCGCGACCAGAAATTTCGGGTCGGATGGCGGTGATCCCGCCGAACGGGGTGGTTCCGAGGATTCGGCCCGTGAAGGTGGAGCCGATGAGGGAGGTGGTGGTCAGGCTCTGGCCCGGGGCGATCTGGCCACGGGCGTGCAGGAGGGCGAGGCGGGCCGAGAGCGCGGTCCCGGTCGGGGAACGGTCGACCTTGCCGGGCTGGATCGCCACGGCGGCGCGGGCGGCAAGGCCTTCGGTCGTTTCAGAGAGGGGGCCCGCGAAGAGGCAGAAGGAGATATGCCGCCAGTCCGGGTTGGTGGGATGGGTGAAGCCGAGCTGTTCTGTCGCCGCGCGGGCAAAGCGGGCGCCGAGGCGGGCGATGTCATGCGCTTCGTCCGGGGTCAGCGAGAGACCGAGGGCCGCCGCGTCCACCACCACGAAACTGTCGCCGCCAAAGGCCGTGTCGACGGTCAGGGGCGCGTGGCCTTCGGGTTCGAGCCGGGCGTCGAGCCTCTGGGCGAAGCTGGGGAGGTTCTGGACATGGATACGCTCTGCCTTGCCATCGCGGCAGTCGGCACGGACCCGGACAAGTCCGCCCGGCGCTTCCAGCGTGAATTCCGTCACTGGTTCCTGCATGGGGATCAGCCCGCCGTCGAGCAGCACGGTGGAGACGCAGATGGAATTGGAGCCGGACATTGGGGGCGTGTCCTCTGGCTCCATGATGATGAAGGCGGCGTCGGCTTCGGGATTTTTGGGCGGCACCAGCAGGTTCACGTGCCGGAAGACGCCGCCGCGTGGTTCGTTCAACACAAAATTGCGCAGGGTATTGTCGCGCGCGATCCAGCGGCTTTGGTCCCAGAGCGTGTCGCCCGGGGGTGGGGTGACGCCGCCGACGATGACGTCGCCGACCTCGCCTTCGGCATGGGCAGAGATGACGTGGATGGTTTTGGTGCTGCGCATGGGGACCTCTGGTTGATCGGGGAAGTGAACCGCACCGGGAGGCGCGCGGCAAGTGCCGCGTTCGGGGGAATGTCGGCCTGCGGGAGCGCTACCACAGTTGACGGCCCATGCTGCGCGCGCGAAAAGGCTGCGGAAACTGGAACGGGGAGCGCCACATGGGCTGGAAAACCATTGATGACATGGACCTTAAGGACAAGACGGTCCTGCTCAGGGTGGATATCAACGTGCCTGTGGAGAACGGCAAAGTCACCGATGCGACGCGGATCGAGCGGATCGTGCCGACGGTCGACGATATCCTCGCACGTGGTGGCAAGCCGCTGATCGTGGCCCATTTCGGCCGCCCCAAGGGTAAGGTCGTGCTGGAGATGTCGCTGCGGCAGGTGCTGCCGGCGCTCCGGGCCGCGCTTGGCCGCTCCGTCGTCTTTGTCGAGACGCTGGAGGGGGCCGAGAACCCGACCGAGGAAGAGCGGGAGGCCGAGGTTCTTTTGCTGGAAAACATTCGTTTCCATCCGGGCGAAGAGGCGAATGATCCGGAATTTGCCAAGCGTCTGGCCGGGCTGGGCGATGTCTTCTGCAACGATGCTTTCAGCGCGGCGCACCGGGCGCATGCCTCGACCGAGGGGGTGGCGCATCTGATGCCGTCCTGTGCGGGCCGTCTGATGCAGGCGGAGCTGGAGGCGTTGGAGGCCGCGCTTGGCCAGCCGGAGCGGCCTGTGCTGGCTGTTGTGGGGGGCGCGAAAGTGTCGACCAAGCTCGACCTGCTGGGCAACCTGGTGGAGAAGGTGGACATGCTGGTGATTGGCGGCGGGATGGCCAATACCTTCCTTGCCGCGCAGGGCGTGGATGTGGGCAAGTCGCTGTGCGAGCATGACATGACCGGCACCGCCAAAGAGATTGCCGAAAAGGCCGCCAAGGCGGGCTGTGAGCTGCTGTTGCCGCGCGACGTGGTGGTGGCGCGGGAGTTCAAGGCGGGCGCCGAGAATGAGGTCGTGGGCGCCGAGGACTGCCCCGAGGATGCGATGATCCTTGATGCCGGGCCGGAGAGTGTGGCGCATATCGAGATGGCCTTTGAGAAGGCCAAGACGCTGATCTGGAACGGGCCGCTGGGTGCCTTCGAGATCCCGCCCTTCGACATGGCGACCAATGCGGCGGCGAAGAAGGCGGCGGCGCTGACGAAGGCGGGCCGGCTGATCTCGGTCGCCGGGGGCGGCGATACGGTGGCGGCGCTGAACGTGTCGGGCGCGGCGGAGGCCTTTACATATATTTCGACGGCTGGCGGTGCCTTTCTGGAGTGGATGGAAGGCAAGGTGCTGCCCGGTGTCGCGGCGCTGGAGCGCGGCTGAGCCGGTTTTCATGCCGAGAGACTTTTCAAACCGGGCCGCAGCGGCCTAGACATGGATCAAGGCGCGGGGCGCGGACCCGCGGGATTACAACAGGGAAATTGATGATGAGCGACACCAAGCAGACCGAACAGATCGCGGCGGGTCAGGGCTTTATTGCGGCACTCGACCAGTCGGGCGGGTCGACGCCCAAGGCGCTGAAGCTCTACGGGATCGAGGAAGACGCCTATTCGGGCGATGAAGAGATGTTCGGCCTGATCCACGAGATGCGGGCGCGGATCATCAAATCCCCCGCCTTTACCGGCGACAAGGTGGTGGGCGCGATCCTGTTCGAGCGCACCATGGATGGCGAGATCGACGGTGTGCCGACCGCCCAGTACCTGTGGGAAAAGCGCAGCGTCGTGCCGTTTCTGAAGGTCGACAAGGGGCTGGCCGCCGAAGAGGGCGGCGTGCAGGTCATGAAGGACATGCCCGAGCTGGATGCTCTGCTGGAAAAGGCCGTGGCCAAGGGGATTTTCGGGACCAAGATGCGGTCGGTGATCTCGGCTGCGAACCCCGAGGGGATCAAGGCCGTGGTGGCGCAGCAATTTGCCATCGGCAAGCAGATCCTGGGCCATGGGCTGGTGCCGATCATTGAGCCCGAGGTGACGATTTCCATCGCCGACAAGGCGGAGGCCGAGGAGCTGCTGCGGGATGCGATCCTGGCGGAGCTGGAGGCGGTGGACGTGCCGGTGATGCTGAAGCTGACGCTGCCGGAGGTCGACAACCTCTACAAGGTGCTGGTGGATCATCCGAAGGTGCTGAAGGTGGTCGCGCTGTCGGGCGGCTATTCCCGCGAGGAGGCCAATGCGCGGCTGTCGAAACAGACCGGCATGATCGCGTCGTTTTCGCGCGCGCTGACCGAGGGTCTGTCGGCGCAGCAGTCGGATGCGGAGTTCGACGCGGTGCTGGCGGAGACGATCGACGGGATTTATCAGGCGTCGGTCGCGGGCTGAAATCATTTGAGTGCCGCCGGCTGGGCCGGCGGCGGCGGGAGGGGGCAGTCTGCCCCCTCTTGGCCCTTTGGGCCAATTCACCCCTGAGGATATTTCTGGCAAGAAAAAGCCTGGGGGGCGGCAATCATTAACGCTGGGTAAAATTGCGGGCCTGTGGCGGGTTTCGTAGGTGAATTTTGTGACAGTTTTGCTGGCTTTCCGGGCGGTTTCGACCGAATTGGGATTCACAGGCGGCGTGAGCTGTGCCATTGTCTGCATACCGCCCGGGAGAGGCGGAAGAGGCGATCATGAGCAATACCGGGCGTCCCGGAGTATCGGGGCTCATCTATTTTGCGGCGATTTTTTGTGCCGGTCTGTATTTCATCTTCTCTGCCGTTCAGGGAGAGATGGGGCTGTTTCGGCGTGCCGAAGTGGCGGCGGATCGCGATCAGCTGCGCGAACAGCTGGATGCGCTTGAAATCGAGGTGGCCCGGATGGAAAACCTCACCCATCGTCTGTCTGACGATTATCTCGACCTCGACCTGCTGGACCAGCAGGCGCGGGATGTTCTGGGCGCGATGCGCAGCGACGAAATGGTCGTGCGCTGAGCCGGGCCGGGCTTTTCTGAAGTTTCTGACGTGATGATCTGCCGGTGCGGCGGGGTGCGGCGGGGTGCGAGCCTGTGGGCCTGGGGCGTCCTGTGTCTTGCCGCCGGGCATATCTGTGGTGCGCCGGGCCGCGGCAATTTCCCCCTCGCATGCCGGGGCAAAATGCTTTATTGGATAGTTCAACGTTAAACTATCGGATGGGAGGAGGTCCGCGATGGCGACCCGGAAATCCGCTGCGAAGCCAAATGTTTCCGCAGACGAGTTGAAATCCTACTACCGCGACATGCTGCTGATCCGGCGCTTCGAAGAGAAGGCCGGTCAATTGTATGGCATGGGTCTGATCGGCGGCTTCTGTCACCTCTATATCGGCCAGGAGGCCGTTGTGGTGGGTCTGGAGGCGGCCGCCAGCGAAGGCGACAAGCGCGTCACCTCCTACCGCGACCATGGCCATATGCTGGCTTGCGGGATGAACCCCGATGGCGTGATGGCCGAGCTCACGGGCCGCGAGGGCGGCTATTCCAAGGGCAAGGGCGGGTCGATGCATATGTTCTCCCGCGAGAAGCATTTCTACGGTGGACATGGGATCGTTGGCGCGCAGGTGCCGATCGGGGCCGGGCTGGCCTTTGCCGACAAGTATCTGGGCAATGACCGGGTGACCTTTGCCTATTTCGGCGATGGCGCGGCCAACCAGGGCCAGGTCTATGAGACGTTCAACATGGCGGCGCTCTGGAAGCTGCCGGTGATCTTCGTGATCGAGAACAACCAGTATGCCATGGGGACGTCGCAGCAGCGCTCGACCTCCTCGCCCGATATCTACAAGCGGGGGGAGGCCTTTGGCATCCCCGGCCAGATGGTCGACGGAATGGATGTTCTGGCCGTCAAAGAGGCCGGAGAGAAGGCCGTGGCCCACTGCCGCAAGGGCGACGGGCCCTATATCCTTGAGGTGAAGACCTATCGCTATCGTGGCCATTCCATGTCGGACCCGGCGAAATACCGGACCCGCGAGGAAGTGCAGAAGATGCGCGAGGAAAAGGATGCGATCGAGCATGTGCGCGACCTGCTGCTGCAGGGCAAACATGCCTCCGAGGATGACCTGAAGGCCATCGACAAGGAGATCAAGGATATCGTGAACGCCTCGGCCGAATTCTCCAAGGAGAGCCCGGAGCCGGCGCCGGAGGAACTCTGGACCGATATCTATGCCACCGAGCTGCCGCAGGGCGCGGCCATAGAAGAAGACGCGTAAGGGAGAGCGGAGATGCCGACCGAAGTATTGATGCCGGCCCTGTCGCCGACGATGGAAGAGGGCACGCTGGCCAAATGGCTGGTCAAGGAGGGGGATAGTGTCTCCTCCGGTGATATCCTGGCGGAGATCGAGACCGACAAGGCGGTGATGGAATTCGAAGCCGTGGACGAGGGGGTGATCGGCAAGATCCTGATAGCAGAGGGCACCGAAGGGGTGAAGGTCAACACGCCGATTGCGGTGATGCTGGACGAGGGCGAAGAGGCCGGGGATATCGCCGCGACCTCGGCGCCCGCGCCCGCGCCCAAGGCCGAAGCCGCCCCGGCAGAGGCCAAGACCCCCGCTCAGGCCAAGGCCGAAGCGCCCGCCGCCCCCAAGCCAGACCAGTCGCCGGACTGGCCCGAGGGCACGGAGATGAAGACCCAAACCGTGCGCGAGGCGCTGCGCGACGCCATGGCCGAAGAGATGCGGTCCGACCCCAATGTCTTTGTCATGGGCGAGGAAGTGGCCGAATATCAGGGCGCCTATAAGGTGACCCAGGGCCTGCTCGATGAATTTGGCGCCAAGCGCGTCATCGACACGCCGATCACCGAACATGGCTTTGCCGGGATCGGGGTGGGCGCGGCCTTTGGCGGTCTGCGCCCCATCGTCGAATTCATGACCTTCAACTTCGCCATGCAGGCGATTGATCAGATCATTAACTCGGCGGCCAAGACGCTCTATATGTCGGGTGGCCAGATGGGCGCGCCGATGGTGTTCCGGGGCCCGAACGGTGCCGCCGCCCGCGTGGGCGCCCAGCATAGCCAGGATTACGGCGCCTGGTATGCGCATATTCCCGGCCTCAAGGTGGTGCAGCCCTACTCGGCGGCCGATGCCAAGGGCCTGCTGAAAACGGCGATCCGCGATCCGAACCCGGTGATCTTCCTTGAGAATGAGATCATGTATGGCAAAAGCTTCGATGTGCCGGTGCTCGATGATTTCACCGTGCCCTTCGGCAAGGCCAAGATCTGGCGCGAAGGCTCCGACGTGACCATCGTCAGCTGGGGCATCGGCATGACCTATGCTCTGGAGGCGGCTGAAAAGCTGGCCCAGGACGGGATCGAGGCAGAGGTGATCGACCTGCGCACCCTGCGGCCCATCGATTACGACACGGTCATCGCCTCGGTCATGAAGACCAACCGCTGCGTGACGGTGGAAGAGGGCTTCCCGGTGGCCTCCGTCGGCAACCATCTGTCCTCCTATATCATGGTGAATGCCTTCGATTACCTCGATGCGCCGGTGCTGAACGTGACCGGCAAGGATGTGCCCATGCCCTATGCGGCCAACCTGGAAAAGCTGGCGCTGGTCAATGCCGATGAGGTTGTCGCGGCCGTGCACAAGGTGACCTACCGATGAGCCGCGCCCTCTCTCACCCGGCGCCAGCCGCGCCCCTTTTTCTTGCCCCAAATATCCCGGGGAGCGCGAGGGGCCGCGCCCCTCGCTCCCGCCGCATCCGCCGCGCCGAAGACAGGAGCTGATCCCATGCCCACAGAAATCCTGATGCCCGCGCTCTCCCCCACGATGGAGGAAGGGACGCTTGCGAAATGGCTGGTCAAGGAGGGCGACACGGTCTCCTCCGGCGACCTGCTGGCAGAGATCGAGACCGACAAGGCCACGATGGAATTCGAAGCCGTGGACGAGGGCGTGATCGGCAAGATCCTCGTCTCCGAAGGCACCGAAGGGGTCAAGGTCAACACCGCCATCGCCGTGCTGCTGGAAGAGGGCGAGTCCGCCGACGATATCTCCGCCGCGACACCTGCGGCACAGGCGCCGGAGGCCGCCGCCAAGGCCGACGCGGGCGCGGAGGCGGCCCCCAAGGGGGGCTCCGAGGCGGTCGCAGTCCCTCCGCCAGCTCCCAAGGCCGCGGATGGCGGGCGTATCTTTGCCTCGCCGCTGGCCCGTCGGATCGCGGCGGATAAGGGGATCGACCTGGCCGCGCTGACCGGCTCCGGCCCGCATGGGCGGATCGTCAAGGCGGATGTGGAAGCTGCCAAGCCCGGGGCCAAGCCTGCGGCGGCCAGCGCTGCTGCAGAGGCACCCAAGGCCGCCTCCATGCCCGCAGGTCCATCGACCGATGCCGTGCTCAAGATGTACGAGGGCCGGGAGTACGAGGAGATCAAGCTCGACGGGATGCGCAAGACGATTGCCGCGCGTCTCACCGAGGCCAAGCAGACCATCCCGCATTTCTACCTGCGCCGTGACATCAAGCTGGACAAGCTGATGGCCTTCCGCGGTCAGCTGAACAAGCAGCTGGAAAAGCGGGGCGTGAAGCTCTCGGTCAATGATTTCATCATCAAGGCCTGTGCGCTGGCGCTGCAGCAGGTGCCTGCGGCCAATGCCGTCTGGGCCGGGGACCGCGTGCTGCAGCTGAAGCCTTCTGACGTGGCCGTGGCCGTGGCGATCGAGGGCGGGCTTTTCACGCCGGTGCTGAAGGATGCGGACAGCAAGTCGCTCTCGGCGCTCTCGGTGGAGATGAAGGATCTGGCCGGACGGGCGCGCGACCGCAAGCTGGCGCCGCATGAATATCAGGGCGGCTCTTTCGCCGTGTCCAACCTCGGCATGTTCGGGATCGACAATTTCGACGCGGTCATCAACCCGCCGCACGGGGCCATTCTGGCCGTGGGCGCCGGGGTGAAGAAGCCGGTCGTGGGCGAGGATGGCAGTATCGAGGTCGCCACGGTCATGTCGGTGACGCTGTCGGTCGATCACCGGGTCATCGACGGCGCGCTTGGCGCGGAGCTCTTGCAGGCGATTGTCGAGGGTCTGGAGAACCCGATGGCGATGCTGGCGTGACCTGATCGCCGGCGCTGCGCCTTCGGGCCCCGCGTTTGGGGGGGCAGGAGCGCGGCGCAGGGAGTTTGGGGCTGGGAGACTGGTGCCCCTGTCCGGGGGATGTACTGGATGGAGAGGGGGGACGGGGGGCGCTGCCCCCCGCGGCACGCCTCCGGAGTGCCTTCCCCCTGGGATATTTCCGGCAAGAAAAAGATCGGGCGTGGTTTTTTGGGGGGCTGGACTGGGTTCTGTTGGTGGAGAGCCGTGCAGTGGAGCCTTGGGGGGAGTGTATCATGGATATTCTGAGACCTGCGGCGCGGCGCTATTCCGGGGCCATCACCCGGCCTGATCGCTGGGCGACATGGGCGCCGCGCGACGGGGATATCCTTGTCTGTACACCTCCCAAAAGCGGCACGACCTGGACCCAGACCATGCTGGCGATGCTGGTGAACGGGGGGCCGGAGCTGCCTGCGCCCTTAGGCGCGATCTCGCCCTGGGTGGATGCCGATCTGGGGGTGGGGCCAGCGGAGGTGGCGCGGACGATAGAAGCACTGCCGGGGCGGCGGGTGCTCAAGACCCATACGCCTGCGGATGGATTTCCGGTCTGGGACGGGGTGACGGTGGTGGCCGTTTATCGGCATCCGCTGGATGTGTTCTTTTCCCTGCGCAAGCATATCGCCAACCGGCATGTGGGGGAGGATCATCCGATGAAGGGGCCGGTGTCGGAGGCGCTGGCGCGGTTTCTGGACGGGCCGATGGACCCGGAAGATCTGGACAATGATGCGCTGGCCATCGTGGTGCATCACTATCTGCAGACGGCGCGGTCGGGCCGGGTGCCGGGGCTGGTGCTGATGCATTATGCCGACATGATCCGCGATGCGGAGGGGACGCTGCGGCAGCTGGCCGGGGCGGCGGGAATCGCAGTGTCGGATGCCGCGATTGCCGCCATTGCGGAGGCCAGCGGCATCGATGCGATGCGCGGCAAGGCCGAGCTTTATGCGCCGGTCGGTGGCACCGGGTTCTGGAAAGAGGATGCGGCGTTCTTTGCCACCGGGGGCGCGGGCAACTGGCAGGGGCAGCTGACGGAGGCGGATTTGGCCGCTTACGAGGCGCGGATTACGGCGCTGATCCCCGATCCGGAGGCGCGGGGCTGGCTGGAGCGGGGCGCGGGCGGCTGAGCGCCGCCCGGCGACGCTCAGTCCTGCCGGACCTCGCGCTGGCGCATCGGCATGCGGTCGATGGTGGCAAAGAGGGTCTCGGGCGCGATCACCTCATCGGAGCGCGTCTTGACCCCGCCATCCTTGCCGACGAGCAGCATGGTAAAGCCTTCGGCGCCGAGGCCCTTGCGGATCGGGCTGGCGGTGTCGGGGCTGGTGTCGGTCAGCACCACGATATCGCGGTCGCGCAGGTCGGCGCGGGCGGTGTCGAGTCGGGCGATGGCGTCGCGATATGTCGGGTCATCGGTGGAGGGGGCGAAGATCAGCACCGGCCGGGCATCCCAGCGGTAGCTGTCCAGCGAACTGGACGTCGGGTCCAGCGGGCGGATCAGGTCATCGGTCGAGGCGAAGGCGGCGGTGGTCGCGGCGACGCCAGTCAGGACGAGGCCGGTGGCGAGGAGGGCGGCGGTGCGGAACATTGGTATCTCCCTGTCTGATGTCTCGGGGTCAACGGGGCCGGGGCGGGGCGGCTCCATCACGGTTCTGTCAGGGATACTGCTGGCGGGGCGGGGTGGATCAGTTTGGCCTGGAATCGCGTCGGGCGACGCGATGGCGCCGCCCGTTGGTGAGTGGGTCAGGAGCGAGAGGGGCGATCAGCCCATGAATTTCCGCAGCATCTCGTCGACCTCGGCGCCGGAGACGGTTTTCTTGAGGGAGGAGAAATCGCCGTCCTCCATGATCTCGCTGAAGATATCGATCAGGCGGCGTTGCGCGGCGCGGGCAAAGCCGGAGCCGAGCGAGATGCGGGCGACGCCGATGCGCGCGAAGTCGTCCTTGGAGTAGCTGGCGAAGGAGCCGGCGGCGAGGGCATTCACCGGCTTTTCGGTCGACTGGACGATGCGGGCGAGGTCATCCCATGTGGGCGGGATCGGGCCATAGATGCAATCCGCCCCGGCCTCGTCAAAGGCCTTGAGGCGGGCCAGCGCCTCCTCGATATCGTATTTGCCGTTGAGCATGCCGTCGGCCCGGGCCACCAGCACGAAATCGCGCGGCAGGGCGCGGGCGGCGGCGGCGGCGGCCTTGATACGTTCGGCGGCGAGCGCCCGGTCGTATGGGGTGCGGTCGGGTTTGTTATCCTCGATAGAGATGCCGGCCAGCCCGGCCTCGAAGGCCAGTTTCACCGTCTCCGCCACATCGTCGGGATCGTCGGCATAGCCGTTTTCGAAATCGCCGGAGACGGGCAGGGGCGTGGCTGCCACGATCTCTGCCGCATGGGTCAGGGCCTGTTCCAGCGTCAGAGAGCTGTCGGGCTGGCCGAGGGTAAAGGCATATCCGGCGGAGGAGGTGCCGATGGCCTGGGCACCAAGCGCCGCCAGCACGCGGGCAGAGCCCACATCCCAGCAATTGGCCAGCACAAAGGGATTGCCGGGGGCGTGCAGGGCGCGGAAGGCGGGGCCGGGATCATGCATGGCGTGTCTCCTCGATCTGGGATGGGCCGGGGGCCTGTCGCAGGCCCTGTCGTTTCGGGCGCAGGATCATCCGGCGGGCCGGGGTTGGCAAGGGCAAAAGGGGGTGGTTTTGGTATTGGCCGAAGTATTGGCCGCAAGATATTGGGGGCGCGGGGCTTTATAGCTCCGGACGTGGCGGCAGTGCCGCCTGTGCTTTTTTCGTCAGCCCGGCGCGGATGATATCGTAGGAGATGATCAGCCGGTCGCGCAGCAGGTCGTCGAGCGTGCCCCAGGGCAGGAAGACCCAGCTGGCGTGCATATGGGAAGCGCGGCGGGCATCGCCGGCCTCGATCATCATGCGGGCGAATTCGGGGTCTGACGTTTTGACCGAGACGCCGTCATATTCCGTTCCCATCACCGCGAACATCTTGCCGCCCACTTTCCAGACGTCATGGCCGCCGCCCCAGGGGTCGGTGAGCTCCGCCCCGGGGAGGGTTTCGCAGATTTTACGGACAAAGGCGCGGCTCATGGGCGGGAGGGTGTCCGGCGATTGTCCTCCGCGCAAGTCTGAACTTGCCGTGGCGGCGGGGGCGTGCAGAAGTCGGGCCATGGAAAGATTTGCCGTTATTGCCGACATTCATGGAAACGCGCTGGCGCTGGAGGCGGTGCTGGCCGATATCGCCCGGCTGGGGATCGCCCGGGTCGTGAACCTGGGCGATGTCTTCAGCGGGCCTTTGGACCCGGCGGGGGTCTGGGCGCAGCTTGAGCCGCTGGACCTGCTGACGGTGCGGGGCAACCATGACCGGGCCTTGGTGGACTATCCGCCGGAGGAGATGTGGGAGACGGACCGGGAGACCTTGCCGCTCTTGCCCGCCGCCGCGCTCGACTGGATCCGGGGGCTGCCGGTGGAGGCGCGGATAGGGGATGTCTACCTCTGCCATGCGACGCCCGGGGCGGATGAGGTCTACTGGGCCGAGGAGGTGGCGGATGGCGGCATGCGCATGGCCCCTCTGGCGCAGATCGAAGAATTTGCGGCGGGGGTGACGGAGAGCCTGATGCTCTGCGGGCATACACATATTCCCCGGGTGGTGCGGCTGTCTGACGGGCGGCTGCTGGTCAATCCGGGCTCGGTCGGCTGTCCGGGATATACCGACGACCGGGAACCGGCCCATGTGATGCAGACCGGCACGCCGCTGGCGAGCTATGCCGTGGTGGGTGGCGGCGCGGGGAGCTGGGTGGTGGAGCACCGGCAGGTGCCCTATGACTGGCGCGCGGCGGCGGATCAGGCGCGGGCCATGGGCCGGGCGGACTGGGCGAAGGTGGTGGAGACGGGGTTGCTGTAGGGGCTGGCGCAGAACTCTGGCTGGCGCATTGGAATTTTGGTGTCTGGGGCCGATAGATCGGATTGAACACCCGCCCGGCGGCACGCCGGGCAGCGGCCGACCGCCCCGTCGCACCAGAGGTGCGCCTGATAAAACTGGCATGCCACTGGCATACCGGCGGCCGCTTCGCAGCCACCCGCGGTCGGCCGCTGCCCTTTGCGACGACCTCACTGCTGACCTATTCCGGAAGCGAAACACGTAATCCCTTGGCAGGCGCTCCGCCGCGCGCTATGCAGGCCGCATGACGAAGAGCTGCATCATTATCTGCTGCATTATCACCTGCTGAGACATCTCGCGGGCCGCTTCTTCGTTTCCTCCTTTCAACGATCCTGCTAAGCCGCCCGCGGACAACCGTGAGGGACCGCCATGGTCGAGATACGCCTGACGAATTCCATGACCCGCCGGAAGGAGGTCTTTGACCCCATCGATGCCGGGAATGTGCGGATGTATGTCTGTGGGCCCACGGTCTATGACCGGGCGCATCTGGGCAATGCCCGGCCCGTGGTGGTCTTTGACCTGCTCTACCGGTTGCTGCGGCATGTCTATGGCGAGGCGGCGGTGACCTATGTGCGGAACTTCACTGATGTGGATGACAAGATCAACGCAACGGCGCTGGCGCGGAAAGAGGCCGGCGCGGCGGGGTCTTTGGAGGAGCTGATCCGCGAGCGGACAGAGGAGACGATCGGCTGGTATCATGCGGATATGGATGCGTTGGGGACTTTGCGCCCCTCCGCCGAGCCGCGCGCGACGCAGTTCATTCCGCAGATGGTGGCGATGATCGAGGGGCTGGTCGCCTCCGGTCATGCCTATGCGGCGGAGGGGCATGTGCTCTTCTCGGTCGGGTCTTACGACGGCTATGGCGCGCTCTCGGGCCGGTCGGTGGAGGACATGATCGCCGGCGCCCGGGTGGAGGTCGCGCCCTACAAGCGCGATCCGATGGATTTTGTGCTGTGGAAACCGTCGACGGATGATCTGCCGGGCTGGGGCAGTCCCTGGGGGCGCGGGCGGCCGGGCTGGCATATCGAATGCTCTGCCATGTCGGCGGAGCTGCTGGGGGATCGGTTCGACATCCATGGCGGCGGGATCGACCTGCAGTTCCCGCACCATGAGAACGAGATCGCCCAGAGCTGCTGCGCCCATCCCGGCGCGGGTTTTGCCAATCTCTGGCTGCATAACGAGATGCTGCAGGTCGAGGGCAAGAAGATGTCCAAGTCACTGGGCAACTTCTTTACCGTCCGGGATCTGCTGGATCAGGGCGTGCCGGGAGAGGTGATCCGGTTCGTCTTTCTGGGCACGCATTACCGCAAGCCGATGGACTGGACGGAGAAGAAGCGGGCGGAGGCGGAGGCCACTTTGCGCGACTGGCGGCGATTGCTGACAGATGCGGAAGAGGTCGGCGTCGATGCGGCCATGGTGGAGCTGCTGGCGGATGATCTGAACACCGCCGGAGCGCTGGCGCGGCTGCATGCCATGGCCAAGGAGATCGCGGGCAATCCGCAGAAGGACTGTTTCTATGAGAAGGGGGTCATGCTGGGCTCTGCCCGGATGCTGGGGCTGATGACCGAGGAGCTGGGCGGCTGGGCTGAGGCGGGCGTCGATCTGTCGGCCTATGAGACGGCGCTGGCCGGGGCGCGGGACGCGGCGATGGCATCCAAGGATTTCTCTGCCGTCGACGCGCTGAAGGCCGCGCTGGTGGCGGCTGGGGTCGAGGTGCGGATGTCGAAGGCCGGGGTGGAGCTGCTGCCGGGGCCTGGGTTCGATGCGTCGAAGCTGGAGGGGCTGGTGTGAACGGCTGTGTTTTGCGCAGAGGGCTGCGGCGGCGCGCGGTCGTGCGTGAAGCGATGGTTGCCATTGTCGCGCCGGAGGGGAGTGCCCGGCCGCGGGGGGGCGCTCTGTCTTGCGGGGTCGCCGCTTTATCAGGTCGTGGGAGCGGGTGGTTCAATCGCCGCGCACAGGTGGACGAAGCGCCCGCCCGGGGGGCGGTCCCCTTTCGGGCGATTGCTTCGCAATCCCCTACCGGGGCAAGGGGGCGCTGCCCGGGCCGCTGGCGCGGCCGTATCGGGCGGGGATGGGACATCTGGCATGGGTGCGTCTTGATGTCAGGCGTCGCCGGGGCTCTGCCCCGGACCCCGGAGTATTTTTGCCAAGATGAAGGGGCGGGGGCGGTTTTCGCGGGGAGGGTGGCGCGATGAAGGAGCGGTTGTATCTGTATGATACCACGCTGCGGGACGGGCAGCAGACGCAGGGGGTGCAGTTTTCGACCCCTGAGAAACACATGATCTGCGGCATGCTCGACCGGCTGGGGATCGATTATATCGAGGGCGGCTGGCCGGGGGCCAATCCGACGGATTCCGCGTTTTTCGAGAGCGCGCCGGAGGTGCAGGCGCGGATGGCGGCCTTTGGCATGACCAAGCGGGCCGGGCGGTCTGCGGCCAATGACGAGGTGCTGGCGGCGGTTGTCAATGCCGGGACGGAGGTGGTCTGTCTTGTCGGCAAGACGCATGATTTCCACGTGACGGCGGCGCTTGGTATCTCGCTGGAGGAGAATGTCGTCAATATCCGCGACTCGGTGGCGCATCTGGTGGCGCTTGGCCGGGAGGCGATCTTTGATGCGGAGCATTTCTTTGACGGCTGGATCGCGAACCGCACCTATGCTTTGGAGTGTCTTCGGGCGGCGCTGGAGGCGGGGGCGCGGTGGATCGTGCTTTGCGATACCAATGGCGGCACCTTGCCGGTGGAGATCGGGCGGATCGTGGGCGAGGTGATCGCGGCGGGCATCCCGGGCGAGAAGCTGGGGATCCATTGTCACAATGACACGGCCAATGCGGTGGCCGGATCGCTGGCCGCCGTCGATGCCGGGGTGCGCCAGATCCAGGGTACTCTCAACGGGCTGGGCGAGCGCTGCGGCAATGCCAATCTGATCACGTTGATCCCGGTTCTGATGCTGAAGGAGCCCTACCGGAGCCTTTATGACATCGGCGTCAGCGAGGCGGCGCTGAAGGGGCTGACCAAGGTGTCGCGGCAGCTGGACGATATCCTCAACCGGGTGCCGGTGAAGCAGGCGCCGTTTGTCGGCGCCTCGGCCTTTGCGCATAAGGCGGGGTTGCATGCCTCGGCCATCGTGAAGGACCCTGCGACCTATGAACATGTCGATCCGGGGCTGGTGGGGAACGAGCGGGTGATCCCGATGTCGAACCAGGCCGGGCAGTCGAACCTGATCCGGCGGCTGGCGGAGACGGGCGTGGTGCTGGAGAAGGGCGATCCGGCGCTGGCGCGGATTCTGGAGGAGGTGAAGGCGCGGGAGGATCGCGGCTATACCTATGACAGTGCGCAAGCGAGTTTCGAGCTGCTGGCGCGGGATGTCATGGGCCAGATGCCGGAGTTCTTCGAGGTGAAGCGCTACCGGGTGACGGTCGAGCGGCGCAAGAACAAGCGCGATGAGACGGTGTCGTTGTCGGAGGCGGTGGTTGTCGTGAAGGTCGACGGGGAGAAGCGGCTGTCGGTCTCGGAAAGTCTGGATGAGGCGGGCAGCGATCGGGGGCCGGTCAATGCGCTCTGGTCGGCTCTGGCCAAGGATTTGGGGAAATATCAGGAGGTTGTGGCCGATGTCCGGCTGGTCGACTTCAAGGTGCGGATCACCCAGGGCGGGACGGAGGCCGTGACCCGGGTCATCATCGACAGTGAGGATGGCACCGGGCGGCGCTGGTCGACCGTGGGTGTGTCGGCGAACATAGTCGATGCTTCCTTCGAGGCGCTGCTCGAGTCCGTACGCTGGCGTCTGTTGCAGGAGCAGATGGCCTCGGCGGAGCTGGCGGTGTCGGTGTGACCCGCGGCGGGGCTGCTCATGCTGGATGACGTGAACGCCTGCGCCGCGCTGGTGGAGCGGGGCGACCCGGCCCGGTTCCGGGCGGCGATGGCGGCGCCGGTGTCGGCGCGGGCGGTTCTGTTTCCGCTCTATGCCTTCAACCTGGAGGTGGCGCGGGCGCCCTGGGTCACGCAGGAGCCGATGATCGCCCGGATGCGACTGCAATGGTGGCGCGATGCGCTGGCTGAAATCGCCGAGGGGCGGATGGTGCGGCGGCATGAGGTGGTGACGCCGCTGGCGCTGGCCGTGGGGGCGGAGGGCGCGCTCCGGTTGCAGCGGCTGGTCGACGGGCGGGAGGCGGATGTGGAGCCGTCGGGCTTTGCCGATGCGGCGGCGCTCTGGTCCTATCTGGAGGCGACCTCTGCCCCGCTGATCGAGGTGGCGGCGCTTTCGCTGGGCGGCGGTGCGGCGCTGGCCGGACCGGCGGGACGGGCGCTCGGGCTGGTCAACTGGTTCGCGGCGATCCCGGCGCTGGAAGAGGCGGGGCAGCGGCCCCTGCCTGACGGGCGGGAGGAGGCCGTGGCAGAGCTGGCGCGGACGGCACTGGCCGATCTGGCGAAAGTCCGGCGTGGCTGGGGCGAGGTGCCGGCGGCAGCGCGTCCGGCCTATTTCCCGCTGGCGGGGATCGGATCTCTGCTGCGCCGTGTGGCGCGGCAGCCGGGGCTGGTTGCAGCGGGGCTCGTGCCGGGCGAGGGGGCGCGGCTGCGGCTGGCCCTGACGGCCGCGACCGGGCGCATGTTCTGAGCGTTCAGAGGCGGTAGCCGCCGGAGACGGTCAGCACCTCCCCCGTGATGAACCCGGCCGCGTCGCTGACAAGGAAGCGGGTGGCGCGGGCGATATCCTCGGGCCGGCCGATCCGTCCGAGGGCGGTTTCGGCAACAAAGGCCTGCGTCAACTCGGCATCGCGTGGCGCCTCTGGCGTATTGATCGCGCCCGGCGCCACGGCATTGACGCGGATGCCGCGTGGCCCCAGCTCCTTGGCCATGGCGCGGGTCCAGAGGTTCAGCGCCGCCTTGCTGGCCCCATAGGTGGCGGCGTCGCGGGGCGGCAGCACGGCATTGACCGAAGAGATATTCACGATGGCCGCCCCCGCCTGCAGATGCGGCAGGGCGGCGGCCAGCAGGGCCTGAGGCGCCAGCAGGTTGATGTCGAGCATATGCCGCTGCGCTTCAAGGTCGAAGCTCTCCTTGGGCGTCGTGGCAATCACGCCGGCATTGTTCACGATCACGTCGATCCGTCCGAACCGCGCCAGAACCTCTGCGATGACCCGCTCGGCAGCGCCCGCCACCGACAGATCGGCGGCAATGGCTAGCATGTCCTCCGGCAAGCCGTCCGGCGCGCTGCTATTGCAGGTGATCGCCACGTCATGATCGCGGGCAAGGTCCAGCGCAATCGCGCGCCCGATGCCGCGTGCGCCGCCCGTCACAAGGGCCGTTCTGGTCATCCGGTCCCTCCGGTCCAAGCGTTACCGGGCAAGCCTATCCGCCGCATCCGGCGGCCGCAATGACAGGCCACGCCCCTGGTTTCTCTGGTCCCGAAATATCCTGGGGGGAGGCTCGGAACGAGCCGGGGGGCAACGCCCCCCGACCCGGTCCTGTCACACTCACCGCCAGCCGAGGCCGGGCGCAACCTGGGTCAGAATGCTTTCGATCGCATGCAGGTTATAGTCCACCCCAAGGGAATTCGGGATGGTCAGCAATAGCGTATCCGCCTCCTGAATGGCCTCGTCGCCTTTCAGCTGCTCGATCAGACGGTCCGGCTCGTCGGCATAGGACCGGCCGAAGATCGAGCGCTGCTGTTCGATATGGCCGACACTGTCGCTTTCCTTGCCGCCGCGCCCGAAATACATCCGGTCGAGGTCATTGGTGATGGCAAAGATCGACCGGCTGACGGAGACGCGCGGGCTGCGGGCATGGCCCGCGGCTTTCCAGGCTTCGCGATAGGCGCGAATCTGGGCGGCCTGCTGGACGTGGAAGGGCTCTCCGGTCTCGTCATCCTTGAGGGTGGAGCTCTGCAGGTTCATGCCAAGTTTTGCGGCCCATTCGGCGGTCTTGTTCGATCCCGCGCCCCACCAGATCCGGTCGATCAGCCCGTCGGAATGCGGCTCCAGCCGCAGCCTGCCCGGCGGGTTGGGGAACATGGGCCGGGGGTTCGGCTCGGCAAAGCCCTCGCCGCGCAGCATCTGCAGAAAGACCTCGGTGTGGCGGCGCGCCATGTCGGCCTCGCTCTCGCCCTCTGCCGGGCCGTAGCCGAAATAGCGCCAGCCGTCGATCACCTGTTCCGGCGAGCCACGCGAGATACCAAGCTGCAGCCGGCCCTGCGAGATGAGGTCCGCCGCGCCGGCATCCTCGGCCATATAAAGCGGGTTCTCGTAGCGCATGTCGATCACGCCGGTGCCGATCTCGATCTTGCTGGTGCGGGCGCCGATGGCGGCCAGCAGCGGGAAGGGAGAGCTGTGCTGGCGCGCAAAGTGGTGCACGCGGAAATAGGCGCCGTCGAGGCCGAGCTCTTCGGCGCCCTGGGCGATGTCGATGGCCTGCAGCAGCGCCTCGCCCGCCGTGCGGGTGGCGGAGCCGCGCTGGTCGGACCAGTGGCCAAAGGACAGGAAGCCGAGGGTTTTCATGGGTCTACTCCTATTGGGCGCCGATGGGGCGCCGGGTTGTCAGAGACCTAGTCATTGCAGGGGGCGGATTGCAATGGGCCGGGCTGTTCGCGGGGGCGCAGGGTCTGTGTGCTGATGCAGGGCGTGCCGGACGCGGCGCGGCCCTTTGGGCGCGTGGTGGCGCGTGGAGGCGGGCCGGGGATGCGGGGCCTGTCGCGTGGTGTCACCCGACGGGAGGGCCCGGCGCTGCATGGGGCGATCCGGTGGTGCGGCCCGTCCGGGGGCCGGGGCCGGGGCGGTGGCGTCAGATGATCCGCGACAGAAGGCGCAGAAGCGTTTCCTTCTCCCGCTCTCTCAGCGGGGCGAGCGTGTCTGCCGTGACCTGTTTGGCCGCCTCGACCGCCTCGTCAATCAGCGCCACGCCTTCGGGGGTGAGCGAGACGAGATGCCGCCGCCGGTCGCCCGGGTCGCGCCGGGTGACCAGAAAGCCGCGCCCGATCAGGCGGTCGACAACGCCCTTTGTGGTGGCGCTGTCCATGGCGACGGACCGGCCCAGCTGGTTCTGCGAGACCGGACCGTCTTCGGCCAGCCGGTGCATGACCGAAAACTGCGTGGGTGTCAGATTGCCCGGGACGGTCGACTGGAAAATGGTCGAGTTGCGCTGATAGGCCTTGCGCAGCAGATAGCCGATCTGATCGTCGAGCAGGTAGCCATGCTCGGCGCTTGTGCGGGCTTTGAGCTCATCGGTCACGCGTGGGCCTTTCTTGGAACAGCTGCCGGGATCAGACGGAGAGATATGCATCGCGGATTTCCGGCTGGGCTTCAAGTTCGGCAAAGGTTCCGTCGAACTTCTTCTGCCCGCCTTCGATAATTATGGCACGGTCGGCCACGGCGCGGGCGAAATGCAGGTTCTGTTCGGAGATCATCACCGTCAGCCCCTCGGCCTTGAGCCTGAGGATGGTGCGGGCCATCTCCTCCACGATCACCGGCGCGATGCCTTCGGAGGGCTCGTCGAGCAGCAGCAGCATCGGATTGCCCATCAGCGTGCGGGCGATGGTCAGCATCTGCTGTTCGCCCCCCGACATATGCTTGCCCCGGTTGGCACGGCGTTCGCGCAGGTTGGGGAAGATGTCGAAAAGCTGCTCGACGCTCCAGTGCGGCGCGCCCTCGCGTTTCGGCTGGCGGCCCACTTCAAGGTTTTCCAGCACCGTGAGGTCAGAGAAGATGCGCCGGTCCTCCGGCACATAGCCGATGCCGCATTTGGCGACGCGGAAGGCCGGGTCGCCCACCAGATCGCGCCCCTCGAAGGTGACGCGGCCCTGCCGGGGGCGGACCAGCTGCATGACGGATTTCATCGTGGTGGACTTGCCCGCGCCATTGCGGCCCAGCAGTGCCACGACCTCGCCCCGATCCACGGAAAAGCTCAGCCCGTCCAGGATATGCGCCTTGCCGTAATAGCTGTGGATGCCCTCGACCTTAAGCATGTTCGGCCTCCTTGAAGAGGGTCCCGCCGCCCAGGTAGACCTCCTGCACCTGCGGGTTGTTGCGCACCTCCGTGGCGCTGCCATCGGCGATCAGCTCGCCCCGGTTCAACACCATGATGTGATGGGCATGGGCAAAGACCACGTCCATGTCATGTTCGGTAAAGAGCACCGAAACACCCTGATCGGCGACGATGTCGGCAACCAGCTGCATCAGCTCGACCCGGGCCGAGGGCGCCATGCCTGCGGTCGGCTCATCCATCAGCAGCAGGCGCGGGCGGTGGGTCAGGGCAATCGCCAGTTCCAGCCGCTTCAGGTCGCCATAGGCGAGGATGGAGCAGGGGCGGTCCGCCTGATCCTGCATGGACACGGTTTTCAGGAATTCAAACGCCTCATCCCGGTAGAGCTTCCAGGCGCGCGGGGCGAAGGAAAAGAGCCTGCGGTGATGGCTCATCAGCGCCATCTGCACATTCTCGATCACCGTCATGGACTGGTAGGTGCCGGTGATCTGGAAGGTCCGGCCAACCCCCTTGCGCCAGATGTCGCGGGGGCGCTGGCCGGTGATCTTCTTGCCTTCCAGAAAGACATCCCCGGCGGTCGGTTTCAGCTGCCCCATGAGCATGTTGAAACAGGTGGATTTGCCGGCGCCATTGGGGCCGATCAGCGCCTTGAGTTCTCCCTTGGCGACGGTGAAGGAGACGCCATTGACGGCCAGAAATCCGTCATAGCTTTTCTTGAGGGTCTCGACGCGCAGGATCTCACTCATCTCACGGCCTCCTCTTCATCGGTTCGCCGCAGCCGGTTCCAGGCGGTGCGGATCGACCCCACGATCCCCTCCGGCGCGATGATGACGACGGCGATGATCAGGAGGCCCAGCAGCAGGCGCCAGTATTCCAGCCGGGTCAGCCAGTCCTCGACCACGGTCATGAAGCCCGCGCCGACGACGCCCCCTGCCAGCGTTTTCACACCGCCCAGGAATACCACGATCAGCGCGTCAAACGAGGCCGCGATTTCCAGCTCAGTCGGGAAGACGGAGCCTTTGGAGAAGACAAAGATGCCGCCCGCCAGCCCCGCCATGACGCCTGCCAGTGCAAAGGCCACGAACTGGATGCGCTTGACGTTGATCCCCATCGCCTCTGCCTGCCGGGGGCTGTCGCGACCGGCGCGCAGGGCATAGCCGAAGGGGGCGTGGATGATATGGCGCAGGGTCAGGATGCCGCCGACGCCCAGCACCAGGGTGAAATGGTAATAGGGCGTGGTGCCCGACAGCCAGTCCGAGGGCCAGATATTCACGAGCCCGTCATCGCCCCGCGTCACGTCGCGCCATTGAAAGGCCAGCGACCAGACGAGCTGGGAAAAGGCCAGTGTCAGCATGGCGAAATAGACCCCGGTCAGCCGGATGCAGAACCAGCCGATGCCAAGCGCCAGCAGCCCGGCGGCGAGGGGCGCAAAGAGGAAGGCCAGCTCCATCGGCGTGCCGGTGTGGTAGACCAGCAGGGCCGCCGCATAGGCCCCGCCGCCGAAAAACGCCGCATGGCCAAAGCTGACAAGGCCGCCGGTGCCCAGGATGAAATGCAGGGAGGCCGCGAAGAGCGCAAAGACGATCATGTCGATCATCAGGATCAGGATGAAGCGGTCCGCCACCAGCGGCAGCAGCGCCAGCCCCAGCAAAAGCGCCGCGATCAGCGCCTGCCCGGTGCGGCCATAGGGGCGGATCGGTGTCTCCGGCGCGCCGACCTGGCCATGTTCGCCCGCCACCTCCTCGCGCCCCAGCAGGCCGTAGGGGCGGATGATCAGCACCACGGCCATGACGACGAACATCAGCACCAGCGTCGATTGCGGCAGATAGGTCACCCCCAGCACATTGAGCACCGAAATCAGCACAGCGGCGATAAAGGCGCCGGGCAGGGAGCCCATGCCGCCGATCACCACCACGACAAAGACCGCGCCGATGATGTTGAAATCCATCAGCAGGTCGGCGCCGCCTTTCGGCAGCTGCAGCGCGCCGCCCCAGCCCGCCAGCGCGCAGCCCAGGCCAAAAACCCCGGTAAAGAGCCAGGCCTGATTGACGCCAAGCGCGCCCACCATCTCCCGGTCCTGCGTTGCGGCGCGCACCAGCACGCCCACCCGCGTCTTCGCGATCAGATACCACAGGGCAAACAGAATAAAGGGCGTCATGGCGATGATGACGATGTCATATTTCGGCACCGGCTCGCCAAACACCCGCCAGACCCCGCGCAATCCGGGCGCCCGCGGCCCCAGCCGGTCCTCGGCCCCCCAGATCATCAGCGCCAGATCCTGGATGACCAGGATCACGCCAAAGGTCGCCACCAGCTGGAAGAGCTCCGGCGCCCGGTAGATCGGCCGCAGCACGACGATCTCCACCAGCGCCCCCAGCAGCCCGACGACGATCCCGGTGATCACGATCGCGCCCCAGAAGCCCACGGCGCCGGGCAGCACCTCCATCAGTGCGATGCCGATAAAGGCCCCCAGCATATAAAAGGAGCCGTGGGCAAAATTCACGATCCGCGTCACGCCAAAGATCAGCGACAGGCCAGAGGCCACCAGAAAGAGAGAGGAGGCATTGGCAAGTCCGGTCAGGAACTGCGCAAAAAGAAAGGCCATGAAAGGGGTCCTGTCTGTCGGATATTGCGGGACCGGCTCCGGCGCGCAGAGGGGCCCCCGTGTTTTTCTTGCTCAAAATATCCTCGGGGGGAGTCGCCGAAGGCGGCGGGGGGCAGACAGCCCCCCTGACCCGCTCCCCGCAGGGGCCGCGCCGTAGTTTCGGTGCGACCCCCGACGTGGCGGATCACTCCGCCGGACGCATCGCCTTGATCTCGTCATCAGACGGCATGTAGGCATCGGGGCCCTTGTAGCTCCAGTCCACCATCACGCCCTTGCCGTCTTCCAGCGCCAGCGTGCCGACATAGGCGCCCATGGTCGACTGGTTGTCGATGGCGCGGTACATCAGCGGCCCGATCGGCGTGTCGGGGATCTCCAGCCCCTTGAAGGCGGCGATCAGGCTTTCGGTATCCGTCGCCCCTGCCTTTTCGATGGCGGCCGCCACCGACAGAACGTCGAGATAGCCCACCAGCGACCCGATCTTCGGCGTCTCGCCCGTCTCGGCCACATAGGCATCGACAAAGGCTTTCTCGGGCGTGCCGTCTTCAAAGGCATACCAGGGGTAGCCGGTGACGAACCAGCCTTCGGGGGCCTCATCGCCCAGCGGCTCCAGGTATTCCGGCTCGCCGGTCAGCAGGCCATAGACGGGGCGGCCGTCAAAGAGGCCGCGGTCGGTGCCTTCGCGGACGAATTTGGCGAGGTCCGAGCCGAAGGTCACGTTGTAGATCGCATCGGGCTTGGCGCGTTCGATGGCCTGCACCTCGGCACCCGCATCGATCTTGAAGAGGGCGGGCCATTGCTCGGCCACGAATTCCACCTCGGGCTTCAGCCGCTTGAGGTTCTCCTTGAAGGCCGCGACCGCATCCTGCCCGTAGGCATAGTTCGGCGCGATGGTGGCATAGGTCACGGCATCGCTTTTGGCGGCTTCCTCGGCCAGCATGGCGGCCTGGATCCAGGTGGAGGCGCGCAGGCGGAAGGTGTTCTTGTTGCCCGAAGACCAGACAAGGCTGTCGGCCAGCGGTTCGGCGGCGAGGTAGATATAGCCCTTTTCGGCCGCGAAGGAGGAGAGCGCGAGGCCGACATGGCTGAGGATCGAGCCGGTGATCAGCACCGCGCCGTCGCGGGTCATCAGTTCCTCGGCGATCTTGACCGCCTCGGCCGGATCGCCCTGATCGTCGCGGTGGATATACTCCAGCGGCTTGCCCAGCACGCCGCCCTTGTCGTTGATCTCTTTCAGCGCGAGGTCGATCCCCAGCTTATAGGGGTCGGCGAAGGCGGCCATGCGCTTGTAATGGTTGATCTCGCCGATCTTGATCGTCTCCTGCGCCATGGCCGCCAGGGGCGTCATGGTCAGGGCGGCGGCAGCGGCGAGCATGGTGCGTCTCGTCAGGGTCATACGCGAAGTCATAGAGGGTCCTCTGTTGGCTGGGCTGCCGTTACGGCAACCGAGGTGATCCGGTCTTACGCCGGTTAATCGTGATACACAAATGCAGGGGAGGGGTCGGAGGCCAGATCCTCCGTCCGTTCCAGTTCCAGCAAGTCATTGATCCGCTTGCGATAGACCAGCGGCCCCTTGTCGATGGCGATGCGGATGGGGCGGCGTTTCTGCGGGCGCAGCTCCTCTTCCTGCACGGCTTCGAGGATTTCCTTATCCTCGTTAAAGGCCTTGCGGAACATGGTGTCCATCGTGGTCTCGGCCTCCGGATCGTCGAGCGCCGTGTTGCGGATATGGAGCCAGCGGTCGATCGTATAGGTTTCCGTCACCGGGGTCATGAAATGCAGCGCGAAGATGCGGACGCCTTGGTTGCGGTCCTCTTCGGCGATCTTGCGTTCCGTCTCGATGGAGCCGAAGTCGATCACGGCGGTGCAGGGGGTGTAGAGGTAGTAGTAATGCCAGCGGTCGACATGGCCGGTAAAGCCGCCGAAGCCCTTGAAGAAGCCCACGGGTTCGGCATCGCGGATCCAGCGCCATGCCACGATGGCCTCGCCGTCCGTCTTCACATGGACGGGCACGTTTTCGGAGGCCGCATTGCCCAGCGTCGTCGGGTGGACAAAGCTGACATGGGCCGGGTCGACGAGGTTTTCCGCGACGTTGAGGTAGTTCGATTTCAGGTGCAGCGCGTCGCCATGGTGCACGGCCCAGTTCGGATCGGTGAATTCGGGCATGTCAAAGACCTTGGCTGGATCGGCCTTGGCGGGATCGCCCATCCAGATCCAGAGGATGCCGTGGCGTTCCTCCGTCGGGTAACTTACAACGTAAGCCGAGTTCGGCAGGTTGGTCTGGCCGGGCACGCGGGTGCATTTGCCGGTGGTGCCGTCGAAGGTCAGCCCATGGTAGCCGCATTGTACCGTATCGCCGATCCGCTTGCCCTTCGATAGCGGCAGGAGGCGGTGCGGGCAGCGGTCCTCCAGCGCGGCGACGGTGCCGTCGGTCTTGCGGAAGATGACGATGTGATCGCCAAGGATGGTGAAGCGGCGGAGCTGGTCGTCGACCTCGGTGGACCAGGCGGCGACGTACCAGGCGTTGCGGACGAAGGTGGTCATGCGGCGTGCTCCTTTGGTGATGTCGTGGCTGTCTTGGCGAGGTCAGACTGGAGGGACGCGCCCGACCCTGGGTGGGCGCTTCGGTTCGCTTGTGGTCTGCGGTTTATCTCAAAAGCATGGGGCGACGGCTGTACGGCATCTGACATCGCCAATGCGCCCTCCCGGGGGGAGGGTCGGGCGCGGCCCGGGCTGGTCGCCCGTGCCAGGGTTGAACGGATAGCGTCACGCATCATCTCAACCCGTCCTCCCCGACCATCTCCTGATGTGTCAGCCCGCCGACGCGCGGCAGGGGGCGGCCCGCAACCTGCAGCGCCACGGCGACCACGATCTCCCCGGGACGGGGTGCGTCGGAAACACGCAGCCGCATCCCGTCGAAATGCGACCGCACATAGGCGGCGTCCTTGTGACCCAGCGGCACGTCGATCACGTCACCGGGGGTCCCCATGGCCTTGGAGGAGGGGACCAGAGCCTTGCCGCCGCCCAGCACCGCCCGCAGGGGCGCACCCAGTGAAGGATGCAGGAGGGCCGCGCCATGTTCCAGCTCTCCGGCCTCGCCGATCAGGGCGGCCTTGCCGTAGCCCTGTACCGCATCCGCCGCGCAACCGAGGGCGGCAAGGGCTTCGCGGCCCAGGATATCGCCCAGCTCCGCGCCGGTTTCGATCAGCTGGGACAGGTCCTCGGCATACACACCGGCGAAGGGATTGGCGATCACCGCCGCGGCCAGCGCCCGGCGGGAAGGGGGCAACACGGGGCGGCCCATCTCCGTCCGGGTTTCCTCGACCAGGGTGATGATCTTGCGCAGTTTCACCGCAGGCCGTCCTCGCCCTTGACGTCCTTCGCCGCCAGACCGCCGACGCGGGCATGCACGCGCGGGCCGGTGGTCATGACCAGAACCAGCAGGATCTCATCGGCCTTGGGACCGTCGGAGAGCCCGACCTCCATCGCATCGAAATGCGAACGGACGTAGGAGGCGTTGGTATGGGTCACCGGCACGTCGAGCCGGGTGCCCGGGCCGCCGATCTTCTTGGTCGAGGGCACGATGGCATTGGAGGCGGCGATCTTCTCGCGCATCGCATAGCCGCCGGGGACATGCCAGAGCGCGCCATGCTCCAGCTCTCCGTTCGTGCCGACGATGGCGCCTTTGCCGTAGCCTTCGATGAGGGTCGGGTCGCCGCCGAGGGCGTCGATCAGATCCTGCGCCATCTGGGCGCCCAGCGGCTTCAGGTCTTCCATGAAGCCCGCGATATCCTCCACATATTTACCCGCGAAGGGGTTCGCGATCACCGTCATGCAGGCGGCCCGGCGGAGCGGCGTGGCGGCGACGGGGCCGCCTTCGTGCCAGATGGTTTCGTTCAGGATCGCGGTCTTGCGGATCATCGGTTCAGGCATAGGTCAGGTCTTTCGTCAGGGTCGTGAGGGGGGCGCCCAGCAGGCGATGCTCCCCCTGGCAGGCGAGGCAGGCGGCGCGGATCAGCCCGCGTCCGAGGTAATCCTGCGCGACGGCGGCGCCCCGGTCCAGTGCCGTTGCGGTGTCGGCGGGCGTCAGCGGGCCGACATCGGTCGTGATCCGCCGGTCGCCCAGATCGCTGTCGGGGCTGAGACGGTAGGCAGGCTGACGTTTTACGGCCGGATGGCCCGGAAGGTCGACCGCATTGGCGATCAGCGTGGCGGCGGCATCGGCGGTGGCGGCATCACGGGCCAGCACGGTGACCGCATCGGCGACGCCCATGGACAGCGACCGACCGCGCCAGCCGGAGGTGGCGATGCCGCCAATCCCGTCGCCGGGCGCGATATGGGCGCGGGTGGCGATGTGGCCGGTCAGGGGATTGTCGCAGATGGCGGCGGTCAGCACCGGACCGGCGGTCCAGAGGGCGATATCGCCGCCATTGTTCACATGCAGACTGGTCAGGCCATGGCCGGGGATCAGCATGGCCGACAGCAGGTGATCGGCGACAGAGCCCGCAACGGCCGCCATGGGCGTGACGAAGGTCGGATAAAAAGGCGCCACGGCGCGGGCCATGCGACGGGCGACAGGCCCTTCGGGCGCCGCCCCATGGGGGGAGCGGAGGCGGGGCAGTTCCTGCACCAGCCGGGTCAGCACGGTCTGGAAGGCGCGATGCGCGCGTTCAAAGGCGCGCTGGACCGTGTCGGGCGTGCCCTCCGCCTTGATGATGACGTCAATGGGCCCGTGGGTCAGGCGCAGGCGGCCATCGGGCATCAGCCCGGCGGCGGGGGCCTCTGCCCAGCTCATTCCGCGCGCTCCGCTGGGCGGGGCAGCGGCCAGGGCTGTCCGGCGCGGGGCCGTTCGCTGCGCTGGCCGGACAGGCGATGGTCGTTCTGGCGGCCCTTCTGACCACGCAGCGCGTCTTCCAGCGGCATGACGTAGTCCATATGGCCGCCAAGGGCCGCGTAATCGGCGGCGGACATGGTAAATTCGATGGGGGCCACCAGCGCGGGGGTGGGGACATAGCCAAAGGCATTCTTCGGCATCTGGGTCACATCGGCCATGAAGGTGATGCCGCCGCCGGGCCACATGAAGACGGGCGCGCCGCCGCAGGTCACGCGGGTCAGCCGCGACTGGACGGAGCGGGTGAGGGAGACCGGGTTTTCGGTCACGCCCGAGCGCAGCGATCCACCAGCCCCGGCCATGAAGAGGACGGAGGCCATGGAGGGTTCGCAATTCTCCTCGATCCGCGCGACGGAGGGCAGGAGGCGGGCGGGCATCTCCTGTTGGACCGGGACGAGATCTTCGTTCAGCTCATAATAGGCGGCGTTTTCGCCTGTGGTGGAGACCATGAGCAGCGAGAGGCCCGGCCGCGCGCCCTTGGCCGCCTGCCAGCTGTCGAGGATGGTCAGAGGGTCGGTCAGGTCGGTGCCGCCCCAGCCGGTGCCGGGCTCTGCCACCTGGAAATAGCGGCCGGGGGTGGAGCGGCGGCCCTTGATGCGAATGCCCGACGGCTCCCACCCGATGACCCTGCCGGCCTGATGTTCGGACATGACGCCGGTGATATGGTCATCGACCACGACAACCTCATCGACCAGACCCTTCCACTGTGCGGCGAACATGCCGACGGTGGCAGAGCCGCAGCCGACGCGCATCCGTTCCTCCGGCTGGCCGTTCACGACGGGGGGCTGACCGGCAGTGATCTGCAGCTCCGCGCCCCTGTCGATGGTCAGCGCGACCTCCTCCCCATTGCAGAGGGCGAGCAGGGCGTTGCAGGTGGCGCGGCCCTCCTTTTTCGATCCGCCGGTGAGGTGGTTGACGCCGCCCAGCGACAGCATCTGCGATCCGTATTCGGAGGTGGTGACATGGCCGATCACCTCGCCCTCCGCCCGGACGGCGGCGCATTCGGAGCCGAGATGCCGGTCGGTGTCGATCTTCACCTTGGCGCCGCAGTAGGAAAAGATGCCTTCGGTCACCACGGTGATCATATCGGCATCGGCGACCTTGGAGGCCACGATGAACGGCGCGGGCTTGTAATCGGGATAGGTGGTGCCGGAGCCGATGGCGGTGATGAAGGTGTCCTCACCTGTCACGATCTCTCCGTCCCATTCGCGGTCGAGGAAGGGGACCAGCGGCGTGTCACCGGCGGCGTTTTCCAGAATCGTATGCGGGTCGAGGCGGACCAGCTCCCCGCCCTCGTTGGCGTAGCGGTCGCAGGCCCCGGCGCGGCCCTCGGCGATGTAGCACATGACGGGGCAGGCATCGCAGCGGATCTTCTCGGGCTGCTGGGCCTTGTCGCGCTTGGTCTCTCGCGTGTCGGGCAGATCGCTCACGGCTGAGGCTCCGGGGCTTTGATGCGGCGGGCTCGGCCGCAGCGTATCGGTGATATTTGTTTGTATACGAACGCATGGGCGCGGCGGGCCTGTCAATATCTTTGCGCGGGCCGCGCGGCGTCTGATTTTGTGCAGGCCGGGAGTCGCTGAGGAAAGCGGTACGGCGTGGGGAAAGGCCGTTACGGGTGGATTCGCATTGTAAACAAGGGGGCGGAGAGGGATGGGCTGGCCTGTGTGCTGTTCAGAGGTCTGCCGCAGCTGCTGAAAGATGAGTGCCAAAAATGCGGGCAAATCCGGCGCTGTATGTTTGTTTGTGTGCAAACAATAATCGTTTTTCAGGCGGTGCGGGCTGTCGCTGCGCATGGCGCGATTGACAGGGGATCGTGCACCTCCCTACCGTGGGGCAAGTATCGCTTGCATACATATGACTGCCCTTCACTGTTTATGAGGCCCGGATGACGCTGCATCGCCCGACAACGCTAGAGGATGCCCTTGGCCTGATCGGCGAGGGGGCGGTGGTGCTGGGCGGGGGCACAGATGTTTATCCGGCGCTGCGCGACGGGGTGCCGCCCGCGACCATGGTGGATGTGACGCGAATCGACGGGCTCAGGGGGGTGAGCCGGGTTGGGGCTGGCTGGCGCATTGGTGCGGCGACGACCTGGACCGATATCCTGCGGGCCGATCTGCCGCCTGCCTTTGATGGGCTGAAACTGGCCGCGCGGGAGGTCGGGTCGGTGCAGATCCAGAATGCCGGGACCGTGGCGGGGAATATCTGCAATGCCTCACCCGCCGCCGATGGCGTGCCTGCGCTGCTGGTGCTCGGGGCGGAGGTGGAGCTGGCGGGGCCCTCGGGTGTCCGGCAGCTGGCGCTGTCGGAGTTCATCCTTGGCCCGCGCCGGACCGCGCTGGAACCCGGAGAGCTGGTGGTGGCGCTGCATGTCCCCAATGTTGCGGGGCGCGGTGGCTTTCTGAAGCTGGGGGCGCGGAAATACCTCGTCATATCCATCGCCATGGTTGCGGTGGTGGTGGAGCTTGATGCCGGGCTGATCACCGGGGCGAAGATCGCCGTGGGTGCCTGTTCGCCGGTCGCCCTCCGTCTGCCCGGGCTGGAGGCAGCGCTGAAAGGCGCCGCGCCCGATGCCATCGCGGGGGTCGTCGCCGCGACCGACCTGCCGGGGCTGAGCCCCATCGATGATGTCCGCGCTTCTGCCGCCTACCGGCAGGACGCGGTGCGGACGCTGATCACACGAACCCTTCTTCAGGCACTGGAGCCCGCTGATGTCGCTTGATGAACCCGCCGGCCATATCTCCCTGACGCTGAACGGGGATGAGATCACCATTCCGGCCCGCGCCACCGACCGGCTGTCGGAGGTGCTGCGCGATGCCGCCGGGGCCAAGGACGTCAAGGTCGGCTGCAATGCCGGGGATTGCGGCGCCTGCACGGTGCTGATCGACGGCGCGCCGGTCTGTGCCTGCCTGACAGCGGCGGGACAGGCGCAGGGCCGGGTGGTGGAGACGCAGGCGGGGCTGGTCACGGGCGATGCGGTGGCCGAAAAGCTGGCGCAGTCCTTCCAGCGCCATCAGGCGGCGCAATGCGGGATATGCACGCCGGGCATGATGGTGTCGGCGGTGGCGCTGCTGCGGTCGGGCGTGGCGCTGGACGAGGAGGCCGTGGCGGATGCGCTTGGCGGCGTGCTCTGCCGGTGCACGGGCTATCGCAAGATCATCGATGCGGTGCTGGATGCGGGCGGCGACGCGGTGCCGCTGGCCGAGGGTGGCGTGGGTGCGCGTGTGGCACGGCTCGACGGCTGGCCCAAGGTGTCGGGGACGGAGCGGTTCGGCGATGACGTGGCCCCGGCGGACGCGCTGGTCGTGCGGGTGATCCGCTCGCCCTACCACCGGGCGCGGTTCCGGTTTGGCGATCTGGAGAGCTATGCGCAGGAGAACGGGCTGGCGCTGGTGATGACCGCGGCGGATGTGCCCGGCGCAAACCTCTTTGGTGTGATCCCCGGCTTCATCGACCAGCCGGTCTTTGCCGAGAGAGAGGCGCTCTACAAGGGAGAGCCTGTCGCGGCTGTGGTGGGCGCGGCCGATGTGTTGGACACGCTGCCCGATTTCCCCGTGGTCTGGGAAGAGCTCCCCGCGAACCTGACGCCCGAAGGCGCGGCGGGGTCAGACCTGCTGCACCGGGACCGGGCGGAGAATGTGATGTGCCGGGGCTATGTGGCGCGGGGCGATGCCCGGGGCGCGATGGAGGACGCGGCGCATGTCGTCTCCGGCGCCTTCTCAACCGGGTTCATCGAACATGCCTATATCGAGCCGGAGGCCGCCTGGGCCCGCCGTGTCGGCGACCGGATGGAGCTGACCTGCTGCACTCAGGCCCCCTATATGAACCGCGACGGGGTGGCTGGGGTGCTGGGCCTGCCGGTGACGGATGTGCGGATCATCCCGACCGCGACGGGCGGCGGATTTGGATCAAAGCTCGACATGTCGACGCATCCCTTTGTGGCCATGGCCGCATGGCTGCTGAACCGGCCCGTGCGCATGACCTATACCCGCAGCGAGAGCATCGCGACGACCACCAAACGGCACCCCTCTGAGGTGCAGATGGAGATCGGCACCGATGCCACCGGCCGGATCGTGGCGACGCGTTTTGAGGGCCGGTTCAACACCGGGGCCTATTCCAGCTGGGGGCCGACGGTGGCGAACCGGGTGCCGATCCATGCCTCCGGCCCCTATCTGACGCCGAATTACGAGGCGAAGAGCGCGGGCATCCATACCAATACCGTCTCTGCCGGGGCGTTCCGGGGTTTTGGCGTGCCGCAGTCGGCTGTAGCGCAGGAGCAGCTCTTCGACATGCTGGCGGGTGAGCTGGGGATGGACCGGCTGGAGATCCGCCGCCGCAATGCCCTGCGCAATGGCGATCCGACCGTGACCGGGCAGGTGTTCGACACCGGCATGGGCATTGCGGAGTGTTTCGACGCGCTGGAGCCCGCCTGGAACCGGGCGGTCGCAGAGGCTGCGGCCTTCAATGCCGGGTCGGATGTGGTGAAACGCGGCGTCGGGATCGCCGGTGGCTGGTATGGCTGCGGCAATACGTCGATGTCCAACCCCTCCACCATCCGGGCGGGAGTGACAGCGGCCGGAGAGGTCATGCTGCATCAGGGGGCTGTCGATATCGGGCAGGGCTCGAACACGGTGATCACCCAGATTTTCGCGACCGCGCTTGGTGTGCCGGTGTCGCAGATCACGCTGGTTTCGGCCGATACGGATCTGACGCCGGATGCGGGCAAGACCTCGGCCTCCCGCCAGACCTTCATCACCGGCAATGCCGCCCGGCTGGCCGGGGAGGCTTTGCGGGCGCAGCTGCTGCGGCTGGGCAATATGGGGGCGGAGGCTGAGATCACTCTGACCGGCGACGGCATCGCGCTGACCGAGGACGGGGTGACGCAGCGCGTCGTGCTGCCGGAGGCGGAGGGCGATTACGCGCTGGAGGTGGTGGAAAGCTACGACCCGCCGACGCTGCCGCTGGATCAGAACGGGCAGGGCGCGCCCTATGCCGTCTTCGGCACGGCGGCGCAGATGGTGGAGCTGGAGGTGGATACCGCTCTGGGCACGGTGAAGCTGCTGAAATTCACCGCCGCCCATGATGTCGGCAAGGCGATCAACCCGCTTCTGGTCGAGGGCCAGATCGAGGGCGGGATCGCCCAGGGCCTTGGCCTCGCGCTGATGGAGGAATTCATCCCCGGCCGGACGGAGAACCTGCACGATTACCTGATCCCGACCATCGGCGACGTCCCCCCGATCGAGAGCCATATCATTGAGACGGGCGATGCCCATGGTCCCTATGGCGCCAAGGGGCTGGGGGAGCATTGCCTGATCCCCACCGCGCCCGCGATCCTCAACGCCATTGCCGATGCTTCCGGCGCGCGGGTGCATCACCTGCCTGCCACGCCCGACCGCGTCCGCGCCGCAATCCTCGCCGCGAAAGGCGCCTGAGAATGAGCAGAGAAGACCTGACCGGCAGCTTCGCCGGGATCGACGTGGGCGGGACCTTTACCGACCTCGTGCATTACGACAGCCGGGCGGGGCGGGTGAGCCTCGCCAAGGTGCCGACAACACTGGACAATCAGGCGGGCGGTGTGCTGGCGGCGCTGGATGCGGCGGGCGTGGATGCCGCGGCGCTGGACCTGATCGTGCATGGCACGACAACCACGACCAATGCCGTGCTGGAACGGCAGCTCTGCAAGACCGGGCTGGTGACGACGGCGGGCTTCCGCGATGTGCTGGAGCTGGGCCGGCGTACGCGTCCACAGGCCTACGGCATGAAGGGCCAGTTCCGCCCCCTGATCCCGCGCGACCTGCGGCTGGAGGTGCCGGAACGGATGCTGGCAGATGGCTCCGTCTACCTGCCGCTCGACGAAGACGCCCTGCGTGGCGCCTTGCGCGCGCTGGTGGCGACAGGCTGCGAGGCGCTGGTGATCCATTTCCTGCATTCCTACGCCAATCCGGCCCATGAACAGCACGCCGGAGAGATCGCGCGGGAGGAATGGCCCAATGGCAATATTACCCTCGGCTCGGCGCTCCTGTCGGAAAGCCGGGAGTTCGAGCGCGGGGTGACGGCGGCGGTCAATGCCTCCGTCCAGCCGCTGCTGCGCCGCTACGTGGAGCGGCTGGCCGACCGGCTGTCGGACCGCGGCTATGCGCGCGACCTGCTGGTGATGAACGGCAATGGCGGCATGGTGTCGGCCCGGATCGTGGCGGATGAGGCGGCCAAGACGGTGATGTCGGGCCCGGCCTCCGGCGTGATGGCGGCGGCCTATACCGGGCGGCGTGCTGGCATCCCCGATCTGCTGACTTATGACATGGGCGGGACCTCCACCGACGTGGCGATGATCCGGGGGGCGGAGCCTGCGGTGAGTCATGAGATCGAGGTGGAATATGCCATGCCGATCCACGTTCCTATGGTGGATGTGCGCACCGTGGGGGCCGGCGGCGGGTCTATCGCGCGGGTCAATGCGGCGGGTCTGCTGCAGGTGGGGCCGGAGAGCGCGGGTTCGACCCCCGGGCCGATCTGTTACGGCAAGGGCGGGACCGAGCCCACGATTTCCGACGCCAATATGCTGCTGGGCCGGATGAACCCGGACCGGCTGAACACCGGCGCGGGCGGCGTATCGCTTGAGGTGATCCGGGATGCCTTTGCCGAGAGGATCGGCGCGCGGCTGGGTCTGGATGCGGTCGAGGCGGCCTCTGCCGTGCTACGGATCGCCACGGCCAAGATGGCGGATGCGGTGCGCATGGTGTCGATCTCGCTGGGCGAGGATCCGCGCGACTTTGCGCTCTTTGCCTTCGGTGGCGCCGGGCCGCTGCATGCCTGCGCCATTGCGCGCGAGCTTGGGGTGCCCAAGGTGCTGGTGCCGGCGCGGCCGGGGATTACCAATGCACTCGGCTGTATCGTTGCCGACCTGCGGCATGATTTTGTCCAGACGGTGAACCGGCCGCTCGATGCGGTGGAACTGGACGCCCTGCATGCGGGATTTGCGGCACAGGTCGCCGAGGGCCGCGCCGCCATTGCCCGCGAGCGTGTCGAGATCGCGGAGGAGCGCATCGCCCATTCGGTCGATATGCAGTTCATCGGCCAGACCCACCTGCTGCGAGTGCCGCTGCCGGGGCCGACGCCCGCCCGGGAAGAGCTTCAGGCGCTCTTCGAAGAGGCCTATTTCCGCCGTTTCCAGGTCAAACTGCCGGAGATCCGGGCGGCGGTGGTCAATCTGAACACATCTGTGGTCGGACGCCGGGCGGAGGTGGATCTGTCGCTGCTGATCAATGCCTCCGAACGCCGCGCGACCCTGGCCGAGGCACAGAGCGGCACGCGTGCGGTCTGGTTCGACGGATGGGTCGACACGCCGGTCTACTGGCGCGATCACCTGCCCGGGGATGCCGTGATCCGTGGCCCCGCGATTGTCGAACAGATGGACTGCACGCTGGTGATGGAGCCCGGCGACCGCGCCGAACAGGATGCCGATGGCAATCTGATCGTGACCGTCGGGGCCCGGACATGAGCCGTAGCACCTGTGCCGGCTTCGGGAGCGAGGGGCCAGCCTCTCGCGCTCCCCGGGATATTTCCGGCAAGAAAAAGGGGCAGGGCGCGCCCCGGTCTTTTTCTTGCTTAAAATATCCCCGCCGGAGGCATTCTGCCTTCGCCACTTTAGAGACGCCGGGACCGGAGAGCCAAGATGACCATTGATCCCATTACCCTCACCGTCATTCAGTCTGGATTGCAGCAGGTCTGTGACGAGATGGATCTGAGCTTTTCGCGCGCGGCATTCTCGCCCGTGATTGCAGAGGCAAACGACCGGTCGGACGGGATTTATTCCGCCGCGGACGGGAGCCTCATTGCGCAGGGCTCGCAGGGGCTGCCGGTCTTTGTGGGGACGATGCAGTTTTCGACCCGGACGCTGATCGAGATGATCGGGCAGGGGCGGGCGGCGGCCCCGAAGCCCGGGGATATCTATATCGTCAACGATCCCTATCTGGGCGGCACGCATCTGATGGATGTGCGCTTTGCCATGCCGGTGTATCGGGGGGGCGAGATTTTCTGCTGGCTCAGCAATACCGGGCACTGGCCCGATACGGGTGGCGCGGTGCCCGGGGGCTTTTCGGCCTCTGCCACGGCGGTGGAGCAGGAGGGGCTGCGGCTGCCTCCGGTGCGGCTTTTCAAGGAAGGGGAGCTCGACGCCGAAATCTATGCGATCATCTGTTCCAATATTCGGGTCGCCGATCAGCGGATCGGCGATGTGAAGGCGCAGGCGGCGGCGCTGTATGTCGGGCAGGCGCGGCTGTTCCGGCTTTTGGACCGCTATGGCGATGCGGTGGTGCAGGAGGCGATCGCGGAGCTGAGGACCCGGGCGGCGCAGCAGATGCGGGCCAATATCGCGGCCATTCCGGAGGGGCGTTACGAGGCCGTTGCCTATGTGGACAGCGACGGCGTGGTCAATGAGCCTTTGGAGATCCGGCTGGCGGTGACGGCGGCGGCGGGGCGTCTGACCTTTGATTTCAGCGGCTCCTCGGCGCCCTGCCGGGGGCCGATGAATTCCGTTTGGGCCACCACGCAGAGCTCTGTCTACCTCGCCATGCGACACATATTCCCGGATTTGCCGATCAGTGCCGGGGCGTTTGAGCCGCTCAATATCATCCGGCCGGAGGGGACCTTCCTCGATGCGCGCTATCCGCGGCCGGTGTCGGGCTGTGCGGCGGAGGTGAGCCAGCGGATCGCGGAGGCGGTCTTTGCCGCGCTGGTGGGGCCTTTGCCGGAGGTGGTGACGGCGGCGCCTGCGGGCTCATCAGGGAATTTCGCTTTGGGAGGCGAGGTGCCGGAGGAGGGGCGGTCCTATGTGATGTACCAGATCTCGGGCGGCGGCTATGGCGGCTATGCCGGGGGCGACGGGATCGCCAATGGCTGTTCGACCATCGGCATTTCCAAGGCGCCGCCGGTGGAGATCATGGAGCAGCAGTTTCCGGTCCTCTATCACCGCTATGCATTGCATGAAGGCTCCGGCGGGGCGGGGCGGCATCGGGGCGGTTTTGGCCTGGATTACGAGGTCGAGCTGCGCAAGGGCACGGCGCGGGCCAGTTTCGTGATGGATCACGGGCGGTTTGGGCCGCAGGGCGTGCTGGGTGGCCGGGACGGCGGGGTGAACCGGGTTCTGGTGACGCAGGGCGGCCGGGACTTCGTGCCGGAACATCTGTCCAAGGCGCAGGATATCGCCCTGTCGGCCGGGGACCGGGTGCGGGTGCGCACGCCGGGCGGTGGCGGCTATGGCGCGCCGGAGGAACGTGATCCGGCGCTGGTGGCCGAGGATGTCTGGCTGGGGCGGTATTCGGCGGAAGAGGCGCGGGCGCTTTATGGGTGGAGCGGGGGCTGAAGGGCGGCGGCTTACGGTGTAAGTTCGGGGTTCAGGCTGTGTCGGAATCTGGGGCAGGTTGCCCGCAGTCCCGGGCCAGATGCGAGAGCAATCGGGACAGATTGGCGTGATAGCCGGGCAAGGCACCTTTCGGATCGTGCTGCATCGCGTCCGACAGGATAAAGCCATGGGCGTGATCGATCAGGAGGTCACGCCACTGGATGTGCAGCGGGTCCGGCAGGTCCATGTCGCGGAGCGTCTCGGTAAGGGTCTGCGTGATCTCCCGCAGAGGGCCGGTGAGCGCCGAGGGCGTTCGGAAGACAAGCAGCAAGAGGGCCGGATGGGCCGTGGCGCGGGTGACGTAGCCGGACATGATCCGCGCGATCCGGTCCAAATGCGGCGCGTCGTGCTGCCACCAGCCCTCGGGCGTTCCAAAGACCTGTTGCACCAGCAGGCCGGTCAGCTGGTCCCGCGATCCGACATGGTGGTAAAGCGCCATGGGGGTCACGCCAAGCGAGGTGGCCAGTGCGCGCATCGTCAGGGCCGGTTCGCCGCCCGTATCCAGCAGGGTCAGGGCGGCGGCGATTACGTCGTGTTGCGTCAGCGCGGCCTTGCCGGATTTCGGGCGGCCGGGGCGGCGCGGGGTCACGGGGCGCATCTGTAGTGGCTCTGGATCAGGCCGGAGGGGAAGCTGCGGGTGTCCTGATGGTGCAGCGGCAGATCGGCACCGAGCGGGCCGAAGAGCGGGATGCCCTGACCCAGCAGGACGGGCAGGCGGGTCAGGATCATGTCGTCGATCAGCCCTGCACGCAGGAAGTCCTGAATGACGCGGCCACCGTCGATATAGAGGCGGGTCCAACCCTTCGCGGCGCAGAAGGCGGTGACCTCCTCCGGCGGGGCGGAGAGGATCGTGACATCCGGGGGCAGCTGGTCGGGCGGGGTTTCGGTGAGGCTCTGCGACAGGACGACGACGGGCAGGCTGTAGGGCCAGCTGTCGAAGGTGAGCACCTTGTCGAAACTGCCGCGCCCCATGACGATGCAGTCGATCCCCGCGATGAAGTCGGAATATCCGTGGTCCTCGCCCGCCATACCGGGCCGCTCCAGCCAGTCGAGCGCGCCATCGGGGCGGGCGATGAACCCGTCGAGGCTGGTGGCGATGAAGATATGGCAGGGCATGGAACCTCTCCAATAATTATACGTCGTATAATTTAAGTCAGAACAGGGGGGCAGGCAAGTGGTCAGCAGGTGCTGTGCTTTCGCCGCTTTACCCTCCTTCTGGCCCGGCCTATAAGGCGGGCGATATGAGGATACTGGCGATCATCATTCGAATTATTTGCCCGGCGCTCTGAGCAGAGACGCCGGGACAAGGCGCATGGACGCCCGCGCCGACCAAATCCCTGAAGATGATCCAAAAAAACGGACCGCAAGATATGTGCGCCGAGACGCCCGACTATAAAGACACGCTGAACCTTCCCAAGACCGATTTCCCGATGCGCGCGGGCCTGCCCAAGCGCGAACCCGCCTGGCTGGCCCGGTGGGAGGAGATCGGCGTTTACGACCGCCTGCGGGAGAAAGAGGGGCGGGAGCCCTTCATCCTGCATGATGGCCCTCCTTACGCAAACGGGAACCTCCATATCGGCCATGCGCTGAACAAGATCCTGAAGGACATGATCGTGCGCTCGCAGCAGATGATGGGCCGGGATGCGCGCTATGTGCCGGGCTGGGACTGTCACGGCCTGCCCATCGAATGGAAGATCGAGGAGCAGTACCGCAAGAAGGGCAAGAACAAGGACGAAGTGCCGGTGGTCGATTTCCGGCAGGAATGCCGGGCCTTTGCGGACAGCTGGATCGACGTGCAGCGGACGGAATTCAAACGTCTGGGCGTGACCGGAAACTGGGCCGATCCCTACCTGACGATGGATTACCATGCGGAACGGGTGATCGCCGAGGAGTTCATGAAGTTCCTCATGAACGGGTCTCTGTATCAGGGGTCGAAGCCGGTGATGTGGTCGCCGGTCGAGAAGACGGCGCTGGCGGAGGCGGAGGTCGAGTACCACGACAAGGAAAGCTTTACCGTCTGGGTGAAGTTCAAGGTTGTGGGCACCGGCGATGCGACGCTGGATTCGGCGCAGGTCGTCATCTGGACGACAACACCCTGGACCTTGCCGTCGAACAAGGCGGTCGTTTACGGCGAGGCGATCTCCTATGGCCTGTATGAGGTGACGGGGCGACCCGAGGAATGCTGGGCCACGATCGGCGACCGGTACATCTTGGCGGACGACCGGGCGGCGGATGTGTTCGCACGGGCGCGGCTTGACGATAGCATGTACCGTCGTCTGTGCGATATCACGCCGGAGGATCTGGCGAAGATCTCGCTGGAGCATCCTTTGAAGGGCGCCGAGGGCTCCGGCGGCGAATGGGACGATATCCGTGATTTCCGCGCCGCCGATTTCGTGACCGATTCCGAGGGAACCGGGTTCGTGCATTGCGCCCCGTCGCACGGGATGGAGGAATACGAGCTTTACCGCGATCTGGGCATGCTGGAACAGGTCATCACCTATAACGTGATGGACGACGGGTCGTTCCGTGCCGATCTGCCGTTCTTTGGCGGCAAGTACATCCTCAACCGCAAGGGCGGAGAGGGCGATGCCAATAAGGCGGTGATCGACAAGCTGGTCGAGGTTGGCGGGCTGCTGGCGCGGGGCAAGATCAAGCACTCCTACCCGCATTCCTGGCGGTCCAAGGCGCCGGTGATCTACCGCAACACGCCGCAGTGGTTTGCCGCCATCGACCGGCCCGTGGGCGGCGATGACACCTATGGCAAGACGATCCGGGAACGCGCGCTGACCTCGATCGACCAGCTGGTGAAGTGGTGGCCCAAGACCGGGCGGAACCGCCTGTATTCGATGATCGAATCCCGGCCGGACTGGGTGCTGTCACGGCAGCGCGCCTGGGGTGTTCCGCTGACCTGCTTCGTCAAGAATGGGGCGCTGCCGACCGATCCGGATTACCTGCTGCGCGATGCCGCCGTGAACGCCCGGATCGCCGAGGCGTTCGAGGTGGAGGGTGCGGATTGCTGGTATTTCGAGGGCGCGAAAGAGCGCTTTATCGGGGATGCGGCGGATCCGGAGGCCTATATCCAGGTGTTCGACGTTCTGGACGTCTGGTTCGATTCTGGCTCCACCCATGCCTTTGTGTTGCGCGACCGCGCCGACGGGGCGCCGGACGGCATCGCCGATGTCTATCTTGAGGGCACCGACCAGCATCGCGGGTGGTTCCATTCCTCGATGCTGCAGGCCTGCGGGACGAAGGGGCGCGCGCCTTATCGCAACGTGGTGACGCATGGCTTCACGCTGGACGAGAAGGGCAACAAGATGTCCAAATCGCTCGGCAATACCATCGTGCCGGAGGAGGTCGTCAAGCAGTACGGCGCGGATATCCTGCGGCTCTGGGTGGCGCAGGTCGACTATTCCGCCGATCAGCGGATCGGGCCGGAGATCCTGAAGGGCGTCGCGGACAGCTATCGCCGTCTGCGCAACACATTGCGCTTCATGCTGGGGTCGCTGGGTGATTTCCGCGAGGAGGACCGTGTGGATCCGGCGGATATGCCGGAGCTGGAACGCTGGGTTCTGCACCGCATGGCGGAGCTGGATGAGGTGGTTCGCAAGGGCTATGCCGAATTCGATTTCCAGTCGATGTTCCAGGCGGTGTTCAACTTTGCCACGGTCGATCTGTCGGCCTTCTACTTCGATATCCGCAAGGATGCGCTCTATTGCGATGGCGATACCGCGCGGGCGAAGGCCGCGCGCACGGTTCTGGACCTGCTCTATCACCGGCTGGTGACGTGGCTGGCGCCGATCCTGACCTTCACGATGGAAGAGGTCTGGCTGGAACGCTTCCCGGGCGATCTCTCCTCGGTGCATCTGGTGGATTTCCCGGAGACGCCGGCGGACTGGCGCGATGCGGAACTGGCCGGGAAATGGGCCAAGGTCCGGGCCGCACGACGCGTTGTGACCGCCGCGCTTGAGGTGCAGCGGACGAACAAGGTGATCGGCGCCTCGCTGGAGGCCGCGCCGGTTGTGCATGTCGAGGATGCGGCGGTTCTGGAGGCGCTGAAATCGGTGGCCTTTGAGGATATCTGCATCACCTCCGCCATTGCGCTGACCGGCGATCCGGCTCCGGCGGAGGCATTCCGCCTGCCCGAAGGGCCGGGCGTTGCCGTGGTGTTCGAAATGGCGGAGGGCGAGAAATGTCAGCGCTGCTGGAAGATCCTGCCGGATGTCGGCACGCATGCCCATGCGGGCGTCTGCGGCCGCTGTGACGCGGCGCTGACGTCGTAAACGCGGGTCCGGTACTTGCAATGGCAAAGGGCAGCCAGATTGGCTGCCCTTTTGGTCTCTGATCTGTCGGGCCTTTCCTCACGGCTCCGCATGCGCGCGCCCGTGAGCCCGCCTTACAGCCAGGGCCCGATGTCAAACCCGTTGGAGGTAATCTCCATGAACAGGCTTTCGGTGGCTGAAACGCCATCCATCCTGACCAGCAGGCGGTCGGAGGCAAAGAAGGCAGCATCGCCCGATTCGTACAGGAATTCGGTCCACCAGTCCGCATCGGCATTGTTCTGCGCCGCGCGGTAGCCCGCGTGCAGTTCATCCAGATGTCTGGTTTCGATATACAGCGTATCGGCAGGCCAGAGGTCTTCGATCACGACCCACATGAAGCGGTCGCCTTCGACCTCGGGATCGTAATAGATTTCGACCCGGTCGGCGCCCCAGCCGGTCGAGATCCTGTCATGTCCGGAGGTCGACAGGATCGTGTCGCTGCCCGGTCCGCCGGTCATGACATCGTCGCTGCGCCCGGGATCGCTGTCGCCGTCGCTATCGACAATGCGGTCATTGCCGAACCAGCCATCGATCGTGTCATTGCCTTCGTTGCCATAGAGGGTGTCATGGCCACCGCCGCCGTCGATCCGGTCATTGCCGATATTGCCATATGCGATGTCGTTGCCCTGATGCATGCGGAGTATATCGTTGCCGACGCCGCCCTCTGCCAGGTCATTGCCATGCCAGCCAATGATCAGGTCATTGCCGAAACCACCATAGATCTGGTCGTTCATATGTCCGGCATCCAGCGTGTCATTGCCGAAATTGCCATTCAGGACATCTTCGCCAAACCCGCCATAGAGCTTGTCCGAGCCATTGCCGCCGTGAAGCCAGTCAAAGCCAAATCCGCCGGAAAGGGTATCATTGCCATTGTCCCCTTTCAGCGTGTCATTGCCGCCCTCGCCAAAGACCCGGTCATTGCCATTGCCGAATTCGAAATATTCGCCCCGGCCGGACATGGTCATGTTGTAGACGACGTCATCGCTCCACGGGAGTTTCGTGTTGAGCTCCGGGTGGTTGGGGCCAAAGGCATCCGGCTGGCCCTCGTTGACGAAATCGGCCGAGCGATAGGTGATCCCCTGGTTCCAGAGCAGGTTGAACAGGGCGCTTTCGTCGCTGGTGTCCTGATCACCAAAGTTCGCGTTGTCGACTGTCCGCGATGCGGCGACCACATCGGCCAGCGACAGGTTCATCTGGTCGAAGGTGGCGGCCAGGGTGCCGCTTTCCGTATCAAAGATATTGATGGTGTCGATGATGCCCCGGGCTGTGCCGGCACTTTCGTTGACCGCGAAATTCCGCCCCAGCAAAACGATATTCAGGTTCAGAGCTGCGTAATTGAGCACAATCCGGGTTGATGTGATCGACTCCGGGTCGCCTTCGTAGAGGCCGTCGTGGAGGGCCACCATGGCATCGACAAATCCAACTTCGCGGCGGGCTTCTCCGAATAGTCTAATTCGCATGGGACGGCTCCGGGACTACAAAATGGAGGACTGGCAAATGCCCTGACAGATTAAGTTCGGTTTGACGTCCGATCAAATGATAAGTCTTTGCGTCATGAAATTTTAATGCTTGGGAGAGGCTGCCCGGACCTGTGCCGGAGCGGTGCAGAGACCGAGCTATGGGGGCGGCTGCGGTCGCACCGGTTTCGGGTGCCGGGGGGCTGCGGTGACCCGGTCCCGGCCCTGTCGCCGGGCCGGGATCGTCTGCTTGCGCGAGGGCCCGTCAGAGACCGGCCCTCTGTCCTTGAGGCCCGGGCGAGGGGCCGTCAGTAGACGTAGAAGGGGAAGAGCTCTTCAAAGAAGGCTTCGGTGGCGACCCGCCCCTCGATGACCACGGTCAGGCGGTCACTGTCGAAAATTGCGGTCGGCCCGTTCTCGTCCGTCACCGTATAGAAAAAGTCCTGCCACCAGGTATCGGTTGTCGCCGGGTCCCATCCGGCATCGATATAGGCGTCCTCGAAATCGGTGGAGAGGTTGAGCGAAATGATAAGCGTGTCAGCCTCGGACAGGTCGGTGATGCGTACGTGCTGGTGCCGGTCGTTGGCATTGGACTGCGGGTCATGATAGACGGTGACGGTATCCTGCCCCGCGCCGGTGGTCACAACGTCGTAGCCGGAGGCGAGGCGGATTTCATCGTTGCCCGCCCCGGCATTGATCACGTCGGCGCTTGGCCCGTAGATATCTTCGCCAAAGACGCCGTCCCAGATGACGTCATTGCCAAAGCCGCCATTGATTGTGTCATGACCGACGCCGCCGTACAGGGTGTCATTGCCCCAGCCGCCGGTCAGCAGGTCATTGCCAAACGCCCCGTCGACAACGTCATGGCCCGCCTCACCATGCAGGCGGTCATTGCCCGGGCCGCCATACATATTGTCATTGCCGATCCCGCCGTAGCCGACATCATTGCCCCAGCCGCCATAAAGATAGTCATCGTTGGCGCCGCCATAGAGCGTGTCATTGCCGGCCTGACCGTCCAGATTGTCATTGCCGTATTGCGCGTTCAGGAAATCGTTGCCATTGCCGCCTTTGATGGTGTCCGCGTGGGTTCCGCCAACCAGCGTGTCATTGCCAAAGCCGCCGTCGATGTAGTCGCTGCCCCAGGACCCGACCAGACGGTCATTGCCGAACTGGCCCCAGAGCCAGTCATCCCCGGCGCCGCCATTCAGCGTATCGTTGCCGGCCAGACCGAAAAGTTCGTCAATACCACCCAGGGCGCGCACATTGTCCGCGCGCAGGCCCAGCGTCAGGCGTTCGTCGAAATTGGAGAGGGTGACATTGTAGAATGTATTCACCGCAAAGGGCAGGACCGTCTGGATCGAATCGACATACTGACCTTCGCCGGTGAATTGTGATTCTGCATTGAAGCCGGGAGAGACGTAATTCACCCCCTGCGCCCAGATCACCGACCAGAGCGCCGTTTCATCGTCGGGGTTATTGTCGTTGAAGTTCGCATTCTCCACGATGTCGATTGCTTCGATCACGGCAGAGACGGAGATATTGGCCCAGTCCACCACCGCCAGAAGCCTGTTGGTTTCGTCGTCGAACACGTTGATCCTGCGGACAGTGCCGCCGGGCGTGTTGTCGATATCGATGCCATTGCCGATCATGACGACGCGGGTGTCGGTTTCGTCGCTGGTCCCGACCAGCCGGGTCGGGCTGATCGAGGTTACGTCCAGATCGTAGAAGATGTCGTGCAAATCGGCCATCAGGCCAAACAGGTTGACCTGATCGACGACGTCGTTGAATACGCGAATTCTCATAATCTTTGCCTTGTCTTCAAAGTTTTTTAATCTGCTTCTGCCGCTGTCATCGCGACAGTTTGCCCCCAAAGATACAACTAGCAGTGATCGCGGCCCGACGATACCCAAATGTGGTATCAGCCGGGTTTGCAAGATGCGCGGCTGCCAGCCGGGACTGGCCCGGCTGTCCGGCGGTTATTGCAGTGCCCGGTCGATGTGCCGCAGAATTTCCGTGGCCAGATCCAGCATCGGGCAGGGCACGCCACGGGCATGGCCTACAGCGGCGGCGGCGGCAAAGATCGGCTCGATCTCCATCGGGCGGCCCTTTTCCAGATCCTGCAGGGTCGAAGTTTTGAAATCGTTGCGCCGGGCCAGTTCCAGCCGCTTTTCCGTGGTCATTGCGATTGTGGCGCCTTCGGCGGCGGCAATGGCGCGGACCTCTTCCATAATAGCAGCGGTAAAGTCGTAGATCGGTGCGGCGGCCAGTCCCGTCGCATTGGCGGTGCGGGTGATGGCTGAAACGGAATTGAGCGCGCAGTTCGACATCATCTTGGTCCAGAGCGCATCCTGAAACGGCTCTGTTTCGCGGATGGCCCAGCCAGTGCCGCGCAGCAGAGCGGCCACGCGCGCGACATCGTCACGCGGCGCGCCGGACAGACGGCCCAGGTCCAGATAGCCTTCGATATCGTAAGAGATCAGCCCCGGCTCCGGCACGGAGGCGCCGAGATAGGCGATGGAGCCGATGGCGCGCTCCGGTCCGATCACGCGCCAGAGCACGCCCTGCGGATCGACCTCCTCGACACCTTTGGTGCCGCCTTTGCCGTCAGGGACGGGGTACCACCAGGGCACGCCGTTCACCACCGGCAGGATTCGCCCGTGATCGGGCAGAAGTGCGGCCAGCGTATCGGCCAGCGGCGGGATCTGATGCCCCTTGAGCGCGGTGATCACCAGATCCTGTTCTGGCAGGGTGGCGGGGTCGTCGGTGACGGTCACCGGGATTGTGTCCTGCGTGCCGTCCGGCAGGCGCAGCCGGAGGCCGCCGGATTTCAGCGCCTCGAACTGGGCGCCCCGCGCGATCAGGGTCACACGGCCGATATCGCCCTGGTTCTGGCATTTCGCCAGACGCGCGGCGATAACGCCGCCGATGGCGCCGGCGCCGTAGATGCAGATGTCGAGCGAACGGTCGGGAAGGGGGGGAAGGGTCATGCGCGCCTCTTTCAGATGTCCGGTGCGACGGTAGGACAGGCCGCGCCCGGGGTCGAGAGCGCCTTGGCCCCCGAATTCCCCCTGTGATGAGGGCATTTACAACCTGCGGCACGATTGCTAAGCCAACGGCGTTGGAACTGAGGGACCGAAATGACCGGCATCCTGTGGCAGGGCAATCTGATCGAAGGGCGATGGCGCGGCGCGCGGCTGTGCTGACCCTTTGATGTTTTTTCCGGCGGGCCATGCGCCTGCCGTCCGACGCGAGATCCGACATGACTGACCTGACCTACAGGACCGATGGGGGCCTGAGTGTGAGCCGGAGCGAAATTCCGGCCGATTACCATAATGACAGCGACCGGCTGGCGGCCGATCTGGACAGCCACCGGGGGGCGCTGTTTTCCTCCAATTACGAATATCCCGGGCGCTATACCCGGTGGGAATTCGGCTTTAGCCGCCCGCCCGTTATGGTCGAGGCGCGGGGCCGCGATATGCGCATCGCCGCGCTGAATGCGCGCGGGCAGGTTCTGCTGGCGATGATGCAGCCCGCCGTGGAGACCCTGCCGGAGGTGTTGGCGTTTTCGGCCTCCGACAGCGAAATACGCCTGACGATCCGGACGCCGGACCGGCTCTACGATGAGGAAGAGCGGTCGCGGATGCCGTCGGTTTTTTCCGTGCTGCGGGCCATCGTGGCGCTGTTCAAATCGCCTGACGACGGGCATCTCGGGCTCTATGGTGCCTTTGGCTACGATCTGGCCTTTCAGTTCGAACCTATTGAATTCCATCTGGAACGTCCCGCAGATCAACGCGATCTGGTGTTGTTTCTGGCCGATGACATTCTGGTTGCCGATCACTATTCCACCAGCGCCGTGCGCTATCGGTACGAGTTCAGCAAGGACGGGCTGAGCACGCAGGGGCTGACCGGTGGCGGCACGGAAGAGCCGTTTGTGCTGGGCCCGCAGGACGTGCCCCGCGGCGATCACAAGCCGGGTGAATATGCCGAATTGGTGCGTCAGGCCAAACAGAGCTTCCGGCGTGGCGATCTGTTCGAAGTGGTGCCGGGGCAGGTGTTTTACGAACCCTGCAAGGACAGCCCTTCGGCCATTTTCAACCGCCTCAAACGGATCAATCCGGCGCCCTTCGGCTTTATTATGAACCTGGGCGAACAGGAATATCTGGTGGGCGCCTCGCCGGAGATGTTCGTGCGTGTGACGGGGCGGCGGGTCGAGACCTGCCCGATCTCGGGCACGATCAAACGCGGCGCCGATGCGATCGAGGACAGCGAGCAGATCCTGAAGCTGCTGCAATCCAAGAAAGACGAAAGCGAACTGACCATGTGTTCTGACGTCGATCGCAACGACAAAAGCCGGGTCTGCGATCCGGGGTCGGTGCGCGTGATCGGACGCCGGCAGATCGAGATGTATTCGCGGCTGATCCACACTGTCGATCACATTGAAGGCCGGCTGCGCGCCGGCATGGATGCTTTTGACGCCTTCCTGAGCCACGCCTGGGCGGTCACGGTGACGGGCGCGCCCAAGCTCTGGGCGATGCGGTTCATCGAAAAGCACGAGAAATCAACGCGGTTCTGGTATGGCGGCGCCGTGGGGGCCATGGGCTTTAACGGTGACATGAATACAGGTCTGACGCTGCGCACGATCCGCATCAAGAATGGTGTTGCAGAGGTCCGTGCCGGGGCGACTTTGCTCAACGACAGCGATCCTGATGAAGAAGAGGCCGAAACCGAATTAAAAGCCTCTGCCATGCGGGCGGCCGTTCGGGGCGACACGATTGTAAACGAAGGCGGCGGAGATGGCTGGAGGCTGCCGAAAGGGCAGGGACGGCGCATTCTTCTGGTCGATCACGAAGATAGCTTTGTCCATACGCTGGCGAATTATTTTCGCCAGACTGGCGCAGAGGTTCTGACCACGCGGACACCGCTGCGGTCCGAGACCTTTGACAGGTTTAAGCCCGATCTGGTCGTGCTTTCGCCCGGGCCGGGCAATCCGGGTGATTTCGATTGTGCCGGAACAATTCAGGCCGCGCTGGATCGCGATTTGCCGGTTTTTGGTGTGTGTCTGGGTTTGCAGGCGATTGCCGAATATTTCGGATCCGAGCTGGCGCAGCTGGACGTCCCGATGCATGGCAAGCCGTCTCGGGTCGAGGTGACGGACCCGGGGATCGTTTTTGCGGGGCTTCCGGATCAGGTCACAATCGGCCGATACCATTCGTTGCATGTGCCCGAGAAAAGGCTGTCGCCGGAACTGCGGGTAACGGCGCGCACGGGTGACGGCATTGTCATGGGGCTGGAGCATGCATTCCTGCCGATTGCCGCCGTGCAATTCCATCCCGAGTCGATCATGTCGCTGGGACAGGATGCCGGGCAACGTATGATCGACAATGTCGTCAGCGCCTTGGTGGCCCGTAAACAGCTCGTTTCTAATTGAATAGTTTGCGGCACCTATTTTCTGCTGAGTGTCGGGTTTTCTAAATAAGCGGCGGATTTCTGCCGCTTATTTGGATATTTTTAATGCCTGTCACAAAATGTGCCATTGCTAACCTCAAGGTATGAGGAATAAGCCTCGAATAATGGCGCCGGATATCGGGCGTTGTGGAAACGGGCATGAATAAGAGGATTTGATGGCTGACATCGATTTGAACAACATGGCTTTGGACGAGCTGAAGAAGCTTCGCAAGGATGTTGAAAATGCGATCAAGAGTTTTGAAGATCGCAAGAAAAAAGCCGCGCTGGCGGAACTCGAAGCGAAGGCTGCCGAACTTGGGTTCAGCCTGAACGATCTTACCGGGGGCACGACGCGCAGCAGAAAGCTCAATCCGCCGAAATACCGTCATCCTGAAAATCCGGAATTGACCTGGTCGGGACGTGGCCGTCAGCCGGAATGGTTCAAGGAACTGGTTGCGGACGGCGCAGATACCGACAGCCTGCTGATCGTCAAAGCCTGACCGCATTAAGCGTCATTTGCATCCAGCACTGGTCCTGACCCGGTGCCGGATGCAGATTGCGCCCGGGCCCGGCCAGGGCATTGGCCCGTCCGGGCGAATATGGATGAATGACACAGACCGCCCCAATATCCGGGGCGGTTTTTTGCTGAAAATTTTTGCGGCTACCCGGGGCGGAGCGCCCGAGAACCGGCCCGACAGCCGCTTTCGAAAATTTACCATTTGATAAAAAATTTTTCCGTGGCACGCTGACCTCTATCGACACCGACGGAGACCGCCATGACCAACAGCTCTCGTACCGCCGGAACCGTGCCCGGACGCCTGCCTGCAGCCGAGCTCGAACGGAATTTCTCCGATCTGCATCCGGCTCTGGGTCCGCATGAGGCGCAGGTGGCCGCGGATCGCTGCTATTTTTGCCATGATGCGCCCTGCATGACGGCCTGCCCGACCTCGATCGATATCCCTCTGTTTATCCGTCAAATCGCGACGGAGACGCCGGAAGCCGCGGGCAAAACGATTTTCGAACAGAATATTCTGGGCGGCATGTGCGCCCGGGTCTGCCCGACAGAGACGCTGTGCGAAGAGGCCTGCGTCCGGGAGGCGGCCGAGGGCAAGCCGGTGGAGATCGGCCGCCTGCAACGTTTTGCGACCGACCGTGTGATGTCGAAGAACGAGCATCCCTTTGACCGGGCGGCGGCGACGGGCAAAAAGATCGCGGTTGTCGGGGCCGGGCCGGCGGGGCTGTCCTGTGCCCACCGGCTGGCCATGAAGGGCCATGACGTGGTGATCTTTGACGCGCGGCCCAAACCCGGCGGGCTAAACGAATATGGCATTGCCAGCTATAAATCGACGGAGAATTTCGCCCAGGCCGAGGTGAGCTGGCTGATGCGGATCGGCGGCATCACCCTGGAGGCCGGCAAGGCTCTGGGGCAGGATGTGACGCTGGAGGCGCTGAAGGCCGATTATGACGCGGTTTTCCTCGGCATGGGGCTGGGCGCGGTGAACACGCTGGGTGTGCCGGGCGATGACAAGGATGGCGCGCTGGATGCGGTCGATTTCATCGCCGATCTGCGTCAGTCCACCGATCTTTCAACGCTGCCCGTGGGGCGCAATGTCGTGGTCATTGGCGGCGGCATGACGGCGGTGGATGCCGCCGTGCAGTCGCGCCTGCTGGGGGCGGAGGCGGTGACTATCGCCTATCGGCGCGGTCAGGACCGCATGGCGGCCTCCGTCTTTGAGCAGGAGCTGGCGACGGCCAAGGGCGTGCATATCCTGACCCATGTGCAGCCCGTCGCCGTGCATGGCAATGGCGCCGTGCGGGAGGTCGAGTTCGAATATACGGCAGACAAGGACGGCAAGCTGGTGGGGACCGGAGAGACGATCCGCATCCCCGCAGACCAGTGTTTCCGCGCCATTGGCCAGACGCTCTCCGGCGCGCCGGAGGGGCTGGAGCTCTCGGGCGGCAAAATTGCCGTGACAGACGGGGGCCGCACCTCTGTGGCCGGTGTCTGGGCCGGGGGCGACTGTGCCTCGGGCGGTGACGACCTGACCGTGACGGCGGTGGCCGAGGGCCGTGATGCGGCCGAGGATATTCACACCACGCTGATGGGGTAGCGACATGCTGAACCGGATCAATTTCCTGTCGCTGGCCGTCGATGACTTTGCCCGGGCGCGCGACTTCTATCGCGATGTCTTGGGGATGACGGTGCAGACCGATGCAGACTACGGGCCCGGCGGGCGCTGGATCTTCATGGCGATCCCGGGTGCGGATACCATGCTGCATTTCTGCGCCCGGGACGAGGTCACGGTGAAATCCGGCACGCCCGCGCTCTGTCTCGTCTGCGACGATGCGGATAAGGAGGCGGCGCGGCTGCGCGAGGCCGGTATTACGATCCACTCCGGCCCCGATACGGCGCCCTGGGACCCGACCGTCCGCTGGGTGATGATCCAGGACAGCGAAAGCAACCTCATTCTGCTGCAATCCAGTCAAACCGAAGGAGCCTGAGCCATGGCCGATCTGACGACCGACTTCCTGGGCATCAAGAGCCCCAACCCCTTCTGGCTGGCCTCCGCCCCGCCAACGGACAAGGAATACAACGTCCGCCGCGCGTTTGAGGCCGGCTGGGGCGGCGTGGTCTGGAAGACGCTGGGCTCCGAAGGGCCGCCGGTGGTGAACGTCAACGGGCCGCGCTACGGGGCGATCTGGGGGGCGGACCGGCGCTTGCTTGGCCTCAACAATATCGAGCTGATCACCGACCGCGACCTCTTCAAGAACCTCGAAGAGATCACCCGCGTCAAGAAAGACTATCCCGACCGCGCCCTCATCGTGTCGATCATGGTCCCCTGTGACGAGGAAAGCTGGAAGGCCATCCTGCCGCTGGTGGAGGAGACCGGCGCCGACGGGATCGAGCTCAACTTCGGCTGCCCGCATGGCATGGCCGAACGTGGCATGGGATCGGCCGTGGGGCAGGTGCCGGAATATATCCAGATGGTGACGGAGTGGTGCAAAAAGTACTACTCCAAACCCGTCATCGTAAAACTCACGCCCAATATCACCGATATCCGCAAACCGGCGCAGGCGGCCAAGGCCGGCGGGGCCGATGCGGTCTCTCTCATCAACACGATCAACTCCATCACCTCGGTCAATCTCGACCTGATGTCGCCGGAGCCGATGATCGACGGCAAGGGCACCCATGGCGGCTATTGCGGCCCGGCGGTGAAACCCATCGCGATGAACATGGTGGCCGAGATTGCCCGCGATCCCGACACCCACGGGTTGCCGATCTCCGGCATCGGCGGCATCACCACCTGGCGCGATGCGGCGGAATTCATGGTGCTGGGGGCTGGCAATGTGCAGGTCTGCACGGCGGCCATGACCTATGGCTTCAAGGTCGTGCAGGAGATGATCTCCGGCCTCAGCCAATGGATGGACGAAAAGGGCTACAGCGCCACGGATCAGTTCATCGGCAAGGCCGTCCCCAATGTCACCGATTGGCAGTACCTGAACCTCAACTATGTGACCAAGGCCAGGATCGACCAGGATGCCTGCATCAAATGCGGCCGCTGCTATGCCGCCTGCGAGGATACCTCACATCAGGCCATCGCCATGAAGCCGGGCCGGGTGTTCGAGGTCATGGATGACGAATGCGTCGCCTGCAATCTCTGCGTCAACGTCTGCCCGGTTGAGGATTGCATCACCATGGTGGAGATGGACAAGGGCACAATCGATCCCCGGACCGGCCGCGAAGTCGGCGATTATGCCAACTGGACCACGCATCCGAACAATCCGGGCGCGGTGGAGGCCGCAGAATAAACCCGGCCCCCCTTCATCTTGGTCCAAATACTCCGGGGGTGAATTGGGCCGCAGGCGCAAGAGGGGGCAGCGCCCCCTTCCACCAAAAACATCATGTGCGCCCCGTCAGGGGCGCTCCGCTGGATCGGTCGCACCGGATGGCACCGGATGGCGCCGGTTATTCGATCCCGGCCCGGCGCGCATCCCAGAGCGTCACGAAATAGAGCAGCAGCCCGGCAAGGCTCAGCGCTGCACCCACATAGCCGGAGGCCGGAAAGCCATAGCCCGCCTCGACCACCCGCGCGGCCAGGAAGGGGCCGGCGGCATTGGCCGTGTTGAACGCGGCATGGTGCAGGGCCGCGGCCAGCTGCTGGGCATCGCCCGCCACATTCATCAGCCGGGTCTGCATCACCGTCGACACGCCGCCCAGCAGGCACATGGCAAAGACGGCAACACCCATGGTCCAGTAGCCGCCCGCAACCGCCGAAGGATAGATCAGCAGCACCGCCGTGCCACCGACAAAGGCCGCGATGGCGGTGCCGTTCAGGCTCCGGTCCGCCAGGCTGCCCATGATCAGGGTAAAGACCGTCATGCCCAGCCCGGCGATCATCAGCATCAGCGCCACGCCCGCCTCGGACCCGCCCAGGGTCGTCTGAACGGTGGAGGCGATATAGGTATAGACGGCAAAGAAGCCGCCAAAGCCGATGGCCCCGGTGGCCAGCGTCAGCCAGACCTGCCGGTTCTTCAGCGCGCCCAGCTCGCGCAGCGGATTGGCGTCGGGATCGGCCGGGGTGCGCGGAGCCTTAAGGTAGGCCGCCGCAGCAGTGGCCAGCGCCAGCACGCCGACGATGATATAGCCTGACCGCCAGCCGATCATATCGCTCAGCACCGCCGCCGCAGGCACACCCAGCGTGGTCGCGATGGTCAGGCCCAGAAAAACCCGGGAGATTGCCGTGGCACGTTTGTTGCGCGGCACGACAGAGGCCGCGACCAGCGCTGCCACACCGAAATAGGCGCCATGCGGCAGACCGGAGAGGAACCGGCTGGCGGTGAACAGGGCGAAATTCGGCGCCAGCGCCGACAGGGAATTGAACACCGCGAAGGCAAGCATCAGCAGGATCAGCAAAAGCCGTTTGCGCAGCCTGGCCCCAGCCACCGCCAGCACCGGTGCGCCGATGACCACACCCACGGCATAGGCCGAGATCGCATCGGCCGCGCGGGCTTCGCTCACGCCGTAATCGGCGGCAAAATCGGGCAGCAGCGCCATCGAGGCAAACTCGGTCGTGCCAATGGCAAAGGCGCCGATCGCCAGGGCAAAGATCACGGCCCCGGCCGAGGTATCGGTTTTGGCGAGGGGGGCGGCGGCCCCGGGGGCGGCCGCAGTATGCTCGGTCATCAGGACCTGCCTTTCACTGGATGGGCAGAGGCGATCCGCTGCGATCACCCTCTTCGCCCCAGCTAACGCTGCGCTGCGGCATTGGCAAGAGCCGGGCCCGATGGGGCGGGCATGCAGGAATCGGGTGGCTCGGGCCGCCGGTGAGGCCGGGTCGCGGTGACAGAGCCAGAGGCGGCTGGTCCGACCCGGCCGCAAACACCGGTGGCGTGATGTCAGGCCGGGGTGAGCATCCGGGTGAAAAGTGCGACAAGGTATTCTTCGGCGGCCGGGAAGGGGTCGGTGACCTCGGGGCCCAGCACAGCCCGGACCTGCACGTCGAAATCGGCGTAATGCTGGGTCAGGGACCAGATCGAAAAGATCAGGTGATGCGGGTCGGAGGGCGCAATATGCCCGGCCTCCATCCAGCCGCGGATCGTGGCTGCCGTGCTGTCGACCAGGGGCTTGAGCACGGCCGACAGATCCGCACCGACATGGGGCGCGCCCTGCAGGATCTCATTGGCGAAGAGCCGGCTTTCCTGAGGCATGTCGCGGCTCATGGCCAGCTTGCGGCGGACATAGGTCAGCAGCTCTTCCAGCGGGGGGCCATCGGGGTCGATCTGGCGCATCGGATCCAGCCAGGTGTCCAGCAGATCGTTCAGCAGATCATTGTGGATCGCTTCCTTGGAGGGGAAATAATACAGCAGGTTCGGTTTGGACAGTTTGGCCGCCTTGGCAATCTGATCCAACGTGGCGCCCCGGAAGCCGTAGCTGGAAAAAACCTCCAGCGCGGCGGCGCGGATCGTCGCTGTCTTGTTTCTCTGGATACGTGTGCGCCCGTTCGGGTTGTCTTTCACGGCCCTGCCTCTAACAGATTAAACAAATTATCGAATTTTCCTTGGATTTTCCGGACTTGTCCACCCTGACCAAAAATTCACCAGCGGCCTGCGGCGGTGACGTGCCGGAATGGGCGAAAATCTTGACTGCCGGGGCGCCTCTGTTAGCCTCGCCTTTGACCGATTGGTCAAAATAACGGCAGTGCGGAGACAATCATGGCGGCGCCCGGCGAAAACCTGAGAATCAATGGCGACCGGCTGTGGGACAGCCTGATGGAGATGGCCAAGGTCGGCCCCGGTGTGGCGGGTGGCAACAACCGCCAGACCCTGACCGATGCGGATGCCGAGGGGCGGGCGCTATTCAAAAGCTGGTGCGAGGCGGCGGGCTGCGAGATGGGGCTCGACACGATGGGCAATATGTTTGCCATGCGCCCCGGGACCGATCCGGAGGCGCTGCCGGTCTATGTCGGCTCGCATCTGGATACCCAGCCGACGGGCGGGAAATATGACGGCGTGCTGGGCGTGCTTGGCGGTCTTGAGGTCGTGCGGACGCTGAACGATCTGGATGTGAAGACCAAACATCCGATCGTGGTGACCAACTGGACGAATGAAGAGGGCACGCGCTATGCGCCCGCCATGCTGTCCTCGGGCGTCTTTGCCGGCATTCACACCGAGGATTGGGCCAAATCCCGCGTCGATGCCGAGGGCAAGGCCTTTGGCGACGAGCTGAAGCGGATCGGCTGGGAAGGCGAGGAGCCGGTGGGCGCGCGCAAGATGCATGCGATGTTCGAGCTGCATATCGAACAGGGCCCGATCCTGGAGGCCGAGGGCAAGGATATCGGGATTGTCACCCATGGGCAGGGGCTCTGGTGGCTGGAGGTCACGCTGACCGGCAAGGATGCGCATACCGGATCGACGCCGATGGCGATGCGGGTGAATGCGGGGCTGGGCATGGCGCGGATCACGGAGCTGGTGCATACCATCGCGATGGAGAACCAGCCGGATGCCGTGGGCGCGATCGGGCAGGCCAATGTCTACCCGAATTCGCGCAATGTCATTCCGGGCAAGGCGGTGTTTACTGTCGATTTCCGCTCGCCCGAGCAGGCGAAGCTCGACGGGATGCGGGCGCGGCTGGAGGCGGAGGCGCCGAAGATCGCTGAAGAGCTGGGGCTGGGGATTGCCATCGAGGCGGTGGGGCATTTCGATCCGGTGACCTTTGATGCGGGCTGCGTCGGCGCGCTGCGGTCGGCGGCGGAACGGCTGGGCTATTCGCATCGCGACATCGTCTCTGGCGCCGGGCATGATGCCTGCTGGATCAATCAGGTGGCGCCGACGGCGATGGTGATGTGTCCCTGTGTCGACGGGCTGTCGCATAATGAGGCGGAAGAGATTTCGAAAGACTGGGCGGCGGCGGGCACGGATGTGCTGCTGCATGCGGTGGTCGAGACGGCCGTGGTGGTCGAGTGATATTTCGCCATCCGCTGGCGCGGGTGGCGACCGGGGGGGGGGGGGGGGGGGGGGGGGGGGGGGGGGGGGGGGGGGGGGGGGGGGGGGGGGGGGGGGGGGGGGGGGGGGGGGGGGGGGGGGGGTGGGGGGGGGGGGGGGGGGGGGGGCCCCCCCCCCCCCCCGTCCGGGCCTGCGGCCCTGCCGTCTCCCCCCGGAGTATTTCGGCCAAGATGAAGAGGGAAAGAGGGCGCGTGACGGCAGGGGCTGCCGGGAAGGGAAGAGCGAATGTTCGACACGATCCTGATTGCGAACCGGGGCGAGATCGCCTGCCGGATCATCGCCACAGCGCGGACCATGGGGCTGCGCTCTGTGGCGGTTTATTCCGATGCTGACCGGGGCGCGCGCCATGTGGAGATGGCCGATCTGGCGGTGCATATCGGCGGCAGTGCCCCGGCGGAGAGCTATCTGCGGGGCGACCGGATCATTGCCGCCGCGCAGGAGAGCGGCGCGCAGGCGATCCATCCGGGCTATGGCTTTCTGTCGGAGAACCCGGAGTTCGTCGAGGCCGTGGAGACGGCGGGGCTGGTCTTTGTCGGCCCCTCGGCCCGGGCCATCCGGGCGATGGGGCTGAAGGATGCCGCCAAGGCGCTGATGGCGGAGGCGGGGGTGCCGGTTGTGCCGGGTTATCATGGCGCCGATCAGTCCCCTGACGTGTTGAGCGCGGCGGCGGCGGAGATCGGCTATCCCGTGCTGATCAAGGCCGTGGCGGGGGGCGGCGGCAAGGGCATGCGGCTGGTCGAGCGCGCGGCGGATTTTGCGGGCGCGCTGGAAAGCGCCCGGTCCGAGGCGCGCACCGCCTTTGGCAATCCCGATGTGCTGGTGGAGAAATTTGTCGAACAGCCGCGCCATATCGAGGTGCAGGTTTTTGGCGACGGCACCCGGGCCATCCACCTCTTCGAACGCGACTGTTCCCTGCAGCGTCGCCATCAGAAGGTGATCGAAGAGGCGCCCGCCCCGGGTATGACTGAGGAGATGCGCGCGGCCATGGGCGCCGCCGCCGTGCGCGCGGCGGAGGCCATCGGCTACAGCGGGGCGGGGACGATCGAGTTCATCGTCGACGGCTCTGACGGGCTCCGGCCCGACGGGTTCTGGTTCATGGAGATGAACACGCGCCTGCAGGTCGAACATCCGGTGACGGAGGCGATCACCGGTGTCGATCTGGTGGAATGGCAGCTTCGTGTGGCCGCGGGCGAGCCCTTGCCTGCCCGGCAGGAAGAGCTGGTGATCAGAGGCCATGCCTTTGAGGCGCGGCTCTATGCCGAGGATGTGCCTGCCGGGTTTCTGCCGGCTACCGGGCGTCTGACCGCACTGGATTTCCCGGCGGGCGCGCGGGCGGATACCGGGGTGCGGGCCGGCGATGTGATCTCTCCCTTCTACGACCCGATGATTGCGAAGATCATAACGCATGGGCCGACGCGGGAGATCGCGCTGGCCAAGCTTGGCGCGGCGGTGCGGGACACCAGGGTGGCGGGCACGGTGACCAACCTGGCCTTTCTGGGCGCGCTTGCCGGGCATCCGGGCTTTGCGGCGGGGGAGGTCGATACCGGGCTGATCGGCCGCGATATCGAAGGCCTCAGCACGCCCCCGCAGGCGGAGGCCGGGACCATCGCCTGGGCCGGTCTCGTGCTTCTGGGGCTGGATGCGGTGCCGGGGCCGCTGACCGGGTTCACCCTCTGGGGCGGGCTCAGGCGCGATATTCAGATGCGGCAAGGCGAGGCGGAGATCACCCTGAGTGTCGAGACGGTAACCGGCCCGGAACATCGTGTGACGCTGCCCGACGGCACGGTCGTTAAGGCCCAGTATGCGGGCGGCTGGCGGCTGAACGGCCAGGCCGCCCCGGCGCATCAGCTGAGCGGCCAGACCGTGACGGTCTTCGACGGCTATGGGCAGGCTTTCACCGCCATGGACCCGCTCGACCGGGCCACCGTCGCGGCGGGCGGTAATCTGATCGAGGCGCCGATGCCGGGGCTGGTCAAGGTGCTGACCGCCGCGCCGGGTCAGACGGTCAGCGCCGGGGATCGCCTCGCCGTGCTGGAGGCGATGAAGATGGAGCATGGGCTCACGGCCCCCAGAGACGGGGTTGTGGCCGAGGTTCTGGTATCCGAAGGTGCGCAGGTGGAGGCGGGCGCGCCGCTGATCAGGCTGGAGGACGAGGAATGAGCATCACGCTGCACCATATCGCCGGGTCGCGGTCCTTTCGCATCCTCTGGCTGCTGCAGGAAATGGGGATCACGCCGGAGCTGAAATCCTACTGGATCACCGACGGTTCCCTGCGCCAGCCGGAGTATCTGGAACACTCCCCGGCCGGTCGCGTGCCCGCGCTGGAGATCGACGGTCAGACGATCTATGAAAGCGGCGCGATCACCGAATACCTGTGTGAGACGCGGCCCCGGCACGGGCTGGGCCGTGCCCCCGGCGATCCGGAGCGGGTGGCCTTTCTGGAGATGGTCCATTACGCTGAAACCGTGGCCCATATCCTCGCCAATCTGAACCTGCAGTGGCTTTTCCTGCGCAGCCCTGACGACCGCTCGCCCACCGTGCTGAAGATCGAGGCGCGGCGGCTGATGGCGGTTCTGGCGCCGCTGGAGGCGCGGCTGAAGGGGCAGGATCACATGCTGGCCTCCGGCTTTTCCGCCGCCGATACGATGAACGGGTTCAATATGGACGCGGCCCGGCGCTACGTCGATTTCGCGAACTTCCCCAATCTGACCGCCTATGCCGCCCGCATGGCCGAACGTCCCGCCTACAAGGCCGCGCAGGCGCTGGAAGGCGAACAGCAGTTCTACAAACAGGATTTCTACGAGGTCTCCGCTTGATCACGCTCCACCACAGCCCCGAGACGCGGTCGATGCGCATCCTCTGGCTGCTGAAGGAGCTGGAGGCACCTTTTCAGGTCATCCCTCATCCGTTCGACAAATCACTGAGATCGCCGGAATACCTGACGATTTCCCCGGCTGGCCGAGTGCCTGCCATCGAAATGGATGGAGAGAGCTACCACGAAAGCGGCGCGATCACCGAGATCCTCTGCGAACGCTATCCGGAGCGCGGGCTGGGGCGGCTCATCGGCGATCTCGACCGGCCCGACTGGCTGGTCTGGCTGCATTTCGCGGAAACCATCACCCAACACGCTGCCGCACTGACCCAGCAACATGTGGCCCTGCGCGACCCGGCCACCAGATCGCCCATCGTGACGCGGCTGGAGGCGGCGCGGCTGGCCAAATGCTATGCCGCGATCGAGGGGCGCCTGTCGACCCCGGTCGAAAATCGCGATTACCTGCTGACCTCCGGCTTTTCCGCCGCCGATATCGCAGTGGGGCAGGCGGTCTATCTGGGGCGGTTCTTCGCCCGGCTCGACGAGTTCCCGGAGACGGCGAAATGGTATCAGCGCATCACCGAACGCCCCGCCTTTGCCGAGGCGCTGCCGCTGCCGGGCACCGGGCTCTATGCGCAGGACTTTTACCCGGCAGTTGAGGGCTGACAGATGGCCGCGACGGTCGAGATCTTCGAAGTGGGCCCGCGCGACGGGCTGCAGAATGAAAAGGGCGAGATCACCGTCGCCGACAAGATCGCGCTGGTGGATCTGCTGGCGACCGCCGGGTTCCGCCGTATCGAATGCGCTAGTTTTGTCAGCCCGAAATGGGTGCCGCAGATGGCGGGCTCTGCCGAGGTGCTGCAGGGGATTGCCCGGCCAAAGGGTGTGCGCTTTGCCGCGCTGACCCCCAATATGCGCGGGTTTGACGATGCGGTGGCGGCGGGCGCGGACGAGGTGGCGATCTTCGGCTCTGCCTCCGAAGGGTTTTCCAAGGCCAATATCAACGCCTCCATCGCCGAAAGCCTGGAACGTTTCGCCCCCGTCGCTCAGGCCGCGATGGAGGAGGGGCTGCCCGTGCGCGGCTATATCTCCTGCGTGACGGACTGCCCTTATGACGGCCCGACGCCGCCGGGGGCCGTGGCCCGCGTGGCCGCCGCCCTGCGCGACATGGGCTGTTACGAGATCAGCCTGGGCGACACGATCGGGCAGGCCACGCCCGAAAGCATCGGCACCATGCTGGATGTGGTGCTGGAGGAGATCCCGGCGGCCCGTCTGGCGGGCCATTACCACGACACGGCTGGCCGGGCGCTCGCCAATATCGAAGTGTCGCTGGAAAAGGGGCTGCGGGTGTTCGACGCGGCAGTGGGCGGGCTGGGCGGCTGCCCCTATGCACCGGGCGCTGCCGGCAATGTGGCGACCGAAGCCGTGCACGACCGGCTGGTATCGCTAGGCTATGACACCGGGCTGGACCGCGCGGTCCTGCTGGCCGCCGCCGGCATGGCCCGGGCCATGCGCAGCCCATCTTAAACCCGTCGCCGGTAGGAGGTCCCCATGAGCTATGACACCATCACCACGGCCACGGATGCGCGCGGCGTCGCCACGCTGACCCTCAACCGCGCCGACAAACACAATGCGATGAACGCGCAGATGATCGCGGAGATTCATGCTGCGGCAGAGGCGCTTGGCGCCGATCCGGCGGTCCGCGTCGTGATCCTCGCCGCAGAAGGCCGGACATTCTGCGCCGGGGGCGACCTTGGCTGGATGCGCGACCAGTTCGACGCGCCGCCCGCTGAACGCGGCCGTCAGGCGGGGGCGCTGGCCTATATGCTGCAGGCGCTCAACCTGATGCCGAAACCGCTGATCGGGCGGCTTCAGGGCAATGCCTTTGGCGGCGGCGTCGGCATGGCGGCGGTCTGCGATATGTGTATCGCCGCCGATACGGTGCAGATGGCCCTGACCGAAACGCGGCTTGGCCTGATCCCGGCGACCATCGGCCCCTATGTCGCCGCCCGCATGGGCGAGGGCAGGGCGCGCCGCGTCTTCATGTCCGGCCGCCGCTTTGACGCGGCCGAGGCGATGGAGCTGGGGCTGGTGTCAAAGGTCGTCCCCGCCGAGGCGCTGGACGAGGCGGTCGAGGCCGAAGTCGCCCCCTATCTTGACACCGCGCCCGGTGCCGTCGCCCGCGCCAAGGCGCTGCTGCGTCACCTCGGCCCCCCGATCACGCCGGAGATCATCGAACATTCGATCGGAGAGCTGGTCGCCTGCTGGGAAGGGACAGAGGCGCCGGAGGGGATCGGCGCCTTCTTCGCCAGGGAGAAACCCTCCTGGCAGCGCTGACGCCGCGGGGTGCCGCGACGTCCGGATTTCCGAGTCTTTTTCTCGGGTAACGAGCCGTGAACCCCTTGTATCTAAATGTTTGCTGCGGCTGCACGCTTCCCCGCATCCGCAGCATAATATTTTTTGAATGTGAGGCGCTTTGGTTGACCATGACATGGGTCGGGAGTAAACCGCACATAGCCCGGTCAGGTGCTTAGACGCCTCACCCGCCCACATCGAAAGGAGCCATCCACGTGGAAGAGATGCTCAGGGAATACCTTCCCATTATCGTTTTCCTCGCAGTTGCAATTGGATTGGGCCTTGTTTTCATTGTTGCCGCCCTGATCATCGCGGTCCGCAACCCGGATCCGGAAAAGGTGTCGGCCTATGAATGCGGCTTCAACGCCTTCGACGACGCCCGGATGAAATTCGACGTCCGCTTCTACCTCGTCTCGATCCTCTTCATCATTTTCGACCTCGAAATTGCGATGCTCTTCCCCTGGGCGGTGGCCTTCAAGGACATTTCCATGGTGGGCTTCTGGTCCATGATGGTCTTCCTCGGCGTTCTGACGATCGGCTTCGCCTACGAATGGAAGAAAGGGGCGCTGGAATGGCAGTGAACCAGAAGGAAGTGACGCCGGTTCAGGGTGACTTCACCCAGACACCGCGTGTGAAATCCGGCCCGTCGGCAATGGCCGTGAACGACGCCGGCGCGGACAAGGATTACGCCACCGCCGCGCTGAACCGCGAATTGCAGGACAAAGGTTTCCTGCTGACCTCGACCGAGGATCTGATCAACTGGGCGCGCACCGGCTCGCTGCACTGGATGACCTTCGGTCTGGCCTGCTGCGCGGTGGAGATGATGCACACCTCCATGCCACGCTACGACGCCGAACGCTTTGGCATCGCGCCCCGCGCCTCCCCGCGCCAGTCGGACGTGATGATCGTCGCCGGCACGCTGACCAACAAGATGGCCCCCGCGCTGCGCAAGGTCTACGACCAAATGCCGGAGCCGCGCTACGTCATCTCCATGGGCTCCTGCGCCAATGGCGGCGGCTATTATCACTACAGCTATTCCGTGGTGCGTGGCTGCGACCGGATCGTGCCCGTGGACATCTACGTCCCCGGCTGCCCCCCGACCGCCGAGGCGCTGCTGTATGGGATCATGCAGCTGGCCCGCAAAATCCGCCGTACCGGCACGATCACCCGCTAAGAGGTCAGCGATGAGCGAAGCCCTGAAGGAACTCGGCGCCCATATCGAAATGAAGCGCCCGGACTGCGTCCTGGGATGGGATGTGAAGCTGGACGAGCTGACCGTCGAGGTTACGCCGGCCAATATCGTGGGTCTTGTGGAATTCCTGAAGACCGACACGACCTGCCGCTTCTCCACCCTCGTGGATATCACGGCGGTCGATCACCCCGAACGGCCCAAGCGGTTCGACGTGGTCTACCACTTCCTGTCGATGTATCAGAACCACCGCATCCGCCTGAAGGTGGCGCTGCGCGAAGACGAGATGATCTCCACGATCACCACCGTCCATCCCGGCGCCAACTGGTTCGAGCGGGAGGTGTTCGACATGTTCGGCATCATCTTCTCCGGCCATCCCGACATGCGCCGCCTGCTGACCGACTACGGGTTCCGCGGCTACCCGCTGCGCAAGGATTTCCCGACCACCGGCTATACCGAGGTCCGCTATGACGAAGTGCAGAAACGCGTCGTCTATGAGCCGGTGAAGCTGGTGCAGGAATACCGCCAGTTCGATTTCATGTCCCCCTGGGAAGGCGCGAAATACGTGCTGCCGGGCGATGAGAAGAAGGAGGAGGCGAAATGATGGACGGCTCCAACCAGTTCGGCGACGCCCAGACGGGCGAGCAGAAGATCCGCAACTTCAACCTCAACTTCGGGCCTCAGCACCCGGCGGCTCACGGCGTGCTGCGTCTTGTGCTTGAGCTGGACGGCGAGATCGTGGAGCGCTGCGACCCGCATGTCGGCCTCCTGCACCGCGGCACCGAAAAGCTGATGGAAAGCCGGACCTACCTGCAGAACCTGCCCTATCTCGACCGCCTCGATTACGTGGCGCCGATGAACCAGGAACATGCCTGGTGTCTGGCCATCGAAAAGCTCTGCGGCATCGAGGTGCCGCGCCGCGCGTCCCTGATCCGGGTGCTGTTTTCGGAAATCGGCCGCATCCTGAACCACCTGATGAACGTCACCACGCAGGCGATGGACGTCGGCGCCCTGACCCCGCCGCTCTGGGGGTTCGAGCAGCGCGAAGATCTGATGATCTTCTACGAACGTGCCTGCGGTGCCCGCCTTCACGCGGCCTATTTCCGCCCCGGCGGCGTGCATCAGGACCTGCCGCCCAAGCTGATCGACGATATCGAAGCCTGGCTGCCGCAGTTCCACGACTTCATCGACGACCTGAACAACCTGCTGACGGAAAACCGCATCTTCAAACAGCGCAACGTCGATATCGGCATCGTGACCGAGGAAGACATCCAGAACTACGGCTTCTCCGGCGTCATGGTGCGCGGCTCGGGCTTTGCCTGGGATCTGCGGCGTGCCCAGCCCTATGAATGCTACGACGAGTTCGACTTCCAGATCCCCGTCGGCAAGAACGGCGACTGCTACGACCGCTACCTCTGCCGGGTCGAAGAGATGCGCCAGTCCGCCGCGATCATGACGCAGTGCATCGCCAAGCTGCGCGAACCCGAAGGGCAGGGCGACGTGCTGGCCCGCGGCAAGTTCACGCCGCCCAAGCGCGGTGAGATGAAGACCTCGATGGAGGCGCTCATCCACCATTTCAAACTCTATACCGAAGGCTTCAAGGTTCCGGCCGGCGAAGTCTACGCGGCCGTGGAAGCCCCGAAGGGGGAATTCGGCGTCTACATGGTCTCCGATGGGACCAACAAACCCTACCGCGCCAAGCTGCGCGCACCGGGCTATCCGCATCTGGCCGCGATGGATCACATCGCCAAGGGCCACCAGCTGGCGGATGTGGCGGCGATCATCGGCACGCTGGATATTGTGTTTGGGGAGATTGACCGGTGAACCGGAGCGTGCCGGTCTTTTTGCTGGCCCTCGGCGCGGCAAGCCCGGCTTTTGCCGACTGGCTCGGCTCGCAGCCGAAATCCAGCCCGCTGCATGCCGTGGTGAAGGCCGTCGCGCAGCTGGGCTGTACAGTCTCGGCTGCGGACTGGGACAAGATTTATGCCGCGCACGGCGGCACGGAGCGGGCAGGGGATTACGACCTCCTCCAGCTCTATTCCGATGGTAAGGTCCGCTCTAAGGATGCGGGCGGTCATGTAACCCTGGTCGGAACCCCCGGCTGCTGAAAAGCCGGATGGATGCCGGTCCAGACGTAGGAGAGCGTTTATGGGGTTAGCAAATCAAGTCTTTGCAGGGATAGCGGTGCTGTCTCTGGCCGCCTGTGCGATGCCGCCGCAGGGCGTGCCTCAGGATGCGGTGACGGCCTATGACGATGCGGTCGCGTCGATCGGTTGCAACCTGCGGTCGGACAAAGATTATCTGCCGGTGGAAATTCAGACCGGCATGACCCGTGAACAGGTGCTTGAGATGACCGCCTACAAGCTGGGCGTTCAGCAGGCCGTCAAACTGGAGGATGGGTCTGTGCAACTGAAAACGGGGGCCTGTGCCTGATGCTGCGTCGTCTTTACAAGGATCAGCCCGAAAGCTTCGCCTTCACGCCCGCCAATCAGGCATGGGCCGAAGCGCAGATCACCAAATACCCCGAAGGCCGTCAGCAGAGCGCGATCATCCCGCTGCTCTGGCGCGCGCAGGAACAGGAAGGCTGGCTGACCCGGCCGGCGATCGAACATATCGCGGCGATGCTGGGCATGGCCTATATCCGCGCCCTTGAGGTCGCGACTTTCTACTTCATGTTCCAGCTGCAACCCGTTGGGTCTGTTGCACATGTTCAGATTTGCGGCACGACGTCCTGCATGATCTGCGGGGCAGAGGACCTGATCGGCGTCTGCAAGGAAATGATTGCCGACAAGGCGCATGCGCTGTCCGAGGATGGCAAGTTCTCCTGGGAAGAGGTCGAATGCCTCGGTGCCTGTGCCAATGCGCCCATGGCACAGATCGGCAAAGATTATTACGAAGACCTGACCGCCGACAAACTGCGCGACATCCTGACCCGGCTGGGTCAGGGCGAGGTGCCGGTTCCGGGCCCGCAGAACGGCCGCTATGCCGCCGAGCCGCTCAAGGGCCTGACTTCGCTGCAGGACTATGACAGCGGCCGGACGCAGTATAACGCCTCCGCCGCGCTGGCGACGGATATCGGCGATACGGTCAAGCGGATCGACGGCACCGAAGTGCCGCTCCTGACGCCCTGGCAGACGGGCTCCGGCGCCAAATCCGCCAACAAGACCAGAGAACCGCGCCCCGCGGCTGGAAAAAGCGCTGACAAGACCGGCGTGACAGAGCAGGAGGCACCCGCCACCTCCACCGCCAAGCCGCAGTCCAAGGAAGAGCCGAAGGGCACCCAGGCCGATGCCGGCAAGGCCGGCGACAAGGAAGGCGCACTGGCCGCCGCCGCCGCTGGCAAGCCCAGCGTCACCGCTGCGACGGGCGAGGGGGCCAAGCCCACCGGCCTTGACGCCGCGCGCGACGGCGGGGCGGATGACCTCAAGCAGATCAAGGGCGTCGGCCCTGCACTTGAGGACCTGCTGCACAGCCTCGGTATCTTCCACTTCGATCAGATCGCCGCCTGGGGCGGGGAAGAACTGGCCTGGATCGACCAGAACCTGAAAGGGTTCAAGGGCCGTGCCAGCCGCGACAACTGGATTGACCAGGCCGCCATCCTGGCCTCCGGCGGGACGACGGAATTCGCCGCCCGGGTCAAGAAGGGCGACGTGTACGAGTAAGAGTAACGACGGGGAACGGACGCAATGGGACAGAACTGCAAGCTTGTATGTTGGATTCTGGCGGTGATCGCCGGGCTGGTTGGCTATTGGCTGATGCGTCCGGGGCTGGCCATTCTGCTGGCGTTGATCCTTGCCGTGATCATTGCGCTTGTTGTGGGCTACCTACTGCTGAAATTCCTCTGCTCTGCCGGGGCCGAAACGGCCGAAACGCCGTCGGTGACACCTGCGGATCAATCCAGAGACGCGGTCACCGCGCCACCTGCCGCGCCCATGTCTTCCGCCGCGCCCAACGATGTCCCGGCCGCAGCGCCGCAGGCGACCGCCGCCGCCTCCGAACCTGCCGCAGAGCCGCTGTCGGCGCCCCAGGCTGAACCGACGCCGGACACGACTGAAATACCTGCTGATACGCCATCGCCTGTTGCCGAAGACGTTGTGACAGATGAGGCCACCCCGGCGGGCGAAAACCCGGTCGCACCGGAGGAAACCCCCGCGCCGCGCCCAGTGACGGCGGATGCTACGGCCTCCACCGCCATCGGCGAAGCTGCCAAGCCCGAGGGCCTGAGCGCGCCGCGCGACACCGGCGCGGATGATCTGAAGCGCATCAAAGGCGTTGGCCCCAAGCTGGAGCAGATGCTGAACGGTCTGGGCTATTACCATTTTGACCAGATCGCCGCCTGGACGCCGGAACAGGTCGCCTGGGTCGACCAGAACCTGAAGGGCTTCAAGGGCCGGGTCAGCCGCGACAACTGGCTGGATCAGGCCAAAACCCTCGCCGCCGGCGGGGATACGGAATTTTCCAAACGCGTCGACAAGGGCGGCGTGTACTGAGGACGAATGAATGAACCGCGCGCAGACCGAACAGGCCTATGCCCGCAAAAGCCGGATTGTCGGGCTGGCCATCGCGGCCACCGTAGTCGTCTGGTATCTGGGCACCACGCTGGTGGCCGGCATGGGTGGTCAGGCGCGGTTTGTTTTCCTGATCGATCTGGCTGCACTGGCAGCCTTCGTCTGGATTTTCGTGAACATCTGGCGACTGCTGCAATTGCGGCGTGCCCTGAATTCGGAAGAGCTGAGGTAGCATGATGCTCAATGACAAGGACCGCATCTTTACCAATATCTACGGCATGCATGACCGTACCCTGAAGGGTGCGCAGGCCCGTGGGCATTGGGATGGCACAGCGGGCATCATCCAGAAGGGACGCGACTGGATCATCGACCAGATGAAGGCCTCCGGCCTGCGCGGCCGGGGCGGGGCGGGTTTCCCCACCGGCCTGAAATGGTCCTTCATGCCCAAGGAATCCGATGGCCGCCCCGCCTATCTGGTGGTGAATGCCGACGAATCCGAACCCGGCACCTGCAAGGACCGGGAGATCATGCGCCACGATCCGCATACGCTGATCGAAGGCTGCCTGATCGCCTCTTTCGCGATGAATGCCCATGCTTGCTACATCTACATCCGCGGTGAATATATCCGCGAGCGGGAGGCGCTGCAGGCCGCCATCGACGAATGCTACGACGCAGGCCTTCTGGGCAAGAACGCCGCCAAATCCGGCTGGGATTTCGACCTCTACCTGCATCACGGGGCAGGGGCCTATATCTGCGGTGAAGAAACCGCGCTGCTGGAGAGCCTTGAAGGCAAGAAGGGCATGCCCCGGATGAAGCCGCCGTTCCCCGCCGGTGCGGGCCTTTACGGCTGCCCGACCACGGTAAACAACGTCGAGTCGATCGCCGTCGCGCCGACCATTCTGCGCCGTGGCCCCGAGTGGTTCGCTGGCTTCGGGCGGGAGAATAACGCGGGCACCAAGCTGTTTGCCATCTCCGGCCATGTCAACAACCCCTGCGTTGTTGAAGAGGCCATGTCGATCTCCTTCCAGGAGCTGATCGAGAAGCATTGCGGCGGCATCCGCGGCGGCTGGGACAACCTTCTGGCGGTCATCCCCGGCGGCTCCTCCGTGCCCTGCGTGCGCGGGGAGAAGATGAAAGACGCCATCATGGATTTCGACTACCTGCGGGGCGAGCTGGGCTCTGGCCTGGGCACCGCGGCGGTCATCGTGATGGACAAGCAAACCGACATCATCAAGGCAATCTGGCGGCTGTCGAAATTCTACAAGCACGAGAGCTGTGGCCAGTGCACCCCCTGCCGCGAAGGCACCGGCTGGATGATGCGCGTGATGGAACGGCTGATGAAGGGCGAGGCTTCGGTGGAAGAGGTCGATATGCTCTGGGATGTGACCAAGCAGGTCGAGGGCCACACGATCTGTGCGCTTGGCGACGCCGCCGCCTGGCCGATCCAGGGCCTGATCCGCAACTTCCGCGACGTGATCGAGGACCGGATCAAGATCAAGCGCGACGGCACCGCCGTTCTGGCGGCGGAGTAAGGCTTGAGCCTGCACCGCACATATCTCTGCGCCACATTCGGCGCCGCTGTTATCGCCCTGTCCGGCTGTGCCGTCAGGGATCAGATGCGCGATAACTGGATCAACCGGTCTGCCGGGACGACCCGCGTCTATATCGATGAGGGCGATTATGACGTTAGCTTCCTGCCGCTGGCCTCCCCGCCGGGGCGGGCTGCGGATGCTTGGGTTCTGGGCCCGCGCGTCTCCGCCCCCTTCACCATCGAAGGCGGCGGCGCGCCGGCGCTGCGGATCTCCCGCGCTGATGGCATCCCGATGACGGAGGCCGATCATGAGAACGCCGTTGCGGCGGCCTCTGCCGGCTGCGTCGACCGGCCCGGCTGGACCCCGGCCAAGGCCACGGCGCTGGCCCGTCCCATCGCCCGCGTCGACAGCACGAAATATTTCGGCGCCGGATACCTCACGCAGGGCGCCTGGACCCTGATGGGGGTCTGCAAATGACCGCGCGCAAGGATCGCCCGATGAAGACTGTCCGTACCGTTACCCTGCTGGCCGCCGCCTCGCTTGCGCTCACGGCCTGCAGCGGCGTTCGCGATTTTGGCAAGAAGGGCTTCTGGGGTAATCGTCCGGCCTTTGACGGTCAGTATTACCGGGTGAAACTGGCCTCCGATAAGGAAAACCGCGAGCGGTTCTCCGTGACCGTGACGGATGCGACCAAAAGCCTGACCGGCGCCCGCGAAGCCGCGCGTCACCGGGCCAATGAATATTGCATCGAACAGTTCGGCCTGTCCGAAAAAGACTGGGATGTCAGTCCGGATGTCGATGACGCGGCCCTGCCGCTGACACCCAAGGGCGATCTGGTCCTGAGCGGGGAGTGCAAGGGATGGCTGTGAAACCCGGACATCATCTGGCGGAGCTGAATGTCGGGCGTGGGATCGCGCCGACCGATGATCCGCGCGTGCCTGAGTTCATCGGCGCGCCCGACCGGATCAATGGTTTGGGGCTCTGGCAGCAGCACAATTTCCGGGTGGCGACAGAGTGAGATTTTCGGGCGTCATATCAGGGCGTTGGGCCGGTTGTTATTGCATAACTTCCACCCCCGCACCCATCTGCGCAGCAGATGGGAGGCCAGCACGGCCTCCTCTGCATGCAAGGAAGGGAGCAACCCCATGCATCTGAAGACCATGATCGCCACCACCGCCCTTGTCGCGCTGACAGCGGGCGCCGCCCTGGCCAAGATCCCGCTGCGTGACGTGGCGGAGATTGACCGCCCCATGTTCTCTGTCGCCATGGCGATCGAGATCAGCGACAAATGCGACGACATTGGCCGCCGCACCCTGAAAGGTCTGGCCTTCCTGAATGATCTGCGGATCAAGGCGAAGGACATGGGCTACACCGATGACGAGATCAAAGCCTACGTCAGAAGCGATGACGAAAAGGCCCGGATGCGCGCCATGGGCGAGGCCTATATGCGCCAGAAGGGGCTCGACCCCGAGGTAGAGGCCAACCTCTGCGTTCTGGGCAAACAGGAAATCGCGGCCAACAGCCAGATCGGGGCCTTTCTGAAGTGACCGGTCGCGCTGTCATATCCCCTGCTGCCGGGCTTCGGCCCGGCTGCGCCGCATCCGTCACGGATTGGCCCTTGAACTGGGCCCCGTCGCGGGATTACGGGCAGGCGCGGGGACAGGCCCGTGGACAGGCCGGCGGACTGGCCGCAACGCATACTCCGGCCCCGTGCCGGGACCAATACGAGAGCAAAGTGAGAGACCATGTCTGACCTTCGCAAGATCATCATCGATGGCAAAGAGGTCGAGGTTGACCCCCGGCTGACCCTGATTCAGGCCTGCGAAGAGGCCGGAATTGAGGTGCCGCGCTTCTGCTATCACGAACGGCTTTCCATCGCCGGGAATTGCCGGATGTGTCTGGTCGAGGTCGTGGGCGGCCCGCCGAAACCCGCCGCCTCCTGCGCCATGCAGGTCAAGGATCTGCGCCCCGGGCCGGAAGGTGCCCCGCCGGTCATCAAGACCAATTCGCCCATGGTGAAGAAGGCCCGCGAAGGGGTGATGGAGTTCCTGCTCATCAACCACCCGCTCGATTGTCCGATCTGCGATCAGGGCGGCGAATGCGACCTGCAGGATCAGGCGATGGCCTATGGCGTCGACTTCTCCCGCTACCGCGAACCCAAGCGCGCCTCGGACGATCTGGACCTCGGCCCGCTGGTCGAAACCCACATGACGCGCTGTATCTCCTGCACCCGCTGCGTGCGCTTCACGACCGAGGTCGCGGGCATCCACCAGATGGGCCAGACCGGGCGTGGCGAGGATGCGGAGATCACCTCCTACCTCAACCAGACGCTCGACTCGAATATGCAGGGCAATATCATCGACCTCTGCCCGGTGGGCGCGCTGGTGTCGAAACCCTACGCCTTTACCGCCCGCCCGTGGGAGCTGACCAAGACCGAGACGATCGACGTCATGGACGCGCTCGGGTCGAACATCCGGGTCGATACTAAGGGCCGCGAAGTGATGCGCATCCTGCCCCGCAACCATGACGGGGTGAATGAGGAATGGATTTCCGACAAGACCCGCTTCGTCTGGGACGGCCTGCGCCGCCAGCGGCTGGACAAGCCCTATATCCGTGAGAACGGCAAGCTGCGCCCGGCCTCCTGGCCGGAGGCGCTGACGGCTGCCGCCGCCGCGATGAAGGGCAAGAAGGTTGCCGGTCTGATCGGCGATCTGGCCCCGGTCGAGGCGATCTTTGCGCTGAAAACGCTGATCACGTCGCTGGGCGGTACGGTCGAATCCCGGACCGACGGGGCCAAGCTGCCCGCTGGCAACCGCTCCGCCTATGTCGGGACCGCGACGATCGAGGATATCGAGGACGCCTCGATGATCATGCTGATCGGCACCAACCCGCGGACCGAGGCCCCCGTGCTGAACGCCCGCATCCGTAAGGCTTGGATCAACGGTGCGCTGGTCGGGAATATCGGTCCCGCAGTCGACCTGACCTACGACTACGACCAGATCGGAACTGACCGCGCCGCGTTGCAGATGGTGCTGGACAAGGATCGCGATCCGAACCACCCGAACGCTGCCAAGCCCAAGGTCTTTATCGTGGGGCAGGGCGCGTTGCAGGAAGCAGATGGCGAGGCCGTGCTGGCCGCTGTCATGGCGCTTGTCGACAAGACCGAGAACGCGAAGCTTCTGGTTCTGCACACGGCCGCGTCGCGCGTTGGTGCGATGGATGTCGGGGCCGTGACGGAAGGTGGCCTTTCTGCCGCGCTCGAAGGCGCAGAGGTGATCTACAACCTCGGCGCCGATGAGGTGGACATCGCCCCCGGTGCGACGGTCATCTATCAGGGCTCCCACGGCGACCGCGGCGCGCATCGCGCGGATATCATCCTGCCGGGCGCTGCCTATACCGAAGAAAACGGGCTCTTCGTCAACACCGAAGGCCGGCCCCAGCTGGCGCTGCGCGCCGGGTTCGCCCCGGGCGAGGCCAAGGAAAACTGGGCGATCCTGCGGGCCCTGTCTGCCGAACTGGACAAGACACTGCCCTTTGACAGCCTAGCGCAGCTGCGTAAGGCGCTGATCGCAGAGGTCCCGCATCTCAAGGGCATCGACATGGTGCCGGAGAACGGCTGGACCCCGCTGGAAACCGGAAAACTTGGCGACGCGACCTTCGTCAGCGCCGTCAAGGATCACTACCTGACCAACCCCATCGCCCGCGCCTCTGCCCTGATGGCAGAGCTCTCGGCGGGCGTCGCGGCGCGGCTCAAGCAGCCGGTGGCGGCGGAGTGATCCGCAGCGCCCTCATATCCTTGGGCCCGATGCTGGCAATGATGCTGGCAGGCTGCACCGGCGCGGAGGAGGTCTCGCGCGCGGCGCCTATCCGTCCGGCAACGGCGGAACCGCGCAGCTACGGTGCGGTCGAAACCCGGCTGCTGGCCGACGATCTGGTGGCGTTTCACGTCAATATGCGGGGGGCAGGCTCCGAACAGGATGTCATCGGCTATGCCGATTGCGCCGCCGCCCAGTATGCGCTGATCCGGGGCTTTGGATTCGCGCGACATCTGCGCACAAAAACTGCCGAAGTGGCTGGCACTTGGCAGGCAGATGCGATTTATACCATCTCGGCGGCGATCCCCGCCGGGACCCGCACGATCGACGCGGAAGTGACGGTCGCGGACTGCAAGGCAAACGGAATACCGACGGTGTGAGGACCTATGGCTGATTTCTTTACCACGCACCCCCTGGGCATCCTGCTCCTGACCCTCGGTCAGGTCCTGCTGCTGGTGGTGCCGCTGCTGATCGCACTGGCCTTCCTGCTTTATGCGGACCGGAAAATCTGGGCTGCGGTGCAGCTGCGCAAGGGGCCGAACGTTGTGGGCGCCTTTGGCCTGCTGCAGTCCTTCGCGGATTTCGGCAAATACATCACCAAAGAGGTGATCGTGCCCGCCGGCGCCGACAAGTTCGTCTTCTTCCTGGCACCGATGCTGTCCTTCACCCTGGCGCTGATCGCCTGGGCCGTGATCCCGTTCAACCCGGGCTGGGTCGTGTCGGATATCAACGTGGCCATCCTCTATGTCTTCGCCGTCTCCTCGCTTGAGGTCTACGGCGTGATCATGGGCGGCTGGGCGTCGAACTCCAAATACCCCTTCCTCGGATCGCTCCGCTCCGCCGCGCAGATGATCTCCTACGAGGTGTCGCTGGGTCTGATCATCATCGGCGTGATCATCTCCACCGGCTCTATGAACTTCGGCGATATCGTGGCCGCACAGGACGGGCGCTTTGGCCTCTTCTCCTGGTACTGGCTGCCGCATTTCCCGATGCTGTTCCTCTTCATCATTTCGGCGCTGGCCGAGACGAACCGCCCGCCCTTCGACCTACCGGAGGCGGAATCGGAACTGGTGGCGGGCTATCAGGTGGAATATTCTTCCACGCCCTTCCTGCTCTTCATGATTGGCGAATATTTCGCCATCGTGCTGATGTGTGCGCTGGTGTCGCTGCTCTTCTTCGGCGGCTGGCTCTCGCCGATCCCGGGCCTGCCGGACGGCATCCTGTGGTTCCTGCTCAAGATGCTCGCGGTCTTCTTCATCTTCGCCCTCGTGAAGGCAGTGGTGCCGCGCTACCGCTACGACCAGCTGATGCGCATCGGCTGGAAGGTCTTCCTGCCCATGTCGCTTGTCTGGGTGGTGATCGTCGCCTTCCTCGCCAAATTCGAACTCTTCGGCGGCGCCTATGCCCGCTGGATGATGTGAGGTTAACATGACCCAGATCGACTATACCCGCGCCGCCAAATACTTCCTGCTGATGGACGTCTGGCAGGGGTTCAAGATGGGGCTGAAGTACTTCTTCAAACCCAAAGGCACGCTGAACTACCCGCATGAGAAGGGGCCGCTGTCGCCCCGCTTCCGTGGCGAACACGCGCTGCGCCGCTATCCCAACGGGGAAGAGCGCTGCATCGCCTGCAAGCTCTGCGAAGCGATCTGCCCGGCCCAGGCCATCACAATCGACGCCGAACCGCGGGAGGACGGCTCCCGCCGGACCACGCGCTACGACATCGACATGACGAAATGCATCTACTGCGGCTTCTGTCAGGAAGCCTGCCCGGTGGACGCCATCGTCGAAGGCCCGAACTTCGAATTCGCGACCGAAACCCGCGAGGAACTCTTCTACGACAAGGCCAAGCTGCTCGCCAATGGCGAACGCTGGGAGGCCGAGATCGCCCGCAACCTAGAGATCGACGCGCCCTACCGATGATCCGTACCCCGCATAACCGTGCCGGAGGGGCCTATGTCTGACGCCAAAACCCCGTTCGAGCTGATGATGTCCCAGGCCCAGGAGATGGTGAAAGCCATGAACCCGGCGCTGGAGACATTCACGCCCAAGGGGTTCGACAGCCTCTGGCCGACCATGCCCAAGGAATGGATGGAAATGGCCTTTGGCAATGCGTTCAACACCGGCGGGCTGGATGCCAAGACGCGGCTCTACCTGACGCTGGCGGGTCTGACGATGCAGGGCGCGCAGGCCGAGGCGCAGATCCGCATGACCGTCCGCCACCTGCTGGAACTGGGCGCGACGAAACAGGAAATCGGTGAATGCATCGCCCAGATGTCGATGTTCGCCGGGCTGCCCGCCATGACCAAGGCAGGCGAAATCGCGAATGACGTGATCAAGGATCACGAGGCCGCGCAGACCGATGAGGAAGAAGAATGACCTTCGCAGCACTGGCGTTCTACCTGTTCGCCCTGTCGACACTGATCGGCGGGCTTTTCACCGTTGTCAGCCGGAACCCGGTGCATTCGGTGCTCTGGCTGATCCTGGCCTTCCTCTCCTCCGCCGGGCTGTTTGTCCTGCTGGGGGCGGAATTCGTCGCCATGCTGCTGATCATCGTCTACGTGGGCGCGGTGGCCGTGCTCTTCCTCTTCGTGGTCATGATGCTGGACGTCGATTTTGCCGCGCTCAAGGCGGAGATGGCGAAATACATGCCGCTGGCGCTGCTGATCGGGGTGATCCTGCTGATGCAGTTCGGCCTGGCCTATGGCTCCTGGCAGGCGTCGGATATGGCAGAGGCGAACCGCCTCGCCATCGCACCGGAGGGGCAGAATACTCAGGGCCTCGGTCTGCTGATCTATGAACAGTATTTCCTGCTGTTCCAGCTGGCGGGCCTCGTGCTGCTGGTCGCCATGATCGGCGCTATCGTCCTGACCCTGCGCCATCGCGACGACGTCAAGCGCCAGAACGTGCTGGCCCAGATGTGGCGCGACCCGGCCAAGTCGATGGAACTCAAAGACGTCAAGCCGGGGCAGGGTCTGTGAGAACACGCGTCGCCCTTCCCATGGTCCTGCTGGCCGGTCCCGCCTTCGGGCTGGAATTGCCACCGCTCTGCCACCAGACGGCCGAGTCGGGCATGGAGATCATCCTGAGCAATACGCTGGGCGACGACATGGCCTCTGGCATCATGGTGGAAGATTACATGGATGCGCGCGACTGGCGCGGGCGGAACGACGTGCCGCCGGTGCGGGCACCCATGAAGAAACTGGAAGGCTTTGACGGAATTCGCATTGTTCATTGCGCCAGCGGGCGGTTCATGGCCGCCCCGGACCAGCGCGGCGATTATGCCGCCCCGGCGCTGGCGGCGACCGAATTCCTCCGCCCCAAACTCAAGGCCGGCAAGGCGCCCACCTTTGCGGATGTCCGCAATGCGGTGAAGGCGCTCTATCCCGGCGCAATGGAATTCCGCGAAACCGCGGAGACCTGTGGCTGTAACGCGATGTTCCCCGGGCTGCGCCCGGCGGAGCTGACGCCCTTTGAAGAACGGACCGATGTGGATCATTGAAACCGTGCAGACGCATATCGGTTCTGTCAGCCTGGGCACTTTCGCAGTGCTCTGGGGCGTCAAGGCTGTTGTCGGCTACGGGGCGCTCAGATTGTGGCGCCTCCGGACTGCAAGAATAAAGGTGAAGGCATGATTGGGATCGAACATTACCTGACGGTGGCCGCCGCGCTCTTCGTCATCGGCATCTTCGGGCTCTTCCTCAACCGGAAGAACGTGATCATCCTGCTGATGAGCATCGAACTGATGCTGCTGGCGGTGAACATCAACCTCGTCGCCTTCTCGGCCTTCCTGGGCGATCTGGCGGGGCAGGTCTTCACCCTCTTCGTGCTGACGGTTGCCGCGGCAGAGGCCGCCATCGGCCTCGCGATCCTCGTCTGCTTCTTCCGCAACCGCGGCACGATCGCGGTCGAAGACGTCAACGTGATGAAAGGCTGAGCCGATGCTGCAGATCATTCTCTTCGGACCGCTCCTCGGCGCCATCATCGCGGGCTTTGGCTGGCGGATCGTGTCGATCCGGGGCGCCCAGTGGATCACCACGGGCCTGCTGTTCCTGGCCTGCTTCCTGTCGTGGGTGACCTTCTTCTCCACCCCGGCGGAAACCCAGCATATCGAGCTGCTGCGCTGGATCGAAAGCGGCACGCTCAGCACCTCCTGGGGCATCCGGCTCGACCGTCTGACCTCCATCATGCTGATCGTCGTCACCACGGTCTCGGCGCTCGTCCACCTCTATAGCTTCGGCTACATGGCGCATGACGAGAATTTCAAAGAGGGGGAGGAGAGCTATCGCGCGCGCTTCTTCGCCTACCTGTCCTTCTTCACCTTCGCCATGCTCATGCTGGTCACCTCCGACAACCTCGTCCAGATGTTCTTCGGCTGGGAAGGTGTGGGTGTCGCCTCCTACCTGCTGATCGGCTTCTACTACCGCAAGCCCTCGGCCAATGCGGCGGCGATGAAGGCCTTCGTGGTCAACCGGGTCGGCGATTTCGGCTTCGCGCTTGGCATCTTTGGCCTTTACTACATGACCGACAGCATCATGCTGGACGACATCTTTGCCGATGCGTCGCGCCTTGCCGGGCTGAACCTGCATTTCCTCAGCTGGTCCTTTGACGCGACCGAAATTCTGGCGCTGCTGCTCTTTGTCGGGGCCATGGGCAAATCGGCGCAGCTGCTGCTGCACACCTGGCTGCCGGACGCTATGGAAGGCCCGACCCCGGTGTCGGCCCTGATCCACGCCGCAACCATGGTGACGGCGGGTGTCTTCCTCGTCTGCCGCATGTCGCCGCTGATGGAATATGCGCCCGACGCCATGTCGATCGTGACCTTCCTCGGCGCCTCCACCGCCTTCTTCGCCGCGACCGTCGGCCTCGTTCAGAACGACATCAAGCGCGTGATCGCCTATTCGACCTGTTCGCAGCTGGGCTATATGTTCGTGGCGGCCGGCGTCGGCGTCTATTCGGCGGCCATGTTCCACCTCTTCACGCACGCCTTCTTCAAGGCGATGCTTTTCCTCGGGGCAGGCTCCGTCATCCATGCGATGCACCACGAACAGGACATGCGGAACTATGGCGGGTTGCGGAAGAAGATCCCGCTGACCTTCTGGGCGATGATGATCGGCACGCTGGCCATCACCGGCGTTGGCATTCCGCTGACCCATATCGGCTTTGCCGGGTTCCTGTCCAAGGATGCGATCATCGAAAGCGCTTACGCGGGCACCATGGGCGGCTATGCCTTCTGGATGCTGGTGATCGCGGCGCTTTTCACCTCCTTCTACTCCTGGCGGCTGATCTTCCTGACCTTCTACGGCACGCCGCGCGGCGACAAACACGCCCATGACCATGCCCATGAAAGCCCCACCGTCATGCTGATCCCGCTGGGTGTGCTGGCGCTTGGCGCGATCTTCTCCGGCATGCTGTGGTACGGCTCCTTCTTCGGCGACCATAACAAGGTCAACGCCTTCTTCGGCATCCCGGCCCATCACGAGGCCACCGCAGAGGAAGGCCATGCCGAAGAGGCCGCAGAGACCGCCGCGGCCCATGGCACGACCGAAGAAGCCCATGGCACCGAAGAAACCCACGCCACCGAAGCCCCGGCCGAGGGGCATGGTGAGGCGCATGGCGCGGATCATGCTGGCATGGCCCCGCAGGGCGCGATCTTCATGGCCCCCGAAAACCACGTCATGGACGAGGCGCACCACGCCCCGGTCTGGGTCAAGATCAGCCCCTTCATCGCCATGACCATCGGGTTTGTCATCGCGCTGTGGTTCTACATCCTGAACCCGGCCATGCCCGCCCAGACGGCCCAGGCCTTCCAGCCGCTCTACCTCTTCCTGCTGAACAAGTGGTACTTTGACGAGCTCTACAATTTCATCTTCGTCAAACCCGCCTTCTGGATCGGCAAGACCCTGTGGAAGCGTGGCGATACCGGCACGATCGACGGCGGCATCAACGGCCTCGCCATGGGGATCATCCCCTTCTTCACCCGGCTCGCGGGCCGGGCGCAGAGCGGCTACATCTTCACCTATGCATTTGCCATGGTCATCGGCATCGCGGTCTTCGTGACCTGGATGACGATGCTCGGAGGGGCGGAATAATGAGCAACCTTCTCTCGATCGTCACCTTCCTTCCGGCGATTGCAGCCCTGATCCTCGCCATCTTCCTGAGAGGAGAGGACGCGGCCGGCCAGCGCAATGCCAAATGGGTGGCGCTGATCGCGACCACGATCACCTTCCTCGTCTCGCTTTTCATCCTGGCGGGCTTCGACGCCTCCGACACGGGCTTCCAGTTCGTGGAGGAGCGTGAGTGGCTCATGGGCCTGAAGTACAAGATGGGCGTCGACGGCATCTCCGTCCTCTTCGTCCTGCTGACCACCTTCATGATGCCGCTGACCATCGCGGCGTCCTGGAACGTGGAGACGCGGGTCAAGGAATACATGATCGCCTTCCTGATGCTGGAGACGCTGATGCTCGGCGTTTTCATGGCGCTGGACCTCGTGCTCTTCTACCTCTTTTTCGAGGCCGGGCTGATCCCGATGTTCCTGATCATCGGCATCTGGGGCGGGGCCAACCGAATTTACGCCTCGTTCAAATTCTTCCTCTACACCTTCTTCGGCTCCCTGCTGATGCTGGTGGCCATCGTCGCCATGTATGCCGACGCGGGCACCATGGATATCCCGACGCTGCTGACGCATGACTTCTCGTCAGAGACGCTCAGCATCTTCGGCATGCCCATCGTCGGCGGCATGCAGACGCTGATGTTCCTGGCCTTCTTCGCCTCCTTCGCGGTGAAGATGCCGATGTGGCCGGTGCATACCTGGCTGCCGGATGCCCACGTGCAGGCCCCCACGGCGGGGTCGGTCGTGCTGGCGGCGATCCTGCTCAAGATGGGTGGCTACGGCTTCCTCCGCTTTTCGCTGCCGATGTTCCCGGTGGGCGCGGATGTGCTGACGCCGCTGGTCTTCTGGATGTCGGCCATTGCCATCGTCTACACCTCGCTCGTCGCGCTGGTGCAGGAAGACATGAAGAAGCTCATCGCCTATTCGTCGGTCGCCCATATGGGCTACGTGACCATGGGCATCTTCGCGATGAACCAGCAGGGCGTGGACGGCGCGATCTTCCAGATGATCTCCCACGGGTTCATCTCCGGCGCGCTCTTCCTCTGCGTTGGGGTGATCTACGACCGCATGCATACCCGCGACATCGACGCCTATGGCGGGCTGGTGAACCGGATGCCGGTCTACGCGATGCTCTTCATGCTCTTCACCATGGCAAACGTCGGCCTGCCGGGCACCTCCGGCTTCATCGGCGAATTCCTGACCCTGATGGGCATCTTCCAGGTCAACACCTGGGTGGCGCTGGTCGCGACCTCCGGCGTGATCTTCTCCGCCTGCTACGGGCTTTACCTCTACCGCCGGGTCGTCATGGGCGACCTGATCAAGGAGAGCCTGAAGACGATCAAGGACATGACCGCGCGGGAGAAGTGGATCTTCGCCCCGCTCGTCATCATGACCATCTGGCTGGGCGTCTATCCCAGCCTCGTCACCGATATCACCGGCCCCTCTGTCGAGGCGCTGATTTCCGACCACAATACGGCGCTGGCCGCCGCGGATCGCCTGGGCGAGACGCAGACGGCCTCCGCGGCCTCGCACTGAGGGAGAGCTGAATGTCGGCTGATCTGAACACCATCCTGCCCGAGATCCTCCTCGCGCTCTTTGCCATGCTGGCGCTGCTCGCGGCGGTCTACACGGCCAAGGACAAGCTCGCCCCGGCGCTGACCTGGCTGACCGCCATCGTCATGGCGCTGCTGGGCCTCTGGATCGCGCTGACGGGGGAGGGGACCAACCCGGCCTTCGGCGGCATGTTCGTCGACGATGCCTTTGCCCGCTTTGCCAAGGTGACGATCCTCTTCTCCGCCGCCCTCGTGCTGATCATGGGGCAGGAATATATGGAGCGGCGCGGCATCCTGCGGTTTGAATACCCGGTGCTGGTGGCGCTTTCGGCGGTCGGCATGATGACCATGGTCTCTGCCGGTGATCTGATGACGCTCTACATGGGGCTCGAACTGCAATCGCTGGCGCTTTATGTCGTGGCCTCCCTGCGGCGTGACTCCGTACGCTCCACCGAAGCGGGCCTTAAGTATTTCGTGCTGGGCGCGCTGTCCTCGGGCATGCTGCTCTACGGGGCTTCGCTGGTCTACGGCTTCTCCGGCACCACGCTCTTTTCGGGCATCATCGCCGCGGCGGGCGAGGGCCATGCGCCGCTGGGCCTGCTCTTCGGTGTGGTCTTCATGCTGGCGGGCCTGTCCTTCAAGGTCTCTGCCGTGCCCTTCCACATGTGGACGCCGGACGTCTACGAAGGTGCGCCGACCCCGATCACCGCTTTCTTTGCCACCGCCCCCAAGGTCGCCGCCATGGGCCTGTTCGCCCGGGTCATGATGGATGCCTTCGGCGGCGTCGTCGGCGACTGGCAGCAGATCGTCGCCTTCATCGCGGTGCTCTCGATGTTCCTCGGCGGGATCGCCGCCATCGGCCAGACCAATATCAAGCGCCTGATGGCATACTCCTCGATTGCCCATATGGGCTACGCGCTGATCGGCCTCGCCGCCGGGACGGAGCAGGGCATCTCCGCCATGCTGACCTACATGGCGATCTACGTGACGATGAACGTCGGCACCTTCGCCTTCATCCTGTCGATGCAGCGCGACGGGGAGCCGGTCACCGATATCGCCTCCCTCAACCTCTATGCCAAGGCGGAACCGGGCCGGGCGCTGGCCATGCTGATCCTGCTCTTCTCCCTCGCGGGGGTGCCGCCGATGCTGGGCTTCTTCGCCAAGCTGGGCGTCTGGCAGGCGGGCATCGCGGCAGACCTCGTCTGGCTGGTGACGCTTTCGGCCATCGCTTCGGCCATTGGCGCCTATTACTACCTGCGTATCGTCTTCTTCATGTACTTCGGCTCCGAAGGCGCACAGGTCGACAGCGCGAAATCCCCGGTGCTCTGGGCGCTGCTCATGGGCTCCGCCGCCGTGATGATCCTCGGCGTGGTCAACCTCTTCGGCGTTGACGGCATGGCGCAGGCCGCCGCCGCATCGCTGGTGAACTGACGCGATGACCGCCTTTCCGTCATGGCCTCCGGGCCATGACCGCATCGTCCTCGACGCCGTGGACAGCACCCTGAGCGAGGCGCAGCGCCGCTTCGCCGCCGGCGTGACGCAGCCCATCTGGATCCTCGCCCTGCATCAGACCGCCGCGCGCGGGCGGCGGGGCCGGGCCTGGGCCATGCCGCCGGGCAATTTCGCCGCCAATCTCGTCCTGCCGCTTTCCGATACGCCCGACCGGATTGCTTTGCGCAGCTTCACTGCCGCGCTGGCCCTGCGGGACGCCACCGCCATGGCCACCGGCCGGGCCGAGGGGCTGAGCCTCAAATGGCCCAATGACGTGCTGCTGAACGGTGGCAAGATGGCGGGCATCCTGCTTGAAACCTTGCAATCCGGGGGCCGCGTCGCCGGTGTCTCCATCGGGATCGGCGTCAACCTCGCGGGCGCGCCCGATGCCTCCGAAGTCGAGGCGCGCGCCCTGCGCCCCGTCTCCCTCCTGGCCGAGACCGGCGCGCGCGTCACGCCGGAGGAGTTCCTGGACCTCCTCGCCCCCGCCTTCGCCCGTTACGAAACGCAGCTGACGACCTACGGCTTCGCGCCCATCCGCACCGAATGGCTGAAAGACGCGGCCTTTCTGGGGCAGGAGATCACCGCCCGCACCGGTCAGGCAGAGACCACCGGCCGGTTCGAAACCATCGACGATCAGGGCCAGCTGATCCTCACCACCGATCAGGGCCGCCAGACCGTGGCCGCCGCCGACATCTATTTCTGACACCCCAAGGGGACGACATTAGGGAGGGTCGACATGCTTCTCGCCATCGACTGTGGCAATACCAACACCGTGTTTGCGATCTGGGACGGGGACAAGTTCCTCTGCACCCTGCGCACCTCGACCGAACATCAGCGCACGGCGGACCAGTATTACGTCTGGATCTCCACGCTGCTGAACCATCACAACATCCCGATGGATATCGACGCGGTGATCATCTCCTCCACCGTGCCGCGCGTGGTGTTCAACCTGCGTGTCCTGTCGGACCGCTATTTCAACTGCCGTCCCTATGTCGTGGGCAAGCCCGAATGCCTGCTGCCGATCCCGCCGCGTGTGGATGAGGGCACGGTCGTGGGCCCCGACCGACTGGTCAACTCCGCCGCCGCCTATGAGCGTTACGGCGGTGACTGCATCGTCGTCGATTTCGGCACCGCCACCACCTTTGACGTCGTTTCCGACGATGGCGCCTATGTCGGCGGCGTGATCGCGCCCGGCGTCAACCTCTCTCTCCAGGCGCTGCATGACATGGCCGCCGCCCTGCCGCATGTGGATGTCACGAAACCTCAACGGGTGATCGGTACAAATACCGTCGCCTGTATGCAGTCGGGCGTCTTCTGGGGCTATGTCGGCCTTGTCCGGGGCATATGCGAAAGGATCAAAGGCGAGTATGACAAACCGATGCGGGTTATTTCGACCGGAGGCCTTGCGCCGCTCTTCGGTCAGGGCGATACCCTCTACGATCATTTCGACGAGGATCTGACCATTCACGGGCTGCGGATCATCTACGACTATAACAAAGAACAGGGTAACTGATGACCACGGACCGCCTTATCTATCTGCCCCTCGGCGGTGCCGGGGAAATCGGCATGAACGCCTATGTCTATGGCTACGGCAAGCCGGGAGAGGAAAGGCTGATCCTTGTCGACATCGGCGTGGCCTTTCCGGACATGGACACGACGCCGGGCGTTGACCTGATCTTTGCCGATATCACCTGGCTGGAGGAACGCCGCGACCGGCTGGAAGCGGTCTTCATCACCCATGCGCATGAGGATCATATCGGCGCGGTTGGGCACCTTTATGAACGGCTGGGCGCGCCCAAGATCTACGCCCGCGCTTTCACCGGCAACCTCGCCCGCCAGAAGATCGCCGAATACGGGGTCGGGGACAGCGCCGTCTCGGTCGTCTCCCCCTGGGCCGAACAGGTCACGGCCGGGCCTTTCCGCGTCGGCTTCCTGCCGATTTCGCATTCCATTCCCGAAAGCTCCGCGCTGGTCATCGACAGCCCCGAGGGCCGAGTAATCCATACCGGCGACTTCAAGCTCGACGTGACCCCGCTGGTTGGCGAAGCATTTGACGAGGACCTCTGGCGGGAGGTCGCAGCCCCCGGCGTGCGCGCCCTGATCTGCGATTCCACCAATGTGTTTTCCCATCACGAAGGCCGGTCAGAGGCCTCCGTCGGGCCGGAGATCACCAAGCTTGTCGCGCGTTCCTCCGGCATGTTCGTCGCCACGACCTTTGCGTCGAACGTCGCGCGGGTCAAAACCCTGGCCGATGCGGGTGTGGCTGCGGGCCGGTCGGTCTGCCTGTTGGGCCGCGCCATGCGCCGCATGATCGAGGCCGCGATCAAGACCGGCGTCCTGTCCGATTTCCCCAGTGTTATCAGCCCCGAAGACGCCAAGGACATCCCGCGCGAAAACCTCATGCTGATCGTCACCGGGTCGCAGGGCGAACGGCGCGCGGCCTCTGCCCAGTTGGCGCGGGGCAAGCATATGGGGCTGACGATGAAGGAGGGCGATACCTTCCTCTTCTCGTCGAAAACCATTCCGGGCAATGAAAAGGGCGTCATCCACATCATCAACTCCTTCTCGGAGATGGGCGTGGATGTGGTCGACGATACGTCGGGCCTCTACCACGTCTCGGGCCACGCCAACCGCCCCGACCTGCTGCGCCTGCATGAGGTGGTGAACCCCCAGATCGTCATCCCGATGCACGGCGAACACCGGCACCTGCGCGAACATACCAAGCTGGCGGAAGAGAACCGTCGCAAGGGTGTTCTGGCCGTCAACGGCACCATGGTCTCGCTCTCCGGAAATGCACCGGAGATCGTGGAATATGTCGAAACCGGAAGGACTTACCTGGATGGCTCCGTCCAGATCGGCGCGCTGGACGGCATCGTGCGGGATCGGATCCGCATGGCGCTGAACGGCCATGTCACCGTGACCGTGGTCATGGATGAAGAGGACGAGCCGCTGGGCGATCCCTGGTGTGATGTCATGGGCCTGCCGGAAACCGGCCGCTCCCGCGCGCCGCTGCAGGAGGTGCTGGAGGAAGACCTGTCGCAATTCCTCAACCGGGCCGGGCAGGCGACCCTGTCCGACGATGACAAGATCGAGGAAGCCCTGCGCCGGGTTGTCCGCCAGTCTGCCCAGGACGAGATCGGCAAGAAACCCGAAGTGACCGTAGTCGTCAGCCGGCTGTCCGCCTGACGGCCTGATCGGCCTGATCGGCCAGCGTCGCCAGAAGGGGACGGAGCGCCGCGGCCGCCTGTGGCTGATCGCGGAATTCCACCCCGACCTGACGGTCCCGTGACCAGCGGCGCCGGCATTTCAGAAACGCCACGCCCGGCAGCCGCAGCGCCTCCAGCTCCGCCCCATAGGCGGGCAGGGGGAGGGGCAGGATCAACCCCGCACCGCCCAGCGACAGATCGACAATCTTGACGGAGGTCTGGCCAGAGGTGAAATGCGCCTCCCCCTCCAGGCTCACGTCAAAACGTTCAAACTGACGCCGGTTGTCCCCGGTCAGAAAATGCCCCTGCATCGCCCCGCCCCTCTGATGGGGGGAGCATGCAGGAAAACCATTTCGAAAAGCTGAAGATCAGCCCGCGCGGCGCTCGTCAAAACTCAGCGCGATGAAGCTGGGCATGTGATCGCCCATGCCGACAACCTTGTTGTCGTCGCGACGATCGCGGTCGCGGCCACGTCCACGCGAGGAACGCTCAGAAGACCGCTCGTTCTTAGCATTATCACGCGGCGCCTCTGCGGGGGCTGCCGCCTCGGCAGAGGTCTCAACCGTGACCTCCTCCGTCTTGGCTTCCGTGTCAGACGATTTGCGCGACCGGCTGCGGCTGCGGGACCGGCTGGGCTTGCTGTCAGAGGATGCCTCGGCCGGGGTGTCGTCCCCTGCCGCGCTGGCGAACCCCTCAGGCAGCGCCATCCGGGGAATTTCCTTTTCCACCAGACGTTCGATATCCGCGAGGTTCTTCTCATCCCGCGGCACGCAGATCATCACGGCCTTGCCCAGACGCCCGGCACGACCCGTCCGGCCGATCCGGTGCACGTAATCCTCCGCATGGGAGGGCACGTCGAAGTTGAACACATGGCTCACGTTCGGAATATCCAGCCCGCGCGCCGCCACGTCGGAGGCCACGAGGAACCGCAGCGAACCGTCGCGGAACCCGTCCAGCGTCCGCATCCGGTGCGCCTGGTCCAGATCGCCATGGATCGGCGCCGCATCCAGCCCGTATTTCTGCAACGATTTCGCGGTGATATCCACATCCGTCTTGCGGTTGCAGAAGATGATCGCATTCCGGCATTCCGCCCCTTCGGCCGCGATCAGGTCGCGCAGCAGCCGCCGCTTTTCCGACCCTTCGCGGTCCTTGCGGGACCCTTTGAACATCACCACGCCCTGGGTGATCGTCTCCGACGTCGTCGCCTGGCGGGCCACCTCGATCCGGGCCGGGGCCGACAGGAAGGTATTGGTGATCCGCTCAATCTCCGGCGCCATGGTGGCAGAGAAGAAGAGCGTCTGGCGGGTAAACGGCGTCAGGCTGAAAATCTTTTCGATATCAGGGATGAAGCCCATGTCGAGCATGCGGTCGGCCTCGTCCACCACCATGATCTGAACGCCGGTCAGCAGCAGCTTGCCGCGCTCAAAATGGTCCAGCAGACGGCCGGGCGTCGCGATCAGCACGTCAACGCCACGGTCGATCAGCGCATCCTGCTCCTTGAATGACACGCCGCCGATCAGCAGCGCCTTCGTCAGTTTCATATGCTTGGTATAGGTGTCGAAATTCTCCGCCACCTGCGCCGCCAGCTCCCGCGTCGGGCAGAGCACGAGGCTCCGCGGCATCCGCGCCCGCGCCCGGCCTTTGCCCAGCAGCGTGATCATCGGCAGCGTGAAGGAGGCGGTTTTGCCGGTGCCGGTCTGGGCGATACCCAGCACATCCTTGCCTTCCAGCGCCGGGGGAATCGCGCCCGCCTGGATTGGCGTCGGCGATTCGTAGCCTGCTTCGGCAATGGCTTTCAGGACCTTCGGGTCCAGATTGAGATCGGTAAATTTTGTCATGCGTATCCGTGGTTTGCGGACACGTCTTGGCCCGCGCGTCTGACTGGGCAGCCTGCCCGGACAGGCCGACAGGTGTTGCCAGCGCTGTTTCGATTTTGCGAGGTAAACGAAAAACCCTATTTCGTCAATCTTTTACACGGATATCCTGTCACGCGATGCCCGGAAACACTGTTTCCCTGACCTCGGCAAGCGGCAGATGCAGGGCCCTGTGCAACCCGGCGGCCTGCAGCCGCGCGATGTGCTCAGGCGTGGCGGCGCAGACTTCGTCGAAGAAGGCTTTCAGCCCGGCATCGCCCTGCTCCTGCTCCAGATGCGCAAAGAGGTCGTGCAGCGTCATCCCGCCGCGCTCCCGCGGCTGCGCCGGCTTCAACTCCGAGCGATACGACCCCTTGTCATGCCGGAACCGGTACTGGCGCAGCCAGCTTTCCCAGTTTTCGTAGTGCAGATGGGCAAGTGCAACCTCTTGCAACTCGACCTGGCTGGGGTTCTCCTGCCCCGCCGTGCGAAAGTTGTGAATGCGGAATTCGGGCTCGGGAAGGCTGGTCCGCACGAAAATCTTGCCGGCCACATGGCTCAGAAATCCGCCGTTCAGATAGGGGCCGAATGTCGGCCAGACCTGTGTCGACAACCGCCGTCTCTCCGGCAGAGACATGTTGAGAAGCTTGAAGTCGACCGGCCCGGATGTATCCAGCGGCGCCAGATTTTCCATCGGTCGCATCCGTGCCACCTGAGTCGACCGGGGCAGGGCGTCGAGGGTCTCGCTCAGGGGCTTGTCCGGGATCAGGAATTCATCGACATCAATATGGGCGAGCCAGTCCACCTCGTCCCGCCGCGCATAGACCCTGCTGGCATTTACGGTCTGGCGGACCTGATGTTTGGCCGGCCGCGCCCGTCCCAGACGTTTCCAGTATTCGGGCCCCGTGACGACCGGACGGATGCGGGGATGCGCCGACAGGATCTCCATCGCGCGGTCATCCGGCACGTCGAGATGCAGGTAGATCCGATGCGCACCGAGATGCAGATGCCAGGCCGCGAAATTCAATATGTCAGGAAGCTCGGCCTTGATCGTGCTGACGATACCCCATGTCGCCATCAGAACCGGTCCGGATACCAGCGTTGCAGAGCCGCCGCGCGATCAAGCGCATAGGTAAACAACATGTTTCGCTCCCTGAGGCGTTGCAGCAAGGCTGGTGAGGCTTCGCAAACCTCTCTGAATAAACTCTCAATGCCAGCGTCGCCTTCGTTCTTGTCAAGAAAATCAAGAAGTTCGGCCAGGCGAAACCCCGATTGCTCAAGGTTTCGATACGATCCCTTAGAACGTCTGAACGAAAGGTGTTTCTGGAATTTCTGCCAATCCGGCGCATGGGCATGGCCTAAAGGCAGATCCGCCAGATGCACGCTATTGCTGATGACGGCACCCTCAAAAAAAGCCCTATGGATCCCAAACCGGACCGGCGCCTGTGGCACGCCCATGCCAGCGCGCAGGAAAATCTTGCCTTCGAGATGGGACAGGAAGCCGCCACGAAGATAGGCACCAAAGGTGGGGTAGACCTCCTCCAGAACTGATTTGTGTTGTCCCGCAGCCCGGGCCGTCCGTTTGAACATCCCCTCTGCGCCGCTCAACTGCTCGACCGGAGGCAGATGCACGACGGCACAGCCCTCCGGAACAAGGGCGAGGCAATCCGTAACGGGCGCGGGCGGCAAAAGGAACTCGTCCATGTCGATATGCAGCAGCCAGTCCGTCTCTGCCTGGCGCCAGCCTTCGGTGGCATTGCGGATCTGGCGCGTCTGATGCGCCGGCGGGCGCTTCCCCCGGCGCGCCCAGAACGCAGTATCGCAGATGTGGATTGTGACCTCCGGCCGGGCCAGAACCTCTGCCTGCCCGGGCTCCGGATCGTCAAGAAAGAGCGTCACGCGACGTGCGCCGAGGTCCAGATGCCAGGCCACAAATTGCGCGATATCGCGGCTGTCGCCGCGCACCGTCGACACAACGCTCCAGTCATGGCGCCGCGCTGGCGGCACAGGCCAGGGTGTGTTGTCCCAGCTCGCGGCCCGGATCGCCCTGACGGGCATTTCGTGGGACGCAGCCGCGGCACCGGGCGCTTTCGAAGGATCAATCTGGCTCATGCGCGGAGCATAGGCAACCGCCTCGGCAGGGCAAGTCCGCGGTCAGACCATCATCTCTTTGGTGGCCGACAGCGTGACCTCCGGATAATCGCGCGCCACGCGGTCGATATCCCATTGTAGCCGGGTCAGGTAAACGACATCGCCATCATGGTCGGTGGCGATATGCTGTTTGTTCGCATCGGCAAACTTTTCAACGGCCTGCCTGTCACCCTTCACCCAGCGGGCCGAGGTAAACTGCGAGGCGTCAAACCGGACGGGCAGACCATATTCCAGTTCGATCCGGCTGCCCAGAACCTCGAACTGGAGCGCCCCGACCACCCCGACAATGAAGCCTGAGCCGAAGGTCGGTTTGAACACCTTGGCCGCACCCTCTTCGGCAAATTGCATCAGGGCTTTTTCCAGATGTTTGGCTTTCATCGGGTCGCCGGCACGGACCGACTGAAGCAGTTCCGGCGCGAAGGAGGGGATGCCGGTCACGCGCAGTGCCTCGCCCTCCGTCAGCGTGTCGCCGATGCGCAGCTGGCCGTGATTGGGAATGCCGATAATATCGCCGGCCCAGGCCTCTTCGGCCAGCTCGCGGTCGGCGGCCAGAAACATCACCGGGTTGGAGATGGTCATCGGCTTTTTGGTCCGCACATGGGTCAGTTTCATGCCGCGTTCAAAATGCCCGGACGCCATCCGCACAAAGGCGACGCGGTCGCGATGCTTGGGGTCCATATTGGCCTGCACCTTGAACACAAAGCCCGCGACCTTGGGTTCTTCCGGCGCGATCTGGCGCGGCTCGGCGCTCTGCACCTGCGGCTCCGGCCCATAGGTGGCGATGCCGTCCATCAGCTCTTTCACGCCGAATGAATTGATCGCGGAGCCGAACCAGATCGGGGTCATATGCCCCTCCAGAACGGACTGGGGATCGAGCGCGGGCAGCAGTTCCCGCGCCATTTCCACCTCTTCCCTGAGCTTCTCAAGAAGATGTGCCGGGACGTGTTTTTCCAGCAGCGGATCGTCGAGCCCCTGGATCTCGATGCTTTCTGCGACCCGGTTCCGGTCGGCCCGGTCCATCAGCTCCAGCCGGTCGCGCAGCATGTCGTAACATCCCAGAAAATCCGATCCGACCCCGATCGGCCAGGAGGCCGGAGTCACGTCGATCGCCAGATTTTCCTGGATTTCGTCAATAATGTCGAAAGTATCTCGGCTTTCGCGGTCCATCTTGTTGCAAAAGGTCAAGATCGGCAGGTCCCGCAAGCGGCAGACTTCGAACAGTTTCTGGGTCTGGCTCTCCACCCCTTTGGCACCGTCGATCACCATGATGGCCGCGTCCACCGCAGTAAGCGTTCGGTAAGTATCCTCACTGAAATCCGAATGGCCGGGCGTGTCGACAAGATTGAACCGGAAGGTTCTGAAATCAAAAGACATTGCCGATGCGGAGACAGAGATGCCCCGGTCCTTCTCCATCTGCATGAAGTCAGACCGCGTGCGCCGTGCCTCACCCTTGGCCCGGACCTGCCCGGCCATCTGGATCGCGCCCCCAAACAGCAGAAACTTTTCCGTCAGAGTCGTCTTGCCGGCATCGGGATGCGAGATGATCGCAAATGTCCGGCGTCGGGCAATCTCGGGCGGCAGGGCGGGGCGGTTATGAGGCGTGTCGAGCATGGCGCGGATATATCAGGCGCCGGGAAAACGGCAAGCGCCCCCACACATCAGTTCTCGATCGCGAAATTATGGGTGCTTTCCCCGGTCGGGCAGCACCTCGGGTCGCCGTCGAGCAGTTCGTAGATCACCAGCCGGAGGGTCGGGCGGTCCAGCTCGACCCGTTTGATCGAGCGGAAGAAATTCAGATCAACATGGCTGGCATACCCGGTATCCGCCCCGTCAAAGAGGAACGTCCTGACAGAGACCGAATTTCCCCCCGTCCAATACGCCGGCTGAACCAGCCATTCCGTCGTCCCGTCGCCTTCCAGATCAAGCTCGTAGCCGCCAATCCCGTCAACCTGCGCCCCGGACTGGCGCGCGTCTTCCGCCACCTGCGCGGCGATCGGACCGGGCACCTCGGATTGTTCGATGACCTGCGCATGGGCGAACCCGGAAAGGCCCGCGGCCACAAGACCGGACATAAGCGTGAGTTTCAGCATGGCAGCGCTCCTTTGCCCGATCAGGCTAGAGCGGGGCCGGGCCCGCGTCAAACACGACAGATGCCGCAATGCGGGGCGGGGTCAGTGGCGCGAGATCCGGCCCGAGGCCGCGCGCAGCAGCTCAGCCGCATCGGGCTTGTCCAGCAGCGTCTTCTGAACTTCGAGGTCGATCAACATACGGTCCCCCGACTGCGGCAGAGCACGGGCAAGCACCTCGTCCAGCTCTGGCGGCAGCGCGGCACGGGTGCGGGTGTCCACAAGCAGCGTCTCGGCCGCGATCCCCTCCGCGTAGATGATCTCGTGCCGGTCGAAAAGTAGTTGAAAATACTCAACAAAGCCGCCGTCCTGCTGTACGATCGTTGTACCGTTCACCAGATGCCGCGCCTTGACCAGCACCTCGCGCCGGCCGGCGCCGATCGTATCCTGCCTCTGATAGATGAACAGCCGGTGATCCGGGCTGACGATCAGGTCATTGTCGTTGTTCAATACGCCTTTGGCGATGGCAATCGGGGCAAATTCGCCAACGGCGCGGACGGTCGAATGTCCGATCCAGCGCACCTGCTGCACGCCGTTGTCGCGGGTCAGAACCCGGTCGCCGACCGACAGGTTTTCGATGGCCCGCTGCGCCCCGGAGGCCAGCGTGATCTTGGTGCCCCGGGTGAAGGAGACGCAGGCAACTTCTGCGAATTTGCGCGGGGCATCCTCGATATCGATGCCAACCAGCGTGTAATCGGTCCTGGCAGCCAGCGGCGCCAGCGGCAGCAGATAGACACAGGCCGCATCGCCGAACATATCCACCTCGACCAGCAGCAGCACCTCGGTCGTGTCGCCGGTCGGCGACATGAAGGTCAGGCAGCTGTCCAGGTGCAGGCTGGCGCCGGGGGTGCCGACGCCGGTATCCTCGTCGATGGTAATCTCGCCCTGATCCTCCGAGGCGATGCCCAGCCGCTGCAATTCGGCTGTTTCGCTGAACCAGTAGGTGTCGTCCAGCGACAGCTCCGTGGCAAAGGCCAGCTCGTCCCCTTCATTCGCGCCGTTCACGCAGATCATCATCCGGGCGGGGAACACCGGAATAGAGGCTGCGGGTTTGGCGATCGCGGAGATCATAACGTCGGGTCTTTCCTTGGCTGCCGGGCTGCGGCATAGCTAGGTGTAGGATCAGATTGTGGCGGCTTGCGGGCAAGTCCCGGGTGATTTGCCGTCATTGTTGCGGTTGACGTCCCAAATAGGGGCCGCCGGTAAAGAAACAGATGTGACAGGGGCTTGGCCCGGAGGAGAGATTACATGGATTTAGGTATCGCGGGCAAGCGGGCGCTGGTTTGCGCATCGTCCAAGGGGCTGGGCAGAGGCTGTGCGCTGGCGCTGGCAGATGCCGGCGTCGAGCTGGTGCTGAACGCCCGCGGTGCCGAGGCGCTGGAGGCAACGGCGCAGGAAATCCGCGACACATATGGTGTCCCCGTGACCGCCGTGGCCGCCGATATCACCTCCGAAGAGGGCCGGGCGCAGGTGCTCGAACAGGCCGGCCAGATTGACATTCTGGTGAATAACGCAGGCGGCCCGCCCCCGGGCTTCTGGTCCGACTGGGACCGCGCCGATTTTATCAAGGCGCTGGATTCCAACATGCTGACACCCATTGCGCTGATGAAGGCGCTGCTGCCGGGCATGATCGACCGCGGCTGGGGCAGGGTGGTCAATATCACCTCCGCCTCGGTCAAATCGCCGATCTCCCAGCTTGGCCTGTCGAATTCGGCCCGCGCCGGGCTGACGGGCTATGTTGCCGGCACCTCCCGTCAGGTCGCCAAACATGGTGTGATCATCAACAATCTGCTGCCCGGGTCTCATGACACCGACCGGATCCGGACCATGATCCAGCAAACCGCCGATCGCACGGGAACGAGCTACGAGGAAGCCGCAAAGGAACGTGACGAGGCCTGCCCGACCGGCCGGATCGGCACGGCCGAAGATTTCGGGGCGACCTGCGCCTTTATGTGTTCGCAATATGTGGCCTTCATGGTGGGGCAGAATATCCTGCTCGATGGTGGCTCCTTCAATTCGACCTTCTAGGACGAGGCCGCCATGGCGCAGGGCTATTCCCTCAAGGACCAGCTCTTCAATGCAGAGAAGGTCGGCTATCTGGCCGGCCTTTTCCGGCAGGTCGATCCCGGCTTTGATCCGCAGTTCGAAGCCCGGTGCCTGTCGCGCTTTCCGGAGCTTGAGCTCAAGGCGCGCATCGCCTGGATCGCGGACTGTCTCATTCCCGCCCTGCCAGAGCATTTCCCGGCGGCCGCCGACCTGATCGAGGCGGCACTGCCGCCCCCGCTGGACCCGTCTCTGAAAGACGATGATTTTGGCGATTTCATTTTCTGCTCGCTTGGCGATTACGCCGTCCTGCGCGGGCTGGAGCAGCATCGCGACCGCGCCCTCGACCTGCTGGAGGCGCTGACCCAGCGGTTCAGCATGGAATATGCCATCCGGTTCTTCATCAACCGCTGGCCCGGGGAGAGCTTTGCGCGGCTGGAGCAATGGGCCGGTCATGACAGCTACCACGTCCGCCGGCTGGTCAGCGAAGGGACGCGGCCCAAACTGCCCTGGGGGCAGGGGATCGCGACCGCCCCGGACCTGCCGTTGCCGCTTCTGGACCGGCTGCATGCCGATGGCACCCGGTTTGTGACCCGCTCTGTCGCCAATCACCTGAACGACATCACGAAATCCGACCCCGATACCGTGCTCGACCGGCTTTCCGCCTGGCAGGGCGAGGGGCGGCAAACCCCGGCAGAGCTGGAATGGATGACCCGCCACGCCCTGCGCGGTCTTGTCAAAGCGGGCGATCCCCGCGCCCTCGCGCTGCTGGGTTATCGCGCCGATGCGCCCCTCACGGCCAGCCTGCGCCTTGCCGCGGAAACCGTCGCCATCGGGCAAGTGCTTGAGGTGAAGGCGGAAATCTCCAGCCCCGAAGACCTGCCGGTGATCGTCGATTATGTGCTGACCTTTCATCGCCCCACGGGCCGGCCCGGACGGAAGGTGTTCAAACTGAAACAGACCGCTGTCTCTGCGGGCAGGGCGCTGAAACTGGCCAAACGGCATCCGCTCAAGGGCGATGCCACGACCTTCCGCCTGCATCCCGGCCCGCACCGGGTCGAATTGCAGGTCAACGGCCGTATCTGCGCCAGCGCCGATTTCAACCTGACGGGCTAGCGGTTCAGGGCCAATCCCCTTGCTGCCTGTGGCGTCAGCTGATACCCCGCCCCAAGCCCGAGTAAATTCATCGGAAGTTCTGTGCCTGCCACCCCCCGACTGGAAATTCGCAACCTGACCCGGCGTTTCGATGGCCGTCCGGTTGTCGACGATGTCAGCCTTTCGGTGATGCCGGGGCAAGTGACCTGCCTCCTTGGTCCCTCCGGCTGCGGCAAATCGACCACCCTGCGCATGATCGCCGGTGTCGAACGGCAGGATGAAGGCAGCATCTGGATCGACGGGGAGCTGATCTGCGACACGGTGGTGCACGTGCCCGCCGAACAGCGCCGCACCGGTCTCATGTTTCAGGATTTTGCGCTTTTTCCCCATCTTTCGGTGGCCGGGAACGTGGGCTTTGGCCTGACCGGCCCGGCGCCGGCCCGACGCGACCGCATCGGGGAAATGCTGGAGCGGGTCGACATGCTGCGCTTTATCGACGCCTGGCCGCATGAGCTCTCGGGTGGGGAGCAGCAGCGGGTTGCGCTGGCCCGGGCGCTGGCCCCCAACCCGCGCATCATGCTGATGGACGAACCTTTTTCCGGCCTCGACAACCGGCTGCGCGACGACATCCGCGACACGACGCTTGCAATCCTGCGCGATGCCGATGCCGCCGTCCTGCTTGTCACGCATGAACCGGAAGAGGCCATGCGCATGTCCGACGACATCGCCCTCATGCGCCATGGCAGGGTGGTGCAGCAGGGCGCGCCCTACAATATTTACAATGCCCCCCGCGACAAGGCGGCCGTGTCATTTTTCAGTGATATCAACGTAATAAGAGGCGTGGTTCGCAATGCGCTGACGGAAACGCCCTTCGGCCAGTTCCTCGCCCCCGGTGTGCCCGACGGTCAGGAGGTGGAAATCGTGATCCGCCCCCAGCACCTCAAGATCGATTTCGACCGCAACGGCTCCGGCCCGCTGCCAACCGCACAGGACGGGACGCCCGCGCGCGGCATTGTGACCCGGGCCCGCTTTATGGGATCCGAAAGCCTTGTCGAATTCCGCATGGATCATGACGGCTCCATCCTCAAGGCAACTGTCCCAAATGTGTTCCTGCCCAGCCCGGGCAAACCGCTCTGGCTGACCATCCGCCGCGACCGCTGCTTTGTCTTTCCGGTTCCTGCCTGACAGCCCGGTCAGGCACCGCGGCCTCCGGTCCTCATGGCCGAAAAATCCGGGGAAGAGTTTCACCGGGACCGGCGTCACGATCGATGGTCCGCACCCTTCCTCCGCGCCAGGAAATTTCCGGGCCGGTCAGGCCGAATCCCGGAACCGTCAACCGGTGCGCCCGCCCATTCAAATTATTGCAAATCCCCTGAATTCCACCTTCCCCTTCCGGCCCTGAACCATTAGATACGACAGGACTTTCGTGCCACCCCCGGTTTGCGGCGCGATACAAGGGAGACTGACATGCTCAACAATATTGGCCTTCCCGGCCTTCTGCTGATCGCCGTTGTGGTTCTGGTCCTCTTCGGCCGCGGCAAGATTTCGTCGCTCATGGGTGAGGTCGGCAAAGGCATCACCGCCTTCAAGAAAGGTGTCAGCGACGGCACCAAGGAGCTTGAGGAAGACGACGCCGCCCAGGCCCGCGACGTGACTCCGGAAGAAAAAGACAAGGCCTGATATCCCATGTTCGGAATGGGCTGGACCGAGCTGATGCTCATCGGGGTCGTCGCGCTGATCGTGGTCGGCCCCAAGGATCTGCCTGTTCTTTTCCGGAATGTCGGCCAGTTTGTCGGCAAGGCCCGGGGCATGGCGCGTGAATTCACCCGCGCCATGGAAGAGGCCGCCGATCAGTCCGGCGTCAAAGAGGCATCGGATGCCTTAAAAGGCCTGTCCAACCCCAAGAAATACGGGCTGGACAAGGTGAAGGAAGCCACCGACTTCACCAAGTGGGAGCCCGGGTCGAACACGGCCAAACTGGCCGAGGACCGCGCCGAGGCCGCCAAGAAGATCCACGCCGCCACCGCCGAACGCGCCACCCAGCGGAAAGAGGCCGAAGCCGCCGCCGCGAAAGAGGCCGCCGCGGCCGATGCGGCACCCGCGCCCGCCGAGGCCACTGCGCCCAAACCCAAGGCGCCCCGCGCCAAGGCCCCTGCTAAAGCCAAGGCGACGACCGCCAAAAGCACGACGGCCGCCACGAAGACCGCAACCAAGACAGCTGCGAAGCCGGCCGCCAAACCCGCCGCCAAACCCAAGGCAGCCAAGGCAGCCGCCAAGCCCAAGACCCCGAAACCGGCCTCCGGGACAACAGAGACATGAGCACCCGCGACCAAGCCGACGAGATCGACGAGTCTTCCGCCCCGCTGATCGAACATCTGGCCGAACTCCGCACCCGGCTGATCCACTCCGCCGTGGCCTTCATCATCGGCATGGTGATCTGTTTCACCGTCTGGAACCCGATCTTCAACTTCCTGACCCAGCCGCTCTGCGATGCCATGGCAGCGCGCGGTCAGTCCGGCGACTGCGGCCTGATCCTGATCAAGCTGCAGGAAGGCTTCTTCGTCGCCATCTCGATCTCGCTGTTGGGCGGCCTCTGCCTCTCCTTCCCCTATATCGCCTACCAGATGTGGCGGTTCGTGGCCCCGGGCCTTTACAAAAGCGAACAGGGCGCCTTCCTGCCCTTCCTGATCTCTTCGCCCGCGATGTTCTTCCTGGGGGCCTCTTTCGCCTTCTATGTCGTCACCCCGCTGGCCTTCGATTTCTTCCTGGGCTTCCAGCAGCCGGGCTCGGTCCTGTCGGATAACCCGGCGGACAACGGCATCGCCGGCATCGCCTTCCAGGGCTCCGCGCAGGAATATCTCTCGCTCACCATCAAGTTCATCGTGGCCTTCGGCCTCTGCTTCCAGCTGCCCGTCCTGCTGACGCTGATGGGCAAGGCCGGCCTCGTCTCCGCTGAGGGTCTTGGCGGCGTGCGCAAATATGCCGTGGTCGCCATCCTGATCCTCGCTGCCGTCGTCACGCCGCCGGATATCATCACCCAGATCATCCTTTTCGTCGTGGTCTACGGGCTGTACGAGATCTCCATCTTCCTCGTTGGCCGGGTCGAGAAAAAGCGCGAGGAGCGTCTGCGCGCCGAAGGCTATTACGACGATGAGGAGGAGGATATTCCCTCCACCGATCCCGCCGAGGATCCGCTGGCGGAGAACGACCCGCTGCTTGACGAATTCGACGCCGAAGACGACGACAACGCCAAGAAGAATGACTGACCCGCTCGACCGTATCGCCGCCGCGCTGGAGCGCATGGCCCCCGCGCCGCTCGCCTCCCCGGATTTCACCACAGCCGAGGCCTTCGTCTGGGAGACGGAGCCGGAGCGTCTGACGCCGGTCCCGAAGGTTTCCCGCGTGTCCCTCGACCTGCTGGTGGGCATCAACCGGTCCCGCGATACGCTGCTGGAAAACACGCTGCAATTCGCCAAAGGCCTGCCCGCCAACAACGCCCTGCTCTGGGGCGCGCGCGGCATGGGCAAGTCGAGCCTCGTCAAGGCGATCCATGCCGAAATCCTGACGCGCGGCCATGACCTCAAGATCGTGGAACTCCAGCGTGAGGACCTGCCGACCGTCTCCCGGCTGATGCGTATCCTCGGCGCCGCGCCGCATAACTTCCTGCTTTTCTGCGATGACCTGTCGTTCAGCCATGACGACCAGCATTACAAGTCGCTGAAGGCCGTCCTCGATGGCGGCATCTCCGGTCGCCCCGAGAACGTCCTCTTCTATGCCACCTCGAACCGCCGCCACCTCATGCCCCGCGACATGATCGAAAACGAACGCTCCTCCGCCATCAATCCCGGCGAGGCGGTGGAGGAAAAGGTTTCCCTCTCGGACCGCTTCGGCCTCTGGCTGGGCTTCCACCCCTGCGATCAGGACGATTACCTCGCCATGATCCGCGGCTATTGCGCGGCGCATGACCTGAAGATCGACGACGACACCCTGCGCGCCGAGGCGATCGAATGGCAGGCCACCCGCGGCGCCCGCTCCGGCCGCGTCGCCTGGCAGTTCTTCACCGATCTTGCCGGCCGCCACGGCATCAGCCTGCGCTGACCCTGCCTCTTCTCTGGTTCTGAAATATCCCGGGGAACCGGACCATGCCCCGCATGGGCCGGTGGGGCAGAGCCCCCAAACCCGGAATGGAATGCGCCCCGAAGGGGCGCGCCGCCGGATCAGGGCCCGTACAATCTTACTGAAGGTCCAATCTTACTGATGGCTCAACCTTACCAAAGGTCCAACCTTACTGAAGATAAGTCATCGGATCGACCGCCTCGAGCCCTTTGCGCACCTCGAAATGCACATAGGGCGACGCACCGGCCCGGATCTCTGCGATCTTCTGCCCGCGCGACACCGCCGCCCCCTCAGAGACGGCAATGGCGTCGATGTTAGAATAGATCGTCAACAGCCCGCCACTGTGGCGCACCACGATGACCTTCTTGTTGTCGGCATCCGAGGTGATCGCCGCCACCGTCCCGCCGTCTGCGGCCCGGACGGCCGTGCCCGGATCGGCTGCGATATTGATCCCGTCGCTCGATCCACGGGAAAATTCGCGGATGATATTGCCGCGGACCGGAAAATCCATCGCGGCACTGGACGGCGCGGGGGTCTGCTCATCGCCGAGGCTGGGTGCCACGCTGGGCGCTGGCGCCGGCGCGGGGGAGGGGGCCGCAGCGGTCTCGCCCGTGCCGGCCGCGGGCGCCGGTGCGGCGGCGACAAGCGGTTCGGTCTTTTCATCCGGCAGCGGCGTCGACGCACTGGGGGGCAAGGGCGTCGGCGTTCCCGATCCCGGCGGCTCTGTCTCGGCGGCGACACGCTGCACAGGTGCCGACTGATCGGCAACCGGGATCAGCAGATACTGCCCCTCGCGGATCGAGAACTCGCTATCCAGCCCGTTCCAATCTGCCAGCGCCCGCACCGACACATTATAAAGGCGCGAGATCGTAAAGGCCGTTTCCCCGCGTTTCACCTTATGGCGAACCGGTTCGGTCCCGATCATGGGCTTTGCGCTGACTGCAGATGACGGCGTTGTCGCGGCTGGCGCCAGTTCCGTCACCGCCACGCTCTGATCCCCGGCCCGCTCGATGGCAGAGCCCGCCAGGGTCGAGATATCGACCTCTCCGGCCGGCTGGATCGGTCCCAGACCATTGGCCCCGGTGGCGGGCGACGGTTCTGCCACGCGCTGCGGCATGGCCAGCAGCTCGCCTTCCCGCAACCGGCTTTCCGGCGTCAGCCCGTTAAAGCGCGCCAGATCGTCGGCGGTCACGCCAACCCGCGCTGCCACCGACGACACCGTATCGGCCCGTTTTGCCACGGCAACCTGATAGGTCGGATAGGAAATGATGCCGCGATCATCGGGTTTTGGCCGGTCGAGCGTCGCCTGACGCGCCGCTTCGGCGGTGGAAAACCCGCCAAGTCCGCCGCGCAGGTCGATATCCAGACCATTCTGACAGGCCGCCAGCGCCAGCGCAGCCGTGCCCAGCATCAGCCCCCGCCGCGCGCGGCCATACAGTCCGGCATTCCCCGTTTCTTGCATCTGTCCGATCCCTCACCCACCCCGTTTGCCGGGGCTGTACCTATGTCATGACGGACGTGCCAGCCCCCGCTGGCAGAACAGCCCGCCACCCCTTGTCAATCTTCCTTCGCCAGCCCTTCAACCAGCGGGACAAACCGAACCGGCTGGAGCTCTTCATAATCGAACCCCGTCTCGTGGCGGACCACCCGGATCAGGCTCTGCACCGTATCGGACTGCCCGACGGGCAATACCATGATACCGCCAATCTTCAACTGGGCCAAGAGCGGCCCGGGCGGGTCTTCGGCGGCTGCAGTCACCATTATGCGATCAAACGGCGCCTGATCGGGCAGGCCGTGGCTGCCATCGGCGCAGAAGGTGGTGATATTGCCCATCCCCATCCGTTCAAAGATCGCCTGCGCCTCGCGCACCAGCCGGGGATGCCGGTCAATCGTATAGACCCGCCGCGCCAGATGGCTCAGCACCGCCGCCTGATAGCCCGACCCGGTGCCAACTTCCAGCACCCGGTCGCGCGGCTGCACCTGGAGCGCCTGGGTCATCAGCCCGACGACCGAAGGCTGCGAGATGGTCTGCCCGCAGGAGATCGGCAGCGGCATGTCCTCATAGGCGCGTTCGGCAAAAAGCCCGCGCAGGAATTCGCCCCGGTCCACCTTCTCCATCGCGCCCAGCACGCGGGCGTTGGTCACGCCCCGCGACCGCAGGGTGAAAAGGAACTGCATCTTCAGCTCCGGGGCGGAAAAATCATCGCTCATTCAATGACCTTCAGCGACTCCAGCATGTCATGCGCCGTCAGGTCCGCCCGCATCGGCGTGACGGAGATGTAATTGTCGAGGTTCGCCGCCGCATCCGTGCCGGGCGCCGTCATCGCCCGCTGGTCCGACCCCTTGATCCAGAGAAAGGTCTTGCCGGACGGCGACTGGTGCGGCTCCGTCGTGAACCCGGTGCCGGGCCGGAAGCCCTGGCTGGTCACTTTGATGCCGCGCACCGCATCCGCCGGGCAGGGCGGAAAGTTGATATTATAGAAGAGCTTATAATCCGCCTCATCCGGCCCCATCGCGGCCAGCACCTTGCGGATGACCTCCACGCCATAGACGGCGGAGGCCTCGAAAGGATTGTCGATTGTCCAGTTGTCGGGGCCGAGATATTGCGACAGCGCAAAGGCCGGATAGCCCTGCAGCGCCCCCTCCATCGCCCCGCCCAGCGTCCCGGAATAAAGCGCGTTTTCGGCAGAGTTATTGCCCCGGTTCACCCCCGACAGGATCAGGTCGACCTTTTCGCCCGCCAGCACCTCGTGCAGCCCGGCCAGAACGCAGTCGGCAGGGGCACCTTCCGCCGCAAAAGCCTTTTCCCCCATCTGCGACAGCAGCATCGGGTGGGTGTAGGAGATCTTATGCGCCACGCCCGACTGTTCAAAGGCGGGGGCGACGGTCCAGACCTCGCCTTCCGGCCCCGCAAGCTCTGTCGCGATTGCGTGCAGCACCTTCAGCCCGGGTGCGTTGATACCGTCGTCATTGGTGATGAGAATCCGCATGGGCCTGCTCCGTCTCGCGCGCTTTGGCCCTGCATAGCTGCGGGGCCGGGGGGCGGCAAGCGGTCGGGGAAGATGGCCCGCCCTATGTCGCGAATTCCTCACAGCGCAGGTCGATCAGCCGGTCGATCAGCGCATCGGGGCAGGCTGTGTTCAGCGGCAGGGAGAGCGCGCCACTGCTGCGGGCCAGACCCTCCGCCAGCGGTCCGATCCGGTCGATCACCTTGCCGGAATGGGGATAGAGCCCGATATGCCGGGCCCAGCCGGCATAGCCGATCAGCATCTTGCCCGCCCCGGGGCCCTGCGTGATGCGGAACCCGGGCATGCGATAAGAGATGACGGGCTGGACCATGATCTGCCGCGCGGCGATGCGCCCGGCAATCTGGTCATGCAGGGCGCGCAGAAGGTCCTGCTGTGGCTGGGGCTGGGCCGAGAGATAGGCCTCTATCTCTCGTGGCAGGCTCACATCAGCTCCGGCAGAAGCGCTGCCGCAACCTCATCTGGATGGGTCAGGGCGCTGCGATCCTCGCCCGGATGGAACCGGGCCCGCAGGGCCGTGGGCATCGGCGCGGGCGTCAGCACCTTGACCGTCGGTCCCGTGGCGCTCGTCTCCGCCGCCCAGACCTTGGCCAGCTGGATCTGCGCGGCCTTGGTTGCCCCGTAGGCGCCGTGGAATTTTTGCCCCGCCGAAGGATCGTCAAAGAAAACCGCCTTGCCATTGGGGCCAAGCAACGCCCCGATATAGGGGATCAGGATGCCGATGGCGGAGACATTGCATTCCACCGATTTGGCCCAGTCCTTGGCATCGATATGATTGGCGGGCGCCAGCGGCGGCGTGTGGATCGCCGTATGACACCAGAGCGCGGCGCCGCCCCAGCGGTCATGTACCGACCGGCACAGCTGCGCCATGGCATCGGCATTGGTCACATCCATCGGCGCCAGCGTCGCGGCGCCACCGGCAGCCTGGATGGCGTCATCCAGCTCTTCCAGCGCGCCCACGGTACGGGCGACGGCCACGATGTGATGCGTGGGGGCAAGCGCCTTGGCCAGCGCGGCACCAAGCCCGCGGGAGGCGCCGGTGATAAGGGCGATCCGGTCTGTCATGCGCGCCGGTTTGGCGGCTTTGTCGGGGGGCGTCAAGGCCCGCAACAGGCTCAGCCCTGCGGCATGGTGAGCGTTTCGATCGTGCCCATGCGGGCGATCTGCACGACACCTGCACCAATCGCCTGCACTCTGCCCTGACCGACGCCCAGCCGGTCACCGGGCGCGACCTTCTTCACCTCGCCATTGGCCATGCGGATCAGCGCCTCCGGGCCCTGCGGTTTCACCATCGTGCCCAGCAGCGCGACCGTGCTCAGGTCCAGCGCATCATGCTCTGTCGCCTCGCGGGCGACGGCTTCGGGGGTATCAGACATTCATGCCTCATCATCATTCTGCGGCGTCTCTGCGGACGCGGAGGGGGCTCATGACGGAGGACGATTGGAATGGAAAGGGGCGGCGGGCGGTCCTGCATACAGGTGGCGGAGAGGCGCCGATGCCGTTGGGGAAAGGGCGGCCATGGATCGCCAGTTGGGCCTTGGTTACAAGGTTTTGAATAGGGCGTGAGGACGCAGGGCGCGCGCTGCCATTTGCCGCCGACCCATGAAACAGCGACGGCCCGGCGATGCCGCCGGGCCGTTCGAGGGGTAAGCATTTGACAGGCAGTTGAAAGGCGCAGGCCAGTGGCCTCGCCCCGGGCGGTTACTCCGCCGCCTTCAGCTCGAACCCCTTCTCTATCATATCCGACGGCTCCACCGGATATTCGCCGGAGAAACAGGCGTCGCAATATTGCGGGCAGGAGGCATCACGCCCCGAAGCCTCGCCCACGGCCCGATAAAGCCCGTCCAGCGAGATGAACTTGAGGCTGTCCACCGCCAGGTGCTCGCGCATCTCGTCCTCGGACATGGTTGCGGCCAGCAGTTTTTCCCGCTGCGGCGTGTCCACCCCGTAGAAACAGGGCCAGGCCGTCGGCGGAGAGGCGATACGGAAATGCACCTCGGCCGCGCCCGCATCAAGGATCATCTCCTTGATCTTGCGGGAGGTTGTGCCGCGCACCACCGAGTCGTCGACCAGAATGACCCGCTTGCCCTCGATCAAAGCCCGGTTGACGTTCAGCTTCAGCCGCACGCCCATGTTCCGGATCTGCTCTGTCGGTTCGATGAAGGTCCGGCCCATATACTGGTTCCGGATGATCCCCATCGCATAGGGAATGCCGGATTCCTGGCTGAACCCGATCGCCGCAGGCGTGCCGCTGTCGGGCACGGGGCAGACCAGATCGGCCTCCACCGGAGCCTCGCGGGCCAGTTCGACCCCGATCTGGCGGCGCGTCTCATAGACCGACCGGCCACCCAGAACGGAATCGGGACGGCTGAAATACACATGCTCAAAAATGCAGAAGCGTGGCGATTTCGGGCGGAAGGGACGGCGCGATTCCAGACCCTTCTCGGTGATGACCACCATCTCGCCCGGATCGATTTCCCGCACGAACTCCGCCCCGATAATGTCCAGCGCGCAGCTTTCGGACGACAGAACATAGCCATCCGCCACCTTGCCCAGCACCAAGGGCCGCACGCCCAGCGGGTCGCGCACCCCGATCAGCTGCGTTTCCGTCAGGGCGACGACGGAAAACGCGCCTTCGACCCGGCGCAGCGCATCTTCCATGCGTTCGGGGATGTCCTTCTGCAAGGATCGCGCCATCAGATGCACGATGCATTCGCTGTCCGAGGAGCTCTGGAAAATCGAGCCACGCTCGATCAGCTCCCGCCGCAGGGAATCGGCATTGGTGATATTGCCGTTATGCGCAATCGCTGCCCCGCCCATGGCGAATTCGCCAAAGAAGGGCTGCACATCGCGGATTTGGGTCGCACCTTTCGACCCGGCGGTCGAATAGCGGACATGGCCGATGCCGGTGGTCCCCGGCAATGTCTCCATCACGCTCTGCGAGGTAAAGTTGTCACGCACCAGGCCAAACCGGCGGGCGGAGTTGAAGCCTTGTTCGGCATCATGCGTGACGATGCCGCCGGCCTCCTGTCCGCGATGTTGCAGGGCATGCAGGCCGAGGGCGACGAAATTCGCCGCATCGGTCACGCCGATTACGCCGAAGATGCCGCATTCCTCGCGCAGCTTGTCGTCGTCGAGGGCATCCCAGGGATGGGCGGGCAGATGTTTTTCGCTGTCAGGCAGGTGACGGGACAAGGGGGCAGCTCCGAATCCGTTCGTTTCCTGCCCCTAGTTAAGACCTCTGACCGTCACTGTCACGAAAGGATCACACAAGTTTGCGTGTCAGATCCGGACAGTGGCAAAAACGTTGCCGCAGAGCAGCATCATACGCCGCAGACGCCGATCAGCTGTTCATACTGTTCGGTCACCCAGCCAAGCGCGGCCTGCGGGTTTTCCTGTTCGATCCGGCCGGTCAGCTGGCCAAAGACCTGGGCCGAGCGGCTGTTGTCGACCACGGCCGTCCGCTGGGTCGAAAAGATCGTGGAATAGAGGAAAAACGCGATTGCGACGAGCAGGATGCCCCGTGCCACGCCAAACAAGAACCCGAGCGCCTGGTCAATTCCGCCAAGCGCCGACCGTTGCACGACCGAGGAAAAGAGCGGCGTGAAGAGCGACGCGATCAGCAGCACCACCGCAAAGACCGCCGCAAATGCGGTGATGATCGACAATTCGCAATTGTCAGAGATGAACGGCCCGATAAAGGGCACTTCCTTGACCAGCGGCGCGACATTGGGGGCGAAGATAAAGGCGAGGATGCCGGCGGCGATCCAGCCACCGATGGCCAGCGCTTCGCGAACAAGCCCGCGCGAATAGGCCAGCAGGGCCGACAGGACGATGACCACCGCCACGACCGCGTCGATAATAGTGAAACCTTCCATCTGCCCGTCCCTTGCCTGCGCGGCCTATCCCGCGCCGAATACGTCACCCACAACCGCCGTCAGATCCGGCATTTCCCGCAGGCTCATGCCGCCCCGGCCCGAGGCTTTCCCCCCGGCAGGCGCAATTGCGGAGGAGAAACCAAGTTTTTCCGCTTCTTTCAACCTGTTTTCCGTCTGGCCAACGGGACGAAGCGCACCGGAGAGGGAAATCTCGCCAAAAACAACACATTCAGCAGGCAGCGCCACGTCTTCCCTTGCCGAAAGCAAAGCCGCCGCAACAGCCAGATCCGCCGCCGGTTCGCTGACTTTGATCCCGCCCGCGACGTTCAGATAGACGTCGAGCCCGGCAAAGGGGATGCCGCAGCGCGACTCGAGCACGGCGAGGATCATGGCCAGCCGACCGCCATCCCAGCCCACCACCGTGCGGCGGGGCTGGCTGTGCGGGGTCGGGGCGACCAGCGCCTGAAACTCGACCAGCACGGGGCGCGTCCCCTCGATCCCGGCAAAGACCACCGACCCCGGCGCGGGCTTGCCGCGTTCCGACAAGAAGAGCGCCGACGGGTTGGTGACTTCTGAAAGACCCTCGCCCGTCATCTCGAACACGCCGATTTCGTCCGCCGGGCCAAAGCGGTTCTTGACCGATCTCAGGATGCGGAACTGATGTCCGCGTTCGCCTTCGAAATAGAGCACGGTATCCACCATATGCTCCACCACGCGCGGTCCGGCGATCTGGCCCTCCTTGGTCACATGGCCGACAAGGATCACGGCAGAGCCGCGCCGCTTGGCAAAGGTTGTCAGCTCCTGCGCCGTGGCGCGGACCTGGCTGACCGATCCCGGCGCGCTGTCGACATTGTCCGACCACATGGTCTGGATCGAGTCGATGATCACCAGATCGGGCCGTTCTTCGTCCAGCGTCGTCATGATGTCGCGCAGGGAGGTTTCGGTGGCGAGCTTCACCGGCGCCTGTGTCAGCCCCAGCCGGGCGGCGCGTAGCCGCACCTGGGCAGAGGCTTCCTCGCCCGAGATATAAAATGTTTTCAAACCGTTGGTGGCAAATCTTGCAGCGGCCTGTAACAGCAGTGTCGACTTCCCGATTCCCGGATCGCCGCCCACCAGAATGGCCGAGGCGGGAACCAGACCGCCGCCCAGAACCCTGTCCAGCTCCTCCAGTCCCGAGGGGCTGCGCGGCGGCGGGTCTTCCTTGGTCGAGAGGTCCGAGAGCGCCAGACGGCTGCCCCGCGCGCCTTTCAGCGCCTTGCCGGGGCCCGACGACAGCGGCTTTTCCTCAACCAGCGTGTTCCATTCGCCGCAATTCTCGCATTGGCCCGCCCATTTGGGATAATGGGCGCCGCAATTCTGGCAGGTGTAGGAGACGACAGCTTTGGCCATACCACAGCTTGTGCCTCAACCCCGGTAGGCGGTCAATCACAGAGAGGTCGGATCCCGATCTTCTTACGGCGTGGGTGTCGGGTCCCTGTCTGTCGGACCGCGGAGCGCGGCCCCGCGGTCCCTTTGACCCAATGTCAGCGATTTCCTGCCGATCAGCCCTGTCGGGATCGCGCAGGCGCACAACCTACCGCGCCCGCATCGAATTTACCCTTTGTCCATAGAGATATCCACAGGCTCAAAAAGATACATGCCGTGAACATATAAAGGCCCCAGGCGGTTTCCACCCGGCCCACGCCCAGGCTTTTGATAACAGTTATGTAGAGAGCGATAAGAAACACATCCGCCATCGCCAATTTGCCCATCCATCCCAGCACCGGCAGAGCACGCGGCGACAACCTGCCGAAATGGATCATCGCCAGGCAAATTGTCTTGACCAAGGGGGCGAGCAGGGCAAAAAGCGCCACAACCGATGCGAGAAACCGGTCCGTCTCCCACAAGGAGGTCAGACCCGAGAGCACGGAAATCTCCGACATTCCGAAGATCGGCAACAGCCCCGCGCGAACCAAGGGTGCCATCCAGGCCACGGGGAAGAGCACCAGTAGCGACAGGTTCATCAGGACAATCGGGCGCAAGGCTCTCTCCGGGCTTTGCCCCGATATGGGGAGGGCAGGGCGGATTGCCAGCCCTTCAGCGCACCGCTTCGATTGGCCCCTCGGCCCGGCCATGGATGAACTGGTCGAGATAGGGATCGCCGGAGGCATCCATTTCTGACACCGGGCCGGTCCAGCGGATCTTGCCCCCGTGCAGCATCGCCACCTTGTCGGCAATCGCCCGGACCGACGACATGTCGTGTGTGATGGTCATGGCGGTCGCCCCCATCTCCACCACGATCTCCCGGATCAGGTCGTTGATAACGCCCGACATAATCGGATCGAGGCCGGTGGTCGGCTCGTCAAAGAAGATGATCTCCGGCTCTGCCGCGATGGCCCGGGCAAGGCCCACACGCTTCTGCATCCCGCCCGACAGTTCTGCCGGGAACCGGTCGGCGACATCGGGTTTCAACCCGACACGGCGCAGCTTTTCGATCGCGATCTCCCGCGCCTCTTCTTTCGGCCGTTTCAGCGCGCCGCGCATCAGCCGGAAGGCGACATTCTGCCAGACCGACAGGGAATCAAACAGCGCTCCGCCCTGAAACAGCATGCCGAACCGCGCGAGGAAGGCATCGCGATCCCCCGCCGCCGGCGGCTTGCCGTCGACCAGGATCGTGCCGCTGTCCGGCTGGATCAGCCCCAGCACGCATTTCAGCGCCACGGATTTGCCGGTGCCGGACCCGCCGATGATCACCATCGATTGGCCTTTCGGCACCTCCAGCGTCATGCCGCGCAGCACCTCATTGGTGCCGAATGCCTTGTGAACGTTCTGGTAGGAAATCATACCGAAAAGAAAACCCCCGTGAGCAGGAAGTTCGCCGCGAGGATCAGCACCGAGGCCGCCTCCACCGAGGATTTTGTCGCCGCGCCCACGCCCTGCGCCCCACGGCCGGAGTTCATGCCGGAATGGCAGCCCATCAGTGTCGCGATCACGCCAAAGGCCGCGCCTTTGACCAGTGAAGAGATCACATCAAGCGGCTCAAGGAAATCGACAGTATTCTGAAGATATGTTGAAGCGTTGAACCCCAGCGACCGCACGGCCACCTGATAACCCCCGAAAATCCCGATGATATCCCCGATGCCGACGAGGATCGGCACGGTGATCAGCCCCGCCAGCACCCGCGGCACGGTCAGGTATTTCATCGGATGGGTGGACAGCGTGACCAGCGCGTCGATCTGTTCGGTCACCTTCATCGTCGCGATCTCTGCCGCGATGGAGGAGGTGACGCGTGCCGCGATCATCAGCCCGACCAGCACTGGCCCAAGCTCTCGGACCATGCCGATGGCCACGATCTGCGGTACCACGGCCTCTGCATCGAAACGGGCACCGCCGGAATAGATCTGCAGCGCCAGCGCGCCGCCGGTGAAAAATGCGGTCAGCCCGACAACCGGCAGGGACAGCCAGCCGATATGCAGAAGCTGAACGACAAATTCCCGGCCGTAAAACGGCGGCGTCACCAGATGCCGAAGCGTCTGCCCGGCAAAGATGGACACCCGCCCGATGACGGCGAGGAATCCCAGAACCGTCGCGCCGATGCCGCCCAGAAGACGCAGCACCGCTCAGCCTCCCTTGTAGCGGCGTTCCGCCCGTGCACCGAGGGAAGTCAGCACCTCATAGCCGATGGTTCCGGCATTTTCCGCCACCATATCAACGGTCTGCTGCGGCCCCAGCAGGGTCAGCCCGCCCGGCACCTCGTCCAGATGGGTGATATCCACCCCGATCAGGTCCATGGAGATCCGGCCCCGGATCGGACAGGGGACATCGCCCGCATAAAGACTGGTCTTCGGCGCCACGGCGCGGTGGATGCCGTCGGCATAGCCGGCAGCGACGGTGGCGATCTTCGACACCTCTGTCGCGGTCCATGTATTGCCGTAGCCCACCGTCTCTCCGGGCTGCAGCTCCCGCACCTGGATGATTGGCAGATCGAACCGGACAACGGGCTGCGCCTCCGCATAGGGCATGCCGCCATAGAGCCCGCAGCCCGGCCGCGTCACGTCGAAGTGAAACTCCTTGCCCAGCAGAATGCCGCCCGTGGCCGACAGCGACCGGGGCACGCCCAGCCCTTCGGTCATCTCGCGGAAGGTCTGTAGCTGCTGGCGGTTCATCTCATGCTCGGGCTCATCGGCGCAGGCCAGATGCGACATGATCATGACCGGGTTCTGATCCAGCGCAATATCCTTCAGCGCGGCCCATTCCGCCGGTTCCATCCCCAGCCGGTTCATGCCGGTGTCGAGCTGGATGCCAAAGCCATGGCCCGGCAGCGCCTCAACATGGCGCAGCATCTGGTCGATGGAGTTGATCATCGGGATCAGCCCGAGATCGCCGATCATATCGGTATCGCCGCGCATATGGCCTGAGAAGACGTAGACCTCGACATTCGGGCCAACGGCCTGCCGCACCGCCGCGCCTTCTTCGGCCACGGCGACAAAAAACTTGCGGCAGCCGGCTTTGGCCAAAGCCCGGCAAACCGGCTGAACGCCCAGCCCATAGCCATTGGCCTTGACCGCCGCGCCGGTTTCGGTCGCGCCGGCCGAGGCCTTGTCCAGCGCCCGCCAGTTGGCCTGAAGGGCGTCGAGATCGATCGTCAGTCGTGCAGTGCTCATGTCGGGCTTTGTGGCGCTGCGGTGACATCTTCGCAAGGGGATTTGCGCAGCGCATGAGCGGTTTGGCGCGATCTGTGACGTCGCGTCATGTCTGGACGGGCTGCGGGCTCAGGGTTCCCAGCTGCGCATGTAGTTCTGCCAGATCTTTTCCCCGACCAGACAGTCGTAGGAACCGCCCGCCTGAGCCTTCTGTACCCGTGCCCGCGCCACCGGCGCGGCAGGCGGCGGCATATCGCCCGCGATCTCGAGGATCAGCTTGCGGCGGATGGCCCCGGCAAATTCCGTCCAGCTGGTCACCGGGATCACGAAACTGCCCGGCCCGCCGGTCACACAGTTGATATAATATTGATCGAGGTCGGGCAGGGTCCACTGCCCGCCAAACCCCTCGTCGGTCATCAGCGGCAAGCCGTTGATCACGATCCCCTGCGCCAGCACCCGGTCCCGCGCCGCCAGCACGGGGCTGCCGTCGTTATTGGGCCCGTCGCCCGAGATATCGATCACCCGCCTGAGCCCCGAAAACCCGTTCCCCGCGAAGAACTCCGCCCCCGAGGTCAGCGCAGCAGAGATCGACGTGCGCCGCATGCCGGTCGAATAATGATCCGTCAGCGCCTGCGAAAAGGCCGCTGCATCCTCGCGTGACCGGATGATGGCCCAGTCATGCACCACCCGCTGCGACGTATGTCCGGCCCATTCCACATAGGCGATGGCCACATTGCCCAGCATGCCCCCCTGAATGGCCGCGATCACTTCGCCAGAGAGCAGCGCCTCGGCATAGCCACGGCGTTGGATTTCCAGCTCGTTCGGGGTCATGGAGCGGGAGACATCGACCAGCAGCAAAAGCTCGACATCGACCTCAACCGCGGTCGGGTCCCAGGGTTCCACCTGGGCGAGAAGGGGGGAGGGGCCAGCGACAGCCAGCCAGATGGAAAGCAGGAGGGACCGCATAAGAAATTGTCCCTCAGATCGGGCGATTCCGTCCAGCATTTTGGTGGCTCTCACGCGCTGGTGATGGCGATCAGCCGGTCAGAGCTCCATCTGTGCGTAATTGATACGCCGGAATTCCAGACCCAGAGCCTGATAGAACGGAGCCGCGCTGTCGCTGTCCGGATCAATGCCAAGCCAGGCGCTGCCACAGCCCTGTGCCTTGCCATAGGCAAAGGCATGGCGCAGCAACTCGGTCCCGATTTTTTGCCGCCGGTGTGTCGGCGCGACGCCCAGATTGTCGATATACAGGGAGGGCGCGCGGTCGGGGCCTTTCAATACCATGGCGAGGCATTGACCCACGACCAGATCCCCATCGACCGCCACGAGCAGCAGGTGGTCCGGCGTCGCCAGCATGTCGGACAGCCGGTCCGGATCGATCCGGTCGTCAAAGACCTCGTCCGCGATCCGATCCAGCACGCCCGTATTATCCGGCAGGATCCGGATGACCCTGATCATCAATAGCCCGCGTCAGTGCCCTGCTGCCAAGGCTTCACGAGGTTGCCAAAGCGGGTGAACTCCGCCTCGAAGCTCAGCTCGATCGTGCCGATAGGACCGTGACGCTGCTTGCCCACGACAACCTCGGCCTTGCCATGCAGCCGCGCCATGCGCTCCTGCCAGGCGGCCATTTCGTCGAGCTTCTCGTCGGAGGGCTTTTCGCGTTCCACGTAATATTCCTCGCGGAACACGAACATGACGCAGTCGGCGTCCTGTTCGATAGAGCCCGATTCCCGCAGGTCCGACAGCTGCGGCCGCTTGTCTTCCCGGCTTTCCACCTGACGCGAGAGCTGCGAGAGCGCGATCACCGGGATGTTCAGCTCCTTGGCGATGGCCTTGAGGCCCATGGAGATCTCTGCGATCTCGTTCACCCGGTTCTCTGCCGTGCCGCGCACCAGCTGCAGGTAGTCGACGATCAGAAGGTCGAGCCCCACGGTGCGCTTCAGCCGGCGCGACCGCGCGGCAAGCTGGGCGATCGGGATCGACGGCGTGTCGTCGATATAAAGCGGGCAGGCCTCCAGCTGTTTGGCAGCCTCGACGAAACGACGGAACTCTGCCTCCGACATATCGCCCTGACGGATCTTGTGTGAGGAGATTTCAGAGGCCTCGGCCAGAACCCGTGCGGCCAGCTGCTCCGCGCTCATTTCGAGAGAGAAGAAGCCCACCACACCGCCTTCGACGGCGCCTTCGGTGCCATCGGGCAACTGACCGCGGCGATAGGCCTTGGCGATGTTGAAGGCGATATTGGTGGCGAGCGAGGTCTTCCCCATCGACGGCCGGCCGGCCAGGATCAGAAGGTCGGACTTGTGCAGCCCGCCCAGCTTCTTGTCCATATCGACCAGCCCGGTCGAAATGCCTGCCAGACCGCCATCCCGCTGGTAGGCGGCATTGGCCACGTTGACGGCCTCTGTCACGGCCGAGAGGAACGACTGGAACCCACGCTCCGACGACCCCTGTTCAGAGAGCTGGTAGAGCTTCTGTTCGGCCTTGACGATCTGTTCCTTGGGCTCGTTATCGACAGCCACGCGCTGCGCCTCGGCGGCGATGTCATGGCCGACGCGGATCAGCTCGCGACGGATGGCGAGGTCATAGATGATCTGGGCATAGTCGCGCACCGCATAGGCGGCGATGGCAGCACCGGCGAGGCGGGCGAGGTAGCCCGGGCCGCCCAGCTCCTTCAGACCCTCGTCATGTTCGAGGTTGGCCTTCAGCGTCACCGGCGTCGCCAGCGCGTTCTTGGCGATCTTGGCGGCGGCGACTTCAAAGATGCGGCCATGCACGGGTTCGTAGAAATGATCCTTGCCGATGATCGAGGCGATCCGGTCATAGGTGTCGTTATTGGTCAGCAGGGCGCCCAGCAGCTGCTGCTCCGCCTCGATCGAATGCGGCATCGTATCGGCCTGGGCCACCTCGGGCGCCGGCGCGCCGCTGGCGTTGAATGTCGTGATCTCGTTCATCTGCTCATTGCCCCCAAATCAACCTTTACCGGCCTTGCGACCGTGGCGGTTCCGTTGCGGCGGTGCGGGTTTCCGGGAACTCGGGAGTGTGCCACGCATGTCCCCCGCGCAGTCACACCCCTGTCCCTTGCCTATCCGTCCCCTTCGGAGCCGTATGGTCCGGTTCGGCCTTGAGCCTGATCCCGAACTTTAACTTCCTAGTAGGGATTTCAGATACCGGAGCCGCCGCGGCCCAAGCAATATGTATATCCTGTGGATAAGCTTTGGATGCTTTGCAACCTACCATATGTGGTGGGGTATGTCTTTGAATTTGCCTGATCTGGGTGAATTCCTGCCAATGCCGCAGCGTCCTGTTTTTGGGCAAAAATTCTGTTGCCGCGCGAATGACGCCATTTCGCATCGGAAAAAGTTAACGCCGCGGTGCGGAATGGACGGGCGGCGCGGTGTCCTGACACCACCCGCCCGAATCGACCCCGCTCGCGGCGACTCAGCCGGGCATCCGGGCTTCCTGCCAGGGACGCGGCGCGCGCAGGAAGGCTTCCACCTCGTCCAGCGTGTCCGGATCAAAAGACCCGCGGCGGCGCGCCTCTGCCAGCACGTCCCACCAGGTGCAGAGGTGGTGCAAGGCGACGCCGTGATCGCCCAGCGTCTTCTCCGTCTCCGGGAAGATGCCGTAGTAGAAGATCACAGCGGTATGGGCGCAGGAGGCGCCGGTTTCGCGGATCGCATCGACGAAGGAGATCTTGGAGCCGCCGTCGGTCGTCAGATCCTCCACCAGCAGCACGCGCTGGCCTTCGGTCATCTGCCCCTCGATCCGGGCGTTGCGGCCATAGCCCTTAGGCTTTTTGCGCACATAGGTCATGGGCAGGGCCATGCGTTCCGCGACCAGCGCGGCAAAGGGAATGCCCGCCGTCTCCCCGCCCGCGATATTGTCGAAGGCCTCAAGCCCCGCGTTGCGCATCACGGTGATCGTCAGGAAATCCATCAGGGTCGACCTGATGCGGGGGTAGGAGATCAGCTTGCGGCAGTCGATATAGGTCGGCGAGGGCAGGCCCGAGGCCAGCGTGAAGGGCTCTGTCGAGTTGAAATGCACCGCTTGGATATCCAGCAGCATGCCTGCGGTCAGGCGGGCGATCTCTTCGCGCGGAGGGTAGCTGGTGGGGATCATGATCGGGCCTTTCTGCGGCTGGAGAGGGCGGATGCCTCCGGCGGGAGTATTTTTGCCAAGATGAAGGGGCGGGGGCGGTCCTGCTTGTCAGGCCGACCAGTAGACCGGGAAACCGGGGTCGAAGACGGTGACAGGGCCGGCCGCGCAGTCGATCTTGGCGGGGAATTGGGTGGGCGTGTCGGATTTGGTGAGGGTGAGCGTCGTCTCGTTCACCGGCAGGCCGTAATAGGTCGGGCCGTTGAGGGAGGTGAACGCCTCCAGCTGGTTGAGCGCGCCTTCGGCCTCGAACACATGGGCGAGGAGGGCCATGGTGTTGGTGGCGGTGAAACAGCCGGCGCAGCCGCAGGGATGTTCCTTGAGGTGGTCGGGGTGCGGCGCGGAATCGGTTCCGAGGAAGAAGCGCGCGTCGCCGGAGGTGGCGGCTGCGACAAGAGCCTTGCGATGTTCCTCGCGCTTGGCGACGGGCAGGCAGTAGTAATGCGGTTTGATCCCGCCCACGAGGATGTGGTTGCGGTTGATGATCAGGTGATGCGTGGTGATCGTGGCCGCAAGGTTTTCGGGTGCGGAGCGGACATAATCGGCCGCCTGCGACGTTGTGATATGTTCCATCACCACCTTGAGGCCGGGCGTGGCGCGGCGGATCGGGTCCATCACACGGTCGATGAAGACGGCCTCCCGGTCGAAGATATCGACCTCTGCCGTGGTGACCTCGCCATGGGTGCAGAGCGGCATGCCGATCTCTGCCATTCTCTCCAGCACCGGGCGCACCTTGTCGAAATCGCGCACGCCGGAGGCGGAGTTGGTGGTGGCGCCTGCCGGGTAGAGCTTGACCGCGCGGGCGATCCCGTCGGCATAGGCGCGGGCGACATCCTTCGGGTCCGTATCCTCGGTCAGGTAGAGCGTCATCAGCGGCTCGAAGCTCATACCCTCGGGCAGGGCCGCGAGAATGCGGTCGCGATAGGCGGCGGCCTGGGCACCGGTCACCACCGGCGGCACGAGGTTGGGCATGACGATGGCGCGGGCGAAATGACGCGCGCTTTCCGGCAGGACGGCGGACATCATCGCGCCGTCGCGCAGGTGCAGGTGCCAGTCATCGGGCCGGCGGATCGTGAGGCTCTGGGTCATGGCCTGCGATTACACAAGCCCGGCGCGATTGGGAAGGGGGCAGGGGCGGCTCAGGCGTCTTCCGTCTGGCGCAGACGGCGGGCAAATCTGGGCGCGTTGTGGATGGAGGTCACCCCCCGGCACCAGCGCACGGCCAGGTCATTGCGGCCATCCGCATCCAGCCGGTTCAGCACCGCCCGGAGATACGGCAGGAAATTGCGCCTCTGCCGCCAGAGCTTGGCGAAGGTAGCGGCCGACAAATCCCCACGCCCTGCCGCGCGCAGCAGCGGCAGAAGCCGGCGCATGGTCATGAGTTTGCCCTGCAGCCCGTCGCCGAGATAGCGCAGACGCAGTTTGGTCACATTGGGACGGGTGAACAGGGCCACATGCATCGCATCCAGCGTCTCATTCGGATCGTAAAGCAGATAGGCCCGGTCGGCGGCGTCGATCATGTCCGGCGCATAGCCGTAGCGGCTGGTGAAATCCATGCGCCGCAGGTCGGCAAAGCGGTCGTCCCATTCGGTGACCGCAGGATCGAGGGTCGCCTGCGGCTGGATTGCAATCACCGTGCTGCCGGGCGCCGCGACGGAATAGGCGCAGGCGGCATAGCCGCAGGGGCCGGTTCCGAAAAAGACCACGCGATCGAAATCTTCGAAAAACCCGTCATCCACCTGCCGGTCGAAAAACCGGTAGATGCTCTCATGGCGGAACCAGGTGTCCCCGTCGCAGGCCAGAAGCAGGTGCGACCATCCCTCCGATTGGGCCAGGCTCCAGCCCAGAGGGCGGGCGCCTTCCCCCAGCGACCGGATGCCCTGCATGGTTTCGAAGGTCACCAGCAGCACGGGGCCGCGATCCAGGAAGGCTGCGAAATGGCGCGGATCGAGGGGCTGGTAATAGCCGTCCTCTTCGGCGATCTCTCCAAGCTTTTCACGCCAGCTTGCACTATCGAACCCGGTCAGATCGATAGTGGACAGATCGGCGGGCGGGGGCGCGGCGGTCATGAAGGCTCCTGCGGATTCGTGTCGGTTCGACCCTTAACTAATACCGGAAACGGGCAAAAGGGGGTCACAAAAACGGGACTTCCGCGGCAGCTCTCCGGCAGGCTGCCTTAGTCTTTCGCAACCTGTGGCGGCGTCTGTGCCTCCTCCCGGGCCATGGTCGCATACCGCACCAGGAAGCGGGCCTCGTTCAGCGGCACGACCCGGGTGGGCGGTGTCATCAGAAGACGCCCGAACAGCGCCCGGTAGGGTTCCTGTTTCATCAGGTATTCGAACCGTTCCTTGCGCCACGCCACGGCAGCCTGATGCAGCGGGCCCAGCTGGGGGTCTGCTTTCAGCCGCTTGAGCTCGCTCAGCATCGGATCGGACATGTTCAGGATCGAGGTATCTTCGGTGGCGCTGAAATTGCGCTCCACCCAGTAATCGACGCCCAGCATGTGGTCCGAATGCACGGCGCGGCCGCGATCGGCTTTGACCACGTAATTCTCCATCGACCCGAGCGGGTAGTGATTGAGCTGCGCCAGCCGGTAGTTCGGACGGCCATAGGTGTTGAAAATCCGGGTCCGCTTGAACTGTTCATCCAGTTCGCGCCCGTGGCAGTCGAACCAGCGTGTCGCGTCCACCCGCGTCGGATCGGGCGAGCGTGGCCTGTGAACCCCCAGCTTCGAATAGGTTCCGTCATTGCGATACAGCGTTTTGAACATGGCCGACCGCCAGGGCCAGAACATGATCTCCGGTGCCGCCATGATGAAATTATGGGTCACCGGTTCATCGACAAACCGCGCCTTGCCGCCGCAGCCGAAGAGCCGCCAGGTCAGCGTGATCGCCGTCGCGTCCGGCAGGGCATCGAAGAGTGATCGAAGATTGCGCTCTCCGACGTGAATATTGACGAATTCATCGACATCGAGCGTGAGGATCCAGTCGGCCTCCTTCACGATATCCATCTTGTCGGCCATCTTCAGGGCCGTGAACTGGATGCCGCCCTGATCATATGGGCCGTCATTGCGGATATGGGTGACCAGCCCCATTTCCTGCAACTGGTCCAGCATGTCATCGGTGCCGTCCTGGCAATCATTTGAAAATATAAGGAAATCGGTAAAGCCGACCGCCCTGTGATGGGCCAGCCATTCCAGCAGATAGGCGCCTTCGTTGCGCACGGTGAGAACGGCGAGACAGCGCATTACTCGGGCCTCGAAAAGGTGACGACTTTGGCGTTGGACCGCCGCGGATTGTAGATGAGCCCCGCCTGCGACATGGCATCGAAGACGCGGCCCACACCTTTCAGACCGATATTTTGCGGATGCAGTTCGACCACGGCCGCGCGCAGTCCGGTCAGGTCGAGACGCGGGATCAGGTCGACCTCCGCCCCTTCGATATCGCAGACCAGCACATCGGCCTGAAGCGCCGCGAAAGTCTCCCGCGCGGGCTTCATCGGCACCTTGACCACCTCCGTCACGGAGCCCGCCGGTTCCGGCAGGAGGGAAGAGGCCACGAAGCTCCGCCGGACGTAGAAATTCACCTCCGCCTCCGCCGGGCCGAGGATCGCATTCTCGATCACCACATTGGTGATGTTATTGGCCTCCATCACCCGGGCGATGCCGGGGATCAGGTTCGGATTGGCCTCAATCGCATGCACGATGCGCGGCTTGCAGCGCTGCACCATCAGCGCCGAGAGATAGCCGATGCCCGCCCCCAGATCGACGACCCGGTCGCCGCGGCGCACGATCTTGAGCACCGCCTCGCTCTCCCGCGTTTCGTAGTCGTCGGCGCGCAGGAAGTCCATCAGACGGGGCGTCAGACCGGGCAGGTCCACGGGGATGCGCACCCCGCGGGAGGTGATCACCTGTTCGTCCTGATGCTGCGTCTGCGTGTCCATCTCAGCTGTCCACATCCAGCGATAGGGCAAAGGCCACCCGTTCCGTCGCATTGAGCTTGATCGTCAGCGCCTTGTCGTAAAGGTCCTGAAATTCCGGATTATCGTGCAATTCCTTTGCCTTGGCCTGATGCCAGCGGAACCCTTCGTCATGCAGGCAGCACAGATCCGGATCGGCCATCAGCGCCGCAATTTCGGCGCGCATCCGGGGCAGGTTGCGCTGGATGGTGAGATCGGGGTGGTCGCACCAGTCCATCCGGATCCAGTAGCTCAGCCCGATGGAACGGTCGACATGTAGCGCGCGCCCGCGCTGCCGCTTGATCAGGTAACTCTCGGCCGACCGCAGCGCATAGTGGTTCAGCTGGATCATGTCATAGCCGATGGAGCGTTTGGAATTGCGCCACCCGTTTTTGATGACCTCTTTGGTCATTGGCTGGCCGGAGCCATTGACCCAGACCACCTTATCGGCCTTGTCTTCCACCAGCTTGTTCGGCCGGTGGCACGACAGTTTCTCATAGGCGCCGATATTGCGGGTCATCGTCTTGAACCCCCAGGCCGTATGCGGCTTGGGACAGAATTTCGGGGCACAGGCGGAAAACTGTTCGATCACCGGCGCGTCGGCCAGCGCGGTCACGCCGTTATGGCCAAACAGCCGCCAGGTCATCGCGACATTGGTGGCTTTGGGCACCCGGGCAAAAACATCGTCCAGCGTGCCATTGCCGACCCGGATGTTCACGAACTCGTCCACGTCGATATGGGCGATCCATTCGGCATTCTTGATCACCGGCTCTTCCAGCGCCGCATCCAGCGCATATTGCTGCGGTGAATTCCCCTGCCAGCCGTCATTGTTCCGGTGATGCACGATCCCCATCGCATCCAGACGCTGCAGCAGCCTGTCGGTGCCGTCCGTACAATCGTTGGTATAGATCAGGAAATTGTCGAACCCGATGGCGCGGTGATAGGCGACCCATTCGATGATATAGGGCGCCTCGTTCTTCATGCAGCCGACGATGACCCGGCCCGTGCTGCCCTCTGGCAGTTCGCGCGGCGGGGCAGGGGGGAAGGCCTCCTCCAGCACATCCTCCTGCACCCGGCCCAGACGGTTGTGCGGCTTGAAGGAATTGCTCTGCAGCTCGGCATATTTCTCCAGCGCGGCGGGGGACAGCACTTCCCGCGCCTCGTCCGAGACCATCTCTGCCGGGTCGGGTTTCTCCTCCGGCTCGGAGTCGCCGTTCAGCACGGCCACGTCCTGCAACTTGGCCTTTGCCTCGTCGGCAGAGGCCTTCTCGATCCGCCAGAACCAGGCCAGCAGATATTGCGAGGCGCGGAACCCCATCTCCGGATCCGCCTCCGCCCAGTCCGCCCCTGCGGGGACCGGCGCCATGCGGCTGAGGTTCAGCCCCGGCTGTGTCTCTGCCAGTTTCAGAACCCCCGGCGCGAAACGGCGCGAGATCGGCGAGAGCATGGCGGCATCAAGCGGTGCACCGTCGACCTTCACCTCATCGACGAACCGCTTCCAGAGCTGACGGGGCAGGACATGCTCTGTCGTCCCCAGCAAACGCAGCAGCGCCGCGTTGATCTGCCGCCCGCGGGTCAGCCAGGCGGCAGAAGGCTCCGCCGGTTCTTCCCAGGGCGCGGCCTTGCCGATGGTCTGGGTGATGTCGAAGGCGGCGCGCAGCTCCTCCGTCACCTCCATGCCGGACCAGACCTCCGGATCATAGGTCCGAAGCCGCACATTGCCCGCACCGAAAACGCTCTCCCAGTGCGCAACCAGCCTGGGGTAATCGAGCCAGAAGGCCGGCGTCTGCGTCCGCAGGAACAGGCCCTTGTCCGGCTCCGGTTCCGGCGCGCGTTCCAGGCAGGCCTCCCACCAGTCGGGCGCCTCCAGCATCTTCAGCTCCATCCCCAGCGACCGGGCGCGCCCCTCCATCACCTGTTCGGCATAATGCCGGGACAGGGCGCGGGCGGGCTCGTCCACGTAGGCCGTCACGGTAATGTCGTCCGATATCGGCGAAAGCACCGCCTTTAGCGTCTCCAGCTCCGCCTTGGTCGTCAGGCTGGTGGCCAGCTGCGACGCCGACAGGATCATGACATCCGGCTTCGCCTCCTGCGCGGCCTTCAACAGCCCCTCCGCCACGAAATCGCGCAGCCCGGTCTGCTTCTCCTCGGTGATGAAGCCACGGTTGAACCGCAACGGATCAACCTGTTCGGGCGCCGTCACCGCCATGAAAAGACGCGTGTGGTTCTTGGCCCCCACAACCCTTGGGAAAAGCACACCCTTTGCGGCCAGCTGGTCACGTTTTTCGGCCAGCACATCCTGCATGCGGTCCGCGCCGCAGCTTTCCAGCCCGATATGAAGATGGATCTTCATGCCTCACCCGCCTTGGCTGCCGCCAGATTGCGGTTGGCCACACCCCACCAGGGCACGGGGCGCCCGATGAACGATGCCAGCTGATCCGCCGCATCCTCTGCCGCCATGTCCAGCAGCAGGAAATGCGGGTCCTCCGCGAAATACCGCGTCAGCGAGCTATAATGCCCCACGATCCAGCGCACCCGCTCCGCATCCTCCGCGCCATAGCCCAGCGGCAGGCCGGGCAGGGGTGCCTTGACCATCCGCTCCACCATATTCGTCCAGTTGAGCATGGAGGTGCTGATCTCCTCCGCCTCGCGCCAGGTGGCGACAAAGCGGATATCGGGATGGACCTGCCGCAGCGCCTCGATCAGCCCAAAATCGAACTGAGGCCAGGCCGGGTTATTGACCCGCAGCGCCGAGATCTCGGAAAAACCGTCGAATTCCTGTAGCTCGGCCAGCGGATCACCCGACGCAAAATATCCCTTGTAAAGAAGGTCGGCCACAAAGGCCTCCTCAAGCTCCGGTCGTTTCGTCTCCCCGGCATGGACCCGGTGGTCGGCCACATGCAGCCCGGCCCGCCGCAAGGCCCGGCCCAGCGTCGTCGTGCCCGATTTTGGCAGGCCGAGGTTGACCACACGCAGCCTCATCCCTTGACCTCCGCATAAGGCGAGGGCGGCAACGGCAGACCCAGCATCGACAACAGCGCCTCTTCCGCCGCGCAGACCGTCCCGGCCTCCTTCAGCTGCTGCCTCATCGCCTGATATTCCGGCTTGGCCAGCAGCGCATCCCGCTTGGCCCGGTGCAACGCGCAGGCCTCCACATGCAGCATGGCGACGCCGGGCAGGGCCATCAGCCGCTTCATCTCCGCCGTGACCTCCGGCAGATAACGGTGGATAGAGGTGTCTTCATGCGCCACATCATTGCGTTCGCGCCAGTAGCTGTCGTCAAAGGCCCGGTGTTCGCGGTTCACATCGCCCCGGTCGTTTTTCACCAGATAACTGTCGAGCGAGCGCAGCGCATAATGGTTCAGCGTCGCAAAGTCGCGCGCCCCGGCGGCGGGAAACTTCCGGATACGCCGCTCATTCGCCGCGATCAGAAACTTATGTGGCACCTTGCGCCCCGAGCCGTCCGTCCAGGAGGGCCGTTTCTTCGGCGGCAGCTTGCCTTTGAAGAAGGGCCGATGCGCCCCGTAATACTGCAGCGGAAAATCGTTTCGGATCAGGCTCTTCACCTCGATCGCGAACTCGCCGCACCAGATATCGGGGTTATGCGACCGGGTGAACTGGCTGATCACCGGCCGGTCGACATAGTCCTCCACACCGGCATTGGCGAAGAACTGGAAGTTCACCGAAATCGCCTGCGGATCGCCACAGGCCGCGATCAGGCCGGGGATCGTATGATCGCCCACATGGATGTTCAGGAACTCATCCACATCTGCGATCCAGATCCAGTCCGCCTCGGCCACCACCGGCTGGTTGCGCGCATCCTTCAGCGCTTCCATCTGGTAATTGCGCCCCTCGGCCGGGTTCGGCAGATGCGTTACCACGCCCGCGGCCTGCAGCTTGTCCAGAATTCGGTCGGTCGCGTCATCGCAATCGTTTGAATAGAATAGGAAATCCGTCACGCCAATGACGCGGTTGAAGGCGATCCATTCCAGCAGGAACGGGCCCTCGTTCTTGACACATGTCACAGCGGTTATGCGCATCGCACCCCCGCGGAAAGCTGCCGTGACAGCATTGCCGATGTCCTCAATCTACCCGACGTCCCTGGCCTCCGGGATACCATAGCCCCGAAGCCTTATTCTCATTTGCCCTAATTTCGCATCTGCCTGCCTGCACGTCAACATATCGACCGTTAAGGATGTGTGACCACAACGTGACGCAGACTTGACGCCCGCCGTGCCAGATGCAGTCTCTCCTGCACGAAGGGGAGGATATCATGACGCCACCGGCATCCATCGAGGACGTCCAGACACTGCTCGCAGGCCAGGATTACGTGGCGGGCCGGGCGCTCTCCACCGTGGTCTTTCTGGCGCTGAAACTGGGCAAGCCGCTCTTTCTCGAAGGCGAACCCGGCACCGGCAAAACCGAAATCGCCAAGGCCATCGCCGCCGCGCTGGGCCGCCGCCTGATCCGCCTGCAATGCTACGAGGGGCTCGACGCCGCCTCCGCCGTCTACGACTGGAACTTCCCGGCCCAGATGGTCGCGATCCGCACGGCAGAGGCCGCAGGCACCGCCGATCGCGACACCCTCCAGTCAGAGCTTTTCAGCGACCGCTACCTGACCGAACGGCCCCTCCTGCAGGCCATGCGCCCCCAGCCCGGCGGCGCCCCCGTCCTGCTGATCGACGAGCTCGACCGCACCGACGAACCCTTCGAGGCCTTCCTGCTGGAGGCGCTCTCGGATTTCCAGGTCACCATTCCCGAGCTCGGCACGATCCGCGCGCCCGAGCCGCCCATTGTCATCCTCACCTCCAACCGCACGCGGGAGGTGCATGATGCGCTGAAACGCCGCTGCCTCTACCACTGGGTCGACTACCCCGATTTCGCGCGGGAGATGGAGATCCTGACAGCCCGCGCCCCCGAAGCCTCCGATCAGCTCTCCCGGGAAATCGTCGCTTTCGTCCAGAAGCTCCGCACCGAGGACCTCTTCAAGAAGCCCGGCGTCGCCGAAACCATCGACTGGGCGAAATGCCTGCTGGCGCTCGACGTCATCTCGCTCTCTCCCCAGACCATCTCCGACACCCTGGGCGCGATCCTGAAATACCAGGACGACATCGCGCAACTCGAAGGCTCGGAGGCAAAGCGCATCCTGGAGGAGGCCCGCGCCGGCCTCCCCCCCTCCTGAGACGCCCCGCATGACCCCCATCGCTCATGCCATTGACCATCTCGTCCTCACCGTCCGCGACCCGGAGGCCGCCGCCGCCTTCTACGCCCGCACGCTCGGCCTCGAGATCATCCGCTTCGGCGACAACCGCCTCGCCCTGCAGGTCGGCCAGCAGAAGATCAACCTCCAGCGCCTCGGTCAGGAAACCCGCAACCATGCCGCCATCGGCTGCGGCGACCTCTGCCTCCTGACAGCCCTGACGCCCGAGGAGATCATCGCCCACCTCACCCACCAAGGCATCCCCATCACTGAGGGCCCCGTGCAGAAAACCGGTGCCATGGGCCCCTTCACCTCCGTCTATTTCAACGACCCCGACGGCAATCTGATCGAACTCAGCCGATACCCATGACCCGCGCCCCGCTCTTTTTCTTGCCGGAAATATCCTCGGGGGGGGGAGCCGCAGGCGACGGGGGGCAGACAGCCCCCCTGACCCCGCCCGCCGCAGGCGCACCGCATGCCTGAACATAAACCAGAATATCCCACACTCGACCTCCCCGCCGACCCAAAACTCGCGGAAAACATCACCCATTTCGCCCGCGCCCTGCGCCGCGCGGGCCTGCCCATCGGCCCGGGCCGCACCCTGGACGCCATCAATGCCGTGGCCGCCGCGGGCTTTACCGAGAAGGCCGATTTCTACTGGACCCTGCATGCCTGTTTTGTGACGAAGCCCGACCAGCGTCAGACCTTCGCCCAGCTCTTCCGCCTCTTCTGGCGCGACCCGCGCTACATGGAACAGATGATGTCGATGATGCTGCCCTCGCTTAGGGGCGTGGCAGAGGAACGCCAGGCACAGGCCGCCGAGAAACGCGCCGCCGAAGCCTTGCTCGACGGCGCCAACCCCAGCATCGACCAGCCCGAGCCACCGGAGGAGGAGGTCAAGCTCGATGTCGACGCCTCCCTCACCATGTCGACCGAAGAACGCCTCCGCACCCTCGATTTCGAACAGATGTCGGCAGATGAAATTGCTCAGGCCAAACGCATGCTGGCCCGCCTGAGCCTGCCGGTGCCGCCGCTGAAAACCCGCCGCCACCGCGCCACCCCGCAGGGCGCCCGGATCGACGCCGCCGGCACCCTGCGCGCGGCGATGAAACAGGGGGGCGAGATCCACAGCCTGACCCGGACCACAGCGCGCACCCGCTGGCCCGCCCTCGTCACGCTCTGCGATATCTCCGGCTCCATGTCGCAATATTCCCGCATGGTGCTGCATTTCCTGCATGCGGTCGCCAATGAAAAGGGCGCGGGCTGGGCCAAAGTCCATGCCTTCACCTTCGGCACCCGGCTCACCAATATCACCCGCCACCTCGCCACCCGGGATGTCGACGCCGCCCTCGCCGCCGCGGGCGCTGAGGCGCAGGACTGGGAGGGCGGCACGCGGATCGGCGACTGCCTGCATGACTTCAACCGCGACTGGTCGCGCCGGGTGATGGGGCAGGGCGCGGTGGTGCTGCTGATCACCGACGGGCTCGACCGCGGCGATCCGCAGGCGCTGGCGCAGGAAATGCGGCGGCTGAACCTCTCCTCGCGCCATCTCATCTGGCTCAATCCGCTGCTGCGGTGGGAAGGGTTCGCGCCCAAGGCACGCGGCATCGCGGCGATGCTGCCGCATGTCGACACATTCCGCGCCGGACACTCCGTCGCCTCGCTTCAGGACTTGGCCGATGCCCTCTCGAAACCCGGCGACAGCGGTGAGAAAGCCCGTCTTATGGCCCGGCTAAGTCGCTGATATCCCGTCTGCTATCCAATAACATTGAACCTTTCGGTCAGAGGCCGCGTTGCCCTTCCAATCACCGCTTTGTGCGGCCATGAAAGGAAGACAGATGACACCCAAGTTTCTCAAGTCGTCGACCGCCATTGTGCTCAGCCTTGCTCTGGCTGTGCCGCATGCCGCGATCGCCCAGGCCAATATCGACCCCGCAGAGGTTGATGCCGTCCAGCTCGATATCGACACATCCGGCATGACGGAAGCCGAAATTCAGGCGGCCAAGCTGAAAAAATTCAAGGAAGAGCGCCGCGAGGCCCGGGCCGAGGCCAAGGCCGACCGCCAGGCTGAACGTGCGGCGAAACAGGCAGATGCGCAGGCTGATGCCAATGCCCAGGCCGATGCGCAGGCAGAGGGTCAGGACGCCGAGCCCAGTGCCGTTCAGGCCGGGACGAACGGCACGGCAACTGCGGATGCAGCCGCTTCGGCTGACCCGGCACAGGATAAATCCGCCCTCGACAAGGCCGTGAGCGCTGTCACCGACAAGCTGGGCCTGACCGAGGAAGAGCCGGACGCCACGGCGGATGCGTCGGCAGAGGCCACCGCAGACGCCGCACCGCAAGCTGCGCCGGAAGCGTCGACCGACGTGCAGACCGAAGCTCAGGCCGAGGTTCAGCCCGAGGCACCTGCCGCTGAGGCTGAGGCTGAGGCACAGCCGCAGTCTGGCACGACCGTACAGAATGCGGACGTTGCCCCCGAAGCCGCTGCGAACGACGCGCCGGTCACCGCTGAAACGGCACCCGAACCCAAGCCCGCCGACACCGCAAATGCGTCGGCCACCGATGCACCTGCGACCGCCCAGGCGGAGCCTGCTGCCGATGCGGACAAGTCGATCGTGGAAAGCACCGTCGATAAGGTGCGCGACGGGCTTGCCGGGGCTCTCGGCGTAGACACCGCGCAAGAGACGCCGGACACCCCCGCGCCCGATGCGGCGGCCACCACCACCGCTGATGCCTCTGGCGAGGCACAGGGCGATGCGCCGACTGAAGAGCAGGCCGCCCAGATCGCCGAAGCTCAGGCGCAGCAGGAGGCCGAAGCCGCTGCGGCCCGCACAACCGCCGCCGCCGCGGCCTCTGGCGATACGGAGGCCGCCGAAGTGGTCGAAGAACAGGTGACGGAGGAAAACTCCCGCGCCTCGACCGAGGAATTCGTGAACCAGTCCACGGCTGCGCAGACCGGGGGGCAGGCAGCGGAGGGTCAGGCACAGGCCACCGCCTCTGCTGACACCGGCGACAAGGACGAAGGGCTGAGCGACCTTGGAAAGATTGCCCTCTTCGGTCTGGGCGCACTGGCGGTTGGCCAGATGCTTAAGAACGGCAATGAGGTTGTCTCCAACACCGGCGACCGTGTGGTCGTCCAGCAGCCCGACGGGTCCTACCGCGTCTACAAGAACGATGACGAGCTGATCCGCCGCCCCGGTACGGATGTGAAGACCTATGCCTATAACGACGGCTCCACCCGCACGGTGGCAACCCGCGATGACGGCATCCAGATCGAAACCGTCCGCGCCGCCGATGGCACGGTTCTGCGCCGCTCGCGTATCCTGCCGGACGGTCGCGAGGTCATCCTCTTTGACGACACCCAGGTCGCGGAGGCCGTGCAGGTGAACCAGCTGCCGCAGGTCACCGAAACCTCCGACGCGCTGACCTTCCAGAGTGCCCAGGAAGACGAGTTGCGGGCCGCGCTGGAAGGCCGTCTGCGGAGCGATGTCGACCGTCGCTTCTCGCTCAGCCAGGTGCGGTCGATCAACGCCGTGCGCAATCTTGCCCCCGAGATCGCCGTCGACAGCATCAACTTTGAAACCGGGTCCTCCGCGATCCGGCCCGAAGAGGCAGAGGAACTGGCCCAGCTGGGCAGCCTGATGCGCCAGATGATCGACCGGGACCCCGGTGAGGTCTTCCTGATCGAAGGGCATACCGATGCGGTGGGCTCGGCCAGCTCCAACCTTGCGTTGTCGGACCGTCGCGCGGAAAGCGTGGCACTGGCCCTGACGGAATATTTCGACGTTCCGCCTGAGAATATGGTGGTGCAGGGCTACGGCGAATATGACCTGAAGGTCCGGACCGCCGCTGCCGAGCGCGAGAATCGCCGCGCCGCCGTGCGCAATATCACCGAACTGCTGCAGGATCGTTCCTGATCCGACGCACTTGCCGACAAGAGGGCCGGACGGGGCATCCCGTCCGGCCCTTTTCCGTGGCGTCCCCATGGTCCGGACCCGCGCCCCTTTGCCGCCCGGAGGCCGGCGCCGGGTCTATCCGCGCCGCGTGTCGTTTGGCGTCGCGCGATCCCCGCCCCAGCCCGCGGGCGCATGGCACCCGGACCGCACCTTGATCTCTGGCCCCAGACGACCGACATATAACATGTGGCCCGGCACCCAAGCCGGCCTGGAAGGAGCCCCATGGAAGATTTCGCCGCCGACGCGCTGGACTGGCATCGGGCGGGCAAGGGTGCGGCCCTTGCCACCGTGGTCGAAACCTGGGGCAGTGCCCCCCGTCGCGTGGGGGCCATGCTGGCCGTATCGGGCGCGGGGGATATGGCCGGCTCCGTGTCCGGCGGCTGTGTCGAAGGCGCCGTGGTGACCGAAGCCCTGGAAGCTATTGAGGACGGCAAGCCGCGTCTGCTGAGCTATGGCATCTCCGACGGGGATGCCTTTGCGGTCGGTCTGGCCTGTGGCGGGACCATCCGCATCCTGTTGCAGCCCATCGGCCCGGACGGCCTGCCGGAAGAGGTGCTGGCCGATCTCTGCCTGGCGCATCTCAGACGGACCCCGGTCGCGCTGATCACGGATACTGAAACCTGGCAGGTCGAATTGTCCCGCGGCGGATTTGCCGACCGCTTCCGCGCCGACCGGTCCGGTTTTGAAGAGGACGGCAAGACCTTTGTCCATATCCACAACCCGCCCCTGCGGATGTTTGTGGTCGGCGCGGTGCATATCGCTCAGGCTCTGGTGCCGATGGCGCGGATCGCCGGATATGATCCGGTGATCGTGGACCCGCGCCCGGCCTTTGCCTCGGAAACCCGTTTCCCCGGTGAAACCATTCTGGATGACTATCCGGACGAGGTGCTGGAACAGGCGGGCATGGATGCCCGTACCGCGCTTGTCCTGCTGACGCATGATCCCAAGATCGACGACCCGGCGCTTGAGATCGGTCTGACCTCCGGCGCCTTCTACATTGGCGCTCTGGGCTCCACCCGAACCCATGCCAAACGCGTCGAACGTCTAACGGCCAAGGGATTTTCCGACGCACAGATCGCCGCAATCCATGGCCCTGTCGGTCTGGATATCGGCGCCGCCGATCCGGCGGAAATTGCGGTGTCGATTCTGGCCGAGGCCACGCAGGTGCTGCGGAAGGGCGGCTGAGTGAAATTCGGACCCGTATCCCTCGATCAGGCCGAAGGCGCGATTCTGGCGCATTCCGTTACGCTGACGTCTGGCCGATTGCGCAAAGGTCAGCGTCTGGAGGCCAGCCATCTGCAGGACATGGCGGGGCAGGGGATGACGCAGGTGATCTGCGCCCGTCTGGACCCGGGCGATGTGGAGGAAGATACCGCCGCCGCCCGCATCGCCGCCGCGCTGGTGCCTGATCCGGCAGGGCAGGGGCTGCGGATCACCCCGCCGTTCACGGGCCGGGTCAACCTTCTGGCTGACGGCCCGGGCGTCATCGTGCTGGACCCGGACACCTTGACCCGGCTGAACCATATCGACCCCATGCTGACGCTCGCCACCGTCCCCGCTTTTCAGCAGCTTGCCGCAGGCGGCATGGCGGCGACGGTCAAGATCATCTCCTACGCGGTGCCGGAAACCTCGGTCACGGCGGCGGAGGCGCTGCTGGCGGGGTCTCCGGCCCTCCACCTGGCACGGCCCGCCCTGCGGACGGCGCGGCTGGTTGTGACGGAAATTCCCGGCGGGGCAGGGGAGAAAGGCGTGACAGCGGTCAAAGACCGCCTCACGGCTCTGGGCCTGAGCCTGACCTCTGTGTCGACAACGCCCCATACGGTCGATCGGCTGGGCGAGGAACTGGCGCGCGATGCGGGCGATGATCTGACGCTGATCCTGACCGGATCGGCCACATCCGACCCGCATGACGTGGCGCCAGAGGCGGTGCGCCGGGCCGGCGGTGCGATCGACCGGTTCGGCATGCCCGTCGATCCGGGCAATCTGCTTTTCCTCGGTCAGCTGCACGGTCGGCCGGTCATCGGGCTGCCGGGCTGTGCTCGCTCTCCCGCGCTGAACGGGGCGGACTGGATCCTGTCGCGGATTGCCTGCGGGCTGACGGTGACCGGCGGCGACATTTCCGACATGGGCGTGGGCGGGCTGCTGAAGGAAATTCCGACCCGGCCGCAACCGCGCGAAAGCCGCCGCGCCGCCCGTCCCGCAGCAGGGGCGGCCTCAGCCGGGGCCGGGGCGTCTGGCGACAAGGTCGATCAGAGCTGACATCCCGGAATGGCCCGGACCCTCCTCCAGATGCCGTTCATGGCTCCTGAGCACTTCGATCTGCCAGGACTGGAACGCCGTTTGCAGCCCCGCCTCGGTATAAAGATTCTCGACAGCTGACGGGCCGCCGGTGCCATATTCCAGCTGTTTCGGCGTATAGCCATGCAGTGACACCAGTCCGCCCGGCTTGACCGCCCGTTTCATCCGCCGGAACAGATCCGCCCGGGGGGACGGCCCGACAAACTGGATGAAAATCGCCACCACATGGTCAAAGCCCCCTTCCGGCCAGTCCCAGGCGAAGACATCGCTCTGGACATGGGTCAGGCTGACCCCCTGAGACTGTGCCAGACGCCGCGCCTTGGCCACGGCCGACGGGGCGTATTCCAGTGCCGTCACATCCAGCCCCCGCTGCGCCAGCCAGACGGAATTGCGACCCTCCCCATCGGCGACGCAAAGCGCGGTCTGGCCGGGCTGATAGATCTCCGCATGATCGGTCAGAAACAGCGCGGGCTCTGTCCCGAAGACGTAACCGGGATTGGAATATCGTTCTTCCCACATGGGCATCACCTCGCGTCCCAAAAAGAAAAGCGGCCCAGAGGACCGCTTTGTCAAAGGCGATCAGGCGCCCCGGATTTATTTGGCCAGCGGGCCGATCATCATGATCATCTGGCGGCCTTCCATTTTCGGCATATTCTCGACCTTGCCGATCTCTTTAACGTCTTCCGCCACCCGTTCCAGCAGATCGCGGCCCAGATTCTGGTGCGCCATCTCGCGGCCACGGAAACGGAGGGTCACTTTGACCTTGTCGCCTTTTTCCAGAAACTTGACGACATTCTTCATCTTCACGTCGTAGTCGTGCACATCGGTGTTGGGCCGGAACTTGACCTCTTTCACCTCGATGATCTTCTGCTTTTTCCGGGCTTCGGATTCGCGCTTTTGCTGTTCGTATTTGAACTTGCCGAAATCCATGATCTTGCAGACCGGCGGCGTGGCATTGGGGGAAATCTCGACAAGGTCGAGCTCGGCCTGTTCGGCCAGCTCCATTGCGCGTTCGGGCGTGACCACGCCCAAATTCTCCCCTTCCGCGCCAATCAGGCGGACTTCGGGGCCACGGATACGATCGTTGACGCGGGGGCCGGTTTCGCGGGTCGGCGGCGCGTTGTGAGGTCTGCGAGCTATTTGACTGGTCCTTTTATAGCCAGGAATTGTGAGCGCAGAAACTAGTGCCGGAAGGGGTTAACTTCAAGCGGCAAATCGGGGAGAAGGCGCCCGAGCCCTGATTCCGTTGGTTGCGGAAAGGTAGGCCAATCCGGCGCTGTCGATAGGGTCTGGAACAGGAAAAGAGAAATGACGAAAATTCTGGGTATTCTCGTGGCTCTGCTCGCTCTCGGCGGCGTGGCCTATTACCTCAAGGGCGGTGAGATGATCCCCGCAACGGAAGAGGTTACGGCAGAAACGCCGGCCGAAGCCGCCGAAGAGATCGCCGACCCCGAAGCGATGGCCGACACTGCCGAAGCCACGGCAGAGACGGCTGCCGAAGAGGTGACGGATGCCGCCACCGCCGTTGCCGAAACGGTCGAGGCTGCCGCAGAAACCGCAGCCGAAGCCGTGGGCGAGGCCGCAACGGCCGCGGCCGAAGCGGCCAGCGCCGCAGGCGAGACGGCCGCAGAGGTTGCAGAGACCGCGGTGGACGCCGCCGCCGATGCCGCCGAGTCGGTGGTCGACGCTGCACAGGATGCGGCACAGGATGCTGCCGAAGGTGTCGCCGAGCTTGCCGAAACGGCCGAAACCGCCGCCGAGGATGCCACGGCCGAAACCGCCGCCGAGGTCACGACCGACACCCCCGCAGTTGCGGAAGAGACGGCAGAAGCTGCGCCCGCGGCTGAAGAAGCGGCCACTGCAGATGCGACCGAACCGGCGCCTGAAGCAGCTACCGAAACCGCCACGACAGCAGAGGTCGAAACCGCCGTTGAAACCAGCCCCGAAGCAGAGGCCCTGGCCTCCGAGACCGGCTTCAGCGTTGCGGAAATCGCCGAGGCCCTGACCACCGACGGCTTCAGCCTGTCTAAAGTGGTCGAAATCCTCGACGCCTCGTCACTGCCCGCGATGCAAAAGACCGCGCTGAAAATCGGTATCGGCAAGGTGCAGAACAATCCCGAAGCGCTGGCGGCCACGCTGGCGCAGGTCCGCGCGGCGCTTGGGTTCGGCCAGTAACGCGGCAGACATAGCCCTTAAAGAAATTTACTCCGCGGCCCCTGATGGCCGCGGAGACATCCGCAGGGGACAGCTGTCTGCGATCAGAGCGGCAGGCTGGTCGTGGATTTGATCTCCTCCATCGACAGCAGCGCGGTGACATTATGCACGCGCACCTCCGAGATCAGGGCCTGATAAAACGCGTCATAGGCCCGCGCATTCCGCACCCGGACCTTGAGGATGTAGTCGATATCGCCAGCCAGACGATGTGCTTCCTGCACTTCGGGACGGTCGCGCAGCGCCTTCAGGAAATCCGCCTGCCAGGCCGCTTCATGTTCCGAGGTCCGGATCAGGACAAAGAAACAGGCCTCGAATCCCAGCGTATCGGCATCCAGAACGGCAACCTCTTTCGTAATGATCCCGGCCTCCCGCATCTTGCGGATGCGATTCCACACAGGCGTCTTCGACGACCCCACCGTTTTCGCGATATCCTCGATCGACGGCGTTGTGTCTTGCTGCAGCTGCAAAAGAATTTTCCGATCCAGCTCGTCGAGACGGACAGCCATTCCTTCATTCTCCTGTCTGGCGGGATTCTGACCCGCATCCTTCCGCTTGCAGGAACAGCATTCCTTATTTGGCGGGGGTACTGGTCCTCTGGGGGGATTATTTCCTAAATTGGAGATAAGTCAATCAGCCCGCTGGGAGACCCGGAATGACCGGTCAGATGCAGCATTTCCCTATTTTTCTCGCGATGGAGAACCGCCGCGTGATCCTGTCCGGCGGTGGCGCCGCGGCACTTGCGAAATTGCGGCTGCTGCTCAAGACACCGGCCCGGATCGACGTCTTTACCCCCGATGCCGCGCCGGAGATTCGCGACTGGGCGCGGCAGGGGCGGCTGGTGCTGCACCCGCGCGCGCTCGGGCCCGGGGATCTCTCTGGCGCTGCACTTGTATATGCCGCCGATGAGGATGAGGCAGCGGATGCCCGGACGGCCGATATGGCCCGTGCTGCCGGAGTGCTGATCAATGTCGTCGACAATCTTCTGGCCTCGGATTTTATCACACCGGCCATCGTCGACCGCGCTCCCGTCACTGTCGCAATTGGCACCGAAGGTACGGCGCCCGTCCTGGCCCGCAGCCTCAAGGCCGGGCTGGAACAGGACTTGCCCGCCGTCACCGGCGCGCTGGCCCGCGCCGCCGCCGGTTTCCGCCCCCGGGCCGAGGCCCTGCCGCATGGTGCGCCGCGCCGCGCGTTCTGGTCTGACTGGTTCGGTCAAACGGGGCCCGAGGCGGCAGCGGCCGGAACCGATCTGGACGCAGCGCTCGACACCCTGCTGTCGGCCCATCTGCATGCTGCTCCGGCCATCCCCCGCGTGACGCTCGCCCCCGTAAACCATGCCGATCCCGACCTTCTGGTGATGAAGACCCGGCGTGCCCTGGATACGGCTGACGTCGTGGTGCATGACGCGGCCATTTCGCCCTCGGTCCTTGAACTCGCCCGTCGCGAAGCTGATTTCGTGGCCCTGCATGATCGCACGACCGTCCCGCCGCTCCACCAGATACTGGCGCAGCGCGCGCAGGGGGGGCGGCATGTTCTGTACCTGGCTTCGGGTCGCGATCTGGACGCTCTGGCAACGGCCGTGTCGCGTTTGGGCCCCAGCGTTACCGTCATCCCCGGCCTCGCCGCCGCCGCCCGATCCGTTTCCCGACAGGAGCAAGCCTGATGCCACGCGCCTTTACGCCCAAAGTTGTGACCGCCAACGCCCTGCTGGAAGGGGACGTTGTCTACCTGACCGCAGATGACCGCTGGACCCGCCAGCTGTCTGAGGCGGAACTGATCACCGACGAAGCCATCGCCGAGCTGCGCCTGCTTGATGCAGAACGCCGCGCCGCCGAAGTGGTCGGCCCCTACCTGGCAGATATGGCCGCCGGCGAAAACGGACCGCAACCCACCCATTTTCGGGAGGATTTCCGGCGCACCGGCCCCTCCAACTATTTCCACGGCAAACAGGCACAGGAGGCCTGAGATGTATCGCTACAGCGAATTCGATCACGCCTTCCTGGCTGAACGCAACGCCCAGTTCCGCGCCCAGGTGGAACGCCGCATCGCCGGCAACCTGACGGAAGAAGAGTTCCGCCCCTTGCGCCTGATGAACGGGCTCTACCTGCAGCTGCACGCCTATATGCTGCGTGTGGCGATCCCCTACGGCACCTTGAGCTCGGCCCAGATGGACGGGTTAGCCTTTATCGCAGAAAGGTTCGACAAAGGTTACGGCCATTTCACCACCCGGCAAAACATTCAGTATAACTGGCCGAAACTGAACGAAGTTCCGGACATTCTGGATGAGCTGGCCAAGGTGCAGCTGCACGCGATCCAGACCTCCGGCAACACGATCCGCAACGTGACGGCAGACCATTTCGCCGGTGCCGCCGCCGATGAGATCGCCGATCCCCGCCCGGTGGCAGAGCTGATCCGCCAGTGGTCGACCGACCATCCGGAATTCCAGTTCCTGCCGCGCAAATTCAAATTCGCTGTGACAGGCAGCCCGAACGATCGTGCCGTGACCCGCGCGCATGACATCGGCGTCCGCATGGTCGAACGCGATGGTAAACCCGGTTACGAAATTCTTGTCGGCGGTGGCCTCGGCCGCACGCCCATGATCGGCAAGGTGATCAACGACTTCCTGCCGCCGGAGGACCTGCTGCCCTATCTGGAGGCCATCGTCTCTGTCTACAACCAGCTGGGCCGCCGCGATAACAAATACAAAGCCCGCATCAAGATCACCGTGCATGAAAACGGCCTCGACACGATTCGCGAAATGGTCGACGCGCGATTTGCCGAGATCAAGCCGCTCTTTACCGGTGTCGATCAGGAGATGCTCGCGGCGATCGAGGCCCAGTTCGCCCCGCCGGCGTTCCGCAATGCGCCGACAACGGGTTATGACCTGGCCCGTGATGCCGATCCGGTGTTCCGTGCCTGGACGGATACCAACCTGCACCCGCACAGGGCCGAAGGTTATGCCATCGTCACGGTCAGCCTGAAAAAACAAGGCGCCACCCCGGGTGATGCGACGGCCGATCAGATGCGCGCGCTCGCCGATCTTGCCCGACGGTTCGGCCATGATGAACTGCGTATCAGCCATGAACAGAACGTCATCCTTCCGCATGTCCACAAATCCGACCTGCCCGATCTGCACGCCGCGCTCAAGGCCGCCGATCTGGCCACATCCAATGTCGGCCTGATCTCCGACATCATTGCCTGCCCGGGCATGGATTACTGCGCGCTCGCCACCGCACGCTCGATCCCCGTGGCGCAGGAGATTGCGCAGCGGTTTGACGAGCTGAAGCTGGAGCACGACATCGGGCCGATCAAGCTCAAGATTTCGGGCTGCATCAATGCCTGCGGGCATCACCATGTCGGGCATATCGGCATCCTTGGCCTCGACCGGGCCGGGGTCGAGAACTATCAGATCACGCTCGGCGGCGACGGCACCGAAAGCGCGGCCATCGGCGAACGCACCGGCCCGGGCTTTGCCTATGACGAGATTACCGGCGCAATCGAACGCATCCTTCTGACCTATCTGGACCTGCGGGAAACGCCGGAGGAAACCTTCCTCGAGGCCTATCGAAGGCTGGGAATGGCGCCCTTCAAGGCCGCCCTTTATGATGACGCGGAGAGGGCCAAGACCCATGCCGCCTGAAGCCGCTCTCGATTTCACGGCGCCCGCCTTGCCGGAGCAGGCGGAGCGGGTGCGCCTGCTCAATGACCGCTACCGCCATCACAGCGCCGCCGCCGTGCTGGAAGGGGCGCTGAACGACCCGGATGCGGGGCGCATCGCCATGGTTTCGTCCTTTGGCGCGGAGTCTGTGGCGCTGCTGCATCTGGTCTCTGTCATCGAACACAGGACGCCGGTGCTGTTCATCGACACGCAGATGCTGTTTGCCGAAACGCTCGCCTATCAGGAAGACCTGGCCGAACGGCTGAACCTGACCAACCTGCGGGTTATCCGGGCCTCCGCCACCGCGGTGAAATCCGTCGATCCGGACGGCACGCTGCATCAGCGCGACACGGATCGGTGCTGCGACCTGCGCAAGACGCAGCCTCTGGTTGACGCCCTGGCGGAATTTGACGGCTGGATAACCGGGCGCAAACGGTTTCAGAGCGCCACGCGCTCCGCGCTCGATTTCTTCGAAGCCGACGGGCCGCACCGGATCAAGGTAAACCCGCTGGCGCATTGGACGCCGGACGATGTCCGCAGCTATATGGAAGAGAACCGCCTTCCTAAACATCCTTTGGTGTCAAAGGGATACCCATCCATTGGCTGCGCCCCCTGTACTTCGCCCGTGGCGCCGGGCGAAGACCCGCGTGCCGGTCGGTGGCGCGGACAGACAAAAGATGAATGTGGAATTCATTTCGTAAATGGAAAGATGGTAAGAGGAAACGCGACATGACCGTGATTGTGACTGATACCGGCTTTTCGTCGGATGACTGGGCCGCGGACTTGGCGGACTCGGAAATCCTTGAGCTGGCCTCTGATACGGATGTGGCGGATCTGACGCCCGCCGCGTCAATCCGCCTTGTTCGCGTCGCGTTCCCCGCCTTTTCGGACGGCCGCGGATTTTCCATTGCCGCTGCGCTGCGCAGGCATGGCTATACCGGGCCGCTGCGCGCCGTGGGGCATGTTCTGTCGGATCAATATGCGATGGCCCGTCGCTCCGGCTTTGATGAGGTCGAGATCTCTGACGAACTGGCAGCCCGCCAACCCGAGGGGGAATGGCAGTTCCGGTCCAATTGGCAGGCATTTGACTATCGCGCCCGCCTGCAGGCCGGATAAATTCTTTATCATTCGTACACAAGCAGTTAAAGGAAGGGCATCAGCCCTGACACCAGATGACCGAGCAAACCGTGACCGAACAAGCGCCTCCCAAGCCCAAGGCCCTGCCAGACACACAGCGCGTTACATTTGTAAAGCACTGGACCGACAGGCTTTTCTCTTTCCGTGTGACCCGTCCGGCATCCCTGCGGTTCCGGTCTGGCGAGTTCGTGATGATCGGGTTGATGGGGGATAACGGGCGGCCTCTGCTGCGTGCCTATTCTATCGCGTCGCCCTCCTGGGACGAAGAGCTGGAATTCTATTCGATTAAGGTTCCGGACGGCCCGCTGACGTCGCGTTTGCAAAATATTCAGGTTGATGACGAAATTATTCTGCGCCCCAAACCGGTGGGAACGCTTGTGCATGACGCCTTGCTGCCGGGTAAGCGCCTGTGGTTTTTCGCGACCGGCACAGGCTTTGCCCCCTTCGCCTCGCTGCTGCGCGATCCGCAGACCTATGAGGATTACGACGAGGTCATCATCACCCATACCTGCCGCGAAGTCGGGGAATTGACCTATGGGGCCGAACTGATCGACTCTATCCGTACCGACGAGCTGCTTCAGGAACTGATCGGGCCGGAAAACCTGGCCAAGTTGAAGTACTATCCCACGACGACGCGCGAAGAGAGCCCGAAGATGGGCCGTATCACCGACCTGATGCGGTCGGGCGAAGTCTTCTCCGACCTCGGCATTGACCCGATCCGTCCCGAAACAGACCGGGCCATGGTCTGTGGCAACCTCGCCTTCAATGTCGAGATCAAGGAGATCCTGGAGGGATTTGGTCTGCGGGAAGGGGCCAATTCCGAGCCCAAGGAATACGTGGTCGAAAAGGCATTTGTCGACTGATCTGCGTCGGCGGGTCACAACGATTTTGAAGGGCGCCGGGTGGCGCCCTTTAATTTTGGCTTAACGATAGTTTTTGTTGGGTTAATGGTAGTGGGTGGGGAAACGTTGGGTTGATAGGCTGCGCCTAACGAGAATATTCCTGAAAATTATTAGATATCAGTGGATTGCGGGTGAATGCTCATGTTCCCTTTCGCTCCGCTCACCGATCACTCGCCAGCTGCTCTCAAAAAAGTTGAAAAAGTACAAGTAAGGGGTGCAACGAAAAACGGCCCCAAACGGGGACCGCTTACCGTTTTAAACTATAAACCAGCTCAGGTGCCGTAGGCTTCGACCAGCCCCATCACATCCTCGGCAGCCGCGACAAGCGCCGCCGCAACCGTGTCGCATTCTGCCAGCGTCAGCCGCGCCGGAAGCCGCGTATCACAGGCTCGCATGAGCATCTCACGGGTCTTCGGCAGTGCGGGCAGATCGCCCAGGAACTGCCAGTTCCAGAAGGCGCGCGCATTGTCCGTGGACATGCCGAAAACCTGAACCTTCACCCCACGCGCCGCCGCAGCCGACTGGAAGGCGAGGGTCTCTTCATCACTGACGCCGACAAGGTTGAACTGCAGGGAATCCGGCGCGCGAGTTTCAGCGGCCAGTTTCTCCGGAACATCAATCCAGGGGGATTTCGAAATGATTTCAGCCACATGGTCATGATTGCGACGGCCATCGCGAACCCGTCGCTCTACCTCCGGTAGTTGCGACCGTACGATCGCCGCGGACAGGTTGGAGAGCCGGAGGTTATACAGCGGCAGACGGTTCTGCCAGCGCTCCAGCGCCTCGACCAGATCGAGGGAATTATCGCCGCGGCGCGCCTTGTGCTTTTTCCACATATGCTCATAGGCGCCCGACATGATGATGGCCCGGGCGACAAGCTCGGCATCATCGGTGATCAGGATGCCGCCTTCGCCGGAATTCAGCAGCTTGTAAGACTGGAAGGAAAAGCACCCGACACGGCCGATCGTGCCGATCTTGCGCCCATGCCAGAGCGTGCCCAGCGAATGCGCCGCATCCTCGATCACGGGAATCTCGGCCGCATCGCAGAGCGTCATGATGGTGTCCATATCCGAGGTATGCCCCCGCATATGAGAGATGATCACGGCATCGACCTCCGGCAGCTTGGCGCGGAAATCATCCATATCTATCCGATAGTTATCACCGCATTCGCAAAGCACGACATCGTAATCCGCATGCACGATCGAAGAGGGGACGGCGGCAAAGGTGAAGGCGGGGATCATGACGGTCGCGCCGCGCGGCAGGTTCAGAGCCTTGAGCGACAGGAACAGCGCCGCCGAACAGGAGGAGACGGCGAGCGCATACCGCGCGCCCATCATCTCTGCGAACTCCGTCTCCAGCAGGGTGACGGGGGCGTCTTCCGCGGCGGTGTAGCGGAAAAGATCGCCGGAGCTCAGCAGGCGCTCGATCTCCGCCCGGGCGGAATCGGGAATGGGCTCTGCATCGTAAACGCTGGGGGGGAGAGACATCTTCGGGTTTCCTGAATTGCCTTTTTGGGAAACCTAAACGATGCGGCACGGCAATCCAACCGGTTTTTGCCCCAGCCTTCAGAGCTCCGGTCCCCAGAGCCCCAGCCTTCAGAGCCCCAGCCGGTCCCGCAGGGCAAACCAGCTCATCGCGGCGATCAGCAAAGGTGTGCGCAGACCGCCGCCACCCGGAAAAGTCGGGGTCGGCAGGCGCGACATCGCGTCAAAGCCCGAGGCCTGGCCTTCCACCGCCGCCGCCAGAAGCTGCCCGGCATGGGTGGCTGTGCCAACGCCATGTCCCGAATAGCCGGAGGCGGTCAGGATGTTGGGGGCAAGGCGGCTAAAAAAGGGAAGCCTTTTCATGGTGATGGCAAGCGTCCCACCCCATGCGTAATCAATGCGGACATCCCTCAGATGCGGGTATATCTGGGTCATCGGCTTGCGCACCTTGGCGGCGATATCGCGCGGGAAGCGGTAGCCGTAGCTTTCGCCGCCGCCGAAAATCAGCCGTTTGTCCTCCGACAGCCGATAATAATTCACCACGAATTTGCTGTCGGCGACGGCGATGTCCCGGGTCAGAACGCGGGCCGCATCATCGCCCAGGGGTTCCGTCGCGATCACGTAATTGTTGATCGGCATGACCCGGGCGGCGACCCGACGGTCAAGCCCGCCGAGATAGCCGTTGCAGGCCAGAACGACATGCCGGGCCGTGACCTGACCCTCCGCCGTCCGGATCACGGCGGGGTCACCGGGGTCGATCCGGTGAACTTCCGACCGTTCGAACAGGCGCACGCCTGCAGCCTCCGCCGCCCGGGCGAGGCCGAGCACGAATTTCAGCGGGTGAAGATGCGCGGCGCCCCGATCCAGAATGCCGCCCTTATAGGCGGGGGAGGGGATCACCTGCGCGCAGGTGGCGCCGTCCAGCAGCTCGATCTCCGGGTAGTTGTAACGTGCCGTCAGATGGGCGCCGTAGTCATGCAGCTCATGGACTTCGGATTGCGTAAAGCCTGTCCAGGCTACGCCGGATTTCAGCTCCGCATCGATATTGTGTTTAGCGATCAGGGATTTGACCAGCGCCTTGGCATCCTCGCCCAGACGCCAGTAAAGGCGGGCCTCCTCTGGCCCCAGCATCTTTTCCAGCGCCATCTGATCCTGACGCTGGCCGCTGCCCAGCTGGCCGCCGTTCCGCCCGGAAGCGCCAAAGCCGACACGCTGCGCGTCCAGCAGGATCACCGACAGCCCGGCTTCTGCCGCGTGCAGCGCCGTGGAAAGGCCGGTATAGCCGCCGCCGATCACACAGAGATCGGCGGTTTCAGCCCCTTTCAACGCCGGGAACGCGGGCAGGAGGGGCGCGGTCGCAGCATAAAAGCTGTTGGGATAGGCCCCCGGCCGGTCGTTGGCGTGCAGCAGGTTCATCGGGTCAGGACGCCCGGTCCGGGCATGGCCTTCGGCGAGGATATTTTTATCAAGATGAAGGGGGCGGCGCGGCGCATCATCAGACGTTCAGCAGCAGGTGCTCCCGCTCCCACGGGCTGATAACGCCAAGGAATTCCTCGTATTCCGTGCGTTTCACGATGGAATAGACCCGGCAGAATTCGGCGCCCAGAACATCGTTGATCCCGGTGGCCTCGTCCATTTCGTCCAGCGCTTCGCCCAGGGTCCGCGGGAAGTCGCCGTCGCCCTCATAGGCATCGCCGCGGAACTGTTTTTCCGCCCGTTCTTCCCGCATCAGGCCCAGATAGCCCGCGGCGAGGGAGGCGGCGATGCCGAGATAGGGGTTGCAGTCCATCCCCGCGACGCGGTTTTCGACGCGGCGGGAGGAGGGGTCGGAGATCGGCACGCGGATCCCCGTGGTCCGGTTATCCCGGCCCCATTCCAGATTGATCGGCGCGGCGTGGTCCTTCACGTATCGGCGATAGCTGTTAACATAAGGTGCAAGCAGCGGGATCACCTGTGGAAGATGATGCTGCAACCCCCCGATAAAGCTGTAGAAAGCGTCCGTTTCCCCGCCCTGAGGACCTGTGAAGATATTCTTGCCGGTCTCCTTGTCGAGGATCGAATGATGGATATGCATGGCCGAGCCGGGTTCGTCCCCGATGGGTTTGGCCATAAAGGTGGCAAAGCAGTCATGACGCAGGGCGGCCTCGCGGATCAGCCGTTTGAAATAGAAGACCTCATCCGCCAGTTTGACCGGATCGCCATGCCGCAGGTTAATCTCCAACTGACCGGCGCCGCCTTCCTGGGTAATGCCGTCGATCTCGAACCCCTGAGCCTCCGCAAAGTCGTAGATATCGTCGATCACCGGTCCGAATTCGTCGACCGCCGTCATCGAATAGGCCTGGCGCGCGGCGGCAGGGCGACCCGAGCGGCCCATCATCGGCATGATCGGCTTGGCCGGATCGAGGTTGCGCGCGACGAGGTAGAATTCCATCTCCGGCGCGACGACCGGTTTCCAGCCCTGTTGATGGTAAAGATCCACCACGCGTTTCAACACGTTACGGGGCGAGAAGGGGATCGGATTGCCCTTGCGGTCATAGGCATCATGGATCACCTGCAGCGTCCAGTCGCCGGTCCAGGGCGCGGCCGTCGCTGTGGAATAATCGGGGCGCAGGATCATGTCAGGCTCGATGAAGCCCTCGTCGCCCGCGGCCTCGCCCCAGTCGCCGGTGATGGTCTGAAAGAAGATGGAATTGGGCAGGTGGAAATACTGCTGCCGGGCGAATTTCGACGCCGGAACCGCCTTGCCGCGCGCGATGCCGGGCAGGTCGGAGATGATGCATTCCACCTCGTCCAGCCGCCGGTCGATCAGATAGGCCTGAGCGCTTTCGGGGATTTTTGAGGTCCAGTCCTCGCTCATGACACATGCCCTTTAAAGGTTTCGGCAAATCGCCGGGCCTGCAGCGCGGCATCAACCGGCGTATCGAGCGAGGCGGCAGCCTGATCAACCAGCTCGGGCGGGACGACGCCCGGGGCGCGGGCCTTGATCAGCCCTTCGATTTCCCGCGCGGTGAATTCGGGATGGGCCTGCACCGTGTAAATCTGGCTGCCGTAGGCGATCACGGCGTTTTCACAGAAATCGGAGGAGGCGAGGGTGGTGGCGCCGGGTGGCAGGGCCACAACCTGATCCTGATGCCAGGCGTTGAGCGATGTCTCGCTGTCGCCGAGACGATAGGTCTGACGGCCGACGCCCCAGCCGCCGGCGAATTTCTCGACTTTGCCGCCAAGGGCCTGGGCGATGATCTGATGGCCGAAACAGACCCCCACCAGCGGGCGGCCGCTGTCGCGGATGGCGCGGATCAGCTCTTCCAACTGGGAGATCCAGGGCAGGTCGTCATAGGCGCCGTGGCGGGAGCCGGTGATGAGCCATCCGTCGCAGGCCTGCGGGCCCGCGGGGAAGTCATTATCGACCACGTTATAGGTTGCGAAGTCAAAGCCGTTGCCGTCGAGGAGTCGGCGGAACATCGCGTCATAATCGCCGCTTTCCCCCTGAAGTTCCTCGGGGAAATGGCCGCATTGCAGAATGCCGATGAGCATGGATCACCTGACGTTGGGATACCGCGAAGGTAATTGAGGGGCGCGGGGGCGGCAAGGGGGGCGGGGTGGTCCCGGAGTGGAATATGTCGCGCTTTTGGCCGGTTGAGGGAGGGGGGGGGGGGGGGCCCCCCCCCCCCCCCCCGCGGGTGGGGGGGGGGGAAAAGGGGGGGGGGGGGGGGGGGGGGGGGGGGGGAGCGGGGAGATAGGTTTTCCAGTGGTCGTTGGGCGAGATCTCGGCCAGGTAACGCATTTCCTGCCGTTTGGTGGCGACGAGGTTCTGGATCAGGAGCGGCGGGAAGATGCGGGCGATCTGGGGATCGGTTTCGAACATGTCGATGGCGCTGGCCCAGTCCGGGCAGAGCTGCGGCAGGTCCATCTCATAGGCATTGCCGGTGATGGGCGGCGGAGGTGTCTTGCCGTCCTCGATGCCGGTGAGCGCGGCGCCGAGGATCACGGCGAGGGCGAGGTAGGGGTTAATGTCGCCGCCCGACACGCGGTGTTCGATCCGCCGCGCCTTGGGCGAGCCGCCGGGGATGCGCAGCGCCGAGGTGCGGTTGTCATAGGCCCAGCAGGCGCCGGTGGGCGCATGGTTGCCAGGCACGAGCCGGTCATAGCTGGGGCCATGCGGGGCGAAGATGAGGGTCGAGGCGGGCATGGCGGCGAGGCAGCCCGCCACGGCGTTGCGCAACAGGTCCGTGCCGTCGCTGGCGCCATTGTCGAAGATGTTGTTCCCGTCCTCGTCCATCACCGAGAAATGGATATGCATGCCGGTGCCGGTTTCCTCGGCCAGCGGTTTGGCCATGAAGGTGCCGGCCATGCCGTGTTTGCGCGCCATGCCGCGGATCATCGCCTTGAAGAGCCAGGCATTATCGGCGGCGAGCATCGCCTCTGCATGGTCGAGGTCAAACTCGAACTGGCCCATGCCGGCCTCGGATATGGCGGATTGGGCGGGGATTTCCATCTCTTCGCTGGCCTCGTAGACGGCCGAGAGGAACGCGTCGAAGGCGTCGAGCTGGCGCAGCGAGAGGATCGCATTGCCCTGCAGGGAGCGGCCGGTCTGGGGGTTGCGCGGCGGCTCCAGATCGTCGCCGCTGTCATCGACCAGGTAGAACTCCATCTCGATCCCGGCCTGCACGGTCCAGCCGCGCGCCTTGTAGCGGTCGAGGACACGGGCCAGCGCATGGCGGGGATCGCCGGCGAAGGGTTTGCCATCCTCGCCGAACATCTCTACCGGGACCAGCGCGGAGGGGGTGTCGAGCCAGGGCATAGGCACCGGGCCGCGGTCGGTGGGCAAGAGGATGCCATCGGCATCGCCCGTCTCGAACACGAGCGGCGAGCCCTCGATATCTGCGCCCCAGATATCGACGTTCAGCACCGAGAAGGGCATGCGCACCGGCGAGGTGCCGAGCTTGTCAAAGGCCGCGCGGGGCAGGCGTTTGCCCCGCATCTGGCCGTTGAGGTCGGCGGCGGCAACGCGGAAGGTCTTGATCGGTCCGATGGGCATGGGTCTTAACGTACGAGTTGGGGCCGGACCCGGAACTTCGGACGTTTGTCCTGTGGCAGGTGGCGGTTCAGATGGCGGTAGATCCGGCCATATATCCCGATGATGATGAGGCTGAACAGGATGAAATAGCCCGCCAGGATCGGGTAGGGGATGAACGGGTTGAAGGTCTTGTCGGCGAAATAGCTGGCGTAATAGAGCGCATCGCCCTTCTGCTGCCAGGCCGGGAAGGAGGAGAAATAGACCAGCGTCGTGGCATGGAAGAGGAAGATCGACTCATTGGTATAGGCGGGCCAGCCGAGCCGCAGCATCGTGGGGAAGGTGATGCGGCGGAACTTCTTCCAGCCGGAGAAGCCATAGGCATCCGCCGCTTCCAGATCACCCTTGGGCACGGAGCGGAGCGCGCCGTAGAAAATCTCTCCGGCATAGGCGGAGGTATTGAGGAACAGCACGATCAGCGCCCCCGCCGCCGCGCGGGTCAGCCAGCGGGTGGCCGCCGTGATCTCCACAAAGCCGAGGTTCAGCGTGAGGCCGTTCTTGGGCAGCAGGGTAAACGCCTCGTAAAAGAGGAAGAACTGGATGAAGAGCGGCGAGCCCCGGAAGACGAAGACGAACCAGTCGGCGGGTTTCTTGATCAGCAGGTTGGAGGAATTGCGGGCAAGGCCAATCGCGACCGACAGCGAAAACGCCAGGATGAGCGCGCAGAGCGCGAAATAGATGTTCCAGATCAGCCCCGACCCGATCAGCGTGAACTGCTGGCACAGGGTAAAGTCGGACTTCGGCAGCAGCCGCTCGCCGATCCCGATGGAGCGCAGGGCATAGTCCTGAATGGTCTGGATGCAGCTCATGCCCGCGCCTCCTTCATCCCCGCCGCCGTGGCCTGACCACGGGCGAGGCGCCGGGACAGCCGGGCAAAGCCGATCTCCGACAGCTTGGTCAGCAGCAGGTAAAAGACCAGCAGGCCAAGGAAATAGTAGAGCCGCCAGTCGCCATGCGGATAGTCATAGGCCTGCGTCTTGGACCCGCCCAGCTCCCGCGCCCAGTAGACGACATCCTCGATCCCCAGCAGGAAGAGCAGGGGCGTCGCCTTGATCAGAATCATCCAGAGGTTCGACAGGCCCGGCAGGGCGTAGACCCACATCTGCGGCACGAGGATGCGCCAGGTGGCCTGGCGGCGGGTCATGCCATAGGCCTCGGCGGTTTCCATCTGGGCGCGGGGCACGGCATTCATGGCGCCTGCCAGAACGAAGGCTGCGAAGGCGCCGAAGACAAAGGCGAATGCGGTCATGCCAAGTGCGATGCCGTAATATTCATGCACCCATTGCGGGGCCGAGGACAGCGGCAGCTTGGCTGGGGTGCAGACGACAAAATCGCTGCCCTGCCGTACCGGGCCTTCCCAGTCCGGGCATTTGACCTTGTGGCGCAACCATTCCAGCCCCTGATCCAGCGCCAGCGGCATAAAGAGGAAGAAGGCGATATCGGGCACGCCCCGCACCATCGAGGTGTAGACGATGCCGATCCAGCGGATCGGCGCGATCCGCGACCGGGTCGCGAGCGCGCCCATGAACCCAACCGACAACGCGATCGGTGCTGTAACCAGCAACAGGGCCACAACGAAGAAGAAGCTTTCGTAAAAGAGGAAATGTTTGCCCGTGGTCAGGTAGCATGACAGCCACTGGAACCCTTCGAGCGTTTTGGGATCGGCGCAGTAGTCGAACATCCGGTCCCCGTCAGCCGTTCACAAAGGTCGCACCCGCAAGGGCCGGGGCCGCCGCGGATACGCCATTCATTCGATAGGACGCGATGCAGGTCTGCATGCAGACAGTCGGGCGGCCCGGAGACCGCCCGCATCTCATCATTCGTAAACCAGGGTTTCGTCGCCCAGATACTTTTTCAGCATTTCGTTGAGCGAGCCGTCTTCCTTCATGGCGGTGATGGCCGCGTCGAACTTTTCTTTCAGCTCGGTGTCGCTTTCGCGCAGGCCAAGGCCGACGCCGCCGCCCAGCGGAACCTGGTCACCCACGAACATCAGCTCGCCGCCGGATTCCTCAACGAAAGGCTTGAGGTAGTCGGTATCGGCAAAGACCGCATCGGCCTCACCGTTCTTAACCGCCGCAATGGTTTCGTCCGGCGTTGCGAATTCAACCAGCGTGGCGCCGGTTTCGGCGATATAACCCGCCTGGATCGTCGCGGTCTGGGCAGAGATCACGCCGCCTTCCAGATCGACGCTGTCGCTCATCGCAACATAGGAGGAGGTCGTCGGCGGGACGTAGTTCTGCGTGAAATCAATCACCTCGTCACGCTCGTCGGTGATCGACATGCCGGCGATGATGACATCGTAGTTGCCGGACACGAGGTTCGGGATGATCGAATCCCAGTCGTTGGTCACCCATTCGCAGGTCAGTTCCGCTTTGGCGCAGAGCGCATCGCCCAGCTCACGCTCGAGCCCGGCCACTTCGCCATTGTCGTCGATGAAGTTGAACGGAGGGTAGGCGCCTTCGGTGCCCAGACGGACGGTCTTCATATGGCTCTCGGCCGAGACCATGCCCGCGCTCAGCGCCAGCGCTGCAGTAAGCATGAGTGTCTTCATAGGTGTTCTCCCGTTGAAAGTCCGGCGGCGTTGCCCGCCGCACATGATGGCCAAGCCTTGGCGGATATTGCGGCTATGACAAGAGGCATTCGCCCGAAATTTGCGCAACTTTGTCGCTGACGATGCGTCAGGCAGCAGATGCGGCGTGGCGCAGGGTCAGGATTTCCGGACTTTGCGACGCGATGGCGTCACGGCATCTTGGCCCGATCGCCGCGAATATTTCAGGCGGGACTGAATTTGAAACGATGGACCGGTGCGGATTTGCCGCGAAGACCGGTCCTGTCTTCGGGAATTTCCGGACCGACAATGACCGCTATCGATTGGAATATGTACCAGATCGCCGGGCTGACCGGCGCGCTCTGCGTGCTGCTTCGCTATATCTGCGTGGCACTTGACCGGCTGCCAAGCCAGTCGCCCTGGTACTACCTGACAAACCTTGTGGCGGCGTCGCTTGTGATGGTCAGCCTGATCCATACGTTCAACCTCGCCGCGGTGGTCGTGCAGACAATCTATATCGGCGTGTCTGCATTTGGTACATTGCGCCATATGGGGGCCGCCCGTCAGGCCCGCGCAACCCGCCGTTCACGGCAGGCAATGCAGCACCTGCCGCGGCTGTCCTGCGACACGCGACGCCACACAGCCCGGCTCATCAGGCCCTAGCTGGAGGCCGTCGCGCTCAGGAACTGGCGCAGCCGTTCCGATTTCGGTGCGCCAAACAGCTGATCCGGGGCGCCCTGTTCCTCGATCAGCCCCTTGTGCAGAAAGACCACGAGATCCGAGACATCCGCCGCCAGCCGCATGTCATGCGTCACGATGATCATCGTCCGGCCCTCATTTGCCAGATCTTTGATAACCTTGACGACCTCCTGCTCCAGCTCCGGGTCGAGAGCAGAGGTCGGCTCATCAAACAGCAGCGCCTCCGGCTCCATGCAGAGCGCGCGGGCAATCGCCGCCCGCTGCTGCTGCCCGCCCGACAGCTGCGCAGGCCAGGCATCCGCCTTGTCGCCGATGCCCACTTTGGTCAGGTAGTGACGCGCCTTCTCCTCGACCTCCTTGCGGTCGCGGCCCAGCACCGTGAGCGGCGCCTCCATCACATTCTGCAGGATCGTCATATGGGACCAGAGGTTGAACTGCTGGAACACCATCGACAGGTTCGTCCGGAACCGCAAAACCTGACGTGCATCGCCCGGTCTCCGGTACAGCCCGGCCCCGCGCCAGTGCACGGCCTCGCCCTTGAAAATCACGTCGCCGGTCTGGCTGTCTTCCAGCAGGTTGGCACAGCGCAGCAGCGTCGACTTGCCCGACCCCGAGGACCCGATAAGCGACACGACCTCGCCCCGGCGGGCGCTGACGGACACGCCTTTCAGGACTTCCAGATTGCCGTAGCTTTTGTGCAGGTCGCGGATTTCAAGAACCGGAGGATTTTGCAACGTATCGCCTTCCGTGCTGGGTGCCTGATATCTGGGCGCATTTCCGCCTCAAAAGCAACGGCTGCCCCCGATTAACCAGACGGAATGCCCAATTTCCGGGCGCGATCCCGGCCGGGCCGGCCTGACCCCGTCAGGCCGCGGGCGTCGGCACGGCGAGGTAGTCCGCCTCGGGCACGGTGACAACGGCGCGCAGCCCGGTGATCGCCCGGATGGCATCGGACTGGCCCGCGACGGCCTCCTCCAGCGCGGCACGCAGCAGGGCAACCGTTTCGTCATCCGCCGTGCCCTTGGTGATAAACGGCGTGGCCGGGGTCGGCTCCGTCCGTCCGATCACCTTCAGCCCCTGTGCCCAGTCATCAAACCGTTGAATGAACCGGAGGGTATGTGCATCGATCACCGCGATATCGGCGCGCCCTTCGGACACGGCGCGGGCCGAGTTGATATGCGCCCCGGTCTCCACCATGCCGCCATAGCCGGTGCCCAGACCCGCGGCATGGTTCAGCGCCGCTGCCCAGCCCGACTGTGAGCGGCCTTCGTTGAAGGCCAGCACCTTGCCGCGCCAGTCCTCCGGCGCGATGGCCTCATCCCCGGCCCGCACAACAATTGCGGAATTGTAATAACCCGGCGGGCATCCTTCGAGCCCGTAATCCGGGCTCCCGATGATCCGAACCACACCCCTGAGGCGCGACCGGTAGGGCAGGCCGCAGGTCTGCGACAACACAAGTTCCGGCGACTGCCAGTGATCCCAGAGCTCGCCCTCCCGCGTCAGCGCGGCAGGCGCCTCAAGCCCCGTGCGCGCCAGCGCCGCGGCGACCCCCGACCAGAGCGCATCATTCGCCGCCTGACATTCCGGACGGTCGTACATCGGCAGGCTTGCGATCATGCTTTGGTCACTTTTAAACGCGCGGCATTGCTGTCCTGATCCGTCACGCCCAGCAGCGAGGCCGCCATACGCAGCAGGGCATCCTCCTCCGGGTCGCGCGCGCCATCGGCAAGAACAACTTCCCACAGAGATTCGATCACGCCCAGCCGGTCCTCATAGGGGACGGCATCCTTGATCGCGCGGGTAAAGCGCACGGTGTCGGGCGCCTCACTTTCCATCAGCTCGGCCTCTGCCAGCAGGGTGCCGGCGGCGGCGGCATCCAGACTGTACCGACGTGTGACTATGGCCCGGATCGTCTCACGCTCGGCGGAGTCGTAGTGACCGTCGCTGCGCGCGACACGGACAAGCAGTGCCGACAGTGCCAGCCTGGCATCGGAATCCGGCAGGATCGGAGGGGCGGAGCCAAAGAGGCGACTTAACAGATCTGAAACCATTTGTCGGATATAGTCCCGATACGCGGCCATGCCAATTGTCATGGCCTGCCATTTTACGTGTCGGGCCCCTCGGCCCGGTTTTGTCCGTCGCTCAAGGCGGCGTTCTTACATCGATTGCAAACGAATGTTGAAATTTTTGGGCAAGGAAAACACGCGCCACATAAATTATGCACGCAAATCCGCGTTTGGCTCGCCTTTCGGTTGCACGGCCAAAGTTTCGCCGCATTTCGGTGTAACGTTTCCAATACTGGCATAAAAGCCGTCGTCACAAGGTGCCCCGCAAGAGGGCGTAAGAGGGATAAAAGAGCAATGCTTGCCATCGTGCAGAAAGACTGGGGCAACCTGACCGTGGATCGGCAGATCCATATGCTGAAAAAGCTGAAGCCGGATATGCTGTGCAGTTTTGTCCGCAAGCTTGATGCCGAAGATACGGATGCCGCAGTCCTCCGCTGGATCGCCGCGCGCCAGGAACTTGACCTCGGCACCGCGCTGACGCTGTTTTTTGCCTTCGACCCGCGCCGCTGGAACCTGCTGCCCCGCGCCGCATTCCCGGCCGACAAACGCGATCAATTCGCCGTGCTCGATGCCCTTTGCCAGCGCATCAACTGCGGCTTCTATCTCCCGATTGCCTCGCGCCGGATGGATGACCGCGAAGAAGTTGCCAAATGGCTCGAACGCCAGAAACTGGATGCCGAGGCCGGGCGCCGCGGACGCTGGGTGTTCGACAGGAATATCATTGCGCCGCTTGTCACCGATATCCGTCTGAATGTCCCCGCACGGCGCAAGGCTTTTGGCCCCAGATCCGGCATGGTTCAGGGCATCTTTACCCCGTTGTTCGTCCCCGCCCGCCACCGCGCGTGACCCGGAACGCTTGCCGCCCGGGACAGGCCTCGGCCTGACGGTTCAGTATGCCTCAGTATTTTGAAGGCACGTAAAGCTCAGGCGGCAGCACATGCCGCTCATAATTGCTGTTGTAGACGCGGTTGGGCAGGGAAATCTCTTCGCCTTCGATTTCCTCATAGGGGAAGCGCGACAGAAGGTGATCGATACAATTGAGCCGGGCACGCTTCTTGTCATTGCCAGGCACGATATACCAGGGCGCCTCGTCGATATTGGTCCGGGCCAGCATGTCCTCTTTGGCCGCGGTATAATCTTCCCACTTGATCCGCGATTGCAGATCCATCGGCGACAGCTTCCACTGCTTCAGCGGATCGTGAATGCGGATAAGAAACCGCATCTGCTGCTCCTCATCCGTGATCGAGAACCAGTATTTCACCAGCCGGATCCCCGACCGCACCAGCATCCGCTCGAATTCGGGAACGTCCTGGAAAAACTGTTCCACCTGCGTTTCGTCGGCAAATCCCATGACCCGCTCCACACCGGCCCGGTTGTACCAGGACCTGTCGAACAGGACGATTTCTCCGCCCGCGGGCAGATGCGGAACATAGCGCTGGAAATACCACTGGGACTTTTCCCGCTCCGTCGGCGCGGGCAGGGCAACCGTCCGCACGACACGCGGGTTCAGCCTCTGAGTAATGCGCTTGATGACGCCGCCCTTGCCGGCACTGTCCCGCCCCTCAAAAATCACCACGACCTTTTCGCCGTTGGCGACCACCCAGTCCTGGAGCTTGATCAGCTCGGATTGAAGCCGCAGCAGCGCGCGAAAATACTCCGGCCGCGGGATCGTTTCGCCATGCGCCTTGCGATAGATTTCCCGAATCTTCATCGAGAGGACCGCATCCTCCATCTCGATCTCGAAATCCTCGTCCAGCTCGTCCTTCAGCTCGGCTTCAAGCCAGTCCTCGGCGGCCTTGAAATCATCGGGCGACATGCGCAGCTCCTTGGCAGAGGGATAGGACCGGCGCCGTGGCCGGCCCGGAATACGCCTCCTGTTAACCACGCGGATGTAACGATTTTATAGTGCCCCGACAGGCCCGGCCCGATGACGCAGGCGCGCGCCGCCCTACATCTCTCATGTCAGAGAGGGAGCCCGCCCATGATCCGCCCCGCCATCCTCAGCCTCACCCTGCTCATGCCCGCCCAGGCATCGGCCCAGGCCTGTTTCGACGCGGCGCAATGCGCGCGCGACGCGCTGATGACCAGCCGCGCCCTCAGCAGGGAACTCTCCAATCTTGCGGCAGAAATGCGCAGCCTGCGCGCCCGGAACAATGAACTCTCCACCGAAATCGCCCAGCTGCGCGAACAGCTGGCTCAGCTCTCGCGCAGGCTGCCACCGCCGCAGGACAACACAGGCGAAGACGGTCCAGACGAAACCGTGGATCAGCCCTGACCTGCCGGAAACGGCCCCAGGACCCGCTCGCAGAGCGCGCTGTCCTGATATTCCCGCGCCTCAACAATCATGCCCGCCTCAAGCCGGTACATCAGGCAGTACTGGTTGTGGTAAGGCGTGCCGTCCCGCGCCCTCATCTCACCACGAGCCTCAACGACAACCCAGTCCCCGTCGGCCAGAAACCGGACCGGCACGGTCCGCGAAACGCCTGAGGTGACATTGCGAAGATGGCCGTAGAGGTCCCGCAGAATCCGCGCCTTGCCCTCAAACCGCCCGGACCAGGAGTAATCGCCCGTCACGACCATCACCGCATCCTCATGCAGATGATCCACGTAAAGCGACCCGTCCCCCTCCGCCAGACGCGCAAAGATACGCTGCATCAGACCCTTGTTCTCAGCGGCACTCATGACACTCCCCCCGAAACCCGACCGGCTTCATCTTTCCAGAAACACTCCCGCCGGAGGCATCCTGTTTCGGAACGAAACAGCCACACTGGAATGCGCCGCAGGCGCGCCTTTGGATCACGCCACCAGAGGCGGGGATCACACCAGACGCGACACCTCTTTGGCCGCCCGCACGAAATCCTTGAACAGCGGATGCGGGTCGAAGGGCTTCGATTTCAGCTCCGGGTGGAACTGCACGCCAATGAACCAGGGGTGGTCCTTGACCTCCACGATCTCCGGCAGCCGCCCGTCCGGCGACATCCCCGAAAACCACAGCCCGCACTCTTCCAGCTTGTCGCGATAGGCCACATCCACCTCGTAGCGGTGACGATGGCGTTCCTCGATCGCGGTGCCACCATAAACCTCGGCGACTCTGGAGCCTTCCGCCAGCGTGGCCGAATAGGCGCCCAGCCGCATCGTGCCGCCCTTGTCGTCATCCACCTTGCGCCGGACGGCATGATTGCCCTGCACCCATTCCTTCAGGTGATAGACAACCGGCTCGAACCGCTTCTCGCCGGCCTCATGGTCGAACTCTTCCGACCCGGCCTTGTCCAGCCCGGCCAGATTGCGCGCGGCTTCGATCACCGCCATCTGCATCCCCAGACATATCCCCAGGTAGGGGATTTTTCGTGTCCGGGCGAATTCGGCCGCCTTGATCTTGCCCTCCGTCCCGCGCTCGCCAAAGCCGCCGGGCACGAGGATCGCGTGATAGCCTTCCAGATAAGGCGCCGCATCGGCCTTGTCGAAGACCTCCGCATCGACCCATTCGACGTTCACACGGATCCGGTTGGCCATGCCGCCATGCACCAGCGCTTCCTTGATCGACTTATAGGCATCCTCAAGCTGGGTGTACTTGCCAACCACGGCGACATTCACCTCGCCGTCTGTATTGTGGATCCGGTCATAGACATCCTGCCAGACCGTCAGATCGGGCCGCGGGGCAGGGGCAATCTGGAAGGCATCCAGCACCGCCTGATCCAGCCCCTCGCGATGATAGGCCAGCGGCGCCTCGTAGATCGACTTCAGGTCATAGGCGGCGATCACAGACTCGGGGCGGACGTTACAGAACAGCGCCAGCTTCTCGCGTTCTTTCTCCGGGATGACCTGTTCGGACCGGCAGACCAGGATATCCGGCTGCAACCCGATCGACCGCAGCTCCTTCACCGAATGCTGCGTCGGTTTCGTCTTCAGCTCGCCCGAGGCCGCCAGCCAGGGCAGCAGCGTCAGATGCATGAAGATGCACTGGCCACGCGGCTTGTCCTGCGCGAACTGGCGGATCGCCTCGAAGAAGGGCAGCCCTTCGATATCGCCGACCGTGCCGCCGATTTCGCAGAGCATGAAATCCACCTCTTCATCGCCGATATTGATGAAGTCCTTGATTGCGTTGGTGACATGCGGAATGACCTGGATGGTTTTCCCGAGGTAATCACCCCGCCGTTCCTTCTCCAGCACGTTGGAATAGACCCGGCCCGACGAGATCGAGTCGGTCTGCCGCGCCGCAACCCCGGTGAACCGTTCGTAGTGGCCAAGGTCGAGGTCGGTCTCCGCCCCGTCATCGGTCACAAAGACCTCGCCATGTTCAAAGGGCGACATCGTACCGGGATCGACGTTCAGATAGGGGTCCAGCTTGCGCAGGCGGACCGAATAGCCCCGCGCCTGCAGCAAAGCACCGAGGGCCGCGGAAGCCAAGCCCTTACCCAGGGACGACACAACGCCGCCCGTGATGAAAATATACCGCGCCATGCTCGGACTCCCGTGAAGTAGTGCCGCGACCGGCGTTAAAAATGGTCGCAAATCCTGCTCGCTACGGCCCTTTCAGGCCGCATGATCACGGGATTTGAGAACTAACAGATTCGCCCCGGCTTGTCCATCCGCACCGCAACATGCAGTTGACAGAAAGGTCAGGCCCTCAAGGGGTGGTGGATCAGTCCGCGCTCGGCGTCAGCTGGCCTTCGTCGGTCGGCGCCGGTGGCAGAAGCGACCCGCCGGGCGCGGTCGGCGCTTCGGGGGCGTCCTCGGCCGGGGCCGTCAGCGGCGCGGTCAGACGGTCGAGAACCGAGGCCCCCGCCGATTTTTCCGCCGCGATAATGGTCAGCGCGATGGAGGTGACGATAAAGCCGCCCGCAAGGATCCAGGTGACCTTGCCAAGCGCCGTCGCCGCCGCGCGGCCCGACATGGCACCGCCGCCACCGCCCATGCCCAGACCGCCGCCTTCAGAGCGCTGCAGCAGGACAACTCCGATCAGCCCGAGGGCCAGCAGGAGGTGGATGATCAGGACGACATTTTCCATACGGGGCGCCTATTGGTTTCGCGTCGGTCTTTCAGGTTCGCGGCTAGATAGGCTGTTCCGCCTCAGGCCGCAAGGGGGCAGGGGCGTCCGAAAGCCTCCAAAAGCTCAGTCGTCCAGATCGTCCACATCCGCCTGGCCCGAGAGCCTGCGGCGAAAGATGCTCCAGCTCAGCCCGACGCCCAGCACCAGCGACAGCGCCCAGATGCCGATCCAGGTGTTCATCCCGGGGTTGTCCAGCCGCACGATACCGTAGTCTACCAGCACCCAGATCAGCGCCGCCACGATGGCCGCGACAAGGATCATCCCGAAGGCTCCGATGGACCGGAAGGTGGCGCGCAGATAGATGACATATCCCACCAGCAGGATCAGCCCCATCAGCACGGCAAGCGGCATCTGGTCCGGCCAGGTCCGCCCGACCCAGGTCACGTAATTCCAGTCCGTCGGATTATACGTCCCCGCGATCAGGACAACCGCAAAGAACCAGCGCAACAGAAAATCCATAGCTCCTCCCCAATCGGAAGCTGTGCACATCTGGCCGCAGCCCCCGCCGCTTGTCCAGATTTTTCCCCGGGACCTGGTGTCGCGCCTGCGGCGAAAGGAACAGAAATAGCGGTTTCGCAGCCTCCGCAACTTGGATAGAAGGAGCCCGTTTGGACCGAGCATGAGGAATGGATCATGGCCAATGTCGTCGTCGTCGGCGCCCAGTGGGGCGACGAAGGAAAAGGCAAGATCGTGGACTGGCTGTCGGAACGCGCCGATGTCATCGCGCGCTTTCAGGGTGGTCACAACGCCGGCCATACGCTGGTCATCGACGGCAAGGTCTACAAGCTGAACGCGCTGCCCTCGGGCGTGGTGCGGGGCGGCAAGCTTTCGGTCATCGGCAATGGCGTCGTGCTCGACCCCTGGCACCTGATCAAGGAAATCGCCGCGATCCGCGAACAGGGGGTCGAGATCACGCCCGAGACGCTGATGATCGCCGAAAACACACCGCTGATCCTGCCCATCCACGGCGAGCTTGACCGCGCGCGGGAGGAAGCGGCCTCTGCCGGGACCAAGATCGGTACCACGGGCCGCGGCATTGGCCCGGCCTATGAGGACAAGGTTGGCCGCCGGTCGGTGCGGGTGGCGGATCTCGCCGATGCCGCCACGCTCTCGGCCCGCGTCGACCGGGCGCTCCAGCACCATAACCCGCTGCGCCGGGGGCTGGGCATCGAGGAGGTCGACCGCGACGCCCTGATCGCCCAGCTGCAGGAGATCGCGGCGCAAATCCTGCCCTATGCCGCCCCGATCTGGAAGGTGCTGAACGAAAAGCGCAAGGCCGGCAAGCGCATCCTCTTCGAAGGGGCGCAGGGCGCGCTGCTGGATATCGATTTTGGCACCTATCCCTTTGTGACCTCGTCCAACGTGATCGCCGGGCAGGCGGCTACGGGCGTGGGCATCGGCCCCGGATCCATCGACTATGTGCTGGGCATCGTGAAGGCCTATACGACCCGCGTGGGCGAGGGGCCTTTCCCGACCGAACTGCTGGATGCGGACGGCCAGCGTCTGGGTGAACGCGGCCGCGAGTTTGGCACCGTCACGGGCCGCAAGCGCCGCTGCGGCTGGTTCGACGCGGCGCTGCTGCGCCAGACCTGCGCCACCTCCGGCGTCAACGGCATCGCGCTGACCAAGCTCGACGTGCTCGACGGGTTCGAGACGCTGAAGGTCTGCGTGGGCTATGATCTGGATGGCGCGCGGCTCGACTACCTGCCGATGGCCGCCGAACAGCAGGCCCGCTGCACGCCGGTCTACGAGGAGCTGCCGGGCTGGTCCGAGTCGACCGAAGGCGCACGCAGCTGGGCGGACCTTCCCGCCAATGCGATCAAATATGTCCGGCGGGTGGAAGAGCTGATCGACTGCCCGGTCGCGCTGCTCTCGACCTCGCCGGAGCGGGACGACACGATCCTCGTGACTGATCCTTTCGCGGACTGAGACCGGGCGGGGGGCGCTGCCCCCCGAACGCGCCAAAGCCTGCGGCTTTGTCACGACCCCCCGGAGTATTTCGGGAAAGATGAAGAGGGAGGCCCGCATGGCCCTGAGCTACAAGGCAAGACGACGCTGGGCGCTGGTCATTCTGGTGATCGGCCTGCCGGTTTATGTTGTGCTGGCCGTGACGGTGATGAACCTGTTCGGGCGGCCGCCGATCTGGCTGGAACTGCTGGTCTATGCGGTGCTGGGTGTGCTCTGGGCGCTGCCGTTCAAATTCGTTTTCCAGGGGGTCGGCAAGGCCGATCCCGACGCGCCTGTCGAGGGGCAATAACGGGGCTGCGCCACCGCGCGGTTGCGGAAGGTTGCCAAAGTCGCGGATCCCGGATGTGATGCGGCAAAGTCATTTTGGAAACGTTTCATGCGCCCCGCTACGACGCCCCCGCACCTTGCCACGCTGATCCTGCTGACCGGCAATTCGGTCCTGACGCTCAATATGTTCCTGCCCTCGCTCAAGCATATGGCAGAGGATTTCGGGACATCCTACGGCGTCATGAGCCTGTCGGTCGGGGCCTACCTTCTGATGACCGCCGCGACCCAGCTTGTGATGGGGCCGCTGTCGGACCGCTACGGGCGGCGGCCCGTCGTGCTGGCCGGCATGGGCATCTTCACCCTGGCCTCGCTGGTCTGCGCCCTGACCGGAGATATCACGACCTTCCTGATCGCGCGCATGTTCCAGAGCGCCTCGGCCACCGGTATGGCCCTGTCGCGGGCGATCATCCGCGATCAATATGACGACCGGCAGGCGGCGGCGAAGATGGCCCATGTCGCCATGATCATGGCGATTGCGCCGATGCTGGGCCCGGCCTTCGGCGGGCTGCTGGATGCGGTCTTTGGCTGGCGCGCCTGTTTCTGGGTCTATACCGGCGCGGGCGTGGCGCTCACCCTGCTGAGCTATCTTGACCTGGGCGAGACCAACCTGCGCAAATCCGAAACCTTCGGCGCCCAGTTCCGCGAATATCCGGAGCTCTTCCGCTCGCGCCGGTTCTGGGGCTATGCGGTCTGCGCCGCCTTTTCCGTCTCCACCTTCCATATCTTCGTCTCTGGCGCGCCGCTGGTTGTCGCGGCGGCCTTTGGCATGGGGCCTGCGCAGCTGGGCGCCTATATGGGCACGATCACGGTGGGGTTCATTCTGGGCTCCGGCATCTCCTCCCGCATCTCCCACAGGTATCAGCTCAGCACGGTGATGATCTGGGGGCGCAGCCTGGCGGTGCTGGGCCTCGGCATCCCGGCGCTGCTGATCCTCGCGGGCCAGCTCTCCATCCCGCTCTTCTTTGGGGCGATGGTGATGTCTGGCCTGGGCAACGGGCTGACCACGCCCAATGCCAACGTGGGCGCTATGTCCGTCAGGCCCCATATCGCCGGCAGCGCCTCGGGCCTCTCGGCCGCGCTGATTGTCTTTGTGGGCGCCTTCACGACGACGCTGACCGGCGCCGTCGTGACGGAGGAGACGGGCGCCTTCGCGCTGCCCTTCCTGATGTGCCTCGCCAGCGTCGTGGGCCTGATCGCGGCGCTCTCGGTCCGGGCCATCGACCGGCGTGAGGCCATGGCGCTCAACGCCTGATCTTTTTCTTGCTGAAAATATCCAATTCAACGCCGACCGCAGCGCGTTTCCTCTGGATGGCAGAGCGCCGAGGCGGCGAAGCCCCCGCACCGGATCGGCTGCAGGCGCAGCCTCAGCCGATCTCCGCCATCCGCGCCAGGGCAAGCTTCAGCTGATCCGCCTCCTCCTGACGGGCCGAGAGGTTGGCGCGGGTCTCCTCGACCACCTCTTCCGGCGCGCTTTCGGCGAATTTCGGGTTCTTCAGTCGGCCTTCCAGCCCGCCGATCTCCTTGCCGAGCTTCTGCAGCGATTTCTCCAGCCGCGCCTTCTCCTCCGCCACGTCGATAATATCGGCAAGCGGCAGGCCAAATGTCGCGCCCTCGGCGGCCACGGTCAGCGCACCCTTGGGGAAGTCCGCCACCTCTGTCAGGCTCTCGACCCGGGCGAGGCGCTTGATCATAAGCTCGTTCCGGCTCCAGGCGGATTGCGCGGCCTCCGACCAGCCGGTCACGACCAGCGGCACCTGCAGGCCTGCGGGCACATGCATCTGGGCCCGGACAGAGCGGATATCCTCGATCAGCGAAACGACCCAGTTCATCTCCGCATCCGCGGCCGGATCGATCAGCTCCGCGCCGTAGACAGGCCAGTCGCCATGCACCAGCATCTTGGGCCGCGCGCCGGTCGCGGACCAGAGCTCTTCGGTCACGAAAGGCATGATCGGATGCAGCATCAGCAGGCACTGGTCGAGCACCCAGCCCATGACCTGCTGCGTCTCCGCCCGCTCCGGCGCGGCCTCATCCAGCAGGGGTTTCGACAGCTCGACATACCAGTCGCAGACCTTGCCCCAGACGAACCGGTAGAGCGCCGTGGCCGCATCGTCGAACCGGTAGGCCGTGAGTGCGGCATCGACCGCCTCCCGCACGCGGGCCGTCTCGCCGATGATCCACTTGTTCAGCGTGGCGGTGGCGGCTGGCACCTGAGACGCAGGCGCGCCGGCCTCATAGACACCGTTCATCTCCGCAAACCGGGTCGCATTCCAGAGCTTCGTGCCAAAGTTCCGGTAGCCCGCGATCCGCTGGGCGTCGAGCTTCAGCACCCCGCCGAGGGAGGCCATGGCGGCATTGGCAAAGCGCAGTGCATCCGCGCCGTATTCGTCGATGATCTCCAGCGGGTCGATGACATTGCCCACAGTCTTCGACATCTTCTTGCCCTTGGCGTCGCGCACGAGGCCATGCAGGTAGACGTCGTGGAAGGGGATCTGATCGACAACGGCCAGCTGCATCATCATCATCCGGGCGACCCAGAAGAACAGGATATCCTGCCCGGTGATCAGCACCGAGGTCGGGAAATAGGTCGCCAGTTCCGGGGTGTCTTCCGGCCAGCCGAGGGTACCAATGGGCCACAGACCCGAAGAGAACCAGGTGTCGAGCACATCCGGGTCGCGCTGGAGAAGCACGCCCGTGACACCCCCGTCCTTATCCTGCCGCGTGACAAATCGCGCGCCGGGCGTGCCGGGCTTCGGAACCGTGACCTCCGGTGTGCGCCCAAGAACCTCGGTATAATGTGCGGTCGCCTTGGCAATCGCCTCCGCTTCGGTCGCGGCGCAGAAAGAGATCATATCGCGCGTGAAGGCGCCATCCGACGTCAGCCCCGGCCCGTACCACACCGGGATCTGATGCCCCCACCACAGCTGACGCGAGATGCACCAGGGTTCGATATTATCGAGCCAGTGGTAATAGGTCTTCTCGCCCGACTCCGGCAGGATGCGGACCTCGCCGGAGCGCACGGCCTCCAGCGCCGGGCCCACGATCTTGGCGGCGTCGACGAACCACTGATCGGTCAGCATCGGTTCGATCACCACCTTGGAGCGGTCGCCATAGGGCTGCATGATCGACTTGGCCTCGACCAGCGGGACCGGCACGGGGTCTTCTTCTGTGCCGTCCTCCCGTAGGGTGGGTTTCAAACCCACCTTACCCAGCCGCGGATCGTCCGACCGCGTCATGACGGCCAGCCCCTCCGCCGTGATCTCTTCCACAACCCGCGCCCGGGCCTCCATCCGGTCGATCCCGCGCAGGTGGTCGGGCACCAGGTTCAGCGTATCGACCTCCGCCTCCGAGAACTCGGCCCCGTTGGCGATCTCCTGCGCCCGGGCCGCGCAGCTGGCGTAATCCGCGCCATCGCCACGCATCTGCGCCCGCGTATCCATCAGCCGGTAGAGCGGAATGCCGTTCCGCTGTGCCACGCCATAATCGTTGAAATCATGCGCCCCGGTGATCTTCACCGCGCCCGACCCGAAGGTCGGATCGGGATACATATCCGTAATAATGGGGATCAGCCGGCGATGTTCTTTCGGCCCCACCGGGATCTCGCAGAGCTTGCCGACAATCGGCTTGTAGCGCTCATCCGACGGATGCACCGCCACCGCGCCGTCGCCCAGCATCGTTTCGGGGCGCGTGGTGGCGATGGAGATATAGTCGCGCACCTCCCGCAGGACGACAGTCCCGTCCTCGTCCTTCTCGACATATTCATAGGTCTCGCCGCCCGCCAGGGGATATTTGAAATGCCACATATGGCCGGCGGTATCGATATTCTCGACCTCCAGGTCGGAGATCGCGGTTTCGAAATGCGGGTCCCAGTTGACCAGCCGCTTGCCGCGATAGATCAGCCCCTTGTCGAACATGTCGACAAAGACCTTGATCACGGCATCATGGAAATTGGCCGTCACGGTCTCCCGGTCCGGATCGCCCTCCGCGCCGCCCATCGTAAAGGCCTCGCGCGACCAGTCGCAGGAGGCGCCCAGCCGTTTCAGCTGGCCGATGATCGTGCCGCGGGTGCGGACCTTCTGCTGCCAGACCCGCTCGATAAACTTCTCACGGCCCATCTCCGCGCGGGACGGCTCCTGATTGGCTGCCATCTCCCGTTCGGTCACCAGCTGCGTGGCGATGCCCGCATGGTCCGTGCCCGGCTGCCAGAGCGTGTCGAACCCCTGCATCCGCTTCCAGCGGATCAGGATATCCTGCAACGTATTGTTGAACGCATGACCGACATGCAGCGAGCCCGTCACATTGGGCGGCGGGATCATGATCGAAAAGGCGTCGCTGCGCGAGGCATTGGCGCCCGCCTTGAAAGCACCGCTTTCTTCCCAGGCCTTGTAGATCCGGTCCTCGGCTTCCGCCGCATTGAAGGTTTTTTCCATGGTCATGGAGGTATTCCCGCTTGTCGGTCTGTTCCGGCGGCATACCCAATGCCGACCCCGAGGGAAAGGGCAGATGCGGACGCACTGCACTGGACATCACTTCGCTGGCCGCTAGTGTCGCCATGAAGAGAACAGGGCAGGGAGCCTCCCATGGAGAAGTTCGGACGCAGTCAGCCGGTCACCCGGGTCGAGGATCATCGTCTGGTCACGGGCCATGGCGGCTATATCGACGATATCGCACCGGAGAAGGCGCTGCATCTGCATGTCTTCCGCTCGCCCGTCGCCCATGCCCTGATCAAGGAGCTGAACCTCGATGCCGCGCGGGAACTGGACGGCGTGCATCTGGTCGCCACCGCCGAGGATCTGCATGCCTTTGGAATCACCGAAGGCCTCTCCTCCTCCAAGGTCAAAAACCGCGACGGCTCGCCATCGGCCGATCCCAAGCATCCGATCCTGGCGGAGGGCAAGGTCGTCTGGGTCGGCCAGCCCGTCGCCCTGATCATCGCCGAAAGCGTGGAGATCGGGAAGGACGCCGCCGAGCTGATCGAGTTCGACTACGAAGAGCTGCCCGCCCAGATGGCGCTGGCCAAGGGCGATGTCGACCTGCACCCCGAAGCCCCCGGCAACCTCGCCTTCGACTATCTGCTGGGCCGGGAGGAAGAGACGAAATCCGCCATCGCCGGTGCCGCCCATGTGGTCAAGGCCGCAGTCGGCGACAACCGCGTCATGGTCGTCGCGATGGAGCCACGCGGCTGCATGGCCGAATGGAACGGCGACAGCATCCATCTGGCCTTTGGCGGGCAGGGGGTCTGGGGCCCGAAGAACGAACTGGCCCGCCTCATGGGGCTTGAGACCGACAAGGTCCGGGTGACCCATCCCGATGTCGGCGGCGGCTTCGGCATGAAGGCCAAGCTCTACCCCGAATACGTGATGGCCGCCTATGCCGCCCGCTTCCTCGACCGTCCTGTCCGCTGGATCGCCGACCGTACCGAATCCATGCTGTCGGACAATGGCGCCCGCGACCTGACGCATGAGGTCACCATGGGCTTTGATGCCGATCACAAGCTGCTGGGTTACCATGTGAAGACGCGCTGCAACATGGGCGCCTTCAACTCCAACTTCGGCCAGTTCATCCAGACCTTCCTATTCGGCCGGGTCCTGATGGGCGTCTACGACTGCCAGAACGCTCTGCTGGAGGTCGAGGGCTATTATACCAACACCACCCCCACCGATGCCTATCGCGGTGCCGGCCGGCCAGAGGCGAACTATCTGTTGGAACGGATGATGGACTATGCCGCCCGCGCGCTCGACGTCGATGGCTGGGCGCTGCGGCGGAAAAACTTCATCCCCGTCAGTGCCTTCCCCTACAAGACCGTGACGGATGAGCTCTACGATGTCGGCGATTTCAACCGCCTGCTCGACCGTGTCACCGATTTTGCCGACCGCCCCGGTTTCGAGGACCGCCGCAAAGAGGCGGAATCGCGCGGACGTCTGCGCGGCCTGGGCCTCTGTTACTATATCGAAAGTATTCTGGGCGATCCTTCGGAGACCGCGAAGGTCGAATTCAATTCCGATGGCACCGTAAACATCTATGTCGGGACCCAGTCCAACGGACAGGGGCATGAAACCGTCTATGCCCATTTCCTGTCGGATCAGACCGGCATCCCGATGGACCAGATCCGCGTGATCCAGGGCGACTCGGCATTGATCGCCAAGGGCGGCGGCACCGGCGGCTCCCGCTCTGTCACCACCCAGTCCAACGCCACCCTCGCCGTGGTCTCCACCATGGTCGAAAAATTCACCGTCTTCCTGGCGGAGAAGATGAAGGTCAAACCCGAGGATGTGAGCTTCGATGACGAGAGCTTCCGCATCAAGGGCTCCAACGCTGCCCCCACCATGCTCGACGTGGCGGAAATGGCGCAGGAGGCCGGCCGCGAGGATCTGCTGATCCACGAGGAAACCGCGAAACTGCCGGGTCGCTCCTATCCCAACGGCGCCCATGTGGCAGAGGTGGAGGTCGACCCCGATACCGGCAAGGTAGAGGTGATCGCCTATCATGTCGTCGACGATTTCGGCAATCTGATCAACCCGCTGCTGGCCGAAGGCCAGGTCCATGGCGGCGTTGTCCAGGGCATCGGCCAGGCGATCCAGGAAAACGTCGAATACGACGCCGATGGCCAGCTACTGACGGCAAGTTTCATGGACTATTCCATGCCCCGCGCCGCCGATGTGCCCTATATCAACTTCACGACCGAACCGGTGCCCTCCACCGCCAACCCCATGGGGATGAAGGGCTGCGGAGAGGCCGGGACCGTCGGCTCCATGGCCGCAACGGCCAATGCGGTGATGGATGCGCTCTCCACCCGGGGCGTGACCCAGGCGGATATGCCGTTCACCCCCCGCCGGGTGTGGGAGATGTTGAGCAATGCCCAAGGGGCTCGGTGACAGCCTTCTTAGCTGGGTCCGGCCGCGCTGGCTCTTCCGCCAGCGCCGGTCGTCGCCTGCGGCCCGGCGGGGCTCCGTCACCCATGTGGTCATCCTCGACGGCACCATGTCCTCCCTCGCGGAAGGAGAGGAAAGCAACGCCGGCCTCATCTACCGCCTCCTGAACGAAGCGCCGGGCCACGAGACCTCGCTCTATTACGAGGCCGGGCTGCAATGGACCCGTTGGGGCAATACCTGGGACGTGATGGTCGGGCGCGGCATCAACCGCCAGATCCAGCGCGCCTATGGTTACCTCGCCTCACGCTACAGGCCCGGCGACCGCATCTTCCTCTTCGGCTATTCCCGTGGCGCCTATGCCGTCCGCTCCCTCGCCGGGATCCTCGACCGCGTCGGCCTCGTGCGGGCCGAAGAGGCGACGGAACGCAATATCCAGCTCGCCTATCGCCATTACCAGACCGGCGGCCACGGCCCCGCCGCCCAGGCCTTCACCAAATCCGTCTGCCATGAAAACGTGGTGGTCGAGATGATCGGCGCCTTCGACACCGTGAAATCCCTGGGCCTGCGCTTCCCGCTGCTGTGGAAGATCAGCGACCCGAAACATGCCTTCCACAACCACGCCCTGTCGCATTGCGTGAAGGCCGGCTTCCATGCGCTGGCCTATGAGGAAACCCGCGACGTCTACGCCCCCGTCATGTGGCACAGCGACCCCACCTGGTCCGGCCGGCTCGAACAGGTCTGGTTTGCAGGAACCCATGGCGATGTCGGCGGCCATCTCGGCGGCTACGACCCGGCCCGCCCGCTGGCCAATATTCCCCTGCACTGGATGCTCACACAGGCCGAGGCGCAGGGCCTCAAACTCCCCGACGGCTGGCGCCAGCGCTTCCCGATGGACCCGGATGCCCCCTCCGTCGGCCTCTGGCGCGGCGTCGGCAAACTCTTCCTCATCCGCCACCGCCGCCACGTCGGCCTCGACCCCTCCGAACGGCTGCACGAATCCGCCATCGCCCGCGGCCTGCACTACCCCGACGACGGCATCACCGCCTGAGCCCGGAAAACTCCAAAGCCGGCCCGCCAAGACCCATAGATTTTTCTTGCCAAAAATATCCCGGGAGGTGCGGAGGGCAGCGCCCTCCGCGACGTGCCCGCGGATGCGGGCACAGGTATCAAACGCGCGTCAGCGCTCAATCCTCAAAAGGTCGGACCGAAATCCTCAAGCCACATCCCGCAGATTGGTCTCCGGCGTCACGCCAAGCGCATGGCAGACATCGCGGGTCAGCTCGGGCCGGTTCAGCGTGTAGAAATGCAGCTTGTCCACGCCTTCGGCAATCAGGTCGGTGCACATCTCGGTGCAGAGCGAGGTCGCCAGAAGGTCCTGCCGGTTGTCCCGCGCCGCCTTCTCGAAGGCCTCATCCATCCACGCAGGCACATTGGCGCCGCAGCCGATCGCGAATTTCCGCATCCCCGTCCAGTTCTCGATCGGAAGGATGCCCGGCACGATGGGCGCCGTGATCCCCGCCGCCGCGCAGCGGTCGCGGAAGCGCAGGAAGGTCTCGGTCTCAAAGAAGAACTGGGTGATGCCCTCGGCGGCGCCCGCCTCGAACTTGCGTTTCAGATAGTCGATATCCGCCGCCTCCGACGCCGCCTCCGGATGACGTTCCGGATAGGCGCCGACGCGCAGGGTGAATTTACCGGTCGCCGCCAGCGCCTCGATCAGCTCGACAGAGCTCGCAAACCCCTCCGGATGCGGCGTGAAAGTGCCCTGGTCCTTCGGCGGATCGCCACGCAGCGCGACGATCTCCGTCACACCAGCCGCTGCAAAACTGTCGGCAATTGCCATCGTCTCTTCCCGGGTCGCATTCACGCAGGTCAGATGCGCCGCCACGTTCAGCCCGGCATTCTTATGCAGCGTCGCCACCGCATCCCGCGTCAGGTCGCGCGTCGTGCCACCAGCCCCGTAAGTCACCGAGACAAACCGCGGATTGAGCGGCGAGAGCACCTGCACGGTGTCCCACAGGCGGAACGAGGCCTCAAGATTCTTGGGCGGGAAAAATTCGAAAGAAACGGCAGGCACGGTCATGGGATATCCCTCACTCTTTGTCCCCTTGTCGCATCTCTGGCGATGTGAGACAAATTCATAGTTTTCACGATAATCATGAGCCGAACTACTGGAATGCATATCGAGTTCCGACATCTTCGCACCGTCAAGGCCATCCACGATGCGGGCGGGCTGCAGCGTGCCGCCGACATGCTGCATATCACCCAGTCCGCTTTGTCCCATCAGATCAAAGGGCTGGAGGATCAGGCGGGGGTGGAGCTCTTCGTGCGCCGCTCCAAGCCGCTGCGCCTTTCGGCCGCCGGTCAGCGCATGCTGCGCCTCGCCGAACGCATCCTGCCGGAGATCGAGGCGCTGGAGGCCGAATTCGAAGCGCTGGAGGAGGGCAGCGCCGGGCGGCTGCATATCGCGCTGGAATGCCATGCCTGCTACGACTGGCTCTTCCCGGTGCTGGAACAGTTCCGCCGCGCCTGGCCGGAGGTCGATGTCGATATCCGCCCCGGCTTCAGCTTCGATGCGCTGACCGCGCTGCGAAAGGAGGATGTCGATCTGGTGATCTCCGCCGATCCGGAGGCCACGCCAGACACCAGCTTTGCCCCGCTCTTCGACTATTCCCCGGTTTTCATCGCGCGGGCCGATCACCCGCTCGCCGCCAAACCCTATGTCGAGGCCGAGGATTTCGAGGATCAGACCCTGCTGACTTATCCGGTCGACCGCTCCCGGCTCGATATCTACAAACTGCTGCTGCATCCCGAAGGGGTGGAGCCCGCGGCGATCCGGCAGGTCGAACTGACGCCGATGATCCTGATGCTCGTGGCCTCCGGTCGGGGCGTTGCCGTCCTGCCCGACTGGGTTCTCAACGGCATCCGCAACCGCAGCGATTTTGCCGTCCGACCGCTGACCGAAACGGGCATGACCCGCCGCATGTATGCCGCAACAAGGACGGAGGAGGCGGGCAAGCCCTACCTCGCCCATTTCGTCCGGCTTGCCCGGACCGAGGCGGTGAAGCTGCAGCGGGGTTGACCGGGCCCCGCCGCCCCCGGTTTCCGGCCCTTGGCAACAGGCCATCCCCGGTCTATACGCGCGACCTGATATCAGGAGCCTTCCCATGACCATGTCCGCCAATATCAACATTATGAAAAAGGCCGCCCGCAAGGCTGGCCGGTCGCTGGTCAAGGACTTCCGCGAGGTCGAGAACCTGCAGGTGTCGATGAAGGGCGCGGGCGATTTTGTCAGCCGGGCCGATATCGCCGCCGAGGAGATCATCAAGAACGAGCTGATGGAGGCGCGCCCGACCTATGGCTGGGTCGGCGAGGAGGGCGGCGAGGAAGAGGGCAAGGATCCGACCCGCCGCTGGATTGTCGATCCGCTGGACGGGACAACGAACTTCCTGCATGGCCTGCCGCACTGGGCGGTGTCGATCGCGCTGGAGCACAAGGGCCAGATTGTGGCGGGCGTGATCTATGACGCTGCCAAGGACGAGATGTTCTTTGCCGAGAAGGGCGAGGGCGCCTGGATGAACGAAAGCCGCATCCGCGTCTCGGGCCGCCAGCGGATGATCGAGTCGATCTTTGCCACCGGCCTGCCCTTTGGCGGCCGTTCGGACCTGCCCGCGACGCTGCAGGACCTGGCGCGGCTGATGCCCGCCTGTGCCGGTGTGCGCCGCTGGGGCTCTGCCGCGCTGGACCTGGCCTATGTGGCCGCAGGCCGGTACGAGGGGTTCTGGGAACGTCGCCTGAACGCCTGGGACATGGCGGCGGGCATTGTCATCCTGCGCGAGGCCGGCGGCTTTGTCGAAGCGCTGACGCCGGGCGAGGACATCCTGACAAGCGGCGAGATTATCGGCAGCAACGAGATGATCTTCGAGCAGTTTGCCAAGGTCATCCGCAACGGCTGATGTCCGGCTTCTGGCGGGGTCAGGATGCCTCTGGCGGGAGTATTTTCCGGAAAGATGAAGACGGGGTCAGAGAGGGATATCCCTGCCCGGGAACCAGGGAAGGGGCTCCAGCTCTGACGGGTCGATGCCCTCCAGCCCACCGAGGTTGACGGCATATTCCCCGGCCGGAGTGCGGCGGCGGTGATGGGTGTAGATGCCACAGATGCCGCAGAAATAATGCTCCGCCGTACGCGACCCCCATTGATAGAGGCGCAGCGCCTCCTCTCCCTGCACGATCTCCAGCCCGTCAGGCGCGAGGGTGACGGTGGCGGCCGCGCGTCGGCTGCAGAAGCTGCAATTGCAGTGGCGGGCGGCGGCCAGCCCCTCGGGGCCCAGCCGGACCGACAGGACCACAGCGCCGCAATGGCAGGACAGGCGGCGCGGCGTGGTCATCTGCGTCGCCGGACCTGCGGCACATTGCTCCGCGAAAGCCGGTAATTGGCGGGGGGGTGGGGCGGGTGCCCCTCGGTCCGGTTCCAGAAGGCCATGCCGCCATTGCGCCGGAACACCGGCAGGGTCAGCAGAAGGCCGGCCACAAACCCGCCCGCATGGGCCCAGTGGGCAACGCCGCCGCTGCTGGTGTCCGCGGCCAGACCGTTCAGGAATTGCAGCCCGAACCACAGACCCAGCAACACCCAGGCCGGGACCGGGATGATTTTAAAGAAGACGATAAAAATAAAGAGGATATCGACCCGCGCTTTGGGAAAGAGCAGCATATAGCCCCCCATCACGCCCGCAATCGCGCCTGAGGCGCCGACCATCGGGACCGGGCTGTCGGGGGCCCAGGCATATTGCGCCAGCGCCGCCGCCACTCCAGAGGCGAGATAGAACAGCAGAAATCCGGCATGCCCCATCTCATCTTCGAGATTGTCGCCGAAGATCCACAGAAACAGCATGTTGCCCGCCAGATGCATCACACCGCCATGCAGGAACTGGGATGTGATCAGGGTGGAATATCCATCGCCCGAGGACAGCCGGGCAGGGATCATAGCATATTCGGAAAAGAAGCCATTCAGCGCGCCAGGCTGGCCCATAAGCGAGGCGTAGGACAGAAAAACAGCCACATTGACCGCGATCAGGGCCCAGGTCACAAAGGCCATGCGGCCAGACGGATTATGATCGCGCAGTGGAAACATTCGTGGAAGCTGTAGGTGTTCTCTTGCGAGGTCAAGCCCGGCCGTCGCCAGAGCCGCCGGCCATGTCACTTCCGGGCTTTCGCGTCCGGCCAGTCATCGCTAAGTTCGATCTACTGCGCCTGCCGCAGGGCCCGCGTGGTGGAATGGTAGACACAGGGGACTTAAAATCCCTAGGCCGAAAGGCCATGCCGGTTCGAGTCCGGCCGCGGGTACCATCGGTGCGCCCCGTCAGTCAGTCAGTCAGTCAGGCAGGCAGGCCGGTCCGCGGCCTGCGCGCGGCTTAGGCCGGACATCGCTTGACCAGATCCGCGCAGGGAAACGATCGGTCTGATGTGGGTGGGATTGGCTCTTCAAAGCCTTGCAAATAAGGGCGCGTCCCATACCGCAGCGCAAAGGCGGCCCCGCCGCGTTTGACAATCCTCTCCAATGCTTGCAGAAATATCCAACATTTTGGTGGTGGGCCGGTTGCACCGGGCTGCCGCATCATGTGCCGCAGTTCAGGAAGAGCCGCATTCTTGGGAGGGGATGTGCGATGTTATTCCGGAGGGAGGACGAAGAGGAAACGGTTGTGAGCCTGCTCGCGGCAACGTTGCGCCGCGATATCGCTTTTGGCGTCCTCAGTCCAAATCAGAAGCTGAAGATCGAGGATCTGCGCCGGCGCTACGGCGGGTCCGGCCATTCCATGCGCGAAACCCTGCGGACGCTGACGGCAGAGGGGCTGGTGGAGGCGACCGCGCAGCGCGGTTTCCGCGTGACATCGGCGACCGAGGATGACCTGCGCGACATCTGTCTGATGCGGCAGGAGGTGGAAAGCGTGGCCCTGCGCCTGTCGATGGAGCGTGCAGACCTGGCCTGGGAGGGCCGGATCCTCGCCGCCCGGCATGCGCTGTCCCGGCTGGACCTTGCTGTTGCCGATCAGGCGGATGACCTGACCGCGCTGGAATGGGATGAAAGCTGCCGGGCCTTCTCCGCCGCGCTATGTTCGGCATGCGGCAGTCCGCGACTCATTGACCTTCAACGGAAATTCTTTGATCAGGGGCGCAGGTTCCGGCTCGCACTCCTGCGGGAGGGCCGGATTGATTTCGCGGCGCGGGAAGACCGGCAGGCACAGCTGGTATCGGCCATTCTGGCGCGCGACACCGATCTTGCGCTGCATTGCCTGCGCGAGGATTTGACAATCGAGATGACCGGCGGGTCCTGACCCGTCACACCGATCATGAGGGAGGAAAACATGATCACGCTGAACCGCCGCAAGGCACTGGCCCTGATGGGGGGCTCCATGGCCGCAACCGGGCTTGCCGCCCCGGCCATCGCCCAGAATAAGAAGATCAAGGTGGGCGCGCTGCGCTTTACCTCGCATTCCGGCAGTTTCGTCGCCGTGGAGAAGGGCTATTTCGCCGAGGCCGGGCTGGATGTGGAGCTGGAGTTCTTCCAGGCCGCACAGCCCATGGCCGTGGCCATTGCCTCGGGCGATATCGACTATGCCGTGACCGCGATTTCCGGCGGCCTGATAAGCCTGGCCCAGAAGGGCGCGATCAAGGTCATCGGCGGCGCGGCCTCCGAGGAAGAGGGGATCGACGGCCAGTATATCCTCGTCTCCGATGCCGCTTTCAAGGAAGGGGTCGACAGCCCTGCCAAGCTTGACGGGCGCAGCTGGGGGCTGACCCAGACCGGGTCTTCCTTCCATTATGTCGGCGCCAAGATCGCCGAGAAGGAGGGCATCACGCTGGAATACAAGCCGCTGCAGAAGGTGGGCGCGGTGATCGGCGCGCTGAAATCGGGCCAGATCGACAGCTGGAACATCGTGCCGCATATCGCCAAGCCGCTGATCGGCTCGGGCGCGGTGCACGGGATCGGCTTCGTCAAGGATTACCTGCCGAACTACCAGCTGACGACCGTCTTCACCTCCACCAAGAACGCGACGGAAGAGAAGGAGATGACGCAGGCCTTCCTGGCGGGCTTCTCCAAGGGTGTGCATGACTATAACGCGGCGATGATCGACAATGCGGGCGGCCAGGAGGGCGTCGATGCGATGGTCGATATGATCCACAAATACGTCTATGCCGATGATCCGCGCGAAAAGGCCGCCAAGTCGATCATCAACGGCACGATGCGCCTGAACGAAGGCGCCGCGCTGAACGTCGCCTCTGTCGAGGACCAGCTGGAATGGTTCAAGTCGGAGGGGCTGGTTGATGGCTCCGTCACCATGGCCGATCTGGTCGACACCTCTTACGTCGAAACCGTCGGCTGAACCTGCCACCTGTCCGCAAGCCGGGCAGGGGCGCACCGCACCCAAGGGCCCGCCCGGTGGTCACACCGGGCAGCGCCCGACCCTCCCCCCGGGAGGGCGCTTCGCACCCACCCAGGGTCGGGCGCCTCCCTCACCGCCTCTCGCAAGTGGCCAAAACGGGGAGCGAAAAAACCTTGCCACCTGTCCGCCATGCGGGCAGGGGCACATTGCAACCAAGGGCCCGCCCGGTGTGAAACGCCGGGCAGCGCCCGACCCGCCCCCAGGGCGGGCGCTTCGCTTCCCGCCCCGGGCCGGGCGCCGCCCTCAGCCCGTCTGATTGCGGCAGGACAGCTGGGCGCTCCGATGGAGAGAACATGGACATCAGGCTCGACGCGATCAGCCACAGCTACGACGATTTCGAGGTCATGCGGGATATCTCTCTCGATATCCCCTCCGGCCGCATCGTCTGCATTGTCGGCCCCTCCGGCTGCGGCAAATCCACCCTGCTGCGCTTTATCGGCGGGCTGGAACGCCCGACGCAGGGCCGTGTCCTGCAACTGGGCGAACCGCCCGAGGGTTGCCTGAACCCGCTCACCTATGTCTTTCAGGATTTCGCCCTGCTGCCCTGGCGCACGGTGGAGGGGAACATCTCCCTCGTGCTGGAGGATCACGGCATCCGCGGCGCCCGTGCCAAGGCGATCATCGGCGACGTGCTGGCCCGTACCAAGCTCACCGATTTCGCCAGGGCCCTGCCGAAACAGCTCTCCGGCGGCATGAAACAGCGCGTGGCCATCGCCCGTGCCCTGGCCGTGAACCCTGCCGTCATGCTGATGGACGAGCCGCTCTCCGCGCTCGACAGCCAGACGCGGGAGCTCTTGATGGACGACCTGATCGCGCTCTGGACCCGCCAGCCCTTCACCGCCGTCTACGTGACCCACAACCTGAACGAGGCGGTCAGGCTCGGCCATCAGATCGTCGTCCTCTCCCGCCGCCCCGGCCAGATCCGGGAGGTGGTCCACATCGACATGCCGCTGGAAGAGCGCGGCTTCGGCAATCGCGATCTGGAGGAGAAACAGAAATACCTCTGGCAGCTCATGCGCGACGAGGCGCGGGCCGCCGATGCGGAGCTGATCCATGGCTGACATCACATCCCACACCGCCATTGCCGAGCCCCGCCCGGACCCGCAGGCAGGCCGCACCGTCACCTTCCGCGGCGGCGGCTTTGCCCCGAAACCGCGCCGCTGGGTCGGGCTGGCCGTCTTTGTCGTCCTGATCCTTGTCGCGGAATGGGGCACGCGGGCGGGCTGGATTTCCAACCTTACCCTGCCGAAACCCTCCGACGTGGCGGAAACGCTGGTGCGGCTCTATACCTCCGGCCTGCTGTTCGAACATCTGGGTCCCTCGCTTGCGCGCCTCGCCGTCGGCTCCCTGCTGGGCGTCAGCGTCGGCGTCTCGGTGGGCGTGCTGATCGGCCTCTTCTCCTATATCCGCGCGGGCGCCGTGCCGCTGGTCGCGGCGCTGTTCCCCATCCCCAAGATCGCCCTGCTGCCGCTCTTCGTGATCTGGTTCGGCATCGGGGAGGGGTCGAAATACGCGCTGATCGCCTTCGGCACCTTCACCCCCACGGTCGTCGCCACCTATGGCGCGGTCGATAACGTTGACCGCACGCTGATCCGCATGGGGCAGAGCTTTGGCCTGTCGTGGTGGTCCATCGTCCGCAAGATCGTCCTGCCCGGCGCCATGCCGGGGATCCTCTCGGGCCTGCGCATCAGCCTCGCCATCGCCATCATCCTGCTGGTCGCGGCAGAGATGCTGGGCGCCACCTACGGCATTGGCGCTTATATCCTTGAGGCAGGCTCGCTCTACGATCTCGAACGGCTCTTCGCGGGCGTGGTGATCCTGTCGGTGCTGGGCGTGCTCGTCTCCACCGTCATCGGCTTCATCGAACGGAGGGTTCTGGGATGGCGGAGCTGAGCCATGACGTGATCGTCGCCGGTGGCGGCACGGCCGGAACCGCCGCCGCCATTGCAGCCGCGCGGGCCGGGGCCAGAACCCTGCTGATCGAACGCCACGGCTGCCTCGGCGGCGCGGCGACGGTGCGCAATGTCCTGACCTTCTGCGGGCTCTACACGCTGGGCGAGGAGTCGCGGATGGCCGTCGGCGGCATCCCGGCAGAGGTCATCGCCCGCATGGCCCAACTGGGCGCGGTCACCGGCCCGCTGCGCTTTCGCGGCGTCTTTTCCGCCTTCGAGCCGGAGGCGCTGAAACTGGTGCTGGACGAGATGGTGACGGAGGCGGGCGTGGACCTCCGCTTCGGCGCCTTCGTCACCGGCGCGGTCCGGGAGGGCGACCGGATCACCGCCCTGACCTATGCCGACCATGGCGGCACCACCACCGCCCGCGCCCGCGCCTTCGTCGATGCAACGGGAGAGGGCGATCTGGCCTTCCACGGCGGCGCCTCCACCCGCTACGGCAATCCGGACGGTGTGAACCTCGGCACGCTGGGCACCCGGTTCGGCGGCATTCCGGCCGATGTCACCGTCACCGCGCCCCAGATTGCGGAGGCAATCGCGGCCAAGGGTTTCGCTCCTGGCACCGTGACCAAGGACCGCTGCGTCATCGTGCGTCTGCCGGGATCGGCGGATATGGTGGTCTACCTCGCCTCTGCCGATTACGACCCGCGTGACGGGGCGTCACTGTCCCATGCCGAAACCGATGCCCGCCGTCAGGCCTGGGCCTATCTCGACGCGATCCGCACCATTCCGGGCTGCGGGAATGCCTACATCGTCTCGACGGGTCCGGAGATCGGCACCCGCGAATCCCGCCGCATCAATGCCCGCCACCCCCTGACCTGGGCCGAGATTGAGGCGCGGCAGAGCTATGAGGACACCATTGCCCTCGGCGCCTGGGGCGCGGAATGGCATGACCGCGCCTCCTATACCTCCAGCTTCGACTACCCGCCCGACAGGGCCAGCTATGAGATCCCGCTGGGCTGCCTGCACTCCGTCGACACGCCCAACCTCTTCGCCGCCGGACGGCTGGCCGATGGCGACCGCAAGGCGGGGGCGGCGATCCGGGTGATGGGCACCGGCATGGCCACGGGGCAGGCGGCCGGGATCGCGGCGGCGCTGACCGCCGCCGATGCCTTCTCTGCCGAGGCGGTCCGGCGGGTGCTGGGCAATGCGGGCGCGCTGCTCTCCGCCACCGAAATGGCCTGAGGGAGGCGCGGCGATGCAGTTCCACCTGAACGGCTTCCGCCCCGGCGACCCCCGCATCTCCCCCGCCGCCACCAAGACCGCAGAGACCGGCGAGGTTGACGTGCTGATCATCGGCTGCGGCCCGGCGGGTCTGACCCTCGCCGCCCAGCTCTCGGCCTTCCCGGATATCCACACGCGGATCACCGATCAGAAGGACGGCCCGCTGGAACTGGGGCAGGCCGATGGCATCGCCTGCCGCACGATGGAGATGTTCAACGCCTTCGGCTTTGCCCGCGCCATCGAGGAAGAGGCCTGCTGGATCTCAGAGACGACCTTCTGGGCCCCCTCCGACGACCCCGCGCAGATCCACCGCACCGGCCGCGTGCAGGATGTTGAGGATGACCTGTCCGAATTCCCCCATGTCATCCTCAATCAGGCCCGCGTGCATGACCGCTACCTGGAGGTCATGGCGCGATCCCCCCGCCGTCTGGTCCCCGATTACGGCTGGCAACTCAGGGCGCTGGACGTGACCGCAGGCCAGCCCGTTACCGCCCATTTCGACACGCCCGACGGCCCGCAGACCCTCCGCGCCCGCTACGTTATCGGCTGCGACGGCGCCCGCAGCACGGTGCGGCGCGAGATCGGGCTGAATCTGACCGGCGACAGCGCCAATCAGGCCTGGGGCGTGATGGATGTGCTGGCCGATACCGATTTTCCGGACATCCGGTTCAAGGCCGTCATCCGCTCCGCCGCCCACGGCAATGTGCTGAACATCCCGCGCGAAGGCGGCTACCTGACGCGCCTCTATATCGAGCTCGACAAGCTCGCGCCCGGCGAACGGCTGAACCGCGATCAGATCGGCCCCGACCGGCTGGTGGCCGCAGCGCAGCGCATCCTCGCGCCCTATACTTTCGACGCGAAGGAGATCGCCTGGTGGTCGGTCTACGAGATCGGTCAGCGCCTCTGCGACCGGTTCGAGGATGATACCGGCCATGTGCTGATCGCGGGCGATGCTTGCCACACCCACAGCCCCAAGGCCGGGCAGGGGATGAACGTGTCGATGGGCGATGCCTTCAACCTCGGCTGGAAACTGGCGGCGGTGCTGCGGGGGCAGGCCTCTGCGGACCTGCTGAAGACCTACACCGCCGAACGGCAGGGCGTCGCCGCCGACCTCATCGCCTTCGACCGCGAATTCGCCCGCCGTTTCTCCGAACAGGGCAAGGCGACAGGCGGAGCAGGGGAGGCGCTGGATCCAGAGGAATTCCGCGCCTTCTTCCAGAAACAGGGGCGCTACACGGCCGGCACGGCGGTGCATTACGCGCCCTCCCTCATCACCGCCGGGGCAGAGCATCAGGCGCTTGCCACCGGCCAGACCGTCGGCATGCGGTTCCATTCCGCGCCGGTGATCCGTGTCTCGGACGCGAAACCCCTGCACCTCGGCCATGTGGCAGAGGCCGACGGGCGCTGGCGCCTCTACGCCTTTGCCGGGGCAGAGGGCGGCAGCGAAGGCACCGCGCTCTGGCAGCTTTGTGAGGCGCTCGCCAGTGATGACGCCTTGCCGTTCCGCCGCTACACGCCCGCCGGGGCCGACCCCGATGCGATCTTCGACCTGCGCGCCATTGTCCCCCAGCCCCTGCACGCGGTGGAGCTGGCGGAGTTCCACCCGCTGCTGCGCCCCCGCAAGGGCCGCTACCATCTGCCCGACCCGGAGAAGATCTTCTGCGCCGACCCGAAGGCCGACATTTACGAGATGCGCGGCATCGACCGCCACAAGGGCGCGCTGATCGTTACCCGGCCCGACCAATATATATCGGCGGTCCTGCCCTTGACGGCGCCTGCCGAACTGTCAGAATTCTTTGATAAATTCATGCGTGCGGCGGAGGAGCCGCGAGGAGGAACGCAATGACCGAACTCGCCGACCGGCGCGTCATCTGGACCCCGAGCCCGGAGCGTGCCGCCGCCACCCACATGGCCAAATTCGAACGCTGGCTGAAGGACGAGCGCGGCCTGACCTTCCGCGACTACCACGCCATGTGGGACTGGTCCGTCACCGATCTGGACGGCTTCTGGACCGCCATAATCGACTATTTCGACCTGCCCGTCAGCGGCTGGACAGAGGTGCTGCCGGAACGCAAGATGCCCGGCGCCGACTGGTTCCCCGGCGCCATGACCAACAATGCCCGCACCATCCTGCGCCATGTCGCGGGCCGCGAAGACGAAACCGCCGTGGTGCTGCAATCCGAAACCTTCGGCCGGGTGGAAACCACCTGGGGGCAGCTGCGCGACCGCGTCGGCTCGCTCCAGTCTACGCTGAAGCAGATGGGCGTGACCAAGGGCGACCGCGTTGTCGCCGTCCTGCCCAATACGACCGATGCGCTGGTGTCCTACCTCGCCACCGTGTCGACCGGCGCGATCTGGTCGCTCTGTTCGCCTGATATGGGCAATGCGGCGATCATCGACCGGTTCCGCCAGATCGAACCCAAGGTGCTGATCGCGCAGGACGGCTATGTCCATGCCGGCCGGATGATCGACAAGCGCCCCGCGCTGGCAGAGATCACGGCGCAGCTGCCGACGCTGGAACAGAAGATCATCATCCCCGTCGCGGGGGACGGCGCGGACTGGACGCTCTGGGCCGACACGATGCAGGCCCCGCAGGCGCCTGAGGTGGTGGACGTCGAATTCTCCCATCCCATCTGGGTGGTCTATTCCTCTGGCACGACCGGCAACCCGAAACCCATCGTGCACGGCCATGGCGGGGTGATGCTGGAGGGCACCAAGCAGGCGATGCATCAGGACCTCGGCCCGGAAAGCCGGTTCTGCTGGATGACCTCCTCCGGCTGGATCATGTGGGCCTGCCAGTGGATGGCCTTGGGGCGCGGCGCCATGGTGGCGCTTTTCGACGGGGCGGCGAACCATCCGGACCTGCTGGAGGTCTGGCGCATGGTGGCGCGCGAGAGGCTCAGCTATTTCGGCGCCGGCGCGGCCTTCTTCACCGCCTGCCAGAAGGCCGGGCTGAGACCGGCGGCAGAGCTCGACCTGTCGGGCCTCACCGCCATCGCCTCCACCGGCTCCCCGCTCAGCCAGGAGGGGTACGAATGGATCTATTCGGAGGTCGCGCCGGACTGCTGGCTCGCCCCGATCTCCGGCGGCACCGACCTTGCCGGCGCCTTTGTGCTGGGCCATCCCGGCATGCCCGTCCGCGCGGGCGAGATGCAGTGCCGGGCGCTTGGCAATGCCGTCCGCTCCTTCGACGAGGCGGGGCAGGAGCTGATCGGCGAGGTGGGCGAGCTTGTCTGCACCGAACCGCTCCCCTCCATGCCGCTATTCTTCTGGGGCGACGAGGACGGGTCGCGCCTGCATGAGAGCTATTTCGACACCTATCCCGGCATCTGGCGCCATGGCGACTGGATCGAATTCACCGAAGAGGGCGGGTCGGTCATCTACGGCCGGTCCGACGCCACGATCAACCGGCGCGGCCTGCGGCTGGGCACGTCGGAGATCTACCGCGCGGTCGAGGGCCTCGACACGGTGATGGACAGCCTTGTCATCGACCTCGAATTCCTCGGTCGCGACAGTTTCATGGTGCTTTTCGTGGTGCCCAAGGACGGCCCCCTGACCGATACCCTGCGCGACGAGATCCGCGGCGCCATCCGCAGCGCCGTCTCCGCCCGTTTCCTGCCCGACGAGATCGTGGAGATCGCCGAAGTGCCCCGCACAATCTCCGGCAAGAAACTGGAAGTACCTGTTAAGAAACTGCTATTGGGCGGCGACCCCGAGAAAGTGGTTAATCGCGATTCCATGGCCAATCCCAACAGCTTCGACGCCTTTCTTAACTACCACGACCAGCGCAAGGCAGTGACCGGATAGATGCCTCATCCCCAGCTCGTCATCTTCGATTGTGACGGCGTGCTCATCGACAGCGAGGTGATCTCCGCCCGCATGCTGGTGGCAGAGCTCGCCGAATACGGCGTGACCATCGACCTCGACTATGTGGCCAAGCATTTCCTTGGCCGCAGCTACCCCGTGGTGCTGGCCCAGATCCGCGCCGAATTTGGCATCGGCCTGCCCGAAGGGTTCGAGGCCGATTACCGCACCCGGCTCATGCGCGCCTTCCGGACAGAGCTGAAGATCGTCGACGGCGTGCGGGAGGTGATCGAACGCCTCGCTGTGCCATATTGCCTCGCCACCTCCTCCTCTCCGGAGCGTCTGGCGGCCTCGTTGGAGATCGTCGGTCTGACCGGGCTTTTCGCCGGCCTGACCACCACGGCGACAGAGGTCGGCAAGGGCAAGCCCGCCCCGGACCTCTTCTTGAAAGCCGCTGAAAAACAGGGGGTTGCGCCGCAGTCCTGCCTCGTGATCGAGGATAGCTTCGCAGGTATCCGCGCCGCGCTGGCCGCCGAAATGGAGGTCTGGCATTTCAAGGGCGCCAGCCACATGACCGGCCTCACCCTGCCGCCCGACCCAATCGCCCGCCCGCATCGGGAGTTTGCATCATTCGCAGAATTCTTCCATCTTGCCCCGCAGCTTGAGCGGAAATGATCGATGGCCAGGGCGATTGCGGAAGACAAGGACGGCAGCACCCGTGACCTCGCGGCACGGGCGGCCTGGCTGTCGTTGGTGCAGGGGCTGACACAGGACCAGATCGCGCAGGAACTGGGGATCTCCCGCCAGCGCGCCCAGCGTCTGGTCGCCCGCGCCGGGGCCGAGGGCATGGTGCGGGTGCGCATCGACCATCCCATCGCGGAATGCCTGGAACTGGAGCGGGCGCTGAAAACGCGCTACGGCCTCGAACGTGCCTGGGTCGCGCCACGGCTGGGGGAGGGCGGCGATGCCGTTACCGGCCTCGCGCCCTTCACCGCGCCGATCCTCGAACGGCTTTTTCAGGATACGACCCCGCAGACCTTCGCTTTTGGTACCGGCCGGACCCTGCGCGCCGTGATCGAACAGATGCAGGCGGTGGACGGGGCGCGGCACCGGCTGGTCTCGCTCATCGGCAATGTCGGCCCCGACGGCTCCGCGTCCTTCTACGAGGTCATCATGCGGGTCGCCGACAAGACCGGCGGCGCGCATTACCCCATGGCCATCCCCGTCTTTGCCCGCACGCCGGACGAACTGACGCTCTACCGCTCGCTCCCCCATGTCAAAGCCGCCCGTGATCTGGCAGAGGCCGCCGACATGGCCATCGTCGGCATGGGCCAGATGTCCGACACCGCGCCGCTGCATGTCGACGGCTTCATCAGCGCGTCGGAACTGGCAGAGCTGCGGTCGGCAGGCGCCATTGGCGAGATCTGCGGCCATATCTTCGACCGCGACGGCAGGTTCCTCGACCATCCGCTGAACAACAAATCGGTGGGCGTCCGGGTGCCGGTCAACAGGATCAAGGTCTTCTGCATCGCAGCGGGCGCCAGCAAATTGGCGGCGATTCGCGGCGCTCTGGCGGGCAATCTGCTTGATTCCCTCGTCACCGACGAAGAGACGGCGCAGGCCCTGTTGCGCGGCTGAGCCTGCCTGCGTTCGCTAAGCTAACCTTCTGTTTACCACTTTCCGTCCAAGCTGCAGCGCGGCGAGGAAACCGGCTTGACAATTGCTCATCGCTAACATGAGTATTTGTCCACTAAGTGAGCAAATGTTCACACCAATGGGAGGACGACCATGTCACTGAATTTCCGCGCTCTGATGGGCGCGTCTGCTGTTGCTGCCCTTACCGCAGGTACGGCCTGGGCCGAAACGACGATCACCGTCGCGACCGTGAACAACGGCGACATGATCCGCATGCAGGGCCTGATGGACGATTTCAACGCGCAGCACCCCGACATCAAGGTCGACTGGGTTACGCTGGAAGAAAACGTTCTGCGCCAGCGGGTTACGCAGGATATCGCCACCAATGGCGGCCAGTTCGACGTGATGACCATCGGCACTTACGAGGTTCCGATCTGGGCCGCGCAGGACTGGCTGGTGCCGCTGGAGGGCATGCCCGAAGGCTATGACGCCGACGATTTCCTGCCCGCCATCGCGGGTGGTCTGAAGAAGGACGGCAAGCTCTACGCCGCGCCCTTCTACGGGGAATCCTCCATGGTCATGTACCGCAAGGACCTGATGGAAAAGGCCGGGCTGGAAATGCCCGATGCCCCGACATGGGAGTTCATCAAGCAGGCCGCCGACGCCATGACCGACAAGGAGGCCGAGGTCTACGGCATCTGCCTGCGCGGCAAGGCCGGCTGGGGCGAGAACATGGCCTTCCTGACCGCCATGGCCAATTCCTACGGCGCGCGCTGGTTCGACGAGGACTGGCAGGCCCAGTTCGATCAGCCGGAGTGGAAGGCCGCGCTGGACATGTACATGGACTTGATGACCAATGACGGCCCTCCGGGTGCCTCCACCAACGGGTTCAACGAAAACCTGTCGCTCTTCCAGCAGGGCAAATGCGGCATGTGGATCGACGCGACGGTTGCGGCGTCTTTCGTGACCAACCCTGACGATTCCACCGTGGCCGATCAGGTCGGGTTCGCGCTGGCGCCGGACAATGGTTTGGGCAAGCGCGGCAACTGGCTCTGGGCCTGGACACTTGGCATCCCCGCGGGGTCTGACGCGCCTGAGGCGGCGAAGACCTTTATCAGCTGGGCCACCTCCAAGGGCTACACCGAACTCGTCGCCTCCAAAGAGGGCTGGGCGAACGTGCCCCCGGGCACCCGCACCTCGCTTTACGAGAACCAGGAATATCTGGATGCGGCGCCCTTCGCGCAGATGACGCTCGAGTCGATCCTCGCGGCCGATCCGACCGCACCGACGGTCGACCCGGTGCCCTATACCGGTGTCCAGTTCGTGGCGATCCCGGAATTTGCCGGCATCGGCACGCAGGTCGGTCAGGAATTCTCCGCCGCGCTGGCCGGTCAGCAGACCGTGGATCAGGCGCTTGATAAGGCGCAGGCCCTGACGACCGACGAAATGGAAGCTGCGGGGTACTGACCCCGCGCCTTCCCCCCGGGGCCGCACTTAGGGGCGGCCCGGGACAAATGCCCTGCGTCTCCCTCCTCTAGCGCGGGCAGGTCGGCCGGACCCGGTGCGGTCCGGCCCCACCAAACTCAAAGACCGGTGACGAGGTATCCCGATGGCAACTCAGCATTCCCGCAGCGCCGCGCGCCTCATGATGGCGCCTGCCGTGATCCTGCTTCTGGGCTGGATGCTCGTGCCGTTGGTCATGACGCTCTATTTCTCCTTCATGGATTACCGGCCCTTGCGCGGCATCACCGAATGCTGCGTCGGTTTCCAGAACTACGAACGCTTCATCACCTCGTCGTCCTTCCTCGACAGTATCGTGGTCACGCTGACCATGGTGGGCGGCATCCTCGCCATCACCGTGATCGGAGGCATCCTGCTGGCCATGCTGCTGGACCAGCCGATCTGGGGGCAGGGGATCGTGCGGATCCTCGTGATCGCGCCCTTCTTCGTCATGCCAACCGTGTCGGCGCTGGTCTGGAAGAACATGTTCATGGACCCGGTGAACGGGATCCTCGCGCATATCTGGCGCTTCTTCGGGGCCCAACCGCATGACTGGCTGTCCCAGTCGCCGCTCTTTTCCATCATCCTGATCGTGTCGTGGCAATGGCTGCCCTTCGCCACGCTGATCCTGCTGACCGCGATCCAGTCGCTGGACAGCGAGCAGCTGGAAGCGTCGGAGATGGATGGCGCCGGGTTCCTGTCCCGTTTCTGGTACATTGTCCTGCCGCATCTGGCGCGGGCGATCACGGTGGTGATCCTGATCCAGACGATCTTCCTGCTGTCGATCTTTGCAGAGATCTACGTGACGACGCAGGGATCGTTTGGCACCCGGACACTGACCTACCTCGTCTTCCAGCGCGTGCTGGAGAGCCAGAACGTCGGGCTCGGGTCGGCCGGGGGGATCCTTGCGGTCATCCTCGCCAATATCATCGCCATCTTCCTGATGCGGATCGTGGGGAAGAACCTCGATGCGTGAGATTGGATCCAGCAACACCCGTCCGAGGTCTGAAATGAGGGCTGCGCCGATCCGAGGGGTGGCGCAATTGCGCCGCCCCGTGGGGGCGGGTCGGCGCAGCCCGGCGTGCCGCCGGGCGGGACGCATGATCGATGCATCGCAGACCCTCTTTACCGGAGATATCTGACCCATGGCCCGCGCACAGACCACCCAACGCAAGGTCATCGCGACCGCCGCCGCCTGGATCATCGGGCTGGCGATCTTCTTCCCGATCCTCTGGACGATCCTGACCTCCTTCAAGACCGAGGCAGACGCCATCGCCAACCCGCCCAAATTCCTGTTCTTCAACTGGACGCTGGAGAATTACGGCGTCGTGCAGGACCGGTCCGACTATACCCGATACCTGTGGAATTCCATCGTGATCGCCGGCGGCTCCACCCTGCTGGGGCTGATCGTGGCCATCCCCGCCGCCTGGTCCATGGCCTTTGTGCCGGGCAGGCGGACCAAGGACATCCTGATGTGGATGCTCAGCACAAAGATGCTGCCGGCGGTGGGCGTGCTCTATCCGATCTATCTGGTGATGATCAAACTCGGGGTGCTCGACACCAAGGGCGCGCTGATCGTGGTGCTGATGCTGATCAACCTGCCGATCATCATCTGGATGCTCTACACCTATTTCAAGGAAATCCCGGGAGAGATCCTCGAAGCAGCCCGTATGGACGGCGCCACCCTGCGGGAGGAGATCATCCATATCCTCACGCCCATGGCCATCCCCGGCATCGCCTCGACCCTGCTCTTGAACATCATCCTGGCCTGGAACGAGGCCTTCTGGACGCTGAACCTGACGGCCGCCAAGGCAGCCCCCCTGACGGCCTTCATCGCCAGCTATTCCAGCCCCGAGGGCCTGTTCTACGCCAAGCTCTCGGCGGCCTCGACCATGGCCATCGCGCCGATCCTGATCACGGGCTGGTTCAGCCAGAAACAACTCGTCCGGGGCCTGACCTTTGGCGCCGTGAAATGACCGTCCTCAAGTAGCGAAGCGGTAGGACAGAACACGTCCTCAAGAAGCAAAGCGGTAGGACAGAACAAGTCCTCAAGTAGCGAAGCGGTAGGACATAAAAGTACTAAGGGAACAACCCAATGGGACGTATCACACTCGACAAGGTGACCAAGAGCTTCGGCGACATTCAGGTCATCCCGCCGCTGGATCTGACCATCGACGACGGCGAATTCGTGGTCTTCGTCGGCCCCTCGGGCTGTGGCAAATCCACCCTTCTGCGCCTGATCGCGGGGTTGGAGGATGTGACCACCGGCCAGATCCGCATCGACCGCGAAGATGCCACCCATCTGCCGCCCGCCAAGCGCAAGCTGGCGATGGTGTTCCAGTCCTACGCGCTCTATCCGCATATGTCGGTGCGCAAGAATATCGCCTTCCCGCTGAAGATGGCGGGGATGGACAAGGCCGAACAGGATCGCCGGATCGAGGCGGCGGCAGAGGTGCTGAACCTTACCGATTACCTCGACCGCCGTCCCGGCCAGCTCTCGGGCGGTCAGCGGCAGCGGGTCGCCATCGGGCGGGCGATTGTCCGTGAACCGGCGGCCTTCCTGTTCGACGAGCCGCTCTCGAACCTCGACGCGGCGCTGCGGGTTGGCATGCGGCTGGAGATCTCGGAGCTGCACAAGCGCCTGACCACCACGATGATCTACGTCACGCATGACCAGGTAGAGGCGATGACCATGGCCGACAAGATCGTCGTCCTGCAGGCGGGCCGGATCGAACAGGTCGGCACGCCGCTGGAGCTCTACCGGACCCCGCGCAACATCTTCGTCGCGGGTTTCATCGGCTCGCCCAAGATGAACCTGATCGGCGGGGCGGAGGCGGCCAAGCACGACGCCCAGACGATCGGCATCCGTCCGGAACACCTGACCATCAGCGCGGAGGGGGGCGACTGGACCGGCAAGGTCGGCGTGTCGGAACATCTGGGCTCCGACACTTTCTTCCACGTCACCGTGCCCGGCTTTGCCGAGCCGCTGACCGTCCGCGCCTCTGGCGAGGTCGATCTCCATTACGGCGACACGGTGCATCTGACGCCGGAGATGCAGCACCTGCACCGGTTCGATGCAGAGGGGCTGCGGATCGAATGATGGCCATTGCGGGAACGAAGCTGCGGCTCTGCCTGCAACTGCAGGGCAGGACGCTGGTCTGGGACGGTCATGGCTGCGCCACAACCTGTCCGTCGAACGGTCGCATGTCTGCGGGCACGCGGACCAGCCAACCCAATTTCGGATAAGAGGACCGGACGGATGAATCTGTCAAACGCCACCCTTGCCGCGCTTCCCGCAGAGGTGAAGCGGCCCGAATACGACCGCGCCGCCCTGACCCCCGGCATCGTGCATATCGGGCTTGGCAATTTCCACCGGGCGCATCAGTCCTGGTATCTGCACCGGCTGATGCAGGCAGGGCTGGCGCAGGACTGGGCCATCATCGGTGCCGGTGTCCGCCCCTATGACGCCGCCATGCGGGACAAGCTGCTGGCGCAGGACTGCCTGACCACGCTGATCGAGCTCGACCCCTCGGGCCGGTCGGCCGAAGTCGTTGGCTCGATGATCGACTACCTGCCGATCGAGGAGGGCAATGGTGCCCTGATCCAACGCATGGCCGGGCCCGATATCCGTATCGTCGCCCTGACGGTGACCGAGGGCGGCTATTACATTGACCCGGCGACCAAGGGGTTCGACGCGGCCCATCCCGATATCCTCCATGACGCGGCCAACCCGGCGACGCCCCGCACGGCATTCGGTGCCATCATCGCCGCACTGCGCCTGCGTCGGGATGCGGGCACCGGCCCCTTCACCTGCCAGTGCTGCGACAACCTGCAGGGCAATGGCGATGTGCTGAAACAGACCGTGGTCTCGCTGGCCCGGCTGTCGGACCCGGCTCTGGCGGACTGGATCGCCGCCAATTGCACCTTCCCGAACTCCATGGTCGACTGCATCGTCCCCGCCACCGGACCGAAAGAGCTGGCACTGGTCCGTGACCTGGGGATCGAGGATCACTGCCCCGTCACCCATGAGAATTTCCGCCATTGGGTGATCGAGGATGATTTCTGCGCCGGGCGGCCTGACTGGGACAGGGTCGGTGCGATCTTCACGCCCGACGTGCATGCCTTTGAAATCATGAAGATCCGCATCCTCAACGGTGGCCATCAGGTGATCTCCGACGTGGGCGAGGTTCTGGGGATCGAGACAATCTCGGGCTGTATGGAAGCCCCCCGCGTCCGCGCGCTCTTCCACAAGGTCGAGACGCAGGAGATCATGCCCCATGTCCATGCCGTGCCGGGCTATACGCCCGAAGAGTATGTCCGGCTGATCGAACGCCGCTTCGCCAATCCGGCCATCGTCGACACGACCCGGCGGGTGGCCTTCGACGGCTCCTCCCGCCATCCCGGCTTTGTCCTGCCTTCGGTCCGGGACGGGCTGGCAGCCGGAACGCCGGTGGAGGGGCTGGCCTTTGTCTCAGCCTGCTGGGCGCGCTATTGCACGGGGGTGCGGGAGGATGGCTCCACGGTCGAGCCCAATGACCCCTTCTGGGCCGACCTCACAACGGTGGCCGAAAAGGCAAAGGCAGAGCCCATGGCCTGGCTGCACCAGCGCCAGATCTACGGCGACCTCGCCGAGGAGCCGCGCTTTGCAGAGCCCTTTGCCAAATGGCTGACGATCATGCATCACGACGGTATGGACGCAGCACTCGACGCCTATCTGGAGTAGATCATGAGCTATCTCGGGCTGGACCTCGGCACCTCAGGGCTGCGCGCCCTGCTGATCGACGGCGAGGGCCGCCCGCTGGGTGCCGCCGAACGCGCCTTTGCCGTCTCCAACCCGCATCCGGGCTGGTCCGAACAGGACCCAGCCGCCTGGGTCATGGCGCTGGAAGAGGCGGTGGCGGAGCTTGGCACGCGCTTCCCGCTCTCTGACCTGAAGGGCATCGGCGTCGCGGGCCATATGCATGGCGCGACGCTGCTGGACGATCAGGGCGCGGTGATCCGCCCCTGCATCCTCTGGAACGACACGCGCAGCCATGCAGAGGCCGCGGTGCTGGACGCCATGCCGCAGGTGCGTGACCTTTCCGGCAATATCGTCTTCCCGGGCTTCACCGCGCCGAAACTCGCATGGGTCCGGGCGCATGAGCCTGAGAATTTTGCGCGGGTTACCAAGGTCCTGCTGCCCGCCGCCTATATGAATTTCTTCCTGACCGGCGATCACGTCGCCGACATGTCCGACAGCGCCGGGACCTCCTGGCTGGACGTCGGCGCGCGGGACTGGTCCGAGGTGCTGCTGAAGGCCGGGCATATGCGCCGGGACCAGATGCCGCGCCTTGTCGAGGGCAGCGAAAAGGCCGGGGTCCTGCGCCCCGAACTTGCCGCGAAATGGGGACTGCCGGAGGGCGTCACCGTGGCCGGGGGCGCGGGTGACAATGCCGCCGCCGCCTGTGGTATCGGTGCGCTGGGTGAGGGGCAGGGCTTTGTCTCGCTTGGTACCTCCGGCGTGCTGCTGGCCGCCCGCGACGGATATCGCCCGGCGGCTGCGACGGCCCTGCACACCTTCTGTCATGCCGTGCCGGGGCAGTGGTACCAGATGGGGGTGATGCTGTCGGCCACGGACAGCCTGAACTGGCTGGCCCAGATCACCGGCCGCAGCCCCGCCGCGCTGACCGCCGATCTGGGCGCGCTGCAGGCCCCCGGGCCGGTTCGCTTCCTGCCCTATCTCTCGGGCGAACGGACGCCGCATAACGATGCCGCCATCCGGGGCTGCTTCACCGGCCTCTCCCGTTCGACCGGGGTGGCGGAGATGACCCGCGCCGTACTGGAAGGCGTGGCCTTCGGGCTGCGCGACACGGCAGAGGCGTTGCGCGGCACCGGCGCCGACCTCTCGGCGCTTTTCGCCATCGGCGGCGGCGCGGCGTCGCGCCACTGGGTGGAGATGATCGCGACTGTGCTTGGCGTGCCGATGCTTATGCCGGAAGGACGGGAGTTTGGCGCGGCCCTTGGCGCTGCACGGCTGGGCCTCTGCGCCGCCACGCGGGCCGACCCGGCGGCGGTCATGACCCCGCCGGCGGTGGCCGAAACGGTTGCGCCAGTGGCCGCGCTGAAGCCCGCCTTCGACGCGGGATATGAGAAATTCCGCGCCGCTTATCCGGCGATCCGAGAGGTCCAGTGATGATCCTGTGCTGCGGCGAAGCCCTGATCGACATGATCCCCGCGCCGGCCGGAGACAGTATCGGCTTTGTCCCCCATGTCGGCGGCGCGGTCTTCAACACGGCGATTGCCTTGGGGCGGCTGGGGGTGGAGGTTGGCATGATCTCCGGCCTGTCGCGGGATCTCTTCGGCCAGCAGCTGACGGAGGCGCTGAGCGCCTCCATGGTGGGCACGCAAGGTTTGATCCTGTCGGACCGCCCCACCACGCTGGCCTTCGTCCGGATCGAGGACGGGCAGGCGAGCTATACCTTCTACGATGAGAACTCGGCCGGTCGCATGCTGGAGCCTGCCGATTTCCCGGCAGAGATCGAAGCAGAGGCGCTCTATTTCGGCGGCATTTCCCTGGCCTGCGAGCCGGGGGCGGAGGCCTATCGCGCCTTCATGGCGGCCCAGCGGCAGGGCCGCGCCGTGATGATCGACCCCAATGTGCGGGCAGGGTTTGTGCCGGACCGTGCCCGCTACACGGCCCGCATCGCGGCGATGATGGCGCAGGCGGATATCGTGAAGCTGTCGGATGAGGACCTCTTCTGGCTGATGCCGGGGACGGAGCCGGTGGCGGAGAAGGCGGCGCAGATCCGGGCCTCCGGCGCGGGGATCGTCATCGTCACCAAGGGGCGCGACGGCGCGGTGGCCTGGCTGCCGGACGGCACCGAGGTCTCCGTCGCGGCGGAGGATGCCGTGGTTGTCGATACGGTCGGCGCGGGCGACACGTTCAATGCGGGCGTCCTGGCGAGCCTGCAGGGGCAGGGGATGCTGACCGGCGCGCGGGTGCGCCATGTGACGGCGGATCAGCTGCGGGTAGCGCTGGAGCATGGCGCCCGGGTCGCGGCGGTGACGGTGTCACGCGCCGGGGCCAATCCGCCCTGGCTGTCGGAGCTGGGGTGAGGGGGGCGCGCCCCAATCGATCTAAGCGAAAAAGCGTACCATCGATCATATGTCCCGCCCGGCGGTAACGCCGGGCAGCGCCCGACCCGCCCCCCAGGGCGGGCGCTCATGCGCCCTCCCTCGGGTCGGGCGCTGCCCTTCTTTCTTCCTTCGAAACCGGCTGTGCCCATTTGGCACTTCTCACACCGTCTCCCCCGCCGCAATCGTCGGCGCCGCTGCATTCAGCGCCGCCATCGCAAATCCCGCCGCCTGCTTGTAGCCCGCCATGTATTCCGCCCGTTCCTCCGGCGGCACGACGGCGTCGATCTCTTCGAACTCCCCGCCGCAACGTTCGTCGACGAGGTTCAGCAGACCAAACGGACCCGCCCCCCGGTTGCGCAGCACCAGCGCCGAAACCTTCTCACAAAGCTGTTCGTCATAGGCCCGGAGCGCCCGCGCGCCCAATCCATGGTCCAGCAGCCTCGCCCCCAGAACCCGTGCATCGACCACCGCCTGGCTCGCGCCGTTCGACCCCGTGGGATACATGACATGCGCCGCATCGCCCATCAGTGCGACCGGCCCGTCGACCCAGCTGGGCACCGGATCGCGGTCGATCATCGGGTATTCCCAGACATCGGACGCCCCGTTCAGCAGCGCCGGCACATCCAGCCAGTCATAGCGCCAGCCCGCGAAATGATGTGCGAAATCAGAATGCTGCACCTTGCGGTTCCAGTCGCCCTCGGGCCAGCCGGCGGAATTGTCGACCGTAACCTCGGCGATCCAGTTCATCACCTGCAAGCCAGTCGCCGGATCGGGATGAGAGATCGGGTAGAGCACCATTCGGTGGTCATGCCGCCCCAGCCCGACAAAGGAGGATCCGGTCCGGATCGGCGTAGTCAGAGAGGTGCCGCGCCAGAGGATCGCGCCGCCCCAGCGGATCGGCGGCTGGTCGGGATACATCTGCGCCCGCACGGCGGAATGCAGCCCGTCCGCGCCGATGAGCAGCGGCGCGAACCGGTCCTCGACCCCGCCGTCCTTCCGCGTGATCTCCACCGTCACACCATCGCCGGACCGCCGGTAGCCGGTGACCCTGGCCCCAAGCCGCACCACATCCGGCCCGGCGCGGTCGCAGAGCACACGGTAGAGCAGCATCTGCAGCTGCCCCCGGTGCACGGCATATTGCGGCCAGTGATAGCCAGCGCGTTCGCCGCGCGGCTCGGCATGGATTTCCTGTCCGCGCAGCGACACCAAAGCCCATTCCAACGCCGGAAGGCCGATCCCGTCCAGATCGGCGCGGGTGATCCCCAGCTCCATCAGCTCCCGCACTGCATTGGGTTGCAGGTTGATGCCGACGCCCAGCGGCTTCAGCTCTGCCACCTGTTCATAAATCCGGAAGGGCAGGCCGATCTGATGCAGGGTCAGCCCCATGACCAGCCCGCCGATCCCGCCGCCCGCGATGATGATCTCGTCCATAGGCGCCTCCCTCTCTGGCCATGGGTCATACCATCCCCGGAGGCCAGATCAAACGTGCCAGCGGGAGCGGAAGATATCCGACCAAACAAGTCGGGATTGACTTGTCCAAGTCAAACAGTCAGGTATTGGGCAAGCAACGGAATCGACCAAATGCCCGACACCGCCCAGATCACCGGACCCCAGACCCATGCGCATTGAGCGCGGGGCCGCTGCCGTCGGCCAGATCGCGCTCCTGCCGGAGCGGGAGGCCTGGTGGGTCCGCACGCTGCGGCTGTGGTGTGACGGGGCAGCAGGGCAGGCAGCGCTCAGGGATCAGCTGACGCTGCGCCTTGGCGTGGCACAGGCGGATACCTTCATGGACCGGACCGGCGATCTGCTGACCCTCTGCACCCAATACGCCCGCCGCCCGCTGCTGCGCCATGCACTGTCCTGCGACTGCGTCGGCGCGGATGAGGCGGTCTTTGCCCTTTTCACCGCCACCGCCGCGCAGGACCGGGAAGAGGCGATGATGATCGCCTGCCTGCTGCTGCGCGCCGATGTCGTGCCAATTGCCGTATCTCTGGCCCAGACGCTGGGCCTCGACCTCGACAGGGCGCAGAGACGCCCGGACTACGCTGCCCCGCGCGGGCGGCTCAATTGACCAAAGACCCGAAGGGACATCTCATGCCACGTAACCTGACCGCAGCATCGCTCCTTGCCCTGACCGCCGCCCTGCCGGCATTCGCCCAGGACGCGCCGGAGAAATCCGCCGTGCTGACCACCTACGCCAATATCGCGGAGGCCGGCTATTCCGATGCGCTGACGTCCGCCAAGGCGCTGAAGGGGGCCGTCGACGCCCTGCTGGCCGAGCCGACGGAGGCAAACCTGACCGCCGCCCGCGCCGCCTGGATCGCGGCCCGCGTGCCCTATCAGCAGACCGAGGTCTTCCGCTTCGGCAACCCGATCGTGGATGATTGGGAGGGCAAGGTGAACGCCTGGCCGCTGGACGAGGGGCTGATCGACTATGTCGACCCGACCACCGGCGGTGCCACGGATGAAAACCAGTATGCCGTGCTGAACGTCATCGCCAACCCGACCTTCACCCTGTCCGGCGCAGAGATCGACGCGACGGAGATCACGGCGGAGCTGCTGTCCGACACCCTGCACGAGGCTGACGAGGTGGAGGCCAATGTCGCCACCGGCTACCACGCCATCGAATTCCTGCTCTGGGGGCAGGACCTGCACGGGACCGAACATGGCGCGGGCGAACGTCCTGCCACCGATTATGCTGCGGGCGAGGCCTGCACGGGCGGCAATTGCGACCGCCGGGGCGCCTATCTGACGGCGGCGACCGATCTGCTGATCTCCGATCTGGAGTATATGGCCGGGGCCTGGGGTGCCGAAGGCGAGGCGCGCAGCGCCGTGATGGCCGATGAGGATGCCGGAATATCCGCCATGCTGACCGGCATGGGCTCGCTCTCCTACGGCGAACAGGCGGGCGAGCGGATGAAGCTGGGCGTCATGCTGAACGACCCGGAAGAGGAGCATGACTGCTTCTCCGACAACACCCATAACAGCCATTTCTACGACGCCATGGGCATCCGCAACGTCTATTCCGGCGAATATGTCGGGATCGACGGGCGGGTTGTCACCGGGCCGTCCCTGTCCTCGCTGGTCGCTGCTGCCGACCCGGCGGTGGATGCGGCCCTGACGGCGGCGCTGGATCACACGATGGGCGAGATGTCCCAGATGAAGGCGGCGGCCGAGGCGGGCTATTCCTACGACCAGATGCTGGCGCGCGGCAATGGCGACGGTGAGGCGATCATCATGGCTGCGGTGGAGGCTCTGGTCGCCCAGACCGCCGAGATCGAGCGCGCCGTCTCTGCCCTGTCGCTCGACCAGATCGGCTTTGAAGGCTCCGACAGCCTCGATAACCCCAACGCCGTTTTCCAGTAAGGACTTGAGACGATGATCGTCTGCCATTGCAATGCCATCACCGACCGCGACATCCATGCCGCCATCGACTGGATGCGCGCTGCGGATTCGCAGACGATCATCACCCCGGGAAAGATTTACCACGCATTGGGCAAGAAACCTGATTGTGGCGGTTGTCTGAGCCTGTTCATCGATACCATGGCGAAATCCGACAGTCTGGGGGTGCCCGCCGTGCTGACGAACCTGCGTCCGAAAAGGGGCCGGTTCGTAAGTAAGTGATAGAAACACTTAGGTAATATTTCTGGAATCATTCTAAGTTTGGCTTGTGCCGGACCCGGTCATTCGATTATTCTGATCCGGTCACGCAAAAAAGGAATGACGTCATGAAGGGCGATCCCAAGGTCATCGACTATCTCAACGATGCGCTGCGCAGCGAGCTGACGGCGGTCAGCCAGTACTGGCTGCATTACCGCCTGCAGGAGGACTGGGGGTTCGGCAAGATCGCCGACAAGTCCCGCGCCGAAAGCATCGAGGAGATGCACCATGCCGACAAGCTGATCACCCGGATCATCTTTCTTGGCGGTCATCCCAACCTGCAGAAGCTCGACCCGTTGCGGATTGGCGAGACTTTGAAGGAAACGCTGGAGTCCGATCTGGCGGCGGAACATGACGCCCGCACCCTCTATATCGAGGCGCGTAAACATTGCGATGCCGTGGGGGATTACGTGTCGAAGAACCTTTTTGAAGAGCTGATCGCGGATGAGGAGGGGCATATCGACTTCCTCGAAACCCAGCTAGACCTCTTCGGCAAGCTGGGCGAAGAGAAATATGGCCTGCTCAACGCGAAATCGGCCGACGAGGCGGAGTAAGCGCCGGCTAGGCCGATTGGTCGCAGGGCGGCTCCGGATAATCCGATTGAAACTGTCGGATTTGGCTGGCAAGACGTGACCAGCCAGGGAGTCGCCCATGCGAACCGCCATCGCCACCTTTGTTTTTCTGCCTCTCTCCGTCGCCGCACAGGACTTCGGCACCGTGCTGACGGAGCCGGTTCTGAAGGTCATTCCCCGCACGGAAGCCGAGGCAGAGCGCATCGCCGCCGTCACCGCGCCCACCACGGATTTCACCAGGCCGGAGCCGTTTGAAGGCAACCCCGGCGGTGCGGCCACCGTCCGGGCCCGCACCGATGCTGACGCCTTTTCCCAGCCCTCCGGCAATATCAGCTTCGAGCGGGAGCTGGATTTCAAGCTCGGCAACGGGCTCTTCAAGAAGCTCTGGGTGTCGTCGCCGTCTTCGACACAGGCCTCCGACGGGCTTGGACCGCTTTACAATGCGCGCTCCTGCCAGCGCTGCCATCTGAAAGACGGGCGCGGCCATCCGCCGGCCGGCCCCGATGACGATGCCGTATCGATGTTCCTGCGCGTCTCCGTCCCCGCCCATGGCGAGACGGAGATGAGCGAGATCGAGGCCTTCCTGCTCTCCGTGGGAGAGGAGAGCGACCGGACCCGCCCCGACCCGGTCTATGGCGGCCAGATGCAGGATTTTGGCGTCGCGGGCCTGCCCGCCGAATACCGATTGGGCGTCACGTGGGAAGAGGTCGAGGTGCCGCTCAAGGGCGAGGCCCCGGCCATGCTGCGCCGCCCGACCTGGACCGCCGAGGATCTGGGCTACGGCCCCCTGGCCGAAGGCGCGATGCTCTCGCCCCGCGTTGCCCCGCAGATGCTGGGCCTGGGCCTGCTGGAGGCCATCCCCGCCGCCGATATCCTGTCCCATGCCGATCCGGCGGATGCGGATGGCAATGGCATTTCCGGCCGTCCGCAGGTGGTTTGGTCCTTTGAGGAACAGCGCCCCATGCTGGGCCGCTTCGGCTGGAAGGCCGGGGCGCCGACGGTCCGTGAGCAATCCGCCGCCGCCTTTGCGGGGGACATCGGCATTTCCACCCCGATTTTCGACGCGCCCTGGGGCGACTGTACGGCGGCGGAGGAGGCCTGCCGCGCTGCGCCTCACGGGGATGGACGTCGGCCCGGAAAACCCGTGCCTGCGCCTGCGGCGGGCGGGGAGGGGGCGCTGCCCCCGTCGCCTGCGGCGACTCCCCCGGGATATTTTGAGCAAGAAAAACAGGGGGCGCGGCGCGGGACGGAGGTCGATGCGGCGGGGCTGGACCTTGTCACCTTCTATTCGCGCAATCTGGGCGTGCCGGCCCGCCGGGATATGGAGGCGCCGGAGGTGCTGAACGGCAAGCGCGTCTTCTTTGAGGCGGGTTGTGCCAGCTGCCATGTGCCGAAGTTTGTCACCGAGCGGCTGGATGGCCAGCCCGAACAATCCTTTCAGCTGATCTGGCCCTTCACCGACCTGCTGCTGCATGACATGGGCGAGGGGCTGGCCGACCACCGGCCCGAGGGGCGCGCGACGGGTCGGGAATGGAAGACGCCGCCGCTCTGGGGCATCGGCTTGACGCCGCAGGTCAATGGCCACAGCTTCTATCTGCATGACGGGCGGGCGCGGTCGCTTCTGGAGGCTGTCCTCTGGCATGGCGGGGAGGCGCAGGCCGCCCGTGATCATGTGACCGGTCTGAGCCCCGAAGACCGTGCCGATCTTGTTAAATACCTGGAGTCGCTATGATCCGTTCCGTCCTGCTTTGCCTCTGCCTTGCCAGCCCTGCCACCGCAGGTGTGAAGGAGGCGGTGGAGGATCACATCCGCCCGGGGTTTGAGACGTTCGCTATCCAGACCCGCGCGCTTGCCGTCAATGCGGAGGCCGACTGCAGCGCGGAGGCGCTCCGCCCCTCCTACCAGAACGCCTTCGATGCCTGGATGCGCGTGGCACATATCAGCTTTGGCCCGGTGGAGGAGGCGGGGCGCAACCTCGCCATTGCCTTCTGGCCTGACAAACGCGGCATGGTTGCCGCCACCGTGGCGCAGCTGGTGGCAGAGGAGGATGATGTCGTGGCGAGCGAGGCGGGCTTTGCCGAGGTCTCCGTCGCCGGGCGCGGGTTCTTCGCGCTGGAGCATCTGCTTTATGACGCGGGGTATGAGGGCTATGCGCGGGACAGCTACACCTGCCGTCTGGTGCAGGCGGTGAGTGCCGATCTGGCCCGGATGGCCGGGGCGCTGACGGCGGAATGGGGGCCCTACGGGGAGCTGATGCTAAGCGCCGGTTCAGAGGGCAATGCTGTCTTCCTGACCGACAAGGAGGCGGCGCAGAAGCTTTATACCGCACTCATGGGCGGGCTGGAATGGACGGCCGATCAACGGCTGGGGCGACCGATGGGCACTTTCGACCGGCCCCGTCCCGAACGGGCGGAGGCACGCCGGTCGGGGCGGTCCCTGCGCAATGTGATCCTCTCCACCGAGGCGCTGCGCGACCTTGCCGAGATGCTGTCGGACGGCGATATCCCGGTGACGGAAGAGGCCTTTGACACCGCGCTGGCCGCGGCGGAGGACCTGCAGGATCCGGTTTTTCAAGGGGTGACCGACCCCTCGGGGCGGCTGAAGGTGGAGATCGTCCAGCAGCGCATCCGGGCTGTCCGGGACGCGATCAACGGTGAGATCGGCCCGCAGCTGGGCGTCGGCACCGGCTTCAACTCGGCAGATGGAGACTGACATGACGACGAGACGTCACTTCCTCGCTGGGCTGCTGGCGGCGGGGGCCGCGCCGCGCCTCTCCTGGGCCGATGCCGGTAACCCGTCTTACCTCGCGGCCGCCAAGGAGGCGGATGGCGCCTATGCGCTCTACGGTCTGGGCGGGCAGGGGGAGGAGATCTTCCGCATCCCGCTGCCCGGTCGCGGCCATGCCGCCGCCGCCCATCCCTTTGCGCCCGAGGCCGTGGCCTTTGCCCGCCGCCCCGGCACTTTCGCTCTGGTCATAGACTGCGCCACGGGGAGTGTCGCGCACCGGCTGGAGGCGCCGGAGGGGCATCATTTCTATGGCCATGGCGCCTTTATCGAGGGTGGCGATATCCTCTGCACCACCGAGAACCATATCGAGAGCGGTCAGGGCCGGATCGGCCTCTGGTCGCGGCGTGGCGGCTACCGTCGGATCGGGGAATTTGCCACGCAGGGCATTGGCCCGCATGAGGTGCTGGCCCTGCCGGGCGATGTGCTGGCCATTGCCAATGGCGGCATCCTGACCGACCCCGCGCGCGGACGGGAGAAGCTGAACCTCGACACGATGACCCCGAATCTCGCCTATGCCACGGCGGATGGCGTGGCGGAGATCGTGGAGCTCGACCCGGAACTGCATCGCAATTCCATCCGGCATCTGGCCTCCGACGGCACGACCGTGGCCTTCGCCATGCAATGGGAAGGCGACCTGTCGGAGCCGGTGCCGCTCCTGGGGCTGCACCGGCGCGGGGCGGCGCCTGTGCTCTGCGAGGCCGGGCTTGCCGAACAGCTGGCGATGGACGGCTACGCCGGATCGGTCGCGCTGGCCGGAGGCCGCGTCGGCATCACCTCCCCGCGCGGCGGCCGGGTGCATCTGTTTGATCTGCAGGGGCGGTTCATCGAGAGCCTGCGCCGGACGGATGTCTGCGGCATTGCGCCCGCCGGTCAGGACATGCTGGCGACGGATGGGATGGGTGGTATTCTCTCGCTTCGCGGCGATGCGCTGGAACCGCGCCGCGCTGCGAGCTGCGCCTGGGACAATCATCTGGTGCGGGTCGGCTGAGGGGGCTGCAGAGCCCGTGGGGCGTCACGCCTCTGTCATGGCTTTTTTCGAGGGGCGCTGCCCCTCGGACTCCCCAGGATATTTCAGGCAAGAAAAATCAGAAACCGGCCCCGGTTTTTTCTTGCTGAAAATATCCCCGCCGGAGGCATCAGGCGGTTTCGGACGGGCGCGCGATATGGGGCAGGGCGGCACGGACCAGATCGTGCAGGCCTGTGCCGTTGGTCTCCAGATAGTCCAGCAGCTGGCGGCGCATCCGCGGCTCCCAGAAATCGTTGATATGGGCGGCTATGCGTTCGGGCCCGTCATCGCCGGGCTGGGAGGCGAAGAAGGTGGCGATCTGGTTGGCCATGGTGACCATCTTTTCAGGCGACATGGTCGGCTCCCTGAGGGGCGGGGTCGAGGCGGCCCGCATGGGTGAAGACGGTGACCGCGCCATCGCGGGCGAGGGCGGCGAGGGTGATACCAGCAGCCTCGGCTGTGGCGACGGCGCGGGCGGTGGGGGCAGAGACGGCGATCAGCAGGCCCGCGCCGGCGAGGGCGCATTTCTGCACCAGTTCGATGGAGATGCGGGAGGTCAGGACGAAAGCGCCCATGGCGGGGTTCAAGCCGTCCCGCGCGAGAGCCCCGATGACCTTGTCGAGCGCATTGTGGCGGCCAACGTCTTCGCGGGCATGGCTGAGGCCCGCCCTCGTCAGGAAGGCGGCGGCGTGGACGGCCTGGGTGTCATCGTGGAGGGGCTGGAGCGCGCGGAGGGCGTCGGTGGCGGAGGTGATGAGCGCCAGCGGCAGGTCGGGGTGGGCCGTGATGACGGGGAGGGACCGCGTGGCCTCCTCCAGGCTGTCGATACCGCAGAGGCCGCAGCCCACCGGCCCGGCCATGGCGCGGCGGCGGCGGGTCATGGCGCTGGCGCGGTCGGGGGTGAGCCACATGCGCAGCTCTATGCCCCTTGCGTGCCGCTCCACCGTCAGCTCGGTGATCTGGGCCGGGTCGGTCACCACGCCTTCGGTCAGGGAGAACCCGACCGCGAAATCCTCCAGATCGGCGGGGGAGCACATCATTATCGCCTGGGTGGAGCCGTCATAGGTCAGCGCGACGGGCACCTCCTCTGCCAGGGCGCGGGTCAGCGCCTGCCGGGTCTGGCCCAGCCGCAGGGCCGGGTGGCGGCTGGAGGTGCCGGTCCCGGTCATTCGGCCGCGGGCAGGATGCGGCGGGACTGCGCGGCCTGTGCGGCGTAATCCTCCTGCCAATCCGACGGCCCGTTGGAGGGCGCGACCTGCACCGCCGTCACCTTGTATTCCGGGCAGTTGGTGGCCCAGTCGGAATAGTCGGTCGTCACCACATTGGCCTGAGTGTCGGGGTGGTGGAAGGTCGTGTAGACCACGCCGGGGCTGACCCGGTCGGTGATCGTCGCACGCAGCGTCGTCTCGCCGGAGCGGGAGGCGAGGCGGATCCAGTCGCCCTCCCGGATGCCACGGTTTTCGGCGTCGTGGGGGTGGATCTCCAGCAGATCCTGATCGTGCCAGACATTGTTCGCCGTGCGCCGGGTCTGGGCGCCGACATTGTATTGCGACAGGATCCGGCCCGTGGTCAGCAGCAGCGGGAAGCGCGGCCCGGTCTTTTCATCCGTCGCGACATATTCGGTCACGATGAACCGCCCCTTGCCGCGCACGAAACCGTCGATATGCATCAGCGGCGTGCCCTCCGGCGCCGCGTCATTGCAGGGCCACTGGACGGAGCCCTTCTCCTCCAGCAGGTCATAGGTGACATTGGCGAAGGAGGGGGTGGTCGCCGCGATCTCTTCCATGATCTGGGCGGGATGGGTGTAGTGCCAGCCCGCTCCCATGGCATTGGCAAGAAGCTGCGTCACCTCCCAGTCGGCATAGCCATTGCGGGGCTTCATCACCTCGCGGACGCGGTTGATCCGGCGTTCGGCATTGGTGAACGTGCCCTCCTTTTCGAGGAAGGAGGAGCCGGGCAGGAAGACATGGGCGTAATTCGCCGTCTCGTTCAGGAAGAGGTCATGCACGATGACGCAGTCCATGGCCTTGAGGCCTGCCGCCACATGGTGGGTGTCGGGGTCGGATTGCAGGATATCCTCGCCCTGGACATAGAGCGCCTTGAACGTGCCTTCGACGGCGGCGTCGAGCATATTGGGGATGCGCAGGCCAGGCTCCGGGTCGATCGGGACGCCCCAGGCTTTCTCGAAAATCGCGCGGACCTCGGGGTTTTTTACATGGCGGTAGCCGGGGAGCTCATGCGGGAAAGACCCCATGTCGCAGGAGCCCTGCACATTGTTCTGGCCGCGCAGCGGGTTCACGCCCACGCCGGGGCGGCCGATATTGCCGGTCAGCATGGCGAGGTTGGCAATTCCCATGACCGTGGTGGAACCCTGGCTGTGTTCCGTGACGCCGAGGCCGTAGTAGATCGCGCCATTGCCGCTCTGGGCGAAGGCGCGGGCGGCTTGGCGGAGGGCGTCAGAGGGCACGCCAGTCAGCAGCTCAGTCGCCTCGGGGGAATGGCGCGGATCGCGGATGAACTCGGCATAGTGCGAATATTCGTCCCAGTCGCAGCGGTCGCGGATGAAGCTCTCATCCGCCAGCCCCTCGGTCACGATGACATGGGCGAGGGCCGACACGACGGCGACATTGGTGCCCGGCCGCAGCGGCAGGTGGTGGGTGTCCGAGCCATGCGCGGTGGCGAGCAGGTCGATCCGGCGCGGGTCGATCACGATGAGCGTCGCGCCCTGCCGCAGCCGTTTCTTCAGGCGGGAGGCAAAGACCGGGTGGCCGTCGGTCGGGTTGGCACCGATGACGATGACGACATCGGTCTGTTCGACCGAGTCGAAATCCTGCGTGCCAGCGGAGGTGCCGAAGGTCTGGCCGAGGCCGTAGCCGGTGGGCGAATGGCAGACACGGGCGCAGGTGTCGGTATTGTTGTTGCGGAAGACCTGGCGGGTGAGCTTCTGGACGAGGTAGGTCTCTTCGTTCGTGCAGCGGGACGACGTGATGACGCCCATGGATTTATGGCCGTGGGTGTCGCGGATTTGGGTGAGACGCTGGGCGGTGAAGGCCATCGCCTCCTCCCACGAAACCTCCTGCCACGGCTGATCGACACTGTCGCGGATCATCGGGGACAGGATGCGGTCGGGGTGTTCGGCATAGCCATAGGCGAAGCGGCCCTTGACGCAGGAATGGCCGCGATTGGCCTTGCCGTGCTTGTAGGGCGTCATGCGCACCAGCTTGTCACCGTTGAGTTCCGCCTTGAAGGAACAGCCGACGCCGCAATAGGCGCAGGTGGTCAGGACGGCGCGGTCGGGCGTGCCCATCTCGGCCACGCTCTTCTCCTGAAGGGTCGCGGTGGGGCAGGCCTGAACGCAGGCGCCGCAGCTCACACAGTCGGATTGCAGGGCATTGTCGGTCCTGGCGCCGAAGGAGACGCGGCTGTCGAAGCCCCGGCCTTCGATGGTGAGCGCAAAGGTGCCCTGAACCTCCTCGCAGGCGCGCACGCAGCGGGAGCAGACGATGCATTTCGCCGGGTCGTAGGAGAAGTAAGGGTTGCTGTCATCCTTGGGGATGTAGCGGGCATTGGATGCGGCATCCGGCGTCCGGGCGCGCAGGTCGTTGAGGGAAAGGCTGCCTGCGGAGGTCGGCGCATAGTGGTTGTCGCCCGCCATGTAGCGCATGTCGCGCAGGCCCACCATGCCGGCCATATCCTGCAGCTCACAATCGCCATTGGCGGCGCAGGTCAGACAGTCGAGCGGGTGGTCGGAGATATAGAGCTCCATCACCCCCTTGCGCAGCTTGGCGAGCTTGGCGGACTGGGTGGTGACTTCCATCCCCTCGGCCACCGGCGTGGTGCAGGAGGCGGGCGTGCCGCGCCGGCCTTCGATTTCGACAAGGCAGAGACGGCAGGAGCCGAAGGCCTCCACAGAGTCGGTGGCGCAGAGCTTGGGGATCTTGATGCCCGCCTCCATCGCCGCGCGCATGACGGATGTGCCCTCTGTCACGGTGACGTCGAAGCCGTCGATCTTCAGTGTCACGGTGGTGTCGGATTTGGGCAGCGGGGTGCCCATGTCCCAGTCTTTGGGCGGCAGGATGAAGTCTTTCATGTCAGCCTTGATCCTTTTTGATCTGCGCGAGCTCATGGGCGACGAGGGCATTGGCATGGCCGTGGCCGAGCCCGTGTTCGGATTTGAGATACCCCACGATCTCCATGTGTTTCATATGGGCGCGGTCGCGGACCATGGCGAGCCAGTGGTCTACGGGCTGGCCGTATTTCGCCTCGATCGAGGGGAAATAGGAGGCGGGGCCTTTTACCTTGTCCATTGTATGGCTCCTTGGCAGGCGGGGCGGGGGGCGCTGCCCCCCACCGTCAAATGCGCGGCATTTGACGGATCCCCCCGGGATATTTTCGGCAAGAAAAAGCAGGGGGTTGGGCGCGGGCTGAGGGGGCGGGTCATTCTGCGGCCTTTTTGGCAAGGCCGAAATCCTCGGGGGCGAGGCGCAGGGCCGACAGGACGGGGTAGGGGGTGAAGCCGCCAAGCGCGCAGAGCGAGCCGCTGGTCATCGTCTCGCAGAGGTCTTCGAGCAGCGCGGGGGCGGCCGGGTCGCCCGCCGTGATGCGGTCGATGGTTTCCATGCCGCGCACCGCGCCGATCCGGCAGGGGGTGCATTTGCCGCAGCTTTCCACGGCGCAGAATTCCATGGCGAAGCGGGCCATCTGCGCCATGTCGGCGGTGTCGTCGAAGATCGTGATCCCGGCATGGCCGATGAGGCCGCCGGCCTGGTCGAACTCTTCGTAGCCGAAGGGCGTGTCGAACTGGTGGGGGGCGAAATAGGCGCCCAAGGGGCCGCCGACCTGCACCGCCTTGACCGGGCGGCCGGTGGCGGTGCCGCCTGCGATATCGTTGACCAGTTCCCCAAGCGGCAGGCCGAAGGCGGTCTCATAAAGGCCGCCGAAGCGGGCATTGCCGGCGATCTGGATCGGCATGGTGCCGCGCGACCGGCCGAGGCCGTAATCGGCATAGTGCTGCGCGCCCTTTTCGAAGATCACCGGGATCGTGGCGAGCGAGAGGACGTTGTTGACGACGGTCGGCTGGCCAAATGCGCCTTCGAGCGCGGGCAGGGGCGGCTTGGCGCGGACCGTGCCGCGCTTGCCTTCGAGGGAATTGAGGAGCGAGGTTTCCTCCCCGCAGACATAGGCGCCCGCGCCCTTGCGGACCTCCATATCGAAGGTGCGGCCGGAGCCGAGGATGTCCAGCCCGAGGATGGTCGCATCGCGGGCGCGGCGGATGGCGCGTTCCATCACCTCGATCGCATCGGGATATTCGGAGCGGATATAGACGAAGCCCCTGGTGGCGCCGGTGGCAAGCCCCGCGATGACCATGCCCTCGATCAGCGAAAGCGGGTCGCCCTCCATGATCATCCGGTCGGCGAAGGTGCCGCTGTCGCCCTCATCGGCATTGCAGACGATGTATTTGCGCGGCGCCTCGGCCTGCCGGACCGTGTCCCATTTGAGACCGGTCGGGAAGCCCGCGCCGCCGCGACCGCGCAGGCCGGAGGTCTTGACCTCCTCCACCATTGCCTCTGCCGTCATGGAGAGGGCACGGCGCAGGCCGGTGAGCCCGCCATGGGCCTCGTAATCGGGGATGGAGAGCGGGTCGATCACGCCGCAGCGGGCGAAGGTCAGCCGGGTCTGGCGTTTGAAGAAGGGGATGTCCTCGACCGGGCCGAGGCTCTCGGCAGTGCCGTCGAGGATCGCCCGGGCCATGGCGGGCGTCGCGGGGCCGTAGCCCAGACGGATGCCGTCGCCGCGGTCGACCTCCACCAGCGGCTCCAGCCAGATCATGCCGCGGGAGCCGGTGCGGATCAGCTCTATCTCAAGGCCGACGGTGTCGGCCATGTCGCGCAGGGCCTTCGCCACGGCGTCGGCGCCAAGCGCCTTGGCGGCGCTGTCCCGGGGAAGGTAGAGCTTCATGCCGCGCCCTCCGCCAGGGCGGTTTCGATCCGTGCGGGATCGGCGCGGCCGATCACCCGCTCGTCCAGCATGGCGGCGGGGGCGCAGGCGCAGAGGCCAAGGCAATAGACCGGCTCCACCGTCACGCGGCCATCGGCGGAGGTGCCGTGCCAGTCGAGGCCAAGCGCCTCAAGCACGGCGGTATGCAGGGCGGGGGCGCCCATGGCCTGACAGGCCTCCGCCCGGCAGAGTTTCAGCACATGGCGGCCGGCGGGCGCCTCCCGAAAGTCGTGGTAGAAGGAGATGACGCCATGCAGCTCTGCCTTGGTGATCCTGAGCGCGGTGCAGATCGGCGCCTGCGCCTCTGCCGGAATGAAGCCGAAGGCATCCTGCAAGGCGTGCAGGATCGGCAGCAGCGGGCCCTCACGATCCTTCCACGTCGCGATGACGGAGGCGATCAGCGCGGGATCGGGTTGGGCGGCAGGGCTGGCTGGGGGCAAATCTGCCTCCTTCTGGCTTGGTCGGGCTTCAGGCGGGGATGGCGAATTTACGATCCGGAATCAATATCGCACATCCGTTAGGGGATAGGAAATCTCTATCAAACGGAGGGCCGGGCGAGCGCCGCCGCCTCCCGCAGAAGGCATTGCAGGACGGGGGTGTGCGGTTCTTGATGTTCGGTGATCAGCCCGATCTCATGGGCCCGGGCGCGGTCGGCAATGGCAACGGAGGTCAGCGCGCGCCCCTCCACCAGGAATTCGGCCATATCGGTGGGCAGGATGGTGACCCAGCCACCGGTCGCCACGGTGGCGGCCAGCACAACCGTCGAATTGCTGTCGATCATCGCCGTGGGGGCGGCGCCGGCTTCCATGAAATGGCGGTTGATGATGCGGCGGTTCTGCATATCGGGCGTCAGCAGGCAGAGCTTTTGCCGCGCCAGATCGGCCCATGTCACCCGGGCATGGCCGGCCAGCGGATGGTCGCGGTGACAGACCAGCCGGTAATCCTCCCGGTAGAGGCTGACGCTCATGACCCGGCCCAGCGGCTCATTGTCGAGATAGGTGATCCCGGCGTCGATCTCGAGGTTCTCCAGCATCTGCAGGACGGATTGCGAGGGGGCGGAGCGGATGTCGAAGCCGATGCCGGGCTGGGCGCGGTTCACCTGCGTGGCCAGCCGCGCGGCCCATGTCAGCGCGGTGGGGATGACGGCCAGGCGCAACCGCCCGGTCAGCCCGTCGCGTTTCGCCCGCATCTCGTCGCGCAGCCGCCGCGCATCACCAACCATCCGGCGGGCGGTGACCAGCGCGCGCTGCCCCTCCGGCGTCAGCCCGCCAAAGCGCGAACCGCGCTGCACCAGCTTGACGCCCAGATGCGCCTCCAGCTGTTTGAGCCCGGCAGAGAGGGTCGGCTGGGTGATCCCGAGGCTTTCCGCCGCGCGGCCGAAATGCTGTTCCTGCGCCAGGGCGATGAGCATTTCGAGCTTGGTGATAAGATCTGCCATTTGAATATCGGGTTTTTGATAGGGGAATTCGATCATACCGGGTCGCGTCCCCCCGGGCAACGGGCCACCGATGAACCATCGGGCACCCCATGGCCCATTTGGGAAAATCTCCGGCCCTGCGGTGGTCATCCGGGACGTGCTGCGTAGTATGAGGTCAGAAAACGACATCCGGAGGACGCAAATGAACGCCGCAACCGAAGCTGACGAGATCTCTGAAATCGCATTTGGTTTCATGGGATCCAAAGCCCTCTTCCTGGCGCTCGACCTTGATATCTTTAGCTATTTATCCTCTGGTCCGAAGACGGCAGCCGAAGTTGCCGGCCATGCCGATATCCATGCCGACCGGGCCGAAACCCTGCTGACCGCGCTGACCGGGCTGCGCCTGCTGACGGTGGAGGAGGGGGCCTTTTCCAACTCTCCCGCTGCAGAGGCTTTCCTTGTCAAAGGCGCGAAATACGACTTTGGCGATTACCTGCGCCTTCAGGTCGGCAAGCAGATGTATCCGCTGATGGATCAGCTGGCGCCCGCCGTGAAGGGCGAGCTGGAGGAGGAGCAGACCGGCTCCTACGAGCAGTGGTTTTCCGATGAGGAGGAGGCGCGGCTTTATTCCGAAAGCCAGCATGCCGGGTCACTGGGCCCCGCCCGCCAACTGGCGCGGCGGCTCGACCTTGGCGCCGCGACCAAGATGCTGGACGTCGGCGGCGGCACCGGCGCCTTCGCCATCACCTTTTGCAAGACCTTTCCCGATCTGAAGGCGGTGATCGTCGAATTCCCCAATGTCGCCAAGCTGGGGCGACGTTATGTGGAGGAGGCGGGGCTTTCGGACCGTATCGCCTATGTCGACGGCAATGCGCTGAAAACCGGCTGGCCGGGCGGGCAGGATATCGTGCTGATGTCCTACCTTTTGTCGGGCGTGCCCGGCGATATGCATGTGGGCCTGATTGCGGATGCCATGGAAGCGCTCAAGCCCGGCGGACGGCTGCTGATCCATGACTTCATGGTCCACGGCGACCGCTCCGGCCCCGGCCTCGCGGCGCTCTGGCAGCTGCAGCACACGGCCTTTACCCCCGAAGCGCGGTCGGTCGACAGCGAGACCCTGGCCGGAGAGCTGGTGGATGCCGGATTCCAAGGCGTCAGCGTCGGTGAGATGATCCCGCAGATGACCATGCTGGCCGAGGCGGTCAAGCCCGGGTGATTTCCGATTGCGGGCAGCGGCGCTTTGCCCTATGACCGCCTTCGCGGCACCCATAGCTCAGCTGGATAGAGCGCTGCCCTCCGAAGGCAGAGGCCAGAGGTTCGAATCCTCTTGGGTGCGCCACACTTTCCGCAGGAAAGTGGCCAACTTCCGAATAGCAGATTTGAGCGGCAGCGGTTTCGACGAATCCGCGAGAGCTGTCCCGTCGGAACCGCGCCCGTCACGCGGACCGGTAGGATGACCCGGAACTACACGCAAATTCACCATATTAACGCCGGTCAGAATGGCGCGCGGTCATTAATCGAGACGTAAGGTCTATGGGCCATGATTTCTCAAGGTCCAAACCGGAGGTGACCCTTGAAACTCACGATGCGTGTTCTTCCAGTCGTCCTGTCCACGATGCTTGCCGCGGGCGCCGTGTCCGCCGACGAATACTCGGATGTGTTGGAAAATTATGCCAAAAACCATGTGATGCCATGGGCAAATGACCCAGTGCTTATCACGGCGATCCGAATGCAGAACCAGCGCACTGGCGGATTTAGCCAGTCAAAGATCGAAGACCTCGACATAACTTGGCGACGCGAAGTCGGTCAGCCGCAGATGCCCATGATCGACGCGGTCCTGAACAATCCGGCTTCGGACTTTCTGCGCCAGAAAGTCGAAAATGCCGGCGGTCTGATTTCCGAAGTGTTCGTGATGGATGCGCGGGGGCTCAATGTCGCGGCCTCCGACGTGACGTCGGATTACTGGCAGGGGGACGAGGCCAAGTTCCAGGAAAGTTTTGGGCAGGGGGCCGGCGCGTTTCACCTGGGCGACATAGATTTTGACGAATCCACGCAAACCTACCAGGCGCAGGTATCACTCACCATTCTCGACGATCTGACGGGCCAGCCGATCGGTGCGATCACCGTCGGCGTGAATGCTGAACGCCTGTTCTGATCTCCGCGCCAATTCCAAGCTGAAGGTATCTGCGATGGACCCGCATCCGACCGAATTCCGCATCCATCCATTGAGGTCAATTTTTACCATTGCCACAGCCCTGGTCGCCCTTTGCGTTATGACCGTGGTCGCCGTGAATATATGGATGACCATTGCGCGGGAGACGCGGATGACGGTCGACCAGATTTCACTCCGCGCCGAAGAGACGACGCGGAACCTGGCCGCAGGCCTTGGCGGCGCCATACGTTTTGGAAAGGCCGGGCCTGTTATGTCAGACCTCGATTCCATGCTGGCGCAGTCCGGTCTGGATGCAATCGGCAGCGCCGTTTTCCGGGCGGATATGGATTTGCTGGCGGCGCGCGGCGGCGGGCTTGAGCTGTCCATGGCCAAATCCGTCGCTGCGCGGGCGATTGACGAGGGGCAGATCGTTGCCGACGACGGCGGCCTTCTCGTGGCGGTTCCGGTCTGGTTTGGCGGCTCGGAAACGCCGATCGGCGCGGCTGTAAGCCAATGGACGACCCAGAATGCACTGGAACGGCAGCAAGCAGAATGGAAGTCGCAGGTCCTGATTTCCGTCCTTTTGTTCCTGGCGACGCTGATCGTGACGGCAGTATTCTTTTATTTCTGGCTGGCACGCCCGCTCAGAAGTGCGGTTGGCGCATTGTGCCTGGTGTCTGCAGTTGAGCTTGGTCAGTCGCCGCCTGAGAGCCGACGCCGGGATGAGATCTCCGCGATCGAACGCGCCTTGGCTCTGCTGCTCGAAACCCTGCGCGGCGCCCGGGCCGCTGAGGAAGAACAATCTTTCCGGAGCGCAGCGGTGGATTGCGCTGGATCTGCCCTGATCCTGCTGGGGCTGGACGGACACATACGATATGCCAATCCGGCCTGTGACCGCCTCATCCGGGCCTTCGCCGGAACCTGCGGCGGTGTTTGGGGCAGGCTTGGTCACGGAATCAAGCCCGGAGATTCGCTGGCTATTGTCCCGGGATTGTCCGAGGTTTTTGAGCAATTGCTGAACCAGCAGCTGACATTGCCATACGAACTGGAATGTCGCTGGAACAGGAAAAGATTGCACTGCCGGTTGGAGGCTGTCTCTGACGGTAAGGCGACCATCGGCTATATCGCTGAAATGAGCGATGTTTCAGATCAGGTGCTGAACGCCGCGATCCTGGATGCGATGGAAGAGCATAGCCTGCGGCTTGACATCGACGATGCCGGCAAGGTCGACGATTGTAATACGCGTTTTGCTCAGCTGTGCGGCCTGCCTGCGGAGACGTTGTTCTCAATGACGGGGCAGGACCTGTTCACGCTGCTCGAAGAGGATGGTCGGGATCGACAGGATGTGCTGGCTGCCATTCGCGACGGCCGGGTCGTATCCGCGCGTTTCACCATCGCTTCGACAACAACGCCTGCGCCCGTCGTCGAAGGGACGCTCACCCCGATCGTGAACGCCGAAGGCAGTGTCGAACGCATTGTCTTCACGGGATCCGACTTCACGCAAAGTTACTATGCCATGCAGCGATCGGAAGCCGAGCGGCGAGAAAAGGAAGACATTCAGAACAGGGTCGTGGATGCCCTGGGGGTCGCTTTGCGTCAACTGGCACAGGGGGATCTGACCATCTCGATCCCTGATAAATTCGATGCCGATTACGATCGATTGCGGCAGGATTTCCACCGGGCGGTCAAAGGGTTGCACGAGGCGATGGAGGCTGTAGTGGGCAATGCACAGTCGATCGTGACCGAGACGGGCGAAATTACCTCTGCGGCGGATGACCTGGCACGCAGAACGGAACGTCAGGCCGCAACTCTGGAAGAAACGGCGGCCGCCATGGAACAGCTGACCGGCTCTGTCCGGTCTGCCGCCGAAGGCGCGGACGAGGCAAGCAGCCTTTCCGCAACCGCACAGACCAAGGCACAGAACGGTGGCGAAATCGCGCGGCGCACGGTCAGTGCGATGGAAGCCATCCGCGACTCGAGCCGGGAGATTTCCAAAATTACCGGCTTGATCGACGACATCGCCTTTCAAACCAACCTTCTGGCACTGAACGCCGGGGTCGAAGCCGCACGTGCGGGAGAGGCCGGACGCGGCTTTGCGGTGGTGGCGACAGAAGTACGTGCCCTGGCGCAGCGGTCATCCGATGCCGCGCGGGAGATCAATGACCTGATCACAGCCTCAAGCCAGCAGGTTCTCAACGGCGTCGACCTTGTGAATCAGACCGGTGACGCATTGGCGCAGATCGTGGAGGCCGTGTCCGACATCTCGGGTCGTATTGCGGGAATTGCCGCCGCCGCGCGCGAACAGGCTGGCGGACTGGGCGAGATTAACACGGCCATGTCCGAACTTGACCAGGTCACGCAACAGAATGCCGCCATGTTTGAGGAAACAAATGCCGCCGGTCAGTCTCTCACCCAACAGGCAGAGGCTCTGGTCACGGCAGCAGGCCGGTTCCGGCTGGAACAGCCGGCCCGGCGGAGGGCGACGCCCATGCCGGGCATATCCAGCAGCCACACGGAGGTGACCACGAGACAGCAGCAACAAGTGGCACAGCTTGCGTCTTCGCAAAGACATGTCAGTCAGCCGAGCACGTCAATCGCAACCGGGTGGGAGGAGTTCTGATCCGCCATAGCCTTACCCACGCTGGGGCCGCAATCGCGCTGACCAGCCCGTCGACGCCCAAGCCCTGCGTCCGCGTCCAGCGCCGCAAGTCAAAATCCCGATCAAACAGCGGAAAGCGCATCCTGGCCCGACGAAGGGCCCCGGACCATCGAAAGGCGCATCTGGGACTGTCCGCCCGGACCATTTTTCAACCCGGGCCAACCAGAGCAAAGGTCTGCGCAATGCCGGCCTCTCGCGACCGTATACCCTTCTATTCCCGCCGACCGGAGAAGGTTGCTTTCCAGGTCTCGACCGTTTCCGGTGCAATTTTGCCAAACAGATTTTCCGGAACCTCGAAGGGGGAGCCGGCGGGCAGGGACTGCAACGCATCGGACATCGACTCTGGCCAGCCCGCCGACGATCCGGGAAAGGCCGATTGCATCGTCTCTGCCGTATCGGGAATGAAGGGCGCGGAAAGGGCCGCATAGACCCGGATAAGGTTCAGCGACAGCCGAATGATCGCCGCGGCCCGGTCGGGGTCTTCCTTGTAGACAGTCCAGGGGGCGGCGGACTGAAGATACTCGTTCCCCGCAACCCAGATCGCCCGCAGTTCCTGCGCAGATTTCCGGACTTCCATCGCATCCATGCAGGCCTGGTAGGCCGCCAGCCGATCCGAGAGCTCCGCGATCAGGGCGGTTTCCTGCGGACCGTAACTGCCGCCTTCGGGGACGATCTCGCCGAATTTGGAGCGGCAGAACTTGGTCACGCGGGACACGAAATTGCCCAGCACATCCGCCAGGTCCTTGTTCACCGAGGCCTGAAAGTTCTCCCAGGTGAATTCGGAATCCGAGGATTCGGGGGCATGCGACAAAAGCCACCAGCGCCAGTAATCCGCCGGCAGGATCTCCAGCGCCTGGTCCATGAACACGCCGCGCCCGCGCGATGTGGAGAACTGGCCGCCCTCGTAATTCAGGTAGTTGAACGACTTGATGAAATCGACCAGCTTCCACGGCTCGCCCGATCCGAGGATCGTGGCCGGAAAGCCGAGCGTGTGGAAGGGCACGTTATCCTTGCCCATAAACTGCGTATAGGTCACATCCTGCGCGCCCTTGTCGGTGCGCCACCAGCGCTCCCAGTCGCTGCCCTTGCCCGCCTCGACCCATTCCTGGGCACAGGCGATATATTCGATGGGGGCGTCGAACCAGACGTAGAAGACCTTGCCCTCCATCCCGGGCCAGTCGGCATCGCCGCGCTTGACCGGAATGCCCCAGTTGAGGTCGCGCGTGATCCCCCGATCCTGCAACCCATCGCCGTCGTTCAGCCATTTCTTGGCGATGGAGGTGGTCAGAACAGGCCATCCGTCCCGCGTGTCGATCCATTCCTCAAGCTGGTCCTTCATGGTGGACTGACGCAGATACAGATGCTTGGTCTCCCGCATTTCAAGATCGGTCGAGCCGGAGATGGTCGAATGCGGGTTGATCAGGTCGACCGGGTCCAGCTGCTTGGTGCAATTGTCGCACTGGTCGCCACGCGCGCTGTCAAAGCCACAATTGGGGCAGGTGCCTTCGATATAGCGGTCGGGCAGGAAACGGCCGTCGGCATGAGAATACATCTGTTTCTCATAGACTTCGGAGATCAGGCCAGCCTCCGCCAGGCGCCCCGCGAAATGCTGGGTCAGCTTGTGGTTCTGCGGGCTGGACGACCGTCCGAAATGATCGAAGGACAGGCGGAACCCCTCGGCGATCCTGGCCTGCACCACGTGCATTTCGGCGCAGTAGTCCGCCACCGGCCGCCCTGCCTTGGCCGCGGCAAGCTCTGCCGGTGTGCCATGTTCATCCGTGGCGCAGAGGAACAGCACCTCATGCCCGCGCGCCCTTTGATAGCGCGCATAGAGGTCGGCCGGCAGCTGCGAGCCCACGAGGTTTCCCAGATGCTTGATCCCGTTAATATAGGGGATGGCGGATGTGATCAGGTGCCGTGCCATGTCGCGCCTCTTGTGGTGGTGCGGCCCCCTTTACCCGCTGTGAGGCCGCAGGACCAGAGGGCTCAGGGCCCGGCGCGCCCGCGCCGTGTCAGCCGTCCGATCAGGAAAGAGGTCCGCGGCGCCCAGACATAGCGGGTTCTGCCAAGGGGGCGCCGGCCCACACGGATGCGGCTCAGGCTGAAGCCCAGCAGGCCCGCATGTCCGGCCGCGACCATGACAAACAGGGCGTGCGGGCCAAACCCGGTGATCAGCCAAGCCGCGATATAGGGCGAGAATATCGCGCCAGCGGCGTAGAAAAATAGCAGCGCGGCAGAGAGTTCGGCGCGTTGCCCGTCCTCGACGAAATCATGCGCATGGGCCGCCGCGACGGAATAGACCGGATAGGTGGCGAGCCCGAAGAAAAACGCGTTGAGCTGGGCCGCCGCCGGGCTGGCCGCTCCGGTCATTGCAGAGGCCGCACAGGTGACCATAGAGGCCAGCGATATGCCTGCCAGCACGCGGCGCCGGTCAAACCTGTCGGCCAGCAGCCCCGCCGGTATCTGCGCCAATGCGCCGCCCAGGACGAAGAGCGCAAGAAACCAGGCGATCTGCTGCGCGTTCAGCCCGACGGCCTGCCCGTAGACCGGGCCGATCATACGGAAGGTTGCTGCCGACAGGGCCGAGACGATCACCGCCACCGCCGCCAGCGGAGAGGTCCGCCAGGCCACGACCGGGCGCAGCCGGGGGGCGTCCGGCATGGCCGGCTGGGCGGCTGTCGACAGGGTCAGGGGCAGAATCGCGGCGCAGCAGATCAGCGCCAGGATCGTGTAGGAGGAATATGCCGCCGGTGTCAGAAAGCCGATCAGCAGCTGCGACAGGAGCGACGCCCCCATATCCGTCAGCCGGTAAACCCCGGTTGTCTGGCCGCGCGTTTCTTTGGTGATCCGCACCATCAGCCAGCCTTCGATCACCGTGTAGCTGCCCGCGATACACAGGCCGGACAGGACCCGCAGCAGCGCCCAGGCATAGGGATTGACGACCAGCATATGGGCCAGCATGCCAATCACGCCAAAAACCACAAAGGCGGCAAAGGCCCGGGCATGTCCCACCCGTCCCATCAGCCGCGGTGCCCACCAGCAGCCCAGGAAAAAGCCGAGGAAATGCGCCGAACCGAGCAGGCCGATCTCCTGGCGCGAAAAGCCTTCGGCAATGCCGGACAGCGCGTCGAGCGGGCCAAGGCCGCCCGAGGAAAGCTGAAGCAGAACCACCGACAGAAACAGCGGGGCGAGGGTGAGGATCACACGCATGCCCCCTCCTTGCCCCGGCGCGGCGGATCATGCCAGCCCGGATGCGACACCTGGTGACGTTTCTTTCTGCCGAATGTCGGAAGCCGGGGATGTGGAGGCCCCGGCGGGAGGCGGCGGCGGATAGGGCGTCAGTACCGGCGCCCGGGGCGAATCCGGGGGCAGGCAGAGCCGCCAGCTCCGGGGCGGGTCCATACGGGACCGCAGCCGATCCAGCCGCCAGAGCGGCGCGCCGCCGCCAGGAGTGTCGCCGCTCAGGCGCCAGCGGCTTTCGACGCCCTGTGCCCCGCCGGGGCCGGGGGTCAGGATGAGGCCCAGCGGCACGGCCGGACCAAGCGCGGTCCCGCTTTCAGCCGCAAGATGCAGCCGCCTGATGGCGGTCAGGCCGGGCAGGCCGGGGATATCCGCCACGGCCAGCGGAGAGGTGCCGCTGCGCAAGACCTCCTCCAGCGTCCAGAGCACATCCTCGGCCCGTTTCGGCCGGACAAAATGCAGCCGTTCGGGCGGAAACAGCGCGGCAACCCCCTCTGCATGGAGCTGCTCTGCCTGCCAGGACGGCGCGATCCACCACACCGGCCCCTCCCGCCCGGCGGCGGCCAGCCGGGCGGCCATGACCAGGGCCAGGCTGCGCCGGGCCGGACCGCAGATCTCGTGCAGGCGGGACAGCGCCAGGACGGCCCCCCCGCCAAGGTCGAGGACAGGTCCGGCCCGATGTGGCCGGCGGGACAGGGCAGGGGCGTGAGCAGACATGAGGAAAGTGTAAAATGTTCGCTTTATGTTCTCAATGCTTATGTGGAAAATTTTCTTAAGCACGGAGCCTGAACAGGGAATGTGTAACCTTTTGACCATAAGGATCGAGAGCGACCGGGGGACAAAGATGAAAGACAACAGACTGGGGCAGACCGACCTGCGGGTGAAAAACTACTGCCTGGGCAGCATGACCTGGGGCTCTCAGACCCGCGCGAAAGACGCCCACCGTCAGATCGACATGGCCCGGGATGCCGGGCTGAACCTGATCGACACGGCGGAAATATATCCGGTCAACCCGATCAAAGCGGAAACGATCGGCCGGACGGAACGCATCCTCGGGCTCTGGCTGGAAAAAAACCGCGCGCAGCGCGGCGACATTCTGATCGCGACCAAGCAAACCGGCCCCGGCAACGCCAAGGTCCGCAACGGCGCGCCGATCACCGGTGCCAATATCCGGCAGGCCATCGAGGATTCGCTGCGCCGGCTCCGGACCGAATATATCGATATCTTTCAGTTCCACTGGCCCAACCGCGGCTCGTTTCATTTTCGTCAGAACTGGCAGTACAACCCGGCCGGCATCGACCGGGACAGGGTGCTCGACAATATGGTCGACTGCCTCGAAACGCTGGAGCAGGAACGGTGCCGTGGCACGATCCGTTTCTTTGGCCTGTCCAACGAAACCGCATGGGGCACGGCGCAATGGCTGCGCCTGTCCCGCACGCGCCACGCGCCACGCCCGGTCACCATCCAGAACGAATATTCACTGCTCTGCCGGCAGTTCGATACCGATCTGGCAGAACTCAGCCTGACCGAAGACATCGGGCTTCTCGCCTATTCGCCTCTGGCGGCCGGGCTGCTGACCGGGAAATATCAGGGGCGGGCCATCCCGGACGGGTCCCGGATGAGCCGTGTTCCGGACCTGGGCGAACGCAAATCCGACCGGGCCTTTGCCGCCGTCGACGACTATCTCGATATCGCATTCAGGCATGATCTCGACCCTGTGCATATGGCGCTGGCCTGGGTCGCGCAGCGGCCCTTCACCACGTCGACAATTCTGGGCGCCACCACACCCGACCAGCTGGGCCACATCCTGTCCGGGCTGAGCCTGACCCTGTCAGACGAGGTGATGAACGATCTGGACGAGGTGCATAAAAACCATCCGCAGCCGTATTGACCGGTCTGCCGCAGCCATAGGCCCATGCGCATCGGCTCCGGGTAACTTTCAGTCGCAGGGTGGCTTGCCTACAACACTCCCGCCCCGCCAGAGCGGTGGGTGCTCATTGCTGCTTGCCTGACAGACCAAATCCGCGCCTTCCTGAACGCGGAGGGATGTCATGCCGCTTTCGATATCGTCGGAGGTATTTTTGACCTGTGCCGTGACCGGCTCCGGCCAGACACAGGACAGGTCGCACCTTGTGCCCCGCAGCCCGGCCCAGATCGCCGAGAGCGCGCTGGACGCCGCGCGCGCTGGCGCGGCCTGTGTTCACATCCATGTCCGCGATCCCGACACCGGCGCCCCGTCCCGCGATCCGGCCCTCTACCGCGAGGTGACGGACCGCATTCGCGACGCCGATACGGATGTCGTGCTGAACCTGACCGCCGGGATGGGCGGCGACCTGATCCTTGGCGGCACCGACCATCCGCTGCCGCCGGGGCCGGGCACGGATATGATCGGCGCAGAAGAGCGGCTGGTCCATGTCGCCGACTGCCTGCCGGAGATCTGTACCCTCGATTGCGGCACGATGAACTTCGCCGAAAACGACTATGTCATGACCAACACGCCTGGCATGCTGCGCGCCATGGGCCGGCAGATCACGGCGCTTGGCGTGGTGCCGGAGATCGAGTGTTTCGACACCGGGCACCTGTGGTTTGCCCGCCAGCTGGTCGAAGAGGGGGTGCTGAAGGCGCCGGCCCTTGTTCAGCTGTGTATGGGCGTCCCCTGGGGTGCGCCGGACGATTTGCAAACTCTGCAGGCCATGGTTGCAAATGTGCCCTCAGGCTGGACCTTCTCGGCATTTGGGTTGGGGCGGCATCAGATGCCCTATGTCGCCGCCGCGGTCCTGTCCGGAGGTCATGTGCGGGTTGGCCTTGAAGACAATCTCTGGCTGTCGCGCGGCACGCTTGCAACCAATGCCCAGCTGGTCGAGCGGGCCGTGACCATCATCGAAAACCTCGGAGCCAGGGTCATGGGACCACAGGCCATGCGGGACCGGCTGGGCCTGCAAAAGCGGGCGCCGGGAGGGATCGCATGACACGTGTCGCAGCCATAATCGGCGGTGGCGTGATCGGCGCCGGATGGGCGGCCCGGTTCTTGCTCAACGGCTGGGATGTGCGGGTTTTCGATCCCGAGCCTCAGGCGCAGGCGCGCGTCCGCGAGGTCATCGACCGCGCCCGTCTCGCGCTTCCCGGTCTTGGCGACGTGGCGCTTCCGCCGGAAGGCCGGCTCGAATTTCCGGGCCTGATGTCCGATACGGTGCGCGGCGCTGAATGGGTTCAGGAAAGCGTGCCCGAACGGCTTGAGCTCAAGCACAAGATCTATCAGGCCCTGCTGCCGCATATGGAGGACGGGGCGATCCTTGCCTCCTCCACCTCGGGCTTTACCCCGACAGAGCTGCAGGGCGGCATGCAGAGGGCCAGCCAGGTCATTGTCGCGCACCCCTTCAACCCGGTCTATCTGATCCCGCTGGTCGAGGTCGTGGCAAGCCCGCGCAATATCCCGGAGATGGTGACACGGGCCACCGATATCCTGCGGGAAATCGGCATGGCGCCGCTGGAGGTCAAGGCCGAGGTGCCCGCGCATATTGCCGACCGGCTCCTGGAGGCCGTCTGGCGGGAGGCGCTCTGGCTGGTGAAGGACGGCGTGGCCACAACGGCCGAGATCGACGATGCGATCCGGCTGGGCTTTGGTCTTCGCTGGGCGCAGATGGGCCTCTTTGAGACCTACCGCATTGCCGGCGGCGAGGGTGGCATGGCGCATTTCCTGCATCAGTTCGGTCCGGCGCTGGAATGGCCCTGGTCCAAGCTGACGGATGTACCCGAGATGGACGATGCGCTGGTGCAGAAGATCGCCAGCCAGTCCGACGCCCAGTCCGGCGCCCATACGATTGCAGAGCTGGAGGCGCAGCGCGACCGCAACCTCGTAGGGATCCTGCGGGCGCTTGGCGCGGAAAGCTGGGGCGCCGGGACGCTGCAGAAAGAAGGCGATGCGGCGCGGCTGGCGGCCGCTGGCGTGCCGGAGAGCTTTGCCGATATCGCGGACCTCTCGCAGCCGGTGCGGACGATCCGCCGGGCGGTGCCGCTCGATTGGCTGGATTACAACGGCCATATGACGGAGGCGCGCTATCTGCATGTCTTTGCCGATGCGACCGACCGGATGATGATCCTGATCGGCTGCGACCGGGAATACGTCGCGGCCGGTCAGAGTTTCTTTACCGTTGAGACGCATATTCGTCATATCGATGAGGTTAAGGCGGGTGCGCCGCTGGAGGTGCTGACCCGTGTGATCGACGGCGGCGGCAAGAAGATGCACCTCTGGCATGAATTGCGGTCGGGCGACCGGCTGCTGGCAACGGCGGAGCATATGCTGCTGCATGTCGATCTGGGCACGCGCCGGTCTGCGCCGATGACGCCGGTATTGGAAGAGCGTCTGAGCGCGCTGAAGGATGCGCAATCCGGACTGCCCGCGCCGGAGGGGCTGAGCCGGTCCGTGGGGCAACGCCCCTAATCGCGGATCTCTGCCTGCAGGCGCGTCAGCATTTCGGGCAGGGTCCGGGCTGTCACCTGCGCCTCCCGCACCAGATTGTCGAAATCCCGGGTCAGGGCCTGAACGCGTTCCTTGTCGCGGAACACGATGTAATGGCTGCCGGAATAGAGCGCGACCATCAGCGGACCAAACACCGTGATCGGGGCGGAAAACACCCGCCGCGCATCAAACAGATACATGCGCAGCCGGGGGTAAAGTGTCCGCGTCAGGTCGCGCAGCCGCTCGACCTGGTCGTGGCGGATACGGGCGGGCAGGCCGCGGTAATATCCCTCTGCCCGGGCGAAGCTCTCAAGCTCATGGATCGGCAGGGCAATTTCGTAATCCGATGAGGACTGGCGCATCCAGCTGAGCCTGTCCTGCGACGCGCCGATGGCCTGCGCCGTGGTCTTGCCAAGATGGGGGGAATATTCCCACTGCATCACCTCGGTCGTTTTGAACATGTCGGGCAGGGAGGCGGGGACGTGGCGGATTTTGTACCCCGCCGCCTCCTGATGCCAGGCGAAGATCTGTTCGTCGACGAGCGCCCGCGGGGCAGAGGTCAGCGACAGCGAGGCCGCCATGAGATTGGCCGCCGTTTCGGGCCGTTCCGACAGCGACAGCAGCCAGTCGGCCGACACGCCAAGCGCCGCCGCGCATTCCCCCACGACCTGCGCATTGGGCAGCCGCGCGCCGTCGCCGGACAGAAGCTGCGAAATGGTGGACCGGTCGACGCCGATATCCCGGGCCAACCCCGCCTGGGTCGCCCCGCGGTCCTTCATCGCCTGCGTCAGACGCTGGCGGAACTGGCTTGCCCTGAGGCGTTTGTCGACTGATTCCGGCATGGCGTGACTTATATCACCAACGGGGAATTTTGTTAATCAGATACGGAATTCTCCATGCCGCAGTGCAGAGGTAATTGTTTTGTGACGGCCCGAGAGACGCGGAGACACGCGCCGGGGCAGCTCAGGGACAATGGGGATGTGGCATGGAAACGCGTGAACGCACGCTTGTGAAATCCGTTCTGTGGACCGTGCTGGGTCTGGTGGTGATGGTTGTGGTGGGCTTTGTCTTCACCGGCTCCATCGCCACCGGCGGCAGCATGGCGGTAGTGAACGCGCTTCTGGGGTTCATCTGTTACGCAGGCTACGAACGGGTCTGGGCGCGGATCGGCTGGGGGCGTGTCGATGCGTAAGATCGAATGGCCCACGCTGGCGCTGATTGGCGCAACCTATCTGGTCTGGGGGCTGGCAACGACCTGGCTGGCCACGCTGTGGCTGCCGCTGGCGGTGATTGTGGCGGGGGTCGCAATCTCCTTCCACGCCTCGTTGTGCCATGAGATCATCCATGGCCATCCCTTCCGCAACCGCCTGCTGAACGAGGCGCTGGTCTTTCCGGCTCTTGGGTTGGTCATTCCCTATCTGCGGTTCCGCGATACCCATCTGGATCATCATCACGATGAACATCTGACCGATCCCTATGACGATCCGGAAAGCAATTTCTGGGATCCGGCGGTCTGGACGAAGATGGCCCGCTGGCAGCAGTTCGTCATGGCGGCGAACAACACGCTGCTGGGGCGGATGCTGCTGGGGCCGGTGGTCGGCACCGTCTGCTTCTTTCGGACCGATCTGCGCGCGGCGCGGCAGGGGGATGCGCGGGTGCGCAAAGGCTGGCTCTGGCATATCCCGGCGCTGGTTCCGGTCGTGCTTTGGCTGGCTTTCGTGGCGGAGATGCCGGTCTGGGCCTATCTGCTGGCCACCTATCTGGCGCATGCCTTGCAGAAGATCCGGACCTTCCTGGAACACCGCGCCCATGAGCGTGCCCGGGGGCGGACCGTCATCGTGGAGGACCGTGGGCCGCTGGCACTGCTCTTCCTCAATAACAACCTGCACGTTGTGCACCATGCCCACCCGAACCGGGCCTGGTATGAGCTGCCTGCGCTCTACCGTCAGCACAAGGAGCGGTTTCTCAAGCGGAACGACGGCTATGTCTATCGCAATTACCGCGAGATCTTCGGGCGCTATCTGATTTCCGCAAAGGACCCTGTGCCGCATCCGCTCTGGCAGCCGCCCGCGGAATAGGTCACTGATCCGGGTCATGGAAACCTGGATCCTCTTCTCCCTCGGCGCGGTCGTCTTTCAGACGGCCCGCTTCATGCTGCAGAAGGTGCTGGCCACCGGCGGGCTTTCTGCCGGGGGGGCGACCTTCGCGCGGTTCCTTTTCTCCGCCCCGATTGTCTGGGTCGCCGCGCCGTTTCTGGTGCCGGACTGGCCGTCGCTGGGGCCGCTTTTCTGGCCCTATGCGATTGCGGGCGGGATCAGCCAGATCATGGCGACGGTCTGCGTCGTCCTGCTGTTCCAGACCCGGAACTTCGCGGTCGGGATCACGCTGAAGAAGACCGAGGTGCTGCTGACCGTGCTGGTCGGCATCGTGATCCTGGGCGAGGGCGTCAGCCTGGCCGGGCTATTGTCGATGATCGTGGGGCTGACGGGCGTCCTGATCCTGTCAGACCCGCCCAAGGTCGAGGGCGGCCGCTGGACCGACATCCTGATGTCGCGCGCCGTGGTGCTGGGGCTGGTGTCCGGCGTGTTTTTCGGGATTTCCGCCGTGACCTATCGCGGGGCCACGCTGGAAGTGGCGGGGGAGGCCTGGTCACGGGCGCTGGTGACGCTGTCGGGCGTGCTTTTGGTGCAGATCGTCAGCCTCGGCGGCTGGCTGCTCTGGCGCGAACCGGGAGAGGTCTCGCGTGTCGCCAAGGCCTGGAAACGGGCGGGCTGGATCGGGCTGGCCTCCCTGGGCGGCAGTTTCTGCTGGTTCTCGGCCTTCGCGCTGGAGAATGCGGGCTATGTTTTTGCCGTGGGGCAGCTGGAGGTGATCCTGTCGCTGCTGGCCTCGGTCATTTTCTTTCACGAGACGGTCAGCCGGCGGGAGGGGCTGGGGATTGCCTTGATCACCCTGTCGGTCGTGGCGCTGGTGGCGGTGACCTGATCTGAGGCGGTGCCTCTCTCGAAGGCCCGGTTCAGAGCACCCGCCCGGCGGCACGCCGGGCAGCGGCCGACCGCCCCCCTGGGCGGCCGGTGCCCTCGGAGCGCATGACGATCAAGCTAAGCCTTGGTCTTTTTCAGTCCTCACGCCCCTGCGCTTCCACCATCCCGCGAAGCCGCTTGAAGGCGCGGTTCTCCCCCTTGTTGGCGAAGAAGGGCACGCTGTCGGGCGGGGAGAGGTCGGCGGCGCGCTGCTGAACCTCTGCCAGCACCACTTCCGTGATGAAGGGCAGGTCAAAGCCGCGCGCCTCGGGCAGGGGGATCCATTGCAGCGCCGAGAGCTCATCCGAGGCGGCGGAGAAATCGTCGAGGTCAGAAACGATATGCGCATCTGCGTCGACCACAAAAAAGCGCGCATCGAACCGGCGGGGCCGGCCCGGCGGGGTGATCGCGCGGAACACGAAGCGCAGGGCGGAGGCGTCGGGGATATGGCCGGTCGCGGCAAAGCTTTCCCAGTCCGGCGGGACCGTATCCCACTGACCCGGGCGACCCAGGATCAGCCCCGTCTCTTCCCAGAGCTCCCGCACCGCTGCGGCGGCAAGCGCCGTGACCAGATCGCCCTCGGCATCCTCCAGCAGACGGCCCGCGCAGGGATCGGGGATCGGCCCGGCCAGCGGCACGGTGGCGTCACCCGCATCCACGGCGCCGCCGGGGAAGACGAACTTGTTTGGCATGAAGACAGCCTTGGCGCCGCGCTGCCCCATCAGGACCTTCGGCGCCGTCGTGCGGTCGCGCAGGGCAATCACCGTGGCGGCATTGCGGATCTGCGATTTGTCAAAGGGCTGGCCTTCGTCGAGATTGGCGGCATTGGCCGGATCCGGTAACTGCATGTTTTCCTCCCTCGGCGCGGATGCACCCCGGGGGCCTTAACCGGTTTTTCCGAACCCGTGCATGCGCCGGGCCCATTGGAAAGCCACCAGCGCCCCCTTCAATCTGGGCAGAAGGTAGAGGGACAGCGCGACCGTGCCAATAGCGAAACAGGTGAAGAGCACCAGAGGCTCCGGCTGGAAGGCAAAGAACACGGCTAGCAGCGAAGGCGCCATCAGATGGCCGACGATCAGGATCGTCAGATAGGCCGGCCCATCGTCGGCGCGATGATGAAACAGCTCCTCCCGGCAGACGGGGCAGTGATCGCGCACCGTGAGATACCCCTTCAGCAGCGGTCCGGAGCCACAGTTCGGGCAACGCCGCCGCCAGCCCAGCCGCAGCGCCGGCCATGTCTCCCTCTCCTGGCTTTGCCCGGCCTGATCGTGATCGGCCTTGGGCGGTTCGGCCTCTGTCATGACGGTCCCTCTGCTCGGCGGCGTGCACGGGAGGCCTGCCGCCGGAATGGATGTGATCTGCCTAAGGTGACGGTCTGAACGGCCGGTGAAAAGAGGATGCGGTGTCCTTGCGGCGGGATGTCGCGCGCCGCAACGGGCGCCCCGAAAAAAAATAGCCCCCCCGCGACGGAAACCCCGAGCCCCCCCGTTAGAGAGATCAGAAGGCCGGCGGGACACCCTGCCGGAGACTTCACCGGAGAGATCGAAAACAGGATTGAGACCCGATGAAACGAGCAAATGCAATCACCTCCGCGCTGATACTGGCGCTGACCTCCACCGCGCTGCCGCTGGCCGCGCAGGATCGCGACGCCGCCCCGCGGCCTCAGCGTGGCCCGGGCTTTGACATGTCCCGCATGGATACCGACGGCGACGGCAAAGTCACCCGCGAGGAAATGCAGGCCCAGGCGCAGAAGCGCTTTTCGGACGCCGATGCGAATGGCGATGGCGAAGTGACCATCGACGAGATCGTCGCAGGCATGGAAACCCAACGCACCGAACGGATGCAGAAAATGGCCGAACGCATGCTCAAGCGCGCCGATGCCAATGAGGATGGAAAACTGACGGCCGATGAGATGGGGCCGCGCAATGGCGACCGCATGTTCGCCTTTCTGGATGCCGATGAGGACGGCGCCGTAACGCGCGAGGAATTCGAGCGGGCCCGCAAAATGTTCGGCGACCGCGAGGCGCGCATGAACCGTGGCGATCATGACCATGGCAAACGCTGGAAGTCCGACCGCGCGGATAAGCCCCGCCACGACTGAGATACAGGCCGGCGGCGCGTCGTCGCCGGCCTCCTCCCCCACAACGCTCATCAGAGAAAGCCAAATCCATGCATCCCAGAAATCTTACTCTGTCCGCTCTTGTCCTGGTCCTGACGACCTCGGCGCTTCCGCTTTCGGCCCAGGCGCGGGATGGTCATCTCCGCCCAACTGCAATGCCATCGGTAAACGATGCGTTGGCTTTGGACCTTAACGGCGACGGTGGCGTCACCCGCGAGGAACTGCGCGCCGGATCGGACCGGCGCATCGCCCGGCTGGACACTAACCGCGATGACGAGATCACCGCGGAAGAGATCGCAGCCCGCGCCCGGTTTGACGATGAAACGTCACGGCAGATGGCCCGTTATCTGGTGCGCGTGGCCGACACCGACCGCAATGGCAGCCTGTCGTCGGACGAATGGCAGAGCCAGACCCGCGAACGTGTTTTCGCCTTTCTCGACAGGGATGCGGACGGCGCCGTGACCGGTCCGGAATTCGCATCCGTCAGGCAGAGCTTTGCGGCGAAGGCCAAACCGCTCCCGGCATCCCGGCCCGACCACCGCGACGGCACGTGGGGGCGCTGAGCCATCGGCCTGTGACGGGGGGGAGACCTCCCCCGTCACAGGCCCGATTGCACGGCCCCGAGGAAATGGTTACGCCCACCGGATATGATGGACATGCCCTTCGACGATCTGGAGCGACTGGATGACGACGCGCTGCTGGTGCTGTTCGCCAATGGCGACCGGCAGGCCGCGCGGCTGCTGACCCAGCGGCTTGCCCCCGGTGTTCATGGCCATGCATGGCGGATGCTGGGCGATCAGGCCGAAGCCGAGGACGTGGCTCAGGAGGCGATGATGAAGCTCTGGCGCATCGCGCCGGAGTGGCGCCAGGGCGAGGCCAAGATTTCCACCTGGCTCTACCGGGTGACGGCCAACCTGGCGACCGACCGGCTGCGCCGCAGACGTCGCGGCGCGGTCGATATCGACGCAATACCAGAGCCGGAAGACACGACGCCCGGCGTCGATCAACAGCTTCAGGACCGTGCCCGCACCCATGCCCTGCACACGGCCCTGGCGACACTGCCCGACCGGCAGAGAGAGGCGGTGGTCCTGCGCCACCTCGAAGGTCTGGCCAATCCCGAAATCGCGGAGACGATGGGGATCGGGGTCGAGGCGGTAGAGAGCCTGACAGCACGCGGCAAGCGTGGACTCGTCAAGGCACTCTCGGGCATGAAGGAGAAACTGGGATTTGTAGACGATGACTGAGCGAGACACACATACCGAGGCCCCCGATAGCGGGCTGGAGCCCTATTTCGCCGCGGCCCGGCGGACGATGCCCGCGCCGTCATCCGACCTTTTGGCACGGATCGGGGCAGATGCCTTTGCGGTTCAGGACGAACAGAGCCATGCCCGCCTGCAGCCCCGGGTGTCGGACCGGCGCGGCCCGCTGGCCGCAGTTCTGGCGCTGCTGGGCGGCTGGCCCAGCCTGGCCGGGCTCGCCACGGCTGGCATCGCGGGCCTCGCGGTTGGTATGTTCGGTCCGGCTGCGGCGGCCCTGCCGGTCTCCGCTCTCGGCCTCGCCACCGTTTCGACGGAAATTGAACAGGACGCATATCTGGTGGACCCGATCCAGAACTTCACTCTGATTTCCTACACCGATGATCTGGAGGACTGGCAATGACCCGGCAGATAGCAGACCCGGCGCCGCGCCGGATGGGCTGGCCGCTTCGCCTGCTGCTGCTCGTCTCGCTCGGGCTGAACCTGCTTGTCGCGGGGGTGGTGGCCGGACATATGATGAACGGCCGGCCCGAACGCAATGTGCCGCGGGTCGACCGTATGATCGGCCCGCTCACCTTCGCGCTGAGCGAAAAGGACCGGCGGGAAATCGGACGCGAGCTGCGTCGCGAATATCGCACGGCCCGGCCGTCTCATGACGATGTCGCCGAGGAATACCGGGGTTTGATTACGGCCCTGCGTGCCAACCCCTTTGATCCCTCGGTGGTCGAGACGGTGCTGGACCGGCAGGCCGAAACAGCCACCACCCGGCTGATGCGCGGGCAGACGGTGCTGATGGACCGCATCTCCGGCATGTCGACCCAAGACCGGTCCGAATTCGCCGATCGGCTGGAGGAGGGGCTCCTCCGGATGGAACGGCGGCTCAAGGACCGCAAACCCGGCCCGGCAGCCGACGACTGACGGTAGACGCGTCGCAGGCTGGCCGCGCTTTCCCGCGGGCAGGGGCAGACGCGACACTGGCCGTGCCACCTGCTGGCCGTTCCCTGCCGGTTCAGGCCCCGCGCGCGGCCCATGCGGGGCCGGCTTCCGCCTGCCACGCGTGATCGCAGGGCGGCTGTCCTAACTTCCGGCGAGCTGCGATCTGGCCAGCGGTGCAGGCGCCCAGGTGCCGGAACGGGTCGGCGGCTGCTCTGCCGCGACGGCGACCCGGTTACGTCCCTCGTGTTTCGCCTGATAGAGCGCCGAATCCGCTTCTGATATCCAGCGGATGATCTCATCCTCGGCGGCAAGAAAAGGCGGCAGGCGCCGGCAGGTCATGGTGCTGATCCCGATGGAAATGGTCGTCCGAAGGCCGGTGCCGCTCCGGGGGTGGGCGAAGACGGTGCCACAGATCGCTTCCCTCAGTTTTTCCGCCATGATCCGGGCAGCGGCCTGATCGGTGCCGGGCAGCGCGATCAGAAATTCCTCGCCGCCCATGCGGACGGCAAACCCCTCTGTCGGGGTATGTTCGGCAATGATCCCGCCGGTGGCCGACAGAATGGTATCGCCGGCCGAATGACCGAACCTGTCATTGATCCATTTGAAATAGTCCAGATCGGCCATGATGATCGTGGCCGGCTGACCGGTCCGGCGCAGATCATGCAGCAACCGTTGCAGCCGGGGCATGGCAAAGCGCCGGTTATACAGCCGTGTCAGCGGGTCGATGACGGCCGATCGCAGGCCCTGGCTGAGATCGGCGCGCAGGCGGTCGATCTTGTCCAGACGGTCCAGCTGAAGTCCGACCCGCGCGGTCGTTTCGGCACCATCGAGGGCGCCGCGCAGGATACCGCTGGCGCCCACCCGAAGCCCCTGGGCCGCGAAGCCGCTGTCATCCGGCCCGACCGCCAGCAGGCAGCTGGCGGGATCGGGCCGCGCGGCAAGCCGGGCGATGAGGCGCAGCGCCTGTTCCCGGCCAAGGCCCGGGCCGTCGACGACAAACAGCGAGGCATCCGGCAGGGCGGCGCCGGACCCCGTGCCGGTCCCGACCTGGACCGGCGCGATATTGCGATGTCGCAGGGTCCGCGTCAGCGTCTCTGCCCAATAGGGCGCGTCCTGCGCCGGAGAGACCAATGCGATCCGGCTTGGCCAGGAGAAGCCGGCCGTCGCTTCGGCCAGGCCGCTGTCGCGATCCGGGCCGAAACGAAGCTGCAGATCGGCAACGCGGCCGCGGTGATGCAGCAGCCCCTCAACCCGCGCGAGGAGTTCCTCGTCGCCATAGCTGCGGCACAGCACATCGTCCACACCGGCCGCGATCAGCTTGACGGTCCGGTCCGGATCGGTCCTGTCGGTCATGATGATGCGCAGGCAATCCGCCGTTGCCGGGTCCGCCTTGAGCTGATGACAGAAGGCTATGGCCCCGTCCGGGCCGAATCCGTCCCGCAGGATGATTGCACCGGGACGGTCAGCCCGTGCCGCCGCCAGCGCGGTGCTGGGCCGATCCGCCTGAATGACGTCGTAATACGCCCCGGAAAACAGGGCGCTCAGCATCAGCCTGCTGGCAAAGCGATCATCGGCGATCAGGAGTCTTCCGGGCATCTTCTCCGCCTGTTTCCTGGCCCGGGCATGGCCGCTTCTGCGGATCGAACCCGGTCTTGTCTGAGATCGACATTTGGTGAAAGTGGTTAATAAAGTGTTGCGATGGCTCCCGCAGGGGGGGCTTAAGCGGAAATTCCCTCATCACCATGGCGTGAGCGGCACAACGGAGACCGGATGAAACAGGATCAGGCCGAAACCATAGCCCTGGGCGCTTTAGCCTGGCTGGCGGGCAATGAAGAGCTGTTGCCGGTGTTCATGAATGCCTCGGGACTGTCCGAAACAGAGCTTCGCGCCCGCGCGGGCGAGCCGGAACTGCTGGGATCCGTGCTTGATTTCCTGTTGATGGACGATGCCTGGGTGATAGCCTGCTGCGATGCCCGGAGCCTGTCATACACCAGCCTGATGCAGGCGCGCGCGGCGCTTCCCGGAGGGGCACAGGTGCACTGGACCTGATCCTAAAGGGACGGCAGCCCGGGATTGCCTTCGATCAGACGCGCCAGCAGGCGCAGCAGTTCGGCATGGTCTTCGGGGCGCAGACGGTCCGCCATGCGGGCGGCGTTTTCCCGGGCGAAGGGGGTCGCGGCCTCGATCGCCCGTTCCCCTGCCGGCGTCAGCGTGATGTGGCGCGTCCGGCGGTCGCCTTCGCCTGAATTGCGTTCCAGCAGCCCCTGCGCCTCCATTCCGCGCAGGGCCCGTGACGTCGCGGTCCGGTCGATGCCGACAAAGGTGGCGATGTCGGACGGCTGGGTCAGCCCCTCGTTTCCGACAGCCAGCAGGACGCACCAGCTGATCCGCGTCAGGCCGATATCGCGCAACTTTTCATCCAGCCAGCGCTCCTGCAGGCGTGCGGCAACGGACAGGTGATATCCCAGCGACGCATGAAGGCGGTAGAGCGCCGGGTCCTTCTGGTCTCCGGTCACGCTGTCATGGATGGTGGGCGGCAGTGACATGGGTCCGACTGGGCCGCACCGCCGGCCACTTGTCAAGCCGCGCGGACCCCGAAACCTCCTCCGTGGCGGACCGGGTTCGGACATCATGCGGACGCGATTGTTCTGATTGAATGCTTCAAAAGCGACATGATGTGTCGGGAATGTTTCAGCATTCAGCCCGGCCCATGCTTTTCTGCCGGAAGAGGGAGCGCGCTCATGACAATCGAAACACCCAGAAAGAAACGTGGCGGCGGCCGGGCCGGATATGCCGCCCGGCGGGGGCCCGCCGTGATCACACAGGCGCCCTGGCAGGTGCCCGTGAACCCCGATCGACCGACAGAGCCGATGCCGCAGGAAGGTGTCGAGGCGATCCACGATACCGCCATGCGGGTGCTGGAAGAGATCGGCGTGGCCTTCCTGAACCCCGAGGCCTGTCGCATCCTGGCTCAGGCCGGGTGCCGGGTCGACGGCGAGGTGGTCTATATGGGCCGCGATTTCGTGACCGAGATGCTGAGCCATGCGCCGGCGCAATGGACCATTACCCCGCGCAACCCCGACCGCCGGATCACCATCGGCGGCAATCACATGGTGTTTGGCAATGTCTCGTCCCCGCCAAACTACTGGGATATGGCTCTGGGCCGCAAAATCCCGGGCCAGAGGGTGCACTACGCCAATTTCTTAAGACTTTCTCAATACTACAACTGTATCCATTTCATCGGCGGCTACCCGGTGGAACCGGTCGACATCCATCCCTCTGTCCGCCATCTGGATGCGCTTTACGACAAGCTCACACTCACGGACAAAGCGCCCCATGCCTACAGCCTCGGTCCGGAGCGGATCGAGGACGGCATGGAAATGGTGCGGATCGCCGCGGGGGTCAGCCACGATGAATTCGCGGCAACCCCCCGGATGTTCACCAATATCAATTCGACCTCGCCGCTCAAGCATGACTATCCTATGCTGGACGGCTGGATGCGGATGGCGCGTCGCGGGCAGGCGCTGATCGTCTCTCCCTTTACGCTGGCCGGCGCCATGGCGCCTGTGACCATGGTTGGCGCTGTCACGCAATCGCTGGCCGAAGGCCTGTCGGCCATTGCGCTGGCACAATATATCAACCCGGGCGTGCCCTGCGCCTTTGGCACCTTTACCTCCAACGTCGACATGAAATCCGGCGCGCCAGCCTTCGGGACGCCCGAATATATGCGCGCCACCCAGATCACCGGGCAGATGTGCCGCTATTACAACCTGCCCATGCGGTCCTCGGGCGCCTGTGCCGCCAACGTGCCGGACGGGCAGGCAATGTGGGAGACGTCGAACTCGCTCTGGGCCGGGGTCCAGTCAGGCAGTCATATCATCTATCACGCCGCCGGCTGGCTGGAGGGCGGGCTGATCGCCAGCCCCGAGAAATTCGTCATGGATTGCGAGGTGCTGAGCCAGATCCTGCGCTATTTCGATCCCGCCCTGTGGCGGACCGACGCCGGTGATCTGGCCTTTGACGCGATGAACGAGGTCAAACATTCCGGACATTTCTTTGGCATCCAGCACACGCAGGACCGCTACGCCACGGCCTTCTGGCAGCCCTCGGTCAGTGACTGGCGCAACTTTGAAGGCTGGCAGATCGCGGGCGGTGTCTGGACGGCAGAGCGTGCCCACACCATGTTCCAGCGCATTCTTCAGGAATTTGTGCCGCCCCCGCTGGAGGATGCGCGCCACGGCGAGCTGATCGAATTTGTCGAAAAGCGTCGGGCAGAAGGTGGTGCGCCAACCGATTTCTGATGCGCAGGTCCGCGCGCGCGGGCGGCGCAGCGTTCGCCATATATTAAGCTCTTTCTGCGATAGTCCCGGCAACCGGTGAACGGAAGGGCAAGGCATGCACGGGCTGATCAACCGCGCGATCCAGTGTTTTCTGCGCGACACCTACGGGCCCGATGTCTGGTACGTCGTGGCGCGGCAAGCAGGTGTTGCCGACATGGATTTTGCGGCAATGCTTCATTACGACGACGCGGTGACGGAGCAGGTGTTGACCGCCGCGGCAGGTGCCCTCACCCGGCCGCGCGACAGCATACTTGAGGATCTGGGGACCTACCTCGTCTGCAATGAAAACATGGAGGGGCTGCGCCGCCTGCTGCGCTTCGCCGGCACCACCTACGAGGAATTCCTGCTCTCTCTCGAAGACCTGCCTGGCCGGGCACGGCTGGCCGTGTCGGATCTGGAACTGCCGGAGCTTGAGTTGCGATGCGACCCGGACGACAGCTACGTTCTGTCTATCGGTGGCGGGCCGCAGGGCTTTGGCCTGGTGATGGTCGGTATTCTGCGGGCGCTGGCGGACGATTACGGCGCCCTTGTCCTGCTGGACTACGGCCAGAGCGAGGGCGGGCAGGAACAGATTTCGCTCCGCATCGTCACCTCTGCCTATTCGCAGGGCCGGCAATTCCATCTCGCCGCCGCCGCCGCAGACGCCCAGCGGGAACCCGCATCGTGACCGCTCAGCTTCAGGCAGCCCCCGCGGATCCCCCGGCCTTTAACGAGGTTCTCGACCGGCTGTGCCCCATGCATACCGTGCTGGACAGACGCGGCACCATCCTGCATGCCGGTCCGACCTTGCGAAAACTCCGCCCGGGAGAGGCGCTGCGGGGCCGGCGGGTCTTTGATATCCTTGAAACCACGCATCCGGCTGGTCTGTGCGATGTTGCAGCAGTGATCGCCGCGACCTCCCGCCGCCATCGGTTGAGGCTCCGGCTGCGGGATGCCCCGAAAACCACCCTGCAGGGCATGGCTGTCCCGCTTTCCGGCGGCGGGGCGATCCTCAATCTGTCGTTTGGCATCTCGATACTTGAGGCGCTGCAGCAATACAGCCTGACCGGGTCGGATTTTGCTGCCACCGATCCCACGGTCGAAATGCTGTTTGTGGTGGAGGCGAAATCAGCCGCGATGGAGGCGTCGCGCGGTCTGACGCGCCAGTTGCAGCGGGCCAAGGCCATGGCGGAATATGAAGCGGCCACCGATCTGCTGACGGGCTTGGCGAACCGCCGGGCGCTGGATCACGTTCTGGCCCGGATGACAGAGCTGGGGCAGGAATTTGCCCTGATGCATGTCGACCTCGATTTCTTCAAGGAGGTGAACGATACGCTGGGGCATGCCGCGGGCGACCATGTCTTGGAGAATGTGGCCCGGATTATGACAGAGGAAACCAGAGCGGAAGACGTGGTCGCCCGGGTCGGCGGCGACGAATTTGTCCTTGTTTTTCATAACTTATGTGACAGGGAACGGCTGGAGGAGATCGCGCGTCGCCTGATCCGGCGGCTGGAGGAGCCGACGCTCTGGCAGGGGCAGACCTGTCAGATTTCGGCTTCTCTGGGAACGGTGCTCTCCATCGATTATGCCCAGCCGCGGGCGGACTGGATGCTGGCCGATGCCGACGCCGCGCTCTATTCGGCCAAACGCGCGGGACGCGGTCGCCATTGTTTTCACAATCGTGCCGGTCAGCAATCTGGCAGTCCGCTGCGCTGACCGCCCGGCGCCGCCGGATGCACAGCTGATGTTCCGGGCTTGCACCTGTCGCTATTGCCCGGCTTCCCGTTTTGCGTCACTTCAGTCGCAAATTGGAGGACAGCTTGGGCCGCAACATATCAATCGAGCCGCTGAATCTGGACGCCTTCGCCCCGTTTGGCGACGTGCTCGAAGCCGAAGGAGATCCGGACAAGCTGATCAATCAGGGGTTCTGCGGCCGCTATCACGACCGCGCCATGCTGGATTTCGGTCCCCGCGGCCGGGCCGGCATCAGCCTGTTCAAGGCAGAACCGCGACAGCTACCTTACATGTTGGAAATGGTCGAACGACATCCGGACGGTTCGCAGGCCTTCATCCCGATGAGCCAGCATGACTGGCTGGTGATCGTGGCGCCGGACCGGGACGGAATTCCCGGCCGCCCGCGTGCCTTTCGGGCGTCGCCGGGGCAGGGGGTGAACTTCTACCGCGGCACTTGGCATGGTGTTCTCACCCCACTGCATGCCCCGGGGCTGTTTGCCGTGGTTGATCGCATCGGCACCACGACAAACCTTGAGGAACACTGGTTCGACCGCCCGATCCAGATCGGCTGACGCGGACTTACCCGAACGGGCGCAGTGTCGCGTGCCGGTTAACGTCCTTGTAAAGCAGATAGCGGAACCGCCCCGGTCCCGCCGCATAACAGGCCTGGGGACAGAAGGCGCGCAGCCACATGTAATCGCCCGGGCCGACCTCGACCCAGTCGGTGTTGAGCCGATAAACGCCTTTTCCCTCAAGCACATAAAGCCCGTGCTCCATGACGTGGGTTTCGGCAAAGGGAATGATCGCACCGGGTTCAAAGGCAACGATATTCACATGCATGTCGTGCCGCAGGTCTTCGACCGGCACAAAACGTTTGGTCGACCATTTGCCCTCTGTCCCGGGCATCGGATCGGACGCGACCTTGTCTTCATGCGTCACAAATGCCTCTGGCAGGGCAAGGCCATCGACCACTTGATAGGCTTTGCGGATCCAGTGGAACCTCAACGGCTCTGCCCCCGTGGCATGCAGGCCCCAGGAGGTGCCGGGCGGAATGTAGCAATAAGAGCCTTCCTCCAGCATGTGATCCGCCCCATCCAGGCGCAGCCGGGCCGTCCCGCGCGTCACGAAGAGCACCGCTTCCGCCTGAGGGTCCGGGTCCGGACGGTCGGAGCCGCCCCCTGGTTCGGTTTCAACGATATATTGCGAAAAGGTCTCCGCAAAACCGGAAAGCGGCCGCGACAGGATCCAGGCCCGGGTTCTGTCCCAGTGCGGCAGGAAACTGGTGACGATGTCGCGCATCGTACTATGCGGGATCAGCGCGTAAGAGTTGGTAAAGACCGCACTGTCCGAAGGTGTCTGGGTCTGTGGCGGCAATCCGCCCGGGGACGAGGCATAGCGATGCGACAAGGCGCTCTCCTAAAGGTGTGGCCCGGTTAGGCCGGGCTACAGGTCTGACACCGCAATCCGGACAAAAAGGCAAGGGGGTTGACCGAATTCTCTGCCGTCAGCGGCACAATCACGACGCGAAGGCGATCGTCGCCTCGACCGCTCTTTTCCAGTTTCGGTAGAGCCGCTCGCGGTCCTGTGCGGCCAGCGACGGGGCGAACCGCGCCTCCGCCTGCCAGGTCCGGGCAAATTCCTCCGGCCCGGGGTAGAGGCCCGCCTGATGCCCGGCAAGCCAGGCTGCCCCGGTGGCCGTCGTTTCCAGAAGGGCAGGGCGTTCCACCGGCGCGTCGATCATGTCCGACAGGAATTGCATCGCCCAGTCAGAGCCGGCCATGCCGCCATCGACCCGCAGCGCCGTATCGCCCAGATCAGACCAGTCTGCGCGCATGGCCTCCAGCAGGTCGCGGGTCTGATACCCCACGGATTCCAGCGCCGCCCGGGCGAATTCCGCCGCGCCCGAATTACGGGTCAGTCCAAACATCGCCCCACGGCATTCGGCGTTCCAATAGGGCGCGCCCAGACCGGTAAAGGCGGGCACGAGGATGGGGTGATGCCCTGCATCCGCCCCGGCGGCAAGGGCCTGCGCCTCCTGCGCATGGCGCATCAGCCCAAGCCCGTCGCGCAGCCATTGCACAGCCGCCCCGGCGATGAAGATCGACCCTTCCAGCGCATAGCTCGCCTTGCCGTCCAGCCGATAAGCGAGTGTCGTCAAAAGCCGGTTATGCGACCGGACCATCGTCTCGCCCGTATTGAGAAGCGCAAAGCAGCCCGTGCCATAGGTGGATTTCATCATGCCGGGGCGGAAGATGGCCTGTCCGATGGCCGCCGCCTGCTGGTCCCCTGCCACGCCGAGAACGGGTATCTCCCGCCCGAACAGATCGGCGCGTGTTGTCCCGAAATCATCGGCGCAGTCGCGTATTTCGGGCAAGATGGATCGCGGCACATGAAGCAGATCGCACATCTCCGGCGACCAGTCCCCCCCGGCGATGTCATAGAGCATGGTCCGGGAGGCATTGGTGGCATCCGTCACATGAACGGCGCCGCCCGTCAGGTTCCAGATCAGCCAGCTGTCAACCGTGCCAAAGGCAAGCTCTCCGGCTTCTGCGCGGGATCGGGCGCCGTCCACATGGTCCAGGATCCAGGCGGCTTTGGTGCCGGAGAAATAGGGATCGATCAGCAATCCCGTCACCTCCGACACGCGACGGCCATAGCCCGCCGCCGTCAGATCGCGGCAGCGATCCGCAGTGCGCCGGTCCTGCCAGACGATCGCCGGGTGGATCGGCCGGCCGGTCTTGCGGTCCCAGATCAGCGTCGTTTCGCGCTGATTTGTGATGCCGATCGCGGCGATATCTCCGGCCCGCAGGCCGGCCTTTTCGATGGCAGAGCGGCAGACGGCGGCGGTGCTGCTCCAGATCTCGCCGGGGTCATGTTCGACCCAGCCGGATTTGGGATAATGCTGGGTGATATCCTGCTGTGCCAGACCTGCCACCTGCATCTGCGCATCAAACAGGATCGCACGGCTTGAGGTGGTGCCCTGATCTATGGCCAGAATATACGACATGACATGGCTCCCTCCAGACCGGAGTGTGGCTCTGCGCGCGCGGGCTGTCAACGCGGTCCGGGTCCGGGGTCCGAATGATAGCGGGCTGATATTGCAGTAGTTTCTTTAGTTTATCTTCGGCCCGGCCGGGCCCGGCTGCACGTCATGCCCGGCCATCCACCGCTCAACCGACCGGACCTGGTCCGGCGTCATCCGCAGCCCGAGCTTGCTGCGCCGCCAGAGCGCATCCTCCGCGGTCCGCGCAAATTCATGCGACATCATCCAGTCAAGCTCGGCCTCGGTCAGCGTCGCGCCGAATTCCGTTCCAAGGTCCTGCGCGGTCTGTGCCGCACCCAGCACCGACCGCGCCTCTGTCCCATAGGCGCGCACCAGCCGCGCCGCCCAGGGCGCTGTCAGGAAAGAATAGTCCGCCCGAAGCCCGGCAATCAGCTCTGCCACCTGATCCACCGGGAAATCGCCGCCGGGCAGGGCGGCACCTGCCGTCCAGGCCGGACCGGCCGCCAGATGACGGCTGATCAGCGTCAAAGCATTTTCGGCAAGCTTGCGATAGGTCGTGATCTTGCCGCCGAAGACATTCAGCAATGGCGCCCCGCCCGCAGTGTCGAGCTTGAGCGTATAGTCGCGGGTGGCCGCAGAGGCCTTGGCAGTACCGTCGTCATGCAGCGGGCGCATCCCGGCATAGCTCCAGACGACGTCATCTGCCGTCAACGGCTGGCGGAAATACCGGTTGGCAAAGGACAGCAGATAGTCCCGCTCCTCTTCGGTGCAGTGCGGCGGCGTAAACGCATCCGGATGATCGGCATCCGTCGTCCCGATCAGGGTGAAATCGGTCTCGTAGGGGATGGCGAATATGATGCGCCCGTCTGTGCCCTGCAGAAAGTAGCATTTGTTATGCTCATAAAGCCGAGGCACCACGATATGGCTGCCGCGCACCAGCCGGATCCGGTCGGTGGAGACCATGTTCAGCCGGTCTTTCAGCACTTCGCTGGCCCATGGCCCCGCAGCATTCACGACCATATGCGCCCGGTGCTCGGCGATCTGATCGGTGTCGCAGTTGCGGGTCCGTATCAGCCAGGCGCTTTCCTCGCGCTCGGCCGAGATCACCTCCGTCCGAAGCATCAGCCGGGCGCCCCGCGCGGCCGCGTCCCGGGCATTCAGAACCACCAGCCGGGCATCGTCGACCCAACCGTCGGAATATTCGAAAGCATGTTCAAAACGCGGCTGCAGCGGCGCCCCTTCGGCCGTTCCCGTCAGGCTGAGGGTTCGCGTCCTTGGCAACCGGCTGCGCCCGCCAAGCGTATCGTAGAGCGCCAGCGCCCCCCGGATCAGCCAGGCCGGGCGGCGGCCTCTGGTCCATGGCATCACCCGGCCCAGCAGCCGGGCTGCCGGTGTGTCGGTTTCAAACCGCATGTCGCGGTGGTAGGGCAGAACAAACCGCATGGGCCAGGCGATATGCGGCATGGCCTGCAACAGGACCTCGCGTTCGCGCAGCGCCTCGCGCACCAGCCTGAATTCGAAATATTCCAGGTAGCGCAGGCCGCCATGGAACAGCTTGGTCGAGGCCGAGGAGGTGGCCCACCCCAGATCGTTGCGTTCCGCCAGCCGGACCGTCAGGCCGCGCCCCGCCGCATCCCGCGCGATGGCGCAGCCATTGATCCCGCCGCCGATCACGAACAGGTCGGTTATCTGGGTGTCATCGGTCACATCTGGATCCCTGCCGCGCTCTGATTGGTGCAGATATGCCAGCCCGCCGCCGGGTTGCAAAGGTGCCGCCGCTGCCGGCCGGCGGTCTGCTGCGTCCCGCGCCCGGCGGCAGAGCCTTTACAGTCAGCGGTCTGCGTCCCGCACGGGGTTTGTCAGCCGTCCAATCCCGCTAACCTCGACCTCGCAGATGTCGCCGTCCGTCATCCACAGCGGTGGTTTGCGCCCCATGCCCACCCCCGGCGGCGTGCCTGTGACAAGCACATCGCCCGGCTCCAGCGTCATGAACGAGGCGCAGGTGGCAACGATATCAGCGACCGAGAAAATCATCTGATCGATCGCGGCCTGTTGCACGATCTCGCCGTTCAGCCGGGTTGTCAGCGTCAGGCCCCGGCATCCGGGCGGCAGCGCGTCCGCCGTGACGAAACAGGGACCAAAAGCGCCGGTGCCGTCGAAATTCTTGCCGGCCGTCCATTGCGGAGACCGCATCTGATAGTCGCGCAGCGAGGCATCGTTAAAGATCGAATATCCGGCGACGTAGTCAAGCGCCTCCGCCGCATCGACATCCCGCGCCCTGCGTCCAATCACGGCGACGAGCTCGCCTTCGAAATCAAGCTGTTCGGACAGCCGGGGCCGGATGATCGGCGCCCCGTGACCGATGAGAGAGGAATTGAACCGCGCGAACAGAGTCGGGAAATCCGGCTGCGCATTGCCGGTCTCCGCAGCATGATCCGCATAGTTCAGCCCGACGCAGATGATCTTGCCCGCCCGGGAGATCGGCGGCAGCACGGCGCAGGTCTCGGGGTCGACATTCTGTCCCTGTGCCAGGGCCTCTGCGGCCTTGGCCAGCGCCGCCGGACCGGCGCCGATCAGGTCGAACAGGTCACCCGGATAGGCCGGCTGGTCTTCGGTCAGGCCGCGAAACCCCGCGTCGGCCTCAACCGCCAGGCCGGTCTGGCCATCCTGCATAAAGGTAAGAAATTTCATTGTTTTGCCTCTTCCCTGTGCCAGCTCGCGCAGGTGTCGCCTGCGCCCGGCGGCGCCGCCCGGTATCTGGCAGGCGCCGCGCGCCACCGGCAGGGTGGCCCGTTCTGTCGCGCACTGCAAGGCAGAGGGGACCGGCGCCCGTCACCACCCCCCGTTGAGGTAGCGGGCGGCGATGGCGTCCAGCCCGCCCAGAACAAAGACCGACAGCTGTTCGACCACCTGTTCTTCCGCACCATTGCCAATCAGCTGGCCCATCGGAGTCTTGCCCTGACCGACCAGCGCAATTGCCGCGCAGGGGGCGGCGATGCTGGGCAGGCAGCGAACCAGCACCGGGTCCGTGGCAGGGATTGCGGTAATTTCGCTCAGGATGGGCAGAACCAGTTTGAGCTTGGGCAGAACTTCCTGATCCTGCAGCCGGTGCATATGCACGGTCGGGGCCAGCACTTCCCGCGCCAGCACGGTCATCGGCCAGAGCTCTTGCCGGAACGCGCCACCGACAAGGAACCGGATCAGCCCCGTCAGCTTTTCCCGGGGGGGTAGTGGGCTGGCGGCGATCCGTTCCACATCGTCCATATCGACAAACCGCCGATGCGCCTCTGCCAGCACCGCCTGATAGAGCCCGGCCCGGCTGGTGAAATGATAGTTGATCGACGCCAGATCGACATCGGCTAGGCCCGCAATCTCCTTGCTGGTCGTGTCGGCGAATCCCGCCGCCGCAAATCGTTCGCCGGCCACCTCAAGGATGCGCTGGCGTGTGGCTGTGCCGTCGGCCCTGGGGATGCGTGCCGCGCCGGGGCGTTTTGCGTTTGGCATGGGTTCGTTCCGCTATGTCCGACCTGTCAGACGCTCGACTCTAGCATTGCGATATATTAAATTCAATTTAGATTTAATTTCCTGTCGGAGGGATGTCATGCCGGGTCGTGTCGCAAAAGGTGCTGTTTTTGGGGCGTTACTGGCCGTATGCGCAGGCGGAATTTACTGGTGGTCGGCCCGGCAGGACGCCGAATCCGGGCCGCTGACCCTCTACGGCAATATCGATATCCGGCAGGTGGCGCTGGCCTTTGACGGCAGTGGCCGCATCACCGATCTGACCGCGGAAGAGGGCGACACCGTCTCTGCCGATCAGGTGATCGGCCATCTCGACACAACGGCGCTGACCCTTCAGGTCAAGGCGCAGGCGGCGCAGGTCGAAGCGCTGCACCAGGCTTTTCTGGAACTGGAGGCCGGCGCGCGGCCGGAAGAGATCGCGCAGGCGCGGGCCAGCGTTGCCTCCGCCACGGCAGGCGCGCGGCTTGCCGATCTGCGCCGCGACCGGATCGACCGGTTGATCGCCACGGGCAGCGGCGCGGTGAGCCAGGAGGATCTGGACCGTGTGACGGCAGAGGCAGAGGCCGCCACGGCAAGCCTGCAGCAGGCCAGCGCCGCGCTGGACCTGATCGTAGCAGGCGCCAGGCAGGAAGACCTCGCCGCGGCGCGGGCCAGGCTCCAGTCGGCGGAAAGCCAGCTGCAGCTGCTCAAGTTTCAGCAATCGCAGGGCGAATTGCGTGCACCGGCCACGGCCGTTGTCCGGTCCCGCCTGAAAGAACCCGGCGACATGGTCACGGCACAGGCGCCGGTCTATGCGCTGGCCCTGACTGCACCCAAATGGGTGCGCGTCTATGTGCGTCAGGCCGACCTGGGACACCTGAGAGAGGGCATGCCGGCGCAGGTTCTCAGCGACAGTTTCCCGGGCGCGCCGGTCGCCGGTCACGTCGGGTATATTTCGTCAGTGGCCGAATTCACGCCAAAGGTGGTGCAGACGGAGGAGTTGCGGACATCGCTTGTCTATGAGGTTCGGGTTGTTGTTGACGACGACGCCGACCGGCTCCGGCTGGGGCAGCCCGTCACGGTGCTGCTGGAGGCCGGGTTGTGACCGAGCCAACCGTTCTGGCCGATGGGCTGGTGCTGCGGTTTCCGGGCGCGGGGGCCGGAGAGGCGCCGGCCCTGAACGATTTCTCGCTGCGCGTACGCCCCGGCGAACTGACCGCGCTTGTCGGCCCTGACGGGGCGGGCAAGACAACCTTCATGCGCTGCTGCGCCGGGTTGCTGAAACCGCAGCAGGGCCGGCTCTCGGTCCTGGGCCAGGACGTCCTGCAGGCGCCGCAGGCGGTGCAGGATCGCATCAGCTACATGCCTCAGCGCTTCGGGCTGTACGAGGATCTGAGCGTTCAGGAAAACCTCGATCTCTATGCCGATCTGCATGGCGTTCCGCCGCAGGCCCGCCGCGAACGGTTCGCCCGCATGCTGGAGATGACAGATATGTCGCGCTTCACCGATCGCCCGGCCGGTAAGTTATCCGGCGGTATGAAGCAGAAACTGGGGCTGGCCTGTACCCTTGTCCGGTCACCCGAACTGCTGCTGCTGGACGAACCTAGCGTCGGCGTCGATCCGCTGTCGCGCCGCGATCTGTGGAAGATCATCATGCAGCTGGTCGAGGACGAGGGGCTGAGCGTTCTGGTCAGCACCGCCTATATGGATGAGGCGGAGCGCTGTGCGCAGGTCTGCATCATGCATGCAGGCCAAATTCTGGCCCGCGGCACGCCGGCCGAGATACGCAGCCGCGCGCGAGGGCTGACCTATCGCTGCACGCCGCCGGCACATATGCAGGCGCGCGATCTGCAGGCACGTCTGATCGATGCCCCGGGCGAGGTGATAGATGCCGAGCCACGGGGCGGCGATGTCCGGTTCATCCTCAGGCCGGGACGGACTGAAGATCGGGCACAGGTGCTGGCCCGCCTGTTGCCGGACATGCAGCCGCAGACCAGGCCCGAAGATCTGGAAGATGCGTTCATGATGCTTCTGCGCCACGCCGGCGACACGCCGCCAGAGGTGGATGTGACGCCGGGGCAGGGGCACCCGGCCGTCGCCGCCGCGCGGCCGGGGGGACAGGACCGCGGCCCGGCGATCTCGGTCCGCGATCTTGTCCGCCGGTTTGGCGATTTCACGGCCGTGGCCAGCACCTCTTTTGAGGTTGCGCGGGGCGAGATTTTTGGCCTGCTCGGCCCAAATGGCGCGGGCAAGACGACGACCTTCCGCATGCTCTGCGGCCTGCTGCCTGCCACCAGTGGCGAGCTGAACGTTGCCGGGCAGAACCTGCGCGAGGCCCGCGCAAGGGCCCGTGCCAGCATTGGCTATGTGTCTCAGAAATTTGCGCTTTACGGCAATCTGACCGTGTCGGAGAACCTGCGGTTTCTGGGCGGGGCCTATGGGCTGCGCGGGCGCCGGCTCAAGGCACGGATGGCCACGCTGCTGGACCAGTTCGACCTCGACCCGTCGGCGCGCAGCGGGCAGCTGCCTGCCGGCTATCGCCAGCGTCTGGCCATGGCCGGGGCCCTGCTGCACGAACCGCAGATCCTGTTCCTTGACGAACCGACAAGCGGTATCGATCCGCTGGCCCGCCGTGCCTTCTGGCGGTCGATCACAGAGCTTGCCCGGGGGGGCGTGACGGTGGTCATCACGACGCATTTTATGGAAGAGGCCGAATATTGCGACCGTGTCGCGATCCAGGACGCCGGCAAGATGCTGGCCATCGGAACACCGCGCGAGGTGCGCGACATGGCGGGTGCCGAAGACAGCGACATGACACAGGCCTTTATCGGGATCGTGGAACAGTCGCGCGCAAAGCGCCCCGGATCGCATGCGGGAGAGGCCGCATGACCACGCGCACCGAGGTCGATACAGAAGCAGACGTCGACGCCGGCACGCAGTCCGCTCAGGCGGGCGGTTCCGCGCGGTCGCGGGCGCGGGCACGTCTGGTGGCGCTGGTGCGCAAGGAAACGCGCCAGATGCTGCGTGACCGCAGCAATCTGTTCGTCGGTCTGCTGTTGCCGGTCGTTCTGATCCTCCTGTTCGGATACGGCCTGTCCTTTGACGTCACGGATGCGCGCGTGGCGGTGATCATGGAAGACAGCTCGGCGGCAACAGCCAGCATTGTCGCGGCGTTGGCCGGGTCGGACTACCTGACCCCGGTCTGGACCTATTCGATGACAGAGGCAGAAACCCTCATGCGGGCCGGCGATGTGTCCGCGATCCTGCGCGTCCCCGCCGATTTCTCCCGGCATGTCCTCGCCGGAGAGGGGCGTCTGCAGCTGATCCTGAACGGGGTCGACACGACCTCGGCGCAGGCTATCGAAGGCTACGCCAACGGCGCTGTGCAATCCGCGCTGCAGATCCTGGCGGACCGGCAGGCCGGAATGGTCCCCGCCGCCTCGGTTGTCATCGTGCCGCGCGTCTGGTTCAACGAAGCCAATGACAGCACCTGGTTTCTTGTCCCCGGGTTGATCGTTCTGGTCATGACGCTGATCGGGGCCTTCCTGACATCGCTTCTGATCGCGCGGGAATGGGAACGTGGCACGCTGGAATCGCTTTTTGTGACCCCCGCACGCCCGCTGGAAATAGTTCTGGCGAAACTGGTGCCGTTTCTGGCCGTCGGGCTGATCGATCTGGCGATGTGCCTGCTCGCCGCGAAATTCGTCTTTGATGTGCCCATACGGGGGTCGATCACGGTTATCATCCTGTCTTCGCTGATCTATCTGCTTGTGTCTTTGGCGCTTGGGCTGGTGATCTCGGCTGTGACGCGAAATCAGTTCGCGGCCAGTCAGGTGGCCCTTCTGGCCAGCTTCATGCCGGCGCTGATGCTGTCAGGATTTGTCTTCGACCTGCGCAATGTGCCCGTGGTGGTGCAGGTGATCGGCCATATCCTGCCCGCTACCCATTTTATGGATCTGATCAAGACCCTGTTCATGGCGGGCGATTACTGGCCCCAGATCCTCAGCACCAACGCCATTCTTCTGGCCTATGCCGCGGGTCTGATCGCCATTGCGACGCGCCGGATGGCGAAACGGTTGGAGTGATCATGTCCGGAACCGCAAGATACATCAGCCAGACCCTTGCCCTGATCCGGAAAGAGCTGTTGGCCCTCTTCAAGGATCCCTCCAACCGGGCGCTGCTGTTTGCACCGGCGCTGATGCAGACACTGCTGTTCGGCTATGGCGCGACCTTTGACCTGAACCATGCGCCCTTTGCCGTGCTCGATCACAGCAACAGCGCCGCCTCCCGCGAGGTGATCGCGCGGATCGAGGGCACGGGTGTTTTTACCAGGGTTGCCGATCTGCAGAATTCCGATCAGATTGCGGACCCGATCGACAGCGGAGAGGCCCTGGCAGTGCTGGTCTTTCCACATCGGTTCGAGGCCGATCTGGCCGCCGGTGGACCGGCTCCGGTACAGGTCATTCTGGACGGCCGGAACTCCGCGACGGCAGGCTTGGCATCAGCCCAGCTTGCTACAATCGTCGCCCAGTTCAACGCAGACCAATTGGGGGCCACCGCTCCTGTCCGGCTGATCCGCCGGGCCTGGTACAATCCGAACTTTCAGTCCCGCTGGCACCTCATGCCGGCGATGATCGCCTCTCTCAGTATGCTTCAGACCCTGCTTCTGGCCGCCTTGTCGGTGGCCAGAGAACGCGAGCAGGGCACCTTCGATCAGCTCCTTGTGACGCCATTGGCGCCGACCCAGATCCTGATCGGAAAAGCGCTGCCCTCGATCGTGGTGGGGCTGGTGCAATCCCTGATCATCTTTCTGATCATCCTGCTCTGGTTCCGGATTCCGATGGCGGGGTCCGTCTGGCTGCTGTTTGGGGGGCTGCTGGTTTTTACCACGGCTTCGGTGGGGATCGGGCTTTCGGTATCTGCGGTCTCGGTCACCATGCAGCAGGCCATGCTTTACACCTTCATGCTGATGATGCCGCTGATGCTGCTCTCCGGCCTGTTGACCCCGATCGGGAACATGCCGCAGATCCTGCAATGGGTGACCTACGCCAATCCGCTGCGATTTGGCATCGATATCGTGCGACGGGTCTATCTGGAAGGGGCGGGCCTGCACGAGGTCGCACACAGCTTTGTGCCGCTGCTGATCGTCGCGGCCGTAACCCTGCCAGCCGCGGCCTGGCTGTTCCGCCACCGCCTGTATTAACGCGCCCTATAATCGACCGGGCAGGGGCCGACGCTGCAGTAGTGCGCCGAACCGGAGAAGGGGCAACCCAAGCCGTCTGGACCTGTGCCGTCTGTTAGGCCGGTCCGATGCCGACCGCGCAAGTCTTACAGCTCAGGAGCGGCCATGTCTTTGCAAGGTCACAGCAAAATCTGTGTGCCGTATATATCAATAATGAACTTTCTGACGGGGAGACCTCATCTCCCGATTTTCTTCACCGGCAAAGTCTGAGATCGTTCTGTTTGAATTCAGAAGGAAATCAGCATGCCAGGCCTCGCTCACCGCCTTGTCCCGACCACCGCGCTGCGCGATCTCGGACCCACGGAAACGCCGCGGGTCACGACGATGGAGCTGTTCTTCGATCTGGTCTATGTCTTCACGATCATTCAGCTGTCGCATTACCTGCTGGAACATGCGAGCTGGCTGGGCGCGCTGGAATACGCGACGCTCTTTGCCGCGGTCTGGTGGGCCTGGAACTATACGGCCTGGGCCGCCAACTGGCTGAACCCCGACCATCCGAGCGGCCGCGGGCTGATGATCATTCTGATGTTCTGTGCGCTCATGATGGCGGTTGCCGCGCCGCAGGCCTTTGGCGACCGGGCTGGCCTCTTCGCCCTGGCCTATGTGGCGATGGCGCTGATCAGGGCGGGGTATATGACACTTGCGTTCCGCGGGCAGACCATGGGGCGGAACTACTTTCAGCTTGGCGCGTGGAGCGCTGTGTCCGGCCTCTTCTGGATTGCCGGGGCGGTGATCGCGCCGCTCAGGCTGGAACTCTGGATCCTGGCGCTGGTGATCGACATCGCCGCCCCCTATTGCGGCTTCTGGCTGCCGGGAAAGGGGGCCACGCCGATGTCCAGCTGGACGCTGAGGGGCCTCCACCTGTTCGAGCGCAATCAGCTGATCTTCATCATCGCCCTTGGTGAATCCGTTCTGCTCCTTGGCGGTTTCCTCGTCAGCCACGATCTTCATGCCTCGTCCTGGATCGCGGCAGTGACCGGCTTTCTCCTGATCGTCTCGCTGTGGTGGATCTATTTTGTCGACCTGTCCCAGCCGGGCGAACACAGGTTCGAACATTCGACAGACCATACCGCGCTGGCCCGGGCCGGCCTCGCCTATGCCCATGGCGTCGCGGTCTGCGGTGCCATCGTCACGGCTGTCGCAATCGAGATGATCGTCGCGCATCCGATGGACGCCATCCACGCCGAAACGGCGGTCATCGCCTTTGCGGGGCCTGCGCTTTTCCTGCTGGGCTGCACCATCTTCCATCGGGTCACGGCAGAGCGTTTGCGCCTCATCTACCTGCTGGCGCTGGCTGTGCTGGCAGGCTGGAGCTGGCTAGCCCTGTCGCTGCACCTCTCGGCGCTGCAGCTGGGGATCGGGGTGCTGGCCGTGATGATCGCCATCGCGGCCCTGGGCCACAGAAAGAGCCTCTGACGTGCTGCCCGCGGCGCGCAACCTCACCCTTGCGAACAGCCTCTTCCTCGGCGGGATGGTCCTGCACAACCTCTCCTACCCGCTGGCCGGGGCAGGGGGGATCTGGCCTGCCGTCTTCTATCTCTATTACGGGGCGCTCTTTGTGCTGGCGACCTGGGCGCTGAGCGCGTCCCGCCCATGGCGGGCCATGATATCCGCCGCCGGTGTGCTGGTCCTGTGCGCGGGTCTGGCCAATTCCTATGGCCCGACGCCTGCCTCGGCCCTCGCGGTCTATGTCTCCTCCATCCTCTATCACCTCGGGATGATTATCGTCCTGGCGCGCTACACGTTCGGGGCGCGGCGGGTGATGACGGATGTCCTGCTGGCCGCGACATCGCTCTATCTCGTCCTGGGCTCCGCCTTCGCGGCGCTTCTGGCGCTGATCGAATGGGCGGCACCCGGCTCCTTCGTCGCCGGAACCGGGGCGGCAATCGGCTGGCAGCAGATGCTCTATTTCAGCTACGTCACCCTGACGACACTGGGCTATGGGGATATCCTGCCGGTAGGCTCCGTCGCGCAATCCGTCACCACGTTCGAGGCGATCTGCGGAACGCTCTACACCGTGATCCTGCTCTCCCGGCTCGTCGGGCTGCACGCCAGCCGCAGCTGATCCGCCACGGATAAAGCGGGAAACGCCCCGGATCAAGGACCACATCGGGACCAGCGAGACGTTACAAAGCAAGGTGTGCTGCGGGGGAAATGGCAGCCCGTAGGGGAATCGAACCCCTCTTTCCAGGTTGAAAACCTGGCGTCCTAACCGATAGACGAACGGGCCGCGCTTGGCGTGAGGCGGCTTTTAGGAAAACCGCGCGACGGGCGCAAGGGGATTTTTGATCGACGCGCGAAAAGTTTTACGACCCGCCGCGACGGCCCCGCTTCGGCCGGCGGGGGCCTCAGATCGCGCTGCTCGGCGCCGCATCGTCCAGCCGGAGCTGCACGGTCTGCCGCCCCTGCCACACGTTCACATCAAGCTTGCCCGCAAGGTGATACCGCCGCCCGTCCCGCGCCGCCAGCGCCGCCCCCAGGGCCGTGTCGAAGACGTTAAAGGCGATCGCATCGAGAGAGGCACCCAGCCCGTCGCCAAATCGCAGCTTCAGATGATTCTCGCCGACCTGCTTGGCAAAGCTGATTGTCATGTCGGGAAAGGCGAACCGCGGGGCAGGGGCGCTGGCGCCATAGGGCCCGGCGGTTTCGATCTGATGCACCAGCTCCACAGTGGCCGCCCCGGGCATCAGAATCCCGTCAAGCCGCAGGTCAGACGGCCCGCCGTCGCCCGCCCCCTGCCGCGCCAGCAGCTCTGACAGCCGCGCCATCGCCGCATCCAGCTGGTCGCGCATCACGGTCAGACCGGCGGCCATCTTGTGCCCGCCGCCCTTGACCAGCAGCCCCTCCGCCGCCAGCCGCTGGATGGCCGCGCCCAGATCGACGCCCGCCACCGACCGGCCCGATCCCTTGCCCACGTCCCCATCGAACCCGATCACCACCGAAGGCCGGTTCGTCGCCTCTTTCAGCCGCGAAGCCACGATGCCCACCACCCCCGGATGCCAGCCCTCGCCCGCCGCCCAGACCAGCGGCGCCTCCAGCCCGCGCCCCTCTGCCTGCACGAGGGCGGAGGCCTGCACCTCCCGCTCGATCTCCCGCCGCTCGGCATTCAGGGCATTCAGCCGCTCGGCCATGCGCCCGGCCTCCGCAGGATCGGTGCAGGACAGCAGCCGCGCGCCCAGATCGGCCTGTCCGATCCGCCCGCCCGCATTGATCCGCGGCCCCAGCAGATAGCCCAGATGATAGGAGGTCGGCGCCGTATCCATCCGCGCCACATCCGCCAGCGCCACCAGCCCCGGCCGGTGCCGCCGCGCCATAACGACCAGCCCCTGCCGGACCAAAGCCCGGTTCACCCCGATCAGCGGCGCCACATCGGCCACCGTCGCCAGCGCCACAAGGTCGAGCATCGCCATCAAATCGGGCAAGGTCCCCGCGCCATCCGCCCGCGCCTGGCGGTTCGCCTCCACCAGCATCAGGAAGACGACAGCCGCCGCGCAGAGATGCGCCAGCGCCCCGTCTTCATCCTGCCGGTTGGGGTTCACGCAGGCGGTACAGTCGGGCAGGGTCTCCCCGCCCAGATGGTGGTCGAGGATCACAACATCGCAGCCCGCCGCCGCCACCGGCTCATGGCTCAGCGTGCCGCAGTCGACGCAGACAATCAGGTCATGCGCGGCGCCCAGCTCGGTCATCGCCGGGACATTGGGTCCATAGCCCTCGTCGATCCGGTCGGGGACATAGAGCGTCGCCTCCCGCCCCATCTGCCGCAGCCAGTCGATCAGAAGCGCGGCAGAGGTGCCGCCGTCCACATCATAATCGGCAAAGATCGCGATCCGCTCGCGCCCCTTCACGGCCCGCAGAAACCGCGCCGCCGCCGCCTCCATATCCCGGAGCGACCGCGGATCGGGCAGCAGGTCCCGCAGCGAGGGCGCCAGGAACAGCGCTGCCTCCTCAGGTGAAACCCCCCGCCGCGCCAGCACCTGACACAGCGGACGCGGCAGCCCGCCGCCCTGCGCCAGCGCCTCCGCCGCCCGGTCCACCTCCATCGAGGGGCCGACCCAGCGGCGCCCGGTCAGCGAGGATGACACGTCCAGGTAATCCATCACACCCCCTCAGGTCAGACCCCGACGGCCCCCTTCATCTTGGCAAAAATACTCCCGCGCGGAGCGCATCCGACCCCGCCAGACAGCGCCCCCTCAGACCTCTTCGATCCGGATCGCCACCGGCCTTGTCTCCACCACGCCGGTCTTGTCCATCGCGGAGAGCGCAACGTCGAGTGATTGCCGGTCCGTCTGATGCGTCACGATCAGAACCGGCGCGCCGCCGCCCTCGTGGTCATACTGCCGCATCCGGTGGATCGACACGCCGGCCTCGCCCAGAACCGTCGCCACCTTGGCCAGCGCGCCGGGCTTGTCCTGCAGCGTCATCCGCAGATAATAGGCCGCCGGCGTCACCGATTTTGCGGGCACGGCCGCCACCAGCGTCTCCGCCTTCTGGCCAAAGACCGGGATCCGCAGCCCCCGCGCAATGTCGCAGACATCGCCCATCACGGCCGAGGCCGTCGGCCCTTCGCCCGCACCGGGGCCGCGCAGCACGATCCGCTCCACCGCATTGCCCTCCAGCACGACCATATTGGTCCCGCCTTCCAGCTGCCCCAGCGGAGAGGTCATCGGCACCAGGCAGGGCGACATCCGCTGTTCCAGCCCGCGCCCCGTCATCCGCGCCACGCCCAGCAGCTTGATCCGGTAGCCCATATCGGCGGCGGCGCGGATATCCTCGATGGTCAGCCGGCCGATCCCTTCCAGCTCCATATCGTCAAAGGCGACCCGGGTGCCGAAGGCCACGGCGGCCAGCAGCGACAGCTTGTGGCCCGCATCGATCCCGCCCACGTCCAGCTCCGGATCGGCCTCCAGATAACCCAGCTGGTTGGCCTCCTCAAAGACCTCCTCATAGGGCAGTCCCGCGCTTTCCATACGGGTCAGGATATAGTTGCAGGTGCCGTTCATCACGCCCATGACGCGGGTGATCGCATTGCCCGCCAGCCCCTCGGTCAGCGCCTTGACCACTGGAATGCCACCGGCAACGGCGGCCTCGTACCGGATCACGCGACCCTGCGCCTCTGCCAGCTCGGCCAGCGCCTGACCATGCACGGCCAGCATCGCCTTGTTGGCGGTCACGACATCCTTGCCAGCCTTCAGCGCCGCCTCCGTCGCGGCCTTGGCCGGGCCGTCCGACCCGCCCATCAGCTCGACAAAGACATCGACATCCTCGCGGGTGGCCAGCTTGACCGGATCGTCTTCCCAATCGTAGCCCGAGAGCGACACGCCCCGGTCCTTGTCCCGGGTCCGGGCGGAGACGGCGGAGATTGTGATCTCCACCCCGGTCCGGGCGGTCAGCATCTGCGCCTCGCGCCGGATGATCTTGATCACCCCGACGCCGACCGTTCCCAGCCCCGCAATGCCCAGACGCAACCTGCCGCTCATGCCCATCTCCTTCAAATTTCACTGCCTGCGGCTTTATCCGGTCCCGCCGGGCCTTGCAACGCGGCAACGGGGACCGGTCAGACCATGGTGGACAGGAAGGGCCCCGCGCGATGAGGCCTATTGGATCTGCCGCAACCGCGCTGCCCGGGCCCTGAGCGCCGCCGCCCGCGCATTCAGCGCAGCATCGTCGCCCTCTGCGATCTGCGCCTTCTGACCGCGCGCCAGAATCTCCGATTGCGGCACAAGCGCGGGGTAGTCGCCCTGCAACTCGGACGCGGGAATCGTGCGGCCCAGGTCCGGAATATCCGAACAGGCAGCGAGGCTGAGAAGCGCAAAAAGGACAAGAAGAAAGGACGTGCGGATCATGATCGGCTCCCGATTGACGACACCCTGACGCATCCGGGCGAGAGGGGCAAGAACCGCCGGGACCGCGGCCGCCGCGCTTGATCTGAACGGGCGTTCAGATACAACCGGTGGCATGGCCCGTACCCAAGGTTCCCGTTCCGAACTGACCGCGCCGCGTATCCGAGACGCAGCCCTGACGCTGTTCGCGCGCCATGGCTATGCGGCCGTTTCGATGCGCCAGATTGCGGCGGAGGTAGGGGTGCAGGTCGGCGCTTTGTACAATTATACGCCCGACAAGCAGTCTCTGCTCTTTGATCTGATGAAAACGCATATGCTTGAGCTGCTGAGCGCCGATGCGGCGCGGCCCCGGCCAGAGGATCCGGTCGAGGCGCTGGCGGAGTTCACGGCATTTCACATCCGGTTCCATGCAGCCCGGCCCGATGCGGTCTTTATCGCCTATATGGAGCTTCGTAATCTCGACCCGGCAAACTTTGCCGAGATCGAGGCGCTGCGGCACAGATACGAGGAGGGCCTGGCCGAGATCCTGCGGCAGGGCCAGGCGGCAGAGGCCTTCCGGATCCGTGATATCCGGATCGCAACCATGGCGCTGATTGCCATGCTCACGGGCGTAAACACCTGGTTCCGGCAGACGGGGCGGCTGCGGCTGGAGGAGATCGAGGAGATCTACCGCGATCTTGCTTTTCGCCTTGTGGCGGGGTGACGCCCTGCGGGCGTATGGGGGGCGCTGCCCCCCACCGGCCCTGCGGGCCGCCCCCCGGGATATTTTGGGCAAGAGGAAGGGGGCGCCGCCGCGTCAGTGCGCGGGTTTGATGAATGTGCCGTTTCTCAGCTCCCGAAAGGCCTGCTGGAGCTCTTCGCCGGTATTCATCACGATGGGGCCATGCCAGGCGACCGGTTCCTGGATCGGGGCGCCGGAGATCAGCAGGAAGCGCACGCCCTCCTCGCCGGCCTGGACGGAGATCTCGTCACCTGTGCCGAAGCGCACCAGGGTGCGGTTGCCGGACATGTCGCGGATATTGACCTCCTGACCGCGCACTTCCTTTTCCAGCAGCACCCCGGTCGGGGCCGAGGCATCGGCAAAGGCGGCAGATCCTTCGAACACATAGGCAAAGGCGCGGCGATAGGTGTCGACGGGCAGGGTTTTCTGCACCCCCGGCGGAATGGAGATATCGAGATATTGCGGATCCGCCGCGATCCCGTCGACGGGGCCGCGCCGGCCCCAGAATTCGCCCACGACGACGCGCACGCGTGTGCCGTCATCATCGATGATCTCCGGGATCTCGCCTGACGAGACATCCTGATAGCGTGGCGCGGTCATCTTGAGATCGCGCGGCAGATTGGCCCAGAGCTGGAACCCGTGCATCTGGCCGGAGGCGGTGCCTTTGGGCATTTCCTGATGCAGGATACCCGATCCGGCCGTCATCCACTGGACATCGCCCGCACCGAGCGAGCCGGAATTGCCGAGGCTGTCGGCGTGATCGACAGTTCCGGACAGCACATAGGTGATCGTTTCAATGCCCCGATGCGGGTGCCAGGGGAACCCGGATTGAAAATCGCGCGGATCGTCATTGCGGAAGTCATCGAAGAGCAGGAAGGGGTCAAGCTCGGACGGGCGGTGAAACCCGAAGGCGCGGTGCAGGCGGACACCGGCGCCCTCCATGGTTTCCATGGCTTGACGGGTCTCGAGAGTGGGACGGATGGACATGGCGTGTCTCCTGTTGCACAGATCGCAAAGATAGGCCGGACCCGGCCCTTGGCCAAGCGGCCGCTTGGTGCGCCCGCACAGGGGCCTTGTGCGGATGACAACATTTGGCGAGGCCCGGGACGTCGTTCCGGACCGGCCGGCGCCCCGCTCTGGACTGACAGGGGCAGGGCGGTGAAACACGAGGAGCTGAGCAGGATGGAAGCGACAGTGGCAGAGGTATCGGCATCCGCCGCCCGGCGTGTCTTTGGTGTGGGAGTGCTGCTGTTTCTGGGGCTGTTGCTGATCAGGATGGCCATGCTGGGCGGAGGCCGCCCGCTGGACGCGCTGATCCTGGTCATGGCTCTGGCGGCCCTGGGCGGAGGATGGGCCATGTACCGGGCGACGTCGCGGTCCATCCGGCTGCGATCCGACGGGCTGTTTGACAGCCGCGGCATCTGCCTGGCGCGAATGGAGGATATCGTCTCCGTGGATCGCGGCACATTTGCCTTCAAACCGTCCAACGGATTTGTTCTGCGGACCCGCGGGCGCCAGCCGACCCTGTGGCAGCCCGGGCTTTACTGGCGCTACGGGCGGCGCATCGGCGTCGGCGGGATCACCCGCGCGGCCGAGGCAAAGCAGATGGCCGATGCGCTGGCGATCATGCTGGCGGAGCGCAGCGCGGCCGAAGGGCAGGGCTGAGGTCCCGGACCAGCCCCGTGCCGGAACCGGGCGGGGCGGGGCGTGTCAGCCTCAGCTGGGCGTGCCGTCGTCCCACTTCAGCTGGGAGGTGAACCGCGGGTTCATGAACAGCCGGGTCCGCATTTCGAAATCGTCCATGCCGATCTTGAACGGGAGCTGGTAGTCGTTCCAGGTCTCGAACAGGATGAATTCGTCGCCGGAGGAGATCAGCGGAAGCTTTTCGCGCATCGCCGTAGCAGAAGTATCGCTAAGCGGATCCTGGCCGGACGCGCCGCGCACCTTGGACCATTTGACGACATATCTGTCTTCGTCCGCGTTATAGTCCAGCACACTGACCCGCATCTGCAGGTTGTGATGACGCACCAGCGATTTCATGAGCGAGAATGAATTCGTGACGAATGTATCGTCGATCTTGTTGGTCTCGCGCGAATAGGCATCGGCAACGGTAAAGGTCGCCTTCTGGTTCATGCTCTGCATCCGGAGCATGTCGAAGAAAGAGAACATGGCCACGAAACACCACAGCAGCAGCGGCGCCAGGATGATCGCCTCAAGCGCGATCGCGCCCTGTTCATTGCGGCGGAAGCGGCCGAACCAGGCACCGGCCCGGACGCGGCGCGATTGAGAAGAAGAAGGAACAGGCATGGGTCAGCTCGGCTCGTTCACGAAAGCGGTGGTGGAATAGAGGTGGTAGTCGCCGTTTCCGTCCTTTTCGACCATCATGCCCAGGCCAAATGCGGCGAACAGCGGTTTTGAGACGAAACAGGCGCGCAGGATCATGATTTCATTGTCGCCGCCATTCACAAAGGTCCGCACGGGGCTGATCTCCTCGGATTTGTCGACACAATCCGCCCCGTTGGTGAGGGTGGAATAGGCGCGCAGGTCCATCGGCTGCATTTCGAGCCGGAGGGAATTGTCGCAATCCGGCAGGAAGCCGGCATAGTCGCAGATCGATTCCTTGATCGTGGCATGGGTCGGCGTGCCGCCGAAGCCAAGCCGCAGGTCACGCACCGCGAGGTCGAGCCCACGCTCCAGCATGGTCTGCCGGAAGGTCATGAACCCCATGTCGATCGAGGACAGCATCAGGGTCATGAACAGCGTGAACATGAGCGCGAAGTCGACAACCATCGTGCCGCTTTCGTCGGTGCACCAGCGCCGCGTGCCGGCGCGCATATAAGCGATGAGACGGGTCAATATGTGAGCCTCAGTTGTTTGAGCTGGCGCGCGATCGACCCGAAGGCCTCTGCGATTTCCAGCCCTTCGACGCGGTAGAAATGGCTTGCGGAAGAGGCGCAGTTCTCCATGTGTGTGGCGGCCGAATTGTCAATCTCGAAGCCGATGGTCCAGATCACGATCCCGGCTTCTTTTGCTTTGGTGCACAGGCTGGCCAGGGCCGCATTGCCGGAGGTGTTGTCATAGGCGATTTCGAAAATGTCGCTCTCCAGAGAGTTATCGACATCGTCTTCGAAACTGTCGATCGTGTGGCGCGACCAGTGGTACCGCATGGCCGGTGTGTCATAGGCAAAGGGCATGATCCGCCGCGATGTCGTGTTCACGCCATCCGTCATCAGCACAACGGTTTTCAGCACGTTTTCCGAATAGTCGACCGGCCGGCCGTCGAAGGCATCGTCGATCAGCCCGTCGTCCACCATATCCGCGATCACCGGCTGGAACGCCGGGTCGAGCAGCCCGATACCCCATTTCATCCCAAGATGAATTGATGTCTGCTCGCGCCCGGTCATCGAGTTGATCTGGGATTTGAGTGCGTCCTTGTTCTGGCTGAACGCCGTGATCGTCTCATAGGACTGGGTCGGACAGGAAATCTGCGTGAAATTGCTGCTCGCCCAGGAGAAATACTGCCCCTGGATATAGGCTTTGTCCGGGTCGATCTCGGTATTGTCGAAATCCGTAGGCAGGAACTGCACGCAGTAGGAATAGTTGTGCAGCTGCCGGACGTTCATCCGCGAAAAGATCTCTTTGCCGGCATTCACATCCGCCGTGTAGGGCACAACGGATACGGAAATCTTATCCTCTGATTCCGGTTTCAGCACTGTATCCAGAAAATCCCCTGCGGCCGTGTGCAGGCGCGTCATCCGGCTGTTCTGGTTCATCGAACCGGAGATATCGAGCACCAGAGAGATCTCGGCATTGCCGATCTGTTCCTCGGCGCGACCCCGCGCCGGAATGGTCAGCGAATTGCGCCCCATCATGTTCAGGAAAGGCGTCTGGATATCCGCGGTCAGATTGACCTGAACATAGCGGCTGCCGGCCACGCCCTCTGTTTCGACATCATCGGCGGTGACGTAGGACGCCAGTTCTGCCTTGTTGAAATAGTCGAGCACCACCGACACCGGATCGAGCGAGTTGTCGCGGTGTGCAGCCGCCAGAACGGACGCGTCGATTGTCTGCTGAAGCCGCGTGCGCTGCATCTCGGTGCGCATCAGGTCGACCGATATCCCGACAACCAGCATCATCGTCAGCATCAGAAAAATCACGAGCGTCAGGAAAACCGCGCCATCTTCGTTCCGCGCATAGCCGCGCAGGAAACGGCGCAGCACGACGGTCCTCCTGGACAGTCGCGATTGCGGGCGTCGGACGTCAGTTGTCATGTGTTCCATGGTCATCCTTTCGCGGTTTGCCGGCGGCGGGACACAGTGCCCCGGACGGTCCGACGACCCGCGCAACTCTTTGGAAACGCGTTAATTGCAAAGGATTGGTTAAACCTGGAATGAGACCTAAATTTGGCGCGATTGGGACGCACCGGAGGAATATGCAGGGATCGCGAACGCTGGGCGCGATTTCACCGGAATTGTCGTCAACATCCGAAAACTCCCCCCTCTACATCTTCGGCGCGACGGTCTAGGGTCCGACTCGTGCAGCGCCATACAGCCGGGAGGAATGCCGATGACCGTGACCGCCGCCAAGGAGCCGACCTTCCGACAGAGCGTCGATCTGATGTTCAACCGGGCCGTGTCCCTGATGAACCTCTCACCCGGTCTTGAAGAGAAAATCCGGGTCTGCAACTCGACCTATACCGTCCGGTTCGGCGTCAAGCTGCGTGGCCAGATCCATACCTTCACCGGCTATCGCTCGGTCCATTCCGAACATATGGAGCCTGTGAAGGGCGGCATCCGCTATGCGCTCTCCGTCAATCAGGACGAGGTCGAGGCGCTCGCGGCCCTCATGACCTACAAATGTGCTCTGGTAGAGGCGCCTTTCGGCGGCTCCAAGGGCGGGCTCTGCATCGACCCGCGCGACTGGGAAGAGGATGAGCTGGAGCGGATCACCCGCCGCTTCGCCTATGAGCTGATCAAGCGCGACCTGATCAACCCGGCCCAGAACGTGCCGGCGCCCGACATGGGTACAGGCGAGCGGGAAATGGCCTGGATGGCCGATCAGTACAAGCGCATGAACACCACCGATATCAACGGAAATGCCTGCGTCACCGGCAAGCCCATCGGCGCCGGCGGCATTCAGGGCCGGACAGAGGCAACGGGGCGTGGCGTGCAATATGCGCTGCGCGAATTCTTCCGCGACGCCGCCGATGTGAAGATGGCCGGGCTGGAGGGCACGCTCGACCGCAAGACGGTGATCGTGCAGGGCCTTGGCAATGTGGGCTATCACGCCGCCAAGTTCCTGTCGGAGGAGGACGGCTGCTATATCACCGCCGTGATTGAGCATGACGGTGCGGTCTTTGACCCCAACGGCATCGATATCGAAGACCTGCGCCACTGGATCATGCAGCACGGTGGCGTCACCGGCTATCCGCATGCCCGCTATCACGACGAGGGCGCGGCCCTGCTGGAGGAGCCCTGCGATATCCTGATCCCGGCGGCGATGGAGGGGGTGATCAACCTGACCAATGCCCCCAATATCAAGGCAAAGCTGATCATCGAGGCTGCCAATGGCCCCGTGACCGCCGGGGCCGATCAGATCCTGCGTGAAAAGGGCGTTGTGATCATCCCGGACATGTATGCCAATGCCGGCGGCGTGACCGTGTCCTATTTCGAATGGGTCAAGAACCTCAGCCATATCCGCTTTGGCCGCATGCAGCGCCGCCAGGAAGAGGCCCGGCACGAACTGATCGTGGCCGAGCTTGAACGGCTTGACCGTTACCTCGGCAATGCCTGGTCCATTACGCCCGATTTCAAAAAGAAATACCTGCGCGGTGCGGATGAGCTGGAACTGGTTCGGTCGGGTCTGGACGACACGATGCGCGGCGCGTTCCAGTCCATGCGGGAGATGCTGCACAGCCGGGATGACGTCTCTGATTACCGGACCGCAGCCTATCTGGTGGCGATCAACCGCGTGGCGTCGAGCTACCGCGCCAAGGGGCTTTAGACGGTCCCGGAGTGAAGGCGGATCCCTGACATGAACGTGTTCGCGCGGCCCGGTCCATGGCGGGACGAGGCCGCGCAGGCAGTCTGCGTTGCGACTTCGGGCAAGCGTAACGCCGGCCCGGTCTTCTCGCGCTGATCAGGACCTGCTTTGCCAAGGCGTATCCGACGGTCACGGGCCGAAGTATCACCGCATTGACGGGATCAATCTTTCAGCACATCGCGAACCGCACCTTTCCTGTCGTCGTCTTGCGTTGCATTCCCCCGCGCCGCCTGCTTACTTGCCGGCAACATGGAGGCGGCGTCATGCGGTTCAATGCTCTGAAAGTCCTGAAAGAAGGGCTGACCGGCAATAAGGGGTGGGGCCCGCACTGGCGCGACCCGGAACCCAAATCTGCCTATGACATCGTCATCATCGGGGGCGGCGGCCATGGCCTCGCCACCGCCTTCTATCTGGCCAAGGAACACGGGCTGACCAATGTCGCTGTGCTGGAAAAGGGATATCTTGGTGGCGGCAACGTGGGCCGGAACACCACCATCGTGCGCGCCAACTACTACCTGCCGGGCAATTCGGAATTCTATTCGCATTCCCTCAAGCTCTGGGAGGTGATGGAGCGCGATCTGAACTTCAACGTGATGCATTCGCAGCGCGGGCTGATCAACCTCTTCCATTCCGACGGCCAGCGCGATGCCGCCGTGCGGCGCGGCAATGCGATGATCAATCAGGGCGATGACGCGATCCTGCTGGGGCGGGAGGAGCTGCGGCAGATGCTGCCCTATCTCGACCATGACAATGGCCGCTTCCCGATCCACGGCGGGCTCTATCACAAGCGCGGCGGCACGGCGCGGCATGACGCGGTGGCCTGGGGCTTTGCCCGGGGCGCATCGCAGCGTGGTGTCGACCTGATCCAGAATTGCGAGGTGACGGGGATCGATGTCGAAGGCGGCAAGGTCACCGGCGTCCAGACCACGCGCGGCGCGATCAAGGCGCGCAAGGTCGCCATCGTGACGGCGGGCCGGTCCGGTCAGGTCGCGGCGCTCGCCGGGCTGCGCCTGCCGATCGAGAGCCATATCCTGCAGGCCTTTGTCACCGAGGGGCTGAAGCCTGTCATCGACAATGTCGTGACCTTCGGCATGGGCCATTTCTACATCAGCCAGTCCGACAAGGGCGGGCTGGTCTTTGGCGGCGATCTGGATTTCTACCCTTCCTACGCGCAACGCGGCAACCTGCCGACGGTGGAGCATGTGATGGAGGCCGGCATGACGCTCATGCCGATGATCGGCCGCGCCAAACTGCTGCGCAGCTGGGGCGGGATCATGGATATGACGCCCGACGGCTCGCCCATCATCGACCGGTCGCCCATTGACGGGCTCTATCTGGATTGCGGCTGGTGCTATGGCGGGTTCAAGGCGGTGCCGGGATCGGGCTTTGCCCTGGCGCATCTCCTGGCCACGGACAGATATCATGAGAGCGCCACGGGATTCCGGCTGGACCGGTTCATGACCGGGCGCGGGCTGATGGACGAGGAAGGCACCGGGGCGCAGCATAACCTGCATTGAGGCCCGTGGCGGGGGCGGGATGCGCGCCGCGCGGGGATATTTTTGGCAAGAAAAAGATCTAGGTGAGATGAGACTGACCTGTCCACATTGCGGTGAGCGCGACCTTCGGGAATTTGTCTATGGGGGCGCGGCGCTGGCGCGGCCTTCGGGAGACTGGGGGCCGGACTGGGACGCCTATGTCCATCTGCGCGAGAACCCGGCCGGGCGGTCGCGGGAATACTGGCAGCATGGCAGCGGTTGCGCGGCCTGGCTGCTGGTGGAGCGCGACACGGTCACGCATGAGATTTACGCGGTGACGCTGGCCGGGGAGGGCGCGGCATGAGGCTGACCTCCGGCGGGCTGATCGATCGCGACCGGCAGGTGGGCTTCACCTTCGACGGGCATTCCTTTCTGGGGTTCGAGGGGGATACGCTGGCCTCCGCCCTTTTGGCCAATGGGCAGCGGGTGGTGGCGCGATCCTTCAAATACCACCGGCCGCGCGGCATCCTGAGTGCGGGCAGCGAGGAGCCGAATGCGCTGGTGACGGTGGGCCGCGGGCCGGGGCAGGAGCCCAATGTCCGCGCCACCATGCTGGAGCTGCGGCAGGGGCTGGTGGCGGCGTCGCAGAACGCCTGGCCTACGGTCGGGTTTGATCTGCTGGAGGTCAATGACCTGCTCTCGCCCTTCTTCTCTGCCGGGTTCTATTACAAGACTTTCATGGGGCGCGGGGAGAGCAAGCTGCGGGTCTGGGAGGCTCTGTTCGAGCCCGCGATCCGCCGTGCGGCGGGGCTGGGGCGGCTGAGCCGGGAGGCCGTGCATCTGCACACCGACAGTGCCTTTGGTTTCTGCGACCTGCTGGTGATCGGGGCGGGGCCTGCCGGGCTGATGGCCGCGCTGGTGGCGGGGGAGGCCGGGGCGGATGTGATCCTGGCCGATGAGGACAGCCTTGCGGGCGGTCGACTGAAAGGCGATCCGCAGGAGATTGCGGGGCAGGGTGGTGCGGCCTGGGCGGCGGCGGCCGTGGCGCGTCTGACAGCCATGCCCAATGTCCGGATCATGCCGCGCAGCACCGTGACCGGCGCCTATGATCAGGGGACCTATGCGCTGGTCCAGCGGCATGTGCCCGCGCCGGGCCGTCCGGAGGAGACCTTCTGGCGGATCGCCGCCCGCCATGCCGTGCTGGCGACCGGCGCGCTGGAGCGCCCCGTGGCCTTTGTGAACAACGACCGGCCCGGCGTGATGCTGGCGGGGGCGGTGCGGACCTATCTCAACCGCTACGCCGTGGCGCCGGGGCAGCGGGCGGTGGTCTATGGTGCCTCTGACGAGGCGCACCGGACGGCGGCGGATCTGCTCAAAGCGGGCGTGCATGTGGCGGCGCTGGTCGATGCGCGGCCCGGGGTCTCCACCACGCTGGATATCCCCTTCTTCACCGGCCATGTCGAGGCCGCCCATGGGCGGGAGCTGGAGGCGGTGACGATCCGGCGCGCCGATGGCAGCTCCGACCGGCTGCATTGCGACCTGCTAGCCATGTCGGGCGGTTGGAACCCGAACCTGCACCTGTCCTGCCATATGAACGGCCGGCCCCGCTGGGACGACAGCCTGCAGGCCTTTGTGCCGGTTGAGGGCGCGGTGCCCGGCATGCGCTATGCCGGATCGGTGACGGGGGCGGAGACCACCGCCGACTGTCTGACGCAGGGCCAGCGGGCGGCCTCCGAGGTTTTGACAGACCTCGGACGGCAGGCGCCGGCGATGGATCTGCCGGATACCAGCGACACCACGCGCGCCGCGCAGCCCATCTGGATGGTGCCGGGCAAGGGCCGCAAGTGGGTCGATTTTCAGAACGACGTCACGGACAAAGATATCCGCCTTGCCGCGAAAGAGAACTATCGTTCTGTCGAGCATATGAAGCGTTATACGACGCAGGGCATGGCCACGGATCAGGGCAAGACCGGCAATGTGACGGCCCTGTCGATCCTTGCGGATGCAACCGGAAGGACCATTCCGGAAACCGGGACGACCACCTATCGCCCGCCCTATGCGCCCATTGCCATCGCCACGCTGGGTGGCCATGGGCAGGGCAAGGGCTTTGCCCCCGAACGGCTGACCGCACCGCATAATGTGACGCTGTCCATGACCGCGCCGCAGATCGAGGCGGGGCTCTGGTATCGCCCCTCCTACTTCCCGCGTGCGGGAGAGGAGACCTGGCGGCAGTCTTGTGACCGGGAGGTCACGATGGTCCGCAGCGCGGTCGGCATCTGCGACGTGTCGACCCTCGGCAAGATCGACGTGCAGGGGCGCGATGCGGCGGCCTTCCTCGATTTCGTCTATACCGGCACGATGTCGACCCTTGCCGTGGGCAAGGTGCGCTATGGGCTGATGCTGCGCGAGGATGGCCATGTCATGGACGACGGCACATGCGCGCGTCTGGGGGAGACCCATTTCCTTGTCACCACGACGACAGCCGCCGCGGGCCTTGTGATGAAACAGCTGGAATTCGCGGCGCAGGTGTTGCGGCCGGAGCTGGACGTGCACCTCGTCTCCGTGACGGAGCAATGGGCGCAGACGGCGGTGGCCGGGCCGAAATCGCGGGAATTGCTGAATGCCGTGCTGGATACGCCCATGGCAGAGGGCGACTGGCCCTTCATGTCCTGCGGCGATGTCTCGGTCGGCGGCATCCCGGCGCGGCTCTTCCGGATCTCCTTTTCGGGCGAACATGCCTATGAGATCGCCGTGCCCGCGCGCTATGGCGAGAGCCTGTTCCGGCAGCTTGTCACCCGGGCGGAGGAGATGGGCGGCGGCGCCTATGGGATGGAGGCGCTCAATGTCCTCCGGATCGAGAAGGGCCTGCTGACTCATGCCGAACTCGACGGCAGAACAACGGCTTACGACCTTGGTCTTCAGAGCATGATGTCGAAGAAGAAGGATTTTGTCGGCCGGGCGGCGGCGGGCCGGGAGGGGCTTCTGGACCCCGAACGCCCGCGCCTTGTCGGGCTGAAACCGGTGGGCGCTGTGCAGCAGCTGACCGCCGGCGCGCATCTTTTTGAGCCGGAGGCAGAGCCGGTGCGGGTGAACGATCAGGGCACGATCTCCTCCGTCGCCTATTCGCCGACTTTGGGGCATTTCATCGGCCTTGGGCTGCTGAAAGAGGGGCCGGAGCGTTACGGCGAACAGGTGAAGATGGTCGATCATCTGCGCGGGGTAACAACGCTTTGCGAGGTCTGCTCGCCTGTCTTCTTTGACCCTGAGGGAGGGCGCGTTCGTGGCTGATCCGATCACATTGACCGCCGTCGCGCCCGGCTCCGGCCTGCCGCTGCGCCATGGGGCTATGACGCTCACGCTGCGGGAGACCGGGCCCGTGACCTCGCTGGCAGCAGTGCCTACGGGGCAGGGGGCATTGGCAGAGGCGCTGACGGCGCAGGGGCTGACCCTGCCGGAGGTCGGGCGGATGGCCGCGTCAGAGGCCGGGACGACCCTCTGGTTCGGCCGGAACCTGTGGCTGCTGATGGGCGTGGTGGCAGAGGCCGACGTGACCGAGGCCGCCGCCACGACCGACCAGTCCGACGCTTGGACCTGGCTCGATCTGACCGGCCCGGTCGGGGCGGAAGTCATGGCGCGGCTGGTGCCCGTCGATCTGCGCGATTCCAGTTTTCCGACCGGATCGGTGATCCGGACCACGCTGCACGGCATGATGGTTGCGGTTTTCCGGGAATCCGGGGATGTGCTGACCATCGGCGTTTTCCGCTCCATGTCCGGCACTCTGGTGCGGACGGTGGCGGAGGCGATGGAGACGGTGGCGGCGATCTGAGCGGTCGCGAAGAATTATTCGCAGCATGTTCCGGATGGCGCCATAAGCGTTCCATCGATCATATGTCCCGCCCGGCGGCGACGCCGGGCAGCGCCGACCCGCCCCGTCGCACCACCGGTGCGCCAGAAAAGTGCGGCACGCCTTTGGCGCGACGGGCGGCGCTAGTGCGCCACCCTCGGGTCGGCGCTGCCCTTCGCTCTGACCTTTTGCTTTTGCGTTAACTCTACCGCAATCCCCCAGCTTATCCCCGCCTTTCCGCCGCACGGCCGCTGGACTTGCCCCCCGCGACGCCCGATACTCACCCGATGAGTCTGCCCCCCGGTTTCCTTGACGAGATACGCAACCGCGTCAGCCTGTCCCAGGTTGTCGGCAAGAAAGTCATGTGGGACATGCGCAAGTCCAACCAGGCCAAGGGCGACTGGTGGGCGCCTTGCCCCTTCCATCAGGAAAAATCCGCGTCTTTTCATGTGGATGACCGGAAAGGGTTTTACTATTGCTTCGGCTGCCACGCCAAGGGCGACGCGATCTCCTTCCTGAAGGACGCCGAAAACCTCCAGTTCATGGAGGCGGTGGAAGCATTGGCGCAGGAGGCCGGCATGCAGATGCCCGCCCGCGACCCGCAGGCCGCCAAGAAGGCCGAGAAACGCGCGGGGCTGGCCGATGTCATGGAAATGGCCGTCCGTCACTATCGCATGATGCTGGGCTCCGGCGCCGCGACAGAGGCGCGCGCCTATCTCGACCGCCGGGGGCTGACGCGCGAGACGCAGGAGCGGTTCGAGATCGGCTTTGCCCCCGAGGGCTGGCAGGGCCTCTGGGACCATCTGCGCGGCAAGGACGTGCCGGAACAGATGATCCTGGCCGCTGGCCTCGCCAAACCGTCGGACAAGGGGCGCAACCCCTATGACGTTTTCCGCAACCGGATCATGTTCCCGATCCGCGATGCCCGGGGCCGCTGCATCGCCTTTGGCGGCCGGGCGATGGACCCGAAGGATAATGCCAAATACCTGAACTCGCCCGAGACGGAGCTCTTCGACAAGGGCCGCAGCCTTTACAACCATGGCCCCGCGCGGGAGGCGGTCGGCAAAGGCGCGCCGCTGATCGTGGCCGAGGGCTATATGGATGTCATCGCGCTGGCCACGCGCGGCTTCGGCGGGGCCGTGGCCCCGCTGGGCACGGCCGTGACCGAAGAACAGCTCGCCATGCTCTGGCGGATCACGCCTGAACCTGTCGTGGCACTTGACGGTGATCAGGCGGGGTTCCGTGCGGCCAAGCGGCTGATGCATCTGGCCCTGCCGCTGATGGAAACCGGCAAAAGCCTGCGCTTTGCCCTCTTGCCGGAGGGTAAGGATCCGGATGATCTGCTGAAATCGGACGGCCCCGCCGCCATGCAGGAGCTGCTGGACAAGGCTTTCCCGCTGATCGACCTGCTCTGGCGCGAGGCGACGGAAGGCAAGGTGTTCGACAGTCCCGAACGCCGCGCCGCGCTCGACGCTGAATTGCGCAACGCGATCAAGCAGATACCGGACCAGTCCCTGCGCCGTCACTATGGCGATGCGCTCAAGGAGATGCGGTTCCAGCTGTTCCGCCCGCAGCGCCAGCCACGAAGCAAAAGCAGCACCTGGACCCCACGCGGCGCACCGCTGCCGCCCCGTACCACGACCAAGACCTCCTTCCTGACCGCCGGCGGCCCGGCGGCAGAGGACCTGATGCGCGAGGCGGTGATCCTCGCCACGCTCTGCATGACGCCGGAATCCCTGCACGGCTTCGAAAGCCAGCTGGAGCTGATGGACCTCCGCGATCCGGAGCTGAAACCGCTGCGCGACGTCATCCTGAGCCATGCCGATCAGGGGCGCGAACAGCTTGCCCTGACGATTGCCGAAAAACTCGGCCCCGAGGCTCTTGATCACCTGCTGACGCGTCCCCATGTGGCGATCTGCCCCTCCGTTCGGAAGCCGGGCAATACGGAAATCGCCCAGATGACGCTGGCGGAGGAACTGGCCAAACTCAAAGCCCGCCGTGGCCTCCATGCGGAGATCGCGGAGGCGGAGGAAGAGCTGACCGGCACCGCCGATGAGGCCGTGACCTGGCGGCTGTCGCAGGCGGCGGAGGCGCTGAACAAATCCGTGGCGCCCCGGCAGAAGGACAAGGCGGACTATGACCTCGGAGACAACGGCGCCCGAATCAGTCGGGAGGAAAAGGGCGCCTTCGAAGCGATTCTGGGAACGATTCGCTTCGACAAAGGGCGAAAGTGACCCTTTCCGGTAACGGATTCCCAAAGAATTAACGCTAACCGGGTGTGCGCAGTCGCGAATCGCGCTATTGATTCGTTCCAAGCGAATCACGCCCGACCCGCGCCGAAGCAGAAGGCAGAGGCGAGAGACAGGAGCAGAGCATGGCCCCCAAAGATACCGACGACGAAGACAAGCGTCAGGACGACGACGACCAGGATCAGGACGTCTCTCTCGACCTCAGTCAGGCTCAGATCAAAAAGATGATCGCGGAGGCGCGGGAACGCGGCTTCATCACCTATGATCAGCTGAACCAGGTGCTGCCCCCCGACCAGGTGTCGTCGGAGCAGATCGAGGATGTGATGTCGATGCTCTCTGAAATGGGCATCAATATCATCGAGGATGACGAGGCCGAGGAGGAGGAGCAGAAATCCACCGCCGTGGTCGAAACCGCCTCCAACCGCGATGTCGCCCTGTCCTCCGGCACCGGCGAAAAGCTGGACCGCACCGACGATCCGGTGCGCATGTACCTGCGCGAGATGGGCTCTGTCGAGCTGCTGTCGCGCGAGGGCGAGATTGCCATCGCCAAACGGATCGAGGCCGGCCGGAACACGATGATCCTCGGGCTCTGCGAAAGCCCGCTGACCTTCCAGGCCATCACCATCTGGCGCGACGAACTTCTGTCCGAAGACATCCTGCTGCGCGACGTCATCGATCTGGAAACCACCTTTGGTGATCAGATGGACGGTGACGAGGATGCGCCGGTTGTCGACACCTCCTCTACCGAAAATGCATCGGCCTCCTCGGAGAAGGAGCAGGAATACGACGCCGACGGCAATCCGATCAGCACCGACGATGAGGATGACGACGATCAGGCCAACATGTCCCTCGCGGCCATGGAAGCGGCGCTGAAACCGCGCGTCCTTGAAACGCTCGACCGGATCGCCGGCGACTTTGCCGTCCTGTCCGAACTGCAGGACAACCGTATCAGCGCCACGCTGAACGAAGACGACAGTTTCAACGATGCCGACGAAGCGCAGTACCAGAAACTGCGGTCCGAAATCGTTGAACTGGTGAACGGCCTGCACCTGCATAACAATCGGATCGAAGCGCTGATCGACCAGCTCTACGGCATCAACCGCCGGATCATGCAGATCGACAGCGCCATGGTGAAACTGGCCGACCAGGCCCGTATCAACCGTCGCGAATTCATCGACGAATACCGGGGGCACGAACTGGACCCGAACTGGATGGACCGCATGGCGGAGAAATCCGGACGCGGCTGGCAGATGTTCATCGAACGCTCTTCCGACAAGGTCGAAGAACTGCGCTCCGACATGGCGCAGGTCGGTCAGTATGTCGGCCTCGACATCTCTGAATTCCGCCGCATCGTGAACCAGGTGCAGAAGGGCGAGAAAGAGGCCCGGCAGGCCAAGAAGGAAATGGTGGAGGCCAACCTGCGCCTCGTCATCTCCATCGCCAAGAAATACACCAACCGTGGCTTGCAGTTCCTCGACCTGATCCAGGAAGGCAACATCGGCCTGATGAAGGCCGTGGATAAATTCGAATACCGTCGCGGCTACAAGTTCTCCACCTATGCGACCTGGTGGATCCGTCAGGCCATCACCCGGTCCATTGCCGATCAGGCCCGCACGATCCGTATCCCGGTCCATATGATCGAGACGATCAACAAGCTGGTCCGCACCGGCCGCCAGATGCTGCACGAGATCGGCCGCGAGCCGACCCCGGAAGAACTGGCTGAAAAGCTCCAGATGCCGCTGGAGAAGGTCCGCAAGGTCATGAAGATCGCGAAAGAGCCGATCTCCCTCGAAACGCCGATCGGCGACGAGGAAGACAGCCAGCTGGGCGATTTCATCGAGGACAAGAACGCGATCCTGCCGCTGGATTCCGCCATTCAGGAAAACCTGAAGGAAACCACAACCCGCGTTCTGGCGTCCCTGACCCCGCGGGAGGAACGCGTTCTGCGGATGCGTTTCGGCATCGGCATGAACACCGACCACACGCTGGAAGAGGTCGGTCAGCAGTTCTCCGTGACCCGTGAACGGATCCGGCAGATCGAGGCGAAGGCGCTGCGCAAGCTCAAGCATCCGTCGCGCTCGCGCAAACTGCGGTCCTTCCTGGATCAGTGACTATTTAAGCGCAGATACGCGTGGTCAAAATCTGAGGTGACCATTTCTCGTGAAATCGGTCACCTCCAGAGATGGTCGAGCGAAGTAAGTGCAGAGCTTTGAAATGAAGAAATCGCTTTTGTTTTCAACGGTGTTCGCGGTCTGGTGCTCGGCCGTCTCTGGCGAGGGCTGGGAAGCGTCCGGCTATTTCACCGGCTTTGAGTGCAATGAAAACGGCGCCGCTCTGACGGATCGGGACGGCACGACCATGTACCTTGGGCGGTCCTGCGATGCCTTTGTTCCGGGGCATGGACGCGGCTTGTGGCACTTGTCCAATGCTGGCTTTCTGGTCGAGGCGGGGAGCTATCAGCGTGGCTTTCGCGGCGAGTTCGGCCCGGTCTGCGGCATGTCATGCAGCTATGAAGATGCCGAAAAGTATCGCGACTGACGACAAAGCTTGCGCCGCCTGAGGGAAACCGGACAGGTGGCAGCCCTTTCTGCCGGGCCGGTGTGACGTGACCATGGGGGCCAAGGGCGGCCGTCTCGTGAGTGCCGCAGCTGACGGCTGCAATGAAAACGGACAAAAGCAAAATGCTTTGCTCTGTTTCCCGGCATCCTCAGGAAACCCTCTGCGCATCTCGGGCGTTTATCCCTCATCAGGAGGGAGCCCAAATGAACCGTTTTTCTGTGGTGCCGTGTCTGGCGGCAATCATCCTGGCGTCGGCAGCCCAGGCTAAGATCGAGCCGGAGCAGACCGATATCCGACGTCCCATCCTGACGCCAACCATCGCCGAGACTTCCAGCCTTGCCTTGCCTGCCGATCAGATCGACGCCTGCCGGGAAACGCTTTCCCGGGTGTTGGGCGCGCCCATGCTTGGGTCGCAGGCCGACTACGGGATGCAGGCGGCACCCACGCTCCCTTTCTCGGCATGTGTGCAGGAGGCTCGGAACTGAGCGGGCCGCTGGCTCAGGCCGGGCCTTTACCCGGAGACTGACGCGCCGCATAACGGCGACATGCAGACCGATTTCACGATCGAGACGAACGGGCCCGGCCTGTACGAATTCACCCGTCAGGTGACTCGCTGGACCGCGGGGCAGGGCGACGGGTTGCTCACACTCTTTATCCGGCACACCTCCGCCAGTCTGCTTGTCATGGAAAATGCCGATCCCGAGGTGCAAACCGACCTGCGGGCCTTTTTCCACCGTCTGGTGCCCCCCACCACCGACCCGTCCATGAGCTACCTCACCCATACCTACGAAGGCCCCGACGACATGCCGGCGCATATCAAGGCAGCGCTTCTGCCGGTGAGCCTGTCCATCCCCGTGGCAGACGGACGCCCCTTGCTTGGAACATGGCAAGGGATCTATGTTTTCGAACATCGGACCCGTCCCCATCGCCGGGAAGTTGCAGCACATCTGGGATGAGCAATTCGGGCCTACCCAAACTCTGGTGGGTGCCCTATAGTAGCTGTGGATAGATTGGGGACGACCCCATGTAACTGGCGGTCTCAAGGGGAAAATTTCAGCATGCGTTGCCCGTTTTGCGGAAATGTCGACACTCAGGTCAAAGATTCGCGGCCCGCGGAGGATCACGTTTCGATCCGCCGGCGGAGGTTCTGCCCGGCCTGTGGCGGCCGGTTCACGACCTATGAGCGCGTGCAGCTGCGCGACCTCGTGGTGATCAAATCGAACGGCCGTCGCGAGGATTTCGACCGCGACAAGCTGGAACGCTCCATCCGTATCTCCATGCAGAAACGGCCCATCGAACCGGAGCGGATCGACCAGATGATCTCAGGCATCGTGCGGCGGCTGGAATCCATGGGAGAGACGGATATCTCCTCCAAGGTGATCGGCGAGATCGTGATGGAGGCGCTGGCCCGGATCGACACCGTGGCCTATGTGCGCTTTGCCAGCGTCTACAAGAACTTCCAGGCTGCCGACGATTTCGACAAATTCGTCAGCGAGCTGCGGCCCGAAGGCGCGGCGGAGGAGTAATCCACGGGCATACGCCCCAGACCGCGCCGAGACGATGCGATGACGGAGGGATCATGACCCGCGAGACTGACCTCCGGTTCCTGTCGCTGGCGCTCTCGCTCGGGCGGCGCGGGCAGGGCTGTACCTGGCCCAACCCGGCTGTCGGCTGCGTCATCGTGAAGGATGGCAGGATACTGGGTCGCGGCTGGACTGCGCCCGGCGGTCGACCCCATGCCGAACCGCAGGCGCTGGCCCAGGCCGGGGCGGCGGCGAAGGGGGCCACGGCCTATGTCTCTCTTGAACCCTGTGCCCATCACGGCAAGACCCCGCCCTGTGCCGATGCGCTGGTGGCGGCGGGGATCGCACGCGTGGTGGCGCCGCTGGCCGACAATGACCCGCGCGTTTCGGGGCAGGGGTTCGACCGGCTGCGCGCGGCGGGGATAGAAGTCTCGACCGGGCTGCTGGCCGATGAGGCGGAACGCGACCATCTGGGGTTTTTCCTGCGCACGGAGCAGGGGCGGCCGATGGTGACGCTGAAACTGGCCTCGTCCTTTGACGGGCGCATTGCCACGGCCACGGGCGAAAGCCGCTGGATCACCGGGCCGGAGGCGCGGCGGTTCGTCCATTCTATGCGTCTGCGCCATGATGCGGTGATGGTCGGCGCCGGGACTGCGCGGGCGGATGATCCGTCCCTGACGGTCCGCGACATGGGTGAGGTGCGGCAGCCCGTGCGCGTGGTGACGTCACGCCGGCTGGACCTGCCGCTGATGAGCCAGCTGGCGCGGACGGCGAAGGATGTGCCGGTCTGGATGTGCCATGGCCGCGACGCCGATGCCCAGCTGCGCCGGACCTGGGCGGGCCTTGGCGCGGAGCTGATCGAATGTGATGTGCGTGGCGGCCAGCTGGACCCCCTGTCGGTCCTTCGGGGGCTGGGGGCGCGGGGCCTGACACGGGTCTTTTGCGAGGGCGGCGGGGCGCTGGCGGCCGCCCTCCTGCAGGCCGATCTGGTGGATGTGCTGGTGGGCATGACGGCAGGCGTTGCCATTGGCGCGGAGGGGCAGCCGTCGCTGGGCGCGATGGGGCTGGGACGGCTGGCCGAGGCGCCGCGGTTTCACCTGCGGGAGGCACGGCCACTGGGCGGCGATGTCTGCCACATCTGGGAGCGGGCGGGCGACTGACCCCACGGTATGCCCGTGGTGCGCGCGGAAGCCTCCGGCGGGAGTATTTATTCCAAGATGAAGGGGGGGCGTGGCGCGCGGGCGGGACCGTCAGCGCCAGAGCCAGCTTTGCCCGGCAAGCAGGCCCTGGACCTTGGCAAGCAGGCGCAGAGCCGGAGAGCCATGGCGGCGCGGTCCTTCGGAGAGACGGCGGATCGCCGTCTCCACGGCGCAGGGCTGACGCGTGACCGGGTCGAAATAACGCGGATAGTCGATGAGGGCGGCGTGCACGAGGCCCGTGAGGGCGGGGCGCGCCTGACGGCGGGCGGGCACACGGCCAAGGTCGTTTGTCAGGCCCCAGCCGGCGTAGAAGGGCGTGCCGGTGGTGGTGACGCGGCGACCTCGGATCAGCGCCTCGAACCCCAGGAGAGAGGTCATGGTCCAGACCTCGTCAACCTCCGGCAGGAGCGCGGCCGTGTCGGTGTCGGTGAGGGTAAGATCGGCCCATTGTCCGGGATCGGCGACCGCGCCGCTGCGCAGACCGGCGAGCACGTCGGGATGCGGCTTGTAGAGGATCACCGCATCCGGATTGGCGCTACGGGCGGCCTGCAACAGGCCTTCATTCGTGCGGATATCGCCCGCGCCGAAGCGGATGGAGGCATCGTCCTCGACCTGTCCCGGAACCAGAATGCGGCGGCCCGGCGGCAGCTCCGGCAGGGTGCCGCCCAGATTGTATTTGGTGAGCCCCATTGCGATCAGAGCCCGGATCAGGGTCTCTGCCCGGCTCTGCTGATCCGGGCGCAGGGTGGCGCGCAGGGCAATCATCCGTTCCAGCCGGCTTTCGCTGCGGGGATCGTAATAGATGCCGAGGTCATCGCAGGCCAGCGACAGCGGCGGCACCAGATCCGCACCCAGGCCGCGCGAGCGCAGGAAGCCATCCTCCACCCGCACCGCCGCGGTGTCCTCCGGGGCCTTTCCGGCCCAGACCATGGCGCGCCGGGGCGCCTCTGGCGGGTCTTCGGAAAAGATCACACGGGTCTCCGCCCCGAAAACCTGCTGTAGCACGCCGCGTTTCCACAACCGCATGCCGGCCGCCTGCCAGCCGTGCCGGTCCTCCCGATAGGCGCGCACCCGGGCCTCCAGCCAGCCGAGCGCCTCTTCAAACGTCGCCAGCCTGTCCTCACAGGGGTGATACCAGACCGGATAGAGGATCATGGCGCAGGCGAAAAGCTGGACGCGGGTCAGGCTGCGACCCCGCCGGGTGGCGGGAAAGCGCAGCGGATGGCGGTCATCCGTCAGGTCCCAGCCCGCATAGAAGGGCTGACCGAAGACCACGGGGCGATGGCCCGCCAGGATCGCCTCGAACCCCATCTGGGAGGTGACGCAATAGACGGCAACCGCGTTTTCCAGCAGCGTCCAGGGATCGACCGGATCGGTGCAGAGGCTGATACGGTCCGTCTCGTCTTCGGGGCCGAAATAGCCCTCCCGATGGCCGTCCAGCGTTTCGGGATGGGTGCGGATGACGATGCGGGCGGCGGGGTGATCCTCCTGCGCCCAGTAGAGCATTTCCTTGAAACTATTGGCATCCGCGCCGCCATGGGTGACGGAGGCATCGCCGCGGGTCTGGTCGATGACCAGCACGTAGCCGGGGTCGGGGGCAGGGGCTTCCGGATCACCGGCATTATATTTCGACAGCCGCGCCTCTTTCAGCCGGGCGATGCCGCCCCGCGCGCGGTCGAGCAGGACGGTATCATCCAGCGGATGGGTCAGCAGAAGGGTTTCGAGGTCGGAGGGACCGGAGGCATCAAAATAGATACCGGAGTGATCGATCACGAGGCCCAGCGGCGGCTCTCCCGACCGGCCGGGATGGACGGAGCGCAGGAAGGCATCCTCCACGCGCACCAGCGCCGCGCCCGTTGCCTCTGCCACTGCTTCGCCGCGCTTGGCATAGGGGGAATGGCCCCAGACGGCGATCCGGTCCTCGGCCCCCGGCTTGCCCAGCGTCAGGTCATAGCCTGCCAGCGCCATGATCCGGCGCAGCCTCTTCTGCGACAGGAACCCGCCGTTGAAATAGTAAAGCCGCCGGGGCTGGTCCTCCCCGGCGGCTGATATCATGTGGTCCTCGGGGCCCAAGCCCCTCAGCCGCCGGCGGCGGTGGAGAGCGTGTTGACGGAACCCAGCGTGCCGGTCAGGGCGGAAATGGCCTTGTTCCACTGGGTGAACGGCGCTTCGGTCACATAAAGCGTATCGCCGTCCCGGACAGAGAAGTCGCGTGCATGGAACATGCCGTTGGGCTGCGTCAGGTCGAGCACATAGACCATGCGCTGTGCACCTACGAGGTCGGCGCGGCCCAGTACCTGATTGGCAATCTCTGCCGGTTCGTTACGCAGGACAAATACGCCGGTCGGATCGGCGGCATTCGACAGCAGGCCGCCGACCTGGGCGATGGCTTCCAGCCCCGACAGCGTCTGCGTCTCGAAGGTGACAAGGCTCTGCGCGCCGGTGGCGCCAAGCGCGGTGAATTTGCGGTCATCGGCCTCGACCAGCACCTTGTCGCCCGCGCGCAGCGCAATGTCGAGCTCAGGGTTCTTGTAGAGGTCCTGAAGCCAGATCGTGCCGGTGCTGCCACCGCGAATGACTGAAATCCGCGCGACCTCGGGGTTGATCGTCACGCCGCCGGCCCGGGCGATCATTGCCGCCAGCGTCCGGGTGGGGCGTTCAATCGCGTAAACGCCCTGTCCGCCAATCGCACCGACCAAAGACACGGTCGACCCATCGCCCGCGATCCGCCGCACCTGCACCTGCGGGTCCGGGGTCTGATCTTCCAGCTGACGGGTGATCACACCGCGCACCGCTTCGGGCGTGTTTCCGGCGGCCTTGATCCGCCCCGCATAGGGCACAAAGATAAAGCCGCTGCCGTCCACCTGCACCTCTTCCAGCAGCGTGGCATTGGCGCCTTCGGAGGCCAGAAGCCCGTCATCAACGTTTTCCCAGATCGTCAGACCCAGCGTATCGCCCGGCCGGATCACATCGGAGCCGAGCGTCCCGGCATTCACGAAGCTCTGCGAAAAACCCAGGGCGGGGATCACGGCGGTTGCCCGCGTCACGCGGTCGTTGACCGATACCACAAAGGCATCGCCTTCGCGCTGCACCGATCCGGCAAAAATTTCGCGTTTGTTCGGGCCCACGCGGGGCAGCACGCTGCACGACGCGACCACGGACACGGCTGCCAACAGGGCCACGGGCCTTGCCCAACGGGACATGGGGGATTTCACTGCTCGGTCTCCTCGACCTGATTTCTGCCTCGGTCTTTTTTTGTCAAACTAGCGGATTCAAGGGGATAACGCTAGTCCTTAGCGTAAGCATGCCTCAGTGAACGACCCGCAACTGTTGCCGTGGTGTCGCGGTGCCGGATTTCAACGCATCATAGGGGTCTTCGGGCGCCAGCATCATGTCGACCACGGTGCGCAGCAGCTGGCGCCGCGCGCGGGCAGAATAAAATCCCCCCGCAACCTGGCTGGTTTCCAGAAGAAACCGGCGATAATCCTGATAGGCCTTACGATCCGGACGCGCCGGCCGGGCAAAGAATTCCGGCAGCGGCTGGGTGGAGACGAACTCCGGTTTGGCATAGACCGCCTGCCCGAAGGTCTTGAGCGGAATTCCGCGGAAAAGCACCTGCTGTGCGGCGGTGGAATTCACCGTCACCGCCGTGCGCGTATCGGCCAGCAGCTGTGCCAGCTTGCCGCCGCGCACGTAATGCACCCGGTGTTTCACCCCGCATTCAGCGGCGATGCGGCGGATCTCCCGGCGGACGGGCACGCGGCCATCCTCCAGCGGATGCGCCTTGAAGACGAGGTGATGGTGCTGCGGCGCGCCCTCGGCAAAGCCCTTGATCACGACTTCCAGGAAATCGGACATGGTGTCGAAGGGCGAATGCGCCTGGAACGACGCGTCATGTTCCAGCTGCAAAAGCGCCAGATGATAGGGAAAGCCGCCATGCCGGATCCGCATCGTGGCGAGCCACCGTTCCGCCGCCTGCGCGGGCATCAGGAGCAGCCGCCGCAGGTAAAGCTGGAATTCCTTGGCCACCGACAGCGAGCGGTGCGGCTCAAAACTCCGGTAATCGCCGTTCCGGAACATCACGAACCAGTGGTAGAGCGCGCCGTAGAACACATGGTGCCGCGTGTCGCCCCATTTCGCCGGGGGCAGGGCGGTGTCCATATCCGACTGCTCCAGCATTTTACGCATCTCGTCGACGGTCATGGTCATCAGCCGGGAATGCCCGTTCGACCCGCCGCGTTCGTAGCTGACCCAGTAGGGCCGCATATAGCCTTCCTCGAAGACATGTACGGTCAGGCCCATCTGCTTGGCGCGCTTCACCGCCTCCGCGTGGATCGGGCGCACGTCGCCATAAAGCACGATGTCGGTCACACCCTTTTCGCGCACTAGATCGAGGAAGTGATCGGGCCATTCCGCCACGGTCTTGCGATAGGGCAGGTAGCTTTGCGGATGGAACCAGAAGGCCCGGTCGCCGGCATTGAACCCCACGCGCCAGACCTCTGCCCCCGCCAGCCGCAGCATCTTGCCCAGCCGATGGAAGAAGGGGCCATGGGGCCCCTGGAGGAATAGGAATACGCGCTGTGGTCCGGTGTCTGCCTGCATGACCCTCTGCCCCAAAGGTTCTGGACCTTGTGGATAATCTTTTAAGGCGGCAAAAATATGGCGTGGTCAAGGGATTGCACCCGGGCGCGCGGAGTAATAGCTCTGATCCAAGGCCCTTTGGCGCAGGAGCACCCCATGTTCACAGGCATTGTCACCGATATCGGCATCGTCCGGCAGGTCACCCAGCGGGGCGATCTGAAGGCGCGGATCGGCACCGGCTATGTCACGGACGGGATCGACCTCGGCGCCTCCATCGCCTGCGATGGCGTCTGTCTGACGGTGATTGAAACGGGGGCGGACTGGTTCGACGTCGAAATCAGCGCGGAGACAGTGTCCAAGACCAATATCTCTTCCCACGCCTGGACCGAAGGGCGGCGGCTGAACCTCGAACGTGCGCTGAAGGTCGGCGACGAGCTGGGCGGCCATATCGTGTCGGGCCACGTCGACGGCGTGGCAGAGGTCGTGTCGATGACCGATGAGGGCGACAGCACCCGCGTCCTCTTCCGCGCGCCGGATGCGCTGGCGAAATTCATCGCGCCCAAGGGGTCCATCGCCCTGAACGGCACCTCGCTCACGGTGAATGAGGTCGATGGCGCCCAGTTCGGCGTCAACCTCATCCCCCATACCAAGACCGTCACCACCTGGGGCGATGTCGTCAGTGGCGACCGGATCAATCTGGAGATCGACACGCTCGCCCGTTACGTCGCCCGGCTGCAGGACTGGCAGGGATGAGCGACACCGCCCATGGCATCGGTCACAACAACGGGCCTGCCATGGATGCGGGCCGGTCCTTCCGGGTCTATCGCTGGGCCAAGGCCAAGGCCAACCGCCCCTCTGCCAGCGTCACCCCGCATGTGATCCGCCGCCGGGTGACCCGGGCAAAGGAACTGGGGCTGAGCTATGCCGCCTATGCCTCTCTTCTGGAAACGGCGGGACGCGATGTGGGGGGGTTCCTGATGTCGGCCAATGCCCTGCAGCTGCGCCCGAACCGGCCGGAGCCGCCGGAGAGGATCCTCGACCACCTCGCCGGTCTGCGGAATGTCGAGCGTATCGCCCTGATCCCGCGCGGCTGGCCGCTGCCGGAGGCCGATGTCTTTGACGCGATCTATCAGGCACCGACCCCGATGGCGGCGTTCCCCCGCATCCGCATGGCGATAGCCCAGGCACAGGACCGCCGCCCTGCCGCCAGCCTCGTCGTGATCGGCATGGGGCTGGAACGCGAATGGGTCAGCGCCGGGCGCCTTGGCGGGTTCCTTGAGGCCTCGGAGGTCTTTCCGGCGGCGTGAATGCCACCGGACGAGACGTGCCGGTAATTCGTCTTGCGACAAGCCGGGTGCCGGGCCCGCAGCGCCGCACCATGCAGAAACGCCCGGCAGGACCGGGCGTTCATTTGGGTCATGGATCCCGATCGGATCAGTCCACGCGGCTCTCCGAGATTGTCGGATAGGCGAGGTTCTTGAAAACTGCCCGCACCGGCGTACTGTTCGTTGGCGCCTGGATCATCAGCAGGAAAATCACGTCCTCCACCGGGTCGGTGAAATACGCGGTCCCGGCCGCGCCGCCCCAGTAGAATTCACCCGCACTTCCGAAAATCGGCGCATTGCCCGTCTCCAGCCGCACGCCGTATCCCAGCCCGAAGCCATAGCCGGGGCCTGGCAGGTAGTATTTGCCCGGCATGATGCCCTGCATGTGGTTGGCTGTCATCAGCTGCACCGTTTTGGGAGACAGGATCCGGGAGCCGTTCAGCTCTCCGCCGTTCAGCATCATCTGCGCGAAGAGCGCATAGTCGTTTATGGTCGAGACCAGCCCGCCGCCTCCGCTTTCCGATGGCATCCGCTGACGGGGGTCAAACATGTCGAATGGCCCGATCTTGGCCGTTTCGGGAAAGGCCTCTGCGATCCGGGCGTGCTTGGCAGGGTCGTCCACGTAGAAATCCGTATCCTCCATGCCGAGAGGATCGAATATGCGGGCCTTGAGAACTGCGCCCAACGACTGCCCCGTTACGGCCTCGATCACCCCGCCCAGCACATCGGTCGAGCGTGAGTATTCCCAGGTCGTGCCCGGATCATGTTCCAGCGGCAACGTGGCGATCAGCTTGGCCTGTTCCAGCCCGGTCAGCTCCGGATTGGCGACGCCGGCCTCATTATAAGCATCCCGCGCCGGTCCGACGCCGAAGAAGCCGTAAGTGAGGCCGGACGTGTGGCGCAGCAGGTCCTGAATCGTGATGCGCCCCTTGGCCGGGCGCGTTTCCGGTTTGCCCTCGGCATCGGTTTTGCCCGTCATCACGACCATGTCCTTGAATTCGGGAATATAGGTCGACAGCGGCGCATTCAGGGCGATCCTGCCCTCTTCGACCAGCGACATGATCGCCGCACTGACGATAGGCTTTGTCATCGAATAGATGCGGAAGATCGCGTCTTCGGTCATGGGCGCGCCATCCGGCGTCAGGGTCCCCATCGTCGCAGTATGGGCGATCTGCCCGTCGCGGATCGCCATCACCACGGCGCCGGGCATCATATTGCGATCGATCAGCGCCATGATCCCGTCATCGAGCTTTTGCAGTCGCGCCGGATCGAAGCCTAGCGCGTCCGGATCCCCCTTTGGCAGCGTGTCGGCCGCGAGCGGCAGGGCCAGCGACAGGCCAAGCACGACGGTGCCGGCCCAGAGGCCGGGTTTCCAATAAGTCATGAATTTTCCTCCCTGTGCCGCTCCTCCAGCGGCGACGTCTCAACCCTAGCGGGCGCCATGCCCGCACAGCAACGCCCAGCCTTGCACGAACAGCATTGCACGTCCCCCCTGCGCCAGCGCAGACCCGCGCCGCCGCGTTTCGCTGGTCATTCGCGCCCACAGGTATTATCTGCCAACCCAAGGGAGACGACGGAGACGCCCATGTCCGACAGCATGACCTATGAAGACGCCGGCCCGGTCGAAAAGACCTGGTCCGATGCGATCAGTTCCATCGAAGAGATCATCGAGGATGCCCGCAACGGCCGGATGTTCATCCTCGTCGATCACGAGGACCGCGAGAATGAGGGCGATCTGGTGATCCCCGCCCAGATGGCCACGCCCGAGGCGATCAACTTCATGGCCACCCACGGGCGCGGCCTGATCTGCCTGTCGATGACCGGCAACCGGGTCGACCAGCTGGGCCTGCCGCTGATGGCGTCGCAGAACTCCTCCCGCCATGAGACAGCCTTTACCGTGTCGATCGAGGCGCGGGAGGGCGTGTCGACCGGCATCTCCGCCCATGACCGCGCCCGCACCGTGGCCGTGGCGATCGACGCGGGCAAGGGCCCGCAGGATATCGCCACCCCCGGCCATGTTTTCCCGCTGCGCGCCAAGGATGGCGGCGTTCTTGTCCGCGCGGGCCATACCGAGGCGGCGGTGGATATCTCCCGCCTCGCCGGGCTCAACCCTTCCGGCGTGATCTGCGAGATCATGAACGAGGACGGCACCATGTCCCGCCTGCCGGAGCTGATTGCCTTCGCGCAGAAACATAACCTCAAGGTCGGCACGATCTCCGACCTGATCTCCTACCGCCGCCGCCACGACAACCTCGTGCGGATCGCCTCTGAAAAGACGGTGGAGACGGAGTTTGGCGGCAACTGGCAGATGCGCATCTATACGGACGAGACGCAGGGTGCCGAACATATCGTGCTGATCAAGGGCGATGTTGCGGGCGATGACCCGGTGCTGGTGCGGATGCATGCCATGGATCCGATGAAGGATGTCGTGGGCATCGGTGGCGAAGCCCGCGCCGACCTGTTCCGTGACGCCATGCGCACGGTGGCCGAGGAGGGGCGCGGTGTGGTCGTGCTGCTGCGGGATCTCACGATGAAAATCGCCGAAGGGGCAGAGGTGTCGCCGCAGACGCTGCGCCAGTACGGTCTGGGCGCGCAGATCCTGTCGTCCCTCGGCATTCACAAGCTGGAACTGCTCACGAACTCTCCCCAGCCCAGTGTCATCGGCCTCGATGCCTACGGGCTGGAGATCACCGGCACCCGCAAGATCAAAGGAGCCTGAGCCATGGCTGGCACCGAAACCCATTACATCCTGCCGCGCGGCAGCTTCGACAAGCCCGCCAAGGTGCTGATTGTCGTGGCACCCTATTACAAGGATATCGCCGACGATCTGATCGCCGGTGCCAAGGCGGAGATCGAGGCCTGGGGCGCGGACTGGGACCTGATCGAGGTGCCCGGCGCGCTGGAGATCCCCACCGCCATCGGCATTTCCAACCGGCTGTCGAACTTCGACGCCTTTGTCGCGCTTGGCTGCATCATCCGGGGCGAGACGACGCATTACGACACGGTCTGCAATGACAGCTCCCGCGGCCTGACGCTGCTGGGTCTTCAGGGGCTCTGCATCGGCAATGGCATCCTGACGGTCGAGAACCGGCAGCAGGCCGTGGTCCGCGCGGCGGTGGACGATCAGAACAAGGGCGGTGGCGCAGCGGCTGCGGCCTTGCATCTGCTGGCGCTTTCGCGCAAATGGGGCGCTCCGCGCAAGGCCGTGGGCTTCCGGCCTGCGAGCGACGAATACCAGATCGCGGATAACACCACCGCCTGAGGTTCCGATGACCGACGACCTGCCGACCCCGTCCGCGCCACTGCCCCTGTCGGGCAACCAGAAGCGCAAGATGAAAAGCGCCTCCCGGCTTTATGCCGTGCAGGCGCTGTTTCAGATGGAGGCGGCGGGCCAGACCGTCGACCGGGTCATCAACGAGTTTGAGGATTTCCGCTTTGGCGCCTCCTACGAGGGCGACGAGATGCAGGAGGGCGATCCGGACCTCTTCCGTCACCTGATGCGGGATGCGGTGAATTACCAGGCGAAGATCGACCAGATGACGGACCGGGCGCTGGTCGCCAAATGGCCCATCGCGCGGATCGACCCGACGCTGCGGGCCTTGTTCCGGGCCGCGGGGGCGGAGCTGGTGCAGTCCGACACGCCGCCCAAGGTGGTCATCAAGGAATTTGTCGAGGTTGCGGCGGCCTTCTTCCCGGACGGCAAGGAGCCGAAATTCGTCAATGCCGTGCTCGATCACATGGCGCGGGAGGCGCGGCCGGAGGCGTTCTGAGCCCTGGCTGGCCGGGGAAGGGGGCGTTGCCCCCTACCGACATATGCAGGCATATGTCGGCCACCCCCAGGATATTTTTAGCAAGAAAAAGACCGGGAGGGCGCTGGACCGGGGCGCGGCTTTGGGCATGATGGGCGCATGATCCGGAAAGTGCTTCTTGTCGATGATGATGCGGCTGTGCGCGAGGCGCTGGCCCAGACGCTGGATCTGGCCGATCTGGTGGCGGTGACCTGCGGATCGTTTATCGAGGCCAAGGATCACATCGCGCCGGATTTCGCGGGTGTTGTCCTGTCGGATATCCGCATGCCGGGGCGCGACGGGTTCTTCCTGCTGGATCACGCGCATAAGGTCGATCCCGACCTGCCGGTCATCCTGCTGACGGGCGAGGGTGATATTCCCATGGCCGTGGCGGCGATGGATCGCGGTGCCTTTGGGTTCCTGGAAAAACCCTGTGCCAGCAAGGACATGCTGGCCGTTCTTGAGCGGGCGCTGCACACCCGTCAACTGATCCTTGAGAATCGTGACCTGAAAGCGCAGCTGGAGGCGGGCGATCCGGCGGCGCGGCTGATCTTTGGCTCCTCCGTCATCAGCCACGGCTTGCGCGACCGCGTCAGGCAGGTGGCGCGCACAACGGTCGAGGTTCTGGTGACCGGGGCGCCCGGGACCGGCATTTCCAAAGTGTCGGAGGTGATCCACCTGTCGTCCGCCCAGTCCCGCAAGCCGTTTGTGAAACGTGCCGCCGTCGGGCTGAGCCCGGACGCCCTGCGGCTGGCGGCCGAGGAGGCGGCGGGCGGGACGCTCTACCTCGATGAGGTGGCAGCGCTGCCGCAGGAGGCGCAGTTTGCCCTGTCCGAAATGATGGAGCAGGGGCTGGAGGCAAGGCTGGTCGCTGGCAGCAGCGCCGATCTGCAGCAGGCGGCAGACAGCGGCGCCTTCCTTCCGGAGCTGTTCTATCGGCTCGACGTCATGCGCGTGCGTATCCCCTCGATCGCCGAAAGGCCGGAAGATATTCCGGTCATGTTCCGGCAATATGTTGAACAGGCGGCGGAGCAGTCGGGCCTGCAGGCGCCCGAGGTCACCGCAGAAGTCATCGCCGGGCTTATGTCGCGCGACTGGCCCGGCAATGCCCGGGCGCTGATGTCGGAGGCCATGCGCTTTGTTCTGGGCATGGGCGAGGCTGCGCCCGATCAGCCGGAGGGTGATCTGGGACTGGCGGAGCAGATGGCGCAGGTGGAGCGGTCGCTTCTGGCCGCCGCGCTGCGCCGGCATGGGGGGCAGGCCACGGCTGCGGCGCGGGCGCTGAAGTTGCCGCGAAAGACCTTCTACGACAAGCTTGCCCGCTTTGGGTTGAGACCCGAAGATTTTCGCCGCGCCTGATCTGTGCGGTTTTCCGCACGTATCGGGGTGGGCCTTGTGTGGTTCATCGCACATCTCTGTCGCCGCGGCGCAGAATAGAGCGACGCAGAAGTTTTTCAAGATATTGATTTAATGTGGAATAATTTGATTTCATGTCATGGCTGCACATTTTCTTGAGCGCTTTCTCGCCGACACGCAAATCTGCACCCGGAGACGCCGCTGAGGCGAATCGAAACGGAACCGGGAGGAGATCCGACATGAAATTCCTGACAACTGCCGCCACGGCCATGGCCCTGGCCGTCACCGCAAATGCAGCTTTCGCAGCCTGCGACGATGGCGAGATCGTCATCAAGTTTGCTCATGTGACCAATACCGACAAGCATCCCAAGGGGATCGCGGCCTCGCTGCTGGAACAGCGCGTCAACGAAGAAATGAACGGCACCGCCTGCATGGAGGTCTATCCGAACTCCACGCTCTATGATGACGACAAGGTTCTGGAAGCCATGCTGCAGGGCGATGTCCAGCTGGCCGCGCCGTCCCTGTCCAAATTCGAGACCTTCACCAAGCAGTTCCGCCTGTTCGACCTGCCCTTCATGTTCAAGAACATCGACGCGGTTGATGCCTTCCAGGCGTCCGAGACCGGTCAGGCCATGATGGACAGCATGCAGAAGCGCGGCCTGCAGGGTCTGGGCTTCTGGCACAATGGCATGAAGCAGTTCTCTGCCAACAAACCGCTGGTCGAACCGACCGACGCCAAGGGCCTGAAATTCCGCGTGCAGCCCTCTGACGTGCTGGTTGCGCAGATGGAAGCGCTGGACGCCTCGCCGCAGAAAATGGCCTTCTCCGAAGTCTATGGCGCGCTGCAGCAGGGCGTTGTGGACGGTCAGGAAAACACCTGGTCCAACATCTACGGCCAGAAGTTCTTCGAAGTGCAGGACGGCACGACGGAAACCAACCATGGCGTGCTCGACTACCTCGTCGTCGCCTCCGTCGACTGGCTGGACAGCCTTGACGAAGCCACCCGTGAGCAGTTCACCACCATCCTGACCGAAGTGACCGCAGAGCGGAACGCGGCCGTGGGGCAGGTGGATGCCGAGGCCCGTCAGGCGATCCTCGATGCCGGCGGCGAAATCCGCGAGCTGACGGCAGAGCAGCGCCAGGACTGGGTCGATGTCATGAAGCCGGTCTGGGACAAGTTCCTAGAGGACGTCGGTCAGGACAATATCGACGCGGCCCAGGCGTTCAACGCCAAGATGTAATCGTCCCGCAGGGATGATTGAGGGGCGCGGTGACCCAGCCGCGCCCCTGTTTGCACCCGGTTCAGAGAAACCGGAACAAGGGGAACACCATGCAGACCGAAACCGGCTCGAATGTCATCGATCGGATCGAGGAAACCGTCATCGCGGTGATCCTCGGCCTGATGACGATGATCACATTTGCAAACGTTGTCGCGCGATATGTCTTCAACGCCAATATCCTCTGGGCGCTGGAGATCACCGTCTTCATGTTTGCCTGGCTGGCGCTTCTGGGCGCCTGCTATGCGGTGAAGAAGGGCGCGCATCTGGGGGTGGACGCCATCATCGGCATCCTGCCGCCCGTCGCCCGCCGGATCGTTGGGCTGTTTGCCGTGGCGGTCTGCATCGCCTTCTCCTTCCTGCTGCTGAAGGGCGCCTGGGATTACTGGGCCAATTTCGCCAACCTGCCGCAGACAGAGGGCCGCTGGTTCCCGCTGGGCTTTGAAGAAAAGTTCCGCCCCAAGGCCTGGTACGAGGTCAATGACATCCCCATGCCGCAATGGCTGCGCTGGATCGAGCCGCTGATGAACGACGGCGATTCCTATGAGAAGATGCCGCGCTTCATCCCCTATGCGATCCTGCCCTTCACAATGGCGCTGATGCTCTATCGCTTTGTCGTGGCTGGCATCGAGATCTGGCGCGGCGAGAGCGACCGCATCGTGGCCTCCCATGAGGTCGAAGACGAGCTTGAAGAAATCCGCCATCAGCGCGGTGAGGTGTAAGCCATGGATGTCGTACTTCTTTTTGTCATGGTTGTCGGCCTGATGCTGGTCGGCGTGCCGATCGCCGTCTCTTTGGGCATGTCTTCTGTGCTGTTCCTGCTGTGGTTTTCGGATACCTCGCTGGCCTCCATCGCGCAGACACTGATGCAGGCCTTTGTTGGCCACTACACGCTGCTGGCGATCCCGTTCTTCATCCTTGCGTCGTCCTTCATGTCGACGGGGGGCGTGGCGAAACGGATCATCCGCTTCTCCATCGCCTGTGTGGGGCACCTGCGCGGCGGCCTTGCCATCGCGGGCGTCTTCGCCTGCATGATCTTCGCCGCACTCTCGGGCTCGTCGCCCGCCACCGTGGTCGCCATCGGCTCCATCGTGATCGGCGCGATGACGCAGGCCGGCTACACCAAGGACTTCGCAGCGGGCGTGATCTGTAACGCGGGGACGCTGGGCATCCTGATCCCGCCATCGATCGTGATGGTGGTCTATGCGACGGCCACGGATGTCTCCGTGGGCCGGATGTTCCTGGCGGGCGTCTTCCCCGGCCTGCTGGCGGGCGGCATGCTGATGGCGGCCATCTATATCATGGCCCGTATCCGCAATATGCCCGCGGGTGAGTGGAAAGGGTTCGGTGAGATCTGGCTGTCGTTCAAGGATGCATTCTGGGGTCTGATGCTGATCGTCATCATCATGGTCGGAATCTACGGAATCCCCGGCATCACCGGCGCGATCTTCACGCCGACCGAAGCGGCCGCCGTCGCCTCGGTCTATGCCTTCATCGCAGCGGTCTTCATCTACCGCGACATGGGTCCGCTGGCGACGGAGGGCGATGCGCCCAACCTGCCGCTTTATAAAAAGCCCTATGCACTAGTGACCGCCTGGGTCCACCGCGACACGCAGAAGACGCTCTTCGAGGCGGGCAAGCTGACGGTCACCCTGATGTTCGTCATCGCCAATGCGCTGATCCTGAAACATGTGCTGACGGATGAGCAGGTGCCGCAGACCGTGGCCAATGCCATGCTGAACGCGGGGTTCGGGCCGGTGATGTTCCTGGTGGTGGTGAACATCATCCTGCTGATCGGCGGCCAGTTCATGGAGCCTTCGGGCCTGCTGGTCATCGTGGCACCGCTGGTGTTCCCGATCGCGCTGGAGCTGGGCATCGACCCGATCCATCTGGGTATCATCATGGTGGTGAACATGGAGATCGGCATGATCACCCCGCCGGTTGGCCTGAACCTCTTCGTGACCTCGGGCGTCGCGGGCATGCCGATGATGCGGGTGGTGAAGGCGGCGGCCCCCTTCCTGCTGGTGCTCTTCGTCTTCCTGATCATCGTGACCTATGTGCCGGTGATCTCCACCTGGCTGCCGACGACGGTCATGGGGCCGGAACTCATCACAAAGTGACGGGCGTGATCCAAATGCGCGCTGCCGCGCAGTCCCGGTTCTGACATAGGAGACGCGACGCCCCAATCCGGGCGTCGCGTTTGTTTTGAACGGGTTATGTGAGTATTTTTGGAAAGATGAAGATCAGGCCGCTTCAAGGGCCTTGATGATCGGGGAGAAGTCGGAGGCCGAGAGGGAGGCGCCGCCGACCAGCGCGCCGTCGACATTGGAGATGGCGAAGATCTCGGCGGCATTGCCCGCCTTGACCGAGCCACCGTAGAGCAGGCGGACGGAGCGGCCGACGCCCGGGCCGAAACGCTGTTCGAGCCGGTCGCGCATGAAATCATGAACCTCGCCGATCTGGTCGGCAGTCGGGGTCAGGCCGGAACCGATAGCCCAGATCGGTTCATAGGCGATGACGAGGTTCTCTCCGGTGGAGCTGTCGGGCACCGACAGCGAGAGCTGCGCCCCGATGATGTCGAGCGTATTGGTCGCCTTGCGCTGGATCAGGCTTTCGCCCAGGCAGATCACCGTCATCAGCCCGGCCTTCTGGGCGGTGCGGGCCTTGTCGCGCACCTCTTCTGAGGTCTCGTGATGGGCCGCACGACGCTCCGAATGGCCAAGGATCACCGCCGTCGCGCCAGCGTCGCGCAGCATGGAGGCGGATATATCGCCGGTATGCGCGCCTTCTTCGTTCGAATGGCAGTCCTGTCCGCCGATCCGTACGGGGCTGTTGCCAAGCGCCTGAACGGCGGTGGAGATCAGCGTGGCGGGCGGGCAGATCAGCAGATCGACCCCGGGGGTGGAATGGTCCTGCGACAGGGCCTGCAATTCCTCCAGCGCGGCCTTGGTGCCGTTCATCTTCCAGTTTCCGGCCGCAAGTTTCCGCCGCATGAATATCTCCCTGTGTTCCGCTTTGGGTGCATCATCAGGGAATGCCGGGGCAGGTCAAGGCGTTGCTGCGTCGATCCACGGCAGGTCCACAGGTGAGGTCAGGAAAGAGGCTGATAGCTCTCAGCCACCCCGCCCCCTTTTTCTTGCTGAAAATATCCCGGGAGGTGCGGAGGGCAGCGCCCTCCGCTGCCTCAGCCAGCCTGACGCGCCTTCCGGGCCGCCTTGCGCGCCTTTTCAGCCCGCTTCTTCTCTGCCGCCGCGCGGGCCGGTCCGAGTGACAGGCGGGCCCAGATCACGGCGTCCTCGGGGTCGTCCATGGCGCTGTCGGGCAGCGACATCAGCGACGTCACCTGTTTGCGGTCACCGCCGCGTGTATACCAGAAGGGCTCCGACCCGGCCGCTTCGAACTGCCCCTGAACCTGCGGATCGGTCTTCATGTAGATCACGTCGGAGGAGGAGATCATGGCGAACATCACGTCTTCCTCGACGTACAGCGCCACGCCGGAGAACATCCGACCCGTTCCAATCCGTCCCAGGTCACGGAAGAGGTCGAGCGCATGCTCCAGCACCTCTTCCGAAACAGCCATCAGTTTTCGGCGAACTTGATCGACTCGCCGCAGCCGCAGGCTTCGACGACATTCGGGTTGTTGAACCGGAACCCCGATTCGAGCAGCGAGGTCTCGTAATCGATCTCGGTCCCGAAGAGGAACATCTGTGCCATGGGCGCAATCAGTATGCGCGCGCCGCCCTCTTCAACGACTTCATCGTTCGGATCGACCGCATCGACGTAATCCATGGTATATTCCATGCCTGCGCAGCCGCCCTTCTTGACGCCGATACGCAGGCCTTCATGGCCCTCACGCTGCATCAGCTTGAGGATCTGTGCCGCGGCACGCGGGGTCATGGATACGGCTTGTTTGCCGGGAATACCGAACATGAACTGTCTCCTTGCGCATAAAGGTAGTCATTCGCCAGCAGGTTGCCAAGAGGCGGAGCGCCGACAGAGAGCCTGAGCCCACCATGTCCGGAGCAGCTATGGCCGGCGGACACCTGTTGGCATGCAACCCCGGTTTGCCTTGTCCGCCTTACATGAACCCCAGTTCGAGGCGCGCTTCATCAGACATCATGTCCATGCCCCAGGGCGGCTCCCATGTCAGGGCGACATCGACCTGTTTGACGCCGTCCAGCGGCTCTACCGCATCGGCAACCCAGCCCGGCATGTCGCCTGCCACCGGGCAGCCCGGCGCGGTCAGTGTCATCACGATCTTCACCTCGTTCTCGGAAGATATCTCGATCGTATAGATCAGCCCGAGATCGTAGATATTGACCGGGATTTCCGGATCATAAACGGTGCGGCACGCGTCGGTCACCGCATCGTAAAGCGGGTGTCCGGTTGACGAAGGCGCAATCAGAGGCGTGCCTTCCGCTGGGTCCTGTATGTCGGTCATGTCGTCCTGCCTTGTTCCCGAGCGATTATATAGGAATTGTAGCGCCCGGGGTCCAGTGCCCGCTGTGTCCAGTGCCCGATGTGTGCGGGGCCGGGGATGCCTTGGCCGGGGCTGGACCGGGTCAGGGGCCTGATCTAGCCTGATCCTCCGCAGCTTGGCGCAACGCAGGAAAGGCGGCAGTGTGAAGGTACTGGGGATATCGGGTTCGGCCCGCGCGGCCTCTACGAATACGGCGCTCTTGCAGGCCCTGGCCCGGGCCGCCTCCGAAGATACCGGCATCTTGGCCAAGGTCGATGTCTGGGCCGGCGTCGCCGATCTGCCGGTGTTTTCGCCCGACCGCGAAGGCGATAAAACCCCGCCCGAGGTGCTGCACTTCGCAAACCGGATCGCCACGGCAGATGCGCTGGTTGTGGCCTGCCCGGAATATGTTCACGCCCTGCCAGGTGGTTTCAAGAATGCGATCGACTGGCTGGTCTCGCGTCAGGAAATCATCGGCAAACCGATTGCGTTGCTGCATGCCTCGCACCGGGGCGCGGATGTGCTGGCCGATCTCCGCCGGGTTCTGGCCACGGTCAGCGACGGGTTCCGGCCCGAAATCTTCCTGCAAATCCCCTGCGGGAAGATGTCCCCCGACGAGGTCAGGCAACACTGTGCCACCCCTGACCTGACGCGTCAGCTGACAGATTTTCTCACAACCCTTTCCAAGGAAATTGCCCTGTCTCGCCCCGATTGACCGCCGGTGCAGGCCAGGTGACCCGACCCGATCAGGGCGTTTTGCGGCGCCGGACAGGAACGGGACGGACCCGCGCCTCGATCTCGTCATAGAGCTTGCCGACCACATCCTTGCCCGACGCGGTCTCCACCCCTTCAAAGCCGGGCGAGGAGTTCACCTCCAGCACCTTTGGCCCTGTCTCCGATCTCAGAAGATCGACGCCGGCCATGTTCAGCCCGAAGGCGCGTGCCGCCCGGACGGCGGTATCGCGTTCCTCTTTCGTGATCCGTGCCGGCGTGGCCTTGCCGCCCAGATGCAGGTTGGATCGGAAATCATCCCCTGACGCCGTCCGCTTGATCGAGGCCACGACCTTGCCGCCGATGACGAGGCAGCGAATGTCCTCTCCGGCGGCCTCTTTCACGAAATGCTGAACCAGGAAATTGGCCCGCAGACCGCGAAAGGCGGAGATCACCGATTCCGCCGCCTTGCGCGTCTCGGCCAGAACCACACCCTTGCCTTGCGTCGATTCCAGCAGTTTCACGATGAGCGGCGCCGACCCGACAAGGCCGATCAGATTGCCCGTATCCTTGGGCGACGAGGCAAAGGCCGTTGCCGGCATCCCAATCTTGTTCCGGGCCAGCACCTGATGTGCATGCAGCTTGTCGCGCGACGCCGTAATCCCCGACGATCCGTTGACGCAGAAGGTGCCGATGGTTTCGAACTGACGGATGACGGCCGTGCCATAGGGGGTGATCGAGGCGCCGATGCGCGGGATCACCGCATCATAGCGGGGCAGGCGCTTGCCATCGTAATGGATTTCCGGCGCCAGCGCATTGATCGCCATATAGCAGCGGGCGGTGTCGATCACCTCCACCGCATGGCCACGCTGTTCGCCTTCGCTCACCAGACGGCGGGTGGAATAATTATCCTCCCGGCTGAGAACCGCGATGCGCAGCACCCGGTTGGGCGCCTGCGACCGCACCTTGGTCGAATGGTACACCTCATAGGAAAGCTGCGACTGACAGAACCGCTCGCCCGGGACAACCGTCACCCGGTCTCCCAGTGCCTGCCGCCCCAGCAGCATATGCGAATTCATGCCACGCCGGTCAGTCAGCGTCACTTCGATAGGCCAGCTCTGCCCGTCGATCTGCAGCGGGGTGGCGATGACATAACGCATCTCCGTCTCCCCGTTCGACGACGTCACCTCGCGCCGGTCGGTCACCGGGGCAGAGCAGGGGATCCACAGATCTTCCCGCCCCGGAATCGGCTGGACGGAAAACCGCACCATCGGCGCCGTGGCAGGGCCGAATGTCTCAATCTCCGTCGCATGCAGGGCAGATGTCTTGGCGCCGGTATCCACCTTGGCACGCAGGGCCGGCAGGCCCAGCTCCGGCAAGGCGACCCATTCCTCCCATCCAAGTCGGAGGTCAGGGGTCGCGGGGGAGGGGGGCATGTCTGTCATGGCGGCTATGTGGGGCATCTCTCGGTGCTCGGCAAGGATTCGAATGGCTCCGGAACAGGCTAGGCAAAGGATCGTAACGATCCCTTCACATCGCGGTCGGGATGCGTCAAAAGGCGGCGATGCTGAAAAGGCTGGCCGATGACCACACGCTTCCACTTTGAAAAACTCGCCCAGGACGGCAAGGCACGGCTGGGCCGCATCTCCACCCCGCGCGGAGACATCAGGACGCCGGCCTTCATGCCGGTGGGCACGGCCGCGACGGTCAAGGCGATGATGCCCGAAAGCGTGGCCGCCACGGGCGCCGATATCCTGCTGGGCAATACCTATCACCTGATGCTGCGCCCGACGGCGGAACGGATCGACCGGCTGGGCGGGCTGCACAAATTCATGAACTGGGAGAAACCGATCCTGACGGATTCAGGCGGCTTTCAGGTCATGTCGCTCGCCGACCTGCGCAAGCTGACAGAAGAGGGCGTGACCTTCCGGTCCCATGTCGACGGCTCCAAACATCACTTGACGCCGGAACGCTCGATGGAGATCCAGCGGCTTCTCGGCTCCGATATTGTGATGTGTTTCGACGAATGCCCCGCGCTGCCGGCGGACCGCAGCCGGATCGAAGACTCGATGCGCCTGTCCATGCGCTGGGCCCTGCGCTCGCGCGAGGCCTTTGGCGACCGGCCCGGACATGCGCTTTTCGGCATCCAGCAGGGCGGGCTGGAAGAGGACCTGCGCGCGGAAAGCGCCGCCGAGCTCCGCAAGATCGGCTTCGAGGGCTATGCCATCGGCGGGCTGGCCGTGGGCGAGGGGCAGGAGGCCATGTTCGCCTGTCTCGACTATGCGCCCGACCAGCTGCCTGAGGACCGGCCGCGCTACCTGATGGGCGTCGGCAAACCCGACGACATCGTCGGCGCGGTCAAGCGCGGCGTGGATATGATGGACTGCGTCCTGCCCTCCCGGTCTGGGCGCACCGGCCAGGCCTGGACCCGGCGCGGACAGGTCAACATCAAGAACGCCCGCCACGCCGATGACCCGCGCCCCCTGGATGAGGACTGCAGCTGCCCGGCCTGCCGTAACTATTCCCGCGCCTATCTGCACCATGTGTTCCGCGCGCAGGAGATGATTTCCGGCATGCTGCTGACCTGGCATAATCTGCACTATTATCAGGAACTGATGGCTCAGATGCGGAACGCGATCGCCACAGGCACATGGGCGGAGTTCGAGGCCGCCTTTCACGCAGCCCGGGCCGATGGCGATCTGCCGGCTCTCTGACGCGGGTCGTTCTGCGCGCCGGCTTTGATACCAGGCGCGGGCGCCGTGATGTCTTGCCCGGCCACAGGCCCCTGCAAAGGGCGCGGCTATCCCAGGATATTTCGATCAGGATGACAGGCCATCCGGCTTCATCTTTCCCAAAATACTCCCGCCGGAGGCATCCGCCCTCTGGCCTCGCGGCGCGCGCCGGGCCATGGTGCAGGCGATGAACAAGACCCGCGCCCCTCTCCGTCGTGGCTGGTCCACAGGCGCCTGCGCCGCTGCGGCGACCCGGGCGGCCTTGCTCGACCTGTGGTTCGGCGAGCGGCCCGGGACAGTCAGGATCACCCTGCCACGGGGCGAGACGCCGGACTTTGTCATTGCCGAGCGGGACGCAGGCCAGGGCTGGGCAGAGGCCGCGGTCATCAAGGATGCCGGGGATGATCCTGACGTCACCCATGGCGCGCTGATCCGGGTGCGTGTCGCCCCGTCCGACACAGGCGTCATCTTCCGGGCGGGCGAGGGGGTGGGCACGGTCACAAAACCCGGTCTGCCGGTCCCCCCCGGAGAACCTGCGATCAACCCGGTGCCGCGCGCCATGATGACCGGGATCGTGCAGGAGCTTGCCACCCGGTCAGGTCAGCCCGCGGCGGTTGAGATCACGGTGTCGGTGCCGGATGGCGCCCGCATCGCGCAGTCGACCTGGAACCCGCGTCTTGGCATTGTCGGCGGTCTTTCCATCCTAGGAACCACCGGAATTGTGCGCCCGTTTTCCTGCAGCGCGTGGATCGCCTCGATCCATCGCGGGATAGATGTGGCTCGGGCCGGCGGGCTGACGCATGTGGCCGGCTGCACCGGCGCCACATCGGAAAGCGTCGTGCGTCAGCTCTACGGTCTGCCGGATCACGCGCTTCTGGATATGGGGGATTTTGCCGGCGGCATGCTGAAATATCTGGCCCGTCACCCGGTGGCCCGCGTCACCATCGGCGGCGGGCTGGGCAAAATGACAAAGCTGGCACAGGGGGCCGTCGATCTGCATTCCGCCCGCAGCCAGGTCGACTTTGACGATCTGGCAGCCCGTTTCGGGGCGCCCGGCGCCACCGCGGCGAATACGACACAGGAGGCAGCAGAGATAATCGGCCCCGCACTTGCGCACTGGGTGGCCCAGACGGCCCGCGACCGCGCGGCGGCCTATCTGGGCGCGGCAGTGCAGGTCGACACGGTTGTGATCGACCGCTCCGGCCGGATACTGGCCCAGGCATGATCCTTCTGCTCGCAGGGACAGCCGAGGCGCGGCAACTGGGCGGTTTGCTGCGGTCCGAAGGCATCGTCGCGACGGCATCCTTTGCCGGCATCACCGGCCGGGCCGAGTCCGGCGGGCTGCCGGTCCGGATCGGCGGATTTGGCGGGGCGGACGGTTTCCTGCAGTACGTATCGGACGGGGCGGTCACGTCTGTCATCGATGCGACCCATCCCTTTGCCGCCCGTATCAGCGACCGCACGGCAGGGCTCTGCCACCGGATGGGCCTGCCGTATCTGCGGCTCGACCGGCCGGAGTGGCAGCCGGAGCCGGACGACAGATGGGCTGACATCCTGCGGCCCGAGGACCTGAACACCGTCATTCCGCCGACGGCCCGCGTCTTCCTGGCCGTCGGGCAGAATGAGATCGACCGCTATCGTGGCCTGCGTGCGGCTGCTGTGACGCTGCGCAGCCTGGCCGACGCGACAGACCTGTCGGACCTGCCCCCGGGGTGGCAGGGGATTGCAGCCCGGCCGCCTTTCGCGGCCGATGACGAGGCCGCGCTTTTCGACCGGCTTGGCATCGACTGGCTTGTGACAAAGAATTCGGGCGGCTCTGCCGCCGCGCCCAAGCTTCTGGCGGCCCGGCGGCTGCGCCTTCGGGTGGCCATGATCCAAAGACCGCCGGCGCCCCCGGATGCCCATGTCGTCCGCGATGTGCCATCCGCCCTGGCCTGGGCCCGGGAGATCGCAAAATGAGCCGGATCGACACTGTCGAAGACATCACGCGCGGGGCCCATGCGCTGGCCGCAGCGGATCCGGCCTTCGCGCCATTGACCACCTATGTACCGCCGCTGCGGCGCCGGCCGTCCGGCTTTGCCACGCTGCTGCAGGCGATTGTGGGGCAACAGGTCTCCACCGCCTCTGCCGCGGCAATCTGGGCGCGTGTGGAGGCGGCTGGGCTGACCGAGCCCGAGGCGGTCGAGGCCGCCGGCGAGGCCGGGCTCCGCAGTCTTGGCTTTTCCCGGCCGAAGATCCGCTATGCGCTTGCCCTGGCCACCGCGCGGCTCGATTTCGATGCGCTGGACAGGCTGGAGGACGAGGCCGTGATTGCCAGCCTGACCGCGCTTCCCGGGATCGGGCGCTGGACGGCAGAGATCTATGCGCTGACCGCTCTGGGCCGCGCCGATGTCTTTCCGGCCGGGGATCTGGCCTTGCAGGAGGCGGCGCGCATCCTCTACCAACTGGACGCACGCCCGGATGAACGCGAATTGCGGCAGATGGCGCTGGAATGGGCGCCCTGGCGGGCGGTTGCGGCGCGACTGCTCTGGGAACATTATCGGCTGTCAAAGCAGAGGGAGGGAATACTATGACACGGGTTCTAAACGCAGGGCGCAAGGCGCCTGCCTCGGGCACAGTACGGTCGGTGGTCGTCTTCCTGCATGGCTACGGGGCCAATGGGGCGGATCTGCTGAGCATCGGCGACGTCCTGGCCGAACATCTGCCGGACACGCTTTTTGTCGCCCCAGACGCGCCGGAATCGGTGCCGGGCGCGCCGATGGGATTTCAGTGGTTCCCGATCCCCTGGCTCGACGGCTCATCCGAGGAAGAGGCAGAGCGTGGCATGAGCCAGGCGGTCGACGATCTGAACGCCTTTCTCGATGCGCTGATGGTCGATGAGGACGTGCTGCCGGAACAGGTGGTGCTGTTCGGCTTCTCGCAGGGCTCGATGATGTCGCTGCATGTGGCACCGCGGCGCGAGGACGAGGTCGCGGGGGTCGTCGCCTTCTCCGGCCGGCTGCTGAAGCCGGAGCTGCTGGAGGATGAGGTGATCTGCCGCCCGCCGGTGCTGCTGGTGCATGGCGATCAGGACGATGTGGTGCCGCCCCAGTCGCTGCCCGCCGCCGCCGAAGCACTGCAGACTGCAGGCTGGAAAGAGGTCTATGCCCATATCATGAAGGGCACCGCGCATGGCATTGCGCCCGACGGACTGTCGGTGGCGCTGGCCTTCATGCGGGATAAATGCGGGCTCTGAAGCGGCCCTGGTCGAGATTTTCAGGTTTCGGAGGAGGAGAGACCCATGATCATCATCTGCGGCACCATTGAGGTGACAGAGGCCGGCATCGCGCCCTACAAGGCGGCGGCCGGACCCGCGACGGAGGCCTCGCTGAAGGAGGAGGGCTGCGGCACCTACGGGTTTTACCAGAGCATCGATAACCCCTGTCTCTTCCGCGTCTACGAGGAATGGGAGAGCAAGGAGCACCTGCGCGCGCATGGCGCCTCGGCCCATTTCGCGGCCTTCGGAGCAGCCATCAAAGATATTGTCGTGGCCCGCAAGATCACCATGATCGAGCCGGAGCGGATGCGGGACCTCTGAGGGAGGCTCCCGGCCCGGCCGTCGGGCGGCGGGGGTTTCACGCCCGCCGCCCATTGTGCTTGCACAAATGGCGCATGGTGGACGACCCCCGTGGAGTATTTTCCGGAAAGATGAAGGGGGGGGATTGCCTATTGTCACGGCGGTGTCACGGAATCCCGGTAGCCCTGTGGATAAGCAGCATCTCGGGGGCTTGCCTAACGTCACCCGCGATATATAGTCAAATTTAGGCAGGGGCGGGACACCCCGCCCTGGCTACCATCAGGCAGACCGGGCGGGAGAGCACTTGGAATGGACGGAGATTTCAGAACCGAATTCGTGAGGGACCCCGCGGCGCTGAAGAAGCACCCGGCGCTGGTCCTGAACGCGGATTACCGGCCGCTGTCATATTATCCCCTCAGCCTCTGGCCCTGGCAGGAGGCGGTGAAGGCGGCCTTCCTCGACCGGGTGGATATCGTTGCGGAATACGACACCTGTGTCCGAAGCCCTTCGACCCAGATACGCATACCGTCGGTGGTCGTGCTGAAAGATTACGTAAAACCTCAGAAGCGCGTGGCCTTCACGCGCTTCAATCTTTTTCTGCGGGACGAATTCCGCTGCCAGTACTGCGGCAGCAAGGGCGATCTGACCTTTGACCACGTTGTGCCGCGCGCCTCCGGCGGGATCACCTCCTGGGAAAACGTCGTGGCGGCCTGTTCGCCCTGCAACCTGAAGAAGGGCTCCAAGAGCCTGCGGCGCGCCAACATGTCGCTGCGCAAGCCGCCCCGCGCGCCGGGCGCGGAAGAGCTGCGCAATATGGGCCGGAAGTTCCCCCCCGGCCACCTGCATGAAAGCTGGATCGACTACCTTTACTGGGATGCCGAGCTGGAGGCCTGATCCTCAGGACGCGGTGGCGGCTTCCCGGAGGGCCATATCCTCGGCCAGGGCGCGTGCGACCGTCGGACGTGTGGCGATCCGACCCTGCAGGGCCATGAGCGACGGATAGGCGGTCATGTCGACTTCCACATGCACAGCCCAGCAGAGCACCACGAAGAGATAGGCATCGGCGACGGTGAACTGCGCCCCGGTCAGATAGTCCCGCCCATCGGACAGCACATGTTCCAGATGGCCGAAACGGGGGGGCAGGGACTTGGTCAGGCAATAGCTGCGCATCTCCTCCGGCGCATCCGGGGTGAATTGCGGGGCGAAGAGGTATTTATGCAGCTCTGTCCCGACATAGCTGAGCCATTGCTGCAGCTCGGACCGGGCGAATGTGCCCGTCGGCGGGGCGAGGTCTGCCTCCGGCGCCAGATCGGCCAGGAACTGCAGAATGGCGGCGTTTTCCGTCAGCAGCTGCCCCTCATCCGTCAGCAGGGCGGGAACGCGGCCCTTCCGGGTCACGCCGAAGTAGTCGCCGCCATCGTCGATGAGTTTTGTCATGAGCGTCACCGCGTGAAACCGCACCCGGGCATCCAGGCCCGCTTCGTAAACGGTGATCCGGGAGGCGAGAGAGCAGGAAAGGGGGGAAATATACAGGTCCATGATGGTCCTCACTGTTACATTATGGAATGATAGGTAAAGAAATACTCGAGCGGGTCAAGGATATATTGAATGAGCGTTCCAAAAAAGAATCGAGGCCGCCCCCGGAGCTTTGACGAAGGCGAGGTGCTGGACCGCGCCATGCAGGTCTTCTGGCGTCGGGGCTATGCGGAAACCTCGGTGGCGGATCTGGTGGCGGCAACCGGGCTGGAACGGGCCAGCCTCTATGCGGCCTTTGGCGACAAGCAGGGGCTCTATCTGGCGGTGCTGACGCGCTATACGGCGCGGATGATGGGCCTGTTTGACGCAAGCCTGACAGCGGGCGATCCGGCGGCACGTCTGACGGAATTCTACCGCGCGGCCATCGCCGTCTACAGCGATGACAGCGTCCCGCGCGGCTGCCTGCTGAGCAACACTGCCGGGGTCGCAGCGGCGGAGCTGCCAGCTGTGCGCAGTTTTCTGGAAGACGCGCTGACAGAGGCCGATACCGCCCTCACTGCCTTCCTGAGGGAGCACGGGTTCTCACAGCCGGAAACCCGGGCCGCGCTGGCCCATGCCGTGATGCACAGCGCGGCCCTGCGCCTGCGCGCCGGGACGCCACGGGAGGAGGTGGAGGCCTTTACCCGCCACGCTGTGCCCTTCATCCTTGGATGAACAGACGCGTTGCAGGGCCTTCTTGGAAAGAGAAACACCTGCCGGCGCCCACAGCGTAATCCGGCCTTGTCCCAAAAAAGAAACCCCGGCCGGGGCCGGGGTTGCGGGTCTTCGATCTGGCTAATCTCAGCTGCCGGAGGTGCTGCTTGCCGCAGGCGCAGCTGCGGCGGCCGGAGCCGTAGCAGGCGCGGCCTTGGTCTTGTTCGCCGAGAGCGGATCGTCCTGACGCTGCACGGAGCCTTCGAAATGCGCGCCGCTTTCGATGGCGATGGTCTTGTGGATGATGTCGCCCTCAACCTTGGCGGTAGAGGTCAGGCGGACCTTCAGGCCACGCACACGGCCCACGATCCGGCCGTTGATCACAACATCGTCGGCAATGACTTCGCCACGGATCGTGGCGCTCTCGCCAACGGTCAGCAGATGCGCGCGGATGTCGCCTTCGACCGTGCCCTCGACATTGATGTCGCCGGTGGTCTTGATATTGCCGGTGATATGCAGATCGGAGGACAGAACGGATGCCGGCGGCTTGGCCTTCATCGCGGCGGGTTTGTATTCCGGCGGGGTGGACGATTTCGCCGAGGTGTCGGCCGGGGCGGAGCTGGGGGTCGCGGTTGCGTCCGAAGCTTTGGGGCCGGGTTCGTTGATTTTGCTCTTAGAAAACATCGTTGGCAGCCTTGATATAGATCATCGGGTTAATGGCCTGACCTCCGACCCGCACTTCGTAATGCAGATGGGGGCCTGTGACCCGTCCGGAAGCTCCCATATCACCGATCCGGTCGCCGCGCGATACCCTTTGTCCGACTTTCACGCGGATGCGAGACATATGGGCAAAGCGGGTTTCAATCCCGAACTCATGCTGGATTTTTACCAGCCGGCCATAGCCGGACTGCCATCCCGCATGAATGACGGTGCCATCCGCCGTCGCGTAAAGCGGCGTGCCGACCGGCCCGGCGAAATCGACGCCTGCATGCATGCGGCGCCCGCCATTCTTGGGATCGCGCCGGTAGCCGAACCCGGAGGTAAACCGGTAAGAGCTGTGCACGGGGATCGCAAAGGGCGCCTGTTCGGCGGCAATGCGATACAGGTTCAACCGATCAAGCTGGTTCAGGATACGGTTGGCGCGGCTTGCGTCCAGCGTCGGCAGTTCCCCCATCGTCGACACCGAAATCGGTGTCAGCGGGCCACCCTGGCCGGAATAGCCGCGGCGCACCTGCGCAATGATCTTTTCGGTATTCATCCCGGCAGAGCGGAACATCTTGTCCAGCGGCTTGATGGACACCGTCATGGCTTCTTCGAGCTGACGGAAAATCTGGTCGTTGCGGTCCTGCAGCATCGCGATCTGATGTTCCAGATCGGCGGCATGGTCCAGCGTGTCCTGGGCATTGGCCGTGACACTGTCCCGTTCCTGCGCCGTGGCCGAGAGCGCATCGCTCAGAAACGACAGCGCCTCTTCATTGGCGGCGGCAAGCTGGGTGCCGGGCAGGGCCGCGGCCCCGTCGCCCAGCTGAGCGGTCAGAACCGCCATCTCTTCACGCGCGGCATCGCGTTCTTTCAGCGACCGCCGCAGCGTCGCCTGCACCACGCCAAGGCCGGTTTCCGCCTCTCTCAGCCGGGTTTCGGCGGCAAGCAGATCGGACTGCATCTCGGAGATACGGGCCAGCGCGGTGTTGAACCGACCCTGCGCCGCCAGAGCCTCTTCGGCGCGGGCGTCGCGTTCTTCGGCCATCTCATTCAAACGGTCTTGATAAATCAGCTGGTCGCGGCGGGCCTGATCACGGAAATTGCCGGCCCCGATCCGGTCCATGATCAGGATCGAACTTGCGATGATGGTCCAGGCGACAACCGCGGCAGAGCCGGCGAACCCGATAAGCTGCGTCAGCGGTTTGAGCCTGATGAACCTCGTATCCGCTTCGGATCTGAGAAAGAGTCGTCGCTCAGGAAAATAGCGCTCCAGCAAAGCATGAGCGCGGATTGCCAATCTTGTCCGCAAGATAAGAGTCCTCTGTCCCGTTCCCCTATCCGGCGCCTTATGTCCCCGTGGCGCCGTTGCAACATCGGATACATATTTTACTTGCCCTAGGCAACCATTTTGCCCGTCGCGAATCGGGGTCGGCGAAAGCTTGCGGCTTTTCGGCAATATTTCGCCGATTCAACCTGTTAACGGAAAGGAATTGCGGTCGCGTTTCGGGGGCGTCGGCGGCTGCGGCTGGCCGTCGGTATCGCGCGGCGGGTCAATTCGGCCTGAGCCTGACCGCGCGCCGTGGTCCCGCAGATCGCAGACCCCGTACCGCAGCTGTCCGTGCGCGCTGCAGGTCAGAGCTCCCGAACTGCGGCAAGAACCTCTTCGGCATGGCCATCGACCTTGACCTTGGGCCAGCTGCGGACAATCTGCCCGGAGCCGTCGATCAGGAACGTCGCACGGGTGATGCCCATGAAGGTTTTGCCGTACATCTTTTTCTCGCCATAGACGCCATAGCGCTCACAGACGTCACCCTCCGCGTCTGAGAGCAGCGTCACATCCAGATCGTGCTTGCTGCGGAACTTGGCGTGTTTCTCGACCGGGTCTTTCGAAATCCCCAGCAGCTGCGCCCCGGCGGCGGCAAAATCCCCGGAGAGCGCTGTGAAGTCCTTGTTTTCAATCGTGCAGCCCGGCGTGTCGTCCTTGGGGTAGAAATACAGGACCACCGGCGCAGGACGCAGGCTGGACAGGGTCACGGGGTCGCCACCATCCTGCGGCAGGGTGAAATCGGGGGCGGGGTCGCCGGCGGCGGGCAGGGGCTGCGACATTGTGAAGGGCTTTCCTCGACCTGTTTGATATATTTCCATATTAGGCCTCAATACTGACGAGGAAAGCCCGGGTCACAATCCGGGGCGGAGAAACCGAGTGACGTCAAGCGGATCATACACCGATACGCCGGTGCAGCGTCGCGGCCTGAAGTGGGCCGCGCGGGTCGTCGCGGGATTTGCTCTGGTACTTGTCGCGGCGGTCGTCGCGGCGCTCTTCTGGGTCCGTGAACATGGGCTCACCGCCCCGGACTGGCTGCATGCCAGGCTGGAAGAGAAATTGTCTGAGATCGTCCCGGGCCTCGACGTGGGGGTCGGGGAGGTCCATCTGTCGATATCGGAGGGCTGGCAACCCGACCTGACCCTGCGCAATCTGGCGCTGATACCGCCCGCGCCGGGCGACCCGATCACATTTGACACCGTGACCGGCAGTTTCGATCCGCGCGCCCTGTTCGACGGCGTGCTGCGTCCGCGCAAGCTGTTGGTCCGCGGGGCCAGGATTCACATCGACCGTGCCGCCGATGGCGTCTTTTCCATTGCGCTGGTGCCGATTGACCTGGCCGCCGATCCCGACCGGGCCCGCTCGATCTGGCATTCCATGGACCTGGTGTCCGACATCCTGCGCCGGCCGGCGTTCTCTGCGCTGCGCCAGGTTCAGGGGGAGGCGCTTCTGATCCGCTATGAGGACCGGGTGTCCGGACGTGCCTGGACGGTGGACAGCGGTCTGATCGACCTGACCCGCGATGGCGAGGACCTGCGGCTGCATGGCGATTTCCCTCTGCTTGGCGGCCATGCCTATGCCTCCGCCGTTCAGACGACAGTGACGGGCCGCCTCGGGTCGCATGAGGCCAGCCTGTCCCTGCGGGTCACGGATATGCCGGCCCGTGATATCGCCACGCAGAGCGCGGGCCTCGCCTGGCTGAGCGTGCTGGATGCGCCGATCTCCGGCGCCTTCCGGGTCACCACCACCGGCGACGGTCAGGTGGGGCCGCTCAACGGCACATTGCAGATCGGGGAAGGGGCGATTGCCCCGGATGCCACCGGCGATCCGGTGCCCTTCACTGCCGCCCGGACCTATTTTGAATACATTCCGGATCGGCGTCGACTGCGGTTCGACGAGGTCTCTGTTCAAAGCGACTGGGGCGATGCCGTCGCCGAAGGGCGGATCGACCTGGGCGAGATCTCCGGCGGCGTTCCCGCCTCTATGATTGGCCAGTTCAGGATCGCGCAGATGCGGCTGAACCCCGGCGGTCAGTTTGCGGCCCCCATCCTGCTGGAGGGCGCATCCGCCGATCTGCGTATGACGCTCGACCCGTTCCATATCGACATCGGCGGGATCCGCGTCCGGGACGGCGAGGCCGATCTGAACCTGTCCGGCTGGGTCGCAGGCCGGCCCGAGGGATGGGATGTCAGTCTGAGCGGCCGGATGAACCGATTGGACCGTGACGGCCTGTTACATTACTGGCCGCCCGCCGCGATTGGCCGCACGCGCGACTGGGTGGCCGAAAATGTAACGACCGCACAGGCAAAGGATATCCAGCTGGGGCTGCGTCTGCGACCGGGGCAAAAACCCGATCTCATGCTGGGGCTTGAGTTTGAGAACCTGGCGGCGACCTTCATGAAGACCATGCCGCCGGTGACCGGCGCCTCTGGCCGGATCGAAATGCGGGACAACAGGTTCGTCATAGAGGCGGACAGGGGCGAGGTTCGGCTTCCCGATGATGGCGGTGCGCTGGACATTAGCGGCACCTCCTTCGCCTATCTGGACACCCGCGTGAAAAAGGGGCCCGCGCGCATTCGCCTTTCGGCCAGCGGCGCCCTGCCGGACATGCTGGCGCTGCTGGATCGCCCGCCGTTGAACGCCATGTCCAAGGCGGGCCGGACACCGGACCTGGCCAAGGGCCGGATCGACGCGCGCGCCACCCTCGACCTGCCGCTGCGCAAAGGCGTCAAACTGGAGGAAGTGCAGGCCAGCTACGAGGCAGATCTGCACGAGATCGAAAGCGACAGGATCGCGCCCGGAAAGACCCTGACGGCAGACAAGCTGACCCTGTCCGGCACCCAGTCCGACCTCTCCATCTCGGGCGAGGCGCGACTGAACGGCATCCCGGCAGGCGGCACGTTCCGGGCCGCGCTCGGGCCGGGGGGCGACGCGGCGCTCGACGGCTGGGTCACCGTGTCGGAGGCGGCCAATTCCGCGCTCTCACTGGGACTGGAGCCGGGCATGCTCTCCGGCGCCGGCCGTGGTCAGATGCGCATCGACTTCACCAAGGGAGAGGCGCCACGTTTCAACCTGACCAGCGATCTGAACGGTCTGGGGCTGCGAATCCCGGCGCTCAACTGGTCGCTGGGCCAGGCAAGCCGGGGCAAGGTCGAGGTCACGGGCGCGATGTCGACGCCCCCCCGCATCGACCGCCTGTCTCTGGACCTTCCCGGGCTTTCGGCCGAGGGCAAACTGGTTCTGAACCCGGGCGGTGGCCTGCAGGAGGCCCGGTTCGACCGTGTGCGGGTCGGCGACTGGCTGGATGCGCCGGTTCTGCTGACCGGGCGGGGGGCAGGGCGCAGCCCCGCTATCGCCATCACCGGCGGCAGTGTCGATCTGCGCAAGGCCGATCTTGGTGGCGGCGGCAGCGGCCAGCAGCGCGCGGCGGGGGGCGGCGCTCCGGTGAAACTGACGCTGGACCGGCTTCAGGTCACCGATAGCATCGCGCTGCGCGGGTTCCGGGGCGAATTTGATACAGCGGGGGGCCTGTCCGGCCGGTTCGCGGCATCCCTCAACGGCGCGGCCCCGGTCGAAGGCACGGTGGTGCCGCGCAACGGCGGCTCTGCCGTGCGGATCACCGCCCCGGACGCCGGTGCAGCGCTGTCGGCGGCCGGCCTTCTGGACAAGGGGCGCGAGGGCACGCTCGATCTGTCACTGACCCCCGCTGGCAGCCCGGGCCAATACGACGGTCTGCTCAAGGTGCAGGACATCTGGGTGCAGGACACGCCCACCATGGCCTCCATGCTGTCGGCGCTGTCCATCGTGGGCCTGCTGGAACAGCTGTCCGGGCGCGGTATCCTGTTCAACGATATCGATGCCAATTTCCGGCTGACCCCGTCACAGGTCATCCTTCGATCCGGCAGCGCGGTCGGGGCCTCCATGGGGGTGTCCATGGACGGCGTCTATAACCTGGGGCCCAAGTCTTTGAATATGCAGGGGGTTGTCTCGCCTTTCTATTTCGTGAACCAGATCGGCGGCATCTTTTCCCGCAATCGCGGAGAGGGGCTGATCGGCTTCAACTACAATCTGCGGGGCACGGCTGAGAAGCCGAATGTACAGGTGAATCCGATATCGCTCTTTACTCCCGGCATTTTCAGAGAGATTTTCCGCCGCCCGCCCCCAGAGGTGAACTGACCCCCCGGCAGCCGCTGCCAGAACCCTGGACCAATCCTGCCCTGACAAGCGCAGGCCCGTGACCGACCCCGGAAAGACCATGCCATGCAGCTGAGCGATTTTGACTTCGACCTGCCCGAGGGGCTGATCGCCACCCGGCCCGCGCGGCCCCGTTCCTCTGCCCGGCTGCTGGTGGCCGAAGGCGACCGGATCACCGATGCCGTGGTGCGGGACCTGACCGACTGGCTGCGCCCCGGCGACCGGCTGGTGCTGAACGACACCAAGGTGATCCCGGCGCGCCTGTCCGGAACCCGCGCCCGCGACGGGGCGGAGGGCCGGACGGAGGCCCGGATCGAAGTCACCCTGCTGGAGCCCCGCGCCGACGGCACATGGTCCGCCATGCTGAAGCCGCTGAAGAAGGTCCGCGACGGGGAGGTCATCCGCTTTTCCGACGATCTGTCGGCAGAGGTGACGGGGCGCGAAGACGGGCAGGGCCTGCTGCGCTTCAACCTCGCGGGCGATGATTTCGACGCGGCACTGGCAGAGGCGGGCGCCATGCCTCTGCCGCCCTATATCGCCGCACTCCGCGCGCCCGACAGTCAGGATAAGGAAGATTACCAGACCGTCTGGGCGGAGAAGAAAGGCGCTGTAGCTGCACCGACAGCTTCCCTCCATTTCGATGCGCCGCTGCTGGAGCAGATCGCAGGCATGGGCGTAACCCGCACCCATGTCACCTTGCATGTCGGCGCGGGCACCTTCCTGCCGGTCAAGGTCGATGACGTCACCACCCACAAGATGCATGCCGAATGGGGCGAGGTGACGCCGGAGGCGGCCGCGGAGATCGCCACGACCAAGGCCGCCGGTGGCCGTGTCATCCCTGTAGGCACCACCGCCCTGCGCCTGATCGAAAGCGCCGCCCGCTCCGGCCAGATCGAGCCATGGCGGGGCGAGACCGACATTTTCATCTATCCCGGTTTCACCTTCCACGTGGCTGATGCGCTGATGACCAATTTCCACCTGCCGAAATCGACTTTGATGATGCTCGTCTCCGCCCTGATGGGGCAGGATCGCATCCGCGCGATCTACGACCATGCCGTGGCCGAGAAGTATCGCTTTTTCTCCTACGGTGATGCCTCCCTGCTGATCCCCGGATAGACCCGCTGCCGCAGGCAGACCCGGGAATGACGTTCCCGGACTGGCCAAGGCGGCACGAATCGGGCAGGGCGGAAGGACGTAAGAAGGAGACGCCCATGGTACAGGTTCTGAAATCCGCATGGGCGCTGCTCCTGGGTCTGATGCTGCTGATGGTCGGCAACGGCCTGCAGGGCACGCTGCTGGGTGTGCGCGGCGAGATCGAAGGCTTTTCGACCTTCGAGATGTCCATCGTCATGTCCGGCTACTTCCTTGGCTTCCTCGGCGGGTCGCGCGCGGCGCCCGAGATGATCCGCCGCGTCGGCCATGTCCGGGTCTTCGCGGCCTTGGGCAGCTTCATCTCCGCCATCCTAATCCTGTATCCGACCATCGCCGATCCGGTGGCATGGACCATCGGGCGCGTGCTGATCGGCTTCTGTTTCTCCGGCGTGTACGTCACCGCCGAGAGCTGGCTCAACAACGCCGCCACGAACGAGACCCGCGGTCAGGCGCTGTCGCTTTACATGCTGGTGCAGGTGCTGGGGATCATCGGGGCGCAGGGGCTGCTGCTGGTCGCGGATCCGTCGGGATTTGTCCTCTTTGTCATCCCCTCCGTGCTCGTCTCTATCGCCTTTGCGCCGATCCTTCTGTCGGTCCAGCCGACACCCGCCTTCGAACGCACCGCGCCGATGAACCTGCGCCAGCTCTTCGCCGTCTCGCCGCTGGCCTGCGTCGGCGTCTTCCTGCTGGGCGGGGCCTTTTCGGCGCAGTTCGGCATGGCGGCGGTCTACGGCTCCCAGGCCGGGCTGACGCTGGTCCAGATCTCCGGCTTCATCGCGACCTTCTACGTCGGCGCCACCTTCTTCCAGTTCCCGCTGGGCTGGCTGTCGGACCGGATGGACCGGCGCCGGCTGATCATGCTGGTCTCTGCCGTGGGCACGGCGGGCGCCGTCATCGGTATCCTCTTCGGGTCATTCTACGGGCTGCTGGTCGCGGCCTTCTTCGTGGGGGGCATGTCCAACCCGCTCTATTCCCTGCTGATTTCCCACGCCAACGATTTCCTTGAACCGGCAGAAATGGCGTCGGTCTCGGGGGGCATGCTGTTTCTGAACGGGCTCGGCGCGATCTCGGGGCCGCTGGCCACCGGCTGGATAATGACCGCGCTCGGCCCCTCCGGCTTCTGGGTTTTCATCGCGGTCCTGCTGCTGGTCCTGACGCTTTACGCGCTCTACCGGATGACCCAGCGTCCGGCCCCGAAAATCGAGGATACGGGTGCCTATACGCCGGTCATGATGTCAGCCACCCCGGTCGCGGTTGAGGCCGCGCAGGAATGGGCCGTAGACGCCGCAGAGCACTCTGATCAGGAAGAAAACGTTTCCAAACCATAATGTTAGCGCTCAAGTGGCCGTATTTTCTATTGCGGAATGTCACCAAAGTGTAACAATCATGGTCAGAGCGCGCCGGAGCCGGAGGAGACCATGGCAAGCCCCGAAGACATTCTGAATTTCTGGCTGGATGAGATCGGCCCCAACGGCTGGTACGATGCGGATGACGCGCTGGACCAGCAAATTCGCGACCGCTTCGGCCCGGCCTGGGAAGCGGCGATGGACGGTGCCTACGGTCTGTGGCTGACCTATCCGACAGGCGCGCTGGCCTATCTGATCCTGACCGATCAGTTCCCGCGCAACATGTTCCGGGGGCAGGGCAAAGCCTTCGCCTCCGACCATCTGGCCAAGGCCGTTGCCAAGCGCGCGCTGGAACGCGGCTGGGATCTGAAAATCGACGAGCCGGCCCGGCAGTTCTTCTACCTGCCGCTGATGCATTCGGAAAACCTGTCCGATCAGGACCGCTGCGTCCGGCTTATGGCGGAACGGATGCAGGGCGGCGACGGCAATCTGCTGCATGCCCGCGCCCATCGTGAGGTCATCCGCCAGTTTGGCCGTTTCCCCTACCGGAACGAGGCGCTGGACCGGAAAATGACCAGTGTCGAAACCGCCTATATCGCCGATGGCGGCTACGGTGCGACCGTGCGTCAGCTGCAGGCGGCGGAGTAACCATCGGCGAACAAAGTCGAAAGAATTGACAGAGGCCCCGTGGCAAATTGCTTCGGGGTCTCTATCATTTGCGCTACCCGTATTGAGGGCGTCACAGAAATAGTTTAACGTCAAACTATCTCGCCGGATGGAGGACAGGGACCATGGCCGCAACCTACGATTTTCTCGTGATCGGATCGGGTCCGGGCGGCTATGTCGCCGCCATCCGCGCCGCTCAGCTGGGGCTGAAGGCCTGCGTGATCGAACGCGAACACCTTGGCGGCATCTGTCTGAACTGGGGCTGCATCCCGACCAAGGCGCTGCTGCGCTCGGCCGAGGTCTTCCACCTGATGCACCGCGCCGCCGACTACGGGCTCAAAGCCGGGGATATCGGCTATGATCTGGACAAGGTCGTGCAGCGCTCCCGCGGGGTCGCCAAGCAGATGGAGGGCGGGGTCAAACACCTGCTCAAGAAGAATAAGGTCGACGTGGTGATGGGCGAGGGCAAGCTCGCCGGTAAGGGCAAGGTCACCGTCAAGACCGACAAGGGCACCGAAGAGATCTCTGCCAAGGCCATCGTCCTGGCCACCGGCGCCCGCGCCCGCGAACTGCCGGGGCTGGAGGCCGACGGCGATCTGGTCTGGACCTACAAGCACGCGCTGGCGCCCAAACGGATGCCGAAAAAACTGCTTGTCATCGGCTCCGGCGCCATCGGCATCGAATTTGCCAGCTTCTTCAACACACTGGGCTGCGACACCACGGTGGTGGAGGTCATGGACCGCGTTCTGCCGGTGGAGGATGCGGAGATCAGCGCCTTCGCCAAGAAGCAGTTCGAAAAGCAGGGCATGAAGATCATGGAGAAATCCATGGTCAAGCAGCTGGACCGCGCCAAAGGGAAAGTCACCGCCCATATCGAGGCCGGCGGCAAGGTCGAGAAGATGGAGTTCGACACCGTGATCTCTGCCGTGGGCATCGTCGGCAATGTCGAGGGGCTGGGGCTGGAAGAGGCCGGGATCAAGGTCGACCGCACCCATGTCGTGACCGATGAATATTGCCGCACCGGTGTCGAGGGCGTCTATGCCATCGGCGATATCGCCGGCGCCCCCTGGCTGGCGCACAAGGCTTCCCACGAAGGGGTCATGGTGGCGGAACTGGTCGCGGGCGGCCATCCGCATCCGATCAAGCCGGGCTCCATCGCGGGCTGCACCTATTGCCATCCGCAGGTGGCCAGCGTCGGCCTGACGGAGGCCAAGGCGAAAGAGCAGGGCTACAAGGTCAAGGTCGGTAAATTCCCCTTCATCGGCAATGGCAAGGCCGTGGCTCTGGGAGAGCAGGAAGGCCTGATCAAGACCGTCTTCGACGAAAAGACCGGGGAGCTTCTGGGCGCCCATATGGTCGGCGCCGAGGTGACGGAGCTGATCCAGGGCTATGTTGTCGGCCGCGCGCTGGAGACGACCGAAGAGGATCTGATGAACACCGTCTTCCCGCATCCGACCCTGTCGGAAATGCTGCACGAGGCGGTGCTGTCGGCCTACGGGCGCGCAATCCACATCTGATTGCAGACCGGGCGCTTTAGACCGGAACCCTATAGGAAACGTAAACATTTCTGCCGCGCCGGTATCTCCGGCGCGGTTAATTAATTCCGTCACAAAACTTTTTCAAAAGTGTCGCATGACGGTTTCCCCGCCCGGATAACTGGAACCTCGCTGCACGTCTCCGACTGTGCAGTCCAGACCTGTGACTGTTTTGACCGGCCCCTTCCGGGCCCGATCCAAGCGCATAGACAAACTAAATTTTCCGTGGGGGAATAAATGGTTACCACATATCAGAAGAAATCCATCGGGGTCGAGCTGGCCACGACGTTTGACAGCGGCGCCGGCGAAGGCGGGTCCGAGGTTGTCGCACATTTCGACGGCCGCCTCTACATCACCGATGGGGCAGAGGACCGGGTCAACGTGGTCGACGCGGCCACCGGAGAGCTGGTGTTCTCCATCGATCTGACCGTTGTGCCGGATTATGACGGGCTGAATTCCGTGACCGTCAGCGCCTCCGGCATTGCGGTCGCCATCGAACGTGACATCGACGATTTCGACAATGGTGTCGTGGCGCGCTTTTCCCTGGACGGCACCTATATTGACGCAATCGAGGTCGGCAATCTGCCCGACATGGTGACCTTTTCCAAAGACGGCACCATGATCTTTGTCGCCAACGAAGGCGAACCCGATGGCGGCACCGATCCGATGGGCTCCATCTCGATCATCGACGTCGCAACGGGCGTCGCGCAAACCTTTGATTTCACGCAATTCGACGCCATGGCCGAAGAGCTGGCAGAGGCCGGAGTGCGGATTTTCCCCGACAATATGCCCTCCACCGATTTCGAACCGGAATATATCGCAGAGGCCGACGGCAAGCTCTACGTGACGCTGCAGGAGGCCAACACGGTTGCCGTTTTCGACCTTGAAACCATGTCCTGGGAGGCGCTGCAGCCGCTGGGTCTGGCCGATCATTCGGTCGACGGCAACGGCATTGACCCGTCGGACCGCGACGACGCGATCGACATCCACACCGTGCCGGTCATGGGCATTCGGATGCCCGATGCAATCGCGGCCACGGAGATTGACGGTCAGGTCTATTACTTCACCGCGAACGAGGGCGACGACCGTGGTGATTTCGACGAAGGCGGCGATGCAGCCCGGGTCGGCGATATCCTGGATGGCGACGTGCCCGGCCTGTCCATCGACCCCTCTGTCGATACCACCGGGTTGGAACGGCTGACCGTCTCCATCATCGACGGCGACACCGATGGCGACGGCGACATCGACGTGCTGCACAGCTACAGCTCTCGCTCCTTCTCGATCTTTGACGCCGCGGGCAATCTCGTCTTCGACAGCGGCGATGATTTCGAACAGATCATCGCCTCTATCCGTCCGGCAAATGCGTTCAACAACGACGATTTCCCGAGCGATGACCTGGACGTCGTCGATGACGGCCGGTCCGACAACAAGGGCCCCGAAGCCGAGGCGATTGCCGTGGGCCAGGTTGGCGACCGCACTCTGGCGTTCATCGGGCTGGAGCGCGACTCGGGTATCATGATCTACGACGTGACCAACCCGAGCTATTCCACCTTCCTCGACTACATCGACGGGTCCGAATTCGGCAATGTCAGCCCCGAGGTAATCAGCTTTATCGCGCCCGAAGACAGCGCGACCGGGCTGGCGCAGATTGCCGTTGCCTACGAGATTTCGGGTACGACCTCGGTCTATGACCTCGAATTCGGCGCCCGTCTGGTTGGCGATGACACCTCCGAGGTCATCGACGGCACGCTGGGCGATGACAATATCAAGGGCAAGGGCGGCGACGATGTGATCGACGCCGGCGGCGGCAATGACGGTGTCAACGGCGGCATGGGTGCAGATTCGATCCTTGGCGGCGCCGGGGACGACACGATCTTTGGCGGCAATGGCGACGACACGATCGACGGCGGGCTGGGCGACGATCTGCTGGTCGGTCAGGCCGGCGCAGATGTCTTTGCCTTCGGCACCGGCGATGGCGACGACACCATCAAAGGCTTTGGCGCCACCGATACGATCGACCTGTCGGAAACCGGACTTTCCTTCGGCGATCTGGTGATCGACGAAACACCGGAAGGCGATGTCCTGGTCACCTACGGAACCGACAGCATTCTGGTCATGTTGACGGGGCAAAACGCCGTGCTGGACGAGCTGTCGTTCCAGTTCTGATCGACTGCGGCCCGGCCCCTCTGATCGGGGGCCGGGCATGTCACGGCTTCATCGGCACAGACTTGTCGCATAGGGTGGGCGGACCCGTTCTCCCTCCGAGGTGCAGATGCCGAGCTTGAACCGAATTGTCATGCGCCGCTCCAGTCGCCGCTGGATCAAAGCGCTGACCCCAAGCCGGCTGACCGTGGCCGAGATTTCCGGAAAATGGGGAGAATCCTTTTCTTTCCGCAGCTACGAGATCTTCCGGTATCCCGAATATGACATATGCGCCGGTCCGTTCCTCGATGAGGCCGGCCAGCCGCGCAAATTCGATCTCATTCTGGCCGACCAGGTCTGGGAACATCTCGACAGGCCCTATAGCGCCATTCGTAACGTATTGAAAATGCTGCGGAAGGGCGGTCATTTCTACATAGCCACACCGTTTTTCATCCCCTACCACGGCGCGCCGATCGATTGTTCGCGCTGGTCGGCGCGGGGCATGACCAATCTGCTGATCGAAGGCGGATTTGCCCCGGATGCGATCCGTGCCGAACAATGGGGCAATCGGGCCGCCGCCCTGCGGAATCTGGAGACCCCCTGGCCGCCCGAATACCGCGACGGCGAGGATGATCTGGAAAATGACCCGCTTTTTCCCATGGTGACCTGGGCCCTGGCACAAAAGACCTGACCCGGCGTCGTGCACAGCCGATATCCCGCGCCAGCCACCGCGCCGCCCGTTCCGCAGGCGGCCGGCGGCCGAGGCTCCTGAAAAGTCAGGAGCCTGGCGGAAGTTCTCTTAATGTTCTCATTTTCCACTTGGAACTATGGCGGACGTAAACTATTTCTTGAGCATTCATTGCCGGGGGGCACATGGCCGAGCTTAAGAACATCGAGGTGCGCGGCGCGCGCGAACATAACCTCAAGAATATCGACGTCGATATTCCGCGTAACGAACTGGTTGTTATCACGGGGCTTTCCGGATCCGGGAAGTCTTCGCTCGCCTTTGACACGATCTATGCCGAGGGCCAGCGCCGCTATGTCGAGTCGCTTTCGGCCTATGCGCGGCAGTTCCTCGACATGATGGAAAAGCCGGATGTGGACCATATCTCCGGCCTCTCCCCCGCGATTTCCATCGAACAGAAGACGACGTCGAAGAACCCCCGCTCGACCGTCGGCACGGTGACGGAGATCTACGACTACCTGCGCCTGCTCTTCGCCCGCGTCGGCACGCCCTATTCCCCCGCCACCGGCCAGCCCATCGAGGCGCAACAGGTGCAGGACATGGTCGACCGCGTCATGGGCATGGAGGAGGGCACGCGCGGCTATCTCCTCGCCCCGATCATCCGCGACCGGAAGGGTGAATATAAGAAGGAATTTCAAGAGCTTCGCAAGCAGGGCTTCCAGCGTGTAAAGGTCGACGGCGCCTTTTACGAATTGGACGAGCCGCCGACGCTCGACAAGAAATTCCGCCATGATATCGACGTGGTGGTCGACCGGATTGTGGTCCGTGAAGGGATGGAGACGCGGCTGGCCGACAGTTTCCGCACCGCGCTGGATCTGGCCGATGGCATCGCGATCCTCGAAACCGCCCCGCGGGACGATGAAGGGGAGGCCGAACGCTTCACCTTCTCCGAAAAATTCGCCTGCCCGGTCAGCGGATTTACCATTCCGGAGATCGAGCCGCGCCTCTTCTCCTTCAACGCCCCCTTCGGCGCCTGCCCGGATTGCGGCGGCCTTGGGGTTGAGCTGTTCTTCGATGAAAGACTGGTCGTTCCGGATGCCACGCTCAAGATCGCCGATGGCGCGCTGGCACCCTGGCGCAAAGGGAAAAGCCCCTATTTCCTTCAGACAATCGAAGCCATCGCCAAGCATTACGATTTCGACAAGAAGGCCCGCTGGAAGGACCTTCCGGCCCATGTGCAGCAGGTCTTCCTCTACGGCTCGGGCGATGAAGAAATTCCGTTCCGCTACGATGAAGGTGGCCGCGTCTATCAGGTTGAACGCACCTTTGAAGGTGTTATCCCGAATATGGAACGCCGCTACCGCGAGACCGACAGCACCTGGGTCCGCGAGGAATTCGAGCAATACCAGAACAACCGCCACTGCGGCACCTGCGACGGCTACCGGCTGAAGCAGGAGGCGCTGGCGGTCAAGATCGGCTCTGCCAAGGAACAGACGCTGATGCATATCGGCCAGGTCGTGCAGATGTCGATCCGGGAGGCCTATGACTGGTGTCAGACCGTCCCCGACAACCTGACCGCGCAGCGCAACGAGATCGCCCGCGCCATCCTCAAGGAAATCCGCGAAAGGCTTGGGTTCCTGAACAACGTCGGCCTTGAATACCTGACCCTGTCGCGCAATTCCGGGACCCTGTCGGGCGGGGAGAGCCAGCGGATCCGGTTGGCATCGCAGATCGGGTCCGGCCTGACCGGCGTACTCTACGTGCTGGATGAGCCCTCCATCGGGTTGCACCAGCGCGACAATGGCCGCCTGCTGACCACGCTGAAGAACCTGCGCGATCAGGGCAATACGGTGATCGTCGTCGAACACGACGAAGAGGCGATCCGCGAGGCCGACTATGTCTTCGACATCGGCCCCGGTGCGGGCGTGCATGGCGGCAGCGTTGTCTCTCACGGCACGCCTGCCCAGGTCACGGCGGACGAGAATTCCCTGACCGGCCAGTACCTTGCCGGCACGCGGGAGATTGCGGTGCCGAAAACCCGCCGCAAGGGCAACAAGAAGAAACTGACCGTGGTCAAGGCCGTGGGCAACAACCTCAAGGAGGTGACGGCCGATTTCCCGCTGGGCACCTTCCTCTGTGTCACCGGCGTCTCGGGCGGCGGCAAATCGACCCTGACAATCGAGACGCTGTTCAAGACCGCCTCCATGCGGCTGAACGGCGCCCGCCAGACGCCCGCCCCCTGCGAGACGATCAAGGGGCTGGAACATCTGGACAAGGTCATCGATATCGACCAGCGCCCCATCGGGCGCACGCCGCGGTCGAACCCCGCCACCTATACCGGCGCCTTCACCCCGATCCGCGACTGGTTCGCCGGTCTGCCGGAGGCCAAGGCGCGCGGCTACAAGGCCGGGCGGTTCTCCTTCAACGTGAAGGGCGGGCGGTGTGAGGCCTGCCAGGGTGACGGCGTCATCAAGATCGAGATGCACTTCCTGCCCGACGTCTATGTCACCTGCGAGACCTGCCACGGCGCCCGCTACAACCGCGAGACGCTGGAGATCAGGTTCAAGGGCAAGTCCATCGCCGACGTGCTGGACATGACGGTGGAAGATGCGCAGGAGTTTTTCGCCGCCGTCCCGTCGATCCGCGAAAAGATGGATGCGCTGGTCCGTGTGGGCCTCGGCTATATCAAGGTTGGCCAGCAGGCGACGACGCTTTCCGGCGGGGAGGCGCAGCGGGTCAAACTGTCCAAGGAGCTGGCAAAACGGTCCACTGGCCGCACGCTCTATATCCTCGACGAGCCGACCACCGGCCTGCATTTCGAGGACGTGCGCAAGCTATTGGAAGTGCTGCATGAACTGGTCGATCAGGGCAATTCGGTCGTGGTGATCGAACACAATCTCGACGTTATCAAAACGGCCGACTGGCTGATCGACATCGGACCTGAGGGCGGCGATGGCGGCGGCACCGTTGTGGCCACCGGCACGCCCGAAGACGTCGCCAAGGTCGAGGCCAGCCATACCGGCCGATATCTGATCCCGATGCTGAATGCGGGCAAGGTCGCGGCGGAATAGGCCGGTCATGCTCCCGACGGGGAGTCAGTAACGCGACAGATGCGGGTTCATATGGTCCAGCACCTGACGGGACTGCATATCCGCGCGGTAGATCTGCTGACCGGATTTGAAATAGGTCCAGCCGCCATGCGGCAGCGGCAACCCGTAGCGCAGCGGATTGATCAGGATCATGACCTCTGCCGGCAGAACGTCGCCGGGGATAAACAGGTTTTCTTCCGGGATCGGTCGGGTCCGCGCCTTTTTGAAACGGCCCTGAGACATGCGGTTCGCAATGGCCTGAGGAGAGTTTCGTGTCGCTGTCACGAAGCGCGCCCCGATATTGGAACGGGTCCCCGATGCCGAACCGGCTGGGGCGGTATTCAGACATCGGACCGTTGTGTCATCGGGATCGCAGGCCGCCATTGCCACCCCGCCCGGAAGGGCGAGGACCAAAGCGAGAATGGCTGGTCGATACATCTGTGCCCCCTGACAGCGACCTGCGGAGTTTGCCCGCCAAAGGGTTTCGGAAAAACCCCCTGGCCGGAAACAGTCAGTTCAGGATAGCAGAAACCGCCCCCAGCAGCGCAAGAACTTCTCTGGTCTCGCGATCGACTTGGTACACGTTGCCGTCGATGCGGTAATAAACGCCATAGGGGTCCAGCCCGTAATACCCGGGATCGCGCACCAGAACATACCGGTCGCCAAAATAATCGGGGTTCAGATATTCGCCGACATGAACAACATAATCCCGGTCGTCATGCTGCTTCTTGGCCAGTCCCAGCGGCACGCAGGCCGGAGATTTCTTTGCCAGTCCGGGCGGGCAATTGGTCGCGTACCGCGGGGCGGATTGTTGCTGTACCTCGCGGTGCACCTGTTTGTGGACCTTTTTGCCATTGCCGTGACCATTGCCATGTCCCTTGCCGGGATTGGCCATGGCTGTGACGGGCAGGGCGATGGCGACGGCCATCGTTGTCATCATAAGACGTTTCATCGCGTCCTCCTTTCGTGCGGTGCCCGGCATGGGCCGATACCGCTGGATCGTGAGGACAATGCCCGCCTCAGGCCACGGGTTCCCCGGCGGAGGCAGATTGCCGCCGCCGGGGGATTTCCTGTCACTGGCTGGTGGCGACGGCAAAGGCCGTGATCAGGCCAAGCGCCGCGACAATCGCGCCGGTCTGGTCATCGACTCTGACCAGCTGGTCACCATGACGGGCATAGTGCTGGCCCTGCGGGGCAGGGGGCACATGCTGACGATGGTCATCGCGACTGTCATGGCGGGCTTCAGGCCGGTGCATCTGCTGCTGCGGCTTGCGCGGGGCGTCATCCCCCCGCGCTATGGCGGCGGGGGCGGCAAGCCCAAGCATCAGCGTGGCGGCGAGGGCAGTTGTCAGCGTTTTACGGAACATGAGGGGTCTCCTGTCTGGGTCTGTCCTTGTCCAACGCGGCAGCCGGGCACATCCGTCGCGCCCGGCTCTCACATCCGCGCGAGCCGCTCAACCGCGCCCGCGTTTCTCGAACCGCGGCAGCATGGCGGAGAAGTCGCGCCCCGCGCCGTCCTCCTCCTCCACGAAGCGGGCATAGAGCGCGGCCGCTGCCGCGCCCATGGGCGTATCGGCATCCGCTGCCTCTGCCGCCTGCTGCGACAGGCGCAGGTCCTTCAGCATCAGATCGGCGGCAAAGCCGGGCTTGTAACCATTGTCCGCAGGGCTGGAGGGGCCAACCCCCGGCGCCGGGCAATAGGCATTCATCGTCCAGGAATAGCCGGAGGAGGTAGAGACGACATCGAACATCGCCTGCCGGTCGAGCCCCAGCTTGTCCGCCAGCGCAAAAGCCTCGCAGGTGGCGATCATCGTCACGCCGAGGATCATGTTGTTGCAGATCTTGGCCGCCTGACCATTGCCCGACGGCCCGCAATGCACCGCCTTCTGCCCCATGATGTCAAAGAGCGGCTTGGCCTTGCCGAATGCCTCCTCCGATCCGCCCACCATGAAGGTCAGCGTGCCACCCTGCGCCCCGCCGATCCCGCCGGAGACGGGCGCATCCAGCGCCAGCTTGCCATCCGCCACGGCCGCCTCGGCCACGGCGCGGGCGCTGTCCACATCAACCGTGGAACAGTCGAGGAAGACACAGTCCGGTGCCATCGCCGGCACGATCTCCTCGGCCACGGCGCGCAGGATCGCGCCATTGGGCAGCATGGTGATGACCACGTCCCGGCCCGCGGCGGCCTCCGCCCCCGATCCGGCCATGGTGACGCCGTCGACCGACACGCCCGCCGTGTCGAAGCCCGTCACCGCATGCCCCGCCTTGGCCAGATTGGCCGCCATCGGCCCGCCCATATTGCCGAGACCAATAAATCCGATCTTCATGTCAGTCCTCCTCGAATGTCAGCTCGTCACGGCCCAGCGGGGCCAGCATCGCCTCCGCCTCCTCCCGCGTGACCTCTCCGGGCTGGTGCTTCCAGCGCGGGCTGCGGTCCTTGTCGATAAGCTGCGCCCGCACGCCCTCCAGGAAATCCCCGTGCTCGATCGCGCGCGACGTGCCGCGGAACTCCTCCTGCAGGGCCACGCGGATATCGGTCGTATCCGCCAGCCGTTCCAGCAGCAGCAGCGTGGTGGCCATGGCGATGGGAGAATTCCTCCGAATGGCCTTCAGGGCCGTCTGCGCCAGCTCCTCCGGATCGGCCTCCAGCTTGGCCATGATCTGCGCCACATCGCCCTTGAACAGGTGGTCGATCACATCCTGCCCGACTAGGATATCGGGTGGCGGCGCTTCCAGAACCCGGTCGGTCAGGTGCTTCAAAATGCCATGCAGTTCAAGGTCTTCGATCACGCCCGCCCAGTCCTCGCGCGGCAGGTAATGGTCGGCAAACCCGGCATGGATTGCCTCTCCCGGCCCCATCCGCGCCGCAGTCAGCCCGAAATAGGCGCCCAGCCGTCCCGGCGCCCGCGCCAGCAGCATGGAGCCCCCCACATCCGGGATCAGACCGATGCCGCATTCCGGCATGGCGATGCGCGTGCTGTCCTCGACCACCCGATGCGAGGCATGGCACCCGATACCGACCCCGCCGCCCATGACAAACCCCTGCATAAAGCTGACCACGGGCTTCGGAAAATGCGCCAGCCGCGCGTTCATCCGGTATTCGTCGCGCCAGAACCGGCGGGCATAGCCAAAATCGCCCTCCAGCCCGTGCCGGTAGAGCTCGGCCACATCGCCACCGGCGCAGAAGGCCTTGTCGCCCTCCGCATCGATGATCACCAGCGCCACATGATCGTCCGCGGCCCAGTCCTTCAGCGCCGCATCCATCGCCATGCACATGTCATAGCTCAGCGCATTCAGGGCCTTGGCCCGGGTCAGGGTGATGCGGCCCGCGCGCCCCGCGCGGCGGATATGGATATCGCTCATGCCGCCACCATCTGGCGCGCCACGATCAGGCGCATGATCTCGTTCGTGCCTTCGAGGATCTCATGCACCCGCAGGTCGCGCACCAGCTTCTCGATCCCGTAATCGGCCAGATAGCCGTAGCCGCCATGCAGCTGCAGGCAGTCGTTGACGACCTTCGATCCGGTCTCCGTCACGAACTTCTTCGCCATGGCGCAGAACTTGGTGGCATCGGGCGCCCCCCGGTCCAGCTTCCAGGCGGCCTGTCGCAGGAAGGTGCGCGCCGCCTGCAGTTCGATCTCCATATCGGCCAGCCGGAACTGCAGCGCCTGGAACTGGTTGATCGGCTGACCAAAGGCCTTCCGCTCCGCCATGTAGCGCAGCGTGGCGTCCAGCCCGGCCTGCGCCGCGCCCAGCGAACAGGCGGCGATGTTCAACCGGCCGCCATCCAGCCCTTTCATCGCATATGTGAATCCCTGACCTTCGTCACCCACGAGATTCCCGGTCGGAATATCGCAATTGTCGAACTGGACCTGCCGCGTCGGCTGGCTCTGCCAGCCCATCTTGGCCTCCAGCCCGCCGAAACTCAGCCCCTCCCGGCCGTCCTCCACATAGACGGTGGAGATGCCCTTGGGCCCTGCATCGCCTGACCGCACCATGACCACATAGGCATCCGAATAGCCGCCGCCGGAGATGAAGGCCTTGGTGCCGTTCAGCCGGTAGCCCTCATTTGTCCGCTCCGCTCGCGTCTTGAGCGCAGCGGCGTCAGAGCCGGAGCCGGGCTCCGTCAGGCAGTAGGAGAGCACGGTTTTCATCGCCACGACATCCGGCAGCACCCGATCCCGCAGCTCCGGCGCGGCAAAGGCGTCGATCATCCGGGCGCACATATTGTGGATCGACAGGAAAGCCGCGACGGAAGGGCAGGCCATCGACAAGGCCTCAAACACCAGCGTCGCGTCGAGCCGTCCAAGCCCCGCGCCGCCGTTCTCCTCCGACACATAGAGCCCGCCAAAGCCAAGCTCTCCGATCTCGGGCCAGAGCTCTTTCGGGATCGTCCCGGCCTTCTCCCAGTCGCGCGCAAAGGGCGCGATCCGGTCCTGACCAAAGGCATAGGCCATGTCGAAAATGGCCTGCTGTTCCTCGCTCAATGCAAAATCCATCACGTCTCCTCCACGGTGAATGAATTATCGAATTTCAGATTTGGCGGCGAGAGATAGCCAGGCCGCGATCAGCGCGCGGCCTGCAATAGTTCTTCGACGGAGGCTTCCGGCTGACCCAGAAGGTCAAGCGCGCGCGATTCCTCCGCCTGGATTATCGGCACAACCGCATGCACATTCCCCCAGGACCGGACGAACATCTTGGCATATTCCATCGCAATGTCCGTCGGGGCCCAATAGACACATAAGGTCTGCGTGCGGCTGCGGGCCAGACGTCCCGATTTCTGCGCCTGCAGTATGATGAACTCGGCATAGTTCTTTTCGAACCCGATCACCTTGCTCATGTCAGCCAGCTGTTTCTGACCGGCCCGATAGTCCGGATGCGCGACATATCTGTCTGTCGCGCTCCGCAGTTCGGCCACCGTCACAAACCCTGACATGCGTACGACCGTCAGGCCGCGTCGGGGTAGAATGTCGAATTCGACTGCCAAATGAGTTCAGTCCATTGGTTTGAAATTAAATTCTCCTCCCTCCTTGATGCCAGACGGCCAGCGGGATGTCACTGTTTTCGTGCGTGTATAGAACTTGAACGCATCGGGACCGTGCTGATTGAGGTCACCAAAGACCGATTTCTTCCAGCCACCGAAGGTGTGATAGGCCAGCGGCACCGGGATCGGCACGTTGATCCCCACCATGCCGATATTGATCCGGCTGGCGAAATCGCGGGCCGTGTCGCCGTCGCGGGTAAAGATCGCGGTGCCATTGCCATATTCATGGTCCATGGCCAGGCCGATCGCCTCCTCGTAGCTCTGCGCGCGAACGGTCGACAGGACGGGGCCGAAGATCTCCGTCTTGTAGATGTCCATGTCCTTGGTCACGCGGTCAAACAGGTGCGGACCGACAAAGAACCCGTCCTCATAGCCCTGCAGTTTGAAATCGCGCCCGTCGACAACCAGCTCCGCGCCCTGGTCGATGCCGGTCTGGACCAGCCGCAGGATGTTCTGCTGTGCCGCCTTGGTGACAACTGGGCCGTAATCCACATCCTTGCCGGCGGTGTAGGGGCCGACCTTCAGCTTCTCGATCCGGGGAACCAGCTTTTCGATCAGCCGGTCGGCGGTTTCCTCGCCCACCGGCACAGCGACAGAGATCGCCATGCAGCGTTCGCCCGCCGCGCCATAACCCGCGCCGATCAGCGCGTCGGCCGCCTGATCCATATCGGCATCCGGCATGATGATCATGTGGTTCTTGGCACCGCCGAAACACTGCACCCGCTTGCCGTTGGAACAGCCGCGACCGTAGATGTATTCCGCGATCGGGGTGGAGCCGACAAAGCCGATCGACTGGATCACCGGGTTGTCGAGGATCGCATCCACCGATTCCTTGTCGCCGTTGACGACCTGCAGGATGCCCTTAGGCAGACCGGCCTCTTCCATCAGTTCGGCCAGCATCAGCGGAACCGAGGGATCACGCTCCGACGGTTTCAGGATGAAGGCGTTGCCGCAGACGATGGCGGGCGCGAACATCCACATCGGGATCATGGCGGGGAAGTTGAAGGGGGTGATGCCTGCGGTGACTCCAAGCGCCTGACGCATGGAATACATGTCGATGCCCGGGCCCGCCGCATCGGTGAATTCACCCTTCAGCATCTGCGGCGCGCCGATGCAGTATTCGACCACTTCCAGACCGCGCTGAACGTCGCCCGCCGCATCCGGCAGGGTCTTGCCATGTTCGCGGCTCAGCGCTTCGGCCAGCTTGTCCATGTCGCGGTTCAGCAGGTCGACGAATTTCATCATCACGCGGGCGCGGCGCTGCGGGTTGACCGCGGCCCAGGCCACCTGCGCCTTTGCGGCGATCTCAACCGCGTGGTCCAGCTCTGCCACAGAGGCCAGCGGCACCTTGGCCTGAACTTCGCCGGTGGCGGGGTTCATGACATCGGCAAAGCGGCCCGAGGTGCCCTTGACGTGTTCACCGTTGATGTAATGGGTCAGTTCTTGCATGGGATCCTCCATTCTTTGGCCGCACCATAGGCTTGCGATTTTGTATGAAAAAGGGGAAATACGGCAAAGGTATTTTGCATTTTTGCAAGGCGGAGGGGCGCATGCACTGGGACGACCTGCGTATTTTCCTGGCCGTCGCACGGGATGAGAGCCTCTCGGCGGCGGGGCGCAGATTGCGCATCGACCCGGCGACAGTATCCCGCCGGATTGCGCGGCTGGAGGAAAACATCGGCGCCGCACTTTTTGCCAAATCCCAGCAGGGCTATGCGCTGACCGATGCCGGGCAGCGCCTGATGGACCATGCCATCCGCGCCGAACAGGCCGTCACGGCAGCGGGGGAGGAGATCGCGGGGCAGGCGGGCCGCCTGTCGGGTCAGATCCGCATCGGCGCGCCGGATGGGGTGGCGAATTTCCTGCTGCCTCAGGTCTGTGCCGCCATTGTCGATGACAACCCGGACCTTGAGGTCCAGATCGTCGCGCTGCCCCGGCTCTTCAACCTGTCGCGGCGCGAAACGGACATGGCCGTCACCGTCTCCGCGCCCACGGCGGGGCGGCTGATGGTGCAGCGGGTCAGCGACTACCGGCTGCATCTCGCCGCCTCTGCCGCCTATCTGGCGGCCCATGCTCCCATCAGCGATCTGCAGGATCTGACCGGTCACCGCATGGTCGGCTACATCCCCGATATGATCTTCGACAAGGAGCTGGACTATCTGGGCGAGCTTGGCGTCAGCCGCGTACCCCTGGCGTCAAACTCGGTCACCGTGCAGCTCAACTGGCTGCGGCAGGGCGGGGGGCTGGGCATCGTGCATGACTTCGCTTTGCCCTCCGCGCCGGAGCTGCGCCGCATCCTGACCGACCGCTTCAGCCTGACCCGCAGCTTCTATCTGGTCCGCCATGCCGATGACACGCGGCTGGAACGCATGAACCGTTTCGCAGCACTTTTGAGCGAAGGTATCCGGCAGGAAGTTGCGCGGCTGGAGGGGCGGCTTGACAAAATGTCGCACCTCTAGGACCATTTACCAAAGATCAGCCAAAGGAGGAGTGGCCATGATCGTCCAGCAAATTCTCAAGGCCAAGGGCGCCGAAGGCGTCGTGACGGCAACCCCTGACATGAGTGTGACGGATGTCGCCGGCCTGCTGACCCAGAACCGGATCGGCGGCGTGGTCGTGTCGGCCAGCGGTGACACGGCTGATGGCATCCTGTCGGAACGCGACATCGTGCGCGCCCTGTCCACCCGTGGCCCGTCCATCCTGAACGACCGCGCCGATGCGCTGATGACCAAATCGCCGGTCTGCTGCACCCGCGCCGATACCGCCGACGAGGTGCTGCGCCGCATGACCGACGGCCGGTTCCGCCATATGCCCGTTGTCGAAGACGGTGTGCTGATCGGCATCGTCACCATCGGCGACGTGGTCAAGGCGCGGCTCAGCCAGCTCTCGATGGAACGCGACGCTCTGGAAGGCATGGTCGCCGGCCACTGACCCATCGGTCAGAAGGGCGCGCAGTCCGGAAATAACATCCGGGCACCCCTTGCAATCCATGACGCAATAATGTTGCGTGCGCAGAAGCCCCGTGACTGCGAGGAGAGAGCATGCGCATCGGCCTTTATCCCGGCACCTTCGATCCGATCACCCTCGGGCATGTCGACATCATCCGGCGTGCGACCTCGCTGGTCGACCGGCTGGTCATCGGCGTCGCCATCAACCGCGACAAGGGCCCGCTCTTCTCTCTGGAAGAACGCGTGGCGATGATCGAGGATGAATGCGCGGAATTATCAGCGGCAACGGGGACAGAGATTGTCGCCCATCCTTTCGAGAACCTGCTGATCCATTGTGCCCGCGACGTTGGCGCGTCGCTGATTGTGCGTGGCCTGCGTGCGGTCGCGGATTTTGAATACGAATATCAGATGGTTGGCATGAACCGCTCGCTCGACAGCTCGGTCGAGACGGTCTTCCTCATGGCCGATGCCAAACATCAGGCGATCGCGTCGAAACTCGTGAAAGAGATTGCGCGCCTCGACGGCGATGTCCGAAAATTCGTGCCACCGCGTGTTAACGGTAAACTTCTGGCGAAGCTCGGGAAACCAGCCGGCGGCCCTTGAACGCCTCTGCCGCCCGGGCCACGAATTCCACGCAGATATCCGGCTGGGTCACCGGCAGCATATGCCCGCCGGGTGTCAGTTCCAGGCCAATCTGCGGATGCCGGTTCACCAGCTTGTGCCCGTGCAGCTCCGGGTCGAGAACGCGGTCATTCTGGCCAAACAGAATACGCACAGGAACCTGCAGTCGTGCGTAATCCCGCGCCATTCCCGGCAGATCGTCCTGAACGGTCGCAAAATCGCGACTGGCCTGGATCATGGCCGAGGGCCGCAGCGACAGCAACCCGCCGCCGGTCGTCAGAAAGTTTGACGGCATCTGCTCCGGGCCAAAAAACTGTTTCAGAACAACGCCGGAATGCTTGACCCGATGCGGGATGCCGGTTGTCCATGACCGCAGCTTGCGACGGAAATCCGTGTCGCTTTCATAGTCGCTGAAGACATCCGGAACCTCTGGAATAGGCAGGGTCAGCGGTGCCAGCAAAGCCAGTCCGCAGATCAGGTCAGGCTTTTCCAACGCCAGGGCCAGCGCAATCGACCCGCCCATGGAATGACCGACAAGCAGCGGGCTTTCCAGTTCCAGCACCTCGATGGCTTCGGCCAGCAGACGCGCCTGGGCCCGGACATTCGTCGCAGTACCGGCAGGTCTTTCCGAATAGCCCGACCCGGGCCGGTCAATGGCGACCACGCGATGATTGCGGGCCAGCTCGTCGATCAGCCCGCAATCGAAATGCCCGAGATTGCCGTCCAGCGTATGGACCAGCACGATGGCAGGCCCGGTGCCGCAGTCCAGATAATGCAACCGGCCGGTCGAAATCTGCACAAATGCACCACGCGGCGGCACCGCCGCCTCGGCCCGCCGGCCAGCCCGCCAGCTCCGGTACACCAAGGCGCCCGCCACGGCGGCGCCAAGGATGACAAGAAGAAGGATCAGAGTTGAAATGTTGATCATGAGGCGGGTCGACCCGGTAGACTTCCGATTAGCGCCAAAAGGCGAGCCATTCTACAAGGCTCGCGAATTTCCGCGAAAGAAACAAACTATTGGCGCCGTCAAGCCGCAGCCAGTCATAGCCCAGCAGCGCCAGAATGATCAGCGCAAGCGCGATGGCAATCTTGTTTGTCATCGGTCCCCCGCCACGCCTCAATACCTCTCGCTATGGACCAGGAAACGCCCGGGAATCAACCCTGTTCAGCGTGATGCCATCAAAGCTGCCCCATCAGCGCTGCGACGTCGCCCATCCGGTTGGAAAAGCCCCATTCGTTGTCGTACCAGGTCAGCACCCGCACGAACCGGCCTTCCATGACCCGGGTCTGGTCCAGCGCAAAGGTCGACGAAGCCGGCGCATGGTTCAGATCGGTCGAAACAAGCGGTTCATCGGTCACATCCAGAATGCCCTTCATCGGCCCCTCGGCAGCTGCGACGATGGCGGCGTTGATCTCTTCGACCGTGGTGTCGCGGCCGGCATCGAAGGTCAGATCGACACAGGACACATTGGGTGTCGGCACCCGGATCGACGACCCGTCCAGCTTGCCCTTCAGCTCCGGCAGGACAAGTCCGACCGCCTTGGCCGCCCCCGTGGTCGTGGGGATCATCGACAGGCCGGCTGCCCGCGCCCGGTAGAGGTCCTTATGCCCGGTATCCAGCACCGGCTGATCCCCGGTATAAGCATGCACCGTCGTCATGAAGCCGCGCGTGATCCCGACCGTGTCATTCAGCACCTTCGCCACCGGCGCCAGGCAGTTTGTGGTGCAGGAGGCATTGGAAACCACCCGGTCCTCCGGGCTGAGGCTGTGATGGTTGACACCCATCACCACCGTCCGGTCGACGTCTTCGCCGGGGGCAGAGATCAGAACCCGCCCCACACCCGCTTCAAGATAGGGCTTCACCGCATCGCGGCTTCGGAAAATGCCGGTGCATTCCAGCACGACGTCGATACCAGCCCAGTCGAGCTTGCCCGGCTCCCGTTCCGCCGTGACGCGGATCGGCCCGGCCCCCGGATCGATCCAGTCCGCCCCTTCGGTCACCGTGCCGGGAAAGCGCCCGTGCACCGAGTCGTAGCGCAGCAGATGCGCATTGGTTTGCACATCGTAGAGGTCATTGATCGCCACGACCTCCACATCCTTGCGGCCCGATTCCACGATTGCACGCAGAATATTACGGCCGATACGTCCAAAACCATTAATGGCCAGAGTGACAGTCATGGGACCCTCCCTGCAGAAAGCGCAGACGCGCTGTTAGCGTTAACATGCGAGGGACACTATCAGCCTAGCATCGGGAGGCCAAGCGGAGGCCGTGAATTGTCCGGACATCCCACGCCAGGCCGGCAGACCCATCCTCCCGCCAAGCCCCGCGCCATCGCCGCCCCGACACACTATTGTGAGCGCAAGTGTCGCCCGGACCCGTTGATTAACCGTCAAGATCGGCAACAATCCGGCCATGAGCCCAATTCCAACCGCCAAATCCCGCCGCCGTTTCCTTGCCACCGGTGCGGCCTGCGCGCTGCTGCCCGCCGCCCTGCATGCTCAGGGCGCCGATCCCTTTGCTGCAGTGGCCGATCGTGCCCGCAGCCTTGACCAGCTCCACACCATCCTCATCCGACAGAACGGTGCGGATGTATTTGGCCTCACGCCGCGCGGCCCGGCCCCTGACCGGCCCGTCAATGTCAAATCCGTCTCCAAAAGCATCATCGCCATCCTTGCCGGCTGTGCCCTCGACCGCGCGGAAATCCCCGCGCTCGATGCCACACTGGGCGAGCTGGCGCCCGGATTGATCCCGGCCGGAGCGGACCCGCGCGTGGCCGGTATCACCACCGCAGATCTGCTGACGCTGCGCGCCGGCCTCGCCCGGACCTCCGGCCCGAATTATGGCAGCTGGATCGCAAGCCCCGATTGGGTCGCAGACGCGCTGTCACGAGAGATGATCGCAGAGCCGGGGAGCCGCATGCTCTATTCCACCGGCACAACCCATGTCCTTGGCGCGCTTCTGGCCGAACGGGCGGGCGAGAGCCTGCTCAGCCTCGCCCGGACCCGCCTCGGCGACCCGCTTGGCGTCGCAATCCCGCCCTGGACGCGCGACCCGCAGGGCCGCTTCATGGGCGGCAATGAAATGGCGCTGAGCCCCCGGGCGCTAATCCGGATCGGCGAGATGATGCGACAGAACGGGACTTACGAGGGCACGCGCCTCCTGTCGGCCTCCTATGTCGCGGCCTCCTTCCAGCCCCGCACCCGCTCGCCCTTCTCGGGCCTCGCTTACGGCTACGGCTGGTTCCTGGGCGGGCAGGGCGCCACGCGCTATGCGCTGGCCCGCGGCTACGGCGGCCAGATCATCGCCATTCTCCCCGGCCTTCGGGCGACCGTCGTCATCACCTCCGACCCGACCCGGCCCGCCCGGTCCCAGGGCTATTTTGGTGACCTCATGCAGCTCCTCGAAGGCCCCGTCACCGCAGCCCTCACGGCATGAAAAAGGGGCCAGACCCGGCCCCTTCATCTTTCCGAAAATACTCCGGGGGACGCCCGGAGGGCGGAGGGCAGCGCCCCCGCTCCCTCAGCCAATCAGACCAGACGGCCCATGGCTGCGGCCACATCCGCCATCCGGCAGGAAAAGCCCCATTCATTGTCATACCAGGACAAAACGCGCACCAGACGCTTGCCGGTCACTTTCGTTTGGTCGGGGGCAAAGATCGACGACTGCTCGGTATGGGTAAAGTCGATCGAGACTTTCGGCTCCGGATCATAGCCCATCACCGCGCCCATATGGCCCGCGACGGCCTCGCGCACGACCTCGTTCACATCGTCCTCAGTCACGTCCTTCTTGGCGATGAAGGTCAGGTCCACGCAGGAGACATTGGGCGTCGGCACCCGGATGGCCGATCCGTCCAGCTTGCCCTTCAGCCCGGGCAGAACCTCGCCCAGGGCCTTGGCGGCACCGGTGGAGGTCGGGATCATCGACATGGCCGCAGCCCGCGCGCGGTAAAGGTCCTTGTGGCGGCGGTCCAGCGTTGGCTGGTCGCCGGTGTAGGAATGGATCGTGGTCATGATGCCCGACTCGATCCCGATGCCTTCGTCCAGAACCTTGGCCAGCGGCGCCAGGCAGTTGGTGGTGCAGGACCCGTTGGAGATCATCACATCCTCGGCCACCAGATCGCGGTGGTTCACGCCAAAGACAACCGTCTTCTGCACGTTCTTCGCGGGGGCAGAGATCAGCACCTTCTTCGCGCCGCGCTCAAGGTGAACCTTGGCCTTCTCGCCATCGTTGAACTTGCCGGTGCATTCCAGAACGATGTCGCAGCCGGACCAGTCAAGCTCGGCAGGGTCATAGGTCGAAAAGACCTCCATCGGGCCGCGGCCGATATCCATCGTATTGCCGGCCACCTTGACCTCGCCGCCGAACCGGCCGTGCACACTATCGTATTTCAGCAGGTGGGCATTGGTCTCGATCGGGCCGGTGGCGTTCAGTTTGACAACCTGCACGTCGTTGCGGGCCTTTTCGGCGATATGGGCCAGCGTGCTGCGGCCGATGCGGCCAAATCCGTTGATGCCGAGCGTGACGGTCATGGGATGTCTCCTGATCTGAAGTCGGCCGATCTATAGCCGCTGTTGCCCAGAAGATTAAGGCATAAACCTGTTTTTTGCCAATGTGTTAGCGATAACTTGTCGGGCTTTCCCGGTGGTGGCGCTAACCCCTCGCAACGGTTCGCGCTAACACGCTGCGGTCATCTCCGGATCGCGGACGATGCGCCGTCACGGCGCAGAATCACTTTCCGGCTGTACCGGCGCGCCGTGCCATCATTCGCCCGTGATCCCGCCCCAGTCCTGCACCAGCCGCCGCGCCGCCGCAAAACGGTCGTGCAGGGGCCGCGCCGCGGGGTCCGGCACCAGATGCGCGGCTGCGTCGGGCAGGACCAGATCGCCACCCATGGCGCGCGCCGCCAGCCGTGCCGCGCCAAAACCCGTCAGCTCCGGCACCGCGCTGACCTGCACCTCCCGCCCGGTGACATCGGCCAGCAGCTGGCAGAACCAGCGGTTGGCGGTCATCCCGCCGTCGACCCTCAGCACGCCCGGCGCGGCGGACATGGCGGCCAGCACCTCCGCGCTGCGATAGGCGATCCCTTCCAGCATGGCGCGCATCATCTCCGCTGGGGTGGTGTCGAGCGTCAGCCCCAGCCAGGCCCCGCGCGCCGCCCGGTCCCAATGCGGGCAGGCCAGCCCCGCCAAGGCCGGAACAAAGACTAGCCCGCGTTCCAGCGCCGAGGGGCCGCCGAACCCGCCGATCTCTGCGAAATCGTCGAAAAGGCCCAGCCCACGGCCCCAGTTCACCGCAGCCGAGGCCGTATGTATGCCGCCATCCAGCGCATAGATCACAGGCCCGCCCGCCTCCTGCCAGGCGACAGTCGGCAGCGGACCCTCGGCCTGTGGTACTTCCGTCCCGCAGAGCGCGAAGGCAAAGGCGCCGGTCCCGAAGGTGATCTTGACCTCCCCCGCCTTTGCCAGCCCATGCCCGAAACAGGCCGCCTGCTGATCGACGATGGCGGCGCGCAGCGGCAGCCCCTCCAGCGCCCCCAGATCGCCCGAACAGGCGGTGATCTCCGGCAGGCTCTCCACCGGCAGACCGTAGAGCGCGCAGACCTCCCGGTCCCAGACCCCGCGCGCCAGATCCATCAGCCCCGTGCGGGAGGCGGTCGCGATATCGGTGGCAAACCCGGCACCAAGCGCATCGCGGAAATAGGCATCCGTCGTGCCCAGCCGCAGCTGCCCCCGGTCCATGGCCCGCCGCACCTCCAGCACATGTTCCGTGATCCAGCGCAGCTTCGGGGCGGAGAAATAGGGCTCCACCGGCAGACCCGTCCGCGCCCGGATCAGCGCGCCATGGGCGGCGTCCATCTCCCGGCAGGCGGCGGCTGTGCGTCCGTCCTGCCAGACCAGCACCGGCGACAGCGGTTCCTTCGTGACCGCGTCCCAGGCGAGGCAGCTTTCGCCCTGATTGGCCAACGCAACCACCTCTGCCCCCGCCAGACGCCCGGCCGCCAGCGCGGCCCGCAGATGGGACAACAGCTCTGCCGGGTCATGTTCCACCATATCGGCCCCGGGGTAGATCTGGCGGTGCTGGGCGGCGAAGACCTCTCGCCCCTTGCCCCCCGCATCATAAAGGATCGCGGTGGTCGAGGTGGTGCTCTGATCGATCGACAGGACGCCCATGCTCAGCTCCGGGGCAGGGGCCGCAGCACCCGCCGTTCCGGACGGGCGGACAAATGCCCGTCCTGCCCCGCTACGACCAGCGGCCCGGAATAATCCCGCGTCACCCGCAGCTGCAGATCGGGCAGGGCGGGGGCGCTGCTGCCCGGGGCCAGCCGCTGCGGCAGGGTATAGCGCAACACACCCGCGCCGCCGGTCGTGACTGCCACAGGGCGGCCCATATCCTCTGGCAGGTCCCCAGCCAGCCCCGCCGCCACGGCCTCTGCCACGCGGTGCCCCTCCCGCCAGCACCAGCCCGCCGTCTCGATCCCGCGCAGGAGGTTGCCACAGGCGAAATAGGCCGGGTCGGAGGTTCTGGCATATTGATCCACCTCCGGCCCCAGCGTGGCCGGGTCCAGCGCCAGATGGCTGTCGCGGATCAGCGCATTTTCGGGCCGGAACCCGCCCGTCACGATCAGCCCGTCGCAGGCGATCTCCTCCGTCCCGCCCGAATGGCGCAGGGTCACGCCGGTGACACGGTCGCGGCCATGCACCGCCACCACCTCCGTCCCCAGCCGCAGGGGAATGGCCAGCACGCGCGGCAACAGACCGGCAGGCCAGCGCGCAACCACCCGGGCGCCGGGCTCCACCATCGCCACGGGGCGTATCCCCGCCTGACGACAGGTCAGCAGGGCAGAGAAGGAGACAAGCTCCGTCCCCAGCACCATGGGCCGCTCAAAGGGCCGCTGCCTGTTCAGATGCACCAGCCCCTGCAGCGCGCCGGTATTGATGACGCCGCCCGGCTTCGTCCCGCCGATCAGCCGCGCCGCGCGGGTGCTTTCGCGCGCGCCCATCGCCAGTACCACGGCCCGCGCCGAGACCGTCTGCAGACCGGAGGGCAGGGCGATCTCCACCACCCCGCCGGGCATCAGCCGCGTCACCGTCGCCATGACATGGACCTGAACGCCCGCCGCCTCCGCCGCCGCGACATTGGCGCGGGCATAGGCGGGGCCGAACATTACACGGCGATATTCCCGCATCCCGTAGGGCGAATGGGCGCAATGCCGGGGGATGCCACCCGCGACCGGCTCCCGCTCCAGCACATGCACGCGGTCCACCCCCAGCTCCCGCAGCCGCCGCGCCGCCGAAAGGCCCGCCGGGCCGCTGCCAATCACCAGAACGTCCACCGTCTCTGGTAGCATCAGGAGGCCCCCCGGAAGACGCGGCCGAGCTCTGCCGAACAATAGAACCCCTGACAGCGCCCCATCGTCACCCGCGTCCGCCGCTTCAGCCCCGCCAGCGTCGCGGGGGCGAGTGGCCCCGCCATCGCCGCAGCAACCTCCCGCCGGGTGACGCGTTCGCAATGGCACAGGATCCCGTCATTGCCCGGCGCCTGCCAGTCGCGGGCCTCTTCCTCGGCCAGCATCGGCATCTGCGGCACCACCGGATCGGTCAGGGCCGCCCATCCGCCCGCCGCCAGCCCTGCCACATGCGCCGCCGTCCCGAGCGCCGAACTCAGCCCGGTAGAGCGGATCGCGCCCACAGTGATATACCCCTGATCCGACCGCGCCGAGATCTGGTAGCCCTTGTGCTCACAGGCGGGCCGCAGCCCGGCATAGACGGTCGTGATCTCTTGCGTGGCGAGGCCCGGCAGGATCTCCGCCCCCTTGGCCTTCAGCATCTCCAGCGTTTCGGGGACCAGATCGGCGGTTGAGCGGTCCGCCTGATCCTCTGCCGTGGGGCCGACCAGAAGATTGCCCCAGATCGTGCGGCAGACGACGATCCCCTTGGTCTTGTCGCTGGGCACGGGCAGCAGGATATGCCGCGCCAGCCGCGCCGCCGCCTTGTCATAGACAACGAACTGGCCCTTGCGCGGTCGGATGTTAAACGCGCTCTCCCCGACCAGCATCCGGTCCACCAGATCGCCGTAATTCCCCGCCGCATTGATGACGAGCCCGGCGGCGACCGGACCGGAGATCGTCTCCAGCCGCCAGACCCCGTCATATGTGCCGCCCGTTACCTCCGCCCCGCGCCGCAGCTCCGCCCCGTTGAGGAGCGCCTGCAACAGGTAGCCATGCGGGGCGGACCAGGGATCGATCAGCGCCTCCCGCGGGACCCGGAAGGCAGCCCTGAGATGCGGCGCCAGCCCCGGCTCCAGCGCCAGGGCCTGCGTCCGCGTCAGCATCTCCAGATCGTCGACGCCATTGGCGCGGCCCTGTGCCACCAGTTCCGGCAGCTTTGCCTCCTGCGCGCTGTCCCAGGCCAGCACCAGCGCCCCGCAACGGTCGAGCGGCAGGTTCATGGCCGCCCGGATCTCCTCATACTCGCGATGTCCGGCCTGAATGCAGTCGAGCTCCAGCGACCCGGTCGGCGCATCGAACCCGGTATGCAGGATGGCGGAATTGGCCTTCGACGCGCCATCCAGCACCTCTGCCGCCTTCTCCAGCACCACCACACGGGCGCCGTCCAGCGTAAAGCGCCGGGCAATCGCGCAGCCGATCACGCCCGCGCCGATCACCGCCACGTCATAGGGGCTCTCTGTCGTCTTTCCGCTCAATCCTATGCCTCCGTTGCCTCTTTTCTGCGCAGCCGCTCCGGCAAGGTCAAAATTATTCGCACACATACGGCTGAGCGTCACCGCCGGAGTTGACCGTCCGATCAAAAATACGCCGGTCTGGGCACAGGCCCCAAAAGAGGGCGAAGACCAAGACCAGGGGGCCCCATGCCGTCAGTGCTGAAAAGCTACATCCGGATCATCGACCGGATCTCGGACTACGTGGGCGTCATCGCCATGTACCTGATCTTTCTGATGGTCGGCGTGCTGCTGCTGGATGCCATCACCCGCAACGTCATCGACATCCCCCTGCACTGGTGCATCGAGGCGGCGCAGTTCACCCTCGCGGCCTATTATTTCATGGGCGGGGCCAAGACCATGAAGGACGGCGACCACGTCCGCATGGACCTGCTTTATGAAAAGCTGCCCGAACGCGGCAAGATCATCACCGATCTGGTGACGATCCTGTGCATGCTCTTCTACCTCGGCGTGCTGCTCTGGGGCTCTGTCTCCTCGCTCGAATATGCGATCCAGACGGGGGAGCGCCGCTTCTCCATGTGGAACCCCTCCATGATCCCGATCAAGGCGCTGATGGTGGGCTGCATCGTGCTGATGATCCTGCAGACTTTTTCGGAAATCCTCAAACATGTCGCGGACCTGCGCGGGGAGCCGATCTGATGTCCTATGAGATGATCGCCATCACCATGTTCGCCACCATGATGGTGCTGCTGCTGACCGGGCAGCGCGTCTTTGCCGCCATCGGCTTTGTCGCCTCCATCATGGTGCTGGCGCTTTACGGGCCGGGCGGAATCGAGATCCCGTTCTCCGCCGCGTTCAAGCTCTTCAACTGGTTCCCGATGCTGACGCTGCCCCTGTTTATCTACATGGGCTACGTGCTGTCAGAGGCCGGGATCGCCGAAGACCTCTACAAGATGCTGCATGTCTGGTTCGGCCGTGTCGGCGGCGGGCTGGCCATCGGCACGATCTTCCTGATGGTCATCATCTCCGCCATGAACGGGCTGTCGGTCGCCGGTATGGCCATCGGCGCCACCATTGCCCTGCCAGAGATGCTGCGGCGGGGATACGACAAGGTGCTGATCACCGGGGTGGTGCAGGGCGGGTCGTCGCTCGGTATCCTCGTGCCACCCTCCGTCGTCATGGTCCTTTACGGCATGATCGCGCGCCAGCCGGTGTCGCAGCTCTGGCTGGCGGGGGTGATCCCGGGCCTGATGATGGCCACGATGTTCGTCATCTACGTGGTCATCCGGGCGAAGCTGAACCCGGCGCTCGCCCCCGTCGTCTCCGACGAGGAGCTGAATATGCCACTGCGGGAGAAGCTGAAGCTCCTGCGCGCGGGCATCATCCCCTTCCTGATCTTCTTCGCCATGACCGGGCTCTTCATCATGGGGATCACCTCCCTCGTCGAAAGCTCCGCCGTGGGGGCCACTGCGGCCACGCTGGCGGCCATCGCCAAGCGCCGCTTCACGCTGAAGATGATGCACGACACGGCGCGCAAGACGCTGGGCGTGTCGTGCATGTTCCTCTGGCTGATCCTTGCGGCGCTGGCCTTCGGCGCGGTCTTCGACGGCATAGGCGCGGTCCGCGCGATCGAGAACCTGTTTATCAACCGCTGGGAGCTGACGCCCTGGCAGGTCATCATCATGATGCAGGTCAGCTTTATCGTTATGGGCATGTTCCTCGACGACACCGCCATGCTGGTGATCGTCGCGCCGCTCTATATCCCGCTGGTCAAGATGCTGGACCTCGGCATCGACAATCAGCTGATCTGGTTCGGCGTGCTCTACACGATGACCTGCCAGATCGCCTATATCACCCCGCCCTTCGGCTATAACCTCTTCCTCATGCGCGCCATGGCGCCGAAAGAGATCACCCTGCCGGACATCTATCGCTCCATCTGGCCCTTCGTGGCGATGATGGCGCTGACCATCGCGCTGGTGATGGTCTTCCCCCAGATCGCGCTCTGGCTGCCCGCAGCCGTCCGATAACCAAAGCAAAAAAGACCCAACAGAGAGAGGACATGACCATGACCAAATCCCCTTCGGAAAAAATCCTGGCCTCGCGCCGGAAGTTCCTGACCGGCACCGCCGCCGGCGCCGTGGGCGCGCTGGCCGCGCCCGCCGCCATCTCGCAGACCGGCCCGATCAAATGGCGCCTGCAGACCTATTCCGGCGCGCCGCTGGGCGCCCACGTCATCAAGCCGCAGATCGAGGCCTTCAACAAGGCCGCCAATGGCGAGATGGAGATCGAGCTCTACTACGCTGACCAGCTGGTCCCCACGGGCGAGCTGTTCCGCGCCATGCAGTCCGGCGTGATCGACGCGGTGCAGTCCGATGAGGCGACCATGGCCTCCCCGGTCGATATCTCCGTCTTCGGCGGCTACTTCCCCTTCGCCACGCGCTACTCGCTCGATGTGCCCGCGCTCTTCCGCTACTACGGGCTCAAGGAAATCTGGGAAGAGGCCTATGCCGAGGTCGACAATGTCACCTGGCTGTCGGCCGGGGCTTGGGATCCGCTGCACATCTTCACCAAGGAGCCGATCAATTCGCTGGCCGACATGAAGGGCAAGCGCGTCTTCGGCGTGCCGACCGCCGGCAGGTTCCTGTCAAAATACGGGCTCATCCCCGTGACCGTGCCGTGGGACGACGTCGAAGTGGCGCTGCAGACCGGCGAGCTCGACGGCGTCGCATGGTGTGGCTTTACGGAGGCTTATGAGGTCGGTTGGGCAGATATCTGCAACTATGCCCTTACGAACTCCGTCACTGGCGCATGGTTTGGTTCGTATTTTGCAAATACCGCCTCCTGGGACAAGGTGCCGCCGGACCTGCAGGAGCTCTACCTCATGTCCATCGACCAGTCGCATTACTACCGCGCCCAGTGGTACTGGGGCGGCGAGGCCAAGCTGCGGGTTGAGGGCGAGAAGATGGAACTGACCTCCATCCCGCCCGAGGAATGGGCCACCGTCACCAAGGATGCGGAAGCCTTCTGGGACGAGGTCGCTGCCTCCGGCGAGCGTCCGAAGAAGGTCGTGGAGGCCTTCAAGAAATACGCCGCCACGATGGAGAAGGCGGGCTATCCCTACCGCTGAGTTCGGCTTAGGCTGAGGGGGCGGGCCGGAGCGGTCCGCCCCTTTCCCGTGAATGGACCTGTTGTCCGGGTCCTTGACCGGGACACTGCACGGGCTGACCGGCATCATGCTATGCAAGGTGCCGCGACGCCCTGATCGAATGCCCCGCCCGGCGGCACGCCGGGCAGCGCCGACCCGCCCCCCCGGGGCGGCGCTATGGCGCCACCCCGCGGGACGGCGCTGCCCTCATCGCTCATCACAGACCTTGGGGAGGTCCTGCCAGGGAACGGCCAAAACAGATGACCTACCGCATCGCCCTCGGCGGAGAGACCTTCCGCTTCGACACAATGGCCGCGCTGATGGCCTGCGCCACGCCCGCCCGCTCGGGCGATGCTCTGGCCGGGATCGCAGCGGAGAGTGACGTGCAGCGCGTCGCCGCCCAGATGATCCTCGCCGATCTGCCCCTGTCGGATTTCCTGGCCACCGCCCTCATCCCCTATGAGGATGACGAGGTCACCCGCCTGATCCTCGACACCCATGACACCACGGCCTTCGCCCCCGTCCGGTCGATGACCGTTGGTGCCTTCCGCGAATGGCTGCTGTCGGATGCCGCCACACCCAAAGCCCTGGCCAAACTCGCCCCCGGCATCACCCCGGAAATGGCCGCAGCCACGTCGAAGATCATGCGTAACCGCGACCTGATCGCCGTGGCGCGGAAATGCGAGGTCACGACGGCCTTCCGCACCACGCTGGGCCTGCCCGGACGCCTCGGCTCGCGGCTTCAGCCGAACCACCCGGCGGATGACATGAAGGGCATCGCGGCCTCCACGCTCGACGGGCTCTCCTACGGGATCGGCGATGCGGTGCTGGGCATCAACCCGGCCACCGACAATATCGCCAATGCCACCGACCTGCTCATGATGCTCGACGAGCTGCGGGAGAAATACGCCATCCCGACCCAGACCTGCGTCCTGACCCATGTCACCAATACGATCGAGATGATCGGGCAGGGTGCGCCGGTGGACCTCGTCTTCCAGTCGGTTGCAGGCACCCAGAAAGCCAACGAAGGCTTCGGCGTAACGCTCGCGATGCTGAAGGAGGCGCAGGAGGCCGCCCTCTCCCTGAACCGCGGCACGACCGGCCAGAATGTCATGTATTTCGAGACGGGGCAGGGATCGGCCCTGTCGGCCGATGCCCATCACGGCGTCGACCAGCAGACGCTGGAGGCGCGTGCCCAGGCCGTCACCCGCGCCTATGCGCCGCTCATCGTCAATACGGTCGTGGGCTTCATCGGGCCGGAATACCTCTACGATGGCAAGGAGATCATCCGCGCGGGCCTAGAGGATCACTTCTGCGGCAAGCTCATGGGCGTGCCCATGGGCTGCGACGTCTGCTACACCAACCATGCGGAGGCCGATCAGAACGATATGGATGTGCTGATGACCCTTCTGGCCGATGCGCGCGTGCATTTCCTGATCGGCGTGCCGGGGGCGGATGACATCATGCTGAACTACCAGAGCCTGTCCTTCCACGATATCGCCTATCTCCGCAGCTCCTTCGGGCTGAAGGCCGCGCCGGAATTCGAGGCCTGGCTGGAGGGGATGGGCATCACGGCGGGCGGTCTGCTGGCCGGTGACACCCCGCGCCTGCTGGAGGCCGGATGACCGATACCCCCGCTGATAAGGCAACCGATCCCTGGGCCCGGCTCCGCGCCGCCACCCCCGCCCGCATCGGGCTGGGCCGGGTGGGCGCGGGCCTGCCGACCGCCGCGCAGATGGAATTCCAGTTCGCTCATGCCCGCGCCCGCGACGCCGTTCACACGCCGCTGGACGTCGCCGCACTAACGGCAGAGCTAGAAGACCTCGCGCCGATCACCGTCACCTCCGACGCGCCCGACCGCACGACCTACCTGCGCCGCCCCGACCTCGGCCGCCGTCTGGCAGAGGCCGATCTGCCCGAGACCGGCGCCGATGTGGTCTTTATCCTCGCCGATGGCCTCTCCTCCGCCGCGCTCGCCGCCCACGGCGCCAATGTCCTGCGGGCGACCCTGCCGAAACTCGACGGCCTCAGCATCGCGCCCCCCGTCATCGCCACCCAGGCCCGCGTGGCGCTCGGCGATGCCATCGCCGCGCAGATGAAGGCCCGCCTTGTCGTCACGCTGATTGGCGAACGGCCCGGGCTGACCGTGGCCGACAGCCTCGGCGCCTATATCACCTATGGCGCGAAACCCGGCACGCCCGACAGCCTGCGCAATTGCATCTCCAATATCCACGGGCGCGGCGGGCTGACGCCCGATCTGGCCGCCCACAAGATCGCCTGGCTGGTGCGGGAAGCGCTCTCCCGCAAGCTGACCGGCACCGGCCTCAAGGAAAACGCAGGCCTGCCCGCGCCCGCACCGGCCCCAAAACTCCAGGACTGACGGAAAGACCCGCACCATGCCCGACCTGATCCTCCGCAACGCCACGCTGCCTGATGGCCGCACCGGGCAGGACATCGCCATCGAAAAGGGCCGGATCACGGCGGTGGAGCCGGGCATTACAGCCGAGGCTGCCGAAGTGATCGACGCGCAGGGCAACCTCGTCACGCCCCCCTTTGTCGACCCGCATTTCCACATGGATGCGACCCTGTCGCTAGGCCTGCCGCGCATGAATGTCTCGGGCACTTTGCTCGAAGGTATCGCGCTCTGGGGCGAACTCCGCCCCACGCTGACGAAAGAGGCGCTGATCGAACGGGCTGTCCGCTACTGCGATCTGGCCGTGTCGAAGGGCCTGCTGGCCGTCCGCTCCCATGTCGATACCTCCGATCCGCGCCTCGTCACGGTCGAGGCGCTGCTGGAGGTGCGGGAGATCGTCTCCCCCTATCTCGACCTGCAGCTGGTGGCCTTCCCGCAGGACGGCCTCTACCGCAATCCGGAGGGCGAGGCGGCCCTGATCCGCGCCCTCGACATGGGGGTGGAGATCGTCGGCGGCATCCCGCATTTCGAACGCACCATGGCAGAGGGGCAGCGCTCCGTCGAAACCCTCTGCCGTCTGGCGGCGGAGCGGGGCCTGCGCGTCGACATGCATTGCGACGAGACGGATGACCCCATGTCCCGCCATATCGAGACGCTGGCAGCCGAAACGATCCGCCACGGGCTGCAGGGCAGGGTGGCTGGGTCGCATCTGACCTCCATGCATTCGATGGACAATTACTATGTCTCGAAACTCCTGCCCCTGATGGCAGAGGCGCAGGTGGCCGCGATCCCCAATCCGCTGATCAACATCATGCTGCAGGGCCGCCACGACACCTATCCCAAGCGGCGCGGCCTGACCCGCGTTCCGCAGATGCTGGAGATGGGGATTGATGTCGGCTTCGGTCAGGACTGCGTGCTGGACCCCTGGTATTCCATGGGCACCGGCGATCTTCTGGACGTGGCCCACATGGCGTTGCATGCGACGCAGCTCGGCTCTCAGGACGACAAGCGCGCGCTCTTCGACTGCGTGACGGTGAATTCGGCCAGGATCATGGGGCTGGAGGGCTATGGCCTCGCCCCCGGCTGCCGCGCCGACATGGTGATCCTGCAGGCAAATGACCCGGCAGAGGCGATCCGCCTGCGGCCCAACCGGCTCAAGGTCATCCGGGCGGGCAAGGTCATTGCGGAGATCGCGCCAGAGATCACGACCCTGTCGCTGGCAGGCAGGCCCGAAACCCTCGACCCGGCCGCCTACGCGCCGCGCAATGTGACGGGCTGAGGGACAGGCCGGTCCCGGTGGCCGGACGGTTCTGACCATTTGGTCAATTTCTGCGCATCCACGCCTTGCCGACGCCTGCATAGCGGCCCGCAGCCTTGACAGGACGTTACGTCACGCGCCCCAATCCCTGCATGCCGCAGAGACGGCCCAGACAGAGGCCCGCAAGGGACCAACCGGGAGATTTCCATGACCAGACTGACCCTCAACCGCCGCCGCCTGCTGGCCACCGGCGCCGCCGCAACGGCCCTGCCGCTTTTCTCGCCCAGCGTCCTGCGCGCCCAGACCAAGGTGAAGGTCGCGGGTATCCATGCCTCCCCGGTGGAGAACGCCTGGAACTCCGTCCTGCATGCCGCCATGGTCTCCGCCGCCGAGGAAGGCGTGATCGAATACACCTTCTCCGAAGGCGTCTCGGGCACCGACTATCCCCGCGCTATGCGTGAATACGCGGAGGCCGGCAATGTGCTGATCGTGGGCGAGGCCTATGCGGTTGAGCGTGAGGCCCGCACCGTTGCCGCCGACTATCCCGATACCTCCTTCCTGCTCGGCTCCTCCGGCGACGCGGCGGGCGACAATTTCGGCGTCTTCGGCACCTGGAACTGGGAAGCGGCCTATCTCGCCGGGATGCTGGCGGGCGCAATGACCGAAACCGGCACCGTGGGCTCTGTCGGGGCGATCCCGATCCCGGAGGTCAATATGCTGATCAACGGCTTTGCCGACGGCGTGAAGGCGGTGAACCCGGAGGCCAAGCACCTCGTGAACTTCATCGGCACCTTCTTTGACCCGCCCAAGGCCCGCGAGGCCGGTCTCGCCCTGATCGACGGCGGCGCGGATATCCTCTTTGGCGAACGGATCGGCACGGCCGATGCCGCGCAGGAAAAGGGGATCAAGGCCATCGGCTCGATGATCGACTATACGCCGCGCTACCCCGAAACGGTCTTTGCCAATGCGCTCTGGTCCTTCCGGCCGCTGCTCGATGCGGCGCTGGCCGATGCGACCTCGGGCAATCCCACGGGCAAGAACTACACGCCGCTCAGCCTGATGAAGGACGGCGGCAACGACATCAACTATGTCGAGGGCGCCGCCCCCGCAGAGGCCGTGGCCAAGATGGAAGAGGTCCGCGCCGCCATCAAGGCCGGCGAATTCGAAGTGCCGCGCAACTTCGACGAGCCGAAATAACCGAAGACCCGCCGGCCCGGCCCATCGAAAGACCGGGCCGGCGCCGCCGGTTGGCTGCCCCCTGGCCGTTATGGCCTCCGCGCCGCCCCCCCTTTCTCTGGTCCTGCAAATATCCCGGGGGAGTCGCCGCAGGCGACGGGGGCAGCGCCCCCATCCTTCAGCCGCTGTCCCGTATCGCCGTGCCTCCAGTCCTCGAACTCTCCCATATCACCAAGCGCTTCGGCCCGGTCACGGCGAACGAGGATGTCTCCCTGCACCTGAACCGCGGCGAGATCATCGCGCTGCTGGGCGAAAACGGCGCGGGCAAGACCACGCTCATGTCCATCCTTTTTGGCCATTACACGGCGGATGAGGGCACAGTGCGGGTCGACGGCGCAGACCTGCCCCCCGGCAAGCCCCGCGCCGCGATCCGGGCGGGCGTCGGCATGGTGCATCAGCATTTCGCGCTCGCCCCCAACCTGACCGTGCTGGAAAACGTCATGGTGGGCACGGAACGGCTCTGGCGGGCGCGGTCGGACCGGGCCGCCGCGCGCGCCAAACTGACGGCCCTGTCGGACCGCTTCGGCCTGAAGGTGGACCCCGATGCCCGCGTCTCCGACCTCTCGGTCGGCGAATGCCAGCGGGTGGAGATCCTCAAGGCGCTCTATAACGACGCCCGCATCCTGATCCTCGACGAACCGACCGCCGTGCTGACCGCACAGGAATCCGAAGGCCTCTTTGGCACGCTGCGGGAGATGGTCGCGCAGGGCCTCTCGCTCATCTTCATCTCCCACAAGCTGCATGAGGTCATGTCGGCCGCCGACCGCGTGGTCGTGCTGCGCCGGGGCCGCGTGGTGGCCGAACGCGCCACCTCCGCCACCTCCAAGGCGGAACTGGCCGAACTCATGGTCGGCCGCGCGGTGACCCGGCCCACCCGCGCGCCCTCCACCCCCGGCGAGGTCATCCTCGAGGGCAGGGGGCTGACGCTGGGCGGCAAGGGCGGCGCGTCGCTCCACGGCGTCGACTTCCAGCTCCGCGCGGGCGAGACGCTGGGGATCATCGGCGTCTCCGGCAATGGCCAGACGACGCTGGCGGGGCTGGTCTCCGGCCTCTATCCGCCGGACGCCGGTCAGCTGCTGATCCGGGGGCAGGCGCCCGCCCGCCATGACGTTCCCCAGGCCATCGCCAGCGGTATCGGCCGCATCCCCGAAGACCGCCATGCCGAGGGCACGATCGGCGACATGGCCACATGGGAAAACGCGGTGCTCGAACGCATCTGGTCGCCCGAGTTTTCCGCCCGCGGCATCGTCCGCCGCGGCCCGGCCCGCGACCTGACCGACCGGATCATCCAGGGCTATGACGTCCGCGGCGCCACGCCCGATGCCCGCATCCGCCTGCTGTCGGGCGGCAATATGCAGAAGCTGATCCTTGGCCGGGTGCTGGAGGCGGGGCCGGATATCCTCGTCGCCGCCCAGCCCTCCCGCGGGCTCGATGAAGGCGCCATCGCGGGCGTCCATGCCAAGCTGCTGGAGGCGCGGGGGCGCGGTGCAGGCGTGCTTCTGATCTCCGAGGATCTGGAAGAGGTCATCGGCTTGTCGGACCGTATCCAGGCCATCGTGAACGGCCGCCTGTCCCCGCCGATCCCGGTCGAACGGGCCGATGCCCGGACACTGGGCCTGATGATGGCCGGCGACTGGTCGGTGACGGAGCCTGCCAATGCGCTTTGAACGTCGCGACCATCCCTCCCGCCTGCTGACGGTGCTGGCGCCGCTGGGTGCGGTGCTGGCGGCGCTGATCGTCGCGGGCCTGCTCATCGCCATTGCGGGCGCCAACCCGATCCGGGCCTACGGGCTGATCCTCAAGGGCGCCTTCGGCTCCCGCCTCGGCATATCGGAGACGCTGACGCGCACGACGCCGCTGATCCTCACGGGCCTCGCCGCCGCCGTGGCCTTTCGCGCCCGGCTCTGGAATATCGGGGGGGAAGGGCAGTTCTACCTTGGCGCCATTGCCGTGGCAGGCTTTGGCATGATGCCCATGGTCGCCGCCATGCCCGCGCCGCTGGCAATCCTCACCAGCCTGATCGCGGGCGCCGTGGCGGGGATGCTCCTGCTGCTGGGCCCGCTGCTGCTGCGGCTGAAATTCGGCGTGGACGAGGTGGTCACGACCCTGCTCCTGAACTTCGTGGCCGTCCTCTTCGTGTCGCTGATGATCGAAGGAGCGATGAAGGACCCGCTGGCCTTTGGCTGGCCGCAATCCGTGCCGATCCCCGACAGCGCCGTCCTGCCCAAGCTTCTCGCCCGGTCCCGGCTGCATGCCGGGCTGCTGATCGCGCTGGCCATGGCCGCCGCAATCTGGTGGCTCCAGGCGCGGTCGGTCTTCGGGATGAAGGCGCGGGCGGCTGGCCTCAACCCGCGCGCCGCCGCGTTTGCCGGGGTCAGCCTGCCGAAGACCCTGGTCGCCGTCGCCTGCCTCTCGGGCGGCCTTGCCGGTCTTGCGGGCGCGATCGAGGTCATGGGGGTCAAGGGCTATGTCACCACCGACCTCTCGCCCAGCTACGGCTATTCCGGCATCGTCATCGCCATGCTGGCCAATCTCAACCCGCTGGGCGTGATCCTTGCCGCGCTCTTCTCCGCCACCATGTTTGTGGGCGCGGACAGTATGAGCCGGGCTTTGTCGATCCCCTCCTATATCGCCGATGTCACGGTGGCGCTGTCGCTGCTGACCATGCTGGTCGCGATCTTCCTCACGCAATACCGGGTGCGCCGATGACCGTGCTTTTCGATATCCTCGGATCGGTCGGCCTGTGGGAGGCGGTGCTGCGCATCGCCACGCCGTTGATCTTCGGCACGCTGGGTGTGCTGCTGTGCGAACGTGTCGGCGTGCTGAACCTCGGGATCGAGGGGATCATGACCTTCGGCGCCATGATCGGCTGGCTGACCGTCTATGGTGGCGGCGACCTCTGGACGGGGATGGCCGTCGCTGCGCTGTCGGGGGCGATGTTCGGCCTGCTGCATGCGCTGATGACCGTGCCGCTGGGGCTGTCGCAGCATGTGACGGGGCTGGGGATCACGCTCTTTGCCTCCTCCTTCTCCTATTATGTCTTCCGTCTGGCGGTGCCGACCTCCTCCTCCCCGCCGACGGTCACGCCGTTCAAGCCGTTTCCGCTGCCGGTCCTGTCTGAGATCCCCTTCATCGGCCCCGTCCTTTTTGACCAGACAAGCCCCACCTATCTGGCGATCGCGCTGGTGCTGGCGCTGGTCTGGCTGCTCTACCGCACGCCCCTCGGCCTCGCCATGCGCATGACCGGAGAGAACCCGCATGCGGTGGAGGCGCAGGGCATCGACCCGATCCTGCTGCGCATCGGCACGATCATGGCGGGATCGGCGCTGATGGCCATGGGCGGCGCCTTCCTGACGCTGGCGGCCTTCAACAGCTTCTTCCCGACGATGGTGCAGGGCAGGGGGTGGATCTGCGTGGCGCTGGTGGTCTTTGCCTCGTGGAAACCGGCGCGGGCGCTGACCGGCGCGCTGCTCTTCGCCTTCTTCGACGCCTTCCAGCTGCGGCTGCAGACGGTGGTCGAAGGCGTGCCCTACCAGATCTTCCTGATGCTGCCCTACCTGCTGTCCATCGTGGCGCTGGTCGTCATGGCGCGGCGGGCGCGGGTGCCGCAGGCGCTGATGCAGCCCTATAGGCGGGGCGAGCGGTAGGGAGGATTCGCGCCGCCCGGCCCCCGGCAGGGGGCATAACGGCCCGGAATTCTTCACAAAGCGGGCAAATTTCAGACGCCATGCCGCGCTGCGGTACATTTTTGTGCAACTTTTCGGCGGCGCGGCACACTTTTCATCCCTGCAACGCCGTCCGTGAAGAAAACGCTTCCCAGCCGGGGAAAAGGTGCGTTATCCATTCATCAACCGGCTGCAATGGCGCAGCGGGTTACCGAATTCCCACTGACAGGGACAGCTGAGCAAAGCCGCTCGCACTCCGCCGATTACGATCTCGGCGTGATGTGCTGCGGCTTTTTTTCATTTGCTCCGTCCTGTCAGGCCGGAGCACCACCGGAAAGGAATGACGACGTGAAGACCTTCGTATACGGCCTCGCCGCCTCCGCCCTCTTCGCCATCCCGGCCTCTGCCGAGATGCTGGAACTGGAAAAAGACGAACTGAAGTTCGGCTTCATCAAGCTGACCGATATGGCACCGCTCGCAGTCGCCTATGAACAGGGCTATTTCCTCGACGAAGGTCTCTTCGTCACGCTGGAAGCCCAGGCCAACTGGAAAGTGCTGCTGGACGGCGTGATTGGCGGACAGCTGGATGGCGCGCATATGCTGGCGGGTCAGCCCCTCGCGGCGACCATCGGTTTCGGCACCGAAGCCCACATCATCACCCCCTTCTCCATGGACCTCAACGGCAACGGCATCACCGTGTCGAACGAGATCTGGGACCAGATGAAGCCGAACATCCCGCAGGATGCCGACGGCAAGCCGCAGCACCCGATCTCTGCCGAGGCGCTAGCGCCGGTGGTCGAGAAGTACAAATCCGAAGGCAAGCCCTTCAACATGGGCATGGTTTTCCCCGTGTCGACCCACAACTACGAGTTGCGTTACTGGCTGGCCGCTGGCGGTCTGCACCCGGGCTACTACTCGCCGGACAACATCTCCGGCCAGATCGGCGCCGATGTGCTGCTCTCCGTGACGCCGCCGCCGCAGATGCCCGCAACCCTCGAAGCCGGCACGATCTACGGCTACTGCGTGGGTGAGCCTTGGAACCAACAGGCTGTCTTCAAAGGCATCGGCGTTCCGGTCATCACCGATTACGAGCTGTGGAAGAACAACCCGGAGAAGGTCTTCGGCATCTCCGCAGAGTTCGCCGAAGCCAACCCGAACACCACGCTGGCCGTGACCAAGGCGCTGATCCGTGCCGCCATGTGGCTGGACGAAAACGACAACGCCAACCGTATGGAAGCCGTTGAAATCCTTGCAAAGCCCGAATACGTCGGCGCCGATGCCGAGGTGATCGCGAACTCCATGACCGGCACTTTCGAATACGAGAAGGGCGACAAGCGTGAGGTCCCCGACTTCAACGTGTTCTTCCGTTACAACGCGACCTATCCCTTCTATTCCGACGCCGTCTGGTATCTGACCCAGATGCGCCGCTGGGGCCAGATCTCCGAAGCCAAGCCCGACAGCTGGTACGATGAGGTCGCGAAATCCGTCTACAAGCCGGAAATCTACCTCGAAGCCGCCCGCATGCTGGTCGACGAAGGTCTCGCCAACGAAGCCGACTTCCCCTGGGACAGCGACGGCTACAAGGAACCGACCCCGGCAGCCGACATCATCGACGGCATCACCTACGACGGCAAGGCACCCAACGCCTATCTCGACAGCCTGCCGATCGGCCTGAAAGGCGAGCAGATCGTCGAAGGCACCGAGGTCAAGGGCTAAGGCCCGTCCGGGCGGGGCCCGACCCCGCCCGGCCACGCTACGAGCAGTGTGCCCGGCAACGAGCACGCACAGGATAGGTCCCGCCCGCTCTCCCTCGGGCGGGGCCGCCCCAATAGCAAACCCGAACCGGCCGCAACGGCGTGGCTAAACAGAACCTAAACTCCTCAGGAATAGACCCATGACCGCAATCGATCATCAGGATCTGGACGCCGCCAAGGAAGCCCGCCGCGCCCGGCTCTTTACCGCCATCAACAAGGCCGACAAATGGCTGACCGTTCTGGGCCTCGCCTGGGTCGCGCCGATCATCAAGGCCGCCGCCGGGGACAACCCGCAGACCCAGATGAAGGAAGTCTGGCGCCTGCTGGGCGTCCCGCTTCTGGCCATCGCCGTCTTCCTGCTGCTCTGGGGCAACCTCGCCCCGCGCGTTCAGACCTCCCTCGGCGCCGTGCCGGGGCCTGCACAGGTCTGGGAAGAGGCCGTGGGCCTGCACACGGATGCACAGGACAAGGCCGCCAAGAAGGCCAAGTTCGAGGAAATGGTCGCCAAGCGGAACGAAAAGCTCATCGCCGCAGGCAAAGAAGATCAGGTGAAAACCGTCGCCTACACCGGTTCGCCCAGCTATTACGAACAGATCTGGACCTCCATCAAGACCGTCTTCTTCGGCTTCCTGATCGCCACCGCCGTGGCCGTCCCCATGGGGATCGCCGCCGGCCTGTCGCAGACGGCCAATGCCGCGCTGAACCCGCTGATCCAGATCTTCAAACCGGTCTCGCCGCTGGCCTGGCTGCCGATCGTCACCATGATCGTCTCTGCCGTCTACACGACGAATGACGGGCTCTTCTCCAAGTCCTTCCTGATCTCGGCCATCACCGTGACGCTCTGCTCGCTCTGGCCGACGCTGATCAACACCGCGCTCGGCGTGGCCTCCATCGACAAGGACCTCGTCAACGTCTCCAAGGTTCTGAAGATGAACACCTGGACCAAGATCACCCGCCTGGTCCTGCCTTCCGCCCTGCCGCTGATCTTCACCGGTCTGCGTCTGTCCCTCGGTGTGGGCTGGATGGTTCTGATCGCGGCAGAGATGCTGGCGCAGAACCCGGGCCTTGGCAAATTCGTCTGGGATGAATTTCAGAACGGCTCTTCCAGTTCCCTCGCCAAGATCATGGTCGCCGTCTTCACCATCGGCATCATCGGCTTCCTGCTGGACCGGGTCATGTACGCCCTTCAGGCCGCCTTCACCTTCACGAACAACCGCTGACCGGCGCTCAGGCGCGCAACGCGGACACGCGAAAGGACAAACACCATGGGTATCCTGACGTTTGACAATGTTTCCAAAAGCTTCGGCCAAGGCACCAACGCCGCCCATGTGCTGAAGGGGATCAACCTCGACGTAGCAGAAGGCGAGTTCCTCGTGATCCTCGGCTTCTCCGGCACCGGCAAGACGACCCTCATCAATCTGATGGCGGGCCTCGACGAGCCGACCACCGGCACGGTCACCTTCAAGGGCAAGCCGATTGCCGGCCCGGGCCCAGAACGGGGCGTCATCTTCCAGAACTACTCCCTGATGCCCTGGCTGACGGTGCAGGGGAACGTGCAGCTGGCGCTCGACTCGGTCTTCCCCTCCATGGGCAAGGTCGAAAAGGCCCAGACCGTGGCGCGCTATATCAAGATGGTGGGCCTCTCGCATGCCGCCAGCCGCCGTCCGGCGGAGCTGTCGGGCGGGATGCGCCAGCGGGTGAACGTTGCCCGCGCCCTGGCGATGAACCCCGAGGTGCTGCTGCTGGACGAGCCGCTTTCGGCCCTCGACGCGCTGACCCGCGCCAACCTCGCCGATGAGATCGAACAGATCTGGCAGCAGGACAAGAAGACCTGCGTCCTCATCACCAATGACGTGGACGAGGCCATCGTTCTGGCCGACCGCATCGTGGCGCTGAACCCCGACGGGACGCTGGGGGCTGAATTCAAGGTCACCATCCCCCGCCCGCGCGAACGCACGGCGATGAACCATGACGAGACCTTCAAGAAACTGCGCGCCGAGGTGACGAACTACCTGATGGACGTGGGCATTTCCACGCGTCCCGAAGGCTCGCGCATCCTGCCCGACATCAAGCCGCAGCACACCCATGATGCGGCGGGCGATGCGTTGCCCTCGGCCCTTGTCGATGCCCAGAAAGGCATGCTCGACCAGCGCTACCTCAGCTTCGAGGGCCTGCATAAGGTCTACCCGACGCCCAAGGGTCCGCTGACCGTGGTGGAGGATTTCAACCTCAAGCTTGACCGGGGCGAGTTCATTTCCCTCATCGGGCATTCCGGCTGCGGCAAATCCACCGTGCTGACCATGACCGCCGGGCTGAACGACATCTCCAAGGGGGTTATCAAGCTCGACGGCTACGATGTGCAGGGAGCGGACCCGGAACGCGCGGTGGTATTCCAGTCGCCGAACCTCTTCCCCTGGCTCACCGCCCGCGAAAACGTCGCGATCGGTGTCGACAAGGTCTATCCCAAGGCCAGCCGGGCCGAACGTCAGGACGTGGTCGATTACTACCTCGAACGCGTGGGCCTGGGCGACAGCATGAACAAATCCGCCGCAGAGATGTCCAATGGCATGAAGCAGCGCGTCGGCATCGCCCGCGCCTTTGCCCTCTCGCCGAAACTGCTGCTGCTGGATGAACCCTTCGGCATGCTCGACAGCCTTACCCGCTGGGAACTGCAGGAGGTGCTGATGGAGGTCTGGTCCCGCACCAAGGTAACCGCCATCTGCGTCACCCATGACGTGGACGAGGCGATCCTGCTGGCCGACCGCGTCGTCATGATGACCAACGGGCCGCAGGCCACCATCGGCAAGATCGTCAACGTGGACCTGCCGCGCCCGCGCACCCGCAAGGCGCTGCTGGAACATCCCGATTACTACCTCTACCGCGAACAGGTTCTTGATTTCCTTGAGGAATATGAACACGGCGCCAAGGGGAAATCGGCCGCCAAGGCAGAAGCCAAGAAACAGAAAGCGGCCTGAGCCGCAGCGACAAGGAGAGACGGAATGGAAGACCAGCAGATCGCCCTCGTTCAGGAGAGCTTCGCCAAGGTTGTCCCGATCAAGGATGCGGCGGCGGACATCTTCTATACCGACCTCTTCGAGACCGCGCCGGAGGTGAAGCCCTATTTCGCCAATGCCGACATGGCCGAACAGGGGGCCAAGCTGATGGCGACGCTCGCGGTTGTCGTCAACGGGCTGCGCAACCTGCCGGCCATCGTGCCCGTCGCCGAAAAGCTGGCCATCGCCCATGTCGCCTACGGCGTGAAGGCCGAGGATTACGGCAAGGTCGGCGCGTCGCTCCTCCGGACCCTTGAGAAGGGCCTGGGCGAGGGGTTCACGCCCGAGGTGAAAGACGCCTGGACCACCGCCTACGGCACCCTGTCTGGCGTCATGATCGCGGCCGCCTATCCGGACGCCGCTCAATAAACAACGGGGCATTCAGCCCGACCATTCAAGTGAGACGAACCATGGAAGCAGCAGTCGAAACACCCACCCGCACCTTTATCGAGGTCAGCGAGGTCTGGGTTCCCGAAGACGGCCGGCTTGTGCTGGCCGAGGGCAACTACGCCGGGCTCGACGCCTTCGAGGAAGCCTCCCGCCGGACCAGCTTTGGCATGGGCGAGGGGCTGCCGGGCAAGGCCTGGGCCGAAGCGCGCCCGGTCGTTCTGAAAAGCTTTGACGGCTCCTACTTTAAGCGGATCGAGGCGGCGGCAGAGGCCGGCCTCACCAGCGCCGTCGCCATCCCGGTCTTTGACGAGGACGAGCTGAAGGCGGTTCTGGTTGTGCTCTGCGCCGATGACGACAGTCGCACCGGCGCCATCGAGGTCTGGGCCGGCAAGGATGACCTGCTGATGCTGGAGGACGGCTATTACGGCGCCGCCAAGCATTTCGAATGGGTCTCTCAGCACACGCATTTCCCGCGCGGGCAGGGGCTTCCCGGCGGCGTCTGGGCGGCGGAAACGCCGATCCTGATGCGTGACCTGGGCTCCGGCTACCGTTTCATCCGTGCTGAAAGCGCGGGCAAGGCGGGGCTGACCACCGGCCTCGGCCTTCCCGTGCCGGTGCCGGGTGTCGCGCCCTATGTCGTCACGCTGCTCTCGGCCCGCGGCACGCCCATTGCCCGCCGGTTCGAGATCTGGGACGCCCGCGCCGCCAAGGTTGGCAAATCCGGCGATGCCGTTCTGGCCGACGGTGTCTGCGAACGCGACGGCCCGCTCTGGGATGAGGACAACCCGCGCCACGCCACGCCGTGGAAAGGCGCCATCGGCCGCGCGCTTGGCACCGGTATCCCGGTGGTCGAGGGCGGCAAGCCCGGTCTGGCCGCCGGATATGGCTCCATGGTCGCCCTTCCCATCCACCAGCATGGCGAAGTCTCGCACGTCGTCGCCTGGTACGTCTGACACCCGCTTTCGGCCCTGCGCCAAGGAGACCTGAAAATGCAGAAACTTGTCGTCATCGGAGCGGGCATGGCATCCGGCCGGATGCTGGAGCACCTGTTCGACGCCGATCCCTCGGCCTATGAGGTCACGCTGTTCAACACGGAACCGCGCGGCAATTACAACCGCATCATGCTCTCCCCGGTGCTGTCGGGCGAGAAGAGCTTTGCCGAGATCGTCACCCATAATGACGACTGGTATGACCATCACAAAATCACCTGCCGCTTCGGGGAAAAGGTCGAGACTATCGACCGGGAGCGGAAGGTCGTCATCGGCGCCAAGGGGGAGGTCGCCTATGACAAGCTGGTGCTGGCCACCGGCTCCGCCCCCTTCATCATCCCGTGCCCGGGCCACAAGCTGCCCGGCGTCGTGGCCTTCCGCGATCTGGAAGACGTGGATGCGATGAAGGAGGCCGCGGGGACACGCGGCCATGCGGTGGTGATCGGCGGCGGCCTCTTGGGGCTTGAGGCCGCCGCCGCCCTGCGCCTGCAGGGCATGGAAGTGACCGTGCTGCACCTGATGGGCCACCTGATGGAGCGTCAGCTGGACGAGGCGGCGGGCTACCTGCTGCGCAAGGACCTTGAAAAGCGCGGCATCAAGGTGATCACCAAGGCCTCCACCAAGGAGATTCAGGGCACCGACAAGGTCGAAAGCGTCCTGCTGGAGGATGGCACTGTCCTTCCCGCCGATATCGTCGTGATGGCCGTGGGCATCCGCCCGGCGACAGCACTGGGGCAGGACGCGGGCCTCGACATGGGGCGCGCGATCAAGGTCGACGCCCAGATGCGCACCTCCGACCCCGATATCTACGCGGTTGGCGAATGTGTGGAGTTTGACGGCAATCTCTTCGGCCTCGTTGCGCCGCTCTACGATCAGGCCAAGGTGCTGGCCAAGTCGCTGACCGGGGAGGAGGACGTCTTCAAGGTCAAGGAAATCTCCACCAAGCTCAAGGTCACGGGCTGTGACCTCTTCTCCGCCGGGGATTTTGCCGAGGGCGAGGGCCGCGAGGACATCGTCTTCCGCGACCCCGCGCGCGGCGTCTACAAACGGCTGGTGATCGAGGACGACCGCCTGATCGGCGCCGTCATGTATGGCGACACGGCCGACGGCAGCTGGTTCTTCGGCCTGATCAAGGACGGCACCGACGTGTCGGAGATGCGCGATACGCTGATCTTTGGACCGGCTTTTCAGGGGGGCGGCTCCGCGGACCCTCTCTCAGCCGTTGCAGCCTTGCCGGATGATGCGGAAATCTGCGGCTGCAACGGCGTTTGCAAAGGTGACATCGTGGCGGCAATCAATGCCGGCGCAACCGACCTCGGGGCGATCAAATCGACGACCAAGGCAAGTGCCTCCTGCGGGACCTGCACGGGGCTCGTCGAACAGGTGCTTCAGGTCACGCTGGGCGATGAGTTCGTCATGCCGACGGTGCAGCCGATCTGCGCCTGCTGCGACCTCACCCATGAGGACGTGCGCCGCCTGATCAAGACGAAGGAGCTGAAGAGCCAGCCCGCCGTCTGGCAGGAACTCGGCTGGAAAACCCCCAACGGCTGCCATGTCTGCCGCCCGGCGGTGAACTTCTACCTGCTGGCCGACTGGCCGCTGGAATACGAAGACGACCTCCAGTCCCGTTTCGTCAACGAACGCAAGCATGCAAACATCCAGAAGGACGGCACCTTCTCCGTCATGCCGCGCATGTGGGGTGGCATGACCGACGCGAACGAGCTGCGCGTCATCGCCGATGCGGCGGAGAAATACGGCGCGGCGGTCAAGGTGACGGGCGGCCAGCGGATCGACCTGCTGGGCGTCAAGGGCGAGGATCTGCCGGGTATCTGGTCCGATCTGAACGATGCGGGCATGGTCTCCGGCCACGCCTATTCCAAGGGGTTGCGGACGGTGAAAACTTGCGTCGGCAAGGACTGGTGCCGCTTCGGCACGCAGGACAGCACCGGGCTTGGCATCAAGCTGGAAAAGATCCTCTGGGGCTCCTGGACCCCGCATAAGGTGAAGCTCGGGGTGTCAGGCTGCCCCCGCAACTGCGCGGAGGCAACCTGCAAGGACGTGGGCATCGTCTGCGTCGACTCTGGCTACCAGATCGGTGTCGCAGGTGCTGCGGGCATGGATGTGAAGGAAACCGAACGTCTGGCCGATGCCAGGACGGAGGAGGAGGCGATCGAGCTCACCACCGCCTTCATCCAGCTTTACCGCGAGAATGCCAAATACCTCGACCGGCCCTATAAATGGGTCGCCAAGGTCGGGCTCGACTGGGTCAAGGCGCGGGTCGTCGACGATCTGGAGGAACGCCGCCGCCTGGTGGAGGCCTTCGAGGTCTCGCAATCCGTCTACCGCAAGGATCCCTGGGCCGATCACGTCCAGAACCGTGCCCGCAGCTACGCGCCGCTGGCGGATCTCACGCAGGAGGCGGCGGAATGAGTTGGGCTTTGCTTATGGTTGGGCTGCTCGTCCCGCTGCACCTGATGGCCGCGGGGCAAAACCGCCTCGCCACCGCCCGCGCGGCACGCCGGGCGGGTCCTGTGACCGGCGCGGCACAACATTCATCCATGCACCCAGTGCCCCCCCAAGGAGACCAAAGATGAACTGGATCGACATCTGCTCCATCGAGGACATCCCGCAGCGCGGCGCCCGCCTCGTGAAGACCGCCGTGGGCTGCATTGCCATCTTCCGCACCGGCGAGGCAGAGGTTTTTGCCGCCTCCAACACCTGCCCCCACAAGGGCGGGCCGCTGGCCGATGGCATCGTGCACGGCCAGAAGATCACCTGCCCGCTGCACAACATGGTCTTTGACCTGAACACCGGGCAGGCCGTGGGCGAAGACCACCGCATCGCCACCTATCCGGTCCAGATCGCAGACGGCCGTGTCCTGCTCGACGGGGATGCCGTCGCCAAGCGGAGTGCGGCCTGATGGACGGGGCCCAGCTGCCTGAAACCCGGTCGACCTGCCCCTATTGCGGGGTGGGCTGCGGGGTGCTGCTCCGCCCGGACGGGCAGGGGGGCCTCACCGTCAGGGGCGACCCGGAGCATCCGGCCAACCGCGGCCGCCTTTGCTCCAAGGGCTCTGCCCTGGGCGAGACGGTCACAACACTGGGCCGCCTGACCGCGCCGCAGGTCGCAGGCCGCGACACCGACTGGGATACGGCGCTCCAACTCGTCGCCGACCGGTTCCGCGAAACCGTCGAACAGTACGGGCCCGACAGCGTTGCCTTCTACGTCTCCGGCCAGCTCCTGACAGAAGATTACTACATCGCCAACAAGCTGATGAAAGGCTTCATCGGCTCGGCCAATATCGACACGAATTCAAGGCTCTGCATGGCCTCCACCGTGGCTGGCCACCGCCGCGCCTTTGGCACGGACACCGTGCCCCAGACCTATGAGGATCTGGAGCAGGCCGATCTGATCGTCCTCGTCGGCTCCAACCTCGCCTGGTGCCACCCGATCCTCTTCCAGCGCATCCTCGCCGCGCAAAAGGAGCGCGGCACGAAGATCGTCGTCATCGACCCCCGCCGTACCGCCACCTGCGACGCGGCAGAGATGCACCTGGCCATTGCGCCCGGCGGCGATGTGGCGCTTTTCAACCGGCTGCTGGCGGGACTATTCGAACGCGGCGCGATCGACCGCGATTTTCTTCAGCACGTTGAAGGGTTCGACAAGGCGCTTCATGCGGCCCTGACAGAGAATACCAGCGCCTCCGGCCTGACCGAGGAGGAAATGCAGGCCTTCTGCGACCTCTTCATTGCCAATGAAAAGGTTGTCACCGTCTTCAGCCAGGGCGTGAACCAGTCCTCCTCCGGCAGTGACAAGGTCAATGCGATCCTCAACTGCCATCTGGCCACCGGACGCATCGGCAAGCCGGGTTGCGGGCCGCTCTCCGTCACCGGCCAGCCTAATGCCATGGGCGGGCGGGAGGTCGGCGGGCTTGCCAATATGCTGGCCTGCCATCTGGATATCGAAAACGCCGAACACCGCGCCGCCGTGCGCGGCTTCTGGGACGCGCCCACCATGGCCGACCATCCCGGTCTCAAGGCTGTCGACATGTTCCGCGCCGTGGGCGAGGGGCAGATCAAGGCGCTCTGGATCATCCACACCAACCCCGCCGTCACCATGCCCGATGCCGACCGGGTGCGCGACGCCATCGTGGGCTGTGATTTCACCGTGGTCAGCGACATCACCGGCGCCACGGATACAGCACGCCTTGCAGATGTGCTGCTGCCCGCCACCGCCTGGGCGGAAAAGGACGGAACGGTCACCAATTCCGACCGTACCATGAGCCGCCAGCGCGCCGTGCTGACCGCCCCGGGCACCAGCCGCCCCGACTGGCACATGCTGGCCGAAGTCGGCCGCCGCATGGGCTGGACCGCCGCCTTCGACTATGAAACCCCTGCGGAGATCTTCCGCGAATATGCCGCACTTTCGGGCATTGCGGGGCGCATGTTCGGGCGGGATTTCGACATCTCCGGCCTGATGGAGATCACCGATTCCGAATACGACAGCTTCGCGCCGACCCGCTGGCCGGTCTCAGACGCCAAGACGGGCGGGCGCTTCTTCGCGGATGGTAAATTCTTCCACGCCGATGGCCGCGCCCGCATGCTGCCGCTGCGCTGGCAGCCGCCCGCCGCGAAGACGGACCGCAAATATCCCTTCCGCCTGAACACCGGCCGGATCCGCGACCAGTGGCATACGATGACGCGCACCGCGCTCAGCCCGCGCCTCTCGGCCCATCTGGCCGAACCCTTCCTTGAGATCCATCCGGGCGATGCCCGCAATCTGGGGATCAGCGCCTCCGATCTGGTGTCGGTCACCGGGCCCACGGGCAAGGCCATCCTGCGCGCCCGCATCACCGATGCCGTCCAGCCCGGTCAGGTCTTTGCCCCCATGCACTGGACCGGCGAAACCGCACCCTCAGCCCGGATCGACGCGCTGGTGCCCTCCGTTACCGACCCGGTCTCCGGCCAGCCGGAGAGCAAGGCCGCCGTCGCCGCCGTCGCCCGGTTTGACGCCAAATGGTACGGCTTTGCCGTCTCCGCCCGGCCCATGGCGTTGCAGGCCGATTACTGGGCGCTCGCCCGGACCGAAGCGGGCTACCGCGCCGAACTCGCCGCCACGACCGAGATCGCGGATTGGGAGGCCGAGGCGCGCCGCCTCTTCAACGCCCCCGACGCCCAGGTGGCCATCATCGAGGACAAGGCGCGCGGCATGGCGCGTGTGGCCCTCTCTGACGAGACCGGCGTCATAGGCGCGATCTTTGTCGCGCGGGAGCCCGTGGCGGTCATGCGCGACTACCTCGCCGGTCTGCCCGGCAGCGAGGCGCCGCAGATTCTGGGTGGCCGTCGCCCCGCAGGTCAGCTAGACCCGGGGCCAGTGCTCTGCTCCTGCTTCGGCGTGGGCGTGAACACGATCATCCGCGCCATCGAGGGCGGCGCCGTCTCGGTCGAGGCCGTGGGCGAGGCGCTCCAAGCGGGCACCAACTGCGGCTCCTGCCGGCCCGAGATCAAGGCCCTGCTGGAGGCGCAACTGACGAAGGAAGCTGCCGAATGACCCTTGCCCCCCATGTCCGGACTTTGGCACGGGGACAGGGCCGCTCACGCTCCCTCACACAGGACGAGGCACAGGATGCCATGGCGCAGATGCTGGCCGGGGGCGCTGACCCCGAGGCCATCGGCGCCATCCTGATGCTGCTGCGGATGAAGGGCGAAACGGCGGAGGAGATCGCCGGCTTCACCGCCGCCGCCCAAATGGCCGCGCCTGTGGCCAGCGGCGTCGACCTCGACTGGTCCTCCTATGCGGCGGGCCGGACCCGCGGGGCGCCGTGGTTCCTGCATTCCGCCCGTCTGGTCGCCGATGCGGGCTACCGCGTGTTGATCCACGGCTGGAACGGCCCGGACATGAAAATCCGCGACGGTCTGGGCGCCGTGGGCATCACCATGGCCGAGACGGGGGCGGAGGCCGCCCGCCTGCTCGACCGCGACGGGATCGCGTACCTTAAGCTGGAAACGGCGCATCCCGCGCTCTTCCATCTTTTGAACCTGCGGCCGGTCTTTGGCCTACGCTCCTGCGTCAACACGGTCTGCCGGATGCTGAACCCGGCGCGGGCAGGGGCCTCTGTCCAGGGGGTCTTCCATCCCTCCTACCGGGAGCTTCAGGCCGATGCGGCGGCGCTGCTGGGCTGGCAGCAGATGACGGTCATCAAGGGCGGCGGCGGTGAATTCGAACGTCACCCGGGCAAGGAGATCGCCGCCTTCGGCCTGCGCGACGGGCTGAGCTGGGAGGCGGCCTTTCCGGCGCTGAGCGAGGAGGTGCGGCGGCTGAAGCCCTCCGAGGATGCGGGCTTCGGACCGTTTGAGGAGCAGATCATCCTTGGCACCGCCGCGCTGGCGCTGGAGACGCTGGCCGGGGCGGAAAGCACGGGCCGGGCCGGGGAGCTCTGGCAGGATTGTCGGTTCCGGCCTGAGTTTACGGTGTAAGCTTCAGTCGGGTTCATCATTTTCCTAAGAGATGAGGTCTTAAAAGAGGGCAGCGACCGACCCGAGGGAGGCGCGATAGCGCCGCCCTCGGGTCGGCGCTGCCCGGCGTAAACGCCGGGCGGGACATATGATCGATCTCCGGACAAATTTGCGCTTTGCAGTAAAGTCTCCCGACGAAGCTGAATAATTGCCCCGCTACCCCCGCGCCTTCGGCAGCGTCCACCCGTTCCGCACAGAGGCGATCCGGATCACGATGGCCAGCAGCACCGCCCCCGTCGCCACCAGCCCGCCCGGCAGCCCCGCCGCCAGACCCAGGGCATAGGCCGCCGCCCCGGCCAAAGCCGCCAAAGCATAGACCTCCTCATGCAGCACCCGTGGCACCTGCGCCGTCATGATGTCGCGCAGCACCCCGCCGCCGATGGCCGTCAAAACCCCCAGCAGCACCGCGCCAAACCCGCCCAGCCCGAAGACCAGCGCCTTGTTGCAGCCTGCAATCGCAAAGACCCCGAGGCCGACCGCATCCAGCAGCATGACCGGCCGGTCCAGCCGCTCGATCACCGGGGCGAAGAAGAAGGCCACGAGCCCCGCCGCGCAGGTCAGCGCCAGCGGCCACAGATCCACCAGCACGGCGGGCGGCACATCGCCCAGCAGCACATCCCGCACCACGCCCCCGGCCACCCCCACGGCCGCCGACAGCACGAGGATGCCGAAGAGGTCAAACCCCCGCCGCACCGCCACCATCGCCCCGGTCAGCCCGAAGACAAAGGTGCCCATCACGTCGAGCAGGGCATAAAGGGTCAGCCCGGACAGCATCGGTCACATCCTTGCGCCAAGAGATTGCCCGCCAGTGTCACCACGCGGGCAGGGCAGGTCAATTCCCCTGTCAGCACAGCGGGTTGCACCCGCCAGCCCCCGTGCCAAAGCAGACCCAAAGAAAACGGCGGCCCGGTCTCCCGGTCCGCCGCCAATTCCCATCCGCGACCAGAGCGGATCAGAGCATCGCCTTGACCTTGGCCACGATAGTCTCCGCCGTGATCCCGAAATGCTCATAGAGCACCTCTGCCGGCGCCGAGGCCCCAAAGGACGACATGCCCACGAAATCCGCCTTGGCCTCGCGCCCACGCTCGCCCAGCAGCCAGCGGTCCCAGCCCTGACGCACCCCGGCCTCCACGCCCACGCGCACCGGCCCTGCGGGCAGCACGCGTTTGCGATAGGCCTCGTCCTGCTCGGCAAACAGCTCCATGCAGGGCATGGACACGACACGCGTGCCGATCCCATCGGCCTGCAGCATGTCGCGCGCCTTCAACGCGATCTCGACCTCCGACCCGGTGGCGATCAGGATCGCCTGCCGCTTGCCCTCGCTGTCGGCCAGCACATAGGCGCCCTGGGCGGAGAGGTTCTTCTGCTTGTGTTCCAGCCGCACGGTCGGCACGTTCTGCCGCGTCAGCGACAGGACAGACGGCGTGCCGGTCTGCGTCAGCGCCAGCTCCCAGGCCTCTGCCGTCTCGATCACATCCGCGGGGCGGAAGACCAGCGTGTTCGGCGTCGCGCGGGAGATCGCCAGATGTTCCACCGGCTGGTGCGTCGGACCGTCCTCGCCCAGACCGATCGAGTCATGCGTCATCACATAGACCACCGGCTGCTGCATCAGCGCCGACAGGCGCATCGCCGGGCGGGCATAATCGGTAAAGCACATGAAGGTGCCGGAATAAGGCCGGATGCCGCCATGCAGTGCCATGCCGTTCATCGCCGAGGCCATGCCATGTTCACGGATGCCGTAATGGATGAACCGCCCGTCGCGGCTGTCCACGTCAAAGATGCCCAGATCGCCGGTCTTGGTGTTGTTCGATCCGGTCAGGTCGGCAGACCCGCCCAGCGTCTCCGGCAGCACCGGGTTCACGACCTCCAGCACCATTTCGGATGCCTTGCGGGTGGCGACCTTCGGCTGGGCTTCGGAGTTCTGCTTCTTCAGCGCCCGGATGACAGAGGCCAGCTTGTTCGGCGCCTCGCCCTTCATGGTCCGTTCGAACTCGGCCTTCTTGCGCTCGGACACCTCGTTCAGACGCGCCTCCCAGGCGAACCGTTCCTCGGTGCCACGGCGGCCGATCTCTTCCCAGGCGGATTTGACATCCGCCGGAACCTCAAACGGGCCGGTGGTCCAGCCGTAAGCCTCTTTCGCGGCGGCCATCTGATCCTTGTCGGTCAGCGCGCCATGGCCCTTGGAGGTATCCTGCGCGGCATGGCCAAGCGCGATATGCGTCTTGCAGGCGATCATCTTGGGCTTGCTGCCCTTCTGGGCCCAGGCCAGCGCCTTGTCGATGGCCTCCGGGTCATGCCCGTCGATCTCCATCACATCCCAGCCCGACGCCTTGAACCGCGCCACCTGATCGGTGCGGTCCGACAGCTCCACGGTGCCGTCGATGGTGATGTTGTTATTGTCCCACAGGACCACGAGACGGCCCAGCTCCAGACGGCCCGCGAGCGCAATCGCCTCCTGGCTGACGCCTTCCATCAGGCAGCCGTCGCCGGCGATCACATAGGTGCGGTGATCGACGATCTTCTTGCCGAACCGCGCCCGCAGCGCCTCTTCCGCGATGGCGAAGCCGACGGAATTGGCAATGCCCTGACCCAGCGGGCCGGTGGTGGTCTCGATACCCGAGGCCAGGAAATTCTCCGGATGGCCGGCGGTCTTGGCGCCCAGCTGGCGGAAATTCCGGATCTCCTCAATCGGGAATTCCTCGTAGCCGGTCAGATGCAGCAGCGAATAGAGCAGCATGGAGCCATGGCCCGCCGACAGGATGAACCGGTCGCGATCCGCCCAGTCCGGCGCGGAGGCGTCGAACTTCAGGTATTTCCCGAACAGCACCGTCGCCACATCGGCCATGCCCATCGGCATGCCGGAATGGCCGGAATTGGCGGCGGCAACGGCATCCAGCGTCAGCGCGCGGATGGCAGTGGCCTTGGACCAGTGATCGGGATGGGCGTTGCGGAGGGCGGCGATATCCACGGGGCGGGCTCCTCTGATACCTGCGGAACGGGCGATGTTAGCGCTCTATAACCAGCCCGGCCACAGTTGCAAGGCGCCCGTCACCCCCTGGCGACGGCCCGGGGAGCCCCCAGATGGAATTGTCGAATGGTTACAGAGGGATTTGGGCTTTCCTTCATGTTTCGCTAGACTGTGTGGAAATCTGCCGCTCCGAATGATTCGGCGCGGCGCCCGGCGGAACGATGTACCGGCGTAACCGGCGGGAAGATAAGAAGAACGGGTGGGACAAGGGCGGCCCTGTCATGAGTGATATCGACGATCTTCAGCGGCGTCTGAATGCGGCTCTGGACCGTATCGGGCGGGGAATCGCTGCGCTGCCCGATGCCTCGGCGCCGCAGAATCCGCCTGAAGACAGCGGTTTGCAGGCGAAATCTGATGCGCTTGAGGCACAGGTCGCCGAACAGAAGACCGCCCTCGCCGAAATGAACCGCGAAATGAACCGGCTGCGCAAATCCAACGCCCAGCTCCGGGAAATCACGCAGTCGCTGCGGACGGCCAACGAATCTTTCCTGGGTGATGCCGATACGATCGACACGGCGTTGAAAATGGAACTTGAAGCCCTGCGCGCCAGCCATGCCGCGGCGGAGGCCGAAGTGCGGGCGGTGATGGATGCGCTGGCGCCGCTGATCGCCCCGGCCCCGGCCACGCAGCGCAGCCAGACGGAGGACGTGTGATGGCCGAACTTGAAATTCTGATCGGCGGACGTGCCTTCGAAGTGGCCTGCCAGGAAGGCGAGGAGCATTACCTTCAGACGGCGGCGGAAATGCTGAACGCCGAAGCGCAGTCGCTGATTGCCCAGACCGGCCGCATCCCCGAAGCGCGTATGCTGCTGATGTCGGGCCTGATGCTGGCCGACCGCACCGCCGGGGTCGAGGACCGCCTGAAAGAGCTGGAAGAAGAGATAGAGGCCCTGCGCAGCGACAACGCCCGGCTCAAGGCCACCGCCGAAACGGCACAGCGTCGTCCTGCGGCCCAGACGGTCGAGGTCGTGCCAGCCGCGCTTAAGGACGGTCTGCTGAACATGGCCGGCAAGGCAGAGCGGCTCGCAGAAGAGCTGGAACAGAAAGCGGCCGGCTGACCGGCCGCTCTTGCTGAGGGACTGACCCGGAGGTCAGGCGTTGGCGGCCCGGATCTTCTCTGCCGCGTCCTTGTCGTAGCTCACGGCGTTCTGGTCGAACAGCGTGTCCAGCTCGCCCGACAGCGTCATCTCCGTCACGATATCGCAGCCGCCGATGAACTCTCCCTTGACGTAAAGCTGGGGGATCGTGGGCCAGTCCGAATAGTCTTTGATACCCTGGCGGATATCGGCATCGGCCAGAACGTTCACATCGGAAAATTCGACGCCCATATAGTTCAGCACGCCGGCGACGCGGGACGAAAATCCGCACTGAGGCATGGTTTTGGTGCCTTTCATGAAGAGCACAACATCATTGCCCTTCACGATTTCATCAATCGAAGTTTTCACGTCGCTCATCATAGTCTCCTTTATGGCAGCCGTCGCGACCCAGACGCGACGGTGCAGCCGATGGGGCCGGCACGCATGTGGCGGATTGTTTGGACCGGGCCGGGACATGCCCGCCCGTGGAGTGATCTGGTTCCCGTCACGCCGGCGGCCGGGTTGTCAGCGCCAGCGCATGCAGCTCTCCGGCCGGGCCGTCCATCTTGCCCTGCAGGGCGGCATAGACAGCACGCTGCTGCTGGACCCGGTTCAGCCCGCGGAAGCTTTCGTCCACGACGCTGGCCGAGAAATGCTGCCCGTCATCGCCCTGTACCTCGATCACGGCGTCGGGAAAGCTCTGGCGGATAAGTTCCTCGATTTCGCGGGCCTGAATGGGCATTTGGGCTACTCCGGACTCTGGTCTTTGCCTGAATCTAATGCCTTGCGCGCCGCGCTGCAAGGCGGCGTGCATGTCCAAAGGCGCACCCGCCATGCAAGACTGTCCCCGGGCAATGCCCGAGCCAGGCGCCTCCGGTGCCCCGGGCGGAGAAAATTGGATCAGGGTGCCCCTGTCGCAGGGCCGTCTCGCAAGACGCGACGCGGGAGAGGCCGGTCGGCTGGCGCCACGACGCGGCGCGGATGGCGGGTCTCTCCGGGGCGCGGGCAGATGCCGCGCCCCGGATCGGTCCTCGTGGGGCGCGGGCTGGTGCCGCGCCCCCGATCGGGTCTGTCAGCGGCGGCGGATCAGGCGAGCAGCGCCATGACCCGGCCCGGACCGCCGGTGCCACCGGCGAACTTCGGGGCCCCTGCAACAAGAGTGGCGCCCAGCGGAGGCAGATCGTCGAGATTGGCGAGGTTTTCGATCCCATAACGTCCGGACGGCAGCCAAGCATAATGCACCGGCGAGGTTGTGGAATTGCCCGGATCGAGAGACATGGTGTCCACACCGATCCCGTTCACCACCCGCTCGCGCATCAGGAAATCGACCGCCTCGACGTGGAAGCCGGGGAAATGCAGCTTGCCCTCCGCATCCTGCCCGCGGAACATGTCGCTGCCCAGATGCGCCTCCCAGCCCGAATTCATCGCGACGCAGGCGTTTTCGGGGATCTCGCCATGCGCGGCCTCAAAGGCGGCGATATCATCGGGCGTAAGCATATAGTCCGGATCCTCTGCCGCCTTGGCTTTCACGTCGATGACAGCCAGCGGGCAGATCAGCTTTTCCACCGGGATCTCGTCTACCGAGGCGCCATCGGCGCTGAAGTGGAGCGGCGCATCGAAATGGGTGCCGACATGTTCGGCATATTTCATGATGCGCAGGTTCAGCTTGTCCTTGTCATAGGTAAACATGTCCTCAGACTCCCAGGCCGGGGTGCCGAAAAAGGTCGGGAAATCCGCGGTCAGCGTATGGGTCAGGTCAAGCGCGCGGGTCGCGGTGACATGGGTCGCGGCGCTGGCGCTATGGGCCGAGGCCGACAGCATCAGCCCGCTCCCGGCGGCGAGGGCCGCCCCGGACATGAAACCGCGGCGGGTCACTTCAGATTTGACGTCGTTCATCAGACAGACGTGGCACATGTGTTTTCTCCTTGTTGGTGTTTTTCGTGGGGTCTTCTCTGGTAATTTCGCCGTGTCGTTTTGGGGCCGCTTCGGAACCGGAAGGTCAGATCGTGGCGAGGTCGCGCACCGTCCGGTCGTTCTGCACATTGCCGGTGTTCAGGGTGGTGGAGGGCTCCATCAGCAGAACATCGCAGGGACCGCCGAGCGCCTCGGGGCAGTGTTCGACGCCGCGCGGCACAATCAGGAACTGGCCCGGGCCGACCCATTCCGTCCGGTCGCGGAAATGCATCGCCATGCGCCCGCGCGTGACGAGGAAAAGCTCGTCTTCCTCGTCGTGGTGGTGCCAGACGAACGCGCCCTCGAACCGGGCCAGCTTGATATCCATCTCGCCCAGTTGACCCGCGATGACGGGTGTCCAGGGTTTGGCGACGCTCTTCTGAGCAGCGGCCAGATCGACGGTCCGGTTGGGACAGATCCGGCCCGCGATCCTGGCCGTGACCATCAGGATGGCCGACAGCTGGGCCGGAAGGTCAGGCGCGGCGCCCTTGAAGTGGCCATCCAGCGCGGCGGTGCCGATGGTGAATGCGGCGGCGCCAGCCAGATGTGCCTGCCTTATCCGTGTCTCGCCGTCGATCGAGCCCGCGACGATCACCGGCTTGCCCGCGGCCTTTGCCACCTTGGCAATCAGGCCCGGCACATCGCCCTGAAACCGCCACGCCAGCAGGTCGAGCCCCGCCACACCCGGCAGGGCCACAAGCCGCCGGGCCGAGGCGACGATATCCTCCGCCGGGCCTTCCAGCACCGACGGATGCCCGGTCACGCGCCCCGGGAAAGGGAAATAGCGGATGCCAGTCCCTGCGATGATCGGCAGCACGGCTTCCGCACGGGTGCCGCCCAGCAGCACGTCGACCCCGATCTCGACCGCCATCCGGGCCGAGGTCAGCTCGCTCGCTTCGTCCAGGGACACCACTTCGAGGTAAGAGGTCGCCCCGCCGGCCCGGATGGCGGCGTTCAGCTCTTTCAGCGCCTCCACCGGCAGGCCGATGTCCTTGAAGCCGATGTGCCGGATCCCAAGCGCCAGCGCCTCTTGCAGCCGGTCTGACGCATCCGGGATGGTCCGGTCATTGCGCGTCAGCATGAAAATGAAATCCATCAGATCGTCTCCTTGGTTTTGTGGCGGGCGAGGGTTGCGGCCATCTGCATCGCGCTGCGCAGCGACGACGGATCCGCAATGCCCTTGCCCGCAATGTCGAAGGCCGTGCCGTGGTCGGGCGACGTCCGCACGAAGGGCAGGCCGAGCGTGACGTTCACGCCCTTCTCCAGCCCGAGGTATTTCACCGGGATCAGCCCCTGATCGTGGTATTGCGCGACCACCACGTCGAACCGCCCCTGCCGGGCGGCCATAAAGACGGTGTCGCCGGGCCAGGGCCCGGAGGCGTCGATGCCCTCGGCCCGGGCGGCGGCAATTGCGGGGGCAATGATCTGGATCTCTTCATGCCCGAACAGCCCATCCTCGCCGGCATGCGGGTTCAGCCCGGCAACCGCAACGCGCGGGGCGCTGACGCCCAGAGCGCGGCACCCCTCATGCGCCAGCCGGATGGCGGCCATCTGGGCTGAATAATCCGCCTGCCAGATCGCATCGCGCAGGCTGACGTGAATGGTGACCAGCACGGTCCGGATCTCGTCATTGGCCAGCATCATGGCGACCCGGGCCGCACCGCCGAGATCGGCCAGCATTTCGGTATGTCCGGGATAGGGGACCCCGGCCCGCGCCAGCGCAGCCTTGTTGATCGGGGCGGTCACAATGCCTGAGACGGCGCCGGCACGGGCCAACGCGATGGCCGCCGCAATCGCGTCAAAGGCGGCCTGCCCGGCAGCGGCGGTGACGGCGCCATAGGGCGGCGGCGCGATGTCCTGCCCGGTCGGGATGATCCGGACAGTGCCGGGGCGGGGGGCAGGGCCGGGCCTGTCCACCACGGCAATCTGCGTGCCGGGCGATACAAGCTCCAGCGCCCGGCGCAGCACCTGCACCTGTCCGATTGCAACCGCATCCGGCAGATCCGGGTCGGTCAGGCAGCGGGCGGCGATTTCGGGGCCGATCCCGGCCGGATCGCCGAGTGTAATGGCCAGTGGTGCCTGTGTCATTCTGTCTCCGATATTGGGCAAAGGCGGGTCATGGCGCGGGCCAGCACGTCCGGGCCGCCAAAGCCTCCGGCTTTCATGGCCAGGGCAAGGGGGCGACCATTGAAACTGGCCTCGCACAGGGGAAATCCCGGCTCGATCTCTCCGGTCAGGCGCATGCGGGAAATGCCCAGCCGGTCCAGGATGGCGGCCATTGTCTCGCCGCCGGTGGCGATGAGGGTGCCGGGACCCGTCGCGCGGATATGTGCGGCGGCGGTATCGGCCAGCCTGGCCAGGATGGCCCGCGGATCACCCGGGTCAGCGGGCGCGGTCAGCACGCGCCAACCCGGCGGCAGATCGGCCAGCGCTGCGGCCTGACGCTGAGAGACCGGGTTGCCACTGCCAACCACCACCAGACCGCCAGCGCGCGGCGCCTGCGATGCCGGTGCGGCCGATGCGCCGCCAAACCGCCGCCCGAGCGCGATCGCAAGACCGGGAGAGCCGACAAACAGGCAGGTCTCCGGTGACGGGAGCCGCGCAATCCAGCGGTCCAGCGCCGCCTGATCCGCGCAGTCGAGGACAATCGCGCCCGCCTCCGCCGTTGGTGCCTGATCCGCGCGGCACAGACGGACAGGACCCGCGATATCGCCCATCAGGGCCATGATATCCGCACTGCGGACAGGATGGACCGCATCGGCGCCATAGGGGCTGCGATCAACCGGGACACCGTCGACATATTGTACGCCGCCCCGGGTCACCCGACCCGCCGCAGGAAAGGCCGGGGCCATGACGATGCGTGCACGACCGCTTGCGGCAAAGCAGGCTGCGATCTCTTCGCGCACATGCCCGCGCAGGGTCGAATCGACGGTTTTCAGAAGGATCGCCTCGCCAGGCACCTGCGCCGCGGCGGCAGAGACCCGCGCCACGGCCGCTTTCACGGGGGCCGCACGGCTGTCGCAGTCAAGCGCGACAACCGCGCCATCGGCCCAGGCGCCGCGGGCGAGGTGGACGGCCCCCGGCAGGAAGGGCGCGGCGCCGTCTGCGGCGCTGGTCAGATCATCGGCGATGATGCGGACGGGCCGCACAGGATCGGAGAGACTTGTCATAATTCGTGAATATTGCGAACAATGCACACATAAAAAGCGATAAGAACTGACACTAATGGTGATAAAATCTAACGAATGAAGCGATCCGACCTGCCATCCCTCGACGATCTCCGGGCGTTCGAGGCCATCGTGCGCAAGGGCTCTGTCCGCGCCGCGGCCGAGGAGCTGGCCCTGACCCATGGCGCCGTCAGCCGCCGCGCCGGCAATCTGTCCGCGGCCGTGGGTCTGCCATTGCTGCGGCCCGATGGGCGCGGCGTCGCCCCGACAGAGGAAGGGCAGGCGCTCTCTGACGCGATGACGCAGGCCATGGCAATCCTGTCGTCCACACTGGCCGATCTGCGCCGGGCGACGGGGCCGCGTCCGCTTGTGCTGTCCTGTGAAAGATCGATCGCCATGCGGTGGCTGATCCCGCGGCTGTCCCGGTTTGAGATGGACCGCCCGGATATCGCCCTGCACCTGTCAGTGGGGGGCGGGGCGAACGATCTGGGCGCGCCGGGCCTGTCGCTTGCGCTGCGCCGGCTCGACTTTCCGGTCGATCCCAGCTGGCACGTCACCCGGCTCTGTGCCGAACGGACCGGCCCGGTCACCCATCCGGACCTTGCCGCGACAGTCATGCAGGGCGGTTTTGTGGCCCTCGCATCCCGATCGCGTCCCGATGCCTGGTCAACCTGGCAACAGGCCAACCCGCAGGCGCCACGTCCCGGCATGACCAGATTGTTTGATCATCATTTCCTGATGGTCGAGGCCGCCGCCGCAGGTCTCGGCGTCGCTATCGCGCCCGAGCTTGTGGTCGCGGACGACCTGGCGCGCGGTCGCCTGATGGCGCCCTGCGGTTTCACCGCCGACGGATCGGATTACGGGCTGATCTGCCCGGAGCCGCAGCCGGGCCCCGAAACATCCCTGCTGATCGACTGGCTTTGTTCGGAGGTCTCCGTCAACGGCGGCTGACCGCCGCCGTCACGGGGCCGGGCCCTCAGTCGAAATGCGCGGCAAAGGCCCCACGGTAAAGCGTCGACAGTTCCGCGAGCGGGGCAGAGCTGCCGCCAAGGCTGACCTCCTCGCCGGCAAATTTGCCGACCGTGGTCAGCGTCACGCCCGCCTTGCCCGCCGCGACCATCAGCGCCTCGGCCGCATCAAAGTTGCAGGCGATCAGATAGCGGCCCTGATCCTCGCCAAACAGGAACGCCTGATCTGTCACCTCCAGCTGCACGCCGACACCAGAGGCCTCCGCCAGCTCAAAGGCGGCCAGGGCCAGCCCGCCATCCGACAGGTCAGTACAGGCCGTGATCCATGCGGCATTATCAAGAATGAATGTTCCGTTCTGCTTCTCGGCGTCCAGGTCCACCGGCGGCGCATCCCCTTCAACACGGTTCAGAACCTCCGCCAGCAGGGCGGACTGGCCCAGATGGCCGTTTGTGTCGCCAACCAGCAGGGCCATGTGACCCGCGCGGGCCGTGCCGGTGATCGCCTGTTCTGCATCTTCGATCAGTCCAACGGCGCCAATGGTCGGGGTCGGCAGGATCGCCTGACCGTCGGTCTCATTGTAAAGCGACACGTTGCCCGACACGATTGGCATGTCCAGCGCCTTGCAGGCCGCGCCGATCCCCTGAATGGCGCCGACGAATTGGCCCATGATCTCGGGCTTCTCGGGGTTGCCAAAATTCAGGTTGTCGGTGGAGGCCAGCGGCTTTGCGCCGGAGGCGATCAGGTTGCGGTAGGCCTCGGCCACCGCCTGCTTGCCGCCTTCCACCGGGTTCGCCTTGACGTAGCGCGGCGTCACGTCAGAGGTAAAGGCCAGCGCCTTGCCCGTCCCGTGCACGCGGATGATCCCGGCGCCAAAGCCTGGGATGCGCATCGTATCGGCCATCACCTGGCTGTCGTATTGCTCATAGACCCACTGGCGGGAGCAGTAGTTGGGCGAGGAGATCAGCGCCTTCAGCGCATCAATCGGATCGACCGCGGGCACGTCTTCCAAGGGCGCGGCGGCGGGCGTCGGCACATGCGGCCGGTCGTATTCCGGCGCCATGGAGGACAGTTTCGACAGCGGCAGATCGGCCCAGACCTTGCCGCCCAGTTCGATCAGGAAGCGGTCCTCGTCGATCGTCTCGCCGACGATGGCGAAATCGAGGTCCCATTTGTCGAAGACGGCCTTGGCCTCCGCCTCTTTCTCTGGACGCAGCACCATGAGCATCCGCTCCTGGCTTTCCGACAGCATCATCTCGTAGGCCGTCATATTGGCCTCCCGGCAGGGCACGCGGTCCAGATCGAGCCGGATGCCCAGCCCCCCCTTGTCGCCCATCTCCACGGCCGAGCAGGTCAGGCCCGCCGCGCCCATATCCTGGATGGAGATCACGGCGCCGGTCTGCATCAGCTCCATGCACGCCTCCATCAGGCGCTTTTCGGTGAAAGGGTCGCCCACCTGAACGGTCGGGCGCTTTTCCTCGATGGTCTCGTCGAACTCCGCAGACGCCATGGTGGCCCCGCCAACCCCGTCGCGCCCGGTCTTGGCGCCGAGATAGACCACCGGCATGCCGACGCCGGAGGCGGCCGAGTAGAATATGCCGTCTGCATCCGCGAGCCCTGCGGCAAAGGCGTTCACAAGGCAGTTGCCGTTGTAGGCCGGGTCGAACCGCACCTCACCGCCCACGGTCGGAACGCCAAAACAATTGCCGTAGCCGCCCACGCCCTCGACCACGCCATGCACCAGCTGGCGGGTCTTGGGATGCGCTTTTTCGCCAAAGGACAGGGCGTTCATCGCCGCGATGGGGCGGGCGCCCATGGTAAAGACATCGCGCAGGATGCCACCGACGCCCGTCGCCGCACCCTGGTATGGCTCGATATAGGACGGGTGGTTATGGCTCTCCATCTTGAAGACCACGGCCTGGCCGTCGCCGATATCGACAACACCGGCATTCTCGCCCGGCCCGCAGATCACCTGCGGCCCGGTGGTGGGCAGGGTCTTCAGATGCAGCTTGGAGGATTTATAGGAACAATGCTCGTTCCACATCGCCGAAAAGATGCCAAGCTCTGTGAAAGTTGGCTCCCGGTTCAGGATCTTCAGGATCTCCGCATATTCGTCCGGCTTGATGCCATGGCTGGCAATCAGCTCTTCGGTGATCTCTGGTTCCTGCATTCTGTCCCCCGGGGCTCCGTCACGTGCTGTCCCTTTACGACAGGCCGCCGCGAGGGGAAAGGGGCCAGCACTCAGCCGAGGCCCGAGTGAGGGCGAAAACGAAAAAGGGCCGGGAAAAACCCGGCCCTCCTCCGTCAGAACGGATGACTGATTATTCGCTACGGCCTTCGCCGCCATCAATCGACTTCAGCGCGTTCTGGAAGCCAAGCTCGTCCATGGGAACGGTCACATTTGTTGTGCCATTTGCCACACGGATGGCGAACTGGTCGACCACGGTGCCGAGGTTATGATCAACATCGGCCAGGGCCAGCTGATCACCTTCGGGTGTGTTGTACACCTCACCGATGATGCCGACGCGCTGCTCGTCCGAGGACCACACGGCCGTGCCCAGAAGCGGGCTGTCGGTGACGCGCATATCGTCGGTCATGTAGCTTTGCAGGTCAGACACTTTCATCAAACCCATTTCACGGTTGGTGCTTTCCACATCGACCGACCGGTCAGCCAGTTCGGCGGAACGCGGGGCATCAACATTCGTCGAACCCTGCACAGCAAAGTTGTCAGATGCATTTTCCGCCTGGACCTCTTGCGGTGTCTCGCCAACCCGCGGGCTGTCGGTGGACTGGGCCGCCAGCGGGGCAGCCATAAGAGCAATAAGCGACGCGCCAATAAATGCGTTGGATTTCTTAAACATTTCGTTCTCCTTTCGGCCGCTTCGATGCGGCGTTGCAGGACCAACGGGCGGGGTGAGAAACCGTTCCCAAAAACTTTCCGACGGCGATCACGACTTTGGCATCCGGAGGAATATGCTGCCCCGGCCGAAGGGCGATGGACAGGCGCCCGGACGCGCGTCTGTCACCGTCTGGGGCAGCGAACCGCGCGGGGCCGGTCCGGCCCGCGTCGCGCGGCGCATCTATGCGATTATATATAGGGAAGGGCGCCAGGGGAGGGTGGCCGACAGAAACGATAAACCTCCGCCGTCAAGAAAAAAGGCCGGACACAGGGTCCGGCCAAGTCCAACAGGGAGGTGATGATGATGAAGCCTTAAGCATCACCATCGTCGAAGGTCGACATAAGAGGCTGTTTCGAGTCGTTCAAGCCGCATTTTGACGCATTCACGGCAAGCCCGTTATGCACGGAGCGCAGGGCTTTACGAATCAACAACCTCATCGGGGCGTGATTCCCGCAACCGGCGGCGGTGCGTAATGATCTCTTCCTGCACAAAATCGCGGAAGGCGGCGATCCGTTTGGAATGGCGCAGCTCTTCCGGGAAGGCCAGGAAGATCGGTACTTCCTGCGACTCCGCCTCCGGCAGGACGCGTTCAAGCTGCGGGAAATCCTCGACCAGATAATCCGGCAGCACACCGATCCCCAGCCCGTTCAGAACCCCCTGAAGCACACCGAAGTAATTGTTTACGGTCAGCAGCGACGGGATGTCATAGCTCATCAGCTCTTTCACCATCTTCGCTCCGGCCGCGACCTGCGCTGTGCTGGGGTTCTGACAGATCAGCCGGTGATTGCTCATATCCTCGATGCGTTTCAACCGGCCAACCCGGTCCAGATAGTCCGGCGCCGCATACAGCCGCATGCGCAGCGACATCAGCCGCTTGCGGATCAGGTCGGCCTGGCTCGGCTCCTTCATCCGGATCGCCACATCGGCCTCCCGCATCGGCAGGTCGAGCACCCGCTCCTCCAGCATCAGGTCGATCTTCAGATCGGGGAATTTCTCGTAAAGTTTGGGCAGGCGCGGGGCCAGCCACAACGTGCCGAAGCCAATCGTCGTTGTCACCCGCAGCTCGCCAAAGACCTCTTCCTCGCTGTCCTTGATCCGCGCCGTCGCCGTATCCAGCCGCTTGGCCATGGCCCGCGTCGCGTCAAAGAGCAGCTCCCCCTGTTCGGTGAGAATCAGGCCTCGCGCATGACGGTGGAAAAGGGTCGTGTTCAGCGACTCCTCCAGCCCCCGGATTTGGCGCGATACCGCCGATTGCGACAGATGCAGCGCATCGCCGGCATGTGTCAGCGACCCCGCATCGGCCACCGCGTGAAATATTCTGAGTTTATCCCAGTCCATCATTGTAATCTTCCGCTCGCCCCAAACACCGTCTAAGCAATCAATCGTCACATAGCTGCTATGCGCTCAGAGGTTAAGTACTTTCCCCCTGTCTTCACAGATTGGTCATAGTGCTTGACCCTTTTCTGGGCTATCCTTTACGCAGGGAGACGCAGATGACCAAGCAAGAGATATCGCTCAGCGACCGCTTCGACCTCGAGAAAAGCCCAGTTCTGCTGAATGGCACCCAGGCGCTTGTCCGCCTCATGCTGATGCAGAAGGCGCGCGACCGCGCGGCCGGGCTGAATACCGCAGGATATGTAACAGGATACCGTGGATCGCCGCTCGGCGCCGTGGATATGCAGATGACCCGCGCCGCCAAGGTGCTGGCCCAGAACGACATAAAGTTCCAGGAAGGTCTGAACGAGGACCTCGCCGCCACCGCCCTCTGGGGCGCGCAGCAGGCGGAACTGCGGGGCGAGGGGCGCTATGACGGCGTCTTTGGTCTCTGGTACGGCAAGGGGCCCGGCGTCGACCGCTCCGGCGATGCGATGAAACATGCCAATATGGCGGGCACCTCGCCGCATGGCGGCGTGCTGATGGCCATGGGCGACGACCACACGGGCGAGTCCTCCACCGTCCTGCACCAGTCCGAATGGGCCCTCGTCGATGCCTATATGCCCATCGTCAGCCCTGCAGGCGTGCAGGAGATCATGGATTACGGCATCTACGGCTGGGCGCTCTCGCGCTTCTCCGGCCTTTGGGTGGGCCTCAAGACGATGAAGGACACAGTGGAGGCCACGTCGGTTGTCGATGGCCGCCCCGACCGGATGTCCCTCGTCCTGCCTACCGATTACGAGATGCCGCCGGGCGGCCTCAACATCCGCCTGGGCGACAGCCCGCCCGAACAGGAAGCGCGGATGATCGACCACAAGCGTTTCGCGGCCGAGGCCTTTGCCCGCGCTAATGGCATCGACAAACGCGTCTGGGGCAAACCCGGCGCCAAGATTGGCTTTGTCGCGGCGGGTAAGAACTGGCTCGACCTCGTGCATGCCATGGCGCTGCTGGGCATCGACGAAAACGAAGCCGAACGCCTGGGTCTGACCACCTACAAGGTGGCGCAGGTCTGGCCGCTCGACATGCAGACGTTCCACGACTGGGCCGAAGGGCTCGACCTGATCGTCGTGGTCGAGGAAAAGCGCAAGCTGATCGAGGTGCAGGTCAAGGAGGCGATCTTTGACGACCGCCACGGCCGCCGCGTCTGGGGCTGGCACATGGGCGGCGGCGCGGGCTCCATGCACGGGGCAGAGCTTTTCCAGACCAAGCAGGCGCTCGACCCGATCATGATCGCGCAGAAACTCGGCGCCATCCTGCAGGGCGAAGGCCGCGACACCGACCGTATCAAGGCCGGCCTCGCCGCGCTCGATGAGGTCAAGCGCAACGACAATGCGCCGGAGATCGCCGCGCGACTGCCCTATTTCTGCTCCGGCTGCCCGCACAACACCTCCACCAAGGTGCCCGAAGGCTCCCGCGCCTATGCGGGCATTGGCTGTCATTACATGGTGCAGTGGATGGACCGCGCCACCTCCGGCTTCACCCATATGGGCGCCGAAGGGGCCAACTGGATCGGGGAGGCGCCGTTTTCGAACACCACCCATGTCTTCCAGAACCTCGGCGACGGCACCTATAACCATTCGGGCATCCAGGCCATCCGCGCGGCCCTCGCCGCCAAGACCAACATCACCTACAAGATCCTCTTCAACGACGCCGTCGCCATGACCGGCGGCCAGCGGAACGAGGGCGGGCTGACCGCCGACAAGATCGCACGCGAACTTCTGGCCATGGGCGTCAGCAGGCTCGACGTGGTCTTCGACGAAAAGGAAGAACCCCGGCGGGAGGATTTCCCCAAAGACATCGGCTGGCACGAACGCGCCGAGATGGACACGGTCCAGAAGGCCATGACCAAGGTCGAGGGCGTCTCCGCCATCCTCTACATCCAGACCTGCGCCGCCGAAAAACGCCGTCGCCGCAAGCGCGGCAGCTTCCCCGATCCGGACAAGCGCGTCTTTATCAACCCCGAGGTCTGCGAAGGCTGCGGCGACTGTGGCGTGCAGTCCAACTGCGTCTCCATCGTCCCGAAAGAGACGGAGCTTGGCCGCAAACGCCAGATCGACCAGTCCTCCTGCAATAAGGACTTCTCCTGCCTCAAGGGCTTCTGCCCCTCCTTCGTCACGCTCGAAGGCGCGCAGGTAAAGAAAAACGAAGGGCAGGGGATCGACCTGCCGCATCTGCCGGAGCCCGCATTGCCCGCCATCGACGGCACCCATAATGTCGTCATCACCGGCGTCGGCGGCACCGGGGTCGTCACCATCGGCGCCGTCATGGCCCAGGCCGCCCAGATCGAGGGCAAGGGCGCCGGCATGATGGAAATGGCCGGCCTCGCCCAGAAGGGCGGCGCGGTTCATATCCACGTCCGTCTGGCCGAAAATCCCGGCGATATCAGCGCCATCCGCGTCGCCACCGGAGAGGCGCACGCCCTCATCGGCGGCGATCTGGTGGTCAGCGCAGGCGCCAAGACCCTCGGCCTGACCCAGCACGGTCAGACCGGCGCGGTGGTAAACTCCCACCAGATCATCACCGGCGATTTCACCCGCGACACCGAATTCCAGCTGCCCTTCGACCAGCTGGAACTGCAGCTGCAGGCCCGGCTTGGCGAGCGTGTCGCGCTTTTCGATGCCTCCGAACTGGCCCGGGTCACGCTGGGCGACTCGATCTTCTCCAACATGATGGTCATGGGCGCGGCCTGGCAGCAGGGGCTGATCCCGCTCTCCCGCGACAGCATCGTGGCGGCCATCCGCCTCAATGGCGCCGCCCCCGACAAGAATATCGAGGCCTTCGATATCGGCCGCTGGGCCGTCCTCCACCCAGAGGAGGCCGCGCGCCGCCTGACCTCCTCCGTCATCGCCAAGCCACTGAGCCTGAAGGAAAAGATCGACCATCGCGCCGATCGCCTGATCGACTATCAAGGCAAGCGGCTGGCCAGACGCTACCGCAAACTGCTTGACACCATCCCGGATGAGGAGCTCAAGCTGGCTACCGCCAAAGGCTATCACAAGCTGCTGGCCTACAAGGACGAATACGAAACCGCCCGCCTGCTCCTCTCGACGCAGGACAAGGCAAAGGCGGAATTCGACGGCGATTTCCGGATGACCTACCACCTCGCCCCGCCGATCTTCGGCGGCGGCAAGGACGCGCAGGGCCGCCCCAAGAAACGCGCCTTCGGCCCCTGGATGCGGAAACCCCTCACACTCCTCGCCCGGTTCAAATTCCTCCGCGGCACCCCCTTCGACCCCTTCGGCCGCACCGCCGAACGCCGCATGGAACGCGCTCTGATCCGCCAGTACGAAAAAGACATGACCGAGATCATCGCCGCCGTGAAACCGGAGACGAAGGACATCGCCCTGGCTATCGCCGAACTGCCCCTGAAAATCCGCGGCTTTGGCCCGGTCAAACAGGTTAACGAGGCGAAAGCGGCCAAGGAACGCGAAACTCTGCTCGCCAGCTTCCGCGCCGGCGGTGGCATGAAACAGGCGGCAGAGTAGCGCCCTGCATATGCTGGCCGCCTCTGGCGCGCGTCAGGCAGCGAGGGGCCAGCCCCTCGCGCTCCCCAGGATATTTCAGGACCAGAGAAAGAGAGGGCGCGCGACCTTCCTCTTCTCTGGTCCTGAAATATCCTGGGGGAGACGGCCGCAGGCCGGCGGGGGCAAAGCCCCCTGCGCGGCGTGTCAGGCGTAGCTGCGGCTCCGGACTGGAACCGCGTCTCATCAGGCGCTATCTTACCCTGAACCGCCGGGGTTCGATCAATGACACCACATCACACGCATGAAAAACCCAGCAATCGTCAGATCGCGCGCGATATCTCCTATGCCCATTCCGCCGCGACCAAGGGCGGGCGGGCGCTGATCCGCGCGATGGAGAACCTGACGGGGCGCCCCGGTCTGATCAAACGCGCCGATGGCTATGACCGGGAGATCGCCTCGGGCCGCGATTTCTGGTCCGTTATGGTCGAGCGCTACCGGCTGCAGCTCAAGGTCACCGGCGGCGCGCTCGACAATATCCCCGAAACCGGGCCGCTGATCCTGATCTCCAACCACCCCTACGGCATTCTCGACGGGCTGATGATGGGCCATGTGCTGCAGCAGCGTCGCGGCGATTTCCGCATCCTCGCCCACCGGGTCTTCCGCAAGGCCGAGGATATCAACCGGATCATCCTGCCCATCTCCTTTGACGAGACGAAGGAGGCCGTGCAGCAGAACCTGGAGACCCGGAAGGAGGCGCTGCGCTACCTTGCGGACGGCGGCGCCATCGGCGTTTTCCCTGGCGGCACCGTCTCCACCGCGCTCAAACCCTTTTCCCAGCCGATGGATCCGGGCTGGCGCGGCTTCACCGCCCGGATGATCCTGAAATCCGACGCGGTTGTGGTGCCGATGTTTTTCGCCGGCCACACCTCGCGGCTGTTCCAGCTGGCCTCTCATCTGCATTCCACCCTGCGCATGGGGCTGCTGATCAAGGAATTCCGCTCCCGTATCGGCACGCCCGTAGAGGTCGTCATTGGTGAGCCCATCAGCCGGGAGGAGCTGGCCGCCCGTGGCAAGGACACCCGCGCGCTGATGGACTTCCTGCGCAAACGCACCTATGAGCTGTCACCGGAGCCGCTCAAATCCTTTGAATACGGTTTCGAATTCGAGGAAAAGCACCGGACGGGCGAGATGCCCCGCAAGGTCTACTGAGGCAACGGGACGGAACGGATGGCGGTTGGCATCTTCGATAGCGGCCTTGGCGGGCTGACCATCCTCGACGCGGTCGAGAAACGGCTGCCCGAAGTACCCTTCATCTATTACGGCGATAATGCCCATGCTCCTTACGGTGTAAGGGATGCCGATGATATCTACGACCTGACCACCACCGCCGTCGCCCGCATGTTCGACGCGGGCTGTGATCTGGTGGTTCTGGCCTGCAATACGGCAGCCGCCGCCGCGCTCCGGCGCATGCAGGAAAGCTGGATCCCGCCGAACAAGCGCGTGCTCGGCGTCTTTGTCCCGCTGATCGAGGCGCTGACCGAACGTCAGTGGGGCGACAATTCGCCGCCGCGTCAGGTGGCCGTGAACAACGTGGCGCTCTTTGCCACCCCCGCCACCGTCGCCTCCCGCGCCTTCCAGCGCGAACTGGCCTTCCGCGCCATCGGCGTGGATGTGGAGGCGCAGGCCTGTGGCGGCGTGGTCGATGCGATCGAAGAGGGCGACATGATCCTGGCGGAGGCGCTCGTGCGCTCCCATGTCGATGCGCTGAAACGCAAGATGCCCCGGCCCGATGCCGCGATCCTCGGCTGCACCCATTACCCGCTGATGGAAGAGACCTTTCGCGACGCGCTTGGCCCTGATGTCACGGTCTATTCGCAGGCCGCGCTGGTGGCCGACAGCCTGGCCGATTACCTCTCCCGCCGGCCCGAATTCCTCGGGCAGGGGACGGAGCCCATGTTCCTGACCACCGGCGATCCGGCCAAGGTCTCCGCCCGCGCGACCCAGTTTCTGCGACGAAAGATCACCTTCACCGCTGCTTGAGTAGCGTTTCGCCGAAACTTCCCCTATCTAGGCGTCACAGACGCCGACCCTTTACGAGGGCCCTCACATGACCAAGAAAATCGCCATTATCGGTGCCTCCGGCTATACCGGTGCCGAACTCATCCGGCTGATCTCCACCCATCCGGGCATGGAGATCGCGGCGCTGGCCGCCAATTCCAAGGCCGGTCAGAAGATGTCGGACGTCTTCCCCTTCCTGCGCCACCTCGATCTGCCCGATCTGGTGACCTGGGGTGCGATCGACTTCTCCCGGATCGACCTCTGCTTCTGCGCCCTTCCGCACAAGACCAGCCAGGAGGTCATCCGCGAGCTGCCCAAGGACCTGAAGATCGTTGATCTTTCAGCCGATTTCCGGCTGCGCGATCCCGAGGCCTACAAGACATGGTACGGCAATGACCATGCCGCGCTCGACCAGCAGGCAGAGGCGGTTTACGGCCTGACCGAATTCTACCGCTCTCAGATCGCCGCCGCCCGGCTGGTCGCCGGCACCGGCTGCAATGCCGCCACCGGCCAGTTCACCCTGCGGCCGCTGATCGCCGATGGCGTGATTGATCTGGACGAGATCATCCTCGACATGAAATGCGCGGTCTCCGGGGCAGGGCGCTCGCTCAAGGAAAACCTCCTGCATGCGGAGCTTTCCGAAGGCTATAACGCCTATTCCGTCGGCGGCACCCACCGGCATCTGGGCGAATTCGATCAGGAATTTTCCGCCATCGCCGGCCGGCCCGTGCAGATCCAGTTCACCCCGCATCTGTTGCCGGTGAACCGCGGCATCCTCTGCACCGGCTATGTGAAGGGGGAGGCCGACAAGGTCCTGACCTCCTTGGAAAAAGCCTATGCGGATGAACCCTTTATCGAGGTCCTGCCAATGGGCGTGACCCCTTCCACCCATGATGTGCGCGGCTCCAACTTCGTGCATATCGGCGTGAAGGGCGACCGCATCCCGGGCCGGACCATCGTGGTGACCGTGCTCGACAACCTCTGCAAGGGCTCCTCAGGTCAGGCGATCCAGAACGCCAACCTCATGCTGGGCCTGCCCGAAACCCAGGGGCTGATGCTGGCCCCGCTTTTCCCGTGAGGTCACCATGCGCGGGCTGAAGAAGAAACGCCGCATCCAGATCATCGTACTGGCCTTTGTGGCCCTCGCCGTGGCGACGGGCCTTATCGGCTATGCCATGCAGGACGGCATCAACTTCTTCCGCTCCCCCACCCAGGTCGCCGAAGCCCCGCCGGGCCCGGAGGAGGTCTTCCGCATCGGCGGCCTCGTCACCGAAGGCTCTCTGGTGCGCGGGCAGGGGGAGGTGATCTCCTTCTCCGTCACCGACGGCAATGCCACGATCCCCGTCACCTATACCGGCCTCCTCCCCGATCTCTTTGCGGAAAAGCAGGGCATGATCGGCACCGGCCGCTTCGTCAACGGCACCTTCGAGGCGCATGAGATCCTCGCAAAGCATGACGAGAGCTACATGCCGAAAGAGGTCGTCGACGCGCTGAAAGAGCAGGGCGTCTGGGAAGAGGGCAAGACGGACTAAGCTGTCTCTCCCGGGCTCTCCCCGGCCGTCGCTCAGCGCCGTCCTCCATAGCGCAGCATTCTCCCGGCGCCTGCTGCCAATTGCACGGCTGCCCGCCTCGCACAGCTGCCCGCCGCACAGCTGCCCACCGAACACTTGCCCGCCTCTCACATGCGTGCCGGGCACTTGCCTGCCTCCACCTCAATCGCTTCACGACGACGGCTCGTCTACATCGGCCCGCCAAAGTGCCGCATCCGCTTAGCCTCAGCGTCCCGCTTCCGCTCAGCCCTTCCGATCTTCCGACGCAGGCCTCTTTCTTACCGCGACCGCTGTTCCGTCGCCTCCGCTTGGCTGCGGCAATTCCTCCGCCATGAGCGCTCATTCGGCCCCGTCTCGTGCCCAGTTGCTTGTCCTGCGGAAAATCCGCCACCTGTCCCCCTGAACCCAACGCCGCCGCAACACCCACCGCGCGCACCGGTAACACCCTATTAAGCGCGCCAAAGCATCCTCTTCGCATAGACCCATAAAATCGACCCGGAGAGGCCCGATGCAGCAGACAGTCCGCGAGATGGCGCAGGCCATCACCGCCCGCGAGGGCGGCTATGTGAATGACCCCGACGATCCCGGCGGCGCCACCAACCACGGTGTCACCCTTGCCACGCTCCGCCAGCTTGGCCGGGATCTCACCGGGGACGGCCGCATCACCGCCGAGGATGTCAAAGCCCTCTCCGCTCAGGATGCCACGGAGATCTTTCTCGACCGTTACTTTCGCGCCCCCGGTATCGAAAAACTTCCCCCCGTCCTGTGGGAGACGGTCTTCGACATGCAGGTCAATGCCGGCAATAACGCGGTCAAGATCCTCCAGCGCCTGCTGACCCGGATGGGCCAGCCCTGCAGCGTCGACGGCGCCATAGGTCCCCAGACAATCGCGGCCGCCCATGCCGCTGCCCGATCCGCGCCCGACCATATCGCCGATGCCTATGGCATTGCCCGCCGCAACTACTATTTCGCCCTGGCCGATGCCCGCCCGGCCTCGCGCAAATTCGCCCGCACCCGCGCCGGCGGAAAGGGCGGCTGGATCACCCGCGCCGAAACCTTCATCGCCCCGAAATACCACCTGACCGAGGCGCAGTTCCGCGAAAGGACCGCCGCATGGGCCTGATCACCTCCGCCCTCACGCTCCTCTTCGGCGGCGGTCGCAACGCGATCCGCGACACCGCCCATATCTTCCGCGAAAACGCCGAGGCCGCGGCCATCCGCGACCTCTCCCGCACCGCCTCCGCGCTCACGCAATACAGCGCCGAATTCCGCGACGACCGCAGCGCCTTCGACCGGATCATGGACGGGGTGAACCGTCTGCCGCGCCCGCTTCTGGCGCTTGGCACGCTGGGCCTCTTCGCCTCGGCCATGATCGACCCGCTCTGGTTCGCCGACCGCATGACGGGCCTTGCGCTGGTGCCAGAGGCGCTCTGGTGGCTCATGGGCGCCATCGTCTCCTTCTATTTCGGCGCCAGGCACCAGGTGAAAGGCCAGCAATTTCAACGCGATCTCGCGCGGACACTGTCGCTGACACCGCCCGACCTCCTCCCTGACCCGCCCCGCCTCACCGCGGAAGAGCCCAACGCCGCCCTGCGCGACTGGGACCCTGCCCACGACCGTTAACCCTCCCCCCGGTCTTTTTCTTGCCAGAAATATCCTGGGGGAGTCGCGTCAGCGACGGGGGCAAAGCCCCCTCCCGTCCCCGGACGCCCCATCCCCCCGCGACAAAGTGAACCGCCCGACAGCGACCAAAGAATTGGCCGCCGCAGACAAGACGGATATAACCCTCCCATGTTTACCGAATTCGGCCACTTCGCTCTGATCCTCGCCTTCGCGGTTGCGCTTGTGCAGACCGTGATCCCGCTGATCGGCGCGCATAAGAAATGGCCCGGCTGGATGGCCGTGGCCGAACCCGCGGCCAATGCGCAGTTCCTGCTGCTGGGCTTTGCCTTTGCGGCCCTGACCCATGCCTTCGTCACCTCGGATTTCTCGCTGCGCCTTGTGACGCAGAACAGCCATTCCCTGAAGCCGCTGCTCTATAAGGTCACCGGTGTCTGGGGCAATCACGAGGGCTCCATGCTGCTCTGGTGCCTGATCGTGGCGCTCTTCGGCGCCTCCGCCGCCTGGTTCGGACAGGCGCTGCCCGATACGCTGCGCGCCCGGGTTCTGGCGGTGCAGGGGGCCATCGGCGCGGCCTTCCTGGCCTTCCTGATCTTCACCTCCAACCCCTTCCTGCGCCTCGCCCAGCCGCCGCTCGATGGCGGAGACCTCAATCCCCTCCTGCAAGACCCCGGGCTCGCCTTCCATCCGCCCTTCCTCTACCTGGGCTACGTGGGTCTCTCCATGGCCTTCTCCTTTGCCGTCGCCGCCCTGATCGAAGGCCGCGTCGACGCCGCCTGGGGCCGCTGGGTCCGCCCCTGGACGCTGGCCGCCTGGGTCTTTCTGACCATCGGCATCGCGCTCGGCTCCTGGTGGGCCTATTACGAGCTCGGCTGGGGCGGGTTCTGGTTCTGGGACCCGGTCGAAAACGCCTCCTTCATGCCCTGGCTGATCGCGGCGGCGCTGCTGCATTCCGCCATCGTGGTCGAAAAGCGTGAAAGCCTGAAAAGCTGGACCGTCCTGCTGGCCATCACCGCCTTCGGCTTCTCGCTGATCGGTGCCTTCATCACTCGGTCCGGCATCATCACCTCCGTCCATGCCTTCGCCACCGACCCGGAGCGGGGCGTCTTCCTGCTGGCCATCACGGCACTCTTCATGGGCGGCGCGCTGACCCTCTTTGCCGCGCGGTCAGAGGTGCTCTCCTCCAAAGGGGTCTTCTCCCTCACCAGCCGGGAATCCGCGTTGGTTCTCAACAACATCCTGCTCGCCGTCGCGGCCTTTGTCGTCTTTATCGGCACCGTCTGGCCGCTGATCGCGGAGATGGCTTTTGACCGCAAACTCTCCGTTGGCGCGCCCTTCTTCAACTCCGCCTTCACGCCCTTTTTCGTGGCCCTCGCCGTGATCCTGCCGGTGGGCGCGCTGCTGCCGTGGAAACGCGGCAAGCTGGGCCGCGCCGCGCGCCAGACGCTGCCCGCTCTGATCTTCGCGCTGGCCGTGCTGGCGCTGGTCTTCGCCTTCCAGACCGGTCGGTCTGCCCTGGCGCCTGTCGGTCTGATGCTGGGCGCCTGGCTGGTCGCCGGCGCTGCCATCGACCTCTGGTCCCGCACCGGGCGCAGCGGCATCGCGCGCCTCCTCCGCCTCCAGCGATCCGACTATGGCCGCGCGCTGGCCCATGGCGGGCTTGGCATCGCCATGATCGGCATCGCCGCCATGCTGGGCTGGCAGAGCGAGGATATCCGCGTGATGAAGGAAGGCGAGAGCCTGACCCTCTCCGGTTACACCGTTACGCTGGACAGCGTCGAACGGGTTCAGGGCCCCAACTTCATCTCCACCACCGGCACCGTACACCTGTCGAAAAACGGTCGGGACATCAGCCTGTTGCACCCTGAGAAACGCTTCTACCCCGTGGCCCGCATGCCCACGACGGAGGCCGCGATCGACAATGGCATCCTGCGCGATGTCTATGTCGTGATCGGCGATCCGCAGGATGGCGGCGGCTGGGCCTTCCGGACCTATGTCAAACCGCTGGCCAACTGGATCTGGGGCGGTGCGATCCTGATGGCGCTTGGCGGCGCGCTCAGCCTTTCGGACCGGCGCTACCGCGTCGCCGCCGCCGCCCGCAAGACCGCACCGCAGGGGGTGCCCGCGGAATGAGACGGTTCATTCTGGTGCTTGCGCTGATCCTGACGCCACTGACCGCCCTCGCGGTCCAGCCCGATGAGATCCTCGACGATCCGGCGCTGGAGGCGCGGGCGCGCGACCTTTCCAAGGGCCTGCGCTGCCTCGTCTGCCGCAACGAGAATATCGACGACAGCAATGCAGAGCTCGCCCGCGACCTGCGCCTGCTGGTCCGCGAACGGCTGACCGCGGGCGATACCGATGAAGAGGCGATTGACTTCATCACCGACCGTTACGGCGAATATGTGCTGCTGAACCCGCGCACCGGCGGGTCGAACCTCGTGCTCTGGCTCGCCGGGCCCGCCATGCTGATCCTTGGCCTTGGCATCGGCGCGGTCTTTGTCCGCCGCCGCACAAGGGGCACCGAAACCACGCTCTCCGACGACGAAGAGCGCAGGCTCAGCGAAATTCTCGACCGCTGACGCCCGGTTTCGCTTGCGTCTCTGAACCGTTCGGTTTGGATAGGGCCGACAGACGGGAGGCCCCAATGACCTATCAGACCATCACGCTGGATATCGCCGACGATATCGCGACCATCACCCTCAACCGGCCCGACAAGTACAACGCGCTCAACAGCCAGATGCGCGCCGAGCTGACCGATGCCGTGCGCAAGGGCGGGGCAGAGGCACGCGTGGTTGTGCTGACCGGCGCAGGCAAGGCCTTCTGTTCAGGTCAGGATCTCTCCGACAGCGGCGATGTGGCCAACCCGGATCTGGAGCGCACCCTGCGCGACGAATACCAGCCGCTGGTCCGCGCCATCGTCGAATGCCCGGTGCCGGTCATTGCCGCCGTCAATGGCGCGGCCGCCGGGGCGGGCGCCAATATCGCGCTCTCCTGCGACGTGGTGATTGCCGCCGAAAGCGCTTATTTCCTGCAGGCGTTCAGCCGGATCGGCCTGATCCCCGATGCCGGCGGCACCTACTGGCTGCCCCGCTCCGTCGGCACGCCCAAGGCCATGGGCGCGGCCCTCTTCGCCGAGAAGATCTCGGCCCGCGACGCCGATGCCTGGGGCATGATCTGGGAGGCCGTGGCCGATGACGCGTTTGAGGCGCAGTGGAAAGCCCGCGCCGACTACCTCGCCAAGGGCCCGACGCTGGCCTTCGCCCGGATCAAGGAGTCGATCCGCGACGCCTCCGGCAACGACCTCGACAGCCAGCTTGATCTCGAAGGCAAATATCAGGGCGCCATGGGCAAATCCCGCGATTTCCGCGAAGGCGTTCTTGCCTTCCTCGAAAAGCGTCCGGCCCGGTTCGAAGGCCGCTGATCCCCTTCTCTGGGATAAAAATATCCTGGGGGTGAGGCCGGAGGCCGAGGGGGCAAAGCCCCCTTGCGCCAATAGGCCTCACTGCGATCCCGGGGTCGTTTTCCGGGCCAGCCAGACCGTCGCGCCGCCGCAGTCCGGGTCCTCTACCTGATGCGCCAGCACCTCGAAACCATGCGCGGTCAGTTGATCAGAATACTCCGCGCGATCCAGACTGCCGTGATAGAGCCGTTCTCCCTCAAATTCGCCATAGGCCTCACCTCGTTTTGTGCCGCTGGTGAACATTACAACCCCGCCCGGACCGGTCAGCGCGGCAAAGCGCGCGATCATCCGTGGTTGATCCTCGGGAGGCAGATGAAAGAAACTGTGCCAGCCCAGCAGCCCGTCATAGCCCGAACCGCCTGACCAGTCGCGCATATCGCCGACATGCCAGTCCTGATCCGGAAAGGTCTGCTGCGCCCGTGCGACCATGGCGGGGGCCACGTCCACGCCGGTGATCCGGCAGCCCTGTTCGATCAGATATCCGGCCATCGGGCGGCCGTCGGCGCAGCCAAGATCCAGAACATGCCTTCTGTCAGGCAGGGCTGCAAGGAACCGGTCGAGCCATGGCCGCTCCATCAGGTCCTGTCGCCGCCTGCGTGGCCATGCCGCGGCATGGGTATGGTAAATATGACGGATACGGTCGGCGGGACGCATTTCAGGCACCTGTCAAAGGATGGTGACGGAACCGGTTTGCCCCGCAAGCCTAATGATACAATAGAAAAGCCGCCGGCCCAGGAGACCGGCGGCTTTTATCATTTCAGGCGGAACGATCAGCGGTTCTCGACATCCACATAGTCGCGTTCCGTCGCGCCGGTATAAAGCTGACGCGGGCGGCCGATCTTCAGCGCCGGATCCTCGACCATTTCCTTCCACTGCGAAATCCAGCCCACCGTCCGCGACAGGGCGAAGATCGGTGTGAACATGGAGGTCGGGAAGCCCATGGCCTCAAGAATGATGCCGGAATAGAAGTCGACATTCGGGAAGAGCTTCTTCTCCGCGAAATAGGGGTCGGCCAGCGCCTGCTGTTCCAGCTCCTTCGCGGTGGCGAGGATCGGGTTGTTCTCCACCCCCAGCAGATCGAGCACCTCATCGGCGGACTGCTTCATCACCGTCGCGCGGGGGTCGAAGTTCTTGTAGACCCGGTGGCCAAAGCCCATCAGACGGAACGGATCGCTCTTGTCCTTGGCGCGGGCGATATATTCCGGGATCCGGTCAGGCGTGCCGATTTCCTTGAGCATTTCCAGGCAGGCCTGGTTGGCGCCGCCATGCGCCGGACCCCAGAGGCAGGCGATGCCCGCTGCGATACAGGCGAAGGGGTTCGCACCGGAGGAGGAGGCCAGGCGCACCGTCGAGGTGGAGGCGTTCTGCTCGTGATCGGCATGCAGGGTAAAGATCCGGTCCATCGCGCGGGAAAGGATCGGGTTCACCTGGTATTCCTCCGCCGGGACGGAGAAGCACATGCGCAGGAAGTTCGACGCATAATCCAGCGAATTCAGCGGATACACGAAGGGCTGACCAATCGAATACTTATAGGCCATGGCCGCAATCGTCGGCATCTTGGCAATCAGCCGGATCGAGGCCACCTCGCGATGCCAGGGGTCCGAGATATCGGTGCTGTCGTGATAGAAGGCCGACATGGCACCGACCACACCCACCATGACCGCCATCGGATGCGCGTCACGACGGAAGCCGGTAAAGAAGCGATGCATCTGTTCATGCACCATGGTGTGCTGGGTCACCCGCTTCTCGAAATCCTCAAGCTGCGCGGCGGAAGGCAGTTCGCCGTAGAGCAGGAGGTAGCAGACCTCCAGATAATGCGATTTCCCGGCCAGCTGGTCGATCGGATAGCCACGGTGCAGAAGCACGCCGGCCTCCCCGTCGATATAGGTGATCGAGCTGTCGCAGGAGGCCGTCGAGGTGAAGCCCGGATCGTAGGTGAACACATCCGCCTGTCCGTAGAGCTTGCGAATGTCCAGCACGTCGGGGCCGGCGCTCGGCGACATGACGGGCAGCTCATAGGTCTTCCCGTCAAGCGTCAGCGTTGCCGTTTTGTTCGTATCTGACATAACTTCCCTTCCTCTATTCGCGCAGGTGCATGGTCCTGCGCCCTTTAAACAGGGGCAAGTTGCCGGCAGGTTACCCGGCGGCGACTTTCCCCGCATCTTCCAGACGGAGGATCGTCTCCTCCCGTCCCAGAACCGTCATCATGTCGAAAACGCTTGGAGTGGCGGCGCGGCCTGCAAGAGCGGCACGCAGCGGACCGGCCAATTGTCCGAACTTGAACCCCCGATCTTCGGCGAAACTGTTCAAGAGGACCTCCAAGTTCTGCCGGGACCAATTAACACTTTGCAGGTGCGGCGTCAAATCCGTCAAGAGCGCCCGAGCGTCATCCGTCAGGTTCTTGGCGGCTTTATCTTCGATCTCCAGCGGCCGATCTGACAGGCAGAAATGTGCCTTTTCAAGCAGTTCAGGGAAATTCTTTGCGCGTTCCTTCAGCACCGGAAGGGCTTGGTTAACCATGTCAAGTTTCAGGCCCGAAAGCTCCGGCTGGCCTGTGGCGACCAGAAATCCCTGCAACTCCTGCAGCAGTGCAGCATCCTGAGCCGCCGCAATGTGCTGACCGCAGATATTGTCCAGCTTCTTGAAATCGAGCCGCGCCGGGGATTTGCCGATCCCCGTCAGATCAAACCATTCCATCGCCTGCGAGTCGGTGAAAAACTCGTCATCCCCATGGCTCCAGCCCAGCCGGGCGAGGTAGTTGCGCATCCCCGCCGCCGGATAGCCCATGTCGCGGTACTCCTCGACCCCGAGCGCCCCATGCCGTTTCGACAGTTTCTTGCCGTCCGGCCCGTGGATCAGGGGAATATGGGCATAGACCGGCACGGGCCAGCCCATCGCCTCGATGATCGCCATCTGGCGCGCGGCGTTGTTGAGGTGGTCATCGCCCCGGATCACATGGGTCACGCCCATGTCATGATCATCCACCACCACGGCAAGCATATAGACCGGCGTCCCGTCGGAGCGCAGCAGCACAAGGTCATCGAGCTGGTCATTGCGGATGGTCACATCGCCCTGCACCTCGTCCCGGATGACGGTGGCGCCGTCGCGCGGGGCCTTCAGCCTTACAACGTAAGGCGCATCGGGATGCGTCTCCGGATCGGCATCCCGCCACGGGCTCTGGTAAAGGGTCGAGCGGCCCTCGGCGCGGGCAGCCTCGCGGAACGCCTCTATCTCTTCCTGGGTGGCGAAACACTTGTAGGCTTTACCATTGTTTAACAGCTCCAGCGCCACATCACGATGCCTGTCAGCCTGTTCAAACTGGCTTACCGCATCGCCATCGTAATCAAGTCCAAGCCACTGAATTCCGTTAAGAATTGCCTGAGTCGCCTCCGGGGTGGAGCGGGCGCGATCCGTGTCTTCGATCCGCAGCAGGAACTTCCCGCCGCGCCCGCGCGCATAGAGCCAGTTGAACAGCGCCGTCCGCGCCCCCCCGATATGCAGGAACCCGGTGGGAGACGGGGCAAATCGGGTCACGACCTGAGCGTTGGCGGAACGATTCTGCACGGGGAATAACCTTTCTTTAACCGGATGGAGCGAGGCTGAGCGCTGTCTATCTGCCAGAACGGAGGGTGACAAGAGTTGCAGGACATCGCCTTGATGCGGGCCGGATTGCGGGCGCCGCCGACCCGCCTTGTGCTGTCCCAGCGGGGCCATCTGTTTCCCTGGGCGCCGGTCTGCCTGTCGCTGGGCATCGCCCTGTTCTTCGCGATGCCCTCGGAACCATGGCCGGTGCATCTCTGGCTGGCCGCGCTGGCCGGTCTGGTTCTGGCTGGCATCGCCCTCAGAATGGGGGAGACCGTGGCGCCGCTTGCCACCGCCCTGTCGCTGGTCTGTGCCGGCTTTTTTCTGGCCGGTGTACGGGCCCATAACATCGCGGCCCCGGTTCTGGACTGGCGCTACTACGGCCCGGTGGAGGGGCGCGTCAGAACGATTGATCGGTCTGGGTCGGACGCACTGCGCCTGACACTGGATCAGGTCAGGCTTGCCGACGTGCCGCCGGACCGGACACCGGCCCGGGTGCGCATTTCCCTGCACGGCGCCTGGCCCATACCGCCGCCCGAACCGGGCGCAAGGATCGCGACAACAGCCCATCTGACGCCGCCATCCGGGCCGGTCGAACCGGGCGGTTTTGACTTTCAGCGCCACGCCTGGTTCGCCGGGCTGGGGGCCGTGGGCTATACGCGCAATCCTGTACTTACGCTGTATGCCCCATCGGGGAGGGAGGTCGGCATATCCCGCGCGCGGCACGCGCTGTCAGAGCGGATCCGTGACCACCTGGCAGGGGATGCCGGGGCCTTTGCCGTAGCAGTGTTGACCGGCGACCGTTCCGGGCTGAGCCTGACCGTGAAACAGCGCCTGAGGGAAAGCAATCTGGCGCATCTGCTTGCCATATCCGGCCTGCATATGGGTCTGGTGGCCGGTTTTGTTTTTGCCGCCGTCAGGCTGGTTGGCGCCGCCATCCCCGCGGCTGGCCTGCGCTGGCCCGTCAGGTCCATTGCGGCGATTGCGGCTTTGCTGGCCGGAGCGGGGTATCTTCTGCTCTCGGGCGGATCGGTTGCAACCGAACGTGCCTATATCATGACGGCCGTGGCCCTGGGCGCGGTTCTGGCCGGGCGCCGGGCCATGTCGCTGCGCGCCCTGGCGGTGGCCGGGCTTTGTGTGCTCTTAATCAGGCCGGAATCGCTGCTATCCCCCGGGTTCCAGATGTCATTTGCCGCGACCACGGCGCTTGTGGCCGTCTTTGCCTGGCAGCGGGGCCGAAGTCCGCGCTGGCCAAGGCCGCTGCGTGCGGCGCTGACACTTGTCATATCCTCCGGGGTGGCAGGGCTGGTAACGGCGCCCGTGGGCGCCGCGCATTTCAATATGATCGCAGAGTACGGGCTGGCCGCAAATCTCCTGGCGGTGCCGTTGATGGGGCTGATCATCATGCCGGCGGGCGTGATCGCCCTGTGTCTCATGCCCCTGCATCTGGAGGCCATCCCGCTGGCCGTGATGGGCCTGGGGCTGGAATGGGTCCTGTTTGTCGCAACAACTGTCTCCGACCTGCCCGGATCAACGGCCCTGATCAAGGCGCCAGGACCGGCCGTTCTGCCTCTCTACGCACTTGGCGGCCTCTGGCTGATTCTATGGCAGGGGTGGCTTCGGGTGGCGGGCATCCCGGTGGTCCTGCTGGCGGGTCTGTTCTGGCATCAGGCGCCCAGACCCGAGGTTCTGATAAGCGACCGCGGCGATCTCGTCGGTATCGTCACGCAGAGCGGCCGTGCCCTCAGCCGGGACCGGGGCGCCGGCTTTACGGCGCGGGTCTGGGCCGAAAACGATGGCTCTGCACTGACACAGCAAGAGGCGGCACAAATATGGTCCGACCTGCCAGGCAGGATCCGGCATGTCACAGGCCGATCCGCCGTATCCGCCGCCACCTGCACGTCAGATGAAATACTGGTTCTGACACATGCGCCGCCGGCAGGGCTTCCCTGCCGCAGCTACCATCCGCAATCCCTACAGAAAACCGGCGCCGTGGCGCTGTCTTTTGGCCCGGACGGCGTGTCGGAACGACAGGCCCGCGCCGTATCCGGGCGCAGGCTATGGAACTACCCCGACATCCGGCGCCGCCCGGGCTGGCAGCTCTCGCCCGACGGGATACCGACGGGCCGAACCGGCGGTCAGTAGGTTCGGATCAGCCCGACAAGGCGGCCCTGCACCTTGACCCGATGATCCGCCAGAACCCTAGTTTCATAGGCCGGATTGGCCGCGACAAGTTCGATCTGGCCGGCGCGGCGGAAAAATCGTTTCAGCGTCGCCTCTTCGCCATCAACCAATGCGACCACGATGTCACCATTATTGGCGGTTGCGGTATCGCGGATCACAACAACATCGCCATCATTGATACCGGCATCGATCATGGAATCGCCCCTGACCTCGAGCGCGTAATGCTCCCCCTGTCCGGACAGCATCGCGCCGGGAACCGCGACATGATGCGACACCTGATTGATCGCTTCGATCGGAACGCCCGCGGCAATCCGGCCCATGACAGGAAGTTCCAGCGCATGCACGGCCTCAACCGGCTGCAAACGGCCAACATCGCTGTGCTCCCGACGCCCGGCACCGCCTTCGATCACCTGCGGCTGGAAGCCACCGCCGTCACCGCCGAGACTATCCGGCAGTTTCACGATTTCGATCGCCCGGGCGCGATGCGCCAGACGGCGGATAAAGCCGCGTTCCTCAAGCGCTGTAATCAGACGGTGGATGCCTGATTTGGACCGCAGGTCCAGCGCCTCTTTCATTTCATCGAATGACGGAGGAACGCCATCGCGCTGTACCCGTTTGTGAATGAATTCAAGCAGGTCGAGTTGTTTTTTGGTTAGCACGGGGCTGCTCCCTCACGTGGACTGTCGGTGTTTGTTCTACACGTGTTCACGTTTTGTGTCAACGCCGTCGCGCGCGCGACGCATAGACACAAGCCCCTCGCGTCCAAAAGCGGACCGCGGGGCGCCTGTCATAGGGCCCGTGCAGGGGGATGGCTCCGCCACAAATAGGAGGCTGTAGCGGCGCGGCGCCTGGCGGCAACCGCGCCCGCGCTTGTCAGGCCGATTTCGACATGCGCTTGCGCTCATGCGGATCGAGGTAGCGCTTGCGCAGCCGGATCGCATTGGGCGTAACCTCGACCAGCTCGTCATCGTTGATATAGGCGATCGCCTCTTCCAGCGAGAGCGTCACGGGCGTGGTCAGGCGCACCGCCTCGTCAGTGCCGGAAGCGCGGACGTTGGTCAGTTTCTTGCCCTTGAGCGGGTTCACTTCCAGATCATTCTCACGGCTATGCTCGCCGATGATCATGCCGGTATAGACCGGAGCCTGGGCGCCCAGGAACATCTTGCCGCGATCTTCGAGGTTCCACAGCGCATAGGCGACGGTTTCGCCATTTTCCATGGAGATCAGCACCCCGGCGCGGCGGCCCTCGATCGCGCCCTTATAGGCGGTCCAGCCGTGGAAGACGCGGTTCAGAACGCCCGTTCCGCGCGTATCGGTCAGGAATTCGCCGTGATAGCCGATGAGACCGCGCGACGGCACATGGGCCACGATGCGGGTTTTGCCGGCACCGGCGGGCTTCATCTCGACCAGGTCGCCCTTGCGGGGGCCGGTGATCTTTTCGATGACCGCGCCGGTATATTCGTCATCCACGTCGATGGTGACTTCTTCCACCGGCTCCTCGCGGCCCGACTCGCCGTCGCGCATGATCACCTGCGGGCGGGAGATCGACAGTTCGAACCCTTCGCGGCGCATGTTCTCAATCAGAACGCCCATCTGAAGTTCGCCACGGCCGGAAACCTCGAAAGCCTCGCCACCGGGGGTGTCCTTGATCTTGATGGCGACGTTGGATTCCGCCTCTTTCATCAGGCGTTCGCGGATCACGCGGGACTGCACCTTCTTCCCGTCACGCCCTGCCAGCGGGCTGTCGTTGATGCCGAAGGTCACGGTAATGGTTGGCGGATCAATGGGTTGCGCTTCCAGCGGCTCGTCCACGGCCAGGGCGCAGATCGTGTCGGCCACGGTCGCCTTGGTCATCCCGGCGAGGGAGACGATATCGCCTGCCACACCTTCTTCGATATCCTGGGTGGCGAGGCCGCGGAAGGCGCGGACCTTGGTCACGCGGAACTGTTCGATCTTCTGCCCAATGCGGGAGATGGCCTGAACCGTCGCACCAACCTTGACCTTGCCGGTCTCGATCCGGCCGGTGAGGATGCGGCCCACGAAAGGGTCGGAGCCCAGCGTCGTCGCCAGCATCCGGAAATCATCATCCTGTTTCTTCTGCTGCTTGGGCGCGGGCACATGGTCCACGATCAGGCGGAAGAGCGCGTCGAGGTTCTTGCGCGGCCCGTCAAGCTCGGCATCGGCCCAGCCGGAACGGCCGGAGGCGTACATATGCGGGAAATCGAGCTGGTCATCATCGGCGCCGAGATTGGCGAAAAGGTCGAAACATTCGTCCAGCGCCCGGTCAGGCTCCGCATCCGGCTTGTCGACCTTGTTGAGCACAACGATGGGACGCAGGCCAAGCGCCAGTGCCTTGGAGGTCACGAATTTGGTCTGTGGCATCGGGCCTTCGGCGGCATCGACCAGCAGGACCACGCCATCGACCATCGACAGAATCCGCTCAACTTCGCCACCGAAATCGGCGTGGCCGGGCGTGTCGACGATATTGATCCGCGTGCCTTTCCATTCGACGGAGGTCGCCTTGGCCAGGATGGTAATCCCGCGTTCGCGTTCCAGGTCATTCGAATCCATGGCGCGTTCGGTGGTCGCCTGGTTCTCCCGATAGGTGCCGGACTGCTTGAGCAGTTCGTCCACGAGGGTCGTCTTGCCGTGGTCGACGTGGGCGATGATGGCGATGTTGCGCAGGTCCATGGGGCGTCCTTTGGTGGCTTCGCGCCCGCCTATACTGCATCCGCAGAAAATGCCAGTACCTAAACGCTGCGTCCCGGAAGGATCAGCAGGGTGGGGCCGAGGCGCCGCGGTATGGCCCCCGCGCCCAGCTTGAACCGGGTGAGGCCCGGGGTTCGGTCGGTATCGACGGGCCCGAGGTCGAGCCGAAGATACCCGCGTGCTGAGAGCCGGTCCATCGCGGTCCAGAGCAACAGCGTATGGGCCTGGGCCGCGCGCCCCTGCGGCCCCGACCAGCCGGCGATGTAGGTGGCGCAGGCGCCGTGCTGAAAAAAGATCATGAAGGCGCAGGTTTCTCCCTTCAGCTGCGCGCGCAGAAACATTGTGGCGTCGGGGTTGGCCGTGGCGTAGGCCGCCAGAAAGGCGGCAGGGTAGGACCGGTAGCCACGCGCGCGCCCTTGCGCCGTCTCTCGGTCCAGCAGGGCAGCGTGGCGGCGGGGATCGAACCTTTCTTCGACGACCTGCACCTTCCCCTGCTGAGCCCGTCGGAGCCGATTGCGCCACTTACCTGTCATCCCGGCCTGCAGGGCGGCGTCTCTCCGCGCAGGTGCCGCGCCCTGTGCCGTTCCCTTTATTGATCCCTGTGCCGTTCCCTTTGGTGAACCCTTTAATGATCTCTGTGGTGATCCTTGTGCGGGTCCCTGCGGTATTCCCTGTGCCGCGGGCGTCGTCTCGGTGAGCGGGTCCTGCAACCCGATCTCGGCCACGAATTGCCCGGTCAAAAGCGGCAGGCCGGGCAGGGCGGTCTGCGCACAATCAGAGCTGACCAGCCGGGCATGGCCGCGTGAAAGCCGGGCCAGAGCCTTTAATCCCACCTTCCCTGGGGGCAGGCGCGGCACCCAGTCCAGAACAACCGGTCCCATATGGCGGCGCAGGGACAGCACCGGCGGGGCGGCACCGGCGTCGAGCAACTGCACCTGCCGCCCCATAAGGCGGAGTGCCGCTGCATAGCCAGGGGATTGCTGCAGCGGCAGGAGGCGGGGCGTCATAAGCAGGGTATGACAGCCAAAGGTTAAAGAGCCGTTTCTGGACCTGCCGCCTCAGGCAGATTTTTCAGCCGCGTCGTTAACCGGATATCAGCGACTCGCCCGTTTAATGGCGACATGTCGCGATCTCCTTCACTCCGCCACCATAGCCTGCCATCGCCACGCCCCACCTGGCAGGCCGCGTTCTGCCTCGCCTGCGGCCTTTCGGTGATCTGGGGCGCGGCAATGCTCGCAGTGCAGCTTCTGGCGCTGCTCTGGCCGGGATGAGCCCCCGCTCAACGCCGGTCGGCCACCTTGTAGAGAGCGAAAAGACCCGCCTCTACCTGAGTCCGGTGCCAGCCGCGGCCAACAAAATAGGCGACAGCGGCTTTGTGGCGGGCCTCGGCCACGGCGGAATTTCCGACCAGGGGCGACAGCACGCCGGCCAGCTTCAGCGCGACGAGCCAGGTCATGCTGCCATGGGTATGATCCCGCATTTTGCGGCCCTGAGTGATGGCGCTCTCTGCCATGCGGGCTTCAAACCCCGCCCCATGGGATCTGTTGGCCCTGATCGGCACCGCCTCAAGGCGGATCACCGCAGAGCCGGGCACGGTCGACTTGGCCTGCAGATGATCGATGTCGAACCCGATAGGCACGATGGGATCGGATATTCCGTAAGTCCTTGTGATAAAACGTTTGTAGGCGCCTATCCAGTCGCCGTAGCTGGGCAGAACCCAGACCGAAGACCGGACGGGATCCGTCGGATGCATCAGAAAGAAGGATCGGCCCGGGCGATCCTCCTCCCAGGTCATCCCCCAGAGCCGGGCGACGTTGCTGCGAATCCCGGAATTGGCCAGAGCCATTTTCGGCGGCATCGGATCGTTCTGGAATGCCGTCAGCAGATGATCCGCGCGGTCACGCAGAATCCGGGACATCGACGGGGCCATACAATCACCTCACACAAAAAACCGGAAGCCGCAGAGTAGCGTAGCTGCCGGTCGGTGATGTGACAATCGTTGCGAAGGCGCCCATGAAAGCGCGCCGGTACCGCGTCAGAACGGGATTTCGTCGTCCAGATCGCGCGACGGGCTGCCGCCCCCACGCGACGAAGAGGGGCCGCTGTCATAGCCACCCCGGTCGCCATAGCCTTCGTCCGATCCGCCGCCGTAGCCGCCACCGCCACCCCCGCCGGAGCCGCCATCCCGCCCGTCCAGAAGCGTCAGTTCACCCCGATAGGGCCGCAGCACAACCTCGGTCGAATAGCGGTCCTGACCGGACTGATCCTGCCATTTCCGGGTCTCAAGCTGGCCTTCGATATAGACCTTGGAGCCCTTGCGCAGATATTGCTCTGCAATCCGGGCCAGCGGTTCAGAGAAGATCGCGACCGAATGCCACTCCGTCCGCTCGCGCCGTTCCCCGGTGTTGCGGTCCTTCCAGTTCTCGGACGTGGCGATGCGCAGGTTGCAGACCTTCCCCCCGTTCTGGAACGACCGGACTTCCGGATCGCGCCCGAGATTTCCGACGATAATGACCTTGTTCACGGATCCGGCCATGACTGCCCCTTTGCACATAAGATTCTGACGTTCGCAGCGTTACATCAGATCATCGCCGAAACGTAAAGTTTTTGAAATAATCCGTGGAAAGCGGACCGCCGTACGAGGTGGGACAGGATCGGCGGTCTCCCGCCGACCCCAAAGCGCCCACAGGCGGAAAGAAGAAATTCATGGCGCTCTGCCGCCAATTTCCGTACATCTGCCTCAGGGACAAGGAAAACGGGACAAACCCCTTGCTGCAGTGGAAGTTTGCGCGCGTCACGACAATCATCGTGGCCATGTTGTGTCTGCCAGAGACGGGCCAGGCTGATGTCCTGTCCTCCCGCAACCGCAACAACCTGTTCAAATCGCAGACAAGTATCCTCGATAACCGGGCCTCGCAGCAGTATAATGCATCCGTCAGGTTGCAGCCCAGCAAGATCAGAACACCGTCCAAATGGGGCGATGGCGACGAAACGATCAAGGCGTTCCGCGGCAAATATCGCGGCCCCTATCTGAGCGTTGCGCGCGCCGCGGCACAGCGCCATGGCGTGCCAGAAGATCTGTTTCTGCGGCTTGTGCAGCAGGAAAGCGGCTGGAACGAAAAAGCGCGGTCCAACAAGGGCGCCATCGGTCTGGCACAGCTGATGCCGGGCACAGCGAACCTGCTGGGTGTCGATCCGCATAACCCGCGGGAAAACCTCGAAGGCGGCGCCCGGTATCTGGCCCAGCAATACCGCGAATTCCGGTCATGGCGACTGGCATTGGCGGCCTATAATGCCGGCCCCATGGCGGTGAAAAAATATAATGACGTGCCGCCCTACAAGGAAACGCGGAACTACGTCAAGGTTATCCTGGGTCGCTGAAGGCGCTGAAACCAAAGACATAATCTAGGGTTCGGTGTGGCAGGAACCGAATTCTTTTACGCCTCGGGAACCAATATAACTGCTTTGCTGTTATCCATCCAGATCACAATGAGTGCTCTGGCCAATGTCGAATGGGCACGGCCGGAACGGAAAGGATGACAGATGTTTAAGAAATCGATGACCGCTATTGGCATTGCAATGATTGTTGCCACTCCGGCACTGGCCAAGGAAGGCCCGTTCGACGTGAGCGACATTTCTGCGAAAGTCTATGAGGGCGATGACGCCATCAAATCCACCAATGCATATGAATTCTATCCAGAGATCATGACCGATCTCGAAAACGCGATCCGCGCCGAAGTTCCTATGGCGGAAGAGGGTGAAGCGGACACTCTGGAAATCGCCGTTCTGGTCCGTGGCCTGACGATGGATAACGATCCGATGCTGGTCGATGGTGAGTTTAACCAGCTGACCGCGGAGCTTGAGATCACGCCGGAAGGCGGTTCCCCGGTGCTGTGGAGCAACGTGATCACCATCAACGCTGAGACGGCTCCGACGCCGTTCCCCTCCGTAAAGCCGGATGACTCGGTCTATTATGACGCCATGCTGAAGGCCTTTGCCATGAAAACGGCAGACATGATGGAAGAGAACGTGAAAGAGATTCCGGAAACCAAGTAACGCCGGCCTCTGACAGAAAAGCCCCTCGCATCGCGGGGGGCTTTTTCATGTCCAAAACCGACGGATCGGCCGCCGCGCCTATTCCGCCGCGATCTTGATGACCGGCTCCATCTCTGCCAGCTGCGCCTCAGAGAGGTGGCATTTGATCTGGTGGCCGTTCTGCGCCCGCATCGGCGGCACCTCTTTTTCACAGAGCCCGCCGGGGACCTGGCTCTTCCAGCGGCAGCGGGTCTGGAACGGGCAGCCCGGCGGCGGGTTCATGGCCGAAGGGATATCGCCTTCCAACACGATATGCTTCTTTTCGACCGAGGTGTCGGCGATGGGAACGGCCGAGAGCAGCGCCTCCGTATAGGGGTGGTAGGGCGGTGAGAACACCTGATCTGTCGTCCCCAGTTCCACCACATGGCCAAGGTACATGACCATGACCCGGTCCGACAGATAGCGCACGATCGACAGGTCATGCGAAATGAAGAGGAGGGTCGTCTTCTCCTCCCGCTGGATATCCATCAGCAGATCGGTGACAGCGGCCTGGACGGAGACGTCGAGCGCGGAGACCGGCTCATCCGCCACGACGAGCTTGGCCCCGCCGGCAAAGGCGCGGGCGATGCCGACCCGCTGCTTCTGCCCGCCCGAGAGCTGGCGCGGCATGCGGTCGGCAAAGGCGCGCGGCAGTTTCACGAGGTCGAGCAGGGTGAGCATCTTCTCCCGCCGTTCCGCATCATTGGCGCCGATCTTGAAGATCTCCAGCGCCCGGATGATCTGACGGCCCACCGACATCGACGGGTTGAGCGTGTCGAACGGGTTCTGGAACACCATCTGCACGCTGGAGATCGTCTCCGTCCGCCGTTTCTCGATCGGGGTCGACTGGATTTCCTTGCTGTTGAGCAGGATATTCCCGTCCGTCGCCGTCTCCAGCCCCATCAGCACCTTGGCGAAGGTCGACTTGCCGCAGCCAGACTCGCCCACGATGGCAAGCGTCTCGCCCTCGCGGGCCTCGAAGCTGAGCGTCTCGTTTGCCTTGACCACCTTGCGCGGACCGGAGGAGAAGAGGGCAGAGGCCGCGACCTCGTAGTATTTCTTGAGGTTCTCGATCTTGAGGACCGGCTTGCCGATCGCGCTTTTGCCTTTTGTGGCCTCGGCCACCATGGGCGCGGCCCAGTCGATCTCGTCATGGCGCAGGCAGCGGGTTGTATGCCGCTCGTCGCCCTCGATATTGAACATCGGGATGTCCTTGGCGTCGCAGCGGCCGGCCTCGAAATAGTCGCAGCGGGGCCCGAAATTACAGCCCGGCGGGCGTTCATGGGGCAGGGGGAAATTGCCCGGGATCGCCTTGAGCGGGCGGGAGGTCTTGTCGGCGCCCGGCAGCGGGATCGAACGGAAGAGCGCCTGAGTATAGGGATGGCGCATCTTGTCGAAGACATCCTCGATGGAGCCGCGCTCCACAGCCTCCCCGGAATACATCACGCAGATACGGTCGCAGGTCTCCAGCACCAGCCCGAGGTTGTGGGAGATGAAGAGCATCGACGTGCCGTATTTCTTGCCCAGATCGCGGACCAGCTCCACGATCGCGGCCTCCACCGTCACGTCGAGCGCGGTGGTGGGCTCATCGAGGATCAGCAGCGCGGGCTTCGACATGAGCGCCATGGCGATGACGATCCGCTGCTGCTGCCCGCCCGAAAGCTGGTGCGGGAAGGCGTCGAGCATGCGCTTGGGGTCGGGCAGTTTGACGTCGGTCACAACCTGCAGGGCGCGCTCATAGGCCTCCTTCTCGGAGATGCCCTCGTGGATCATCGGCACTTCCATGAGCTGCTTGCCGATCCGCATGGCCGGGTTCAGCGAGGCCATGGGCTCCTGATAGATCATGGCGATCTCATTGCCGCGGACCTGGCGCAGTTCCTCGTCCGACATCTGGCCCAGATCGCGGCCCTTGAACTTGATAGACCCGCCGACCACCCGGCCGTTGACGCCGAGATCCTGCATGACGCCAAGCGCCACGGTGGATTTGCCGCAGCCCGACTCGCCGACGAGGCCCACGGCTTCGCCGGGCATGACCTTGACCGAGAAATCCATCACGGCGGGGATTTCGCGGAGCCGGGTGAAGAAGGAGATCGAGAGCTGGTCGATCTCGAGGATGGGACCGTCGTAATCAGGGCTCTTCATGTCAGGCTCCTTGTCGGGCGGGGATCCAAAGGTGCGCCTGCGGCGCGTTCCTTTTGTGGCCGGTTTCCTGCGGAAACCGGGATGCCTCCGGCGGGGATATTTTGGGCAAGAAAAAGCATCGGCTCAGTCCTTCAGGCTTTCTTCGCGCAGACCGTCGGCGAGGAGGTTGAGGCCGAGGACGAGGCTGAGGAGGGCGAAGGCGGGTACGATGGCCGGATGGGGATAGATCGACAGGAGCTTGCGGCCCTGGTTGATCGTGGTCCCCCAGTCCGGGCTGTCCGACGGCAGGCCCAGGCCGAAGAAGCCCAGTGTGCCGAGCAGGATGGTGGTGTAGCCGATGCGCAGACAGAAATCGACGATGAGGGGGCCGCGCGCATTGGGCAGGATTTCCCAGAGCATGATGTACCACGGACCCTCGCCGCGGGTCTGGGCCGCCGCCACATAGTCGCGTGTCTGGATGTCCAGCGTCAGGCCACGCACGATGCGGAAGACCGTGGGCGCGTTGACGAAGACAACCGAGACGAAGACGACGAGGATGCCGCCGGGGATGTCGAAGAGGTCGAGATCGGCGGGCAGGAAGTTGACCGGCGTGCCGCGGTCGTTGATGAGCGAGAGGTAGAGCCAGCCGAGGATGAAGACCGTGATGGCGATATAGATATTCCGCCGTTTCGGATCAGTATGGTAGCGCGAGTTGATCATCACGCAGAGGAAGGCGATCGGCAGGATGAAGAGCACGATGGCCATGTAGGAGGGAATGCCGGAGGTCACCATCTCGGGCGTGACGAGCAGGTAGAAGAGCAGGATCACCGGGAAGGCGAGGATAAGGTTGGCGAGGAACGACAGCACTGCATCGAGCCTTCCGCCGAAATAGCCCGCCGGAAGCCCCAGGGTGATGCCTGCCATGAAGGCGAAGAGCGTGGCGAGCGGGGCAATGCGGACCACCACCCAGGCGCCCTGCACCATGCGGGAGAAGACATCGCGGGCCAGCGTGTCGCCGCCCAGCAGGTAATAGGGGTAGTCGGTCTCGCCGGAACCGGAGAGCGCCGTGCCGGGCACCTTGTTCTTCATGCCGGAGACCGCCTGCAGCGGATCATGCGTCATGATCATGTCAAAGAGGCCGGTGAAGAGGGCGGTATAGACCCAGAACATCACGAGGCCGAAGCCGATCATGCCGATCAGGTTGTCGAAAAGCTTGCCGTAGAGGCCGAGCTTTCGCTTGTACATGATCGACAGGGCGAACGTGGCGATCAGGGCGATCCAGACCGGAATGAACTGGATGAAGAGACGGGCGAGGATGGCGCCCCAGGACAGCGTTTCCATGAGGGGCCTCCTTACGAGATACGGATACGGGGGTTGAGGTAGACATAGCCGATATCGGAGATCAGCTGCGTCACCAGAACCACGATGACCGAGACGACGGAGATGCCCATCAGCAGGTCGATGTCATTATTGCCCGCCGCCTGCACCAGCGCCCAGCCGAGGCCCTTGTAGTTGAAGAGCGTCTCGACGATCACCACGCCGTTCAGAAGCCAGGGGAACTGCAGCATGATGACGGTGAAGGGGGCGATCAGCGCGTTCCTGAGCGCGTGCTTCAGGACGATATTGCGGAAGCTGACGCCTTTGAGCCGGGCGGTGCGGATATATTGCGCCGTCATGACCTCGGCCATGGAGGCGCGGGTCATCCGGGCGATATAGCCCATGCCGTAAAGCGCGATGGTCAGGACCGGCAGAAAGAAATTCTCGAATGTCGCGTTTTCCATGGCCGCCGTGGCGGTGCCCTTGAACCATTTGAGACCCACGGCCGAGGAAGCAAAGACCGAAATCAGGATAACACCGGAGACATATTCCGGCGTGGCCGTCGTGGCGATGGAGAAGGTGGAGAGCGACCGGTCGAGTTTCGAGCCCTCGCGCATGCCCGCCAGCACGCCGATGCCAAGCGCCGCCGGCACCATCAGCAGCATGACCCAGAGCATCAGCTTGCCGGTCATGTAGAGCCTTGTGCCAACGAGAGAGGAGACCTCATCCCGGAACACCCGCGATGCGCCCCAGTCGCCCTGCAGCACGCCGCAGTAGCTGGGCGCCTCTGCCGGGTCCATGCCGCTGTCGATGCAGCGCCCGAAGGTGCGCGCCTCTGTCTCGCGGGTCCAGCCGGGCAGCACGCCCAGCCATTCGCCGTAGCGCACGAACATGGGCCGTTCAAAGCCGTTATTCTTGAGGAAGAGTGCGACCTCCTCATCCGACATGCGCGAGTTGCCCTCGTATTTGGCAACCTTTTCCAGCATGGCCGGCTGGTTGGTCAGGAAGAATACCATGAAGCTGAGGCAGAGCGCCGTCAGAATCATGACCCCGATCCGCTTAAGCAGAAAGACTAGCATACACTATCCCCGTTGCGGTCCCGGTTGATCCGGGGCCTTGTGCTGGCCGTGCCATCCCCCCTGGGGGCAGCTGCTGGCCGGGTTCCTGGCAGGGGCGGAGCGTTCTGGCCCTCTGTGCCGCCTGCGAAAACGGCGCCCCCCGGGGAGGGCGCCGCGACTGGATCAGCTTTCGACCCACCACTTGTAATGATGCATCTCGAAGGTCGGATGCATCTCGGTGCCATGCACCGTCGGCTTGTAATGACGGAAGAGCGAGCGCCAGTAAGGCTGGATCATCACGCCGTCGTCCAGCATGATTTGCTCGATCTTGGCCATGACCTCGGACCGCTTGTCGGCATCGTTGATCGCCAGCGCCTCGTCCAGCAGGCTGTCGAATTCGGTGTTGGCCATGGCGGTTTCGTTCCAGGCCACGCCGGATTTATAGGCCAGCGCCAGAACCTGCACGCCCAGCGGACGCTGGTTCCACTCGGTTGCCGACCAGGGGTAGACCAGCCAGTCGTTCCAGAAGGTCGAGCCGGGGAGGATCTTGCGTTCGATCTGGATGCCCGCGTCGCGGACCTGCGCGGCCACCGCGTCGCAGGTTTCCGCCTGCCACTGGTCGTCGATCGAGATCAGCTCGAACACGGTATCGGCATGGCCGGCATCCGCGATCATCTGCTTGGCCGCCGCCGGATCGACCGGGAATTTGGGGATCTCGGCATATTCGGGGTGGATCGGGCAGACATGGTGATGCTCGGCCACGGTGCCGTAGCCGGCATAGCCCAGTTCCAGCACCACGGCCGGATCGACGGCCATCATCAGCGCTTTGCGGACGTTGACGTCGGTGAAGGGTTCCTGCTGCTGGTTGAACCGGACGCAGATCGTGGCGGCGGTCACCGCTTCGGATTTAACCCATTCCATCGCGTCGAGCACTTCGATGAATTCACCGGTGGACTGGTAGGTCATGTCGACCTCGTCTGCATCGGCTGCGGCCACCCAGGCGGCCATGTCGGTGCCGAAGTCGATGAATTCGATCCGGTCCAGATAGGCGCCTTCGCCCCACCAGGTGTGGTCGGTGTTCTTGGCCAGCACCTGCTTGACGCCGACCTCGTTTTCCTCGGGCAGGTAGGGGCCGGTGCCGATCGGGTTCGCCGCCGGATCGCCGCCATCGTAGGAGGAATGCACGATCTGTGCCGGGTAATCGGCAAAGCCTGCGATGATGGTGATATCGGGCACGGAGGTCTTCAGCACGACGGTCATGTCGTCGGCCTTGGTGATCGCGCCTTCCTTGTCCATCCCGGTCTCTTCATCGATCAGGTTGGCCATGCGGGAGGCCATCGAGTTGCCCTCGACGTTCTTTTCGCACCAGCGCTTGATGTTGAAGATGACATCATCGGCAGTGAAGGGATCGCCATTGTTCCAGGTCACGCCCGGACGCACCTTCAGCGTGTATTCGGTGGCGTCCTCGTTGACTTCCCAGCTTTCCAGCAGGCGGCCTTCGAAGGACCCGTCACGCTGGTATTCCACCAGGTATTCCAGCCACCCGCGGGAGAAGTTGGACATCTGGGACCAGTCGTAGTTGCGCGGGTCCTTCAGCGCCTTCGTCTCCATCTGGACGCGCAGCGTGCCGCCCATCTGGGGTTCCATATGGCTTTCGGCCTTTGCGGGCGCGATACCGCCGAGGCTGTAGATCGTGGCGGTGGCCACACCCAGCGTCGAAGCGCGGGTGATGAATTCGCGGCGGCTCATCTTGCCGGCTTTGAACTCCTCTGCCCACATTTCGGCGGCCGGATGCACGGCCTCCGTGATTTTATCCATGCGCGTCATCTGTAACTCCCTGAGACACTAATATTGAGACAGGCCTTTGCGACCCTTTTCCGATGCCGTCCGATCTGCCGGTGCCGTGGCCCCATAGCCGGTACGGGCGTCTGTCGTTTTTCCTATAGCGAAACAGAAAACGCCGGACGCCAATGGCCGGGATCGACATGTTCTGTTCAATTTGCGACATCTCTGTCAGTGAAAAACCACAAAGCGCTTCTTTTCAAGCCATAAATCTGAAATTACCCGAATGTGATCTGCCGTGCCGCCGCGCGTCGTGATCCGGCTTCTGCACAACAAATGGGCATATGTCGGGCCGCTCAGGCGTGCCGTCACTCCCGCGCGGCCTGCCGCAGGGCTGACGGTGTCTGGCCCGTCTGATTCTGCACGAACCGGGTGAAATAGGCCGCAGAGGAAAAGCCCAGCATTTCGGCGACCAGCCGGATCGGAAAATCCTGCCGTTCGAGCATATCGCGCGCAGCGTAGAGCACCCGCTGGGTGATCACCTCTGCGGCCGTCAGCCCCGAACATTGCTTGCAGGCGCGGCTGAGATGGGTCGGTGTGACGCCAAGCGCCTGGGCATAATCCGACATGGGTTTTCCGGATCTGTAGTCGCGCTCCACCAGCGCGCAGAAGGCCGCCATCAGCCGTTCGGCGGCCGGAACGCGGCTGGCCGGGGCGTTATCCGGCTGAGACAGCGTCCGCCGCACCCAGACCGACAGCAGCCCCGCATGCGCCCGCGCGGCCTCGTCGCCAAAGGCGCGGTGGGTGGACTGTTCGCGCTGCATATTGTCAAGGATCGCTGTCAGCTCGTTCTGGGCCATGACATCGCGGATACGCAGGTGGTGCGGCGTCTCAGGCAGGATGCCTGCCTCATGCGCCGGCAGGTCGACGGCGATGCCATAGCACTGCTTGCCCAGTTCAAGCGCCATCAGCGTGCCCGCAGGAATATAAAGCCCGTTATGCGCGCCCAGCCCGCGCCGCTTGCCCAGGATCGTAGCGCGGCCCTGGCCCTTGGTGACCCAGACGAACAGATGCGAGGCCCGGGCATGTTGCAATTCCAGTCGCCAGGGCGAGCCGAGCGAGAGCTGGCCAAATGTCCGGATGCGCGGCGACGCGACGGATGCCTCATGCGGCGACTGCGCGAGAATGTTCCGAATCTGCATGCGTTTTCCCCGTCTTTCTCGCTCAACCCTGCGACGGATGTTCGATTCCGTAAAGGGGGGCGGAGAGTTATCCACAGGATCGGGCCAGATATCCGCCGATTTTTGCGCCGCCTGTGGACAACCTGTGGGTGAGTGGCGTTCTCGCAGCGGTCGGCGTCGCGGCATCCGGGGCAGAGAGGGGGTTGCCCGGTTCGGTGCCCGGCACGGACGCCGGCGGCCGGGATCAGCCGTCCATGGATAAAGAGCGCCAGTCCCGCATCCTGGCCCGGAACCAGGTGCGCTGCCGCTTTGCATATTGCCGGGTGGCGATCGTGGCTGCCTGCCGTGCCTCCTCCAGCGTCATCTCCCCCCTGAGATGCGCGATGAGCTCCGGCGCGCCGATGGCACGGGAGGAGGGCCGGGAAGGGTCCCAGTCCACAAGATTGGCCCGCGCCTCCTCCAGCGCCCCGCCGTCCAGCATGGCGTCGAACCGCCGTTCGATCCGGGGGGTAAGCCAGTGTGGCGGCGCATCCAGCACCAGCGGCTGGACCTGTGACAACGGCAGCAGCGGCGCCGGGGTCGCATCCTGCCAGTCCCAGATCGGGCGCCCGGTGGCGCGCCGGACCTCCCAGGCCCTCTGTACGCGCATGGGGTTTTGCGTATCGATCCGGCGCAGCGTCTCGGCGTCGAGGTCAGCCAGCAGCGCGGCCAGCCCGCTGTTCTGACGTATCCCGTCGGCTTCGGCGCGGACATCGGGCGGCGTGGGCGGGATATCGGCCAGCCCCTCGGTCAGGGCGGAGAAATAGAGCCCGGTGCCCCCGACGACCACAACCGGCCCGGCCGCGATCAACCCCGCCACATCGCGCAGCCAGTCGCCCGCCGAATAGGCAAAGGTGCCGCCGACATGGCCGTAAAGCGCATGCGGCAGGGCGGCTTCCTCCGCGACGGAGGGGCGGGCGGTCAGCACCCGCCAGCTGTCATAGACCTGCAGCGCATCGGCATTCACCACCACCCGGTCCTGCCGCGCCGCGATCTCCATCGCCAGGGCGGATTTCCCGGAGGCCGTGGGGCCGGCGATCAGAACCGGCAGCTCGCGGGAGAGGTCATCCGGGATCACCGCCTGCCCTCCGGGCAGAGATCTGGACGCCGCGTCATTTGCTGCATTGTATTACCCGGACATTTCGACCATTTTGCCGCCAACCTAGCCCCGGCAGGGCCCCCTTGACCAGATGGAGCGCAGCATGGCGAAAGATCAATCCGAAACCACCTACAAGCGTGTGCTGCTCAAGATTTCGGGCGAGGCCCTGATGGGCGACCAGGGCTACGGGCTCAACCCGCCGACGGTGGACCGCATCGCCCGCGAGGTGATGACGGTGCATGAAATGGGCGTCGAGATATGCATGGTGATCGGCGGCGGGAACATCTTCCGCGGCCTCGCCGGTTCGGCCCAGGGCATGGAACGGACGACGGCAGATTACATGGGCATGCTGGCGACGGTCATGAATGCGCTGGCCATGCAGGCAGCGCTGGAAGCCCTGGGCGTGCATACGCGGGTGATTTCCGCCATCCCGATGGATCAGGTCTGCGAGCCCTACATCCGCCGCCGCGCCGTGCGGCACCTTGAGAAGGGCCGCGTGTGCATCTTTGCCGCCGGAACGGGGAACCCCTATTTCACCACCGACACCGCGGCCACGCTGCGCGCCAATGAAATGGCCTGCGAGGCGATCTTCAAAGGCACCAAGGTCGACGGCGTCTATGACAAGGACCCGATGAAACATGCCGATGCCAAGCGCTATGACAAGGTCACTTATGACGAGGTGCTGGCCCAGCATCTGAACGTCATGGATGCCTCGGCAATTGCGCTGGCGCGGGACAATAAAAAGCCGATCATCGTCTTTTCGCTGGACGAGCCGGGCGGGTTCCGCGGGATCCTGGCCGGGCAGGGCACCTATACGATCGTCCGCGACAAGTAAGCGTCCGGGACAGCCTGGGCTGCAAAGGCTGCCGGACGACGCGCGCCGGCTGCGCGGCGACGCCCCGCCCGCCATCCCGCTTTGCTGACGGGCCCCCGGAAACACCACATCTTGCCGCCAGCCTGCGGCCGGGGGGCACGTCGGGCCGGACACCGGGGCCGGGTCCGAAACGCGGCTCGCCGCAGACTGGCAAGCGATGCCTATACATCGCCGGACCTCTGCCTTATTACCCCCTCACCAACTTAAAGAACGGGGTATCCCATGGCCGATGAATTCGAGCTCGACACCGATGACCTGACGCGCCGCATGGACGGGACCATGAGCAATCTGCGCACCGAGTTTGCCTCGCTCCGCACCGGGCGCGCCTCGGCCTCCATGCTGGAGCCGGTGATGGTGGATGCCTATGGCAGCCCGACCCCGATCAACCAGGTCGGCACCGTCAACGTGCCGGAGCCGCGCATGGTCACCGTGAACGTCTGGGACAAGGGGCTGGTCGGCAAGGTCGAAAAGGCCATCCGGGAAAGCGGGCTGGGCATCAACCCGCAGCTGAACGGCACCATCATCATGCTGCCCATCCCCGAGCTGAACGAAGAGCGCCGCCGTGAACTGGGCAAAGTTGCCGCCCAATATGCCGAAAGCGCGCGGGTCGCGATCCGCAACCTGCGGCGCGACGGCATGGACCAGATCAAGAAAGCCAAGGCCGACGGCCTGTCCGAAGACGATCAGAAGTTCTGGGAAGCCGAAGTGCAGGATCTGACCGATACCTATATCAAGAAGGTCGATGCGGCACTGGAGTCGAAACAGGACGAGATCATGCAGGTGTGAGCCGCGTCCGACTATGACCCAGCAAGAGCACATCCAGAAAGGTCCGCGCCATGTCGCGATCATCATGGACGGCAATGGACGCTGGGCCACGATGCGCGGCCGTCCGCGGCTGTTTGGCCATCACGCCGGTGCCAAAAGGGTGCGCGAGATTGTCGAGGCCTGTCCGGGACTTGGCGTCGAATACCTGACGATCTTCGGTTTCTCGACAGAGAACTGGAAGCGCACGCAGATCGAAGTGGCGGGGCTCATGTCGCTCTTCAAGCGCTACATCCAGAAGGAGGCGCGCGCGCTCAAGGCCAATAATGTCCGGGTGCGGTTTATCGGCGACAGGCCCGGTCTGGACCGCAAGCTGCAGGAGCTGATGGACGAGCTGGAATGCATGACCGAGGGCTGCACCGGCACCAACCTGACCATTGCGCTGAACTATGGTGGCCGCGACGAGGTCGCCCGCGCGACCAAACGGCTGGCCGAGGACGTGGCGGCGGGCCGGCTGGACCCGCGCGATGTCGACGAAGAGACCCTGCCGCATTACCTCGACACTCATGTGCTGCCCGATCCCGACCTTGTCGTCCGGACCTCGGGCGAGGCGCGGATCTCCAACTTTCTGCTCTGGCAGTCGGCCTATGCGGAATATGAATTCATCGACACGCTCTGGCCTGATTTCACGGCCCGAATCTTTTCCGATCTGATCCGCAGCTATGCCGGGCGTGACCGGCGCTACGGAGGGGTGAAAGCCTGAGATGGCCGCGCGTAGCTGGGAAGATCTGAAGCCGCGGGTGATATCGGGCATCGCCATGGTCGTGCTGGGGCTGCTGGTCATATGGGCGGGCGGGCATGTGCTGCGGCTGGGCTTTGCGCTGGTCGCCGGCGGCATGGTCTGGGAACTGGTGCGGCTTCTGGTCCCCGAAGCCGACCGTTCGGCCAAGACAATGGGGCTGATTGCCTGCGTGTCGCTGCTGGCCGTCGTGTATCTGCCGCTGGGTGTTTCCCTGCCTGCACTGCTGGTGCCGGGCATGGCGGGCATCGCACTGGTCCCGCGCCACCGGGTGCTGTTCCTGACCTTTACCGCCATGATCCTGATCGCCGCCTTCGGGCTGATCCAGCTGCGCGAGATTTCGGGCATGATCTGGCTCTTCTGGCTGATTGCCGTGATCGTCGCCACCGATATCGCGGGCTATTTCGCCGGGCGGATGATCGGGGGGCCGAAATTCTGGCCCCGCGTCAGCCCCAAAAAGACCTGGGCCGGGACGATTGCAGGCTGGGTTGCGGCAGGCGTCGTGGCGGTCTGCTTTATTCTGGGGGCAGGGGCCGGATCGGCACTGATCGGGTTGTCCGTCGCCGTCTCCATGGCCTCCCAGATGGGGGATATGGCGGAATCGGCGATGAAACGGCGGGTCGGGGCGAAGGACAGCTCCTCCCTCATCCCCGGCCATGGCGGGCTGCTCGACCGGTTCGACGGGGTGCTGGGCGGCGCGGTCTTCCTGCTGCTCGTCGGCCCCTGGGCGGGCGTGCCGGTGACACCATGACACGGCGGATCAGCATCCTGGGGGCGACCGGCTCCATCGGGCAGCAGACGATTGACCTGATCGGGCGCGACCTGCCGTCCTATGAGATCGTGGCCCTGACCGGCGGGCGCAATGTGGCGCGGCTGGCCGAAGATGCGATCCGGCTGAAGGCGCAGGTGGCGGTGACCGCCTATGACGACTGTCTCGATGACCTGCGGCTGGCACTTGGCAATTCCGGGGTGGAGGCAGCCTCCGGCGGGCAGGCGCTGATCGAGGCGGCCGAACGTCCCTGCGACTGGTGTATGTCGGCCATCGTCGGCGCCGCCGGGCTGACCCCGGGCCTGCGCGCGCTGGAGCAGGGCGCAACCCTGGCGCTGGCCAACAAGGAGACGCTGGTGGCGGCGGGTCCGCTGGTCATGGCCACGGCCGAACGCTGCGGCGCGCCCATCCTGCCCGTCGACAGCGAACATTCCGCCGTTTTTCAGGCGCTGATGGGCGAAGATATCGCAACGGTGGAGAAGGTCACGCTGACCGCCTCTGGCGGGGCTTTCCGCGACTGGCCGCTGGAGAAACTGGCAGGCGCCACGCCGGAAGAGGCCGCGACCCATCCCAACTGGGCCATGGGCCAGCGGATCACCATCGATTCGGCCTCGATGTTCAACAAGGCGCTGGAGATCATCGAGGCCCGGGAATATTTCCGCCTGCATCCCGATCAGGTAGATGTGATCATCCACCCCGAAAGCATGATCCATGCGCTGGTCACCCATCACGATGGCGGCATACTGGCGCATATGGGCATGCCGGATATGCGTCATGCCATCGGCTTTGCCCTGCACCACCCGCGCCGCGCCGCGCTGCCCGTGGAACGTCTGGACCTGGCCAAACTGGGACAGCTGACCTTTCGCGCCCCCGATCCGGCCCGCTATCCTGCGCTGCGCCTTGCCGATTGGGTGATGCGACGCGGCGGGCTGGCGGGCGCGGCCTTCAACGCGGCCAAGGAACGGGCCCTTGATGCCTTCATCGAAAAGCGTATCGGGTTCACAGAAATGGCACAGGTTGTCGAAATGGTGCTGGAAAGGCTGGATGCGGGCGTCGGTCACATTGATGCCGCCATAAGCCTTGATAACATTCTTCAGATCGACCATCTCGCACGGTGTGAGGCCGATGTCGTGATCGGGTGCACCTGAAGTCAGAAACCGGAAACAGAGCAGAGGCCACAGGATCACGCATGGAATTTCTTCCACAGTTCGGCAGTCTTTTCTACACACTCCTCGCCTTTGTGGCGGCGCTGTCGATCATCGTGGCGATCCATGAATATGGCCATTACATCGTCGGACGCCTGTCGGGCATCCGGGCAGAGGTGTTTTCGCTGGGCTTCGGGCCCGTGCTGCTGTCGCGGATGGACCGGCATGGCACACGCTGGCAGCTGGCCGCGCTGCCGCTGGGCGGCTATGTCAAATTCCTGGGCGATTCCGACGCCGCCTCCGGCAAGGATGCCAGCGCCATCGGCGGGCTGAGCGAGGCGGATCGTCGCAAAACCATGCATGGCGCACCGCTCTGGGCCCGCGCGGCGACGGTTGCTGCCGGCCCGGTGTTCAATTTCATTCTGTCGATCCTGATGTTCGCCGCCCTGTTCCTGGCCCAGGGCGATATCGCGCGCCCGCTGACCGTGGCCGAGATGCGGCCGCTTCCTGCGGCGGTGCAGGGGCTGCAGGCCGGGGACAGGATCCTGGCCATTGGCGGGATCGACCTGCCACAGGATGACACCTCTGTCTCAATCAACGACGAGCTGCCGATGGCGCCGGTGCTGGATTACCGCGTCGACCGTGATGGCCAGGATATCGTAGTAGACGGACCGTTCCCTTATCCGCCGCTGGTCAGCCAGCTCGCCCCCAGTTCCGCGGCCTATGACATCGGCATGAAGACCGGCGATGTGATCACCGAAATCGACGGCCAGCCGGTGTTTGCCTTTACCCAGCTCAAGGATATCGTCGAAAGCTCGGACGGGCGGCCGCTGGCGCTGAAAGTCTGGCGGGAAGACGCGGCCGCGCCGCTCGATTTCACGCTCGCGCCGCGTCGGGTCGACGAACCGCGTCCCGAAGGCGGCTTCCGGACGGAATGGCGGATCGGGATCGCCGGTGGCCTGGCATTTGAACCGGCGACAGAGCGTATGGGGCTGGCGGATGCGGTCACAGGCGGCGTGGCGCAGACCTGGGCCATCGTCAAAAGCTCTCTGTCAGGCCTTTATCATATGATTGTCGGCCAGATCAGCACCTGCAATATGACCGGCCCCATCGGCATCGCCCAGACCTCTGGCGCCATGGCGAGCCAGGGCGCGGTCAGCTTCCTGTGGTTTGTTGCCGCCCTGTCGACAGCGGTGGGCCTGCTGAACCTATTTCCCATTCCTGTGCTCGACGGGGGTCATCTGGTCTTTCATGCCTATGAGGCCGTGTCCGGCCGCCCGCCCTCGGACAATGCGCTGCGGGTGCTTATGGGGGCGGGACTTACGTTGATCCTTGCGGTCATGATCTTTGCCCTGTCGAACGACGTGCTCTGCCCCTGACGGGCCGAGGCCGGGGCGGTTTCAGAACGCGCGATCTGTGGTCGCCCAGAAATCGCCACAATTGGGGACGTATTTCCGCCCCATTCTCACACGAAAGTCAGCTCAAACGCGGCGCGCAAAGCGCCCTCTGGTGCCGCCCACCAGACCCCGAAAGCGACTGACAAAGAAGTGAGACCATGTCGATGCAAATGATTCAGCAGGGCTATACCGGTGTTTCCCTCCTGGTTGACCTGAACCGTGACCGTCTTTTTGCAATCGGCATGATCGCTGTGACCCTGGCCGCTGGCTCCTGGGTCGGAAGCATTCTCAACTGAGTAATCCCCCCGGCCGTGGCAGCGGCCGACCTCGTGACCGGACCACGGCAGCAAATCAGGTCCGGTCTCACCTGACAGGCGCGTCCCCGACGCGCCTGATTTTTTTTGCCCGAAGGCCCGCGCCCCGCGCGACATTGGCCAGCTCGGCCGGAGCCCGGAACTTCGCGGGAAAATTGGCCCAGATGATTTTGACAAGCCGGGGACAAGTGTTTACCACCGATTAAAACCAAGGGACGACCTCCGGGGCATATCAATGATCAAGAACAAGCGGATTGGGGCTGCCACCCCGTCGCGTCGCCTCTCCAAGTTGCGCACCGTATGTGCTGTGGCTCTACTCGCGGGGACGGCGATCACAGTCGGGCCGGACATGGCCCTGGCGCAGAGCTATCGGTTCAATTCCGTTCAGGTGGACGGCAACGCCCGAATCGAAACCGGCACCATCCTGAGCTATGCCGGGATCGCGCGTGGGCAGAGCCTGTCTGCCGCCGAGCTGAACGACGCCTATCAGCGCATTGTTGCCTCCGGCCTTTTCGAAACGGTTGAAATCATGCCGCGCGGCGGCACGCTGGTGATCAACGTTGTCGAATATCCGACCGTGAATTCCGTGACCTTCGAAGGCAACCGTCGTCTGAAGGACGACCAGCTGGCCGAGATTGTCGAGGTCAAGTCGCGGCTGGTCTTTTCGCCCTCCAAGGCCCAGGCCGATGCCCAGAACATCGCCCGCGCCTATGCCGATCAGGGCCGGCTGGCCGCCCGCGTCACGCCGCGCATCATCCGCCGGTCCGACAACCGCGTCGATCTGGTCTATGAGATCTTCGAAGGCGGCAATTCCGAAACCAACCGCATCGGCTTTGTCGGCAATACCGTCTATTCGGACCGCCGTCTGCGCCGCGTCGTGGAAAGCAAACAGGCCGGCCTTCTGCGCCAGCTGATCCGCCGCGATACCTTTGTCGAGGACCGGCTGCAGCTGGACCAGCAGGTGCTGCGCGATTTCTACCTCTCGCGCGGCTATATCGACTTCCGCACAACGGCTGTGAACGCCGAATTCGCCCGCGAACGCGACGCCTATTTTGTGACCTTCAATATTCAGGAAGGTCAGCAGTTCCGGGTCGGCAACGTCTCCGTCGTCAGCGATTATCCGCAGGCCGATGCCGATTACTATCAGTCGGTGATCAAGCTGCGCCCCGGCGTGGTCTATTCGCCGCTGGCCATCGAGAACGCGATTGCGCGGATGGAAAATCTGGCGATCCGCGAGGGGCTGGATTTCCTGCGTGTTGAGCCGCAGATCACCCGCAACGACCGCGACCTGACGCTGGATGTCGAATTTGTCCTGTCGCGCGGGCCGCGCGTCTTCATCGAGCGCATCGATGTCGAAGGCAACACGACAACGCTGGATCGCGTGGTGCGTAACCAGTTCAAGGTGGTGGAGGGCGATCCCTTCAACCCGCGCCAGATCCGCGAAGCCGCCGACCGCATCCGCGCGCTGAACTTTTTCGAAAATACCAACGTGAACGCCCGCGAAGGCTCGTCTTCGGATCAGGTCGTGATCGACGTGGATGTCGAGGAAAAGACCACCGGGTCGCTGTCCTTCGGCGGGACCTATTCGACCAACTCCGGCTTTGGCCTGGCCGTAAACCTGCAGGAGCGGAACTTCCTCGGGCGCGGGCAGACCGTGAACCTGACATTCTCGGGCGCCACGACCAACCGGAACTACGGCCTGCGGTTCATCGAGCCGCAGCTGCTGGGCCGGGATGTCACCTTTGATTTCGACATCGGCTATCAGGAAACCCGTACCTTCAATTCGTCCTACGATACGGAACAGGCGCAGGTGGGTCTTGGCCTGACCTTCCCGCTGTCCGAGGCAACAAACCTGAACGTGCGCTACAACCTCCAGAGCTCGACCATGAAGACCGGCGCGAGCCTGCCGGTCACCGGCAGTATTCTGGCCAGCGAGATCGACCAGGGAGAGGTGATCTCCAGCTCTCTCGGCTATACCGTCACCTACGACAGCCGCACCACGGGCCTGGACCCGACGCGGGGCGTCCTGCTGGAATTCGGTCAGGATTTCTCGGGGCTCGGGGGCGATACGCAGTTCATCCGGACCAAGGCACGCGCGGTGGCGCAGGCGCGGATCCTGAACGAGGAAGTCACGCTGCGGGCATCGCTCTATGGTGGCATGCTGAGCTACACCAAAGGCTCCAGCCGCACGATGGATCGTGTGACCCTGCTTGACGACTACATCCGCGGCTTTGACCCGGACGGCATCGGCCCCCGGCAGCGCAGCGCCAGCGGTGCCTATGACGACGCGCTCTATGGCAATATGGTTGCCGTCGCCAGTTTCGAGGCGGAATTCCCCCTGGGCCTGCCCGAGGAATACGGCATCTCTGGCGGGGCGTTCTACGATATCGCGAACGTCTGGGATATCGGCGGCTCCTCCGCGTCTGCGGTCCCGGGCACGCTTCTGTACAACGACGGCTCGGCGCGCCATGTGGTCGGCCTGTCGATCTTCTGGGACACGCCGATCGGTCCGCTGCGGTTCAATTTCGCCAAGGCGCTGAAGAAAGAGACCTACGACCAGGAGCAGATGTTCAATATCTCCATCCGGTCCGAATTCTGAGGCCGGTGTGAGACCGCGCGCCCGACCTGTCGCGACGCTGAAGAACGGTCTGCGCGGGGCAGCGATGTGCCTGGGGCTGTGTGCCTCCGCAGGCCTGACGCAGGAGGAGGGCACCGCGCCGGCCCCTGCGCCGGATGTCACGGCCCAGGCATCGCAGGCGCTGTCGGTGGTCCGCAGCCCGATCCTGACGCTGGACAGCGAACGTCTGATCCGCGAAAGCGCCGCAGGCCGCCGTCTGGAAGACGACCTGACGGAGAGGAGCACCGTCCTCGCCGCCGAGAACCGGCGCATCGAGGCGGAGCTTGGCGAGCAGGAACGGCAGCTGACCGAAGAACGCCCGACCCTGCCTGCCGAAGAATTCCGCGCCCGTGCGACCGCCTTTGATGAACGTGTTCAGGCCTTCCGGACCCAGCAGGACGCTAAATTCCGTGCCCTGCAAGAGGAAAGCGCCGCCCTGCGATCCCGCATTCTTGAGGCCGCCGACCCGGTTCTGGCTGGGATCATGCAAGAGGCCGGCGCGATGATGATCGTGGAACTGGGCAGCGTGATCGCCTCTGTCCAGGCTATAGATGTGACGCAGATCGCGATTTCCCGGCTTGATGAGGCGATGCAGGGGCAGGGCACGGGGGCGCCCTTTTCCGAGGGCGGGTTTGAAACCGGCGTGCCCGCACCGGAGGAGCCCGTGACTCCGACAGAGCCGGACCTGCCGCCGGTGCGGACCGTGCCCGGCGGGTCTCTGCCCGGGATCGACACCCAGATACCGCAGGCCGAGCAGGGCGCGGACTGACCCCGCCACTTGCCCGGAACCGGGGGAGTTGCTAGGCACCGCTCAGATTTCGCAGGCCAGACCTGCCCAGACCCAGAGAAGGCCCGGACCCATGACCGATGCAGCGCCCCAGACCGTGACCAGTGCCGATATCGGCCTCATTCAGCGGATCATCCCGCATCGCTACCCGTTCCTGCTGATTGACAAGGTCGTCGACATCAGCGGCCATGCCTCCTGCACCGGCATCAAGAACGTCACGATGAACGAGCCGCATTTCACCGGCCATTTCCCGGGCAAGCCGATCATGCCCGGCGTCACCATCATCGAGGCCATGGCCCAAAGCGCCGCCGTCCTCGTGGGCGTGGCCACCGACAGCATCGACAAGGGCTTCCTCGTCTATTTCATGTCGATCGAGAATGCCAAGTTCCGCCGCATGGTTGTGCCCGGCGACGTGCTGAAGATGCATATGACCACGATGCGCGGCAAACCCGGCGGCAAGGTCTGGAAATTCCACGGCCGCGCCGAGGTCGACGGGGAACTCGCCTGCGAGGCAGAGCTGACCGCCATGATGGATATGTCCGGGGGGGCCTGACCCATGAGCATCGCAAGCGGCGCCGATATCCATCCCTCTGCCGTCGTTGAGGCGGGCGCGGAGATCGCGGCGGGCGCCGTCATCGGCCCCTTCTGCTACGTCGGCCCCAAGGTGAAGATCGCCGCAGGCGTCCGGCTGATGAGCCATGTCGTGGTGCAGGGCATTACGGAGATCGGGGAGGACACGCTGGTCCATCCCTTCGCCGTTCTGGGCGGCATCCCGCAGGATCTGAAGTTCAAGGGCGAGGAGACCCGCCTGACCATCGGCAGGCGCAACCGCATCCGCGAACATGTCACCATGAACAATGGCACCGAAGGCGGCGGCGGGCTGACCTCCGTCGGCGATGACGGGCTCTTCATGGCGGGCTGCCATGTCGCCCATGACTGCCGGGTCGGCAATAACGTGATCCTCGTCAACAACTCCGCGCTCGCGGGCCACTGCGTGATCGAGGATGAGGTCATCATCGGCGGACTGTCCGGCGTGCATCAATGGGTCCGCATCGGGCGCGGCGCGATCATCGGCGCCGTGACCATGGTGACGAATGACGTGATCCCGCATGGCCTCGTGCAGGCCCCGCGCGGCCATCTCGACGGGCTGAACCTCGTCGGGCTGAAACGGCGCGGCGTGGCACGGGCGGATATCACCGCGCTGCGCGCCGCCTTCCAGATGCTGGCGCAGGGCGAGGGCGCCTTTCAGGACCGCGCCCGCCGGCTGGGCGAGGAGACGGAGAGCGACTATGTCCGCGACATCGTCCGCTTCATCACCGCCGACAGCGACCGGTCCTTCCTGACCCCCGGCAAGGCCTGAGATGGCCCTGACGGAGGGACGCCTTGGCATCGTCGCGGGCAGCGGCACCCTTCCGGCCCTGCTGGCGGAGGCCGAACCCGACGCCATGGTCGTGGCCTTCGAGGGGACGGAGCTGACCCTGCCCGAGGCCCGCGTCGAACGCCACCGGGTCGAGAAACTCGGATCGCTTTTCAAATCGCTCAAGGCGGCGGGGGTGTCCCGCGTGGTCATGGGCGGCGGCTGGGCGCGGCCCAATATCAACCCGCTCAAGGCCGATGCGCTGATGCTGCGGCTGGCACCCCGCGTCATGCAGGCGGTCAAGGGTGGCGATGACGGTATCCTGCGCCTCGTGATCTCCGTCTTCGAGGAGCAGGGGTTCTCCGTCGTCGGCGCCCATGAGGTCCTGCCTGCGCTCACCGCCGCGCCGGGCCTGCTGGCCGGTCCCAAGCCGCGCGCCGAGGCGATGTCCGACATTGCCCGCGCCCGCACCATCCTCGACGCGCTGGCGCCGGTCGACGTGGGGCAGGGCTGCGTGGTGGCCGATGGCCTCTGCCTGGGGATCGAGACGCTGCAGGGCACCGATGCGCTGCTGCGCTTTGTCGGCGACACCCCGGCGCGCCTGCGCGGCCAGCGCAAGGGCGTCCTCGTCAAGCGCCCCAAACAGGGTCAGGACCTGCGCGTCGACATGCCCGCCCTGGGCCCCCGCACGGTAGAGGCCGCGGCCAGCGCCGGCCTCGAAGGTATCGCCATCGCCGCCGGCCAGGTCCTCATCCTCGACCGCGCGGAGGTGGAGGCCGCCTGCACCCGCCACAAGCTCTTCCTGCTGGCGGAGCAGGGCTGATGCAGCTCTTCCTCCTCGCAGGCGAACCCTCCGGCGATGCGCTTGGCGCGGCGCTGATGCAGGGGCTGAAGGAACTTGCGCCCGGCGTCACCTTCACCGGCGTCGGCGGCCCCCGCATGATGGCCGAAGGGATGCAAAGCCTCTTTCCCATGGACGAGCTCTCGGTCATGGGGATTGCCGAGGTGCTGCCGAAATACCGCCACCTCAAGCGCCGCATCGCCCAGACGGCAGAGGCGGTGGTGACGCAGAACCCGGCGGCGCTGATCACCATCGACAGCCCCGATTTCTCCTTCCGCGTCGCGAAACTGGTCAAAGCCGCCAGCACGATCCGCACGGTGCATTACGTCGCCCCCACCGTCTGGGCCTGGCGCCCCGGCCGGGCGCAGAAGATCGCGGCCTTCATCGACCAGGTGCTGGCGCTCTTCCCCTTTGAGCCGCCGCTGATGCAGGCCGCCGGGATGGATTGCGATTTTGTCGGCCACCCCATCGCCACCGCCCCAGTCGCGACGGAGGCTGAAGCGCAGGCATTCCGCACCGCCCATGGCCTGACCGGGGCGCCCCTTGCGCTGCTCCTGCCCGGATCGCGGCGCGGCGAGGTCTCCCGCATCGCACCCGTGCTGGCCGAAACCCTGCAACGCCTGAAAGCCGAGCGCCCCGACATTCAGGCCGTCCTGCCCGCTGCCGCCCCTGTCGTGCCACTCCTGAAGGAGATGCTGCCGTTCTGGCCCGTCCAGCCCCTGCTGCTGGACCCCGCCACCCATGACGACACGACAAAACGCGCCGCCTTCCGCGCCGCCGATATCGCCATCGCCGCCTCCGGCACCGTCTCTCTGGAACTGGCCGCCGCCGCCACGCCCATGGTCATCGCCTACCGGATGAACCCGCTGAGCTTTGCCATAATCCGCTTCATGGCGATCACCGACACCGTCACCCTGGTCAATCACGTGGCCGAAAGCCGGACCGTGCCGGAATTCCTCGGCCCCGACTGCCGGGCTGATCTCATCGCCCCCGCCGCGCTCGACGTGCTGGCCCATCCCGATGGCCAGCAGGCTGCGATGGCCCTCACCATGCAGCGTCTGGGACAGGGGGGAGAACCACCCGGCCTGCGCGCTGCCCGATCCGTGCTCCGGCACCTCTGACAGGACCGCCTCCGGCGGGAGTATTTCTGCCAAGATGAAGGGGCGGGCCGCGCTCTTTTTCTTGCTGAAAATATCCTGCCTGAGGCCTACGCGAACCGCCTCGCGGTTCTGCTTGGGGGGGAGGCCGCAGGCCGTGGGGGGCGAAGCCCCCCGCCGCGCCACTGGCGGTCAGCCCTTCCAGATCCAGCCGCCGCCCAGGATGCGCGACCCGCCGGTCTCGTAGAAGACGCAGGCCTGACCGGGCGACACGCCTTCTTCGGGCGTCAGCAGTTCGACCACGGCTTCCGTCGCCGAAACGGGCCGCAGGATCGCCTCCCGTGGGGGGCGGGTGGAGCGGACCTTGACGGAGACATGCCGCTCCGCCTGATCGGTGAAGGCGCCGTCGCCCAGCCAGTTGATCTCCCGCACCGGGACCTGCCGGGTGGCCAGCATCTCCTTCGGCCCCACGACCACCTGCCGCGCATCGACGTCCAGCTTTACCACGTAGAGCGGATCGGCCAGCCCGCCGATCCCGAGGCCGCGACGCTGCCCGATCGTGTAATGGATCACACCGTTGTGCTGACCCAGAACGGTGCCGTCCACATCCACGATCTCCCCCGGCTCCGCCGCGCCGGGGCGCAGCTTCTCGATCACCGAGGCATAATTCCCGTTGGGCACGAAGCAGATATCCTGGCTGTCGGGCTTATCGGCCACGGGAAGCCCGTATTTGGCCGCAAGCGCCCGCGTCTCTGCCTTGGAGGGCAGATGGCCCAGCGGAAAGCGCAGGTAGGAGAGCTGCTCCGGCGTGGTGGAAAACAGGAAATAGCTCTGGTCGCGGTTGGCATCGGCGGCGGAATGCAGCTCCGGCCCCTCAGTGCCCATCATGCGCTGGATGTAATGGCCGGTCGCCATGCAGTCGGCGTCGAGGTCCTTGGCCGTCTCCAGCAGGTCCTTGAACTTCACCCGTTCATTGCAGCGGATGCAGGGCACGGGGGTGGCGCCGGCCAGGTAGCTGTCGGCAAATTCGTCGATCACCGCATCCTTGAAGATATTCTCGTAATCCAGCACGTAATGCGGAAAACCCATCTCCTCGGCCACGCGCCGCGCGTCATGTATATCGAGCCCGGCACAGCAGGCGCCCTTTTTGGCCAGCGCCGCGCCGTGATCGTAGAGCTGCAGCGTTACCCCAACGACGTCATAGCCTTCCTCGGCCAGCATCGCCGCCACGACAGAGCTGTCGACGCCCCCCGACATGGCCACGACCACGCGCGTCTCCGCCGGCGGCTTGGCAAAGCCCAGCGAGTTCAGTCCGGTGTCACGATCCAGTGCCATGATAAGGGCCCTCCGACCCGAGGGGAGAAGAAGTCCCGCGCAATAGACGAAAATGCGGGAGATTAACAGCCCGGCATTTCATGCCCCGTTAAGCCAGAACAGCAACTGTAGCTGGGAAGTAAGAGGGGTGAGTTCAATGTACCTGAAGAAAATATCCGGTCCACGGGCCGTAACCTTGCCCGATGGACGGATCATGACCCGTGCCGATCTGCCGCCTGCGGAAACCAGGCGTTGGGTGGCATCACGCAAACAGGCGGTGGTCACCGCAGTCTCAAACGGGTTGATCACGAAAGAAGAAGCGCTTGATTCTTATGGGCTTAGCTCAGACGAGCTGACGGAATGGATGCAGGCGATCGACCGGCATGGCCCCGAGGCGCTGAAAGCCACCGCAATTCGCAGGTTTCGCTCATAACGCGAGCCGGACGCGCTGAATTAGGAAAACGGGCCAATTTATGGTAATCGGTCATTAACCATTTAGCGGCAAGATAAGGAAAGTTGTCCTAACGTAACGGAGCCTGGGTATGCGTGTCCTTCTTGTCGAAGACGATCCGACTACTTCGAAAAGCATCGAGCTGATGCTCAGCCATGCGAATCTGAATGTATATTCGACGGATTTGGGGGAAGAGGGGATCGACCTTGCCAAACTCTACGACTACGACCTGATCCTGCTCGATCTCGGGCTTCCCGATCTGAACGGACATGAGGTTCTGCGCCAGCTCAGGCTGGCACGGATCGACACGCCAATCCTGATCCTCTCCGGCGCGGATGACACTGAGAACAAGATCAAGGGTTTTGGCTTCGGGGCCGACGACTATATGACCAAGCCCTTCCATCGGGAGGAACTGGTCGCCCGCATCCACGCCATCATCCGGCGTTCGAAGGGGCATTCGCAATCCATTATCGAAACCGGCCGTGTCTCGGTCAATCTCGACGCCAAGACGGTTGAGGCGGATGGCAAGCCGGTGCATCTGACCGGCAAGGAATACCAGATGCTGGAGCTTCTTTCGCTGCGCAAGGGCACAACCCTGACGAAAGAGATGTTCCTGAACCATCTCTATGGCGGCATGGACGAGCCGGAACTCAAAATCATCGACGTCTTTATCTGCAAACTGCGCAAGAAACTGTCGACGGCGACTGGCGGCGACAATTATATCGAAACCGTCTGGGGCCGTGGCTACGTGCTGCGCGACCCGGAACCGGTCGAACTGGATGACCAGCGGATCGCCATGGGCGCCTGACCCTCTGGACCACCGCCCCAGCCCGCCCTATCACTTGGCCGGAGCCGCGCCGAGCGGCATCTGACCGTGATTGGGGCAACGCCATGTCTGACATACCTGTAGATCGGCTCTCGGCTGAGGCGGCAGAGGCAGAGCTTGCGCGCCTCGCGGAATTTCTGGCGAAAGCCAACAAAGCCTATCACAGCGACGACGCGCCGGAGATATCCGATGCGGAATACGACGCGGCCAAGCAACGAAATCTGGCCATCGAAACGGCCTTTCCCGATCTGAAACGGGCCGATAGTCCAACGGAACAGGTCGGCGCCGCGCCATCGGAAGGTTTCGGAAAAATCACGCATTCCGTGCGGATGATGTCGCTGGCCAACGGTTTTGACGAGACGGATCTGACGGATTTTGTGGGACGGGTGCGGTCCTATCTTGGTCTGTCGGGGGAGGCGCCGCTGGCCTTCACCGCAGAGCCCAAGATCGACGGGCTCAGCCTGTCTATCCGATATGAAAACGGTGTGCTGGTGCAGGCCGCCACCCGTGGCGATGGCGAGACGGGCGAGAATGTCACTGCCAATGCCCGCACCATTGCGGACATCCCGGCGCGTCTCGAAGGCGCGCCGGAGGTGATGGAGGTGCGCGGCGAGGTCTATATGAGCCACGCGGATTTCGCCGACCTCAACGCCCGGCAGGCCGCGCGCGGCGACAAGACATTCGCCAATCCACGCAATGCTGCGGCCGGGTCGCTGCGCCAGCTGGATTCCACGATCACCCGTGACAGGCCTTTGAAATTCTTTGCCTATTCCTGGGGGGAGCTGTCAGAACCGCTGGCGGACACGCAATCCGGTGCCATCCGGCGACTGGCGGAACTAGGGTTTCAGACCAATCCTCTGACCCGCCGCTGCACAACCGCGGCGGAGATGTTGGAACATTACCGTGCGATCGAGGAACAGCGCGCGACGCTGGGCTACGATATCGACGGCGTCGTCTACAAGGTCGATGACCTGTCCCTGCAGGAGCGGCTGGGCTTTCGCGCAACCACACCCCGCTGGGCGCTGGCGCATAAATTCCCGGCCGAACTCGCCTGGACCCGGCTGGAGGCGATCGACATTCAGGTCGGTCGTACCGGCGCGCTCTCTCCGGTTGCACGCCTGACCCCGGTCACGGTGGGCGGCGTCGTCGTGTCGAACGCCACATTGCACAACGAGGATTATATCGCCGGTCGCGACAACAGGGGGGAGGAAATCCGGAGCGGCAAGGACATCCGCATTGGCGACTGGGTACAGGTGTATCGCGCGGGGGATGTGATCCCCAAGGTGGCCGATGTCGATCTGTCGAAACGGGCGGACGGCGCGGAGCCCTATGTTTTTCCAGACAAATGTCCTGAATGCGGGTCGGACGCCGTCCGCGAGGAGGGCGATGCCATCCGGCGCTGTACAGGCGGGCTGATCTGCCCGGCTCAGGCCGTTGAAAAACTTAAGCATTTCGTGTCCCGTGCGGCCTTCGATATCGAAGGGCTGGGGGCAAAACAGATCGAGATGTTTTATGCGGACGAAAGCCTGCCGATCCGGGAACCCGCCGACATTTTTACCCTTTCGAAACGCGATGCGGCTAATCTGGCCCGGCTGAAGAACCGCGATGGCTTTGGCGATAAGAGCGTCACAAACCTGTTTGCCGCGATTGAGGAGAAGCGGCAGATCCCGCTCAACCGGCTGATCTTTGCCCTCGGTATCCGCCACGTGGGCGAAGTGGCCGCCGCCGACCTGGCCCGCCACTATACGAGCTGGGAAAATTTCATCCGTGCCGTGGACGCAGCCTCGCCTGCCGCTCTTCGGTACCTCCAGGCCGAAGAGGCCGTGACCCGCGAGCGCCAGATCGCGGCAGAGGAGGGGCGGCGCGCTGCAGTCTCCGCCATCCGCGCCGCGCATTGGGACGATGCCCCCGTGCCGGAGGCCGCAAAATCCGCCTGGGACGACCTCGTCGGCATCGACGGGATCGGCGCGACCGTGGCCGTGTCTCTGGTGACGACCTTTCAGCAGGAGGCAGAGCGCGCCTCCATCGACCGGCTTGCGGCAGAGCTGGACCCGCAGGATATGGCCCCGGCGTCACGCAGCGACAGCCCGGTCGCAGGGAAAACAGTCGTTTTCACCGGCACCTTGGAAAAGATGACCCGGGCGGAAGCCAAGGCCCGGGCGGAGGCTCTTGGCGCGAAGGTCTCCGGCTCTGTCTCTGCCAAAACGGACATTCTGGTGGCGGGGCCGGGCGCGGGCTCCAAAGCCAAAAAGGCGGCGGAGCTGGGGGTGGAGACCCTCGATGAAGACGGCTGGCTGGCCCTGATCGGAGGCTGACCCGTGACCACGCCAGGCCGCCCGGAAATTCTGTTCCCGCTTTTTGCGGAGGCAACGGTTTTGGCCGGCATAGGTCCCAAAATCGCCAAGGCGCTGGCGCAGATGGGCGTTGAGACACCGCGCGACCTTCTGTTCCTGTTGCCCCACGGGGTCATCGACCGCCGCCGCCGGGACACCATCCGTGGCGCCGCCGCGCCAGGCGTCGTCACGGTCGAGGTCACCGTCAAAGCGCACCGTGCGCCGGCGCGACGCGGAGGCGCCGCGCGCGTCCTCGTTCAGGATTCAGAGGAGGATTTCCCTATCGTCTTCTTCCATGCCCGCGGCGACTACCTGACAAAAATACTGCCCGTCGGGGAAAAACGCGTGGTTTCGGGCAAGCTGGAGCTGTTTGACGGCATCCTTCAGATGGTCCATCCGGATTACATCCTGCCGCTGTCAGAGGCGGACGACGTGCCGGAATTCGAACCTGTCTATCCGCTCACACAGGGCGTCACGCAACGCGTCATGGGCCGTGCCGTGCGCGGCGCGCTGGAGCGTGCGCCCGATCTTGCGGAATGGATCGATCCTTCGCTGAAATCCGAACGTGCCTGGCCGGGCTGGCAGGCGGCGCTGTCGCGCGTCCATGCCCCCCAGGCCGAGATCGGGCCCAACGATCCGGCGCGCATGCGGCTCGCCTATGATGAGCTTCTGGCGCATCAGCTGACGCTGGCTCTGGCGCGGGCACGGACGCGCCGCGGCAAAGGGCGGACCAGCCTTTCCACCCAGCAGCTTCAGAATAAGGTCTTGAATTCACTGCCCTATGCGCCGACCGCCGCGCAGGTCCGCGCGGTGAAGGAGATTGCGACCGACATGACGGGCGGCGCCCGCATGTCCCGCCTGCTGCAGGGGGATGTCGGCGCGGGCAAAACGCTGGTTGCCTTTCTCGCCCTTCTGATCGCGGTGGAGGCGGGCGGGCAGGGCGTCATGATGGCGCCGACGGAGATCCTGGCTCGCCAGCATATGGAGGGGCTTGAGCCGCTCGCCCGGGCTGCGGGGATCCGGCTGGACGTTCTGACGGGCCGGGACAAGGGGCGGGACCGGACCGCGAAACTGACCGCCCTGGAAGCCGGAGAGATCGACATACTCGTCGGCACCCATGCGGTTTTTCAGGCGGATGTCGTTTTTCACGATCTGCGGCTCGCCGTGATCGACGAACAACACCGCTTTGGTGTGCGGCAGCGGCTGGAACTGGGGCGAAAGGGCGCTCTGGCCGACGTTCTGGTGATGACGGCGACCCCGATTCCGCGGTCCCTGTCGCTGGCGCAATACGGGGATATGGATATCTCTGTGCTGGATGAAAAACCGCCCGGCCGCAAACCGATCGTCACGGCGTTGATCTCGACCGACCGGATGGAGGAGGTGGTGGACCGCCTGCGCCGCGCCGTGGCGGAGGGGCGCCGGGCCTATTGGGTCTGCCCTCTGGTCGAAGAATCGGAAGTATCGGACCTGACCGCGGCCGAAGAGAGGTTCCGCTATCTTCGCAGCGCATTGGGCGAGGACGTGGTAACCCTGGTCCATGGCCAAATGCCTCCGGCGCAAAAAGATCAGGCCATGGCGGATTTCGTGGCGGGGCGCCGGCAGGTTCTCGTGGCGACAACGGTGATCGAGGTTGGCGTGAACGTCCCCGAAGCCTCCATCATGGTGATCGAGCGCGCGGAAAGTTTTGGCCTGGCCCAGCTGCACCAGCTGCGCGGTCGGGTCGGACGGGGGGCCGCTCAGGCGACCTGCCTGATGATGTACCGCGCGCCGATGAGCGAAACGGCCGAAAAACGACTGACCCTGATGCGCGAGACGGAAGACGGGTTTCGCATCGCAGAGGCTGACCTGACGATGCGCGGGGCCGGCGATGTGATCGGGACGGCGCAGTCGGGCCTTCCCCGGTTTCGCATCGCCGATCTTGAGCGCGACACGGGGCTGATGGCTGTCGCCCAGACGGATGCCCGCGCGCTGCTTGCCGCTGACCCTCAACTGGAAGGGGCACGGGGAAAAGCGGCGCGACACCTGCTTTGGCTGATGGGCCAGGACACAGCTATCCAATTGATTTCTGTGGGATAACCCATTTTGTTCTCAAATGTTCTCAAAAAGTTCTTTACTGGGTGAGGGGAATGTGAGAACAAAGAGGCAACAGAGTTAACCACATAAAGGAAGACGACATGATCCGACAGATCGCCAACCTGGCCCGCCGCTCCAGCGATACCCTGATCGAAGATATGCTCGGCGCTGCCGCGCTTGTCGTTGTCCTTGTGGGGGCGCTGAACCTTCCCTCTCTCATCTGATTTTCTGTTTTCTGCCCGCGGTGTCACGTCTGGTCTGTCCGCTTTCCCCGAAGCGCTTCTGAGATTGCCTGTCCCAGTTTTCCGGGTTTGCCTCATTCCCCGGTCCGACCGACCAGTGTCCTACGTGACATCGCTGACTCCGCCGCCATTCCTCCCCGAATGCGCGGCGGATTTTTTTTACTCAGGGGGTTTGAACCTTGTCGGGCGTCTTGTGGCTTGGGGAAGCGGAGCTGATCCTCGATCCGGCCTGTCGAACGTTGCGAACAGAGACAGTGTCGCGACAGCATGAATGCCAAAGCATCATCCCGATGGGCGCCTTCCCACATTCGATCTTATAGGCGATAGGCCAGCCGCAACCCGCCCCAGTGACGACCCTGCACCGTGATAGGGGCCGAGACGTCCTTCATCAGAACGAACTCGCCCCCCCCCATATCCCGTCGATAGACCTGCAGGAGAAATGGTTCGGTATTCTGACCGGCTTTGAGGCCAACGCGATCGTCAAAGATTCGCCGGTGCCGGCAATGTGCCATGTTCCAGGTCACGTCCGGGCCCTGCGGATGGGAAAACTTGTCATTATGCGTGGGCAGATAGCCGTTGCGGTCCACCGCCGCGCAGAAGACTACACGTGGGTCAAGCTCCAGCACCGGTTCCTGAATCTCCGGCAGGACGATATCCGTAAATCCGGTAAATGCGGTTGTGACCTGTTCCGGATCGGAACCCGATATCGGACGATAATCGGTATCGAACAGAGAGCCCTGTGAAATCTGACCTGTCTCGACGGCCTCGCTGAACAATTCTGAAATAATCTGAGCGCAGCGTTTCACTTCGGTAATGAACTGCTCATCGTTATGGGTGCCGCCCAGTCCGACGGTATCCTGAACCAGCGCCTCGGATGTATCGATCAGCGCCGTCAGCCGCACATGTGCCTCCTGCACGCCCCGGACGCCCTGAGTGACAGATGTGTCGATGGCGGCGATATTCGGCTGGAAGCTTTTCAGCGCCTCCTCCGCCTCTGCCGCGTCGCGCGAAATCAGCTGTGTCCGATCCTGCGTCGCCGTCATCTCTTCCACAGCGTTCTTAAGCGCTGCGGCGCTGGCCTGACCCATGTTGCGCATCTCATGAGACCGGGTGCTGATATCGGCAGATTCGCTCTGCAGCGTGGCAATCCAGTCCACAAGGGCGGTGATATTGGCGGTGATATCCTGCGCGGCATGGCCAGTGCGCTGCGACAGTTCGTTAATGGCATCGGCAACCACGGCAAACCCCTTGCCGGTTTCGCCGGCGCGCGCCGCCTCGATCTTGGCATTGATGGCCAGCATATTCACCTGGGCGGCGATCACGGCGATCTGGTCGTTCGAAATCCGCACGGCATCGAGCGTGCCCTGCACAGCCTTGGCGCGGGTGTCGATATTCTGAACCCAGCTGCACAGGTCCGCCGATCTGATTTCGGACTCCGTAAGGAGCCCGTCGGCGTCGAGCAGATTGGAAAGGGTCGCGGTGACCTTGTCCGACAGGGCATGCAGCGTCGCGATGACGGAGGCATTGATCTGGACAACATGACCCGCCCCATCGCGAAGGGCGGCCAGCGTCTGCAACTGTTGCTGCGTCTGACGGGTCAGGTCGTCAAGAAACCCTTCGACATCAACAATTTCGGCCCCGAGCGTCGCGGCATTGCCGGCGATACGGTCAAGTCCCGATTGTCGTCGGGCGTCGTCCATTCCGGACAGGCTATGCTTCATGGCGTCCTTTCCTTCGGTCAGAAGGACGTTAGCCGCATAGTCCGAATGTAAGGTTAAGCGCAGTCGCTTTGAGAGATCTGCCCCATCGCCTCGTTCAGCGCCTCAAGCGACAGAAGAATCGAGGCATGCCGGTTCTTGTACTCCTGTGCCGGACGCAGCACCTCTAGCCCGTCGAAAGGGGCCTCCGGCGCAGGGCCGCCCTCCTTCAGCATGGCCTTGAGCGCATCGAGCGCGGCGCGGATCTGGTCCGGGGTCGTGCCGATCACATTCGCCCCCACGACCGATGCCGCGGCCTGACCAAGTGCACAGGCCTTCACGTCCTGCCCGTATTCCGCGACCCGGCCATCCTTCATCACCACATCCACCGTGACCGTCGACCCGCAGAGCGGCGCGCGGCGTTTCACGCTGGCATCTGGCGTCTCCAGCCGGGTCTGGTGCGGGATATCCGCGGCCAGGCCCAAGATGCGGTTGGAGTAGAGCTTGACGAGATCGGTCTCCGCGCTCATGCGGTGTCCTTTCGGTTGGGCAGTGGCGTTTCGGCCTCTTTGACCATAGATAGCCCCGAGCCCCCGGTTTGAAAAGGATCCCGCCATGGCCTTCGATGCATCCACCCTGAAATACGATGAAAAGGGTCTCATTCCCGCCATTGCGCAGGACGAGGAGGGCGCGGTGCTGATGATGGCCTGGATGAACCTTGAGGCGGTCGAGAAGACGCTGGAGACGGGGCGGGTGACCTATTGGTCACGCTCGCGCCAGAGCTTCTGGATCAAGGGCGAGACCTCCGGCCATGTGCAGGAGCTGGTCGATTTCCGGGTGGATTGCGACCGGGATTGTCTTTTGGTCGTGGTGCGCCAGACCGGGCCGGCCTGCCATACCAACCGGCGGTCGTGTTTTTACACGGCGGTGCGGGACGGGGATGAGGTGGAGCTGATGGCGCCGATGGTGTGAGGCGGCCGGCCTGACGTTCGGATAAAGCGCCCGTCCGGCGGAACGCCGGGCAGCGGCCGACCCGCCCCCCTGGGGCGGCCGCTTGCGCGCCCACCCCGCGGGACGGCCGCTGCCCTCCGTCCTGACCTCATATCGACCGCTGGCGACTAAAGCCCCACCATCCGCCGGATATCCGCCGGGCTCGCCCCCTCCGACCGGTAGAGCGCGATCGCTCGGGCATCGTCCCGCTTGGCCAGCCTTTTGCCATCCTCGTCCCGGATCAGCCGGTGGTGATGATAGGCGGGCGTCGGCAGGCCCAGCAGGCGTTGCAGCACCACATGGATCGCGGTGGCCTGGAACAGATCCTCGCCGCGCACCACATGGGTGACGCCCTGTTCCGCATCATCGAGCACCACCGACAGGTGGTAAGACGTGCCCATGTCGCGCCGCGCCAGCACCACGTCGCCGATCTGGCCGATCAGCACTTGCGGATCCGTCCGCACCTCCCAGTCCTTATTGCCCGCGCGATAGCCCTGTTCGCGGAAGACCACCGGCGCCGTGGCCGCCCGCGCCATGTCCAGCCGCAGCGCCGCGTCCCGGGGCAGGGGCAGGCGGCCGCCGTCTGAGCGGCGGTGACGGCAGGTGCCAGGATAGACCACCCCATCGGGCCCGATCAGCGGCGCACCTTCCTGCGGGGCGGACGCCGCCTCGACGATATCGCGGCGCGAACAGGTGCAGGCAAAGATCGCTTCCTCGGCCCAGAGCCGCTCCAGCACCGCGCGATAGGCGGGCAGGCGGTCGGACTGGCGCATGACCGGCACCTCCCAACTGAGCCCCAGCCAGGCGAGGTCGTCGTAGATCTGCGCCTCCCAGTCCGGGCGGGCGCGGCTCTGGTCGATATCCTCGATCCTCAGCAGGAACCGCCCGCCCGCCTTGCGCGCCATGTCATGGGCCAGGATGGCGGAATAGGCATGGCCCAGGTGCAGCGGCCCGGTGGGCGAAGGCGCGAAACGGGTGGTAAAACTTACGGTGTCAGTCCCGGCGCGAGAGCCAGCGCGTGTTCCGCTCATGGATCACCAGCCAGGCCAGCACGATGACCACGGGATGTGTCAGACCGCCCGAGAAGAGGATCGCGGGGACCCAGACAAAAAAGATCACGATGCCAAGGATCGGACGCCCGGCCAGCAGGATGGCCAGCGGCGGCAGAAGCAGGGCAAGCAGGTAGAGCATCGCTCTTGGTCCTCATCAGGTTGTGGACACCTGATATGGGGTCGGCTGCGCCCTCAGGCAAGCGCGGCCCCCTCGGGCACCTGCGCGGCAAGCCAGTCGGACCAGCTTTCTTTCGCCCGGTCCGTATAGCCCTTGTAGCGGTCCTTGCGGCCGCGCCGCCCGCCCCTGTAGCCGTCGATCGGCGGGAACAGCCCGAAGTTCACGTTCATCGGCTGAAAGGTCTTGGCCTCCGCGCCCCCTGTGATGTGATGGATCAGCGCGCCCATGGCCGTCTCCGGCGGGGGCGGGGGCAGGTCGCGGCCCAGGATCTCCTGCGCCGCCATCCGGCCAGCCAGTAGCCCCATGGCAGAGCTTTCGACATAGCCCTCCACCCCGGTGATCTGCCCGGCAAAGCGGATATGCGGGCGCGAGCGAAGGCGCATCCGGTCATCCAGCAGCGTCGGCGAATTGAGGAAGGTGTTCCGGTGGATCCCGCCCAGCCGCGCAAAGGAGGCATTCTCCAGCCCGGGGATCATCTTGAAGACCTCCGTCTGGGCGCCGTATTTCATCTTGGTCTGGAAGCCCACGATGTTGAAGAGCGTGCCAAGCGCATTGTCGCGCCGCAGCTGGACCACGGCATAGGCCTTTTCCGTCGGATTATGCGCATTGGTCAGCCCCACCGGCTTCATCGGCCCGTGGCGCAGGGTTTCGCGGCCACGTTCGGCCATGACCTCAATGGGCAGGCAGCCGTCAAAATAACCGGCCGTTTCGCCCTCGTGAAACTCCGTCTTGTCGGCGGCCAGCAGCGCGTCGATGAAGGCCTCGTACTGGTCCTTGGTCATCGGGCAGTTGAGGTAGGCTTTCTGCTCCTCCTCCGTCTCGCCCTTGTCATAGCGGGACTGGGCCCAGACCGTGCCCATGTCGATGCTCTCCGCATAGACGATGGGGGCGATGGCGTCGAAAAAGGCCAGCGCCTCCTTGCCTGTCTCGGCGGCAATCGCGGCGCCCAGCCCTTCGGAGGTCAGCGGCCCGGTGGCGATGATCCAATGTCCGCTGTCGGGCAGGGCGGTGATCTCCCCGCCCTCGACCCGGACCAGCGGATGGGACCGCAGCCGTTCCGTCACGGCGGCGGAAAAGGCGTCGCGGTCCACGGCCAGCGCGCCACCGGCGGGCAGCTGATGCTTGTCCGCCATCTCCATGATCAGCCCGCCGGCCTGGCGCATCTCCCAATGCAGCAGGCCTACGGCATTCTGTTCATCGTCGTCCGACCGGAAGGAATTGGAACAGACCATTTCCGCCAGATCGCCGGTCTTATGGGCGAAGGTGCCGACATGGGGGCGCATCTCGTGGATGACCACGCGCACGCCCAGTTGCGCCGCCTGCCAGGCGGCCTCCGACCCGGCCATGCCGCCGCCGACGATGTGAAGCTCTGCTGTCTGATCTGTATGCGCCATGGCGCGCGATCTAAGGTATCGGGGCAGCTTTGGGAAGGGCCCTAGCGCACCGGGTCGAGCGGCAGGCCGGAGGGCACGCTCTCCGGTGCCCCCAGCCGCCCGCGCCCGGCATTGGGATCGGTCAGCGCGCCCAGGAAGGCAATCAGCGCCGCGACCTCCGTATCGGAGAGATCGACCGGCGCCAGCTCGATCGCCTCCGCAATCCGCATGACTTCGTCGAAATCCGACATGGCGCCCCAGTCGTTCAGCTCTACCGAGACGTCGTGCAGCCGGGCCTGCGTTCGGTCATACTGCGCCAGCGACTGCACCGGGTCGAGGTGATGGCGCACCATCGCCTCCAGATCGGAATAGGCGCCGTTATGCCCGTAAGGCCCTGTAATCGCGACATTGCGCAGCGAGGGCGTGCGGAACCGGTAACGGTCCTCCGGATCGCCGGTCACGGCAATGCGGCCCTTGTCGGCATAGCTGTCGGGCTCTTTCCCCGGGCCAAGCTGCGGCAGGCCGATGGCATGGAACCGATGATCGGTCAGGAAGGGGCCGGAATGACAATCGGCGCATTGGCCCTTGCCATAAAAGATCTCCATCCCCGCCATCTGCTCCGCCGTCAGCGCCGCCTTGTCGCCCCAGAGGTAGCGGTCAAAGGGGCTGTTGACCGACTGGAATTCAAACGTCTCGAATTCGGCAATCGCGCGGGCGACATCGGTGAAATGCAGCGGCCTGTCGCCAATAACGGTCTTGAACCGCTCCACATAGTCCGGGATCGCCTCGATCCGCTTGCAGAGCAGGTCCCAGACCCCGCCTTTGCCAGCGAATTTCTTGTCGCGGGAGGCGAGGGAGATCGGGTTTTCCTCATCCTGCCCGGCCATTTCGTCGAAACTGGTGGGCGGCATCAGCGCCTGCGCCGCCAGAGGCGAGGCCACGGGCCGTTCCAGCACCGCATGCGGCGGCATCTTGATCCCAAAAGGCTGATCCGCATCCGCCTGCACCCGCCCGTCATGAAACAGCACCCGGAATTCATAGGCCCCGATATTGAACAGCGCGGGCGCATTGCGGGGAATACGGTTCTGCGGTGCATTCCCGGGATCGACAACCCGATCCGCGCCCAGATTATGCGCGCCCTCACCAAGGCTCAGCGACATACCGTCTGCAGAGGCGAGAGAGGGGTGATGGCAGGTGGCGCAGGCAATGTTTTTATTGCCCGACAGGATCGGGTCAAAAAACAGATCGCGGCCCAATTCAACCAGAATGGGATCGGTGGCGGGAAAAGCGATCGGGGTCACCGCATTTGGTAGATCGGCGGCCAGAGAGAGATTGGCCAGGAGAGACAATGCGCCGGCGGTGACCCAATTTCGCATGACGTTCATCCGTCTTGTAAGAAAACTTTAGCAGAAAAGAATGCGGCAGAAAAATGCCCATCTTTGCAATAATCGGGCCGCATTTCGGAAACAAACCTGTCGCAATTCCTGTGCCTTATGGCTAACAGCCCGGGACCCGCCTGTCGAGAATTGGGTCGCCGCTATGTCCAGTCCGGCGGCCTTTTCTCAAGAAATGCCTGAATACCTTCATTCGTATCGGCGCGAAGCATGTTCTGCACCATGACATCGCCGGTATAGGCATAGGCGGCGTCCAGCCCCATTTCGGCCTGAACGTAAAAAGCTTCTTTCCCGATCCGGACCGCGGCGGAGAGCTTGGCCGCGACCGCCTCAGCCAGCTCCTGCGCGGTTGCATCCAGCATATCCTCCGGCACCACGCGATTGACGAGGCCAAGCGCCTCCGCCCGCGTGGCAGAGATGAACTGGCCCGTGGTCAGCATCTCGAACGCCTGCTTGCGCGGGATATTTCTGGTCAGCGCCACCATTGGCGTCGAACAGAAGAGCCCGATATTCACCCCGTTCACGCCAAACCGGGTCGTCTCCGTCGTCACGGCCATGTCGCAGGTCGCGACCAGCTGACAGCCAGCGGCGGTGGCGATCCCATGCGGCCGGGCGATCACCGGCTGGGGCAGGGTGCGGATGGTCCGCATCAATGTGGAACAGCGGGAGAAGAGATCGGCGAAATAGGCAGCACCCCCGTCCTCCGCCTGCCGGCCCGCCTGCATTTCCTTCAGGTCATGCCCGGCGCAGAAGGCCTTGCCCGCGCCGCCCAGCACGACGACCCTTATGGCGGTATCCCCGGCGATCCCCTCCAGCTCTGCCTGCAACGCGGCCATCATCGCATCCGACAGGGCGTTGAGCTTTTCCGGCTGGTTCAGCGTCAGCCAGGCGACGGCCCCCCGATCCTCGCGCAGCAGAATTCCCATCTTGTACCTCCTCCGGTTTCCCGGAACTCTAGCCCCCGAGGGAAGAGGAGGAAAGCAATGCCCGTCATGACCGGTCCCGAGCTGGAGGAATTCCTGGTGGAGGCCTTCCCCCAGGTGCATCGCGATTTCCGCGTGGAGGAGGTGCGCGATATGGGCATCCGTGTCCGCATGGTGGTGGAGGACCGGCATCTGCGGCCGGGCGGCACTGTCTCTGGACCCTCGATGTTCGCGCTGGCGGATGTGTCGATCTACCTGGCGATCCTTGGCATGATCGGACCAGAGGCGCTGGCGGTGACCACCAATTGTTCCATCGACTTCATGCGCAAACCCGCCGCCGCCACCGATCTGATCGCAGAGGCCACGCTGCTGAAACTGGGCAAGGTGCTGGCCGTGGGGGACGTGCTGCTTTACTCCGACGGGATGGCGGCGCCGGTCGCCCGGGCCTCGCTGACCTATTCGATCCCGCCAAAAGGGTGAGATTTTTGGGGTATATGGATACCTATTTTTCAAGTCATTGAAATTACGTATTTAATCCGGGAATGTCCGGCTTGACTGGCGCATCGGCGGCTGTATAACCCGCCCATCAATCCGCCCGGCCGGCCTCTGACCGTCCGGGCTGCCATTTTCCAAAGGGCACCCGTTATGAAAACCTTCTCTGCTACTCCGGCAGATATCGACAAGAAATGGATCCTGATCGACGCCGAGGGCGTGGTTCTGGGCCGTCTTGCCTCGATCGTTGCCATGCGCCTGCGCGGCAAGCACAAGGCGACCTTCACGCCGAACCAAGACATGGGCGACAACGTTATCATCATCAACTGCGACAAGGTGCAGATGACCGGTAACAAGCGCGCCGAAAAGAAATACTACTGGCACACCGGCCACCCGGGCGGCATCAAGCACCGCACCGCGGAGCAGCTGCTGGAAGGCAACTACCCCGAGCGTGTCGTGACCGCAGCGGTCAAGCGCATGCTGCCGGGCAACCGCCTGTCCCGCAAGCAAATGACCAACCTGCGTGTCTACGCCGGTGCCGAGCATCCCCATGAGGCGCAGTCGCCCGAAGTGCTCGACGTCAAATCCATGAACTCCAAGAACACGCGGAGCTGATAAATGGCCGACCAGATCAATTCGCTCGAAGAGCTGAAGGACGCCGTCTCCGACGATATCGGTGGCGTTGTCGCGGCTGCAGAGCCCGAAACCCCGCGTGAGCCCGTCCGTGACGAGCTGGGCCGCTCCTATGCGACCGGCAAGCGTAAAGACGCAACCGCCCGCGTCTGGATCAAGCCGGGCTCCGGCAAGGTCACCGTGAACGGCAAGGAGATGGACAAGTACTTTGCCCGTCCCGTGCTGCAGATGATCCTGCGCCAGCCCTTCACCATCGCTGGTGTCGAAGGCGAGTTCGACGTGATGGCAACCGTTTCCGGTGGCGGCCTCTCCGGCCAGGCCGGCGCGGTCAAGCACGGCATCTCCAAGGCGCTGCAGCTCTACGATCCGTCGCTGCGCGGTGCGCTGAAGGCCGCTGGCTTCCTGACCCGCGACAGCCGCGTTGTCGAGCGTAAGAAATACGGCCGCCGCAAGGCCCGCCGGAGCTTCCAGTTCTCCAAGCGCTGATCCGATTTATCGGACAAGTTCTGGAAAGGGCCGCCATCGTGCGGCCCTTTTTGCATGGCGCGGATCGTAACCGGGTGCGGGCATGCGCCCGGGGGCGGCCCCTGGGGCGGTCTTCCTGCATGCGCTGCACCCAATATGGGCCCGGCGGCGAGACAACCTGCCGACGACCTCGGGTACCAACGCATGACAGGCTGCATCCCGCAGCCCGGTCTCCGGTTCCTGTCCCGTCGGCGCCCTCCGCAGGTGTCTGGTGCTGGCCTTATTTCGGGGGCTACATTTGCCTTCGGGATTGTCGCAAAGGACATACCACAGCCGTCTGCCTATTGCCCGGACGGGACACCGACAGCTCTAATGCTCCGCAGCAGCTGCGACGGCCGGCCACGGGGCCGGCGGCAGGAGCAGGGTATATCGCAGTTGACGAGGCCCGTTTGAGTTGCCGGATGGGATGTCGCCGGCATCGCGGGATCAGACCGTGGCGCTGCGCGGCATGCCCATACCACGATCGCCTGTCGGTCGCTGTCGCGGGGCGCTTTTCCGGTCATTCACTCTGAACGTCGAAATCAATTCGCGCAGCCGGCGGGTATTGGTGCTGAGGACCGTATTTGCCGCAGTTGTCTCTTCGAAACGGGAGGCGAACTGCTGTGTCTCGCTGTCAAGTGAGGAGATCGCATCGTTGACGTTGCCTAGCCCCTGCGACTGCTCTCCGGTTGCATGGGCAACCGTCTGCATACCGCCGGCGATTGAGTTCACACTGTTCTGGATTTCATTGAGGGCCGTACCGGTTTCCTTGACCAGCCTGACACCGTCGCTGATCTGTGCCACGGACGCCTTGATAAGGTTGTCGATTTCGCTGGCGGCATCCGACGACCGTTGTGCCAGTGCACGGACTTCGGTCGCCACGACGGCGAATCCTCGCCCGGCTTCGCCCGCACGGGCCGCTTCGACACCCGCATTCAGCGCCAGCAGATTGGTCTGGAAGGCAATCGTTTCGATAACGCTGATGATTTTCCCGATCTCGGAGGCGGAGGCCTCGATCCCGTCGATTGCGGTCACGGTGCGGGTCATGATTTCCATGCCCGATTCTGCCTGAACGCGGGTCTCTTCGGCGCGGCTGCGCGCGGCATCGGTATCCTCCGCGATCCCTCCAATGAGCGTGGTAAGCTGGTGGAGCGATGTTGCAATTTCGGTGAGCGTGCCGGCCTGTCGCTCCGTGCGGCGGGCGAGGTCAGCCGAACTGTTGCAAATCTCTTCGGAGTAGGATTCGATTCCGGCAACTTCGACAAGAACATTTGCCATTGTCGTTTCCAGGCTGTCCAATGCGCTGTTAAAGACGGACCCCAGCTCCCGATAGTCTTCGGGCAGGTCTTCTTCTATGCGCACCCGCAGATCGCCCTGCGCCAGGCCACGCAGCTTTGTCCGGATCAGGGTCAACATTTCCTCGACTTCGCGATTATGACGCTCCTTCATTGCGACGGATTGCTCCTGCGCTTGGTGCACTGCGCGCGCGTTCGCCTGGGCTTCTTCCAGAGCCTGCTCCGCCTCCGCCCGGGCGGCGGCGGCGCGAACGACGGCTTCGTCTGCCTCTTTCCGGGCGGCCTCTGCCGCGATCTTCTGCTCCTGTGCCGCCTGCAGGGACATCTGCGCCTCCTCCATGGCGGTCTGCAATTTTTTGGCATGGCGCTGGGCAGAGGCCGTCTGTGCGAGGCGGACGTAGACGGCAAAGGTCAGATTGCCCGCCGCAAGGACAACAAAAAAGGCATGCAGGCCCGACCGCATCAGGTTGAATGACAGGTCACGGGACAGAAACACCAGTTCCGGAAACAGGAATGCGCCCACAAGGTGGTGCACGGCGATCAGCCCGACAGCGGCAATCAGCGCGTGGCGCGACGCATAAGTGGCAATCGCCGTCAGCGCCAAAAAGAACACCATATGCATGTCGGGCTGTAGAACATGGTCCCGCAGTGCTGCCGTCAGCAACGCCACCTGGGCGGTCAGAGCCAGGGCGACCGCGATCCGTGCGGCCTTACCGGGAAGCCGCATGCCGCCCAGGGCAAGTGCCGACACAATGACGGACCCCAACAGGACAGGCCAGAACATCGCGTTGCCAACCAGAAACGCGGCGCCGGCCGTTGCCACGGGCGAGCAGGCCGCGATCCAGCCCACCGTCCTTACAGCCGTCTTGCGATGCCGTTCAAACCGTTCGCCCAGAAATTCGGGCGAGAAATCATTTTTGCGACCCGCGATCGGGCTGGAGTTGAGCTTGGTCACGATGCATCCCGAAGACAATCATTCAGGCATCGTCATCTCATGAAATCATTGCCCGACAATTAACCCGGGCCCTATTGGTCCGGCGGGATCAGCCCCAGACCTCTCAGGTAGACGCCAATGCCGGATTCCAGCAGATCCTCGGGCGGGAACGGAGACTGCGTGCCGGGCGAGTTCCGGGCGAATAATTCGACAACACCGTGAGACATGGCCCAGATATGGGCCGAAAACATCGCCGCAGGCGGCCGGCGTTCGGGCGGGATATGCTGCGACAGATCCGCGGCCGCCTTTTCAAGCACGCCGCGCGCCCGCCGCGATACCGCCGCCAGATCCGGATTGCGATTGACCGAGATGCCGCTTTCGAACATGGCGATGTAATGCCCGGGATAGCGCCGCGCAAAGGCGAGATAGGCCCGCCCCGTCGCCTCGAAAGAGGCCAGCGCCGAAGGCTGCCCCTTGTCATAGGCATATTGAATCGTATCGGCGAAAATCTCATAGCCCTGACGCGCGGCCTCGGCGATCAGATCCTCGCGCCCCTCGAAATGACGGTAGACGGCCGCCGGCGTGACGCCGGCCTGTTTCGCGGCTTCCGACAGGGTAAATCCGGTCGGCCCCTTGGCTTCGATCAGCTCCAGCGCGGCATCGACCAGCGCCTGGCGCAGGTTCCCGTGATGGTAGCCGCGTTTCTTATGCATCCCAGATATCCGGGCCGCCGCAGATCGCCGGATCGACTTTCCCCAGGGATTTCTGAGATTTCCGCGCATAGTCGAGCGATTTCAGCACATGGCGGATCGCCTCGATCCGGGCGCGCCGCTTATCGTCGGACCGGATGATGGTCCAGGGCGCATGGTCGGAATGGCTGCGATCCAGCGTCTCGGCAATCGCTTTGGAGTAAGCCTCCCATTTCTTGATGCCTTCAACGTCGATCCAGCTGAGTTTCCACTGTTTCAGCGGGTCCTTCTCCCGGTCGAGGAACCGGCGCAGCTGTTCGGCCCGCCCCACGTTCAGCCAGAATTTAAAAAGGTGGATGCCGTTCTGAACGAGCATCTTTTCGAAATCCGGCACCTGTTCGAAGAAATGCTCGCGCTGCGTCTCGTCGCAGAAGCCAAAGACATGTTCCACCACGCCGCGATTATACCAGGAGCGGTCGAAAAACACGATCTCGCCCTCTGTCGGCAAATGGCTGACATAGCGCTGGAAATACCACTGGCCCTGTTCGGTCTCCGTGGGTTTGGGCAGGGCCACGACGCGGGCGCCGCGGGGGTTCAGGTTCTCGCGGAAGCGCTTGATCGTGCCGCCCTTGCCGGCAGCATCGCGCCCCTCGAACACGCAGACGACACGGGCGCCTGTTTCCTTGGCCCATGTCTGCATCTTCACCAGCTCGATCTGGAGCTTCTCCAGGTCCTTCTCGTAGGTCTTTTTCGCCATCCGGTCGGAATAGGGATAGTCGGGATTGATCACATCGTCCTTATCGGCGCGGGCAATCGCCTCGCGGATCGATTTCGGAGCCTCTGTCTCGTGAAAGGCGCTGATCGCGCCGTCAAAGGGCAAGTCCATATTTGTCCGTCCATTTTTTCCCAATATGGCGGTGCGGAGCGCGGCGCGCAACGGGGCTGGGGTGTTCCGGCTCACGGCCCGGGGGCACGACCTCAGGCCGGGCGACTTGCGCTGTTGCGGTTGGATTACCGCAGTCCTGCCCGTTCCGCCGCGCGGTCGATCGCGCCGATCACCGCCTCCTGCGCCACGTGCTGGGGCATATGGCCGATGCCGGGCAGGCGGGTGAGATGCGCGCTCTCCACATCCCGGGCCAGCGCCTCCGAATGGATTTGCAGCGACACGGTGTCATCGGCATCGCCATGCACGATCTCGATCGGCATGGTCAGGGCAGAGTAGCGGGGCGCCAGCGCGCGGAGCTCTTCGCGCAGATCGGTGCGTTGCTGGGCATTGGCGGTAAGGCTCTGCGGCCGGATCACCAGAGGCGCACCGATGTAGTCCGCGTAGCCTTCGGGTGCGGCATTGGGGGCAAAGACGCCCTCGATGGAGGTCTCGATATAGTCCTCGCTGACCCAGGCGCCGACCACCCGCGCCAGCAGGGGCCCGATCACGGGACGGGCCAGCAGCGCATAGAACCGGTCCAGTTCTCCGGGCCAGGGGTAGGTCGCGCCGGAGATGTCGACGACCGCCGCCACCTCATCCGGGTGCTCGACTGCCCAGGTCATCACCACGGCGCCGCCGAAACTCTGGCCCGCCAGCACGGGCCGGGTCACCCCAAGGGCCTGTGTCGCGCCCCGTAGCAGTGCCACCTGATCCGACAGCGTCACCCCACGCGCCGCCAGACGCGGCGTATAGCCAAGCCCCGGCCGGTCCAGAACCGTGACGCGGTAGCGGTCGGTCAGCCGGTCGACCAGGGAAAAGGTGAAATCCCGCGTATTGCCCGAGGCGCCATGGATCAGCACCAGATCGGGCCCGGACCCGCGCTGCACGTAATGCACCGGATGGCCGTCTACCTCGACAAAGGCGCCTTCGGGCGGAAAGTCAGCCCGCGCAGCCTTGGCCCGGACATGCAGCCGCCAGCCCGTGACCGCCGCAAAGACGGCGATCAGCAGCACCAGCGCCAGCAGGATCCTAAGTGCCAATAGCATCGATCTCGAACGGTGTGGTCTGATAGATCTCGTTGATCCAGTTGCCGTAGAGGAGATGGGCATGGCTGCGCCATCTGTTGACCGGTATCTTGGAGGGATCGTCATCGGGATAATAATTCCTCGGCACATTGATAGGTGTGCCTTCAGATACGTCCCGATCGTATTCCTGTTTCAGCGTGTCGCGATCATATTCGAAATGGTTGAAGACATAGACCGCCCGATGCGCCGGATCCTCGACCAGACAGGGGCCTGTCGTCTCGTCCCCCAGCAGCGTGATCAGCCCGTCCGCGCGGTCGATATCCTCCTGCCGGTTTTCGGTCCAGCGGGACACCGGCACGACGCAGACATCCGAAAACCCGCGCAGATAGGGCGAGGGCCGGGCAAGGTTCTTCTGCGGGTAACAGCCGAAAAGCTTCTCCGGCAGGATGATCTTGGGCACCCGGTGGAAATGATGGATCATCGCCATCCCGCCCCAGCAGACGCCAAAGGTCGAATGCACGTGGCTCTGGGTCCAGTCCATCACCTCCAGCATCTCGTCCCAATAGGTGACCTCCTCGAACTCCAGATGTTCGATGGGGGCGCCGGTGATGATGAGGCCGTCGAACTTCTCTCCGCTTTCCTTCACCTCGGCGAAGGAATGGTAGAAGTTCTCCATATGCTCGGCGGCGGTGTTCTTGGTCACATGTTCCGTCATCCGGATGAGCGAGAACTCGATCTGCAGCGGCGTCGCCCCGATCAGCCGGGCGAACTGGTTCTCCGTCTGGATCTTCTTGGGCATGAGGTTGAGCAGCGCGATGCGCAGCGGGCGGATGTCCTGACGCGATGCCTGATCCTCTGCCATGACCATGACACCCTCGCGCGTGAGCACGTCGAAGGCGGGCAGGTCGGAGGGGATCTTGATCGGCATGATTGGAACGGGTCCTTCGTCAGTTACAGGTAGGGTGAGATAGGAAGTGGATCAGCGCGCCGCCAGAGCGCGCGAGATCATGGCCGTGAAATCGTCTTCACTGCGGACCTCGGCCACCTGATCGGCGGTCACAGTCAGTCCGAACCGCGCCATCGCCTCATAGCGCGGCTGACGATGGGCCAAAGCCTTGGCATAGGTCCAGCGAATGAAAGTATCGGGATCGATATCGTCCTCGGCCTGACCGGTCTCGTCCCGGTAGTCTTCCCAGCATTTCAACAGAAACTCGGGCTGATAATACATAGGCTTGGGCGCGCGGTCAAAACGCCGGACCAACTCTGCCGTATGGTCTTCGCTCCCCTTGATCCAGACCATCAGCGCTACATCCGACAGCGCGTTCAGGATCGGATCCTCGTCATCCCAGGGGTCCACCACCTCGCAGATCGACCCGCCGCTGTCGCAGACGAAATGCGGATAGCCATAGAGCGACTGCGCCCGGTCGATGAACCGCTCCGTCTCCAGAAGCGCGGCCATCTCGGCCCCGCGATGCTGGGCCTGACGCAGGCAATAGAGATCGAAGGGCAGGCCGCCCTTGTCCGGATCGCCGGGTTTGCCCAGGTAGGTCGAGAGCGGCGCGAGGTTGTTGAAGGTGATATTGGAGCCGATATAGATCGAATCCGACCGCAGCAGGTCGCGCAGGAACGGCACCTTCATCGCATGCGCCTTGGCATTGTCGGCAATGACCTCGCCCATGTAGCGGGTGCCGATGCGGTAATCGATGGAATAGTGGAACCACTCGCCCGACTGGCGCAGGGCATTCGAGATATGGGTCTTGCCCAGTCCCGACATGCCAAACAGCACCACGCGCTTATGCGTGGCCTTTTCCCAGGCGTCAGGTGTTTCGTAGATCAGTCCCATGCGCTTTCCGCTACTCGGTCGCACCTAGCTAAGCGGCAGGGCAGGCGGGGTCAAACCTGAAATAATTAGCGCCGGCACCGCCCGGGCCGGGGGCGGTGCCGGAATGTCACGGCAGCGGTCAGAACGTATAGGCGATCTTCATGCCAAACGCGGTCACGCTGTTATTGTCAAAGCTCCCGCGGGCCGTTCCGGCCGTGGCCGGCTGCGCATCGCCCAGCCAGACCTTGCTGACCCCGGCGGAAAGCTCCACCCGCTCGTTGAACTTGTAGCTGGCTCCGACAGAGATCGACTTGCGCCCCGTGGACGGCGCCAGCGGGCTGACCAGAGGATCGCCTTCCTTTTCATACCCGAAAGAGATGGAGGCCGCGAAGGCCGGTGTGAATCTGCGCGCCACGCCCAGCGTATAGGTGGTGGTATCGTCCAGCGAGACCAGACCGCCACCTGTCAGCGCGCCAAAGGTGGCCGGCTGAATCTGAAAGGCCGAATGTTCCGCCCAGCGGACGGAGGCCATCAGGAGCGTATCGGGCGCGATCCCGGTCTGGAAATCCAGATTGACGCTCTGCGGCGTTTTCACCTCGGTCGAGGAGGTCACGCCCGGGGCGATGTTTTCGGTCGTGGAGAAATTATGCGTGATCGCGGAGTTATAGGTCAGCGCGATTCGCAGGGCGATATCCGGGATCTCATAGGCAGCGCCAAGGACATAGCCTGTCGCCCAGTCACTATCGAGCTGGACGTTATACCCCGTCAGCGCGCCATAGGCCGCGCCGTTCAGGGTAATCTCGCCCTCCGCCCGCTGTTGCCGGATGCCGCCAAAGACGCTGACCCTGTCGGTCAGCTTGTACCGCGCCAGCGCCGTCAGCGCCTGCGTTTCGGCCTGCGCGAGAGTGCCCCCAAGCACGGGGTTCAGCGGATCGTAGAGAACATCCGCCCCGAAAGGCGTGTCATAGATCAGCGCAAATGACAGTTTCTCTGTCGCATCGATCTTGATGGCAAAGCCCGGCAGTCCGTAATCCTTGGCGACATTTCCGATCGGCGTGACGGCCGTACCAGTGACCGAGGGCGAGACATGCGCGTAGCTCAGCTCGATCCGGTTGCCCTGCGCAAACAGGATTGACGAAGATTGCGTGGTGCGTTCAATGCCGCCGGCCTGGGCCATTCCAGCCAAACACAGCGCAGAGCCGGCAACCGCCGGCCACAGTTTCTGGTTCACGATCCTTACCTCCCGCGGATGTGATATGTCCCGCGGGTGAGTGTGAGTTCCGTCCGCGGTCTTGATGACGTGATAATTTGACTGCACGTCTGGGTTGCGTCAATCTGGTATCGCTCAATGACGTTGCGGCAGCCGGGCAGGCGGATGGTCTCTGGCAGGCGGGCCGGGCCCAGTCGGCTACGCGCCAGACCGGCGCAACCGCCGTACCAGGCGCCCGTCCAGAACGACCAGCCCGCTGGCAATGATGGCAAAACCTGCGAAATGGCGCGGCATCAGCTGTTCTCCCAGTACCAGATGCCCCAGCAGGATCGCCACGGGCACCAGCAGCAGGGTGACCAGCATCAGGTTGCCGCTGCCCGCCTTTGCGAGGATGGAGTAATACAGGATATAGGCCGCCGCCGTGGCAATCAGGCTGTAATATCCGATGGCGGCCCAGGTCCGCGGGGCCAGCATCAGCTCCGGCACGCCTTCGGTTGCCAGGGCCACCGGGATCATTACCAGAGTCGATCCGGTCAGCATCCCGGCAGAGGCCACCATCGGCGACAGCCCCGACAGCTTCGCGCGCCCGAAACTTCCGCCGCAGGCATAGCAGAAGGTCGCCGCCAGGACCGAGAGCTGCGCCACCGACCGGATGTCGAGCTGGCGCAGACTGTCGAGCCCCATCGCCACCGACACGCCCGCCACACCAAAGGCGACGCCCGCCGCCTTGCGCGCCGTCAGCTTTTCATCGGCAAAGACGATGGCCGCGACAACCACCCCGAAGACCGAGGTGAAACTGTTCAGGATTGCCGTCAGACCGCTTTCGATATGCAGCTGGCCCCAGGCGAGAAAGAAGAAGGGCAGGACATTGTTCAACACGCCCTGGATCAGAAAGGCACCCCAGATACGGGGCGCGCGCGGCACGCTCTGCCCGGTCGCCAGCACCACGATCCACAGCAGCACCATCGCCCAGAAACAGCGATGCATCACCACGGTGAACACGCCGATCTCGTCCAGCGCGATGCGGGTCGACAGGAAAGACCCGCCCCAGATCAAGGCAAGAAGGACAAGCTGCGCCCAGGCCGCGCCGGACATGGTTTTCTGTGGTGTCATTCCGACAGATAACGGCGCTGGGCCGGATCAGGCCAACCCGAAACCTGTGCATTTATGCACGGGTCTCCCCCCGGATATTCGCATAATTGGCCCCGAGGATGATCGCAGCCCCGATCAGCACAAACGGATCAAGCGGTTCGGCATAAAGCAGCAGCCCCAGAATGGCAGCCGCCGGCAACCGTATGAAATCCATCGGCGCCACCAGCGTGGCGGGCGCGATTGACAGCGCCGTGGTCACGCAGAAATGGGCCAGCAGCCCGGCAATGCCGACCAGGATGACCCAGGGCAGGGCCTCTGCGCTGGGCAGGGCGAAATCACCGTCGAACCCGCCGCAGATCGCCCCGAAGATCGCCTGCAGCACGGTCAGCCAGAACAGGATGCAGAGCGTCGCTGTATCGCGGGTCAGAAGCTTTGTCGTCATCACCGTGCAGGCAAACCCGACGGCACAGAGCGCGGCCGCAATCAGACCGGGCGTGACCGCCTGCGCGCCGGGCCGGGCAATCAGCAGGATGCCCGCAAATCCCGTCAGCGCCACCAGGGCCCGCCTGGCCGTCATCTTTTCCCCAAGAAACACGGGCGAGAGCACCAAAATCCAGAGCGGAGATGTGAACTCCAGCGCAAACACCTGTGCCAGAGGGATCACCGTAATCGCGAAGAACCAGAGGTTCTGGCCGGTGAAATGCGCGATATTCCGAAGGATATGCAGGCCCATCCGGTGCGTGGTCACCTTGCCCCAGGATTTTGTCAGCGTGATCACCAGACTTATGAGCACGATGCCCGTCAGGCTGCGGTAGGTCATGATCTCGAACGTGTCGAGGTTGGAAGAGACCGCGCGCCCCGCCACCGCCATCGACAGAAAGCTGACAATGGCCAGTGACATCCATCCCGCCGCCCGCAGGGTCGGGGGCGGCGTGATGGGCAGAGGGGAGGCCGGGGTCGTCATGGCGCATACTCTTCGCGGAATTGGCGCGACCCTAGCAGCGATGCCGGAGGTGTCCAGAGCGCGCAAATCGGCCTCTCTGACTTGACATATTCAGATATGTTAATGCAAATTCGACCTATCGGTCTGTGGAGGACAGGGCGGTGATTGGCGTATTGCCATGAAAAAATGGGAGGAATTGGGGTGACGTCACGAAGTTGTGTTCGCTTGACCCAGATCAAGGCCGTGGGGGCGTCAATTTGTAGCCTGCCGCCGGATGGATGCGCGACTTAAAACCATTCCAATTCTGAAGCGACGGTGTTAGCACCGCACCGCCTGCCCCCGGGTAGGTGAAGACCGAAGGAGGATCGCCCGTGACCTACGAGGCTCAGCTGGATCAGGCACTTGGACGTCTGCACGAAGAAGGCCGCTACCGGACCTTTATCGATATCGTGCGGCACAAGGGGCAGTTTCCCCATGCCACCCGGCGCAAGCCCGACGGGTCCGAACATCCGGTGACCGTCTGGTGCGGCAATGACTACCTTGGCATGGGCCAGCACCCGGTTGTGCTGGAAGCGATGCATGAGGCGATTGACGCTGTGGGCGCAGGCTCCGGCGGGACGCGCAACATCTCCGGCACCACGCTCTACCACAAGGCGCTGGAGGCGGAGCTGGCCGATCTGCATGGCAAGGAATCGGCGCTGCTCTTCACCTCTGCCTATATCGCCAATGATGCGACGCTTTCGACCCTGCCGAAACTCTTCCCCGGCCTGATCATCTATTCGGACGAGCTGAACCACGCCTCCATGATAGAAGGCGTGCGCCGCAATGGCGGGGCCAAGCGCGTCTTCCGTCACAATGATGTCGACCACCTGCGCGAGCTGCTGCAGGCCGACGATCCGGCCGCGCCGAAACTCATCGCCTTTGAGTCGGTCTATTCGATGGACGGCGATTTTGGCCCGATCGAGGCGATCTGCGATCTGGCCGACGAATTCGGCGCGCTGACCTATATCGACGAGGTCCACGCGGTCGGCATGTACGGCCCCCGCGGCGGCGGTGTCACCGAACGGGACCGTCTGGCGCACCGGATCGACATCATCAACGGCACGCTGGCCAAGGCCTATGGCGTGATGGGCGGCTATATCGCGGCCTCGGACAAGATGTGCGACGCCATCCGCTCCTATGCGCCGGGTTTCATCTTCACGACCTCGCTGCCGCCCGCCGTGGCGGCAGGGGCGGCGGCCTCGGTCAAGCATCTGAAAACCGATCAGGCCCTGCGCGATCTGCATCAGCAGCAGGCCAGCATCCTCAAGACCCGGTTCAAGGCGCTTGGCATGCCGCTGATCGACCATGGCAGCCATATCGTGCCGGTCATCGTCGGCAATCCGGTCCATACCAAGATGCTGTCGGACATGCTGCTCGACGATCATGGCATCTATGTCCAGCCGATCAACTTCCCGACCGTCCCCCGCGGGACGGAGCGTCTGCGGTTTACGCCGTCGCCGGTCCACGGACCCAAGGAAATCGATGCGCTGGTGCGGGCGATGGATGCGCTCTGGTCGCATTGCGCGCTCAACCGGCAGGAACTGGCCGGCTGAGCCCGTTCACCCGGACGTGGTTTTGATCACGGATTTTGTGACGTAACGTCTTTTGTCAAATCGCAAAGACCGCGAAGGGTTTTTCGGCGCAGTGACGCCTGTACCCCTTCGAAGAAAGCCTTTTTCTGGCAAATAGCTTGAATCGTGTTACGGTCCTATTAACAAAGAGCGCGACTCGAATCGGGGTGATAACGAGTCCGCACTAGTACAGTTCGAGCGGCGACGGGGCAGCTACATGATACGACGGAAGTCGAAACCAAAGCTGAATGCTGAGGATGCGCAGGTAAAAGGCTTCGACGATTTCGACGTGCGTCTGGGTGACCTGATGCGGGGCGAACGCGCGACGATGGGCAAGTCGCTGCTGGATGTTCAGCGCGAGCTGCGCATCAAGGCCGACTACATCTCTGCCATCGAAGACTGCAATCCCGACGTGTTTGAAACGCCCGGCTTTATTGCCGGTTACGTCCGGTCCTATGCCCGGTACCTGCATCTCGACCCCGATCAGGCCTTTGCTCAGTTCTGCTCTGAAAGCGGCTTCGCCACGGCGCATGGCATGTCGGAGGAAGCCTCCGGCAAGGCCAAACAGTCCAAACCTGTTGCCAAGGCAATTGCCAAGGACCCGCTGATCAGCACGGCCACGCCGTTCCTGCCGGAACGGGAATCTGTCTTTTCCCGGATCGAACCGGGTGCGCTTGGTTCGGTCGCGGTGCTGATCGCGCTGATTTCCGCGCTCGGCTATGGGGGCTGGTCGCTTCTGACCGAAGTGCAGCGGGTCCAGTTCGCCCCCGTTGATCAGGCGCCCGAAGTCCTGAGCGATCTCGATCCGATCCAGACCGCACCGGCCACGGCCGGATCGCCGGATCGCACCGCGCTGACCACCAATGTGACGCCGCCCTCCGAAGGGCTGGACCGTCTCTACCGCCCCGAGGCTCTGGACGTTCCGGTGCTGGTGGCCCGGGATGCGCCGATCTCGACGCTGAACCCGCGCGAAGTTGGCACCTTTGGCACCGAAGGCGGCAACGATCCGATGCTGAACGGCACGGCCGAGGATCGGGCCGTCGCCATGGCGCTGAACACGGTGGAGGAAGAGCATCCGGTCACCGCCGGCACTCCTCAGGTGACGGAAAACGTCGGCCCGGGCGTCACGCTGGTTGCCGTCCGCCCCGCCTGGGTGCGGGTCAGCGCCGCCGACGGCACCGTAGTCTTTGAGAAGATCCTCGACGCCGGTGAGGAATATCAGGTGCCGCTGACGGAAGAGCCGCCGACGCTGCGCGCCGGTATGGCAGGCTCTCTCTATGCCTCCGTGAACGGAGAGCTGCGCGGCCCGCTGGGCCCCGGAACCTCCACCATCCGCAATCTGGCACTGACCAATGATGCGATGACGCGCGACTATGCCGTGGCCGACCTGTCGGCCGATCCGGTCGCGAAAGAGGTCATGCTGGCCAAGGCCCGGCAGCTGGAAGTTCCGACGGAATAATCCCGCCGACAGGATCACGCTTCTGACAGATTGACGGCTCCGTTCATCGGGGCCGTTGCTCATTGGGGCAGGGCGCGCTATCCCGTGCCTGTCACCGACCGGAGGCCGCATCATGACCCATAACCCCGTCCGTCCCTGGCGCAATATCGACCGCCGCAAGAGCCGGCAGATCATGGTCGGCAATGTCCCCGTGGGCGGCGATGCCCCGATCTCCGTCCAGACGATGACCAATACCGACAGCTCCGACGTGGCAGCCACGGTCGCACAGATCCAGCGCGCCGCCGAGGCGGGCGCCGATATCGTCCGCGTCTCCACCCCCGATCAGGCTGCCACAAAGGCACTGAAGGAGATCACGCGCGAAAGCCCGGTTCCGATCGTCGCCGATATCCATTTCCACTACAAACGCGCCATCGAGGCGGCGGAGGCGGGCGCCGCCTGCCTGCGGATCAACCCTGGCAATATCGGCGACGAAAAGCGCGTGGCAGAGGTGATCCGCGCCGCCAAGGACCACGGCTGTTCCATCCGCATCGGCGTCAACGCCGGGTCGCTGGAAAAGCACCTGCTGGAGAAATATGGCGAACCCTGTCCCGATGCGATGGTGGAGAGCGGGCTGGACCATATCCGTATCCTGCAGGACCACGATTTCCACGAATTCAAGATCTCCGTAAAGGCCTCCGACGTCTTCATGGCCGCCGCCGCCTATCAGCAGCTGGCAGAGGCCACGGATGCCCCCATCCACCTTGGCATCACGGAGGCCGGCGGGCTGATGTCCGGCACGATCAAATCGGCCATCGGTCTGGGCAATTTGTTGTGGATGGGTATCGGAGACACGCTCAGGGTCTCCCTTTCCGCCGATCCGGTTGAAGAAGTGAAAGTGGGCTTCGAGATCCTGAAGTCGCTGGGCCTGCGTCACCGGGGCGTCAACATCATCTCCTGCCCCTCCTGCGCGCGGCAGGGCTTCGACGTCATCAAGACGGTGGAGGTGCTGGAGAAACGGCTGGAACACATCAAGACGCCGATGTCCCTGTCGATCATCGGCTGTGTGGTCAACGGGCCGGGCGAGGCGCTGATGACCGACGTCGGTTTCACCGGCGGCGGGGCAGGGTCCGGCATGGTCTATATGGCAGGCGCGCAGAGCCACAAGATGTCCAACGACCAGATGGTCGATCACATCGTGGAGCTGGTGGAGAAACGCGCGGCAGAGATCGACGCGGAAACGGCACCCCAGGCGGCGGAATAATCTGCGGCAGAGATGGGGTAGACGCCCGTCCTGCGCAACCCGCCCGTAGGATGGGGTGTCGCCCCATCTTACCTCCTGGCCAAAGACGCGCGTTACTTCAGGTATTTCTCCAGCACCACGCGCGGCATGGCCCCGCGCAGCATCAGCCCCGGCAACACGTAGCTGGGCGCGGTATCCAGCTCCAGCGTCCGGAACATCGCCGCCTCCTGTCCCGGCTCGGGGCGCAGCATGCGGTCACTGGGCCAGCCCCCCTCCCTCAGCGCCGCCTCCAGCGCCTCAGGCGTCTCCGCCGCCAGCAGGGTCCGATGCGCCGCGGCATAGGCCTCTCCCCCCTGATGGGCGAGGAGCGACAGAAGCACCTGCGCCGCTCCGCTGTCCTCGGCGAAGCGCGGCTCCACTCGGATGTCGGGATAGGCGGCCACCAGCGCCTCCAGATCGGCCCAGGCGGCACCACAGCCCGCGCAGGGGAAGCTCTCGAAAAACACGATGGTCAGACGTGGCTCTGCCGCGCCGATCCCCCGCGCAGAGGGCTGAAACAAAGCCTCCGCGGCCTCCAGCCGGTCCAGATCGGCGTCGCGCGCGGCCTCGAACTCAGTGGCAGGCGGCGGGTTCAGCGCCTGCTCCACCACTTCCGGCGCGGACAGCACGGCCGCCCGCACCTCCTGACCGAAGGCGACACGCTCGCGATCGGTCAGCTCCAACCCCTCCGCCGAGGCGGGCGCGGTCAGCAACAGCAGCAGGGCCGAGGAGCGGATCACCCTTCGCGTTCTTCCGATACGATCTGTTCCATCACGTCGAGCGGCACATAGCCCCGGACCATCTGGGTGTCGAAGACGAAAGTCGGGGTGCCGTTGACTTTCAGCTTCTTCGCCAGCTCATGCGTCTTGCGGATTTCCGCGTCGACCTCGGGCGCATCAAGCTGCGCCAGGATCGGCGCCGGATCGATGTCGAGATCTTCGGCCAGCCGCGTCAGGGCCGGCAGATCGGTCGCGCCCTTGTAGGCCATCAGTGCATCATGCAACTGCTCATAAACCGCATCCCCGGACGCCTGCCGGGCCGCCACCGCAAAGCGGGAGCTGTCGAGAGAGGCCTGACCGAGGATCGGGAATTCCTTCACGATAAAGCGGATGTTGCCGTCGGCCTCGACCAGCTTCTTGACCTCTTCAAAGGCTTTCCGGCAATAGCCACAGCGATAATCGAGGAACTCGACAACCGTGACATCGCCCTCCGGGTTGCCGCCGACCCAGGAGAATCCGTCGTCAAAAATCGCGTCGGCATATTGCCGGACAAGGCTGTCGTCGGCGGCCACCTGCTGCTGCTGATTGCGCTCTTCCAGAACCTGGATCGCCTCCATGATGACCTCGGGATGTTCCATCAGATAGGCGCGGACCTCGGTGTGGAAGGCCTCCCGTTCGGCATCGCTCATGGCGCTGACATCAAAGGCCAGCGCCGGGAGGGCGAACAATCCGGCGGCAAGGGCCAGCGGGGCGGCGAAAAGGGCGGATCGGGTCATCAGAAGGCTCCGGTCATAGGGTCAGTTTCTTTCATTTACGGCATTCAACACATCTTGGGCACGGCGCCAACCCGGCGAACCGTTTGGCAGCAGCCCGGCGGCGCGTTCGGCCAGCACCCGCGCTTCGCGCGTGCGCCCGCGCATCGCATGCCCTTCGGCCGTCACGACCGAGGCCATGCCGGTATTCCCCTGTTTGGCATAGGCGGTTCCCAGATCGCGCAGCGCCATGCCATTGCGCCAGTCATCGCGCGTCGCGCGTTCCAGAACGCTGACCGCAGATTTGAAATTCTGTGCCCCGCCAAGCGCCACCAGAGACCGGCCATAGCTGGCCTGGATCAGCGCATTGCCCGGCGCCCGCTTGGCCGCTGCGGCATAGACCTGCGCGGCGGCCGCGAAGTTGCGGCTTTCCATCAGGATCTGGCCGCGCAGATCGTCGTAATAGGGATCGTTTGCCCGGATCGCCCGGGCCCGGTCCAGCGCCGCCAGCGCCTTCTGGGTCTGGTTCAGCCGGTGATGCGCCACAGCCTCGCGCATGGCGCGGACATCCGGCGCGCTTTCTTTCGCGCGCTGGAATGTCCATTTCGGATTGCGGGTAAAGGCCGAGAGCTTGCCCTTGGCCCGGTCGAACCAATACTCGGCCGCCGGATCGGGCTTCACCGGCTTGCCATAGCTTACCGCCAGCGCCTTGAGATTGCGCAGCCGGTCGCGCGATAACGGATGGGACCGCGCATAAATATCCTGACGCCGGGCGGGCAGGGCTTCCTGACCCGAAAACAGCTCCATCACGCTGACGGCGCCCTGCGTATCGACCCCGGCCGCCGCCATGAACCGTATGCCCGACTGATCGGCCGAGCTTTCTTCGGCCCGGGTATGGCCAAAGAACACCCGCTGCGCCGATCCGGCCACGCCAAGCGCCACACCGCCCGCAGCCGCGCCCTGACCCGTGGCGGCCCCGGCCGCAACAGACAGCGCGGCGCCCAGCAGCATCACATTGCGCGTGGCTGCCATATTGGCGTAACGCCGCGCGATATGGCCGTTGGCGATATGCGCGGCCTCATGGGCGATCACGGATTGCAGCTCTGCCGCGCGCTCCAGCCGCAGGATCATACCGCTGTGAATATAGATCGCCGTCGGGTCCAGCACGAAGGCATTCATATTCCGATCGTCGACCACATAGATGCCAACCCGCGACGGGCTGAGCCCCGCAGCCCGGAGGATCGGGGCGGCAAGCTGACCGAGCGAAAATTCGATATCGGCATCACGAATGAGCGACGCGGCCTGACCGGGTCGTGGCGTAAAATTCAGCAGCCCCAGAATAATAAGGGCAAAGAGAAGGGGGCGCGCGGTTGACCTCACGCGGTGTCTCCGTTTGAAAAGGCACCGTCACTGTCGGAGAACCACATGCCAGTTTCAACCCGGGGCGACGTTGATGCCTTTATTGTGATGGATGTCATGGGAATGGCGGCCGAAGCAGAGGCACAGGGGCGCAACGTGATCCATATGGAAGTCGGCCAGCCCGGCTCTTGCGCCCCAGAACGTGCCCGAGACCGCGTCAGACAGACCCTCGACGAAGATCCGATGGGATATACGCTCACGCTGGGTCTGCCCGAATTGCGGGACCGCATCGCAGCGCTCTACCAGTCATGGTACGGCGTGGATGTCGATCCCGAGCGGATCATCGTGACCTCCGGCTCCTCCGCCGCCTTTGTCCTCAGCTTTGCGGCCCTCTTTGAGGCTGGCCAGACCGTTGGTATCGCCAGCCCCGGCTATCCGTCCTACCGCCAGATCCTCAAGGCGCAGAACCTGCAGGCCGATCTGATCCAGACCGAGGCGCAGGATGGCTATCAGCTGCGTCCGGATCATATCACTGACCGCGATCTCGACGGTGTGATGGTTGCATCCCCTGCCAATCCGACCGGCACCATGCTGGACCGCGACGCGCTCGGCGCGCTGACCGCAGCGGCCAAGGACGCCGATACGGCCTTTATTTCTGACGAGATCTACCACGGGCTCCATTACGACAAACGGGCCGTGACGGCGCTGGAAGTGACGGACGATGCCTTTGTCATCAACTCCTTCTCCAAGTATTTTTCGATGACCGGATGGCGCGTCGGCTGGATGGTGGTGCCGCCGGACTGGCTGCGCCCGGTCGAAAAACTGGCGCAGCATCTGTTTATCTGCGCCCCGCATGCCAGCCAGGTGGCGGCCCTTGGTGCGCTGGACTCGATGGACGAACTGGAAGCCAACCGCCGCACCTATGCCCGCAACCGCCAGATTTTGGTGGACGGGCTGGAGGCCGCCGGCATCACCCGGTTCGCGCCGCCCGACGGCGGTTTCTACGTCTATGCCGATGTCAGCCATCTGGGAGAGGACAGCCTGACCCTCGCCAAGGATTTCCTGGCCGAGGAAGCCGTGGCCGTCACGCCGGGACATGATTTTGACCCGCGCCGCGGCGCGGGGACCTGGCGCTTTTCCTATGCCGGGCCGACGCCGGACATGCACGAAGGCATGCGCAGGCTCGCGCGGTTCACACAGCGCAGACTGTCGACTTGATCACTGGCCTTTGGGTGCTGGTGACGGCGACGCGGGGCAGGGGATATTGTGGGATTTCCGGGCGGACCGGCTGAACCGCCCGGCCCGCCCGGCTTATCACTGGAACGCTTCGTCGAAACGCAGAAGCCTCTGATGGAACTTGGGCAGATCCTCCTGCGGCAAAAGCCCGGCATGCTTTGCCGTCCAGCGGATCGCGTCCCGATTATTATTCAGATATTCGTAAACGGTCCGGCCGACCCGTCGGGTCCGTACGGATTCACGCGCCGATCTGGCGGAGTATCCTTCCAGAAAATGCCCGTCCATCGTCGGATAGCGCGACAGGAACTGATAAGAACAGGTGATCGACCCGCGTCTGGAGGCGATATTTGCGACCCCTTCCTCCTGTTGCAGGAAGACGCCACGAAATTCCCGGTCCGGCCCTTTTGTCGACAGGCCTTGTTGTTCCATCGCCTCTTTCGCCTCGTATCCCCGCAGGAAGGTAAAGCCTGACTCCCGGAAGATGAGCATCAGCCCGAGAACGGCCTGACTATCGTCAACGAAAGACCGCCGCGAGAACCTGTAAAGGCCGGAAGGCACCATCTCTTCAGGCACATCGGTGGAATTCCGCCCAAGAAAATCCCGGATAACCGGGTGGCTGAGCATATCGTTGCCATTATCTGGCACGCTCTCGACGGGCTCTAGCAGGATACGGGCGTCCTTGCCAAAAAAGGTGCATATGCGGTGCAGGACGTCCGGCCGGGGGAAACTTTCTCCGCTGAGGTATCTGTTGAACTGTGTGCGGTTGATGCCGAGCTCCCGGCACAGACCCGCGATCGAGGGGTATTGAGAGCTCATCTGTCGGAGGTTGGATCCGAAGATGTTTCTTAATTCTGCTGGGTCAGGTGAGGGCTGACTCCGCTTCTTGGCAGATTGTGACAAGTGCACTGTCTCCGCATTTTTTCTTGTTGTAGATATAACATGACGCTAACTAGCACCTAAAAATCCCCGTTTGACGTTATTAAGCGTCAGTGTTTTTCTATATAGCGACATTCAAAATAAAACGCGACACAAAATTCGTGGCGTCGATACAGCTTTGGGAATTCTCTGGTGCAGTTTGCTTATTCAGAGTGATCCTGTGGATTAATTGCGGGAGAAGCCGATGCTGGGCGTCGTCCTTTGGAGCAGCGCAGAGAGCCGAAAGGCCGTCATCTGGTGCGAAGACCAGGGTGATCTTGCGTATCTCGACATCCGAACCACTGTTGAGGCGCCCTGTGCCGGCGACCTGGTTCGTATGGAGATTCAAGAAGGTAGCGGTGTCAGGCAGGTCGGCCAATGCGAGCTGATCGCCCAACAGCATGCGCCTGAGCTTGGCGCCGTTCTGACACAGTCAGGCGGTCGCAGATCCGGGGCCGCGACGGGGTCCGGTCGCGACACTTGTATAATTCCTTTTCCGGCGTCAGCGTCCAAACGGGCACCTGCCGGAGAGTCATCTGACCAGCGACCTCTCGCAGCCCAGTGTTAATGACGTTGCGACACCCAAAACAATAGCCAAGCAAAACGGCAGATTGTCGCCGCACCTGGCCGAATGTCAGGCTTCGATACCGCGCGCCAGCGCGGCGACGCCCGTTCTCGCCATTTCCAGCAGACCCAGAGGGCGCATCAAATCGGCAAAAGCGTCGATTTTCTCGGGCGCGCCGGTGATCTCGAAAACAAAGCTGTCCAATGTGCTGTCGACAACATTGGCGCGGAAGATATCCGCAAGCCGCAGCGCCTCCACCCGCTTGTCGCCTGCACCCTTGACCTTGATCAGCGCCAGTTCACGCTCGACCGAGGGGCCTTCCACCGTCAGATCATGCACTTCATGCACCGGGATGATGCGGCCCAGTTGCGCCTTGATCTGTTCGATCACCTGCGGCGTGCCACGGGTGACGATGGTGATGCGGCTCAGATGCCCCAGATGATCCACTTCGGCGACAGTCAGGCTGTCGATGTTATAGCCCCGGCCTGAGAACAACCCGATGACGCGGGCCAGAACCCCCGCCTCGTTGTCGACCAGCACCGCAAGGGTGTGGGTTTCCACCACGTCCGAGAAGGTGGGACGTAGATCATAGGCCGAATGCTTGGTCGAGCCCTTCTTGAGTTGCAGAGCGTTCATATCCGTTTCCTCCCTGCTTACACCAGCGCCGCGCCGGCACCCTGGATCGCGCCCTCGGTCGTGGCCTCGCCCAGCAGCATCTTATTGTGCGGCTCGCCCGACGGGATCATCGGGAAGCAGTTTTCATGTTTCTCAACCAGGCAATCGAAGATCACCGGCCCGTCGTAATTGATCATTTCCATGATCGCATCGTCGAGGTCCTTCGGATCCTTGCACTGGATCCCCTTGGCGCCAAAGGCTTCTGCCAGTTTCACAAAATCGGGCAGGGCTTCGGACCAGGAATGCGAATAGCGTTCGCCATGCAGCAGCTGCTGCCACTGGCGCACCATGCCAAGCCGTTCGTTGTTCAGGATGAACTGCTTGACCGGCAGGCGGAATTGCACCGCCGTGCCCATCTCCTGCATGTTCATCAGCCAGGAGGCCTCGCCGGCCACGTTCACCACCAGCGCATCGCGATGCGCCATCTGCACACCGATGGAGGCCGGGAAGCCGTAGCCCATGGTGCCAAGCCCGCCGGAGGTCATCCAGCGGTTCGGCTCTTCAAACGTCAGGAACTGCGCCGCCCACATCTGGTGCTGGCCGACCTCGGTCGTGAAATAGCGGTCGCGCCCCTTGGTCAACGCCTCCAGCCGCTGCAGCGCATATTGCGGCTTGATGACCGTATCAGAGCCCTTGTATTTCAGGCAGTCCACGGCCTTCCACTGGTCGATCTTCTTCCACCATTTCGCCAGCGCCTCGCGGTCCATCTTGCGGCCGCGGGCCTTCCAGACCTTCAGCATGTCCTCCAGCACATGCGCGACATCGCCGACGATCGGGATATCCACCCGGATCACCTTGTTGATCGAAGACGGATCAATATCGATATGCGCCTTGCGGGAATTCGGGCTGAACGCGTCGATGCGGCCGGTGATCCGGTCGTCGAACCGCGCCCCGATATTGATCATCAGGTCGCAGTCATGCATCGCCATATTGGCCTCGTAGAGGCCGTGCATGCCGAGCATCCCCAGCCACCCCTTGCCGGAGGCCGGATAGGCGCCCAGCCCCATCAGGGTGGAAGTCACCGGCGCGCCGGTTGCATCCACCAGCTCCCGCAGCAATTGGGACGCGGCGGGGCCGGAGTTGATGACGCCGCCGCCGGTGTAAAAGACCGGGCGCTTGGCGACTTCCAGCGCCTCCACCAGCTCCGTGATCGCCTCCATGTCGCCCTTCAGCTGCGGCTGGTAGCGCTGCTGCACCTGCTTGGACGGCGGCATATAGGTCGCCGTGGCGAACTGCACATCCTTCGGAATGTCGATCAGCACCGGGCCGGGCCGGCCGGAGGTGGCGACGTGAAACGCCTCATGCATCGTGGCGGGCAGGTTCGCAGTATCCTTCACCAGCCAGTTATGCTTGGTGCAGGGGCGGGTGATGCCAACTGTATCGGCCTCCTGGAAAGCGTCAGACCCGATCAGGAAGGTCGGCACCTGACCCGTCAGTACGACAATCGGGATCGAGTCGAGCAGCGCATCCGCCAGACCCGTCACCGCATTGGTCGCCCCGGGGCCGGAGGTCACCAGCACAACGCCCGGCTTGCCGGTCGAGCGCGCGTAACCCTCCGCCGCATGTACCGCGCCCTGTTCGTGGCGGACCAGAATATGCTGGATGTCGTTCTGCTGGAAAATCTCGTCATAGATCGGAAGGACCGCGCCGCCCGGATATCCGAATACCGTGTCCACACCCTGATCTCTCAGCGCCTGAACCACCATCTGCGCACCGCTCATCTGACGTGCCATATGTTCTCTCCGCTCTGCGACGCCCTTCCGGGCCATGCTCAACCAACAAAAAAAGCCCCCGGGATTTTCCGGGGGCGCATGGGGTCCTGATCAGGTTCCGGTGTTTACCGGCCCATGCGCCAATCTCCTACGATTACGATTAGTGCGATCATCGACATCACCCGAGGGTCCTTTGTTGCTGGGGGGAGGATTAGGGGCTTGGTGCAGTAAGGTCAACCGCAAATGTCGACGAAAAATGTCGCGTCATGATAAAAATCTTTTCGAAAGTTGCGTCTATCGCGAAAAACTATTCCAGATTCGTCAACAGATGGCCTGTGCGCGTGTTTGGCCGGGCGACGGCGCGTGTTCTGGGGCCGAACGCGCCTGGTGAGTCTGCCAATCACTTGTGGATAAGGGCGGAGGGGCAGGGCGATGCTGTTGTATACAGGCATCACGCTGCCCTGCAGCAATGGCGCTGCGGCAATGGTTGACAGGATCCATTGCGTGACACCCGCATGTAAGTCGCTGCGTAACTTGGCAAAAAAAATGTTGCACGACGGATGCTTATATGTAGGTTGACCCCACTAAAATCGTCGGCGTTTGCGTTAACATTTGGGGATCGCGCTCCGGCTGGATTGATCTGTTGGGAGGAAACAAATGGATCGTCGTTCTTTTCTGAAGGCCTCCGCCATGGGCGGCACGGCTGCCGCCGCCACCTCGCTCGCCGCTCCGGCGATTGCGCAGGGCGGTACCACGCTGACCATGGTCACCACCTGGCCGCGCGGCCTGGCTGGGGTCTGGGATTCGGTGGAGCGTTTCACCAATAACGTCAACGAGATGTCGGGCGGCTCGCTCACCATCGACCCGAAGGGCGCGGGCGAGCTTGTCGGCGCGCTGGAGGTGTTTGATGCCGTGACCTCCGGTCAGGCCGACATGTACCACGGGGCCGATTACTACTTCACCGGTCAGCACCCGGCGCTGGCCTATTTCACCACCGTGCCCTTCGGCATGACCGCGCCCGAAATGATGGTGTGGTACTATGCCAACGGCGGCATGGCGCTGCATCACGAGCTGGGCGAGGTCTTTGGCCTGAAGTCCTTCATCGCCGGCCAGACCGGCGCGCAGGGTGGCGGCTGGTTCCGCAAGCCGATTGAATCCGCTGACGATTTCAAAGGCCTGAAGTTCCGTATGCCGGGCCTCGGCGGTCAGACCGTGGCGGCCATGGGCGCCTCCGTTCAGACCATTCCGGCCGGCGAAATCTACCAGGCCCTGTCCACCGGCGCGCTGGATGCGACCGAATGGATCGGCCCCTGGTCGGATGAAAAGCTGGGCCTGCAGGAGGTCTGCGACTACTACTACCCCGCGGGTTTCCACGAGCCGGGCGCGGCGCTGTCCGTCGCCTGCAACCTCGAGATCTTCGACGGCCTGTCGCCGGAGCATCAGAAGATCATCGAAGTCGCCGCCGCCGATGCGCATCAGCACAACTACGCGGTGTTCATGGCCAACAACGGCCCGGCCCTGCAGCGCCTGAAGGATGGCGGCACGCAGATCATGAGCTTCTCCGACGATGTTTGGGATGCCTATGCCACCGCCGCCAAGGGCGTTCTCGACGGCTTCATGGATGACGAGCTCTTCGCCAAGATCCGCGAATCCGCCGAGAAGTCGATGAACGCAACCGCCGGCTGGGCCTCGCTGTCCGACTCCGCCTATGTGGCGCAGCGTACGCGGACCTTCGGCGTGTAATCGACGCGAAAAAACGTTGAAACCTGACGGTGCGCGCGGTAACCCGCGCGCACCTTACGTTCGGGGGGATGGGGAATGCTGAACGGTCTGATCTGGCTCTTCACGGAAATGGGCCTCGGATTCTACAATATCGCTTACGCCGTGACCCACCCGGGCCTCTGGCTGAACTGGGCCGACAAGGAAAGCCTGATCCGCTTCGTCTATTACGGCGGATCGAAAGAGCTGTTCTTTGCCTTCCTCGATATCTTCCTCGTGTTCACCGTTCTGGGCCTGATCTTCCGGCAATTCATGTGGGGCGTGGTCCGCACGCTTGAAACGATTGCCAATTTCGTCGGCCGCACCGCAGCCTGGGCGGGCCTGATCATGGTTGGCCAGCAGATCATCGTGATCTTCCTGCAGTCGATCTTCCGGCTGGGCGAGATCTCGATTTCTCCGCTGGGCCTGGGCTTCACCTATTCCATGACCTGGTATTCCGAAGGCATGAAGCTCTGGAATGCCATCGTGGTGGCGCTCTGCGTCGCTTACGCCTTTGTCCAGGGCGCGCATGTCCGGGTCGACCTGATCTACGCGCCGCTCAGCCATCGCGGGAAAAAGCTCGTCGATATGTTCGGCGCGCTCTTCTTCATGATCCCCGTGGCGACGCTGATGTGGATGTATTCCTGGTTCTTCCTGTGGCGCCATCTGATCACGCCCAAGGTCTCCGCCTCCGACAAGCTGGAGCTGATGCTGCGCAAGGCCAAGATCGTGAAATGGAACGTGGAGACGGTGAGTTTCAGCCCGGACGGGTTCAACGCCTATTTCCTCTTCAAGATCCTGATCCTCAGCTTCATCGCGCTGGTTTTCCTGCAGGCGGTGTCCTTCTTCTACCGCTCCTTCCTGGAGTTCGTGGAAGGCGAGGAGAGCAATAACAAGTACCTCGACCGCGATACGCTGGGCGAGGGTGAAGAAGCCTTTGAAGGCACGCATTAAGGTAGGGGCAGGGACATGCTTTTTGGTCTGGATGGCGTCGAGATTGGCCTCATCATCGTTTTCCTCAGCCTGTTTGCGGGGATCCTTTCGGGTTTTCCGGTAGCTTTCGCCATTCCCGGCGCCGGGCTCATCTCCTTTGCGGTCATCGCCTGGCTCGACAGTCAGGGGCTGCTGATCCATCAGGCCATCGACAGCTCGTCCCAGGCCTTCCGCGATCTGGTGAATTCGGGCGTAAAGCCTGACACGATCTCGCATTTCCGATACCCGGACCTGCCGACGCTGGCCCAGCCGATCTTTGATCGCGGCTGGGAAACGGCGATGGACCGCAACATCTCCTTCATCGTGAACCGGATGAACGAGCGGGTCTTTGCAGGCCAGTCCATCGACACGCTGCTGGCCGTGCTGATGTTCGTTCTCATGGGCATCACGCTGGAACGCTCCAAAATCGCCAATGACCTGCTGACCACCATGGCGCGGGTCTTCGGGCCGCTGCCGGGCGGTCTGGCCGTGTCGGTTGTGGTCGTGGGCGCCTTCCTTGCCGCCTCCACCGGGATCGTCGGTGCGACCGTGGTTACCATGGGCCTGCTGTCGCTGCCCACTATGCTGCGCAACGGCTATTCGCCAGAGCTGTCAACGGGCGTCATCGCCGCGTCGGGCACGCTGGGGCAGATCATCCCGCCCTCGATCGTGATCGTTCTGCTGGGCACGCTGGCGGGCGATCTCTATTCCGCCGCGCAGGAGACACGCGCCCAGACCTACGGCTGTACCGACGCGCTGACCTACCTTGGCCGTCCCGCCGTTGTCTCTGTCGGCACGCTCTTTCAGGCGGCGCTGCTGCCGGGCATCCTGCTGGCCGTGCTCTATGGCGCCTATGCCTTCGGCTATGCCATGTTCAACCCGTCCAAGGCCCCGGCCGTGCATATCGAGGAGTCGGACGGAGAGGTCATCACCCGCCGCGAGGGCCTGACCTGGTTCGTCATTATGCCCATCGTCATCATCGGCGGCCTCTTCGTCGCGACGGAGATGCGGCTCATCGGATCGCAGGACCTGACGGTGTCGAACTACAGCCAGGTCGACCGGATCGATGCGCTGCGCACCAATGTCTCCGACGACTGCAAGGCGGCGATGATCGACCTGCACGGGCAGGCCCGCTGGGACAGCTCTGTCGCCGCGCGCCAGTCCGCCGCCGACAGCGGCAATACCGAGGTCTCCCGCGAGCTGACCGAGGAGGAAATCCAGCAGGCTGTTGCCAACAAGGCAGCCAGTGCGGCGCCCGTCGGCTCCGGCGTGGCGACGCTCTTTGGCCTCGTCCTGCTGACGCTGGCGATTGCACGGGGGGTGAAGCCCTCCGCCCCGGCCGGCCCGCTCTGGGTCGGGGTGATCGGCGTGGCGCTGGCCTTCATGCTCGATACCGTCTTTATTACGCCGTTCACGTCTGGCGGCACGACGGTGCTGATCCTGCTGATCCCGCTGGCGATCTGCCTGTGGTCGCTGAGACATGCCGCCGCGCGTATGGCCGAGAATGACCTGATCCGCGTCGTCTTCCCGCCGCTGGTGCTGATCATCGCCGTGCTGGGGTCGATCCTGGGCGGCATCACCAACCCGACGCCCGCCGCGGCACTTGGGGCCGGTGGCGCGATCATGCTCGCCGCCTATCGCAAGCTGAAGGACGAGGGCAATTCCGGCCAGATCATCATCTGGGCCACGCTGGCGCTGGCCGCGCTGATCCTGATCGGCATGAACTTCGACCTGCGGATGAACCAGGAGGTCGTGACGGTTGAAAACCGCATCGGCTTCCTCGTGGCCGCCGCGGCCTACATGGTTGCGGGCATCGGCATGATCTACGGCTGTATCGTTCTGTTCCGGAATGGTGTTCTTCAGCCCATCGTGCGCGAGACGGCCAAGGTCACCTCCATGGTCTTCACCATCCTGATCGGGTCGCAGCTTTTGAACCTCGTGGTGATCTCCTTCGGGGGGGAGCACTACATCCAGCAGTTCCTGCGCAGCTTCGACAATGAGTTCACGGTCTTCCTGCTGGTGATGCTGGTGCTCTTCGTGCTGGGCTTCGTTCTGGATTTCCTTGAGATCATCTACATCGTTGTCCCCATCGTCGGCCCTGTGATTTACGGCGGCTCCTTCGACCCGAAATGGGTGACGATCATGATCGCGGTGAACCTTCAGACGTCTTTCCTGACCCCGCCCTTCGGCTTTGCGCTCTTCTACCTGCGCGGCGTGGCGCCGGCCTCGGTGACAACGGGGCATATCTACCGTGGGATCATTCCCTTCGTGCTGATCCAGGTGGTGGGGCTTGGCTTGCTCTGGTTCGTGCCGGGAATCGTGACGATCGTGCCGGACCTGATCGGCAAGTGATCTGACCATCATCGAATGCGAAAAGGCCCGGAGCGATCCGGGCCTTTTTCATGTCGGTCTCGTCGTCGTGCCGGCCCGGAATCAAGGCCCGCAGGGCCGCCGGGCAGCGCCCGACCGCCCCCCGGGCGGGCGCTTCGTCACCGATAGAGCGCGCTCAGAAGGGCAGGCTACCACGAGAGGATAAAATGCGGACCACACAAGGCAGCGGCGCCAGCCCGCGGTCGGGCGCTGCCCTCTGTCGCGCCTCAGGCACAGAAAAACGGCCCGGGGGCAGGCCCGGGCCGCTTCCATCCTGACAGCGGGATCAGTTGACGATCTGCACAACCTGACGGGTCTGCGCATCGACGATCACAGGCTGCTCTTCGACATAAACGTAGGAATACTGCGTCTCCGGCACCGGCGTCAGCACGACATCCTCGGGCACGAGGTAGCCGACCACCACGTCACCATCGACGATGACAGGCTTGACCGGGTTCGTCTCGACATAGGTGACGACCTTTTCTTCCGGAGTCAGCTTGTTGCCGGCCGTGGCACCAACAGCAGCACCGACCACGGCCCCGACCGGCCCGCCGATCATGGCACCGGCGGCAGCTCCGCCTACGGCACCGGCCTGGGCATTGCCCGCCTTCGTCTCAGTGTTGTCCTTGGTGTAAACCTGAACCTCGGTCTCGGCATAGGCGGCAGAGGCCAGAACGGCGGAACCCGCAACAGCGGCGATAGCAATTTTCTTGAACATGATGTGTCCTTTCTTCTTTCGCGGCGCGGGGTCCCGCACCGTCAGCTGAGAAAACAACACCGTGAAATGAAAAGAGGTCCGTCAGCTGTGCTCAGGGTCGGCGGATGGCCTCCTGAAACCTGTAACAAACTGAAATAATGCAAAGCGCCTGATCCGCGGCCGCCGCGCCGTGATCCGGCCCCGATCGCCGGGGTCAGCGCGGCGAGCGAAGGTCCGGCAGAGAGATATTGGCCACCTGTTCGGCAATCGGGTCGGTCTTCAGCGGATGCCGTTCGGAATCGTACTCCTCAGGATCGCGCATCGGCTGCCAGGCGCCGCCCACATAAAGCTCCACCCCGGAGAATTTCGCCTTGTAGCCCATCTTTGGCGATCCCGGCACCCAGTATCCCAGATAGACATAAGGAAGCCCCGCCTCGCGCGCGATCGCCACATGGTCGAGGATCATATAAGTCCCGAGGCTGTCCGCCGGCCGGGTCGGGTCGTAAAACGAATAGACCATCGACAACCCGTCATCGAGAACGTCGGTCAGCGCCACCGCCCGGAGGCCCGCCACATCATCCGCATATTCGATGACCCGCGACCGGATCGGCGTTTCCTCGATCATCGCGGCAAATTCGAAAACGTCCATATCCGCCATGCCGCCATCGGCATGGCGCGCATCCAGATAGGTGCGGAACAGCTCGTATTGTTCCTCTGTCGCCCAGGGCGAGGTTGCCTTGCGTCCCAGCCCCCGGTTGCGGCGCAGTGTCTTCTGCTGGCTTTTGGTGGGCTTGAACCGCGACACGTCGATGCGGGCCGACAGGCAGGCCGCGCAATCGGCGCAGGACGGGCGGTACAGAACGTTCTGGGAGCGCCGGAACCCCTGTTTGGACAGGGTGTCGTTCAGCGCTTCCGATCCCGCGCCGCTCAGGGAGGTGAACAACTTCCTCTCCATCCGGCCCTCGAGGTAAGGGCAGGGCTGTGGCGCCGTCACATAGAATTGCGGCGACAGAGGAAGAGAATGACGCATGGATGTCGGGCAGCAGACAGGTTTTCAGCCACGATACAGATGCGGTGCCACTTGTCAAAGGTTGGCTGGCCGCGTTCTTCCTGAGGTTGCGATCCGCCGGCGGAGGCGCCCCCTGAGGGCGCGTTTTGTTCCTAAAGTGTAAACAAAACCCCTCTGCGGAGCGCTGGCCTTGGCCGGAAATGATCAGGAAATTGAACAAAAGGTCCCATTTCCGGGCGACGGGCGACCATATTGTCGCCAGTCCGCGGCCAATCAGTCACGCTGATTTGACGCAGGCGCGTCAGACCCTGGCGGATTTGTTCAGCGCCACCGTGCCCAGAAGGTTATCTGTCAGCCCCTGGGCGCGCGCGCCGGTCAGCATCAGCACAATGGAAATCACCTGCAGCACCGGAAAGGCGAGTGAGATGCTGTAGCCCATGGTATGCAGAAAGGCCGTTCCGCTATCGAACCGCTGGCCATATTGATCGCGCAGTTCTATCGAAAACAGCCGCATGCCCAGTGTCGCGGACCCGCCTGCCAGGGTGAGCCAGCGATAGCCGAAGCCCACGCAGAGCCAGAGCACCGGCAAAAAGAACAGCCCGACAAACGCGGTAAACGGCAGGGCCAGCACAACGGCGATCGCGGTAAGAAGCGCATCGACCACCCAGGCCAGCAGGCGCTTCATCGGCACGTCGGCATAAAATTCCGGTTGTGTGGCCGGATCGGGCAGGGCCCAGTCGGTGGCGTACATCGGGGTCTCCGTCAGGTGACTTCGTTCAAATGGGAATTGTGCGAAGGAGGGCCGGTTACGGCCCCCCGGGTGAGTGTACCAGCTTACGCGTCTTCGGACTGTTTGTCCTCGGCCTCTGCGCTGGTGTCGCGTGCCTTGCGGGCGCGCTCGTCCATGAACTGGTCGAATTCCGACTTGTCCTTGGCTTCGCGCAGACGCTCCAGGAAGGCCTCGAACTGGTCCTGCTCCTCTTCGAGGCGGCGCAGGGTCTCGGTCTTGTAGGCGTCAAAGGCCGTGTTGCCGCTGGGTTTCATCGCGGCCGCCCCGGCGCGATGCACTTCGTAGCGGCGGGAAGAATGGCGGCAGGATTTGCGGAACATGCGTTTACTCCAGATCATGTAAGCGAGAAGGGCGAGGCCGACAGGCCAGAAGAAGACAAAGCCCAGGACCATCGCGGCGATCCAGGCACCTTTGCCCTTGCTGTCGAGCCAGGCCTCGGATTTGCCCAGCCAGGACATCTGAGAGGTGCCCTGAGAGGAATAAGCCGTGGCGGTGGCGGGGGTCATGTCAGTTCTCCGTTTGTGTCAATGTGAAGGCGTTTCACATTACACTAGATCGGAATGCCAATGCCCTGACACAAGGGTCTATGTGAAAAGATTTTACATTATTCTGAATTACTGAATAAAATCAGCCTGTTCAGCGCCAGAAATTTCGCCAAGAACGGCTGACTTTAGCCGGAAAACATGGTGCGGCGTGCCGGCAGCGGCCCAGATATCCTCGAACTCCAGCAGCCGCGGGTCCAGCCAGGCCCGGATCGGGTTCAGATGCCCGACCGGAGAGACGCCGCCAATGGCAAAGCCGGTCTGCGCCCGGATCAGCGCCGCATCGGCCTTGACCAGCGGCTCCCCCGCCACAGCTGCCGCCTTGTCGCTATCCACCATATTGCCGCCCGCCGTCAGGAAAAGCAGCGCCGCGCCGCTCTCCGCCCCCGCAAAGATGATCGACTTGGCGATCTGGTCGAGGTGACAGCCCACCCCGTCCGCCGCCTGCTGGGCGGTGCGCGCCTCGCCCAGTTCAACAATCTCCACCGGGATACCGGCGGCCTCTAGGGCGGCGGTCACACGTTTGCGGCTCTTGCTCATGGCGGGCTCCGGTCTGTTGCGGGGCGCACCATGACCCCCTTCCGCCCCATTGACCAGCCCCGCAATGCGTCGCACATCTCTGACATGAGTTTCGCCGCCCGCATGACGCGCTGCCCGCGCCCCTTTGAGCCTGATCGCGCCACGGATGCGCGCCAGGCCCTTGATCTGGCTGGACCTTTGGGGGATCTGATCGCCGGGGCAGGCGGGTCGAGCCCCTATCTGCTGACCCTCATTCAGAAAGAGGCGGACTGGATCGGCCCGGCGCTGGACGATCCCGAAACCGCCTTGGCCGAAGAATTCGCCCGCCTCCGCGCCCTGCCGGAAGAGGCGCTGAAATCCGGGCTGCGTCAGGGCAAACGCCGGCTCGCCCTGCTGATCGCCCTGGCCGATCTGGCGGGCGTCTGGCCGCTGGAACAGGTCACCGGCCATCTGACGGAGTTTGCCGACCTTGCCTGTGACCTGGCACTCGGCGCCGCGCTGGCCCCGTTGCAAAGGCGCGGAAAACTACCCGGCGTGACGGAGGAGGATCTGGAGACCGGAGCGGGAATGGTCATTCTCGCCATGGGCAAGATGGGCGCCGGAGAACTCAACTATTCCTCCGACATCGACCTCATCAGCCTCTTCGACGAAGAGCGGCACCGCGACACATTCGATGAGGTCCGCGCCGGTTTCATCCGCGCCACCCGCACCATGGCCGCCACGCTCAGCGACATTACCGACGAAGGCTATGTCTTCCGCACCGACCTGCGGCTGCGGCCCGACCCTTCCGTCACGCCGGTCTGCCTGTCGCTGGAGGCGGCGGAGCGGTATTACGAATCCCTCGGCCGGACCTGGGAGCGCGCCGCCTATATCAAGGCCCGCCCCTGTGCGGGCGACCTTGCCGCCGGGGATCGATTTCTTGAGGCATTGCGGCCCTTTGTCTGGCGCCGCCACCTCGATTACGCCGCCATCCGCGACGCCCATGACATGCGCCGCGCCATGCGCGACCACAAGGGGCTGCACGGGGCGATTACCCTGCCGGGCCATGACCTGAAGCTGGGCCGGGGCGGCATCCGGGAGGTCGAGTTCTTCGCCCAGTTCCACCAGCTGATCGCCGGTGGCCGTGACCCAGGCCTGCGCAGTCGCGGCACGGTCGAGAGCCTGACCCGGCTGGCCGACGCCCGCTGGATCCCCGCCGATGTCGCGCCGATGCTGGCCGGGCATTACCGGGCGCTGCGGGAAGCAGAACACCGGGTCCAGATGGTGAACGATGCCCAGACCCATGCGCTGCCCGGCAGCGACGAGGGGATCGCCCGCATCGCCTGCCTGTCGGACATGGAGCCCGCCGCCTTCCGCAAGGCGCTGAAGGCCCGGCTGGAAGAGGTCCATGCCACCTGCGAACGGTTTTTCGCGGGCGAGGCGCAGAAGCTGGGCGTCGCGACCGCGCCAACCGATCTGCCCGTCGACGATGCGCTGGTGACGCGTTGGCGCAGCTATCCCGCCCTACGATCCGCCCGCGCGCAGGAGATCTTCCAGCGCCTGCGGCCTCGCCTGCTGGAGGCGCTCTCCCGCGCCGCCCGGCCGGAGGAGGCGCTGGCGGCCTTCGACGGCTTCCTCGCCGGTCTGCCCGCCGGTGTGCAGCTTTTCTCTCTGTTTGAGGCGAACCCGCAACTCATTGATCTGCTAGGGGATATCACCGGCACGGCGCCCGATCTCGCGCTGTATCTGTCGCGCAATTCCGGGGTCTTCGATGCGGTGATCGGCGGCTCTTTCTTTGCCGATTGGCCGGGGGCGGAGGCGCTGACGGCGCAGCTCACGCGCACACTCTCCCGCGAACCCGATTACGAGACGCGGCTCGACGCTGCCCGCCGCTGGCAGAAGGAATGGCATTTCCGCGTCGGCGTGCATCACCTGCGCGCGCTGATCCCGCCGGAGGAGGCCGCGCGCCAATATACCGACCTTGCCGATGCCGTCCTCCGCGCGCTCTGGCCCGAGGTTCAGGCGAATTTCGCCACCCGCCACGGGCCCCCGCCCGGACGCGGGGCGATTGTGCTGGGCATGGGATCGCTGGGCGCGCGCAGGCTGTCTGCCCGCTCCGACCTCGACCTGATCGTGATCTATGACGCGGATGGGCAGGAGGCCTCCGAAGGCCGCCGCCCTTTGCCCGCGCGGACCTATTATGCCCGGCTGACACAGGCTTTGGTCACTGCGCTTTCGGCGCCCACGGCCGAGGGGCGGCTTTACGAGGTCGACATGCGCCTGCGCCCCTCCGGCAATCAGGGGCCGGTCGCCACCTCGCTCGCCGCTTTCCGCGAATATCAGGAGGACAAGGCCTGGGTCTGGGAACATATGGCGCTGACGCTGGCCCGCCCCGTGACCGGGCCCGACGCGCTGATGGAAGAGGTCGAGAGCTTCCGCCACGATCTGCTCTCCCGCCCGCGCGACGCTGAAACCCTGCGGCTGGAGACGGCGGAGATGCGCGCGCGCATCGCGCAGGCCAAGGGCGCGGGGGCCGATTGGGACATGAAGCTGGGCCGGGGCCGCATGCAGGAGATCGAATTGCTGAGCCAGGCCGGTGCGCTGGCCGCCGCCCGGCCGGACGCCGATCTGAGGCAGGGGCTGGAAGGGGCAGAAGCCGCAGGATGGCTGCCGGGGGGCGGTGCCGCGACCCTGGCCGAAACCCATGCCCTGTTGTCCCGCCTGCACCAGACGGCCAAGCTCCTGTCAGACAAGCCGCTCGACCCCGATGCTTTGGGCCAGGGCGGCTGCGCCCGGTTGCAGGCGGCGGCCGATGTGTCGGACCGGGCCGCGCTGGAGGCGCTTCTGACCGCGCAGCGAGAGGCCGCAGGTGAGATGATCGACCAAGCGCTGCATGTCGACAAGGAGGATGGCGCGGATGCCTGAGGCCAAAAATCCAAACGATCCCAAAGGCCTGATCCGAGAATCCTACCGGATCGAGAATATCGGGGAGGCGGAATGCCGCTCCATCCTCATGGACTGGGCGCTGAGCCTGCCCGATGAGATCGCCCAACTCGATGCCTTGACCGCCTTGCTGGCACAATATGGCGTGGCAGAGCCGGATCACCCGATGACCCGTCTGATGCAGGAGGGGCTCGCCCCCATGACGCGCGGCGGGCGTCGCGGTGGCCGGGCGGGACGGCGGCAACATTAGGCTGCGTCCATCCGTCCCGGTTGGGAACGCCGGGCAGGGGGTGAATACATTCCTGAAATGAGATATATTGACCGGGACTCATCCGGCCGGAGCTTTGCCATGCCCAAACTGATCCGCCTCTATATCATCAGCGTCCTGATTGGCTTTGGCATTGCCGCCCTCTTCGCCGCATTGCTAATCGGGCTTGACGTGGGTGGGCTGCGTCACCTCGTAACGGGGTCGTCCAGCGGCTATCTGGCGGCCTTCCTGCTGTGGTTCTTCAACGGCATCGTCTTTGCCGGGGTGCAGTTCGCCATCGCGATCATGCAGATGAAGGAAGACCCCGGCCCGCGTGGCGGCCTGCGCCTGCCGCTGACGCCCGCACCGCAGCGGGCGGTTCAGCCGGTCCGGCAGAAAAGATAGGGCGGCGGGCCCGCACGCAACCGTTTGGGTGACGCATTCCCGAGGACCTGTTCATACAGGTGGGCGCCGGGTAACCGAACCAGGGCTCGGACAGAGCCAGCTCCCTCGGATTTGCTTAAGGCCACCGGAATGTACCCGTTCACGAGAAGGGCAGCACCCGCCTCGGCAGGAGATAGGGGATGGGAGGGGCGCCGACAAGGGGGTGTCTCAAATGCTGCCGTCACCGGGGCGTGAGGCAGTGGATTTGCGCAATTATGGCGCAGTGCCTGGGGCGGTGCCTGCGATCTCGCCCCGCTACTCCGTCACCAGCCCGTACTCCCCCAGCTCCTCCGCCGACAGGATGTAGATCGCATCCGGCGGCGTCGCCATCCCGTGGCTCAGCAACATCGGATCGACCCCCATCTGGTCGAGATAGCGCATCACCTCGCCCTGTCCGCGCTGGATGTCCTGCACCGCCAGAAAGGCCGGCAGCAGCGTGTTTTCGCCATAATAATGCTGGTGCACGCCCAGCCGCGCGCCCTCCGCCGCGCTGCGCTCAACCCCACCGGCAAAGACATAGGGACAGGCCGAGAGGCACACATCCTCCGCCCCCATCCGCGTCGCGATCCCCTTGGTGCGGATCGCCCGCCCGATCTCCAACGCGTCCGACACCGACCCACCCGGCGAATGCAGACGCACAGGCTCCGCCCCGCCCGCCGCCAGCTCTCGCGCAATCCGCGCCCCGTCTCCGGGCTGGATGCGCCCGGTCAACAGCCGCCCGCCTTCGTCATCCGTGGTCAGCACCATCCGAGTAGGCATTGGCCCCGTCGTTTCGATCCCCGGGGCGGCGGGCAGGGTGGGCTCATAGCGGCGGGTCTGGTCGCCCGGCGACACTGGCGTCTCGAAGCGCGGCGCCTTGGGACCGGAGGAGGGCCAGGAGAAATCCCGCCCGATATCGCCCAGAAACAGCACCGCGCCCAGAACCAGCTGGAAGCCCAGCACCCAGCCCAGCGTGCGCCGGATCGGCTTCAGCTTTTCGGCGTCGGAGATCATTCCGCTGCCTCCCGGCGCGGCACCTCAGGCGGAGGCACGCCCGTTTCAGGCCCGGCGACAGGCTGAGGCGGTTCGATCAGCTCCCGGTCGATCCCGCGCGCGGCATGCAGGGCCGCCCGTAGCTCTGAAATAGTCATCGTGTCCTCGATCGCCGCGCCTTCGCGCCCCTCGCGGATCAGCCCCTGTGTGATCGCCACGATCAGCACCAGAACGGCCGGCAGCAGGTCGATGGCAATCGCGCCGGCCCAGGAGGGGATGAAATTGCGCGCATAGAGGATGACGGCATCAGCGGCGGAAATCGGCGTATAGGTGCTCTCTGCCGGGGGCGGCATGGCGATCACCTCCGCCGCCGCCGTCTGGAGCGTGGCGGCCCGCTGCTGCAAAACCTCCAGCACGGAGGAGATCGTGGCAGACTGGCTGGTCCGGTTTTCTTCCGTCTGGCCATCGAGCTCCGGCAGGACGACGGATGCGGCGAGGTCCTGCGCCGCCCGGTCCACCAGCGGGGCCACCGAAAGCTGCCGCAGCCGGGTGATGATCCCGGCCAGCTGGACCGCCTGTTCTGAAAACTCGACGGAGCGGCCCTCGACCGGCCCCGGCTCCACCGTCAGCGCCCGCATCCGCGACAAAAGCGCATTTCCTTCCGCAAAGGCGCTGTCCACCAGCGGGCCCTGCGCGGCGATCTGGCTTTCCAGCGCGGTCAGCTCTGCTGACTTCTGGCGCAGCACGCGGAACACCGCGCCCCGGCCCGCGAGGCCCGACAAAGTCCCGGCCGCCTCCTGCTCCGACAGGTCTTCGAACGACTGCCGGACCCGCGCCACATCCCGCTCAAGCCCTTGGGCAGAAATGGCAATCTCATGCGCCCGCTCCAGCGATCCCTGATAATCCTGCACGGTTTCCGCCAGATGCTGCTCTACCGCCGCGGCCCCGGCCAGCGCCGCTGCATTCAGCCAGGAGGACATGGCAACAATGGCCAGCGACCCCAGCCCCATGGCGCCCAGAAGACCCATTCTCGATCGTCGCGTCTGCATCGCCGGGAAGAGCCGCATCATGTAGGACCAGAAGACGAAAATCCCGGTCGACACGGCGACGGAATAGGCGATGGCGGCAAAGGCCTTCATCGCCCCGTCGCCATCCAGCAGCGTCGAGACCCCCAGATAGGTGTAGATGCCCGACGCTACAGACAGCACGCCAAGCGCCGCCCCCGTAAAACTGTCGAGCCAGCCAAGATGCCCCTCCAGCTCCCGCGCCATGCGGGCGCCGCGTTCGGTTCCTGCGGACATATGTTCCCCCTTGAAGACCCTGATGAAAATAGGGCCGGAGGCAGGGTCGCGCCAGCCCGCACGCCCGAACCTTGCGTTTGTTCACGCAATGTTCATGATGACGTTATGAGTATCACGGAACCCGATCTGTCCCTTTTCCAGCCCGGCCAGCTGATTGCCCGGGGTGTCAGCCGTCTGCTGCTGAGCCATGATTTCGCTGTTCTGGAGGAATTCGTGCCAACCCGTGGCCTGCGGGTCGACGTGATGGGGGTTGGTCCGAAAGGGGAGCTCTGGGTCGTGGAATGCAAGTCCAGCCGCGCGGATTACATGTCCGACAGCAAATGGCAGGGCTATCTGGAGTTCTGCGACCGGTTCTTCTGGGCCGTGGGGCCGGACTTCCCGGTAGAGCTTCTGCCGGAGGAAAGTGGCCTGATCATCGCCGATGCCTGGGGCGGGGAGATTGTCCGCATGCCGTCAGAGGTGAAACTTGCAGGCGCCCGGCGCAAGATGCTGATGCAGAAGATCGCGCGGGACGGGCTGCGGCGGCTGCAGGGCTACCGCGACCCTCAGATCACCTCCGGCCTGCTCTGAGGCTCACTTCCGACGCTTCTTGCCCATGGCTTCGGCGGCCTGTGCGGCGGCCATGATCTCTTCGGCAATCTCGCGCGCCTCGTCCGGGTCGAAATCCATCGGGATCTCGGTCTTTCCGGCTTCGATAAAGAGGCGGACCATGCCCTGGTCGGTCGGGCCGATCTGCAGATTGGCTTCGATGTCACGTTCCGTGTCGATGCTCATAGGGGCCTCCTGTTTCGGATGAACGTGGCTATCGCGCCGCGCCGCAGGATTCAAGTCGTCGCTGTACGTTCGGATCATGCTGTTGCCGGGCTCTGTCCTAGGAATCCGCAAGAGTTGGCTTAAGGTGCATTTACACTGTAAGGTGGATTTTGAGATTTGGATATATAGCAAGCAATTACAATGTCTTACATGAACCAGGCGATGTGTTTCTGAATCTGTTTAGGTAGAAAAATTATTAATCTTGATGTATTGGTTGAACTTTTGCCGGCCAGTCACCCCCGCCATCTGTCCTCAGATCATGCGTTCCGCCGACGGCTGCCGGAGGCCCAAGCCCTGGGAAAGGCGCGCGCCAGACCGGCGCGGCAAATTTTCCCGTCAGTGCACACTTGCAATCGACATCGGGGATCTGTAAGTGCCCCTGCACGTGCCGCCTTAGCTCAGTTGGTTAGAGCGCTGGATTGTGGATCCAGAGGTCCCCTGTTCAAGCCAGGGAGGCGGTACCACTTCCCTCCGCACATTGCCCGGCAAGCCGACAGTCCGGACCTACCAGAGGTCCCACCGGCCGAGACTTAGAACCATAAGGCTGAGCAGCGCATTGGTGACCGCATGGGCGATGATCGCATCGCTCAGCCGCCCGCGCACCGCTGTCGCAACGCTGAAGGCAACACCCGCCAGGATACCGGCGAACCAGCTTGCATGCAGCAGGCCAAAGACGACGGCGCTGATCGCAACCGCCGCCGGGGTCAGCCTGCCCTGGGCCACCGTCGTGAAATCCGCCGAGATGGCGCGCCGCTGAAGGAAGCCGCGAAAAGCCAGCTCTTCGATCACCGGAACGACGATGGCGGTGCCAACCAGGCGGAACAGGATCCACAGCAGCACAACAGAGGGCGACCATTGTGCCAGAATACCCGGCATGGCGCGTTCCTCTGCCGTGGTCGCCGGGGCCAGCGCGACCCAGATCACAAACAGACCGACGCCAATCAGCCAGGGCGACAGACGCTGCAACAGGCTGCCATGGCCCCACCACTCACGCAGTGGCGGCAGATCGTACCGCCCCCTGAAGTGCCAGAGCAGGCCCGCACAGAGGATCACCTGCCCCCCATAAACCGGATTGGCCCCCTGGGTGAGGTCGGTCTGAAACGCCGAGGCCAGCAGGCTGAGGGCAAGCCAGACCAGGAAGGGCAGCAGATAGGCCGCCGTCGGATTGTCGCCCGACCGCAGCGCCGGCGCATTCTGTCGGTCCTGCACCCAGGGCACGCGCCGTGCCACCGCCACAAGCCCGATTGTCAGGGCGCAGAAAAATATCCAGCCGGCCATCGAATGGAAGGCGCCTTTGGCAAGCTCCGGATTGACATAGGCGCCGATGACGATCAGCAGCGCCAGCCGCATGGCATTGGCGATGAACGACACCATCAGGCCGACGGGCAGCAGGATCAGTGCATGCGGAAAGCGGTGTTCGGCCCGGAACCGAATGAGATAGCCCGTCATGAAGGTCGCGATCAGGGCCATGCCCTCGATCCCGGAACAGGTTCTGTCGACAAAGACCGGGAAATCGCCCAGCTGGATGACCTGATGCTCGGGATAGACCGTCACGTCGCCACAGCAGGCCTGCAACATCCAGGAGGTCAGGTGCAGCGTCGGTCCCGCAAGACGCGGCCAGTAGGGAAAAATCAGCAGGGTGGCCAGCGCGGCCACCGCCCCAAGCGCGAGAGAGGCGAGCAGGGGCAGCGCCGCCTCCCGGAAGAGCGGCACCAGAGCCTCGCCCAGCAGGGACCGCGTCAGGGCCGCGACGCTGACCAGCGCCAGCGCCATCAGCGCCACCAGCCCCGCCACCCCCGTCATTGCGGCCAATTCGGGCCGAGCCAGGACCGACACCATGCCAAAGGCAAACCCGGCCGCCGTCACGACGTGCAGAATGGCCCAGCCTGCCTGCACAGGGCCGACATGCGGCGCAGCGCCACGCAGCGCTTGTTTCAGCGGGTCGCGGAAAAAGATCAGCGCAGCACAGAGCGCAAGAATGAAGACGCCGACGCCGAGGCTGGATTGCCACAGGATCGTCAGCCAGATCGCCGGCAGTTGTTTCAGGTCCGCCCCGTCAAATGCCCAGGCCAGCCCCATAAAAAGCAGCGTGTATTCTGCAATGAGCAGAGCTGGTATGGCGCTTGCACGCCATACCAGAGAAACGTGGCCTTTTGGAAAGGCCCCATCGATTTGCATGATTTTAAAGAATTAAATCGAACGGCCGCGATTGCCGGCCATAACAGCGATCCCGCCAAGAACAAGGATCAGCGCCGCAACAGCGCCTTCGGCTCCAATTTCCGGTGCGCTAAATCCATTCGGATCGACGCTGGAAGTCGGGCAGAAGGATGCGGGGCCGGGGCACGCATGGTCGTAGGCATTGGGGTTCGGGTTGGCATTGCCCACGCCATTTTTGGCGAAAACGGCGCCGGGGATAGTTGTTGCAGCGGACAGAACAGCTGCAGATGCAATAAGTTTAAGTGACTTCATGTCTATGACTTTCTAGTCTGATCACCCTCAGGTCGGGCCGATCCAAATATGGCAGAAATATGACCCCGTAAACATCACATTTGTCGAATGTCAAAATCTCGGCTCGTTTTTGCTGCACCTGCATACCAGCGACGGCGAGCAGGGCTGTCGCAGCTAAATCTACGGTTGAAGATTCCTTGAGATTTGGCGACGCAGCGTTTCCAAATTGGAAATAATTAAACTGGATTGCCTGTTAGTCTTCTATGGCGATTCGTTTCAATTCGCGACCCTCTGAATCGAAAATCACGATCTCGTCGCTACCGGTCACCACGGCGTACCAGCCACGCCCCGCCGTAAAGGCCGTGGCAGTCTCTCCGGCGGGCAGGGCGATCGTGTCGGGCAATGTCGGCCCCTGCGACCGGAAACTGATGACAATCAGGGCGATCAGGACTATCAGCCCCGCAATCATCACCCCGGCCAATACGGTCACCAGAACCTTCAGGAACCGCAGCTGCGGGATGTCCTGCATGTCAGCCTCGGAAACGCCGTCCTTGTCGAACTCATCCGCCACGCCTGAAACTCCGGTCCTTGCCATCCGCATCGGGGCCAATCCGCCCGCCCGCCTTGATAAGGCGCTGGCCCGCGATGTGCCAGAGGAGGCGGCCCTGTCGCGCACCCGGCTGGCCCGGATGATCGCCGAGGGCGAGGTGACGCGCGACGGTGCCCCCCTGACCGACCCCAAGGCGAAGGTGGAGGAGGGCGATATCATCGAAATCGCGCTCGCCCCGCCGGAGGAGGTGGAGACCCTCGCGCAGGCGATCGCGCTCGACGTTGTCTATGAGGATGAGGATCTGATCGTCATCAACAAACCCGTCGGCATGGTCGTGCATCCCGCACCGGGCAGTCCGGACGGTACTCTGGTCAATGCGCTGCTGCATCATTGCGGCGACAGCCTCTCGGGCATCGGAGGAGAGAAGCGGCCCGGCATCGTGCACCGGATCGACAAGGACACCAGCGGGCTACTGGTCGTGGCCAAGACCGACCGCGCCCATCATGCCCTGGCCGCGCAGTTTGAGAAACACAGCTCTGAACGCGCCTATCTGGCACTCTGCCACGGTGTGCCCTCGCTTGCCGATCCGCGGTTGCGCGGGCTGGCGGGTGTCAGTGCGGACGGGGCGGGCGTGGTCAAGATCCAGACCCGTCTGGCGCGCCATCGGACCGACCGCCAGAAACAGGCCGTGGTATCCGATGGCGGTCGCCATGCCGTCACCCGTGCCCGGCTGATCGAGGCCTTTGGTGACAGCGCTGCGCTGGTCGAATGCCGGCTGGAGACGGGGCGTACCCATCAGATTCGGGTGCATATGGCCTATATCGGTCACGGGCTGGTGGGCGACCAGACCTATGGCGGGCGTCGCAAGGCCGGCAGGAATGTGGGGGCTTTGGCCGCGCACGGTCTTAATTCGTTCCCCCGGCAGGCCCTGCATGCCGCCGTGCTGGGCTTTGAACATCCCGCAGACGACCGCTGGCTGCGGTTCGAGGCGCCGCTGCCACCGGATATGGCCGAACTTCTGGCCGTGCTCCGGTCCTGAGCGGGGACGGCAATCTGCCGGGATGGCTATTCCGGCTGTTGTGCACCGATGCGACCCGACCTGTGCGTTTCGGGCAGTTCTCCCGGCTGCGCCGAAAGGGCAGACTGAGTTCACCAGCTGACACATGGGCGTGAAGTTTTCGAAATGTGGATGCGACCACGACAGAAATCCGTTCATGGTGCGTTAATCTATCAGGCGTAACGGACTTGAAAGGCGTTCGAGGCGCTCCTATCTGGCATGTTAATCCCCTAAACATCAGGGGTCGCGAAAGGACAGTGTGATGGGAAACTATGCAAATCTCCCGGCTCCGACGCCGGAAGGCGGTCTGAACCGCTACCTTCAGGAAATTCGCCGGTTCCCGCTGCTGGAACCGGAACAGGAATATATGCTCGCCAAACGCTGGGTGGAGGATCAGGACACCGATGCTGCCCACCAGCTGGTGACCTCGCACCTGCGGCTCGCCGCCAAGATCGCCATGGGTTATCGCGGCTACGGCCTGCCGCAGGCCGAAGTGATCTCTGAGGCGAACGTGGGTCTCATGCAGGCCGTCAAACGCTTTGACCCCGAAAAGGGCTTCCGGCTGGCGACCTATGCCATGTGGTGGATCCGCGCCTCGATCCAGGAATATATCCTGCGGTCCTGGTCGCTGGTGAAACTGGGCACCACCTCCGCGCAGAAGAAGCTCTTCTTCAACCTGCGTAAGGCCAAAGCCCGCATCGGCGCGCTGGAAGAGGGCGACCTGCACCCCGACAACGTCAAGCAGATCGCAACCGATCTGGGCGTGACGGAGGATGAGGTGATCTCCATGAACCGGCGGATGTCAGGCGGGGATGCCTCGCTCAACGCGACCGTCGGCTCCGAAGGCGAGAGCACGATGCAATGGCAGGACTGGCTGGAGGACGAAGACGCCGACCAGGCCGGCGACTATGCCGAGCGTGACGAGATGGACACCCGCCGCGAACTGCTGGCCGAAGCGCTGGACGTTCTGAACGAGCGGGAGCGGGATATCCTGTCGCAACGCCGCCTCAGCGAAGAGACGATCACGCTGGAGGACCTGTCGGAGCAATACGGCGTCAGCCGTGAACGTATCCGCCAGATCGAGGTTCGTGCCTTCGAGAAGCTTCAGCTGCGCATGCGTGAACTGGCCCAGAGCAAGGGCATGCTGCCCGCCGCCTGACTTCCTGCTGCGGCTGGAAGCGTTCCGTAAGGTCAGCGGCGAAACACCGCCACTCCGGCGCCAAAACAGGGTTGCCTGTCAGGGGCCAGAAATCTAGCCTCCGCCCACCCGGCGGAGGCTTTTTACGACCATGAAGCAGGTGGTCTTTCACCTTCCCGAAGCCTGGCTTTCGGACCGATCCCAGATGCTGCCCTTCTACCGTAAATTGGTTAAGGGTCTGAAAAGGCTGAGGATTGAACATCGGATTGAACCGCTGGATCGATCCCGGATCCTGACGCGCATCGATTCAGATCAATCGTTCCACATCGTGAATCACGCACGGATCGGCCATCCCAGGGCGCTCAGCGCCGGGGTGGCCTATCTCTATCCGTTCTGGCACCTCGATCCCGACGGGATCCGGGCCTTTTCCTCGATCCGGGGCATGAAATACGACCCCGGCGAGATCGACAGCCGCGCTGCAAGCCGCTTTTTCGACCGGCTCCACCGGCGCCACGTCATCGATCGGAAATCGCGCTATGACCAGCCCCGCGACCGGGAGGTGATCCCGGAGGGCTGTATCGCCGTTTTCCTCCAGGATGAGACCAACAGGATCGTCGGCGAGACCACCCATATCGACCGCTGGACCATGCTGGAGACCTGCCTTGCCGCCGCTCAGGACCGTCCGGTCGTTGTCAAACCGCATCCGAAGGAGATTTCGCTGGATACGATGGACCGGCTGGTGGCCCTGCAGGAACGCTGGCACCAGCTGCAGATCAGCCTCGCCAATATACACGATATCCTTGGCGCCGCCTCCCGCGTTGTCACAATCAATTCCGCCGTGGGGGTAGAGGCCTATATGCATGAAAAGCCTGTCATTCTCTGCGGGCAGGCCGATTTCCACCATATCGCGACGGAGGCGCGCGACCCGGTCGAACTGGCCGAAGCGCTGGTCGCGCCGCCGCCGGATGTCGACTTCCGCCGCTATATCGACTGGTATTTCAGGGGGCAGTGCCTGAATGCCGGGGCGCAGGATCTGGTGGACCAGTTCCTCAGACGGTTGCGGAGCCGCGGATTCGCCTCCTGATTGTGTCATGTTGACGTAACGGCAGTTCAGGCCCATCGTCCACAGGATGTAAACGGTTGGGAGGGAACAATGTTAAGATCAGCATCTGCCATGGCACTGGCACTGGCACTTTTGGCGGGGCCAGCCACGGCTGCGCCCAAGAAAATTAATACAGAACAGGAATTCCGGACCTTGGTCGTGGGCCGGACCTTTGGCAACGGCGATTACTCCGCCGTGATAAAGGCGGACGGCACGATGTCCGGTGCCCGCAAGGATGGCGTCAAGATCGTCGGAAACTGGGCGTGGAATGGCAAGCTGTGGTGCCGGAATATTGCCATGGGCAAACAACAACTGGGGACCGATTGCGGGACCTGGACCATTGATGGCAACAAGTACCGGCTCGTGATGGGCGATGGTAAGGGCAAACCTCAGGACGGTACGATCAAGTGATCAGCGGCGGGGCGGTCGCCGTCTGCGTCGAAACTCTGTGACATCCAGCATCAGGACAGCGACGCCCAGCGGCAGCATCCAGAACCCCAGCACCGGCAGGAATCCCAGGACCCCGCCAAAAATCAGCAGGAGCCCCAGCACAGTCCTCAATCCAAAGGGGACGGTGCGCCGCACCTTCACCAGCCACCGCCTCAGGCGGGCGCGCAGGCTATGGTGCGGCGGTGCGATGTCAGTCCTCCATCGCCTCCAGCTCATCGATGAAGCCCTCGATCATGCTCAGGCCCTTGTCCCAGAATTTCGGGTCCGAAGCATCGAGGCCGAAGGGGGCCAGCAGCTCCTTATGGTGCTTCGATCCGCCCGCGCGGAGCATATCGAAATACTTGTTCTGGAACCCTTCGGGCTGCTCCTCATACGCCGCATAAAGCGCGTTCACCAGCCCGTCGCCAAAGGCATAGGCATAGACGTAGAACGGCGAATGCACGAAATGCGGAATGTAGGACCAGAAGACCTCATAGCCGTCCATGAAGTCGAACGCCGGCCCGAGGCTTTCGGCCTGCACGGACATCCAGATCTCGTTGATCTCTTCCGGCGTCAGCTCCCCGCCGCGCCGTGCCTCGTGCAGCTTGCATTCGAAATCGTAGAAGGCGATCTGGCGCACGACCGTGTTGATCATATCCTCGACCTTGCCGGCCAGCAGGGTCTTGCGTTCGCCCTGCGACTTCGCCTCTGCCAGAAGCTTGCGGAAGGTCAGCATTTCGCCAAAGACCGACGCCGTTTCGGCCAGCGTCAGCGGGGTCGAAGCCAGCAGTTCGCCCTGTTCCGCCGCCAGCACCTGATGCACACCATGGCCCAGCTCATGCGCCAGCGTCATCACGTCGCGCGGCTTGCCAAGGTAGTTGAGCATCACATAGGGATGCACCTCCGTCACGGTCGGATGGGCAAAGGCGCCGGGCGCCTTGCCGGGCTTCACGCCTGCGTCGATCCAGCCTTTGGAGAAGAAGGGTTCTGCAATCTCCGCCATCCGCGGATCGAACCCGGCATAGGCCGTCATCACCATCTCCTGCGCCGTGGGCCAGTCGACGGTGCGCGCGGGCTCAATGGGGAGCGGCGCATTGCGGTCCCAGACTTGCATCCGGTCCAGGCCCAGCCATTTCCGCTTCAACTCGTAATACCGATGCGACAGACGCGGGTAGGCAGCGACCACGGCATTGCGCAGCGCTTCGACCACCTCGGGCTCGACATGGTTCGACAGGTGCCGGCCGGTCTGGGCCGTGGGCATGCCGCGCCAGCGGTCCATGACCTCTTTCTCCTTGGCCTGCGTATTATGCACGCGGGCAAAGATGCGGATGTTTTCGCCCAGCACGCGGGCAATTTCCTCCGCCGCCGCCTGACGGGTGTCGCGGTCGGGGTCGGTCAGCAGGGTGGTCGTGGCCTCCAGCCCCAGCTCGTCGCCATTGACGAAGAAGGTCAGCCCCGCGACGGTTTCGTCAAAGAGCTTCTCCCAGGCATCGCCGACCACGCCCATGTCATGCAGGAATTTCTCCATCTCATCCGACAGCTGGTAAGGCTTCATCGTGCGGATGCGGTCAAAGATCGGCTTGTATCGGGCCAGTTCGTCATTCTGGCCGTAGAGCTTTTCAAGGAAATCGTCGGGCAGCCGGTTCAGCTCCAGCGAGAAGAAGACGAGCGGCGTGGTGAAGGTCGTCAGCTTGTCCTGCATATTGGACATGAACTGCACCCGCGCCCCGTCGGTCGTGTGCTGGTAATAGCGCAGCCCGGCATAGGACATCAGGCGGCCGGACACGGTCGACAGTTTCTCGTCCCGCTGGATGCAGCGCAGCATCCCGGCGGCATCGAGCGTCTCCAGCTTGCCCTCGTAATCCGCGGCAAAGCTCGCGCATTCCTCCTTGAGCCAGTCCAGATCGCGCTGGATCTCCGGCGCATCGGGGGCGGCATAGAGGTCGGTCAGGTCCCATTCCGGCAGTTTCCCCAGATCCTTGCCCCCGGCAGAGGCATTTGCGTCGAACAGCGGTTGCGGATGGGTCATGGTCACTCCTTTGGCTCGTTGCGCCAGACATAGGCGGCGCGGGCAGGGGCGGCAAGGGCAGAGGGGGTGGCACGGGCCCGCGATGCGTCGACGGCAGGCCGCCGGGCGCCTTAACCCAACCCCAGCTCACGCAGCCCGCGCCGCACCGTCGCCACCACCGCGCGATGCTGCGGAATGCTGGCGACATGCGGCGTGACCAGCACGCCCGGATGATCCCAGAGCGGGCTGTCCTTCGGCAAAGGCTCCACCGCAAAGACATCAAGCGAGGCACCGGAAAGATGCCCGCTGTCGAGCGCCGCCAGCAGGTCGCCCTCTACCAGATGCGCGCCGCGCCCCAGCTGGATCAGCGCCGCCCCCTGCGGCAGCTTGGCGAAAAAGCCGGCATCAAGCAGGCCCTGCGTTTCGGGCGTCAGTGGCAGCACATTGATCACGATGTCCTGCTGGCTAAGGAAGGCGTCCAGATCGGCGGTCAGCATATGTACCATCCGCGCATCGCCCGGCTCCGGCGGGCGCCGTGACAGCGTCGTCACCGGATAGCCCAGATCGGCCAGCGCCTTGCCTATCGCCCGGCCCATATGTCCGTAACCCATGATGCCCACACGCCGCAGCGTGGGGCTCAGCCCGGTGATGCGGCGCGCCCAGTCGTGGCGCGCCTGCGCCCGCACCGCCTCCGCCATCTGCCGGTGATGCCAGAGCACGTGGAACACCGCAAACCCGGCCATCTGCAGCGCCTGATCGGGGTCTTCGACCCGGTAGAGCGGCACGTCGGGCAGGGAGGGGCAATGTTCGATCCCGTCCACCCCGGCACCCGCCGAAAAGACGGCGCGCAGGTTGGGGTAGGCGGTGAAAGCATCCGCCGCCGGTTTGAAGGTCAGGGCAAACTGAACGGCGGCGGGGTCGGTGACCTCCTCCGGGCCAAGCAGGGTGATTTCCGGCGCATGCTCCGCAAAGGATTTCGAAAACAGCCGCTTGAGGTCAAGCGCCGAACAGGTCGCGACCCCGATGACGCCGCTCATTCCGCAGCCTGCCCCCAGCCGCCGCCGGGCACGGCGGCCAGCAGCTTCTGGGTATAGTCGTGCTGCGGGTTCAGGAAGACCTCCGACACCGGCCCGATCTCCACCAGCTTGCCCTTCTGCATCACCGCGATCCGGTCGCAGAGCTGCGCCGCCACCCGAAGGTCATGGGTGATGAAGAGGATCGACAGGTCGAACTGCGTGCGCAGGTCGCGCAGCAGGTTCAGCACCTGCGCCTGAATGGACACATCAAGCGCGGAGACCGCCTCATCCGCGATGATCAGCTCCGGGTCCATGGCCAGCGCCCGGGCAATCCCGATCCGCTGTCTTTGCCCGCCGGAAAACTCATGCGGATAGCGGTCCACGGCATCGGCGCCGAGGCCCACCGTCTCCATCAGCTCCTTCGCCCGCTGGCGTGCCTGATCCTTCGGCACGCCCTTGGCGATCGGGCCGTCGGTCAGCGCCCGCAGGATCCGGTGGCGCGGGTTGAGAGAGGCATAGGGGTCCTGAAACACCATCTGCACCTTGTGGCGCGCGGCCCGCAGCTCTGCCTCCGTCAGCGCAGCCATATCGGTGCCACCGACCAGCACCTCACCCGCATCGGGCGTCACCAGCCGCACCACGGCCCGACCCAGCGTCGACTTGCCCGACCCAGACTCGCCCACCAGCCCCAGCACCTCGCCCTTGGCGATGGTCAGGGAAACATCGTCGATCGCATGCACATCGCGGCGCGGGCGGAACATGCCGCCGCCGGTGCGATAGACCTTCTGCAGATGCCGGATCTCCAGCGCCGGGGCCTTGTCCACCGCGACCGACTGCGCCACCAGCCCCGAGGGGATCGCGTCAAGCAGGCGCTTGGTATAGTCGTGCTGCGGATCCTCCAGCACGGCCTTGGCGCTGCCCCGCTCCACGATCTCGCCATGGCGCATGACGATGACCTGATCGGCAATCTCCGCCACCACGCCGAAGTCATGGGTGATGAACATCACCGCCATGCCGCGCCGCTCCCGCAGGTCGAGGATCAGCTTGAGGATCTGCGCCTGCGTCGTCACGTCCAGAGCGGTGGTTGGCTCATCCGCGATCAGCAGCTCCGGCTCCAGCGCCAGCGCCATGGCGATCATCGCCCGCTGCCGCTGCCCGCCCGACAGCTGGAAAGGATAGGCGCGGATGATCTTTTCCGGGTCGGGCAGCTGCACCTCCCGGATCAGCGCCAGCGCCTTTTCACGGCGTTCGGCGGGGCGGTGGCGGTCATGCGCCTCGAACACTTCCGCGATCTGGTCACCGATGCGCATCAGCGGATTGAGAGCCGTCATCGGTTCCTGAAAGATCATCGCGATCCGGTCGCCGCGCAGGGCACGTTGCTGCGCCTCAGGGATGCGCAGGATGTCGGTGCCGCCGAATTCCGCGGTGCCCTTGGCCACGCTCACGCCCTCCGGCAGCAGGCCCATCAGCGCATTAGCCGTCATCGATTTGCCCGACCCGGATTCCCCCACGACGCAGAGGATTTCCCCGGCGCCGATCTCATAGGAACAGTCCTTGACCGCCAGCGGCCGGTCCGCGCCCTTGGGCAGGGCGATCGAGAGGTTGGAGATCGTCAGCACGCTCATGACCGGCCCTTTCGCGACAGATGCGGGTTCAGCGCATCGTTCAGCCCTTCGCCGATCAGGTTCAGCGCCAGCACGGTCAGCACGATGGCAACCCCCGGGAAGAACGACAGCCACCAGGCCGACCGGATCACCGTCCGCGCCGCCCCGATCTGGTAACCCCAGGACATGATATTGGGATCGCCGAGGCCAAGGAAGGAGAGGGAGCTTTCCAGCAGGATCGCCGTCGCCACCATAAGCGACGCCATGACGATGATCGGAGAGACCGTATTGGGCAGCACCTGCCGCACGAGGATATGCATATTGGTCAGACCGGCGAGCCGCGCCGCATCGACATATTCCCGCTTGGTGACCGACATCACCTCTGCCCGGACAAGCCGCGCGACCGGCGGCCAGGAAACGATGGCGATGGCGATGGTAATGGAGGTCAGCGTCGGCTCAAGGATCGCCACCAGCACGATGGCGAGCGCAAAGTTCGGGATGGTCTGGAAGAATTCGGTGAAGCGCATCGCGCCCTCATCAACCCAGCCGCCATAAAACCCCGCCAGAGCCCCCAGCGGCACGCCGATCAGCAGCGCCATGACGGTTGAGACAAGCCCCACCAGCAGCGACACCCGCGCGCCATAGACCAGCCCGGCCAGCACATCGCGCCCCAGCGTATCGGTGCCCAGCGGCAGCCCGTCGGTGGTGAAGGGCACGAGGAAGGGCCGCTGCACCATGGTCCATGGCCCGCGCGGATAGAGCATCGGCGCCAAAGCTGCGACCGCGATCACCGCGATCAGGATGATCAGGCCCAGCAGGGCCCCGCGATTTGTGATGAAGCGTTTCCAGAGGGTCATGATGCTCTCCTCACGCCTTATGCCCGATCCGGGGATCGATCAGCCGGTAGACGATGTCGGTGATGATATTGAAGACGATCACCATCGCGGCAGAGATCAGGAAGACCCCGAGGATGGTGTTATAATCGCGCGCGGCAAGGCTCTCGAACATCAGCCGTCCGATGCCGGGCCAGGCAAAGACCGTCTCTGTCAGCACCGCCCCGCCGACAAGCTGGCCGGCCTGCAAACCCGCCAGCGTGACCACGGGCAAGAGCGCATTGCGCAGGATATGACGGCGGCGGATGATGCGGGGCGAGAGGCCCTTGGCCCGCGCCGTCTTGACGAAATCCTGCTGGGAGACTTCGAGCATGGAGGCCCGCGTCATCCGCATGTAGACCGCCATGAAGAACAGCCCCAGCGTCAGCGCCGGCAGGATCAGGTGTTTGAGGATATCCCAGGCCCTTTCCAGCCCGGTGAACCCGCTGCCGACGGTTTCATAGCCAAATCCCGGCAGCCAGCCCAGCTGCACGGAAAACACCAGCACCGCCATCAGCGCCGCCCAGTAGAGCGGGGTGGCGTAGAAGAGCAGCGCCACGCTGGTGATGAGCGTATCGGTGAACTTGCCGACCCGCGCCGCAGCCGCGACGCCAAGCGCCACCCCGGCCAGCAGGGAGATCCAGAAGGCGGTGAGCGTCAGGATCAGCGTCGCGGGCAGGCGTTCGAGGATCAGGTCCAGCACCGGCTCCCCCTGACGGAAGGAATAGCCGAGGTCCAGCGTCACGATATTGCCGACATAGGTCAGCAGTTGCATGTAAAAGGGCTGATCGAGCCCGAACTTGGCGCGCAGATCCGCGATCATCTGCTCATCCGCCGCGCCCGCTTCGCCCGCCAGCACCGCAGCCGGATCGCCCGGCGCGGCATGGATCAGGAAGAAGTTCAGCACGGCAATGGCGAAGAGCGTGATCGCCGCCTTGAGCAGGCGCGACAGGATCGGTCCGGCGATGGTCATGGGCTGGTCTTTCGGCTTCTTCGGGGCTCGGCGTCAGTCATAGCTCCCGCCCGTCGGTTACGCTCGTTGCCCGGCAGGCGATTGCTTTGCAATCGGTGAAAGGGGGGTAGCGCCCACCCGCGGGTCGGCGCTGCCCTGATTTCTCAATGCAGAGCAATGTCTTAATCGAGCCGGGGCGAGCCGCGTCGCCCCGGCAAATTGGATCACTCCTCGATCCAGGCATCCCGCAGACCGTCATTCAGGCCGATCCCCGTGGTGATCAGGTTCTTGACGTTGCAGCGGTAGATCGTCGGGAATTCGATCTCCAGCAGCCAGGCCACCGGGACATCCTCCACGATCTGCTTCTGGATTTCCGTGTACATCTCCTGACGTTTGGCATTGTCAGGCTCGATCGCCGCGGCTTCCCACTTGGCGTCCAGTTCCGGGTTCACATAGCCCTCGACGTTGTTCCAGGGGCTGCCCTTCTTGATCTGGCTCTCGACATAGTTCCGCGCCACACCAAGCGCCGGATCGCCGTACTGGTAGAGGTAGGTGAAGGCCATGTCATAGTCCCAGTTGGCCGTCTTCTCGTTCCAGCCCGCGACATCGGCACTGTCGATATCGACCTTGATGCCGACCTCTTCGAGGTTCTGCTTCACCGCCTCGGCCCAACGCTGCCAAGTCTCGCCATAGGGCAGGGGCAGCAGGCGGACGGGCGTGCCGTCATAGCCCATCTCCTCAAGCAGTGCCTTGGCCTTCTCCGGATCGTGCGGATACATCGGCACGTCGTCGGAATAGAAGTTGGTCTTGGACGACACCGGGCCCGTCGGCACCGTGCCATAGCCGTTCCAGACCACGTCTTTCACGAACTCGCGGTCCATCGCGAACATCACGGCCTGACGGAACAGCTTGTTGGAGGTCGGCCCCTCGCGGTTGTTCAGCCACATCCAGGCGTGGGGGGCGAAGAATTCCCAGCCGGCGGAAGTAGAACAAACGTTCTCCATCTCCGTCAGACGCTTGACGTCCCAGTTCTCCACCGCGCCGCCGGGCAGCACGTCAACTTCGCCGGTCTCGAAAGCCACAGCGCGCGAGGCCGCATCGGGCACCACGCGGTAATAGAGGTCGTCGATATGCGGCAGGCCATCCATGTAATAGCCGTCATATTTGGTCAGATGGATATAGCTGCCCTTTTCCCATTCGACGAACTTGTAGGGGCCGGTGCCGATGGGCGTGTTGTTCATCTCGTTCGTGGCGTAATCGGTGCCTTCATAGATATGCTTGGGCACGATCGGCATGGAGCCCGCCTCGAAGGCGTTGATGAAGGGGCCATAGGGGCCTTTCATCGTGATGACCACGGTATTGGCATCCGGCGCCTCGATGCTCTCGACATGGGAGAAGGCGGCGCGGAAACGGGAATGGTTGTCCTGCAGGAATTCAGCGGAGAAAAGCACGTCGGCAGAGGAGAACGGCTCCCCGTCATGCCAGGTCACACCTTCGTTCAGGTGAAACGTATAGGTCATCCCGTCTTCGGAGATTTCCCATTCCTTGGCGAGCGAGGGCTGCGGCTCCAGATCGGTATTGTAGCGCAGCAGGCCTTCGTAGATCTGGCCCGAGACCATCTGCGTCGGCCCGTTCTGCACGAGGCCCAGCATCAGCCCCGGCGGTTCGGGCTGGACGATCAGGTCAAGACGCCCGCCGTCCTGTTGCGCCACCGCGCCGGTGGCCAGCGCGGCCCCGACGAGGAATGTCGTTAGCTTGAGATATTTCATTTGGGTCGTCCCTGTTGGTTTAGGTTGACGGTGTGCCCGCTTTGCGCGGGTCTGGGTGAGTTTTCAGTCGGCATAGCCGGGCGCGGCGCGGTCCAGCAGCCGCAGCATCGCATCCCATTCCGGGTCACGGCCCGTGGCTTCCATCTTGTCATAGGCGCGGGCGTATTGCCCGGCGGTATGGGCCGCGACATCCTCAGGCAGCACGTCGGGCGTCAGCCCCATCGACAGCGCCGCCACCTGCGCCTTGCAGGAGCGTTCGAGGTTCAGCGCCAGCTTCACCGCCTCTGCCACCGACCGCCCGCAGATCAGCGTACCATGATTGCGCAGGAGCATCACGTTCAGCGTTCCGAGGTCCGCGACAATCCGGGCCCGTTCCTCAAGGTCGAGCGCAATGCCCTCATACTCATGGAACGCGATCCGCCCGTGAAACTGCGCCGACCACTGGTTCAGCGGCAGCAGCCCCTCGCGCACGGAACTGACGGCGACACCGGCGACCGTATGGGTATGCAGCACGCAGGCTGCATCATGGCGCGCCATATGCACGGCGGAATGGATTGTGAAGCCTGCGGCATTGACGCCCAGCCCCAGAGGGTCATCCAGGATCGCGCCGGTCTCGTCGATGGTGACCAGCGAACCGGCGGTCACCTCATCAAACATCATGCCATAGGGGTTCAGCAGGAACCGCTTGGTGCCATCCGTCCCATCGGGCAGGCGGGCGGAGATATGGGTGTAGATGCTGTCATCCATCCCCTTGAGCGCGATCATCCGGTAGGCGGCGGCCAGATCACGGCGGATCTGCGCCTCGTCAGCTGAGTCGCGCCGGGGGGCAGAGGGCGCAGCGCCGCCCAGCGACATTGCCTCTTCCTGCGCCGTTTCCGTCTGTGTCGCCATCGGTATTGCTCTCCGGGACCGCATCTTCTGCGGCCAACAGATTGCCTTGGCCGCCCGGAGTCAAGAAGATTGTCGACAGACGACAAATCATCAGATAATCAAAAATCACATGTGCCGGAACAATGATCAGTGACTGAACCCGGAGGCGTCATCCTTGCCTGAAGGCCATCCTTTCCTGCCGCTCAGCCGCGACGGGCTGGTGGATCGCGTGGCCGACACGCTGGTGGGCGCGATCCTGTCGGGCAGCATCGGTCCGGGCGAACATCTGGCCGAATCCACCATTGCTAAACAGATGGACCTGAGCCGCGCCCCGGTGAGAGAGGCGCTCAGGCTGCTGGAAAGCTCCGGCCTTGTCGAATATCGCGCCAATCGCGGATTTTTCGTGCAGGTGATCTCGGCCGAGTCGGTGTCGAACCTCTACGAGCTGCGCATCGTGCTGGAGACGGCGGCGATCCGGCGGCTGGCAGAGACCAATGCAGAGGCCGCGCTTCCGGCCTTGCAGGCGCAGGTGGCAGAGCTTTACCGGCTGGCAGACGAAGGCGCCGATATGATGGCCCATGTCAGCGCCGACATGCAGTTCCACCGGCTGATCTGCGAAGGCTCTGGCAATCACCGGTTCCTGCAGGTCTTCGACCAGATCGCCAATGAGACCAAGCTGGGCCTGCTGGTGATTGGTCGCCTCTATGACGATCCGCATCGCATGGCTGAAACCCACGAACCCATTGTGGAGGCGATTGTCGCCCGTGATGCCGACCGCGCCGCAGGGGCCATCGACTTCCATATCCGCGTCGCCAAAGACATGGTGACGCAGCATTTTCTCGACCAGCAGGAGGTCAGCCCCTCATGAAATGCTACTACGCCAAATCGACAGAGGCGCATGACCCGATCTTCCGCCTCTACCTCGGCACCATGGCGCGCAATGCCGAACAGGCCGAACGCGCCCGGCTGCTTCTGGCGGGGCTGGACCGGCTGGACCTGCCGGTGACCGAACCCGGCCCGATACCGCGCGAGCTGCTGGAAAAGGTGCATACAAAGGAGCTGCTGGATTTCCTCGAAACCGGCTGGGCGGAGTGGAAAAAGCTGCCGCCCTCGGGGCCGGAGGTCGTGCCCAATGTCCATGCGCTGAATTCGGAGAAAACTTACCCCAAGCATATCGTCGGCAAGGCGGGCTGGCATATGGGCGATACCTCCGCCCCGCTGGGTGAACACAGCTGGCAGGCGACGCTGGGCGCTGCCGCCGCCGCCCATGATGCGGCCAAGGCCGTGCTGGAGGGCGACAGCGTGGCCTATGCGCTCTGCCGTCCGCCGGGGCATCACAGCTCTGCCGATGTGGTCGCGGGCCACTGCATGCTGAACTGTGCCGCCGTCGCGGCGGAGACGCTGCGCGGCACCCATGCGAAGGTCGCCGTGCTGGATATCGACGTCCACCATGGCAATGGCACGCAGGACATCTTTTACGAACGCGACGATGTGCTCTTCGTCTCGGTCCATGCGACGCCCGAAACCTATTACCCGTTCTATGTCGGCTACGATCACGAAACGGGCAGGGGCGCGGGCGCGGGCTACAATCTGAATATCCCGCTTGCACAGAGCACCGGAGACGACGGCTGGTGCGATGCTGTCGCTTCCGGGCTTGACCGCGTCGCCGAGTTCAAGCCTGATGCGCTCGTTGTCAGCCTCGGGCTTGACGCGCATGAAAATGACCCCCTGCAGGGGTTGAAAGTTACCTTCGACGGCTTCAAACGTGCTGGCAGCATGATTTCATCTGCCGGACTGCCGACTGTTCTGGTCCAGGAGGGCGGATATCTCTCGCCCGATCTGACGACCTCTCTCGTTGCCTTCCTCGCCGGATATACCGGCCGGGATATAGATCTCTGACACGGGCCGCCGGCCCCAACCCTTAAGGAGTTCATGATGAACACGCGCTCCAATTCGCTGCACGAAACCGATATCGCCTATCAGGTGCATCCCTATACCAATGCCCGGGTGCATGAGCAGCAGGGGCCCATGATCATCACCAAGGGCGACGGCTGCTACGTCTACGATAGCGAGGGCAAGAAATACCTCGAAGGTCTGGCCGGTCTCTGGTCCGTCGCCGTGGGCTTTTCGCAGCCGCGTCTGGTGGAGGCCGCGGCCAAGCAGATGGCCGAACTGCCCTATATCCAGAACTTCGCCCACAAGGCGCATGCGCCGGGCATCCTGCTGGCCGAAAAGCTGGTGGAAATGACGCCGGAACATCTGACCAAGGTCTTCTACACCAACTCCGGGTCGGAGGCGAATGACACCGTTGTCAAATTCGTCTGGTTCATGAACAACATGCTGGGCCGTCCGCAGAAGAAGAAATTCCTCGCCCGGAACAAGGCCTACCACGGCATCACCGTCGCCTCCGGCTCTCTCACCGGTCTGCCGGGCAACCAGCGCGGTTTTGACCTGCCCGCGATCCCCGTCGTCCACCTGACCTGCCCGCATTACTACCGCTGGGCCAATGAGGGCGAGAGCGAGGCTGATTTCACCGCCCGCCTGCTGAAAGAGGCCGAAGAGACGATCCTGTCCGAAGGCCCCGAAACCATCGCCGGTTTCATCGGTGAGCCCGTGATGGGCGCCGGTGGCGTAATGACCCCGCCCGAAGGCTACTGGCCCGGGATCGAGGCGCTGTGCCGCAAGTACGACATCCTGCTGATCTCCGACGAGGTCATCAACGGCTTTGGCCGCACCGGCCAGCCCTTCGGCTGCCAGACCTATGGCTTCAAGCCCGATATCCTCGTGACCTCCAAACAGCTGACCTCCAGCTACATGCCGCTGGCCGCGATCCTGATGTCGGACGAGGTCTATCAGGTCATCGCCGATTACACCGAACAGCTGGGTACGCTGGGCCATGGCTTTACCGCCGGTGGCCATCCGGTGGCCTGTGCCGTGGGTCTGGAAAACCTCGCCATCATCGAGGAAGAGGACCTGATGGGCAATGCCGCCCGCCTGGCCGACAAGTTCCAGTCCGGCCTGCGTAAGTTCTCCGACCATGAGCTGGTGGGCGAAGTGCGCGGCGTCGGCCTGATCGCCGGTGTCGAACTGGTGGCGGACAAGGCCACCAAGAAGAGCTTTGAGCCTGCTGGCAAGATCGCTGCCGTCGCCGCCAAGATGGCCGCCGAAGAGGGCCTGATCATCCGCAATATCTACGAGGCGATCGGCATCTGCCCCCCGATGATCATCACCGAGGCGCAGGTTGACGAGCTGCTGGAAAAGCTGGGTAAGGCGCTTGACCGGACCCTCGAATGGGCCAAGGCCGAAGGTCTGAAATAAGCGCTTTCACGGCGCAAAACGGACGGCCCGTACCTTCCTGACCGAAGGCGCGGGCCGTTTGCTTTTGGCGATGGACGCAGGGTCTGAGATCGCAGTCCTCAGCCAAAACATCCTGCCTTGGCGCTCAGGCCACCAGCCCAGTCGCCGCCGCAACCTCCATCCCCGTGCCGAGCGCAAGATAGACCGGACGCGGCGGATAGCACGTCGTCTCTGTTTCCCGTCTCAGCCAGTCCTGCCCGTGCAGCTGCTTCAGCCCCTGCGACAAGGCGCGGTCTGATATGGCAGGCAAGGCGCCACGTATCTCGCCGAAATACATCGGCCGCTGACAGACGGTCAAAATCGGCAGGCTCCAGGTTCGGCGTAATAGCGCAGGCGCCTCTTGTCCGGCCTGCATGACCCGTCCGGCCATCAACGCAGCCTGAACGCCTTCGGGGGTCAGCCGGAACTCGGGCCGCAGCGGATGGCCATGCCCCGGATTTCGCTCCAGCAGGCCCAGATCAATGAGATGCGACAGGCTCTGACCAAAGGCCGTCCGGCTGGCCCCGGTGGCGGCGAGCAGCGGCGCCTGTCGCCCCGGCACGCCAGCATCAAGACGATCCAGAATGTTCAGCGACCACGCCCGGGCGGTTATCTTGACAAGCAGCTCAATGTCCATAAAGTATAGTTACTGTATTTTAAATCAAAAGGGAATCCCATGCCGGTCGTCACCCTCGAAAATACGATTACCATCGCCATATCCGTCAAAGACCGCCATGCCAGTGCCAAGTGGTACGCCGATATGCTGGGGTTCGAGGTGATCTATCACGCCGATGAGGCGGGCTGGAGCGAACTGGCCACGATGACGGAGGGCGTGACCCTCGGGCTGGGCGAACAGGCCAATCCGCAGCCGGGGAATTCCGTGCCAGTCTTTGGCGTGGCCGACATTGACCCCGCGCGCGCCGAGCTGGAGGCTGCGGGCGTCCGGTTCGACGGACCGACAGAGGTGATCGAAGGCATGGTCAGCACGGCAACCTTCTACGACCCCGACGGCAATGCGCTGATGCTGGCGCAGGATCTGACCGGCGGCTGAGGCTCAGTGCAGCCGGCTGCGGATGCGTCTGAGCGCGGCCCAGGTCAGCAGCACCACGATCGGGGTCACCACAGCCGCCAGCACCGGCTTGCCCACCGGCAGCACCTCTTGCACCGGCCCGACAAGGTAAAGCACCAGCCCGACCGCATAGTAAGAGATCGCGACGACCGACAGCCCCTCGACCGTGTGTTGCAGCCGCAAAGCCTCGTCCGAGCGGCGGTCCATGCTCGCAAGCAGCTCCCGGTTCTGGCGGGAGCGATCGACCTCTACCCGCGTCCGGAGCAACTCTCCCGCGCGCCGTGCCCGTTCGGTCAGCCCGGTCAGGCGGCGATCCGTCGCCTCGACCGTCCGCATGGCCGGATCGAAACGGCGCGACATGAATTCGCCAAAGGTCTGGCGCCCGTGGAACCGCACCTCGCGCAGCGAGGCGATCCGGTCATTCACGATCCGCTCATAGGCCTTGGTCGCCGAGAGCCGGAAGCTCGCCCGCGCCACCAGCCGCTCCAGCTGCGCCGCCACGTCCAGCAGGTGCTGCAGCGTCTCCTCCGCATCCGAGGCGCCATCGTTCAGGCGTGACACGCCCGCGGACAGGCTCGCCTCCGCCTGCGCCAGCTCCGCCCCCATCTCCCGCGTGCGGATCAGGCCCAGCATGGCCATGGCGCGATAGGTCTCGATATCGCAGAGCCGCTGGATCAGCCGCCCGGTCCGCCCGGGGCCGAACCCGGTCCGGCAGAAGACCGAGAAATGCATGTCTCCCGCCGCATCAGGGCGGAAATCGCAGGCCACCACGGCCTGATCGTCGATCACCCGCGCGGCGGCAAGGCTGTCGGCGGTATGCTGAGCCACCAGCCCCTCCTTGACGAGCTCGTCACCATCGACCTGCATGATCCGGAACCGGGCAGAGGCGATGCGCATCCCCTCCGCATCCTCAAGGATATCGCCGGCCAGCCGAAGTACCTCCTTTTCCTCCGGTCCCCAGACAAGGAAGGTCACGAATTCCGTGTGGTTCTCCCATTTCAGCGTCAGCGGACCCAGCCGACCGATCCAGTGGGTGGCCTCGGGCGGGGGCGGGGTCTGGCAGGCCTTCTCGATCAACCGGTCGAGCTGCGCGCGTTCCGCCTTGCGGTCGCGATCCGACCGCCGCTCGGGGCGCAGCGCCACGATCCACGCCGTTGACGGGACGGAGATCGTCGGGAAGGGCCGCGCGTGGAGCTCATCGACAAGGGCCGCACGGGCCGGATGGTCGATCGTCGTCATGGGCACGCCCGTATCCATTCAGCAAATCCTTGGCAGCGGTTCACAGTCCAGCATATCGACAACGCGCTGTCCGCCAAAGGCGCTGCGCAGGGTTTCTTCCGGGGGCAGGGTCACGCCAGCTGTCTCCGCCATCTCGTTGCACGCGGACGTCCGCCTGCTGCCTGTGGCATCCCCTGCGGCCCCTGGCCGGGCGCCGCATCAGGGTATGCCTGCATCAGATCGTGCGGCGGCTGGCCGTCAGATTGCAACGATGCTGGAAGCGCCAGATCGTCGCGGGCCGTCAGAATGGTCGCACCGTGATCATCCAGCGTCGCTCCGGCATAACCGGCGGGCAATTGTGCCGCCCAATAGGGCGCCGCTGCGTGAATTTCCGAAGACCGGAGGACTGGCGTCTTAGATACGCCGCCTCACGCCCCCGGCACCGCAAAGGCCGCCATCACCGTGTCCACGCTTGTCTCGATGATCCCGTCCAGCGCATTCTGCCCGATCAGCACGCCGGTGAAGATCGCGGGCCAGTAGGCCTGCGCCTTGATCATGCCGATAAACTGCGTCATCGCCAGCTCCGGCGCGTCGGGGCGCAGCCGTCCCGCTGCCGCCGCCGCGCGGAAGAAATCGCCATAGCAGTCCTCCGGCTGCGGACCCAGCCCCAGCCGCTCTGCCAGATCGGGCGTGCGCATCAGCTCTCCGGTGCCCATGCGCGCCATCTTCATCAGCTCTTCGGAGCGCAGAAGCCGCCCCTCGATCTGGCCGATCTCCAGCAACTGCTCCCGCAGGCCCTTTTCCGGATCGAAGACATAGCGCCGGGTTTCCTCGGCAATCGCATAGGCGCTTTCGACAATGGACGAGAACAGCCGTTCCTTGCTGTCGAAATGGTTGTAAACCGTGCGTTTGGACACGCCCGCCCGGTCGGCGACCCGGTCCATCCGGGCGCCGTCAAAGCCATGATCCTGAAACTCATCCGTCGCGGCCATCAGGATCTGGCGGCGCTTTTCCTCTGATTTGCTCACCGGCGCTCCGCTGTCATCGCTCTGTTAGTAAATTCTGTTCCTCCTGATGTAAACTCACGGGTTTACCTTGGCCCTGCAAAATGTAAACTCACGAGTGTAATTCGACTCGCATCCCAGGGAGGTTCGCATGGAGTTCATGGTTAATGGTGCCCTGAGGGAAGCCGATGTCGAGCCGGAGATGCCGCTGCTCTGGGTCCTGCGGGACGAGCTGGGGCTCTCCGGCACAAAATTCGGCTGCGGCATCGCGCAATGCGGCGCCTGCACGGTGCATGTCGATGGCCTCGCCGTCCGCGCCTGTCAGATGACGGCCGGGGAGGCCGAGGGCGCAGAGATCACAACGATTGAAGGCCTTGGCACGCCGGAGGCGCCGCATCCCGTCCAGCAGGCCTGGATCGAGGCGCAGGTGGCGCAATGCGGGTACTGCCAGTCGGGCCAGATCATGCAGGCGGCCTGGCTGCTGGAGCAGAACCCGGCGCCCTCCGACGAGGAGATCGACGCCACCATGTCCGGCAACCTCTGCCGCTGCGGCACCTATCCCCGGATCCGTCAGGCGGTCCATGCCGCCGCCTCCAAGATGAAGGAGGCCTGAGATGAGCCGCGCCGGAAAAATTGCCCGCCGTACCTTTCTGATCGGGTCGGCCGTCATCGCGGGCGGCGTGGCCTTCGGGGTCTACAAGGTCCGCACGCCGCATGCCAATCCGCTGAAGGACGACCTTGGCGCGGGGGAGGCCGCGCTGTCCCCCTGGGTCAAGATCACAGGGGAGGAGATCGTGCTGATCACCCCGCATACCGACCTGGGCCAGGGCGCTTATCACATGCAGTCCGTCCTGATCGCAGAGGAGCTGGATCTGGACCTCGGCCAGTTCCGCGTCGATCCCGGCCAGCCCGCGCCCGCCTATTACAACACCGCCGCGGGCGAGGACCTCGCCCCCTTCCTGACCAGCGACCATTCCTTCACGGCGGAGGCGGCGCGGGGCGTCTTCTCCGGCCTCACCAAACTGCTGGGGCTGATGGGCACCGGAGGCTCCTCCACCGCGCCCGACAGTTTCGACAAGCTGCGCGCGGCCGGGGCCACGGCGCGGGAGACGCTGAAACTGGCCGCCTCTCAGGAGACCGGCGTGCCGGTGGCGGAGTTGCGGACGGAGAGCGGCGCGGTGATCCTGCCCGATGGCACTGCCATGCCCTATACCGCGCTCGCCGCCACCGCCGCGACGCTCGACCCGGTGACGGATGTGGCCCTGCGCGACCCCTCCGAATGGCGGCTGATCGGCCAGCCCATGCAGCGGCTGGATATTGTCGCGAAATCTACCGGCACGCAGGGCTATGGCATCGATTTTGCCCCCGAAGGTGTCGTCTATGCTGCCGTCAAGGTGAACCCCCGTCAGGGCGGCGCCCGTCTCGGCTATGACGCCAGCGCCGCCCGCGAAATGCCCGGCGTGATCGACGTGTTGGAGGTGACCAATGGCCTTGCCGTTATCGCCGACAACACCTGGCGCGCCTTCCGCGCCGCCGAGGCGTTGCAGATCGACTGGGGCCCGGCGCCCTATCCGGCGGAAATGGCCGATCACTGGGCGACGATGGAGGCGAGCTTTACCGAAGACGCGCTCGACAAGGAATGGCGCCATGACGGCGATGTCGACGAGGCGCTGACCGGGGCGGAGGTGATCGCGGCCGAATACCGCGCCCCCTATGTCGCCCACCAGCCGCTGGAGCCGCTGAACGCCACGGTTCTGGTCACCGACGAGGGCGCCGATATCTGGGTGGCGCATCAGTTTCAGGGCTTTGTCGGCCAGAAGGTGGCGGAGGTCACCGGCCTGGATGCTGACAAGGTCCGTTACCACCAGCTCTATGCGGGCGGCAGTTTCGGCCACCGGCTGGAATGGGAAAACGTTATCCTCGCCGCCGAGATCGGCAACCAGATGCGCGGCACGCCCGTAAAGCTGACCTTCACGCGGGAGGAGGATTTCGCCCATGACTTCCCCCGCCATCTGGGCATGGCCCGGGGGCGTGGCTCTGTCAGCAACGGCCAGGTCGACACCTTCGATCTGCAGGTCGTGAACACCAGCGCGCTCCGCTCGCAATTCAAACGTCTGGGCCAGCCGTCGCTCGGCCCCGACATGCAGATCGCGGCGGGCGGCTGGAACCAGCCCTTTGCCGTGCCGAACTTCCGCTACCGCGCCTATGCCGCGCCGGAGCTGGCGCCGGTCAGCTCATGGCGGTCGGTCGGCGCCTCCTCGCAGGGGTTCTTCGCCTCCGCCTTCCTCGACGAGCTGATCCATGCCGCGGGCGCCGACCCGCTGGTGGAACGGCTGCGGCTCTGCAATTACGACATCGCCCGCGGCGTGCTGGAGACGGTGGGAGAGATGTCCAACTGGGGCAGCGACCTCGGGCCCGACAGGGGCCGTGGCATCGCCTATGTGGAGGCCTTCGGCGTCCCCGTGGCGGAGGTCGTGGAGGTCACGAACACCCCGCAGGGCATCCGAATCGACAAGGTCTATGCCGCGCTCGACGTAGGCACCGTGATCGACCCGGTGAATTTCGAGAACCATGTGCAGGGCGCGATTGTCTGGGGCCTCGGCCACGCGATGAACGCAGAGATCACCTATTCCGACGGCATGGCAGAGCAGACCAATTTCCACGCCCACGAAGGCATGCGGCTCTACCAGACGCCGGAAATCATGGTGAAGAACGTCGGTCGCGGGCCCAAGGTGCGCGGCGTGGGCGAACCGCCCGTGCCGCCTGCCGCACCCGCGCTGGCGGGCGCCATCTTCGGCGCGACCGGCACAAGGCTGCGCGAGATGCCCTTCAACAAATTCGTCACCTTCGTCTGAGAGGCCGCCATGTATCGTTATCTCGTGATCCTCGGCCTGCTTGCGACCCCTGCATTGGCGGAAACCGGCGGCCTGACCGTGCCCGACCACCCCGAAGGCACGGTGTCGGAGGCGCAGGGCCTCGACGCCTGGTCGCGGATCGAAGCTGTCGTGACCCATCCCCGCTGCACCAACTGCCATGTGGAGGCCGGGGCCGCGCCCATGTGGTCCGGCCCGGAATTCACCCCCGAACGTCCGCATGGCATGAACATTCAGGCCGGAGACAGCCGCATCGGCGCCGAATTCCTGCCCTGCCAGTCCTGCCACATGACCGACCCGGGCCCGAACATGGTGCCCCATGCGCCGCCGCACACCGGGCTGGAGTGGCAGCTCGCCCCGGCGGAATTCGTCTGGTTTGGCAAGGAGGGCGCGGCGATCTGCGCCCAGCTGCGCGACCCCGAACGCAACGGCGGCCGCGATGGCGCCGCGCTGGTCGAACACATCACCCATGACGCGGAGCTGCGCGGCTTTATCACCTGGGGCTTTGCGCCGGGCGGTGACCGGGAACCCGCGCCGGGCGACCTGCAATCGCATCTCGACGATATGGCAGAATGGGTCGCGGCGGGGATGCCCTGTCCGTGATCCATCACGGCCCGGGGCGCCGCTATGTCAGTTGAAAGCCGAGGCGAAATCAGGCGCTCTGCACCTTCGGCGTCACGGCCCCTTGTTCATCCAGGAACGGGATCAGCCGGTCAAAGATCTGATCCCGGATCGCCGGCGTCTCCATCAGCACCTCGTGGCGGCCGCCTTCCAGCAGCACCAGCTCTCCGCCCGGCCAGGCCCCCATACGCGCATGGATCCGCGCCGGATCGACGATCTGCTCTTCGGTTCCAAGGAAGGTCAGGCAGGGAAGGGCAGGCGAGGGGCGCCGCGCCAGCAGCAGCATCTCTGACAGCGACTGGTTCAGCCAGTGCAGCGACGGCCCGCCAAGGCTGAGATCAGGATGTTCCGTCAGCTGCCGCCGCATATAGTCGTACATATCGAGGTCAGAGGTCAGCCGGTTCGTCTCGAATTCCGATCCGAGCGGGTAGGGCACTTCGCTCATGCCCGGCGCGATCAGATGGCCAAGCCCCAGCCGCGACCCGCTCCAGGACAGGACCCAGGCGGCGGGACGCGTGGGCGCCGCCAGCCGGATGCCCCACATGGGCGCGGAGAAGATGGCGGAGGCGACCGGCAGCCCCTCCATCGCCGCACGCAGACCGATACAGCCGCCCATGGAATGGCCCAGCATATGCCAGGGCTTGGGCAGCCCGGCCTCTTCCGCCACTTTCAGGACCGCCGCGACATCCTTCTGATAATCGGGGAACAGCCCGACATGGCCGATCCGTTCATTGGCCACCATCCGGTCGGCAATGCCCTGTCCGCGCCAGTCGATCGCCAGCACGGCATAGCCCGCCGCCGTCAGGACCTGCGCATCGCGGCCGTATTTCTCGACATATTCGGTACGGCCCGGAAAGATCAGGACCGTGCCCTTTTCGGGACCTGTGGCACGCCACCAGCCAACCCGGATACGCAGCCCGTCCTCGGCCTTGGTCCAGACCGCCTGACCACCCTCAGGCCCCTCTGCCACATCAGTGTAAAATGGTGCCTGTTCCATCGGTCCCGGTCCTTCTGCTCGGCCCGGAGTTTAGGCCAGCACGGACCCGAGCGCCATGGCTTTTCCCATGTCGCCGTCAACGGAAAGTTTACCGCTCATGAAGGCCGAGGTCGGGTTCATCTCGCCCGACAGGATCTCCTCGAAGGTCTCCTTGTCGGCGGTCAGGGTGACGTCGGCCTCTTCATCGCCCGCGCGCACGCCGGTGCCGTCGATCATGATGGCGCCTTCGCCCTCGACCACGAATTTGGCGACGCCGTCAAAGCTGTCATCGCCCATTTTTGCCTTCAGGGCCGTCACGGCCATATCGATCACGTCGCTCATTGGTTCACCTTTTCTCGAATTCGCGCTTCGGGGCTGTACCGCAGTTACCATTTGCCGCTACGATACACTCGATGACAGTTATGGGCCTCTCTATGCGTTTTTCCAAACATGTCGTTGCGGCAATGTTGACGTTCGCGTCACCCGCCGTGATGGCCCAGGACTTGCCCTCCGGTGTGCCGGAGCTTCTGCAACAGCTTCATGACGCCGATCCGGGCGACGCAAAAAAGATCGAGCGGGAGATTGCCCTGATCTGGCGCCGCTCCGGTTCGCCCTCCATGGACCTGCTGCTGACCCGCGGTCAGGACGCGCTGGAGGCGGGCGATGTGGAAACCGCGATCGGCCATTTCTCTGCCCTGATCGATCATGCGCCGGATTTCGCCGAAGGCTGGCACCGCCGCGCGACGGCCTTCTACAGGGAGGAGGAATACGGCCTTGCCATGGCCGATCTCGCCCATGTGCTGACGCTGAATCCCGACCATTTCAACGCGCTTTTCGGGCTGGCGGTCATCCTTGAGACGCTGGACCAGACCGACCGCGCCTATGCGGCCTATGAAAAGGTGCTGGAGTTCTATCCCACCCATGAGCGCGCGCTGGAAGCTGTCGAGCGTCTGCGCACCGGCGCCGAGGGCACCCGGCTCTAACCCGCCGGGCAGGAAGGCAGGACCACATGGCCGGGCAGGGCAGGATCGCCGCCGTTCTGGGGCCGACCAATACCGGAAAGACCCATTACGCCATCGACCGGATGCTGGGCCACCGCACCGGCATTATCGGCCTGCCGCTGCGCCTGCTCGCGCGGGAGGTCTATGACAAGATCGTCGCCATTCGCGGCCCCTCTGTCGTGGCGCTTGTCACGGGGGAGGAACGGATCGTGCCGCCCCGCACCGCCTACTGGGTCTGCACCGTAGAGGCGATGCCGGAAGGCATGGGCACCGATTTCCTCGCCATCGACGAAATCCAGCTCTGCGCCGATCCCGAACGTGGCCATATCTTCACCGACCGGCTGCTGCGCGCGCGCGGCCTGCACGAGACACTCTTCCTCGGCTCCGACACGATGCGCGGCAAGATCGCGGAGGTGGTGCCGGAGGCGCAGTTCATCCGGCGGGAGCGGATGTCCCATCTCAGCTACGCAGGTTCGAAAAAGATAAGCCGGATGCCTGCCCGCAGCGCGATCGTCGGATTTTCGGTTGATAATGTATATGCCATTGCAGAGCTGATCCGCCGCCAGAAGGGCGGCGCGGCCGTGGTCATGGGCGCGCTCTCCCCCCGGACGCGGAACGCGCAGGTGGCGCTCTACCAGAATGGCGATGTCGATTATCTGGTCGCCACGGATGCCATCGGGATGGGGCTGAACCTCGACATCAACCACGTCGCCTTTTCGTCCCTCACCAAATTCGACGGCCGCCGCATGCGGGAGCTGATGCCCAACGAGCTGGCCCAGATCGCGGGCCGGGCCGGGCGCGGCATGTCCGACGGCACCTTCGGTGTCACTGGCGAAGCACCGCCGCTGGACGAGGAGGTGGCGCAGGCGATCATGGACCATCGCTTCGCCCCGATCCGGCATCTGCAATGGCGGAATTCCGCCCTGAATTTCGGCAGCCCCGAAAGCCTCATCGCCTCTCTGGAAGAACCGCCCCGGCAGGAGGGGCTCGTCCGCGCCCGGGAGGCCGACGATCTGATGGCCCTGCGCACCCTCGCGGCGGATGCCGAAACCCGCGCCCGGGCCAGCTCGGCCGAGTCGGTCCGCCTGCTCTGGGATGTCTGCCGCATCCCTGATTTCAGGGGGATCAGCCATGCCGAACATGCCAGCCTGCTGACCCAGATCTTCGCCTTCCTGCACCAGTCGGGCCGGGTGCCTGACGACTGGATGGCGCGGCAGATCAAACGCATCGACCGCACCGATGGCGACATCGACACCCTGTCCAAACGGCTGTCCTTCATCCGCACCTGGACCTATGTCGCGCAGAGAAGGGCATGGCTCGATGACGAAAACCATTGGCGTGACACGACTCGCGCGGTAGAAGACCGCCTGTCGGATGCCCTCCATGAGCGCCTGACCCAGAGATTTGTGGACCGGCGCACCAGCGTGCTCCTGCGGCGGCTCAAGCAGAAGGAGGCCCTTTTGGCCGAAGTAAGCGATACCGGTGATGTGACGGTCGAAGGCGAATTCGTCGGCCGTCTGGAAGGCTTCCGATTCCGTCAGGATGCCCAGGCGAGCGGCGAGGAGGCCAAGACGATCTCCCGCGCGGCCTTGCAGGCGCTGACACCGCATTTCCACCTGCGGGCGGACCGGTTCTACAATGCGCCGGATACGGAGATCGACTTCACCGAACAGGGCGGCCTCATGTGGGGCGAGCAGGCGGTTGGCAAGCTGGTCGCCGGATCCGAGCCGCTGAAGCCCGGCGTAAAGGTCTTTGTCGATGACGAGGCCGGGGAGGACGTGGCCCAGAAGGTCCAGCGTCGCCTGCAGCATTTCATTGACCGCAAGGTTGCGGCGCTTTTCGAGCCGCTGCTGGCGATGAGCCGGGATGAGGCCATGACCGGTCTGGCCCGCGGCTTTGCCTTCCGGCTGGTCGAAAACCTCGGCATCATCCCGCGCCAGTCCGTGGCCGACGAGGTCAAGCAGCTGGATCAGGACGCCCGTGGCGCGCTGCGCAAGCATGGCGTCCGGTTCGGCCAGTTCACCATTTTCATGCCACTGCTGCTGAAGCCCGCGCCGACCCGTCTGCGGCTGGTGCTCTGGTCGCTGGCGCAGGGGCTGGACGAATTCCCCGAGGCGCCGCCGCCGGGGCTGGTGACCGTACCCGCAGATGGCACCGCGCCGCAGGGCTATGACACCATGTCGGGCTACCGAACCGCAGGCGAACGGGCGATCCGCATCGACATGCTGGAACGTCTGGCCGACATGCTGCGCGGCGAGGACAGCCGGGGCGGATTCGAGGCCAAGGCCGATATGCTCTCGATCACCGGCATGACGCTGGACCAGTTCGCAGACCTGATGACCGGTCTGGGTTACAAGGCCGAGAAGGGCGAGCGGGAGAAGGCCAAACCGGCTGAAACCGTGACGGAAACCTCAGGCACGCCCGACGACGCCGCGGCTCTGGACACCGCCGCCGCTGTGACGCCCGACGACGGCAGCGCCATGACGGCGGAGCCTTCGGAACCCGCAGTCGAGGGCGTTTCCCCCGATGGCGCCCCGGAGAAGCTGGAAGCCGAAGAGACGACCGCGGGCCTCTCGACCGAAGAAGTCATCGCAGAAGCCACCACGCCGGAACCCGAGGCCCCGAATGCCCCGGCAGAGGTGCAGGACGGCCCCTTCATCGTGGCAGAGACCGATCAGGCCGACGCCGGTGCCGCACCTGCCGCCCCGACCGCCGAGGGCCCCACGACAGAGGTCTTCTACACCTTCACATGGGGTGGCCGTGGCAATCGCAATACCGAGCGGCGCGGCCGCGGCGGCGACCGTCATGCGCGTGGCGCCGAAGGCGGGCAGGGCCAAGGTCAGGGGCAGGGGCGTGGCCCCCGTCAGGACCGGGGCGACAAGGGCGAGCGCGGCGACCGCAAGGGTGGCGACCGCAAGGGCGGCAAGGGCCCGCGCAAGGGCAAGGGCGGCGACCGCCCCGACCGCGATCGTGGCCCCAAGACCTACGAATCCCGTCCCGCCCGCAAGGAAAAGGCCATCGATCCCGACAATCCCTTCGCCGCCGCGCTGAAGGGTCTCAAGACCGACTGAGCGGGCCGCGTGGAAAGCGCCCCCAAATTCCGGCTGGACAAGTGGCTCTGGCAGGCGCGGTTCGTGAAAAGCCGCAGCCTTGCCGCAGCCCTCGTCACCGGGGGGCATGTCCGCGTCAACGGCCAGCGCGCTGGGAAACCGGCCCATGCAGTCCATGCCGGCGATGTGCTGACCTTCCCGCAGGGCGACCGGATCCGGGTGGTGCGGATCCTCGCCCCCGCGACCCGGCGCGGCCCCGCGACAGAGGCGCAGAGCCTCTACGAGGATATGACCCCCGTGCAGGAGAAGGAAATCCCGCCCATTGCCCGTCTGGAAGGCAATTCTCGCCCCACGAAGCGGGATCGCAGGAAACTCGATCTTGATCGTGCCAAGCAGGGCAATGATGCGCTTGAATGATCTTTTCCAGCGCGTTAGCTAAGCCGGAACAAGGGTGAAACGCCCCCGAAGATCCGAGCGGAGTCCGCATGACCTACATCGTCAATGACAACTGCATTGCCTGCAAATACACCGATTGCGTGGAGGTCTGCCCCGTGGACTGCTTCTACGAGGGTGAGAATATGCTGGTGATCCACCCTGACGAATGCATCGACTGCGGTGTCTGCGAACCCGAATGCCCCGCCGATGCCATCCGCCCCGATACGGAGCCGGATATGGAGAAGTGGGTGGAGTTCAATCGCAAGTATTCCGAACTCTGGCCGGTCATCATCACCCGCAAGGATCCGCTGCCCGAAGCAGAGGACCGCGACGGCGAATCCGGCAAACTTGAGAAGTACTTCAGCGAAAAGCCGGGCGAAGGCGGCTGACGTTAGGTCATCAGGGTTGAACCCGGGCGACATGCCGCCGCAGTGCGACATGACCCTTCCGATTCGGGCTGATTCGTGGTATAACTGCCGATACCTATGATGAAGACTGCCTGCCCCCAAGTAGCGGATGCTGCCACCCGCTGCGACACATACTGACAGCAATCGCCGGTCCGGACGATGCCGCAAGGCATCGCCCGATAAACTGTCGCCTGTTGGTATGGGGGGCCTTGTGAGGATCAAACTATGACCAAGACGAAAAAAGCCGAATTCAGCCCGAACGACTATGTTGTTTACCCGGCGCATGGGGTCGGCCAGATCGTGTCTATCGAAAGCCAGGAGATCGCGGGGCTCTCGCTCGAGCTCTTCGTCATCTCCTTCGAGAAGGACAAGATGACCCTGCGCGTGCCGACCAACAAGGCCGCCGAAGTGGGCATGCGTTCGCTCTCTACCCCCGACGTCGTGTCCAAGGCCATGACTACCCTCAAGGGTAAGGCCAAGGTGAAGCGCGCCATGTGGTCGCGTCGCGCCCAGGAATATGAGCAGAAGATCAATTCCGGTGACCTGATTTCCATTGCGGAGGTCGTGCGCGACCTGCACCGCAGCGATGATCAGCGCGAACAGTCCTATTCGGAGCGTCAGCTCTACGAAGCCGCGCTGGAGCGTCTGACCCGTGAAGTCGCCGCCGTTTCCGGTGCCGATGAGGTGGATGCCGCCCGCAAGGTGGACGAGGTTCTGGTCTCCCGCGCTGCGTGATCTCCGGACCTGACTGATAAGAAGGCCGTTCCGGGCAACCGGGGCGGCCTTTTCCTTGGCGGGGGCGGATCCGAGGCATCGGACCGCCGCACATGGCCGGGCCAAGGTCCGTCGATACACGGCTCCGCTCCCAGGTCCGAACTTTACGCCCCGATCAGCGTAAACAGCACCCCGATCTCCACCAACTGCTGCACCGCGCCAAGGATATCGCCGGTCTGCCCGCCGATCCGCTTTTGCGCCGCAGACACGACCAACAGCGCCAGAATGCCGCCGACAAGCATCGCCGCGAAAACACCGCTGCCAAGCGCCAGAACAGCAATCACACAGGCGATCCCGCCCGCCAGCGCAGCCTGCATCCGCCCGGGCCGCCCCGTGCCCTTTGACAGCCCGTCCGTCCGGGCAGGTGCCATGCCCTGCATGATCAGCGGCAGCACCCCGCGCGACAGCACTGCCGCCGCGATCAGCGCGCCCCAGTGGCCGCCAACCGCCAGCAGCCCCGTCACCGCATACCACCGCGTCAGCAGCCCCAACACCAAAGCGATCACCCCGTAAGAGCCGATCCGGCTGTCGCGCATGATCTCCAGCCGCCGTTCCCGCGTCTGCCCGCCCCAGAGCCCGTCCGCCGTATCTGCCAGCCCGTCCTCATGCATCCCGCCCGTCGTCATGACCTGCACGGCCAGAACCACCACCGCCGCACCACCCGCGGGCAGGCCAAACGCCAGAACCACACTCCCGGCGAAAGCCGCCAGCACCGCCAGCACCAGCCCCGCCAGTGGCCAGGCCCAGCTGGCCGCCGCCCCGCGATAGCCATGCGCGGGCACAGGCAGGCGCGTGAGCAGCGAGAGCGCAGTGCAGATGTCGTCTCTGGTCCGTGCAAGGACGGGCGTCATGGTCTTGCTCCTGTTGCACCATGCTTTAGACACCGCAGGACCCGACAGTTCAACGGAGAACGCCATGTCACGCGCGCCCGCCACCCTTGCCGATTACCGCAACCTTCTGGCGACGCTCCCCGCGCCCGATGCCGGGGCCATAGCCGCCGCAGAAGAGCGTAACATGCAACTGACCAAACCCCCCGCCGCCCTTGGCCGGCTGGAGGAGATCGCCCGCTGGGTCGCCGGCTGGCAGGGCACCGGACGCCCCCAGATGCAGGCGCCGCAGGTGGTGATCTTTGCCGGCAACCACGGCGTCGCGGCGCGTGGCGTCTCCGCCTTCCCGCCGGAGGTCACGGTGCAGATGGTCGCCAATTTCGAAGCAGGCGGCGCCGCGATCAACCAGCTCTCCAAGGCCTTCGGGGCCAAAATGGATGTGCATGCGCTGGAGCTTGACCGCCCGACGCAGGATTTCACCAAAAGCCCCGCGATGACGGAGGCAGAGCTGCTGACAGCCCTTGCCACGGGCTGGGATGCCGTCGACCCAAAGGCGGATGTCTTCGTGACCGGAGAGATGGGGATCGGCAATACCACCCCCGCTGCCGCCATCGCGCTGGCGCTTTATGGCGGGGCGGCGACCGACTGGACCGGGCGCGGCACCGGGGTCGATGACACGGGCCTGGCGCTCAAGGCGTCGGTGGTGGCGGAGGGCGTGGCGCTTCATGCCGAGGCCCGCGACGGGCTCGACGTTCTGCGCTGCCTCGGCGGGCGGGAGATCGCGGCCATGGCGGGTGCCATCCTGCGGGCGAGGGCGGAACGTATCCCGGTGATCCTCGACGGGTTCATCTGCTGTTCGGCGGCGGCCTGCCTGCGCTCTGTCTCACCGGATGCGCTGGACCATTGCGTCGCGGGCCATGTCAGCGCCGAGGCCGCCCATCCCGCGCTTCTCGCCAAGCTCGGCAAGGAGCCGCTGCTGTCACTGGGCCTGCGTCTGGGCGAAGGGTCCGGTGCGGCGCTGGCGCTTGGCGTGCTGAAAGGGGCGATCGCCTGCCATTCCGGCATGGCGACCTTTGCAGAGGCCGGGGTGAGCGCGGGCTAAGGGCTGACCACGGTCCCCCTCGGGGCGGGGCAGGTGTCCCGTGTCTCTGGAAAGGACGCAGCGAAATCCAGCGCCCGCCCTAAGCTGCCTCATCCTCGTCTTTGTGCAAGAGCGACTGCAGCGCCACTTCCAGATCCTTCTCCAGCTCCTTCGCACGGGCGACATATTCCGGGTTCTGATCGCCCGGCACATTCGGATCCCAGAGCTCGGCCAGTTCCCGCACCGTCTCCCGGTCGTGATGGTAGAAGGTCTCTTCCATCTTTGCCGCCTCGTATTCGGAGAAGCCGGTGTTCTCCAAAACATAGCGGCCTGCGCGCAGGGAGCTGTCGAAGGTCTCCCGCACGATATCATCCGCCCCGGCCTGATAGAGCGCATAGACATGCCGCCGGTCATGCGCCCGGGCGACGATATGCAGCTCCGGCCGCTGTTTGCGGGCATAGCGGACCAGCTCCGTCACGCTTTCGGGGCTGTCCATCGCGGCGACCAGCACACGCGCGGAGTCGAGCCCAGCCGCCCGCAGGATATCGGGGCGGGTCGGGTCGCCAAAATAGCCCTTGAAGCCAAAACGTCGCATGACCTCGATCGTCTCCATATCGTGGTCCAGAACAACCGTCTTCACGCCCGATGACTGCACCAGCCGGTTCACGATCTGACCAAACCGCCCGATACCCGCGATGATGACCGGGCCTTCCTCGTCGATATCGTCGGCTTCACGTTCCTCGCCCACGCCCGGCTCGCCCATTTTCTTGGACAGGTAGTCATAAAGCAGGAAGAGCAGCGGTGTGATCAGCATCGTCAGCGCGATGACCAGCAGCAGCTGCTCGCTCAGCGCGGCGGGCAGCACGTTCAGCTGGCCGGAGAACGAGAGCAGCACAAAGCCAAATTCCCCCGCCTGCGCCAGCGACAGGGTGAACAGCATCAGCCGCCGCCGCTTCAGCCCGGAAATCCGCCCGATCACAAACAGCACCAGCCCCTTGATCAGCATCAGCCCGAAGGCCATGCCGAGGATCGTCACAGGATCCCGGAAGAGCACAGAAAAGTTGATCCCCGCGCCCACGGTGATGAAGAAAAGCCCCAGCAACAGGCCCTTGAACGGCTCGATATCGCTTTCCAGCTCATGCTTGAATTCGGAGTTCGCCAGAACCACACCCGCCAGAAAGGTGCCAAGCGCGGGCGAGAGGCCCACCATGTTCATCAGCGTGGCAATGCCCACCACGATGCCAAGCGCGAGTGCCGTGTACATCTCCCGCAGGCGCGCGGCATGGATGAATCGGAAGACGGGCGCGGTCAGGTAGACCCCCACCAGAATGACGGCCGCCACGGCCCCCAGCGTGACAAGTGTCACGCCCCAGCCCGGCAGGCCTTCGACCAGTGACACGCCATGATGCGCCTCTGCCGCATGATCGTCGGCGGCACGGGTCAGGGACCCGTCCTCATTGGCCCGCATCAGCAGCGGGGCAGCCAGCAGCGGCAGGCCCGCCAGCATCGGGATCACCGCGATATCCTGCGTCAGCAGCACCGAAAAGGCCGACCGTCCGCCCGGGGTCTGCATCAGCCCTTTCTCCGACAGGGTCTGCAGCACGATGGCGGTGGAGGACAGCGCAAGGATCAGACCGGCGGCCAGCGCCACAGACCAGCTCTGCCCGATGGCCATGAAGCCCGCCATGATGGCAAAGGTGGTCAGCACCACCTGCGACCCGCCCAGCCCCAGCAACCTGTGCCGCATATCCCAGAGCGCTCTCGGCTCCAGCTCCAGCCCGATCAGGAACAGCATCATCACCACGCCGAATTCCGCGAAATGCTGCAGATCCTGCGTCTCCGTCCCGACAAGGCCGAAGACGGGGCCGATCAGGATACCGGCCGCCAGATAGCCCAGCACCGACCCAAACCCCAGACGGGCAGAGATCGGCACCGCGATGACGGCAGCGGCAAGGTAGATCGTGGCCTGGTAGAGAAAGCCTTCCATTCGGGGCTGGGTCCTTTCGACTTAGCGCGCCCTGACGGGCAGTTTTACGGGCAGGGGGCCATCCCGCTTGAGTTGATCCATAACGATCTGGCTTTGCACCCGCGTGACGGACGGATGCGCAAGAAGAACTTCGTGGATCAGCCGGTGCAGGGCACCCAGATCCTCACAATAGACCCGCAGAAGGTAATCCGCTTCGCCGGTCAGCGTCCATGCGCTAATCACCTCTTCCCGCGCGTTCACAAGGGTGGCAAAGGCGCTCGAATGCTCCGGCCCGTGGGTGCCAAGCTGCACCTGCACGAAGGCCTGGATCGTCAGCCCCAGCCGGTCCGGCGCCAGCCGCGCGACATAGGCCGAGATATAGCCCTCTGCCTCCAGCCGCTGCCGGCGCCGCCCGGCCTGGCTGGGAGAGAGGTTCAGCATCTCGCCCAGATCCTGTGCGGTCAGATGCGCGTCTTTCTGCAACGCCACCAGCAGGCGCAGGTCGGTGGAATCAAGCATGTGCGGCAATCTCGCATGAACACTGCATTCAGTGTAAAAACTCCGCACGCTGATGGCAATGGCTGCCCCAGAACGCGCAGATTTCCGGTCGATTGACGCCTATCCTGACGGGAAATCGCGCCAGCAGGAGGTCAGCCATGGGTCCGTTCCCGCACGAAGCCCCGAAATCCACCATCACCGAAGCGAACCCCGCCGGGACCGACGGCTTTGAATTTGTCGAATTCGCCCATCCCGATCCGGAGGAACTGCGCAGCCTCTTCGCCAAGATGGGCTATGCGCTGGTTGGCCGTCACAAGACGAAGGATATCGAGCTCTGGCAGCAGGGCGACATCACCTACATTGTGAACGCAGAGCCCGGCACCCATGCCGCAAAATTCATCGAAGAGCACGGGCCCTGTGCCCCGTCGATGGGCTGGCGCGTTGTCGATGCCCGGCAGGCCTTTGACCATGCCGTCGCCAAGGGCGCGACGCCCTATGAGGGCCCAGGCAAAACTATGGATGTGCCCGCGATTGTCGGCATCGGCGGCTCGCTGATCTATTTCATCGAGGAGTATTACGAGACCTCGCCCTATAACGCGGAATTCGAATGGCTGGCCCAGTCCAAACCGCGCGGCGTCGGCTTTTACTACCTCGATCACCTGACCCACAATGTCCACAAAGGCAATATGGACACCTGGTTCCGCTTTTACGGCGACCTGTTCAATTTCCGCGAAATCCGCTTCTTCGACATTCAGGGCAAGTTCACCGGGCTTTATTCCCGCGCCCTGACCTCGCCCTGCGGCCGCATCCGCATCCCGATCAACGAGGACCGGGGCGAGACCGGCCAGATTGTCGCCTACCTCAAGAAGTACAACGGCGAAGGCATCCAGCATATCGCCGTCGGCGCCCGCGACATCTACGCCGCCACCGATCAGATCGCCGAGAAGGGCATCCAGTACATGCCCGGGCCGCCGGATGCCTATTACACCATGTCGAAGGACCGCGTGCAGGGCCATGAGGAGCCGATCGATCGGATGAAGAAACACGGCATCCTGATCGACGGCGAAGGTGTGGTGGATGGTGGCGAAACGCGCATTCTTCTACAGATCTTCTCCAAGACCGTGATCGGGCCGATCTTCTTTGAATTCATCCAGCGCAAGGGCGATGACGGCTTCGGCGAGGGGAATTTCAAGGCGCTTTTCGAGTCGATCGAGCAGGAGCAGATTGACAATGGAGAAATCGCCGCCGAGTGACGGTACGGCCCCGGGGGCGGATCAGCCCTTGGGCATCTCCAGCACCTGGTTGCGGCCGCCCTTCTGATATTGCAAGGAGGCATCCCCGATGGCCAGCACACGCCCGCCATCAACCCGGTCGCCCACCTTGACCTTCTGGTAGCGCCCGTTCGACAGCCGGACCAGCGCGCGGCGGGACGACGGCTGACCATAAACGCCGATCAGGTTGATCCTGTTCAGATTGATCGCATTGCGAACCGTCGCCTGCTTGGCCACGGAGGCAGAGGAAGGGATGGAGGGCGCAATCGCCCGCGGTGCGGCGGCCACCTGAGTAACGGTTGCCTCTGGCGTCCGCTCCGCCCGCTGGATCAGCGCCTCGATATTGCCCGGACGGGGTTTGGGCCGCAGCGCCGCAAAGGCCGGTGTCAGCTCTTCATCAGGTTCGACCGCGGCGGGCGGCGCGCTGAATGCCGCGGCAAGCCCCGCCGCCACCGCCGCGCGATCCTCGTCGGTTCCCGCGTCCGGCTCATCGCTGCCGGGGCGGACGACCGGGCGGATGCCGCCCGCCGCCAGAGATGCGGCCGAGGCGAGGATGACATCCTCCGCATCCGTGGTATCGGAATTATCTGCGGCGACCTCTGCCTCATCGGCATCCTGCTCGTCAGCGCTGGTCGCCTCCGCCAGTTCGGGGCTGTCTTCGGGTCCGGTTTCGGCGCGGGCCAGCGCTTCGGGGCGGGGCTGCGGCCGTATTCTGGGGACCGATGGGCCGGTCACGGCCTCCGGCGCAGCCTCTGCGACGTCGGTGCCGGTGCCGGTCTCGGTATCGGCGGGCGCCGCGTCAGCCGGTGACGGCAGCGACGCCTGTTCCGTGTCTGCCGTATCGGATTGCCCAGCCTCTGACGGAGCGGGGTCCAGTGCGGCGTCGTCTTGGCCCGTCTCGGGCGCATCCGTGCCGGGCCGGGTGGGCGGATCCAGCGGCGGCGGGCTGGCATAGATAATGACGCCGGACTGGGACAGCGTTCCCTCGGGCGTTGCGATAACCAGCCCCCGATCGTCCATGTCAAAGCGCATTCCGGGCAGCAGCGGCGGCGGCGGAGTGGCCGGCGGCAGGTCACGCGCCGGACTGTCCAGCGTCACGGCCGGGTGGCGTGACCCGATCCCGGCAATGGTCGGCAGGGCGCCCGGTGTGTCTTCGGCCGGGCCTTCTGGCCGGGCATCGGGACCATCGGGCGATTGCTGCCAGATGCCGGTGGCGGCATAGCGCGCCTCGGCCGCCGGGTCGGGCGAGGCCATGCCGGTAACGCCGGTTGTCGCATCGGGCGCAGGAACGGGATTGCCGTTGGTCTCCGACGCGGCGAGCCTGTCAAAGGCATCCGGGGTCTCCGGCGTCTCGGGCTCTTCCGCGGCCGCAGAGTCCGTGGCCGGCTCCTCTTCCGCGGTTGTGCTGGCCGGGGGCAGGGCGGCAGGCAGAACGACGCCCTCCGCCTCATCGCTGCCGGCATCCCCGGACCCTGGCGTTTCGGCGGATCCCGCATCGGCCCCGGTGTCATCGGCCAGGACCTCGTCACGCGGCGAAATCAGCGCGGCAATCCGGTCGTCCAGAAAAACAGAGGCCCAGGCCGCCACGCCTGCAAGGAAAATCAGCAGAAGTGCCGTCAGGATCAGCCCCAGATACCGCGGGCTGCGCGGGCTGCTTCCGGCATTGCGCTGGCCGAACACGGTCAGACGCTCCGCCTCCTGGCGGCGTTGCTCTGCAGTCATGCCGCCCGGCAGACCCTCGGACCTTGCGGTGTGGGCACCGGCGGCCTCCACGACGGCACTCTCTGCCGGGTCCGTCTCGGGGACGGGCGCAGAGGCGGCCACCGGCGGGTCAGAACGCCCCGCCTTGCCGCCGCGCGTGCCTTTTTTCGCAGCGGCCGGGGCCTTCGGCGCCGCCGCCTTGCTGGGCTTTGACGATCGGGCCGGCTTTGTCGGTTTGCCCGCCTGCGTATCCTCCGCCGGCTGGTCGGCTGCGCTGTCAGCGTCCACCGCGGCGGGAAGCGGGGCGGTGTCGCGCTCTGCATGCACCTTGAGCGTCAGGGCCGATGCCTCTTCCGCGGCCTTGCGGGCCCGGGCTTCTTCCTTGGCCAGGCGTCGTGCGTCCTGTTTCGCGCGGAGCCCGTCGCCGATCCCGCGCAGGCTGCCCAAAGCCTTGTCGGCAAGGCCTTTAAATACCGCAGACCCGGCCGGGGCCTTGTTGCCGCGACCAGCATCAGGCGCCGGCGCCGGGATAAAGTCGGACCCGCTCTCGGCCTCCGTGACGGTCAGTCGTCGCGCCACCGGGCTTTCGGTCGCGGGCACGGGCGCGCTGGCCTCGCCCTTGCGGATCGAGGAAAATCGCGGTGTGCCGGTCTGCTCTGTATCCTCGCCCGGGGCATCGGCAGAAACCTGTGCATCGGCTTCGGCGGCGGTTCCAGTGGATGCGGGGCCACTGGCCGCATCACTTTTGGCCGCCACCGGGGGCGCAACGGGGGCGGGGGCCGCCGGTTCCGCAAATCCGGGCATATCGAGGGTCGGTTTCGCGTCGCGGTAGCGCCCGGTCACCCGGATGGGCAGGGTGTCACGGTCGATCCGGGTTTCGGGCGGCAGGTCCGGCGAATGGCCGAAATAGGGTTCGCCGCCGTAATCGCGCGTCTCCGGCATGGCCACGAAGGACGCCGGGACAAAGCCGTGGTTCTGGGCGAACATATTCGCCTCGTCCAGGGTTTCGGCAGCGACGGCTGCGATCTGGATCCGGTCCCCCACCACATGAAAGTCGTAGCTGAGATCCTCAAGATCATAGGGCGTCGCCCCGTCAAGCGCCGCTTCGACGGCAGCCTGCTGTGCCTTGGGATCGCGGGGGGCAGGCTGAACCTCCAGATACCGGATCTGGTCGTTGGGCACGACGATCTTGCAGCTCTGATCATCGGGCGAGATGCTGGCAAGCTTGTCCTGCAATTCGGCAAGTCTGGAATCCAGAGCGGGATCGTCCGGCGCAACATCACCGACGAGATCCCACCCGGGCGAGGACCGCTTCAGCAAAGCAATCCCGTCCATCGACAAAATCAGCGCAAAGTTAGGTTTCATGGCCTCTGTCAAAGACGAGTCGGCGACCCGGTACAACGTTCCGCAATCCTATAACACGGACAACCTGAGGAAAAGCTGAATGGATTTTTCCTTTAACCTTCCGCTCATCCCCCGGCCCTGGCCAGAGCCTGATCGAGATCGGCGATCAGATCCGCCGGATCCTCGATCCCGATGGAGAGCCGCACCACCTCAGGCGCGGCCCCCGCGGCCTTCTGTTGTTCGGGCGACAGCTGCCGGTGGGTGGTCGACGCAGAATGGATGATCAGCGACCGCGTATCGCCGAGGTTCGCGACATGGGAGAAGATCTCGACCGCGTCGACCAGTTTCACGCAGGCCTCGTAGCCGCCCTTCAACGCAAATGTGAAGAGCCCCCCGGCACCCTTGGGGCAGATCCGGCCCATTCGGTCGTAATAGGGCGAGGAGGGCAGCCCGGCATAGGTGACGTAATCCACCCGCGGGTCCTTCTCCAGCCAGCTGGCGACCTCGATGGCGTTTTCGACATGCTTGGCCATGCGCAGCGACAGCGTCTCGATCCCCATCAGCGTGTAATGCGCCGCCTGCGGGTTCATCGTCATGCCCAGATCGCGCAGACCGATGGCGATGCCGTGGAAGGTGAAGGCGAGCGGCCCGAAGGTCTCGTGGAACTTGAGCCCGTGATAGGCGGGCTCGGGCTGGCTGAGGGAGGGGAACTTGTCCGAGGCCGACCAGTCGAACGTGCCCGAATCGACAATGCAGCCGCCCGTCACCGTGCCATTGCCGGTCAGGTACTTGGTTGTCGAATGCACCACCAGCGTCGCGCCATGCTCGATAGGCCGGCAGAGATAGGGCGTGGCAGAAGTATTATCGACGATCAGCGGCAGCCCGGCCTCCGACGCGATGCCGGAGATCGCGTCGAGATCGGTGATATAGCCCCCCGGGTTCGCCACGGATTCGCAAAAGACCGCGCGGGTGTCCTCGTCAATCGCCGCCTTTACCGCCTCCAGATCGTCGAAATCGACGAACTTGGCCGACCAGCCGAAGCGTTTGATCGTCTGGGAGAACTGGGTGATCGTCCCGCCGTAGAGCCGGGTGGAGGCCACGACATTCCGCCCCGGTGCCATCAGCGGAAAGAGCGCCATGATCTGCGCCGCATGACCGGACGAACAGCAGACAGCGCCCTGGCCCCCCTCAAGCGTTGCGATCCGTTCCTGCAGCACGGCGACCGTCGGGTTGGTCAGGCGCGAATAGATATAGCCGACCTCCTGCAGGTTGAACAAAGCCGCCGCATGATCTGCATCGCGAAAGACATAGGCCGTGGACTGATAGATCGGCGTCTGCCGCGCGCCGGTTGCCGGATCGGGCCGGGCGCCTGCGTGGATCTGAAGCGTGTCGAAACCGTAAGCCATGTCTGTCCTCCCACAAGACCTGTCCTGCCCGCCGTTGCATCCGGGGGCCTTGCCTTTCACGCTAAGGGATCGCAGCTTGCCGCTCAACAACCCTCAACCGGAGGCCTGCATGATCCCGCCGTTCCACCTTGCCTATCACGTCACTTCCCTCGACCAGGCGCGCGCCTTTTATGGCGGCGTGCTGGGCGCTGAAGAGGGGCGCAGCACCGAGACCTGGGTGGATTTCGACTTCTTCGGCCATCAGCTCTCCCTCCACCTCGGCACGCCATTTGCGACGACAAATACCGGCAAGGTCGGCGATCACATGGTGCCCATGCCGCATCTGGGCATGGTGCTGCCGCTTGACGACTGGAAGGCCATGGCGGACCGGTTGACCGGGGCAGGGGTCGACTTTGTCCTGCCGCCCTCGGTGCGGTTCGAAGGCGAGCCGGGGGAACAATGGACGATGTTCTTCCGCGATCCGTCGGGAAACCCGATCGAGATCAAGGGGTTCAGGGATGCAGCGGGGATTTTCGCCAAAGCCTAGACGGATTTGGCGGGGATGGGTGACATCACCCATCCTACGAACGGACGCCCCGTAGGATGGGTGATGTCACCCATCCCGATCGCCGCCTCAGCCCCCGCGTTAATGCGTCACCGCGCCCGAGAACACATTGACCACGATCACCCCGGCCACGATCAGCCCCATGCCAAAGAGCGCCGGCAGATCAAGCCGCTGCCCCTGCCAGAGCCAGGCCACCATCGCGATCAGCACCACCCCCATGCCGGACCAGATCGCATAGACGACCCCCGTGGGCATGACCTTCATCACCACCGCCAGCAGCCCGAGCGCGATGGCATAACCCACGGCGGCGATCACCGCCGGCCCGCCCCGCGTCAGCCCGTGCGACGCCGCAAGCGCCGTGGTTGCAATGACCTCAGAGGTGATCGCAGCGGCAAGCAGGACATAGGCGAGGGGCAGGGACATCTGTGTTCTCCGGTAAAACTGCGCCCCTTCTGCCCGCGCCGGATTTATGGGTCAAACCGGATTCGTCCGGCCTGAGGGCGGAAAACGTCATTGCAGAAAGCGGCGGTCTGTCCCGCAGGCAGATCTCGGGAAACCTATGACATGCAGCCGGTTATCTCTCCCGTCACGCGAACCCGGCAAGGGTCAGCGCGTGGCGGTGAATATCCCCGGGCCAGCGCTCCGTCATCGTGATGAAATCATCGGAGCGCCCGGCATAAAGTGCCCGCATCGCCTCCTCGAAGCCTGGCAGATTGCCGGCGATGGCCGAACAGAAGCGGTAGCAGGCGTCACGCCGGAGCACCGCATCATCCCCGGCGCTTGCTGCCTCGATCAGCCGCCGCAGCGTGGCCGATGCCCCGCCGCGTTGGGTCGCCAGCCAGTCCCAGTGACGCGGCAGCAGGGTGACCTCGCGCGCGACCACGCCCAGCTTGGGCCGCCCGCGCCGGGGGGCGTCCGCGTAACGCTCGGCCACGGCCTCCGGCCCGCCGGAGAGGTCCAGATCACTCTCCCGGCCCGTGGCATCGGAGAATATGAGAACCTGCGTTCCGCCAAACCCGATCAGGGCCTGCGCCACCTCTGCCCGCGTCCCGCGCGCCACGATCCTGCTGCCCGAAAAGGCGGTAAACTGCTCTGTCATATCGGACAATTTACACCCGGGTAAAAATATGGTCAACGGTGCTGAACAAGGAGCGCACCATGGCCATCGACAGAAAAGCCGCCCGTTACGCCTGGAAAGACCGGGCGGAGGTCTGGACCGTCTACGCCGCCCGCACCGGCGGGCAGGTCTGGGTCGGCGTGACCAACGACATCGCGGCCATAGAGAACCGGCTGGGCTTTACCCTGAAGCTGGGCGATTGCCGGGCGAAGGGCATGCAGGCGGCCTGGGATGGCACATTGACCATCGAGCCGCTGGAGGACCTAGACCCGACCCTTGGCCCGCTGGCCCGGCAGGACGTGATCAAGGCCCGTCGCGCCCATTGGTGCGCGGAGCTGAGCGCCACGCCGATCGAGCGTTAGCGGACCCAGAACCCTTCGCGCTTGATCTTGTTACGGATCGCCTGTTCCTTCCGGGGCAGGTTGTCCCTGTCGAACAGCGCACGCACCTTCTTGCCCCGCTCATGAAAGACCATCTTCTTGATCGGATCATAAGTCTTGAGCAATTTCTTGACCTTATTGGGCGCCGCGACGCTTTCCAGCACCTCAACCACCCGGTCGCTTTCCCGCGCATAAAGCAGCGGCAGCAGCCGGTAATGGCAGGTCACCTCGCCATCCAGCAGCCCCGGCGGCAACACATCCCGGCCGCCGCCGAAGGAATGGATTACCAGTGGCAAAGCCACCTGATCCAGCCAGGGGTCCAGCGTCTGACACACCAGCTCCTCAGGACCGTCGTCCCGGATCGCCAGCGCGTAATCGAGGAAGCGCTGGCCGAACTGATGCGGGCATTTGTAGTAGAAGAACCCGGCGTTGAAATAGAGATAGCGCCGCCAGTATTCATCGGGCTGGCTGAGGTCGAGCGAACTGTCGAAATCCAGCGCGAACTTGTCGTAGAGCGCTTTCCAGGTCTGGGTGTAGCCGGGCCCGTAGAGCTCGATCTTGGGCCAGGTCCCCTCCACCCGCAGCGAGGCCGAGGGCCGGTCGAAATCGAAGGGCACCCGGGCCAGGCTGTCCAGCACCAGCGTATCGCTGTCGAAGAAGACAAACGGCTCGCCCTTGGGCAGGGCCAGCAGTGCCTCGATCTTATTGCCATAGGGATAGTCTTTGCCGAAATGCCTGTTCTGGAACGGCAGGATCGTCGCCCCCAGATCCTCCAGCATCTCGCGCACCGGGGCATCCATCACCGGATTGCCGGGCCAGCGGGGGCCGGGCTGCGGTTCGGCCACAAAAAGCCGCGCAACGCCGGGGCTGTTGGCGGCCAGTGACGCAGCAAAGAGCACGGCCTCATACTGAAGCCGTCCGCTCTGACCTACGATCATGAGATTGAAGCCGCTGCCGTCCGGCTCGGTCCCTGTCATGCCTGCAACCCCTTGTCATCCCAAGCGTTATTCTATGCTTGGCCAATAGCACCCTACCATCAATAATGGCAGAAAAAAGGCAGGCCGTCCGGTCGGCCAGATAAGGGAGAGAATTCGCTCATGATTCCGGCTATTTCCGCTTGTGCCATCCTTATGTCGGGCGCGGTTGCCCTGTCCGGCGCAACGCTTCATCGGGTCAGCTCTCCCGCGGCACCCGCCTCTCCGTCCAGCCCGTCGGCCCCCGCCGATCCCGGTATGAAGCCCGAGGATCAGACGGTGACGGGGCGGTTCACGACGGCGACGGAGGTCAAACCCATCCTCACCGCGACCAAGCAGAGCTGGGTCGCCCTGCGCGAATACAACGGCCAGGACCTGCTGTATGTCACGCAAATCCTGTCCTGGCGCTGCGGATTGCTGGGCCTGCGCATCGGCGTGAACAATGCGCCCATGCAGAACTGGCCATTGCCAGCCTGCCATATGGGCACCGCGACGCCGAATGCGCTGACGCCGCAGGATGGTCTGCCGTATCTCAATCTGCCGCTGAGCTCGGTTCAGTCCATTCAGATCGAATTGATTTACGACGATTTGACCACCGATACCGGAAGTTTTGAACGTGCTGCCGTGCTGATGCCGTGAACCGGGACGGACCGGACCGGGCCAAGGCTCTTGCAATATTTCCTGACGACCGTCAGGGTCCGGCCCAAGTCCAGCCCCTGTCCAGCCCAAATCCGGGCTCGACCGGGCTTAAGAAAAGGGGGGCGCCCTATGTCCAGTGATACCGGCAGACGGCTGCATGCCGTACGAGACATGCTTCTTCAGGAGGCCGAGCTGACGGCGGTACAGAACCCCGATCTCGTCCAGACCCGGCGCGAACAGATCTGCGATGCTGCGCTGGAGCTCTTTCTGGAAAAGGGGTTTGCCTCCACGACGATCCGCGACATCTGCGCCCGCTCCGGCGTCAATCAGGCCAGTATCTACGACTATATCGCCAATAAGAACGATATCCTGCGGCGGCTGCTGAACCAGCTCTGGTTCCGGCCCGACGTGACCGCGCTGCCCGATGTGCTGTCGGATACGGACAAGCCGCTGGAAGAGGTGTTCGAGGCCTATTTCCGCGTCGCCTGGGACCGCAAGCGCAAGGGCACGCTACTGGTTTACCGCTCTGTCCCGCATCTTCTGGCCGAGGATCGCCGTGCCATGCGGGCACATGACCTGGCGCTTATTCACGATCTTGCCCGGCAGCTGGAACGGCGGGCGGAGGGGCCGCTGGATACAGCCAGACTGGATATTCTGGCAAATATCCTGATCTTCCTCTCGGCCTTCGGGCCGATGCGGGACTGGCTGCATCAGGACCTCGACAGCGAGTTGGTGCTGCGCACCGTCTCTGCCGGGGCGGCGGCCATGGTGCGTGAACTTCTGCGGGTCGAATAACCGAAAAGAATGCTGAGAGCATGAGTATTGACCTCATGACCCGAACCGATTTACCTATGGCTGACAAGCGTCAGGATTCAGCCCGGACGCGGCGGAGCGAGCCCTGGTTGGGAGGCCGGCGACCCCGTTAAACCATCTGAAATACATATTTTTCCGCCGGGCGGCGCGCCCGTGCGGCGTCATGCAGGGAGAGGATGAATGACCACAGCGACCATGGATGTTGGCGATTACCTCGGACAGGCCGGGAAACTGGCCTGGGAGGTTCCGGGGCTCGCCCCCGGCACTGCAAAACGGCCCGTCAAAACCGTGGGCATCATCGGCGCGGGCACGATGGGCGGTGGCATCGCCATGAACTTCCTGACCGCAGGCATCCCCGTGACCATCGTGGAGACCAAGCAAGAGGCGCTGGACCGGGGCACCAAGGTGATGCGCGGGAATTACCAGCGCTCCGCCGACAAGGGCCGCTTCCCGCAGGAGGAGGTCGACCTGCGCATGGGCCGCCTGACGCCGACGCTCAACATGGAAGACCTGGCCGAGTGCGACCTGATCATCGAGGCCGTCTTTGAGGATATGGGCGTCAAGAAAGAGGTCTTCACCAAGCTCGACGCGATCTGCAAGCCGGGCGCGATCCTTGCCACCAATTCCTCCGGCCTCGATATCGACGAGATCGCGGCGATGACCAAACGGCCAGAGGATGTGATCGGGCTGCACTTCTTCTCCCCCGCCAACGTCATGAAACTGCTTGAGATTGTCCGGGCGGACGAGACGCGGGATGACGTCGTCGCCACCTCCATGGATATCGCAAAAGAGATCAACAAGATCGCGGCGCTGGTCGGCGTCTGCCCCGGATTTGTCGGCAACCGCATCCTGCGCATGCGTCAGGTGCAGGCCAACAAGCTGCTCTACAAGGGCGTGATGCCCTGGGATGTTGATGCCGCCATCAATGCCTTCGGCTTCAAGATGGGGCCTTACCAGATGTCCGACCTCGCCGGCCTCGACATCGGCTGGTCCAAGGGCGCCAAGACGCAGAACCCGATCCGCGACGCGCTTTGTGAGATCGACCGCCGCGGCCAGAAAACCGGCGCGGGCTTTTACGACTACGACGAGAACCGCAACCGCACCCCGTCTCCGGTCACCGAAAAGATCATCAAGGAGATCACCGGCGCGGGCGATGCCACCATGTCCCAGGACGAGATTATCGAGACCTGCATCTTCCCGATGATCAACGAGGGCGTGAAGATCCTCGAAGACAACAAGGCGCAGCGCCCCTCCGATATCGATGTCATCTGGATCAACGGCTACGGCTGGCCGCAGGACAAGGGCGGGCCGATGTTCTACGGCGATATGGTCGGCGCCAGGGCCGTGCTGGCGCGGATGGAGAAGCTGGGGGCAGAGGACCCGGAATTCGTCCCGGCAGAGACGCTGAAGAAACTGGCGGCGGAGGGCGGCAGCTTCCTCGACCTCGATCTCGGCGGTCTCAAGACCGGCCAGGGCAAATAAGGAGCCAACCCATGGAATTCGTCAAAACCGAAACCCGCGGCAATGTCCTGATCGTCACCATGAACCGGCCGGAGGTCTATAACGCCACCCATGCGCCGATGAGCCAGGAGATGCATCAGGTCTGGGAAGACTTCAACGCCGATCCCGACCTCTGGGTCGCCGTGCTGACCGGCGCGGGCGACAAGGCCTTCTGCGCCGGCAATGACCTGAAATACACCGCCCAGGGCGGCACGGCACAGCCCCCCGCCACCGGGTTCAACGGGCTGACCATGCGGTTTGACCTGATGAAGCCGATCATCGCCGCTGTGAACGGCTTTGCCATGGGCGGCGGCTTTGAGACGGCGCTGAGCTGCGACATCATCCTCGCCTCCGATCAGGCGAAATTCGCTTTGCCGGAGGTCAAGGTGGGCCTCTTCGCCGCCGCCTCCGGCGTGCAGCGCCTGAGCCGCCAGATCGGCCGCAAACCGGCGGTGGAGATGATGCTGACCGGCCGCACCGTCATGGCGGACGAGGGCAAAACGCTGGGCTTCGTCAACGAGGTCTACCCCCATGCCGAGCTGATGGAGAAAGCCATCGCCAAGGCGCAGGAGATCGCCTCCGTCTCGCCATCCTCCGTCCGCGCCACGCTCAAGGTGCTGCGCGCCATGGACGGGATCGAGAACCTGGAGACCAGTCTGAATTATTCCCGCGAGGTGATGTCGGAGCTTCGCGAGACCGAGGATTTCAAGGAAGGCGTCACCGCCTTTGTCGAGAAACGCGCACCTCAGTGGAAAAACCGCTGAGGCAGGAATAGGGGCCCCGTGGCCCGAAGAAACAGACCAGAGGAGACCCAAGTGTCATTCGACCCATTTGACGAACTCAACGACCTGCGCATGTCCAAAGAGGCGCGCCCGCTGCTGGAAAAAGTGATCAAGCACATCAAGGATAACTGCGACCCGGCCCTTGAGAAATACGAGGAGCTGGGCCGCAACCGCCCCGAACGTTTTGCCTATGCGCCGGGCCAGCTGGAGATTCTGGAGGACCTGAAAAACAAGGCCCGCGAAATGGGTCTGTGGAACTTCTTCCTGCCCAATGCCGAAACGGGCGAGGGTCTTTCGAACCTCGACTATGCCTATATCGCATTTGAGCTGGGCAAGAACTCCCTCGCGTCGCAGTCGATGAACTGCGCGGCCCCCGATACCGGCAATATGGAAGTGCTGGAACGGATCGGCACCCCGGAACAGAAGGAACAATGGCTGAAGCCGCTGCTGAACGGCGAAATCCGCTCGGCTTTTGCCATGACCGAACCCGATGTGGCCTCCTCCGACGCCAAGAACATCGGCACCACCGCCGTTCTGGAAAACGGCGAATGGGTGATCAACGGCGAGAAATACTATATCTCCGGTGCTGGCGATCCGCGCTGCAAGATCATGATCGTCATGGTCAAGACCTCCCCCGATGCCGAACCCTTCCGCCAGCAGTCCCAGATCCTCGTGCCGACGGACTGGCCGGGGGTGGAGATCGTCGGCCCGATGAATGTCTTTGGCCATGACGACGCGCCGCACGGGCATATGCAAATCCGGTTCAAGGACTGCCGGGTGCCGGAGGGCAATATCCTCTGGGCCGAGGGCAAGGGCTTTGAGATCTCCCAGCTCCGTCTTGGACCGGGGCGCATCCACCATTGCATGCGCTCCATCGGGGCGGCGGAAAAGGCGCTGGACCTGATGATCCATCGCGGCCTGACGCGGGAGGCCTTTGGCAAGAAGATCATCGACCTCGGCAAGAACATGGAGACGATCTCCCGCTCGCGGATCGAGATCGACGCGATGCGGCTGATGGTGCTCAAGGCCGCGAAGGCCATGGATGTGCTGGGCAACAAGGAGGCGCGCATCTGGGTGTCCAAGGCCAAGGCCATGGTGCCGGAAAAGGTCTGCAAGATCATCGACGACGCGATGCAGGTGCATGGCGCAACGGGGATCAGCCAGTGGTCGCCGCTCTCGGCCATGTACATGAAGCAGCGCACCCTGCGTTTTGCCGATGGTCCGGACGAGGTGCATCACAATGTGATCGCGCGGGCGGAACGTCGCGAGTTCGAGGCGTCGAACGAGCGCCAGGCGGCGGCGCTGGCCGAAACCGGGCGTGGCATGATGTTCGAAGGGCCGTGATCTGGGGGCGCGATCAAGGCGCAGTGGCGCCCGCGTGAGCGGGCGCCAAGGGGGGCTGTCTGCCCCCCTCCTGTCAGACGCAGGGCGTCTGACAGCCCCCCGAGGATATTTCGGGACCAGAGAAAACAGGCGGCAGATTGCGGCAGGCGTCAGCGCGGGCCATTATGCAGGTACGTCACTGGGGGAGAGTGGTGGGCGACCCTGGAATCGAACCAGGCATGGGTCTCCCCGGCGGAGTTACAGTCCGCTGCCGCACCTTGCAGCTCGTCGCCCGATCTGGTGCGGGGCGGGGCCCCGACGCGGATCGTGAGGGGGTGATTACAAGTCTGCTCCGGAGGCGTCAACAGCAAATTCGAGCTTTGCGGAGTGACTGGACGACGCCCGGGACGAGGCGCTAGAAGGCCCCGGGTGAGCGAGGCGGAAGGTGCCATGAAGAAACCGAAATGGGTGGTCGAAAAAGAACGGTCGAAACGGGCGGCGGAGGCGGAGACGGTCTGGCTCTTTGGTCTGCATGCCGTGCGCGATGCGCTGATGAACCCGGCCCGCGTCAAGCTACGCCTGATCCTGACGAAAAATGCCGCCGACAAGCTGGGCGAGGCGATTGCCGCCGGCGGGATCGAGCCGGAGATGGCCGATCCGCGAAAGTTTACCGCGCCGATCGACCCGGGCTCCGTGCATCAGGGGGCCGCGCTGGAGGTCAAGCCGCTGGACTGGGGGCAGGTGGCCGACCGCTGTCTGGGCGACGGGCAGCGCCCGCCCCGCGTGGTGCTGCTCGACCGGGTGACCGATCCGCATAACGTGGGCGCTATCCTGCGTTCGGCCGAGGTCTTTGGTGCGGTGGCGGTGATCGGCATGCGCCATCACGCCGCGCCGGAGACCGGGGCGCTGGCCAAGACCGCCTCCGGCGCGCTGGAACGCCAGCCCTATCTGCGGGTGCGCAACCTGGCCGACACGATGCAGGAGCTGCGCGCCATGGGTTATCTGGTGCTGGGGCTGGACGGCGAGGCGGAGGTGACGCTGGAAGAGGCCGTGGATGGCCGCCGCGACCGTCCGGTGGCGCTGGTGCTGGGGGCCGAGGGGCCCGGCCTGCGCGAAAAGACCAAGGAGACCTGCGATGCGCTTGTTCGCATCCATTTCGCCGGCGATTTCGGATCGCTGAACGTGTCGAATGCGGCTGCAGTGGCGCTTTATGCTGCGCAGCCGGTGGCCGGGGGCTGATATCCACAGAATTCGTTGTGGAAACGGTGTCGGAGTTCACATTCGTATTACAAGGGCTGCATAGAGTGATCGGGACTACCTATCTGGAGTCTTGAGATATCGGACCGGAACTCCGGTATTTCCTTTCACTGTCCCTCGTTCCGTACTGCGCCCGGGTTCTGATCCGGGCGCTTTTTTCTTGGGCCGCTGCCGGTCAGATCGCCCTTGCGGCGCGGCAGGCTTCGGATCACTCTGCGCCTATGACCGAGCCCTATTCCGACGCTTACCTGAAAAACATCCTGACCCGCACCAAGGTGGTTGCCGTGGTGGGCGTGTCGATGAACCCGGTGCGGCCCAGCTATTATGTGGCGCGCTATCTGAGCCTGAAGGGATTTACGGTGATCCCGGTCAATCCCGGCCACGCGGGGGAGCGGTTGTTTGGTCAGACCGTCCGCGCGAGCCTTGGCGAGATCGAAGAGCCGGTCGATATGGTCGATATCTTCCGCCGCTCCGAACATGTGCCGCCGATTGTTGCGGAGGCGCTGGAGGCCTTTCCGGGGCTGAAAACTATCTGGATGCAGATCGGGGTAGAGAGCCCAGAGGCGGCGGAGATGGCGCGGGCGCGTGGGATCGACGTGGTGATGAACCGCTGCCCCAAGATCGAATATCAGCGGCTCTTTGGTGAGCTGCGGATGGGCGGGTTCAATACCGGGGTGATTTCGTCAAAGCTCTGAGGCTTTGGGGGGGCCGGGCAGGGGGGCGCTGCCCCCCGTCGCTGCGCGACGTCCCCCGGAGTATTTCCGGAAAGATGAAGCTGGATCAGCCCTGGCGGGCGGCCTTTTCGGCAATGCCGGAGGTGCCGTCGCGGCGGTCGAGTTCTGCCAGGACATCAGTCAGGGCCACGTCGCGGGCCGAGAGCATGACGAGGAGGTGGTAGAGCACATCCGCGGCCTCTGACGTCAGGCGGGCGCGGTCGCCTTTGACGGCCTCGATGATCGCTTCGATCGCCTCCTCGCCGAATTTCTCGGCGCATTTCTCTGGTCCCTGGGCCATCAGTTTGGCAGTCCAGGAGCTGTCGGGATCGGCGCTTTTGCGGGCTTCGATCACGGCGGCGAGGCGGGTCAGCGTGTCACTCATATCAGCCTCATCGGGATGCCGGCGGCGGCCATATGCTCCTTGGCCTCGCGGATGGTGTGATCGCCGAAATGGAAGATGGAGGCGGCCAGCACGGCGGAGGCATGGCCCTTGGTCACCCCTTCGACCAGGTGGTCGAGCGTGCCAACACCGCCGGAGGCGATCACCGGGACCGGGACGGCATCGGCAATGGCGCGCGTCATCTCAAGGTTGAAGCCCGCGCGGGTGCCGTCGCGGTCCATGGAGGTCAGCAGGATCTCTCCGGCACCTTTTGCGGCCACGAGGCGGGCGAACTCTACCGCATCGATGCCGGTGGGTTTGCGGCCGCCATGGGTGAAGATCTCCCATTTGCCGGGGGCCACGGTCTTGGCGTCGATCGCGCAGACGATGCATTGAGAGCCGAAGTGATCGGCCGCCTCCGCCAGCACATCGGGATTGGCCACGGCGGCGGAGTTGAAGCTGACCTTGTCCGCCCCCGCGAGCAGCAGGTTGCGCACATCCTGCACCGTGCGGACGCCGCCGCCGACGGTCAGGGGAATATAGCATTGCTCCGCCGTGCGGGTGACCACATCGAACATGGTGCCGCGGTTTTCATGCGTGGCATGGATGTCGAGAAAACAGAGCTCATCGGCGCCGGCCGTATCATAGGCCCGCGCCGCATCGACGGGATCGCCCGCGTCGCGCAGGTCGACAAAGTTCACGCCCTTGACCACGCGGCCATCGGCGACATCGAGGCAGGGGATGATCCGTGTCTTGAGCATGAGAGCCTTCTAACGGCGCGCCGGGGCAGGCGCAATTGCCTGCACGCCGGTCAGCCGGGCTTGCGGTTGCGGCGCCACCAGTATTCCGCCAGCCCTGCCAGCGGCGCGGCCACGGGCCCGGCAACCAGACCGGGCAGGGTCAGCAGGGCCGCGATCCCGCCGATGCGGAGCACGAGGCCCGACAGAAGCGTCGGGGCAGGGCAGGTCATCGACCGGATCGAGGCACCCTCGCATCCCAAAAGCTGCGCGATCAGCTGTGCTGCGATCAGCAGGACCAGCGCCGCAGCCGTCAGCCCGCCCATGCCGATCAGCAGGTAGCGCGCGCCGCGATAGCGGCAGAGGGTCCCGGCGGCAATGGCGGCCAGGCTGAAGACCAGCGGGATCAGCAGTTCAATCATGGCGCAGCGCCTTGAGTGCCGCACCCAGGTCCAGCGCCCCGTCATAGAGCGCCCGCCCGGAGATCGCACCATTCAGCGCCACGCCGCAGTCGCGCAGGGCGATGAGATCGTCGAGCGAGGAGACCCCGCCGGACGCGATCACGGGGATCGAGACGGCCCGGGCCAGATCGGCCGTTGCCTCGATATTGGGGCCCTGCATCGCACCGTCGCGGTTGATATCGGTGTAGATGATAGCCGCCACCCCGGCATCCTCGAAGGAGCGGGCGAGGTCGGTGACCATCACATCCGTCTCCTCGGCCCAGCCCTTGGTCGCGACACGGCCATTGCGGGCGTCGATGCCGACGGCGACCTGCCCGGGGAAGCTCCTGGCCGCCTCGCGCACGAGGGCCGGGTTCTCCACCGCCACGGTTCCCAGGATCACCCGCGCCAGCCCCTTTTCCAGCCACATTCCAATGGTCGCCATGTCGCGGATGCCGCCGCCCAGCTGCGCAGGCACCTTGGTGCGCTGCAGGATCGCCTCGACCGGGGCGGCATTGACGGGCGCGCCCGCAAAGGCACCGTTCAGATCGACCAGATGCAGCCAGTCGCAGCCCGCCTCGACAAAAGCCATCGCCTGGGCCGCCGGATCGTCGTTGAAGACGGTGGCCTGATCCATATCGCCCTTGAAGAGCCGCACGGCCTGGCCGTCCTTGAGGTCGATGGCGGGGTAGAGGATCATCGGCTGCCTGGTCCTTGCCTGTCGGAATGCTGGCCTGCCCTGTCGCATGACGCCACGGGAATTGCAACGCAGCTTGCAAACGCCCGGCGTGCCGCGTCAGGATCGCTGGCAGGAAGAGGAGGACAAACCATGAAAACTCTAGCTCTCGGGCTGGCCCTGTGCCTGGTCGTTCCGCTGGCGGCCCTGGCCGACCCGGTTGAAGGCATCTGGAAAACCGAAGTGGACGAGGGCGCCTATGCCCATGTCACCTTCGAACCCTGTGGCGCGGGGCTCTGCGGCACGATCTTGCGCACATTCCGGTCCGGAGGCGAATTCAAAAGCGACACGATCGGCCGGAAACTGGTCTGGGACATGAGCCCGGCGGGCGGTGGCGATTATACAGGCGGCAAGATCTGGCAGCCCTCGACGGACAAGGTCTACAAATCCAAGATGTCGCTTGCGGGCGATACCCTAAGGGTCGCGGGCTGTGTCGGCCCGATCTGCAAAAAACAGACCTGGACGCGTGTGAAATAGACCTGATCCAGAGGCGCGCCTGCGGCGCATGCTATCCATCCGCTTTTCCCTCATCGGGAAAAGCACCGCACGGGACGTAGCAGCGCCGCGCCTTTGGCCCGGCCTCAGGGCGCCCAGCTCAGGAAGTTTGCGATCAGTCGCAGGCCCGTTGCCTGGCTCTTTTCCGGGTGGAACTGCGTCCCGATCATCGTGTCCCGGCCCACGATCGCCGTGACCGGGGCGCCGTAATCCACATGGGCCAGCAGCTGATCCGACGCTGCCACGGCCATGTGATAACTGTGCACGAAATAGGCATGCTGACCGCTCTCGATCCCGTCCAGAACCGGATGCGCGCCGTCCAGAACCAGATCGTTCCAGCCCATATGCGGCACTTTCAGCGCCGGATCCTCGGGCGTGATCTTCGTCACCTCGCCTTCGATCCAGCCGAGCCCCGCGGTCTCTTCATATTCGTGGCCAACCCGCGCCATCAGCTGCATGCCGACGCAGATGCCCAGAAACGGCCGCCCGCGGACCTCCACAGCTTCGCGCAGCGCATCGAACAGGTTCTCGCGGCCCTTCAGCGCCCGCGCACAGGCCGGGAAAGCCCCGTCGCCCGGCAGAACCAGCCGATCCGCCCGCGCCACATCCTCGGCCCGGTCCGACACGATCACCTCGCCGCCGTCCACCTCGCGCGCCATGCGCTGAAAGGCCTTCTCCGCAGAATGGAGATTGCCGCTTTCATAATCGATCAGCACGGTCAGCATGGCTCAAATCCCGTCGGAAGCATCGCGCCCCGGGCTTGCCCCGGAACCGCCCGGCGGTCAAGGGCGCGGCACCCTCCTTTTTCTTGCTGAAAATATCCCCGCCGGAGGCATCCGCCTTGCGGCACGCAAGGCGCGGATCGGCCTGCGTCAGCAGGCCGAAACCCCTGTCTCAGAGCATACCCTTCGTCGACGGAATAGCATCGCCCTTGCGCGGATCCATCTCCACCGCCTCCCGCAGCGCCCGTGCCACCGCCTTGAACGCCGCCTCCGCGATATGGTGCGAATTCACCCCCTCCAGCATGTGGACATGCAGGGTGATGCCGCCATGGGTCGACAGCGCCTGAAAAAACTCCCGCACCAGCTCGGTATCGAATGTCTTGATCTGCGGCGTCGGCATCGGCACCTCCCAGACGAGGTAGGGCCGGCCCGACAGGTCAAGCGCCGCACGCACCAGCGCATCATCCATCGGCAGCAGGCAGGACCCGTAGCGCCGGATGCCCCGCTTGTCGCCCAGGGCTTTCGTCAGCGCCTGGCCGATCGCGATGCCGACATCCTCCACCGTGTGATGGTCGTCAATATGGGTGTCACCCTTGCAACTCACGGCCATGTCGATCAGCGAATGCCGCGCCAGCTGGTCCAGCATGTGGTCAAAGAAGCCCACGCCGGTTGCCATTTCGTAACGGCCCGACCCGTCGAGGTCGAGGGTGACGGAGATCTCGGTCTCCGCCGTCTTGCGGCTGATCTCTGCGCGGCGCATGGGGGCCCTTTCCGGCTGTGCGAGCCTGCTTATAGGCCGCGCCGGGTGACAGGCCAAGACCTCCGAAAGAGGCCGTGGAAAACCGTTGCAATTCCGTGGCTTCCCGGCACTGCGCCGGGTCGGCTCAGGCGGAGAGGGTCGCGGCCGCCCGGGCCAGCCCTTCGATCCCGCCCCAGTCGCCGCTCTCCAGCTTGTCCGCAGGTGCGACCCAGGACCCGCCGACGCAGGCGACATTGGGCAGCTTGAGGTAATCCGGCGCATTGGTCGGGCTGACACCACCCGTCGGGCAGAAGAGGATCTGCGGGATCGGCGCGCCGATGGATTTCAGGAAGGGCGCGCCCCCTGCCGCTTCCGCCGGGAAGAACTTCTGCACCCGGTAGCCGCGCTCCAGCAGCCGCATCGCCTCCGAGGCCGAGGCAGCCCCCGGCAGCATCGGCAGCCCCATCTCCTCCGCCGCATCGAGCAGCTTGTCCGTCGCACCGGGCGAGACGCCGAATTTCGCGCCCGCTTTCAGTGCATTCTCCACATCCTGAGGTGTTAGCAATGTGCCCGCACCGGGGATGCCGCCCGCGACCTGAGCCATCTCCGCGATGACCTCCAGCGCGCAGGGCGTACGCAGGGTGACTTCCAGAACGGGCAGTCCGCCTTTCACCAGCGCCTCTGCCAGAGGTGCGGCATGGGCGACCTCGGTCACCGTCAGTACCGGGATCACCGGCGCGGTACGGCAGAGTTTCTCGCTGGCGACACAGGCCTCTTCGGGGGTGATGCTCATGATATCCTCACACGATATTGGCGGCGCCGGCCGTGGCGGTTCCGGCATTCTGGCGGAACAGCTCGAACATCTCGCGTCCGATGCCAAATCCGTTAGCGGACAGGTCCGGCGTCACGGGCGCGCGATCCAGCGCCCCATCGGTCAGCACGTCGATCGTGCCCGCTACCGCATCCACCCGGATCAGATCGCCATCCTTGATGCGCGACAAGGGCCCGCCATCGGCAGCCTCCGGCGCGACATGGATTGCGGCAGGCACCTTGCCCGAGGCGCCCGACATCCGCCCATCCGTCAGCAGCGCCACCTTCAGCCCGCGATCCTGCAGCACCGACAGGGTCGGCGTCAGCGAATGCAGCTCTGGCATGCCATTGGCGCGGGGGCCCTGGAACCGGACGACAACCACGGTATCCGATGTGAACTCCCCGTTCTTGAATGCGGCCTTGACCGCCTCCTGATCCTCGAACACCCGCGCGGGCGCCTCCACGATATGCCGTTCCGACGCCACGGCAGAGACCTTCATGATCCCCGTGCCGAGGTTTCCGGCCAGCCGTTTCAGCCCGCCGGTTTTCTGGAACGGGTCGTCTGCAGGTCGTACGATCTTGTCATTCTCCGACTGGCGCGGCCCGGCCTCATAGGCGATCCGCCCGCCCGTCAGCTTCGGCTCCCGCGCATAGGCGGCGATCCCGTCACCGGCGATCGTCTTGGTGTCGTCATGCAGCAGCCCCGCATCCAGCAGCTGCCCGATCAGGTAGCCCAGACCGCCCGCCGCATGGAAATGGTTCACATCGGCCAGACCGTTCGGATAGACCTTGGCCATCAGCGGCGTGACGGAGGAGATCTCCTCGAAATCATCCAGCGTCAGCTGCACGCCCGCCGCCCGCGCCATGGCGGGCATATGCAGAACGAGGTTCGTGGACCCACCCGTTGCCATCAGCCCGACGATCCCGTTCACAAAGGCCTTCTCATCCAGGATCTGCCCCGCAGGCCGGAAATCATTGCCAAGCGCGGTGATCTCGATCGCCCGTTCGACGCCCGCCACCGTCAGGGCATCGCGCAAAGGCGTGTTCGGGTTCACAAAGGACGCGCCCGGCAGGTGCAGCCCCATGAATTCCATCAGCATCTGGTTGGAATTGGCCGTGCCGTAGAAGGTGCAGGTGCCGGGCGAGTGGTAGGAGGCCATCTCTGCCTCCATCAGCTTGTCCCGGCCCACTTCGCCCGTGGCGAACTGGTTGCGCACCCGCGATTTCTCATCGTTCGGCAGGCCGGAGGGCATCGGCCCCGCCGGCAGGAAGACCGCCGGGATATGCCCAAAGGTCGCCGCCGCCATCACCAGCCCCGGCACGATCTTGTCGCAGACGCCCAGATACAAGGCCGCGTCAAAGCAGTTGTGCGACAGCGCCACCCCTGCCGCCAGGGCGATCACATCGCGGGAAAAGAGCGACAGCTCCATCCCCGGCTGGCCCTGCGTGACCCCGTCGCACATCGCGGGCACACCGCCCGCCACCTGCGCCGTCGCCCCCTTGGCCCGCGCCGCTTCCCGGATCAGCTGCGGGAAGCGTTCAAACGGCTGATGGGCCGAGAGCATATCGTTATAGGCCGTCACGATCCCGAGGTTCGCCGCCGTCCCCGTCGACAGGGCCTCCTGATCCAGCGGCACGCCCGCATAGGCATGGGCCTGGTTGCCGCAGGTCAGATGCGCCCGGACCGGGCCTTTTTCCACCGCCGCATTCATCCGGTCGAGGTACCGCCCGCGCGTCTCCTCCGACCGTTCGATGATCCGCTGTGTCACTGCATCAATAGTGGGATTGAGGGGCATGAGGGGCCTCCTGTCTCATCTCTCCGGGGGCGCCGCTCACCCCGCGTCACCCACCTGATAGCAATATATGTTTGCGCTAACAACCTGCAATCCGGGCCCGTGGCACCCTGTGCCGCGCGCCGGTCCTGTGCTGAACGTAGCACATTGAGCGCTGGCGTCCATTGGGGGGGGGAAAGGGAGTAACGACCGCTGCGGGCTCACTTTGACCTAAAAGCGCCACGACGGTTTGGGGAGACAGCAATCATGACTCGTAAATAGTGGCCAGAGCGGACACTCGAACTGAGCGCGGCATAGACGGTACCGGCCCGAATCGGAGGTGATAGCTTAATCAGCAATGCATCAAATACATTGCTGAAACTAGTGTAGAGAAAGTTGTTTGAGCTATTCAATCAGAAGTTGCTGTCGCCAAAATAAATTGGCTTAAGTATCGTCGGCGAAGTTATGTTAGAGTAAGTCAAAAAGGCATCTAAATGCTTGGACGGTTCAAAAAAGTTCCGCGCCGCATTATGCAGAGGTCAAATCTTCCAATATAGTATTCGTCGACTCTTTTCGCACAGCCTTTCTGAGTAGGTCAAAATTGGATTCTGACGTTGCGCGCATTTTATCCAGAGTGTCGCGCCGTGTCGTGCTCGCTTTTACCTTCTCCGCTCGATCTATGGCATCCTCCAATTTAGACCTATTTGTTTCCGAAACCGGAACGGTTACCAGGCCGAGCTTCTTGGCGATTGCCCTTGTTTTAGGGTTTCCGTCGTCGACGATGATAACAGCGCATCCTCGCGCATATGCGAAGATGGCGGCGTGCATACGGTTGGTCACGACCAAATGTGATCGTTCATAGGTTCTGAGCACTTCGGAAAGGATCAGACTACTATTTTGTGTGCTCGAGATATCCTTTTGAGATAGAGCGATGCTTAACTTTTGGCACACGGCTGGGTCCATGTGAGGACGGACATCATGGCTGATGAACTCGGTAGCGAGATTTGGATAACGATGTTTGGCTGCCAAAATGAGCTGAAGAATTTGCTCGTCGTCAACCGTACGTTGTTCAGAATCGTCCTCGCAAGGCGCAACGAGCAAGCTCGTACGATTACTATCCGCTGTGTATGGCTCCCAAAGCGCACCGAAAGAAAACGCAAGGTCTTGCGTCACCACAGGTTTCACTTTTTTCAGTAGGGGAGCTGCACCAACGACAGAAAAATCTTCGCGAACCGCGAATAAATCCGCGTTCTTGAAAATTCTGCGATAACGCTTGACCTTATCAGCCGAAAGTTCAGACACGCCGCAGCCGATAACAGCGGTCTTCGCACCGGTTAATATAGCCAATCGAGAAAGCGCTTCTGCGGCACGAAGCGAGTTATTGGAAGCGTTGTTGCGAAGTAGCTGCCCTCCGCCCCAAAGCAGCAATGTGTCAGGTCCAAGTAAGGTATACGGCTTGATGCTCTTCCCGGATATAGGAGCTACATCCATCCGTTCTAACGCCATCTTCGCGGTTTCAGGAACATCGCCCCAGCAGTAGCTCCAAATTTGAGCGAATGCAAAATCACTTTGTCGGCGCAGGCCCTCTACACAAGACTGCAGCAGCGCCAGATCTCCAACATTGTCGAGGGCGCCAGAGAAAATAATTACATGCTTCATAAATGATCACACACCCAACACACGAATGTAGCGAAGATTCCCTTCGACATTCATACACCACACAACCTAACCCGAAATATTTCGGGTTGGGTCCACATCCACTCACAATGCCTAAAAAGAATGTCGGTCAGGCTTTGTCAAGGCTTTTGACAATCACAGCCTTCGGATTTTTCGCGCTGAGAAATGTCTAGCGAAAAATATCACCGCAAGCCTTACAAGTGCTTTGGTGCTGCTATGCTATACTATGCGCTCAAGGTCGCCTGATAAATTTTGAGTTCAATAACTGCGTTTGGCTATCGGCTGCCTACGGCGCACCGAATTAGCAGCTTCCCGCTTTTCCTCACACAATTCTGTGCAGTTGCGCCAGCAATCACGCACGCATAACTACCGGCCGAAACATCCTCACCCCCATCACCCCCTCTTCCCGCCCGCACCGCTTCGCTGTAGGAGGGGCCCATGACAGACACGCTGCCCACCATCCGCATGAAACCCAAGATGGATCCGCGCCGGATCCGCTTTGGCTACCCCTGGGTCTATGACAACGAGCTGGTGATGGACCGCCGCACCAAGGCGCTTGCCCCCGGCACCGTCGCCTTGCTGGAGGATGAGGGCCGCGCGCCTCTGGCGCTGGTCGCCGTCACCCCCGGCTCGCGCATCGCCGCCCGGGTACTGGACCGCCCCGATGTGCCGGGCCTCGACATGGCCTGGTTTGTCGACCGGTTCGCCCGCGCGCTGGCGCTCAGGGAACGTCTGTTCTCCGACCCCTTCTACCGGCTCATCCATGCCGAGGCCGACGGCATGCCCGGCGTCATCATCGACCGCTTCGGCGACACCGCCGTGGTCCAGCCCAATGCCGCCTGGGCAGAGGCGCATCTGGAGATGCTGACCGCCGCCCTGATCCGCGTCACCGGCGTGACCACCGTTTTGAAAAGCGCGGGCGGACGGGCGCGCAAGCTCGAAGGGCTGGACGATCAGGATGCCACGCTCGCCGGCACGACCCCCACGGCCCCGGTCCCGGTGCCGATGAATGGCGCTACCTATATGGCCGATCTGACGGGGGGCCAGAAGACCGGCCTCTTCTTCGACCAGCGCCCCAACCATGCCTTTGCCGCCCGCCTCGCCAAGGGTGCCCGGGTGCTCGACGTCTTCTCCCATGTCGGCGGCTTTGGGCTCGCCTGCCTCGCCGCGGGCGCGGAGACGGCGTTGGCGGTCGACGGCTCCCGCCCCGCGCTCGATCTGGCCGAAGAGGGCGCGCGCCAGTCCGGCCTCGCAGATCGCTTTGCCACCCGCCAGGGCGACGCTTTCGACACGCTCACCGCGCTTGGTGAAGAGGGCGAAGCCTTTGACGTGGTGATTTGCGATCCGCCCGCCTTCGCGCCCTCCAAACAGGCGCTCGACGCCGGCCTGCGCGCCTATGAGCGCATTGCCCGCCTCGCAGCACCGCTGGTGCGGGAGGGCGGCTACCTCGGCCTCTGCTCCTGCTCCCATGCCGCGGATCTGGAGAAATTCCGCACCGCCTGCACGCGCGGCATCGGGCGTGGTCTGCATGGCTCTGGCCGGACCTCCCAGCTGATCCAGACGGGCTATGCCGGCCCCGACCACCCGATGCATCCGCAGCTTGCCGAAAGCGGCTATCTCAAGGCGCTGTTCTTCCGGCTATGATGAAACTGACCCTCGACGCCTGCGTGCTCTACCCGACCGTGATGCGCGAGGTGCTGATGGGCGCGGCAGAGGCGGGCTTCTTCCAGCCGCTCTGGTCGCCCCGCATCCTTGAGGAATGGGCCCGCGCCGCCGCCCGCATCGCCCCGGGCGAAGAGGCCGTGGCGCGCGGCGAAATCGCCATGTTGCAGGCCCGCCACCCAAGGGCCTCTGTCACCCCGCCGGACGGCCTCCAACAGCGCCTCTGGCTGCCCGATGACAATGACATCCACGTCCTCGCCGCCGCCATTGCCGGCCATGCCGATGGCATCGTCACGATGAATGCCAAGGATTTCCCCCGCAATATCCTCGCAGAGGAAGGGCTCACCCGCGCCGATCCCGACACGCTCCTGCTGGGCTTTTACGAGGCCGATCCCGACCGCATGGCCCGGGTCGCCCAGACCGTCCTGCAAGAAGCCCGCCGCCTCTCCGGCCAGGACTGGACGCTGCGCGATCTGATGAAAAAGGCCCGCCTGCCGCGCCTTGGCAAAGCGCAACAGGCCCGGACCTGAACCGCGCCCCCCCCGTTCACCTTTCCAAAAATACTCTCGCCGACGGCTTCCGCGCGCCAGCGCGGACCCGCTCAGGCCGCCGCCAGCGCCCCGTGCGACCGCAGCGCCCGCGCTGCGATCTCGACCGACCGCACCCGCGCCGCATGATCCCAGATCTGCGCATTCACGATGACCTCATCGGGCGCATAGCGCTCGATCAGCTCCCCGAGCTTCGCCGTGACCGTCGCCTCGGACCCGGTGGCGCTAACGACCAGCCTGGATTGCGCCGCCGCGATCCAGTCCGGCGGCAGGTGATCCTCCAGCCGCTCGACCGGGGCGGGCAGGGGGCCGGGCTGGCCCTGCCGCAGCTTGGCAAACCCCAGGATGGAGGAGGTGCGGATGAACTCCGCCTCCCTGTCCGTCTCCGCCGCGAAGACATTCATCGCCACCATGAAATGTGGTTTCTCCAGAAATTCCGAGGGCTGGAATGACGTCCGGTAGACATGTCCCGCCTCCTCCAACATCTCCGGCGCGAAATGCGAGGCAAAGGCGTAGGGCAGCCCCAGATGCGCCGCCAGCTGCGCCCCGTAGAGCGAGGAGCCCAGAATCCAGACCGGCACCCGCGTGTTCATGCCCGGAAAGGCACGGACCCGCTGGCCATCTTCCACCGGGCCCAGATAGGCCAGCAGCTCCAGCACATCCTGCGGGAAGGTATCCTGCTGCGACATGTGGCGGCGCAGCGCCCGCGCCGTCTCCATATCCGTGCCGGGCGCCCGGCCGAGGCCGAGGTCGATCCGGTCGCCATGGATCTCCGCCAGCGTCCCGAACTGTTCGGCAATCACCAGCGGCGCATGGTTGGGCAGCATCACCCCGCCGGAGCCCACCCGGATCCGCGTCGTCGCCGCCGCGATATGCCCGATCAGGATCGACGTGGCCGAGGAGGCGATGCCGGGCATATTGTGATGCTCTGCCAGCCAGTGCCGGGTATAGCCCGCGGCCTCAGCCGCCTGCGACAGGGCCACGGAATTGGCGATGGCCTGCCGCACGCCGGAGCCTTCGGGCACGGGTGCGAGATCGAGCAGGGAATAGTGCATGGGAGCCTCCGGTCGTTCTGGAGTGGTAACATGGGGGCTATGCCCGGAGGATGCCAGAGCCGGGACCGCAACCCCGTGTTGCGCGGAAATGCCTAGGCCCAGCCAGACTCCAGCCGGCGGATGGCGGCGATCCGGTCCTCGGGGCTGGGATGGCTCAGCAGCCAGGCGGGCGGGCGGCCGCCGCCCTGCTGGGTCAGCGCCTCCAGTTTCTCGAAAAGCCGCACCTGCGGCGCCACGCCGATCCCCGCCTTGGTCAGCAGCGCGGCGGCATAGGCATCCGCCTCATATTCATCCGAGCGTGACAGCCGCGCCGCCAGAAGCGATGTCAGCAGCCCCGCCAGCAGCCCGCCGATCCCCGGCACCAGCCGCGACAGCACCATGCCAAGCGCCGTGCGCATTGCATTCTGGCCGGAGAAATCGATGAGCCGACGCCGCGTATGGTTCAGCGCCACATGGCCCAGCTCATGCGCGATGACGGAGGCGAGCTCCTCCGCCGTGACCTCCCCGGCGGTGTATTTGTCGAGAAACCCGCGCGTGATGAAGATGCGCCCGTCCGGTACGGCCATGCCATTGACCGGCGCGATCTCGTAGACATGGACCCGGATGCGCTCCAGATCGAGCGCCTGCGCCATTCTCTGCGTCAGCTTCGCCAGTTTCGGATCGGCCAGTTCGGTCGAACGCTGGTCAAGCTCCTTCTTCAGTCGCCAGGAGGAGAAGTGCCAGGCGACAATGCCGTAGAGGATGGCGAGGAGGATCGGGGTGAAACGCAGCATGGGCGCAATGTGGGGGTGTTGCGTGGCAAGGGCAACGGTGGAACTGGGGCTCTGCCCCAGACCCCGGGATATTTTTCGCAAGAAAAAGACGGGGGCCGGGGCAGAGGGGGGCAGATCAGGCCAGTTTGGCGTCCAGCGTGATCTCCGCGCCTTTGAAGAGCTTGGAGATCGGGCAGCCGGCCTTGGCGTTGTTGGCGGCCTCTTTGAACTTGGCCTCATCCGCGCCGGGGATCTTGGCGGTCAGGTCGAGGTGGACCGACTTGATCTCGAACCCGCCGTCGGTGCGGTCCATGGACACGGTCGCCTTGGTGGAGATCTCGTCTGCCGTCATCCCGGCCTGTTCCAGCTGCAGCGACAGCGCCATGGAGAAACAGGCGGCATGGGCCGCGCCCGCCAGTTCCTCGGGGTTGGTGCCGGGTTCGCCCTCGAAACGCTGTTTGAAGCCGTATTGCGCCTTGTCCAGCACGCCGGATTCGGTGGAGACGGTGCCGGAGCCGCCCTTGATGGTGCCGTTCCAGATTGCGGAGCCGAATTTCTTGATCATGGTGATCTCCTTTGCTTCAGTTGCCACAAGGAGAGCGCGGTTTGCCCCGGTTTCAAGGGCTGGGGGATGTCACGGCATCCCGGTCGCCCGCCGCATGGGCGCGTTTCAGCGCCCGCCGCATCCAGAGCGCGGCCACCACCATCACCGCCAACGCAGCCAGAAGACCCACGGCGTTCTGGCTGATCTCCGCGATCATCTCGATCCGGCTGCCGAAGGCATAGCCGAGGCCAACATAGAGGCTGACCCAGACCGCCTCTCCGGCCAGGTCCCAGAGGGTAAAGCGCAGCCGGTCGAGCCGCGCGGCCCCGGCGGCAAAATTCACGTAAGGCCCGAGCGGAGAAAGCAGCCAGCGCGACAGGAAGACGGCGAGGCCCGCGCGGGCCTCCAGCATCGCCTCCGCCCGGGCCATGGCGATGGCGCCGCGTCGGCCCGACCCGGCCCGGCGCCGCAGCCATTCGCTGCCGGAATGACCGATCTGGTATCCGACCTGATCGCCCGTAACCGCGCCGCCATAGGCGCCAAGCGCGACCGACCATAGCGACAGATCGCCCGAGGCCGCCAGCGCCCCGCCGCCCAGCATCAGCAGCGAACTGGGCACCGGCATGGCGAGGCAGCTGAGGAAGGTGACCAGCATCAGGACCGGCACGCCCCCAAGGGCCAGCGCCTCCATCAGCCAGTCGGTCATGGGCGTGCTGTCCGCGTGTTGAGATAGGCGGCGAGGGTGGCGATCAGTGCCTCAAGCGGCATGCCCTTGTCCGCCGCGATCCGCTCCAGCGTCATGCGGTCGGCGGGGGGCGTGAGGCCGAGCTCACGAAAGACCTCCTCCGGCGGCAGGTGCCAGGAATGGGCAACATAGCCCGGGGTCATCCAGCCTTCGGGATGCTGCTGGCGATGCGCCGGATCGGCCCAGTAGACGGAAAAGAGCGTCAGCCGCACCGCAAAGACCAGCGCCAGAACCGCCGCCAGCCCGAAGAAGCTGAGCGCAAACGGGTGGTGGCGCCAGAGGTGGGGCAGCGAGCGGATCATGTGGCCCGGCCCCTCAGCGGGTCAGTTCCTTCATGCCCTGTTCCAGCCCGGCCAGGGTCATGGGCACCATCTGATCCTCGAACAGCTCGCGGATCATGCGGATGGACTGGGTATAGCCCCAGTATTTCTCGGGCACCGGGTTGATCCACAGGTTGGATTTCCAGTGCTGGCGACAACGGTCGAGCCAGACCTGACCGGCCTCCTCGTTCCAGTGCTCATTGGCACCGCCAGGATAGGCGACCTCATAGGGCGACATCGAGGCATCGCCCACAAAAATGCATTTATAATCAGGCCCATAGGTGCGCAGCACCTCCCAGGTCGGGGTCTGTTCCTGCCAGCGCCGCTTGTTGTCCTTCCAGACGCCCTCATAGAGGCAGTTGTGGAAGTAGAAATGCTCCAGGTGCTTGAATTCCGACCGCGCGGCGGAAAAAAGCTCCTCCACCACCTTGATATGCGGGTCCATGGAGCCGCCGACATCGAGAAACAGCAGCACCTTCACGGCATTGCGCCGCTCCGGACGGGTCTTCACGTCGAGGTAGCCATGTTCCGCCGTGGCGCGGATCGTACCGTCGAGGTCAAGCTCCTCATGCGCCCCGTCGCGGGCCCATTTGCGCAGCCGTTTGAGCGCCACCTTGATATTGCGGGTGCCCAGCTCGACCGTATCGTCGAGGTTCTTGAACTCACGCTTGTCCCAGACCTTGACCGCGCGCTGGTGGCGGGATTTCTCCTGCCCGATGCGCACACCCTCGGGATTGTAGCCATCCGCGCCAAAGGGCGAGGTGCCGCCGGTGCCGATCCACTTGTTGCCGCCCTGGTGGCGGCCCTTCTGTTCTTCCAGACGCTTCTTCAGCGTCTCCATCAGCTTCTCGAACCCGCCAAGCGCCTCGATCTCGGCCTTTTCCTCTTCGGTGAGGTGCTTTTCGGCCATGGATTGCAGCCAGTCGGCGGGCAGGTCGACCTTCTCCAGCATCTCGTCAAAGGTGATCTGGTCGAGCCCCTCAAAGGTCTTGGCGAAGGCCACGTCGAATTTGTCGAGGTTCCGTTCGTCCTTCACCATGGCGACGCGGGCGAGGTAGTAGAACCCCTCCGGATCATAGGTGACAAGGTCCGCCTTCATCGCCTCCAGAAAGCTCAGATATTCCCGCAGGGACACGGGAATGGCATGGGCGCGGAGGGTTTCGAAGAAGGGAATGAACATTCTACATCGCCATGCGGTGGATGATTATCGTGGCGAAGAGCCCGATCACTCCAAACAGCATGGCATGCACGGCGGCATATTGCAAAATATCGAGGCTGCCGCCCTTGCGGGACTTGGCGCGCCAGGCCCCCAGAATGGCTCCGAAGAGAAGCCCTGCGATTGCGATCATTCCCTGCCTCCTGAATCGTCAGGGCCAGATGGCGGCCCTGAAGGTCTGATTTGCGGGAACGTCTTGTTCGCGCAAGCTATGTCTTGGGAGTTCTCATTGGAGCCCGAGCCAGACACAAGCGCGTACGTCGATCGATGGATCCGCCCGGCGTTTACGCCGGGCAGCGCCGACCCGCCCCCCCGGGGCGGCGCTATGGCGCCACCCCGCGGGCCGGCGCTGCCCTCATACGCGACAATGAGTGTTGAAAACATTCGGTTACCGGTCCTTCCCGGGGAGTTAACCCCGGATAGCGTCCGGCCGCAGCGCTGCGATCTCGTCGAGCTTGGCGCGCACGGCCCAGTCAGGGCCGAAGCCGTATCGCGCCCAGCCCAGACTGTCCAGACGGACGGTCTGCGCGTCGCTGTCGCGGCCCGTCATCTCAAGCGCCTCGGCCCTGAGCATCTGGATCGACGCCAGCAGGGCGGCATTCTCGCTCTGCCGGGCCACATCATCCTGACCGTTCAGCAGCGACAGCGCCAGATCGCCCTTGCCTTCACGCAGCGCATGGGCGGCCAGCTGGGCGGCGGCATGGGCGGCATGGGTGGCGGTTTCGGGACGACGGCGGAAGATCGTATAGGCGGCGGTCATATGTTTGAACGCCTCCGCCCGGTCCTTCCGCTGCAACATGCGGGCCAGCACGAAATGCGAGAAACCCAGCCGGTGGTCCTGCCAGCCTTCGGACTGCGCCACGCGCAGGGCGTTTTGCGCCGCCGCGACGCGCGCACCCTCGGACCGTCCCGGGCCCAGAGCGGCGGTAATATCGTTGATCCATTCCGGCGTCGTTTCCGGCAGGCGGCGATTCAACTCCCCGTCGCCCTGCGGGTTCAACCGCGCCAGCAGTCCGGGCAGGACCCGCGCCACCTCTTCCCGGCTCATGCCGGAGCGCAGTTCGGGCGCATAGGTGGCTTTGAGCACCAGCATGTCGAACCCGGTCAGGACCGTATGCATATTGTCGTCGTTGAAGGTGCTGTCGGGCAGGCGGTAGAGGTCATTGAGCGGCCCCAGAGCCTGCGCCAGCTCCTCGTGCAGACAATCGCGCGCCTCCTGCGGGGCGACGTCATTGGGCACGAAGATCGCGATCTTCTCGCGCTTGCCCAGCCGCGCCCAATCGGTCAGCCCGGCCCGGCGCGCCTCGTGATACTGCGACAGGCTGGTGATGCCGGGCACCACGAAACAGGCGGCCTGCGGCAGGTAACGCCGGATCTCTGCGCTGCTGACCGCCTGAACGGTTACCAGCGCCTGACCCTTGGCCGACCCGTTGAGAGAGGCCTTGCCGAAGTTGATGTCGATCCCGGCCTCCTGCCGGAGCCGTCGCATCACCGCACGCAGATCGGTGATCATGCCGGGCGCGGGCTTGCCAGAGACCACAACTTCAATCGGCGCCTCGAACCGGGTGAAGACGGGCAGGGCGCGCCCGCTCTCCAGCTTGAAGGACAGGTCGAGGAAATCCTGCGCGATATCGCTGTTCGACCGCGTCGGTGCCAGCGGCAGCACGCGAGAAAAGACCTTCATCGGGGGCAGGGCGACGGCAGGCGCCTGTGCCAGCCGCGTCGGCGTTTCATCCGACAGGGGCAGGCCGGCAGGCCGTGTGTCCACCGGGTCGATACAGGCCGTCAGGGCCAGGAACATGGGCGCGAGGCGCAGGATGCTCCGCGCCATCAGAGCACCCTCTGGTATTTGATGAAATCGGTGACGCCCGCGATCTGATCGTAGAGCTTGCGCGCCGTCGCATTGTCCTGCTGGGTCAGCCAGTAGACGGTGGGCGCCCCGGCCTCGTCCGCCGCCGCATAGACCGCCGTGATCAGCGCCGCGCCAACCCCTTTGCCGCGCACCGAAGGATCGGCATAAAGGTCCTGCAGATAGCAGACCTTCTCCGCCTTCCAGCCGTGCCGGTGAAAGAGGTAATGCACGAGGCCCACAGGCTGATCCCCGACCAGCGCGATGAACCCGGCGAATTCGCCCTCCGCCCCCGACAACAACCTGTCGAAGGCGAGATCGTACATCTCACCCGGAAGTTCGGTTTTGTAAAAGTCCAGATAGCCCTGCCATAGCTGGCCCCAGCCAGCACGATCGGCCTGTTCGATTGGCCGAATAGTCAGGGCACCGGCTGTCGCCGTGCCTGCCATTGAAACTGCTCCGCTCTCAATCGTGCGGGATGTTTTTCCCCCGTCACGCCGTATCGGCCGCCTTCCGGGTGTCTCTGCCGGTTCTTTGCCCGGTCAGGCCCCTTTTTATGGTCAGCGACCGGGACGATTCCTCGCCCCTTGCCTGATCTCACTATTACCGTTGTCCGCGCGCAAGGAAAGCCAAACGTTCGAACAGATGCACGTCCTGCTCATTTTTTAGGAGGGCACCGTGCAGTTTTGGCAACGCATTTGCCCCGTCGCGCTTCAGATCGTCGGGCGAAAGGTCCTCTGCCAGCAGCAGTTTCAGCCAGTCCAGAACCTCCGAAGTCGAGGGTTTCTTCTTCAGCCCGGCCATCTCCCGGACCTCGAAGAACTGGGTCAGCGCAGAGGTCAGAAGCTCTGCCTTGATGCCGGGGTGATGCACCTCCACGATCTGCTTCATCGTCTCCATATCGGGGAAGCGGATGTAGTGGAAAAAGCAGCGCCGCAGGAAGGCGTCGGGCAGCTCTTTTTCATTGTTGGAGGTGATGATGACGATGGGCCGGACGCGGGCGGAAATCGTCTCTCCGGTCTCGTAGACATGGAACTCCATCTTGTCGAGCTCCTGCAGAAGATCGTTCGGAAACTCGATGTCCGCCTTGTCGACCTCATCGATCAGAAGCACGACTTTCTTATCCGATTCAAAGGCTTGCCACAGCTTGCCCTTGCGGATGTAATTCTTGACGTCATGTACCTTCTCTTCGCCCAGCTGGCTGTCGCGCAGGCGGGAGACGGCGTCGTATTCATAAAGGCCCTGCTGCGCCTTGGTGGTGGATTTGATGTTCCATTCGATCATCTCCAGCCCGAGGCTTGAGGCCACCTGCCGCGCCAGTTCCGTCTTGCCGGTGCCGGGTTCACCCTTGACCAGAAGCGGCCGCTCCAGCGTCACGGCGGCATTCACCGCCACGGTCAGGTCGTCGGTCGCGACGTAGCTCTCGGTGCCTTGGAATTTCATCGGAATTGCGCCTCTCCCTGCGATGTTCCGCGTGACGATAATTTGTTTCACCACCCCATGCAATGCGCCACCCTGATAGGTGTCAGGCAGGTTAACAAACAGTGGAAATGTGTAGTGACAAGCCTATCCAATCGGAGTATCTGCACCCCCAGTAAGGGGCCCGTGGGGTGCCGGTGGACCACCAGATGCGCCACGGCTTTAGTAGGGAGCCACTAATGAAAGCAGAAACTTTTCTGCCCGAAGACTATCGTCCCGCCGAGGACGAACCCTTTATGAACGAGCGTCAGACGGAGTATTTCAGACGCAAACTTTTGAACTGGAAAGACGACCTTCTGGCCGACAGCCGCGATACGGTCGAAGGGCTGCAGGAAAATACCCGCAATATCCCTGATGTCGCCGACCGCGCCTCTGAAGAGACCGACCGTGCCCTCGAACTCCGCACCCGTGACCGCCAGCGCAAGCTGGTTGCCAAGATCGACGCCGCCCTGCGCCGCATCGACGAAGGCGAATACGGCTATTGCGAAGTGACGGGCGAGCCGATCTCTCTCAAACGCCTAGATGCGCGTCCCATCGCGACCATGAGCCTTGAGGCGCAGGAGCGTCATGAGCGCCGCGAAAAAGTGCATCGCGACGACTGATTTGGGCTGAATCGGCTGTCTGCGGCGCATGACGTCGCGGCTGTACCGGTACGAAAACGGTCGACATTTGCCGCTAACAGTGCAACGTCGGGGCCTGCCCCGACGTTGTGCGTTTCAGGTGTCGCCATGGGTCTCGCGGACCGTTCCATCATTGTCATAGGTGCCGGTATCGGCGGTCTGGCCGTGGCCCGGGCGCTGGCGCTGCGTGGTGCCGCCGTCACCCTGATGGAACAGGCGCCGGAGATCACGGAGGTTGGCGCCGGCATCCAGATCGGCCCCAACGGTTTTGCCGTTCTGCGCGGCCTTGGGCTGGAACGTCCGTTCCGCGAAGGCGCACGCGCCGCCGTTCAGGCCAAGGGCGTCACCCTGAGGGACCGCCACGGGTTGCGCGTCGCACGGCTCAGGTTCGACGGGATGAAGCGGGGCGAAGACTATGTGTTCTGTCATCGCGCCGACCTGATTGATATCCTGGCCGATGGCGCCTCTGCCGCCGGGGTCCGGGTGATGATCGACACCGAAGTCACCCGTGTCGACACCGGCCCGAACCCGGCCGTGCAGACCGCCAAGGGCCGTGTCATCCCCGCCGATCTGATTGTCTGTGCCGACGGGCTGCATTCGCGTATGACGCCGCGCCTTAATCCCGGATCGCATCCACACTACACCGGCATGGTCGCCTGGCGCGCCGTGGTGCCGGGCGACGAAGGCCCGCATATCGCTCAGGTTTTCATGGGCGCGGGGCAGCATATCGTGACCTATCCGCTGCGCGGCGGCAAACAGCGCAATATCGTGGCGGTGCAGGAACGGCATGAGTCGATGCCGGAGAACTGGAACACCCATGACGACCCCGCGAACATGCGCGCGGCCTTCCGTGACATGGGCTCGCGGGCCCAGACCCTGCTGTCGCGCATCAAGGAGGTCCATCTCTGGGGGCTCTTCCGGCATCCGGTTGCGGAACGCTGGTTCTCTGATGGTGTGGTGCTGCTCGGCGATGCGGCCCATCCCACGCTGCCCTTTCAGGCGCAGGGCGCATCCATGGCGCTGGAAGATGCCTGGGTACTAGCCGAGGCGCTGGACGAGGTCGCGGATCAGAACGAGGCTCTCGCGCTCTATCAGGAGCGGAGAGAGGCCCGCGTGCACCGGGTCATCAACGCAGCCGAAAAGAACGCCCGCCGCTATCACCTGAGCGGTCCGGTTGGCGACATGGCTCATATGGGGCTGCGTCTGGTGTCCGCCCTGGCGCCGATTGCCCTGACCAGCAGCTTCAACTGGCTCTACAATCACGACGTGACGGGCGGCCAGCGCCTATCTGGCAGCGGTCAGGCGTCCAGATCGACCCAGACCGGCACGTGATCAGAGGGCTTGTCGCGCCCGCGAAGCTCTTTCTCGATCCCGGAATCTGTCATTAAATCAGCACATTGCGGCGTCATCAGGATGTGATCGATGCGAATGCCGTTATTCCGTTGCCAGGCGCCCGCCTGATAATCCCAGAAGGAATAATGCCCGGGCGCCGGCGTGCGGGTCCGGAACGCCTCCGTAAAGCCGAGGTTCAGCACGCGCCGATATGCATCCCGGCTGTCGAGCCTGAAGAGCGCATCCTCGCGCCAGCTATCCGGCTTTGCGGCATCCTCGGCCTGAGGGATAATGTTGTAATCCCCGGCCATTAGCGCGGGTTCCTCAAGCTCCATGAGAGCTTCGGCCCGTGCTTTAAGCCGCTTCATCCAGCTGAGCTTATAGTCGTATTTCGGCCCCGGCGCCGGGTTCCCGTTGGGCAGGTAGAGCCCGCAAAGCCGCACGGCGGTCTTTTCGCCCATCACCGTCGCCTCGATCCAGCGGGCCTGTTCGTCCTCGTCATCACCAGGCAGGCCGCGTGTCACATCCTCCAGCGGCAGCTTCGACAGGATCGCCACGCCGTTAAAGCTCTTCTGCCCGTGGGTTTCGACATTATAGCCACGCTCTTCGAACAGCTCGCGCGGGAACCCTTCGTCGACCGATTTGATCTCCTGCAGCAGCACCACGTCGGGGGTAGCTTCGTCGAGCCAGGCGGTCAGCGCTTCATGTCGCGCTTTGATGCCGTTTATGTTGAAAGTCGCGATGCGCATGGGTCCAACCCTCCGTTTATTTCTCTATCGCCGATCGCGCCCGCGCGAGCAAGCGATACACCCCCGGTCACGGCAGCCCGCGCAGAGTCGCTCCTGAGCGTCTCAACTATGCGATACAGCGTCATTTCTCGCTTGGCGCTGACCGATGTTGATTCACCCAAGACTGCTGATTCTAACCGATTCGACGCCGTAAACTGAACTCAGGGAACTGATAGGGGCGGTTTCGTGACTCAAGATGAAAAAAATATCACTGGTCGGCGCGCTAATGCTTTCAGGGATTTAGTGCGAATCGGGTCGCGTGCCACAAAATATGCCACACGCATAGGTAGAATTTTCACTTTGGAAAAACCGGAAAGAGGGCAACGCTGAGGTCATCAACAGCCAACATGGAGACCACGAAAATGACCGCAGTTCGCAAAATCACCGACAAGCAAGCTTTTGTTAAAACAGAAGAAACTTCGATCTTCTCCGGCGATGCCACCGAGATGTTTGCCTCCGGCTCCGCCCCTGTTTCTGCCTCTTCCGCACTGGGCGATGCCACCGAAATGTTCGCCTCCGGCTCCGCCCCTGCATCCATCCTCCGCAGCCTCACCGGCGACGCGGTGGAAATGTTCGCATCGGGCTCCGCACCCCGTGCTTCGACCACCAAACTGACCGGCGACTCGGTCGAGATGTTCGCCTCTGGCTCCGCTCCGACCGCAACGGCGATCACCTCGGGCGACGCAGTGAACATGTTTGCCTCGGGTTCGGCCCCGGCTGCCACGAAAATGGGCAATGGCGACGCGGTTGAGGCCTTCGCATCCGGCTCCGCACCGACCGCCTCTGACGTGACGACCGGCGACGCGGTTCAGGCCTTCGCCTCCGGATCTGCACCGGTTGCATCCAGCACCTCCGCCGGCGACCAGGTCGAAGCTTTTGCATCCGGTTCCGCCCCTGTCGCTTCCGACGTCACCACCGGCGATCAGGTCGAGGCCTTCGCCTCCGGTTCCGCTCCCGCCGCCATCTCCGGCGACAAGGTCGAAGCCTTCGCGTCCGGCTCCGCCCCGACCGCATCCGCAGCCCAGCTGGGTGACGCGGTTCAGGCCTTCGCCTCCGGCAGCTGATCGGCTGCCACCTAACTGACGGGACGGGGCAGGGTGCCCCGATGAACAAAGGAGACTATATAATGTCCAATGTCATCCAGCTGACCTTCCCCTCCCGCAGCGCACAGCGGGCCGCGAAACACGCGGCCCTGCTGGAAACCTTCGCCAGCCACCGCCGCGATCAGGGCGATGTCTTCTGGCTCAAGGAAAATGCGGAAATCCTGAACATTCTGGAGTGCACCGGCCAGTCGGTCGCTCCGGAAGCTCTGGCCGCTTATGACGAGCTTTATGCGGGGATCGAGGAGCGTCTGGAATTCTTCCCGCAATACTATCGATTCTTCCTGTCGATCGCGCAGGACCTCGAAGCGCTTGGCATGCCGGGAGGGAAATCCGCCCGAATGGCGCAGTGGATCGCCGATCAGGGACTGGTAGAGGCAGAATTATCGGACCTCCAGCGCGGCGAAGCAATCCGCCTTCTGACGCGAAATGGCGTCATTCTCTCCGAAGATGTGACGCGGATCAACGGCAGGTTGAAACAATTCGCGTCACGCAGAAGCACCTTCGCTATTCCCAACAAGAAGGCCGCCTATGAGCTGACGCACATTTCCTTCTATCTCAGCGAATATGGCCGCAAAAATCCACAGCTCGGTGACGCGGTTCGGCGTAGCCTCGACAACGCCGGAACCCTCGCAATTCTGGATTGCAATTGGGACCTACTTGCTGAAGTGTCGGTCGCAATGCGTTACGGCGGATGGGTCCCGCCGCGGATCTGGGATGAGACGCTGGCGCGCGCGACAGAAGGGTTTTCGGTCGCTGAGGGAGATGGCGCCATGCGGCAGGACGATTATCACGAGTATCTCGTATGCAACTGGGCGTTGAGCGCTGCAGGCGGCGAGCCGTTCAAAATCTCCACCCGTCCGGGCCCCGTCAGCTTCCATTCCGCGCCCCGCTATACCTCTGCCCTGCGTGAGATGTCCGAAATCCTTCACGAACTCGGCCCGCGCCGCTCCGCTGACTGGCATCTGAGCCGCGACTATCTGCTGGATGCCGTCACATCCGAGGCGGCGGATATGATCCTGCATGCCGAAGAGGCGGCAGATGATTTTGACGAATTCTACGCGCATTTCGCCCGTACGGCCATGCGCGCACCAACACGGGAGGTTGCCCGGGCATGATCAAACAGGCTTCAGGAGCGGCGCTGATCGGCGCCGCGCTCGTCCTTATATATACGGCGCTGATCTCCTCTGCCGATGCGATCACCAAACTGCTGGCGGGCGGCTATGCTGCACCCCAGCTTTACGCCGTTTCGGGCGGGCTTGTGGCCCTGTTCTGTGTCATCGCCAACCGTGCAAAACCGGCCCAGGGCGGGCTGCGCACCACGAAACCCGTGGCCATGGCCCTGCGCTCCGTTGCGACGGTGCTGGCGGGGCTCTGCTTCTTCTACGCCTTCCGCCTGCTGGCCTTCGCCGAAGTCTTCGTCTTCATCGGCCTGATGCCCATCGTGGCGGGTCTGCTCTCCGGCCCGATCCTGGGTGAACACGTCCACTGGCGCAGCTGGATCGCGCTTGGCGTCGGTTTCATCGGTGTCATCAGCCTCTTCCCGGAAGGGGTGCAGGCCGTCGAACCGGGCCATCTCGTGGCGCTTGGCGCCTGTCTCTTCGGCACCTTCTCTATGGTCATGGCGCGCTATGTCGGCCGGTATGAGAAGAACTCGCTGGCGCTGGTCTTCTACCCGAACCTGCTGAACATGATCGTCATGGCAGCAGCACTTCCCTTTGTTTTCAAGCCTATGCCGCTTACCGACCTCGGGCTGGCAGTGGCCTATGCGGCGCTGCTTTTCGGGGCGCGCTGGCTGCTGGTCATCGCGCTGCGGCTGCTGCCGGCCTATACGGCCACACCGCTGATGAACATGCAGTTCGTCTGGATGGTCATCATGGGCGCGCTGTTCTTCGGCGAATTCCCGGCCTCCAACGTCTTCCTCGGTGCGACCTTTGTCGTCGCCTCGGGCGTCTATCTTGTGATGGATCAGTTCGCCCGGGACCGCGGCCAGCGGTTGTCCGGACGGCGCACATCCATGCCCCCGGCGGAATGACGGCCGGGCTTACGCTGTAAACGGGCCCGGAATTCAGATAGAGAAGGACGTGCCGCAGCCGCAGGAGCTGGTGGCATTCGGGTTCTCGATCACGAAGCGCGCCCCAATCAGCTCATCCGCGAAATCGATCACCGCGCCGGCCAGAAAGGGCAGGGAGACGTCATCGACGATCACCTTCTCGCCCTTGCCCTCCAGCACCAGATCGCCATCCGTCACATCATCCAGCCGGATATCGTACTGGAAGCCCGAACAGCCGCCGCCCTCGACGGCCACGCGCAGCGCCTGACCCTGTGCGCCTGCGCCAATCTCGGCGAGGCGGTCAAAGGCACGGTCGGTAACCTTGGGCGGGATCTGCATGGGACACTCCTGCAATCGGGTGCAAACATCGGGAAACAGGGCATTTGCCTGTCACGCCCCCACAATATATGCAGACCATAACGGGACGACAAGGATGCCGGGCCAACCGGACCTGCCGCCCAGGGGACGAAATGAGGGGAGGCGCCATGCTTGCGCCCTATGCCAGCCACGCGGACCAGTCGCGCGGGCGTCTGTTTCCGCAGGAGGAAAGCCATTTCCGCTCCTGCTATCAGCGCGACCGCGACCGCATCATCCATGCCTCCGCCTTCCGGCGCCTGAAGCACAAGACGCAGGTCTTTATTGAACATGAGGGCGACTATTTCCGCACCCGCCTGACCCATTCGATCGAGGTGGCGCAGGTCGCCCGGACCATCGCCGGTGCCCTTGGCCTCAACCCCGAGCTGACAGAGGCCGTGGCGCTGGCCCATGACCTGGGCCATCCGCCCTTCGGCCACACCGGAGAGGACGCGCTCTCTGAGCTGATGCAACCCTACGGCGGCTTTGACCACAACGCCCAGGCCATCCGCATCGTCACCAAGCTGGAGCGGCACTATGCTGAATGGGACGGTCTGAACCTGACCTGGGACACGCTGGAAGGCATTGCCAAGCACAACGGACCCGTCACCGGCAATATCCCCTATGCCCTTGCCGAATATAATGAAATTCACGACCTGGAGCTGCATACCCACGCCTCTGCGGAGGCGCAGGCCGCCGCCCTGTCGGACGATATCGCCTATAATAACCATGACCTGCACGACGGTTTGAGGGCAGAGCTTTTCTCCACCGATGAGCTGTCGGAACTGCCTGTCCTCGGCACGTGTTTCGCGGAGGTAGACGCGCGCTATCCCGGCCTCAACTACTACCGTCGTCGGCATGAGGCGCTGCGCCGCTTTTTCGGCATCCTGGTGGAGGATGTGATCGACGTCAGCCGTGCCAATATCGCCGATCTCAACCCCGGCAGCGTTACGGATATCCGCAATGCCGGCCGGATGATGGTGCAATTTTCGCCCACCGTCTGGTCCGACCTCAAGCAGATCCGAGAGTTCCTTTTCCATCGCATGTACCGCGCCCCGGAAGTTGTTGAAATGCGGAAGAAAGTCACGGATATCATCCATGAGCTCTTCCCGCTGTTCATGGCCCAGCCGGACCTGCTGCCCAAGCAGTGGCGCAAGGATGTCGAGGATATTGAGGGCGATGAAACCGCGCTCGCCCGGATCGTCAGCGATTATATCTCCGGCATGACGGACCGCTTTGCCATCGTCGAACATGCGCGCCTGACCGGGCAGGAGCCCGAGCCGGGCCTGCGCGCCTCCGGTCCCGGTCATATCCGTTACGAACAGCGCTTGCGTGACGGCTGACAGTGTAAGGTTCCGGGATGCTGGCCGTGGCGGCGGCCCAGACTATATCCGCCTGAACCCTGACCGGAGAGCCCGATGAGCACCCCCGACATGCTGCCCCCCGTTGTCGCCTTCGCCCTTGTGGGCGTGCTGGGGGTGGGCGCGCAACTCCTTGCCTGGCGGCTGAAAATGCCTGCCATTGTGCTGATGCTCCTGGCCGGGATCATCGCGGGGCCGGTGACGGGCATCTTCGATCCGCATGCCGCCTTTGGGGACCTGCGCGACCCGATGATCGCCGTCGCCGTCGCCATCATCCTTTTCGAGGGCGGCCTGACGCTCAATTTCAAATCCCTGCAGGACGCAGCCCTCGGTGTCCGCCGTCTTGTCATCATCGGCGCGCCCCTCGGCTGGCTTCTCTCCGCCCTCACGCTGCACTACGCGGCGGGGCTGGGGTGGGAAACCTCCGCCGTCTTCGGCGGCATCATGATCGTCACCGGCCCCACGGTGATCGCCCCGCTGCTCCGCTCGGCCCGGCTGTCGCGCCGCCCGGCCCAGATCCTGCAGTGGGAGGCCATCGTCAACGACCCGATCGGCGCGCTGGCCGCCGTTCTGGCCTATGAGGTCGTCGGCGTCTTCCGCGCTTCCCACGCGCTCTCTGCCGCGATTGGTGAAACCCTGCTGGGCATCACCCTGGCTGTGGCTGTCGGTGTGGCCACCGGCTTTGGCCTCGTCTGGACCTTCAAAAAGGGCAGGGTGCCGGAATATATGAAGGTGCCGGTGCTCTTCGCTCTGCTACTCGCCATCTTCGGACTTTGCGACTGGGTGCTGCATGAAAGCGGGCTGCTTGCCGTCACCGTCATGGGCATCGTCATCGCCAATTCCGACCTCCCCAGTTTTGAGGAGCTGCGCCGGTTCAAGGAACAGGCCACGATCCTGCTCGTCTCCGGCGTCTTCATCCTGCTGGCCGCCGGTCTTGATTTCACCGAACTTTCGGCCCTCACCTGGCGCGCGGCCCTGTTCGTGCTGGCAATCATGCTGATCGCCCGTCCACTTACAGTGTATGCCTCCCTCATCGGCACCGGCCTGCCATGGCGCGAAAAGCTCCTGATCGCCTTCACCGGCCCCCGCGGCGTCGTGCTTGTCGCCGTCGCCGGCCTCTTCGGCGAACGCCTGGCCGCGCTTGGGGTCGAGGACGGCACCCTCGTCGGCCCGCTGGCCTTCGCCCTCGTCGCCGTCACCGTGGTTGTCCATGGCTTCGGCCTGCGCCCGCTTGCCCGCGCCCTTGGCCTGACCGGTGCCGAAACCCCGGGCCTGCTGATCGTCGGTGGCAGCCGCTTTTCAACCGCGCTCGGCAAGCTCTTGAAAGATCAGGAAATCCCCGTGCTCATCGCCGATCCCAACCATGGCAAACTCCGCGCCGCCCGCCGCGAAGGCGTGCCCACCTACTACGGCGATATCCTGGCGGAGGCCGCCGAACACCGGCTCGACCTTGTCAGCTATGCTACGCTGCTCGCCGCCACCGATAATGACGCCTACAATACGCTGGTCGCCACCGACCTCGCGCATCACTTCGGCCGCGACGCGGTCTACCAGCTGGCCCGCGAAAAGGATAACAACACCCGCCACGCGCTGCCCTCCACCCTCGGCGGCAAACCGGCGATCCAGTCACTGCCCCACGATGCGCTCGAACAAAAGCTCTACGAAGGCTGGCGCTTCCGCATCTCCCGCCTGACGGAGGAATTCACCCTCGACGACTGGCGCGATGAAAACCCCGACAGCCTGCTCATCGCCGCACAGCGCAAGGGTCAGTCCATCCGCATCCTCAATACCGGCGAGACGCTCAAAACCCAGCCCGACCTGCGCCTGATCCACCTCGCCCCCGCCAAAGACGCCTCCGAAGCCCGCGCCAATTCGCGCCAGGCCACAAGGGACGATCCCGCTGCCGAAGGCCCCTCCGCCAAATAACGCCGCTCCCCCCTTCATCTTGGCAAAAATACTCCCGCCGGAGGCATCTGCCGCTTTCGCCCGCGCCAATCCCCGGTGGGACAGCACCACAGCCGTTGACGCCCAAGTCCGCCGTGATAAACCCGCGCCAGATGAAAGGACCGGGACAGATGAACCTCTTCGCCGATATCCGCGCCACCGTGCTGGACGCGCTGACCGCCATGCAGGGCGAGGGCCAGCTGCCCGCAGGCCTCGACTTTGCCAATGTCACGGTCGAACCGCCGCGCGACAAGGGGCATGGCGATATGGCCACCAATGCCGCCATGGTCCTGGCCAAGCCCGCCGGGCTCAAGCCGCGCGATATCGCCGAAACCCTGGCGGTGAAGCTCGCCGCCGATCCCCGCATCACCTCGGCAGAGGTCGCGGGGCCGGGCTTTCTCAACCTGCGGCTCGATCCCGCTGTCTGGGGCGGCATTGTCAAATCCGTGCTGACCGACGGCACAGCCTATGGCCGGTCCGACATGGGGCAGGGGCTCAAGGTCAATGTCGAATATGTCTCCGCCAACCCCACCGGCCCGCTGCACGTGGGCCATACGCGGGGCGCCGTCTTCGGCGATGCGCTGGCCTCCCTGCTGGCCTATGCAGGCTATGACGTCACCCGCGAATATTACATCAACGACGGCGGTGCCCAGGTCGATGTGCTCGCCCGGTCCGTCTACCTGCGCTACCTCGAAGCGCATGGGCAGGAGGTCGTCTTCGAAGGCGGCACCTATCCCGGCGACTACCTGATCGCCGTGGGCGAGGCGCTCAAGGACAAGGTCGGCGACGCCTATGTCGACGAGCCCGAAGAGGTCTGGCTGACCGAGATCCGCGAATATGCCACCGAGGCGATGATGGCTCTCATCCGCGAGGATCTGCAGCTTCTGGGCGTCGAGATGGACCATTTCTTCTCCGAGAAATCCCTCTATGGCACAGGAAAGATCGAAGCCGCGATCGAGGACCTGAATTCAAAGGGCCTGATCTACAAAGGCGTGCTGGAGCCGCCCAAGGGCAAGGTGCCCGAGGATTGGGAGCCGCGCGAACAGACCCTCTTCAAATCCACCGACCATGGCGATGACGTCGACCGTCCGATCATGAAATCGGATGGCGCCTGGACCTATTTTGCCCCCGATATCGCCTATCACTATGACAAGATCAGCCGGGGCTATGATCTGCTGATCGACGTCTTCGGGGCCGATCACGGCGGCTATGTGAAACGGATGAAGGCGGCTGTCTCCGCGCTGTCGGACGGTAAAGTGCCCGTAGACATCAAGCTCTGCCAGCTCGTGAAGCTCTTCAAGAACGGCGAACCCTTTAAGATGTCCAAACGGGCAGGGACCTTCATCATGCTGCGCGATGTGGTGGAAGAGGTCGGCCCCGACGTCACCCGTTTCGTCATGCTGACCCGCAAGAACGACGCGCCGCTCGATTTCGACTTCGACAAGGTGCTGGAACAATCGCGCGAGAACCCGGTGTTCTACGTGCAATACGCCCATGCCCGCGTCTGTTCGGTCCTGCGCAAGGCCGGAGAGGCCGGAATCGCCCATGACGATTCCACACTCGCCGCCGCCGATCTGTCGAAAACGACCGATGAGGCAGAGATCGAGGTTGCCAAAAAGCTGGCCGAATGGCCACGGCTTGTAGAAATCGCGGCCCGCACGAACGAGCCGCACCGGGTGGCCTTCTTCCTCTACGATCTGGCCTCCGACCTGCATACATTGTGGAATCGCGGCAATGAGAAGCCGGAGCTCCGCTTCCTACAAGAAGATGACGCGACCACTAGCCAAGGTAAAATGGCCCTGGCCCGTGCCGTAAATGTTGTCATTTCCGCTGGTCTTGGTATCCTTGGCGTAACCCCGGCGGAAGAGATGCGATAAACGCGCCACCGTCTCGGGCTTGAGCAGTCTGAAAATACCGGCCCGACCCATGGCCGGCAGCGAGGCGAAATGGCACAGATACAGGCGGACTCCGCAGCCGAGCATTCCCCGATCCCCGTCGGCACGATTCTGAATGTCGTGGGCGGTCTGCTGTCGCTGGGGCTATTGGCGGGTGTCGGCGTCTGGGGATACCGCACCGTCACAACAGATGTCAGCGAAATCCCGGTGATCCATGCTGCCAAAGACCCGATGCGGGTCCAGCCCGAAGAACCGGGGGGGCGGCTTTCGGGCAATCTCGGCTTCGCGGTGAACCGCGTTGCTGCCGACGGGGTGGCCGAAAAACCTGCAGACAGGCTGATCCTCGCCCCGGCACCGATCGAATTGTCGAAAGAAGATATCGCGCCACTGACGCGGGCCGAACAGGAAAAAATCGCGGCTGAACATGCTGCAGCGGCCGGTCGTGCCGCGGCGGAGTTTTCGCTTGAATCCCGGACGGTCGAGGCGGTCCTGAATTCCGAGACGGGGCAGGACGGGATGGATCCGGCCCTGGCCCTGGCCGAAGAGCTGCTGAAGAACGCCAAGCCGCTGTCGGATGAGCTGGCGCCGATGCCGGATCAGAACAGCGCCATCGCCGTTGCATTGCTTCGCGCCCAGGAAGAGGTCGACGGCCGCCGCCGGGCTGCGCCTCAAAATGGGGCCGACAGCGCATCCGGGCCGGACGGTACAGCCTCTGCGGCGGAGGACGACGAGATTGTGACGATCACCCCCAAAGTGGCGCCCGGTACCTCCCTGCGCCCGCGCGCCCGGCCCGCAGCTGTCCGCGCCTTTGTCGAGGCGCGGGAGACGGTGGAAAAGGCGCTGACAACCTCTGCCCCGGCAGCCGATGTCATTGATGCCGATCCCGCCAGCATCGCCAGCGGAACCTTCCTGGCGCAGCTTGGCGCCTATGACAGCGTCGAGACGGCGCGCAAGGAATGGGACCGCACGGCCCTCCGGTTCCGCGATTTCATGACCGAGAAACAGCGGGTGATCCAGCAGGCAAGCTCTAACGGACGCGCGTTTTTCCGTCTGAGGGTCAAGGGCTTTGACGATATCTCCGATGCGCGGCATTTCTGCGCGGCGCTTGTGGCAGAAAATGCCGAATGTATCCCGCTGGAGACAAAATGAACTTTGGTGCGACGATCCTGGATGCCGAAGGGCTCCGTCTGACGCCGGACGAAAAGGCGCTGTTCCGCGACGGCAATCCTTTTGGCTTTATTCTGTTTTCGCGCAATATCGAGGACGGTAACCAGCTTCGCGCGCTCTGCGATGAGATGCGCGAGGCCGTGGGCCGCGACGCGCCCATTCTGATCGATCAGGAAGGCGGCCGGGTTCAGCGCCTGCGCCCGCCGCTGGCCCGCGACTGGGCTCCGCCGCTCGACTTCGCGCGTGCCGCCGGTGACCGTGCGACAGAGGCGATGTTCCTGCGCTACCAGATCATCGCACTGGAACTGCGCGACTACGGCATCGACGTCGATTGCGCGCCGATGGTTGACGTCCCGCGCCCGCAGACACACGAATTTCTGACCAACCGCTGCTACGGCAACACGCCCGCCGCCGCCGCCGGTCTTGGTCGCGCCGTCGCCATGGGGCTGATGGCGGGGGGCGTCCTGCCGGTGGTCAAACATATCCCCGGCCACGGCCTTGCTACAGCCGATAGCCACCATGACCTCCCGCGGGTGACAGCCCCCGTGACAGAGCTGGATCAGATCGACTTTGCCCCTTTCAAAGTCCTGAACGACCTGCCCATGGCGATGACCGCGCATGTTGTCTACGAGGCGCTGGATGACCTTCCGGCCACCCTGTCGCCGCGTATGATCCAGGTGATCCGCAATGATATCGGGTTCGACGGTCTGCTGATGACCGACGATATCTCGATGAAGGCGCTGACCGGCAGCTTTGGCGATATCTCGCGTGAAAGCCTGTCTGCGGGCTGCGATGTCATCCTGCTGTGCAACGCGACTTTGGCGGAGCGGGCGGAGACGATAGACGCCGCCGGCCTCATGTCCGACACGGCCCAGACACGGGCAGAACATGCGCTCAGCCTGCGCAATCAGGCCACTGCGGTTGACATTCGCGCCGTTGAGGAGAAGCTGGACGCTCTTCTCAACGGTGCCACGGATGTCTGACGAAACCCAGCAGGACAATGAACTCAGCGTTACGGAGCGGCTCGCCGCCGAGGCGCTGATCGTCGATGTCGACGGGTTCGAAGGCCCGCTCGACCTGCTTCTGACGCTGGCACGGACGCAGAAGGTCGACCTGCTCAAGATCTCCGTCCTGCATCTGGCCGAGCAATATCTGATCTTCGTCGAAAAGGCGCGGGAGCTGCGCATTGAACTGGCCGCCGACTACCTCGTCATGGCGGCCTGGCTGGCCTTCCTGAAATCCCGCCTCCTGCTCCCCCCCGATCCGGAGGAGGATGGCCCTTCAGGCGAGGAACTGGCGGCGCATCTGGCCTTCCAGCTCGAACGCCTCGCCGCCATGCGGGAGATGGCTGCGCGTCTGATGGCCCGTGACCAGCTGGGCCGCGATTTCTTTGCCCGTGGTGCCGCGCAGCATGTCGAACGGCTGCGCACCGTGGAATATTCAGCCAATCTGCTGGACCTGATGCAGGCCTATGCCCGCATCCGCACCCGCGACGAATTCCGCCCCTACGTCATGGACCGCGACAATGTCTTTACCATGGAGCAGGCGCTGGACCGGATGCGCCCCATGATCGGCTTTGCGGGCCAGTGGACCGATATCCTGTCCTATATGCCGCAGGGCTGGGACAATGACCCGGGCCGACGCCGCTCTGCCACCGCCGCCACCTTTGCCGCAGCGCTTGAACTGGTTAAGGAGGGCCATGCGGAGATCCGCCAGACCGGCACCTTCGAACCCATCCACCTCCGCAGCCGGACGCGCGACAATGAGTGATATGAGCAAGGCCCCCGGCGAGCCCGCGAACGAGCCGACCCGGCCCAAGAACGACACCCTCTTTGAAACGCCCCCCATGGCAGAGCAGGAGCGCATGGTGGAGGCGATCCTTTTTGCCTCGCCCGAACCTGTCACGGTGGCAGAGATGAACGCCCGCATGCCGCATGGCTGCGATGGGGCTGAGGCGGTGACCCTGCTGCGCCAGCGTTACGAGGATCGCGGTGTCCGCGTCGTGCAGGTCGGCGACGCCTGGGCCATCCGCACCGCGCCCGACCTTGGCCACCTCATGCAGAAGGAGATCGTGGAGCAAAGGAAACTCTCCCGCGCCGCGATCGAGACGCTGGCGATCATCGCCTATCACCAGCCCGTCACACGGGCGGAGATCGAGGAGATTCGCGGCGTCTCCGTCTCTCGCGGGACAATCGACCTGTTGCTGGAGATGGACTGGATCCGCTTTGGCCGCCGTCGCATGACCCCGGGCCGTCCGGTGACCTTTGTCGTGACCCCCGTCTTCCTTGATCACTTCGGGCTTGAAACCGCACGGGACCTTCCGGGGTTAAAGGAGCTGAGGGCCGCCGGTCTTCTCGACAACCGCCCGCCACCGGGTCTTGCCGGCGGGCTCGACACCTATGACGAGGTCGAAGACGGTGATGACGACACCCAGACCGAACTTTTCGAGGACTGAGTTATGAATATGGACCGACTGCTGCGCATGCTGTTCCGCCGTTTCTTCAATCAGGCGGTCAACAAGGGCATCGACACGGCCTTTGACAAGGCGGGCAAGGACAAGGGCAAGGGGCAGGGCGCCCATCCCCAATCCCGCCAGAATGCAAAACGCGCCAAACAGGCGCTGCGCGTCATGCGTCGGACGGGGCGCTTCTGATCGTCTCTTTCGGCGCGGTCAGGCTTTCGACAAAGGCCACCGTGACACAGAAGGTGGAGATCACGTTCACCAGCCCCAGCCCGCCTGCCTCATAGACCGGGCGGAAGGCCAGCGCCCCGCCCGAGACGGCGATATAGGTCACTGCCGAATTCAGCCCGAGGATCGCGCCCCGCTGCGTCACATCCAGCGCCGACAGGCGGGAGACAACGAAGTTCAGCCCCAGATGCTGCACGATCCCCCAGACAAAGGCCACGATGCAGAACAGCGCAAATTGCAGGCTTACCATGAAGAATGCGATGTAAGTTACTGCAAGACAAGCGAAACTGACCATGCCTGCATGTCGTTGTTCCAGTCGGTCAACGTATCGGTCGAAGAATGTTCCGACGCCGAAACCGACCCCGTAGAACAGCGTGATGATCCCCGCGCCATCCGTCCCCCGTTCCAGCGCGTCATGCACATGCGCCCCGATGAACCCGAAGGTGCCGTAGAAGCCCAGCATGAAAAGAAACGCGGTCAGCAACCCCCGGAAGATGCCCGGTACTTGCAATGCCGTCAGCGGTGTTGTCGCTTTCCGGGATTTGACTTCCACTGTAAGGTCGACCACGCGCATCCCGACGAAAACTACGCAAATCGCAATGAAAAGAATGGCATAGACCGCACGCCACCCGGCCCATTCCGCCAGGAACCCCGACCCGGCCACACCGCCGACCAGTGCCAGGGTCCAGCCCGACAGGACCAGCCCCATGGACTTTTTCTCCTGCCCCTTCGGCCCCAGCTGCGGCGCCAGCGCATAGATCGCCGGGATCGCCATGCCCGCGCCGATACCGCCCAACCCCTGCGCCCCGATCAGCGCCCATTTGTTCCACGCGAGGACCGAGGCGATCATCGACACCATCAGCACCAGAACCGCCTGATGCAGCGCCCTGTGGGCCCCGATCACATCGGCCCGGGGCGCCAGAAAGATCGCCGAAATGGCCGTAGTTACACCGTAAGCCGCTGCCGCCTGCATCATCTCCGCCGGGGTGCCGCCAAGGTCGAGCGACACCGCGCCGGTGATCGGCGCCAGCACCATACTATTGGCCCCAACCACGGCGATGGCGATGGTCAGGAGGGCGATCGGACGGGAGAGCATGTGAGGTATTACAATCTGTTAGGGATGAGAGTTAAAGTGACGGATGCGCCGCCTAACTGCCGCGGAAATGCTTCGCCAGTTTCAACCCCTGACCCTGGTAATTCGACGAAATCCCCGCGCCATAAAGTGTCTCGGGCACCTCAGCCATCCGCTCATAGACCAGCCGCCCCACGATCTGCCCATGTTCCAGCACAAACGGCGCCTCGTGACAGCGCACCTCCAGCACCCCGCGCGACCCGGCGCCGCCGGAGGCCGCATGCCCGAACCCCGGATCGAAGAATCCGGCGTAATGCACCCGGAATTCGCCGACCATCGCCACATAGGGCGCCATCTCCGCCGCGTGGTCGGGCGGGATCGTGACCGCCTCCCGGCTGACAAGGATGTAAAACGCGCCCGGATCAAGGATGATCCGCTCTTCCCTCGTCCGGACCCGGTCCCAGAATTCCGAAGGATCGTAATGGTTTATAAGGTCAAGATCGACCACCCCGGTATGCGGCTTCGCGCGGTATCCCACGACATTCTCGGCCCCCGGCCGCAGATCCACCGAAAACCCCAGCCCTTCGTCGATATGCGGTGCGCCATCGACCAGCGGCACCCGCGCATGCAGCGCCCGCAACGCGTCATCGTCCAGCGCGGCCTCACCGGCCCGAAACCGGATCTGGTTGAGCCGCATCCCCGGCCGCACCAGCACCGAAAAGCTACGCGGGCAAATTTCCGCATAGAGCGGCCCGGTATAGCCCGCCGGGATCCGGTCGAACTCCGTCCCGCCATCGACGATGCAGCGCGTCAGCAGGTCCAGCCGCCCGGTGGAGCTCTTGGCATTCGCCGTCGCCTGTACCCCCTCGGGCAGGGCCAGCCGCTCCATCAAGGGCACCACGTAGACACAGCCTTTCTCCAGCACCGCGCCATCGGTCAGGTCGATTTGATGCATGGTAAACTCTTGCAAACGATCAGAAACCGCCCGACCGCCGCCCGCCAGGAAAGACGCCCTTACCCTGTAAGCCACTGTCCCCAGACGCAGGTCGATGGAGGCCGGCTGGATCTGCGGCTCCGTGATCTCTGGCGTGCCGGAGATCTCTCCGCGTGCGATCATCTCGCGCAAGGTCTGGCTGGGTATGATGCCGGTCAAAGGGGCCTCCGTGGTCTTCGACCGGCACGTTAATCCGCGCGCGCGGGGAAGAAAAGAGAGGCCGCCAGATACATGCTCTGGACATGTTTTCAATGGACCGTAAGATGCATCCTGACAGCTATCAGGGAGGACCGTCTTGAGTATCAAAGGCGTGGCCAGCATCGTCGGCATCTATGAACATCCGCTGCGCAAGGCGCCGGACAAATCCACCCCGCAACTCCATGCCGAATGCGCCCGTGGTGCGCTGGCCGATGCGGGCCTGACATTCGATGATGTCGACGGCTTCTTCTGCGCCGGGGATGCTGGCTGGGCCATGTCGCTGGTCGACTATATGGGCCTGACAAACCTCACCTATTTCGACGCCACCGATATCGGCGGCTCCTCCTATATCGCCCATCTGAACGACGCCGCGACAGCCATCGCCATGGGCCGCTGCAAGATCTGCCTCGTCACCCTGGCGGGCCGCCCCAGGAACGACCCGCCTGCGCCGCGCCCCAAGGGCCCCGAAGCAGGCTGGGAAACCCCCTATGGCGGCTCCCCTCCCAATATCTACGCCCTCGCCGCGCATCGCCACATGTATGAATACGGCACCACCTCCGAACAGCTGGCCTGGATCAAGGTCGCGGCCTCCCATCATGCCCAGCACAATCCCCATGCCATGCTGCGCGACGTCGTCACGGTGGAGGAAGTGCTCGCCAGCCCCATGATCGCCGACCCGCTGCACCGGATGGACTGCTGCGTCGTCTCCGAAGGCGGCGGCGCCTTCATCGTCACCACGCCGGAGATCGCCAGAAGCCTCGGCAAGGCCGATGTCCGCCTGCAGGGCGCCGCCCAGGCGATCAAGGGCCAGAACGGCGGCAAGATCGACCTGACCTATTCCGGCGCCGCCATCACGGGGCCAAAAGCGATGGAGGAGGCAGGCGTCACACCTGCCGATTTCAAATATGCCTCCATCTACGACAGCTTCACCATCACCGTGCTGATGCAGCTGGAAGACTGCGGTTTCTGCGAAAAGGGCAAGGGCGGTGCCTTCGTTTCCGACGGCAACCTGATCTCGGGGCAGGGCAGCCTCGCCTTCAACACCGATGGCGGCGGGCTCTGCAACAACCACCCCGTCAATCGCGGCGGCCTGACCAAGGTGCTCGAAGCCGTCCGCCAGCTGCGCGGCGAAGCGCATCCCGCCGTGCAGGTCCCCGACTGCCACCTCGCCTTTGTCACCGGCATCGGGGGGACGCTCGCCGTCCGCCACGGCGCCGCCTCCGCCGTTCTGGAGCGTATCGCATGAGCCTCGACAAGATCGCCGCCCCCGACATCAATCCCGAATCGAAACCCTTCTGGGACGCCGCCGAAGAGGGCCGCTTCCTCCTCCGCCGCTGCCCCGCCTGTGGGGAGGCGCATTTCTGGCCCCGCACCATCTGCCCGCTCTGCCACAAGGCCGATACCGAATGGGAGGAAAGCCCCGGCGAAGGCACCATCTACACCTGGACCCTGATGCGCAAATCTCCCCGCGGCCCCTTTGCCCTGGCCTATCTGGAGCTTGACGAAGGCCCCCGCGTTTACGTCCAGTTTGTACCGGAGGACAACGAAAACCTCGCCATCGGCAAACGCGCCAAGATCACGTTTCAGAAGGTCCGCGACGACAGGCTGATGATGTTCGCCAAACTCATCTGACGCCGCGCCCCCCTTCATCTTTCCGAAAAATACTCCCGCGCGGCGCGCGTCGCAACACCGCCGTCGGCCCGTCACCGGGTCGGCATACCGTCGATCGACACAGATTTCAGAGAAGAAGTGGTCGGGCTAGCAGGACTCGAACCTGCGACCTTCCGTCCCCCAGACGGACGCGCTACCAGGCTGCGCTATAGCCCGACGGTCCGGCCTACATACCGCTTCCTGCGCGAGGAGCAAGAGCCAATCTGACCCTCGACAGATTTTCCGGGCATTCGGCAGGGTCAGCCGGCGTGCCGGTCAAGCCACCCCTGCAATCGCGCCGACAAGACCCGCACCTCGGCCAATTCAGCGCGCTCCAGCGGCGCGGTCCGGTCGCAGATCATCGCAAGAAGCGGTTTGTGCGGCTCCACCGGCACCGCCCTCGTGACCGAAGCCACGGGCGCCGGGCGCCGGGGCTGCTCGGGGGCGGTGGACGCATTGTCCTCACCCGGTCCGGCAGACGGCTCGGCCATCGGTGCATCGGAGGCGGAGACGGGTCCCTCTGCTGCCGCAACGGCCGCTTCTGCCGGTTTGACGTCGGATACCGCCATCAGGGGGCGCGGGACTTCGGTCACCGTGGCGGGCGCCATGTCGTCGCTGTCCTGGGGCACATCCACGGCCATCGGCGCCTCGGGGATATCCTCCTCCGACGAGGCGAAAAGATCGCCCGCGGCCGGTCTCTCGTCTCCGGTCAGCGCCTCTTGCGGCTCGGCCAGGTCGGCAGCGGGGGTATCAGCCCGCCGCTGCTCCGCGCTGACGTCCGCGAGAGGCTGTTCCGGCACGTCCTCCGCCTGGTGCGACGTCGCAGCCTCCACTGAAGGATGCGGCAGATTGGCATTGGACGGAATGGTTGGCGCAACCGCCGGCCCGGGCGCAGTGGTCGCAACGGGAGCAGGTTTAGGCTCCGGAGCCGGGACAGAGGTCAATTCAGGGGCAGGGGTCGGCGCAGGGTCCGCCTGCGGCTGCGAGGCTTTCGCCTCCATCGCATTGGCAACGGCCTGTGTGACATCGTCCAGAGGCTGGGACAGCGCGGCGACATGGCCGATGCCCTTGTCGCGCAACAGTTTCTGCACGCCCTTGATGGTCATCCCATCGTCGTGCAGCAGGCGTTTGATCCCACCCAGCAATTCCATATCGGATGGGCGGTAATACCGCCGTCCACCGGCACGTTTCACCGGTTTCACCTGGGTGAATTTACTCTCCCAGAAGCGCAGGACATGGGCTGGCGTATCCAGCCATTCTGACACTTCGGAAATGGTGCGGAACGCGTCAGCCGATTTCGCCATCAGGCAGCTCCTCAGCCTTTATTGCCCTTTGCGACGCGGTCCTTCATCAGATGCGACGGCCGGAAAGTCAGGACCCGGCGGGGGCTGATCGGCACTTCCTCGCCCGTTTTCGGATTGCGACCGACGCGCGCGGCCTTGTCGCGGACCGAAAATGTGCCGAAGGACGAAATCTTGACCTGTTCGCCGCTGACAAGCGCGTCGGACATATGCGTCAGCACGCTTTCGACAAGCTGGGCGGAATCGTTTCGCGACAATCCGACTTCCCGGAACACCGCTTCACTCAGGTCAAGCCTCGTCAAAGTCTTGTCGCTCATTCCCGTCCTCCGCTATGGCCACGGCTTTCACAGCCGCGTTATCTCCATGAAAATTCATCCTGCGGCAGGGAGGTCGCTGAGTCAATAACGAGCAATGGCGTCAATACCTTGCGCCGCGCAGCAGCAAAAACTGTGGTCGTGGTCTACCAGCGCAGAACAACCGCGCCCCATGCCAGACCGCCGCCGATCGCCTCGGCCACCAGCAGATCGCCGGTTTTTATCTTGCCATCTGCCACGCCCACCGACAGCGCCAGCGGGATCGAGGCGGCAGAGGTATTGCCGTGATCCTGAACGGTCACGATCACCTTCTCCATCGGCACGCCCATCTTCTTGGCCGTGCCCTGAATGATGCGGATATTTGCCTGATGCGGCACGATCCAGTCGACATTGTCGGAGGTCAGATGCGCCTTCGTCAGGGCCGCGTCGGCGGTCGAGCTCAGCTTTTCGACGGCCTGCCGGAACAGCGGATTGCCCTGCATACGAAGCTTGCCCGAGGTGCCGGAGGTCGACACACCGCCGTCGACATACAGCATGTCGCGATACCGCCCGTCGGAATTCAGATCGACCGAAAGAATACCCCGGTCGTCGCTATGCCCCGTGCCCGTCCGCGCCTCCAGCACCAGCGCGCCGGCCCCATCGCCAAACAGCACGCAGGTAGACCGATCGGTCCAGTCCATGATGCGGGAGAACGTTTCCGCCCCGATGACAAGCACCCGCTGCGCCTGTCCCGACAAGATCATGCCATTGGCATTGGCCAGTGCAAAAATGAACCCGGCGCAGACCGCCTGCACGTCAAACCCGAAGCCACGGGTCATGCCCAGCCCGTCCTGCACCATCGTCGCGACAGAAGGGAAGGTCAGGTCCGGCGTAGAGGTGGCGACGATGACGGCATCGATGTCATCGGGCCCGATTTCCGCCATCGCCAGCGCGTTCTTCGCCGCTTTGACAGCCATTTGACTGGTTGTTTCCCCATCCGCCGCAAAGTGCCGGCGTTCGATGCCGGACCGCGTCCGGATCCATTCGTCCGACGTATCGAGAGTCTGTTCGAATTCAGAATTTGGCACGATCCGGTCGGGCAGGTAATGCCCGATTCCGGTCGGCACGGCACGTGTCGTCATTCCGCCACCTTGGTCTCTGCCGAGGCATCCTGTGCCGGGAAAGCCGGGGATGCAACCCGCGCGGCGATCTTGTTGGTCAGGTCCTGCTGCGCCAGCTGAAACGCAAGTTTCACGGCAGCTGCCACGCCGGTGGCATCGGCAGAGCCATGCGATTTCACAACCGTTCCGTTCAAACCGAGGAAAACACCGCCATTCACCCGGCGCGGGTCAATCCGCTTTTGCAGCCGCCGCAGCGATGTCAGGGCCAGAAGGGCGGCGATCCGCGACAGCGGGGAATACTGGAAGGCTTCTTTCAGCAGGTCGCCGATCAGTTTCGCGGTGCCTTCGCCGGTCTTGATCGCAACATTGCCCGTGAACCCATCCGTGACAATCACGTCACAGGTATCCCCCGGAATGTCCCCGCCTTCGACAAAACCGACAAAATCGAAACCGGCGCCAGGGGCGGCTTTTTCGATCAGGTCATGCGCGGCTTTCAGCTCTGCCCGGCCCTTGTTTTCTTCGGTACCGACGTTCAGAAGCCCGATCCGGGGTCGATCCAGACCCATGCCATTGCGCGCGTAGGAGGCGCCCATCTGGGCAAATTGCAGCAGGTCTTCCTCATCGGCACGGACATCCGCCCCGACATCCAGCATCACATTGAACCCGGAGGCACTTCGCGACGGCCAGAGCACGGCAATGGCAGGCCGGTTCACACCGGGCAGCTTGCGCAGCCGGATCATCGACAGCGCCATCAGCGCGCCGGTATTGCCGCAGGAGACAGCCACGGTCGCCTCGCCGTCGCGCACCGATTCGAGACAGGACCACATCGAGGTGCCCTTGCCATGTCGCATGACCTGGCTGGGCTTGTCGGTCATTTCGACAACGCTCTGCGCATCCCTGATCTCGCAGCGCCCGCGCAGGTGCTTGCGACGCATGACAAGCTTTTTCAGCTGGGCCTCGGGCCCATGCAGGATAAAGCCGATATCGGGATTTTTCTTGGCAGAACGCGATATACCACCGACGACGGCGCCGGGTCCCCGGTCGCCGCCCATTGCGTCGACAGAAATGATGATCCGGCCTGCTTTATTCGGGGCCGATGGAGCCCCGGCAGTGGGTCCCGCCGGCGTCTTGATAGTCACGTCGCTCATGCGGGTATGCCCAGATCAATCGTCGTTTCAGGCCGCGTCTTCGTCCAGGTCGATCTCGTCGGCCATGGCGATCACTTCGCGATCTGCATAGGTGCCGCAGGAGGGGCACACGTGATGCGGACGCTTCAGCTCGCCGCAGGACGGGCATTCGTTGGGGTTTGCAGCCACGAGAGCGTCATGGGCGCGGCGGTTGTTGCGCCGGGACTTCGAGACTTTGTTCTGTTGGACAGCCATGTCGCAACCTTTGTTCCAGGGGGGCCGTGCGCGGGGCGCCGCATTGGGCGCCGGTCCGTATCAGGCCCGAGTTTCGTCTGATGCGAGGTCCATATTCGCACATGGACCGCTCGTTCAAGCTCAAATCGGATGAGCGCGCGAAAATACTCCACATTCGTGAAAGCGCAAGCGATTCGTTCCGGCCGGAACTCGGGGGCCGCGCGGGTGCCTCACCCCTCTGGATCGTTCTCGCCGGACAACTTGTCGCGCAGCGCCGAAAGCCCGGCGAAGGGCTTGAGATCGGCGTCGCTCAGCGGCGTGCGACCGGGTTCGGTTACGCTGATTTCACCGCTCCCGGCATCCTCTGCTCGCGGATAATCGGGCAGGGCGAGCGCCAGCGCCTCTATGATCACACTGTCCAGCTCCAGCACCGGGCGCAGCGGCTCCAGGCTGTCATCTTCCGGGATCGGCATGCCGTCGCTGTCCGGTTCCGCCGAAAGCGGCGTTGCGTCCACATCCTTTTTGTAACGACGCAGAACGTCTTCCTCAATGCGGGTGGTGACCGGGGCGAGGGTCACGACACAGGGCTGCACGACCGTTGCGCCCAGATGCGCGGTCAGCGCCCAGCCATCTGTCCCGTCGGGCCGGAACTGGCCGACGAACCGAAGCTTGCGCAGGGCCAATAATCCCAGATCCGCAGCCATGCGATCCAGATCCTCTTGCGGCAGGTGCAGCGAGAAAGAGGCGCCGCCGCTTCCGGCGAGATCCGTGATCCGGAAACGGCGAGGCGCGGCCATGTCGGAGGCCATGTCACGATCCTTTCTTGAACCGGAGGAAGAGTTTGATGTAATCGGGATAAAAGCCGTGGACCCGTGTGACAAGAGGGTCCTGAGGGAAGCATGTCTTCCTGGGGAATTTGGGGGCAGGAATGCGCACTACTATTTTGGCTGCTGCACGCACGGGCGGGGCCGTTCTACGCGGGGTGCTTGTGCTGACCGCTTTTCTTGCGCTCGCCGGTTGCTCTGAGCGGATCCGGAGCCATGGCTACGTGCCGCAGGACGATGATCTTGAGCAGATCACCGTCGGTGTCGATACCCGCGACACGGTGACCGACATTCTGGGGTCGCCGTCCACATCGGGGATGAGCGACGACAGTGGCCTCTACTATGTGCGCAGCCGTGTCCGGCATTACCTCTATCTTGAGCCCAAGGTGATCGACCGGGAGGTGGTGGCCGTCAGCTTTGACCCCGACGGCGTTGTCAGCAATGTCGAACGGTTCGGACTGGAAGACGGCCGGCCTGTTGTCCTGTCGCGACGTGTGACGACGAACGAGGCTGGCAATAACGGGCTTGTCGCGCAGCTCCTGCGCAATATTCAGAATTTCAATCCCGGCGCTTTCCTCGACTGACCGAAGCGGGCGCGCAGGCAGGGAATGCGGTCCGCCTTCATTAAAACGACACATCTTGTATGCAAAGCAGAGTCACCCTAGATTCTGGTCCGGGCGACCGGCGGAGGTGACGTGATGCTGTCGTTGAAAAAGGGTCGTTACGAGGTTCGCTTTGCCATGACGGCAGCGGATATCCGGGCGGCGCAGGAACTCAGAACGCTTGCCTTCCGCGGCACTCCGGATGCCGAGATTGACGCCGATGCCTTCGACGCGCGGTGTGAGCATGTGCTGGTCGAAGAAACCCGCACCGGCACCCTGGTCTGCTGTTTCCGGTTTCTTCCGATCGCCGGCGGGCGCGAGATTTCCAGCAGCTATTCCGCCCAGTATTACGAACTGTCCGGCCTGGAAGATTTCGCGGGCCCTATGGTGGAGATGGGCCGGTTCTGCATTCACCCGGCCTATCGGGATCCGGACATTCTTCGGGTCGCATGGGGCGCGATGACGGCCTATGTCGATGAGCAGGGCGTGGAGATGCTGTTTGGCTGTTCCTCGTTTCACGGGACAGACACCAGCGAATACCTCGATGCGTTTGCCGTTCTCAAACACCGTCACCTGGCCCCGAAACGGTGGCTGCCCAAGGTCAAGGCGCCAAGCGTGTTCCGTTTTGCCCAGAAGCTGCGCCGCAAACCGGATGCCAAAAAGGCGATGCTGAAAATGCCGCCTCTGCTGCGGACCTATCTGATCATGGGCGGCTGGGTCAGTGATCACGCCGTGGTCGACCGCCATATGAATACGCTTCACGTCTTCACGGGGCTTGAGATCAACGCAATCCCCAGTGCCCGCAAACGGCTTCTCAGGGCCGGGGCCGCCTGATCCGGGCGTTCTGGCTGCCTCGCGTGATACCAACGACCTGACTCGGACCTCTTCCCCCGGACCTGCGATAACTCCGGCAAAGCTCAGCCGAGGACACGCCGGTTCCGGACCCATCGCCCCCCGGCGGGCGCCCGGCTTGCACCGTCATCGACCCGTCTCTGCCCTAAACCCCTGTCAACTGTTGCAGGCGCAGCGCAGGCAATGAACGGCGGCGCTTGACGGCGATGAAACGGCGGCGTAGCGCATGCCGCATGGCACGCGCTCCTCTTTTACAACTGTCCGATATCTCCCTGACTTTTGGGGGCAACCCGGTTTTCGACGGCCTGTCCTTGGTCGTGCAGCCAGAGGATCGCCTCGCTCTGGTCGGACGAAACGGGTCCGGAAAATCCACCTTGATGAAGGTCATGGCAGCCCTGGTTGAACCCGACCGGGGCAGCCGGGTTGTGTCGCCCGGGCGGGCCGTGGGCTACATGGATCAGGATCCCGATCTGTCCGCCTTTGAAACCCTGCGCGACTTTGCTGTGGCCGGGCTCGATCTCGGCGAAGAATACAAGGTCGACATGGCGGGCGAGGGGCTGAAAGTCGATCTCGACCGGCCTGTGGCCACGGCGTCCGGCGGCGAACGCCGGCGCGCCGCGCTGGTCAGGCTGCTGGCCGCCGAACCCGATCTCATGCTGCTCGACGAGCCGACCAACCACCTCGATATCCAGGCGATCGCCTGGCTGGAGGCAGAGCTCAAGCAGACCCGCGCCGCCTATGTTCTGATTTCCCACGACCGTGCCTTTCTGCGCGCCCTAACGCGCGGCACGCTCTGGATCGACCGCGGGCAGGTCCGTCGTCAGGAAGAAGGCTTTGCCGGGTTCGAGGCCTGGCGTGACAAGATCTGGGAAGAAGAAGACATCGCCCGCCACAAGCTTGACCGCAAGATCAAGGCAGAGGCGAAATGGGCGGTGGAGGGCATCTCTGCCCGGCGCAAACGCAATCAGGGCCGTGTCAGGGCGCTGGCCGCGCTGCGAGAGGAACGATCCTCCCAGATCCGCCGCCAGGGTGTCGCGGCGATGGAGCTCGACTCAGGCCCGAAATCCGGGCGCCGCGTGATCGAGGCGCAGGCGATCACCAAAATCTTTGGCGACAGGCCCATCATCCGCGATTTTGACCTGCGCGTCATGCGTGGTGACCGGGTGGCCTTTGTCGGACCGAACGGCGCCGGGAAGACGACGCTCATCAAGATGCTGACCGGAGAGATCGCGCCCGACAGCGGCAGCGTCACGCTTGGCTCCAACCTGATGACGGCCGTTTTCGACCAGGCGCGTATGCAGCTCGATCCGGATCAGAGCCTGTGGGAGAACCTGCTGGGCGACCGCGAGATGCGCGTGTCGGGCCGCGCGGATCAGGTGCTGGTGCGTGGCCAGCCCAAACATGTCGTCGCCTATCTCAAGGATTTCCTGTTCGACGAGGCCCAGGCCCGTGCGCCGGTCCGGTCGCTGTCGGGTGGCGAAAAGGCGCGGCTGCTTCTGGCCAAGCTGATGGCGCGGGAAAGCAACCTGCTGGTGCTGGACGAACCGACCAACGATCTGGATGTCGAAACCCTGGACCTGCTTCAGGAGCTTCTCGACGATTACGACGGCACCGTGCTGCTGGTCAGCCACGACCGGGATTTCATCGACCGCGTGGCGACAACCACCGTGGCCCTCGAAGGGGGCGGGCGGGCGACGGCCTATGCGGGGGGCTGGTCCGACTACCAGTCGCAGAAATCGCCGGACATGCCAGAGGCGCCCCGGGACGGCCCCGACACAAGCATCAAACAGGTCCCTGCCAGCAAACCCGCGCCGGCCAAAACGTCGTCGTCTCTGTCGTTCACCGAAAAGCACCGGCTGGACGCATTGCCCGGCATCATCGACAGGCTGACCGCCGAGATTGCCAAGCTGGAGGAATTTCTGGCGCAGCCCGATCTCTATTCCAGCGAGCCGGTCAAATTCGCCAAGGGCACAGAGGCGCTGGCAGAGCGTCAGCAGGCCCTGACCGAGGCTGAAGAGGAATGGATGCAGCTGGAAGAAAAGGCCGAGGGCGCCTGACGGCCGCGGCGCCCGGCCTGTCAGCTTTTGCCCTGCCGGGCAGACATCCGCACGATCACGACCACTGTCAGAATGATCCGGTAGAGGTGATGCATTGTGACAAAGGCCGGATTGGCGTTCAGCGACAGGGCCACCAGCGCCATCTCCGTCACGCCTCCCGGCGCGAAAGATATCAACAGGACGTCAAAAGTCTCTCCCGTCAGCGGGATCAGGACAATCGCCATGAGCCCGCCCAGCACCAGCATGGCACCGACGCTCAGCAACCCGAGCCCCGCACCGCGCACAAGCATCCCGGGCCGGATGCCCGAAAACCGCGTGCCCAGCGTGGTGCCGATCACAAGCTGCGCGGCATTGATCACCCAGGCAGGCATATCGAGATTGGCCAGCCCCAGCACGGAGACCACCGCGCCGGCCACCAGCGGCCCGACCAGCTGCGGCGCCGGGAATTTCAGCCGGACCCCAAGGAACAGGCCTGTCATGGCCGTCAGGATCGCAAAGGGAATATGTTCAATACCAACGCCTTGCGGTGAAAAGCTCATGCCGCCTGATGACCCGACCGGATGTCCGACGTGAAAGGACAGACCAATCGGAAGCAGGGTGACGACGATGATGATCCGCAAGAACTGCGCCAGCATAAGCAGCCGCATATCGGCCCCGTACATCTCTCCGAAGGCAATGGATTCGTATAAGCCGCCCGGTGAGCCGGAGTAGAAGGCGGTCGCGCGATCATAGCCGCCGATCCGATGAAAAATCTGGTAATTCATCCAGAATGCGGCCGGGACGAACAGTGTAAGTCCGATGAAACTCGGGATCGCGGCGGGAATGCCGAGGATCACCTCCCAGGTGACCTGAGACCCGATCGCCATGCCGACAACAGCGATGAACAGGGCCCGGAATTTCTCATTGAACTTGAACCCGTCCGGCAGGCTGATACGGGCCGCCCGCGCGCCAAGCGCCTCGCAGGTCTGGACATATATCGCCACAGCCAGAAGGCTGCCGATGATATAGGGCAGCGGAAGGCCCAGAAGCTTTGCAACGGTGCCGCCCAGCGTCCCCAGGGCTATAAGTGCAAGGTGAATCAAGATCAGGCGCGGATTGAAGGCAGGTATCGGCAAAGCGCGAGATCGGGTCCGGTTTGGGATGGAGCGGGTGAAGGGAATCGAACCCTCGTCTTAAGCTTGGGAAGCTCCTGCTCTACCATTGAGCTACACCCGCAGTGCCGCGCTTGCTTACGGCAGCGCCCAAAACCCGTCAAGGCCCCTCTGCAATCCTGAGCGAATGCCCGACAGCACCGCGCCGCCGCCGCCGCCCCGCGCCGGCCGCCCGCTTCATCTTTCCCAAAATACTCCTGGGGTGAATTGGCCGCAGGCCAAGAGGGGGCAGCGCCCCCAAGACCAACCAGACCAACCAGACCAACCAGACCAGCCTCACCGGCCCTGAAACCCGGCAGGACAGCCCTCAGCCCTTTCGCCGCCGTCTCCGGCCGCCGCTCTCTGCACCGCCGGAATGAAACCGCACATCCGGCAGATCGACCACCGCAGACAGCTCCGGGAAATGGTCTGTCGCATGTGGTATGGCGTTGGCGGCGACGAAATGCTCCTGAAACCGTGGTGCAATTGCGGTTTCGATCTTGCTGATCCGTCCGACCTCGCGCTCGACCTGCCGCCTCGCGTCGACCGAACACAGGGCCATCCGCGCCCCGGTTCCCGCGGCATTCCCGGCCGACGTCACCTTCTCCAGCGGCGCATCGGGGATCATCCCCAGGACCATAGCGTGTTTGGCAGAGATATGGGCCCCGAAGGCCCCGGCCAGAACCACGCGATCCACCCGGTCGGCGCCACGTTCGTCCATCAGCAGCCGGGCACCCGCATAGAGCGCGGATTTTGCCAGTTGAATGGCGCGGATATCGCCCTGGGTCACACTGACACGGGCGCCGCCGGCCTCGGTCCCGTCATGCAACAGATAGGCATGCGTGCGCCCCTGCGCTTCGCAGCGCGGGCTGCCGGTCTGCTCTGCCGACCCGATCAGCCCGGTGGCATCAAGAAGCCCGGCCATGCGCATCTCCGCCACGGCTTCGATAATGCCAGAACCGCAGATGCCGGTGACGCCGGTTGCCGCGCTGGCCGCGGCAAAGCCCGGATCGTCGGACCAGAGATCGACGCCGATCACCCGGAACCGCGGCTCTTTGGTCACCGGATCGATCTCCACCCGTTCGATCGCCCCGGGCGCGGCCCTCTGACCGGAGGAAATCTGGGCCCCTTCAAAGGCCGGTCCGGTGGGGGAGGAGCAGGCCAGAACACGCGTCCGGTCGCCCAGCAATATTTCCGCATTGGTCCCGACATCGATGACCAGCATCAGCTCTTCTGACTGCTCCGGCGCCACGGCGAGCGACACAGCCGCCGCGTCTGCACCGACGTGACCTGCGATACAGGGCAGCATATAGACCTGCGCCCGCGGATTGATCCCGTTCAGGTCGAGCGTCGAGGCCGGGAACGACAAAGCCTCTGACACGGCCAAGGCAAAGGGCGCCTGTCCCAGTTCCGTCGGGTCGATCCCGAGCAGCAGATGATGCATGACCGGGTTGCAGACCACAGCGGCCTCGACAATCAGCGACGGATCGATCCCGGCCTCAGTCGCCAGCGCGTCTGAGAGCTGAGCCAATGCCTTACGCACCGCAGCTGTCAGCTCTTTCTCGCCGCCGGGGTTCATCATCACATAGGAGACGCGCGACATCAGATCCTCACCAAACCGGATCTGCGGGTTCATCAGCCCGGAGGCGGCGCGAACCTCGCCCGTCTCCAGATCGGTCAGATGCGCGGCGATGGTGGTCGACCCCAGATCGATGGCTAGACCGAACAGTCCAGCCTCATGCAGGCCTGGCCAGATCTCCAGCACGCGCGGCGCGGCGCCTGTGTGATCGGCGTAAACAGCCACCGTGACCTGCCACTCGCCCCGACGCAGCACCGACTGCAGCTTGGTCAGAAGCGACAGGTCGGCCACGACCCCCTCAACCTGCCACTGATCTTTCAGTGCCTGGGCCAGCCGTTCGAAATCACCCGAAGGTTCATGCATGTCCGGCTCGGCGACTTCGACGAAATAGAGACGCGTCGCCGGATCCATCACCATGGGCCGGCTGTCTGCGCTCTTCCGGATGACCTGCTTGTGAACCTGGCTCTCGGGCGGAACGTCCAGCACGATATCGCCCTGAATACAGGCCTGGCAGCCAAGGCGCCGCCCCTCTTTCAGACCACGCTTGTCATCATAGCGCTGCTCGACACTGTTCCAACCGCTCAGCGCATCCTCGCGTACGGTGATGCCATGTTTGGAGAATTCGCCGTAGGATGGCGTGACCTGGCATTTGGAACAGATGCCGCGCCCGCCACAGACCGAGTCCAGATCGACGCCCAGCTGCCGCGCGGCGGCCAGTACGCTTGTCCCCGGGGCCACGCGTCCGCGTTTGCCGGAAGGGGTGAAAACAACAAGCGGCTGAGGGGCTTCGCTGGTCATAAGAGCTCCGTCTGCATCTGGGCTGTCTGTCCGGTCAGGCCCCTGTCGGGCCACGCCAATGCGAACAGCCGCAGCAGGGGCACCGGATCACTGCAGGCTGGCATTGACCTGAGCGATCGCCTGCTGGTCGATATTCATACCGGCCCGGACCCGGGCATCCTCGGCATAAATCCGGAAAATGTCCTGCGAAATCGAATTCGACAGGTCCCGGGTAAGACCATCGCGCAACTGTTGCGTGGCACCATCCTCCAGGTTCGGAGGAAGGATTTCATCCAGCCGCATGATGACCACGGCCCCATACCCGTCCAATGTCCTGATCTCGCCCGGCTGCATGTCAAAGGCGGTCTCGGCAAAGGATTGCGGCGTACCCAGAACGGTGGCGGAGCGGGTCAGCGCCTCTTCGGTTTTGACCTCAAGACCCAGCGAGTCGAAATCGGCAGCCTCGGCCAGCCGGGCCTTGTAGGTGTCAGCCTCTGCCCGCAGCCGGTCCATATTGCGCCGTGTTTCCCAGATGCCAAGCACCCGGTCACGCACCTCGGCAAAGGGGATCGGCTCTGGCGGCAGGATCTCGTCCAGACGCATGGCGAAGATGCCGCCATCCGTCAGTTGCTTCACGGTTGGAAAATCGGAGTCCGTCAGCTCAGCTGCAGCGGCGTCGAATTCTTCATAGGCTGCGATCCCTTCGGTCTGTCCCGGGGCCCATTCGATGCTGCCCAGCTGCAGGTCCGTTTCTGCCGCCACTTCTTCCAATGTCGCACCGGAGGCAAGCAGATCCTCCACCGGCTCGGCCTGGGTGGCAGATTGCCGGGCGGCCCGATCAAAGGCCAGATCGTCGCGGATCATTGCCTCGGCATCCTCAAAATCGGTCACTTCCGCGGACAGGATCCCGTTCACCCGGAACAAGGCGGGGCCAAGATCGGTATCAACCGGCCCGACGACATCGCCGGTTTCGGCGGCAAACACAGCCTGTCCCGCCGCATCGCCCAGATCGGTCTGCGTCACGTCACCCATGTCCGTGTCGCTCAGCTGCAGGCCGCGCGCGCGCACCAGATCCTCGAAGGTGCTGCTGCCATCGTCGATCTGCCCGCGCGCCATGTCAGCCCGGCCCTGATCGGTAAAGACCAGCCGCTCGACCAGCCGGCGCTCGGGCTTGTTAAACTCGCCCTCGCGTTTCTGATATTCGGCCCGCAACAGCTCGTCGTCGAGCTCGACCTGATCGAGGATCATGGCGGGCGTCAGCCAGGCATAGGTGATAAGCTTGCGTTCCGGTCGCGTGAATTGGTCGATCTCTTCTTCGTAAAGCGCCTGCAGGTCTTCGTCCGACGCGCCCGTATCGAGGCCATCCGCAGGCGCGTTGTCCACCCTCACCCAGGTCACCCGGCGACGGGACGCGGCATAGTCGAGCATCGTATCGACATAGGTCTCCGGCACGATCCGGCCGGACAGAACCGCGCTCTGCAAGATTGCCCGCACGGTTTCCGAGCGCAGATCCTCTTCGAATTCGTTCTTCGTAAGCCCGGCCTGCTGCAGGGCAAAATTATAGGATTCGGGATCGAACTGACCGTCTATCCCGCGGAAGGCCGCAATACCGCGAAGCTGGTCTGCAAGCACCGGATCGCCGACGGACAGATCGGCCTGACTGGCCTCGTGATCCAGGGCCGCCTGAGTGATCAGCTCGCTCATCACCTGTTGCGACAGGCCAAACGCCTGCGCCTGTTCCATGGTAATCGCCTGTCCGGTCTGCTGCTGAAGAGAGCGCAGCTGCTGTTGCAGGGCGCGCACGTAATCATCAACCGAGATAGTCTCGTCACCGACGGAGCCGAGACTACGCAGCGAAGAGGAGAAACTGGTCGCGCCGAAGCCGCCCAGGCCAAGCACCAGCAGTGCCATCAAAATCCAGACCGCTGTCTTGCTGCCTTTGCTCGCCATGGATGCCTAACCTCCTGGGCCGCCCGGGCCCGTATCTGTGTCGGTTCTGTCTAGAGTGCACGCCGACCCGGGGCAAGAGCCGCCCAACCGGGATAACGGAGAACTGTAAAGGCCCCGGCAGGGCACCATCGCCTGTCAGGGACGCCACTCCGAAAGACGCTGTCCGAATTGCTGAATGCCGTCCTCGTTGAGGTTGGCAAAGGCCACGCGCATCTGCCTCTGTGCGGCAGCATCCGCCTCGGGGGCAAAAAAGCTGCCGGGCAACATGAGGATCCCGGCTTCGGCCACCAGACGCTTGGCCAGATCCTGCGATGTCAGGCCGAAATCATGTTCCAGATAGCCAAAATAGGCGCCCGACGATACCAGCCGCCAGCCCGCCGGGGGCGTTTCGTCAAACAGGCGGTGCAAAGCCTCGCCCCGCCGCAGGATCTCGGCCCGTTCGCCCGACAGCCACTGTGCCAGGTTCTGCATCCCCCAAAGCGCTGCATGCTGTCCGATCTGGGCCGGGCAGATGGTCACGGTATCGAGATATTTCTCGATCTCGACCAGCAGGGCAGGGTCGGCCACGATCGTGCCCAGCCTGTGACCCGTCAGCCGGTAAGATTTGGAAAAGGAATAGAGCTGGACCAGCGTCCCGCTCCAGTCGTCTTTTTGAAACAACCCATGCGCGCCAAGCTGGGCAAAATCGCGATAGGTCTCGTCCAGGATCAGCCGGATCCCGCGCGATTGGCACAGTGCATAAAACGCATCCAGCACGTCTGCGGGATATTCAACGCCCGTCGGATTGTTCGGGGAAACAAGGGCGATCGCCTTCACCCGGTCGGTCAGCAGCGCTTCGGCCCGCTCCGGATCGGGGATCATATCCGGGCCCAGAGGCAGGGGCAGGGCCTCCGCCCCGGCCATATCCAGCGCCATTTTATGATTGAAGTACCAGGGCACCGGCAGCATCACGGCATCGCCTTCACCCAGCAAGGCCGCGATGGTGCCGCAGAACGCCTGATTGCACCCGGCGGTGATCGCGACATTGGCCTGGCCTATCTGACCGCCATAGGATTGCGACCATTGCTGCGCGACCTCGGATCGCAGGGCGGGCAGGCCGAAGACCGGCCCGTACAGATGCGCCTCAGGCACATCCAGCGCAACGCGGGCGATTTCCTGCCTCATGGCTGTCGGCGGCGGCTCGACGGGGGCGGCCTGGCTTACATTGATCAGGGGCCGGCCGGCAGGCTGTTCGCTCTCCAGCAGCCATTTGCGGGATTCCACAATGGGCGAAGCAAAGGTCGAAGCGGTACGAGATGTCATGATGGCGGTCCGGAACTGGGTGTCACGTGGAGTATGCTGCCTGCCGGGCGGTCGTAAACCGGATTCTTCGGCGCCTCATCCCGTCGACATAAGGCTGTCTGTGCCGCGAGGTCTTGATTAGGTAATCTATGGCATGTTTGAAAAGTTAATTTAATACAGAGTGCTACAGTGCGAAGCTTATGCGAAGCTGAAACTCTTCAAAGGCTCGGACAGTAAACTTCCCGCACCTGACATTGGCCGGACCTATCTCAACTTACAAAGTAAGGTGACTGATCATTTCCGGGCACCATCCGGCATTCTCCGTCAAAAAATTATGCTGCAGCTAAGGAAACTGACAGTGGTCGCGTCAGGTGCGGACGGGTCGCGCGACACCAGCAGCGCGGCGCTTTCAGATAGGATCGTCAGGACGCGCTCTTGGCCAGACCGATCGGTCCAGACATAGGGGCCGGTTCTTGCGGTTCCCGTGGCGGGGCGTCGGTCGCCCCCATCGCTGCTGATGAGGTAATCCCCACGTCCATCCGCGTCGATCTCCTGTGGGGCCAGCGTAAACACGGTTTGCCCGTGGTCGGACTGGCAGGTTCCGTCTGACTGGCAAATGGCCGTCTCCCGGCAGTCAAAACGCAGGATCGCGCCCTCCGAAACAGCCGGCAGCACACTGACAGAGGCGAATATGAGGCCCTGCAGGAAGGTTACAAAGACGTGGCGCATTCAGAAGACCTTTCATCGTGCTGGACCCGATCTGGGTTTCGCGGCCCATTGGGCCCGGCCAAGAGTATTGCACCCTGCTATCCGCATGTCCCCCCTTGTGCCGCGCAGCGCCGGCGATTTGACCTGCGCCCACAGCAAAGTGATCTGGCTGTCATGTGGCCGTGCCCCCTGTTTCGGCTACCATCGGCCAAATCGCCAGGGGAGGAACGCCGTTTTGCGTAGATTTTTACTGACCATCCTCATGATTGGGGCAGGTATCGCAGCTTGGTCCGCAGCGCCTCTGACGGCGCAGACCTACAGGTTCCAGACCGTGGCAGAGGGGTTTCGCACCCCCTGGTCGCTGGGTTTTCTGCCGGACGGCAGCTTTCTGGTGACAGAAAAATCCGGCCGCCTACTTCTGGTCCGCGACGGCACGGTCCGGTCGGTCTCCGGTCTGCCGGAGGTTCATGTCGAAGGTCAGGGTGGATTGCTGGATGTGCTGGTTCCTGAGGACTTTTCACGCACAAGGGAGATCTATCTGACCCATGCAATCCGCCAGCCGGATGGGTCTGGAACAGCGCTGTCCCGGGGCAGGTTGTCCGCCGATGGTACGCGGCTCGAAGACACGAAAACCATCTTTCAGATGAAGCCGGGCAGTTCAGGCGGACGGCATTTCGGGTCGCGCCTGACCGAAGGGCGAGATGGCAAAATCTACATGACCATTGGCGAGAGGGGCGATCGCCCGGCCGCGCAGGACCTCAACCGGCACAATGGCTCGGTTCTGCGCCTGAACCGGGACGGGTCCGTGCCTGCGGAAAACCCGTTTGTCGGCAGAGCCGGAGCCCAGCCAGAGATCTGGTCCTACGGTCATCGCAATCCGCAGGGCATGGCGGTGGATGGCGACGGTCGTGTCTGGGTCAATGAACACGGCGCGCGCGGCGGCGATGAGGTGAACCTGATCCGCAAGGGCGCCAATTACGGCTGGCCGGTTATTGCTTACGGACGCCACTATTCCGGTGGCCGGATCGGGGAGGGCACGTCGAAAGCGGGGATGGAACAGCCGGTATTCTACTGGGACCCGTCCATCGCGCCCTCGGGCATGGCGTTTTACGACGGGCCTCTGGCGGCGTGGCAGGGCAGCGCCTTTGTCGGGGCGCTGAAGTTCGACTATATCGCCAGGCTGGCCGGTGATCCGCTGCGCGAGGTGGAGCAGATAAAGGGTGCTGAGACGCGGCGAGTGCGGGATGTCCGAATGGGGCCGGACGGGGCGATTTGGTTTGTTTCGGAGGATCGTGGGGCGGTGTATAGGATTTTGGAATAATTAGTAAATATTTATAGTTAAGTACCGTATTTAAAGTAAAACATTTACAGAGAGGCAGAGGGCGGTGCCTGACCGCGGGGAGACGCTCCGCATTCCGTGGTCGCCACTTTATCTACCCGTGAAAGCTCTAACTTTAATTCGCGCGCTAACGGTGACGAAGCGCCTGCCCGGGGGGCGGTCAGGCGCTGCCCGGCGGCCCTGCGGGCCTTGTTTCCGGGCGGGGTGAGATGGTTATTCGGTGCGCTGGCTTATAGCGTAAGTTTGGCCGGCTGTTCGGGTACGAAAAAAGCCCGGCACTTTCGCACCGGGCCCTAAACGTTCCAGACCTTACGCTGTAACCCTCAGCCGCGCTTGCGACGCCCGCCCCGCGACCGGCTCGGGCCGCTGTCCTCGCCTGTCCCGTCATGGGCCGACGAAAAACCGCCCAGCTTTGCCGCGATCTCCTCCAGCGTCGGCCGGGGGCCCGGCGCGCTCTTTTCCAGCGCCGCGTGCATCTTCTCCAGATGTTCGGGCATGGTGCCGCAGCAGCCGCCGATGATCGTGGCCCCGCAATGCCGCGCCATCACGGCATATTCGCCCATCAGCTCCGGCGTGCCGTCGTAATGGATATGGCCGTCGACATATTTCGGAATGCCGGCATTGCCCTTGGCAATGATTGGCCGCTCCACGCCCTGCGCGGCAAAGCCCAGAACGGTGCGCAGCAGGTCCGACGCGCCGACGCCGCAGTTGGCGCCATAGGCCAGCGGCGGGTTCGGCAGCTTCTCGATCATGGCCACCATCGCCTCGGAGGTCACGCCCATCATCGTCCGGCCCGCCGTGTCAAAGGACATCGTCCCGCACCAGGGCATGCCGGCCAGCGCAAAGGCCTCTGCCGCGGCCTTGTATTCCTCGGGGGCGGAGATCGTCTCAAGCCAGAGCACATCGGCCCCGCCTTCCTTCAACCCCTCGGCCTGTTCATGGAACATTTCCACCGCCAGCTCATGCGTCAGCGACCCCATTGGCACCATGATATCGCCTGTCGGCCCGACGGAGCCCGCGACCACCACCTTACGTCCCGAGGCATCGGCGATTTCCCGGCCCAGCTCCGCGCCCGCGCGGTTCAGCTCCCGCACGCGGTCCTGCGCATTGTGCAGTTTCAGGCGGGAGGCATTGCCGCCAAAGGTATTGGTCAGGAAGATGTCGGAACCGGCATTTACCGCATTGCGGTAGAGCGTGCGGATATTCTCGGGCTCATCAACATTCCAGAACTCTGGCGCATCGCCCGAGGACAGACCCATGTTGAAGAGGTTCGTCCCTGTCGCCCCGTCGGCCATGAGCCAGTCGCGGGTTTCCAGCAGTTGGGACAGGGCATTGGTCATGGGGTCCTCCTGGGCCAGTGGTCGGCTTGCGCCGCTCCCTGCCCACATAACGTGGCAGGGGCGCGGAAGGAAGGGGGCGGGGCCGAGATCACCGGCCGCGGCGGACCTCCAGCGCCAGATCGCCTGCGGTGAGGGCAAGGCTGATCGCACCGGGCGCGCAGAGGTAGAGCGGTTCGCGGCGCGGCGCGAAGGCCGTCTTGAACCGGGTCAGACCATCGCCGCCGCTGCGGCAGGCCACGCGGGCGCGCATTTTCTGCAGACGCTCGGGTTCGCGCGACGTATCCGGCGGCATGGCGGCAAGGCTCAGGCGGGGCAGGGCGCGGGCGCGTGCCTCCTCGATCGCGGCGGCGATCAGCAGGTACATCGTGCCGTCGGGCAGGTCCGCGCCGTGGCGCATCAGGTCGAGCACCATCTCCCGCGCACCGGCATGGAAGCTGGTGAAGGCAATCGGGGCGCCGTCCTTTTCGGCCACGAACAACGCCTGATGCCGCAGGTAATCGACATCGAACCGGCCCATGGAAAAGCCGCGCGCCCCGCCATGGTGGGCACACCAGCCCGCGTCGATCTCTGCCAGCGCCTCGGCCAGCCCGGGTTCGGACAGATCGGCCATCCGTACCGTCACCCCGGCCTTTTCGGCATGGCGCAGCTTGCGGCGCAGCTGCCGGTGCGCGGGCGTGTCGAGCGTAAAGCCCGGCACATCCACCACCGCCTCGTCCGAGACATGAAGAACGGCCCAGCCGCGCTGACGGGCTTTGACCGCCAGCGGTGCACCGCATTTGTAGATCGCCGGGGTCAACATGCGGCGGGCGGCTTCGGCCTCGAATTCGGTCAGCATGGACTGACAGGCCGTGCCGTTCATCGGGTCGAACATCATCACGAGGCTCTGGCCGGTGTCCACCGTCAGTGCGGAGGCGGAGCCGAGATAGAGCGCCTGACCACCATTCTGCCGGGCCAGACCGGTTTCGGCACGGGGCGCACGGGCGATCTGGGCCTCCGACGGGGCAAAATGCTCCGGCGCATCCGGAATGCGGTAGGGGAAGGCCATTGGAAGCAGGGCCAGCAGGGCAGGCACGCCGTAATAGACCAGACGCCAGCCGAGGATCGCGCCAAGCAGCGGCTCTGTCGCGGTGCCGGGCATCAGGGCCAGCAGGGTCAGTTCAAACGGGCCAGCGCCACCGGGGGTCGAAGAAAAGAGCCCGGCGCCAAGCGCGATGACAAACGCGGGCAGCAGGACGTGATAGCCGATGGCCATCTCCGGCGGCAGCATGACATGCAGCGCGGCGGCAGCAGCGGCCAGATCCAGCGCCGTCAGCATGAGGATCGCCCCCATGGACCGCAGGCTGGGCAGGCGCAGGCTGAAGCCGCCGATCCGCAGATTGGGCCGCAGCAGCGACAGTGCGGGCAGGCCGATGATCAGGGCCAGAACAAGCGGCGTAAAGAGGATGGGCAGGGCCTTGCCCGGCAGGAAACAGGCGGCGGCCACGGCCAGAACGGCCCAGGCGATCAGAAAGCTGGCAGAGACGGCGCCGGTCAGGGCGGCGGCCTGTTTCGGGCTGGTCCCCTGCAGCATGCGCCAGCGGGCCAGCGCCCCGGTCACAATCCCCATCCCCAGGACCTGTGCAATCGCGATGGAACCGGCCCCGGTGATCCGCGCCATGCGGGCGGGAACGCCGGTGCGCAGATGCCGGTGCAGCACCGCGTCATAGGTGCCGATGGCCCAGAAGGAGACAGCTGTCGCCAAAAGCGCCGCCACCCATTGCAGCGCAGAGGTATGGCGCACCACATCGGTTACGGCATGGAAATCCAGCCCGGCCAGCTTTTCCCGCAGCAGCCAGAGGCAGAGCCCCCCGACGACAAGGGGCAGGCCGCTTCTCAGCGTGCGTCGGGATGCAGCGGCACGAAGGATGGCCGCGCGGCCGGGGGTCTTGTCGCTCATAGGTCTCTCCACTCACTCTGATGGCGAGGTTTAATTTGGAAGTCCTACCCGGGTCTTAAATGACCCCGACGAAGGACCGCTCGTCCCCGGTCTATCGCCGGGATTGGCGGTGTCTTTAGCAATCAAAAGGTGGCGAAGATATGGCGTTTTCGCCAAAAAGTAGTAAATGTATACAGGCTGCTGCGCCGAAGACTCAGAATGCCAGATAAAAACGCCCGGCGGAGCCGGGCGTTGCTGTCTTTCAGGGTTTCGAGTGAAGATTACTCTTCCATCAGCTGCGCTTTGGCGACAGCCAGCAGCTGATCCATCTTGACCCGGATCTCCGCGTCCGAGGCCATGTCGCCCAGATCGCCGGAGACCTTCCGCACGACATCCTCGTGTCCGGCTTCCTCGAAATCCGATTTCACCACCTCGCGGGCATAGTCGGCGGCGGCCTCGCCCGTCTTGCCCATCAGTTCGGCAGCCCAGAGACCCAGCAGCTTGTTACGGCGCGCTTCGGCGCGGAACTGCATCTCCTGGTCGTGGGCATACTTGTTCTCGAAGGCGTTTTCGCGTTCGTCGAAAGTGCTCATGGGTGCTGTCCCCTGCAAATAATACCGTCTTAACCGATATGCCCGCGCCATCGGCATCGTGCAAGCCCCGAGCCGCGCTTGCGACAAACCCGCCCATGGACTAAGAGAGCGCGACACGGATACGGGGCCAGACGCGGCCCGCAGAGAGGGCGAGCCCATGGCACGGCGCAAGAAAATCTACGAAGGCAAGGCAAAGATCCTTTACGAAGGCCCCAAGCCCGGCACGATCGTTCAGTATTTCAAGGACGATGCCACCGCATTCAACGCCCAGAAAAAGGCCACGATCGAAGGCAAGGGCGTGCTGAACAACCGCCTGAGCGAGTTCTTCATGACCGGGCTGAACAACATCGGCGTGCCGACTCATTTCATCGAACGGCTCAATATGCGCGAACAGCTGGTCCGCGCCTGCGAGATCATTCCGCTGGAAATCATCGTGCGCAACTTCGCCGCAGGCTCGCTCTCCAAGCGTCTGGGCATCGAGGAGGGCACCGCCCTGCCGCGCCCGATCGTCGAATATTGCTACAAGGACGACAAGCTGGGCGATCCGCTGGTGACCGAGGAGCATATCGCGGCCTTTGGCTGGGCGTCGCAGCAGGATATGGACGATATCCTCGCGCTGGCGCTGCGGGTGAACGACTACCTCTCGGGCCTGATGTACGGCGTCGGCATCAAGCTGGTCGATTTCAAGATCGAGATCGGCCGCGTCTATGAGGGCGATTTCCAGCGTCTGGTCGTGGCCGATGAGATCAGCCCGGACAGCTGCCGTCTCTGGGACATGGAGACCGGCGCGCATCTCGACAAGGATGTGTTCCGCCGTGATCTGGGCAATCTGACTGATGCCTATACCGAAGTGGCCAAGCGTCTGGGCGTCATGCCCAAGTCCAACGGCCACACCAAGCCCACGCTCATCAACTGAAGATCGCCAGAAAGGACCCTGCCGATGAAAGCCCGCGTTCATGTCATGCTGAAGAACGGCGTTCTCGACCCGCAGGGGGAGGCGGTGCGCCATGCGCTCGGCTCTCTGGGCTTTGACGGCGTCTCGGGCGTGCGTCAGGGCAAGGTGATCGAGCTCGACCTCGCCGACGGCACCTCCGAGGAGACCGTCAAGGAAATGTGCGAGAAGCTGCTCGCCAATACCGTGATCGAGAGCTACTCGGTCGAGCTGGGCTGAGGGCTGCAGGCACCGGTCTGACGGACATTGTAGACGGAGAGTTCAGGGCATTGGAGGGGGGCTTTGCCCCCCGCCGTCACATGCGAGGCATGCGACGACTCCCCCCAGGATATTTTAGGACCAGAGAAAGCAAAGACGGGAAGCCGTTGATTGTAGGCCCGTGCAGGAGTATGCGGGGGCATCCCGACATGTCTTACCGGAGTCGTTCCCATGAAAGCCGCCATCCTCGTCTTCCCCGGATCGAACTGCGACCGTGACCTTCAGGTCGCCTTTGAAAAGGCCGGTGCCGAGGTCACGATGGTCTGGCACAAGGACAATGAGCTGCCCGCGGGGACCGATATCGTGGGCGTGCCCGGCGGCTTTTCCTACGGCGATTACCTGCGTTGCGGCGCCATCGCCGCCAATTCGCCGATCTGCAATTCGCTAAAGGCCCATGTCGAACGCGGCGGCTATGCGCTTGGCATCTGCAACGGCTTCCAGATCCTGACAGAGACGCGGATCCTGCCCGGCGCCCTGCTGCGCAATGCCAACCTCAAATACCTGTGCAAGACTGTGCCGCTGACCGTGCGCACCTCTGACAGCGATTTCACCCGCAACTGGAATGCGGGCACCGAATTGCACATCCCGATCGCCCATCACGAGGGGAATTACCGCGCCGATGCCGATCTGGTGAAGCAGTTGGAGGACGAGGATCGCATCGCCTTCACCTATAATGACAACCCCAACGGGGCGGCGGCGGATATCGCCGGTGTCCTCAGCACCAACCGCCGTGTGCTGGGCATGATGCCCCATCCGGAGCGGGCGGCGGACGAGGCGCTTGGCGGCACGGACGGGCGGGCGATGTTCCAGGGGCTGATGTCCGCGCTGGTTTCCGCCTGAAGCCACCGCCCCGGCGATCCGCATGCTTGAGCGGCGCAAAGAGCTGGCGTAGTTTCTGGTATGGCCGATGTGACCCAACCGCGCACCGGGCCTTCGATCCTCGGGGGCCGTTCCATCAGCTGGCGTATGCGTGCCGCGCTGGTGGTATTTGTCATACTTGCGGTTTCGGTCGTCTGGATCACCAACCGCGCGCTGACAGACAGGTTTACGGAAAACACCCGCAACCGGGCCGAGCTGCGGCTTGCGCTTTATGGCGGCAATCTGGTCAGCGAATTGCGGCGGAACGCGATCGTGCCCCAGCTTCTGTCGCGCGATCCAACCCTGATCGGCGCATTGAATTCGGCGGATTATTCGCAATCGACCCAGCGGCTGATCTCTTTCGTCGATGAAATCGGCGCGGCGTCGCTGATGCTTTTGGACAAGGACGGCAAAACCGTCGCCGCGACGGACCGCAATCGTCTGGGCGAAACCCATGCCGGCACGCGGCTTTTTGTCGATGCGCTGCGATCCTCCGGCACCATTTTCACCGTCGCCGAGCGGGAGGGGATCGGGTATCGATTCACCTATTCCCGCAGCATGGAAAGCCAGGGCGCGCCGGCGGGCGTGATCATGGTGGAAGTGGACCTGCAGAAATTCGAACGGGCCTGGGCCGGCATTTCGGATGCCGTTCTGGTCACCGACAGCACCGGCCAGATCATTCTGGCAACCGAACCGCGCTGGCGCGGCCTGACCGAAGCCGAGGCGCTGGTGCGCGAACCGCCCGACAGTGCCATTCAGCGTGCGATACAGGCGACGGCGGACTGGTCCGTTCTGCCCGCCGATGCCTATGTCAGAGGAGAGGCGGTGATGCGCGTATCCTCCCGCTTGCCATTCCGGGGATGGGAAATCGCATCCTTCACCACCTATGCCTCCGTCCGGGAGAAGGTGAACGGTGTTCTGGCGCTGGAGATCATGGGGTTTGCGCTGCTGCTCGCGGGCGCGTTTTACGCGCTGAACCGGCGCAATTCGCTGCGGATGGTCTTCTTTCAGCGTGAGTCGGCGGAACTTCGCCAGTTGAACCTGCGCCTCCAGCGCGAGATCGCCGAGCGGGAACGGATGCAGAAATCGCTCGATGTGGCCGAACAGACGCTGGCGCAATCCTCCAAGCTGGCCGCTCTGGGTGAGATGTCCGCCGCCGTCAGCCACGAGCTGAACCAGCCGCTGGCGGCGATGAAAACCTATCTCGCCGGCGCCGCCCTGCTGCTGCGCCGCAACCGGCCGGAGGAGGCGCTGTCGAGCTTCCAGCGGATCGACGATCTGATCGGCCGGATGGGCGCGATCACCCGTCAGCTGAAGAGCTACGCCCGCAAGGGCGGGGACAAGTTTACCCCTGTAAACGTGAGGGATGCGCTCAATTCCGCCCTGTCCATGATGGAGCCGCAGCTGCGCCAGCGGCAGGTCCGTGTGACCCGGATCATGCCCGATCAGAACGTCATGGTCATGGCCGACCGGCTGCGTCTGGAACAGGTGCTGATCAACCTCCTGCGCAATGCCATCGACGCCACGAATTCCGTCGACCAGCCCGAGATCGAGGTGATCCTGTCGGCGGGCGAGACGGCCCATATCTCGGTCCGCGACAATGGCACCGGCATCGAAAATCTCGACGATTTGTTTGAACCATTTTACACTACGAAGCAGCCCGGAGACGGGGTGGGCCTGGGGCTTGCCATTTCCTCCGGCATCGTCAACGACCTCGGCGGACGTCTGACCGCACGGAACGCAGAGGCCGGTGGGGCTGTTTTCGAAATACAGCTGCCTATCTTGTCCGAAGAGATAGAAGCAGCAGAGTAGTTTTGCGGAGACCCGTATATGCAGAAAGCAATGAAGATCGCCATCGTCGACGATGAACAGGACATGCGTCAGTCGATCAGCCAGTGGCTGGCCCTGTCGGGCTATGACACGGAAACCTTCCCCTCCGCGGAGGAGGCGCTGAAGACGCTGGGGCCGGATTACCCGGGCATCGTCATCTCCGACATCAAGATGCCGGGCATGGATGGCATGCAGTTCCTGCGCAAGCTTATGGGATCGGATTCGGCGCTGCCCGTCATCATGATCACCGGCCATGGCGACGTGCCCATGGCGGTGGAGGCGATGCGCATCGGCGCCTTCGATTTCCTCGAAAAGCCGTTCGATCCGGAAAAGATGAACCAGCTGGCCAAGAAGGCCGCCAATGCCCGCCGTCTGGTGATGGACAACCGGCAGCTGCGTCGTGAACTGTCGGACGGCTCGCAGCTGATGAAAAAGCTGATCGGTACGTCGCCCGCGATGGAACGTCTGCGCGAAGATATCCTCGATCTGGGCCAGGCCGAAGGCCATGTGCTGATCGATGGCGAGACCGGCACCGGCAAGACGCTGGTCGCCCATGCCCTGCATGCCGTGGGCGCGCGGGCGGGCAAGAAATTCGTCCTGCTTTCCTGCGCCGCGATGGACGAAGACACGCTGATGAAGCGGCTCTTCGGTCCGATGAACCCCGAAGACAGCACCCTTCCCGCGGTCGAAGAGGCGCGCGGCGGCACGCTGGTGCTGGAAGATGTCGAGGCGATGAGCGATGCCGTTCAGGGCCGTCTGCTGTCGATGATCAACGAACAGGGCACGCCGGGAGAGACCCGCATCGTCGCCATCTGCAACATGCAGGAGGCCGACCGGACCTGTGAGGATGCGCTGCGCTCTGACCTCTTCTACCGGCTGGCCGCCCTGCGCATCACCCTGCCGCCGCTGCGCCAGCGCGGCGAGGACGTGCTGACCATGTTCACCACCTTCACCGAGCAGTTCTCCGAAGAATACGGCTGCGAGGCGCCCAAGGTCGCTGCGCAGGAGGCCGCGCAGCTCCTGCAGGCACCCTGGCCAGGCAACGTCCGCCAGCTGATCAACGTGGCCGAACGCGCCGTGCTGCAGTCGCGCCGCGGCTCCGGCACGATCGCATCGCTCCTGATGACCGACCATGACGAGATGCAGGCGGTGGTGACGACAGAGGGCAAGCCGCTCAAGGAATATGTCGAGGCGTTTGAGCGCATGCTCATCGACAATACCATGCGGCGCCACAAGGGCTCCATCGCCTCGGTCATGGACGAGCTTTGCCTGCCGCGCCGGACGCTGAACGAAAAGATGGCGAAGTACAATCTGCAGCGGTCGGATTACCTGAACTGAGGCGACAGCCTGCGGGCGGGGGCGAACGCGCCCCCGTTCTGCACGCCTGGCGTGCATTCCGATAGGAATTTCCCGGCTGAAACTTACGCCCTGCAATTTTCGCCATTGTCATTTAATCGTCACCGGACGTATTGTGGACAAATGATCTGATGCCAGAAGGCGTCAGTCTGAAAAGTTTCTCTGCCCGGTCCTTCAGGTGGGATGATCCCCGCGATCGACCCCGGAGGCCCCGGACAGACCGAATGGACCCCGCAAGGGTCGAACCAACGCCAAGCCGCCCCGAGGGGCCGGCGCGGCACTAAACGGGTGGGGATGACGGACCCAAATCCGCATCACCCGCCGGAGAAGAACCGCGATGAGGCGCGACGGAGATTACGAGGGCAGGGGAGCGACGCATGTTCGTCGCCCATGCCATCTATCGCCGCACGCCCGCACAATCGCCCCTGACAGACACGCCATCTTAGGGTTCGGACCTCCTGGGTCCGGGCCTTCTGACGCGTGCAAACGGATACAATGGCAAAGAAAATGCTCATCGATGCCACCCACGCGGAGGAGACCCGCGTCGTGGTGGTGGACGGAAACAAGGTCGAGGAGTTCGACTTTGAATCTGAAAACAAGCGCCAGCTAGCCGGCAACATCTATCTCGCCAAGGTCACGCGCGTGGAGCCCTCGCTCCAGGCGGCCTTTGTGGACTATGGCGGCAACCGCCACGGCTTCCTCGCCTTCTCGGAAATCCACCCGGATTACTACCAGATCCCCGTCGCGGACCGTGAGGCCCTGATGGAGGAAGAGCGTGCCTATGCCGAGGCCATGAAGGCCAAGGACGAGGCCGACGAGGAAAAGAAAAAGACCCGCTCGCGCCGCCGTCGTCCCTCCAAGGCGGAAAAGACTGTTGCGGACGATGCGATCACCACGTCCGACGAGTCCGAAATCAACGGGATGGAGACCATCGACCTCGAAACCGAGGATGAAGGCCTGTCGCCCATGGAAACCGTGGCCGAAACGCCTGTAGAAGAGCCCGAGGGCTCTGCAGATGATGCGATCGACACCACGGACGACAGCTCTGACGAGGACGAGGATCACGACGACGGCATCGAATCCGTGGCCGATGACGATGATCACGAAGACATCCAGCTGCCGCGCAAACCCCGCGCGCGCCGCTACAAGATTCAGGAAGTCGTCAAGGTCCGTCAGATTCTGCTGGTGCAGGTCGTCAAGGAAGAGCGCGGCAACAAGGGCGCCGCGCTAACCACCTACCTCAGCCTGGCCGGCCGGTATTGCGTGCTGATGCCCAACACCGCCCGTGGCGGCGGCATCTCCCGCAAGATCACCAATGCTGCGGACCGCAAGAAGCTGAAGGAAACCGCGTCGGAGATCGACGTGCCCAAGGGCGCGGGCCTGATCGTGCGGACGGCCGGGGCCAAGCGCACCAAGACAGAGATCAAGCGCGACTACGAATACCTTCAGCGCATGTGGGAACAGATCCGTGAGCTGACGCTCAAGTCGATTGCACCCGCCAAGATCTATGAAGAGGGCGACCTCATCAAACGCTCGATCCGCGACCTCTATTCGCGCGATATCGACGAGGTGCTGGTGGAAGGCGAACGCGGCTACCGTAACGCCAAGGACTTCATGAAGATGATCATGCCGTCCCACGCCAAGAACGTGAAGCATTACGGCGATCAGATGCCGCTCTTTGCCCGCTATCAGGTGGAAACCTACCTGGGCGGCATGTTCAACCCGACCGTGCAGCTGAAATCCGGCGGCTATATCGTCATCGGCGTGACCGAGGCGCTGGTCGCCATCGACGTGAACTCCGGCCGTGCCACCAAAGAGGGCTCTATCGAGGAAACCGCGCTCAAGACCAACCTGGAGGCCGCCGAAGAGGTCGCCCGCCAGCTGCGTCTGCGTGATCTTGCGGGCCTGATTGTCATCGACTTCATCGACATGGACGAGCGTAAGAACAACGCCGCCGTCGAGAAGAAGCTGAAGGACAAGCTCAAGACCGACCGCGCCCGCATCCAGGTTGGCCGCATTTCCGGCTTTGGCCTGCTTGAGATGTCGCGCCAGCGTCTGCGCCCCGGCATGCTGGAGGCCACGACCCAGCCCTGCCACGTCTGCCACGGCACGGGCCTCATCCGGTCCGACGACAGCATGGCGCTGAACATCCTGCGCCAGATCGAGGAAGAGGGCACCCGTCGCCGGTCGCGCGAAGTGCTGCTGAAATGCCCGGTCGACATCGCCAACTACCTGATGAACCAGAAGCGCGAACATGTCGCCGCCGTCGAGGCGCGCTATGGCATGTCCGTCCGGATCGAGGGCGACCCGCATCTGATCTCTCCCGATTTCTCCATGGAGAAGTTCAAGACCGCGACCCGCGTCGTGCCGGAACCGACTGAATTCGTTTCGGCCAGTGCCGCGCTCTACGATCAGTCCGATGAGGACGAGGTTGAACCCGATGACAGCGAGATCCCGGAGGATATCGACGCCTCCGACGCGCGGGAGACCGCCTCCGAGGATGGCGACGAGCAGAAGCCCAAGAAGCGCCGTCGTCGTCGTCGTCGTCGGCGCGGCGGCTCCAAGGAGAATGGTGAGGGCGGCAATGACAATGGCTCCGGCGACGATCAGACGGAGGCCGAGGACACCGATGCTTCTGACGTGGAGGTCCCGGCTGAAGAGGTCGCTGCCGAGGCTGTGACCGAAGAGGCTGCTCCGGCGGAAGAACCCGCACCGAAGCCCAAGCGCACCCGCTCGCGGTCCCGCAAGAAGGCCGAAGAGCCGGCAGCGGAAGAGGCCGGCGCCGATGCGACGGCAGAGGTGGCAACTGCAGAGGTCGCCGAGGCGCCCGAGGCGGAGGAAAAGCCAAAGCCCAAGCGCAAATCGACGCCGCGCAAGAAGAAGGAGCCTGTGGCGGAAACACCTGCAGAGCCCGCGCCGCAGTCGGAACCGGTTGCGGAGACTCCGGCGGAGCCTGAGCCTGCTGCCGAGACCCCGGCAGAGCCCGAACCGCAGCCGGAACCGGTCGCAGAGACCCCGGCAGAGCCCGAGCCGCAGCCGGAACCGGTTGCAGAGGCCCCGGCACAGCCCGAGCCCGCCTTGGCAGAGGCCGAACCCGAAGATGACAGCAAGCCGAAACGGCGCGGCTGGTGGTCGCTCGGCAAGGGCTGAGGCTGACAGAGACTGAACGGGAAACCGCCGGGCGCTAGCGTCCGGCGGTTTTCTTATGACAGGTCGACGCGCTCAGCCGCCCTTGCGCACCTCAAAGAGCCGTCCGCCCTCGCGCGGCTCGTCCCGCAGCACCGCATGGCCTTCCTGCGCACAGAAATGCGGGATGTCGATCGCGGCCACGGGATCATCCGACAGGATCGTCAGCACCTCGCCCGCCGCAATCCCCTGCAGCCGTTTGCGCAGCCGCAGAACGGGCAGGGGGCAGAGCAGCCCAAGCGCGTCGATATCCACATCCACCGTCATGGCCCGCAGATAGCGCGCTCCTGCAACAAAGGTCCACGGCTTTGTGACAACGCGCCGCGTGACGGCGGTGGCAGAACCGGCTAATCGGGGATCATGTTCGGGATCGACATCATAGATGCGGGGCTTCTGCCTGCCATGATCGTGGCGCTGCTGGCGGGCGGGATTTCTTTCCTCAGCCCCTGCGTCCTGCCCATCGTGCCGCCCTATATCGCCTATATGTCCGGCGTGTCGCTGACCGATCTGGGGCAGGGTCAGGGTCGCAACCGGGCGCTGCCTGCCGCACTGATGTTCGTGCTGGGCCTTTCGACCGTCTTCCTGCTGCTGGGCTTTGCGGCCTCGTCCTTCGGGCGGCTCTTCCTTCAATACCAGGGCTATTTCAACACCATCGCCGGGGTTCTCGTGATGATCTTCGGCGCGCATTTCGTCGGCGTCTACCGCATCGGCTTCCTCGACCGGGAGGCGCGGCTGGATGCGGGCGACCGCGGCGGGTCGGCCTTTGGCGCCTATGTGCTGGGCCTGGCCTTCGCCTTTGGCTGGACGCCCTGCATTGGGCCGCAGCTGGGCGCGATCCTGTCGCTGGCGGCGTCAGAGGCGTCGATCACCCGGGGCACCGCACTACTCGCTGTCTATGCGCTTGGTCTCGGCATTCCCTTCCTGCTGGTCGCAGCCTTCCTGCCGCGCCTCGGCGGGGCGCTTAACTGGATGAAGCGGAACATGGAACGGATCGAGCGGATCATGGGCCTGCTGCTCTGGACCATCGGGCTCTTGATGCTGACGGGCGGTTTCTCCGCCATGTCCTTCTGGCTGCTGGAGACCTTTCCCGGCCTCGCAACCCTCGGATAATTTTCTTAATCTCGCCGCCTTTTGCCGCTATCCTTCCGGCAAAACGCATTGAGGCAGAGATGAGCAGCTCTCCCACCGAAGGCCCCATCGTCAGGCATCGCCGGGTGTTCTACATCCCCGGCTATGACCCGATCCATCCGCGCCGCTACCGCGAGCTCTACCGGAAGGAGAGCGCGGCGCAGGCGGAGATCTCGGGCTATTCCCTCACGCTCCGCCCCAAGACGACCAAGGGCCCCTATGGCTGGCATATCGAGGCGGAACAGGACGGGCAGGCCACCGGCACGGATATGGAGGTGCTTTACTGGTCCGACATCGTGCGCGACAGCATGGCCTCCTCGATCCCCGCCACCTATCTGCAACTGGTCTGGACGGCTTCGGCCTATATCTTCTCCGGCGCGCTGTTCCGGCTGATGCGGCTGCGCAAGGGGCCGGTGATTGCGGCGCTCTACCCGGTGGGCATGCTTCTGTTGCAGCTGGCGCTCTGCTGTCTGGTGGGCTGGGGCCTGGGGCGATTGGTCCAGCTGGGCGTCGCGCAGGTGGTTCCGATGGCCGCGCCCTGGGTCGGGCTGGCCGTCGGGCTGGCGGTGATCTGGGCCGGCCTCCGGTGGTTCAAGTCGAAGGACGCCAAGCTCTTCGCCTATTACCTGATGCACGACTATTCCTTCTCCGCTCGCACCCTCGGCGCCAATTCCCCGGCGTTGGAGGCGCGTATGGCCGAATTCGCCGATACCATCGCGGAGGCGTTGAAGACCGATGCCGGGGAGGTGCTGGTGGTCGGCCATTCCTCCGGCGCGCATCTGGCGGTGTCGATCCTGTCGGACCTGATCCGCGACGAGCGCGTGCCCGCGGATGGCCCGGTGCTCAGCTTCCTGTCGCTGGGGCAGGTGGTGCCCATGGTCTCCTTCCTGCCGCGCGCCAAACGCCTGCGCGCCGATCTCGCCTATCTGTCGGCCCGGCCGGAGCTCACCTGGGTAGATGTGACGGCGCCCGGCGACGGCTGCGCCTTTGCGCTCTGCGATCCGGTTGCGGTCACCGGCGTGGCGCCGGCGGACAAGCAATGGCCGCTCGTCTTCTCCGCCGCCTTCACTCAGACGCTGTCGCCCGAACGCTGGAAGGAGCTTCGCTGGCGCTTTTTCCGCCTGCATTTCCAGTATCTCTGCGCCTTTGACCGGCCTGGCGATTACGACTATTTCCGCATCACCGCCGGCCCCCTGACGCTGGCGGGCCGCTACGCCGGCAGACCGCCCTCCAAGACCCGGATCGAGACGCCCGTAAATCGCTTCCGGAGCATGGCATGATCCCCCCCAAACCGGCAGCCCGGCCCGACCGCGTCTCGCTCCGCCGTTACGTGCAGCTTTTCCGCGACGATATCCTCTCCGCCCAGCCCGCACGCCTCTACCGCGCTTGGATGGCGGAGTTCAAAACGCCCTTCTTCCGCTCTTACATGATCAACCAGCCCGACCTGATCGCCACGGTCCTCAAGGAACGGCCCGACGATTTCCCCAAATCCGACCGGATCAGCGAAGGCCTGCGCCCGCTGCTCGGCAACTCCGTCTTCCTGACCAATGGCGAGACCTGGAAACGCCAGCGCCGCATTATAGACCCGGCTTTCGAGGGCGGCCGCCTGAAGGATACCTTCCCCGCCATCCGCGACGCGGCAGAGGCCTGCATCGCCCGCCTCAAAACCCGCACCGGCACGCCGGTGGAGATCGAGGCGGAGACCTCCCATGCCGCCGCCGATGTGATCTTCCGCACGCTCTTCTCCATCCCTATCGAACATGAGATCGCGGCAGAGGTCTTCACCCGGTTCCGCGACTACCAGCGCTCCTCGCCCATCCTCAACATCGCAGCGTTCATCCCGCTGCCGCGCTGGCTGCCGCGCTTCCATTCCCGCCGCACGAAAAGCGCGGCGCGGGACATTCGCCAGCTTATCACCCGCCTGACCGACGCCCGCCAACAGGACATCGCGGCGGGAACGGCGCCCGACGACCTCGCGACCAAGATCATGACCACCGCCGATCCGCTGACCGGCGACCGTTTCGATACGGAGGAGATGGTCGATCAGGTCGCCATCTTCTTCCTCGCCGGGCACGAAACCTCCGCCTCAGCCCTGGCCTGGGCGCTCTACCTCATGGCGACGCACCCCGACTGGCAGCAGCGTGTGGCAGAGGAGGCGCGGGCGCTGGACGAGGATAGCGATTTCTCCGTCCTCTCCAAGCTCCGCCTCTCCCGCGATACCTTCCGGGAGACGCTGCGCCTCTATCCGCCCGTGCCCATGATGGTCCGCGAAACCACCCGGTCCGAGCATTTCCGCGACCGCGACCTGCCGAAGGGCGCGCAGGTGGTGATCAGCCCCTGGCACCTGCACCGGCACGAACGGCTCTGGGACAATCCCGATGGCTTCGATCCCGCCCGCTGGGGCACCGAAAAGGGCCGCCAATGCATGCGCGACGCCTATGTGCCCTTCTCCGCCGGCGCGCGGGTCTGCACCGGCGCGGGCTTTGCCATGGTCGAAGGCGTGCTGATCCTCTCCATGATCCTGCGCCATTTCAAGGTCACGACAGTCGAGGCCCCGCCAACCCCCATCGCCCATCTCACGGTCCGGTCCCGCGACGGCATCCGGCTGCAACTGCGACCCCGCGACTAACCGGGCAGACGCAGGCGCACCGTCTGGCCCGGCCCGCTGTCGAACTGGACCGACCCGTCCAGCCGCTCCATGGCGCTCGCGACAATTGCCAGCCCGAGCCCGCTGCCCTCCGGCCCGCCGGTTGGACCGCGGGTGAACCGCTCTGTCGCCCGGTCGCGCAGCGTGTCTGGGATGCCGGGCCCGGTGTCGGATACGGTTATCTCCAGCGGATCGCGGGACAGGCTCAGGCGTACGGTGGCGCCGTCCGGGCTGGCCTGCACGGCATTCTCCACGACGTTGCGAAGGGCTGTCCGCAACAGAAACGCATCGGTCACAATGGTGCGCCCGGCGTCTGCAGTCACGTCAAACCGCACCCGCCGGACCTGCGCCAGCGTCGCGAGGTCCTGCAACACCTCCTCAATGATGCGCGCAGGATCACAGTCCGCGCCGACCCGCTCCGCCCGATCGATCCGCGCCAGTTCCAGAAGTTGGCGCACCATCCGGTCGGTCCGGTCGACAGAGCGGGTGATGTTTTCGATCGCCGCCCCCCGCACCTCCGGATCATCTGACATCCGCAGGACCTGCGCCTGCGCGCGCAGTCCCGCCAGCGGCGTCTTCAGCTCATGGGCCGCAAAGGTCGTGAAATCCCGTTCCGCGTCGCGGGCCGCGCCGACCCGCGACATCAGCGCATTAAGCGCCTGCCGCACCGGCCGGATTTCCGACGGAACAGGGCCGGGCAGGGGAGAGAGGTCCTGCGGGCTGCGCGCCCGCAAACTCTCTGCCATCCGGTCAAGAGGGGCCAGCCCGCGTGACAGGCCGAACCAGATGAGAAGCGCCAGGGCAGGCAGCATGACGGCGGCAGGCAGCAGCAGCCCCTCGATCACATCGCGCACCAGCCGGTCTCTGACGGCAAGGCTGTCGCCGACCATGACCCGCAGACCCATCTCCGGGTTCAACACGGAAAAGACCCGCCACGGCTCTCCCTCTACGGTTGAGACGGAAAACCCCTCGGTCGCCATATCGGACAACCGGGTATCCGGCGCCCCCTGCGACCGGCCGACCAGCGCCCCGTCCAGAGACCAGATCTGACAGGACAGCTGGCGGGAATATCCCTCCGCCTCAGGCAGAGGCACGGCAACGGGCGCGTCTCCGGCGGCGGCCACCGCGATCCGGTGGTCGGTCAGAAGTGACGATACCATCCGCGCAGCCTCTGCCAGCCGCGCATCCAGCACATGCTCCACCTGCGCCCGCGTCGAATGTTCGATCCAGAGCGCGGCAGACATCCAAACAGCCCCGGTCGCCAGCGCCAGGATCAGAAACATTCTCAGACGGATCGAGATGGCGCGCCCTCCGCAGCAATCCGGTAGCCAAGCCCCCGCACCGTTTCGATAAAGTCGCGCCCCAGCTTGGCGCGCAGCTTGTGGACATGGACCTCCACCGTATTGCTCTCCACCTCCTCCTGCCAGCCATAGAGCCGCTCTTCCAGCGTGGCCTTGGACAGGATGTGGCCCGGATGTTCCATCAGCGCCAGCAGCACGGTGAACTCCCGGCGGGAAAACCCGACAGCCCTGCCGGACATCTGGCCCGAGAGGGTCGCCGGATCGACCACAAGCCCGCCACAGGACAAGGTGCCCTGAGCCCGCCCCTCGCGCCGCCGGAGCAGCGCGCGCAGCCGTGCGGCCAGCTCCTCCAGGTCGAAGGGCTTGCCCATATAATCGTCCGCACCAAGATCCAGCCCGCGCACCCGGTCGCGCACCTGATCCAGCGCCGTCAGCAGCAGCACGGGCAAAGTGTCCTCCCGCGCCCGCATCTCTGCCAGAAGATCGAGGCCGGAGCCGTCGGGCAACATCAGGTCCAGCACCATCCCGTCGAACCCGCCCGCCAACAACGCTGCCCGCGCATCGGCCAGCGTGGCGACCCTGTCCGGCGTAAAGCCCGACAGACGCAGCCCGACGCTCAGCCCGTCAGCCAGCACAGCATCATCTTCGACGATCAAAATCCGCATTCCGTCCCCGTATCGCGCGCCCTCTGCGCTGCCAAGCTTAAGTCAGTCTGAAGCAGGCTCAACCCGCCACCAACTATGACATCTGCGTGATCCGCTGCCGTGGTGGGTGTGCCTTAAGGTTCACTTAAGCCAGCCATGGTGACCCGTGGCATCTGCCCGAAGAGGCTCCGAAAGAAGGAGAGACCATGAGCATTAAACTCACCCGTCGTCAGGCCATGCTGGCCGCAACCGCCACAGCAACCCTCGCCACCCCCGGCATCCTGCGCGCTCAGGATGTAGAGCTCACGCGCCGCAACAGTTCCAGCTTCTCCATGCAGGACTGGCGCGATCATTTCGATGACCTCGGCAAGTCCACCATCGTGGCCGATACCGTCTCCCGCGCCTTGCACTACTGGTCGGCCGACGGGTCAGACTATCGCGTCTACCCGACCTCCGTTCCGCTGACGGATGCGCTGACCAAACGCGGCTATACCTCCATCGTACGCAAGAAGGTCGGGCCATCCTGGACCCCGACCGCATCCCAGATGCAGCGCTACCCGGACTGGAAGCCGATCCCGCCGGGCCCGGAAAACCCGCTTGGCACCCATGCCATGTATCTCAGCTGGCCCGCCTATATCATCCACGGCACCCACGACACCCGCAAGATCGGCCGCCGGTCCTCCGATGGCTGCATCGGGCTCTATAATGAAAAGATCGCGGAGCTCTTCCAGCTCTGCCCGGTTGGCACCCAGGTGCGCGTCATCTGACGCCGGGGGCCTCGGCCCCCTTCATCTTTCCAAAAATACTCCCGCCGGAGGCTTTGACCTGCGCCAGCAGGTCAACCCCGGCTAGCTGGCCACGGCCCGGGCCAGGGCGCAGAACTGTTCCAGCGATACCGTCTCCGCCCGGTCCGTCGGCTTGATCCCGGCGGCGAGCAGACGATCCTCGATATCCGGCGCCAGCCCCTTCAGCGCCGCCCGCAGCATCTTGCGCCGCTGGTTGAACGCCATGGCGACCACACGCTCCAGCACTTTCGCATCCGCGGCAAACCGCGGCGCGGGCAGGGCGGTCAGATGCACCACGGCAGAGCTCACCTTGGGCGGCGGCGTGAAGGCCTCGGGCGGAAGCGACAGGACAATCCGCGCCTCCGCCCGCCAGGAGGCCAGCAGGGCCAGCCGACCATAGGCCTTGCTCCCCGGCTGCGCCACGATCCGCTCCGCCACTTCGCGCTGGAACATCAGGGTCAGGCTCTGCCAGAAGGGCGGCCAGTCGGGCGGGGTCAGCCAGCGCACCAGCAGCTCGGTGCCGACATTATAGGGCAGGTTGGCCGCCACGCGGATAGGCGGGGTCAGCCGGGCCAGCGGGTCGATCTCCAGCGCATCGCCGTTGATCACCTCAAGCCGGCCGGGATAGGCCGCCGCGATGTCCGCCAGCGCCGGCAGGCAGCGGGCATCCTTTTCCACCGCCAGAACCCTGCGCGCCCCCTCGGCCAGCAGACCCCGGGTCAGACCGCCGGGCCCGGGCCCGATCTCCAGCACGTCACACCCGGCCAGCTCGCCGGCCTGTCGGGCGATTTTTGCCGTCAGGTTCAGATCCAGAAGGAAATTCTGTCCCAGCGATTTCTTCGCCGCCAGCCCATGCGTCGCGATGACTTCTCGCAGGGGCGGCAGACCGTCGATCGTGGCCATCTCAGCGCCGGACGATCCGCGCCTCGCTGCGAAGCTGGGCGAGGTAATCCTCGGAATAGGTCCCCAGCCGCCGGTTCTGGATATCCAGCGCCACGCCATCCCGCGACACCGCCCCCGACAGATCGAAGCTCCGGTCGCAGAGCATCAGAAAGACCAGTGTCTGACCATTGGCGCGCGTCAGCGCCGTGGAGACTTCACCGGGGTCGAGCTTCTCCAGCTCGGCGGCGATATCTGCGGGGATCTCACCGGGCGCTTTGACGCCGCGATCAAGAACGGATTCGGGCTGCCCCTTGGCAATGCCGTAAAGATCGTCACAGGTATCGACCCGCGCCTTGATTTTGGCCGCCTGCGCCAGCGTCGCCTCGGTCCGCCCGCCGGCGATGTAATAGGCGGCATATTCGATAGCGGCATATTGCGGCGCGCGGCTGTCGCTCTGTTGCAGATCACGCAGCAGGAAAAGCGCGATCTGGCCATTCTGTTCGATGGGCTGGCTGATCTGTCCCGGCCGCAGGCCAAGGATAACAGGCCGGATCTGCGGCCCGAGATTGGAGGCAGGCACCCAGTTTACACGCCCGCCAGCACCGGCAGAGGGCGCCGAGGAATATTCCCGTGCCGCGGCACCGAAGTTATTGGCGCCGCCGCGCCGTATCCGATCGGCAAGCGCGCGCGCCTCGTCTTCCTGTCCGGCTTCGACCGGAATGAAAATCTCGGAGATAAGGACCTGCACAGCGCCACCGCTGACGCCACCGCTGGCAATCGCGCGGTCGATCTCCTGTTCCGAAATCTGCACGCGCGGACCAAAGCGCGCCCGCACCACTTCGCGCCAGGCCACGCCTGCGGCAACAAAATCACGGAAGGATTCCGGCGCGACCCCGGCCTTGCTAAGCGCGGACAGAAACTGTTCGGCCGACAGATTGGCCCGGCCGGCAAATTCGCTCATACCGGCCTGAATTTCTTCAACGGCCGGTCGGATACCCATTTCCTTGGCGGCGGCGATCCTGAGCCGGTCGTCGATCAGCTGCGACTCCGCCAGCTCCCGGATGTCGCCCGGGGCGCGGAACAGCCGCAGCATCCGCATCCGCTGATCAAGCTCATATCGGGTCACGACCTGGTCATTGACCTTGACGACAGGGGTGAAATTCTGCGCCGGCGCCGCCACGGGCATCACAAGACCCAGAGCGACAAGGCTCAGGCGCAGAAGGAATGGCAGAACGGGGCGAAGTGTCAGGGTCATGTCAGTCTTTTCTTGTCTTGCGTCATCTGCAGGCCCGGGCGACGGTTCCGCCGTTTGACCTGGCAGAGAAGCCGCGCAGCCCGATCGTGAAACTGAAATCGGTGGCTGGGGAGACGATAGTGGAAGAGGTGAACCGGCGCGAGGCCGAAAGTGTCACGTCGAGACACTCGTTCGAATAGACAACGCCAAAGCCGGCCCGGATCGGTTCGTCCGCTGCGATGTCATAGCGGCCCGACAGCAGACCGCGCCAGTTGTCGTTGAAATCGAACCCGGAGGAAAACGACCACTCCGACACCGCCGTTGGCCGGTCTTCGTCCGGGTCGGGCGACAGCCAGACATAGCCCGCAGCGATATCGAAACGTTTGGCGTTCCACACGGCTTTGGCTTCGGCCTTGTTGACCTCAAGGCTGTAGTCGAACAGACCGCGTGCCGTCACCGAAAGACCGTTGCGGGCAAAAATCTGACCCGCGATGAGCAGGTCAGAGGTTTCGCCCCTCAGACCCGACGATTTGCTGAACGCGGTCTCCGGACGTTCCCGGAACACCGACCCGAGCGTGAACCGCGTGCTCCAGCCCGAAGGGTCCAGCCGCGTCCATGTGGCGCCAAGCGCGGCCCGGAGCCCGCGTTCCCGACGATCCACGGCGGAAAAGCGGGACAGGGACAGCAGATTGCCCTCGTCAAACTCTACCCGGGTGCTTTCATCATTGGCCACATTCAGCGCATCGCCGCCGGTCCAGGCAATCATCGCAACGGGTTCGACAATATTGGTGACGCCGGTGGCGCCGTGGCGCACCCAGGGCCAGCGCAGGGTCAGTGCGGCCGTGGGGCTCAGCCGGGCGTCCGATCCGGGCAGGCTGGCATCCTGGCTGGTGATGAATGCATCGCCCGCAACGCCTCCCAGCACCTGTGCACGCAGCCCTAGCGGCAGGGTCCAGCTGTTGCGCCAGTCCAGCCCGACGCTCATGCGCTGGACGTCACGCCCGTCGACAATTGTATCGGCATCGGCCCCATCGAAATCCAGATCGGACCGGCGCACATGGCTGTGCGTCTCGGCCGAGGCACGGATCTCTCCGCCCCACCGGGGAAAGAAGCGCCGCTCGAACATTGCATCGGCGGCAAGGAAGGGGATCGTATCATTGGTCTCGTTGACACGCAGCGTATGAAACAGGGCCAGTTCGGCTGCCAGGAAACTGTCGCGCCGGACCCGCGACAGGGTCACACTGCTTTCCAGCCGGTCCGCATCGGAATAATCGTAATCCGTCAGATAGGCGTCGTCATTGACGGCGGCGATCTTGAAATCGAGCTTGAAGTCCCGGCGCAGGTCGAAATGCCCGGTCCCTTCAATGAACGCACGCGTGCCAGATTGCAGATCATCCTGGGACAGGGCGCCGTTGAAGGAAATTTCACCCCGGGTGAACGCCTGCCGGTAGCGCCATTCCAGGGTCCGCGTCCGGGCCGAGATATACGGCGTAAGTGTCAGGTCCCGATGGTCGCCGAGCTTGATGAAATAAGGGATTTTCACCCCCGTGGCGAGTTGCGAGTTCCGCCGGATCGACGGAATCAGAAAGCCGGTCGCACGGGTCTGGGTCGGATCGGGCAGACGCAGCCGCGGGAACCAGAGGATCGGAACGCCGCGCACTTCCATCCGGGCATCGTCGAAATACAATTGCCGCTCTGTCTGATCATGCACCACTCTGCGCGCCCGGATTTGCCACAGTGGCGGGCGCGTCCCGCAGACCTGACAGGAACTGACCGTCGCGCGGGTCAGTTGCGAATAGCGCCCGTCCACCCGGTCCAGCCGTGCGGCGGCAAGCTGAAGCTGCTGATCCATCAACACCCGCGCACCGCGGATCAGCCCATTGCGAAGGTCGCGGTCCAGTGCGGCCGCATCGGCGATCAGAATCTGATCCGGGCCGTTCTGCAGCACGATCGGGCCGGTGATCTCCAGCCGGTCATCGGTCCGCGAATAGACAATGCGCTGCGCCCTCAGCCGGGTGTCACCGCGCAGCACTTCAACAGAACCTTCGGCAACCAATGTGTTGCGGTCGGCCAGCCGCAGATGATCCGCCACCAGCATGGAGGGGGCGTCGTCATTGCTCTGGGCCAAGGCCACAACGGGCAGCAGCCAGATGATGAGCGCGCATAACAGCCACCGCATCATCCGTCCTCCATATGCAGCAGCAACCCAAGCGCCAGCATCAGCGAGGCAAGCGGCGGCGCCCAGGCCGCAAGCGCGGCGGGCACCTGACCATTGTCACCCAGAATCTGAACGAAATTGCGGATGTAATAGAGTGCAAACCCAAGCATGACAGCCGCCAGCACGGAAACGCCCGTCTTGCCGAACCGCACATGCCGCATCGTAAAGGCGGCCGCAATCAGCACCATGGCAACCAGGAAGACTGGCTGAGCCAGTTCCATCTGGAACCAGACGGCATGCCGGCGCGCGGAAAACCCGGCCTGCTCCAGCTGCTCGATATATCGCGGCAGTTCCCAGATCGGTATGGCAGAGGGGTCGCCAAAGGTATCGCGAATACGCTCCTGCGTCAGCGTCGACGGAACTTCGAGCTGTTCGATCGCCTGACGCTGGGCTTCCGGGTTGAAATCCTGGTCCAGGGGCCAGCTCATGACGTCGCGCAGAACCCAGGCCCCGCTGGTCAGCTCCGCAACTTTGGCCTCAAGCCTCAGGTCTGGCCCGCCGCCGGGCGCATATCCGATCATCGTGACATCATAGAGCTCTGTTGCCTGTGGGTTCGCCCGCGCGGCACGGATAACCATCTGGCCGTCGTCGCCGCCCTGTCTCAGCCAGAGACCTTCGGCCGATACGGAAATGACGTCGCGCCCGCCGGACCGATAGCTCTCAAACAGCAGCGCATGGCGTTTGGACGTGCCCGCCACGATCGGGTTAACCAGCGCAACAGCCACGATCCCGATACCGGAGGCGACGATGACCGGCGCAACAAGCACACGCAGACCGGACCGCCCGGCGGCGCGAACGACCACCAATTCAGAAGACCGCGCGAGCCCGAGAAAAAGAGCGACGGTCGACAGCATCAGGATCAGCGGCAGGATCTGGTAAATGCCTTTGGGCGTATTCAGCAGGACCAGCTCCAGAAGCTGGCCGAAGCCGATGTTGGCCGCAGACAGGCGGCGGTTCTGTTCCACCATGTCGATCAGCATCGACATCGCCAGAAAGACGATCAGCAGGCCCAGGAACAGCCTCAGATACCGGCGTGCGAAATAAAGGTCCAGTTTCATGCCGTGGTCCTTCGGTGGAACAACCTCGGCCGGTTCAGACGCGTCGCCCGCCACAGCATGAACCATCCCAGGCAGAGCCCGGCCAGCGGCGGCAGATAGACAAGCGGCCATAGCGCCGCATTCCTGCGCACCGGATCCGTCACCACACCTTCCAGAAACTTGATGACCAGCATCAGAACCAGCGCCAGAACGATCTGCTGCCAGACGCCAAACCGGGAAAAGCCGGAGCTGATCAGTGTCCCGAAGGCAACCAGCGCCGCGGCCAGACAGAAGAGCGGCTGTTCAAACCGGATATGCGCCTCATAGGCAATCTCACCCCGGGTTGCGCCGGTCAGGGTCTCGGCCTGACTTGGGTTGGTCAGCAGCGTCCAGGTGGGCAGGTGCCGGACATTGGCCAGCTGCGGGCCCTCTTCTCCGAAAAGTCGCCCGATATCATAGGTAAAGTCCTTGAAATGCGTCGTGAAAAGCCGCTCGTCCTCGCGTTGCAAAGTCTGCGCCAGCCCGTCGATCATCACCAGTTTCGGCGTCCCGGCCTCGTCTTCGGCACGGTCCGCGACGATATAGGCGCGGGCTGCGGTAAAGGTCTGGACAGTGTTGCTGCGCCGATCCGACAGGAACACGTCATTCAGCGTTCCGTCAGCTGCGATATCCCGGATGTAGAAGGTGACGCCGTCGACCGGATGCAGGAACGTCCCCTCCGTCAACAGCCGCGCGGTGACGTTCTGCCGCAGATCGTTTTCCCGCTGCTTCAGCTGCGTCATCGAGGCAGGCACGAGGAAATGCGTCATGACCGCCATCATCAGACCGACAATCAGACCAAACCACAGGACAGGCCGCGCCAGACGCCAGGGCGAGAACCCGGTGGCCTGCATCACCACCAGCTCGCTCTCGCTCGACAGACGGTTGGTGACATAGACGGCGGCGGCAAAGACCGACATCGGCAGCACGATCCGGATCACATTCGGCAGCGACAGCGCGGTGAATTCCAGAAAGATAAAGGCCGACTGGCCATCGCCGATCAGCGTGTCGAACAATCGCACCGCCTGGTTGATCCAGTAGATCGACACCAGGACGAGCGAAAAAAATCCGAACAGCACCATGAATTGCGACAGCAGATATCTGTCGAAACGTGCCAAGAATTTCCCCCATTCCGTACCCGGTTGCCCCCGGAGCTTGGCGGACCGTAGCGGATTTGTCGGGGGTGGAAAACTGCTATCTGGCCAAACCGGCGGGGCAGCGCTAGCTTCCTGCGAACCCCGGCTTGGCCGGGCCCTGGACCAATTCCCAAGGAGATTGACGTGACCCAGACCGCCACCGTGACCTTTGCCGCGACCGACATCGAAACCATTGCCGTTACGGAAGGCAGCCTGGCCGTGATTGTCACCCCCGATGGCAAGCTGGGACCGGCGGCGCGGCGCATCAATCGTCTGACACGCGGCGCGCTGAAGCGGTATATCGACAGCGAAGCCTTTGAGAAAGCAGAGGCCGGCGTCGTGAAGACCCTCGCCTGGCCCGCCGGCATGGCGGCCGAGGCGCTGCATGTCGTGGTCCTGCCGCGCCGCGCCAATGTGGAGGCCTCGCGGACGGCGGGGGCCTCCCTTGGCAAGGCGCTGGACGAGAAGGGCCTTCTGCTTTTTGGCGGCAGCATCGCCTCGCTGACCGATCTGGTGGAGGCGACGGTTCTGCGCGCCTATGATTACGGGGCGGAGAAAACAGAGGCGCCCAAAGCTCCCGGCCCGATCACAGTTCAGTGTTCCGATCCGGAGAAGGCCGAAGCCGCCGCCCGTGACCGCCTGTCGGTGGCGGAAGGTGTGTTTTTCACCCGCGATCTGGTCAACGCCCCGGCCAATGTCCTGACCACCACCGAATTCGCCAACCGCCTGACAGAGCTGGGCGAATTGGGCGTGACGGTTGAAGTGCTGGAAGAGCCGGAGCTGGAGAAGCTCGGCATGGGGGCGCTCTTGGCCGTGGGGCAGGGTTCTGCCAGCCCCTCCAAGGTTGTGGTGATGCAATGGCAGGGCGGTGGCGACGAGGCGCCGTTGGCACTGATCGGCAAAGGCGTGGTCTTTGACACCGGCGGCATCTCCCTGAAGCCGGCGGCGGGCATGGAAGACATGACCATGGATATGGGCGGTGCGGGCACGGTGTCCGGCACGATGAAGGCGCTGGCCCTGCGCAAGGCCAAGGCCAATGTGGTTGGACTGGTCGGTCTGGTCGAAAACATGCCGTCGGGCGAGGCGATGCGCCCGGGCGATGTCATCACATCGATGAAGGGCGACACGATCGAGGTGACAAACACCGATGCAGAGGGGCGGCTCGTTCTCTGCGACGTGATGTGGTACGCGCAGGACCGGTTCTCGCCCTCCGGGATGATCGATCTGGCGACGCTGACCGGGGCCATCATCATCGGTCTGGGCCATGAAAATGCGGGCGTTTTCTCCAATGACGATGCGCTGTGCAACGGGGTGCTGCGGGCCGCAGGCGATGTGGGCGAGGGGGCCTGGCGCATGCCGCTGGGCAAGGCCTATGCCAAGCAGCTGAAGTCCCGAATCGCCGATACGAACAACGTCGGCGGCCGCCCGGCAGGCTCGATCACCGCAGCTGAGTTCCTCAAACGCTTCGTCAAGGAGGACACGCCCTGGTGCCATATCGACATCGCGGGCGTCGCCTCGGTCAAATCTGACACGGCATTCGCCCCCGCAGGCGCCACCGGCTGGGGCGTGCGCGCGCTAGACCAATTGGTCCGGAACAAGTTCGAGACGGAGTAATGGGCGAGGCCTATTTCTACCACCTGACCCGCACACCCCTTGAGGTCACACTGCCCATGTTGCTGGGCCGTGCGCTTCAGGCGGGCTGGCGGGTGGCGGTGCGGGGCGAAGACCCCGGCAGGCTCGACTGGCTGGACCAGAAGCTGTGGCTGGGGCGGGAGGAGGAGTTCCTCCCGCATGGTGTGGCAGGGGGCGAACACGATGCGCTGCAGCCGGTATTGCTGACGCCCGGCCCGCTGGCCAATGACCCGACCTGTCTGATGACAATCGACGGGGCGGCCCTGACTTCAGAAGAGGTCCAGAAGATGGAGCGGGCCTGCGTCCTGTTCGATGGCACCGACCCCGAAGCCATACAAACTGCCCGTATCCAATGGAAATCGCTGACAGACTCCGGATGTGCCGCAAAGTACTGGTCAGAGGAATCCGGCCGGTGGGAAATGAAGGCGGAAAGCGCCGGCAGGTGATCATCATCTCCGGATTTACGGCGTAAGTATCAACGCCCTGTCGCCGATCTTGATCTCGGAAAAGCGCTGAAGATAGCGCATGCCCAGCAGCGATTGGTTCATATCCCCGCTGTTGACCATGGCGCGGACACGGCGGTCCTGCATCGGCCCGAGCGCGACGCTCTCCAACACCACCGGCGCAATGCCGACCTCTCCGTTCGCCGACAGCGCTTTCCCTGAATAGACCAACTGGTCTGGCTTCAGACCAACCCGTTGCGCATCGTTCCGCGTCAGCACGATGTCCGTCGCGCCGGTATCCACCATAAACCGTAAAGGCGTGCCATTCACATCTGCCGTCAGGTAGAAGTGTCCGTCTGGCGATTGCGGCACAGAGATCGACCCGCTCTGTAAAACAGACTGGCTTGGCCTGACCGTCTGCCGGATATCGCCCCACAGGCCCACGGCCGCGATCACGCCGACAAAGATAAGCCCCCAGATCACGCCCTGCTGCAGCAATTTCCCAACGGATTCACGTCGTTGGAACACCATCCAACCGCCGACCGCGACCAGCAGCAGCACCAGATAGGCCAGGTTCATCGCACCATTTGTATCCATGGTGAATGATATAAGGGGCCGAGAGGCCCGCGTCACCCTGCCAGGCCAAAATCCCTGAGCCCGTCCAGCACGAATTGCACCGAAAGCGCCGCCAGTAGCATGCCCAACAACCGCGTGATGACGTTGATTCCGGTTTTGCCGGCAAAGCGTTCCAAGGGTGCTGCGGTCAGGAAAAAGCCGAAGACCAGAAACAGAAGCGCGGCTTCGACCGCCACTATGGCGGCAAGCCCGGCATAGCTATCCTGTTGACCGGCCAAAAGAATAACCGTCGTGATTGCACCGGGACCGGCAAGAAGGGGCGTCGCCAGCGGAAAGACAGACGGGTCGGGCAGCTCCTGCGGGCTGGCCTGACCTTCCCGCCGCTTGGTGCGTTTCTCAAACAGCATTTCCAGCGCGGTCAGGAACAGCAGCACACCCCCCGCGATACGGAAGGCCGGCATGGTGATGCCAACGAACCCCATCACGGCCTCTCCCAACAGGGTGAACAGCACGAGGATCCCAAAGGCGATGCCCAGCGACCGGACCGCAATCGCACGTCGCCCCGCCGGGGTCTGCCCCTGTGTCAACGAGGCATAGAGCGGCGTCAGACCGACCGGGTCGATGATGACAAACAGCGTGACAAAGGCAGAGACGAGTGCGCTCAGCTCCATGTCACGCCTCAGCCTCTTCCAGCTTCTGCTGCGCGGCGATCCACAGCCCTTCAGCCCGATCAATGGCTTCCGAGACCTCGGCGTATTTCTTGTTCCACACCTCCAGTTCGCCGACGCGCGAGTCTTCGTACAAGGTAGGATCGGCCAGCTTTTTGGCCAGTTTGTCGGACATGTCCTGCAGCTTTTCCAGCCGCCCTTCGCATTTTCGGACATCCGCGCGCAGCACCAGGATTTCATCCCGCGATGCACGTTGCTTCTTTTTCTCTTTTTCTTTTTTTTCTGAAGCTTGAGGGGCGGAGTTCGTGTTAAGCAGGAAGTTTCTGTACCCTTCCAGATCGTCCTCAAACGCCGCGACCCGCCCGTCCTTCACCAGCCAGAGCCGGTCCGCGACAAGGCTCAGCAGGTGCATGTCATGCGACACCAGCACCACGGCGCCGGTGTAGTCGGTCAGCGCCTCCACCAGCGCCTCCCGGCTTTCGATATCGAGGTGGTTGGTCGGTTCGTCGAGGATCAGCAGATGCGGCGCATCAAGGGTTGCCAGTAACAGTGTAAGTCTGGCCTTCTGTCCACCCGACAGCCGCCCGACCTCCGTCTCCGCCTGTTCGGCCATCAGGCCAAAGCCCGCAAGCCGGGCGCGCAGCCTGGCGGGATTCTCTCCGGGCCGTTCGCGCTGAACATGCTGCACGGGCGTTTCGTCCAGATGCAGCTCATCCACCTGATGCTGGGCAAAGAAACCGATGCGCAGCTTGGACGACCGGGTGATCTTGCCGTCGATCAGCTTCAGCCGGTCCGAGAGCAGCTTGGCCAGCGTCGACTTGCCCTCGCCATTGCGGCCCAAGAGCGCGATCCGGTCATCTTGGTCGATCCGCAGATCAAGCCGCGACAGAACCGGCTGGCCGTCATAGCCGACCGACCCGCCCTCAATCCGGATGATCGGCGGCGACAGCTCTTCGGGCGAGGGGAAGGTGAAGGCGCGCAGCGCGGCCTCCTGCGGGGTCGTGATCGGCTTCATCTTCTCGATGGCCTTCAGACGTGACTGCGCCTGCCGGGCCTTGGATGCCTTGGCGCGGAACCGGTCGACAAAGCTCTGCAGATGTTCGCGCCGGGCATCCTGCTTCTTGGCCTCTGCCGCAGCGACGGCCAGACGGGCGGCACGAGTTTCGGCAAAGGTGTCGTAAGGCCCGCGATAATAGGTGAGCTTGCGATCCTCCAGATGCAGGATCGACCCCACCGCACGGTTCAGAAGCCCCCGGTCGTGGCTGATAATCAGCACGGTATGGGGATATTTCTGCAGATAGCTTTCCAGCCACAGCGCGCCTTCAAGGTCGAGGTAGTTGGTCGGCTCGTCGAGCAGCAGCAGGTCCGGCGCCGAGAACAGCACCCCCGCCAGCGCCACGCGCATCCGCCAGCCGCCCGAAAAGGCGGAGCAGGGCATGTGCTGCTCTTCTTCCGTGAAGCCCAGCCCCTTGAGGATGGCGGAGGCGCGCCCCTCCGCCGACCAGGCGTCGATATCGGCCAGCCGCGTCTGGATATCGGCGATCCGGGCGGCATCGGTCGCGGTTTCCGATTCCGCAATGAGCGCCGCGCGCTCCTTGTCCGCCGCCAGCACGGTATCGAGCAGCGAGACCTCATTGCCCGGCACCTCCTGCGCGACGCCGCCCACGCGGGCACGTTCGGGCATGGTGATGGTGCCGCCGTCGAGCACCAGCTCGTTCCGGATCAGCTTGAAAAGCGTCGTCTTGCCGGTGCCGTTCCGCCCCACGATGCCCACCTTGTGGCCCTCGGGGATGGTGGCAGAGGCATTCACCAGCAGCGGACGACCGGCAATGGAATAGGATATGTCATTGATGCGCAGCATGGCCGTCCCGTAGCAGAGAGCATCGCCCCCCGCCAGAGCCATCCCGCATACGCGGCCTCCGCGTCACCAAGATGCCTTTTCAAACCGCGGAACCCATGTTACCCGGGCGCCGATTTCATTCGGAGCAGACGCTCCACCGCAGGAGAGAGACCACCATGGCCACCGAACGCACGCTGAGCATCATCAAGCCCGACGCAACCCGCCGCAACCTGACCGGCAAGATCAACGCCAAGTTCGAAGATGCCGGTCTGCGCATCGTCGCCCAGAAGCGGATCCAGCTGACCAAGGCACAGGCCGGCAAGTTCTACGAAGTGCACGCCGAGCGTCCCTTCTACGACGAACTCTGCGAATTCATGGCCTCCGAGCCGGTTGTCGTGCAGGTGCTGGAAGGCGAAGGCGCCATCGCGAAGAACCGCGAAGTCATGGGTGCGACCAACCCCGCCGATGCCGCTCCGGGCACCATCCGCGCCGAATTCGCCGAAAGCGTTGGCGAAAACTCCGTGCACGGCTCCGACGCGGCCGAGACCGCAGCGCAGGAGATCGCCTATTTCTTCTCCGGCCTCGAACTGGTCGGCTGATCAGCTTCTGATCGGATCGGAACGAACAGGCCGTGCCTTCCGGGGCGCGGCCTTTTTCATATCCGGCGGTGCTTCGGCCAGCGCATGGGGCAGGGCATGCTCCCGCAGCAGCGCCGCGTTGCGGACATTGGCCTTCCAGCCGACATCAAAGATGTCGCCGATCAGCGGGACAAGGCCGATCGCCCAGTCCACCGCCAGATTGCCGACCATCCGTCCCATGACATGACGCGGCACACCCAGCCGGTGCGCCTCTGCCAGCACAAAGGCAGAGGGCAGCAGCGTCAGCGTATCGCCCACACCCGGCACCAGCCCCAACACGGAATCGAGGCCCAGCCGGATCCGCGTCCCCGGTAGCCGGACCGCCCGGTCCATCAGCTGGGCCACGCGGTCCACCCGGTCAAGGCGGCGCAGGATATCGGCCTGCGGGCTCATGCCCGGGCCGGTCCGCGGCTGAGAATGATATAGAGCGCATGCAGGATGCCGGGGATATAGCCCAGGATCGTCAGCAGCAGGTTCAGCCAGAACGCGCCCCCAAGACCAACCTGAAGGAAAACCCCCAGCGGCGGAATGAAGATCGCGATGAGAATACGAAGAATGTCCATGTGATTTGCCTTTCGGTTTCCCAACCAACCGCAAATCAGCGCAGAAAGTTCCCAAAGGTCAGCGCCGCCGCCCTGTCCCGATCTCGTTCAGCACCCGTTCCAGCGCGCTGTCGGGCGTCCCGCCCTGCGACCCCGCCACCAGCGCATCGAACCGCACCCGCATCTGCACCTTTTCCTCGCCCCGCAGGTCATTCCAGGGCCGTCCCTGCAATCCCATGACCAGAGCGTAAAAGCCGATGAAATGCGGCCGCGTGCCAGCCCGGACCATCGCGGCATAGACCACATCCGCTCCGGCCGCCCGCACCGCCTCCGCATCGGCAAAACCGGCCCGCTGCATCTCCGCCGCCATGGCAGGTCCGACGTTCCGGATCGCCGTGACCTCTTCGCTCATCGCGTCAGCCGGTCCAGGCCGTCCAGGATCAGGTCCAGCCCAAACTCGAAATCGTTGATCTCTTCGGGTTTGGCCACCGCCAGCGCCTCCGCCCGTCGCCGAAGACTGGAAAACCCCTGTGCGGGCAGAGACTTGAGCTCCCGCTTGGCCTCCCGCGCAATCTCCCGCGTGCGTTGCGGCCGGGTCAGGCGCTGACGGGTGAAGCCATAGATATGGTTGTCGATCGTCACCCGCGCGGTATCGGCCTGCAGCGGCGTGAACCCGACCGCCATGAGGCACCCAAGCGTGGCATCGAGATAGGTCATCATATGCGGGCCGGGCGCCGTCTGTTCCATGAATTGCGACACCGCCCAGGGATGTTTCATCAACACCGCATGCGCAGAGGCAGAGCGTGCCCGCATCTGGCCTTTCCAGTCGAAATCCGGTCCGGGAAGAGCGATCTCTGCCGCCACGAGGTCCGTGATACCGGCCACAATCTCCGCCTTGTTGGCAATGTGATTGTAGAGCGACATCGCCTCGACCCCAAGCTCTGCTCCGACCTTGCGCATCGACAGGGCGGTCAGCCCCTCGCGATCCGCATAGGCCAGCGCGGCAGCAAGAATCCGGTCGCGGGTCAGGGGAAGTCTGAGCAGGGTCATCGGGCACTCCGTCCGGCAGCAGAGAGTGCTTACGATGTAAGCTCAGCGCTCGCAACCAGAAGCACATGCCCGGCGCCTATTTACAGATAATTACGGTTTGTCTGGCACATCCTCTGAGCGGGCCGTGAGCAGACCGGGCCGCTGGAACGATGGGCGGAGATATTGATGCAACATATGGATGAGCTGACCGAACAGGCGCTGGAACCCGGGGGGGCATTGAATGTCCTGATCCTCGACGACAATGAACTTGACCGGCTCCGGCTGTCGCGCCTGTGCCAGAAAGCTGGGCTGTTGTTCGACGCGACAGAAGTGGGGAGCGTGGCTGAAATGCGCACGGCGCTCGACCGCGGAATTTATGAGCTCATTTTTATCGACCACAATCTGGGCATGGAAACCGGGCTGGACGCGCTACGCCTGATTACGTCACACGAAAATCAGGTCGATGCGATCCCGATCATGGTGACCAGCGTGACCAATCACGAGATCGCTGTTCAGGCCATGCGCGAAGGCTGTTTCGACTATCTCGTGAAAGAGGAGCTGTCGGTCGACAGCTTGCGGAAATCTGTGTCCACGGCCATTGAGAAACACCTGTTGATACGGGCGCTTGGTGACGCCAGATCGTTCAAGAATTCCGTCATGCTCGCGGTCAAAAGGTTTTCGCGCAGTTGTGGCCCTGAAATGCGGGGCATTTTGGCAAAGACAATCCGCCAGATCCGTATGTCCAAAATGTCCGGGACGCTTGATGAGCAGCTGTTACCCAACCTGACCACACTGGAGGTCGGCGCCCGCGACATAATTGAATTTCTGGATCACCTGAATCTCATCATTGAAAACAGGGACGTGCCGGCGATCGGCGGAACGCCCATCAAGCCGCGCCTGAATTGAGGTTCGCTACATGGGGCGCGACGACCGTTTTAACCGTCTTCTACGCTTTCGCATCGTCGCTCTGACGGTTTGTGCGGCGCTGCTTGCCTGCGTGACAACAGCGGTGTTGAATTTCAGCGCCGCGCGGGAACGAGCGCTGGAAAATGCTCATGCCGAAATGACCCGGGATGCCCGCCTGTTCAACGAACGCATATCCGAAGGTGTCCGCATTGCAATGACGGATGCCGCCGGGATTGAGATGTTTCCGCCAATTGCGGGCCTTCAGAATGCCGTCCGCTTGCGAGACACGGAGCCGGGACGCGCGCGTGAGGAGGAAGCGATCTGGCGCGACCGTCTCCAGCGGATTTTCCATGGGTTGCTCGAGGGGCGCGCGCATTACACGCAGATACGCCTGATCGGCCAGGCGGGTGGCTGGCGCGAACTTGTGCGTGTCGACCGCAGGACGGAAGGCATCTACACCGTGAAAGCGGCCGATCTTCAGGTCAAGGGCGCGGAGCCCTATCTTGAAATGGTTCAGAACGGCCAAGAACGACCGTATTTCAGTGATGTGACGCTCAACCGGGAACATGGTGTGATCGACGGCGGGCCTACCCTGCGCCTGGTGCATCCCGTTCTGGCGGAATCTGGCGCGATCTTCGCCGTTGTGGTCATCAACGTCGACTATATTGCGCTGCTCGAACTGGCGCGCCCCGCGGATATTCCCGGCCGGCAGGTTACCATTTCCAATGCCGCCGGCGGTGCCATGCAATTCAGGTCCGCCACTCCCGGCGCTCAGGCTATTCTCCAAAGCGTTGAGGACGCGCAGCCCGATCCCGATGGCTCTGCGTCCGCGCCTGATACCGGCGCCGATCGGTCGGTGGTGAGTGTCGCAATGAATTTGCCGAACCCGGGGGCCGTGAATTTCCCGTCATTGACCACCACCGTGACTTTACCGTCTGACACAGTCATGTGGGGGGTCAGGCAGTCTCTCATGAGGATGCTTGTGGTTTGCGCGGCTCTGACAGCTGTCGTGGGATTGGTCGCGTGGGTATTCGCTTGGCGGCTGACGCATTTTCTTGATCGTCTGACGCTTGCGCTTCGCAACCGGATGAGCACGTCTGCCTTCGCCTTGGACACCGACAATTTCGGTGCGTTCAAAGACCTGGCCGTGACCGTGATTTCGCTGACACGCGAACAGGAAGCGATGAGCCAGGCCATATTGTCCAGTACCGGCGACGGTATTATCGCCGTGAATGAGGACAGTCTCATCGAATTGGCCAACGACGCGGCCGCGGAGCTGTTTGGTTATGAACCGGGAGAGCTGCTGAACCAGCCGCTATCCCGCCTGATGGATCCGGATCTGGACGTGAAACACCAGGCGCTGATCCGCCAGTCCGAGGCGTTTAACCGCCCGCGCCCCATGCTCAACAACCGGGTGATCAATGGGCGCCGGCGCGACGGAAGTCTGGTGCCCCTGGACATCACGATTTCTGCAGCCCGGTACAGCGAGAAATGGCACTATTTCGCAATTATCCGTGATGCAACCGAACGTTTGGGACACCAGGAACTGCTGGAACAACTGGTCTCAAGGCTGGAGAAATCGAACAGCCAACTGGATGATTTCACCAATATCGCCGCGCATGACCTGAGGAGTCCGCTTCGGGTTATCCATAACAGCGCAAAAATGCTGGAGGACGAACTCAACGACCAGAAAAGCACCGTCGCCTCCTTCTGCCTGGACCTGATTGGGGAGAGGGCGCAGCAGATGGATCAATTGCTTGATGAGTTGCTGAATTTCTCCCGGCTCAGCTCGTCGCAAGAGCCTGAAAATCTAAAATCGGGCGCGGAAATTCTGGAGGCGGTTCTTGCATTGATCGAAATTCCCACCGGGTTTGACGTTGTCGCAACTGACAGGTTCCGGTCTGTCAGGGTTGCAGGCGCGCCCATGATCACCATCCTGATGAATCTCGTCTCTAATGCAGTCCGGCATCATGACAAAGATCGTGGAATGGTTCGGATCGACGTAAACATCGGGGCGGAGTTTCTGTCCATTTCCGTATCTGACGACGGGCCCGGAATTGACGAAAGCGCGCGTTCGCAGATTTTCGATCCTTTCGTGTCGCTGGCCCGCGACGAGGATGCAAATGGCCACGGCATCGGGCTGGCGCTTGTTGGTAAATTGGTCATTCGCTCCGGCGGCCGCATCACCTGCCAGCCGACAACGCCACGCGGCACGATCTTCATCGTAGACTGGCCGCGGGAGGCAGGCGCGCTCGCCGCATGAACCATCTGTTTTGGTCAAGACCGGCGCATGCCGGAGAAACGCAAAATGTGTAACCTGGTTTGAATATGACGCATGTACTGATAATCGACGACGATCCCGCAGACCGAATGTTTTTGAAACGTCATATTTTCAGCGCCGATCCGGATGGACTCGTATCAGAGGTGGCTTCGGTCGAAGAGGCGCTTACCCAGGATGGCGCGGAGCCGACTCACATATTTGTCGATTTCTATCTGCCCGGGGCAGATGGTCAGTCCGGTCTCTCTCAGCTGCGGACGAAATGGCCGCGCGCCGGTTTGATCCTGTTGACCGGACAGGGGAACGAAGAAATTGCGAAACAGGCCATTCTCGCGGGGGCCAATGACTATGCCTCCAAAGGGCGCCTGACCCCCGAAGCCGTGGTGCGCATGCTGAGGTCCAGCCGCTCTATGGCGTTACTTGCCGATGCGGCGCGGGAAAGGTCCGAAGACCTGGCCATATTTTCGGAAGTTCTCGTGCATGATATCCGTTCGCCGATCCGGGGAGGGCGCTTTCTCGTCTCCCAGATCCGCGAGGCACTTGAAACCGGTGACGCACAGCAGGCCCGCGAAGATCTGGACCGGCTGGACATGGCTCTGAATGTCATGAGCGATCTCGTCTCAAGCCTGACCGCTCATATAGCGACCGGAGAGCCCGAGCCGGCAGAGAAGATCACACTTGCAGTCCTCGTGGAACGCGCCCGTCTGGCCCTGCTCAAAGACGTTGAGGAAAGCGCGGCGAAGATCGCCACAACAAACGGCGATCTTGTCCTCAACTGTCCGCCGGCGCTGCTGGTTCAGCTTTTTCAGAACGTCATCGGGAACGCGATCAAATTCGCCGGCGGGTCCAGGCCGCGGATCGAAATTTCGGCCCATCGCAAGGACCAGCTCCTTTCCCTTACCATCCGCGACCACGGGCAGGGCATTCTGCCAGAATATCGGGAGAGCATATTTCATCCTTTCAAGCGGATTAACGGCGCTTCGAATGTGTCTGGGACTGGCCTCGGCTTGTCGACATGTCGCAAAATTGCCGGGCGCTTAGGGGGGCGGATCTGGTGTGACCCGGAGGTCGACCCCGGTCTGGCCATCCATGTGGACCTCCCTCAGCCCGCGGTACCGGAGTTGGTAGAGAGCTGATCTTGTCGCACATGATCCTCGGCCGGCTAAGCGCGAATATCCGATCAACGGCAACGCCAGTAGTCCAATCGATCAATGAAATACCTCAAATCTCAGGTAAATATCTCAGCCCGGCTCGCGTGTGCAGGATTGCTTTGCAACGCATTCAAAACATGAGGTCTGGCGACTTTACCCCGCCATTCAGGCTGATGTCATCATCGATCAGTACTGATAAAATAGCGCTCGGCCCACTGGCGAAATGCGCCAATTGGGGCTGACCCAAGTGGCGGAGAGACAGGGATTCGAACCCTGGGAGGGCTTGCACCCTCAACGGTTTTCGAGACCGCCCCGTTCGACCACTCCGGCACCTCTCCGCGGGGGTCTGGAGGCGCTACCTAACGGCGTTTCCTTGCCACCGCAAGGGGCGTTTTGCATTTGCACCGCCGGGGAAATGACCTAACTTTACAGAAACAAATTCCAGATACGGACGAGGCGGGGCGCGTCCCGCCTTGACGACACAGTCACAGGCACAATCCCGAGGGTCTTCCATGCACTCACTTCGCCCAGCAAAAGCGGCCGGCCTCTTTCTTTTTACGCTATTTCTCAGCTTCGCCGCCGCGCTGTCCGCAGCTGCCGCGGACCGCGCCCGGGTCGAAGCGTTTCTGAAGACCACGGGGTTTGACGTGGCGCTCGAAAGCATAAAGCTGTCGGCAGAGGATGCGCCGCGCATGCTGGGGCTTGAAGCACGCGATTTCGGGGCCTCCTGGACCCTTATGAGCCGGGACGTTTTTGACGTGTCGGACATGCAGGAGGATGCCGTCGATATTCTGAGCGAAGCGCTGAGCGACGAGGCACTGGCGCATGCCGCTGAATTCTACGCATCCGACCTTGGCCAGAAACTTGTCGAGGCGGAAAATGCCGCGCATCTGCGCGAACGGACGGAAAAGCGCGATGAAGGCGGGCGCATCCTTGCCGATATGATGGATAACGATCAGCCGAGGCTGGCTGTGCTCGAACGCATGATCAATGCGATCGGCTCGGAAGAGCAAAGCCTCCGGGCGGTGAACGAGCTTGAGATCCGGTTTCTGATGGCCGCGCAGCAGGCCGGTGTCATCCGGCTCAAGATCGATGAGCAGGGGCTTCGCGCTGCCCAGAAAGAAAAGGCCGAGGAAATGGTGAAACAGATGCGGCTGTCTTCGCTGGCCTCGTCTGCCGCGACCTACAAATCCTTTTCGGATGAGGAGCTGACAGAATATACCGAGGCTCTGGAAACGCCCCTCATGCAGGAGGTTTATGAGCTGATGAACGCGGTCCAATATGAGATCATGGCCGATCGGTTCGAAGAGGTGGCCGCGCGTCTGGCCGAACTCAACCCGGGGCAGGAGCTCTGACAATGGGGCGGCCTCTTCTGGTCTGGATCCGAATTTTGGCCGTCTCCATCGCGGTTGCGGCCGGCAGCACTACGGGCCCGGCGGTCGCGCAATCGGTGACTGACCCGGGCCGGGACATGGCGCGCCCGGCAAGCTCGACGGACAAGCTGGATCAAATCTGGGCGGCTCTGGATATTCCGCAGGCTCTGCAGATCATGCGGGAGGAAGGCGCGGATATGAGCGAGGCCATCGCCGCGGATTACCTCTCCACCCGTCCCGGGGCAGGCTGGCAGGCAGCAATGGCGCGCATCTATGCGCCCGACGCGATGAGCCAGACAATGCGCCGCGCCTTCGGGGAAGACCTGGAAGGCGCGGATATCGACCCGATGATCGCGTTTTTCGACAGCACACTGGGGCACCGGATCATCGCGCTTGAGATGTCGGCCCGCCGCACGTTCCTGGACCGCGACGCAGAAGAGGACGCGCGTCAGAAAGTCCGCCGCGGTGAAATCGACGAACATCGCGCCGCCATGATCCGCGATTTCATGGACACCAATGATCTGGTCGAATTCAATCAGGCCGGGTCGATGAACACGAATGTCGCGTTCTATTCGGGCCTGTCGCAGAGCGATGTCTTCAAGATGACGGAGCAGGAAATTCTGCAGACCGTCTGGAACCAGGCCGAAACGGACCGGGCGGATACCGACGAATGGCTGCGCGCCTATCTGAGCCTGGCCTATCAGCCGCTGTCGGATCAGGAACTTGCCGCCTACATCTCCTTCTCTGAGACAGAGGCGGGGCAGCGGCTCAACCGCGCGCTGTTTGCCGGTTTCGGAGAGATGTACCGCCAGCAATATGCCGCCCTTGGGCTGGCGGTCGCACGGCAGCTTTCGGCAGAGGAATTATAGGGGCGGGACCGATCCGGCCCTTGACTTGATACCCCATCCCTCGTACATGCGCGCAACCCGGCGGGCATGCGGCCTGCGGGGAGTTGATTCAATTCGCCCGTAAAGGGCGCGCTGTCTGTTGGCGGAGATACCTCCGAAACGCCTGTCGATCAGGGGCCTAGGGACGCGGTAGAAAAGGGAAGACGCCCATGTTTGCGGTCATCAAGACCGGCGGGAAGCAGTATCGCGTGAAATCCGGCGATATGCTCCGCGTGGAAAAACTGGCAGCCGATGCCGGTGAGAAAGTCCAGTTCAACGAAATCCTGATGCTCGGCGGCGATGACCTCGTTGTCGGCGCTCCGCTGGTGGATGACGCCGGCGTGCAGGCCGAAGTCGTCGATCAGATCAAGGGTGACAAGCTCATCCACTACGTCAAGCGCCGCCGGAAGCACTCCTCGCAGCGCAAGAAAGGCCACCGTCAGCAGCTGACCCTGCTGCGCGTCACGGACATCCTGTCCTCCGGCGCTGGCAAATCCGGCGTGAAAGAAGCCATCGGCGCGGGCTCCGTCTCCGGTGCCGCCGTGGCTGCCGCTGCTCCGAAAGCCGCGCCCAAGGCCGAAGCCGAAGCCCCCAAGGCGAAGGCTGCCCCCAAAGCAGCCAAGACCGATGGCGCGGACGACCTCAAGGAACTGTCCGGCGTTGGCCCCGCTCTGGAAAAGAAACTGCATGAGGCGGGCGTGACCACCTTTGCGCAGATCGCGGCATGGACCGAAGCGGATATCGCCGAAATGGACGAGAAACTGTCTTTCAAAGGCCGGATCGAGCGTGAAGGCTGGGTCGAGCAGGCCAAGGCAAAGCTGTAAGAGGGAACTGACACATGGCACATAAAAAAGCTGGCGGTTCATCCCGTAACGGGCGCGACTCTATCGGTCGCCGCCTCGGCATCAAAAAATACGGTGGCGAAGCCGTCATCCCCGGCAACATCATCGCACGTCAGCGCGGCACCAAGTGGTGGCCGGGTGAGGGCGTCGGCATGGGCAAAGATCACACGATCTTTGCAACCGTCGAAGGCTCCGTCCAGTTCCACAAGGGTCTGAAGGGTCGTACCTTCATTTCGGTCGCGCCAGTGGCGGAGGCCGCAGAGTAAGCCGTCCTTAAGGATGATGAGACATCAGGGGGATCGGCAACAAGGCCGGTCCCCCTCTTTGTTTCCGGGCTATAACCCGGGGAGGGGGCGCAATGCTCCGGAGGATGATCATGGACGACACGCTGAACCGCATACCGGAAATCCAGGGCGAAGGGCTTCTGCTCCGTCCGCTGCGCCGCTCTGACTCAGGTCTGATCGAACTTTATGGCGCGGATGAACGCGTCGCGCGCATGACCCGCTCCATTCCCCATCCGCTGCCCCCCGGCACGACAGAGGCCTTCGTCACCCGCGCCATGTCGCCCGAGAACGAAGAGGTCGTTTGGGCCATGGATGCGTCCAGCTTTGGCGGGGCGGAGCTCAAGGGCCTCATCGCGCTCGACCGAATGGAGATGGGTGAAAAGGGCGGCTCCCAGTCCGAAATCGGCTACTGGGTTGCGCCCGCCTGGTGGAACACCGGCGTCGCCTCTGCCGCCGTTCAGGCGCTGGTCAATGCCAACCCCCTGAAGAACGACACGATCTTCGCCAGCGTCTTTCAGGACAACCCGGCCTCGGCCCGCGTGCTGACCAATGCCGGTTTCGTCTATACGGGCGATGCCGAAACCTATTCCGTCGCCCGCAAGACCAAGGTGGCGACCTGGACCTATATACGTAAACTGAATTGAGCCGCAGGCCGGGCTAGGCTAAGTCCCCCCAGCGGCAGGAGACGAAAGATGAAGTTCCTCGACCTCGCAAGGGTGACGATCCGGTCCGGTGCTGGCGGCAATGGCGCCGTCTCCTTCCGCCGCGAGAAATTCATCGAATTCGGCGGGCCGGATGGCGGCAACGGCGGCCGCGGCGGCGATGTGATTGCCGAGGCGGTGGAAGGGCTGAACACCCTGATCGACTTCCGCTACCAGCAGCATTTCTTTGCCCAGAACGGACGCGGCGGGGCAGGGCGCATGAAAACCGGCGCCGATGGCGAGGATATCATCCTCCGCGTCCCCGTCGGCACGGAGATCCTTGAAGAAGATGGCGAGACGCTGATCGCCGACATGACCGAACTTGGCCAGCGCGTGGTGCTGGCCAAGGGCGGCAATGGCGGTTTCGGCAATGCCTATTTCAAATCGGCCACCAATCAGGCCCCCCGCCGCGCCAACCCCGGTCAGGAGGCAGTGGAGCGTGAGGTCTGGCTGCGGCTGAAACTGATCGCCGATGTGGGCCTGCTGGGCCTGCCCAATGCCGGCAAATCCACCTTCCTTGCCGCCACCTCCAATGCCCGGCCCAAGGTGGCCGACTACCCGTTCACCACATTGCACCCGAACCTCGGCGTCGTCGGCGTCGATGGCGCGGAATTCGTCGTGGCCGATATTCCCGGCCTGATCGAAGGTGCGTCGGAGGGGCGGGGTCTGGGCGATCTTTTCCTCGGTCATGTCGAACGCTGCGCCGTGCTGCTGCACCTGATTGACTGCACCGCTGACGATATCGCCAAGGATTACACGACGATCATCGGAGAGCTGGAAGCCTATGGCGGCGAACTGGCCGACAAGCCCCGCATCACTGTGCTGAACAAGATCGACAGCCTCGACGACGAGCTGCGCCAGATGCAGCGCGAAGAGCTGGAGGCGGTTGTCGGCGGCCCCGTCATGATGATGTCGGGCGCCTCCAAGGAAGGCGTGACAGAGGTGCTGCGGGCCCTGCGGGCCAAGATCAGCGAAGACCGGCTGCGCTATGCGCCCGCCGATGAGGAAGACGAGCCTTGGCAACCCTGAGCCCCAGCCTGAAAGACGCGGCCCGGGTCGTCATCAAGATCGGCTCGGCCCTGCTGGTCGACCGCGACACGGGGGCGCTGCGCCGCGACTGGCTGACGAGCCTTGCCGAAGATGTGGCGATGCTACGCGGACGCGGGCAGGATGTGGTGCTTGTCTCCTCCGGCTCTATCGCCCTGGGGCGTGGCGTGCTGGGGCTGGGCCTTGGTCCGCTGGCGCTGGAACAGTCGCAGGCCGCCGCCGCGACGGGCCAGATCGGCCTCGCCGCCGCCTATTCCGAAGCGCTTGGCCGCCACGGGATCACCATCGGGCAAGTGCTTGTCACGCTTGAGGATTCTGGCGACCGTCGCCGCTACCTCAATTCCCGCGCCACGCTGGAGACGCTGCTGGGCTATGGCGTCGTGCCCATCGTGAACGAAAACGACACCGTCGCCACGGATGAGATCCGCTATGGCGACAACGACCGTCTGGCCGCCCAGATCGCCGTGACCGTGGGCGCGGACCGTCTGGTGCTGCTCTCGGATGTCGACGGGCTCTATACCGCCAACCCGTCGCTCGACCCCACGGCGCAGCGGCTGGACCATGTGGTCCAGATCACGCCGGAGATTGAGGCGATGGCGGGCGATGCGGGCTCTGGCCTCTCGAAAGGCGGGATGAAGACCAAGGTCCTCGCCGCCAAGACCGCCACCAGCGCGGGCTGCGCCATGGCCATCACCCACGGCTTCCGGATGAACCCGATCCGCGGGCTTGAGGAGGGGGCGAACGCCACCTGGTTCCTCGCCAATGGCGATCCGCAGCATGCGCGCAAGGGCTGGATCGCCTCCATGAAGCCCAAGGGGCGGCTGATCCTCGATGCCGGTGCCGTGCGTGCCATGGGGCAGGGGAAATCCCTGCTGCCCGCCGGGGTCGCCCGGATCGAAGGGCGGTTCGGACGGGGCGATCCGGTTGAAATCTGCACGCCCGAGGGGGAGGTTCTGGCGCAGGGCCTGACCCGCTACACGGCGGAGGAGGCGCGCCAGATCGCCGGACACCGCTCCGATGAGATCGAGGCGCTGCTGGGCTATCCCGGCCGCGCCGCGCTGGTACATCGCGATGACCTCGCGCTGCTGGCCACGGTTCACTAGACCAGAAAGGGAAGCGAAATGAAGGACATGGATGATATCCCCGGTATCATGCGCCAGATGGGCGAAAACGCCCGCAAGGCCGCAGCCGAATTGGCCTTCGCCTCCCCACAGCGGAAACATGCTGCCCTGATCGGCGCCGCCGAAGAGGTCTGGAACACCCGCGAGGCGATCCTTGAGGCCAATAAGGAAGACTTGACTTACGGTGTAAACAAGGGCCTCAGCGCCGCCATGATGGACCGGCTCAAGCTCGACGAAGACCGGCTGATGGATATCGTCAACAGCCTGCGCATGATCGCCGAACAGCGCGATCCCGTGGGAGAAGTCATCGCCGAATGGGACATGCCCTCCGGCCTGAATATCCGCCGCGTCCGCACGCCGCTGGGCGTGGTCGGCGTGATCTATGAAAGCCGACCCAATGTGACCGCCGATGCCGGTGCGCTCTGCCTGCGGTCGGGCAATGCGGTGATCCTGCGCGGCGGGTCGGAGAGCTTTCACAGCTCCACCGCCCTGCATAGCTGCCTGACCACCGGGCTGAAACAGGCCAACCTGCCCGAAGCCGCGATCCAGCTCGTGCCGACCCGCGACCGCGCCGCCGTCAGCGAGATGCTGACCATGACCGACCACATCGATGTCATCGTGCCGCGCGGCGGCAAGGGCCTTGTCGGGCTGGTGCAGCGTGAGGCCCGCGTGCCGGTCTTTGCCCATCTCGAAGGCATCTGCCACATCTACGTCGGCGCTACCGCCGACCCGGCCATGGCGGTGGAGGTCGTGCTGAATGCCAAGACCCGGCGCACCGGCATCTGCGGTTCCATGGAATGCCTGCTGATCGACTGGCGGTTCTACACCCAGCACGGGTCGATCCTGACCGATGCGCTGGCCGCCGCCGGTGTCGAGATCCGCGGCGACAAGGAACTGGCGAAGCTTGACGGTGTCATCCCGGCCAAGCCCGAAGACTACGGCCATGAATTCCTCGACATGATCTGCGCCGCCAAACTGGTCGACGGGGTGGACGAGGCGATCGACCATATCCGCACCTATGGTTCCAACCACACCGACGCGATCATCACCGAGGATCAGAAGGCGGCCGATTACTTCTTTGAACGGCTGGATAGCGCGATCCTGATGCACAACGCCTCCACCCAGTTCGCCGATGGCGGCGAATTTGGCATGGGGGCGGAGATTGGCATCGCCACCGGCAAGATGCATGCGCGGGGCCCGGTGGGCGCTGAACAGCTGACCAGCTTCAAGTATCAGGTCACCGGCAAGGGCACGATCCGGCCATAACCCGGTTGCGACGGGCTCAGGCCGGCAGCTCCATCACGGTAATAGCGCCGGTACTGTCGATCTGAGCCCGTTTGCCCTGCTCGCAAAGCGCGCTTGCCAGCAACAGGAATTGCACATGGGACGGGGCCGCCTCGCCCCCGGCGCTCCCCTGGCGCAGCAGATCCCAGAGCGCCGGGCCCGGTCGCGACAGATCGGCCGGACCGCGCAGTGTCCAGCCTGTTTCCGTCCGGTCGGCAACAACCTCACCGCCGCGCGGCATCGCGGCCTCCATACATAGAAAGCCAAGAAAGATTATCTGCAGGCTCGGACGGGAACAGCTCTCTGCCGTTCCCCATTTAAAGCGGACCTGGGCCGACTGGCTCAGGCTTTCCAGGATGCTTACGATTTCCTTGGCGCTCAGACGCTCGGCCCCGGCATGGCCAAAGGCGATCCGCATGAACCGTATGCGCGCTGTCGCATTGTCGACGGCATCCTGGATCAGCTGCATCTCCGGGCCAGACCGGCCCTCCATCTGCAGCAGCTCCAGCCCATTCTGGATTGCCCCGACCGGAGAAATCAGATCATGGCAGATGCGCGAGCCTAGGAGCGTGGCAAGATATCGCGTAGTGTTCTGCATGGTGTGCTCGATCTACCTCTCGCGGAGCCTGAATTATGGATGACTTGAACGCATTGCTCGAACCCGGCATGCGGGTGTCCCACCCGGACAATCCGGATTGGGGGGTAGGACAGGTCCAGTCAAACATCGCCGGAAAGGTCACTGTCAACTTTCCCGAGGCGGGCAAAGTTGTCATTGATGGCTCCCGCATCGCTTTGGTTCCGCATTTCTGAACATGGCGCCGCAGCTTTCACGGGTAAGGGTAAATATTTGGTTAACAACACGGAGGGCGCGACCGTCAGGCGGGGATTGCACCTTGGCGTGACACTCCGTAAACCTGCGCCACCCTTTTTGCTACGGCGGATCGATGCCCCGACCTGACCCAGAATTCAGTGTTCGCCTTGCGCGGGACGCGGCCGATCTCGAGGCGGCGCAGCACCTCAGATATCGCGTATTCATTCAGGAACTGGGTGGCAACGGCGCGCTTGTCGACCATGAAGCAGAGCTGGAAAAAGACCGCTTCGACCCGGAATTCGACCACCTTCTGCTGCTTGATGCGTCACGGGGCGGATCGGTGCGGGACCAGATTGTCGGCGTCTACCGTCTGCTGGACCAGGCCGGCGCCGACCGGATCGGGCAGTTCTACAGCGAAGACGAATATGACCTGACACCGCTGCGACAGTCGGGCCGGCGGCTGCTGGAGCTTGGCCGGTCCTGCCTGCATGCCGACTATCGCGGGGGCACAGGCATGTTTCATCTGTGGTCGGCTCTGTCGGATTATATCGCCGAGCGGGGGATCGAGCTGCTGTTCGGAACGGCCTCCTTTCACGGTACGGATGTGACCGCGCTGGCAGAGCCGCTGTCCCTGCTGCACCATCGCCACCTCGCGCCGCCGGAGCTGCGGGTGCGGGCCGCGCCGGGCGCATATGAGTCTATGGATCTGATTGCGGAACAAGACCTCGACCGGCTGTCGGCCATGCGGGCGATGCCGGCGCTGATCAAAGGGTATCTGAGGCTGGGGGCCATGGTGGGGGACGGTGCCTATGTCGACCATGATTTCAACACCACCGATGTCTGCATCATCATCGACACCGCCGCGATGAGCGCGGCGCAGGCGCGGCTCTATGGCGGGCGTGGCCGATGACCTGGAACCCCAATGAACACGAGGCAGAGACGCCGCCGAACCCGCTCTCCGTCCGGATACGCTTCTGGCTGCGTGCCGTGCCTTTTGCGATTATCTGTTTCGGCAGCCTCGGCATCCTGCTGATCCTGCGCCAGCCTGAGCGCTGGATCTACGGCATGCGGCGGCCCTTCACGCCCTACGTCACGCAATTTGTATGCCGGATGTTCTTTGTCATCACCGGCATACGGTTCCGCGTCACCGGCACGCCGATGCGCGAGGATCGCGGTGCCATCGTTGCCAACCATTCCTCATGGCTCGACATCTTCACGCTGCATGCCGCGAAATGGGTCTATTACGTGTCGAAGGCCGAGGTGCGCGGCTGGTTCGGCATCGGCTGGCTGGCCCGGGCGACCGGCACAATCTTTATCAACCGGGTACGCGGGGAGGCGAAGCTGCATGAGACCATGCTGCGGGACCGCCTTCTGCTGGGTCACCGGCTGCTTTTCTTCCCCGAAGGCACCTCGACCGATGCGCTGCGGGTGCTGCCCTTCAAGACGACGCTTTTTGCGGCCTTCTATGACCCTGCGCTGCGGGATGTGCTGAAAATCCAGCCCGTCACGGTGATCTACCGCGCCCCCGACGGTGCAGAGCCCACGTTCTACGGCTGGTGGGGCGAGATGGGCTTTGGCTGGTCGCTGGTCAAGGTGCTGGGCGCGGCCCGTCAGGGCTCGGTGGAGGTCGTCTACCACGCCCCCGTCGCCGTGGCCGATTACCCGGACCGCAAGGCACTGGCGAAAGCTTGCGAAAATATCGTGCGCGGCGGCATGCCGCCGGAGCGGCAGATTTAGCCCAGCGGCGCCAGCAGCGCCTTCAGCGCGGCCTTGGGATCATCGCCCCAGACCTCCTCGCCAATGCCGAAGAAATCGGTGACCGGCGCCAGCTGCCCGATCAACTCTGCCGTCAGCCCGCCCTCGGCCACCACCGGCAGTTCGATCATCTGCGACCACCATTCGAAGGTCTCGAAATCCGCGCTCTCGCCGTCAGACAGGGCCGAGGCGCCCACGGGCCCGAAGCTCACGTAATCCGCGCCCGCCTCGCCCGCGCTCATCCCGTCATGCCGGGACACGCCGCAGAAGGCGCCCACAATGGCATCCGTGCCAAGCTGCTTGCGCGCCTTGCGCACCGACCGGCCCGCATCGGTCAGATGCACCCCGTCGAGGCCCAGCCGTTCCGCCAGCAGGATATGGTTGTCGATCACCAGCGCCACGTCGCGCTGATGGCAAACCTCGCGCAGCGTATCGGCCGCGCGCGACAGCCGGTCTTCGTCCCGCGTGGCCAGCGCCATGCGGACACAGGCGATCTCGGCCACGTCCAGCACCGCGCCCAGCTCCTCCGAAAAGGTCGACAGGTCGAACTCGGGCGGCGAGATCAGGTAGATTTGCGGCTGCTCGTCACTGGCCATACTGGATTCTCCGGAAAGTTGCGGCGGTATACCCGCGAAGCCCCTGAAACGCAAAGGCTTGTTCCGAAGGGGCGCGGGCGGTAGAGGGGGCGGGTCCAGAGAGGTTCCCAGATGTCCCAGCCCGCCTTTGTCCTTGTCCGCCCCCAGATGGGGGAAAACATCGGCGGGGCCGCGCGCGCCATGTGGAATTTCGGCCTCGACCGGATGCGCATCGTCGATCCGCGCGACGGCTGGCCGAACCCAAAGGCCGTCGCCATGGCCTCCGGCGCGGGGCGTCTGCTGGATCACGCCGGGCTTTTTGACGACACGGCTAAAGCGCTCGAAGGCGCCACCCATGTCTTTGCCACTACGGCCCGTGCCCGCGGACTGACAAAACCCGTCGTCACCCCCGAACGCGCGATGGAGATGGCGGCAGAGATGATCGGGCAGGGCGGCCGCGTCGCCGTGCTCTTCGGTCCCGAACGCGCGGGGCTGGAGAATGACGACATCGCCCGCGCCAATACCCTGATCAACGTGCCGGTGAACCCGGAATTCGCCTCTCTCAACCTCGCGCAATGTGTGCTGCTCCTCGCCTATGAGTGGCGCCGCCAGACCGCACAGGTAGAGGCCGAGCGGGTGGAGCTTGCCGGCACTGACTGGGCCGAGGCGATCGAGGTGGAGAAACTGGCCGAACATTACGAAAGCCGCCTCGACGAGGCTGGCTTCTTCTTTCCGGAGCCCAAGGCGGAGGGGATGAAGATCAACCTGCGCAACCTCTGGTCCCGCATGCCGCTGACCCGTGCCGATGTGCAGATGCTGCACGGCATCCTGCGTCAGATGGTCCGCTGGAAGGAACGCGGCTGACCACCCGTTCGCCTTGCCGCCCGGACGGGACCGCACTAGGTTCCGCTCACCAGACAGCAAGAGGCAGGCATGGCCGAGAAACGTAAGCTTTTCGAAGAGGTCACCACCGACCAGCGCCCGGAGATCGCCACCGGCGCCATCGACAAGACAAGGCGCGGCGCCCGGCGTGGCATCCGCATCTGGCTGATGATCCTCTTTGCCCTGGTCGTCGTGATGATCGCCGTGGGCGGTCTGACCCGGCTGACTGACAGCGGGTTGTCGATCACCGAATGGAAACCGCTGACCGGGGCGCTGCCGCCGATGTCAGCGGCCGACTGGCAGTCGGAGTTTGAGAAATACCAACAGATTCCGGAATTTCAGGTGCAGAACGCCTGGATGGATCTGGCCGCCTTCAAGCAGATCTACTGGTGGGAATGGGGTCATCGTCAGCTGGGCCGGGTGATCGGCCTTGTCTGGGCGCTTGGATTCTTCGGTTTCCTGATCGCACGGCAAATCCCGCAGGGCTGGACCGGACGCCTGTTTTTCATCGGCGTGCTCGGCGGCATTCAGGGGGCGATCGGCTGGTGGATGGTCTCTTCCGGCCTCGAAGGCACGATGCTGGATGTCGCCTCCTACCGGCTGGCGACCCATCTTGGCCTCGCCTTCATCATCCTGGGCTTCATCACCTGGTACGTGCTGATGCTGGGCCGCCCGGAGCGGGAGCTGATGCAGGCCCGCCGGTCCCGCGATGCCAAGCTCTTCTCGCTGGGCACGGGCTGGATGCATTTCGCCTTCCTACAGATCATCTTGGGCGCGCTGGTGGCAGGGATCGACGCCGGGCGCAGCTATACCGACTGGCCCACCATGGGCGGCCAGTTCATCCCGCCGGACCCGATGATGCTGACGCCCGCCTGGCGGAACTTCCTTGAAAATCCGGGGCTTGTGCAGTTCATCCACCGGATGTCCGGCTATCTTCTGCTGGCCTTTGCGATCATGATCTTTGTGAAATCCCGCCGTGCATCGAACCGCGTGACCAAGGGCGCCTTTACCGTCGCCTTTGTCGCGCTCTGCGGTCAGGTCGTGCTGGGCATCGTCACCGTGATGACCGCCGCCCATCTGCATGTCGCGCTGACCCATCAGCTGCTGGCCGTCGCGACCTTCGTCTTCATCATCCGCGCGCGCTTCAACGCCGCCTATCCCATGCCCCAGTCCGTCCGAGGTTAATCCATGTCCACCAACGCCCAGACCGCCGCCCTGACCGACCTCCTCGCCTTCCAGAAGGAGACGGAGGCGCTCGCCCAGGTCTCCGGCCGGCTCGGCTGGGATCAGGAGACGATGATGCCGCGTGGCGCTGCGGAACAGCGGGGGGAGGAGATGTCGGCCATGGCCTCCATCCTGCACGCCCGCCGCACCGATCCCCGCATCGCCGACTGGCTGGCAGAGGCGGAAGGCGCCGACAAGACCGCCCCGCAGGCGTCGATGCTGCGTCTCATCAAGCGTGACCTCGACCGCACGATGAAGGTGCCCGCGCGTCTGGCGTCGGAAATCGCCCGCGCCACCTCTGTCGCTCAGGGCAAATGGGCGGAGGCGCGTGCCAATGACGATTTCAAGGCCTTCGCGCCCATCCTCGCCCAGATCGTCAAGCTGCGGCAGGAGGAGGGCGCGGCGCTGGCCGAGGGCGGCAATGTCTACGACGCGCTGCTCGACGTTTACGAGCCGGAGATGACGGCGGCAGAGCTGGAGAAGATGTTTGGGGAGATGCGCCCGCGCCTGACCGCCCTGCGCGCCGCCGTGCTGGAAAAACCCATGCCCAAGGGGCTGGACGGCCGTTTCGATCCCGACACACAGATGAAACTGACGGCAGAGGTCGCCAGGGCCTTTGGCTATGATTTCACCCGTGGCCGGATCGACAAGGCGGTGCACCCGTTCTCCTCCGGCTCCGGCTCCGACGTGCGGATCACCACGCGGACCAACCCGGCGAACCCTTTCGACTGCCTCTATTCCACGATCCACGAGGTTGGCCATGCCTGTTACGAACAGGGGATCGACCCGGATTATGCGCTGACGCCGTTGGGTCAGGGCGTGTCCATGGGCGTGCATGAGAGCCAGAGCCGCATCTACGAAAACCAGATCGGACGCTCGCGGGCCTTCACCGGCTTCCTCTTCGGCAAGATGACCGAAACCTTCGGCGATCTGGGCCTGCCCGATGCCGATGCTTTCTATGCTGCCGTCAACACGGTGCGAAAGGACTTCATCCGCACTGAATCCGATGAGCTTCAGTACAACCTCCACATCATGCTGCGCTTCGATCTGGAGCGTGCTCTGATCGCTGGAGATCTCGCTGTGCCGGATCTTGAGGCCGCCTGGAACGACCGGTTCGAAAAGGATTTCGGCTATGCGGTGCCAAAGGCCTCGCTCGGCTGTCTGCAGGACGTGCACTGGTCCGTCGGGCTCTTCGGCTACTTCCCGACCTATTCGCTGGGCAATGTCTATGCGGGCTGCCTGCATGCCGCGCTGCGCCAGTCCGTGCCGGACCTCGACGCCCATCTGGCAGGTGGCGACACCGCCCCCGCAACCAGCTGGCTGCGCGAGAATGTCCAGCAGCATGGCGGACTTATGAAACCGGCAGAGGTCATCACCCAGGCCTGCGGCACCGCCCCCACGGCGGCCCCGCTGCTGGACTATATCGAGGCGAAATTTACCGCGATCTACGGGCTCTGAGCGCTCAATAGGCGGGGAACAGCCCCCGGCTGTCCCGCCGACCAAACCGCGCGCCCTGACCGAATTCAAAACTCACCGCGGCAGAGGCGACAGTGTCGTGGTTATCCGTCCGGCCCACCATCAGCCCGGTCCGCACGCCGTTGCGGAACATGAATTCAGCGCCGACATAGCCGAAATTTTTGCGTCCCGTCGTCATCCCGGTTTCGGCAACGGCCCCGGCTGAGAGACCGAAGCCGCGCCAGGCGTCGGGATGAAACCCGGCATCCAGACCATAGCGCACGCCGTCCGTGGCAACATCCAGATCGTCGCGATAGGCGAAATGCCCTTCCAGCGCGATATCCCCGGTGGCATAGGCGGCCTCGATCCCGGCGTAATAGGAGCTCCCGGGGCGCCTGTCTTCGGCCGTCGCAAAGACGCCAACAGCCAGGTCCTCGTCCACTGCATAGTATAGATGCAGACTGCCCGAAGGGGAGGTGGAGGTGATCTGTTCATATTTGCCGATGCCCAGATCCATCTGCACACCGGCGCCGAACCCCAGCTCTGTCCCCAGCGACATCTCGGCCCGTTTGAAGTTTCCGCCGGTTCCAAAATTCCGGCCCAGCTCAATGACCGCCTCGCCCCGCACCATGTCCTGCGCTGCCGCTGTTGGGGGCAGGGCGATGCACGTTAGCAATGACAGGACGGCGGGTATCAAAACTGCGCGCATGCGACACCTCTTTTTTCTAAATCTAGCTGAAATTTCTGGTTTCGACAATAGATCCCGTTGGCCACACTACAGATTGTGTCTTGGTCGGAGATAGCAGCAATACGGGGCAGAGAAAAAAATTGGGCCGACGCAGGGCCGGCCCAGTATGGAATTTGGCGCGGTAGATCGCCAACTCCGCTTTGGCGGGACCGGGCGCGTGTGCCACGGTTCCCTTTCCCGCTGCTAGGACGGAAAAAGACATGCGAAAGCCAAGCTGACGAAGGACGAGGGTATATGTCCGGGAGCCGCCAGAATTTGACCAAGCCTGCCAAATGCAAATTCATATGTGCACGCATTGGTTGCATGATCAAGTTCTGAAAAGCAGAAATAACACAACGATCACAGGGGTGTGTTCGCTTTGCCTCAGATGCGAATTAGCATCTTGGCTGACCCTGGGGCACGTCAGGGTTGTGCTGTCCTCTCAGAGAGATGCGGCAGTTTCAAACGCCTCGGTTGCCCAGTCGATCACGGCCTGCAACAGCGGGTCACGGCGCCGTGTTTCATGGTAACACAGGTACAGAGGCGTCTCGATATCGGGATAGGAGGGGTCGTAAAGGTCAAGCTCCGGCTCTCGTTTCGCATCGATGCGCAGGGTCAGCCCTGGCAACCCCGTGACTCTGATGGCCGTAGCGATATCGGTCATGGTCTCCAGCCGCAGTGACGGTGGACGTCCCATCAGCTCCATCGCGCTCTGCATCGGTCCGTGGCTGTCGAAATGACGGAGCAGGCCGACCCAATGCCCATCCCGAGTTACATTCTGGGGCGCATAGACATTGGCATGGACCTTGCCGATAGGTCGCACGATCAGTCGGCCCTGCTGCGGTCGCAGCGGAGAGATGATCAGGTCATTCTCGCCAAGGGTATCGCGATATGTCTGCGCATGCAGACTAATGCGGATCCCGGGGTGTTTGTCGATCAGACGGCTGATGCGCGGACACAGGACACCGTTTGCCAGTGAACCCGGCATGCCGATGGAGACGGACCCGACCACCTGTCCTTCCATGACATCATTTGCGTTGAGGTAGCTTTCAATCTCGCCTTCAAAACTGGCAACGCTTTCGATCAGCGCCCCGATCGCATCGCTGGCCACCCAGCCGTCCGGTGTCTTGTGGAAAAGCTCATAGCCAAGCGCCTCGGAAAGACGCGCCAGGCGGCGCGACACGGTCGCCGGGTTGGTGGACAATAGCCGGGCGGCGGCGCTCATCGATCCGGTCTTGTGAACCGCCATCAGGTAGCGCAGATCGTCCCAGTTCTCGACTCGGGATTCCGTTCCCTTCAGCATCAGCTTTCTTCCGTCTCTCCGGCCTCGTCCTCATCACCCTGATCCGCGATCCGCGCGACCGAGACGACGACCTCGTTCTTGCCGGTGTTGAACACCTTGACCCCGCCAGCCGCCCGCGACCGGAAAGAGATCCCGTCGACCGGCACCCGGATCGACTGGCCCTTGGAGGTCGCCAGCATGATCTGGTCGTCCATATCGACGGGGAAGGCCGCGATGATCTCGCCCGTGCGCATCGACTTCTCCCAGGCGGTCACGCCCATGCCGCCACGGCCCCGGACAGGATAGTCATGCGACGACGAGATATGACCGGCGCCACCCTCCGTGATGGTCAGGATCAGCGTCTCCGCCGCCGACATCGCCGCATAGCGCGACTGGTCGAGTGGCATATCCGCATTGCCCTCTTCTTCCTCCGTGGCCTCCGTATCGCCGGCCATGGCGCGGCGCATCTTGAGGTAGGAGGCGCGTTCGTCCGACTCCGCCAGGAAATGCGGCAGCACGAACATCGACGCCACTTCGTCCTTTTCGTTCAGCTTCACGCCGCGCACGCCGGTGGAGGCGCGGGAGTTGAAGACCCGCACGTCATCCGCCCGGAAGCGGATCGCCCGGCCGGATTGCGTGAACAGCATCACATCATCCTCGGGCCCGCAGATCGCGGCGTTGATCAGGCGCATGCCCTCATCCTCGCCCTCGAACTTCATCGCGATCTTGCCGTTACGCATGACATTGGTGAAATCCGACAGCGCATTGCGGCGCACTGTCCCGGCAGAGGTCGCAAAGACGATCTGCAGATCGCCCCATTCCTCCTCATCCCGGTCCACGGGCATGATCGCGGCAATGGAAACACCTGTCGGGATCGGCAGGATATTCACAATCGCCTTGCCCTTGGAGGTCCGCCCGCCCAGCGGCAGGCGCCAGGTCTTCAGCTTGTAGACCATGCCTTCGGTCGTGAAGAACAGAAGCTGCGTATGGGTATTGGCGACGAACAGCGTGGTGACCGCATCGTCATCCTTCAGCGCGCCGCCGGAAACCCCCTTGCCGCCGCGTTTCTGCGACCGGAAATCCTCCAGCGGGGTGCGCTTGATATAGCCGCCGGCGGTGACGGTCACGACCATCTCCGCCCGTTCGATGAGGTCTTCATCCTCCATATCGCCGGACCAGTCGACGATCTCCGTCCGGCGCGGCACGGCGAAGAGTTCCTTCACTTCGCGCAGCTCGTCAGAGATGATGCCGAGGATCCGTTCGCGGGAGCCGAGGATCTCAAGGTATTCCTTGATCTTGCCCGCCAGCTCTTCCAGCTCGTCGGTGACTTCTTTCACACCCAGCTGGGTCAGGCGCTGGAGGCGCAATTCGAGGATGGCACGGGCCTGCGTTTCCGACAGGTTATAGGTGCCGTCGTCGTTCATCTTATGCGTCGGATCGTCGATCAGCCGGATATAGGCGGCGATATCGCCTGCTGGCCAGCGCCGCGTCATCAGCTTCTCCCGCGCCTCTGCCGCATCGGCCGACGACCGGATCGTCGCCACGACCTCGTCGACATTCGACACCGCCACGGCCAGACCGCAGAGGATATGCGACCGCTCCCGCGCCTTGCGCAGCAAATAGGCCGTGCGGCGCGCAACCACGTCTTCCCGGAAGCTGATGAAGTTCGACAGGAAACCGTAAAGCGTCAGCGTCTCAGGCCGGCCGCCGTTCAGCGCCAGCATGTTGCAGCCGAAGTGCGTCTGCATCGGCGTGAAACGGTACAGCTGGTTCAGCACCACATCCGGGGTCGCATCGCGCTTCAGCTCGATCACGACACGCACGCCGTGGCGGTCGCTCTCGTCCTGCACATGGGCGATGCCGTCGATCTTTTTCTCGCGCACCTGTTCCGCGATCTTCTCGATCATCGCGGCCTTGTTCACCTGGAACGGAATCTCGTCAATGACGATGGCGTAGCGTTCCTTGCGGATCTCCTCCACGTGCTGCTTACAGCGTATGATGACCGACCCGCGGCCCTCCAGGTAAGCCTTTCGCGCCCCGCCACGGCCCAGCATGATGCCGCCCGTGGGAAAGTCGGGGCCGGGGACATATTCGATCAGGTCCTCTACGCCCATGTCGGGGTTCTGGATCAGCGCAAGCGTCGCATCCACGACCTCGCCCAGATTGTGCGGCGGGATGTTCGTCGCCATGCCAACTGCGATGCCGCCTGCGCCATTGACCAGCATGTTCGGGAACTTGGCGGGCAGGACGACCGGTTCACGGTCTTTGCCATCATAGTTCAGCTCGAAATCGACGGTATCCATGTCGATGTCGCCGAGCAGATAGTTGGCCGCCTTGGCCATCCGCACCTCAGTGTAACGGAAGGCCGCAGCCTTGTCCCCGTCCATCGACCCAAAGTTGCCCTGACCGTCGAGCAGGGGCAGCGACATAGAGAAATCCTGAGCCATCCGCACCAGCGCGTCGTAGATCGCGGAATCACCATGTGGGTGATATTTGCCCATGGCGTCCGCCACGGGGCGCGAGGACTTCCGATAGGGCTTGTCGTGGGTATTGCCGACCTCATGCATGGCGAAAAGAATGCGCCGGTGCACAGGTTTTAACCCATCGCGCAGATCGGGAATCGCGCGTGAAACGATGACGGACATCGCATAGTCCAGATAGGACGTCCGCATCTCGTCGACGATGGAAACCACCGGCCCGTCATAGGGCGGCCGAGTAATTTCTTCTTCGTTGTCAGGGGGTTCGGGAGTGTCGGTCAAAGGATCGGCCCAGTCTTGAAGGAGCTTCTATATCTAGTTGGCCAGACTATAGCACCCACTTTCTCTGGGGTGCAATGGCCGCTTTGCAGATGCGTTGGCAGCCGGAGGGGGTGGCTGCTAGCACACTGTTTTTGTTGATTATTAATCGGCGGAGCGCATCATTTTTCTGTGGATAACAAGAAAGGTGCTTAAATGACCACGGACTGCGCGATGACAGAGACGGAAATGATGTTGAAGGGATACGGGCTGACCACGGCGGAATTCCTCTACCGGATGCCCGATTACAAAAGCGTGCTGAACAGTTTCATCTGGCAAGAGTACGATCTGGCCCCGGATCATCCCCGGCTCTTCAAGTTTATCGAGTTCTGGCAGGACGAGATCGAGGGCCCGCTGCATTCCGTCCGCTTCACCCACCGTAAGCAGATCGCGCCGGGCGAATGGCGCAACTGCGTGGGAGAGTTCCGGCTGCATTGACGTCTGGCCCGCTGCGCAACCGCGCGGAACAAGGCCGCAGGCCGCCGCGCGATCGCCGGGCCGCCCTCCGGCCCGGCGATTGGCCGACGCAGGCGCGACGCTCGATCAGAGCGCTACCACGGCAGCCATAAAGCGCTGATGTTCTGATGTCGGATCGCCGCGCCGCGGCCCTGCGACCGCACGGCTCCGCACGCAATTCAACCCGCGCAGCTCGCCCCGCCCAGCACGCAGAACTTGGCGCAATGCGGATGGTTCAGCGCCACTGCTTGGCCGATCTCCGGCGCCTGTGTCCCCATGTCGAACTGCGGATCATAGGGCAGCAAGGTGCAGGCGGCGAAGGACGGCGCTTCGCCACGCCGTTTCACCAGCATTCGCGATGACGAACACATCACACCAGAAGGTTCCTTGCCCAGAATGCCCCAGCAGGCGGTGGTGATTTCCGGCACCTCGGCGCCCAGGTCCATCTCCGGAAATAGCACCAGCGCTCCGGGATTGCCCGCATCGATCAAAAATGCCTCGTCAGCGAACAAAGCCGCATAGCCCGCCCGCATTTCCGCTTCTGTCTCATGGGTGAACCCACGGCCCGCGACAGCCATCTCCACCCCCAGATCGCGCAGCCAGCGCATGCCTGTCAGGCTTTCCTCAAAGGCGCCATCACCGCGTTCCGCATCATGCGCCGGTGCCCGGTAGTGATCCAGCGACACCCGCAGCACCATCTGGCCGGGATAGGCATGATGCAGCCGCTCCAGCGCCGCCCGGCAGCGCGGCCGCATCATCGGACGCATCGCATTGGTCAGGATCAGCACCCGCAGACCGCGCCGCAAGACATCCTCGATGATCGAAGGAAAGGCGGGATTGAGGAACGGCTCGCCGCCGGTAAAGCCAACCTCTTCAACGGGATGCCCCTTGGCCAGCAGATCGTCCAGCGCCGCCGCAGCCTCATCCGCCGTCAGATAGACCAAAGCGTCATTTGTCGGAGAGCTCTCGATATAGCAATGCGAACAAGCGATATTGCACAGCGTCCCGGTATTGACCCAAAGCGTGCGGATCCCCGTCAGAGCAACCGTCGCACGCGCTTCACCCTTGGCCGTTACAAGGGGATCGAGGAATTTGCCCGCATTGGCGGCGATCTGGTCTTTCATGTCCGCTCCAGGCCGGAATTTGTCCGGTCTAAGCAGGTCTAGCGGCTGGACACCGGCGTGGAAAGGCTGGTCTATGGCCTCAAGCCATTGTGAAACCGGGGCAGGACGCTATGTTAGCGCCAAAACTGGCCCCTCAGGCAGCAAAGGAACGCCGCCCATGGTATCTCGCGTCATCCCCGTCGATGCTTTCGATCTGGTGATCTTCGGGGGCACGGGCGATCTCGCCAAACGCAAGATCCTGCCCGCGCTCTTCCGCCGCTTCTGCGCCGGCCAGATGGAAGGCGACAGCCGCATCATCGGCGCCGCCCGGTCCGAACATGATCAGGCCGAATATCGCCAGATGGTGGCCGATGCGATTGCCGAGTTCAACACGACCTCCCATTGCGAGGTGGGCACGCTGGAGTCCTTTCTCGACCGGATCGACTATGTCCACGTCGATGCCAAGGGCGACGAGGGCTGGCAGACGCTGGCCGACAAGATGGGCCGCGGCACCAAGGACGGCCATATCCGCGCCTTCTACTTCTCTGTCGCGCCCAGCCTCTTTGGCGATCTGGCCGAACGTCTGCACACCTACGGCATGGCCGACGGCAATTCGCGCATCGTGGTGGAAAAGCCATTCGGTCGCGACCTTGAAACCGCCAAGGCGCTCAACGACGTCCTGGCCCAGCACTTCGACGAAAGCCAGATCTACCGGATCGACCACTACCTCGGCAAAGAGACGGTGCAGAACCTCATGGCCGTCCGCTTTGGTAATATGCTGTTCGAACCGCTGTGGAATTCGCAATACGTGGATCACATCCAGATTACCGTGGCCGAAACCGTGGGGGTCGGGGGCAGGGGTGAATATTACGACCGCTCCGGCGCTATGCGGGACATGGTTCAGAACCATATCATGCAGCTCCTCTGCCTTATCGCGATGGAACCGCCGGCGAAATTCGACCCCGACGCCGTGCGCGACGAAAAGCTCAAGGTCATCCGCGCGCTCAACCCGGTGGAGCCCGCCGATATCGTGCGCGGCCAGTATGATGCGGCGGATGGCAAGCCCGACTACATCTCCGACGTGGAAAACCCCCGCGCCACCTCCGAAAGCTTTATCGCCATGCGGCTGGGGATTTCCAACTGGCGTTGGGCCGGCACGCCCTTCTACATCCGCACCGGCAAGAAGCTTAAGGCGCGCGCCTCGGAAATCGCCGTGGTCTTCAAGGAAACCCCGCATTCCATCTTCGGGCCGGAGGCCGGGCGCCACCGCAATATCCTCACCATCCGCCTGCAGCCGAACGAAGGCATGGACCTTGACGTCACGATCAAGGAACCGGGGCCGGGCGGGATGCGTCTGATCGACGTGCCGCTCGACATGACCTTTGCCGATGCTCTGGGCCCGGATGGCGAAGAGGTGCCCGATGCCTATGAACGCCTGATCATGGATGTGATCCGGGGCAACCAGACGCTCTTCATGCGCGGCGACGAGGTGGAGGCCGCCTGGGCCTGGACCGACCCGATCATCGATGATTGGGAAACCCGCGCCGCCAAGCCCATGCTTTATGAACCCGGCTCCTCCGGCCCCGAGGATGCGCTGGCGCTGATGCATCGCGACGGCCGCCGCTGGCGGGAGATACGCCCATGATCTGGCACGATTATCCCGACCGCGACCTGATGGCGCTGGACCTGGCCGACACGCTGGCGTCAAGCATATCGAGCGCGCTGCGGCATGAGGATCGCGTGACCCTCGCTGTGCCCGGCGGCACCTCGCCGGGGCCGATGTTCGATGCGCTCTCCTCGGTCCATATGGACTGGGACCGCGTCGATATCCTGCTGACCGACGAACGCTGGGTGCCGGAGACGAGCCCGCGGTCGAACACCGCGCTGCTGCGCAACCGCCTGCTGACCGGCCATGCCGCCGCCGCCAGCCTCGTCCCGCTCTATGCCGAGGCCGAAACGCCTGAGGAAAAGCTCGACGAGCTGATCGAGGCGCTGAAGCCCAAACTGCCGATCGACGTGCTGGTGCTGGGCATGGGGGCGGATATGCACACAGCCTCGCTCTTCCCCGGCGCCGACCGGCTGGAAGAGGCGCTGTCGAACCATGCCCCCGCGCTCCTGCCCATGCGCGCGCCCGGCGCGCCGGAGCCGCGCGTGACGCTGACGGCCCCGGTCCTGAAAGGCGCGATTGATACCCATATTCTGATTATGGGCACGGAAAAGAAGGACGCCATTCAGAAAGCGGCCCGTATGAAACCGATAGACGCCCCGGTTTCCGTTCTGCTGGACGGGGCCCATATTCATTATTGCGACTGAATTTGAAGGACGCACCCATGTGGAGCGAAATTGAGACCCGCGCGGCAGCTGCCCGCGACCGAAACATCGCGGCCCTTCTGGCAGAAGGCGACCGCCTGCCGGATTTCACGGTGAAATTCGGGGATTTCCTGCTGGACTATTCCAAGACCCAGATCACCGCAGAGGACCGCAGCGCCTTGCTGACCCTGGCCGAGGTGACCGAGGTCGAGGCCCGCCGAGACGCCATGTTCGCCGGTGAAAAGATCAACGAGACCGAAGGGCGCGCGGTACTGCACACGGCACTGCGCAACCTCTCCGGCACCCCGGTGGAGGTCGACGGCGAAGACGTCATGCCCGGCGTTCTGGACACGCTCACCCGGATGGAACGCTTTGCCGAAACCATCCGCGACGGCAGCTTTGCCGGGGCAGGCGGCGCCTTTACCGATGTCGTCAATATCGGGATCGGCGGGTCGGATCTGGGCCCTGCCATGGCGCATCTTGCTCTGGCGCCCTGGTGCGACGGACCGCGCGTGCATTACGTGTCCAATGTCGACGGCGCCCATATTCATGACACGCTGGAACATCTCGACCCCGCAACAACGCTGGTTATCGTCGCCTCCAAGACCTTTACCACCTCAGAGACGATGACCAATGCGCGCACGGCCCGCGACTGGATGGCCGCCCGCGTGGCCGACCCGGCGGCGCAATTCGTGGCGCTGTCCACCGCTCTCGACCGGACGGAGGAATTTGGCATCCCCGCCGACCGTGTCTTTGGCTTTGAGGATTGGGTTGGCGGGCGCTATTCCGTCTGGGGGCCGATTGGCCTGTCGCTGATCATCGCCGCAGGGCCGGGCGTGTTTCAGGATTTTCTGGCGGGCGGCCATGCGATGGATGCGCATTTCTGCGGCACGCCGCTCAGGGACAATATGCCGGTGATCCTCGCGCTTGTCGGCATCTGGCACAATCAGGGCATGGGCCATGCCACCCGCGCGGTGCTGCCCTATGACCAGCGCCTGCTGCGTCTGCCCGCCTACCTCCAGCAGCTGGAGATGGAATCGAATGGCAAATCGGTGGCGATGGATGGCACCGACCTGCCCGTGACCGCAGGCCCCGTGGTCTGGGGTGAGCCCGGCACCAACGGCCAGCACGCCTTCTACCAGCTGATCCATCAGGGCACCCGCGTCGTGCCCTGCGAATTCCTCGTCGCCGCGAAAGGGCATGAACCCGAGCTTGCCCATCACCATCAGCTGCTGGTCGCCAACTGCCTCGCCCAGTCGGAGGCGCTGATGCGCGGCCGCTCGCTGGAGGAGGCGCGGGCGATCATGGCCGCCAAGGGCCTGACCGGAGACGAGCTCGACCGCCAGGCCCGCCACCGCGTCTTCCCCGGCAACCGTCCGTCGGTGACGATGATCTACCCCCAGCTCACGCCACATATGCTGGGCCAGATCGTGGCGCTTTACGAACACCGGGTGTTTGTCGAAGGCGTGATCCTCGGCATCAACTCCTTCGACCAATGGGGCGTGGAGCTGGGCAAGGAACTGGCCAAGTCGCTGGCACCGGTGCTGTCAGGCGAGGTCTCTGCCGAGGGCAAGGACGCCTCGACGGCGGGGCTGGTGGGGTATGTGCGGGGGCATGGGGGGTAAATGAGCGGATGGTTGAATGTCGGCTGTGCAGGCATATTTGACTTTCGCCACGTTGCAGACGTTTCTGCGACGGCAGGAAAGCGAAACGAAAGTTTGGCGGCGTCAGTATCTGAGCATCTCATAGCGGCACTATGATTGAAGCATGCTTTTCGCGGACCTACCACTTTATTAGTTTTTTGATAAATTTTTTAGTTTTTCTCCACGCCCTATTAATTTTTCGAGCCGCCTTTTTTAAGTGATGTGCGATCGTATCAAGAATGTCACCTCCACCCGGGTCTCCGAGCAGAGAGATGGAAAACATTGTCAGGTATAGCGGGGCGACAAAGGCCGGAAGAATTATCTCTTTTGGCTGGAAATCGTCGATTGCGCCTACTTCCTTTTCCCACATATCCTCAGGATCGTAAGAATAACCATTGAGAGTGAACATGTAAATATTGTCGTCGCGCATATACTCGCGCACTTGAGGGGGCGGATCTGATATCTCGATTTCCGCTCCTGGAATGAAAGAGTCCTCAATCATCTGAGCAACGATATCGCCGTAATTGTCGTGAAGTAAATAGCAGGCCTTCACGAAAATAGTTGCCTCCTCCCAAGAATACCCTGATTCAGTAAGTGCAGACTTTACAGCATTCCAATACCGCTCGGAGTTTTCTCCAGTATAAGCATACTTCAACGGATCGATATCAAGGATCGCCTCGATTCCGGCACCTATCCTTTTGTCTATACTAAAGTTTGAAGCTTTCAGCGTTCTAAGAAGATCTTCTTTGGCCGCTTCGCCACGATCATCAACCAGAGTCTTTAATTCATATGACATGACTAGTACTTCTTTCTTGGATAGCAAGGAAGTTTCCATCGAGACTTATCAAAGCGAGTTGCCTTGCTATATACGCTCACGCAAGATCATCTCTAGATCAACGATTTTTTTGCCCTGATCTGAACCTCTCGCTGAATAAGATGCTGGTGTTGCGTTGGTTTGTCGGTAGTTTGGGCTCAAACCAGTCCTCCACCACCCCCCACAAAAGCAAAAACGGGGCACGCGGCCCCGTTTTCCGATCGGTATTCCGATCCGCCCGCCTTCGCGGGGTTTTGCCGTCACTTGCCCTTTGACTGAACCGGGGTCCGGCTGGTCTCGGGCGCCTTCGGTACTGCCAGGAAAGGCAGCACATCCAATGCCGTGTCGATAGGGGCGTTCATCGCCATTTTTTCTGCTCCTGCGGTCTGCGCGCGCGCTCGTAGCCTGCCTCTTCCCTCTTGGCAATATACACGATGACGGTTTCGCCCGCGTTTCACATCCTGTTGCAAAATGTTGCTTACGGGATCGAAAACCCGGGCGGCGCCAGCTCGAACCCCTCGAACTGAAAGGCCGGTGACACGGTACAGCCCACCAGCGTCCATCCGCCCCGGCTGGTGGCGGCCTGCCAGTGCCCCTCTGGCACGATGACCTGCGGGGCCGAGTCGGCGTCCAGCAAAGGCCCCAAGGTCCAGTGCCGCGCCGGTCCCCGCGCTTCCGCCGCCACTGACAGAACCAGGGGCGCGCCGGCGTACCAGTGCCATATCTCCACCGCATCAACCCGGTGCCAGTGGCTCCGCTCCCCCGCCGCAAGAAGGAAATAGATGCAGGTCCCGGCAGGCCGCCCCGGCCCGTCGCCGATCCATGTCTGGCGGTAATGCCCGCCCTCCGGATGCGGCGCCAGATCGAGCGCGGCGATCACCTCCTGCGCCGACATGTCCTGCAAGGCGCTCATGACGCCCGCCAGGGACGCCGCGCCAGATAGCGGCGGGTAAAGGCCAGATAGCCCGGCGCGGTCACGCCGAGCGCCGCGCGCATATGGCCATGCAGCCGGGGCAGGGCATGGAAGGGCACATTGGGAAAGGCATGATGCTCGATATGATAGGGCATGTTCCAGGCGATCAGCCGCACCAGCCGCGTCGTGAAGGTCGTGCGGGTATTTTGCAGAACATTGGCAATCTGCGGACAATCGCCATGTTCGGCCAGAAGATAGACCCGCAGCGCGGGCTGCCCCACCAGCGCCGGCAGGATCCAGACCCAGAACAGCAGCGGAGAGACCACAAGGCTCAGCCCGGCCACCAGATAGAGCACGACAAGGACCCGCGCCTCACGCTCCGCCCGGGGCCGCGCCCGCTCCGGCAGATAACCGGGCCGCTCCCGCCCGCGCAGGAGCCGTGCGAGCAGCGCGATATTGCCAGCCCAGAACGGCAGGCCGGACACATGCCAGGCCCAGGCCAGCCAGCTGCCGGGTTTCGGGCTCTCCAGCTCCGGGTCCTGGCCGGGCAGGTTGGTGTAGCGATGATGCGCCAGATGGAAATAACGGAACCAGATAAACGGCAGCAGGTTCAGCGCACCGCAGATATGCCCCGCCCAGGTGTTCAGCCAGTCGCTTTGAAAGGGCGTCGCATGGGTCGCCTCATGCTCCAGCGTAAACAGAAAGGCGATCAGCACGCCCTGCACCGGGATCAGGAGCGGCCAGAACGGCACGCCCGCCGCGATTCCCGCAGCCGATGCTAGGATGCTCCCGAAATGAATCGCCGCCCGGCCCAGCCCCGGCCCGTTGCGACGCAGGTTCAGGGCCGCCCGGACCTCAGAGTCGAGCCGGGGAAGACCCGTATCGGTGGCAGGGGGCATCTCCATCTCCTCAAGCCTAGGCCGATGGCCGCGCCGCGACAAGATCACAGCCGGATGCCATAAAACCGGATCAACTCCTCAAAGCCCTCGGGCACGTCGTAAAACGGGGCCCATTCGGAAAACCCGAGCCTGTCATAAAGCGCCATCGCTTCGGTCAGCCATATCATCGTATCCAGCACCATCACCCGGTACCCATCGTCCCGTGCCAGCGCCATCGCCTCGGAAAAGATCGCCTTTGCAGCGCCATGGCCCCGCGCCGCCTCGGTCGTAAAAACCCGTTTGATTTCGCAGGTCTCGGGGCCGACCCGATGCGTCATGCCACAGCCGACGATACGACCATCGAGCTCCGCGACAAAGATGGCCCCGTCCGGCCGCGCATGCTTCTCTTCCAGACTGGCCAGAAGCGCCTCATAGGATGCCTCGGCATAGTAATTGGCCAGCACCTCCGGTCGCTCCAGGGTCCGCTCCGCCAGCAATGCGCGATAATCCCGGCAAAGCGAGCGCACCGCTTCCAGATCCGCCGCTGCTCTCGCTTGCCTGACACGAAGTTCACCCATAGGCCAACCCTGCCACAACACCCCATGACTGCAATGCAAAACGCGTGGTCGCAAGAACCACGCGTGCTGCTTCTCTGGTCACGAAATATCCCGGGGGGAAGCGGCAAAACACGTTTTGCCGTGCGGGGGGCTGGCCCCCCGCCACCGCCCGGGTCAGGCGCTCACTTCAGAATGGACGTCCCGGCATATTCAGCAGCCTCGCCCAGCATCTCCTCGATGCGGATCAGCTGGTTATACTTTGCCAGCCGGTCCGATCGCGCCAGCGACCCGGTCTTGATCTGACCGCAGTTCGTCGCCACCGCCAGATCGGCAATGGTGGAATCTTCCGTCTCACCCGACCGGTGCGACATGACATTGGTATACCGCGCCCGATGCGCCATATCGACGGCGCGCAGCGTCTCGGTCAGCGACCCGATCTGGTTGACCTTGACCAGCATGGAATTCGCCACCCCCTTGCCAATCCCCTCGGCCAGACGGGCCGGATTGGTCACGAACAGATCGTCGCCCACCAGCTGCACCTTGTCGCCCAGCTTATCGGTCAGCATCTTCCAGCCGTCCCAGTCATCCTCCGAACAGCCGTCCTCGATGGAGATGATCGGATAATCGCCGCAGAGCGCCGCGAGATAATCGACATTCTCCGCCGCCGTCAGGGATTTGCCTTCCCCCTTCATCTCGTACTTGCCGGCCTCGAAATATTCGGTCGCGGCACAGTCGAGCGCCAGGTAGATATCCTCGCCCGGCTTGTAGCCGGCCTTCTCGATGGCCTTCAGGATGAAATCCAGGGCATCGCGGGTGGAGGCCAGCTCCGGCGCAAATCCACCTTCATCGCCCAGCCCGGTGGACATGCCCGCCGACGACAGCTCTTTCTTCAGCACGTGGAATACTTCGGAGCCCATGCGCACGGCGTCGCGGATATTCCCCGCGCTGACCGGCATGATCATGAATTCTTGAATGTCGATCGGGTTGTCGGCATGTTCGCCGCCATTGATGATGTTCATCATCGGCACCGGCAGCATCCGTGCCGAGGTGCCGCCGACATAGCGATACAAGGGCTGCATTGTGAAATCCGCCGCGGCCTTGGCGGCGGCCAGCGACACGCCCAGGATTGCATTGGCCCCTAGGCGGCCCTTGTTCTCGGTCCCGTCGAGCGCAATCATCGCCATGTCGAGCCCGATCTGATCGGTCGCATCCATGCCCAGCAGCTCTTCGGCGATCTCGCCGTTCACGGCCGCCACGGCCTCCAGCACGCCCTTGCCGGAATAGCGTGCCTTGTCACCATCGCGCTTCTCCACCGCCTCATAGGCGCCGGTGGAGGCGCCCGAAGGCACGGCGGCCCGGCCCATCGAGCCGTCTTCAAGGGTCACGTCGACCTCGACGGTCGGATTGCCGCGGCTGTCGAGGATTTCGCGCGCGTGGATGTCGATGATGGTGCTCATGGGGTCGTCCTTCCGGCCGGATGCATCTTTGCTCTGGGCTTGTAAGCCCCCGAAAAGCCGTTGCAAAGAGGGCTTTCAGACGTTTGCGCAAACACCCGGCCGGGCAGGGGGGCGCTGCCCCCCGTCGCTGCGCGCCTCCCCCCGAAGTATTTCGGGAAAGATGAAGGGGCGGCCGTGTTCATCTTTCCAAAAATACTCCCGCCGGAGGCAAATCTTCGCCGCAAAAGGAGCGGGCTGGGCATCTGGGAGCGCGGGATCGGGTAACCCCGCCTCGGTGCTGGTTTTGTGACCGGCGATGGGGAATAGTGCCGGAGGATTCCCTTCGCGAGGCGCACATGCTCGACGAGAAGACGATCTCCGATACCGTGACCGCGACCCGGACGGAGCGACCGAAGCTCTACAAGGTCATCCTGCTCAACGATGATTTCACCCCGCGCGCCTTTGTGACCAAGGTGCTGCAGTGGGTTTTTCGCATGTCCGAAGGGGAGGCAGAGGGTGTCATGTTGACGGCCCATATGCGCGGCGCCTGTGTCGTGGCCGTGTTCACGCGCGAAGTGGCAGAGGAGAAGTCAAAACAGGCGACAGAGCTTGGCCGCGGGCAGGGTTATCCTCTGACCTTCACGACGGAACGGGAAGACTAGTCGCCGACGACTTTGCGGCGCCCGTAAAGTTCCAACCGGTGGCCCAAGAGCTCAAACCCGAGCTTGGCCGCGATTTTTTCCTGAAGCGCTTCTATTTCGGGATCGACAAATTCGATGACCCGTCCTGTCTCCAAATCGATCAGGTGATCATGGTGATCGCGCTCTGCATCTTCATAGCGGGATCGGCCGTCGCCAAAATCGACTTTTTCAAGTATTCCGGCTTCTTCCAGGGTTTTTACAGTCCTGTAGACGGTTGCAAGGGAAATCCGCGGATCCTGGACAGCGGCTCTGGCGTGCAGTTCCTCCACATCGGGGTGATCGCGCGACGTATCAAGCACAGACGCGATCACGCGGCGCTGCTGCGTCAGGCGTAGACCGTTGTTCTCACACCGTTCCAGTATGGATACGCGCATGACCACTCCTCATGTTTCGCTCCATTCTGACCTGCCATGCCGGTTGGCTCAACCCGTGTTGTGTTTCGGTCCTCACTCCCACTCGATCGTGCCCGGCGGTTTCGAGGTCACGTCATAGGTGACGCGGTTGATCCCCTCGACCTCATTGATGATCCGGGTGGCGGTTTCGCCCAGGAAGTCATGGCTGAACGGGTAATAATCGGCAGTCATGCCATCGACGCTCGTCACGGCGCGCAGCGCGCAGGCATAGTCATAGGTCCGCCCGTCGCCCATGACGCCCACGGTCCGGACGGGAAGGATGGCCACGAAGGCCTGCCAGATCTCGTCGTAAAGCCCGTGCTTGCGGATCTGGTCGATATAGACCGCATCGGCCTTGCGCAGGATCTCCAGCTTGTCGCGGGTGATCTCTCCGGGGCAGCGGATCGCCAGACCGGGTCCGGGGAAGGGGTGGCGGCCGATGAAACTGTCGGGCAGGCCCAGCTCGCGGCCAAGTGCGCGGACCTCGTCCTTGAAGAGCTCGCGCAGCGGCTCCACCAGCTTCAGGCCCATCTTCTCCGGCAAGCCGCCGACATTGTGGTGCGATTTGATCGTGACCGAGGGGCCGCCGGAAAAGCTTACCGATTCAATGACATCTGGGTAGAGCGTGCCCTGTGCGAGGAAAGAGGCCCCCTCGATCTGATCGGCATATTTCTGGAAGACGTCGATGAAGAGCCTGCCGATGATCTTGCGCTTGGTCTCCGGGTCCGACACGCCGTCGAGCTCCCCCAGGAACAGATCCTGTTCCTGCGCATGGATGACCGAGAGGTTCATATGGTCGCGGAACATGCCGACAACTTCGTCGGCCTCGTTCAGGCGCAGGAGGCCGTGATCGACGAAGACGCAGGTGAGGTTTTCCCCGATCGCCTCGTGGATGAGCGCCGCGGCAACAGAACTGTCGACGCCGCCCGACAGCGCACAGATGACCTTGGCATCGCCGACCTTATCACGGATCGCCTGCACCATCTCTTCGCGGTAGGCCGCCATGGTCCAGTCGCCCGAGAATCCGGCCAGTCGCACGAAATTCTCGTAAAGCGTCTTGCCGTTTGGCGTATGGTGGACCTCCGGATGGAACTGGACGGCAAAGAAATTGCGCGAGAGATCGGCGGTGATCGCATAGGGCGCATTGGGCGAGGTGCCATAAACGGCAAAGCCCGGCGCCAGCTGGCTCACATGATCGCCGTGACTCATCCAGACCTGTTCGCGCGCGTCCAGGAACCAGCCCGAGAGCAGCTCGATCCGGTCCGTTGTGGGAGAGACCCAGGCCCGGCCGAATTCCGCCGTGCCGCCGCCGCCTGTGATCTTGCCGCCTTCAACCAGCCCGCCCAGGTCCTGCATCATCACCTGCTGGCCATAGCAGATCCCGAGGATCGGCACGCCCAGGTCATAGACGGTCTGCGGCGGGCGCGGAGAGCCGTCACGGGTCACTGAATCCGGCCCGCCCGAAAAGATCACCGCTTTTGGCGCGAATTCGGCCAGAAAAGCGTCGGTGACGTTCTGGTAGGGGTGGATTTCACAATATACGTTCAGCTCTCTCAGGCGGCGTGCGATCAGCTGCGTCACCTGGCTGCCGAAGTCGATAATCAGAAGGCGGTCATGAGAGATCTGGGTCATGAGGATGCTCTAGTTTGCGGCGGCGCGGCGCGCAAGAGGATTGCGCCCCCTTCCGGCTGTCGCCGGGCGGAGGGCGCGGCGGGAGGGGGCTGTCTGCCCCCTCTGTCGCCCTTCGGGCGCCATTCACCCCCGAGGATATTTGCCGGACCAGAGAAAGGGGGAGCCGCAGTGCTGAGCGGCTGTTGACCCGAAGTACCCCCGCCCCGCAGATGCGAAGCGGGGGCTTCTCCGGTCGCGGTCATCGGCGTCCCCGCCTGTACCGCCATGGCAGAATGGCGGGCGATGGTTAATTTTTCGTTGTTCTCTGGTCTTGAAATATCCTCGGGGGACAGCTTGGAGCCAGAGGCTCCGAGCTGCGGGGGCAGACAGCCCCCGTCGCGGCCAGCCATAAGGCGGGTGATGTCGTTTTTTCCCCCCACCTGCCGTTAATCGTGCCTTTTGACGCGCTGTGGCCGGATATCAAAGGGAAAGCCGGGCGGGAATGCCGGGCCATGCGGCGTGAGGGTTTGAGATGAGCGAGAGTGCAACCACAGGGCGGCGGGGACGGTCCGGCGGAGGCGCCGCGCGGCGCGCCGAAAGAACGACTTTGAAGATCGGAGCTGTGCCGGTCATCCAACGGGCCATTCCGAATACTGAACTGCTGAGCGAGGAGACGCTCGCCATCATCGAGGCCAATGCCGAAACGGTGCTGGAAGAAATCGGTGTCAACTTCGTGAACAATCCGGCGGCGTTGGAGCGCTGGCGCGCAGCCGGCGCGGATGTCCGCGCCGAGCGGGTCCATATCCCGCGCGGGCTGGCCAGAAAGCTTTGTGCGACGGCGCCATCGCGCTTTGTCCAGCATGCGCGCAACCCGGAAAGATCGGTCGAGATCGGCGGCCGGAACCTGGTTCTCGCGCCGGTTTATGGCCCGCCCTTTGTCCGTGATGCAGATGGCGGCCGGCGATATGCCACGATGGAGGATTTCCGGAATTTCGTGAAGCTTGGCCATATGTCCAAATGGCTGCACCACTCCGGCGGCACGGTCTGCGAGCCGACCGACCTGCCGGTGAACAAGCGCCACTTCGATATGTTGCATGCGCATATGACGCTGACCGACAAGCCCTTCATGGGCTCTGTCACGGAACCCAGCCGGGCGCAGGACTGCGTCGAGATGTGCGGCATCCTCTTTGGCGAGGAGTTCGTGCGCAACAACACCGTCATGACCTCGCTGATCAACATCAACTCGCCGTTGACCTTCGACGACGTGATGATGGGCGCGCTGGAAGTCTATGCCGCCAATATGCAGGCCACCATTATCTCTCCCTTTATCGTTGGCGGTGCCATGGCCCCGGTCTCTGTCGTCGGCACGCTGACGCAGGTTCTGGCCGAGGTTCTGGCCGGGATCGCCTATTCCCAGCTGGTCCGGCCCGGCGCGCCGGTGATCTTTGGGGCCTTTGTCACCTCCATCGACATGAATTCGGGCGCGCCGACCTTCGGCACGCCAGAGGCGAGCCAGATCCTGTATGGTGCCGGGCAGCTGGCGCGGCGGATGAACCTGCCGTTCCGATCCGGCGGCGGGCTCTGCGGGTCCAAGCTGCCGGATGCCCAGGCCGGGTATGAGACCGCCAATACGCTGAATGCGGCGCTGATGGGCGGGGTGAACTTTATGCTGCACGCCTGCGGCTGGCTGGAAGGCGGGCTGGTGTCCTCCTATGAGAAATTCGTTCTCGATGCGGATCAGCTGGGCACCTTGCACAAGATGGCCGCCGGTGTTGCCGCGGATGAGAATGCCCAGGCCATGGAGGCCCTGCGCGAGGTGGGGCCCGGCGGGCATTTCCTTGGCTGCGCCCATACCCAGGCCAATTTCAAATCGGCCTTCTGGCGCAGCGAAGTGTTTGACTATAAACCCTTCGAAACCTGGGATGAGGAAGGCGCGAGAGACAGCCAGTCGCTGGCATCGGCCCGTGTCAAAACCCTGCTCGACGCCTATGAGGCGCCGCCGCTTGACCCTGCGATCGCGGAGGCTCTGGCGGGCTACGTAGCGGCCCGCAAGGCGGAAATGCCGGACGCCTTTATGTAAATCTGCCAAGGGGGCACCAGCCGTCATGCCCCCACGTCGCCCGCGATCTGCCGCGACAGCCGGTCTTCGGATATCAGCGCTGTCAGAATATCCAGATGCCGCTGAACCCGGTAGCCGGGCGCGCGGCACTGACGGGCGTATTCCTGGTCCGCCTCACACTCCAGAAGCGCCAACCGTGCGGCCGCGGGGCTGGGGGTTTCGCCCAGCAGCCGGACCAGGACGCGCGCTCTGTCGTAGGACTGGCACCCGTGCCGGGCGGCCCGCACCAGCAGGGCAGGCCTGCGCAGGGACGAAAGACGATTGGATGGGTGGTGCATGGCTGAACTCCTCGAAAGTGACTCGGAGCACAGCCTGCCACAATCCAACCCTGCGTTGCGTCGGGCAGGCGCCGTTCGCAGGTGATAGAATTCGTTCATAAATTTAAACCAGAGTTTCCGCGTCGCACACTGTTAACCATTAGGAAACTATTAACCTGTCAGGTTGTGGATACATCTGTGGGTATCTGACCGGGGGGCCTGTCAGCGCAGTGAATGCCAGTGACGTGAAAGGATGAACACATGGACCAGGACGTCCAGATCTATCAACAGGTCATGCCGACCTGGGTGCCGGATGCTGTACGGCGCTATATTGCGCATACGGAGGGGGGCACATCGATCCGGTCTTTGGCGCGGTTGGAGGGCTGCCATGCCTCGACCGTGATGCGCCAGATCCGGCAAGTGGAGACACTGCGCGAAGACCTTCTGGTCGATGAGGCGATCGGGTGGCTGGGAAACATCTTTCCCAAAATCGTTTCCGAAAAGAAAACAGTGTCGCGGCCCGATCCCGGGTTCCGCAGCGACGACACTCTGCCGCATTCGGCACCTTTGGAAAAGGAAACGGTGCCGGCGTTGCGCCGTCTGGCACAACCAGGAGCGGTGCTCGCCGTGGCGCCGAACATGGACCGTGCGGTCATCGTGCGCAATGGCAACGGGGCCGAGACCCATCGTCTGGGGATCGTCGACCGGCGGGTCGCGCAGGCGCTGGCGCTGAACGGCTGGATCAGCTGCGAACTGTCCGGGGAGCCCGGCGGGGCCGGCCGGCTGTCGCGATACCGGATCACCGATATCGGGCGGCAGGAGCTGAAGACGATGCTGGCGCGGGCCGAAAACCGCGCTTCGGGCTTTGCGGAACAGCCCGCTCTCTTTGCAGCGCAGCGTCCGGCGCCGCCCCGGCCGCGGCAGCGGTCGAGCCTGCCCGAAACGCCGGTGCAATCCCTGGCACGGCGGCGCGAAGCGGATGGCACGCCGTTTCTGGATCAGGATCTGGTGCGCGCGGCGGGGCGGATACAGGACGATTTCGAACTGGCCCAGATGGAACCCCGCATGACCACGCGGTGGAGCGATTATCTGACGCAGGGCGTGACAGGCGGCCCGGCCGGGTCCGGGGAGGGGCAGACCACCGCCGCCGCCGCGCGTCAGCGTGTGACCGATGCGTTACGGGTGTTGGGTCCGGGGCTGGGGGATGTCGTGCTGGAATGCTGCTGCCGCCTTCACGGGCTCGAAGCGGCCGAGCGCAAGCTGGGCTGGTCGTCACGCTCGGCCAAGGTCGTGCTGCGGATCGCGCTGCAGCGGCTCAAGATGCATTACGACAGTCTGAACGATGGCGGTGGGTTGATCGGATGACTCAGCCGCCGACAATCCAGCCAACCAGATAAGCGACCATCGCACAGGCAGCGCCAACAACGACGGTTTCGCCAACCGTCCGGGTCAGGGCTTCGGATGTCGCGCGCCAGCGCAGCAGCCCAAGCCCGACCAGCGCGCCAAACGTGGCGATGATCGACAGCACAAAGGTGCGGCCCGAAGGCTCGGCCAGGAAATAGGGCACCAGCGGCACCGCACCGAACAGCAGAAAGGCGCAAAAGGTGATGAGCCCATTCAGCGCCGGGCTGTCTTCGGCCGGGTCATGCATGCCGAATTCGTAAGTCATCATGAGGTCGGTCATCATGTCCGGATGCCGCATGAGAATATCTGTGACGCGATCGGCTTCTTCGGGGGGCAGTCCGCGCTGGCTCAGAATCCGGAACAGCGCGATGCGCTCCTGCTCCGGGTCTTCCTTGATGGCGCGGGCTTCCAGCTTGCGGCGGTGCCGGTAAAGGTCGTCCTGCGCCCGGCCCGACAGGAATTCGCCCAGACCCATGCTTACGCCGTCGGCAAAGAGATTAGCCAGACCAAAGACCAGCACCGCCAGCCCCCCGATCTGTCCCACGCCGTCGGCCCGGGCCCCGGCAAACCCCGCCACGATGGCAAAGGTCGTCACGATCCCGTCATTGCCGCCATAAACGATCTGCTTGACGAATTCCTGTAGCCGGCCAAGCGACTGGGCGTGACGGCGATGCGTGCTCCGGTCCATGGTGAGAGTGCCGCCTCTGTTGTGTGCCGTGTGAATAGCCACCTGCCGGAGGGCCGGCAAGGCGCGTCGGGATGGCGCAAAGCCGGGCAGCCTATGCGTGGCCGGGCGGTGGGACGTACCGCCCCGTCACATACCCTTGCGCCGGGGCGAGATTTGCAGGATGTGAGCTTATGCACCTGACACTCAGGCAACTCATCTATTTCAAGGCCCTGGCCGAAGAGGGCACTTTCGGACGTGCCGCCGAGCGATGCCGCGTTTCTCAGCCGGCCCTGTCGATGCAGATCAAGGAAATGGAGGCGCAGCTGGGCGCCGATCTGGTCGAACGTCAGCCCCGGCGTATCCTGGTGACGCCCTTCGGTCGCCGCATCCTCGATCATGCAGAGGCCGTCCTGCAGGAGATGCAGCGCCTGGAAGAAACCGCGCGCTGGCAGGACGGTTTGGCCGGGAAGCTCGCGCTTGGCGTGATCCCGACGATCGCGCCCTATCTCCTGCCCGAGCTTCTGGCGCGTCTCAGGGCAGACGATATTGCGCTGGACGTCCAGATCCAGGAAGGCAAGACAGCTCGGCTTTTGGCCGATCTGCGGGACGGGCGGCTGGATGCCGTCATCATGGCGCTGCCCGGCGGAGAGCCCGGGCTGGTGGAACGTCCGCTCTTCCGCGATCATTTCCTGCTGGCGGGCAGTGCCGCGCGGATAGAGGGCATGGGCGCAAGGGCCGAGACGCTGCGCCCGACCGAAATCGGCCCCGGTCAGCTGATGCTGCTAGAAGATGGCCATTGCCTGACCGATCAGGCGCTGGAAGTCTGCGGCCGTGGCCGTGGCCATGCGCAGATCAATATGGGAGCCTCGTCGCTGGCCACCCTGTCGCGTCTGGTCGCCGCCGGGTTTGGCCTGACCCTGATGCCGGAAATGGCCGTCGCGACAGAGGGTCGCGACCTCAAACTGCTGCGGTTTGCCGCGCCCGAGCCCTTTCGCACGGTTGGTCTGGTCCGCCGTGCAACCTCCTCCGGTGCCGGATGGTTCGATGCGCTATGCGATATCATCACGCGCTGTGCTGATGGGGCCAAAGACGCCAAGACGGGACGAAATGGCACAGGGCATTGAACTTCCCCAAGCCATAATATCTTAACCGAATAGATGTTCTAACCGGAGAGCGGCATGTTCGACGCCACAGCGCTGGAACTCGCGAGGTTCCAATTCGCCTTTACGGTTTCTTTTCATATCATTTTTCCCGCCTTTTCGATTGGCCTTGCCTCTTATCTGGCGGTTCTGAACGGGTTACATCTGTTCACCGGTCGGCCCGTGTTCATGCGGCTTTTCGACTATTGGAAGACGATCTTCGCCGTGGCCTTTGGCATGGGCGTCGTATCGGGCATTGTGATGTCCTACCAGTTCGGCACCAACTGGTCGGTCTTTTCCGACAAGACCGGCCCGATCCTGGGGCCGATGATGGGCTACGAAGTCCTCTCGGCCTTTTTCCTTGAGGCCGGGTTCCTGGGGGTCATGCTTTTCGGGCGGGACCGCGTGGGGCCGAAACTGCATTTCCTGGCAACGCTGATGGTGGCCATCGGCACGCTGGGATCGGCATTCTGGATCCTGTCGGTGAACAGCTGGATGCAGACGCCGGTGGGCTATGCGATCAGCCAGAACGGCCAGTTCGTGCCGGAGGACTGGTTGCAGATCGTCTTCAACCCGTCTTTCCCGTATCGCTTCGTGCATATGGTGCTGGCTGCCTACCTGACCACGGCACTGGTCGTGGGGGCGGTTGGCGGCTACCACCTGCTGCGCGACAGTTTCGACCGCGCCGCGCGGACCATGTTCGCGATGGCCATGGGCATGCTGGTGGTGACCGCCCCGCTGCAGATCCTCGCAGGCGATATGCACGGCCTTAACACGCTGGAGCATCAGCCCGCCAAGGTCGCCGCGATGGAGGGGCATTACGAAAGCTACCCCGAGGGCCGCGCGCCGCTGGTTCTCTTCGGCATCCCCGATGACGCGGCGGAGGAGGTGCATTACGAGATTAAGATCCCTTTGCTGTCCTCGATTATCCTGACCCATGATCTGGACACGCCGATCCGCGGCCTGTCGGATTTCCCCGAAGACGAACGCCCCTCGGCAGAGCTGATATTCTGGACCTTCCGCATCATGGTGGCCCTGGGCTTTGCCATGCTGGGGCTGGGAGCCTGGGGCGCGCTGTCCTACTGGCAGCGGCAGCTCTATGACCGACCCTGGCTGCACCGGGCGGCAGTGGCCATGGGGCCCATGGGGTTCGTCGCCGTGCTCTGCGGCTGGATCACGACAGAGGTCGGACGCCAGCCCTGGACGGTCTACGGGCTGCTCAAGACGCAGGATTCGGCCTCTCCGATTGATTTGCCGGCGGTCTCTGCATCGCTGACGGCCTTCATCATCGTCTATTTCATCATCTTCGGGATCGGGACCTATTACCTCTTCCACCTGATGAAAGCGCCGCCGGACAAGGGCGATCCGGACCCGGCCATGGGGCCCACGCGCGCGGCGGGCACCACGCCCGGACCGGCCATGGAACAGGAGGCAGGCCAATGATGGGGTTTGAGCTGTCTTTCGTCTGGGCGGGCCTCATTGCCTTTGCCGTGCTGGCCTATGTCATCCTCGACGGGTTCGATCTGGGGACCGGCATCCTGTTTCCCCTGCTGGGCAAGGAAAAGCACCGCGTCCATGCCATGAACACCATTGCACCCGTCTGGGACGGCAATGAAACCTGGCTGGTGCTGGGCGGCGGCGGTCTGTTTGCCGTTTTCCCGCTGGCCTATGCGGTGATCATGCCCGCGCTCTATCCGCCGGTGATCGCCATGTTGCTGGCGCTCATTTTCCGCGGCGTGGCGTTTGAATTCCGCCACCGTTCGCCCAAACGCGCGATCCTCTGGGACATCAGCTTTTTCGGCGGCTCACTGGTGGCGACCCTGTCGCAGGGCCTGATCCTCGGCGCGCTGGTGCAGGGGATCGAGGTCGAGAACCGCGCCTATGCGGGCGGCCACTGGGACTGGTTCTCGTTCTTCTCCATCCTGACGGCGGTGGCGCTGGTCGCGGGCTATGCGCTGCTAGGCTCCACATGGCTGATCATGAAAACGGACGGAGAGCTGCGGGACCGCGCCCGGAAACTGGCCTGGATCGCAGGCGCGGCCACGGTTGTGCTGATTGGTTGCGTGTCACTGGCCACGCCCTTCCTCGACACGCTCTACCTCGACCGCTGGTTCGACCGGCCCAATGTCTATTTCACGCTGATCGTGCCGCTGGCCGTGGCCGTGACGGCCCTTGTCTTTGTCACCCAGATGCAGCGCAAACATGACCACTGGCCGTTTTTCGCGGCGCTGATGCTGTTCGTGCTGTGTTTCATCGGGCTGGGGATCAGTTTCTACCCTTATATGGTGCCCCATGCGATCACCATTGCCGAGGCCGCCGCCCCGGATGAGAGCCTGTGGTTCCTGCTGGCCGGCGCGCTGGTGCTGATCCCGATGATCCTGGGCTATACGGCCTATGCCTATTGGGTGTTCCGGGGCAAGACCGACCCGGGCCATGGCTATCACTGATGCCTGAGGGGCTGAAAAAGGCGCTGTGGTTCGCGGCCTACTGGCTGGCGGGCGTGGCCTGTGTGGGGGCGGTGGCCTTTGCGATCCGGTCGGTGCTTTTGTAGCGCATGGTCACAGACCGAAGAGCAGGGCTCTTGGTATAGGGCCAAAGCAAAAGCGGCCCCCGAAGGGACCGCGCATGTTCAGCCAGCTGTCGCCGCAACCTCAGGCCATCGCCGCCAGCACGACAAATGTCCCGGCAATTGCCACGCCCGAGATCACCAGCCAGACCAGCAGGTAGCCCATGATGTCGCGCGCGGAGAGCCCCGCGACGCCCAGCAATGGCAGCGCCCAGAAGGGCTGGATCTGGTTCGTCCAGCCGTCGCCCCATGTGAAGGCCATGATCGTGCGTGCGGGATCGGCGCCAAGCGCATAAGCGGCCTCCATCATGATCGGACCCTGAATGGCCCACTGACCGCCGCCCGAGGGGATGAAGAAGTTCACCAGCCCGGCCGACAGGAAGGTCAGCAGCGGAAAGCTCTCCCGCGTGGCGACGGAGATGATCGCCTCCGAAAACTCTGTCACCAGGCCCGACGACGTCATCATTCCGGCGATCCCGGCATAGAGCGGGAATTGCACGATGATGCCCCGTGCTGCGCCCACGGCCTTTTCCGCCGCATGCAGATAGGCGGAGGAATTGGGATGCAGCAGCAGACCAAGCGCCAGGAAAATCAGGATGACGGTGTTCAGCGTGATGGAGAATTCGCCCGCCACGATCTGACCGGCCAGAAAGGCCACCGTAAGCAGCCCCAGAAACAGCGTCGGCAGGCGAGAAAATTCCATCCGGTCAGACGGCGTCATCTCGGCCGGACGGGCAGGGGCCGCGTCATCCGCATCCTCGGCCTCGAACTTGATCATGTCCTGCGGCAGCCGCTGCAACAGGAAGAACCCGACCAGCAGCACCAGCAGAAGGACGGTCAGGAAGATGTTCCAGGGCGCGTAGAGCGTTTCCGACACCGGCACGAGGCCAATCCGGTCTTCGAGGAAATGGCCGGGCGTGGCGATCACCAAAGGGATCGACGACGAGGGTCCCCGCACCAGTTCCCCGCCATAGGCAGCAGCGACGATCAGCGGGAAGTGGATGGCAACACGCCGCCCCATCTCCCGCGCGAGGATGGCGCCCGCCACCATGCCGAAGCCCCAGTTGAGGTAGTAGCAGATGAAGGAGGTCACGATGGTGATGACCAGCGCCTGTTTCGGTGTGCTGGCCATATTGGTGAGCCCCGTCAGCATGGCCTGCACCGGCGGCGTCATGGCCAGAACATAGCCGGTCAGCAGCACCAGCACCATCTGCATCCCGAAGGTGAAGAGCTTGGAAAAGCCCGCCCCCCAAAACCCGGCCATGGCCATCGGGCTCTGCCCGCCCACGACCATGCCCAGAACAAAGACCACCGCCGTCAGCAGCAAGGCCAGAACATAAGCGCTCGGCAGCCAGCGCTGCACGACGCGCACGGATAGGTTGGTGATGGTTTCCACCCGGGTTCCTCCGATAATTGACATTGCAAATCAACGGAGAATTGCAGGTATTCCCGGTGGGTTACAAGCAGATGACCCGACGGTTCAGGTCGCCCCCGCCTTTGCGGAAATAGAAAACGCCGCCGTATGGCACGGCGGCGTTGATGTCGTGAAAAGGCGGGCTGGCCTCAGGCCGCCACTTCTTTCGAGGCCTCTTCGAGATACTTCAGCAGGTTCTCGGGCGAGCTTTCGCCATAGGGGTCGTCGCCGAAATTGTCGCAGATGCCGGGCTCTTCAAACCAGGCTTCGACCACACCGTCGTTGACGATGGCCGCATAGCGCCAGGAGCGCAGGCCGAAGCCGAGGTTGTCCTTGCGCACCAGCATGCCGACGCGGCGGGTGAACTCGCCGGAGCCGTCGGGGATCACCTTCACATTCTCGATGCCCTGCGCCTTGGCCCACTGGTTCATCACAAAGCTGTCGTTGACGGACATGCAGTAGATTTCGTCGATCCCGTAGGCCTGGAAGGCCTCCATGTTATTCTCGAACCCGGGCAGCTGGTAGGTGGAGCAGGTGGGGGTGAAGGCACCGGGCAGGGAGAAGAGCACGACGCGCTTGCCGGCGAAGTAATCCGCCGTCGTCTTGTCTTCCCAGCGGAAAGGGTTCGGGCCGCCGACGGACTCGTCACGGATACGGGTGTGGAAGGTTACATTGGGAAGTTTCTGGCCGGCTTGCATGGCGTCCCTCGCTGTCACTGAACAATCGGGTGAAGATGATGGCACCGGAATTAGAGCGATTCCAAACCCGGCCTCAAGGGCGGTTCTGCAATGCGGCACGAATATTCACAGGCGCGTCATGGTACTGGCCCTTTCATTGTGCAGTTGCGGCGTAAGCCTTGCGCGGAGCTCATGGCGGGGCTGCGCCGGCGCGGGGATCTGGCAATATGCCGGACGAGGGATTATGGTCGCAGGGATGCAACCCGCAGGCGCCAAGGGCGCAAGCGAAAGGCCAGAACGATGCGCGATCTGAAGATCCCCGAACAACGCCACCCCGAAAAGGCGCGCAAGCCCGACAATCCGCAGCCCAAGAAGCCGGACTGGATCCGGGTCAAGGCGCCGACCTCCAAGGGCTATTTCGAGACGCGGGAGATCATGCGCGAGCATCGCCTCTCGACCGTCTGCGAAGAGGCGGGCTGTCCGAATGTCGGCGAATGCTGGTCGCAGGGCCATGCCACGATGATGATCATGGGCGAGGTCTGCACCCGCGCCTGCACCTTCTGCAACATCGCCACTGGCAAGCCGCCCGAGGCGCTGGATGTCTTTGAGCCGGGCCGGGTTGCCGATGCGGTGGCCAAGCTGGGGCTGAAGCATGTCGTCATCACCTCTGTTGACCGCGACGATGTGGAGGACGGCGGCGCGGAGCATTTTGCCCAGACCATCCGCGCCATCCGCCACCGTGCGCCTGACACGACGATCGAGATCCTGACGCCGGATTTCATCCGCTCGAAGCCGGGCTCGCTGGAGGTGGTTGTGGCCGCCAAGCCGGACGTGTTTAACCATAATCTGGAGACGGTGCCGGGATTGTATCCCGAGGTCCGTCCCGGCGCGCGCTACTTCCATTCGCTGCGGCTGCTGCAGCGGGTGAAGGAGCTGGACCCGACCATGTTCACCAAATCAGGCATCATGGTGGGGCTGGGCGAGGACAAGCAGGCCGTGGTGCAGGTCATGGAAGACATGCGCGCGGCCGATATCGATTTCCTGACCATCGGCCAATACCTGCAGCCGACGCCGAAACACCACCGGGTGGACCGTTTCGTGACGCCGGAGGAATTCGCGAGCTACGAAAAGACCGCCTGGAACAAGGGCTTCCTGATGGTCTCGGCCACGCCGCTGACGCGGTCCTCCTACCATGCGGGGGATGACTTTGCCCGGCTGCGGGAGAACCGGCTGCGCAAGCTGGGTCGGCTGGAGGCCTGAGGGGCGTCTGACGGGGCGCTGATCCAAAGGCGACCCCCTGCGGGGATCACGCCATGGTTTGCGCCCGCCTGCGGCGGGCGCGGTGCCTCCGGCGGGAGTATTTTTGCCAAGATGAAGAGGGGGCGGGGTGCCCGGGGGGAGGGGTTACTCCACCGCGGGCACGGCCTTGAGATAGGCGGCGATGGCGGCGACATCGGCGTCGGAGAGGTGGGACATGTTCTGGACCACCTCGGCCATTTCGCCGCCAGCGCTGTCGAATTCAGGCGTGAAGCCGGTTTTCAGATAGGCGGCGATATCGGCCTCCGACCAGTCGAGCTTGCCGGGGGTGATATTGGGGACCGTGCCCGCGCCGCCCGGCAGGGGGGCGCCGCCCAGCCAGCGGGAGGTGTCGAGCCCGCCTAGCGCATTGCGCGGCGTGTGGCATTCGGCGCAATGGCCCAATGCCTCGGCCAGGTAGCGGCCGCGGGTCAGGGTGGCATCTTCGCCGGTATCGGCGAGGACCCAGTCGTCTTTGAAGAAGAGCAGTTTCCAGCCGCCCAGCAGGCGGCGGATATTGAAGGGGAAGCCGACCTCATGCGGCAGATTGGCCGTGTCCGAGGCGGGCAGAGTCTGCAGGAAGGCATAGAGATCGGCAATGTCCTGCGGCGTGGCCTTCACATAGCTCGTATAGGGGAAGGCCGGGTAATAGTGCTGACCGTCAGGAGAGGTGCCGTGCTGCATGGCATTGGCGAGGTCGGTAAGGCTCCAGCCGCCGATCCCGGCCTCGGATGGCGAGATATTGGGCGCGTGGAAGGTGCCGAAATCCGATGGGAAGGCGCGGCCGCCCGACAGGATGAGGCGGTCTTCGCCCTCTGCCCCCTTGGCGGCGTGACACGAGGCGCAGCCGCCGGCCCAGAAGACCTGTTCGCCGGCTGTGGCATCGCCGGTGAGCGCGGAATAGCTGGCGGTATCGACCGAACCGGGACGGGTGACCAGCCAGAAGATGCCGAAGCCCAGAACGGCGAGAAGAGCGAGCAGGGCCACAACCCTGAGAAAGAGGATCATGGCCCTGACCTTTTAGTTGGAGGCGCGGAAATTCTGGTGGCAGCCGCCGCAGGACTTGCCGAGATCGCCCATGGCGGCCTTCATCGCGGCCTCGTCGCCGGCGGCCTCTTCCATCGCCATGGAGGCATCGACCATCGCCTTGGACGCGGCCATGATGCCATCCATGTCTTCCCAGATCGCGGGCAGGGCCTTGGTACCCTCCATCGAAGCATTGTCGGTGCCGGGCAGCCACATGGCCATCTGATTGGTGGTGGAGAGCTTCACCAGGTTGCCCGCCGCCGCCTTGGCCAGATCGGCATCATAGGCCATGGCGCCCTTGGCCATATTGCCCAGTTGGCCGAGGTTGAACGCATAGAGCTGCATGGTCGACTGGCGCGCCTTAACGGCGGCCATTTTCATATCGTCGGTGATGTGGCTTTCGGCAGATGCCGCGCCTGCGAAACCAAGGCCGGCGATCAGCAGGCCGGCAAGTACTCGGGTCATGGGGTGACTCCCTTTGGACAAGTTACGCTCGCACGCTAGCAAAGCTCTATGTGTCATGGGCTGACTAATTCGTGATCGGGCGGGCAGGGCCGCGCAGGTCATTGGGCGTCAGCCAGTCGGGAAAACCGACAAGCTTTTCAAGCCCGACGATGGCCAGGCAGAGCGCGATGACCGCAAGCACCAGCTTGACCCGCGCGGCGGAGGGCGGGTTGCGGGCCCATCGGGACATGCGGAGGAACCAGAGCGGGGTCATTCCGTGAACCGGACCTTGCCGATATAGGGCAGGTTGCGGTTGCACTGGGCATAGTCGATCCCGTAGCCCACGACAAATTCATCGGGGATCTCAAACCCGATCCAGTCGGCGCGGAAATCGACCTCCCGGCGCGACGGCTTGTCGAGCAGGGCGATGGTCTTCAGCTTGGCCGGATTGCGCGCCTTGAGCATGTGGATGACGTGAAAGAGCGTATAGCCCGTGTCGACGATATCCTCGACCACCAGCACATTGCGGCCCTCGATCTCGCCGCGCAGATCCTTGAGGATGCGGACCTCCCGGCTCGACTCGGTGGAATTGCCGTAGGAGGAGGCCTCGATGAAATCGACCTCCACCTCGCGGTCGCGCAGCTCCCGCACCAGGTCTGCGATGAAGACAAAAGACCCGCGCAGCAGGCCCACGACGACGATGCGCTCGCCTTCGGGGAAATCCTGCTTGATCTCCTCGGTCAGCGCCTCGATCCGGGCGGCGATGGCCTTGGCGGAGATCATCTGGTCGATGACATATGGACGCGTTGTCATGATCTTTCCTTGATCTTGCGGCGCCACCATACGACATGAGACCTTCAAGTAAACGCGTCAAAGAGGACCGATGCCCCGCCATTCCGAGACCCGCCCGCTGCCCTATACCGCGCAGCAGATGTACGACCTCGTGGCCGATGTCGCGTCTTATCCGCAGTTCCTGCCCTGGTGCGCCGCGGCGCGCATCCGCTCGACAGAGGAGCAGGGCGATCACATCGTGATGCTGGCCGACCTCGTCATTTCCTTCAAGGTGTTCCGGGAGAAGTTCGGGTCGCGCGTGGTGCTCTGGCCGGAGCAGATGAAGATCGACACCGAATACCTCGACGGGCCGTTCCGCTACATGAAATCCAACTGGGCCTTTGCGGACCGCGAGGATGGCGGCTGCGACGTGTCCTTCTTTGTGGATTTCGAATTCAAGAACGCCGTGTTGCAGGGTATCATCGGTGTGGTGTTCAACGAGGCGATGCAGCGGATCGTCCGGGCCTTTGAACGGCGGGCGCAGGAGCTCTATGCGCCGGCTTGAAAACCACCCCTAAAAACCACCTGTGAAATTTCTGCAAAGTTGTATTTGCGGTAATCATTAAGATTAAGGCAGGGATGACCCGTCGCAAACATGTTCCGACCGCAATTGAGGCGCAGCCTGCGGTCAGGGTATATGTGTAGGAGACAACCATGCCGCTGATTTCAGGGGTCACGACGCTCGTGACCAACATCGTCGCGCCTGGCAATAGCGCCAACGCGCCGGGCCAAGCTAAGCAAACTGAAGAAGAAACCGTCGTCGAAGAGACCGTACCGGCGGAAACCGAAGACACCGCGGAGCCTGCTGCCGAAGAGGCCGCGCCTGCGACCTCGGGGTCGAATGGCCTGTCGCGCTACAGCCTTTATGTTGCGGCAACGCAAGCGGCAGAGACTCCGGCGGAAACAGCCGCTGCTGCAAGTGAAACCGCCTCGGAAAAGCGGGAAGACGAGGTGACGGCAGTGGATTTTGCGCGTCGTGCCGCAATTGCCGCGCAGGCCAAGGCGTCCACGCAGTCGCTGATCGACGGCATGCAGAATGCCGCTGAAGAAGAGGTCGATCCGTTTGAGCCGCTGGCCAAAAACGACACCTCCGGCAAATCGGCTTATGCCAATGTGAACGCGGCTCCGTCGCGGACCGGCGGCACCTATAACGGCGACGCCTGAGTGCAGAGCCAACGGCAGGGCTGACTATCAGCCGATGTCGGGACAAGACAAAGGGCGCGGGCCAGAACCGCGCCTTTTCTTTTGGCCGGAACGGAGGCGGAAGCCATGTAGCTGACCGCACCAGGCCCCTTACTTCAGAAGCAGAAGCGCCATGTTCAGCGCATGATCGCGGGAGGCAGACCGGACCGCGCCACGCCCCAATGCCCCGAATTGCACGGTTTCGACCACTGGCGCGCGGCCCTTGAGGACCGCGCCAAAGCAGACCATGCCCTCCGGTTTGGTGTCCGTCCCGCCCGGACCGGCGATACCGGTGATCGACAGGGCAAGATCGGCCCCGGACACCGCCATGGCGCCCAGCACCATTTCCCGCGCTGTCGGTTCGGACACCGCGCCATAGGCGGCCAGCGTTGCCTCGCGCACGCCCAGCAGGCGCATCTTCATCCCGTTGGAATAGGTCACGAAGCCACCCAGAACGACAGCAGACGACCCGGCGATATCGGTCAGCGCGGCGGCGACCATCCCGCCGGTGCAGCTTTCCGCCGTCACCAGAGTCAGCCCCCGGGTGCGGCAGGCGGCCAGAACCTCCTCCGCCAGCCCGCTCACATCAGCACCACGTGATAGAGCGCGCCGAGGATCAGCACGACCGCCGCCGCCAGCGCCCCGGCGATCACATCGTCCAGCATGACCCCCAGCGGACCTTCTTTGCGATCGGCCCAGCCCACGGGGCCCGGTTTCCAGATATCGAAAAGCCGGAAGAACAGGAAGGCCACGAGCCAGCCCGGCCAGAGCGCCAGCACAGACACGCCTGCGAAGGTCGCGCCATAGCTGACGGGGAAGAGGGCAACCCACTGGCCCACGACCTCATCCACGACCACCTCTGACGGGTCATGATCGGCTTGGCCTTTCGTCACCTCCAGCGTGGCCCACCAGCCCAGGGGAACCAGCAGCACCGTCGCAACCAGCACCAGCGCGAACCCTCCGATCAGATGCAGCACCAGCATGAGGGGCAGGGCGGCGGCGCTGCCCCAGGTCCCCGGCGCCGGTTTCAGGTTCCCGACCCCGCCCAGCGTGGCGATCAGCTGTGCCGCGCTCATGCCTGCACCAGCAGGGCCGTGGCAATTGCCGCAATCCCTTCCTGCCGTCCGGTGAATCCCAGCTGTTCCGAGGTCGTGGCCTTGACCGAGACACGTCCCGCATCCATCGACATGATCCTTTCCAGTTCCGCCTGCATCGCCTGCGCATGCGGCCCCACCTTGGGGCGTTCGCAGATCAGCGTGCAGTCCACATTGGATATGGCATAGCCCTTCGACCGCGCGAGCTCTACCGCATGGGTCAGGAAGATATGGCTCTCCGCACCTTGCCACTGCGGGTCGGAGGGCGGGAAATGCCGGCCGATATCGCCCTCGGCCAGCGCGCCATAGATCGCATCGGTGATCGCATGCATGCCCACATCGGCATCCGAATGCCCCTTGAGCCCGCGATCATGCGGCACGGCCACACCGCAGAGCATGACGTGATCGCCCTCGCAAAAGGCATGCACGTCAAAGCCGTTTCCCATCCGGATATCCATCCGTCCTCCTTAAAGACTGGCCAGAATTCTGGCCGCCCGGGCAAAATCCCCGGGCAGGGTGATCTTGATATTGTCTTCGTCGCCCGGCGTAATGACGACCTCCAGCCCGGAGGCGCGGGCGACCTCGACATCATCCGCCGCCTCGCCCGGAAAGCCGTCATGCGCCGCGGCGATGGGGCCAAGCGCGAACCCCTGCGGCGTCTGCGCCCGCATCAGCCCCCGCCGGTCGCGGGTGCCGGTCACGCGGTCATTCTCCGCGGTCCAGAGCGCGTCAGTCACCGGCACGCCCGGTGCCGCCGCCTCTGCCCCCGCCAACAGCGCGCCCTTGACGCCCGCGATGACGCGGGCGCTGACACAGGGCCGGGCGATATCGTGGATCAGGACATGGGTCGCGCCCAGCTCCCAGGCCTTGGTGATCCCGGCCTTGACCGAAAGCGACCGGTCCGCGCCACCCGTCACACGATGCACATGCTGGGGCAGGGCGACGTCAATATCCTCCGGATGCAGCACGAGGATCACCGGATCCGCGCCGTCAAAAGCCGCGATAGTCCAGTCGGCCACCCGCCGTCCCGCGACCTCCCGCCATTGCTTGGGCAGGCCGCCACCGGCGCGGAGCCCGCGCCCGGCCGCGACAAGAATACTGGCAAATTTTGGGTGATCGGGCTGCATGTCGCCGTCTTATGCGCTAAACACGGCAGCGGCAATCATTCGGCGCCTGCGTGCGGGTGATTAATTTTTGTGCGTTCACATTGGTGTGCTGGTTTTCTGCGCACATGCTGCGTTGAACCTGCTGGCACCTGCGGTTAATCAGACTTTGTTGCTCAAGGATTAGGCATGTTTTCGGACCCTCTCTCCGATATTTCCGGCGATCGGACGACCCCTGTCGTCGCGCTGGCGCCCATGGCCGGTATCACCGACCTGCCTATGCGCGACCTCGTTTCGGGGTTTGGCGCCGACCTCGTGGTGAGCGAGATGGTCGCCAGTGGCGAATTGCTGACCGGCCGACCGGGCACGCGGGAACGGGCCGAGCTTGGCCTTGAACGCGCCGCGACCTCTGTCCAGCTGGCAGGACGCGATCCGGCCACCATGGCCGAGGCCGCCCGTCAGGTCGAACAGCTGGGCGCGAAGGTGATCGATATCAATATGGGCTGCCCGGCAAAGAAGGTGACCGGCGGCCTGTCTGGCTCGGCCCTCATGCGCGACCCCGATCTGGCGCTGGCGATCATAGAGGCGGTGGCGGAGGCGGTGGCGACCCCGGTGACGGTAAAGATGCGCCTTGGCTGGGACGAGGGGCAGCTCAATGCCGCCCATATCGCCGCCCGGGCGGAAAGCGCCGGGGTTCGGATGATTGTCGTGCATGGGCGCACCCGGTGCCAGTTCTACAAAGGGCAGGCGGACTGGGCAGCGATCCGCCCCGTGGTCGAGGCCGTCTCGATCCCCGTGCTGGCCAATGGCGATATCACCAACGCCCAAAATGCGCGCGAGGCGCTGCGCCTGTCGGGTGCGGATGGCGTGATGGTCGGGCGCGGTATTCAGGGCCGCCCCTGGGCCATCGAACAGATCCGGAGGGATCTGGCCGGAACGGCCCCGCTGGACGCCCCCGACCCGGCAGAGGTGGCCGCGCTGGCCGCAGCGCATTACGAGGCGATGCTGGGCTTTTACGGCGCAGAGCTTGGCCTGCGCGTGGCCCGGAAACAGCTGGGCTGGTACATGGATCAGGCGAAAACGCCGGCAGTGCTGCGCGGCCGGATCCTGCGCAGCCGCGACAGCCGCGAGGTTCTGGAGCTTCTGGTCCCGGCACTTGCCGAACATGCCGCGCGGCACCCGGAAGGCAGGGCGGCGGCATGACGGCGGAAAGCGATCTCTGGAATTCGCTGCCTGTGCCGGCGCTGATCCTCGATCAGGAAGACCGGATAAGCGATGTGAATGCGGCGGCCGAAGGATTCCTGAACACCTCGGCCAAATCGATCCGGGGCACCCTGGTCTGGGAAAAGGTCATGATCGACAGCCCGCTGGACAAGGCGTTCCGCCGCGCGCGAGAGACCGACTCGCCGCTTTTCGTCAACGACGTGGACGTCGGCACCGGCGAACGCGCCCCGCTGCATTGCAACCTTCAGGTGGCGCCGCTGACGGGCCAACCGGGCCATATGCTGTTCCTCATCTCGCCGCGGGAACTGGCGGGGCGGCTGACGCAGGACCACACGGTCAAATCCGCCGCCAAATCCGCCATCGGCATGGCGGAGATGCTGGCGCATGAGATCAAGAACCCGCTGGCCGGCATCACCGGCGCGGCACAGCTGCTGTCCATGGGCCTGTCGAAGGAAGATCAGGAACTGACCGATCTGATCGTCGCCGAAAGCCGCCGGATCGTGAAGCTGCTGGAACAGGTCGAACAGTTCGGCAACCTGACCATGCCGGATCTGCGCCCGGTCAATATTCACGACGTGCTGGACCGCGCGCGCCGGTCAGCCCTGCTCGGCTTTGGCGCGAATATGAAAATCCAGGAGGATTACGACCCCTCGCTGCCGCTGGCCATGGGCGATTCCGATCAGCTGTTGCAGGTCATTCTGAACCTTCTCAAAAACGCATCGCAAGCCGCCGGCAAGGATGGCGGGACGATCCGTCTGCATAGCTATTTTGAACATAGTTTTCGCCTCAGACGCTCTGATGGGGAGGGCAAGACGCTGCCCCTGCAGATCGAGATCATCGATGACGGTCCGGGCCTGCCGCCCGAGATCGCCGATCAGATCTTCGACCCCTTCGTCTCGGGGCGCGAAAACGGCACCGGACTGGGCCTCGCCCTCGTCAGCAAGATCATCTCGGACCATGACGGCTGGATCTCCGTGACCTCCGTTCCGGGCAAGACCGTCTTCCGGCTCTCCCTGCCGATGGCGCCCACCAAGAAAAAGAAATCCAAGGAGAAATAGACCATGGACGGCACGATCCTTGTCGCCGATGACGACCGCACGATCCGCACGGTGCTGACACAGGCACTGACCCGCGCGGGCTGCAAGGTCCACGCGACCTCCTCCCTGACCACGCTGATGCGGTGGGTCGGCGAGGGGAAAGGCGACGTGGTCATCTCTGACGTGATGATGCCGGATGGCAATGGTCTGGAAATGCTGCCGAAAATCTCTCAGGACCGGCCCGGCCTGCCGGTCATCGTGATCTCGGCCCAGAACACGATCATGACGGCAATCCAGGCGGCGGAGGCCGAGGCCTATGACTATCTGCCCAAGCCTTTCGACCTGCCCGACCTGATGAAGCGCACGGCCCGCGCGCTGGAGGCCCGCCGCCGCAGCGCCGCCCCCGCCGCCATCACCGATGAGACAGAGCGCCCGGATGAGCTGCCGCTGGTGGGCCGCACGCCGTCGATGCAGGCGCTCTACCGGCTGATCGCGCGGGTGCTGAACACCGATCTGCCGGTGCTGGTCACCGGGGAATCGGGCACGGGCAAATCGCTGATCGCCCGCTCGATCCACGACTTTTCCGACCGCCGCACGCTGCCCTTCGTCACCGCCGCCGCGGCAGAGCTGCAGGATATCGAGGGCCCGTCCCAGGTTCTGGCCCGCGCCAAGGGCGGCACCATCCTGATCGACGAGATCACCGACATCCCCGGAGAGGTGCAGGCCCGCATCGTGCGCATGATGGACGGCAATGCCGACAATCTGCCGCGCTTCATGGCGACCTCCCAGGCCGATCTGAACCGCGCGATGGAGGAGGGGCGGCTGCGTCAGGACCTTTATTACCGCCTGTCCGGCGCGGCGATCCATGTGCCCGCCCTGCGCGACCGGGTCGATGACATTCCGCTGCTGGTCGAGCATTTCCTGCTGCGCGCGGAACGCGAAGGCATGCCGCTGCGCAAGCTTTCGGCCGAGGCAATGGAGATGGTGCGCAGCAATCCCTGGCCCGGCAACGTCCGCCAGCTGGAAAACGCGATTCGCCGTCTGGTGCTGACAGCGCGCACCGATGAGATCACCAAGCCGGAAGTTGCCGCCGTTCTGGGCAGCCAGACGGAAAGCGAACCCGCCCAGGGTGTCGACGATGGAGAAAAACTGTCAGCCTCGATCGGCCGCCACCTGCGCCGCTATTTCGACCTGCATGGCAACATGCTGCCGGCCCCCGGCCTTTATGCCCGCATTCTCAAAGAGATGGAGATGCCGCTGATCGAGATCGCGCTGGAGGCCACAGGTGGAAATCAGGCCAAATGCGCCGATCTTCTGGGGATCAACCGGAATACTCTGCGCAAGAAGATCACCGATCTGGATATTCGCGTGACTCGGCGTCGCAAGTTGATGTAAAACCGCAACAGGTGCGTGGCCGACGTGTGTCAGATCACATGCGGCCGTCAACATGTAGCGGTCGTCGCAGAATGCGACACATCTGAACGAGGCGGGGCCTGTGGCAACTCGGGCACGAAATTTGACCTGGGCGGGCATTCGCAGGCTGCGGCGTCAGAAGAAACTGCAGAACGCCGGCACATTGGGTCTGGTCCTCCTGGGGCCGGTTCTGGTGATGGCCACTTTCCTGGTGCTGGGGCCGCTGGAGAACGGCGCCTCCTCCTTGAACCTGCGGCTCGTGCTGCTGGCCGATCTGGTCTACGTGCTGCTCATTGCGGCGCTGGTTCTTCAGCGTGTGGCGCAGATGGTCGCCGCGCGTCGGGCCAAATCTGCCGGGTCGCGGCTGCATCTCAGACTGACCGGCGTGTTTGCGATCATGGCGCTGATCCCGACCGTATCTGTCGCAATCTTTGCCGTTCTGACCATCAATATCGGCCTTGAGGGCTGGTTCTCCGACCGGGTCCGGCAGGTGGTCGGCTCCTCGCTTGAGGCCGCCCGCGCTTATGAAGAAGAACACCGGCAGGATCTGGAAGAAGACGCGCGCGCCCTCGCGCGGTTCCTCGACGGGGCCAAGCAGCGCGATTTCCTGATCAACGACGCCGTGCTGCGGACCGTCCTCGCCAATGGGCAGGGACAGATCCAGCGCGGTCTGCGGGAAGCCTATGTCATAGACGGCGCGGGACACATCAAGGCGCGGGGCGAAGGCTCCTATCTCTTTGATTTCGAAAAACCTTCTGACAGTCAGATCGCCGAGGCGACCGAAGCGGGCTATCTGCTGATCGAAGACTGGGACATCAGCGAATTCCGCGCGCTGATCCCGCTTCAGAACTTTGTCGACCGCTATCTCTATGTCAGCCGCGATGTCGACGGCGATCTGCTGGGGCTGCTGGACGATACGCAGGAAACCGTCCGGCTGTATCAGCAACTGGAGAGCGAACGGGGCAGGGTGCTGTTTGAATTCGGTCTGCTTTATATCGGATTTGCGGTGATCCTGATCCTCGCGGCGGTCTGGCTGGGCCTGTGGTTCGCCGAACGTCTGTCCCGGCCGGTGGGCCGTCTGACAGGCGCGGCGCAACGTGTGGGCGCGGGCGATCTGAACGTGCAGGTGGCCGAAGACGATGGCGACGACGAGATCGCCATGCTCTCGCGCTACTTCAACCAGATGACCACGCAGCTCAAGGGCCAGCGCGACGCCCTGCTGGAGAATACCAACCATATTGAACAGCGCCGCCGGCTGTTCGATTCCGTGCTGTCCTCTGTCACTTCCGGTGTGGTCGGTCTGGACCGGGAAGGCCGCGTCACATTCGTGAACCGGTCTGCGGAGCGGCTGCTGGACTGGCAGGAAGACCGTGAACATGTGGCGATTTCGGTGGCGGTGCCGGAATTTGGCGCGCTTTTCGATCAGCTCAGGGACAGCGGCGGTCAGACCCTGCAGGCCGAGGTCAAGGTGACCCGGCACAACAGTCAGGAAACGCTTCTGGTCCGCATGGCCACCCGCCGCAACACCGAAGGCCGCCGCGAAGGCTATGTGGTGGCCTTTGACGATGTGACAGAGCTGGTGACCGCGCAGCGGATGGCCGCCTGGGGCGATGTGGCCCGTCGCATCGCGCATGAAATCAAGAACCCGCTCACCCCCATTCAGCTGTCGGCGGAACGGATCAAGCGCAAGTTCTCCCGCCAGCTGGAGCCGCAGCCGGCAGAGGATCTGGCCGCCCTGACGGAGGTCATCGTCCGCCAGACCGGCGATCTGCGGCGCATCGTCGACGAATTCTCCAAATTCGCCCGGATGCCTGAACCGGAAAAGCAGCTGGAAGATCTGCGCGACCTGCTGCATGGCACGGTCCTGCTGCAGCAATCCGGCCAGCCCGATGTTACGATCACAGAGACGCTCGCCGGCCCCATGCCCGCCGATCTTGACGCGACGATGATCGGTCAGGCGCTGACCAACCTGATCAAAAACGCGGGCGAGGCGACGGAAACGCTGCGGGAAAAAGGCGCGCCGGAAGGGTATCGTCCGGAGGTCCGCGTCAGCGCGCGCACTCTGGTCGAAACCTCTGATATCGGCTCTCTCCCCTGGGCCGAAATTCGCATCGCCGACAATGGCATCGGCCTGCCCGAAGACCGCGCGCGACTGTTCGAACCCTACGTCACCACCCGCGACAAGGGCACCGGCCTGGGCCTGCCCATCGTGAAGAAGATTATCGAGGAACACGGCGGCACGCTGCGCCTCGACGACGCGGAGCCCTTTGACGGGCTTCAACATTCCGGCGCCTGCGCCATCATCCGCCTGCCGCTGAGCGTGGCCACGGTGGACGGCGAAGAGCCGCCGCAAAAAATTGCCAGTGAGGGACCATGAGCGACATTTTGATCGTCGATGACGAACGGGACATCCGGGAATTGATCTCGGACATTCTGGAGGATGAGGGCTTCTCCACGCGCCTTGCCGGCAGTTCGGACGAATGCATGGCGCATCTGAACACCGAACCCCCGGCGCTGATGATCCTCGACATCTGGCTCAAGGACAGCCGGATGGACGGGATCGACATCCTTAAACATGTCAAACGGGACAACCCGGATGTGCCTGTGGTCATCATTTCCGGCCATGGCAATATCGAGATCGCCGTGGCCGCGATCAAGCAGGGTGCCTACGACTTCATCGAAAAACCCTTTAATATCGACCAGTTGCTGGTTGTGATCCGGCGCGGGATGGAAACCTCCCGGCTGCGGCGTGAAAACCAGCAGCTGCGCCGGCGCGACACCCAGTCGGCGGAAATGGTCGGCCAGTCCGCTGCGTTCCGCGCCATGATGGGCCAGCTCGACAAGGTGACGAAATCCAACGGCAGGGTGATGCTCAAAGGCCCCGCCGGCGCCGGCAAGGAGGTTGCCGCCCGCTATATCCATGCCGAGTCGAACCGCGCCGACGGGCCATTTGTGTCGGTCTCCTGCGCCTCGATCGAGGCGGACCGGATGGAAGAGGTGCTCTTTGGCCGCGAAGGCGGCGAGCGCGGCGTGGAGCCGGGCCTCCTGGAAGAGGCGCATGGCGGTGTGATCTATTTCGATGAGGTCGCGGATATGCCCGTGGGCACCCAGTCCAAGATCCTGCGCGTGCTGGTCGATCAGCAGTTCCTGCGGGTGGGCGGCACGGATAAGGTCCGGGTAGACCTGCGCGTCGTCTCCTCCACCTCCCGCGATCTGGAGGCGGAGATCGCCGCAGGCACCTTCCGGCAGGAGCTCTTCCACCGCCTGAACGTGGTTCCGATCGACGTGCCGAGCCTTGCCGAACGCCGGGACGATATTCCGGTGCTGGCCCGGCATTTCATCGAAGCGCTGCACAAGACGCAGGGCCTGCCGCAACGGGATCTGACCGAAGAGGCGGCCGCCCTGATGCAGACGATGGTCTGGCCGGGCAATGTCCGTCAGCTTCGCAACGTGCTGGAACGGATCCTGATCCTGGGCGAGGGCACGGGCCCGATTGATGCGCGCGAAGTGCCCGGAGAGGAAGAGCGCTCGGCCGAAACGGGCCGCGTGGTCCTGTCCGGCGCCCTTGCCACCCTGCCGCTGCGCGAGGCGCGCGAGGCGTTCGAACGCGAATACCTGCTGACGCAGATCAACCGTTTTGGTGGCAATATCTCGAAGACCGCTCAGTTCGTGGGCATGGAGCGCTCGGCTCTGCACCGCAAGCTGAAGTCGCTGGGTGTGGTCACATCCACCAAATCCGGCGGGCGCATCGCCCGGCTCGACGAAGGGGACGACGACGACTGACTAGCCGCGGACCGGCGTCACGACCTGATAGGCTGTTTTACCGCGCGGTACGACACAGGAACTGTTGGCCAGCGCGGGCATGGCCAGATCAAGCGAGCTTGGCACCTGCGCCTGGACCGCTTCATCGCAGACCGGAAGCGTGACACGCGTATAGCCCTTGGCCGCCATGCAGGACCGTTCCAGCAACCGGCGTTCGGAGGCGTTGACGTCGATCGTCACGATCTCCGGCGGTTCGCGAAACCCCGGCACGACGAAACAGGACCCGTCGTCGCGGCAGATACGCTCTGGCGGGACGAATTCGCCGGGGTAGATGCGGGTTTCGTTTTTGACCGGCGCCTGCTGGATCGCGCTGAGCGCACAGGCGGTTTCCTCGGCCTGAACGGCGGCGGCGCTGACACCCTGCCGGTAATAGATTTCCCGCGCACAGCCTGCCAGGGCAAACAGGGCGACAGAGAACAGAAGAGCGGGGCGCGCGATCATGGCCATATGCCGAGCATGCATGGTTTTTCCCTGCCGGACAATTCGTTTGACCCCTTGTAACGCATCTGTCATGCGATAGCTTCTGATTAGGGAAATCCCGAAGGAGATGGGATGAAGGTCATCATCTGCGGGGCGGGCCAGGTTGGCTGGCAGATCGCACGCCACCTGTCGGGCGAAAACAACGACGTGACCGTTGTCGACAACAACCCCGAACTTATCCGACGTGCCACCGATACTCTGGATGTGCAGGGGCTTACCGGCTTTGCCTCCTATCCCGATATTCTGGACAAGGCGGGGGCGCGTGACGCCGATATGATCATCGCCGCCACCTATTCGGACGAGGTCAATATGGTGACCTGCCAGGTGGCGCATTCGATCTTTGCCGTGCCGCGCAAGATCGCCCGCCTGCGCGCGCAAAGCTATCTCGACGCGATCTATTCCGACCTCTACCGCCGCGACCATATGCCGATCGACGTGGTGATCAGCCCCGAGCGCGAAGTGGCAGAGGCCGCGATGCAGCGCCTGTCCGCGCCCGCCGCTTTTGACACGGAGAAATTCCTCAACGACAAGGCGCAGCTGCTGGGCATCAATATCGATGCCGACTGTCCGGTGGTGAACACGCCGCTGAAACAGCTGACGGATCTGTTCTCGACGCTGCGGGCCATCGTTGTGGGCATCCGGCGCGACGGGCGGCTCTTTGCGCCGGAACCCAATGACCAGATCTTTCCCGGCGATGCCTGCTATATCTGCGTCGTTGACGAGGACGTGCCCCGCACGATGGAGGTCTTTGGCAAGACCACCCGCACGCAGGAACGCGTGGTCATCATCGGCGGCGGCAATGTAGGCCTCGCCGTGGCACAGCGTCTGGAACAGAAGGGCCGCGGCATCCGCGCCAAGGTGATCGAGAAAAGCCGCTCCATCGCTGAAAAGGCCGCCGATGCGCTGGAAAGAACCATCGTTCTGAACGGCGACGGCCTCGACAAGGCGCTGCTGGCAGAGGCAGGCATCCAGCGCGCCGACGCCATCCTCTGCGTCACCGATGACGACAAGACCAATATGCTGGCCGCCGTGCGCGCCAAGGCGGCGGGCTGTCCGATGACCATCGCGCTGATCAACGATCCGACGCTGGTGCCGATGATGGGGCCGCTGGGCATCGACGCCCATATCAACCCGCGCCAGACCACCGTGTCCTCGATCCTGCGCCATATCCGCCATGGCCGGGTGCGCGGCGTCTATTCCATCGGCGATGCCGAGGCCGAGGTGATCGAGGCAGAGGTGCTGTCGACCAGCCCGCTCGCCGGGCGCATCCTGCGGGAGATCGACTTCCCGGAAGGCGTGCTGATCGGTGCCATCGAGCAGAATGGCAAGGTCATCAAACCCACCGGCCAGACCCGGATCGAGGCCGGCGATGTCGTGCTGATCTTTGCCCTGGCCGATGACGTGCCCGAGGTGGAACGCCTGCTTCAGGTCTCCATCGACTACTTCTAGGCCGATGCGCATCCGCACCTCAGAACAGCCGCTGTTTCTGGTCCTCGTCTCGGCCGCGGCCGTGTCGATGCTGATCCCGGCCGTGGTCGGGCTCGCCACCGAAGATTTCAGATCCGCCCGCAGTTTCCTCTATGCGGGGCTGATGGGCATGTTTGCCACCTGGCTGATCGCGCTGGCCCGGTCCGGGCGGACCTGGACCCGGCGCAACACCGATCTTGTGGGGCTACTGTCATTGCTGGGGGCATATGTGCTCATCCCGGCCTATTTCGCGGTTCCCTTCCACGAGGCCCTCCGCTCGACCACCTATCTGAATGCCTATATCGAGATGGTCTCGGCGTTCACGACAACGGGTGCCACGGTCTTTGACGTGCCCGGACGCATGACGCCCGCGCTTGACCTGTGGCGGGCGCAGGTCGGCTGGATGGGCGGGCTGCTGATCTGGGTGGCTGCGGCGGCCGTTCTGGCACCGCTGAACCTGGGCGGATTCGAGGTCACCTGGGCCGCCGTTGCGGGATCCTACGAAACCGGCGCCGAACGGTTCCAGCGTGCCAATCTGTTGCGCCGGGTGATCCGTTTCACCCAGCAGCTGGCGCCGATCTACTGCCTTTTGACGGGCATCCTCTGGGTCATGCTTCTGATCAACGGAGACAATGCGCTCACCGCGCTCTGTCATGCCATGTCGACTTTGGCGACCAGCGGCATCTCCTCTGTGGGGGGGCTGCCAAATGCCGAGAGCGGGATCGCGGGCGAAATGGTGATCTTTCTGTTTCTCTTCTTCGCGCTCAGCCGGGTGAGTTTTACCAATGACACCTCTGTCTCGCGCTTTGGCCTGCATCTGGATCCGGAGCTGCGGCTGGGTGCGCTGATCGTGATCTCCATGCCGATCCTGCTGTTCCTGCGCCACTGGATCGCCGCCTTTGAGGTCAATGCCGGCGAGGATCTGGTGACCGGCCTGCGCGCATTCTGGGGCGCGATTTTCACGGTGATGAGCTTTCTGACCACAACAGGGTTCGAAAGCGCCGACTGGGATACCTCGCAGGCCTGGTCTGGCCTGGGAACGCCGGGGCTGATCCTGATGGGGCTGGCGATCATGGGGGGCGGGGTGGCCACGACCGCAGGCGGGGTCAAGCTGATGCGTGTCTTTGCGCTCTACCTCAACGGGCTGCGGGAGATGGAGCGGCTGGTGCATCCGTCCTCTGTCTCAGGGCTCGGGCCGATGGCGCGGCGGATCGGCCGGCAGGGTGCCTATCACGCCTGGATCTTTTTCATGCTCTTCGCCATCACGCTTGCGGCCCTGATGGCGCTGCTGGCGCTGTTCGGGCAGGGGTTCGAAGAGGCGACGATCCTTGCGGTCGCGGCCCTGACAACCACCGGGCCATTGCTGCAGCACGCAAGTGAACAGGCGATTCACCTTAGCGAGCTTGGCGCGGCCGCAAAGATCGTGTTTGCCGTTGGCATGATCCTGGGCCGGCTGGAACTGCTGGCGATAATTGCGCTCTTTAACGCCGATTTGTGGCGAGACTGACGCAACTGGGCATCATCGTTGATTAATCACGAAAAATAGGGCTGGCAAACGCCGGAATTAAACGCATACTCACCCCCGCTAGAGGGTATGCCCTGCTTTACGGCCGGGTGAGAGACAAAGAATAAAAACAAGGGTCAACATATGGCTTCCGACAGACAGAACCTGCAAGACGCATTTCTTAATCATGTGCGCAAAACAAAGGTTCCCGTCACCATTTTCCTGATCAACGGGGTCAAGCTGCAAGGCGTGATCACGTGGTTCGACAATTTCTGTGTGCTGCTGCGCCGGGACGGTCAGTCTCAGCTGGTATACAAGCATGCGATTTCAACGATCATGCCGGCTCAGCCGATCTCGCTCTATGAGGGCGAAGAAAACCAGTGATACCCCACGACCGGCCCGTAACCCGGGCCTGGGTACTGCATCCCGACTTCAAAGGGGAAGACAACCGCCACGCGCCGGAATATGCGCTGGAGGAAGCGGTGTCGCTTGCCCGTGCGCTACCGGCGCTTGAGGTGCTGGGCCAGGATATCGTCCGCATCGCCAAAGCGGTGCCGCGGACACTGTTCGGCTCCGGCAAGGTCGAGGAACTGGGCACGGTCCTGAAGGCGGCCGAGGTCGAGCTGGTCCTGATCGACGGGCCGGTGACGCCGAAGCAGCAGCAGAACCTTGAAAAGGCCTGGGGCGTAAAACTTCTGGACCGGACCGGGCTGATCCTAGAGATCTTCTCGGATCGCGCCCGTACGCGCGAAGGTGTGCTGCAGGTCGAGATGGCGGCGCTGGCCTATCAGCGCACGCGTCTGGTGCGCGCCTGGACCCACCTGGAACGCCAGCGGGGCGGGTTGGGATTCGTCGGCGGCCCCGGCGAGACCCAGATCGAGGCCGACCGCCGCGCCATCGACGAACAGCTGGTGCGCCTGCGCCGTCAGCTGGAAAAGGTGGTGAAAACCCGCGAGCTGCACCGCGCCGCCCGCGCCAAGGTGCCGTTCCCGATTGTCGCGCTGGTGGGCTATACCAACGCCGGGAAATCCACGCTTTTCAACCGGCTGACAGGGGCAGAGGTGCTGGCCAAGGATATGCTCTTTGCCACGCTCGACCCGACCATGCGCCGGGTGCGTCTGTCTGATCAGGGGCCGGAGGTGATCCTGTCGGACACGGTGGGCTTTATCTCCGACCTGCCGACCCAGCTGGTCGCCGCCTTCCGCGCCACGCTGGAGGAGGTGCTGGAGGCCGATCTGGTCCTGCATGTCCGCGATATCTCGCATCCCGAAAGCGCCCAACAGGCGCAGGATGTCGAGGATATCCTGGCCGAGCTTGGTCTTCCCGAAGGCGTGCCGGTGCTAGACGTCTGGAACAAGATCGACCGGCTGGACGCAGAAACGCGGGACGGCATGGTCACGCGCGGAGACCGGGAAGACGTCATTTATCCGATCTCGGCCGTAACCGGGCAGGGGCTGGAGCCGCTGCTCAAGGCCATCGAGACGGGGTTGGAGACGGGCCATGTGACGGAGGTTCTGACCGTGCCCTTCGATGCCGGTCGTGCCCGCGCCTGGCTTTTCGAACAGGGCGTGGTTGTGTCGGAAGAGCAGGGCGATGATGCCGCCCGGATCACGGTACGCTGGACCCCCGCCCAGGCCGCGCGGTTCCGCAGCTTCTAATCGGTCGAGCTGGTCCCCGGCGGCAGGATCCAGGTGATCCCTTCATTGGCGGCCCGGGCCAGATCGGTATCCAGCGACATGGGCACATATTCCCCCCGCCGCCAGAGCTGCGCCATATCGTCGTAATGCCGCGACAGCGGATGCCCCGACTGGCCGGTGGAGATGATGAAGACAGAGGAATTGGGATCGGCGAAATCATAGACCCCCCGATACCCCGCGCCATGCACATTGAGGAACGGATCAGGAAGCGAGCCCTTGGTCGAGCCCCGGAGCAGCGTATTGTCCCCGCCCGAGGTCGACTGCCGGATATTGACGAAATATTTGAGGATCGGCACCGAGCCCAGGACCTGATGGTCATGCGTGGCCTGATGCGCATCGCCCCAGCGAAGGCTTTCCAGCGCATCGCCATAGGTTTCCCGGACCCAGACCAGCGCATCGTCCAGCGCCAGCCGCGCGATATCGGAACAGGTTTCCACCGGGTTGGACTGCCGGATATCGCACCAGGCCGCGGCCCCGTCCACATCGCGGAAGACACGCTCAATAAAGACCGGCTCGACATGGATGAATTCCTGCGCCAGCGGCCCGAGGTCATCCTGTATCAACCTATGCTGGAGCGCACGCAGCCAGGCGGCATAGATCAGCGGCTCGGGCAGATGCTCGTTCATCTCGCCGTTCCACTCTGCCAGCAGCTCAAGCGCGCGCTGGCGCAGCCGTTCCGGCGTGCCTTCGGGCGCGGCCTCTCCGGTGAACCAGAGATCTGCCCCGATCAGCGGCAGCAGTGAGCGCGCGGTGAAAGACACGGTATCGAGCTGCGCTTCGACAAAACTGTCACGTGTATGAACCTCGCGCGATTGCATCAGGCGCTGCCAGCGGTGCACACGCTGCGTGTCGCCCCATAGGTAGGAGACATGTTCCGGAAAGGCCCGGTCCACCAGCTTGTTGTTGGTATTGCCCAGAATGCCGCCAACGGGGTTTCTGAATTCGGGATTATCCTCATAGGGCAGATAGCCTTGCCAGCGGTTCTCCGGCAGCCAGCCCTGGGTGGGCAGGCGGCCCTCGCTCCGGTGGGCCGGATCACGCATTGGCATCTTTCCAAGCATTTTCAGCGCGATAGATGACCGGTCCGCCAGGGTGATATTCTGGCTGGGCGCTGTGAAATCTTTCAGAAGGTCGATGGCATCGTCCACCGATTGCGCCGACATCAGCCGGATCCCGGTGCCGATGGTCAGATCGTCAGGTGTCAGCGCCGTCCAGGACAGGGAGGCCACATGCCCGCCGGGGGTGATCGTGGCCAGATCGTAGTCAGAGCCTGACAGCACCGGCCCGTTATCGGTCCACCGCAGCGTAATGGTGACCGGATCGGCGCCCTTGATGCGGATGATGGAGCGTTTGGTTTCGAATTCTTTCCACCCGTCCGGCGTCCGGTATTCCAGCGCGTTCTCGGGGTTCAGCTGTTCGATATGCACGTCCTGATCATCGAGATAGGAGGAGGTCAGCCCCCAGCCCAGCATTTCGGACCGGCCTGTCAGGACCGAAGGGATGCCGGGGATGGTGCCGCCGATCACGCCGCCGCTCTGCAGTTGCAGGCGGGCAAGATACCAGATCGCCGGTGCCGAGAACCCCAGATGTGGATCATTGGCGAGCAGCGTGCCCCCGGAGGCCGACCGCGAAGGCGCGGCCGCAAAGGCGTTGGACGCGCCGGCGAAATCCGTCGGTCGGGACGGCGACAGCGGATCGTCGGAGAACCCGCGCCCCTGCGCGTAGCGCGGCAGGTCGGGAAAGAGAGAGGCGTATTTCGGAAGCGCCGCAATGCCGGTGCCGGGCGCATCCGGCATGATATCCTTCAGCCGCTCGGGATCGGGCAGGGCGAGAGAGGTCCGCGCCCGCATCACCTCGTTCGCCAGATGTCCGGACAGCTGCAGCGCCATGATCTTGCCCATGGCGAGGCTGTCGGCGGGCGTCCAGGGCGCAATCGGCGCCCGGAAGAGGAAGAGCTCCGGCGCGCCGCGCCCGCGCGCCTCCTGGTTGATCTCGTCCAGACGCGCATTCACCCCGGCCGAATAGGCCCGCAGCTTGGCGATGGTGTCGGGGTCCTGATATTCCAGCGAGTCGCGCGCGATGTTATAGAGGTCGAGCCGGCGCATCAGCTTGTCGAAATCGATCGTCCGGGTGCCGAACACTTCGGACAGCCGGCCCTGCGCGGTCCAGCGCATGGTCAGCATCTGCCAGAGCCGGTCCTGCGCATGCACATAGCCGAGACCAAACAGCACATCCGCGTCGGATTCGCCGAATATATGGGGGACGTTGGAAGTATCGCGCACGATCTCGACCGGCGCTGTCACGCCATTGACGACAAGCGTCTTGTCATAGTCGGGCAGCGATCGCGCGGCGAACCAGTAGACCAGAACAAAGGCAATGACCGCCAGGACGATCATCCCGGTCGCGATCCGCATCAGCCAGATGAAAACCTTGCTCATATAATCCCCGTCCGCCCGAATTCGCCTGCAGGCAGGATCGGGGCTTGTCTTCTGCCTCTGCTGCCGACACTCCTATAGGACAAGCTGCAATGAGGGAAAAGAGCATGGCAAAGGTCGCATTTCTGGGTCTGGGCGTAATGGGCTATCCGATGGCCGGTCATCTGAAAGCTGCGGGCCATGAGGTCACGGTCTACAACCGCACTGTCACCAAGGCGGAGGCCTGGGTGAAGGAATACGGCGGAACGCTGCAGACGACCCCGCGCGACGCGGCCAAGGGTGCCGAATTTGTGATGACCTGCGTGGGCAATGACGACGATCTGCGCAATGTCTGCACCGGCAAGGAGGGCGCCTTTGGCGGCATGGACGAAGGCGCGATCCTGGTCGACCACACCACCGTTTCCGCCAAAGTGACCCGCGATCTGGCCGCTGTCGCCTCGGGCGGCGGGATCGGCTATGTCGATGCGCCGATCTCGGGCGGGCAGGCGGGGGCGCAGAACGCCGCGCTGTCGGTCATGTGTGGCGGCGAAGACGCCGATTATGCCAAGGCCGAGCCGGTGATCGACGCCTATGCCAAGATCTGCCGCCGCATGGGCGGGATCGGTGCCGGGCAGACCACCAAGATGTGCAACCAGATTGCCATCGCCGGTCTGGTTCAGGGCCTGAGCGAGGCCCTGCATTTCGCCCAGTCGGCCGGACTGGACGGCGAAGCGGTGGTCGAAGTGATTTCCCAGGGGGCTGCCGGGTCCTGGCAGATGCAGAACCGGTTCAAGACGATGCTCGCGGATCAGTATGACCATGGTTTTGCGGTGGACTGGATGCGCAAGGACCTCGCGATCTGCCTCAATACCGCCGATGAGATCGGAGCATCGCTTCCCGTGACAGCTCTGGTGGATCAGTTCTACAAGGACGTCCAGAAGATGGGCGGCGGCCGGTGGGACACGTCCTCGCTGCTGAAGCGGCTCGCTGCGCTCGGTTAAGCGCTCGGGGCGGCGCGGTCAGGTCAGGCCGGACGGACGGTTGGCGTCCAGATTGCACAGCACCCGGTCCCGGATCAGATCCAGCCAGAACCGCAGCGCGTGCTCCGCCGCCATCGGATCGCCGCTGCGGATTGCCTCGATACTGGCCTCGACCTGGGCCAGCCTTTCGCGACGTTCCGCCCCGGTCAGGCAATCCTGCGGCGTCTTCCAGATCGCCGTCCAGAAGGTGTGATCGTTCAGCTCGGCCCAGATTTCCTCCAGCAGCTTGTTCCCGCTGGTGACAATGATCGTGTAAACGATGCGGGTCAGCTGGAACGTAAAGTCCAGCGGATCGCAGCCCGGCATATCGGCCATGGCGCGCAGCTGACCCAGCCGCCGGTCGATCTTGAGCATGACATTGCTGTCGGGCTCCATGTCGACGCGACGGGCCACTGTGGCGGCGGCCATGCCCGCCAGCGCATTGCGGACATTGAACAGATCCGCGATGGACATGCGCGTGACCGGCCGCACAAAGGCCCCGCGACGCGGCAGGATTTCCACCAGCCGCCGCTTTTCGAGGATACGGAAGGCATCGCGCACCGGTCCCCGGCTGACGCGGTAGAGATCGGCAAGCTTTTCCTCGCCCAGCCGCTCGCCAGCCGCGATCCGCCCTTCCACGATCATCGCGCCGCAATATTCCGCGATCTGTTCGGCCGTGGTCAGCGCCCGGCGCTGGCGCCGCATGGGCGGAACACTCGCCGCGCGCGCCTCTGTCAGGCCCGAGAGCGAGGCCGTGATCGGGTGGGGTTTCGTCACCATTCCTTTACCAGTCTTCAAAAGCCGCGGGGCGGCAACCTCTTACCATGTATCGACAAATCCGCGCAGGCCCCTTTCGCGGACAGGGGCGGCATTTGTGGCATTCAGGATCCAGTTGCGGGTCAGCATCGGGTCGATCACCGCATCGATCTCTGTCGCGGCGGCATAGTTCACGGCCTTCCCATTGTCATAGAAATCCGCCAGCAACTTGTCGAAGAGCACCTTGTTCTTCTCCGGATCCGTCTCTGCTTCCAGCTCCTTGCGGAAGCCCAGCCGCACGGCACCTTCCAGCCCCATGCCGCCGAATTCCCCGGTGGGCCAGGACAGGGTGATGGCGGATTCCTTGAACCCGCCGGCCACCATCGCCTGTGCGCCCAGGCCATAGCCCTTGCGCAGCACCACCGCGTAGACCGGCACCCGCATGGACGCACCCGTGACAAACATCCGGCAGACATGGCGCACCAGCGCGGTCTTCTCCGCCGAGGGCCCCACCATGAAGCCGGGCGTGTCGCAGAGTGACAGCACCGGCAGCCCATGCGCATCGCAGAGCTGCATGAACCGCGCGGCCTTGTCCGCCGCATCGGCATCAATCGCGCCGCCCAGATGCTTGGGATTGTTGGCGATCAGCCCATAGGCCTTGCCTTCGATCCGGATCAGCGCGGTGACCATGCCCGGCCCCCAGCCGCGCCGCAGCTCCAGCACCGACCCTTCGTCGGCAAGGATGTCGATCACATCGCGGATCTCATAGACCCGCAGCCGGTTTTCGGGGATGACCCGGCGCAGGAGCCGCTGGTCGGGCACGGTGTAGCCGGTCGTATCCCCTTGGAAATACGACAGGTATTTCTTGGCGACGGCACAGGCCTCCGCCTCGTCCTTCACGCGGATATCGACGACGCCATTGGCATCCTGCACGTCGATGGGTCCGACCTCCTCCGGCGTGTAAACACCCAGACCGCCGCCCTCGATCATCGCGGGACCGGCCATGCCGATATTGCTGTCCTCCGTCGCGATGATCACGTCGCAGCACCCCAGAAGCGCGGCATTGCCTGCAAAACACCGACCGGCGACAACGCCTACGACGGGCACCTTGCCCGACAGCGCCGCAAAGGCCGCAAAGCTGTGCCCGTCGAGCCCCGCCACCGTGGCGCGATCCGTATCGCCGGGCCGTCCGCCGCCGCCTTCGGCAAAGAAGACCAGCGGCAGGTCATGCTGCCCGGCGAGGGAGAAGATGCGGTCCAGCTTGCGGTGATGCCGCTGCCCCTGCGTCCCCGCCAGCACGGTGTAATCGCCCATGGCAAAGGCCACGCGGGACTGGTCCGGGCCGAACTGATCGCCATTCACGGCCCCGGTGCCGGTCAGGATGCCGTCGCCGGTTGTGTTCTTCTCCAGATCCTCGCGGGTGCGACGGCGGCTCTGCGCGGCGATGGCCAGATCGCCATAGCCGTTGAACGTGCCGGGATCGCACAGATCGGCGAGGTTTTCCCGCACCGTCCGCTGGCCGCGCTTGTGCCGTTTGGCCACGGCGTCAGGCCGGGCAGGGTCGAGGCCCATGGCCTCCCGGTCGAAAAGCTCCTGCAGGTCGGGGCGCACGGCGTCGAGGTCGATCTCCTCCTCCTCCGTCGCCGCCGCATCCGGCCCGTCACCCGGCTGGATCGACAGGATCGGCGCGTCGGGCATCAGCGTCTGGCCGACCTCCGTCAGCACCGCGCCGATGCGGCCCGAGACCGGCGCCTCGATCGCATGTTCCATCTTCATCGCTTCCAGCAGCGCCACGACCTGACCCTTGGCGACCTCATCACCTTCCTTGACCCGCAGCTCAAAGACCGTGGCCTGCATGGGCGCGCGGATCGCTGTCTCGCCTTCGGGCACGGTCTTGGCCGTTTCTTCCGTCGCATCGGTCGTCGCCGCAGCGCCAAACCCCGCGCGCGGCATCTCCGCCGTGGCGGTGGCCAGCGCCTCCGCCTGCGCCTCGATAAAGCGGGTGGAAACGGTGTAGTCTCTCATCTCCGGCCGGGCGAGCAGGGCGCGCAGCCAGGGCAGGTTGGTGTCGAACCCGTCGATGCGGAACTCCGACAGCGCCCGTTCGGTCCGGCTCAGGGCAGAGGCGAATGTGTCACCCCGTGCGATGACCTTGGCCAGCAGGGAGTCGTAGGATGTCGATGTGCGATAGCCCGCATAGCCGAACCCGTCCACGCGGATGCCGGGGCCCGCCGGCGGATCATAGGCGGCTAGCGTCCCGCCGGAGGGGCGGATCGACCCGTCTGCGCCGATCTTCTCCATATTCACCCGAGCCTGAACGGCAAAGCCGCGCGGGGTTGCCGGCAGCGCAAGGTCCGCAAGCTTCGCGCCATCGGCGATCCGGATCTGCTGGGCGACCAGATCGATGTCGAATATCGCTTCCGTGATCGTATGCTCGACCTGGATGCGGGGGTTCGCCTCGATAAAGAACACCTCGCCCGTGGCCACATCCATTAGGAATTCGAACGTCCCGAGGCTGCGGTACTGCCCCGCCGCGGCCAGATCGCGGGCATGCTGGTGGAGCAACTCGCGCGTCGCCTCCGGCAGATCGGGGGCCGGTGCGATCTCGATCACCTTCTGGTGGCGGCGCTGCAGGGTGCAGTCGCGTTCGCCAAGGATCGCGATGCCACCCTGACCGTCGCCCAGCACCTGCACCTCGATATGGCGGGCGGTTTCGATGAACCGTTCGACATAGACATCGCCATTGCCAAAGGCTGCCGTGGCCTCCCGCGAAGCGGCTGCCACGGCATCGGCGGCCTCTGCCGCGCTGCGCACCACCCGCATGCCGCGCCCGCCGCCGCCTGCGACGGCCTTGACGATCATCGCGGCCCCCTCGGGCAGCTTGGCAAAGAAGGCCTCCGCCGCCGCGCCATCCACCGGGTCGGGCGTGCCGGGCACCACCGGCACGCCGCAGCGTTCCGCCAGTTTCCGCGCCGCGACCTTGTCACCATAAAGCGCCAGCGATGCGGGCGTCGGCCCGACAAAGACCATCCCGGCCTCCTCGACAGCCTTAGCGAACTCCGCATTCTCCGACAGGAAGCCATAGCCCGGATGCACCGCATCCGCCCCGGCGCGTTTCGCCGCCGCCACGACCTCCGCCACGTCGAGATAGGCGCGCGCCCCCATGCCCGGCAACAGCTCCGCCCGGTCGGCGCGCAGCACATGCAGCGACAGGGCATCATCGGCGGGGTGCACGGCCACGGCGGCAATTCCGGCGTCAGCGGCGGTCCGGGCGATCCGCAGCGCGATCTCGCCCCGGTTGGCAATCATCAGGGTCTTCATGGTCACGCGGTCAGTTCCTTGTCATCCACCCATTTCGAAAGCTCCGCCTTGCGCACCTTGCCGGTGGCGGTCATCGGCAGCGCCTCGACCAGACGGATTTCGGGGATTTTGTATTTGCTCAGTTTTTCGGAAAGCCAGGCGGTCAGCCCCTCCGGCGTAAGTTCCGGATCAGCGGGCTGGACAAAAGCCACGGGGATCTGCCCGGCATGGGCATCGGTGCGCCCCACGACGCCAGAGCCCTGCACGCCCGGATGCTTGCCCAGCACCGCCTCGATCTCTGCCGGGAAGACGGACATGCCGCGCACCTTCAGCATTTCCTTGCGGCGGCCGAGGTAATGCAGATAACCCATCTCATCCAGCACGCCGATATCGCCAGTATGAAGGAAGCCGTCGCGGATCGCCTCCGCCGTCGCATCCTCCCGGCGCCAGTAGCCTTTAAGCAGGGCGGGCGTGCGCACGGTGATCTCGCCTTCGCCGCCCAGCGGCACGATGGCATGGGTGTCGAAATCGCGGATCACGAAATCGGTCTGCGGCAGGGGCAGGCCCACGAACACCGGCTGCTGCTTCAGGTCGAAATCATCATCCTGCATATGGCTGGTGAAGGTGTTGGAGGTATGGGTTTCCGTCATCCCCCAGGCGGCCTCTGCCAGCACGGTGCCAGTCAGGTCGAACCAGCGCTTGCGGATGTCGGTGTCGAGCTTCTTGACGAAGCTGACGACCCGGACACGGTTGAGGGACGACAGGTCGAACTCCTTGAAATCAGGCCGGTTCATCAGCTCCACCGCGCCGTCGACGATGATGGCCGTGGTGGTGACCCCGTACCGCTCGATCGCCTGCAGCACGCCCAGCGGATCCCAGCGGGTCAGCAGCACCAGCGGCTCCCCGGTCATGGGCGGCATGACGAGCGCGGCATTCTCGCCCGCGATCCAGAACTCGGGGAAAAACGACAGGCTCACCCCCTTGGCGCGCCCGGTCGTGACCGACCAGTTGGCGGCGCCGGTAAAGATCATGTCGCGCTGCGTATGGATACAGCCCTTGGGCATGCCCGTCGTGCCGCCGGTGTAGTTCAGCGCTGCGGGGCTGTCGAGGTCATCCAGCGCAACAGGATCGGCCGGGAAGCTACTGATCTCAGGCAGAAAAGCAGTTGTGCCGGGGCAGGGGCGCGGCTTGGTCGCGACCGTGGCGGGCAGGTTGATCGTGGGGGTCTCCGGCAGGACCTCTGCCAGTGCGGTCGAAAAGACCTCCTCCACCTTCGTGCCGGGGATGGCCGCCTCTGCCACCGGCCAGAGCGTGTCGAGCAGCACGAGCATCCGCGCATCGGTATCCTTCAGCACATAGGCCAGCTCGTCGGCGGTCGAGAGGGGCGAGACCGGCACATGCACCGCGCCCGCCTTGAGGATGCCGAAGAAGGCGACGTGAAACTGGGGGCAGTTCGGCATGAAGATGGCCACGCGGTCCCCTTTGGCGATCCCACGCGCGCCCAGCAACGCCGCAAAACGGTTGGACTGGGCGTCAAGCTCTGCCCAGCTCAGCTCCGTCCCGTAGTAGATGACCGACGGCGCATCGGGCGTTTCCCTGGCCCAATGGGCGACATGGGCGGTCAGGGGGATCTCGCCCAGCGGATAGCTGACCTCGCGGTCCAACTGGGCGGGCCAGATCTTCGCCTGCCGCGCCGCCACATCGGCCAGATAGGCCGTCACCTCGGGGGTATCGCTCATGTCCTCTCCTCCATCGCCGCCAGCTCCTGCAGGAGCCCGGTCCTGAGCTTGTATTTCTCGATCTTGTTCGTGGGTGTCACCGGCAGGGCCGAGACGAAACGGATATGGCGGGGGTGCATGTAGCGGGGCATTTCCGCCGCCGCATGCTGCCGCACCTGCTCTTCGCTGAGGCTGACCCCGTCCTCGCATTCCAGAAAGACGGCGATGTCATCCTCTTCGCCCGCACTTGCAGGCACCGGAACGGCGGCCACGGCGCGCACGCCCGCGATCCGGACCAGCACGCTTTCCACCTCGAAAGAGCTCACATTCTCCCCCCGCACGCGAAAGAACCCGCCCATCCGGTCGATGAAAACGTAATGCCCGTCCTCCGCCCGCCTGCGCACCGCATCGCCCGTGTGGAACCAGCAGTTCCTCAGCACCTTCAGCGTCGCCTCGGGCTTGTTGATATATTCCTGCAGCAGCATCGCCGGGAAACGGGGCCGGATGCAGAGCTGGCCAACCGTGCCATCGGGCACCGGCATGTCTTCCTCATCCAGCGCTGCAACCTCCAGCAGCCTCGATGGCTGGCCCATCAGCCCCTTGGGCAGGTCTTCGCGGCCATCGAAAATGGGCCGCCCGACCTCCCGGGCCGCGGCGAGGTAGTCGGCCTTGGACGGCCCGCGCCAATAGGCCGGGGGCGTGCCCTCTTCGCCGGGGAATTCGTCGATCACCGCGCCAAAGACCGACCCGCTTTCGGTCTGGCCAAAGCCCACGGTGATGAAATCCACCCCGAAGCGCTGTGCGAATTCGTGGTGCCGGACCGAATAGGGCTGGATATGCACCTTGTTGAGCGTGTTGTTCCGGTCTTCCGTCGTCGCGGGCTGCGACAGGATATGCGGGATCATCACGTCGAGCAGCGTCGCCGCCGTCGCCCCGACACGCGCGATCCGGTCCCAGAAGGTCGTGGCGGAAAACCGGTCCCAGAGCCCGATGCTCGCCCCCATCCAGGCCGCCCGCGCAAAGATGCTGAACGCGCCGCCGACATGGTACATCGGCAGATCGCAGTGAAAGACATCCTCCTCGGAGTTGGAGATGCGCGAGCCAAAGCAATACTGGTTGATCCAGCGATGCCCCAGCTTCACCCCTTTGGCGGGGCCGGTGGTGCCGGAGGTATAGATGATCGCCGCCGGATCGGTCGGGCTGAGCGGCACATCCGGCACCTCCGTCCCGTCGAGCGTCGCGATATCGCCGCCGGGGCCCACCAGCGTGAACGCGGGCAGGTCGGCGCGATGGTCGTTGACGATCTGCACGCCCTCCGCATCGGCGATGATGACCTTGGGCCCGGTGTCGCTGATCTGGTAGGCCAGGAAAGACCCGCGCAGATTGTAGTTGAGCGGCGCAAAGACCGCCCCGCAGCGCCAGATCGCGAACATGGCCAGCGCAGAAACCAGCGCGTCCTTGGCATGGACTGACACATGATCGCCCTTACCGACCCCAAGCGCCGCGAGCCCCGCCGCCATCCGGTCGGCCCGAGCCCGAACCTCGGCAAAGCTGAGTGACGTGTCGCTATCCCCGTGATGGATGAAAAGCTTGTCGGGCTGCGCCGCCACATGCGCGTCGAAGACATCCCGCACCACATCGCCGTCGCGGGTCATGACGGCAAAGATCTCCTCCGGCGTCATGGCGTGACCTCCAGCAGCGCGACGGTCTGATCTTCCGCCACCTCGTCGCCCTCCGAAACCAGCAGGCGGACAACCTTGCCCGCACGTTCCGCCACAACGGGGATCTCCATCTTCATCGCTTCCACGATGAGGACCGGATCGCCCGCCGCGACCTCCGTCCCGGGCGCTGCCGCGATCTGCCAAACCCGGCCCGCGACGTCGCTTTTCAGTTCCATTTCCATCAGGACCTCCGGGAGGTGGGATCAAGCGCCTCGCGCAGCGACTCGCCCACCGTGTTGAATGCCAGCGCCGTGACGAGGATCGCGAGGCCGGGCGCATACATCTGCGCGGGCGCGATCTGCGCATAGAGATAGGCGCGCGCGATCATCGACCCCCAGGAGCTGTCGGGCGGCTGCATGCCCAGCCCGAGGAACGACAGCGACGCCTCCGCCAGCAGCGCCACCGCCATCAGGAGCGTCATCTGAACCAGCACCGGCTGGATCGCATTGGGCAGGATATGCCGGGTCAGGATCGTCCAGGTGGAGGCGCCGAAACAGCGCGCCGCATCGACGTAAAGCTCCTGCTTCAGCACCAGCGTCCGGGCCCGCGCCAGCCGCGCCAGCTGCGGCGCAAAGACGATGCCCACCGACAGCATCGCATTGGTCAGCCCGATGCCCAGAACGCCCGTCACCGCGATGGCCAGCACGATTGCCGGAAAGGACAGGAAGGTGTCGATGATACGAGAGATCACCTCATCCACCCAGCCGCCCGCATAGCCCGCGATCAGCCCCACCGGGATCCCGATGACAGAGGCCACGCCAACCGCCAGACAGGCCGCATAGACAGAGGCCCGCGCGCCATAGATCAGGCGGGAAAAGACATCGCGCCCCAGGTCATCCGTGCCCAGCCAATAGGCGCGCGACGGCCCCTCCAGCATGACGTTATAGTCCTGCAGCGTCGGGTCATAGGGCGCGATCTGGCCCGCGAAAATGGCGCAGCAGATGATCACCAGCAGGATCAGCAGCCCGGCGGCGGCGACGGGATCATCCATCAGCCAGTGCCGGAACCGGGTCAGGAACCCGTCGCGGTCGATCTGCGCTTCGGTACGGGGGGCCGTGGCATCGGTCATCGCTGGCTGATCCTCGGGTCAAGAACGGAATAGAGCATGTCGGTGATCAGGTTCACGGCGATGACGGTCAGCACCATGACCAGCACCGCCCCCTGAACGACCGGGAAGTCGCGCTGCAGGGTGGCGTTGACGATGGTGTTGCCCATGCCGGGGATGGCAAAGACGACCTCCACCACCACCGTGGCGGCGAGGGTCCGGTTCACCAGCAGCGAAATCACGGTCAGCAGGTTGACCGAGACATTGCGCAGCCCGTGTTTCCAGAGGATCGCCCGGAAGGGCAGCCCCTTGGCATGCAGGGTGCGGAAATGCTGCGACCCCAGCACTTCCACCAGCGACGACCTGAGCTGCCGCGCGACCTCGGCAATGCCCGATGCGGCCAGCGCGACGGCCGGCAGGGTCGCATGCCAGATTGCCGCGCCAATGTCCTGGAAGGGAGAGACAAATCCCGTCGCCGGGAACCAGCTGCGGTTCAGCGCAAAGATCACCACAAAGATCATGGCGATCCAGAAATTCGGCAGCGCCACCCCGACCGACGATCCGACCATCACCAGCCGGTCCGCGACGCCGCCCGATCGCGCCGCCGCCAGCAACCCCAGCGGCACGCCGATCAGCACCGACAAAAGGATCGCGTAGCACACGATGAAGAGCGTATTGGGAAAGACGCGGGCGAGGGTGGTCGTGACCTCTTCGCCCGAGAGCAGCGAGGCGGACAGATCCCCCTGTACGGCGTTCATCGCCCAGGACCCGTATTGCACCAGCAAGGGCCGGTCGAGCCCGTTGAGACGCCGGATCTCCTCGATCCTCTCTTCGGTCGCGTTTTCACCGGCCAACGTGATCGCCACATCGCCCGGCAAGAGCTTCAGCAGCATGAAGACGGAGAAGGTGGCGAGGATCAGCACCGGCACCGCCTGCACGAGGCGGCGGCGGAGCATGCGTCTTTGCAGGGCGTTCATCATCTGGTCATCATCCGGGGGTCAGAACCTTCGGGGAAAATGGCCCGGCCACGGGAGCGGCCGGGCCCGGGCCTCAGCCGAGTTTCACATCGCGGAACTTCGGCTTGCCCAGCAGGTTCGCCTCGAAATCCTTGACCTTGTCGGTGGTCGCATCGACTTCGTAGCGGATCGACAGCGGGATGCAGAGCTGCGCCTCCATCGCGAGCTTCTGAACGGTCGACAGGGCAGCGGCGCGCTCTGTCTGATCGTTCGTCTCCCGGCTTTTCTGCAGCGCCTCGTCATAGCCCTCGGGCGGCGCGACACGGCCCGGGTTGTAGTAGGAGCTCTCGGCATACATCAGCGCATAGGTCAGGCTGGGATCCGGGCGCCCGGTCCAGGCGGAGAGCAGGATGTCGCCCACCTTCTCCTCACCGAAGAACCGGCCCGAGGCCTCGGGGATGGGCGCATTGGTGAACCGGCCCTTCACGCCGATCTTGGCCCATTGCGCCAGCAGGAATTCCTGCCGCTGAACAGAGCCCTGATCGGGATAGCCCCGCATGTCGAGCTCGATCCCGTCGCCGTAACCGGCCTCCTTCATCAGCTCCATCGCGCCGTCGACGTCAAAGGTGGTCAACGCCGCGGCCTCCTCCGAAAAGGCCCAGTGCGCCTTGGGCAGGTTCATATAGGCGGGCTCGCCCACACCGGCCTGCGTCACCTGCACATAGGCGTCCCGGTCAATCGCCATGGACATGGCGCGCCGCACCCGTACGTCCTGCAACGGACCACGGGCGGAGTTCACATAGACCTGATAGATATAGAGCGTCGGCCCCGCCACCAGCGTCAGGTTGGGCATCTTGTCGACCAGCTGCTGCTGCCGCTCGTCCAGCTGATAGGCCAGATCGACCTGACCGGACTGGATGGCGCGCAGGCCCGTGGCGGATTCCGGGATGATGAACAGCTGGATGCCGTCCACCCCCGGCACGCCATCGCGCCAGTGTTCGGCAAAGCGTTCGCCGGTGACCTGTTCGCCATCCGTCCAGCTGACGAATTTCCACGGGCCAGTGCCGACCGGTGCGCGGTCCACATTCGCCTCAGGATCGTTGCCGAGCGCCGTGGGCGACACCATCATGCCAGCGCGGTCCGACAGGATCAGCGGCAGGGCGGTATCGGGGGCCGAAAGTTTCAGCGTGACGGTCAGCTCATCGGTCGCTTCGACCTCCGCCACATTGGCCACGTCCTTCTTGATGTTGGACAGCTGCGCGGTGCGGTTACGGTCGAGGTTGAACTTCACCGCCTCTGCATTGAAGGGCGTGCCATCGTGGAAGGTGGCGCCGGAGACGAGCTTCAGCACCAGCGTCTGCGGATCGGTGAATTCCCAGCTCTCCGCCAGCCCCGGCTTGGGCGCCAGCGTGGCCGGTTCCCAGTCCACCAGCGTGTCGTAGAAATTATACAGGAACACATGGTCAGAGCCCGCGCCGCCCGTGGTCGGATCGAGGCTCGACGGGTTGGAATTGGCGCGGATCTTCAGCACGTTGCCGGATTGCGCCCAGGCGCCCTTCGGCAGCATACCGACAGCCGCAGCCCCCGCCATCCCCGCCAGCACCTGCCTGCGGCGCAGCGGTGGCAGCGCGTTTATCAATTTGTCGGTCTTCGATGTCATGACGATGTCCTCCCTGTCATCATTCCGAAATCTGCCCCGCGCCCCGGTCCGGCAGGGGCGGCAGCCCCTCTGGCGTGGCATGGTGGCAGGCGACCCGGTGATCGGGTCTGAGCTCGCGCCACGCCGGCTCCTCTCCGGCGCAGCGCTCCGTGGCCCAAGGGCAACGGGTATGAAAACGGCAGCCCGATGGCGGGTTCACCGGGCTCGGGATATCGCCCTCCAGCACCATCCGACGCCGGTGGCGCAGATGGGCGGGCAGGGGCTGCGGCTCGGCCGACAGCAGGGCGATGGTGTAGGGGTGCAGCGGGGCCTCGATGATCCCCTCGGTCGGGCCCAGTTCGACAAACTGGCCCAGATAGGTCACCGCGATCCGGTCGCTGATCTGCGCCACGACAGAGATATCATGCGCGATAAAGGCATAGGCCAGCCCCATATCCGCCTGCAACTCTTTGAAGAGGTTCAGGATCTCGCCCCGGATAGACACATCCAGCGCCGCCACCACCTCGTCGCAGACCACCAGCTTGGGGTCGAGCGGCAGCACCCGCGCGATATTCACCCGCTGCTTCTGCCCGCCCGACATCTCATGCGGGTAGCGCTGCGCCATGTCCCGCCGCAGCCCGACCTTTTCCAGGGCCGCCAGCGCCGTGTCCCGCATCTCAGCCGCCGAACGTCCGCCCGCAATCTTCATCGGCTCGATCAGGCTGTCGAGGATCGTCATCCGCGGGTTCAGCGCGGCGTTCGGGTCCTGAAAGATCATCTGATAGGCGCGCCGGGCCACCCGCCAGTCGCGCTTGGACATGCTGGCCCGGTCCTGCCCGTCGAATTTCAGCGTCCCGCTGGAGGGCTCCAGCAGCCCGACCAACGTCCGGCCTACGGTCGACTTTCCCGACCCGCTTTCGCCGATCACGCCAAAGGTCTCTCCGGCGCGGATCTCGAAACTGACGCCATCGACCGCGCGCACCTCCTCCGTCCCGTCGAGGCTGGGGAAACGGACGGTCAGGTCGCGGACCTCCATCACCGGGCGGCTCAGGGTATCCTTCATGCCATCGCTCCTTCCACCGCACCCGCGAGGCTCAGCTCATCGGCGCGCCCGCAGCGGACCCGGCGGTCGGCGGTCACATGGCGCAGCTCCTGCGGCTGGGCACAGGCCGCCTGCGCATGCGGGCAGCGCGCGGCAAAGCGGCAACCCTTGGGCATGGCCATGGGTGCAGGCACGCGACCGGGAATATAGGCGAATTTGCCCTTTTCCATGTTGAAATGCGGCAGGGAACGCAGGAGCCCCGAGGTATAGGGATGCTGCGGCGCCATCAGCGCGGCATCGACCGGGGCATCCTCCACGATCTCTCCCGCATACATGGTAATCATACGCTGGCAGGTCTCCGCCACCACGCCCAGGTCATGGGTGATGAAAAGGAGCGCGGTGCCCGTTTCCTCCGACAGCTTGGTCAGCAGCTCCATGATCTGCGCCTGTATCGTGACGTCCAGCGCGGTGGTCGGCTCATCCGCGATGATGAGGTCCGGCTTGTTGATCAGCGCCATGGCGATCATCACCCGTTGCCGCATCCCGCCCGACAGCTGGTGCGGATATTCGCCGTAGCGCTTTTCGGGCGCAGGGATGCCCACATCGGCCAGCGCGGCGATCACGCGGTCCTTCTCCTCCGACTTGGAGACACGCTCATGCAGCCGCAGCGCCTCCCCGATCTGTTCGCCCACCGGGAAAACCGGGTCGAGCGCGCTCATCGGTTCCTGAAAGATCATCGCGATCTTCTTGCCCCGCATCCTGCGCACCTGCGCGGTGGAGGCCGTGGCCATGTCCACCCCGTCCAGGCTGACCCGCCCGCCGATCTGCGCCGTGCCCGGCAAAAGCCGCATCAGCGACAGCCCCGTGACGGATTTCCCGCAGCCCGACTCGCCCACCAGCCCCACGCGTTCGCCCCGGGCGATCTGGAAGGACACATCGCGCACGATCTGAAGCGCCGGCTGACCGCGCCGGCCAGAGAAGCCGATGCTCAGGTCCTTCACATCTAGGATCGGGGTCGCGCTCATGGCCGGTACCTCACGGCGGGGGCGTCCAGCAGCAGGCGCCGCTGCGCCAGATGCACAAAATCGACCAGATGCGCGCGGGTCTCGGCCGGGTCGATGATCTCCTCCACCCCGTAGGCCTCCGCCGTGCGGAAGGGGGAGCGCAGGGCTTCCAGCCGTTCTGTGATCTCGGCCATCTTGGCCTCGCGATCCGGCGCTGCTTCCAGCTCCGCGCGATAGGCGGCCTCGATCCCGCCCTCCAGCGGGATGGAGCCCCAGTCGCCCGAGGGCCAGGCGACGCGATGCCGGAACCCTTCGGGGTTCATATGCGCCGCCCCCGCCACGCCGAAGCATTTGCGCACGAGGATCCCCATGACCGGCACCGTGGCGCGGTAGACGGCGGCAATGGCGCGGGCGCCGCGCCGGATGGTACCTGCGGCCTCCGCCTCCGGTCCGATCATGAAGCCGGGAATATCGACGAAATGCAGGACGGGCAGGCGGAAGGTTTCCGCAAAATCGAGGAAGCGCGCGACCTTGTCACAGGTCTCCGCCGACCAGCCGCCGCCGTAGATATTCGGGTCCGACGCCAGAACGGCCACGGGACAGCCATCGACGCGGGCGAGGGCGGTGATCGTGGCCCGGCCGAATTTCGGCGCCATCTCCATCAGGCTGTCGGGGTCCAGCACCCGGGCCAGCACGTCACGCATCCGGTAGGTGCGGCGGCGGTCCACGGGCACGATATCGCGCAGGCTCTCATCCGGGGCGACCTCCACAGGCGCACCACGCAGCGGCATTTCCCCGACCGAGGACGGCAGGAAGGACAGGAACCGGCGCGCCGCGTCAAAGGCCGCCGCCTCGTCCTCCACCACCAGATCGGCCGCGCCGGATTTCTCATGCACGGCAGGCCCGCCAAGCGAATCCTTGTCCGTCTCGATCCCGATCCGTTTCACCACTGGCGGCCCGGCGATGAACATATGCGAGGTCGACCGCGTCATGACCGTCAGATGGGCCGAAACCGCGCGAGCCGACGCGATCCCCGCGACCGAGCCCAGCACCAGTGCCACCACCGGCACCGTCTCCAGATTGCGGATGACCGAATCCCAGGCCGGGTTGGCGGGGACATAGGTGCGCCCCATCGCTTCCACCGTGCGGACGGACCCGCCGGTGCCGTCGATCAGCCGGATCAGGGGCAGGCGCAGGCTCCAGGCCATCATCTCCGCCTGCACGACCTTCTCGCGGATCGACGCATCCGCCGCCCCGCCGCGCACCGTGAAATCATCCGCCGTGACCACCAAATCGCGCCCGTCGATCCGGGCCCGGCCGAAGATGAAATTGGCGGGCGAGAGGTGATCAAGCGCCCCGTCCGGCCCGTAGACGCCCACGCCGCTGAGGCTGCCGATCTCCCGGAAGGAACCCGCATCGCAGAGCTGGTCGATCCGCGCCCGGGCGTCCAGCTTGCCGCGGGAATGGTGCTTGGCCACCTTCTCCGCACCGCCCATGCGCATAGCGTCGCTGCGGCGCTTTTCCAGCGCCCCCAGCCTGTTCGAGCCGTCCATGAAATTCCTCCCTGCGTGGTCCTCCAACCACGGGGTCAGGCTTTCACTGGGTCCATTTATTGTCAACAATTTACAAACGCTGCGGCGCGGAAGTCTCGTCTGAAAATGACTGAACGATGCGTTAAGTAGAGTTAAATCAGCTGTTTAAGCGAATGAAAAAATCCTGACAATTGACAGGGTGGCGCGCACAATTGCTGCGGTTGCGTCCATCTCAGGGACGCTGCGTGGTACAAAAACGTGCCTCCGAATTGTGCAATATCCGGTGCCGATCAGGGTTTTCATGATCATACCGCCCGAATCCCTGTGACAAGCCGGACAGTCCGCGTCAGTCTGTCAGCGAGTAGAAGCGGTGGGGCCCACGCCCTGACATTGCTCATCAGTTGAGACCCCTCCGGCGCCCCTGGGCGACCAGACCGATTGATGAGTAGCTATGCCCGCCCTCGTTCCCGAGATCCCGACGTTTTGCCTGTGCCCTGAGGTTCAGCCATGACCGGCCTTCTGATCGCCAATATCGCGCATGGCCTGACCGGTGATGCCGAAGGCACCCGGTTCAGCGGCGCGATCCGTATCCGGGACGGGCTGATTGCGGACATGGGAAACCTCCGCCCCGAACCCGGCGAAAGGGTGATCGACGCCACCGGCTGCGTGGTGACCCCCGGTCTGGTGAACACCCATCATCACCTGTTCCAGTCGGTGCTTAAGGCCGTGCCGGAGGGCATGAATGCCGCGCTGGATGACTGGCTGATGCGCGTGCCCTACAGCTACTGGCCGTTCATCGATGCTGAAACGCTGGCCGTCTCCGCCCGGATCGGTCTGGCCGAACTGGTGCTTTCGGGCGCGACGACCGTGTCGGACCACCATTACATCTTCTCCGCCCTTTACGACTACGATCCGGCGGAGGTCCTGTTCGACGAGGCGCAGCGCTTCGGCATCCGCTTCCTGCTGGCGCGCGGCGGCATGACCAAGGGCCGCGCCTTTGACGACCCCGCCGTGCCGCCCGCCCCGATCGAGACGTTTGACGGCTTCCTCACCGGCATCGAACAGGCCGCCGACCGCTGGCACGATCCGTCTCCGCTGGCCATGACCCGCATCGCTTCCGCCCCGGTGACGCCCTGTTTCAACGTGGAACCGCAGATGCTGGCAGAAATCGCCCAGCATGCCCGCGCCCGTGGCCTGCGCCTGCATGCGCATCTGTCGGAAAACACCGGCTATGCGGCCTATACCGAGCGGGTGCATGGCAAGCGGCCCGTGCCTTGGCTGGCGGATCACGGCTGGCTGGGCCCGGATGTCTGGTTCGCCCATCTGGTCGATCTGACCGAGGGGGAGGTCGCGCTGCTGGCCGAAACCGGCGCGGGGATGGCGCATTGCCCGCAGGCCAATGCCCGGCTCGGCTCCGGCATCGCGCCCGCAGAGGCGCTGTTCCGGCTGGGTGGCAAGGTGTCAATGGCCGTCGACGGGGCGGGCGCCAATGAGGCCGCCGATATGGGGGCCGCGCTCTATTCCGCCTTCGCTTTGCACCGGGCCACCAAGGGCGTCGGGGCCGTAAAGGCCGAAGCCCTGATCCACTGGGCCACGCGCGGCGGGGCGGAGGTGCTGGGGTTCGACCAGACGGGCCTCCTCGCCCCCGGCATGGCCGCAGATATCGCGCTTTTCGACCTCTCCCATCCGCGCAATTTCGGCCTGCATGACCCGGCGCTGGCCCCTGTCCTGACCGGGGCCGCACAGGTCAAACACAGCTTTGTCGGCGGCCGCCAGATTGTCGAGCACGGCCGCATCCCCGGCCTAGATCTGGCCGAGCTGGCAGAGGACGCTGCCCGCGTCACCCGCCGCCTGAGCCAGAAAATAAGGGAGGCCGGGGCGGAACCCCTGGCCCGGACCGCCCATGCCTAACCGCATCCGGAGTAGAAGCAGTCAGCGCAATCCCGCGCCGGTCATTGCTCCCATACCCGTCCCGAAGGAGGACAGATCATGAGCACAGACCCGACCCAGATGGCCGAACTCGCCAAGGAATCCCGCATCGGCGGCTATGGAGAGGAGGTCCATCGCGACATCCCCCAGATCGACATGTCGGACTATTTCAACCGGCGGGACGAGATCACGGAGGCGCTCTGGTCCGCCGCCACCGATATCGGTTTCTTCCAGCTGACCAACCACGGTATCCCGCAGCAGCTGGTGGATGAGGCCTTTGCCCTCTCCGGCGGGTTCTTCGACCTGCCGACCGCAACGAAAGAGCAGTTTCCGCTGAAGCCCGGCACCAATGCGGGCTGGGAATATATGGCGCAGGTGCGCCCCTCCACCGGCACGGCCGACCGCAAGGAAAGCTACCAGATCACCCTGCCGCGCATGCAGGGCCTCTGGCCGTCAGAGAGCGACCTCGCCGGTTTCCGCGCCACCATGCTGGCCTTTGAACGGCACAACTGGTCGCTGGCGATGAAGGTGCTGGCCTGTTTCGCGGACAAGCTGGGCTTTGAGGCCAACCTCTTTGTCGATGGCCATGACCCGCAGAAACCCGAATACCAGTCGACCCTGCGGCTGATCCATTACCTTGGGATGGAGGACGCCAAACCGCAGGATTTCAAATTCTGGCGGGCGGGCGCGCATACGGATTTCGACTGTCTGACGCTGCTGCACCAGCGGGCCGGGCAGGGCGGGCTGCAGCTCTGCCCCTTCAAGGACAGCGAAGGCCGCGCCATCGCCTGGACGGATGTGCCGCCGCAGGACGGGGTCATCACCTGTAATATCGGCGACATGCTGATGCGCTGGTCCGACGACCGGCTGCAATCCACGCTGCACCGCGTCCGGATGCCAAAGCCCGAGGAATATCTCGGGCCTCGTTACTCCATGGTCTATTTCGCCCAGGCCAATACCGATACCCTGCTGGAGGGGCCGGAGCGGAAATACGAGCCAATGACCGGCGGCGATTACATCCGCATGCGGCTGGGGGCGAATTACAAGAAATGACCCAGGCGGCGCGGATATCAGGGCAGGGCGGCCGTCACTTCGATCTCCACCACGAATTCGGGGCGGGTAAAGCCGCTCACGATCACGAGGGTGGAGGCAGGCAGATGGCTGACGTCCCGCAACCAGGCATCCCGCGCCGCCATATATCCCGCCATATGGCTGCGGTCGGTGACATAGGCGTTGATGCGGAGCAGGTGGTTACGGCTCGTCCCGCCCTCCCTCAGGATCGCGTCGAGATTGGCGAAAATGATCTGCGCCTGCGCCTCCGCCCCATCTGGCACAGTGCCATCGGCGGCCAGACCCAGCTGGCCGGAGGTCACGACAATCCCCGTACCTGTCGTCGCCACACCATGGGCATAGCGGGCAAAGGGCGGGGCGATATCGGGGGGCAACAGGCTGCGGATCATGGCGGCTCTCCTCTGGTTGGCACAGTCATGACAAAGCGCCCCTGCGCGGCCAAGTCCGCGTTTCTGGCAACGCAACCCGAGGCTCTGCAAACCGGCGACATGCTTGCGAGCGCCCAAGAATTAAGCAAGACACAGAAGCTTGTGGCGAATGCGGGGGCGCCCCCTGTCCGTCGCCTGAACCATCTGGAAAAATTGACAAAAACACCAACCGGGAGAATCAAATGACCCAACTGAAAACCCTCACCGCCATGGCGCTGGCCCTCTCCGCGACCATGGCCCAGGCCGAAAGCCATATGACCGAAGTGTCCTTTGGCACCAACTGGCTGGCCCAGGCCGAGCACGGCGGTTTCTACCAGTCCGTGGCGGACGGCACCTATGAGGAATGCGGCCTCAAAGTCACCATCCAGCCCGGCGGCCCGCAGGTGAACAACCGCGCGCTGCTGCTGGCCGGCAAGATCGATTACCACATGGGCGGCGACCTGCTGCAGGCCTTCAACGCCGTGAAGGAAGGCGTGCCGGTCGTGTCTGTCGCCGCCGTCATGCAGAAACACCCGCAGGTTATCCTCGCCCATCCCGGCAAGGCGTCGACCTTTGAGGATCTCAAGAACCTGACGCTGCTGATCGGCGACAACGGCTATCAGTCCTATTACCAGTGGATGATCGCCCAGTATGGCTTCACCCCCGAACAGCGCGAACCCTATACGTTCAACCCCGGCCCCTTCCTGGCGGACGAGGACAAGGGCATGCAGGGCTATCTCAGCTCCGAGCCTTATCTGGTTGAAAAAGAAGGCGGGTTCACACCCGACGTCTTCCTGATCGCCGATGCGGGCTATTCCACCTACGCCACCACGATCGAGACGATGGCAGATACCATCGCCTCCAAGCCGGAAGAGGTGAAATGCTTTGTCGATGGGTCGATCAAGGGCTGGTACAATTACCTCTACGGTGATCACTCTGCGGCTGACGAGATGATCATGACCGACAACCCGGAGATGACGCAGGACAAGATCGACTACGCGATCGAGAAGATGCTGTCCGAAGGGATCGTTGACTCCGGCGATGCAGAGACGATGGGCATCGGTGCCATGACCGCAGAAAAGGTTGAGGATTTCTTCACCAAGATGGTCGACGCCGGCGTGATCGAAGACAGCATCGACTGGCAAGCCGCCTTCACCACCGACTATGTGAACCAGAAGGTCGGGATGGACCTGAAGAAGTAAGACCAACCGGCGCAGCCAGATACGGCTGCGCCCACAAGGCCCCCGTGGCGCAGGCGCCGCGGGACGGCACGGACCTTCTCATCCGTCGGGCGGCGCGGTGAGCCTTTCCGGGAGCCAACCCATGATCAAACGTCCACCTCTCGGCCAACGCGCGCCCTTGCTGAATATGTCTCATGTAGAGAAGACGTTCAGGGGCGATGTCGTAGCCCTGCGCGATATGAACCTGACGGTGAACGAGGGCGATTTCATCTCGCTGCTGGGGCCGTCGGGCTGTGGCAAGTCCACGGCACTGCGCCTGATCTCCGGCCTGATGACCCCGACCTCGGGCAGGATCGACTGGACCGGCGGCAAATCCAAGGACGATCTGGGCGTCGTCTTTCAGGAACCGACGCTGATGCCCTGGGCGCGCGTGGTCGACAACGTCTGGCTGCCCTTCCGCCTGCGTGGCATCGCCTATAGCGAGGTCAAGGATCAGGTGCTGGAGGCGCTCAAACTCGTGGGCCTTGAGAAATTTCAGCGCGCCTTCCCGCGCGAGCTTTCCGGCGGCATGAAGATGCGCGTCTCCATTGCGCGTGCGCTGGTCACAAGGCCGCGCCTGATCCTGATGGACGAACCCTTTGCAGCGCTTGACGAAATCACCCGCCACAAGCTGAACAACGATCTGCTCGCCCTGCGGGAGGCGATCGGCTGCACCGTGATCTTCGTGACCCATTCGGTGTTTGAATCGGTCTTCCTGTCGGACCGCATCGTCGTCATGGCCGCCCGTCCGGGCCGCGTGATCCGGGAGGTCGAGGTCACCGCGCCTTACCCCCGCGACGAGGAATTTCGCACCTCCGCCGCCTATGCCGCCCATTGCCGCGAAGCCTCCGAAGCCCTTCACCAAGCCATCGGAGAGGCCGCATGAGCATCGCCGACACAACCCCCGTCCCGCAAGAAGATCAGGAAGAGCTCGCCCGGTACCGGCGCGAGAGGGTGATGAAGATCGCCCGATGGACCCTGCCGTCGCTGGTGATGATCCTGACCATTCTCGCCTGGCACCTCTACGTGACGATCTGGGAAATCCCGCATTACGTCCTGCCCGGGCCCGGCCTTGTCGCCCAGAAGATGGTGGAGGACTGGGGCATCCTCGGGCCCGCCATGATAAAAACCGGCAGACTGACCGTTCTGGCGCTCTTCTTTGCGGTGGCGGGCGGCGTGGGCCTCGCCGTGGCGTTTACCCAGTCGAAATGGGCGGAGATGTCGTTTTTCCCCTATGCCGTCATCCTGCAGGTGACGCCGGTGGTGGCCGTCGCGCCGCTCATCCAGATCTATGTCGACAACGCCTTTGTTGCGGCGCTGCTATGTGCCTGGATTGTCGCGTTTTTCCCGATCCTGTCGAACACGACCATCGGGCTGAAATCGGCCGATCACAACCTGTCGGACCTCTTCACCATCTACGGCGCCACCCGCTGGCAGCGCCTGCGTTACCTCGCGGCCCCCTCCGCGTTGCCGTTCTTCCTGGGCGGGCTGAAGATCGCCGGGGGCCTTGCCCTGATTGGCGCCGTGGTGGCGGAATTTGTCATCGGCCGTGCGGGCACCGGCCTCGGCCTGGCCTCAACGCTGCTGGAGGCCTCCTATCGCTTCAACTTCGGCCGCCTCTACGCTGCGCTCATCCTGATTTCGGTCATGGGGGTGGTGATCTTCGCGCTGATGAGCCTCATCAGCTACCTCGCGCTCTACCGCTGGCATGAAAGCGCTCTGAAACGAGAAACCTGATGGACTACAAGACTTTACCCACCGGCCGCTTTACCCTGCGGGACGTGACCGTCCCCGGCTGCCTGATCGGCAGAACGGATGATCTGGTCAGAACCGATATCGGCATCGACGGCAACAGGATCGCAGCGCCGGGCGGCACGGACGTGCCCATGGCGGGCGCTATGGTCCTGCCGAGCTTCACCGATATGCACACCCATCTGGACAAGGGGCATATCTGGCCCCGAGCCTCGAACCCCGACGGCACCTTCATGGGCGCGCTCAATACAGTGCGCGCGGATCACGCCAACTGGACCGGGCCGGACGTGGCCGCGCGCATGGAATTCTCGCTGAAATGCGCCTATGCCCATGGCACGGCGCGGGTGCGCACGCATCTGGACAGCGTCAACGGCCAGTTCCGCCGCTCCTGGCCGGTGCTGGCCGAAAAACGCGCCGAATGGGCGGGAAAGATCGAGCTTCAGGCTGTCAGCCTGATGAGCTGCGACCGCTTTTCCGATGATGGCGAATTCCTTGAGATTGCCAATATGGTGCAGGAGCTGGGCGGCGTTCTGGGCCTCGTCTCCTATCCGATGGACGGGCTGAAGGATGTCTTGATCAAGTTCTTCGACATGGCGGCCAGCAAGGGCCTGTCGGTCGATTTCCACACCGACGAGACGATGGATCCGACCTCCGAAACCCTGCGCGCCATTGCGGAGGTGGTGATCGAAACCGGTTTTGACGCGCCCGTGGTGGTGGGCCATTGCTGCTCCGTCTCCACCCAGGCCGAAGACCGCGCGATGGACACGCTGGATATCGTCGCCAGGGCCGGGTTGAACGTCGTCTCCCTGCCCATGTGCAACCTCTACCTGCAGGACCGCATCCCGGGCCGCACGCCGCGCAACCGGGGCGTGACGCTGGTGCATGAGATGAAGGCGCGCGGGATTGCGGTCAGCTTCGCCTCCGACAACACGCGCGATCCGTTCTATGCCTATGGCGATCTCGACATGCTGGAGGTGCTGCGGCAGGCCACGCGGATCGCCCATCTGGATCATACCGATACCGACTGGGTGAATTCCGTCACCGCCACGCCTGCCGCCGTCTGCGGGTTCGACGCGGCCGGGCTGGCGACAGGCGCGCCCGCCGATCTGAACATCTTCCGCGCCCGGGAATGGACCGAACTTTTCGCCCGTCCGCAGATGGACCGCATTGTGATGCGCGGTGGCATCGCCATCGACCGGACGCTGCCCGATTATTCCGAACTCGACGACCTGATGAGGCCCCAATGACCGCCAATATCGCCGCCGCCAAGGCCGCCCTGAGCCATCTCGACATCGAGGAGCGCGCCGCCGCGATCAAGACCGCGTCGCGCGATTTCTTCTGGTATTCTCCGGTGTTGAAGGACCGGCTGGACCATGTGCTGGCCGATTTCGTCGTGCGCCCCAAGACCGAAGCCGAGGTGATCGAGGTCCTCAAGGTCTGTTACGAACATGACGTGCCGGTCACCACGCGCGGCGCGGGCACCGGCAATTACGGTCAGGCCATGCCGCTGGCCGGCGGCTGCGTCCTGCACCTGCGCAATATGAACGCGGTTAAGGAGATCACGCCGGGCCGGGTCGTCGTGGAACCGGGCTGCCTGCTCAAGGAACTGGATCACGCCTGCAACGAGACGGGGCAGGAGATCCGCATGTTCTCCTCCACCTGGGACACGGCGACGGTGGGCGGCTTCATCGCTGGGGGCTCCGGCGGTGTCGGATCGGTCCGCTGGGGGTCGCTGCGCGATCTGGGCAATATCATCCGCCTGCGCGTGGTGACGATGGAAGCCGAACCGCGCGTTCTGGAATTCCGCGGCGAGGAGCTCGCCCGCGTCTCCCACGCCTATGGCACCAACGGCATCATCACCGAACTCGAACTGCCGCTGGCCCCCGCCTATGACTGGGTCGACATGTTCGTGGCGACGGACAGCTTCCCCGACGCCGTGGCCTTTGCCGATGACCTCGCCAATCAGGATGGCGTCCTGCTGAAACTGGCCTCCGTCTACGAGGCCCCTGTCGCGCATGAGTATTTCCTGCGGGTCAAACCGCATGTGGAGCCCGATACGAACCTCATAGGTCTCATGGTCGCGCCGCAGTCCATGGAGGGGTTCCTGACCTTCCTTGGCCGCCGTCCGGAAGCCAGGCTCATCTACCGTTCCGACGATCACGACTGGCCGCGCGCGCCCGGCAAGGTCTTTGAATACGGTTGGAACCACACGACCCTGCGCGCGCTGAAGGTGGACCCCTCGATCACCTATCTCCAGGTCCGCTACGGCTTCCCCGAGCATCGGGAGTTGATCGAGAAGATCCGCGCCATGTTCCCCGGCGGCGAGGTCATCCAGCACCTCGAAGCCTTGCGCATGGGGGGCAAGGTGGCCTTTGCGGGCCTGAGCCTCGTGAAATTCACCACCGAAGAACGGCTGAACGAGATCATCCGCCTGCATGAAGAGGCGGGCGCGATGATCTTCAACCCGCATCGCTACACGCTGGAGGAAGGCGGGCGGCAGACGGTGGACGACACTCAGCTGTCCTTCAAGAAGGAGGCCGATCCAAAGGGCCTGCTGAACCCCGGCAAGATGATCGCCTGGGATGATCCCGATTTCGCCTATGACGAGATGTACGCCTATCCCGGCATGAGGGCGGCAGAATGAGGCGGGAGTTAACCCGGATGGGTGAGATCACCCATCCTACAGGTCGCCGCGTAGGATGGGTGCTCTGCACCCATCCCGCCATCAACGCATCTTCCGCGCAAGGCTCCGCCCTATGACCCGCGCCATGGTTCTCTTCGCCCATCCGGTGCCCGAAAGCTTCAACGGCGCGGTGCATCGCACGGTGGTCGAAACGCTGACAAAACGTGGCTGGGACGTGGATGATTGCGACCTGAATGCCGAAGGCTTCCTGCCGGTCCTGACGGAACTGGAACGCCGCGGCTATCACGAACAGCCCGCCAATATCGAACCCGTGAGAGAGTATGTCGACCGCATCCGCGCGGCGGAGGCGCTGATCATGGTCTTTCCGGTGTGGAATTTCGGCTATCCCGCGATCCTCAAAGGGTTCCTCGACCGGGTCTTCCTGCCCGGCGTCAGCTTTGCTTTGGGCGAGGACGGCAAGGTCCGCCCGAACCTGCGCAACATTCGCAAACTTGTCGCCTGCACCACCTATGGTGGGAAACGGACCCGTGCGATCCTTGTCGGCGATCCGCCCCGCAAATGCGTGACCCGTGCCGTCTGGCACGTCTGCCGCCCCGACAAGATGCGCTACCTCGCGCTCTATGACATGAACAACAATACCGAACCAAAGCTGAAGGCCCATCTCGACCGGGTGCGGCGCGAGATGGAGGTCCTATGAGAGCGCTCATCATCTATTGCCACCCGAGGGACACGAGCTTTACCGCCGCGATCCGCGACCGTGTCATGGCACAGCTTGATAAGGCGGGGATCGAACACAGGATGATCGACCTATATGCCGAAGGCTTCAACCCGGTCATGTCGGCGCAGGAACATACCGACTACCTGACGCCCGGCATCAACCGCGCCGCGCTGGAATCTCATGTCGAGCTCCTCGAATGGTGCGATGCGCTGATCTTTGTGTATCCAACCTGGTGGTACGGGTTGCCTGCGATGCTGAAGGGCTGGCTCGACCGCGTCCTGCTGCCCGGCATCGCCTTTCACATGCCCCAGGCCGAAGGCGAGACGATCCGCCCCGGCCTGACCCATATCACCCGTCTGGGTGTGTTTACGACCTGCGGCGCCTCCTGGTGGCTGACCCGTTACATCGGGGCGCCCGGGCGGCGCACGCTGATCCGGGGTGTCCGGCTGCTCTGCGCGCAGGGCTGTCTTACCGCCTTTGCCGCGCATTACCTGATGGACAGCTCCTCAGACGCCAGCCGGGCTAGGCATATGGCCAAGGTCGACAAGGAAATGGCAAAGTTCCTCAGGGGCCTGCCGGTTCCCGCCGAGGTGAAGGCATGATCCCGATCCTCTCCTGGACCCAGTTCAAGCAGGACCCGGAGGCGTTTTCCGCCGCCCTGGGTGCCGCCTGCCGCGAAACCGGGTTCTTCCTGCTGGCAGAACACCCGGTCCCGAACGATCTGGTGGCGGAGACGTTCACCGCCGCCGATGCCTTCTTCTCTCTGCCTGTCGAAGAAAAACAGCCGCTGTCGATCTCCGGCAACCCGCATAATCGCGGCTGGGCCCAGATGGGCAGCGAGAGCCTGGACGAGACCTCTGGCCAGACCGACCGGAAGGAGGCGTTCAACGTGGGCTTTGACCTGCCCGAGGACGACCCGCGTGTGATGAAAGGCGAGCCCTTTCGAGGTGTGAATGTCTGGCCGGACCTGCCGGGGTTCCGCGACACCATGCTGGCCTATTACAACGCCACCCTCGCGCTTGGCGTTCGCCTGCATGAGGCCGTTGCCTGGGACCTCGACCTGCCGAAAGGCCATTTTGCCCCGAATTTCACCGAACCCATGGCGACGCTGCGGGTGCTGTCCTACCCCGAAGCCACCGGCGGCGCTGGAGAAATCGGCGCCGGTGCCCATACCGACTATGGTTCCGTCACCCTTCTGATGACGGATGGTGAGCCCGGCCTGCAGGTCAAACCGCGTGGCGGCGACTGGACCGACGTGCCGCATGTGCCCGGTGCCTTTGTCGTCAATATCGGCGACTGCCTGATGCGCTGGACCAATGACATTTATGTCTCCACCCCGCATCGCGTGCTGCCGCCGAAACGCAAGCGCCGCTCCATCGCCTTCTTCCTGGACCCAAACCCCGACAGCGTGATCGCGGCGCTGCCCGGCACGGGCGATCCGAAATACCCGCCGATCACCGGGGCGGACTACCTCCGTTCCCGCCTTGACGCGACCTACAAGCCGGAGACCTGACGATGACCCGCCGCGACTGGTATGCCTACCGCGCCCCCGAATTCGACGCGATCGACCCGATGACCACCATCGCCATCCTGCCGACTGCCGCCGTCGAACAGCACGGGCCACATCTGCCCGTGGGCACCGATACGATGATTGCCGAGGGTATGCTGGATCTGGTCCGCGAAATGGCCCCTGACGATCTGGATATCCGCATCCTGCCGATCATGGCCGTGGGCAAATCCAACGAACATCTCTGGGCCCGGGGCACGCTGACGCTGACCGCCGCCACAGCGCTGCAGGCCTGGACGGAGATCGGCCTCTCGGCCGCCCGCGCCGGCATCCGCAAGATCGTCATCGCCAACAGCCATGGCGGCAACCTCGACCTCATCTCCATCCTCAGCCGGGAGTTGCGGGTGGAGGCGGGCATGCTGGCCGTCAAATGCCAATGGGGCAATTTCGGTTACCCCGAAGGCATGTATACTGATCACGAGCGCCAGTACGGCATCCATGGCGGCGATGTCGAAACCTCGCTCATGCTGGCCTTCCGGCCAGAGACGGTGGATATGTCCAAGGCCAAGAACTTCCGTTCTGCTGCCGAAACCTCCGCCATCCCGCCCACCGGCCCGATCAGCCGGGGCTGGATCGCCTCTGACCTCAACCCCGATGGGACCGTGGGCGATGCCTCCCTCGGGACCGGAGAGAAGGGCCGCCGCACCGCGCGTCATCAGGTGGCCGGTTTTATCGAGATGCTGCGCCAGATCGAAACCATGCCGGTGCCCACGGCCCCCGCAAAGATCAATGGGTAATCGGACGGCAAATTTTCCGATCTGAAAAAGACCAGAGGCTTGCACCAAAAGGACATTTCGCCTCTACTCCTCAAGAGGAAGTCGTGGGTGGATCAATGGAAACAGCGGTCGAAGCGGTTAATGCAGCGCGTCACTACGGGGCGGGCACCTATGCGGTGAAGGCGCTGGACGACGTCTCTCTCTCCATCCGGAAGGGGGAGTTCTTCACGCTCCTCGGGCCGTCGGGCTGCGGCAAGACCACGCTCCTGCGCCTGATCGCGGGGTTCGAGACACCGACGAGCGGGCAGATCCTGCTGTCGGGCAAGGACATCACGGAAGTCCCGCCCAACAAGCGCCGCGTGAACACGGTTTTTCAGAGCTACGCGCTCTTTCCGCATCTCTCGGTTGCCCGCAATATCGCCTTCGGGATGGAGATGCTGGGGCGTCCGAAATCGGATATCTCCGCTCGTGTCAGCGAGATGCTGGCGCTCGTGCAGCTGGAGCAAATGGCGGAGCGTAAACCCTCCATGCTCTCGGGCGGCCAGCAGCAGCGGGTGGCGCTGGCCCGGGCGCTGGCCCCGGGGCCGGAGGTTCTGCTCCTCGACGAGCCGCTCTCTGCGCTCGACCTCAAGCTCCGCAAGGAAATGCAGCTGGAACTCAAGCGGCTGCAGACCGAAACCGGCATCACCTTCGTCTTCGTCACCCACGATCAGGAAGAGGCGCTGACCATGTCCGACCGGATCGGCGTGATGAAATCCGGCAAGCTGCAGCAGGTCGGCGGCCCGCGCGAGATCTACAACGGTCCGGTCAACCGCTTCGTCGCCGATTTCATCGGCGAGACGAACTTCCTGACCGGCACGCTGACCGGTGGCAAGGTCAAGCTCGACACGGGCGAGGTGCTGGATGTGGCGGCGGACGGGCAGGGGCCGGTGACGCTCGCCATCCGCCCCGAACAGATCCGCATCGCTCCGGACGGCCCGCTAGAGGCCACGCTGAAACAGACCGTCTATTTCGGCACAGACACCCATTGTCACCTTGTTCTGAAGGACGGGACAGAGGTTGTCGCCCGCTTGCAGAGCCCGCCCTCCGGCGAGGTGGGCCTGACCCCGGGCGAGGTGCTGCGCATCGCCCCGGTGCAAGGCTCCGTCCAGGTGCTGAAGGAGGATTGAGCATGGCCAGCGGACCCGCACGCGACGGCTGGCTTCTGTCCCTTCCGGCCCTGATCCTGCTGGCCATCGGCGCGGCCGGGCCGCTGCTGATCGTGGTGATCTATTCCTTCCTCGAACCCGGCGATTTCTCCGGCGTGATATGGAACTGGACCGGGGAGGCCTGGTTCCGCGTCTTTTTCGAACGCGACATCTTTGACGATACGGTCAGCATGGCCGATGCCCATCTGACGATCTTCTGGCGGTCGGTGAAGCTGTCGCTGCTGACGACCTTCATCACGCTGATCATCGGCTTTCCCATGGCCTGGTTCATCGCGACCCAGCCAGCAAACCGCCGCCCGGCCTGGCTCTTCCTGATCACGATCCCGTTCTGGACCAACCTGCTGATCCGCACCTTTGCGATCCTGGAAATCCTGCGTAATCAGGGGCTTCTGAACACGTTCCTGCTCTGGCTCGGGGTGATCGACCAGCCTTTGCAGATCCTCTACACCGATGGCGCGGTGCTGATCGGCATGGCCTATGTCTACCTGCCGCTGATGGTTCTGCCGCTCTTTGCCGCGATCGACCGGTTCGATTTCCGGCTGCTGGAGGCGGGCTATGACCTCTATGCCTCCCGCGGGCAGGTGCTGCGCCGGATCGTCGTGCCCATCGTGCGGCCGGGGATCGTGGCGGGCTCGATCCTCGTCTTCGTGCCCTCGCTGGGCGCCTATGTGACGCCGCGTATCCTTGGCGGCGGCAAGAACATGATGGTCGGCAACTTCATCGAGCTGCAATTCGGGCAGGGCCGCAACTGGCCGCTAGGCGCGGCGCTGTCGATGCTGCTGCTGCTGATCGTCGTGCTGGCGCTGCTGGCCTATGTCCGCGTCACGTCGGGCAAGGAGCAGCCGCATGTCTAAGCGTTTCTCCATCACCACCATGCCAGGCTTTGCGACCATCGCCATCGCGGCCTTTGTCCTGCTCTACGTGCCGATCATCACCATGGTGATCTACAGTTTCAACGCGTCGGACTCGGTCGGCCTCTGGGGCGGCTTTTCCTTCCGCTGGTACGCGATCGCCTGGGAGAATGACTTCGTGCAGGAGGCGACGGTGCGTTCGCTCGTCATCGCCGTCTCCGCCGCGCTCATCGCCTCCACCCTCGCCACGCTGGCGGCCCTCGGCACCACGCGGCGCGCACCCTACAAAGGGCAGACGCTCATCTACATGATGATCAACCAGCCCCTCATGGTGCCGGAGATCGTGACCGCCGTGGCGCTCCTGATCTTCTTTGCCGCCATCAAGAAGGCCACGGGCTATACCGGCCTTGGCTATCTGATCCTGGCGCATTCCGCCTTCTGCGTGCCCTTCGCCTATCTGCCGATCCGCGCCCGGCTGGAGGGGATGGACCTGACGCTGGAACGTGCGGCCGCCGACCTCTACGCCACGCCGTTTCAGGCCTTCCGCCGTATCACCCTGCCGCTCATGGCTCCGGGGATTGCCGCGGGGGCCATGCTGAGCTTTGTCATCTCCCTCGATGACGTGATCATCACGGAGTTTGTCAAATCCGCCGGACAGGATACGCTGCCGACCTATATGCTGGGGCAGCTCAGGCGGGCCGTCACGCCAGAGGTCAATGCGATCTCCACCGCGCTGCTGGTCCTGACCATCCTGCTGCTGACAGCCTTCTTCCTGCTTACCAAAAAACGGGGCTGAACCCCGTGCCCAACCAACAAGGAGTATCCATGAAACTGTTTCTGACATCCGCGCTGGCCATTGCCGCCGCCACTGCAGCCACTGCCGAAGGCAAGCTGAACATCTACAACTGGGGCAACTACACCAGCCCCGAGCTGATCGAGAAATTCGAGAAGGAATTCGACGTCGAGGTCACCATCACCGATTTCGACAGCAACACCACCGCGCTTGCCAAGATCGAGGCCGGTGGCCATGGCTTCGACATCGTCGTGCCGACGCACAGCTATGTGCCGACCTATATCGACAAGGGCCTCCTGATGAAGCCCGGTATCCCGGAGATGGAGAATTACGGCAATATCTCCGCCCAGTGGAAAGACGTCGACTGGGACCCCAAGCGGGAATACACGGTGCCATGGCAATGGGGCACAACCGGCGTCGCGGTGAACAAGACCGCCTATTCTGGTGACGTGAACACCTCTGCCATCTTCATGGACCCGCCGGAAGAGCTGGTCGGCAAGGTCAATGTCGTGCCGGAGATGCAGGACGTTGTCTCGCTGGCGCTCATGTATGTCGGCGGGGAGCCCTGTTCGACCAATAAAGAAGACCTGAAAAAGGCCCGCGACATGCTGGTCTCCGCCAAATCCAAATGGCTGTCGATGGACTACGGCACGACCGAGAAGCTGTCGAACGGAGACTGGGTGGCCTCCGTCAACTGGAATGGCTCCACTTTCCGGGCGCGCAACAACAATCCGGATGTGGTCTATGGCTATCCCAAGGAAGGCTATATCGTCTGGATGGACAATATGGGCATCCTCGCCGACGCGCAGAACCCGGACAATGCAAAGCTCTTCCTGAACTTCATCATGGATCCGGAAAATGCCGCGATGATCTCCTCCTTCGCGCGCTATGCCAACGGGATCGACGGGTCGGAGCCCTTCATGCCCGAAGACATGAAGACCGCCCCCGAAATCGTTGTTCCTGAAGAGCTAAAGGCGGCTGGTAAATTCAGCCCGGCCTGTTCGGACGAGGCGAAGGAATATTACAACGCGATCTGGACGGAGCTTCAGAAGTAAGTTTTTCGCTTCAGTGCGGATCGAGGGCCGGCGTTTCGCGTCGGCCCTTTCTCGTCGCCACAGCGCGATGCGTTGCCGGGCGAGGCTCCGCAACCGGGTTTGTCAGCCAAAGTTGCGCACAACGCCGCAATTGGACCTCCCGCTGCCGCGAAATGGCCAGTGACCGCAGACCGTTTGGTGCATAGCCTTGCCAATTGATCCGTCAGTCAACGGACAGATTCGGGCAGGGCGACATGGACCAGAACAGGGTCAGCGAAAGCGATGTGGTGATCATAGGCGCGGGCTCCGCGGGTTGCGTGCTGGCCGCCCGCCTGTCCGAAGACCCCAAGCATAGCGTCACCGTGTTGGAAGCCGGCGGGTCGGACCTCAACCTCTGGGTCCGGATGCCCATTGGCTATGGGGGCGCCTTCTATCACCCCAAACTCAACTGGCGCTATTACACCGAACCCGACGCGGGGCTCAAAGGCCGTCAGTCCTACTGGCCGCGCGGCAAGGTGGTGGGCGGGTCTTCCTCCATCAACGCCATGGTCTTCATCCGGGGGCAGGCGGCGGATTATGACCGCTGGGCGGAGGCCGGGAATAAAGGCTGGGCCTATGCCGACCTCCTGCCGTATTTCAAGAAACTTGAGACATTTCAGGATGGTGAGGATCAGTATCGCGGCGGGCTCGGCCCGATCACGGTGCGCCGGATTGATCGCGACGTGCATCCGCTGTCGCATGATTATGTCGCCTCCGCCGTCGCGGCGGGCCATACCAAGAACCCCGATTTCAACGGCGCCACGCAGGAGGGCGTCGGCCTCTACCAGATCAACACCCGCAAGGGGTTTCGCTGCTCCGCCGCGACCGGCTACCTGCTGCCCGCGCTGAAACGTCCGAACCTGACGCTCACCACCCATGCCCAGGTCACGCGCATCCTGTTCGAGGGCACCCGCGCAACCGGCGTGGAATATACCCAGCACGGCCAGACTCACCGGATCATGGCGCGCCGTCAGGTCGTGCTTTCCGCAGGCTCCATCGGTTCGCCGCAGATATTGCAGCTTTCCGGCGTGGGCGATCCGGACAGGCTGCGCGCCGCCGGGGTCACGCCGCTGCACAGCGCGCCACAGGTCGGAAAGAACCTGCAAGACCATATCGGCTATGAGCTGATCTACCGCTCCAAGGTGCCGACGCTGAACAAGACGCTGGGCTCCTGGCTGGGCCGGGCGCTGGCGGGCGCGCAATATGTGCTGACGCGGGGCGGGCCGCTGTCGCTCTCGGTCAACCAGGGCGGCGGGTTCGTGAAAAGTGACCCCAGCCGCGACCGGCCCAATATTCAGCTCTATTTCTCGCCCATGTCCTATACCCGCGCCGTGCCCGGCGTGCGCCGCCTGATGAAGCCCGACAGCTTTGAGGGCTTTCAGATCGGCATGTCCAACTGCCACCCCGCCAGCCGGGGAGAGATCCATATCCGCACCGCCGATCCCGCCATGGCGCCGGAGATCACGCCGAATTACCTCTCCGCCCCGCAGGATCTGGAGGAGATGGTGGCCTCCATGGCGCTGCTGCGCGCCATTGCCGCCCAGCGACCCATCGCCGACGCGATCGAGGAAGAACTGCGGCCCGGGCCAAATGTCACCACACCGGACGAGATTGCGGATTATATCCGGTCCACCGCCGGGTCGATCTTCCACCCCTGCGGCACCTGTTCCATGGGGCCGGATGCGGCCACCTCCGTCGTCGGCCCCGATCTGAAGGTCCACGGGCTGGAGGGGCTGACCGTCGCCGATGCCTCCATCATGCCGATCCTGCCGTCGGGCAATATCAACGCGCCCGCGATGATGATCGGCGAAAAGGCGGCGGAGCTTATCGCGGCACGGATCTGATCGCCCGCGCCAGCCGTTCCGCGCCGCGCATGATTTCCACCGGCGGTACGGCGGAGAATCCCAGCGTCAGCCCCTGCTGGGCAATCGGCGCCAGTGCGAACCGCGCCAGCGGCGCAACCGCCAGCCCGTCGGATTTGGCCGCCTGCGCCACGCGCAGCTCGTCATGGCCGCCGACAAGCAGACCGACGGTATGAAACCCCGTCTCAGTTGGCCGGATATCGAGCAGCCCCGCCAGATGCCGCTCTCCGGCCGTGAGCAGCGCATCCCGCCGCTCCCGATAGAGCGACCGCATCCGCCGGATATGGGCGCTGAACTTCCCCTCGTCGATGAAGCTCGCCACGATGGACTGGACCGAATGGGACACCCCATGGGCAGAGGCCTCCAGCGTCCGCTGGAACACGTCGCGCAGCCCGCCGGGCACAACAGCATAGCCCAGCCGCACCGCCGGGAACAAAGCCTTGGAGAATGTGCCGACATAGATCACCCGCCCGCCGGTATCCAAAGCCTTCAGCGGTGGCAGGGCAGAGCGGCCGTAGTGGAACTCTCCCACATAGTCATCCTCGATGATCCAGGCCTGCTGCCGCTCTGCCTCCGCCAGCAGCTCGAACCGGCGGTCACGAGACATGGGCATGCCTAAAGGGTGCTGATGCGCGGGCGTGACAAAAGCCGCCCGCATCGCGCCGGCCTCCCGCCCAGCCGCCACGTCCAGCCCCTCGTCATCCACCGGCACCGGGATCAGCCGCGCCCCCCGCGCCAGCAGCGCGTTGCGGGCGCCAATCGCTCCGGGGTTCTCGATCCAGACGGCGTCGCCGGGATCGAGCAGGATCTGCGCGATCTGCAGGAAGGCATCCTGCGCCCCGGCAAAGATGAACACCTCCTCAGGACGGCATAGGAAGCCGCGATTGGCCCCCAGATGCCGGCAGATCGCCTCCCGCAGCGCGGGAAGGCCGGCGGCATCTGGATAGGACATGATCTCGGCCCTGGGACTGCGCCAGTACCGCGCCGACATCTGCGACCAGAGGGCCATGGGAAAGGCATCAAACGCGGGCATGCCGGTGACAAAGGCGCGGGGCCCGCGCGGATGTTCGAGCCGGGGAAAGAACCGGTCCGCCATCTCCTGTCCCAGTCCGGCGAGCCGGGGCAGGGTGTCGGGCTCCGGCGCGGCCTCCGCCGGCGGTTGCGCCCGCACCTCGTCCGACACGAAGGTGCCCGCCCCGACATGGCTGACGATCATCCCTTCGGAGGCGAGCTGTTCATAGACCGTCACGACCGTTGTCCGGGAAACCCCATGATCGCGTGCCAGGATCCGCGTGGCGGGCATCCGCGTGCCCGCCGGCAGCTCCCCCGACAGGATCATGTCACGCAGATGCGTCGCCAGCTGCATCGACAGCCGCGCCGGATTGCTCCGGTCGACCTGGAGCGTCGGGATCAGGGCACCGCCCGGATATTTTGTCATCATAGCCTCTGAATTGGTCTTCCAGACGCTGCGGATTGGACCTTAACTCCAGACCGTTTTGCAAGTCCTATCATCCAAGAACAGCAATAGGAGCGTCCATGCGCCTGACCCGTATCGAGACCTTTGCCACCCGAGACATCGGTTTTGTCCGTGTGACCGATGAGACCGGGGCGCAGGGCTGGGGGCAGGTGTCCACCTACCAGTCCGACCTAACCGCTGCGGTGCTGCATCGTCAGATCGCACCGCATGTTCTGGGGGTGGAGTTCGAAGACGCCGACGACCTTTTCGACCGTGCCGCGGAGAAGGAGCACAAATTTCCGGGCTCCTATATTGCGCGGGCCATTGCCGGCGTCGATACGGCGCTCTGGGATCTGAAGGGGAAACAGGCGGGCGTGCCGGTGGCCACGCTTCTGGGCGGTTCACCGGGCCCGCTGCGCGCCTATGCCTCTTCGATGAAGCGCGACATCACCCCCAAGGACGAGGCGGAGCGGTTCCGCCGCCTGCGGGGCGAACATGGCTTTGACGCCTTCAAGTTCCGCATTGGCGCCGAATGCGGCCGCGGGCAGGACGAATGGGAGGGCCGGACGGAAGAGATCATCCCGACGATCGCAAAGACATTTGCATCTGAGGACGTCTCCCTCCTGGTCGATGCCAATTCCTGCTACGCGCCCAAGGCCGCGATCCACTACGGCCATATGCTGCAGGACAATGGCATCGTCCATTACGAGGAACCCTGTCCCTACTGGGAGCTGGAGCAGACCGCCGAAGTCACCGCCGCGCTGGAGATTGACGTCACCGGTGGCGAACAGGATTGCTGGCTGCCCACGTGGAAACAGATGTTCGAGCTGAGCGCCGTCAATGTCGCGCAGCCCGATGTGCTCTATGTCGGCGGCATTGGCCGTATGCTCAAAGTCGCGCGGCTGGCGCAGGACCACGGCCTGCCTGTCACGCCACATGCCGCGAACCTCGGCCTTGTCACCCTGTTCACCATGCATGTGCTGCGTGCGATCCCGAATGCCGGCCCATATCTTGAGTTCTCGATCGAAGAGGCGGATTATTACCCCTGGCAATACGGTCTCTATCGGAATGAACCCTATGTGGTGTCAGGCGGGCAGGTGACCGTCACCGAAGCCCCGGGCTGGGGTGTGGAGATTTCTGACGAATGGCTGGCAAAATCGGAATACCGGGTCAGCGAGGCCGCCGCGTGACCCATATGGCACCTCCGTTAATTTGCCTCTGCGCATCGCACAGGGCAGGACCAACCGGGGATGCATCATGAAGACGACACCCTACTGGTGGGACTCGGCACCGCTGGCCCGGATAGAGCCCGGCGCGCTGCCTGCCAGGGCAGATTGCGTCGTCATCGGCTCGGGCTATACCGGATTGCAGGCGGCGCTGCCGGTCGCACGGGCCGGGCGGTCTGTCGTGATCCTCGACAAGGGTATGCCGGGCGAAGGCTGTTCCACCCGCAATGGCGGTCAGATCAGCCATTCGATCAAGCCCGGCCTGGCCGAGCTGCGCCGCCGTCACGGACCGGACATTGCGGCCGGCATTCATGCCGAGGGCACGGCCTCCATGGCCTACCTTGCCGAATTTATCAGAACCGAAGGGATCGACTGCGCCTATCGTCTCTGCGGCCGGTTTGACGGCGCGGCCACACCGCGCGCCTTTCGTGCCATGCAAGCCCGCGCGGACGGAGAGAAAATCCGTCTGGTCCCGCGCGAGCGTCAGCGCGAGGAGCTGGGGACCGATGTCTATCATGGCGGTATCGTGCATACGGGCTATGCCAGCCTCGATCCGGGGAAATACCACGCAGGCCTGCTGGCCGCCGTGCGCGCCGCCGGGGCGGAGCTGCATCCGGCCACGCCGGTTCAGACGATGCAGGAGGGCCCCGACGGTGTCACCCTCACCACGCCAAGAGGGACGATCACCGCGCGCGATGTCGTCGTGGCCACCAACGGATATACGCCGGACGCGGCCGGCTGGCACCGCCGCCGCGTCATCCCGATCGGCAGCTATGTCATCGCCACCGAACAGCTGTCGCCCGATCTGATCGCAGAGCTGTTCCCGACCGACCGCATGATCTGTGACAGCCGCCGGGTCATCTATTATTACCGGGCGTCGCCGGACGGAACGCGCGTCCTGTTCGGCGGCAGAACCAGCGCCGGGGAAACCGGTGCCAAACCGGCTGCGGCCCGGCTCAAATCCGAAATGTGCCAGATTTTTCCGCAGCTTGCGGGCGTGGGCATCAGCCATAGCTGGATGGGCTATGTCGCCTTCACCTTCGATAAGCTGGCGCATACCGGGCGGCGGGGCAACATCCACCATGCAATGGGCTATTGTGGATCCGGTGTGGGTATGGCTTCCTACCTGGGAATGAAAATGGGCCTGCGTGTGCTGGGCGATCCGGCCGGGGATACGGCGATGATGCGGACCGATTTTCCGACCCGGCCGCTATACACTGGCGATCCCTGGTTTTTGCCCGCCGCCGTCACAACCTACCGCATGCTCGATCGGCTCGGGCTTTAGTGAAACTGTCATAGTAGCCAGTTAACGGTTTGCCAGGATGCGCGAAATGGACCTTTCGGGCCATACCATTCTGGAGTTCACTTTCTCCAAGGCCGCGCAGACGGACCTGATCAAATCTTTCCAACGGAGGACTTCCCATGACACCTAAATTCCGCGCCCTGCTTGCCGGGACGGCGCTGGTTCTGGCCAGCACAACCGCCCAGGCAGAAACGCTGCGCCTGCTGACCTGGGGCAGCTATGCGCCTGACGAGGTCGTCAAGCTGTTCGAAGAGAAATATCCCGACATCGATGTCGAGGTGACATTCTCCAACAACGAAGAAATGGTCGCCAAGCTGCGCGCCACCGGCGGCACCGGCTTTGACCTCGCCCAGCCCAGCCATGACCGTGTCTTTGCCGCGCAGAAGGAATTCAACATCTACAAGCCGCTTGATCTCAGCAAGATCAACACGGCTGCGATGACCCCGAACCTGCTGGAAGGCGTGAAAGCCAATACCACGATCGACGGAGAGGTCTATTCCGTGCCGCATCAGTGGGGCACCTCCGGCATCATGGCCAACATCAAGGAAGTGCCCGATGTGACCGGCTGGGGCGACCTCTGCGACGAGAAGTACCAGGGCCGCACCTCCATGCGCCTGCGCCGCACCATCCTGCTGGGCACGGCCTTTGACATGGGCATGGACCCCTTCGCGCTCTATGCCGATACCGCCGCTTATCAGGACATGCTCGACAAGGTCACCGACAAGCTGATCGCCTGTAAGTCGATCATCAAGACCTACTGGTCCGGCGGCGACGACCTGTCTGCCCTGATGCTCTCGGGCGAGGTTGTCGTGTCGGAGACCTGGGATTCGACCGCCTTCAAACTCTATGGCGAGAACCCCGATATCGTCTTCGTGCCGCCCGCAACCGGCGCGCTGGCCTGGATCGACACCTTCACCATCCCGCGCGGTGGCGAGGCGGACGATGCGGCCTACAAGTGGATCAACTTCGTGCTGGAGCCCGAGATCACCGCGCTGATGTCCGCCTCCACCGGCGCGATTGCCGCCGTGCCCAACGGGATTGAGCTGATGCCGGAAGACAAGAAGGCCGCGATCTCTGCCGCTTTCGATCAGGAAGACCTTGATAACCTGAAGTTCTTCGCCAATATCCCGCCGGGGATCGAAGACATGGAAGGCCTCGCGCTCGAGCGCATCAAGGCCGCCAACTGATGGTATCGGGCCGGGGCGCGGCTGCGTGCCCCGGCCTTTTTGCGATGCATCCGGCTTCCCCGTTCTCCCAGCACGGAATCGAGCCGCAGGCGCCGGGCCAGCGACTGCCCGAACCGGCGGGCTGGCGCTTTAATGACACAGGCGCAGACCTCGGCGGTCAGATGCATCTGGAAACCATAAAGTTCACCCGTTCTGCCGTCGAAGCGCCACCCCACGGGCAGGCACTGTCCCGGCTCCCGTTGCGCCTTCGGACCAGCGACATATTCAGAAAGACCCGCACATGTATGACCTGAGCTGCGCAGACGTCACCAAGAAATTCGGCGCTTTTACCGCCGTCCAGAACGTCTCCCTCGACATCCCCTCGGGCTCTTTCTTCTCCATCCTCGGGCCCTCCGGCTGCGGCAAGACCACGCTGATGCGCATGATCGCGGGGTTCGAAAGCCCGACCTCCGGCGATATCAGCATCAAGGGCGAAAGCGTCGTGAAACTGCCGCCCAACCGGCGCAATGTGAAGATGGTCTTCCAGCACCTCGCGCTTTTCCCGATGATGACAGTGGGCGAAAACATCGCCTACGGGCTGCGCTGCCGCAAGGAACCTAAATCGGAGATCGCGCCCAAGGTCAAACGCGTGCTCGACCGGGTCGGCCTCCCGGGGTCGGAGGACAAGCGGATCGACCAGCTCTCCGGCGGGCAGAAACAGCGGATCGCCATTGCGCGTTGCATGGTGCTGGAGCCGGACGTTCTGCTACTGGACGAACCGCTTGGCGCGCTCGATCTGAAACTGCGGGAGCATATGAAGATCGAGCTCAAGCAGCTCCAGCACCAGTTCGAGACGACCTTCCTCTACATCACCCACGACCAGTCCGAAGCGCTTGTCATGTCCGACAATGTCGCGGTGATGAATGCCGGACGGTTCGAACAGATCGGGCCGCCCAAGGCGCTCTACGATGCACCGGCCTCCGGTTTCGTGGCCGGATTTGTCGGCGATTCCAACATCCTGTCCGGCAAGCTGCTGGAGGTACGCGGGACGGAGGCGAAGGTGGAGCTTGAGGGCGGCACCCCCGTCATCGCCACGCTTCAGGACGGCGCGAAACCGGGCGATGCCGTAGAGCTTTTCCTGCGTCCCGAGGCGCTGCAACTGGGTGCGGGCGCCGAGGGCTGCACGCTGTCAGGCACCGTCGACAGCCTGCTTTTCAACGGTGCCAGCAGCCGGATCCTCGTCCGCTCCGGCGACCAGCTGATCGAGGTGGCCGATCCCGAACAGCGCAGCGGCGCGGCGCAGGGCGCACAGGTTCAGCTCTCCTGGACACCTGACCGCGCAAGGCTCTTCACCCGGAGGGCGGGCGCATGAGCCGCGACGCCAATCGACTTTCGTTAATACTTCTTTTCACACCGTTCATTCTGTGGATCGGCCTGCTGATCGTCCTGCCGCAGATCGGCATCGGCTATACCTCGCTGCGCGAAAAGATCACATACAACGAATATGAATTTGGCCTGAAGAACTACATGGGCTTCTTTGGCGAGCCGATCTACCGCAACACTCTGTTGCGCACCGCCTGGATGTCCATTCTTGTGACCGGCCTGGCGCTCGTCATGGGCTTTCCGATTGCCTATTACATCGCCAAGATCGCGAAGGAGCGCAGCCGTGCCGCTCTTTTCCTTATGTGCTTGATTCCCTTGTGGGTTTCCGACCTTGTGCGCGCATACGGATGGATCGTTCTGCTGCGCGAGACCGGGGTGATCTCCACCACACTGGTCAACCTCGGGATCATCCGCGCACCGGTAGAGATGCTCTACAATGACATGACCGTCATCATCGGCCTCGTCTATACCGTGATCCTCTTCATGATCGTCCCGCTCGTCTCCACCCTTCAGGGCATGGACGACGCGCTGCTGGAGGCCGGGTATAACCTCGGCGGCTCCCGCTTCACGGTCTTCCGCCGCATCATCGTGCCCTATGCCATGCCGGGCATCGTCGCGGGCTGTATCATCACCTTCATGCTGACGGCGGGCAGCTACCTGACGCCCATCCTGCTGGGCGGCAAAAACTCCAGTTGGTTCACCGAACAGATCTATAACCAATTCATCACCAGATATAACTGGGAGAGCGGATCGGCCTTCGGTGTCCTGCTGCTTGTCTTCACTTCCTTCGTGGTCTGGGCCGGGCTGCGCCTGACGGGACAGAGCCTCGCCACAACCGTGGCAAAGGAGTAAGCCGATGCAGAGCTCCCGTCCGCTCCTCTGGGTCTACCGCGCCTATGTGGTGATCTTCTTCCTCTACCTCGCGGCGCCGCTGATCGCCGCCGGGGTGTTTGCCTTCAACGATTCGATGTTCCCGTCGCTGCCCTGGCAGGGGTTCACCTTCGACTGGTTCTTTTCCCCCGAGTCGCCAAAGCTTGGCCTCTTCCACGACGACCGGCTGCTGCAGGGCATTGGCAATTCGCTCTACATCGGGGTGATCGTGGCGGCGCTCTCGGTCGCGGCGGGCACCTGCAATGCCTTCCTTTTTGAGCGGCGCGATTTCCCCTTCAAATCGGCACTCTACGTGCTGATGGTGGTGCCGCTGGTGATCCCGGGCGTGATCCTCGGTATCTCCATCCTCGTCTTCGCCTCCATGGTCGCGAATTTTGCCGACCAGCAGCTGGGTCTATTCCTGACCTGGCTGCGGCCCGGCATTCCGCTGGTCGTACTCGGCCAGTTCTCCTTCCTGACGACGATCACATCGCTGGTCATCGCCGCACGGCTGCAGAAATTCGACATCTCGCTGGAGGAGGCGGCGCTGAACCTCGGCGCCTCCCGCCTGCGGGTGCTGCTGACGGTGACGCTGCCCTTCCTGATGCCCGCGATGTTCTCGGCCTTTGTGGTGGCCTTCCTGGTGTCGTTCGAGAACTTCAACACAACGCTGATGCTGGTGGGCTCCGACGCGCCACTGACGATCACCATGTACGACCGCATGGTCAAGGTCGGCTCCACTCCGGTGCTGAACGCGGTCTCCGTGGTGCTGATGCTGGGCTCGGGGCTTCTTGCGCTGCTCTCGGTCGTGGCACAGCGGCCCCGCAAGACGGCCTAAGCCAAAACCCCGCGGCCTGTATGACAGGCCCGGGGTCACCCGATCAGGTTACATCTGGGGGATTTTGGCTCCGGCGGTAGGGATCGAACCTACGACCAATTGATTAATAGTCGCCGCAACCGATTGCGGCCATGATCGCGGAGGAAGCATCCGAGAGATTCGGGCTGGCCGTGAAACTGGACGTAATGCGGCCCCTGCAAGCCTTCGACGCGGGCGGACGGGCACGTGCGCTTGGCGCGGTGGTGCAGACCTTGGCCCTGGCGAAAGAGGCGGGCGTTGATCCGTCAGAGGCGCTGTGGCTGGTGGATTGGGCCGACTGATCTCTAGGACAATGTGAGTTGGTGCTAACTTGCCCAATTGGCGCTGGCGTCCCACTTGAGCTTTTTTCCGTAGTGTCGCATTCCCGCCGTATCCACGACGAAAGGGTGGATAGAAACCTTGCCCTGCAAGCCAGCGTCTCGGCATGCCTGACTGATTGCCGTGTATTCGTAAAATCTGTGTGCCAAATCGCCGTCGGCAAGTTTCGTAGGCGTTCGAGTATCCGGCACTCCCGAGAAGGCATCGGGGTTTAGCGTTGCAATGACGCGCTTGCCCGGAATTTCCAAGCCGATATTTGAGATGGTGACATCCCGATGACCCGAATTGGCTGCGACAACTTTCAGGAAGGGCGGCCCTATTTCACCGTTGTCGTAGGTGTGCATCGCCGTTTCCGCAAATACCCGCACCCGACGAATGCCTCGTCCTCGAGATTCGAGGAGGTTGTAGATCGACAAGCCCGTTCCAATGACCCCCAAAGCGAGTAACACGAGGTCTCGACCAATTTCAAAACCCGTCATTCGTTACCCCAGATGTTACACCCACAGAGGCAAATCAGGTAGCGCGTTACCAACGACGCTTTAGTATCTACCTGATTTTGTAAATAAATTTGGCTCCGGCGGTAGGGATCGAACCTACGACCAATTGATTAACAGTCAACTGCTCTACCGCTGAGCTACGCCGGAACACGAAGGCGCGTATAGCAACGGGGATTCCGGGCGTCCAGTGGGATTTGACATCTTTTCGTGACTTTTTCGCGCCCGCGGGTCAGGCCAATGAAAAGACGGAAGAAAAACTCAGTTCTCCCGCCACGGTCACCTTGTTTTTTCCCATGAGATCAATGAGCTGCGCCAGAACATTGCGCGCGGCGGCGGGCAGCATCTGCGGCGCGATGTCGGTATAGACCCGGGCGGCCAAATCGGAGGCTGTGCCGGGACCGGCCGCCAGCGCCTCCAGAATACCCGCCTCCCGGCCCAGACGATGGGCGATCAGCCAGTCGACCCGTGCCGCCGGATCGGCGATCACATCGCCATGGCCGGGCAAGTAGAGCCGGGCAGGGCGCGCACGCATCTTTGCGCAGCTCTCCATAAACTGGGTCAGGTCGCCATCCGGTGGCGAGACCAGCGAGGAGGCCCAGCCCATCACCAGATCGCCGCTGAAGATGGTGCCATAGCCCGCGCCCGCATCCAGATCGAAACAGAGGTGGTTGCAGAAATGCCCGGGCGTCCAGATCGCCTGCAGGCGCCAGCCGTCGCCCGAGATCTTGGCGCCATCGGGCAGGCTCTCGTCAGGGGCAAAGAGCCGGTCCGTGCCTTCGCCGCCGCCCAGATCAGCCTCTGCCGCGAGGCGCTGCATCACCTCCGACTGGCCCGCGCGGTAATCGCCATAGGCCAGAACCGGTGCGCCCGTGACATCGGCCAGAGGCCGCGCCAACGGAGAATGGTCGCCATGGGCATGGGTGACGAGGATATGGGTGATCTTTTCGCCCGGGGCGAGCGCGGCCAGAATCGCCTCCTGATGCAGCGCATCAAGCGGGCCGGGATCGATCACCGCCACGCCGCCGCCCTGGCCGACCAGATAGGTGTTCGTGCCGACAAAGGTATAGGGCGAGGGGTTGTCGCAAAGGATGCGCCGCACCCCGGGCGCGACCACCTCAGCTCGGCCGGGAATGGGAGAGAACGTGTCGGGCTGGTGCATTGCGGCGTCCTGTGGTTCTGTCCGTATCAGGCGGACCGGGACCACCCTAACCATGACCTTTGACTGGCTCAAACGATATGTGCCGCGCGGCATCTACGGGCGTGCGGCTCTGATCCTCGTGCTGCCGGTGGTCGTGGTCCAGCTGGTCGTCTCTGTCATCTTCATCCAGCGCCATTTCGAAGGCGTGACGCGGCAGATGACCCACTCCGTCAGTTCAGAGCTGGCCTATGTCGCCGCCGCCCCGCCGGAGCAGCGGGAGGAGATTGCCCGGGCGCTGGAGATCACGCCGACCCGAATTGCCGCCGCCGAGGCACCGGACCACGACAGCCGCCGCTGGTTCGACATCTCCGGACGCACCGTCATCCGCGTGCTGAGAGAGCGCGTGCCCGGCGTCATCGCCATCCGCCTGCCGGACGATTACGATGTGGATGTCTATGTAACGGCGCCGGACGGTGTGCTGAAGATGCGGCTGTCGCGCGGGCTCGTCTCCGCCTCCAACCCGCATCAGCTGCTGGTGAACATGGTGGTCTTCGGTATCCTGATGACCCTCGTCTCCTTCATCTACCTGCGCAACCAGCTGCGCCCCATCACCCGGCTCGCCGCCGCGGCGGAGGCCTTTGGCAAGGGCCAGACCTTGCCCTACAAACCCGGCGGCGCGACGGAGGTGCGGGCGGCCGGTCAGGCCTTTCTGGCCATGCGCGCCCGGATCGAACGGCATATCGAACAACGCACCCTGATGCTCTCGGGGGTCAGCCATGATCTGCGCACCCCGCTGACCCGGATGAAACTGGCGCTGTCGATGCTGGAGGATGAGGAGCGGGAGCCGCTGGAACATGATGTCGAGGAGATGCAGAAGCTCATCGAGGAATTCCTCGCTTTCGCCCGGGGCGCCGCCGCCGAACAGGTGGAGGAGACCGACCCGGCAGAGCTGGTCCGGGGCGCGGTGCAGGATGCCGCGCGGGGCGGCGCCGATGTGGCCCTAACGGAGGTTCAGGGCGAGGGGCGTCTGCAGCTTCGGCCCGTGGCCATGCGCCGGGCATTGGACAACCTGATCTCCAACGCCGCGCGCTATGGCAGCCGGGCCGAGATCTCCGTCATGCTGACCGACAAGTCGCTGCGTATCCGGGTGGAGGATGACGGCCCCGGCATTCCGCCCGAACGGCGGGAGGAGGCCACGCGCCCCTTTGCCCGGCTCGACAAATCCCGGAATCAGAACAAGGGGTCTGGTGTTGGGCTGGGCCTCGCCATCGCCACCGATATCGCGCGTGCCCATGGCGGGCTGCTGCGGTTGGGCGAATCCGAAAGGCTGGGCGGGTTGCAGGCCGATCTGATCATCGCCCGCTGAGGCTCAGGGCGCGGGCAGCATGGCCTGCAACGTTTCGATCCGGTCGGCATCTGCCACCGGTTTGTCGCGCCGGATCCGGGAGATCCGGGGGAAGCGCATCGCCAGCCCCGATTTATGTCGCTTGGACCGGTTGAGCCCTTCAAAAGCGATCTCCAGCACCAGCCCCGGCGCCACGGCGCGCACAGGGCCAAACCGGTCGGTCGTATTCTGCCGGACAAAGCGGTCCAGCTCTATCAGCTCCTCGTCGGTGAAACCGAAATAGGCCTTTCCGACCGGGACGAGCCGATCCCCATCCCAGACCCCAAATCCATAGTCAGAATAATAACCGGATCGCTTGCCATGCCCCCGCTGTGCCGTCATCAACACCGCATCAATCACCATCGGATCGCGCTTCCATTTGAACCAGTGACCCCGGATTCGGCCCGAAAGATAGGGGCTGTCCCGGTGCTTGATCATCACGCCCTCGATCACATCGTCGGGCGGATCGGCACGCAGGGCAGCGAGGTCGTCCCAGCTCCCGAACGGCAGCAGGGGCGACAGATCGAAGCGGTTGGGGTCCATCCCTGCCACGCGCTGTTCCAGAATGTCGCGTCTGGTCTCGGTCGGCTCCGCCCTCAGGTCTCTCTCCCCGTCGAACAGGATATCGTAGAACCGCAGCGCGGCGGGATGCGAGGCCAGCAGGGACTTCGGCGCCGTCTTCCGGTTCAGTCTTTTCTGAAGATCGCCAAACGGCGCCACCTGATCGCCGCGCCGCACCAGCAGTTCCCCGTCAAAACTGCCTTCGAAATCAATCGCCTCGATCAGATCGGGGAAGGCGGCGGAAATATCCTCCCCGGTCCGGGAATAAAGCCGCCTGAGACCCCGGTCCGACACGGCCTGCACCCGGATTCCGTCCCATTTCCACTCCGCCAGATAATCGCCGGGTGGCAAATCCTTCAGCCCGTCCAGATCATTGGCGGTCGAAAGCATCACCGGACGGAACGGCGCGCGCGCCGCATTCACCGGCTTTTCGCCGCCCTCCGCCCAGTCAAAAAGCGCGGTGTAAGGCGGGGTCAGCCCATGCCAGAGTTCCTCGATCTCTGCCAGCGGCAGGTCGCCGAACTGCGCCACCGCCGTCCGTGCAAGCCGCGCCGACACGCCGATGCGCATGCCGCCTGTGGCCAGCTTCAGATAGGCGTAACGCTCGCTCGGCGTCATCCGGTCGAGCTGGCGGGTGATGATCCCCGGCAGATCGGCCTTTCCGGCCCGCATCAGCTCTTCCACAAGCGCGGACAGCTCACTATCTTCCGGCGCCTCCGCCGCAGGCCAGATCAGCGCCATCGTCTCCGCCAGATCGCCGACGAAATCGTAAGACAGCTGGAAAAGCTCCGGATCGACCCGCTCCGCCGCCAATGTCCGCAAGAGGGAGGGGGTGACCTGCCGCAATTCCAGATCGCCTGTGATCGCGGCCAGCGCATAGCCGCGTTCGGGGTCGGGGCGGGTGCGAAAGAACTCCTCCAGCAGCCGCAGCTTGCCGTTGCGGGCGGGGGTGAAGGCCAGACGCTCCATAAGCATGGCAAAGGCCCTCATTCCGGCACCTCGTCCTCATAGCCTACCAGCCGCAGCGGGCGGCCCACGCGCTGCGTCATCTCGCACCAGCGCATCAGCGCATCCTCGCGGCCATGGGTGATCCAGGTCTCCTCCGGGTTCAGCTCCTCGATCGTGCGGATCAGGTCGGGCCAGTCGGCGTGATCGGACAGCACCATCGGCAGCTCAACCCCGCGCGCCTTGGCCCGGTTGCGGATCTGCATCCAGCCCGAGGCAAAGCTGACGACAGGATCGGGAAACCGCCGCGCCCAGGGCGTATTGGCGGCCGAAGGCGGGGCGACGATGATCTCCCCCGCGAAATCGGCCTTCTTCAGCCCCTTGTCGGTCGCGGGGCGCAGCTCTCCCAAAGCGATCCCCTCCGCCTCATGATAGGCGCAGAGCTTTTCCAGCGCGCCCTGGATATAGATCGGCCTGTCCCAGCCCGCCTGACGGATCAGCGCGATGACCCGCTGCGCCTTGCCCAGCGCATAGGCCCCGACCAGATGCGCGCGCTCCGGGAAATCCGTCAGAGATTGCATCAGCTTGGCGATCTCATCCTGAGGGGCAGGGTGGTGGAAGACGGGCAGGGCAAAGGTCGCCTCCGTCACGAAGACATCGCAGGGCACGGGCTCAAACGGCAGACAGGAGGGGTTGTCATGTCGGCAATAATCGCCGGAGACGACAAACCGCATGCCCCGATGTTCCAGAAGGATCTGCGCCGATCCCAGCACATGGCCCGCCGGATGAAAGCTAACGGTGACACCGCCGATATCGACCGGCGCATCGGCCACCTGACGGCGGCCGGTGAACCCCTCGCCATAGCGGATCGCCATGATGTCCAGCGTCTGCCGCGTGGCCAGCACCGCGCCATGCCCCGACCGCGCATGATCGGCATGCCCATGCGTGACCAGCGCGCGCGGCACCGGCACCACCGGGTCGATCCAGAAATCCCCAGGCGGACAATAGAGCCCCTCTGGCGTGGGGTGCAGGACGTCCTCGTAGCGCATAACGGGGATTTAGCGGAAGTGGGGGCGATTGGTAGGCCCGGCAGGATTTGAACCCGCAACCAAAGCGTTATGAGCGCTCTGCTCTAACCGTTGAGCTACAGGCCCGCCGACAGCGTGATTAGGCAAAGCGGGCACAAGCGTCAAGCATGACAGAAGGGGAGGGCAGGCAATGCGCCAGACGGAAAATGAGCCATTTTAAGAAAATTGGAGCAATATGATTTCATACGTGAAACTCAGTCGGCAAAAGACTTTCACATAGCGCACCAAAATATATGATCCTGAACATGTTTGCCGTGTTTGGCCATCACAATTCGAAAATCTTACAAACCGTCTTCTCTGCGCTCCCCCGTGGACAGCGTGCTCGCTCTGGTCTATCGGAACGCCAAGCAGCCGGAGAGCCAGATGACCGACAGAAAGAACGGGATCACCTATGCCGAAGCGGGCGTCGATATCGACGCGGGCAACGCGCTGGTGGAACGCATCAAACCAGCCGCCAAACGCACCGCGCGTCCCGGCACCATGTCGGGCCTCGGCGGCTTTGGCGCGCTCTTCGACCTCAAGGGCGCGGGTTATACTGATCCAATCCTCGTCGCGGCCACGGATGGCGTCGGCACCAAGCTGCGGATCGCCATCGATACCGGCAATGTCTCCACCATCGGGATCGATCTGGTCGCCATGTGCGTGAACGATCTGGTTTGCCAGGGGGCGGAGCCGCTCTTTTTCCTCGACTATTTCGCCACCGGCAAGCTGGAGCTCGATCAGGCGACGGCGATCATCGAAGGCATTGCTCTGGGTTGCGAGAAATCGGGCTGCGCGCTGATCGGCGGCGAAACGGCGGAAATGCCCGGCATGTACCATGACGGCGATTTCGACCTCGCGGGTTTTGCCGTGGGCGCGATGGAGCGCGGCACCGATCTGCCGGCCGGTGTGGCGGAGGGCGACGTGCTTCTGGGCCTCGCCTCTGACGGGGTGCACTCCAACGGCTACTCGCTGGTTCGCAAGATCGTCGAACATTCCGGCCTGCAATGGTCCGATGCCTGCCCCTGGGCCGACGGGACGCTGGGCGAGGCGCTGCTGGCGCCGACGCGGCTCTATGTCCGGCAGGTGCTGGAGGCGGTGAAGGCAGGCGGCGTCCATGCGCTGGCCCATATCACCGGCGGCGGGCTGACGGAGAACCTGCCGCGCGTCCTGCCCGAGGGCATGGGCGCTACGATCGACCTGGGCAGCTGGACCCTGCCGCCGGTCTTCAAATGGCTGGCCGAACATGGCGGTCTGGAGGAGAAAGAGCTCCTCAAGACCTTCAATGCCGGGATCGGCATGGTCGTTGTGGTCGACGCCACGCAGGCCGATGCGATCACGGCCATGCTGACCGCCGCGGGCGAAACGGTCTGCACCCTCGGCCATGTCACGGCCGGGCAGGGCGTCAGCTACACAGGCACCCTTCTTTGACCAAACGCGTTGCGATCCTGATCTCCGGCGGCGGCTCCAACATGGTGAAGCTGGTCGAGAGCATGGCTGGTGACCATCCGGCGCGCCCCGTTCTGGTGCTGGCCAATGATGCGGGCGCGGGCGGGCTGACACGCGCGGCAGAGATGGGCGTGCCCACGGCGGTGGTCGATCATCGGCCCCATAAGGGTGACCGTCCGGCCTTTGAGGCGGAGCTGATCCGCACCATCGACGCGGCGGAGCCGGATATCATCTGCCTGGCCGGGTTCATGCGGATCCTGACCGACGGGTTCACCAACCATTACGCGGGCCGGATGCTGAACATCCATCCCTCCCTCCTGCCGAAATACCGCGGGCTGCACACCCATGCCCGCGCGCTGGAGGCCGGGGAGGCAGAGGCGGGCTGCACCACGCATGAGGTGACGGCAGAGCTTGACGGTGGGCCGATCCTTGGTCAGGCGCGGGTGCCCATCCTGCCCGGCGATACGCCCGAGACGCTGGCGGCGCGGGTCCTGACCCGCGAACACCGGCTCTACCCCGAAACGCTGCGGCGTTTTGCGTCGGGTGACCGGTCGCGCTTTGATTTGCCGCTCTAGCCTGTTCCCCCCGCGCGGGGAATGGCCTATAGGGGATAGACCGGGGACAGCAGACAGCCGGTCAAAACAAAGCCGAAGGGCCATATGAGAACACTCACCACGACCGAAGAGCTTGCCGCCTTCTGCGAAGAGGCGGCCGGACATGATTATGTGACGGTAGATACCGAATTCCTGCGGGAACGGACCTATTATTCCCAGCTCTGCCTGATCCAGCTGGCCATGCCGGGCGAGGATGACAGCACCGCCGTGCTGGTTGACCCGCTGGCAGAGGGGCTGAGCCTTGAGCCGCTCTACACGCTCTTCCGCGACACCTCCGTGGTGAAGGTCTTCCACGCCGCCCGTCAGGATCTGGAGATTTTCTATGTTGATGCCGGGGTGATCCCCGATCCGCTGTTTGACACCCAGATCGCGGCCATGGTCTGCGGCTTTGGCGAACAGGTGGGCTATGAGACGCTGGTCAAGCGGATCGCCAAGGAACAGCTCGACAAATCCTCGCGCTTCACCGACTGGTCGCGCCGCCCGCTGACCGAGGAACAGAAGACCTATGCCCTGGCCGATGTCACCCATCTGCGCCGGATCTACGAATATCTCGCCTCCAAGCTGAAGAAGCAGAAGCGCGAGAAATGGGTGGAGGAGGAGATCTCCATCCTCACCTCGCCCGAAACCTATATTGTGCGCCCCGAAGAGGCCTGGCAGCGCGTGCGGACCCGCACCAACTCTTCCCGTTTCCTCGGTCTGGTCCAGCAGCTAGCCGCCTTCCGCGAAACCTATGCCCAGACCAACAACGTCCCCCGCAACCGGGTCTACAAGGATGACGCTCTGGTCGAGCTCGCCTCCACCAAGCCGCAGAGCCACAAGGACCTCGGCCGCTCTCGCCTGCTCCTGCGAGAGGCGCGCAAAGGTGACATCGCCGACGGGATCATTGCCGCCGTGAAAGCCGGGCTGGAGATGCCGAACGACGATCTTCCCAAGCCCGATCGCGAACGCGAAAAGATGCAGGTCGATCCGGCGCTGGCCGATCTGCTGCGCGTCCTGCTCAAGGCCAAGGCCGACAGCGCGGGCGTGGCGCCGCGCCTGATCGCGCCGACTTCCGACCTCGACGCGATGTCGGCGGGAAAACGCGACCTGCCGATGCTTACGGGCTGGCGGCGCGATGTGTTTGGCGAAGACGCGCTGCGTCTGTGCAATGGCGAAGTCGGGCTCGCCGCCCGCAAGGGACGGGTCGAGATTATCGCGCTTTAACGCCGGATCGTGATGGCGTTCTGGGCCCCGAGGACCTCGATCGTACGGATCCCGGCCAGCGCGTCATCCGTCAGATGCCGACCTACTGTCAGCGTGCGCGTCGGCTCTGTCCCCACCGCCCCGGCGGGCTGGCGGGCCACCAGCACAAAGCGCAGCACAGAATCGGGTACGGTCTCATCCTCGATCTGGCGCAGCCCGGCCTGATAGGCCCCCTGACGTGACGATACGCCCGTGACGCGCAGGATAGCCCCACCGGGATGCGGTTCTGCCACGACGCCCGCGACACGGGCCACAGGCGGCCGGTTGTCGACCTCTTCGGGGCGGGCGAAACTGCTGCGACGCGGGATCAGCGGATTGGTTTCCGATGCCGACAGCTCGCGGTTGCGACCACCGCCGAACCAGTTCAGCGGGTTGAACCGGCTCTGGGAAAACCCACAGCCCGAAACGATAAGGGCGACCACCAGGAGCAGCGGGAGAGACTTGCGCATGTCCAGACCTTTCTTGCTGGTCAATTGCCTAGCCGATTGATCGCCGGTTGAAAAGCCGTTCACGCGGCTGGACAAGGCAGGTCCCACATCTTACCTCGGCACAAAGCCGGAGGAAGACATATGGCACAGCCCGCATTCGAGGACATTGTCGGAGACTTTGAGTTTCTCGACGACTGGGAGGACAGGTATCGCCATATTATCGATCTTGGCAAAGACATGTCCGGCCTCGATCCCGCGCTGAAAGTCCCGGCCAATAAGGTTGACGGCTGCGCCTCCCAGGTCTGGCTATACCCGGAGATCGCCGGGGGAACATTCCGGTTTGCCGGTGAGAGCGATGCCATGATCGTCCGGGGCCTGATTGCGGTTCTCATGGCGCTCTACAACGATCTGGATGTCTCGGATGTCGGGCAGGTCGACGCACATGCCGAACTTGCCCGGCTGGGGCTTCAGGACCATTTGTCAGCGCAGCGGTCCAACGGGGTCCGTGCGATGATCGACCGGATCCGGAGCGTCGCGGCGGCCGCCTGACCTAGCGGCTCACATAGCGGCGCAGCCCGGTCACGAATCTGTCGATCTCTGTGCGCAATGCACTGCCGGGGAAGTCACGGACCGCCAGTTGGTCCATCCCGCCCGGCAAGAGCGGAGCGGTCAGCGCCACCAGGGCCGCCCGGTCCTGATCCGATAAGGGCAGAGCCTTGGCCGCCGTCAATTGCATCAGCCGCTCCTGCAGCTCTCTCATGCCGCGGAAGGCCGTGATCATCGGCCCGGTCAAAGCCGGCTCCGACTGCCAGGACTGGCCGTCAAACAGCTCCTGCGCGACCCGCTGGCCGGCGCCGTGGCAGCTGTAGCGCACGCAACCGCCAAAACCCGCATCCTCCAGCGTCTCATGTATGGAACAGCCATGCCCGTCCAGATTGGGACAGGCGACGCCTGCGGGCTTGTCGATGGCAAAATCGTCGCCCCGGTCAAATGCCAAAGCCAGACAGCACAAGGCGACGCAGCGGTCGCAATCCGCGTCGAACGAGGGCAGGGCGGTCACACCGCCTGCGCCTCCAGCGCCTGTGCAAGATCGCCATAGCCGGTAAAGCGCCGCTCGAACCGCAGGCCCAGCTTGTCGGCGGCCGCTTCTGCCAGCCGGGTGAGCCCCGGATCCTCTGTCTGCGCCAGATAGACCACCCGGGTGTAATGGCCGAAGATCATCGGCAAAAGCTGCGGATGACGGTCCAGTTTCAGCCCCTTCCAGACAAGCGTATCAAACTGCCGCGCCAGGAAGTCGGTCAGAAAGAACGCATCCATTTCATCACGTTCCGCAAAGGCCGCGAGCCCGTCGAAAAAGGCATAGCAATGCGGGCCGGCGATCATCGCAACGCCTATCTCGGCGCAGGCGGCCTCCAGCAGCCCACCGGTGCCGCAATCGGCATAGGCGACAAATATCCGGTCATAGTCCGGCTGACGCTCTGCCACGGCCCGACGGACCGCCTGCGGAATCTGGTCGGGCGTATTATGCAGCTTGGCCGGCAGACATTGCAGATCGACATGGTCCCAGCCATTCAGAGCGATCAGTGCAAGGATTTCCCGCGCCAGCGCGCCACAGGCCAGCACGAGGATGCGCCCCCGGCCCGTTGCAGACAGCCCGCTCTCGGTCAGTTCGGTATCGCTGGGTATCACCATCCTGCGCCCCGGTCAGGGACGCGCGAGCTCAGCCCGACACGCCCTGGTTATGCTTGCGCGCCACCATGGATTTGGCGGTTTCCACAGCCACCGCGGCGTCACGGCAATAGGCGTCGGCCCCGATCGCCTTGCCGAACTCCTCGTTCAGTGGCGCGCCGCCGACAAGCACGATGTAATCGTCGCGGATGCCTTTTTCCACCATCGTATCGATGACAACCTTCATATAGGGCATCGTCGTGGTCAGCAGCGCCGACATCCCCAGAATGTCCGGCTGCTCTGCGTCCATGGCGTCGAGGTATTTTTCAACCGCATTGTTGATGCCCAGATCGATAACCTCAAACCCGGCGCCTTCCATCATCATCGCGACAAGGTTCTTGCCGATGTCGTGGATATCGCCCTTGACGGTCCCGATGACCATCTTGCCCATGCGCGGCGCGCCGGTCTCGACCAGCAGGGGCTTCAGAATGGCCATGCCCCCCTTCATCGCATTCGCCGCCAGCAGAACTTCGGGCACAAACAGAATGCCGTCCCGGAAGTCATTGCCGACGATCGTCATGCCGCCGACCAGCGCCTTGGTCAGAATGTCGTAAGGCGTCCACGACCGCTCCAGCAGGATATTGACGCCTTCTTCGATCTCTTCCTTCAGCCCGTCATAGAGATCGTCGAACATCTGTTCGACCAACTCGTCGTCATTCAGCTCCGACAGGATGATTTCGTCTTCTTCGTCCGACATGCGCATCTACCTTGCTTTGGGCTTGCACCGGCACTGGGCCTATCCCGATATCGTGACCCTGTTCTGCGAACGTCACGTGGCCGATTGCGACACCACATTGCATGAGACCGACTTTAGGCACTTTTAAAAGGGGTGGAACCGAAAATTTCTGTGCGATCATGGGGTAATCCGGCGCGGTGCATCCGGGCTCTTGCGTATGTTCGCTATATGTTCCATTCTGCGCCGGTCTCCTCCATCAGGACTGCGCCATGACCGACCAGACCATTGCCCCGGATGCACGCCGTGGTCGCGCGGCCGCCACAAACCTGACCGGCCGATACGAAAGATACGACCGCGTGTCGGAGCACGACGGCTGGGACATCCCCGAAGAGGTGACGCCCCTCAGGACCGAAGTCCGGGAGGAGGTGGCGCGCTCCATCATCGCCTATAACAAATCGCCCGATCTGCCCTTTGACCGTTCGATCAATCCCTACCGGGGCTGCGAACACGGCTGCATCTATTGCTTCGCCCGGCCCACACATGCCTATCTCGGCCTGTCTCCCGGGCTCGATTTTGAAACCCGGCTCACCGCGCGGCCCAATGCTGCGGAGGCGCTGGAGCGCGAGCTGCGCGCGCCCCGTTACCGCGTGGCCACCATCGTAATGGGCACCAATACCGATCCCTACCAGCCCGTGGAACGGGATCGCCGGATCACCCGCGCGTGCTTGGAAATCTTGAGGGATTACAACCATCCAGTCGCCATTGTTACGAAAGGAACGGGCATTCTGCGTGACCTAGACATCCTGTCGGATATGGCGGCAAAAGGCCTCGCCGCGGTCGGCATCTCCGTCACCAGCCTCGACGCAACGCTCTGCCGGGCGATGGAGCCGCGGGTGCCGCGTCCGGAAAAACGCCTCTCCACGATCCGCGCCCTGACCGGGGCCGGCATCCCCACCCGCATCATGATCTCGCCGATCGTCCCGGGCCTCACCGATCCGGAGCTCGAACATATCCTCGAAGCCGGCCGCGACCACGGCGCAACCTCTGCCAGCTGGATCATGTTGCGCCTCCCGCGCGAGGTCGCGCCCCTGGTCGAGGACTGGCTGCGCCAGCATCATCCCAACCGCGCCGAGAAGGTCCTGAACCGTCTGCGCGAAATGCACGGCGGACAGCTCTACGACGCGCAATGGGGCCGCCGCATGCGGGGGGAGGGCGTCTATGCCAAAATGATCGCCACCCGCTTCGACGCGGCCGTCCGGCGCCTCGGTCTGGCCACCCGGTCCCATACCCTCCGCACCGACCTCTTCGGCCCGCCGCCCCGAAAGGGCGATCAGCTCAGCCTTTTTGGCTGAGGTTCAGCACCGATTGCCATCTTCGTCGATGATCATCTCGCCGTCTTCCTTGAAAAGGGGACCTGGCGGCAATCTATCCAGCAGATCCAGCACCGTCTCGCTTGGACGGCAAAGACGGACACCTTTGGGGCTGCAGACAATTGGCCGGTTGACCAGCACAGGCTCTCTCAACATGGCATCAAGAAGCGCCTCGTCCGGAACGGCAGGGTCCAGCAATCCAAGCGCTTCGGCAGGTGATTTGGTGGTACGCAATGCGGTGCGGGGCGTCAGACCCGCCGCAGCGAACAGCGCCAGCAGCTGCGGGCGCGTCCAGCCTTCGGTCAGATAGTCGATCACGACAGGCTCGGCCCCGGATTTCCGGATGATGTCCAGAACATTGCGCGACGTCCCGCAAGCGGGATTGTGATGTATGACGATAGCCACGACAACTCCGTATTAAATTGGCAGACGCGCCCCGTGCGACCCGCGCTCCCGATAGGGGGTAGTGTCATATTGTGCCCGATAACATTTGGAGAAATGTGACGGAGAGGAAAACCCGCAGGCCAGCGCCACATTGATCACCGACATATCCGTCTGCATCAGCAGGTTGCGCGCCTTCTGCAGCCGCAGCTCCATATAATACCGCTTGGGCGAGCGGTTGAGGTAGCGACGGAACAGCCGTTCCAGCTGCCGGGTCGACATGCCAACCTCCGTCGCCAGCACGGCCGGGCTGATTGGCTCCTCGATATTGCGTTCCATCATCTGGATGACCAGGCTCAGCTTGGGATGGCGGACCCCGATCCGGGTCGGCACGGACAGCCGCTGTGTATCCTGATCGGTCCGGATCGAGGAATAGATCAGCTGATCGGCAACGGAATTGGCCAGATCCTCGCCGTTCTTATCCGCAATCAGCTTCAGCATCAGGTCGATCGACGCGGTGCCGCCCGCTGTCGTCATCCGCTGACCATCGACCGTGAATACGGATTTGGTCAGGATGACATCTTCAAATTCCTCGGCGAAACTGTCGTGGTTCTCCCAATGGATCGTCGCCCGTTTGCCATCCAGCAGCCCCGCCGTCGCCAGAACATGGCTTGCCGTGCACAGGCCCCCGATCGCCAGCCCGCGCCGCGCCTCGCGGCGGATCCAGTTCAGCATCACCTTGGTGCAGGCCTTCTGAACATCCAGACCGCCGCAGATGAGCACGGTATCGTCCCGGTTTAGCTCTCCAAGCGCATTGTCCGATGCAAATGTCGTCCCGGCCGAGCAGGAGACATTGGCGCCGCCCTCTGTCTGGATCTCCCAGCTATAGATCTTGCGCGCCGCCATGCGGTTGGCGATGCGCAGGCATTCTATGGCCGAGGCAAAGGACAGCAGCGAGAAATTGTCCAGAAGAACGAAAACGAAGTGATACTGCTTGTCCGACATCGGCTGGCCCGACACCCTGAGTAGTTGAACGATCCAAAATTCCTGTCACGCGTCTTAAACGACCGCAAGTGTCGTTTGCGGCCTTCCGACGTGCCAATGGCGATTTTCGCGGTAGCGCTCCCATCTTGCCTTGTCTATAACCCCGCGCACCAAGCAATCCGGCGGAGGAGCCCGACATGGCAAGCTGGCACAAGACCGACTGGCGCAAGAAACCACGCGTGCAGATGCCCGACTATCCCGACCAGGCCGCTCTCGAAGCGGTCGAGGCGAAGCTGTCGAAATATCCCCCGCTGGTTTTTGCGGGCGAGGCGCGCCGGTTGAAAGAGGCGCTCGGCCAGGCCGGCCGGGGTGAGGCCTTTGTCATGCAGGGCGGCGATTGCGCCGAAGCCTTTGACCAGTTCTCCGCCGACAGCATCCGCGACACCTTCAAGGTGATGCTGCAGATGGCCATGGTGCTGACCTTTGGTGCCAAGGTGCCTGTGGTGAAGATCGGCCGCATGGCTGGCCAGTTCGCCAAGCCGCGGTCGGCCCCGACCGAGGTCATCGATGGCGTCGAACTGCCCAGCTACCGTGGCGACATCATCAACGAGCTCGACTTCACACCCGAGGCGCGGATCCCGAACCCGGAAAAGATGCTGCAGGCCTACACGCAGGCGGCGGCGACGCTGAACCTGCTGCGCGCCTTTTCGACCGGCGGTTATGCCGATGTGAACGAGGTGCACCGCTGGACGCTGGGCTTTACCGAGTCGGACGAGGCCGAACGGTTCCGCGACATGGCCAACCGGATCACTGACACGCTGGATTTCATCCGCGCCGCGGGTGTGCATTCCGAACGCCAGCATGCGCTTCGCCAGGTGGATTTCTATACCTCGCACGAGGCGTTGCTGCTGGAATATGAAGAGGCGCTGGCACGAGTGGATTCCACCACGGGCAAATGGCTCGCGGGTTCGGGTCACATGATCTGGATCGGCGACCGCACCCGTCAGCCCGACGGGGCCCATGTCGAATTCTGCAGTGGTGTGCAGAACCCGATTGGCCTGAAATGCGGTCCGTCCATGACGGGCGATGACCTCAAGCTGCTGATTCAGAAGCTCAATCCGACCAATGAGATGGGCCGGCTGACCCTGATCGCACGTTTTGGCGCGGGCAAGGTCGGCGATCATCTTCCCGGTCTGATCGAAACTGTCCGTAGTGAGGGCGCCAATGTCGTCTGGGTCTGCGATCCGATGCACGGCAACACGATCAAGTCCAATTCCGGCTACAAGACCCGGCCGTTCGATGCGGTCCTGCAGGAAGTTCAGGGCTTCTTCGGGGTTCACAAGTCGATGGGCACCATCCCGGGCGGCGTGCATTTCGAAATGACGGGGCTGGATGTGACCGAATGCGTGGGCGGCCTAAAGGAGGTCACCTACGAAGACCTGAAGGATCGCTATCACACCGCCTGCGATCCCCGGCTGAACGCTTCGCAATCGCTGGAGCTGGCCTTCCTGATTGCAGAAGAACTGACCCAGATCCGCGAGGATCGTGTCGTCCGGGCGGGCTGAGCAAACCAGAAAGTAATGGCCCCCGGGGCAGGTTTAGGCCCCGGGGGTAAGATCTCGTCGGCGGATCACCGCGCCGTGACGGCGGTCAGATCAGCTTTCTGCGTCATGCACCAAGCGCAGGTAATGACGCCGCGTGGCGCGGCGGGCAGATGGCTCTGACCCTCGTCCGGCCTCTCCGGCAAAGGGCGCGCCTGTTTCTGCGAAACCGCCCGAAGGCGCCGTCTCGGGCTTGCGCGCCTTTGGGGCCGAACGCCCGGCAATATCGGCATCCTCTGCACCGTCATCGGGGATATGGGCATCCCCCAAAAGCGGCGACACCGACACATTGGTGATGCCAAACCGGCGCGGCGCCCGCCCGATCGTGCCACGGGTCACGAAACAGCCCAGAACCCTGGAAATATCGCCCAGATCGCTTTTCAGCGGCAGAAGGATCAAGCGTCCCTCCAACCCAGGTTTGCCCAGGGCGGTTTCCGCAACCACGTCGACAGTGACCCGGGCGGGATCGGAAAAGGCGGCCTCCAGTACATCAGCGATATCTCCACGCGCCTCCGGCGTGAAAAACGCTGAAAACGGCATGCCGCGAACTTCCATCCCCAGCAGGTCCGTCAGATGGGTGCCGGCAATCCGCAGCCGCCCCATCCCGGTGGCGATACGTTCCAGCACAAAGGCGTATTGCAACGCGTTTTCCATGCCGCGCGGGTCGACGTCAGACCGGCGCGGTACAAGCCGCCCGGCCCGCAGCGCGGTCCAGTACGCTTCGACTTCTCTGAGGGGCTGATAGTGAGCGTGGGAGGCGAACTGTGTCATTTCGACGACCGTGCCTGAACCGGATTTGTCCTGAGCCATGTCCTGAATCTTCCGTATTAATCCCGCAAAGTCATCTGTCTCGCCCCCGCAGACGTTAACAACCTAGCGCATAAGTATTGACTGATCATGAATATGCCACATTGCGGCCTTATTTGGCGAAATTCCTGTGCAAATGGTTAACGCATCGTCATCGCGGGGCTGGCCGGCGCGGCGATTAAGAATTTTCTGGACCGGTCAGGGGGCAGCGGTTAGCAGTCAAATAATAGTCTGAAAGTTAATTTTGATGCACCATTCGATGACCGGATTTGCGGCCACGCGGGGCGGCAACGATACTTATGGCTGGAGTTGGGACCTCAGGTCCGTCAACGCCAAGGGTCTCGACGTCCGGTTTCGTATCCCGGACTGGTTACCCGGGCTGGAGGCGCGGCTGCGCGCCAGGACGGCCGAGCGGATGGCGCGCGGCGGTATTACGGTGTCTCTGCGCATATCCCGTATATCCGTGGCGCCGGCCTATCAGCTGAACCAGGAAATTCTGGATCAGCTTCTGTCGACCCTGTCGCAGATCGAAGCCCGGGCAGGGGCGGCAGGGGTGGCGCTGACGCCGGCGTCGGTTGCCGATGTCCTCAATCAGCGGGGTGTCATGGAACAGGCCGCGGCCGAAGATGACACAACCGGGCTGATGGAGGACCTCATGTCCACCTTCGCCATCGCTCTGGAAGAGCTGGCGACGATGCGGGCGCAGGAGGGCCGGGTTCTGCGGGAACTCCTCCTTGGCCATGTCGCGCGGATCGAAACTCTGGTGGGCGAGGCCGTTGCCCTTGTCGTCGGGCGCCGCACCGATATCGCGGCCTCGACGCGGGAAGCGCTGCGCAAGGTTGCCTCTGCCGAGGTGCAGTTCGACCCCCAGCGGCTGGAACAGGAACTGGCCCTGATTGCCGTGAAGACCGACATCACCGAAGAGCTCGACCGGCTCACCGCCCATGTCGCCGCAGCGCGCGATCTGCTCGACAGCGACGGGCCCGCAGGGCGCCGGATGGATTTCCTGGCGCAGGAATTCAACCGGGAGGCCAACACGCTCTGTTCCAAGTCTCAGCACCCGGAACTGACCACGATCGGGCTCGACCTCAAGGCGGCGATCGACCAGATGCGCGAACAGGTTCAGAACCTGGAATGACCCGGCCTGCCGCCGCCGGGCGCTTGCGGTGATCTGCGAAAGATGCCAATGGCGGTGCAGGCATCATCTGGAAAGACTTCATCCATGACGAGCAAAGCGACGCGGCGCGGCCTGCTGATCATCCTGTCGTCGCCCTCCGGCGCCGGCAAATCGACCCTCGCCGGACGATTGCGCGCCTGGGACGACAGCATCGCCTTTTCCGTCTCTGCCACGACCCGCCCGCCGCGTCCGGGCGAAGTGGACGGGCGCGAATATCATTTCATGGACGTGGCGGCCTTCAAAAGCCAGGTGGCCAGTGGCGACATGCTGGAACATGCCCATGTGTTCGGCAACTTTTACGGCTCGCCCAGGGCGGCCGTGCAGGAGGCCATCGACGCAGGCCGTGACGTGCTGTTCGACATCGACTGGCAGGGCGCGCAGCAAATCAGGAATTCCGCTCTGGGTCAGCATACCCTGTCGATTTTCCTGCTTCCGCCTTCGATCACCGAACTTCATCGCAGGCTGAAGCAACGCGGTCAGGACAGCGAAGAGGTGATCGCCCGTCGCATGCAGAAAAGCTGGGACGAGATCAGCCACTGGGACGCCTATGATTACGTGCTGGTCAATGACGATCTGGACGCAACCGAGACGCGCCTGCGGTCCATTCTCAGCGCGGCCCGCCTGCGCCGCACCCAGCAGCCCGGTCTGACCGAACACATCCGTAAACTTCATCAGGAATTCGAGGAAACGAGATGACCCTATACGCCCTGGATGGACTGGAACCTGTTACGCCGGATGACAATGACTTCTGGGTCGCGCCCGACGCCAATGTCATCGGCCGGGTGATCCTGGAAAGCGGCACCTCGGTCTGGTTCGGGGCCACGCTGCGGGGCGACAATGAACCCATCCGCATCGGTCGCGGATCGAACGTGCAGGAAAACACGGTCATGCATACCGATGCCGGTTGCCCCCTGACGATCGGCGAGAACTGTACGATCGGGCACAAGGCCATGCTGCACGGCTGTACGGTCGGGGATAATTCGCTGATCGGTATGGGGGCGACGGTGCTGAACAATGCCGTCATCGGCAGGAATTGCCTGATCGGGGCCGGGGCACTGGTGACCGAGGGCAAGGTGATCCCCGACAATTCGATGGTTCTGGGCAGCCCCGGTCAGGTGGTCAAGCAGTTGGGCCCTGACTGGGAAGCGCGGCTAAAAGCCTCGGCGCTGCATTATCAGGACAATATGCGCCGGTTCCGCACCGGCCTGACCGCGCTCTGACGGCGGAGTTTCGAGGATGACAGAGGCGTTTCTGACCCAGCTGCTGGACGCGATCCCGCTGGCGGCGGTCCTGATCGGGCGCGGCGAGCGTATCCTGGCCAGCAATGCCCAGGCGCGCAGTCTTCTGGGCTCTGCCATTGTCGGGCGGCATTTTATCACCGCGATCCGCCACCCGGCGGTACTGGATGCGGTCGAAGGCTGCCTGCGGGACGGAAACTCGCGCCGGACCCGTCACCTGAGCAGCGAATCCGGCCGTGACCTGACCTATAACGTCACGGCCTCCCGGATTGATCTGGGGGTAGGGGAGGGCGTGCTTCTCTGTTACGAGGATGTCACCTCGTTGGAGCAGGCGGGACAGATGCGGCGGGACTTCGTGGCCAATGTCAGTCATGAACTGCGCACCCCTCTGACCGCTTTGCTGGGCTTTATCGAAACGCTGCGGGGACCGGCCCGCAACGATCCGGCGGCGCAGGACAGGTTCCTCACGATCATGGAACGGGAAGCGCACCGGATGGAGCGCCTTGTGCGCGATCTTCTGTCACTCAGCCGGGTGGAGGCAGAGGAACGTGTGCGCCCCAAGGACCGCGTGGATCTCGGCGGTCTGGCGACCTCGGTTGCGCGGGCTTTGGAACCTGTGGCGCAGGAATCGGACGTGAAGATCGAGGTCGATCTCGCCGGGGTCGACATGAAGATCCCCGGCGACGAGGATCAGCTGCGCCAGGTCATGACAAACCTCATCGAGAATGGTGTGAAATACGGTGGCCCCGGCAAAACGGTGAGCGTATCGATTTCCCGGGCCGAGGTCGTGCCGGCCCTCCGGGGCCCCGGGATCGAGATCACCGTGGCGGATCAGGGTCCGGGGATCGAGCTAGTCCACCTGCCGCGGCTGACCGAACGGTTTTACCGCGTCGATTCGCACCGCTCCCGTGAAATGGGCGGCACCGGGCTGGGTCTGGCCATCGTGAAGCATATTGTGAACAGGCATCGCGGCCGGCTCAGGATCGACAGTGAACCGGGGGCGGGCAGCCGTTTCACCATCTCCCTGCCGCTGGACTGAACCCGTTAATACTGCGTAAACGTTTCATGAATTTCGGCTTGCGTGACCCGTGACCCACGCGGAGGGCCGCGCGGAAATTCTTATGCCGGATCAGTAATTTTTGGCATTTCCGCAAGGTCATGCCGACTGTCGTAAAACTGTTACGTAACCGTCACAAAAGCATAATGCGCTGTCACTAGGACGGCACCAGGGTCACCGGGGATGGTGGCCAATACACACATGTCTGGGAGCAATCCATGTCCATGATGAAACTGACCGCCTCTGCCCTGGCGATCGCTGCTGTTTCCGCAACCGCCGCAACCGCCCGTGATCAGGTGCAGGTTGCCGGTTCCTCCACCGTTCTGCCCTACGCGTCGATCGTCGCCGAGGCCTTCGGCGAAAACTTCGACTTCCCGACGCCCGTCGTCGAATCCGGCGGTTCCTCCGCTGGCCTCAAGCGCTTCTGCGAAGGTGTTGGCGAGAACACCATCGACGTTGCCAACGCATCGCGTGCCATCCGTGAAAAAGAAATCAAAGCCTGCGCCGAAGCTGGTGTCACTGACATCATCGAAGTCCGCATCGGTTACGACGGGATCGTGTTCGCATCCCAGCTGAACGGCCCCGACTACTCCGCGTTTGAGCCCGCCGACATCTACAACGCCCTGGCGCCCAAAGTTGTCGTCGACGGCGAGCTGGTCGACAACACCTTCACCAAGTGGACCGACTTCAACGCCGATCTGCCGGACGAAGAAATCCTGGCCTTCATCCCGGGCACCAAGCACGGCACCCGTGAAGTGTTTGAAGAAAAAGTTCTGGCCGCCGGCTGTGAAGCCACCGGCGCACTGGAAGCCATGGTTGCTGCCGGCATGAGCGAAGACGACGCGGAAGATGCCTGCATCGCGGTCCGCACCGACGGTAAGTCCGTGGACATCGACGGCGACTACACCGAAACGCTGGCCTCCATCGACAGCAATGCAAACGGCATCGGCATCTTCGGCCTGGCGTTCTACGAGAACAACACCGACAAGCTGAAAGTCGCGACCATGTCCGGCGTAGCACCCTCGACCGAGACCATCTCGACCGGTGAATACCCGGTGTCCCGCCCGCTGTTCTTCTACGTGAAGAAAGCCCACATCGGCGTGATCCCCGGCCTGAAAGAATACGCAGAGTTCTTCGTCTCTGACGACATGGCAGGCCCCTCCGGCCCGCTGTCCGAGTACGGCCTGGTCTCCGACCCGGAACTGTCGGAAACCCAGTCGTCGGTGTCCGAAGAAAAGACCATGGGCTCCAACATGTAATTGGACCCCGGAGCGGCGCCTCATCGGTGCCGCTCCAGCCTCCGGCCTGGCCGGTTTCTGCTGTCTTATCCATCCGGGAAATATCTCATGTCGGCTTTCTGGACCCTTGTCATTGTTCTTGTTCTGGCCGCCATCGGATATGTCCTGGGACGGTCCCGCGCCATGACCTCTGCGGGCGGCGACGCGCGTCACCTGCATTCACTGCCCACCTATTACGGCTTCAACGCGGCCCTGTTCGTGATCATTCCGGCGTTTGGGTTGCTGCTGGTCTGGCTGCTTGTGCAGCCGATGCTCATCACCGGCCAGGTCCGGTCGCTGATCCCCGAAGCCAACTATTCCGACAGCGGCGGCCTGTCGCTGATCATGTCGGATGTCCGGCGTGTCGCCGAGGGCCTCGACCTTGCCGTGGAGCGCGGTGCGCTGACCTCTGATCAGGCCGGCTCCATCCGGACCGAATTTACCAATGTCCGCGATCGCCTGGGCGAGGTTGGCGTTGCCATCGGCTCTGACGTGCAGTCCTACGTGCTGCGCGCGGCGCAGAAATACCGGTCCATGAGCGCGACCGGCAATCTGATCCGGACCATTCTGGTTCTCGCCGTGGCGCTTGGTGGCCTGGCGCTGTCGCTGAAACGGACCGACAAGGATTTCCGCGCCCGCAATGTGGTGGAAAAGGTCGTCCTTGCGCTGCTGATCTTTGCCGCATCCATCGCCATCATGACCACGATCGGTATCGTCCTGTCGCTGGTCGGCAATACGGCCCGCTTCTTCACGCTCTACCCCTGGACCGAGTTCTTCTTTGGCGCCACATGGGCCCCGTCCTTCGGCGGCGGGTCAGAGCTGGGGATCATCCCGCTCTTCTGGGGCACGTTCTACATCTCGATCATCGCGCTCGCCGTGGCGGTTCCGATCGGATTGTTCGCGGCGGTCTACCTCTCTGAATATGCCTCGCCGGCGGTGCGCGCCTTTGCCAAGCCGCTGCTGGAGGTGCTGGCCGGGATCCCGACCATCGTCTACGGTCTGTTTGCCCTGCTGACGGTCGGCCCGGCGCTGGTGTCGATTTTCGGACCCAATGCGCTTGGCTGGATGGGCGGCTCCCGCGCGGTCATGACCGCAGGCCTCGTCATGGGCATCATGCTGATCCCCTTCGTGTCCTCGCTGTCCGACGATATCATCAACTCCGTGCCTCAGGCGATGCGCGACGGCTCGCTTGGGCTGGGCGCGACAAAATCGGAAACGATCCGCCAGGTGGTCCTGCCGGCCGCGCTGCCGGGCATTGTCGGCGCCATTCTGCTGGCCGCCAGCCGCGCCATCGGTGAGACGATGATCGTGGTCCTTGGGGCAGGCGCCGCGGCCCGGCTTTCCATGAACCCCTTTGAGGCAATGACCACGGTTACAGCAAAAATCGTGTCGCAGCTGACAGGCGATGCCGACTTTGCCTCGCCCGAGGCGCTCGTGGCCTTCGCGCTTGGCATGACACTGTTTGTGATCACCCTCTGCCTGAACATCTTCGCGCTCTGGATCGTGCGCAAATACCGGGAGCAATACGAATGACCGACGCCACCGTGACCCCCGGCGCTTCCGGTGCCGAACCGCGCAAGTCCTCCTCACTGCTGACCCTCGACGCGCGCGTCAAGAAGCGCAACGCGGCAGAGGCCCGGTTCAAGGCTTACGGCATTGCTGCCGTGTCCATCGGCCTGATCTTTCTGGTGCTGCTGCTCGTCGCGATCATCCGCAATGGCGTACCGGCCTTCACCCAGACCTTCATGACCATCCCGGTCGAGCTCTCGGCCGAGAAGCTGGACAAGGACGGCACCGGAGACCTGGAAAAGATCGCCAAAGTGTCGACCTTCGGCTACAAGCCGATCCTCGTCACCGCGATGGAGACGACGCTGGAAGCCCAGGGCATCGACATGCCCTTCGAGAAGGCGAGCGATCTGGAAAAGATGGTCTCCGCCTCTGCACTGGCGCAGATGCGCGACTACGTTCTGGCCAATCCCGATCAGATCGGCAAAACGGTCCATTTCCGGCTGCTGGCCTCGTCCCGCGTGGACGGCTACCTCAAAGGCCGCGTGTCCCGTGAAGACCTCGCCCGCGACAAGAACCTCGATGCAGAGCATCTCGACATCACCGATGCCATGGCCGAGGCCGGTATCCTGCAGCGCGAATTCAACTGGGATTTCATCCTGGGCGCGGATGCGTCGGAAAGCCGGCCGGAACAGGCAGGGATCGGTGTCTCGATGCTGGGCTCGCTCTTCATGATGCTTGTGGTGCTTCTGCTGGCTCTGCCCATCGGCGTCGCGGCCTCTATCTACCTTGAGGAATTTGCACCGAAAAATCGCTGGACCGACCTGATCGAGGTGAATATCTCCAACCTCGCCGCCGTGCCGTCGATTGTCTTCGGTATCCTGGGCCTCGCCGTTTTCATCCAGTTCGCCCATCTGCCGCAATCCGCGCCGCTGGTTGGCGGTCTGGTGCTGACGCTGATGACCCTGCCGACGATCATCATCTCCACCCGCGCCTCGCTGAAGGCCGTGCCGCCCTCGATCCGTGACGCGGCGCTTGGGGTAGGGGCCTCCAAGATGCAGTCGGTTTTCCACCATGTGCTGCCGTTGGCCATGCCGGGCATCCTGACCGGGACGATCATCGGTCTGGCGCAGGCCCTTGGCGAAACCGCGCCGCTGCTGCTGATCGGGATGGTGGGCTTCATCGCCTCCAACTACCCCGAAGGGCTGGCCTCCGGCTTCCTCTCGCCGAACTCGGCCATGCCGGCGCAGATTTACGAATGGGCCAAGCGGGCCGACCCGGCCTATTACGAACGGGCCTGGGGCGGCATCATTATCCTGCTGCTGTTCCTGATGACCATGAACATCATTGCTATCATCCTCCGTCGCCGGTTTGAGCGCCGCTGGTAAATATGGGAGAAGTAACCATGTATGACGCCCCCGCATCGGAGCAAAAAGTGACGACCAAGGAAACCAAGATCGCAGCCAACAAGGTGCAGGTCTATTATGGTGAGACCCACGCCATCAAAGACGTGGATGTTCAGATCGAAGACAAGACCGTGACGGCCTTCATCGGCCCGTCGGGCTGCGGCAAATCCACCTTCCTGCGCTGCCTGAACCGGATGAACGATACGATCGACATCTGTAAGGTGAAGGGCGAGATCCTGCTGGACGGAGAAGACATCTACGACCCCAAGGTCGACCCGGTGCAGCTGCGCGCCAAGGTCGGCATGGTCTTTCAGAAGCCGAACCCGTTCCCCAAGTCGATCTACGACAATATCGCCTATGGTCCCCGGATCCACGGTCTGGCCAAGAACAAGGCCGATCTGGATGAGATCGTTGAGAAATCCCTGCGTCGCGGCGCCATCTGGGATGAGGTGAAGGACCGTCTGCATGCCCCCGGCACCGGCCTGTCCGGCGGTCAGCAGCAGCGTCTCTGCATCGCCCGCGCTGTGGCAACGGAGCCCGAGGTGCTGCTGATGGACGAGCCGTGCTCCGCGCTCGACCCCATCGCCACCGGCCAGGTCGAGGAGCTGATCGACGAGCTGCGCGCGAACTACTCGGTCGTGATCGTCACGCACTCCATGCAGCAGGCCGCCCGCGTGTCGCAGAAAACCGCCTTCTTCCACCTGGGCAACCTCGTGGAATTCGGGGAAACCGGCCAGATCTTTACCAATCCGGTTGATCCCCGCACCGAAAGCTACATCACCGGCCGTATCGGCTGAACGCACGCCAAATCAGTCCTGGGAGGACACCATGGCAGAGCAGCATATCGCTTCCGCATTCGACCGCGACCTGGAAACCGTTCAGGCGCGGATCATGAAAATGGGCGGGCTCGTCGAGACCGCCATCCTCGACGCAGCCCAGTCGCTGGAAACCCGCGACGAAGAGCTGGCTGAAAAGGTCAGGGCAGGGGACAAGGCCATCGATGCCTTGGAAGAGATGATCAACGAAGAGGCCGCCCGCCTGATTGCCCTGCGCGCGCCCACGGCGTCCGATCTGCGGATCGTGCTGTCGGTGATGAAGATCTCGGCCAATCTGGAACGGATCGGCGACTATGCCAAGAACATGGCCAAGCGCACCTCGATCCTGTCGAACATGTCCCCGATTCACGGCTCCCAGGCGGCGTTGCGTCGTATGGCACGCGAAGTGAATGAAATGCTCAAGGACGCGCTGGACAGCTATATTCAGCGCGATGTGAGCAAGGCGCGCGACGTCATTGCCCGGGATTCCGATGTCGACCAGATGTATAATGCACTGTTTCGCGAATTCCTGACCTTCATGATGGAAGATCCGCGCAATATCACCGCCTGCATGCATCTGCATTTCATGGCCAAGAACACAGAGCGTATGGGGGACCACGTGACCTCTATCGCCGAACAGGTCATCTATCTGGTCACCGGGACCACGCCCGATGATTCCCGGCCGAAACAGGATTTGACCTCGACCGATCAGGCATTATCGCCGCAGCTCGGCTCGTAACAACGGAACCAACGAACCATGCCAGACCAGCCCACAGTCCTTGTGGTCGAAGACGAACCGGCACAGCGCGAAGTCTTGTCCTATAACCTCGAAGCGGAAGGCTTTGCCGTGTTCCGCGCCGAGAACGGAGAAGAGGCGCTGATGCTGGTGAATGAAGCTGCGCCAGACATCATTCTGCTCGACTGGATGTTGCCCAATGTCTCCGGCATCGAAGTCTGCCGTCAGCTCAAGATGCGGACCGAGACGCGCGGCGTTCCTGTGATCATGCTGTCCGCCCGATCCGAAGAGGTCGACCGGGTGCGCGGTCTTGAAACCGGCGCCGATGACTACGTCGTCAAACCGTATTCTGTGATCGAGCTGATGGCCCGCGTGCGCGCACAGCTGCGCCGGACCCGTCCGGCAACTGTTGGCGAACGGCTGGAATATGAGGACATCATCCTCGACAGCGAAACGCATCGCGTGACCCGTGACAGCCAGGTGCTCAAGCTCGGGCCGACGGAATTCCGTTTGCTGACGACTTTCATGGAAAAACCGGGCCGCGTCTGGAGCCGGGAGCAGCTGCTCGACCGCGTCTGGGGCCGTGACATCTATGTCGACACCAGAACCGTCGATGTCCATATCGGGCGTCTGCGCAAAGCTTTGTGCCAGTACGGTGGGAATGATCCTCTCAGGACCGTAAGGGGGGCCGGTTACGCCCTTGGCTGACCGGTTCATGACATCCTAGGTTAAACGTATAATTGGTATTATGGTAAATCAATTGCCCTGATGCCACGCGTGCAGTCAATTTTGACGGCCGCCGTGGCTCAGGCGACGAGAGACTTCATTTTCCTGTGAAACCGGGATAGCCTCTGCGTCAGAGCGCGCTGAGCTGTTGTGTAGCTCCCCCGCGCATGAATTCGAGAGCTTTGAAGTCAATGGGAATCGATACGGACCTGCCTCCGTCAGACCTGCCTGCCTCAGTGTCGTCAGCAGCGTCGCGGCGTGACTACCTTGAACGCCTGACCAACACCCAGAGCATTCAAGAGCTGTGGCAGCTTCATTGTGAGCAGATGGCGGCCTTTGGTTTCGACCGGCTGATCTATGGCTTCACCCGGTATCGCACCGCGACCTCGCTGGGCGATCCCGAGGATTTCGTGATCCTGTCCAACCACTCCGAAGAATACACCGATCATTTCCTCGGTGACGGCCTCTATTTCCACGCGCCGATGGTCCGCTGGGCGCTGGAACACGAAGGCGCCTGTTCCTGGGCGATCCTAGCGGAAATGGCCAACAGCGGCACGCTGACCGAAAGCGAACGGCGTGTGATCGAATTCAATCGCAAGCACGATGTAACTCAGGGATATTCCATAAGTTTTCGCTCGATCTCGCCACGCACCAAGGGCGCGATCGCGCTGACCGGGCGGGCCGATCTGAGCCAGGAGGACATCGACCAGACCTGGGCGCGCTATGGTCGCGATATCGTCGTGATGAACAATGTCGCGCATCTCAAGATCCTCACCCTGCCCTATGCCGGCCCCGCGCGCGGCCTGACGCCCAGACAGCGCGAAGCTCTGTCCTGGGTTGGCGACGGCAAGACAACCGCGGATATTGCGCTGCTCATGGGGCTGACCTCCGCCACGGTCGAAAAACATCTGCGGCTGGCGCGTGAAGCGCTGAATGTGGAAACAACCGCCCAAGCCGTGTTGAAAGCCGCATTCCTCAATCAGATGTACGTTCTGGAAAACTGATTAATTTCAGACTCTTGCGAGGAGTTCTTCGGATTCGTTCCGATCGGCTTTTACCAGATGGTAAGGATTCCCATACTTTTCTGACGTAGCGTAAATTGGCAAGTTGACCAAGTTCCGTGAGTGGTGGCAATTGAGCCATGGAACATGCAGCCCGCACCCCCCGACATTCCGGGGCTCTGCGGTGTTGTCCGGGAAACCGGAGCCGGTCGGGGATGTATTGGTCCGTTCCTGACCGGCATTCGGCTGGCCTCTTTCATCCCCGTTTCGGGGTCGGTCGACAAAGGCGGTGCCGTATGTCCACGGCACCGCCTTTTCACTTGAAATTCCGCGCAATAATCAGAAATATCAGAGTGTTACAGATTTGGGAAGATCGCGCCATGACGGCCAATCTGACACAGTCTCCGGATGGTCTGCACAGATGCGCCTGGGTAGCCCAGACCGAAGACTTCATAACCTATCACGACCTCGAATGGGGCTTTCCCATTGCAGATGACAGGCACCTGTTTGAAAAACTATGCCTTGAGAGTTTTCAGTCGGGCCTGAGCTGGCGCACCATTCTGTCAAAGCGAGAGAATTTTCGTTCTGCGTTTGAAAACTTCGACATGCAGGCGGTGGCTAAGTTCACGGATAAAGACAGAACGCGCCTTCTGAGCGATGCTGGCATTATCCGGCATCGGGGCAAGATAGACGCCGTCATCAACAATGCGCAGCGCGCGCTGGAGCTTGTGGCAGAGACAGGCACCCTCGCCGCCTATGTCTGGTCCTATGAGCCCAAACCGGAGGAACTGGGGCAGCCGCAGGCGCTGACCATGTCGGCCTCCTCCCATGCCATGTCCAAAGACCTCAAGAAGCGCGGCTGGAAATTCGTGGGGCCCACCACCGTTTTCGCTTTCATGCAGTCCATGGGCCTGCTCAACGACCATGCGGAGGGCTGCTGTATGCGTCAGCCTTGCGATGAGGCCCGCGCCGCGTTTCAAAGGCCGGTCTGATCACGTCAGACGGGCTGGACGCCGACACGCAGCACGCACCAATGAAAAAGGCCGGAGCATTGCCCCGGCCCTTCCAAATCCATGAAAGCAGGATCAGCCGCGTGCGGTGGCCGCAACTTCGGCTGCGAAATCCTCGACCTTCTTCTCGATGCCTTCGCCAACTTCGAGGCGGACATAGCCGAGGATCTCGACACCGGCCTCTTTGGCGGCGGCACCGACGGTCAGGTCGGGGTTCACGACAAACGCCTGATTGACCAGCGTGATTTCGGCCAGGAACTTCTTCATACGGCCTTCGATCATCTTCTCGATCACAGCTTCCGGCTTGCCGGATTCGCGGGCGATATCGATCTGGATCGAACGTTCTTTCTCCACGACAGCCGGGTCAACATCGGCTTCGGTCAGCGCCTGCGGGCGCGGGTCGGCGGCGGCCACGTGCATGGCAACCTGACGGCCGAAATCTTCGTTGGCACCGCTCAGCGCAACCAGAACACCGATCTTGCCCATGCCGTCAGCAGCGGCATTGTGCACGTAGGACACGACCTGCGCGCCTTCGACGGCTTCCATCCGGCGCAGGGTCATGTTCTCGCCGATGGTGGCGATCTTGTCGGTGATGGTGTCCTCGACGCTCTTGCCGCCCAGGTCCTTGCCCTTCAGGTCTTCGACGTCGGAGGCGGTCAGCGCGGCACCGGCAATGGCTTTCACCATGGTCTGGAACTCTGCGTTCTTGCCGACGAAGTCGGTTTCGGAGTTCACTTCGACAGCGACGCCTTTGCCACCGTCAACCGCCACGGCAACGAGGCCCTCGGCAGCGGTACGGCCAGCTTTCTTGGCGGCTTTCGCCAGGCCTTTGGTGCGCAGCCAGTCAACGGCGGCGTCCATGTCGCCATCGGTCTCGGTCAGCGCTTTTTTCGCATCCATCATGCCTGCGCCGGTCATTTCGCGCAGTTCTTTCACCTGTGCAGCAGTGATCGCCATATCGGCTCTCCTCAAGTCTCTGAAATAGGTATTGGTCGCGGGCGTACCCGCGACCGGTGACGGTTGTATGACGGCTCCGCCCTGCCCTGAGGCTTACGCCTCTGCAGCTTCCTCGAGGGTTTCCTCTTCCGGAGCTTCCTCAAACGCGCCGACATCGACACCGGCGGCGCCCAGCTGGGCGGTCATGCCGTCCAGAGCGGCGCGGGAGGCCAGGTCACAGTAGAGAGAGATCGCACGGGCCGCGTCGTCATTGCCCGGGATGATGTAATCCACGCCATCGGGGGAGCAGTTGGTGTCGACCACGGCCACAACCGGGATGCCCAGCTTGTTGGCTTCTGCGATCGCCAGCTGCTCTTTCTTGACGTCGATGACAAACAGCAGATCGGGAACGCCGCCCATTTCGCGGATCCCGCCGAGGGAGGCGGTCAGCTTCTCCTGGTCACGCTCCATGCCCAGACGCTCTTTCTTGGTCAGGCCTTCTGCGCCACCGGCGAGCTTCTCGTCGATTTCCTTCAGACGGTTGATCGACTGGGAGACGGTCTTCCAGTTGGTCAGCGTGCCACCGAGCCAGCGGTGGTTCATGTAGTACTGTGCGCATTTCTCGGCGGCTTCGGCGATCGGCGCGGAGGCCTGACGCTTGGTGCCGACAAACAGCACGCGGCCGTTTTTCGCGACGGTTTCGCGGATGACATTCAGAGCAGCGTCCAGCATCGGGACGGTCTGCGTCAGGTCCATGATGTGGATGCCGTTGCGCGCACCGTAGATGAACTCGCCCATACGGGGGTTCCAGCGCTGCGTCTGGTGGCCAAAGTGAACGCCGGCTTCAAGCAGCTGGCGCATGGTGAACTCGGGAAGAGCCATGTCCTATATCCTTTCCGGTTTTCGCCTCGGCGGGGGTAGACCTGTTGGTCAACCGGTGGACCCTCGGGGATGTCTCCCCCTCGGGCCCGACCCCGCCTGCGGAGTTGAGTGGCGGTGCCTTACCCCCGGATCACCGCCTTGGCAAGCATCTTATCCTGGTTTCGCAGGCTTTCCCTCAGGTTTTCGCGGGAAATCGAGGGATATCTGCCGCGTCACCCCGATTTTACCGAGGAAGACCGGGTCATGACTGACCACGATCAGCGCCCCGTCATAGGGGCCAAGCGTGCTCTCCAGCTCCTCCATCGCCCGCAGATCGAGGTGGTTGGTCGGCTCGTCCAGCAGCAGCAGATCCGGCGCCTGTGCCCCGCCGAACGCGGCCGCGAGGCCCAGGCGCAGCCGTTCACCGCCCGACAGCACCGCAAGATCGCGCGTGCCGGCGCCGGCACGGAACCCGAACCGGGCCAGTGTCGCGCGGACCTCATGGGCCGACAGATCCGGTCTGCAACGGGCCAGAACCTCATGCAAAGCACCACCCTGCCCCAGCCGCGCCAGATCCTGATCAAGCCAGGCAATCCGGCGGGCATGGCGGGTTACACTGCCCCGGGATACGGCGATCTCTCCGGCAATCAGCCGCAGGAGTGTCGACTTGCCAACCCCATTGGGCCCGGTCAGCGCCAGACGCTCCGGTCCCGTCAGGGTCAGGGACCACGGGCCCAGATCGTGACCGCCAGCCGAAACGACCGCCTCTGACAGCTCCAGCATCCTGCGCCCGGGCGGCACATCGGCCGACCCAAGCGCCATATGCAACGGCAGCAACCGCTCCACAGCATCGGCGGCCTCCCGCAGCGCCGCGTCTGCCTTCTCTATCGCGGCCTCGGTTTTCAGCCCGGACCGACCCGCGGTCTGTTGTGCACGCTCCATCTGCCGGTCGTGCCACATCTTGGGCATGGACCCTGTGGCGCGCGCCTTCTGGCCGCGCCCATCCCGCCGGGCCTGCCGTTCCCGCGCGGTCTGCTGCGCGGCTCGGGCCGCGCCGAGCACTGCCTCCGCCTTTGTCTGGGCGGCGACGGCCCGCGCGCGACGGGCCTCCCGCTCAGCTGCATAGTCGGACCACCCGCCGCCGTAGACCACCGCAGGCTGGGCATCCAGATCGACAATCCGGTCGACCTGATCCAGCAGCGCCCGGTCATGGCTGGCAATCAGCACCGGGCCGGCCCAGCCATCGATCAGCGCCCGCACCAGCGCCCGCCCCTCGGCATCCATATTATTCGTCGGCTCGTCCAGCAGCAGGATATCCGCGCCGGAGAGCCACGCCCCGGCCAAAGCCACGCGCATCTGCTGCCCGCCGCTGAGGGTGGCGATCGGCCGCTCAGCCGCGACGCCCTCCAGCCCCGCACGGAACAGCGCCTGATCCAGCCGCTCCGGCAGGGTCCAGTTGGCCTCCGCTGCATCTGCAACACTGCCCCGTCCGTCTGCCAAGCGCTCCAGTAGGGCGAGCGGCCCGGTCAGGCCAAGGCTCCCGGCGACGGTCTGCGACGGATCCGTCTGGGTCTGGCGCATCAGATGCACCGGACCGGACCGCGCAATCGCACCGGATGAGACCGGCCTTTCGCCAGCAATCATATTGAAAAGCGTAGACTTCCCACAGCCGTTCCGCCCGATGACGCCATGGCGTCCGGGGCCGAAAGACAGGGTGAGTTCGGAAAGAAGCGCCTGAGTGTCAGGCGTGGTGACGACGACTCCGTCGAGGGTAAGAAATGAGGGCATGAGACATCCGTGCAACCGTGGAAACGAGGGGTTTTCCAAAGGTCTGGATGTTCATTGATGCCTCCGTCACAGCTCAGTCACCGGGCGCCCGTCCGGCGCCATGCGTCAGATATGGGATAGATCGCGCTCAGGTCAACCGGGCCGGTCCAACGACCAAGGGACGGCGGTCAGAGGAATGTCCGCTCCACCGCCCAGTAAAGCCCGATACAGGCGATAACGGTCGAACAGGGAATGGCGATCGCCGGACGGTACCAACCCTTTTCCCGGAACCACGCGCCGACCAGCAAAAACGCCGCGGCGATCACCGTGAGCTGCCCCAGCTCGACCCCGACGTTAAAGCCCAGCAGCGCCGGGATCAGCTGAGATTGCGGCAGGCCGAACTCCTGAAGGACGCTGGCAAAGCCCAACCCGTGCAAGAGCCCAAAGAGGAATACGACCACAGGCCGCCACCGGTGAAGTTTGCTTGAAAAGATGTTTTCGACGGCGACATAGGCAATCGACAGGGCGATCAGCGGCTCCACGATAGAGCCTGGAACATTCACCCAGCCAAGCGCCCCAAGCGCCAGCGTCACGGTATGGGCAACCGTAAACGCCGAAACCTGCCAGAGCAGCGGCCGTATGGCGGGCGACAGAAAGAACAGGCCCAGTACGAACAGGATGTGATCCAGCCCCTTGGGCAGGATGTGATCGAAGCCGACCGGCACATAGTTGATGAACGCTCTGAGCGCCGTCATGCCCTGCTTCCCGTTCAGCGCGATCGGCGGGCTGGTTTCGCCCCCGTTCAGATAGTCGGCATAGCCGTCCTCACTGGATTCGAAGCGCAGCGCGATCGTGCCGTGCCCCGCAGGCCAGGTCAGCCGCAGCGTTTCGGCATTGTCCGGCAGTGTCCCCGTCAGAATGATCCGCGACGGCCGCGCAACCTCAACATCGCCGATCTCGCTCACATCGACATCACCGAGTTGCAACGGAACAGGGGTGCCCCTGCTCTCTATCTCCAGCCCGGCACCGATACGGGCCCAGTTTTCCCGGATGCGCGACGCCAGCGCAGACGGCGCCAAGGCCCGCAGAGTGTCGTAGCTTTGCGATTCAGGGCTGGCGTTGGTGTCTTCCAGCCCGTCGAGGTCGATCCCCGCAACAAAGGCCTCGGCATTGATCCGGAGCTCAAGCGTCACCTCCTGCCCCGCAACCGACAACCGGCCGACCGAGGGCAGAACCTCATGCGCCTGCAAACCCGTGGACATGGCAGATGACCACAATACTGTGATCGCCAGCAGGGTCAGGGCGTGCAAACTTGACTTTGCCTGCCGGATCCGCAGCTTGAGCCCGATGACCCGCCCCAGAAACCTTTGCCGCATCCTGCCACTCCTGCTTGTCTTTCTGTGCACTCCGGCACATGCGCATGAATTGTGGCTTGAACCAGCGGATTATCAAGCGGATTCCCGCGCGCCGGTGGAACTCTCCGTCCGCAACGGTCAGGATTTCAAGGGCACCGAACTGTCATGGTTCGACGCCCGCATCGCGCGCGCGGCGACGGCCACTGAAGGTCAGATCACACCCTATCAGGGGCGCCCGGGCGATCTGCCCGCGATCACGGTCGCACCGTCCGATGGGCTGACTACGGTCATCTATGCCTCGACGATGAGCAAACTGACCTATGATAGCTGGGACCTGACGCTAAGCTTTGCCCGCCACAAGGACATTCCCTGGTTTCAGGACCGGCACGCCGCGCGCGGCCTGCCGGAGGACGATGTGACCGAAGGTTACTGGCGCTATTCCAAGGCGCTGATTGCCAGATCTCCGGGTGGCGCCGATCAGGACATGGGCATGGAGACGGAATTCATCGCCCTGACGAGTCCCGCCGACGGCGGCACTGACATGCAGGTCAGACTGATCTACCAGGGCGCCCCGCGTGCCGATGCGCAGGTCGAGGTCTGGGACAAATCCACAACCGACACAGACCCCGAAGTGTCAAAAACCCTTCTCCGCACGGATGCCAAAGGCGAAGTCACCTTCCCCGTGGCGCCGGGCCGGGCCTATATGCTGGATGCCGTTGTCCTGCGGGAACCGGCCTCGCCCGAGGCGGTCGCGGCGGGCGTGATGTGGGAAAGCCTCTGGGCTAATCTGACCTTTGTGACCCCAGAGCGATAGCCGCTTGCCCCGCCCGCACGTCACGGGCATGTAGGCAGCATGACATCAGGGCCTGACATCCTTTGCATTGGCGCGGTCCTCTGGGACATCATCGGCCGTTCCGCCAGCCATCTGCGTCAGGGATCGGACGTGCCCGGACGGATCAGCCGGCTCCCCGGCGGGGTGGCCATGAACATCGCCATGGCCGCCGGGCGGTTCGGGCTGTCGCCGGCGCTGCTGACGGCTGTCGGGCGGGATGCCGAAGGCGACGAGCTGATCCGGGCCTGCGAAAGCCTCGGCATGGATCTGCGCCATGTCTATCGGTCCGACGATCTGCCCACCGACAGATACATGGCCGTCGAGGGCGCCAATGGCCTGATCGCCGCCATTGCGGACGCGCATTCCCTCGAAGCGGCGGGCGACAAGATCCTGCGCCCGCTCATTTCCGGCCCGCTCGGATCGGACGCAGACCCCTACGAAGGCTGTGTCGCGCTGGACGGGAACCTGACCCAAAGCCTGCTAGAGTTCATTTCCGCCTCTCCTGCCTTCGCCCGGGCGGATCTGAGGGTTGCGCCCGCCTCACCTGGCAAGGCCGACCGGCTGCGCCCGTTTCTGACACGGTCCCGCGCCATGCTGTACGTCAATCTGGAGGAGGCCGGCCTGCTCTGCCAGACCACCTTCCCGGATGCGGCCACTGCGGCCCGCGCGATGATCGCCCATGGTGCCGCGCGGGTGTCCGTCACCGATGGCAGCCGGTCCGCCGCCGAAGCCGTCGCCGGCGGCGATATCGTGACAGGCTGTCCGCCCGAGGTTCTGATCACCCGCGTCACCGGCGCAGGCGACACCTATATGGCGGCCCATATCGCCGCCGAACGCGATGGCGCCACCCGGCAGGAGGCGCTCGACAGGGCGCTGGCCGCCGCCGCGCAATATGTTTCAGGAGAAATCCCACTATGACGCCCCCGCCCAAATTGCCCCTCACGCTGGCCCCGGAGGTCGCAGACGCGCTGCAGGCCGGCCAGCCCGTGGTGGCGCTGGAAAGCACCATCATCACCCATGGCATGCCCTATCCCCAGAACCTCGAAACCGCGCTGGCCGTAGAAGCCGACGTGCGACAGGCCGGTGCGGTTCCGGCCACGATTGCGGTGATCAAAGGCCATCTGCACATCGGCCTGACCGAGGAGGCGCTCGCAGATCTCGCCCATGCCAAGGATGTGGCAAAATTGTCCCGCGCGGATATGGCCGTCTGCCTTGCCCAGGGTGGCACCGGCGCCACAACTGTGGCCGCGACGATGATCGCGGCCCGCACGGCAGGTATCCATGTCTTTGCGACGGGCGGCATCGGCGGGGTGCATCGCGGCGCGGCCCAGACGATGGATATCTCCGCCGATCTGCAGGAACTTGCCCAGACACCGGTCACCGTCGTCTGCGCCGGTCCCAAAGCGATCCTCGATATCCCGCTGACGCTCGAAGTTCTGGAAACCATGGGCGTGCCGGTCATCACCTATGGCCAGGACAATCTGCCCGCCTTCTGGAGCCGGGACAGCGGCCTGCCCTCGCCTCTCCGGCTGGACACTCCGGCAGAGATCGCGCGCGCCGCCACGCTCCGCGCTGCGCTGGACCTTCCCGGCGGGCAGCTGATCGCCAACCCCGTCCCGGTCGAGCACGAGATCCCGCGCGATGAGATCGACCCGATCATCCTGGCGGCCCTGGCCGATGCCGACCGCCGTGGCATCAGCGCCAAACAGGTCACGCCATTTCTGCTGGACCGCATCTTCGCCCTGACCTCCGGCCGGTCGCTCGATACCAATGTCGCGCTGGTCCGGAACAATGCCAAGCTGGCCGCTGCAATTGCACAGGAATTCGCCAGCGCGCAAAAATTTCCATCGAAATGAGGCCCATGTGCCATTGTCGCCCGGCCGTGCGCTGCTTAGTTTCACAGCCGAGCCGATGGAAAGAACCTAAATGAATGACCCGTTGAAAGACACCACCCCGCGGCCCGGCGTCTTTGCCCGCCTGCGGTCGAGCTTCCTGACGGGCATCGTGGTCATCCTGCCGGTTGGCCTGACGATCTGGCTGCTCTGGACCCTTGCCGGATGGGTGGATGGCGTCGTTCTGCCGCTGGTGCCGAATACGTTCAATCCGGAAAAATACATCGGCATAAACCTGCGCGGCGTCGGGATCATCTTTTTCCTGATCTTCACGATCATCGTCGGCTGGATCGCCAAGGGCCTGATCGGCCGGTCGCTGATCCGCTATGCCGAAACGCTGGTCGACCGCATGCCCTTTGTTAGGTCCATCTATTCCGGGGCCAAACAGATCGCCGAAACCGTCTTTGCCCAGTCCGAGCGGAGCTTTGAAAAAGCCTGTCTCGTACAATACCCGCGTAAGGGCATCTGGGCTGTCGGCTTCATCTCGACCGAGGCGAAGGGAGAGATTGCAACACGCGCCGAAACCGGATCCCGCCTGCTGTCGATCTTTGTGCCCACCACGCCCAACCCGACCTCTGGCTTCCTGCTTTTCTTCCCGGAGGAAGACGTGATCGAACTGGAGATGTCGCTGGAAGAGGCGGCCAAGCTCGTGATCTCTGCCGGGCTGGTCTATCCCAACCCCAAAGATCCGACAAAGCCGGCGATCGACCTACGTTAATTCAGCATTTCTGCCAGATCGACCGTCGACGCCTGCCCGAGAGACGCCTTGTGGTCCTTCAGGAACCGGTCCGCAGCCGCCCGTCCGGCGGATTTCAGCGTCGCCATGATGGTTGGGTTCGGCACCATTTTGGTCGCCACCGACAGCTCCCGCATCAGCGCATCATCCGCGATCATGTGAACCAGCACATTCTTCATCTTGCCCTGCTTGACCGTCCCCTCCTCCAGCAGGCGTTTCACAAAAGCAATCGCGCGAAGTTCCCGGAGCAATGAAGAGTTAAACGTGATCTCATTGACCCGGTTGGCAATCTGCTGCGGCGTCACCGGCACCTCATCACGCTCCAGCGGATTGATGTTCACGATCACGATGTCATCGGGCAGCGACGGGTCGAACAGCGGGAAAAGCGGCGGATTGCCGGAATATCCTCCGTCCCAGTAGGCCTCCTCCCGGTCGCTGAACGGGTCGTGGATTTTGACCGCCTGAAAAAGCTCCGGCAGGCAGGCAGAGGCCAGGATCGCCTCCGTCGTAATCTCTTCCCGGGTAAAGACCCGCACCTTCCCGGTCCTGACATTGGTTGCGCAGATGAACAGGCGAGGTCCGTTGGCGGCGCAGACATCGGAATAGTCGAATGCCTCGACCACAGGCTCCAGCGGATTGCTGTAAAACGGCCCGTAGGAATAGGGCGAAGCGACCTGCGACACTGCATTGGCGGCCAGAAAGGGCGGCGAATATTCCATCATGACGGCCAGATCGGCGGTCGGCGGCGTGAACATCTTTTCCGCCACCGCAAACGGGGTCATCATCCAGGCCGGCAGCCGCAGGTCATTGGTGCCCGACATCCGCGCCCAAAGCGCATCAAGCGTTCGCTTCGCCCCCTCGCGGCCGTCATGGACCCAGCCCGCCTTGTAGGCCGCCCCGTTCAGCGCCCCGGCCGAGGTTCCCGAAATACCGGCGATTTCAATCTCTTCGTCTTCAAGGAGGCGGTCCAGCACACCCCATGTATAGGCGCCATGCGCCCCGCCTCCCTGCAACGCGACATTGATGCGAATGGTCATGTTTCAGGCCGCGGTCCAGCCGCCATCCATCGCAATCGGCTGGCCGGTCAGCTGATCCGCCGCCGGCGAGCACAGAAAGATCGCCATGTCACCGATCTGTTCGACGGTCACAAACTGTTTCGAGGGCTGTTTGGCCAGGATCACCTTTTCGACGACCTCATCCTCGGACATTTTGTATTCCTTGGCCGTATCGGGGATCTGCGCCTCCACCAGCGGCGTCAGCACGTATCCCGGGCAGATCGCATTGCAGGTGATCGGGTCTTTGGCGGTTTCCAGCGCCACGGTTTTCGTCATGCCGACAACCCCGTGCTTGGCCGTGACATAGGCGGATTTGTAGGGCGAGGCACGCAGACCATGGGCTGAGGCCACATTGATGATCCGTCCCCACCCGGACTTGCGCATCCCCGGCAGCGCCGCCGCCGTGGTGTGGAAGGCCGAGCTCATGTTGATCGCGATGATCGCATCCCATTTATCGACGGGAAATTCGTCGATCGGCGCCACGTGCTGAATACCGGCATTATTGACCAGGATATCGACCTGACCGGCCTTTTCGATCAGCGCGCGGCACTGGTCGCCCTTGGACATGTCGGCCTGAATATAGCGCACCCCGACCCCGAACTCTTCGGCAAGCTGCTTTGCCAGGGCATGATCCTCGTCGCGGTCGGTGAAGGAGTTCAGGACGATATTCGCCCCGGCCCCCGCCAGAGACCGTGCCACACCCAGACCGATCCCTGAATTGGACCCCGTGACAACGGCGGTTTTCCCGTTCAGCGACATAGCGACACCTCATTGATGATTGAATATCCGCAGCATAAGTGCTGCATCTGCGAAATAAACCGCCAATTTGCCCGGCCGGTTCCGGTGCTGAGGCGAAACGCCGCGACCGGTCCGGCAAAGCAGGCGCCAACCGACAGGCAGGAGCCTCTGCGTTAACCACCTAAAAGCAGATGTAATATTCCGCTCCCTGCGCCGATCGGATGTGTCGCGGCGAATCGCAGACCGGGTTGCCGGGATGAGGGGGCTTAAACCGCCTTTAACCAAAAAAAACGCCGGCACGAAGCCGGCGTTAAGTTATTGAGGCAGGTTTCATACAGGCAAGAAACCTATCGAGCAGTGACCCCTTTATAGGCCTTCTCGCCGGACGTTCCAAGTTAAAAGTTTGATAAAGCGGGAAACCGTCGGTAGCGTCCCCGTCAACAATCACAAGACGAGCAGGGACTGTTGCCAAAATGAGGCCACACTTTTTCGATATTCGACTCGCAGCGCTTGTTTTTTCCGTCGCGACCTCTGCGGCGCAGCATGCCGGGGCAGAGCCTGCCCATGGCATAGCTATGTATGGCGACCCGGCACTCCCACCCGATTTTGTGTCACTGCCCTACGTCAATCCAGAGGCTCCGAAGGGCGGACGCCTGATCGATGGCAACGAAGGCGCCTTTGACAGCCTCAACCCCTACACCATCACCGGCAATCCGCCCTGGCAGTTGCGCTTCCTGATTTCGGAAAGCCTGATGTACCGGTCGCAGGACGAACCCTTCACCGTCTACGGGCTTCTGGCCGAATCGGTCGAGGTGCCGGAGGACCGTAGCTGGGTGGAATTCACCCTGCATGAGGGCACCCGATTCTCCGATGGCTCCCCCCTGACGGTGGAGGATGTGATCTGGAGTTACGAAACTCTCGGAACGCAGGGAAATGCGCGCTATCGGGGATTGTGGTCGTCGATTGGCAGCGTCACTCAGACCGGCCCGCGCTCTGTCAGATTCACCTTCAATCGTGCCGACCGCGAACTGGCGCTGATTACCGGACTTCAGCCCATACTGAAAAAAGCGCAATTCGCGGATCAGCCCTTCACGAAGCTATCCCTGCAGGAGGCGCCGCTGGGCAGTGCCCCCTATTCCGTCACCGCCTTTGAACCCGCCCGCTCTGTCACCCTGACCCGCAACCCGGACTATTGGGGCCGCGATCTGCCCATCCGTCAGGGCACCGCGAATTTCGACGAGATAAGGATCGAATTCTACGGCGACAGCGCCGTCCTCTACGAGGCCTTCAAAGGCGGAGAACTCAGCTATATCAGGGAGTTCAACGCCGAAAAATGGAATCGCGACTATGATTTCCCGGCGGTCCGCAGCGGCGAGATTGTCAAAAGCGAGATCCCGACCGGCCGCCCGTCCGGGATTACCGGGCTGGTGATGAACACGCGGAAGCCGCCCTTTGACGACATCCGAGTCCGCGATGCCATGATCCACGCATTCAACTTTGAATATATCAACGAAACGCTGACCGGGGGTCGCCAGCCGCGCATCACCTCCTATTTCTCAGGTTCGGATCTGGGCATGCGAGACGGGCCTGCAACCGGGCGCGTCGCACAGCTGCTGGACCCTTTTGCCGCCGACATCCCCCAAGGCGCGCTGGAGGGATACGCCCTGCCCGTCTCTGACGGCTCCCCGCGCAACCGGGCCAATATCCGCAAGGCGATGCAGCTGCTGCAAGAGGCCGGCTACACGGTTGAAAACGGTGTCATGACAGCGCCGGACGGCCAGCCCCTGAGGTTTACCCTGCTGCTGCGCAATGGCGCGACTGAATTCCAGACCATCGCGGATCTCTACGGCAAGGCGATGGAGCGGCTCGGCATCCAGATGGATGTGGAACAGGTCGATGGCGCGCAATACCAGCTGAGGATCGAGAATTTCGACTTCGACATGACCGATATCCGGCGTCAGTTCTCGCTCTCTCCCGGCAATGATCAGCGCACCTACTGGGGCACCGGCACCGCCGACCGCCCGGGCTCGCGCAACCTGATGGGCGTCACCAGCCCGGCCATTGACGCGATGATCGACGCCATGATCGACGCCCGCTCGACCGAGGATTTCACCGCCGCCACCCGTGCGCTGGACCGGCTGCTGACCGCCGGGCGCTATGTCATCCCGATTCACAGCTTCGATACGGGCAGGATCGCGCATGTGAAAGAACTGACATATCGTGAGGATGCGGTGCCGCTCTACGGCGATTCGGTCTACTTCCTTCCGGAGGTCTGGTGGATGAAAGACGAATGACCAAAAGCAGTCACGCTACTGTTACATTCACCACCTAACTGCGCTCATCATGAACATACTTGTCCTCTGCACAGGCAATTCGGCACGGTCCATCCTGCTGGAAGCCATCCTGAACGATCGCGGCATGGGCCGCGTGACGGCCTATTCCGCCGGCTCTCAGCCCGCCGGCCGCGTCCATCCGCAGTCGTTGAAACTGCTGGAGGAGCTGGGCCACGATACATCCCAGGCCCGCTCAAAATCCTGGGATGAATTCGCCGGGGATGATGCGCCAGAAATGGACATGGTCATCACCGTCTGCGCCTCTGCTGCCGGTGAAACCTGCCCGATCTGGCCCGGTGCTCCGGTCCGCGCCCACTGGGGTGTCGAAGACCCGGCCGCCCTGCCCGAGGACCAGTGGGAGGAAGGCTTCCGCGAAGCCTATGACATCCTTGGCAATCGCGCCGACCGCCTGCTCAAACATGCGATCGAGACAATGGACAGTGGCGAGCTGAAGGCCACGCTGGACCGTATCGCCAAGAAGTGATCCGCCGATGACAAGAGCTTACGTTGCAGAGTTCCTCGGCACGGCGATGCTGCTGATCGGGGTGGTCGTCTCCGGCATCATGGGAGAGACGCTGGCAGGCGGAAATTCTGCCATCGCCCTTCTCGCCAATGCTATCGCCACCGGCGCCATGCTCTATGTCATCATCACGGTGCTCGGGCCGATCTCCGGCGCGCATTTCAACCCCGCAGTGACCCTCGCCTTTTTCCTGAGGGGAGAGATCACCTCCGGCGCCGCGATCCGGTAAGTCCTGCTCCAGATCGCCGGCGGCCTCCTTGGCGTCTGGCTGACCCATCTGATGTTCGACATGGCCATCTTCCAGACCTCTGCCACGATGCACCGTAGCGGCATGGCGCAGTGGTCGTCGGAATTCCTCGCCATGGCGGGGCTGCTCTTTGTGATTTTTGGCGGCCTGCACAGCCGGGATGAGGCCGTGCCAACCCTCGTTGCGCTCTACATCACCGGGGCCTACTGGTTCACGGCCTCCACCAGTTTTGCCAATCCGGCCGTGACCATCGCCCGCAGCTTTTCCGACACCTTCGCCGGCATCTACCCCGGCCATGCCCCGATGTTCATCCTCGTGCAGCTGGTGGCGACGGTCATCGTCGGTCTGGCCCTGCCCAGGCTGTTCCCGAAAGCCTGACCCCGCACCCTGCCCCGGAACCAGCCCCCCTTTTGTGCCGTTGATCCCACAACGGAAGCAGTAAAGGAGGCCATCCCATGAAATGGCAGATCATAAGCGAAAACTGGCACGCCTACACGCCCGCGGTCCTGGACCGCTGGCCGGAGGCAGAGGAAGAAGATGTCCTGGCGCTCGACGGCAGTCAGACCGGCCTTGCCATGTATCTCTCTCAGGTTACCGGCGCGCCGGCGACAGATGTTCTGGCCCAGATCGAGGACTGGCGCATGGGGCATATCCCCTCCGACGTGCGCATGGACCCGTCGCGGGACAACCGCAACATGGACGGCAGCGCCGCGCTTCTTGGCGCCGGAGAGGAGCCGATGGATCGCGACGACATATTCGGCGACGACAGCCGGTCCTCTGTCTCTGCGCCCTGAGACCGGCCGGGCGCCGGGCCGAAGCAATTCGCCCGGTGCCCTGTCCCGGCGTCCACCCTTGCACGCAGCGATGAACATGCCTAACGCTTGCGCCATGATGTCCGTCTTCGATCATGGTGCGCCCCTGCCCTGTCCGGCGCCGTTCAACATGGCCGCGCATGTGCTGGCACAGGCGGGACGGCTTCCCGACAAAATCGCCCTGTCGATCGTCGGACTGTCCGGCGCCGAACGCTGGCGCTATGACCGGCTCGAATCCGCAGTACGCGGCACCGGCACAGGTCTGTTGGAGCATTTCCAGCCGGGCGACATCCTGATGATGCGGCTGGGCAATTCCGTCGATTTCCCTATTGTCTATCTGGGCGCCATTGCAGCCGGTCTGATACCTGTCCCGACATCGTCGCAACTGACGGCCCCCGAGGTCGGCAAGATGATCGCGCAGCTCGGTCCGGCGGGCATTCTGGGCGGCGGAGAGGTGGCCGTGCCCGACTCGGACCTGCCTGTGCTGGGGCTCGACACGCTGCGCGCCATGCGCGACCTGCCACCCGTCGACTATGACATGGGCGATCCGGACCGTCTGGCCTATATCGTGTTTACCTCCGGAACCTCCGGCGCCCCGCGCGGCGTCATGCATGCGCATCGCGCGATCTGGGCGCGGCGGATGATGCATGACGGCTGGTATAGCCTGACCGAACAGGACCGCCTCATGCATGCCGGCGCCTTCAACTGGACCTATACGCTGGGCACCGGGCTGATGGATCCCTGGTCGGTCGGCGCCACGGCGGTCATTCCCGCCGAAGGCACCCCGAGCGAGGCGCTGCCGCTCCTCATGCAGCGCCATCAGGCGACGATCTTTGCAGCCGCGCCGGGCGTTTACCGCAAGATCCTGCAACACCATTCCCAGCTTTCCCTCCCGCATCTGCGTCACGGATTGACGGCTGGCGAAAAACTCTCCGATGCCATCCGGACCGCATGGTCCGACGCCGGCGGCGGGCAGCTTTACGAAGCCTTTGGCATGTCCGAATGCTCCACGTTCATCTCCGCCTCGCCGGACCATCCGATAGAGCCGGGCAAGCTCGGCCGGCCCCAGATCGGCCGCCGTGTCGCAATTCTGGGCCCCGACGGTCAGCCGGTTCCGCTGGGCACCGAAGGCGTCATTGCCATCAACCGTCAGGACCCCGGCCTCATGCTGGGCTATTTCGGCGCCCGGTCCGAGACGGAAGAGCGCATGCAGGGCAGCTGGTTCCTGACCGGGGATCATGGCGCAATGGATGCCGAGGGTCAGATCGAATATCTCGCCCGCGCGGATGACATGATGAATGCCGGCGGCTACCGCGTCTCTCCGATCGAGGTTGAGGCCGCCCTGCAGGATATTCCCGGCATTCACGAAATCGGCGTCATCGATTGCGAGGTCAAGGCAGATGCCCGGCTGATCATCGCATTCTACACATCCGACACCCCGCTGGACGAATCCCAGCTCCTGCAGCTCTCCGGCGAACGTCTTGCCCGGTACAAACAGCCGCGCGCCTTCCTGCGCCTGCCGTTGCTGCCCCGCAATCCCAATGGCAAACTCCTCCGCAAAGCGCTGCGTGATGAATACAGGGCCCGGCATCCATGACCCATGCCAAGACAATCGACCGGATCATCGCCCTGCACGGCGAAACCGGCGCGGCACCTACCCGGCGCGACTGGGAATCCATCATGGCGCTGCCGGACGGAACACCAGTTCTGATTCTTAACCTGTTGAAATTCATACCGGACACTGGCGTGTTGGCCTACGGAAAATTCGTCGGAAAAGTTGGGCCGGCCTTTCGCGCCGCAGGTGGCCGGCAGATATTCTACGGGCCGGCACAATCCTGCTTTGGCGTCCATGGCGCTACAGACTGGGATGCCGCGATCCTGTCCGAATACCCCTCCGCCTCGGCACTTGCCCAGATGTGGCTGCACCCGGGGTTCGTAGAAGCGAATAAATCCAGAATGGACGGGCTGGAAAACAGCCTCGTCATGGTCATCAGGCGTGACCAGGCAAGATTTCCATAAGGAACAGTAAGTTGGTCGTAAAACTTGATATTCTGTCAGATCCGATCTGCCCCTGGTGCTACATCGGCAAGGTTCAATTGGAAAAAGCGCTGGCCGAACGTCCCGACCATCCCTTTGTGATGGAATGGCACCCCTTTCAGCTGAACCCCGACATGCCGCGGGACGGTATGGACCGGCGGGAGTATCTGGCCGCCAAGTTCGGCGGTGCAGACGGCGCTCATGCCGCTTATGCCGGGGTGCGACAGCATTTCAGCGACCTTGGGATTGACGCCGATCTGGACGGAATCCGGCGCACGCCCAATACGCTTGATGCCCATCGGCTGATCCACTGGGCTGGTATCGAAAGCAAGCAAACCCAGATCGTCGACGCGCTGTTCGAGGCGAATTTCCTGCATGCGCGCGATATTGGTGATCGTGAGGTTCTGGCCGATCTGGCGGACAGTCAGAATCTGGATGCCGCGGCGATTGCACGGCTTCTGGACAGCGACGTCGACGAACAGACGATCCGGGATCGCGATACCCATTCACGCAATATGGGCGTCACGGCGGTGCCAACCTTCATCGTCGCCGCGCGTCACGCAGTGCCGGGCGCCCAGCCGGCCGATCTCTGGCTCAAGGTCATCGACGAAATCGCCTCCGGGCCAATGGAAGGCTCCGCAGGGTGAGGACCTGGGTCGCCACCCAGCAGGACATGCCCGCGGTGGCCCGCATCGTGACGCAGGCCTATACACCCTGGATCGATATCATCGGTCAGAAGCCCGGGCCGTTACTGGACGATTATTCGACGCCGGGAGATGACAGAACCATACTTCTGATTGGCGCGCCAGATCCTGATGGACTGATCATTCTGAAGCTGCAGAGCGACGCCCTGATGATTGATAATATTGCGATTTCACCGGAATCACAGGGGCGCGGCCATCTCCGCAGACTTCTCAGTCTGGCGGAGCGCCACGCGCGAGATGCGGCGCTGCCCCTGCTGCGTCTCTATACCCATGTGAAAATGCAGCGGAACAGAGATATCTACGCCCATTTCGGCTTCATCGAGACGCATATTGTGGAAGAAGCCGGGCGCGCCCGCGTCTATATGGAAAAACAACTCAGCTAAGCCGATCACCCGCCCTTGCCATTTTGCAGCGCAGCGATGCGTGGCGCTGCCCGCAGCGACGTGATAGCGCTGCGCTGATTGCAGGACAAAGACACTGATGCGGCCCAAACTTTCCCAGACTGAATTCGTCGCCATGATGGCGATGATGGTGGCAACCGTTGCCTTCTCTATCGACAGCATGCTGCCCGCGATGCCGGATATCGCCGCAGACCTCAGCCCCGAGGATCCGAACCGCGCGCAGCTGGTCCTGTCGAGCTTCATCATCGGCATGGGTCTTGGCACGCTGATCACCGGACCGCTGTCGGACACCTTTGGACGCAAGTCCATCGTCGGTCTGGGTGCTGCTCTCTATATTCTGGGCGCCACGCTGGCCTGGGCCGCCCCCTCGATGGAGCTGATGGTGGCCGCGCGCCTGATGCAGGGCATCGGCGCCGCCGGTCCGCGCATCGTGTCGCTCGCCATGGTGCGGGACCTCTACGCGGGCAGGGAAATGGCGCGGCTCGTGTCCTTCATCATGCTGATCTTTACGCTGGTGCCAGCACTGGCGCCGCTGCTGGGCATGATCGTCATCTCCATCGGCGGCTGGCGAGGGATATTTGTCTCTTTCATCCTCTTCTCCGTCATCTCCGTCACCTGGCTCATGACCCGGATGGAGGAGCCGCTCCCTGTCGAAAAACGCCGACCCTTCCGCGCCGCCGCCCTCTGGTCCGCCACAAAAGAGTTGATGTCCCTGCCGATGGTCCGCAATTCGATCTTCGTGCAGACGATGATCTTTTCGGTGCTGTTCACCTCGATCTCGCTCATCCAGCCGACCTTCGACGTGATTTTCGATCGTGAGGCGCAGTTCGTATATTACTTCTTTGGCATCGGTATCTTCTGCGGCACCTCCTCGATCGTGAATGCCACCTTTGTCATGCGCTACGGCATGCGGGCGATCATCACCCTCTGCATCACTGTCGTCCTGATCATCACCGCCATCATGCTGGCGCTCACGCTTTTCGAGCGGGAGGCCGGCATCTATTTCTGGCTCTACGTCCTCTGGCAGACCTGCATCTTCTACCAGATGGGGCTGACCATCGGGAATCTGAATGCCCTCGCGATGGAGCCGGTGGGCCATATCGCGGGCCTTGCCGCCTCCATCACCGGCGCGATCTCGACCGTGGGCGCCGGCATCATCGCGACGATCATCGCCCAGGTGTTCAATGAAACAACGCTGCCACAGATTATTGGATCACTCGTTCTGCTTGCCGCCAGCTATCCGGCGCTGATGCGGATGCGCAAACTCGACAGGCCGAAGGACGCCGTGGCGCCCGCGGATTAAGCTCTCGGCCACCTTCTTGCGGTATACCGTTGCATACATTCTTCCCCGCCGGGGCGGAATCCGCTATCACGCCAGTATGTTCACCGCAGCCAGAGGGAGCGGCCCATGTCCAAGATCAAGGTAGATAACCCCATCGTCGAAATGGACGGCGACGAGATGACCCGGATCATCTGGCAGTTCATCAAGGACAAGCTGATCCAGCCCTATCTCGACCTGGACCTGCTCTACTACGATCTGGGGATCGAGGAGCGAGACCGGACCGAGGATCAGATCACTATCGACGCCGCGCTCAAGACCAAAGAGGTCGGCGTCGCCGTCAAATGCGCCACGATCACGCCGGATGAGGCGCGGGTGGAGGAATTCGGCCTCAAGAAGATGTGGAAATCGCCCAACGGCACGATCCGCAATATCCTCGGCGGCGTCGTCTTTCGCCAGCCGATTATCTGCCGCAACGTGCCGCGTCTGGTCCCCGGCTGGACCAAGCCCATCGTGATCGGCCGCCACGCCTTTGGCGACCAATACAAGGCCACGGATTTCACCTTCCCCGGCGCCGGCAAGCTGACGATGAAATACGAAGGCGCCGATGGCACGGTGATCGAGAAGGAGGTCTTCGATGCCCCCTCCGCCGGGGTCTATCAGGCGATGTACAACCTCGATGACTCCATCCTCGATTTCGCCCGCGCGTCGTTCAACTACGGGCTGATGCTGGGCTGGCCGGTCTACCTCTCGACCAAGAACACGATCCTCAAGGCCTATGACGGCCGGTTCAAGGACCTCTTCCAGAAAGTCTTTGAGGAGGAGTTCGAGGAAGAGTTCAAAAAGAAGAAGATCTGGTACGAACACCGGCTGATCGACGACATGGTCGCCTCCGCCATGAAATGGAGCGGCGGCTTCGTCTGGGCCTGCAAGAACTACGATGGTGACGTCCAGTCCGACACCGTGGCGCAGGGTTTCGGCTCTCTCGGCCTGATGACCTCCCAACTGATGACCCCCGATGGCAAGATTGTGGAGGCAGAGGCGGCGCATGGCACCGTCACCCGCCACTATCGCCAGCACCAGAAGGGGGAATCCACCTCCACCAACTCCATCGCTTCCATCTACGCCTGGACCGGCGGGCTGAAGCACCGCGCCAAGCTGGATGAGAACACGGCGCTGATGGCCTTTGCCACCACACTGGAGAAGGTAATCGTGGAAACGGTCGAGTCGGGCTTCATGACCAAGGATCTGGCGCTTCTGGTCGGCCCCGATCAGGGTTGGCTGACCACCATGGGTTTCCTTGAGAAGATCGACGAGAACTTGAACAAAGCGCTCGGCGGCTGACTGGAACGTCCGGTCTGTAGATCGAACGTTCCCGAAAGAAACGGCAGCCGGATCAACCGGCTGCCGTATTGCTTTAAAGTTGCCTTAATCAGGCCGCGCGTCGTTCGTGACGCCCTTCCTCAATCTCTTCGATGATCTTCGCCACAAAGGCATCCAGATCACCGGGGTTCCGGGACGTCACGATCCCCTGATCGGCAATCACCTCCCGGTCGACCCATTTGCCGCCCGCGTTCTCCACATCCGTCCGGATCGACGGATAAGAGGTCACCTCGCGCCCCTTCACAATCCCGGCTTCCACCAGCATCCAGGGCCCGTGACAGATCGCGGCCACCACTTTACCGGAATCATGAAAGGCTCTGACCAGGGCCACCGCCTCGGCATGGGTCCGCAGGATATCCGGATTGATCTGACCGCCGGGCAGCACAATCGCGTCGTAATCACCGGCGGTTACATCGGCGAGCCCATGCTGAACCTCGGCCTCCCGGCCCCAATCCTTCTGATCCCAGCCCCGGATCGCCTTGCCATCGGGTGACACGACATGCACCTCGGCCCCGGCCTCCCGCAGCTTGTCACGCGGCACTTCCAGCTCGCTCTGCTCGAACCCGTGGGTGGCGAGGATCAGGATGCGGCTCTGTTTGATATCAGTCATAATGACCTCCTTCTGTTCATTCGGGGGACCACCCCCGTCTCGCCAGACCAACGGATCCGCGCCTGCCTTGTTCCTGAGCATTCTCCATGCGCCATCTTCCGCCGCCGCCACGGCAATCTCGACAGCGCCGTTCACCGCGGCATAACGTCCGCCTATGCCAGCGCCGATCCCGATACCCACCGAATACCGCCACAAACATTCCTGGTTGGAGGATGTGCAGGGCTTTGCCATCTCGCTCATCGCGGCCTCAGTGGGAATCGTCTTTCTCTCCTCCCTCGGCTTTATCACCGGCCAGACCGCTGGCGTCGCGCTGATCATCTCCTACGTCACAGGCTACAGCTTCGGCCTGGTCTTCTTCCTCGTGAACCTGCCCTTCTATGCCTTCGCCTGGAAACGGCTCGGCGCGGAATTCACGCTGAAATCCATCGCTTGCGTGATCCTGCTCTCCCTCCTGGTCGACTATCTGCCGCTTGGCATGCATTTCGACTATCTCAACCCGGTGCTGGGTACGGTGATCTTCGGTGTTCTGACCGGCTTCGGCCTGCTCGGCACCTTCCGCCACAAGGGCTCTCTCGGCGGGCTCGGGGTTGTGGCGCTGCTGATTCAGGACCGCACCGGCTTCCGCGCGGGCTATGTCCAGCTGATCGTCGACGGCATGATCTTCCTAGTCGCGCTCCTGCTCTTCGACCTCTCCACCGTGGCCTATTCGCTCTTCGGCGCCGCTGTTCTGAACGCCGTCATCGCCTTCAACCACGACAAGGACCGCTATATCGCGGACTGACCCGCTCCCGGCTTTTTCTTGCAGAAAATATCCCGGGGGGAGTCGCGTCAGCGACGGGGGGCAGCGCCCCCGACCCCGCCCGCCGCAGGCGAAATCTCAGGGCCGGCTCACCTGCCCGCCCCCCACCGACATCCGTACGCCCGTTGTCGAGGGACAGGAGGTCGCCATCCCCCGCGACACACGCACCGCCAGATAGGCAAAGGCCTGCGCCTCCAGCATATCGCCATCGAGGCCCACCTCCTCCACCGGCAACACCGGACAGTCCAGCGCCACCGACAGCATCTCCATCAACACCGGGTTGCGCCGCCCGCCGCCCGTCACCAGCAACTGGGAGGGCGGTTCCGGACAATGCTCCATCCCGCGCAGGACAGAGGCCGCTGCCATCCCGGTCAGTGTTGCGGCCGCATCGGCATCCCCCAGCTCCCGCACCAATGACATCATCTCGGGAAACGCATTCCGGTCCAGTGACTTAGGCGGTATTCTTGAGAAATACGGATCATCCAGAAACAGCTCCAGCGCCCCGGTTTCCACCTTGCCCGTCATCGCCAGCTTGCCGTCCTCGTCATAGTCCAGCCCCCGCCGCTCCAGCAGCAGATCGTTGATCGGCGCATTGGCGGGCCCGGTATCAAAGGCCAGCACGGCGCCCTCATCTTCTGGCAGAGCCACCCGCGGATCGACCCAGGTCATATTGCCGACACCGCCGAGGTTCAGGAAAACCAGCGGCGCCTGCGCCCCGATCCAGCGCGCGCAGGCATGGTGGAAGAACGGCACCAAAGGCGCGCCCTCGCCGCCCAGTTCCACATCTGCGCTGCGGAAATCCCAGACCACCGGCAGGCCCAGATCGGCGGCCAGAATATCGCCGTCCCCCACCTGATGCGTCCCCCGCCCGCGCGGCTCATGCGCCAGCGTCTGACCGTGAAATCCGATCAGCTCCACATCCCGGAACCGCGACAGCAGTTCCTGATGCGCCTCCATGACAACCCGTTTCGCCGCAGCCACGTCCGGATCATTGGGCCATTGCCCGAGCGCCCGGTGCAGAATGGCCCGCTCCTCGGGCGTGTAGCTGCGGTAATCACATTCGGCAAAGCCAAGGATATCAATGCCATCCGTGACGACCACCGCCGCGTCCACCCCATCGAGAGAGGTGCCCGACATGGCGCCCAGGGCCCGCACCGGCCCTTTCTTCGCCCCCGTCTGTCTCATGCTCTTTTCCTTTGCCTGCCTGACACCTATAGAGTGCCGTGCACATCAACCCGGGACAAGAGACATGACCTACCATCCCAAGTCCGATTTCATGGCCACAATGATGCAGCGCGGCTTTGTCGCCGACTGCACCGATTATCAGGCCCTGGACGATGCTCTGACCAAGGGGATGGTGACGGCGTATGTGGGCTATGATGCCACGGCCAAATCGCTGCATGTCGGGCATCTGATGAACATCATGATGCTGCGCTGGCTGCAGAAGACCGGGCATCAGCCGATCACGCTGATGGGCGGCGGCACGACCAAGGTGGGCGATCCCTCCTTCCGCTCCGAAGAGCGCCCGCTGCTGACGCCGGAGGCGATCGACGGCAATATAACCGAGATCCAAAGGGTCTTTGCCCGCTTCCTCAGCTACGATCAGGCCGGCAATCCGGCGCTGATGCTAAACAATTCCGAATGGCTGGACCACCTCAATTACCTGGAATTCCTGCGCGATATCGGGCGGCATTTCTCGATCAACCGGATGCTGTCCTTTGAATCGGTCAAGTCGCGGCTCGACCGGGAACAGTCGCTGAGCTTTCTAGAATTCAACTACATGATCCTGCAGGCCTATGACTTCCTGGAGCTGAACCGGCGCTACGGCTGTCTGGCGCAATTCGGCGGGTCGGACCAGTGGGGCAATATCGTCAACGGGATCGACCTGACACGCCGGGTGATCGACCGGGAGATCTACGGGCTGACCACCCCGCTTCTGGCGACCTCCGACGGGCGCAAGATGGGCAAATCCGCCAGCGGCGCGGTCTGGCTGAACGGTGACATGCTGTCGCCTTATGAATACTGGCAGTTCTGGCGCAATTCGACCGATGCCGATGTCGGCCGGTTCCTGAAGATCTTCAGTGAACTGCCGGTGGAGGAGTGTGACCGTCTGGGCGCGCTGGGCGGGTCGGAGATCAACGATGCCAAGGTGATCCTCGCCAATGAGGCCACCACCCTGCTGCATGGGGCGGAGGCTGCCGTGGCCGCAGAGGCTACTGCGCGCGAGGTCTTTGAGAAAGGTGGCATCGGGGATGATCTGCCGACGGTCGAGCTCTCGGCCGAGGAGGTTGGCGGCGGGATTTCCGTCGTGCAGCTGCTCGTACGGACGGGCCTGGCCAAGACCGGCAAGGAGGCCAAGCGGCTGATCGCCGACAATGGCGCCCGGATCGACGATGCTCCGCTGACCGATGCGGGGCTGATGATCGACGCCGCGGCGCTCTCCTCTCCGATCAAGCTGTCGGCGGGCAAGAAGCGGCATGCTCTGGTAAAACTGGCGGCTTAACAATTTGGTGCCGCGCCTCTGGCGCGGCCCGGCGGGGGGGGGGGGGGGGGGGGGGGGGGGGGGGGGGGGGGGGGGGGGGGGGGGGGGGGGGGGGGGGGGGGGGGGGGGGGGGGGGGGGGGGGGGGGGGGGGCGGGGGCGGGG